>NZ_BAAHYT010000010.1:0-2247946 GCF_054657415.1 Paradesulfitobacterium aromaticivorans | reverse complement strand
CACTTGCGCTTATATAGAAATTTCTACAAGCCTTGAAAACAGGGCTTTTTTTATTGGAAAAATGTCAAATTTTCTCCAATCCTTAGTGCGTAATTTAGCGTAATGTGTTATAATGTAAGGGATTGGAGGAGATTGTTACTATGCGACTTAGTATATCCAAGTCTAAAAATGCTACTTCGCTTTATGTCATACAATCTATTTACGAGAACGGTAGGCGTTCCACAAAAGTTGTTGAAAAGTTAGGGACGCTTGCTGAATTACAGCAAAAACTAAATGGGCGAGATCCTATTGAATGGGCTAAATCATACATAGAAGACCTTAACAAAAAAGAGAAAGAGCAATCGCGAGAAGTCATCGTTAAATACTCTCCATCTAAAGTAATCTCCAAGGATCAACAACACTTCTTCAACGGTGGTTATCTTTTTCTCCAGCAGATCTATCACGAACTCAATCTTCATAAGGTTTCCGCTGAGATATCAAAAAAGTATAAGTTCTTTTTTGATCTGAATGCTATACTGTCACGGCTCCTTTACGGACGGATCCTTTTTCCTTCTTCCAAACTCGCTACCTACAAGCATTCCTCAAAGTTCATTGAACAAACTGACTTTGAATTGCAGCATGTGTACAGAGCACTTGAAGTCATTTCCAAAGAAATGGACTTCATTCAGTCTTCTCTTTATAGCAACAGCCTCAAAATTTCAAAGAGAAACACGGGTATTCTCTATTATGACTGTACCAATTATTTCTTTGAAATCGAGCAAGAAGAAGGCCTTAAACAGTATGGCGCTTCAAAAGAACACCGACCGAACCCTATCATCCAAATGGGTCTGTTCATGGATGGAGACGGTATTCCTCTTGCTTTTAATCTCAACAGCGGCAACACGAATGAACAGATTACGCTTAAACCCTTAGAGCAAAAAATACTTTCCGATTTTAAACTTTCCAAATTTGTTGTCTGTACAGATGCCGGACTGGCTTCTGAAAAGAACAGAAGGTTCAACAACGAAGGCGAACGCACATTTATCACGACCCAATCGATTAAAAAACTAAAAAAGCATTTAAAAGAATGGTCTCTTGATTCAAAAGACTGGCATCTTGCAGATCATGATAAAACTTATGATATCGCCCAGCTTGACGAGGAAACCTATAAAGACAAATGCTTCTTCAAAGAACGCTGGATTAAAGAAAATGGCCTAGAACAAAAACTTATTGTCACTTACTCCATCAAGTATAAAAACTATCAACGTCAAATTCGTAATTCACAAATCGAACGTGCTCAGAAATTACTTGATTCGAATCCGACTAAAATTTCAAAAAGCAATCAGAACGACTATAAACGTTTTATCAAGAAAACCAGCTGTACGTCTGATGGCGAAATAGCCGACAATGAACTCTATGCCTTAAATAACGAAACCATCGTTGCCGAAGAAGCCTATGACGGATTTTATGCCGTTTGCACGAACCTCGAAGGTAGTGCTCAGGAAATCATCCGAATTAACCAGCGGCGCTGGGAGATTGAAGAATGTTTCCGGATCATGAAAAGCGAGTTTAAAGCCCGACCAGTGTACTTAAGTCGCGAAGATAGAATTAAAGCACATTTTACTACCTGCTTTATGGCCCTCATCATTTATCGATTATTGGAAAAGAAACTAGGAAATAAGTTTACATGCAGTGAAATCGTCAACGGATTGAGAGAAATGAATTTCTATGAGATCAAGGGCGAGGGATATATACCGACCTACACAAGAACTGATTTTACAGATGCTCTGCATGAATCTTTCTGCTTTCGAACAGATTTCGAGATTATAAAAAAGACACAGATGAAAAAAATTCTAAGCACGACTAAGAAATAAAAAAATTACTCACTTTTTTAAAATACAAAAAAAGCTTGAACACCTTGCAAATACAGGGCTTTCAAGCTTTTTATAGTTTTTAACTGTCAAAGATGAGGTTATAATAGCACTACTTTTATAGGATTGTCAACACCTCTTAAATTCATCTTATTACTTCCTCAAATCCTATATTTAGCTCTATATTTTAATTTTATACGAATAATTAAAGTTTTACTCTCTATATCGATAGTTTCTATTCTTTTGACTTTAACAGGTTTGCGGCAGTACCATTGGGTGAAGCCTCATAGTAAAAAGTCTCTTTTAGGGTAATTCCCTAAAAGAGACTTTTAATAGTCAAAAACTAAAACACTGAAGAAACAACGCACCGTTTCAGCGAATAACAAGACTTAATCTATTTCTTGAATAATAGGCAAAATCATAGGGCGACGCCTAGTTTTTTCATAAAAATGCTTGCTGAGAGCATCCCTGATCTGGCTCTTGAGCACTGCCCATTCTGTAACTCTGTTTTCGCGCAGGCGGGCCATTGTCTGTCTAACTCTTTCTTTTGCTTCATCCAACATAGACTCCGACTCACGCACATACACAAAACCACGTGTCACAACATCCGGCCCGGCAACAATTGCACCGGTTGACCTGCTTATTGTCATCACAACAATAAGGATTCCATCTTGAGACAGTTGTTTGCGGTCACGTAAAACGATATTGCCTACGTCACCGATACCCAAACCATCAATCAACACATTTCCTGCCGCTACCTTACCTACCAGTGTAGCACCATGGCGCGTAAATTCAATCACACTGCCATTTTCCGCGACAAAAATATTCTCCCTAGCAATGCCAAGTTGTTCCGCTAATTGGGCGTGTTTGATTAACATCCGATACTCGCCGTGTACCGGGATGAAATACTGCGGTCGTACCATATTGAGCATTAGCTTTAGTTCTTCCTGGCTGGCATGCCCTGAGACATGCATACCCGAAACAGATTCATAGATAACATTGGCACCTTGTTTGAAAAGATGGTCAATCGTACGTGCTACAGATTTTTCGTTCCCTGGGATTGGGCTAGCCGAAATTATAACAGTGTCTCCTGGCTGAATTTCAACCCGGCGGTGGTCGTTCATTGCCATCCGGGTTAAAGCTGACATTGGCTCACCCTGGCTGCCGGTAGTCAAGATACAGGCTTGGCTGCCAGGAAGATTTATAATTTCATCTACATCAATCAGCGTACCTTCAGGAATATCCAGATATCCTAATTCATCCGCAATGTTTACAACATTAACCATACTCCGCCCAACTATCGCTACCTTGCGATTAGTTTTATAGGCTGCGGTAATTGCCTGTTGTATGCGGTGGACGTTAGACGCAAAACTTGCTAGGATAATTCTGTCCTTAGCATTGCGAAAGGTCTCGTCAAACGTCTGCCCTACCCGGCTTTCCGACATGGTAAAGCCCGGACGCTCCACGTTAGTGCTGTCGGATAAAAGGCAGAGCACGCCTTTATCCCCAAGCTCGGCAAATTTATGAATATCCAACATGTCTCCGCTCACGGGCGTGTGGTCTACTTTGAAATCCCCCGTATGCACTATCGTACCCAAGGGAGTATGGATAGCCACCCCAAGCGCATCCGGAATACTATGGTTAACCCGGATAAACTCAACTCTGAATACCCCTAATTTGATAACTTCACGGGGCTGAACTACGGTTGCTTTAATATTATTAAGATTACTTTCTTTTAACTTCGATTGGATAAGTCCTAAGGTTAGGCGTGTGGAAAAAATGGGTACATTTAGATCACGTAACAAATAAGGCAGAGACCCTATGTGATCTTCATGTCCGTGAGTTACTAATATCCCCTGAAGCATTTCCTTATGCTCAATCAGGTAGGAATAATCTGGGATAACTATATCTATGCCAAGCATTTCATCCTCGGGAAATGCTAATCCGGCGTCAACAAGCAACATCTGATTATCATAGCGAATCACCGTCATGTTCTTGCCGATCTCCCCCAACCCACCCAGGGGAATTATTTGTACTTTATGCTCTTTTGGCAAATATTTACACCTCCGTAAAAATTTTACTTTTGAAAAGTCCTAGTGCTTCCGTTTCCGCAAAGAGACAGATTAGTCCCCTAAATCTTTGACGCTAAAAACCGAACACAAAAATAGCCGAAATGCTGAACAAACACAACGACCACGGTGTTGTCCACATTCCGCAAGCATCTTAGGAAAGTCGCCGCACACAAACTTCTAAAACTATTATAATCGAGATTGGCAATGCTTGCAAGCTTAACCTAGACTAACCGATTCAGAAAGAAATTAAGGAACATTTTACCTCAGTTATGAATAATTTTCCTAAGTTTGCGCATTCTAGTTTGGACAGAGTCCAAAAAATTCAAGGAGGTATCCGGATGACTGATGTAGTATGTTCTGCAACCCAATGTCGCCATAACGGTGACGGGCGTTGTCAACTGGAAACTTTAAGTGTTACTTCAAGTCTGCTAAACTCGGAAGCGGAATGTGCATTCTATGAGTCGGAAAAATAGGGCTAGTAATCCAGTTGCCTTTATATTTGAATTAAGATCCGGGAAGTAAAAGTCAGAAAGTCATCGAGTCTACGATGACTTTCTGACTTTTTAGCAGGAATTTTTCGTTTTGAGAGAGAATCTCAGAAAATACTAAAAACTTTTACTCTATTAACATTAAGCAGTCCAAGATGTTAAATTAAGGATCAAAGGAGGAAGGGAAAGGATGTTGAATTCTAAAGAGGATTTAAGCAGGGAACAGTCCTTAGCGCTACTTGGAGACTTTGCCAGGCGCTGGCTGGCACACGATGGTCTTTGGTTTCAATCGATTGAAAGAGACCGCGGAATGAAAGAAGCTATTCACCATGATATAGAAGCCTGGCGCACTTTTACGATCATTGAAGCCAAACGGATTATAGATTTTCTGCAGCTTCCGGAGCACGGAGGCTTGGACGCACTCGCACGGGCATTGGAATTCCGTCTCTATGCATTTATTAATCAGCAGCAAACAATTAGGCCTGATGAGCGCACACTTATCTTTCGTATGAATGAGTGCCGTGTGCAGGCGGCCCGCAGGAGCAAGAACATGCCAGACTTCCCGTGCAAACCGGTTGGGGAAGTGGAATACTCCCTTTTCGCTCAGACTATCGACTCTCGCATTAAAACACGCTGTCTGGCATGTCCGCCCGACCCCGAAAAACGGGACTTTTATTGTGGTTGGGAATTTACTCTTGATAACGAGAATTAGGATCACTTCAAATTGAATAACTCATTCGTTATATGAAAACGCGGCCAAAGGGACACCCCTTAGCCGCGTTACTTTTTATTTCACTTTAGAATGTGTTTTTCAAAATAAAGTTTTTACATTATCGCGATGCAAGTTTGATTAAACACTTCCGCGCGTAGAGGACAAAGCTGCCAGAGCCTTCTCCTCAGGCTTTACCTGGAAGAGCAGCTCTTCTAGGAACTTAAGCTCTTCCTCTGTCGCTTCTGCTAAAGGCGGGCGCACTCCGCCAACTTTGATTCCGATCATGTTAACCATCGCCTTCACCGGAACAGGATTGGTGGTGATAAACAGTCCTTTAAACATTGGGTAGAGCTTAAGGTGCCATTTCATAGCGAGAGCAGAATCACCTGCAAACCAGGCATCGAGCATCTGCTTCATTTCATCGCCGATGACATGGGAGGCCACACTAACCACTCCGTTGCACCCCAAGGCCAGCATGGGCAAAGTAAGGGAGTCTTCCCCACTGTATACATTAAAATTTTCCGGTAAAATCCTTTTTAATTCACTCACTTGATCTAAAGAGCCTGCAGCTTCCTTAAGTGCCACAATATTGGAAATCTGCGCCAGTCTTTTTACAGTGTTAGGTAAGAGATTGCATGAAGTCCGGCTAGGAACATTATAAAGCAGAAGCGGTAATGGTGTGGCCTCGGCTATGGCTTTGAAGTGCCTATAGAGTCCTTCTTGTGAAGGCTTGTTATAATAAGGCACTACTGCCATTATTCCGTCAACTTTGGTCTCGACTGCCCGCCGCGCCATGTCAATACTTGCTTGTGTAGAGTTAGACCCGACATTGGCAAGAACAATGTGCATCGGCCCCACCGCTTCTTTGACAACACGGAAGAGCTGGACTTTTTCGTCATCAGTCACTGTTGGCGACTCTCCGGTCGTACCGCAGACCACTATCCCATCTGAACCGTGCTTAACCAAGTACTGGGCTAGGCGTTTGGCCTGTTCAAAGTCCACTTCCAACTGATCGTTCAAGGGTGTAACCATCGCAGTCAAAATCCGTCCGAAACCCATGATACTCATCCTTCCTTCTCTCATCCTAACTTTGCCTAAACGATATCGAGTTACGCATGGAAACTTTGCATCCCTCACCTATACCCCTAGATTAAACCTTTTATGCAGCGCCTGCACTGCCGCCACCATATCTTCTTTGTGCACCAGAACCCAAATCGTGGTATGAGAATCCGCCGATTGCAGAATAGTTACTCCAGCTTCGGACAATGATTCCACCATATCAGCCATGACCCCGGGCACCCCCGCAATCCCTGCTCCCACGATGGAGACTTTGGCACACCCCCGTACTATCTCCGGGCTGAAGCCCATGTTCTGTAAGATTTTAATCGCTTTATCTGCGATATCATCGCGCACGGTATACAAAACAGCCTCAGGTTGCACACTGATGAAATCAACGCTAATATCAGCCAACGCCATGGCCTTAAAAATTTTCTTATCTGCCTGGCGGACATCAGGCACATCAACCGTAGTTACCCGGATTTGCGTTACATTAGGAGTATGGGCAATCCCGGCAATCAAACGGTCGCTCACAATATCTGTACCTACACCCATGTCAGGCTGCATATTGGTCACCAGTGTTCCCGGCGCATCAGAAAAAGTGGACTTAATCCGCAAGGGGATATTGCGCTGCATCGCAATTTCCACAGCCCGTGGATGAATTACTTTGGCCCCCTGATGAGCTAGCTGGCAAATTTCGTTATAGGTAATAACATCCAGTATTTTCGCATCCTCCACAATGCGGGGGTCTGCGGTCATAATTCCGTCAACATCAGTATAAATATCAATTGCCTCGGCATTAAGGGCAACCCCTAAAGCAGCAGCAGTAGTGTCGCTTCCTCCCCGCCCCAAGGTTGTGACCTGCCCATCTTCCGTGACACCTTGGAAGCCGGTAACAACGACAATTTTACCGTCCTCTAAATGTTTCAGGATAATATCCGGCTCGACCCGGATAATCCTGGCATCTCCAAAAGTCCCATTCGTTATAATTCCAGCTTGGGCTCCGGTCAAAAGCACAGCGTCAAAGCCCAAACTGTGCAGGGTGCTCACAGTTACTACACCGGAAATCAGTTCACCACAGCTCATTAAGAGATCGAGTTCCCGTTTTGGCAGTTCAGGAAAAATCCCTTTGACAAGGCTTATTAAAGTATCTGTCGCATAGGGATCACCAGTTCGCCCGATGGCCGATACTACAACTACCGGCGAGTAGCCCTCGGTAACAGCTTCCGAAACCTTGCCTGCAACTTGAGTCCGGCGCTCCGCCGTGGCCACCGAAGTCCCGCCAAATTTCTGTACTAAAATACGCAACTCCTTACCCCTCCCGGATAATCTTTAGGATTCCTGAAAACTACAAGCCACGCTATCACAACAGAAGCTCGGCGATTTGCACAGCGTTGGTAGCAGCGCCTTTACGGATCTGGTCTCCAACGACCCAGAGATTTAAGCCTTTCTCGATCGAAAAATCTTCTCGGATTCGTCCGACATACACTTCATCCGTGTCAGCGCTAAACCACGGCATCGGATAACGATCTTCTGCCGGGTTATCCACTACCACAACTCCCTTAGCCTTACATAAAGCTTCTTTTATTTCTACTACCGAAACTTTACGCTCCGTCTCTATGTTAATGGACTCGGAATGACTGCGCAGCACAGGTACCCTGACCGTCGTTACGGTAATTGCCATGTCCGGAACATGGAATATCTTTTGCGTTTCCTTGACCATCTTCCATTCCTCTTTCGTGTAGTCTCCTTCCTGGAAGACATCAATTCTTGGAATGAGATTGAAAGCAATCTGGTAAGGGAAAGCCTGAGATACAAGTTCTTCGCCTTTGGTCCAGGAGCGCAATTGTCCTTCTAGCTCCTCCATCCCTTCCCGGCCAGCTCCGGAAACCGCTTGATAAGTGGAAACAACCACCCGCCGAATTCCAGCTAGCTCAAAAATTGGCTTAAGAGCTACGACCATAATAATCGTGGAACAGTTGGGATTGGCAATAATCCCCTTATGCCCGCGTACATCTTCCGGGTTAACCTCCGGGACAACCAGCGGAACTTCCGGGTCAAGACGGAAGGCGCTGCTGTTGTCGATTACAATTGCACCGCTCTCGACTGCAGAACGAGCATACTCAGTACTGGCCGACCCCCCCGCAAAAAGAGCAATGTCAATCCCTTTGAAACTGTCATGAGTAGTTTCCTGAACCGGCAACTCCCGGCCTTGCCAGGACACACTCTTACCGGCAGAGCGCTTTGTCGCCAATAAGCGAAGTTCATCAACCGGAAAGTTTCTTTCTGCTAAAATCTTTAAGAACTCTTGTCCTACTGCACCTGTTGCCCCTACAATTGCTACATTAGGCATTCTTTGCACCCCTTAATAAGTATATTGGTTAGTGAAAACGGTGCCTTGCCGCCGTAGGCGCAGGGCACCAGTTTCCAGGCTAAGTGATTCTTTTGCTCATTTATTGATAGTCTAAAAGAACAGGTTGAATTTGCTTGCCTTCACACGCTGACAGAACGGTCTCCGGAACTTTATTCATATGGGCTACTAATGAATTCGCTTTGCTTACCGGATTATCCTGTCCAAACGGAACTAAATATACATTTTTTGTGATTAAAAGTGTGCCAATGTTACGGGCATTGAGTCCCAGCCCGTCATTGGTTGAAATCGCTATGACCAGCGGCCTTTGGTTACGGAGATGAGCTTTCGCGGCCATTAGCACCGGAGTATCCGTAATACCGTTGGCCAGTTTGGCAAGCGTATTGCCTGTGCACGGGGCTATTACCATGCAATCGAATTTTTTCTCAGGCCCTACCGGCTCAGCATCCGGAATCGTATGAATCGGAGTCTTACCGGTGATTTCCTGCACCTGGCTGTTCCAGTTTGCGGCCGTGCCAAACCTGGTGTCCATACTCTCTACCGCGTATGAAATAATTGGGGTTACGTCTGCCCCTTGATCCACAAGGTACTGGATCACCTGCGTGATCTCGCTTAAAGTACAATGCGATCCCGTTAAGGCAAACCCTATTCTTAACCCGTCAAACTGCATTCTCTTCGCACCTCCACTTAAGTCTCCATCGAAGGTTTCACTGTGGTCAGTTGGCGAAGAATAAGTTGCGGGTACACGTGAGCAAGAATTTTACCGGCCGTTTTTGGAGCGACAATACCGGGGAGTCCGGGTGCCAGCAGGGCTTTGATGCCTAGCATTTGCGCATACTCGTAATCTACCCCTCCCGGAATAGAAGCAAGATCAATGATGACAGCATCTCGCGCCACTCTTTCTAACATCACCCTATCCAAGATTAAGGTAGGAACCGTGTTAAATATGATCTCTGCGCGACCAATCTCATCCTCAAGGTCAGAAAAATGAACCGCCCGAAAACCCATTTCGGCAGCCCGTGCCAGATCAGGGCCCTTGCGGGCAACCCCTGTGACATGGGCCCCAATGCTGTGCAACATGCGGGCAATGGTCCAACCACACCGTCCCAAACCAAGAACAAAGCTCTCACTATTGTGAATCGTGATGTTGGTGTTTTCCATCGCCATCTGAATTGCTCCCTCAGCTGAGGGAATCGAGTTGAGAATCGCCGTTTCGTTCATATTTGCGGTTTCTACGATCCGGATTCCCATCATATCGGCGGCAGACTTCAAGGCCGGACGCGCCCAGCCTATGAATAGAGGCACGCGCGCTGGGATTACCTGAAGGATCTCCTTGTTCAATACGATTTGAGAATCTGCATACTTGGCTTTAATAACCCCACGTTCGTCAGTGCCGAACATCGGAAAGACAAGCACATCAACCTGGCTTACTGCTTCCTTAAGAGAAGCCAGCTGCATTCCAGGTATTGGTGCTGCCTTTTCGAATCCGACCCCGACTATGTAGGCCCCCTGTTTTTGTAGCTCAGGAATCAGATACAGTTCCCGATCATCCCCCCCTATTACGGCCACACGAATTCCTTTCAGACCCGCACTCATCTTTATGCCCCCTTTGAGACAGCGTCCCATTGACTACTATCCAGTATATGAGGGATGAAAGAATGCGGTTCCGCGAGTCAAGTTCCTAATCGAGAAAATTCTCAAGTCCAATTACCATTTCTGTTAAACCTAAGGCCTTGCGTACTGCTAACATGATACCTGGCATATAAGTCTCACGGGAAAAAGCATCATGGCGGATTGTCAAAGCCTGCCCCAACCCTCCGAAAATATTTTCTTGATGGGCGATCAGTCCAGGCAGACGCACAGAATGAATATGAATACCATTCACATCAGCCCCGCGGGCACCGGGAACTTTTTCATATTCATTGGGATGCCCTTGCATCATCGGTGCGCGCGTTTCCATAATCCAATCCACCGTTTTCAAGGCCGTACCTGAGGGCGCATCTAATTTTTGGTCGTGGTGAAGCTCAATAATATCCACATGAGGAAAATATTTAGCAGCTTCGCGGGCAAAGCGCATCATCAGAATAGCGCCAATTGCGAAATTGGATACAATAACGGCCCCAACCCTCTCTTTGCCCACTAAGCTGCGAATTTCTTCAATCTCTGCTTCATCAAGGCCAGTGGTTCCGATTACAGGAACTACTCCGTTCGCAATCGCTGTCTTCGCATTTTTAAATACGGACTGCGGATTAGTAAAATCAATCAGCACGTCTGCTTCGCTAGCGATCAGCATTGAAACTTCCAGGGGTCCGCTTACATCAACTCCTACCCGCGGGGAGCCTATGACATGTCCGATATCCATGCCCTGATTCCGGGCATCCGCCGCCCCCGCCAACACCATATCTTCTTGCTGTAGTACTGTCCTTACAACTTCCTGGCCCATTTTGCCACAGGCCCCTGACACAAATACGCGAATTTTTTTCAAACCAGAACCCCTCCTGCGGTGATAAGGCAAAAACCCCGCTTGCACCAAGCATTCGGGGTTAAGTGTCTTTCTCACTATTGTATTAAAGCAGGAAAGCCCTGTCAAACTGAATATTTTCGCATTTTCTCGGATTTATTCTGTAAATCTACAATTATTACCTCAGAACCGACTTTCTTCACTGCCTGCCAAGGGATCACCAGGATATCTCGGTCACGTTCGCTCATACTGCTGAAAAACCCTGAAAACCCGGAGCGGGAAGTAAGAATGATTGCCTCAATGTGCCCGCTTGGGGCTAAAGCTAGATCCGCATCTCCCACCAGTCCTAACTTAGCTCCATCATATAAATTAATAATTTCTTTCCCCGCCAACTCACTCAGAAGCATCTCTTCCCCCCCTTACTTGTGAACATTTCGCCACAGCTTAAGCGCGAACGGCTGAACGATCGCCAGCACCAGGGACGCGGCAGCCAGCGGTTCCACCATAAAAACGGAAGAACTCCACCAGTCTTCCGGAAGTTTAAGAAATGTAAATAAAAGCTCTAAAGACAAATAAATCCCGCCAGCCGTTCCCACTAACTGAGCCAAAGCAGTTGAAAGCGGACTTTGCGTGCTCTTCGAGCGCCACATAAGATAATATTTCCGTTCTTTAACAGAAACTGCAATCCCTAACGCCAGTAATATTAACCAAACTGCCTGCATTCCCTACCCTCCCACAGGAATGATCCCGTACTACAGGAATTATCCCTTAAAGGATTGTATGAGGAAAGGGCAAGCATTAGAACTACTACACCCCCGTCGAGCCGAAGCCCCCCGTCCCCCGCCCGGTATCGTTTAGGGAAGCTGCCTCAGACAAACGCGCGTGCCAGACTGGGATAAAGAGCATTTGGGCAATACGCTCCCCACTGTGTATAATCACGCTCTCCCGCCCTTGATTAACAACTAAAACCTGAATTTCCCCGCGGTAATCAGAATCAATCACGCCCACCCCGTTAGCCAAGGCCAGACCGAATTTGGCGGCCAACCCGCTGCGGGCAAAGACGAGTCCAACCGCCTGAGAGCCTGGCAGCTCCATGGCCCACCCGGTCGGCACCTTTACTACTTGTCCCGGCAGAATTTCCAAATCCCGTTCAAGGCAGGCATGCAGATCCACCCCAGCAGAACCCGCAGTTGCATAGGAAGGCAAAATCACTTCATTATCTTCCCGCACTCTCTTAAACCTGACATCAATACTGTGTAAAATATCCAAGCTAACCCACCCCTCAAAGATGCACCTTTCTAACCCTATTCTTCAAAGACGCACATTCTAACCTACTCCTAAAAGCCATCCAGTCCTACGCCCACTTTATATTGCTAAGCACAGAATCCAAATCCACCCCATGCGCGCTCGGACCCAAAGTTAACAGGCTGATCCTCTCTTTTTGCCAGAGGCGGTTTATCACACGCGCCACATCTTCAAGCGTGACCTTGGACATTTTTTCCACAACTTCTTCCGGGGTCAATATCCTGTTATATGTAAGCTCAGTCTTACCCAGCCTGCTCATGCGGCTACTTACAGATTCGAGGCCAAGATAAAGCCCTCCCTTAATTTGAGCTTTTGTCCTTTCCAGTTCTTGAGCCGTTATACCATTTTTCTTTAATTCCTGAATCTCAGACAGAATACACTCCACAACCTCATTCGTGTTGGTGGGACTGGTGCCGGCGTAGATGGCAAACAGCCCGGTATCAACATAAGTGGAATGATATGAATAAACGGAATAAGCCAATCCACGTTGCTCCCGAATCTCTTGGAAGAGGCGGGAACTTAACCCTCCACCTAAAATGTTATTAATAACATGCATGGGATAGATATCGGCATCATCCTGTCCAAGTCCGGGCACGCCTAGTATTACATGCATTTGTTCCGTGTCTTTGTTGACAGAACGTTTAACCGTGTGCCCGCTCGGGGTTCCTTCCAGGACCCTGCGTCCTCCACGCTTAAACTCTCCATAAACACCGGAGAGCTTACTAATCACATCCTGGTGTTTAATCTTACCCGCCACCGCGATCACCAAATTATCTGGAGAATAGTGATGAGAAAGGTAGTCAAGAATTTTCTCGCGGCTGAGGGAGCGGATGCTTTCCTCCGTACCTAATATCGGCTTGCCAAGCGGATGGTCATTCCAGACATATTCGGAAAAGAGGTCATGGATCAGTTCATCCGGAAAATCCTCGTACATTTTGATCTCTTCGATTACAACCTTCTTCTCTTTTTCGATCTCTTTGTCCGCAAAGAGAGAAGAGAAAAACATATCGCTCAAAACATCTAAGGCCAGGTCAAAATCCTCGTCAAGTACTTTAGCATAATAACAGGTGTATTCTTTGGTGGTAAAAGCGTTAAGTTGCCCGCCGACCGCCTCTAAAGACTCTGCAAGCTCCCGGGCCGTACGCTTTTGTGTTCCCTTAAAAAACATGTGCTCAATAAAATGAGATATTCCCTCAAACCCTTCTCTCTCATCACGCGAACCCGCTCCAACCCACAAACCAATAGCCACTGAACGTATATGGTCAATCTCCTCTGTGATGAGGCGCACTCCGTTAGGTAGAATAGTTTTTTGATACAAGCGCTTCACTTCCTTTACTCTATTGACGGAGAAATTTTGAAAAGGACCATGTCTTTGGCGGAGAAAGCACTTCTCTTTCACTTAGCAGTGGCACGCTTTTCAGCTTTTTATCCCCAAGCCAGACCTCATACCGCCCTAATCGTTCCCCGGCGCTGATAGGCAACTCCGGGCCTCTCTCCCACACAATTTTCGTCTTAAGCTTACCCTTGTCACTTGTTTCGATACTCACTTCCAAAGGGGCTTCTAAAAAAGCAGAGAGCGGTTTAAGCCCTGCCAAGGGAAATTCCCCCACAACCTGACCGGCTTGACCCAATTTCACATTTTCAGTTTCGCCAAAGCCCCATTCCAATAATTTTTGGGCATCTCCGAAGCGGTTGGGAGCGTTAAGCACCACTGTAACCAATTGCCGCCCGTCTTTGGTTGCGGAAGCCACCAGGCATTTACCGGCCGCATTCGTGGTTCCTGTCTTAACCCCGTCAGCGAAAGGGTAATTCCATAAAAGTCTATTCGTGTTGCGTAAATTCATGAGTACATCAGGTTCCAAAAAGTGGATTTCCGTTTCTTTTTGCCTGGTTATTGAGGAGAAAGCCTGGTTCTGCAAGCCATACCTGGCCATTAGGGCAAGGTCGTAGGCTGTAGAGTAATGATTTTTATTGGGCAAACCGTTAGTATTTACAAAATTTGTATTTTCCGCTCCGAGAGTGAGCGCTTTGCGGTTCATCATCCTCACGAAATTTTCTTCCGTGCCCACAATCTGCTCCGCAATCGCTACACAGGCATCATTGCCCGAACGCACCAATGCTCCGGTAATAAGTTCGTAGAGTGGGATCTTTTCCCCTGGGTCGAGGTGCAATGTTGCTTCCCCGACAGCAGCCGCTTTCGGGCTTACTGTAACGATCTCGTCAGGCCGTCCTAACTCAAGCCCTAGAATAGCTGTCATTATTTTGGTTGTGCTCGCCGGCGGTTTCTTCTTAAAAGCTTGCTTATCAAAGAGCAAATCCCCTGTAGTAACATCCATCAGCACTGCAGATTCCGCTCCGATGGCCACAGCCGGAGCAGCCGCTGGCACACTAGGCACCTCAATTTGGTTTAATTGATTGTCCTCATGCATCACCGTCCCGGGTGTACTTACATTCGGTTCCTCTGCCAACACAGGAGTTACTGTATTCACCATGAAAAGAAAGACGCAGCAGGCTTGCGTCCATTTGTGCCTGACCAATTTAACCACCTCTGTATTTGAACTATGAGGTAGTATTTCCTGCCTGGTCCAATGTTATCAATTGATCTAAACGGTCAAACCTAAACCCTTCCGCTTTTAAGTTGGCAAGAATCACCGGCAGGGCTTTCACCGTATTTTCTTTAGGATGCATAAGGACAATAGCGCCGCGTTTGTCAGGCTTTACCCCAAAGCGTACCGCTGGGTTTACTACCCTCTTGGCGATAACTTCCGGCGTGCTCTCCGGCCGCCAATCAACCGTATCGAGTGTCCAAAGCACTGTGACATAGTTAAGTTCAGCAGCTGCCTGCACCCCTGGATTCCCTTTTTCCCCGTACGGAGGTGCATAATAACGAGTCTTGTAGCCAATTATGCCGTTAATTACGTTTTCGGTCTTTTTAATTTCCTCTTTGTTAGCTGCAACTGGGAGACGGTCAGGATGCGGATGGGAATAACCGTGATTTTCAATTTGGTGTCCTGCCCGTGCTATTACCTGTACCAGTTCTGGATGATTCTTCGCCCACCTGCCCGTAAGAAAAAATGTTGCCTTGGCCCCGTTTTGCTCAAGAGCCTTAAGTATCCCGGGCAGATACTCCTCTCCCCAGTCCACGTTAAAAGTAAGGGCGATGGCTTTATGTTCTGTAGGCACATGCTCAAGCGGCTTTACACCTGATGTGTAAAGCCCCATGGTCATTTCTTTGCCTAAAATCCCAATAGCACACATTAATAACACGAGAGCGATGACTAAGGCCCGCCGCGGAATCTTAATCAGGATAAACATCTGCTTCCCTCCCCCTCTAAAGTTATGCTGAGAGAGAGAGATGCAGACTTCTCCTCTACGGAAAGCTCCCATTATCTGAGATTGATTTCGCTCCGCCAAAATCCAGCGCTTTACTTGCTGCTGGTTTTAGTTGTGTTGTTTTTCCGGTCTGGGTAAGGCTTCTTTGCGCGACAGATTAAGTCTACCCTGCTTATCAATGCCGGTGGCTTTGATCATAATATCGTCCCCGACTTTGACTACATCTTCAACTTTTTCCACCCGCTCGTAAGCAAGCTGAGAAATATGCACAAGTCCTTCTTTACCGGCGAGACCTAACACACCTGGAATGACTTCAACAAAAGCTCCAAAGTCCATAACGCGCGTGACTTTACCGTTGTAAATCTTCCCGATCTCTACATCCTGGGTTAAAGACTGGATGATCTTCAACGCATTTTCTCCGGCCCCACCGTCCACTGCCGAAATGAAGACCCTGCCGTCATCCTCAATGTCAATCTTCACTCCGGTCTCATCAATAATTTTCTTTATGGTCTTACCACCAGGACCAATGACATCCCTGATCTTATCCGGGTGAATCGAATACGTAATAATCCGGGGAGCAAACGGAGAAAGTTCAGGACGCGGCTTAGCGATGACAGCCAGCATTTTATCCAGGATAAACAGCCTTCCGGTCCGGGCCTGAGCTAACGCTTCCTTCAATATTTCCCGAGATACCCCTTTGACCTTAATATCCATCTGGAGTGCAGTGATCCCCTGCTCGCTTCCGGCTACTTTAAAGTCCATATCTCCAAAATGATCCTCTATCCCGGCAATATCGGTGAGGACCGCGAACTTCCCTTCTTCTTTAATAAGCCCCATCGCAACCCCGGCGACCGGGGCTTTAAGCGGCACCCCGGCGTCCATCAGAGCGAGCGTACTACCACACACCGAAGCCATGGAACTGGAACCATTCGACTCCAAAACCTCGGACACCAGACGGAGGGTATACGGAAATTCACTCTCTTGCGGAATCATCGGCAAAAGGGCGCGTTCAGCTAAGGCACCATGCCCGATCTCCCTGCGCCCGGGTCCACGCATGGGCCTAGTTTCTCCAACGCTGAAAGGCGGGAAATTATAGTGGTGCATATAGCGTTTGGATTCTTCAAGGCCTAAGCCATCAAGGATTTGTTCATCCCCCACTGCGCCCAGGGTTGCCACTGTCAGCACCTGGGTTTGACCCCGGGTAAAGAGCCCCGTGCCGTGAGTACGAGGCAATAAGCCCACTTCAACACTAATAGGCCTGATTTCATCAAGAGCCCGGCCATCTGGGCGAATATGTTCTACGGTAATCAGTTTGCGCACGATTTGGTGAACAATATCCTCGAGCGCCGCACCTATGGCTTTGAGATGATCAGGATACTCCTCTCCAAAATGCGCTAATGTTTCCGCTTTCACCTCATCAATTGCCACTTCACGCGCTTTTTTCTCCTCAACGCGCACAGCCGCTTCCAGCTTATCATAAGCATATGCCTTAACTGATCCAGCCAAATTTTCCGGAACCACTGCCAGTTTAACTTCCCGTTTAGGCTTGGCCTTGCCTAGGGTCAAAGCCTCTTCCCTGAATCCTTCGATAAAAGAGGTAATCCTTTTGATTTCTTCATGCCCAAACATGATCGCTTCCAGCATCTGGTCTTCCGGCACTTCTTCAGCGCTGGCCTCCACCATCATCACCGCATCTTTAGTCCCAGCGACCGTTAAGTGCATCCGGCTCTTTTCTCTCTGAGCCACTGTGGGGTTAATTACGAATTCATCCCCGACAAATCCTACGGTCACAGCAGCAACGGGACCTTCAAAGGGGATATCCGAGATTGTCAAAGCCGCTGAAGCTGCATTTATGGCAGAAATGTCGGAAGCGCAGTCCTGATCTACAGACATGACCATGGTTACGACCTGGACATCATTGCGGAATCCCTCCGGAAACAGAGGCCTAAGCGGTCGGTCGATCAAACGGGCCGAGAGAATCGCCTTTTCGCTGGGGCGCCCTTCCCGTTTGATAAAACCACCCGGTATCTTACCGGCAGCGTACAGTCTTTCCTCGAAATCTACGGTGAGCGGGAAAAAGTCTATCCCTTCCCGTGGTGCGGCGCTGGCTGTAGTAAATCCTGACACCACCGTATCCCCGTAGCGGAGAAAGATTGCTCCTCCAGCCTGCTTCCCGACTTTTCCCGTTTGAAAAGTCATAGTCCTCCCCCCGACCTGGATAGACCGTTCAAATATTTCCTGTTGCACTTAAGAACCTCCTTAATACTATCCTTCTTCAACTTGTTTCCATTTCGACATAATCATATTATTTCCTGCATTTTGCAGAAAAAAACAATACAGAAAAAAGCGGCTTAACCACCGCTTTTCTCTGTATGCCTAATATTAAACTATTTCTAACCTAATTGCCTTACACCGTGATTAATGGCGCAGGCCAAGATCATTAACGATTTTGCGGTAGCGGTTAAAATCTATCTGTTTGAGATAGTTCAGTAATGCCCGGCGCTGACCAACCATCTTAAGCAGGCCACGGCGGGAATGATGGTCTTTCTTATGAGTCTTAAAGTGCTCTGTCAGATAGGATATTCTGGCGGTGAGCAAAGCAATTTGCACTTCCGGAGAACCAGTATCTCCTTCATGCTGCTGGAACTTAGTCATAATTTCTTTTTTCTGTTCAAGGGTTAACATTGAGTACACCTCCAAAAATTCTGAAAATCCCCATCTGCCCAGGTAAGCGCCGGAGTAAGCGCCAAGCCGAGTCAGCGGTTCATTATTCTGCTTGAGTATACCATGACAGTAACATTTTTGCAAAGGAAAGAACAAAGATGTCATTCATTATCCCTAGTATCACTGCCTAGGCTTGGTTTGAAATTGCTAGCGTTTAAGACGTTCACTCAGCACATGTTCCGCTTGTCTGGCATCTTTGTGCAATTGTGCTTTTAATTCGTCAATTCCGTTAAACTTTCTCTCTTCACGCAAACGATCCTCGATCTGAATATGAATCTCCTGGCCGTAAAGGTTTTTATTGAAATCTAAAAAATGTACTTCAACTGTAGTTGCATACATAGTATGAAAGGTTGGCTTCATGCCGATATTCATAATTCCAGAGACTTTGCGCCCCCCGAGCTCAGCCCAGACCGCGTAAACTCCCCTTTTAGGAGTAAGCAGGTCTGCGGGCGGCAGGATATTGGCCGTAGGATATCCCAAAAGACGTCCTCTCTGCTCACCTTCTACAACCTTACCGCACAGGCACGGAGACCGGCCAAGCATTTTACGCGCAGACTCTACGTCTCCCTGACTTAAAGCCTTGCGGATGGCACTGGAAGAAATAATACGACCGTCAACTGACTGGGCCTGGAGTACGCTCACGCCAAAACCATACTTCTGGCCGAGTGTGTGCAAATCTTCCGAAGTGCCTTTCCCAGCCGCTCCAAAGGAATAGTTAAATCCCACCACCACATGAATAACCCCGGTTTTTACCAGCACCATCTCAACGAACTTTTGCGGGGACGTATCTGCCATCTGCCGCGTAAACGGAAGCAAATAGATCGTATCTACTCCGATCTTCTCAAAAATATGCAAACGCTCTTCCGTCGTAGTCAAAAGCTTAAACCCACGCTCAGGGTGCAAAACTTTAAGCGGATGAGGATCAAACACCAGCACGCTCAAAGGCGCGTGTTTGCGTTCAGACTCATGCAGTCCGCTCTCAAGCAACCTGCGATGCCCCAAGTGGACCCCGTCAAAATTGCCCAACGCAAGCACAGACGGGGGATCAGGATTATCAGGCAGCCTCTTTCTAACTTGCACTGCACATCCTCCCAAAACTAAAGTCAACCTGTAACCAGTACTTTATGCGGATAAAGAATATCTTTCCGCCAAACCCCTATTCCTAAAAAAATGCCCTCAGAGAGCACTTTTACTGTTAACCCTTCAGCGCGCGGCCCCTGCACAGCCTGGCTCGCACTGGGCAAACCATTCCTAAAAGCCTGGACTCTCTGTGGTTCAAGGTCTGCCTGCGGCAAATCCAGTCCTTCCGGCAACGGTCGCAGAAAAGTATAATCATTCCGGCCTACGCACTCTGCAAGCTCTTCTAAAGTCCAGCTCCCCTCCAAGGCGAATGAACCTGACTGCAGGCGCAACAGATAAGACATATGCGCTCCACAACCAAGGACTTCTCCGATATCATGGCACAACGTGCGCACATAAGTGCCTTTCGAGCATTTAATATCCAAAAAAGCGCGCGGGAACTCATAATCCCGCCACCCGGACAGATTCAATGAGTATATCTCAACTTCCCGTCCCGTGCGCTCAACCTCTACTCCGGCCCGGGCATATTCATAGAGATGCTTGCCCTGATGCCTGACAGACGAATACATAGGCGGCACCTGGGTAATCGCTCCCTGGAAACGGTAAAGTATGTTTTCCACATCTTGAACTGAAAGGTTGGGCACAGTGCGTGTAATAATCTCTCCCAGGGCATCCTGGGTATCTGTTGCGATGCCAAAAGTAATCTCGGCGCGATAGGATTTCCCCTGACCGGTAAAATATTCTGCCACCCGGGTAGCCTGTCCGACGCACACAGGCAAAACCCCGGCCACACCGGGGTCAAGCGTGCCGGTATGTCCTACCCGCTTAAGCTTAAGCAGGCGGCGCAGCCAGACGACCACATCTGAAGACGTCATGCCAGGAGGCTTGAGAACATTAACCGTTCCGTCCACGGCAGAGTGCCTCCTCAATCGCTTCAATCAGACTCTCCTTGGCTGCGACCAGTGGCTGGTAAAGGGTACACCCTGCAGCTCGTTTATGGCCGCCGCCACCGAACTTCGACGCTACTTCGTTCACGTTAAGCCACAGATTGGAGCGTAGCCCTGCACGCACCTCTGAGAGAGTAATTTCTCTTAAAAGCACAGCTACCTCCACCCCGGCCACGGTACGTGCATGATTTACAAGTCCTTCAGTAAGGCTTTCCTCTGCTCCACTGGCCTTAAAATCTTCCAGCGTAAGGGTCATCACTGCCAACTGTCCGTCGTCCAATATCTCCAAACTCGCAAGCGCATGCTGCAATAGCCTTACCTGAGATAATGGCTTCTGGTCAAAGACGTGATGATGAATATTGCCGAAGTCGATATCTTTTAAGATCAAATCCGCAATTAGGCGGTGAGTTTGGGCTGTAGTATTGCTGTACTGAAATGAACCGGTATCCGTTACAATTGCCGTGTACAGGTTCGTGGCAATTTCTTGACTGATTTCAACCCCGAGTTCGGAAATAAGGAAGAATGCTATCTCGCCGCTGGCACTGGCCTGGGGATCGATAAAGTTGATATTCCCAAAATGCTCATTGGAGATATGGTGATCAAGATTAAGCACAGAGGCAGAAGACGGCAGGTCATCCGCCTTAAGCTTAACCCGCGCAAGATCGGCACAATCCACAAAGAGCAAGGTAGCGGGCCAGGGAGTGGGGAGATATTCGGACACAAGTGCAGCTTCAGGCAGAAAGGCCAAGTTGCGCGGCACCGGATCAGGATTATAATAGTAAACTTCTTTACCCATTTTGCGCAAAGCGATTCCGATAGCGAGCATCGATCCAATGCAGTCTCCGTCAGGAGAAACATGGGAAAACAGGGCTACCTGAGAAGCCTTCTTCAGTGCCGCCGCCATTTCGGCAAGATTATTCACCGGCATCATTCCGATCAGCAGGGGCTTCAACCTCGCGCAAAAGCTTGGCAATATGCGCTCCTTTTTCCAGGGAAGTATCGTACTTAAACACTATTTCCGGAACATGCCTGAGCCGTATGCGCTTCCCAATCTCGGAACGCACAAACCCGGCTGCCCGGTTTAGGGCATCCAGCGAGTCTTTGCTTTGTTGGGCATCACCCAGAACACTCACAAAAACTTTAGCGTGCCCTAAATCGTCTGCTACCTCAACATCCGTGACCGTGATAAACCCTAAACGAGGATCTTTCAAATCCTCCCTAATCATTTGGGAAATCTCTTCTTTCAGTGTCTCCGCCAGGCGGTTGGCCCGGTGCTTTGCCATAGACTATCCCTCCAAGGCCTTAGAGATGACGTTCAACTTCTTCCATGGTGTAGGCCTCAATAATGTCCCCTTCTTTAACATCGTTAAAGTGTTCCAAGCCAATCCCGCACTCGTAACCTTCAGCCACTTCGCGCACATCATCCTTAAAGCGCCGTAATGAATCGATATTCCCTTCGAAAATCACGATTCCGTCCCGAATAACCCGTACTTTGGCTGAGCGCATAATCTTACCGCTTGTAATAAAGCTCCCTGCTACGCTGCCGATTTTCGGAACCTTAAAGACCTGGCGCACCTCTGCCCGCCCGATAACTACTTCCTTATATTCCGGTTCGAGCAAGCCGGTCATCGCTGCTTTGACATCTTCGATGGCATCGTAAATGACCCGGTAAAGTCGAATATCAATGCCCTGCAAATCTGCAGTAGACTTAGTATTGGCATCAGGCCGGACATTAAACCCAATGATAATCGCATTGGAAGCAGCAGCTAGCATTACATCTGACTCAGTAATCGCCCCTACCCCACCGTGAATTGAATTAACCCGCACTTCCGAAGTAGAGAGACGGTCAAGAGCTTGACGCAGGGCTTCTACCGAACCCTGAACATCTCCCTTAATGATAATGTTGAGGTCTTTAACCTCTCCTTCTTTAATCCGGTCAAACAAATCTTCAAGGCTAACTTTAGTTGTCATTTTAGCTTCTTCTGCCTTGCGTTCCGTTAAGCGCGCAGACGTAACCTGGCGGGCCAGCTTTTCATCAGGAACCACAAAGAACTGCTCTCCTGCTCCCGGCACCTCTGAAAGGCCCTGAAGCTCAACCGGCATTGACGGAGTAGCCTTTTTGACACGCCTTCCTTTATCATCGACCATACCCCGAATCTTACCGAAGGCACAGCCTGCGACTACGATATCCCCTACGTTCAGGGTTCCCTTAGCCACTAACACTGTGGCAACAGGGCCCCGGCCTTTATCCAACTTGGCCTCGATAACATTTCCAGTGGCCACGCGGTTGGGATTAGCTTTTAATTCCCGCATCTCTGCCACCAGCAGAATCATCTCCAGCAGTTGATCGATATTATCTTTAGTCTTGGCAGAAACCGGAACAGCAATAGTCTCTCCGCCCCACTCTTCTACCACCAAACCGTATTCAGTCAGTTCTTGTTTAACGCGGTCAGGATTGGCATCTTCCTTGTCCATTTTATTGACTGCTACGATAATCGGAACATCGGCTGCCTTGGCGTGGTTAATTGCTTCCACGGTTTGAGGCATCACGCCGTCATCCGCAGCTACGACCAAGACGGCAATATCCGTAACTTGAGCGCCTCTGGCGCGCATGGCCGTAAAAGCTTCGTGGCCCGGTGTATCCAAGAATGTTATTTTCTGACCGTTGACTTCTACCTGGTAAGCACCGATATGCTGAGTAATTCCGCCTGCTTCCGTAGACGTAACTTTAGTAGTGCGAATAGCATCCAGAAGGGAGGTTTTACCATGGTCAACGTGACCCATAACCGTAACCACAGGTGGCCGGAACTTTAAGGTTTCTGCGGCATCTTCGATATCTTCGATTAAAGTCAGGGGTTTTTCCACCTTAACTTCGACCGTAACACCCATGTCGCCGGCAATAATGGTTGCAGTTTCAGAATCCAGCTCTTGGTTAATCGTTGCCATTACTCCTAAATTCATGAGTTTCACGATCAGTTCGCTGGCCTTGCGGCTCATTTTGCCCGCTAAGTCCTGAACTGTTATAGTCTCTGGAATTACAATATGCTTAGGAGTACTGTCTTTAACTTCCTTAACTCCCTTAAATCCCGGCCTGGACTGGCGCTTAAATGGATTGCGCATTTCCTTTTCCGTTTCCCGTTTGCGCTCGAAACTCTTGCTGTCTTGGGATTTCTTTTGAGCAGGCATCTGGCGTTTAACCGGCTGTTCAACAGTTGTAGTTGAGGGTGCCGGGGGCACATCTAACGGACGCTGCATACCCGGGCGCTGTCCCTGGGGTCGGCCGGGCGCGCCTGGACGTGAACCTTGCGGACGTGGACCTTGGGGATACCCTTGCGGACGCGGACCCTGGGGTCGTCCCTCTGGGCGTGGACCTTGGGGATACCCTTCCGGACGTGGGCCTAGAGGACGTCCTTCCGGACGCGGACCCATTGGACGTCCTTCTGGACGTGGACCTTGAGGTCGTCCTTCCGGACGCGGACCCATTGGACGTCCCTCTGGACGTGGACCTTGGGAATACCCTTCCGGACGCGGACCCATTGGACGTCCCTCTGGACGTGGACCTTGGGAATACCCTTCCGGACGCGGACCCATTGGACGTCCCTCCGGACGTGGACCTTGAGGTCGTCCTTCCGGGCGTGGACCTTGGGGTCGTCCTTCCGGACGCGGACCCATTGGACGTCCCTCCGGACGCGGACCTTGGGGTCGTCCTTCCGGGCGCGGACCCATTGGACGTCCCTCCGGACGCGGACCCATTGGACGTCCTTCTGGACGTGGACCTTGAGGTCGTCCTTCCGGACGTGAACCCATTGGACGTCCCTCCGGACGCGGACCTTGAGGTCGTCCCTCCGGACGTGGACCTTGGGGTCGTCCTTCCGGACGCGGACCTTGAGGATAACCCTCCGGACGTGGACCTTGAGGTCGTCCTTCCGGACGTGGACCTTGGGGTCGTCCTTCCGGACGCGGACCTTGAGGTCGTCCTTCCGGACGCGGACCTTGAGGACGTCCTTCCGTCCCAGAACGCGGCATTCCAGACCGAGCATCATGTGAGCGCATTTCCGGACGCAAAGGCTGTGGACGGCCTTCAGACGGAAGCGAACGCTCCTCAGCCTCTGCTGTACGAGGCTCTACGGGAGTCTGAACCGGATTGTTTGGCCGCAGGGCTGTACTGTGGGACCCCGGTTTCTCCGCACCTTGTCCTGAAGTTCCTTTGATTTGGGCACGGAGCCGGTCAGCATCGACTTTTTCTACCGCACTCAAATGATTTTTTACATCTACCCCCATGGATACAAGTTTTGATATGACCTCTTTGCTACTTAAGTTAAATTCCTTTGCTAATTCATGAACACGACTATTTGTCATTCAACCACCCCCACATAATCAGCGCCTGTAGATCTCCAAGCTATCAACTCCCCGTTTTCAAGATAGCCTTCGCAAACCCTTCATCCATAACCAGAATTGCGGCGCGCGGCGTTAAGCCAATGGCTCTGCCAAGTTCTTCTTTGCCGCCTTTTATTAAAACTGGCACCTTTAGATCCTTAGCCCAGAGAGCGAACTTTTTCTGAGCACCCGGAGCATCTTCTGCCAGGATCAAAAGATATCCCTTCTGTTGCTTGAGCATAGCCTCCACTTGAGCTTCCCCGGAGGCAACCTTGCCCGCCCGTCGGGCTAAGCCTACAAGACCAAGAAAACTTGCTGTCACGAAGTAGCCAACTTCCCTTCAAGTTCGCTTATTAAATCAGGAGCCACCGCGACACCTAAAGCTTTCTGAATACGATGGGCTTTAGCAGCAATCTTCAAACATTCGATCCGGGGACAAAGGTATGCGCCACGGCCATTCCGCTTGCCGGTGGAGTCAAGTTCAACTGTTCCTTCCGGCGTACGCACGATCCGTATGAGTTCTTTTTTGGGCTTCATCTCCTGACAGCCTAGGCACATACGCATCGGTACTTTGCGCACCTTCATAAAATCACCCCTTGCCTTTTTTCTTCTTTTCTTTGCTGCTTGCTTTTTCGTCTGCTTCGAAGTACTTCTGCATGGCTCGGTCTCTTTCAGTCAGTTTTTCTTCGCCAGCATCGTTTTTCCGAGTTGAATCTTCTTCTATTCCTTCACCTGATTCATCATTATAATCAGCATATGACTCATCATAGGCTTCGCCCCCGTCTTCGGTATAATTCTCGTACTCCCCTTCTCCCTCTTGGTAATCATCGTATTCCTGGTATTCATCCCCATATTCACTATTCTCATCATACTCACTATTCTCATCATACTCGCCGTATTCTTCGTACTCATCATATTCGTCATAGTCTTCATAGTCTTCGTAGTCCCCATACTCTCCTTGTTGATCAGTATATTCTTCAGATTCGTAGGAATCGTAATCTTCGTATTGTTCTTCCTCTTGTGGGATCAGGTTCTGAGCCAGAGCCTGGGACTCGCTCTTAATATCGATTTTCCAGCCGGTGAGTTTGGCCGCGAGCCGGGCATTTTGTCCTTCCTTTCCAATCGCCAAAGACAGCTGATAATCAGGAACGACAACCAAGGCCACCTTATCCGCAGCCTTGGGATAAACGCCTAAGACTTTGGCCGGAGAGAGTGCGTTTGACACAAATTCTTTCTGATCAGTAGAATAATTTATGATGTCAATTTTTTCTCCCTTAAGCTCTAGGACAATCGTTTGCACCCTGTTCCCCTTCGGTCCTACACATGCTCCAACTGCATCAATATTCGAGTCGCGTGATAAAACGGCAATTTTCGAACGGGCACCCGCTTCCCGGGATACCCCTTTGATCTCGACAATCCCATCATGAATTTCCGGCACTTCCAACTCGAACAGACGTTTAATCAGGCCGGGATGAGTGCGTGAAAGCATGATCTGCGGCCCTTTGGTGGTCTTTTTGACTTCAACAACATAGGTTTTAATTCTTTCAAAGGGCTGGTATGTTTCTCCCGGGATCTGCTCTTGCGCGCTTAAGACAGCTTCAACCTTACCCAGGTCGACAATCACGTTTTTCTGCTCGTACCTTTGCACGACCCCTGTCACAATATCCCCTTCGCGGTTAATGTATTCGTCATAGATCATGCCTCGCTCCGCTTCCCGGATACGCTGCACCACCACTTGCTTAGCAGTCTGGGCCGCAATCCGACCGAACTCACGCGGAGTAACTTCCGTTTCCACAATATCTTCGAGATTGTAATTCGGGTCAAATTTGTGGGCATCATCCAGGCTGATTTGCGTCCGGGGGTCTTCCGCCTGCTCGACTACGTTCTTACGGGCAAAGACCTTGATTTCCCCGTTCATGCGGTCAATGCTTACCCGCACATTTTGCAGGGATGCAAAATTTTTCTTATAAGCAGAAATAAGGGCAGCCTCAATTGCTTCAAAAAGAATTTCCGCGGATATCCCCCGCTCCTTCTCCAATTCATGTAGAGCCTCGATGAACTCCATATTCATTTTTAATTTTTCCCCCTTGTATTGTTATAGGGTTTATTTAAAACTCCAGGGCTAAATGCGTTTTCCGGGCCAGCGAACGGGGAATCGAAACCTGTTTACCCTCGTATTCAAGGACAATTTCATTGTTCACCAGACCAACTAGATACCCAGTAAAATCTTTATATCCCTGATAAGGAGCGACTAAATTAACAGAAACCAACTTCCCCTTAAACCGCTCAAAGTCTTCATCTTTTTTAAGAGGACGCTCCAAACCAGGAGAGGACACTTCCAGCATATATGCTTGCGCAATCGGGTCATCTTTATCAAGGGCCTCACTCACCGCATGGCTTACACTAGTGCAATCGTCAAGATCGACTCCACCTTCCTTATCGATAAAGAGACGCAAATACCAATGTGCTCCCTCTTTTATGTACTCAACATCGACCAGTTCAAGCCCTTTATCTTTAATCAAGGGTTCAATCATGGCTGTGACTCTTTGTTCGATGCTTTGTTCCATCCGGCTCTCTCCTTTGATGCTTCCTTAGAAGATCTTAGTCCCTAGAATATCTTAAATTAGCAATCCCTATTTCATAGTTTTGCAGTGATTTAGGTGCTTATACCTTTGAAAGCATTTTCCTACACTCAAACCCCTCCGCAACAAATGAAAGAGTGGGTCAAACCCACTCTTTGCCATTAGCAGCTAGAAATTTCCTTACTTTAATATAGCACATTAACGAGATTGACGCAAGCAGTTCCGGCTCACATTCGCAGGATTTAGGATTTTTTCTTTGACCGGAACGACTTAGCGTGTCCCAGCGATTTATGCTTCTGCCGGTTCTTTTGATCCTGCCTTTACTGCGTCATTGACTAAGGGAATGACTCTCTGTGCTTTCTCGGCCAGGGTACGCAGCCAAGTTTTGACCTCATCCAAAGCCAGGTTTTCATCCAAGCGCCACTGCCAATTTCCAGCGGTCGTTCCCGGAACATTCATTCTCGCTTCCTCACCCAAACCCAAAATGTCTTGCATCGGAAGGATAACCCACACCGCCGGGCTCAGATAGAGTTCTTCGAGCAACGCGCGGCAGGCCTGTCGGCTCATTTCCCTGGCATTCACGCTGTTGTTGACCGGGTTACCCCCTTGTTCCTGCTCTTCATACCAGCCCAATAAGGTGTTATTATCGTGCGTTCCTGAATAATAAACATAATTGGCGTCAGAATTCCCTGACATCACTTTTAGCGGGGTAAACTGCAAAACCTTCATGCCGGGAAAACCAAAAATATGTTTTAATACATTGACTTCCGGCGTGATCATTCCCAAATCCTCCACGATAATGGGGCTGTGCCCGGAGGCAGCCGGCAAGCTTTCCATGATACTTTCAAAAAACCGTTTCCCCGGCCCTTTGATCCATCTCCCATTTTCTGCCGTTGTTTCTCCGGCGTCAACCTCCCAAAAGGCTTCGAAACCCCGGAAATGATCCAGACGAATGAAGTCAAACTGTTCGCAGCTGTAGCGGATGCGCTTTTTCCACCAAGCATACCCGGTATCGGCCAGGGCATCCCAATCATAGACCGGATTCCCCCATAACTGGCCTGTCCGGCTAAAATAGTCAGGAGGCACTCCGGCGACTTTGGCCGGTCTGCCCCGCTCATCCAGGACAAACAAGTTGCGGTTACCCCAGACATCGCAGCTGTCGGCTGCGGCAAAATGGGGCAAATCCCCGATCAGTTGAACTCCTTTGGCATTGGCGTACGCTTTGAGTTCATGCCATTCATAGAAAAAGGTGTATTGTAAAAATCGCCCAAAGCCCATCTCCTCACTGAGCAGCAGCGCATACTCCGCTAATGCCTCCGGCTCACGGGCAGCGATCGCAGGTGCCCAATCATACCATGGAACATCCCCGAAATGAGCTTTTAAAGCCCGGAAGAGGACATAATCCTCCAGCCACCCTTGGTGCTCGTTTTGGAAGTGCAAAAAGTTTGCGTGCGTAAGATAGGTTGAGTTTCCGGAACCAGACGACGCCAAAGGGTTGTTTTCCAGCCGCCGCTGAAATTCCCGATAAGCTTCGCGCAGCAGCTCGCGCTTTAACGCTTTGAACGCTTGCGACCCCGCCCCGGGTTCAAGGCCCAAACGCCTGAGCTGTTCGTGTTTTGCGTGGGTCTCCGCGGAATTCAAAAGTCCCTCACGGATCAAATGATCGAGACTGATAAACTCCGGGTTGCCGGCAAAGACCGATTCACTTTGGTAAGGGGAATCCCCCAAGCCGGTGGGATTCAAGGGCAATACCTGCCACAAGGTTTGTCCGGCTTCTGCCAGGAAATCCACAAAGTCATAGGCCGCCTGCCCGAAATCCCCCACACCCCAGCCGGAGGGCAAGGAACTGATATGGAATAATATCCCGCAGGAACGGTAAAGTGGCGCACATTGAGGCAACGTTTTTTTTCCGAGCAACGCCCTTGCGCTCAGAGCACTGATGGGCAAGGCACTCAACGTTTCCGGAGCAAGTTGTTCTCCGGTTATTAAGTCAGCCACCCAAGGAAAGGTCCGCACCTCAGTGCAGAGATTGATTGTTTTCGTTTCTCCCGGGTGACGATTGAGCAGGATGATTATTTCTTCCTCGTTCCCGGAGCGCACGAAACCGTAAACGTCCGGCGCGAAGAAAAGTGATCTGAAATCACCGGTCTGCACCACCTCGTATTCCGCATGCAAACGCAGGAGTCGCTGGTACCATTGCCTAATTTCCCGGTCTTCCTCACCCCAGGGAAAAGTTCCCCGGTTATAAGGGTCAGCATACCCTTCCACCCCTGCTTCATCCCCGTAATAGATACAGGGTACCCCGGGAAAAGTCATTTGCAGCAAACTGAACATTTTCAGCCGCTGCACCGCCAATTGCCGGGCCAACGGAGGAAGCCGAAAATTCCTGCGCTCCGTCTCAGTCAGCTCCTGCTCCGGAGGCGCCTCCCCTAAGAGCGTTAAAATCCGGGCCGTATCGTGACTTCCGATCAAGTTCATGGCCGCGTAAAAGTTTTCCCGCGGATAATTCTCGTATAAACTCATCACCGCTTGATGAACGGAACGGGAATCGCTTTGTCCCAGCAAAAATCCCAGGAAAATCGCACGGAAAGGGTAGTTCATCGTCGCATCCAATTCATTGCCTAAGAAATACGCGCGTTGTTGACCATAGCTTATTTTATTCGAGGCGTCTTCCCATACCTCCCCGATGAGCACGGCGTCGGGGCGAATGCGCTTCATCGCTAGGCGCAATTCCTGAATAAATTCATCCGGCAGCTCGTCGGCCACATCCAGGCGCCACCCCGCCACCCCCATGTTCAGCCACTTATGAAGCACACTGTCATCGCCACCATAGATAAACCGACGATAGGAGGGATTCATCTCATCCACTTCCGGCAGGGAATCAATCCCCCACCAACACTTGTACTCCTCACGGTTGACCCCAAACCGGTACCAGGCGTAATAGGGGGAGTCAACCGATTGGTAAGCACCAAGCCCCGGATAATTGCCGTATTTATTGAAATAAATGCTGTCACTCCCGGTATGGCTGAAGACCCCGTCCAGGATAATGGAGATCCCGTATTCCCCGGCTTTATCGATCAATTGTTTAAAAACCGTATCATCTCCATACATGGGATCGATCCGGTGATAATCGGCCGTATCATATTTGTGATTACTCGGAGCCTCAAAAATCGGGTTAAAATACAGAATCGTTATCCCCATTTCCCTGAAGTAGGGCAGTTTTTCCAAAACCCCTTGCAGCGTTCCGCCAAAAAAGTCCCAATCCGTCACTCTGCCCGATTCATCTTTAATATAAAGAGGACGGTCAGACCAGCGGGCATGAATCAGAGCGTTTGCGCGCGGATAGAAAGTCGGAGGGCCGGCGCTGGGCCTAAAAAAGCGGTCAACATAAATTTGATACATCACGCCACGTTGATACCACTCCGGAATGGTCATCGGCTGATACACCGTAATTTGATAAGCCGAGGGCTCATGCTCCCAGAGCCCGCCCTCTCCCCCGAGCCTCTGGTCATTATTTCCATAGTAATATTGCCGGGCTCCCGCCTGAATCACAAAATAGTACCAGACGAGCCCGGAGGTGCTGAAACCCTCATATTCTCCCTTGTATAATCCCTCATAGGCAAATGGTTGTTCAGCCTCGGAAGTCGCAGCCAGGTTTTGAGCGTGCTCCTCCTCTGGCTGCATGGGAATCCTCAGTTCCCGGCCAGCTGCCCATAGGCGCAGTACGCACGCTGCGACAGGAACCGCCGACACCGTTTTTAAGCGGAGGGTGATCCTTTGTCCACACGTGACCGCACCAAACGGCGCACGGTAAAGCAAATCCTGTGAATTGTGATATGCGTTAAACACCATTATGTTCACCTTTACCCTTTGTTAGTCCGGGGTTTTAACTAGGTCAGAGATTCATAAATACCGATGTAAGCCTTGGCCGATTTTTCCCAGCTAAAATCGGACTTCAAGGCATTCCGGCGGATCTTATCCCAAGCCTGCTTGTCTTCCCCGTAGATTCCCACGGCGCGCTGCACCGTATACAGCAGTTCGTGCGCATTATAATTGGCAAAACTGAATCCGTTGCCTGCGCCGGTCACTTCATTATAGGGTATGATTGTATCCTTTAAGCCGCCGGTTTCCCGCACGATGGGAACCGTGCCGTAATGCATCGCAATCATCTGCGCTATCCCGCACGGTTCAAAACGGGAGGGCATCAAGAGCATATCGGCCCCTGCATAAATCTGGTGCGCCAGTTTATCGGAAAAGGCCAATCTAAGCGCGACTTGCTCGGGGTGGTGAGCGGCAAAATAGCGAAACATTTCTTCATAGCGCCCCTCCCCGGCACCGAGGATCACCACCTGAACCTTCAACTTAAGTATATCTTCCATAACGTGGGCCAGCAGATCCACGCCTTTCTGGTCAACAAGCCGTGATATCATCCCGAGTACCGCCGGCTCCTCCTGAACCGGAAGTCCTACACTCCGCTGCATGTGCTTTTTATTTTCCGCTTTGGCCAGCGCAATATCGTGATAAGGCATGACGAGATAGGGATCCTTAGCAGGGTCATACACTTCATAGTCAATGCCGTTGAGAATACCCGTCAGGACTTCCCGTCTATTTCTCAGAACGCCATCCAGGTTTTCTCCGTAATACGGATTTTGGATTTCCTGCGCATAGGTTGGACTCACGGTCGTCAACTGATCGGCATACAGCAGACCGGCCTACATAAAATTAATCGCACCAAAAAATTCCAGGGTGTATCCTGTAAAATACTCCATCCCGAGTCCCAGAATATCCCCCAGAACTTCCTTGGGGAAAACGCCCTGATATTTCAGGTTATGAATCGTAAATACCGTTTTTAAATCGTAATACAGAGGCTCCCGGCTATAAAACGCCTTAAGCATCAGCGGGACTAAAGCCGTATGCCAGTCATGACAGTGCAGGACATCCGGTCTAAACCCCGGTATATGGATTAAACTTTCCAGTGCCGCGCGGGAAAAAAAAGCAAAACGCTCCGCATCATCATATTCCCCATATACACACGCGCGCGCAAAATAGTTCTTGTTGTCAATAAAATAATAATGGACTCCCTGGTAAGTCATCTCCTCCAGACCGCAATATTGTTTACGCCACCCGACGGGAACCTCGAAATGGGCCACATGCTTAAACATGCTTTGAAAATGTTCGGGAATCAGGCTGTATTTCGGTATGATCACCCGCACATCGACACCCTGTTTCTGCAGGAAGCTGGGCAATGAGCTCACAACTTCTCCCAATCCGCCTGTTTTAACAAATGGATCGGCTTCCGCAGCCACGAATACAATTTTCATACGCTCCCCTCCCAACAAATCCTAGACCGCCGTTCGATTGAGGATAACCAAAGGGTTATTCGCACTCCCTTTTAAGACATTGCCATCGTCAACTTCCACCGCTTGATCGAGAATGGCATAATCCATCTCGGCATGAGCGTGAATACGGCATTTCGGCATAATAATGCTGTTTTTGACCCGGCATCCCCGTTCAAAAATCACACCCCGGAAAACAATCGAGTTCACCACTTCGCCGGCGATGGAGCACCCGCTCGCAATCAGGGAGTTGCTGACTTTCGCTTCTGCCGTATAACGCGTGGGGGAATTATCCACGATTTTGGTATAGATCGGATCGGCCCCTAACCACAGTTCATCGCAGACATTTCGCTGCAGGAGATCCATGCTGTGGTGAAAGTAATCCGTAACCGTGCGAATCCTGGTGACCAACGCCCGGGTTGGACTGCCATAGATGTTGAGAATTTGGAGATTGGCAGTTAAAATATCCAGTAAGTTCATACACCCTAAAGGACTGTACCTCGCAATAATTTCTAACAATAGCTTGCGCCGGATGATTAATAAATTCACAAAACACGGTTGCACCGGTTCTGTTTCCGTGCCATCCTGTTGGCGCTGAATTGCGCTTACTTTCTGATTCTTGTCAAACTTAAGAACCGGCTCGTCGCGGAGCGTACCCCCGGCAACCATCTCTTGATAAATCAAGGTAACATCTGCTCGCTTGTCAGTATGAAATTCCAAGATATCTTTGAAATTTAAATTAAAAATCTGATCACCCCTGCTGATAACCACCTGGTCTGCGTGATCTTTGCGCAAGTACTCTATATTATGGTATAAATCCTTAATGCAAAACGCATGCTCGTTTCCTACCAACCCGTGCATCACTCCGGGCAAAATAAACAGTCCCCCGTTTTTCCGGTCCAAAAACCAGTCTTTTCCGGCTCCCAGGTGATCCAGCAGCGCCCGATAATGGTGTGAGGTAACCAGCCCAATCGTCTTGATCCCGGAGTTAACCATGCTCGACAACGCGAAATCGAGAATCCGGTATCTGCCGCCAAAGGGAAGGGCTGCAATCGGTCTTGTCAAGGCCAGCCCTTGCATACTGTCCGCTTCGCTATTTGTAAAAATGATTCCGATTGCATTCGTCATCGGTTTGTCCTCCCTTTCGAAATCGTTTCAGCGAGCTCTGCTGACATTCATGCCCGCTGCGATGACTGAACCCTCCGCTAAGAAATGAGCATCCTCAATGACCGTAATCCCCGCTTGCTCCGGGACAACGCTTCCCTCAACCCCAACCACACAGTGACGCATAATTTCCGCCTTTTCTCCGACGATCGCCTTGCGGATCACCGCTTCTTTGTGAACTTTAACATAAGGCAATATAATGGAATCCCTAATCTGTGCCCCTTCCCCGACATAAACCCCGGGTGCCAGAATCGAATTAAACACTCGCCCGTAAACCACACTCCCGTTGCACACAAGGCTGTTCTTTATTTCAGCACTAGAACCGATAAAGTGCGGAGGTGAGCTCTCGTCATTTGAAAAAACCCGAAACTTCGGATCAAAAATATTAAGGAAGTGCCCCTCACTTAAACACTCCATATTGGCATGATAATAGCTTTCAATCGTGCCGACATCCCGCCAGTATCCTTGGAACCGGTACGCATACAGCCGTTTTCCCTGTTTGAGCAACATCGGGATAATATTTTTGCCAAAGTCATGCCCGGACTGGTAGTCTTCTTCATCGGCAAATAAGGCCTCTTTAAGGGTTGACCAGTTAAAAAGATAGACGCCCATGGAAGCAAGGTTGCTATCCGGGTGAGCCGGTTTTTCTTTAAACTCGGTCACCCGCGCCTCTTCATCAAGGGTAAGGGTTCCGAAGCGCGAAGCTTCCTCCCACGGAACTTCAATCGTTGCAAGGGTTGCCTCTGCATTTTTCTCTTGGTGGAATCTTAACATGAGGGTATAATCCATTTTATAAACATGATCCCCGGAAAGAATAATCACATAGTCCGGGTCATAAAAATCAATAAACTCCATATTCTGGTATGCGGCATTCGCAGTTCCGTGATACCAACTGCCCTCCGTTTCCCCCAGAAAAGGCGGAAGAATGTGAACTCCGCCCAAAGGATGATCTAAATCCCAGGCTGAGCCCAGGCCAATATAGGAATTGAGCAACAACGGCTTATATTGAATCAGAACACCCACGGTGTTAATGCCGGAATTCATGCAGTTACTCAGGGTAAAATCAATAATCCGATATTTGCCACAGAACGAAACAGCCGGTTTAGCGCGATTCCGGGTCAGCCCACCCAATCTGCTTCCTTGTCCACCGGCCAGCAGCATCCCCACGCATTCCTGCTTGTTCATACATATTGCCCCTTTCCCCTTTCTCTCTCATTAAGTATTCGGGTATCAAACATGCCTTTCGAGCAGCGACTGGATGCGATATTATTAACCGTACGGTATTTGATTTTCCAGATCCGATCGGCATATTCCCTGATGGTTCGGTCGCTGGAAAAGATCCCGGACTCGGCAATATTGACCAAGGACATGCGGTTCCAAGCTTCCTGATCCGCATACACCCTTTGGAGTTTCTCATAGCTCTCAACGTAAGAACGAAAATCTTTTAAGACAAAGAACTCATCATTATAAATCATGAGCGAATCGTACAAAACCCTGAATTCCTCACTCAGCTCGGGGAAAAATCCGCCAATTAAGTGATCGACACATGTTCTGATATCTGCGTCTGCGCGGTATTCGTCCCAGGGCTTATACCCGCCATAACGGGTATAATTCAACACCTGCTCAGCCGTTAGTCCGAAGATAAAGATGTTGTCCTCGCCCACCGCCTCCTTTATTTCGACATTGGCTCCGTCCAGGGTTCCCAGGGTAATGGCCCCGTTCATCATGAATTTCATGTTCCCGGTTCCGGAGGCCTCTTTACTCGCTGTCGATATCTGTTCACTGATATCGGCCGCTGGGTAAATCAATTCTCCCTGTGACACATTGAAATTTTCGATAAAGACAACCTTTAATTTTTGTTTAACTTTGGGCTCATGCTCTATTTTCCGGCTCAGCGCATGAATCAGTTTAACCACCGTTTTCGCATAATGATACCCCGGTGCCGCTTTGCCACCGAAGATAAATGTGTGTGAACCAGCCACTGAATCCGGGTCGTTGAGTGCCCTGTTGTATAAATGCATGATCTTCAGCACATTGAGCAGTTGCCTTTTATAGGCATGAATGCGCTTGACTTGGACGTCAAAAATCGACATCGGATCTAGGTCAATTCCCTGTCGGGCCTTGACCCTTGCGGCCAAACGGCATTTGTTTTCGTACTTCACCTGCGCCAGCTGTTCCAAAAAGCCGTAATCCGTCGTAAACCGATGAAGTTGGCTGAGTTCCCCGGCATCTTCCTTCCAAGTCGGACCGATGGCTTCCGTGATCAAGCCTGCCAAGCGCGGATTGGCAGCGAGCAGGAAGCGCCTGTGGTTAATACCATTGGTCTTATTGTTGAATTTATAACCAAAAATCCGGTAGTACTCCTTAAAGACCTCTTCCTTGAGAATTTCGGTGTGCAGTTGCGCAACGCCATTCACGGATGAGCTTCCGATCACTGCCAAATTCGCCATCCAGACATAGCCGTCCTTGCATATTTGAGTTTTCCGGATCAATTCCTCATCCTCTGTGAATTTCCGTGCTAAATCCTCCTTAAACCGGCGGTCAATCTCCTCAATGATCATATAGATGCGGGGCAAAAGGCTTTGCATCATGTCAATCGGCCATTTTTCCATGGCTTCCGGCATAATGGTGTGATTGGTAAACGACATGGTATTAACCGTGATATTCCACGCCTCATCCCACCCCATCCCTTCTTCATCGATCAAGATGCGCATGAGCTCAGGAATACACAATACAGGGTGAGTATCATTAATGTGCACCGCCACCCGGCGTGAGAATTCGTGCAAGGAATTTGAACGGTTTCCTTTTTTATAACTGCGCACGATCGACCCCAACCCGGCGGCCACCATGAAATACTCCTGTTTCAGCCTTAACTCCCTGCCGGCGCGGCTGCTATCGTCCGGATACAGGATATAGGAAATCGCCTCAACCTCCGATTTGTAGCTGGTGGCCTGGTTAAACTCTCCGCGATTGAAAGAAGCCAAATCCAGTTCTTCACGCATCGCCTCTGCGCTCCATAACCTCAAGTTATTAATGTAGGCCGGATTATCATAGCTCATAATCGGAACATCGTACGGAACCGCCAATACCGGCTCATAGTTCTCATGATGAAACACCATCCGCCCCTCTTGGAGCTCCATGCGCACATTCCCTTTGAACTTGACAACGACGGCCTTCTCCGGTTTGCGCACTTCCCAAGGATACCCGTTTTTGAGCCAGTCGTCCGCAACCTCCACCTGATTGCCCGCCACAATTTTTTGTTCAAATAAACCATATTGATAGCGAATCCCGTTTCCGTGCCCCTCAATGCCCAAGAAAGCCATGGAGTCGAGAAAACACGCCGCCAATCTGCCCAAACCTCCATTGCCCAAGCCGGGGTCCACTTCTTGCTCCAATAAATCATCAAGATCAATATTCAACTCGGCCAAACCCTCGCGCACGAGAGGCTCTATTTGGAAATTGATCAAGTAATTCAAGAGCAATTTGCCAATCAGAAACTCCATCGAGAAATAGAAAACGCGCTTGCCCTGAGATATGGAATTCTTGTTGACGGCCCGGTAAAAACTCATCTTCTCTTTGAGCAAGCCGACCAAGGCATTGAATTTATCCCAATGGGTCGCGTCCTCGGGAGTGCTCACATCCCCCTCCATCAACTTTACGAGATAGGCCTGCTTAAAGCTTTCTTTATCCGGAAACATGCCGTTTATCCCCCCCAGTTAAGGTTGGCTTTAAGATAATTGTTGCCAAAGGAGCGACGTTGATGCTTACAGAAAACGGCTGATTATGCCATGAAACCGTTTCAGCCCAAAGCAATGAGCGGTTGACCAGATCCTCCCCCCCATAAAGCGCTTGATCCGAATTAAATATTTCCCGATAGCTCCCCTGGCGTGGAACCCCCAGGCGGAAGTTCTTATAACTATAGGTATTAAAATTAATTAATATAATGAGGAAATCGTTAGCTTTTCGTGCTTTACGACAAAAAATTAAAATGCTCTGCTGATCGTTATCAGCATCGATCCATTCAAAGCCGGACCAATCCTGTTCGTTTTCCCACAGAGCCCTTTCCTGCTGATAAAGTTTATTTAAATCCCTGACGAATTTCTGAAACTTTTGGTGCATCTCATACTCCAATAAAAACCAATCCAGTTCGGCATGGTCACGCCACTCGATAAACTGAGCCAATTCACCACCCATAAACAGCAATTTTTTACCGAGATGAGCGATTAAGTACCCGTATAAACATCTCAGCCCCGCAAATTTTTGACGGTAGTCCCCAGGCATTCTGTCCAACAAGGACTTTTTGCCATGCACCACTTCGTCATGAGACAATGGAAGAATAAAGTTTTCAGAAAAGGCATAGGTCAGGGAGAAGGTCAACAAGCGATGGTTCTCTCGGCGCCGGAAAAAGTCGAGACTCATATAACGCAAGGTATCGTTCATCCAACCCATATTCCATTTAAAATTATAGCCAAGCCCTTCCACATACGTGGGATAGGTCACCAGTGGCCAGTCGGTCGATTCCTCCGCAATCATGAGAATCTCCGGAAAATAGTGAAAAACCACTTTATTCAGTCTTCGCATAAAAACGATGGCCTGCAGGTTTTCTTTTCCGCCATAGCGGTTGCGTTTCCACGACAGGTCATTTTTCCCGTAATCTAAGTAGAGCATACTGCTCACGCCGTCCACGCGTAACCCGTCAACATGGAAGCGGTCCAACCAAAACACGGCGTTAGCAATGAGATAACTCCAGACCTCCGTTTTGGCAAAATCAAAGTTATACGTTCCCCACGATTCGTTTTCAGTGTCTTCATAAACCGCCGTTCCGTTAAATTTGCCCAAACCATGCGCATCTTTGCAAAAATGGCCCGGTACCCAGTCAAGAATGACCCCGATCCCGGCGCGATGACATTGGTTCACAAAATACATAAAATCATGCGGTGTGCCGTATCTGCTGGTTACTGAGTAATAACCGGTCACTTGATATCCCCATGAACCGTCGAAAGGATGTTCCATAATCGGCAGCAGTTCAATATGGGTGTAGCCCATTTCCAGCACATACTCCAGCAGCTCTTCCGCCAGCGTACGCCAATTAAAATAGCTTCCATCCTTGTTCCGGCGCCATGAGCCCACATGAACCTCATAAATCAGGAGAGGGATCTCCTGGGCCTTAACTCCTTGTCTTTGCCTCAGCCACGCTTGATCCTCCCAGTTAAAACCCTCCAGGGCATAGACGATCGAGGCTGTTCCCGGTCTGAATTCGGAAAAGAAAGCATAGGGATCAGATTTTAAAAATACCTGCCCGTCCTTGGTGTGTATTTCATATTTATAGAGCTGTCCCCGTAGATCCTGGGGCACAAAGATGACCCAGACCCCGCTGCTCCCGATTTCAGCCATTGAATAATTCGTAGAACACCAATGATTAAAGGAACCAACCAGGCACACACTTGCCGCATCAGGAACCCAAACTGCAAAATGCGTTCCCCATACACCATTATATTCTATAATATGGGCGCCCAATTTGAGGTAGCTGTGGTACAGCTCTCCACGATTAAAGAGGTATGCTTCGTCCTGATCAAGAAAAAACGTTTTCTCCATCACATCACAACCTCTGCCCTGGTTTCCACAATTAGTTTATCCCTTTTCACTAAATATCTTCTCTGTTTCCATGGATTTCCCTGCCGTAACTTAAACAATATCAAACAAAAGCTAAAAAAAAATAGGGCTTCCCCCTTATATTTAGATAAGCCCCTGGTAGTTTTACTTCGGCAGGATTCTCAGGCTCTGCCTTTTCCGCGTCATTGACCGGGGCAATAATGAAAATAATACCCAACAAAGTCAGGCAAGAGATCAAAGGAAGCGATGCGAAAATCGAATAAGACTAAGAGAAGCCCCGAGAAGAGACGGTTATAGGCCGGTTCTGTATTGCTCTTTACACTCTCCATCACTTTTCCCTTCTTTCCCGGATCATCTTTCTGATAGCCGCCTCGTTGAAATACGGATCATAGTGGATGAAATAACGCTGTGCGAAGGACTGTCCATCTGATTCACCGGTTATTTTGCCTTCAATTCTATAGTAATCATTAGCCATCGACTGGTTAGAGTTATCGAAAGCAAAGGCATACGAAAGTCTGAAAGCTTCCCCAGCCTGCGCCGTGAAAGGAAACGTTTCTTTAGTTACTTCCTGCCCAGCCGGCGTACTGAGACTATCAAGCGCATCCTGCTGAGCTTGTGCGTCACTATGTGTTTTTGAGTCATTAAGACGACCTAGCTCGGTCATCTGGGCTTCCGATCGATCTAAATACACCCTAAGCGTATCGCCCAATCTATCTTGGAAGCGATAATCAAGTCTTTTCACCACAAGCAGCGCATCTGCATAAAAGAGAGCAAACCCTTTGTTTTGGTTGGAGCTACCATTCGCTCGAACTTGAAGAGGGGAGTTCGCCGCAATCCTATCACCGGCAAGATGAATTTCCCCAATCTTGACTTCCTGCCTGCTCCCATCACTGAAAGACGCCACCAGATTCGTGATTGCCGCATCCCCTGAACTGAGCAGTTTTGCCAATTCCCGCCCATTGATCCTGATGATTGCGCTATTCAGGTAATAATGAGTGAATGTAGACGCTGCGCCTTTGTCCACTTGGAGGCGAATGTCTTTTCCCGGAATCTCCAAGCCGGTTAATTCTAAATCCCTGCTTTTATTTACAAGATAATATAACTGCAGCTCAAGCAGGGAATCGCCCCCGGCATTAAGGTCATAATAATGCTTAAGGAACAGCGGTTGGGGAAGCTGCTGCTTTTGAAAATAGATTAGGTTGCCTGCCCACATAAGCACAAGGGCCATAAAAGCGGCTACTACTGTTTTCTTTGTCATTCTCCCACCCCACTCTACCGTAGACATGTTTTAATGACCCATGTGGCTCACAAGCTTTATTAGGATTTTATTTTCTTAATACTGGTTTTAAGGCTAGACCTAATCAAAATACAATAGTTTCTGATAATTCGTAAGGTAATACACCCGGGTTCTATCCTCGGAAACCCCGAAGATTTCCCCTTGTCCAAGTATTTCCTCGTTTTTGCTGCTGAGGTCGAAGAGAACAATATCCCCTTTGCGGTTGAATACTAACTTATCTTTATCTAAAAAATAAGCGTTTGTAAACTCATTTGCAGAGCCCCTGCCTATTTCGGTCTCCACACCATCCTTAATCACAAGATAAGTTCTGTCCTCGTAATAGCCTCTATCATCACGCTCTTTAGTTCTTGTCACCATGAGATTACCGCTTAGGGGATCAACGACTGGCTCAATCGCGTTCGACACTAATAGCTGCTTCTTTCCGGTCTGAATATCGATTCTTACGATATCTTGGCGCTCGTTCTCCAGAACAAGATTACGATCGTCCAACCAAGCCAAGTTAAAGGCTACCAGATTTTGCACCATTCTGGGAATAGGGAATTTTTCACTCTGAAATAGAAGCTTCCCGGACAGAGAAAAGACAGAAATGTCGAATTTGCTCTCAACCCCGCCCCCAGCGATGTCTACAAGCGCTAATTTTTGGCGGTCGGGAGATAAAACCATCTCTATCGGCTTTTCACTGTTTTGAGACGCCCCCGGAAGTTTGAACAGATCTTGGACACGCTTATCCTTAAAGGTGTGCCGCCTTATTTTCCCTTGTTCATGGTCATAAAAAAGCACACTGTCTTGGTTAAACCAGACAGCTTTCATCCCCAGATTGCGCCCAAACATCACATAGTCCATCCTTGCAAATTCGTCCCCAAATTGCTTGGACTTAAGGTCAAAGACTTTGGGAGCTGGATAATCTACGATAACATAGTCACCGACATAAGGGCTGTGCCAGATTTCATACCGCATATCCCTGAACTTATTTACAACGCTGTGATTTTTTGAAGCTACCTCAACATAACCGATCTCGCAAGGTTTGCCCGTTGTGAAATAGAGATTGCCATAAATCTTAAAACCATTTGTATCCACCGCATCGTCCAGGGATATCTTATAGGGCTTCTCGGAATTCTCAAACCCGTTTAGCTCCATCCTTAACTTTTGCTGGTCGAGCCACTCCAGCCGGTAGTTCACCTTTCGTCCCTCAAATCCCTTAGCAATAGAGTTCTCTACGCTTTTAGAATTAACCTCTTTGGAAAATTGGGCGACAACAACTTTAGGCGCATCAGTAAGAGCTAATCCGGAAGCCAGGGCAGCATTCGCGATGGAAGTGCGAAGATTTTCATAGGTGCCATCTTCCCCGAACAAAGTGAAATTAGCAAATGTATCTTTGGTTATAGTCACCTCGAGTCGGGTCTCTTCAAGCAGTGTTCGACCCTGTGCATCCTTAATTTCTTTCTCTACGTAAAATATGTAAGGTTTGTCCCATTCCGGGTCGGGATAATTACAGTGAAATATTTTACCGTCAAAGGTAGCGATCTCCGCTTTGCTCCCCTGGTAGCCTTCAAGTCTGACTCCCTTGAGCACGCTGTCTTTGTCCATCTCGGTTGCGAACACCAGGTCAAAAGAAAAACCATTCCCGGCCAGTTTGAGAATGTTCCCTATGACATCTTGTGGTTCACTTAATTCTTCCTCGTGATGAGTTGCAACCGTTATTTTAGGGGGTTCGGCAAACACTGATTCATTAGATTGTATCAGCTTATCTTGGGGGAGTGTATCCTTATCAACACCAACGCTGCTGCCACAACCCGAAACCAATGACAATAAAGAGAAAAGGACCAAGAACAAAAAGCTTTTCTTCATCTTCCCACCTCCACCCAGGAACATTCTTCGCTTATAATCTCGGTATAATATGCATCTCGGCTGGTTCAAGACTCTTGTCATGAGAAATTCGCCAAACTTTAACAAGTTGCGGAATAAGCCAAATGAGCAGTAGAACCCCAAAGACTGTCAAGATAGCGGGTATTAGCTTCTCTTCCATAGGCTTTGCCCCTTCCCCGGCTATACTCCTATCTAAGGGCTTCATAAAAGCTGTCTAAGTCCTCTCCGATATCCCTGTCAACGCTATAATAGGTCCCATCGATCTGAACATCTCCAGCAAATGTAATCCGTAAGACCTTTGTATCTCCCTGAAAGAGATCAACAAAATAAAGATAACCCGTGCGTGGAGTCTGATTCAATTTCTTCTTAAAGGTCAGGGAGTTCATTAGCTGCAAGAACCGGTCGATCCTTTGTTCATCTTCAGTGGTAAAATTGTGGCCAGTTCGGCCGTCAAGTATATAAAGCCTGGATATTTCCGCTAATGAACTTGGGTATAACTCTGTAAATCTTAACTTACCGGCGGAGTGAGCAAAGGTTTCAGGAAGTATTTTGAACATTACCTCTGATTTATCATTATAAACTCTCAGTCCCGTGGCCCCACGAACTCCGTATTTTACGGTCAAGTATCCTCCGTTCGTTACTTCTTCAACCACAGATTCCCCATCTGGATAGAACACTTCAACTTTGGCCACCCTCGGATCAAAGACTTCTCCATACGTCACCCAATACGAGCCTAGAGTAGTGGATTCCCCCCCGCCTCCGCTAAAGGATACCGGAACTCCTCTATCATTAGCAGCTCCGCCGCCCCCACCAAATAATGTTATCTCGCCATCTTTATCGGTAAAGAGCACGTAATTGACATAATGTTCACCTGACCTGCCATCATATGCAAGCACAAAAGCCTTGTAATTCCAAACTGCTTTAATCGGCCCAAGAATCCTATGGTTATTGTACATCCCACAAATTTTATCTTTCTTCACGCTAGCCATTAATCTCTCTTCCAGGGTTACGGGCCCGGCCGGAGGATTAATGGACATGGAATCAGCCCTAATTATTGATTCGGTTGGAAGCAGTGAGCTTGTAATCAGCATCACGGCTATGATGATAGCTAAGGCCGGGATAACCCGTCTCATCTTGGCCCTCCTTTTGGGTGCAATATCCATTTCATTTGTTTTCCTTAAAATATCATAAAATTAGTGCATTTGTAACTCCAGACTAAAATCAAAGGGCTTCTCCCATTATATGAGATAAGCCCCTGTCGCTCTTAAGGAATATAAACTGCGTTGGTATAGGAATAACCTGATTCGTAAGTATTACTGTAGCTAAGGGCAGTATGCTCCGCAGCCACCCTATACGTGTATCCGCGTGAAACAGAGAGATGCTGTCCTCCTGATACATAAGACGTATTTTTATCCGAGTAACTAAAGGTTTGAAGTGTATACCAATTCCCATTGGCGTAATATTGAAGTTTTAAGGTTAAACCAATCTCAGAAACTGAGTTATAAGTAGAGGTATACCCCGAGATAGTAATGGTTCCGTCTCCATTATCAATTAATTGAGAATAGCCTCCCGCCAGATTTTGATAAGATAAAGGTTGTACTATTGAACCACTGTAAACGCTTTTTGATTCACCCAACGCTACTACAGGTGTGAATAGGATTACAAGGACCATAAATAGTAATAATAGCTTCTTCATATTCTTTCCTCCCAAAATTATTTACCTACATTATCGATTCACCAATTTTTACAAGATCTTCTTCCGATAATTGTCCTTTTAGCTCAAACAAGAGTCCCCGATCGTACCACGTTAATAGGGTTATTGCATCTTTGCGAGTTAACAGGGTAGCCGGATGACTGTTGATTTCCAAATTCTTAGCTTCCGTATCATCCGTATCATACATATAACCCTGAGAAACATTGCCTTTAACTTTCTGCTGAGTAAACATCATCAAATGACCCTGAGAAAGATACTCCATCCGAATTTTGATAATGTTTGCCCCTAGTTTACTAAGTACAAGTTTTTGCCTAGTGGTTCCTGGTGGTAAATATTTAGGTTCTACGATTTTGAAATCAACGGCTTTCTGAGCTTCCACTAGAGTTGTTTCCTGCTCAACAGTTCCTCCTAAGTTGTTGACAGTTGGAGCTTCTATATTAGGAACTTCATTGCTAATAGTTAACGTCACGTTTTTAGTCGTTTTGCCGACCATCTGGCTAAAGATTTGAACAACTTTTTCCCCAAAAGCTAAAGCTTGTACCGGCTTAAAGATGGTCAAGGAGCTTGTTATAATCACCACGGCGGCCACAGATCCCGCTATAGCTCTACGGATCAACCGTTGTTTTTTCTGTTGCCTTTGCACAAGGTAAGCTTTAACCTTTTCCCATTGCTCCTCAAACGGAGGAACAGGTATTTGCTCCAATTCACGGGTTATCGTTTCCTTTATTTTTCGGTCAAGTTCTTCATCTGTTAGACTCATTGCTTATCCTCCTAACACTTCCTCCGGATTATCCCGTAAAAAGATTTCTCTGAAATTAGTTCGCGCTCTATGTAGACGAGTTTTAGCTGTTCCTTTAGTTATATTTAAGGTCTGGGAAATTTCCTCTAGGGTCAGCTCCGAAAAATATCTAAGTGTCAAAATTTCCAAATCGTTTTGAGACAATTGATTAAGAACTCTTGTGACTTCATCCCTAAGTAAGAATTGATTTTCAAAAGAATGGCCATGTCTATGAGACACTTCCGAAAATGGGATCACTTTGCGAATCTTATTCGCTCGTATGATATTATGGGCTTCATGCACTGTAATACTGGTAATCCAGGTGACATATTTGGTCTTATCCTTGAGCTGGTCAATCTTGCTATAAGCATTCAGGAAAGCTTGTTGGATGGCATCCTTACTCTGGTCTCTGTCTTCCGTTATGGCATAGGCAATTCGAAAGAGCTTACTGTAAGATTGTTCAAACAAGATTCGAAATATTTCGAGCGGATGAGGGTCCTGGTCAAGAGGCGGCAATGTCCACACACCCCCTTTCTCAGAATCTACTGCACATAAAAGTGCTCATTTTCAATCCTTCATTAGTAAGACGATTTAGAAGCCCGAAAAGTTACACATAATTGAAAATATTTTTGCAGGATAGAGGGAACTCTTAGTTACTTTGGGATTGTAAGATAAGAGTAATCAACTGCGGTCTAGGCTCAGTCGGAGTCAGTAAAAACAAATTGAGTGCCGTTCCATACATATTTTCCTTGGGTAAAACCACTAGCGGTCATATTGCTGAGAGTGACTTCGAAACCGGTTTCTCCATCTTTCAGTAAAGGAAATCTTGCTTGTGCCTCCGCGCTGTAAACAAAGCCATCTTCCTTATAGCCAACAACCGGCAGATTATAAACTGTTCCCTCCGGATTAATACTGAATAAAACATATTGAAACTCCGGGCTGTTTTTGACCGGCCGGCCAATCGCAAAATCATAATTGCCGTCTTTATTATAATCCTCGAACAGAAGAGGGAAACTTCCTCCAAAGCCCAGATCGTCATTGCCGAAGTATGTGTTGAGCGGTATTCGGCTGATAACCTTGCCGGCGCTATTTTGGCTGAGGAGGTCAAAACGGCCCCTGTACATGCTTTCATCAATACTAAAGCCCGGCTCACCAGGTGTAAGAGGTTTTTTGTATTCAGTCTGTATGATTTTGATAAAAATTCTTTGCCTATTTTGACTCAATTTTACCCGTGAAATAACGAAAGGATTTTCTTTTTCAAACTCAAATTGCTTTCCGTCCCAGGTATACTTGGCAGGTTCAAAACCGCCGCCCTGCTTTTCTACGCCAATTAATATACCGAAACTCTTCCCTTCTCCAGTGCCAATAGTGTGAGTAAACTCAATCGAACAGCTGCCGGGGGCGGTATAAACAAAACTATTTTCCTTATAACCTTTTACCGGCAATGAAAAAATCTGGCCATCTTTACCGACACTGAAGATAACATATTTATATTCACTGCTATCACCGGCGGAAAAGCCAATGGGGATATCGAGCAAATTATCAGCGTTGTAATCGTGAACGGTTAGCTTAACCGGACCGTCAATAGTCAGTTCCATATTCCCGAAGTACTGGTTAAGGGACTTGCGGCTGGTTTCGGCACCTTTGCCGTTCTGAACAACCAAATCAAAGGTCCCGGAATATGAGGGTTTTTCATCAATATTTTGTAGAAGAACCCTTCATTTGCACAATAGAAAATTTATATGGCCCTTCATAATGAATGGTTTCCATTGCCATTTGAGCAACAACGGGATTCTGGCTACTCGAGGTTGAACATCCGTTTAATAAGAGCAGCAGAGAAAAAAGAATAAAAAGAAAACCTCGTGTTTTCATCACAGACTTCCTTTCATGAAGGTCATCTTATTATTAAAGAGGGGAGAAGACTTAAGCCTCTCCCCACAATTAATATGCTTACGGTTGAGGAACAGAATAGTATCCGCTCATAACAGTATCTATACTAAAAGATCCTATTGACTGTGAAGTATACGAGGAAAGAACTTCATATGCGCTGTTGGTAGCGTTTGTATGGGCTGCAATCTTTACGTCGTCTTTGGTACGTGACCCAGCGGTTCCGGTTACACCCGTGACAAACATTGCGTGGTCTAATGTGTCTCGAGCCGGAGCGCCGCCCCAATCTACTGTGAGGACATCACCGACATATCTGTGTCCTTAAATATTGGTTGGCCGGATAAAACGAAATTAGAAGAATTCTTCATTACCACCGGTTTCTACGATTTACTGCCTCTGGCCTTGGAACTGGCCGGGGATCAGGGTTATGATCAAACTGAGATGATTGAAGCGATCTGCAAAGTCAATGATAAATTCTATGAGTATCCGCCGACCAGAAACAGAACTGCTTGGTTTAGAAGAGTTTTTGAGGAGAAATTACGGGAAGCTAGGGAAGATGCAAATTAGCCCATTTAAAAGAAGATCTTGAACAAGGAACATAAAAATACCCGGGGGCTATTCCCGGTAGATTTGCAAGGCTTTTTGACTCATTTTGGCCAGATAAAATTCGAATGTTTTGGGGTAAGGATTATTCTGTTAACCATTTACTGCCATTAAGTGCATAGGTTCTGACTCATAAAGTTTGATACTTAGCTGAGGAAATAAATTCCACAGAAGTCTTACTATCAGCTAATTCCACGGTTTCACTTACCCCTTAGATGTTCTCAAAACTTTCTGAGAATAAATAGATATTCTCAAACTTTACAAGAATGATTCTCAAACTTTTTGAGAATAAATTATGAGAAAACGGGGGGCTTTTTTATAAGTAAAACTGCTTTATATAAACTTATATCTACTTTTAATCAGTTTTATCTCGCTATTCGGAAGGATTGACGTAACTTGATTCCCTCTCAACCTAAAATTTAACAAAAATATTTTACAGGGTTTATTCTATTCATAGGAACTGAAATAGGAAAGGAGGATTGAATCAAGATGTTAAGTTTAAGGAAGAGAGGGAAAAGTATGAAAAAGATCTCTGTATTTCTTTTGGCGTTTATGCTTTTTTTCAGCACTTTATCGCCTGTGTCTGCTGCCACAGCAACACCGACAACACCTGAAACTTCTTCAACACTAGCACAAACAGATATGGTAGAGCCGAATTTGGTGGAAGTAAAAACTGCATCGGGTGAGACAACCCTGATGAAGGAAGTAAAAACTGCATCGGGTGAGACAACCCTGATAAATGCTGCAGCAACGTCATATCCGACCGATTGGGTACCCATGTCACAGTACAATGTAGCAACTAATAATATATTCCAAAAAGCAACCAGGACGGCATTTTCAACAGCTTTAGGGGGCTTCTTAACGGGTACCTGCTCTAACGCATACTCCATTGCTGCAACTGCGGCTGTGGCTTGGGGATCATACTATTTCGTTGAGTACGATACGGAACGAGTCTATTATTACCACAGTTATCAATGGAGAGAAGTTGGGCCTCCGTCATACGATTCAAATGGGAATATTTATCCCCAATATGAAATTCAAAAAACCCAAAGAACGTCCAAAAATTCTGATTGGACTGGTGGACAAGTTACTGTGACATCACAGTACGGCACTATCCTAACGCCTTGGTTCTAAAATTCAATTTTATTTACTTCGAATAGTTCTTTCCTTTTATCCTTTATATGACTTCTAATACCATAAAATAGCTTTCTATGAACAACGTTCACGGAAAGCTATTTTACTTACCCCAACTATTTCTTATTAAACTTTCTATATTCTCTAATTTTAAAGAGCAGCATAACTAAGCTGGTTGTAAATCCAATAATGGCAGATGTAGAATACGATACATCTATAAAGAAATGCAAAACTAGAATTAAAAAAATGTTATATAGCAAGAGTGAAACAAGTATTCTTCTTTTCATTTAATCATCATCCCCTATTTATTATGAGATTTCATATAGGGCTAAGAATTCGTTCTTTCATTAATTATACCAAATTGTTTTTCCTTTTACTATGATGCTTATATCTGCTGGAAATTTTATAAGGAAATAAATCTCTCCTTAAGAATTCTCAAATTAGCTTCGGTAATATAGGCTTGTTCCTTAATTTCTTTAAATTTAATGTTATAGGTCTTGTTATTGTATCGGCTGATTTTTTCAATCTTACTCAGGTTTACAATATAGCTCTTGTGGCATCTAAAAAATGTTTCTCTTTTCCCCAGTAATTCGTTGACCATAAATAAGGAGGTAGATAATTGCAATCGCCTGTTTTTTAAAACTGCAATAACTTTACCATTTTCCATGGTAAAAAAATAAACGTCATTAACTTCAATCGCTTGCAAATAATCTTCATTCCTTGCAAAGAACATCTCCACAGCGATATCATCCCCAGTCTAATTGACTAATTATAGTAACTCCTTCCAAATCAAATAGTTTCAGCCTCCCTTCTTAATTTAGTACGCTCTCGGATAATCTTCCGAGGGCTATTTTATTGCCTTGCGGGATTCGCCAAAATTGGTTCCTCCAGCAAAAGCAATTTTTAATGTGATTTTTAATAGTTATTACCCTCAAATCTCTATCGGTAGATTCAAAACTCGTGTCGAAAAATAAAGTTCACCATTCGACCTAAAACTCCTTGACTTTTAGAAATTACCCCAAAAATCGCGCTGGAGGCATTGTTTACTGCCTACTACGGTTAAAGGGGTGATTCCTTCTGGTTATCGAGTGGAAATCTCATGATCAATTCCGTCAGTCTCTCATTTCTCATCTTTCCAAGTGGTCAGGCTCACTAAAAAAGAAACGGATTCTAAGGAACTATCAGGGGACCATTGTTAAAGTGTGGCTTGCAGATTTGTCAAAAGCAATTCCTATTCTTGAGTCCTGTTATGCTTTCTCTAAGCGCGGTAAAGTTCCGCGTGACCCTCTGGCTATGCTGCGCTCCTTCTTTGTGATGGGCTTAGAAGGCTCTGTGAGTATTACTAAATGGGTAAAAGCCTTGAAATCCCAGCCGGTGCTTGCTGTTCTCTGCGGATTTGAGCCCAATGACACTCCCGGCGTTGGCACGTACTACGAGTTTATTGACCGCATTTGGTTAGCACAGGGACATACCAAGCCTCGCCTTAAATCTCCTAACCCCAAACCACGCCAAAAGGGTAAAAGAAATGAGAAAATGGAAACTCCCAAACACCCAGGTAGCGTTGAGCGCTTGGTGAACCGGGTTGCCAAGTACCAAGACTCTCCGGCACCATCTGCTCCCTATGATGTTGTGATGAGCCTCTTTAAGGATTGCTTCGTCCTGCCTTCGGCTCATTTCGGTCTCTTAGGGGATCGAGCGAATCTTTCTCTTGCCGGTGACGGTACCACCGTCAGGAGTGGGTCAAACCGATTTGGTCGCAAAACCTGCTCTTGCCAGGAACAAGGTATTTTTAACTGCGACTGCCCAAGATCCTTTTCTGATCCAGACGCTTCCTGGGGTTGGGATAGCTATCGAGAAGAGTATTTTTGGGGTCGTTCTCTCTATGAGTTTGTCGCTTCGGACAGCCCTTATGACTTGCCCATCTACTTTATGCTGGCCTCGGCTAAGCGTCATGATAGTATTCTGTGTGTGTCTGCCTTAGACAAAGCGCGCAAGTTGTATCCGGAGTTCTCCTTCGCTGAGCTAAGCCTGGATTCTGCCCATGATGCCTATCCCATTTACTGTTTACTGGATTCGTGGGACATCACCCCTATCATTGCTGCTAATCCCCGTAGGGTGTCTGACCCTGAGCACGAGAAGTTTAATCTTACACCGTCAGGAGTACCTATCTGCAAATGCGGATTCCCGATGGCCTACAATGGACCAAACCTTAAACGCAGAAGAACCAAATGGCGTTGTCCGGTAGCAGTCGGGAAAGCAGCCAGGTGTCTAAATCCTAAACCATGTTCTTCTTCACCGTATGGCCGTGTTGTCTATACGACGTTTGAGGAAAACCTAAGACTTTTTAGGGCTCCGCCACGTGACTCAGCTATCTGGAGGAAGAAGTACAAGAAACGTTCATCCTCGGAGCGTTCTAATAAACGCAAGAAGTGTGATTACCACCTTGAAGAGGCTAAGGTCCGCAGTACGAAACATTGGTATTTCCGCACCTTTGTAATTGCTGCTCTCCAACACGTTGATGCTTGGTACAAGCATTTCGAGAAAGAGGTTTTATCGGAGATCGATCAATACTTGAACCTGATGGCTGCCTAAGTCCTGATTCTAGTCGTTTTAAGAAGAGCCCTTTAATGGGTTAGCTTTGCTATGCCCTGATACGGTAGATTGGTGTTAAAAACCTAAAGCAACTTGGAAAATCCGTTTAATTCTGGGTCATAGTTTTTAACAGAGAGTGTTCAATTTAGGGATAATGATTTTGAAAATTTAACCTCCTTATTTAAAAATCTCCCTTCACAAATATCCCCAGTAGGTATAGTATTAAAATACCTACTTTGTGTAGGGGCAACGCCTTCAGATCAAATGGTACTTTGCAGGTATTGATGATCTGAGGGCGTCTTTATTCAAATGGCTGAAGCCATCTAAATACTTAGGATATATACTAAGATGTGGTACCTACGCATTACGGTATCATGATGTCCCAGCATATCGATGCTTGGTTTGCCTACCTGAAAGAAGACCTAAAGGTTCTAAAACAGCTTATCTTTCCAAAGGCTAAATTTAACCCTAAGCGCACTCCTTTCGTTATAATAAACATTTCTGATTATGCAGCTCCAGATTTCAAGGCTCCTCAATTAATAACGTCCTGTTGTCTTTCTATAAGTAAGACAATTCTGACAGCTAAAAGGTTACACTGAACTACTAACTTTTTTCGAAGACCAATCCTAAAAGAATTTCATAGGTCAAAATATCTCTCTTTCAATGGGCTAACTAATTCATATGTAATTCGACACATACGAAACGCCGTTGACCTTTATACTCGTCAACGGCGTCCTTTCGTCTATTGCCCATTCCCCTAAAACAAACTGATCTGATTACTATCCGGCAGACCCTGCAGGCAGCCGTGCTTCTCCAAGATTTCCACCACGGTCTTGGTCAGTTTGGGATGAGTGCGCAAATCTTCAACTGAGAGAATGCCATGCTCATCCCGAAGTGCCGCCAGGCTCCTGGCGGCTGTATCCCCTAAGCCTTGGAGGGAAGCAAAGGGAGGCAGGAGCCCGCTTGGAGTGATGAGGAAGCGGGTGGGGTCAGATTCCCACAAGTCCACTTTACGCAAATTAATTCCCCGGCAAAACATTTCGACCGCCAGTTCGAGGATCGTGACCAAGTTCTTTTCCTTGGCCGTGGCCTCATTCCCTTTGCCTTCGATCTCCTCAATTTTCTGGCGACAGGCCTCCGGCCCCTGGGTAATCAAGTCGGAGTCAAATTCATCGGCGCGCACGGTGAAGAAAGTGGCATAAAAAGCTTCCGCATAATGAAGTTTGAACCAGGCAATGCGGAAGGCCATGGTGACATAGGCCACGGCATGGGCTTTCGGGAACATGTATTTAATCTTTTGGCAGGACTCAACATACCAGTCCGGGACGTCATGGGCTTTCATCTCTTCGATGTCTTCCGGCTTCAGCCCCTTGCCCTTGCGCACCCCTTCCATGATCTTGAAAGCCCGGCCCGGCTCCAGCCCTTTATAAATCAGGTAGACCATGATGTCATCGCGGCAGGCGATAATCTCGGAGATGGTGGCGGTGCCGGCGCGCACCAGATCCTGGGCATTGCTCAGCCAGACATCTGTCCCGTGCGAAAGCCCGGAAATCCTGACTAAGTCGGAGAAACTTTTGGGTTTCGTATCTTCCAGCATCTGGCGCACGAACTTGGTGCCGAATTCAGGAATCCCGTAGGTTCCGGTTTTAGAGCGGATCTCTTCCTCCGTCACCCCAAGAGCCTCCGGGCTGGCGAACAAGGACATAGTCTTGCGGTCATCCAGAGGGATCTTCTTGGCGTCGACCCCGGTCAAATCCTCCAGCATCTTAATGACGGTCGGATCGTCATGCCCGAGAATATCTAGCTTGACCAAGCGGCCGGAGATGGAATGGTAGTCAAAGTGCGTTGTGATCGTTTCTGACTTCGGATCATCCGCCGGCCGCTGCAAGGGAGTGAAGTCGTGGACGTCAAACTCCTTGGGCACGACCATGAGCCCTCCCGGATGCTGGCCGGTAGTGCGTTTGACTCCGGTGCACCCCCGCACCAGGCGCATCATCTCCGCGGAGCGGACTTTGACTTTGCGTTCCTCGAGATAGTTTTTAACATAGCCAAAGGCGGTTTTGTCGGCAATCGTGGCAATGGTTCCGGCGCGGAAAACATACTCTTTGCCGAACAGTTCTTCCGTATATTTATGGGCGCGGGGCTGGTAATCCCCGGAGAAGTTTAAGTCAATATCCGGAACCTTGTCCCCTTTGAAACCGAGGAAGGTCTCAAACGGAATATCGTGTCCGTCTTTGGCCATTTTCTGCCCGCACTGAGGGCAGTCTTTATCAGGGAGGTCTGCTCCGGAGCCCACGCTCCCGTCCTCCACAAAGACGGAATGCAGGCAATCCGGGTTAGGGCAGCGGTAATGCGGGGGCAGAGGATTAACTTCGGTAATCCCGGTCATGGTCGCAACCAGGGAAGAGCCCACAGACCCCCGGGAACCGACCAGATAGCCGTCGTCATTAGACTTCTTCACTAAGAGATGGGCGATCAAATAAAGGACAGAAAAACCGTGCCCGATAATGGATTTGAGCTCTTTTTCCAGGCGCTGCGTCACGACCGCAGGCAAGGGCTTGCCGTAAAGCTCATACGCCCGCTCCCAGGACATGTTCTCAATCTTTTCTTCCGCTCCCGGGATACTGGGAGAAAAAAGGTCATCCGGGAAAGGCTTTAAGACTTCGATCTGGGCTGCGATGCTTTGCGGAGCACGCACCACAACCTCCGCCGCCGTTTCCTCTCCCAAATACGCAAACTCTTCCAGCATCTCATCGGTAGTATGAAAATAGAGGGGCGCTTGCTCGTCCGCATCTTCGAACCCTTTGCCCGCCATGAGAATGCGGCGGTAGTATTCATCTTCCGGGTCCAGAAAATGGACGTCTCCGGTCGCGACAACCGGCTTGCCCAGCTCCTGTCCCAGGCGGAGCACCGTGCGGTTAAGCTCGCGCAAGCCCTCTTGATTAGCCACTTGCCCGTTTTTTAGCATAAAGGCGTTATTGCCAAGGGGCTGGATTTCCAAGTAATCGTAAAAATCCGCAATCTCTTTCAGTTTCTGCCAGGGTTCTTGCTGCAGTATCGCCTGGATGAGTTCTCCTGCTTCGCAAGCTGAACCGAGAAGCAGCCCTTCCCTGAACTCAGCCACTTTGGATTTGGGCAGGCGGGGGCGGCGGTAAAAATGTTCGAGATGGGAAAGGGTAATCAACTTGTACAGGTTTTTTAACCCCTGGCTGTCTTTGACTAATAAGACAATATGCCTGCTCTTGCGTTCCTTTTCCGGAAGCGGCCCCAGGGAGTCATCAAACAAATACCCTTCAACTCCCAGGATGACTTTGATTCCATGCTTCTGTCCGGCCTCCACTGCCTCCGGAAATGCCTGCACCACGCCGTGGTCAGTAATAGCGATCGCTTCATGGCCCCATGCTTGCGCTCTTTTAATTAGGTCAGAGGCTGCAGAAATTCCGTCCATTGACGACATGCGGGTATGCAAATGAAGTTCTATTCTTTTTTCAACCGCATTATCCAGACGAATTGACAGTTGAGCAGGCATAACGTCTTTGGGCATCAAGGTAAGCTCAGAGCTGTAGCGGTCATACTGAACCGGTCCACGCGCCATGACCCATTCCCCGTCACTAAGCTCCAGACTGGTCTGACCTTCAGGCAGAAAGATTTTACCTGAGATGGAGTCCGTTCTGTCACTGAGCTCAAAGGTCACAAGCTGACGTCCGCTTTTTAAGGTACGGTATTCTATGTTAAAAACTTCACCTTTGAGGATAACCTGACGTTCTTCATCCTGAATCTCCCGCAAGGGCACGGGTTCTCCCTTAAATTCCCGGCCAAGTATGCAGGTCTTTTTGGCCGGAGCACTTTTGGCGGGTGTTGCCTGAACTGACAAAAGTTGCTTAATGTGCTCCTGTTCCTCTAATTCTGCCTGCTGGAAGTGTTCTTCAAAGCAAGGTTTTCCGTCCAGTTCACAGGCTACCCTAACCCCTAAATGGAATTTAGTCTGGAAATAGTTTTCCACAACCTGGTGCTTGGCCCGAAAATACTCTATGCTCAAGGCATTAGGCACGTATAAAAGAAGCTGGTCATCCTCAGCCTCGTACCGTGTATCAGGGCCCAGCCAGCCTTGCACAGCAGGCAAACGCCCTGCCAGATCTTCCATTATTTCAGCCCAGCGACTTGAACATATGTCTGTGAGTGAAGAAACCGGGACATTGCATTCCAAATGAAGCGCGATTTCCTTAATTTCAGGCACCCTAGCCTTCAACAGAGCTGTTAAAGGGTCGAATAACGAAGAATCCAGCTTGCTTGTTGTAAACAAGTGCAGAACCCATTTACCTTCCTTAGGAATGACCTCAACTTTTTTCAATACAATGGCTGCCAGATAGGGGCTGAGCGGTTCCTGCCATTCAGGCGGAAGCTCAAGCAGAAACGGGACTTCTCCCAAGGGCAGAGGCCTGGCCATCTCTTTTCCCCTCTCTTTCTTATGTCTAGTTCCTCGCGATACCACTCCATGCTTCTTATTGTTCCAGGGCTTGTTTGACAGTTTTTTGCACCAAGCGAACCACCTCTGAGAGCACAACCAGCTCAGTCTCCCCGGTTTTGCGCGTCCTCAGCTCAATGTGCCCGTTAGCCAGAGCTTTGCTGCCTACAGTAATGCGCATGGGATAGCCGACCAAGTCCGCGTCTTTGAATTTAACCCCCGGCCGCTCATCCCGGTCATCGATAACAACTTCCACTCCCGCCTGCTTCAATTCGCCATAAAGCTTCTCTGCAGTTGCGGCCACCAGGGCGTCTTTCATATTAACCGGGACAATAATGCAATGGTAAGGGGCAATCTGAAGCGGCCAGATGATTCCGTCGGCATCGTTGTTTTGCTCGATTGCTGCCGCCATCGTGCGGCTGACGCCGACTCCGTAGCAACCCATGACACAGAGCTTTTCCTCTCCGTTCTCATCCAAGTAGGTAGCTTTAAGGGCTTTACTGTATTTCGTGCCAAGCTTAAACACCTGCCCTACTTCGATCCCGCGCGCTTCCTGCAGGGGAGCCCCGCACTTAGGACATTCCTCTCCGACTTCTACCATACGCAGGTCAAACTCTTGCTCGATCCGAAAATCACGGCCAGGAACAACGTCAACATAGTGATGGTCGTTCTTGTTGGCCCCGCAGACGATCCCGGTCATCAGAGACACTTCATGATCAGCGATTACATTAAGTCCTTCGGGTACCCCTACCGGCCCCACAGATCCAACTTCACAGCCTAAAGTCTCCAGCACTTTTTGCGGGTCAGCCAGTTTCAGAGAGATGAAGCCGCCTAGGGCGTTATTTAGTTTAACTTCATTAATCTCCCGGTCCCCGCGCACTAACACCAAGAAGAACTTGCCATCTCCATCATAGAGAAGAGATTTGACAAGGCTGGTTTTCGGCACGCTTAAAAATTCTCTTATCTGTTCGATTGTTCTTACACCCGGGGTATAGACCAGACGGTATTCTCCCTCCGCAGCGCTGTCTTTCACGGGCCGCGGGCGGCATTCAGCTTTCTCGACATTGGCAGCGTAATCACAAGCCGGGCAGTAAACGACGGCAGCCTCGCCCGACTCAGCTAACACCATAAACTCATGTGTGCCTCCGCTCCCGCCGATAGCCCCGGCATCCGCCTCGACCGGTCGGTAAGTAAGTCCGCAGCGGCTAAAGATGCGGCAATAGGCGTCATACATTTTGGTGTAGCTCTCCGCCAAACCTGCGTCATCCCGGTCAAACGAGTATAAATCTTTCATGACAAATTCCCGGCCCCGCATCAGGCCAAAGCGCGGACGGCGCTCATCGCGGTATTTATTTTGAATCTGATACAGCAAGAGAGGCAATTGTTTGTATGAACGCACCTCGCCGCGGACAAGGTCTGTGATCAGTTCTTCATGAGTCGGGCCTAAACAGAATTCGCGCTCGTGCCTGTCCTTAAGTCGGAACATCTCCTCGCCGTACAGATCCCAGCGCCCGGTTTCTTTCCACAGCTCAGCCGGTTGGATAATCGGCATGAGAACCTCTTGCCCTCCCTTGGCGTCCATCTCCTCGCGCACGATTTGCTCGATCTTTTTCAAGACTCTAAGACCCAAGGGCAAATAAGTATACACTCCAGCGGCAGCTTTACGGATGATACCGGCCCGCAGCATCAGCTGGTGGCTGACCACTTCCGCCTCAGCCGGAACTTCTCTCAAAGTAGGGTTCAGCAATTGGCTTACACGCATCGTTATTCCATTCCTTTCAAGATAAGTCTGAAAAACTATTACGAGCTTTGATGCTTGCGCACATACTCCTCAATCTCCTGTAAGAGTGCGGGTAGAAGTTCCTCTTCCGGCAGGCGCGCGACTATTTCTCCTTTACGGAACAGCAACCCCATCCCTTTGCCGCCGGCAATCCCAAAGTCAGCCTCCCGGGCCTCGCCCGGCCCGTTGACCGCACAGCCCATCACCGCTACTTTTAACGGCTTATCCAAAGGCGGAAGTTGGGACAGCTTGTCCTCAACTTGTTCGGCCAACAGTGCCAGGTTGACTTGCGTGCGCCCGCAGGTCGGGCAGCTTATTAGATCCACACCCCGCTGTCTAAGCCCTAGAACGCGTAAAATCTCTAAAGCAACCGGGATTTCTTGTACAGGGTCTCCTGTCAGGGAAACCCTGATGGTATCCCCGATCCCATCGGCCAGCAAAGTGCCGATTCCTACCGCCGATTTTACAACCCCCGAGCGCACTGTTCCCGCTTCCGTTACCCCCACATGAAGGGGATAGTCAACAAGTTCAGAGATCCGGTGGTACGCTTCCAGCATCAACGGAACCTGGGAAGACTTGAGCGACACCTTAATTTTGTCATATCCTTCATCCTCAAGCAAGGATATATGTCTGAGGGCACTTGCGACCATGCCTTCTGCCGTTGGCTCGCCATATTTCTCTAAGAAGTCTTTTTCTAATGACCCGGCATTAACCCCGATCCGAATCGGAATCAGCCGTTCTTTCACCGCCCGCACTACCTCCTGCACCTTCCAGCGCGCCCCGATGTTACCCGGGTTGAGGCGCAAACCGTGAATTCCTTGCTCAATGGCTATTAAAGCCAGGCGGTAATCGAAATGGATGTCGGCAATAACCGGGAGCGGGCTTTCCCGCACGATCTCACCGAGAAACTTAGCAGCCTCCTCATTTAAGACCGCAAGGCGCACCACTTCACACCCGGCATCTGCCAAAGCGCAGATTTGAGCCAACGTTGCGCGGGCATCGCGCGTATCGGTATTAGTCATAGACTGCACCACAACAGGAGCTCCGCCCCCGATGGTGACAGAGCCCACCTGCACAGGCCTTGTGTTCCTTCTCAACATACATCCTCCTGAGATAGGTCTTCTTACCCCGCTTTCACAAAAAGGTTCAGGATATCCCGATAAGTAATCGCGATCATCAAGGCTAACAGCAGGACAAACCCTACAAGATGAATCAAGTTCTCTTTTTCCGGGTTCAGGGGCTTGCGCCGTATACCCTCGATTATGAGAAAGACCAGACGGCTACCATCCAACGCTGGGATGGGAAAAAGGTTTAAGAGTCCGAGCTGGATGCTTAAGACCCCTGTTAAACCCAAAAGGTTGGAAAACCCTGCTTGGGCCCCTTCCCCGATTGCTTTAGCAATTGCCACCGGCCCGCCGACATCTGCGGGTATCTGGCGTGTGACCATTTGCGTCAGCGTCACAACGATAAACTTGGTAAATTCTATTGTCCTCGCAAAGCCAAAGCGGAAGGTCTGAAGAATGGGCACCCGCTCATACACGATCTCCGGGCCGATTCCAATCATCCCATACCCGGTCTGAGCATCTTTTTCCGTTGTCAGTTTAAGGGTCTGGGTTTGCCCCTGCCGCTCCACTGTGAGTACAAGAGCCTGATTCGGTTTAGCATGAATTACTTCAGTAAGAGTATTCCAATCCGATGTGGGAGTATTGTCAACGGCAACAATCCTATCCCCTGCCAGGAGCCCGGCTGTGACCGCCGGTTTGCCCTCGGCCAAAGACCCGATGGCGTTCCCCTGGGCCTGCGCCGGGATCCCTAAGTAAGCAAAAACAGCGACAAAGAGAACGATGGCTAAGATAAAATTCATAATAGGCCCGGCAACAATAACAGCCATGCGCTTCCACACCGGCTTATTCATATAACTGTATGGATCATCGGACGAACCGATTGTTGCCTGCCCATTCTCGTCCGGTTCCGGGTCCATGCCATATAACCTTACAAACCCGCCCAGGGGAATGAGCCGTATGGCATAAAACGTTTCCTTGCCTTTGTAGCCCACAAGCTTAGGCCCGAATCCGAAACTAAACTCCAGAACCCTGATCCCGGCCCATTTGGCGACCAGGAAATGCCCCAGTTCGTGCACCATGACCAGGAGACCGAACACAAACACAATCGCTAAAGCAGTCATACAAGCATCCCCCTTATTTTACCTGAAATCCCAAATTAATTTGCCCGTTCCATATTTTGACCTATTAACAGGAGAGCACTTCCTGTGTCCGGGCGCGGGCCCAGGCGTCAGCTTCCAATATAGTTTCCAGATTAGGAGAGTCTAAGACTTTATGCTCGCCACACACGGAGCTGACCGATTCATAGATTCCCGGAAAACTACACTTGCCTTCCAGGAAAGCATGAACTGCAACTTCATTCGCTGCATTCATCACTGCCGGCAGAGTTCCCCTGCGCTTCCCTGCTTCGTACGCCAAAGCCAGCGCCGGAAACGCTCTCAAGTCAGGTTCGAGAAAAGTCAAGTTTTTGCCGACCAAATCCAGGCGCTCAAACGCATTTTCCCAGCGTTCCGGATAACTTAAGGCGTACTGGATTGGCAGACGCATGTCAGGCCTCCCCAACTGAGCTAAGACCGAACCATCCTTATATTGCACCATGGAGTGAATAATACTCTGGGGGTGAATCACGACTTCGATCTCATTGTAATCGACTCCGAATAAATAATGGGCTTCGATCACTTCCAGCCCCTTGTTCATGAGCGTGGCTGAATCGATCGTTATTTTTGCCCCCATATCCCAATTGGGATGGCGCAGAGCATCCTCTGCTGTAACCTGAGCGAGTTGCTCCTGTCTCCAGCCACGGAAAGGCCCGCCGGAGGCAGTGAGAATGATCTTCTCCACACTCCCGGGATTATCTTCCAAGCACTGGAAAACGGCCGAATGTTCACTGTCCACCGGCAGCAGGCGGGCGCCGCTTCTAGCCGCTGCCGCCATCACCAATTCCCCGCCGGCGACCAAGGTCTCCTTGTTGGCCAAAGCTACGGTCTTATTAGCGTCCAAAGCCCTGAGAGTTGGTTCAAGCCCAATTCTCCCGCTTAAGGAGTTGAGCACTGTATCTGCTTCTGGGGCCGAAACTGCTGCCAGCAGCCCTTGCATTCCCTGTTCAACTTTAACCGGGAGGTCGGAAAGAAGTCCTTTAAGCTCACGGGCTCCCTGTTCATCCATTATCACAGCCAAAGCCGGCCTAAAAATACGCACCTGTGCTTCCAGCGCCCTTACATTCTTGCCTGCGGCCAGGGCATGCACATGCAATTTATCCGGATTAGACTTAACAACATCTAACGTCTGGCGCCCGATCGAGCCTGTGGAACCAAGTATGGACAGTGTTTTCATCATTAACTACCTCGTTAGCATATCAGTATTCATAATCACTGTTAGCACCTTCCAAATGGGCAATGTGCTGCATAAAGATGAACAGCGTTACTCTAATTTAATCCTTGGGCCCTTTGAAAGCCCCGGCCTTGCGCACGGCTTCATACACTATGATGAGGGCTGGCCCAAGCAACAGTCCCACCCCGCCCAGGAGTTTTAGTCCGACATACATCGAAATCAGGGTAGGCAGGGGGTGAAGCCCGATGTTATGGGAAAGAATCTTGGGCTCAAGGGATTGGCGGACTACTACGGCAATGACCCAGATTAAGAGCACCTTAAGCCCTTGCCCGGTTGCTCCCATTATAAATAAGCTAAGGATCCAGGGCACAAACAATACTCCCGTGCCTACAATAGGTAGAATATCCAGGATTCCGGCCAAAACTCCCAAAGTAAACGCATAGCGGTTCCCGATCAGCAACAGCCCGATAATCGTAATGAGTGCGGTCACAGATACCAGGATGGCTTCTGCCCGCACAAATCCGACGATTGCCGTCCCCAGGTCTTGGCTGATAGCATGGGCACTGGTATGCCACCGCCGGGGGAAGAGGGACTGGATAAACTTTTTGACTCCCGGATAACTCGAACTTACCAAAAGAGTAGCGACAATGGACACCACCAGCACAATGAAAACTCCGGGGAGCGCGGCCAGAAAGTAAAGGATCCAAACACTTGCAGTGCGGGCCCAGCTCTGGATGGAGTGCAAAATACTTTGGGCCGAGTCGTAAAGAGTAGCTTGCACCTGAGGATTAACCCGTACAAATTTTTCGATTTGATCCACTTGGCTTTGAATGAAAGAAGCCAGGTATTCGTAATTAGGAAGGATTGCCGAGAGCTCGGAAAGTTCTGTGTACAGCCTGGCCACAATTAAAAACAAAATAAGGCCAACAAAAATAAGACTTAAAACCAAAGTAGCCACGGAAGCATAGGAGCGGCGCACATGCAGCACCCTCATCAAAGTGATTACCGCCGGTTCCAAGAGAAAGGCCAACACAAAGGCTAACAGGAATGGCAAAAAAGCGGCCACCGCCGTGCCTAAGACTTGCCCGAACACGGGCAGAAACTCCTGAAATATGTAAGTAAACAGCTTTAACAGTAGAAGGATGCTGGCTATTACCGCCAGCCTGTTCAAGTTCTGCCCTAAGCCGTGTTCCCGCAGCAAGCGCACATTTTTCACCTCAGTATTTGAAAATCACTAGGAAATAATAAACGAGTGGGAGCGCAAACATAAAACTGTCAAAACGGTCGAGAATTCCGCCATGCCCGGGGATGAGGCGACCGGAGTCTTTCACATGGGCAGATCGTTTGAGAGCAGACTCAAAAAGGTCTCCAATCTGCGCTGTAATCCCTACGATTAGAGCCAGACCGAGAAAAACTTCCAAAGGTGCCCCTCCCATATAGCGCCAGAGGAGAAGTCCCACTCCTACACTTGTTAAGAGTCCCCCCAGGGCTCCTTCTACTGTCTTTTTGGGGCTAACCTTGGGGGCCAACAGGTGTCGTCCAAACCCCCTGCCAATAATGTATGCCCCAGTATCCGTACTCCATACCAAAAAGAATGTAAGAAAAGCCCATTTTACCCCTGCGGGCAGTTCCCGCACGAGGTAAAGATGGGACATTAACACGACCGGATAAATAATGCTTAAAAAATTATAAAGTGCAGAGCTAAGCTCAATTTCCGGGTAAGTAAGCGCAAACGCCCCTATGCATACTAAAAGCCAGACGAGGAGGAGTGGGAGCATCCATACTCTATCACCCCAAAACACTGTTAACAGCCAAATTAGGCCTGCGGCAAACACCGGTATGTACCAAGCCCTGACCCCGATCCTCTCCCCGATGCGCAGGAACTCTATCAAAGCCAGGGCTGAGAGCACGCTAATCAAGAATACAGTGTAATAGCCTCCTAGGAATGTAAGCCCCAAGAGCAAGGGGGCCCCGATCAAAGCACTGATCATCCGAACCAGCATATTCTACTCCTTACTGCCCGCAAGGCCGCCAAATCTCCGGTCTCTCTTCTGGTAAGCCTTAATAGCCTCACTTAAAGACTTTTCATTAAAATCCGGCCACAATTCAGAGACCACCACAATCTCGCTATAGGCAAGCTGCCACAGCAAAAAATTGCTCAGACGCATTTCCCCTGACGTGCGGATCAGTAAATCCGGATCAGGCAAGCCGGTCGTAGCTAAATGACCGGAGACTGTGTCTGCCTCGATTTCCTCAGGCTTGAGCTTCCCTTGTTGAACGAGCGTGGCAATTTCCTGTACCGCCTCTACAATCTCAGCGCGTCCGCCATAATTCAAAGCCAAATTAAGTATGAGACCGTCATTTTTCCGGGTGCGCTCAAAAGCTTTATTTAGTTCGCGCTGGGCTTCTGGGGGCAGTTCGTTAAGCCCCCCCAAAGCCCGCACCACTACCCTGTTGGAATGAAGTTCGTCTAGCTCCAGGCGCAGGTATTCTGTGAGCAAAGACATGAGCACGCCCACTTCTTCCTTAGGCCGACGCCAGTTTTCCGTAGAGAATGCATACACCGTCAGGACTTCAATTCCTAAGCGGGAACATTCTTTAACTGCTGAACGCAAAGCCTCGACCCCAGCCCGGTGACCCATAGACCGGGGCAAGCCGCGTTTTTTGGCCCAGCGACCGTTCCCATCCATAATTATGGCAATGTGGCGCGGCAGCCGTGATAAATCAAGGCTTGAGGCCTCTATTTCTTTGTGCTTACGCTTCCAAGGACTTAGCCACATTATTCCACCTCCTTGGGAGTCAGGCTGAGTTGAAAGACCCCCTTAAGCTTAGGGGGTCAGTGCGGGGAAAACTTTTCATGCGCCAACACAATCTCTAATTGCGATTCTTTCATCCTGATACGCACGACGCGGATTTTGCCTGCAGGTTCGACCCTGGGGGAACGCGTATATTTTACCGCAAAATGTATTCCTCTTTGCTCCAGCTCTGCGCGCACCTCATCCCAATCCCGGCCTAAGAGAAAAGAGTAGGTCATACCTCTGTAATCTCTTTTTCCTTCACATCCAGGATATGGTCAATTTCTTTAATGACCTTGTCCGTCATCTTTTGCACATCTTCTTGCGCTCTTTTCACTTCATCTTCCGAAGCCAAGTGATCTTTCTCCGCTTTTTTCAAATGCTCATTAACGTCGCGACGGATATTGCGCACCGCAACCCTGGAATCTTCCGCTTTTTTCTTAACCGTCTTCACCAGTTCAGCACGCCGCTCAGCCGTAAGCTGGGGAATGATGATCCTAATCACGGTTCCGTCACTGGACGGATTGAGCCCTAAGTCTGACTTGAGAATAGCCTTCTCAATCGTGGGCAGGCTTGATTTATCCCACGGCTGAATCACAAGCAGACGCGGTTCCGGCACGGAAATGTTTGCAAGTTGGTTGATCGGCGTAGAAGTGCCATAGTAGTCTACTAACACCTTGTCAAGCAAGCTGGGATTGGCGCGGCCGGCGCGAATGGTACCAAACTCCTTGCGCATGGCGTCAACCGCCTTGTGCATGCGCTCTTCAGCTTCTTTAAGCACACCCGAAATCATTCACTTTCCCTCCCAACATATGTTCCAATCATTTCACCCATAACTGCGCGCAGAATATTCCCTTTCTGATTGAGGTCGAACACAATGAGCGGAAGATTATTGTCCATGCATAGAGAAGTTGCCGTTGAATCCATAACTCCCAGGCCCTTGCTTAGTACATCTAAATAGCTTAACCTCTCGAACTTCTGCGCCTTGGGATTTTTCAAGGGATCAGAGTCATAGACACCATCTACCCGCTTCGCCATTAAAATAACTTCAGCTTCGATTTCTGCCGCTCTTAAAGCCGCCGTCGTATCTGTTGAGAAATAAGGGTTGCCTGTTCCAGCGGCAAAAATCACGATCCGGCCTTTTTCCATATGCCTGATGGCGCGTCGCCGAATATAAGGCTCAGCCACTTGCCGCATTTCGATCGCTGAGAGCACGCGGGTGTCAGACCCGTTCTTCTCCAGGGCATCCTGCAGGGCCAGGGCGTTCATGACAGTTGCCAGCATCCCCATATAGTCTGCCGTAGCCCTGTCCATTCCTTGGGAACTGCCTGCAATTCCCCGCCAGATATTGCCCCCGCCCACGACCAAAGCGACTTGCACTCCCAACTGACGCACTTCAGTAACCTGTTCGGCGATAGACTCGAGCATCGTATGGACTATTCCGTATCCTTGTTCCCCGGCTAAAGCTTCTCCGCTCAGTTTAAGCACAATTCTGCTGTAGCGTGGTGTTTCCATCGGTGACCTCCATTTTGAATAATTTCTACGTCTAAAGAGAAAATCCTTTCTGATTCGAAAAAGAGAACACATCGGTGTTCTCTCGCAGCAGGCCTAACGGTTGATTTCTTTCATTACCTCAGCGGCGAAATCGTCCTGGCGTTTTTCAATTCCTGCGCCCAGTTCATAGCGGGTAAAGCGCCGAATCACAATTCTCTCTCCGATTTTCGAAGTTTTTTCCAGCACCAAATCCTTAATCACGACATCTGGGTCTTTGATAAAACTCTGTTCCATTAAGCATACTTCTTTATAAAATTTCTCAATCCGGCCCTCGACCATTTTTTCGACAATCTTTTCCGGTTTGCCTTCATTTAACGCCTGAGCACGCAGGATGTCACGCTCATGCTGCAGCACCTCTGCCGGTACCTCTTCTTTAACCAGATACTGAGGATTGGCTGCAGCAATCTGCAGCGCAATATCTTTAACAAAAAGCTTAAATTCTTCCCCGCGGGCCACAAAATCTGTTTCACAGTTTATTTCCACCAGGACACCAATGCGTCCTCCGCCGTGAATATATGCTTCGACCAGACCCTCAGCAGCCACACGCCCTTCCTTCTTCGCCGCCGCCGCCAGTCCTTTCTCTCTTAAGAAATCAATGGCCTTATCCATGTCTCCGTCTGTCTGAGCCAAGGCTTTCTTACAGTCCATCATGCCGGCTCCTGTTCTTTCTCTCAGCTCTTTAACCAGAGCAGCAGTAATTTCTGCCATTTATTTTACCCTCCAAACCATAAAATATCTTCAGCCTAAAAAGGGCAGAGTGAGTCTCGGGGGAGCCTAAACTTAACCCCTTTTCACCCTGCCCCTCGAATTTACTCTGCTGCAGCTTCGGCTTCTTGGCTTTCTTCACTCTCATCCAAACTGCCTTGCTGTCCTTCGATAATGGCGTCCGCCATTTTAGCCGTAAGCAATTTTACAGCCCTAATCGCGTCATCATTAGCCGGAATTACCACATCGATCTCATCCGGGTCGCAGTTGGTATCAACAATCCCGACAATCGGGATATTGAGACGCCGCGCTTCAGCGACAGCAATTCGTTCCTTGCGCGGGTCAACCACAAACAACGCACTCGGGAGTTTCTTCATGCTTTTAATACCGCCCAGGAAGCGCTCAAGCTTATCCATCTCATGACGCAGAGCAGCAACTTCTTTCTTAGTCAAAACTTCAAAAACGCCTTCTGCTTCCATTCTCTCCAGTTGATGGAGACGGTCTACGCGTTTCTGAATGGTTTGAAAGTTAGTCAGCATGCCGCCGAGCCAACGCTCATTGACAAAAAACATGCCACAGCGTTCAGCTTCCTCTTTAACAGACTCCTGCGCCTGTTTTTTGGTGCCTACGAATAACATCGTACCACCTTCTGCCGCCAGATTCCGTACGAAATTGTAAGCTTCGTCTACTTTCTTTACGGTTTTCTGCAGGTCAATGATATAAATACCATTGCGCTCCGTAAAAATGTAGCGAGCCATTTTTGGATTCCAACGACGAGTCTGATGACCGAAGTGAACACCGGCTTCCAATAGTTGTTTCATGGAAATAACAGCCATGTGTTACACCCCCTCTCCTTGTTTTTTTCCGCCGCAGGTTCATCTTAAAGCACCCCTCATCGCCAGATGAGGAACCGGAACTTTAATCCCACTGCGTGTGTTTTTAAGCCACACTAGTAGTAGAATATCACATGCCTTTGTTCAATGCAAGGGAAGCTTAATCAAGTTAATGCGTCCTAATACTAAAGCACTCTTTAGCTCAGGTTTGATTTAATCCCGTGAGCCTGAACGAAGTATTCGAGATCACTCATCAGTTCAGGGAACGGAAAGTAGAATTCCGTGAGATAATAAGAATCTTTGTGCGTCCTAATCTGGGCCACTTCTTGCCCTTGTTTCGTATGAAAAAACGAGACGCGGCGGATATCATCCGGATGTAAGGACTTCTTACCTAAGATCGAAGAAAAAGTAATGCTCTCATCTTCTATACGCACCCGTTTACTTTTGGCAAAGACCCAGAGTGAGATCAGTCCGGCAGCGGCCAGTGCGTAAATAATCAGCAAAAGGCGGAACTCTAACGCAGGCAGCTTTGTGAGAAAGTAAAGCATTAAAACCGTTGCCGGGTAAATGACCAAGAAAGCTGTTCCAGGGATAACAAGGGGTTTTAATTGATACTCGTAGTCCTGTTCTCCCATTTTTGCCCCCTAAATATTAAGCATTATGGTGCTTGGTGTATTTGTCCAGTTCATCCAAGAGGTAATCATTGAGAATGCGGATGTAAGTTCCTTTCATCCCGAGGGATTTCGATTCAATTACGCCCGCTGACTCAAACTTGCGCAAGGCATTGACAATGACAGACCTGGTAATCCCAACCCTGTCTGCAATCTTGCTGGCAACGAGCAGTCCGTCTCCTCCGCCCAGTTCAGCAAAAATATGCTCAACAGCTTCCAATTCCGAATAGGAGAGCGTACCGACTGCGATTTGGACTGCCGCTTTTTTGCGTGCTTCCTCTTCCGCCCGTTCTGCTTTCACCCGCAGAATTTCCATTCCAACCACGGTAGCACCATATTCAGCTAGGACAAGGTCTCCCTCTGTAAACTCTTCGTCATACCTGGCTAAAACGAGGGTGCCTACACGTTCACCGCCGCCGAGGACGGGAACAATGGTTGTAAGTTTGTTGTTGAAATGGCAAGGAACTTTGTCGTTAAAAACACATCCATTCCCAACCTGAGTGACATTGGACTTTGTTTCGGTAACTCTCATTAAGCCCTCATTATAGCTTTCCGGAAAACGCTCGGAATGCACCACGATATCTTCCATGGTACCGCATTGGAAATCCGTCATAAAATTATAGCCGAGAATTTTGCCACGGCGGCCGACGATATAGCAGTTTGCCTCGACCGCACTGCTCAACACCTTAGCCATTTCTTCGAAGTCAACGGGATGTCCTGCTGCCCGTTGGATCAGCTTATTAATCGCTCTGGTTTTTTCTAATAAAGTTTTCATCGATGTCTAATCCTCCTTAAATTGCTTAATTCTATTTTTGACATAAAGATAATTCTTAAAACTCAAAAATATTTGTTCTCCTGAAAAAATCGGTAATCTTTTTAAACTTTTAAACAGTTGCCTCTATTGGTGACAAGCTAGAGAATATAACGGGAGAGATCTTCGTTATGCACGATACCCCCAATCCGCTGTCTGATATATTCCCTGCTGATCGTTACTGCATAATCCTCTGGCAATTCTGAAGCCTCAAATGACAATTCTTCAAGAACTTTTTCCATAATGGTGTGCAAACGCCTGGCACCGATGTTTTCCGTAGTTGAATTGACCTGATAAGCAAATTCCGCCAGTTCATCAATCGCGCTCTCCGTGAATTCTACCTTAATCCCTTCAGTCGCCAGCAAAGCACTGTATTGTTTGATAAGCGAGGACTGGGGCTCAGTCAGAATGCGCTTAAAATCGGCTACATTTAAGGATTCAAGGTTAACTCTGATGGGAAAACGTCCTTGCAGCTCCGGAATTAAGTCAGAAGGTTTGCTGACGTGAAAAGCACCGGCAGCAATGAACAGAATGTGGTCTGATTTGACCGGCCCATGCTTGGTCACAACGGTCGAACCTTCCACGATCGGAAGGATATCGCGCTGCACTCCGCCGCGGGAGACATCAGCCCCGCCCGTTCCTTCCCTGCTCGCGATTTTGTCTATTTCATCAAGAAATACCATCCCTTCGTATTCCGTGCGCCGGATAGCTTCCTGAACTGCCTCGTCCATATCAATCAAGTTCTGCGCTTCTTCCTGGATTAAGATTCTTCTTGCTTCCTTGACCGTCATTTTGCGCCTTTTACGTTTCTTGGGGAGCATGCCTGACATCATATCCTGCAAGTTTAAGCCCATTTCGAGGCCGTTGCCCCCGAACATATCACTGAGAGAGGACGTCTCTTCCACTTCCAGTTCTATGACCTTGTCTTCAAGCTCTCCCCGACGCAAGCGTTCAGACACCAAGACCCTGTCCCGCTCAATCTCAGGGGTTACTTTCTCTTCCCCTTTGGGCTGGTTTTGCCCGAACAACATCTGCAAGGGATTGCCCTGGGAACTTTCCGCTTCTTTACCCGGAACCAAGAGGGTTACCAGCCTTTTTTCCGCATTGACTGCAGCCTCGGCTTCAACCTTTTCCGCTTTTTCGGCCTTAACCATGCGCAGAGATATTTCCACCAGATCGCGAATGATCGACTCCACATCCCTGCCCACATAGCCCACTTCCGTGAATTTCGTAGCTTCCACTTTAATGAAAGGAGCGCGCACCAGCTTAGCCAGACGGCGGGCAATCTCAGTTTTTCCCACTCCGGTCGGGCCAATCATCAAGATGTTTTTAGGAAGGAAGTCCTCCCGTAATTCTTCAGGCAAAAGGGAACGCCGGTAGCGGTTGCGGAGCGCTATGGCAACCGCCCGCTTCGCTTGGTTCTGGCCAACAATATAGCGGTCAAGTTCACGCACGATTTGACGCGGAGTCAGTTGCTCCATTTCTTCACCCCATTAAGATCAAGTCCCTGCAACTGTGGTTGTATCCAGTTCTTCAACCACAATCTGGTCATTGGTATAAACACAAATGGCAGAAGCAATAGTCATTGCCTCCCGCACCAATTGCCCGGCACTCATGTCAGTGTGCTTGGCTAACGCACGGGCAGCTGCCAAGGCATAATTCCCGCCTGATCCGATGGCAGCGATGCCATCATCAGGTTCAATCACTTCCCCCGACCCTGACAAGAGCAGAAGGTTATCTTTATCTGCTACCAGCAGCATCGCTTCTAACTGCCTCAGCATTTTATCTGTCCGCCAATCTTTGGTCAGCTCAACTGCTGCCCGCAAGAGGTTGCCGTGGTATTCTTCCAACTTCTTTTCAAATTTTTCAAACAGGGTAAACGCATCAGCCACAGACCCGGCAAACCCTGCCAAAACCCTGCCATGATAAAGGCGGCGCACTTTACGAGCTTTATGTTTCATCACAGTCGCCTGACCGAATGTAACTTGCCCGTCTCCGGCCATTGCGACTTGAGCGCCTTTTTTAATTGCGACAATGGTCGTAGCGTGAAACATTGGTGAATCCTCCTTTCAACGGCAGTTTACTCAAAATCCGCCCCAGAGTCAAGTAAAAATTGTAGGCAATTAACCTTTTTTTTCGAAAATTTTTTTGTGAAAAAGATTTCTATAACTTGAGTTTACCCCGGGGATGGGCATTGGCATGAACCTCTTTCAACTTCTCCCTGGTTAAATGTGTATAAATTTGCGTCGAAGAAAGCTTGCTGTGGCCCAAAAGTTCTTGAACACTGCGTAGGTCGGCCCCGCCATCAAGCAAGTGGGTCGCAAAAGAATGCCTCAGCATGTGAGGATGGACGTGCAAATCGAGGCTCGCTTTGTGTACAAGTTTATCCAGGATTCTCCTTACTGAACGGGCAGAGAGGCGTGTGCCCTGATAATTAATAAGCAGTGCCTTATCCCCGTCCTGACGCAACTTAAGATAATGAGCCACTGCTTCGAGCGCGTACTTGGTGAGTGGCACCACTCGTTCCTTGCCACCTTTGCCATATACCCGCACAAGTCCGACATCATAATCCATATCCTTGCGATTTAAGCCTACCAGCTCGCTAACACGCAGCCCTGACCCGTACAGAAGTTCCAGCACAACCTGGTCCCGCGCCCCCAGCAAAGTCGTGCACTCGACAGTGTGTAAGAGTGTCTCCATTTGCTCCAAGTAGAGAAACTGGGGCAGCCTGTGCCCAAGCTTGGGGCTCGCAATTTTCTGAACCGGGTTTTGGGAGATCACTCCTTCCCGGCACATGAACTTAAAGAAAGTACGCAAAGCGGCCAGCTTGCGGGCCACGCTTTTGCGGGCCAGTCCGTGCTCAGCCAAAAGTCCCATATAGCTTCGCACCACAAACAAATCTATGCTTTCGATGGTGAGACTTTCCCACTCCATCCCTATCTCTGCGGCGGCAAAGCTAAAAAACTGGAACAAATCAGTATGGTAAGCCAAGACTGTGTGCTCAGAGCGGTTTTGCGCACGCTGGAATCCCAAAAACAGGTTCAAGGCCTGATCAACAAGCATCTTTTCTGCCCCTCCTACGTAGTTGTTGGCTGCACTCCCTCTTGCTCCATGAACTCTGCCAGAGCCCGTAAAGCCCGTTGCGAGATTTTTAGGTTCTTCTCCCTTTTATTGCGAATCCGCTCCGGCAGCGGCGGGAGCAAGCCAAAATTAATATTCATCGGCTGAAAATCCTGACTGGGGGAACCCTCGAGATGACGTGCCAAGCCGCCGAGGGCTGTTTCAGCAGGGAAAACCAAAGTCTCTCTTCCGCTTAGGCGGCACCAGGCATTAAGACCGGCTGCCAGACCACTGGCCGCGGACTCGACATATCCTTCCACTCCGGTAATCTGCCCGGCAAAAAAGAGGTTCGGCCTTTTCTTTACGCTAAAGTCTGCATTAAGTACTTTCGGCGCATTCAGGAAAGTGTTGCGGTGCATGACACCATAGCGCACAAATTCAGCCCGTTCCAAGCCCGGGATCAGGCGAAACACGCGCTCCTGCTCCGCCCATTTAAGATGGGTCTGAAATCCCACTAAGTTAAACAGTGTTCCTTCGATGTTTTCTTTGCGCAATTGTACCACTGCGTACGGACGCTTGCCGCTATGCGGATCAGTTAACCCTACCGGCTTAAGCGGCCCGAACGTCAAGGTCTCGGGTCCCCGTTTAGCCATTACTTCGACCGGCATACAGCCCTCAAACACCTTCCCCTGCTCAAAACCTTTCACTTCTGCCATCTTTGCCTCAATCAGCTCTTGATAAAAACGTTCATACTCTTCTTTAGTCAGAGGGCAGTTGAGATAGTCCGCTTCCCCTTTATCATAGCGCGATGCCCAAAAAGCTTTCGTTAAATCTATGGACTCCAGGGTCACGATCGGAGCAGCTGCATCATAAAAGGAGAGCGTCTCCTCTCCTGTCAGACGCAAAATATCCTGAGCCAGGCTGTCAGAAGTTAAAGGACCGCTGGCCACAATTACAATTCCATGCTCGGGTATTGTCATTACCTCTTCACCGTGCAGGTGAACGCGCGGATGTCCGATCAAGCTGTCTGTTACTGCTCGCGCAAACTTCTCTCTATCTACGGCCAAAGCCCCGCCCGCAGGGACCGCCTGACGGTCTGCACTGGCCATAATAAGCGAGTTCAGATGCCGCATCTCTTCTTTAAGAAGCCCGACCGCATTTTCCAGCCCGGACGCCCGCAGGGAATTGCTGCATACAAGTTCAGCACATAGTCCGGTATGGTGGGCAGGGGTGTATTGACGCGGCCTCATCTCGTACAGGTCCACTTCCACCCCGTTCTGCGCGAGCTGCCAAGCCGCTTCCGAGCCTGCCAGCCCGGCACCGATTACACTTATTCTGTCCATAAATACTCCTAGTTTGAAAATAGAATGTCTATCTGCAAATCGTCAATTTGCGTCAGATCCATGAAAGGCTAGTTAGCAGTTGCTGACATAGTATGGCGGCACTGAGCATTCGTGCATACATGCTGCTTTTCCCGTTTGGACGATTTTACCACCATCATGCTCCCACACTCCGGGCATTTCTCCGGTGCCGGCAAGTCCCAGGACACAAAGTCACAATCCGGATACGAGCTGCAGCCGTAGAATTTCCGTCCTTTTTTGGAACGGCGCACCACTAAGGGCTTGCCGCACTTGGGGCAGTCTGCTCCTACTTCTTCCAAGAGCGGCTTGGTGTTGCGGCATTCCGGAAATCCTGGACATGCCAGGAATTTACCGAAACGGCCCATTTTTATGACCATGTGCCGCCCGCACTGTTCACAGACTTCATCTGAGACCTGATCTTCAAGCTTCACTTTGCCGATCTTCTGCTCAGCCTCCGCCAAAGTTTGCGCAAACGGGCCATAAAAATCATGGATGACTGCTTTCCAGGGCACTTCCCCTTCTTCGATGCTGTCAAGCTTCTCTTCCAGATTCGCGGTGAACTCCAAATCCACAATCTCCGGGAAAAACTCCTTTAGGAGCGCAATCACAATCTCTCCCAGTTCAGTCGGCATCAGTTTTTTGTCCTCTTTCGCCACATAACTGCGGGACTGAATCGTCTCGATCGTGGGCGCATAGGTACTCGGACGCCCAACCCCTTCCTCTTCCATTTTGCGAACCAAAGATGCTTCCGTATAACGCGGCGGCGGTTCGGTAAAATGCTGCTTGTCCTGGAGTTTAATGACTTGGAGAGGCTCACCTGCTGTCAAGGGAAAGGCCAAGGCACCTGCACTGTCTTCCCCGCTTTCTTCCTCATCCCGTCCTTCCTCATATACTGCCAGATAACCGGGGAACCGCACACTGGAAGCATTAGCCCGGAAAAGGTATTCCCCTCCGGACACATCGACAGTCAAAGTGTCGATAAGCGCCGCACTCATTTGGCTGGCAATAAAGCGTTCCCAGATCAAGCGGTAGAGTTTAAGCTGGTCCCGGGTGAGATTCTCTTTCAAAGAATCGGGGGGACGGGACGTCGAAGTTGGCCTAATCGCCTCGTGGGCCTCCTGTGTCCGCCCCTTGCTTGTGAACTGACGAGCTTGGGGAGGATAATAATCCGGGCCGTAAGCTTCAAGAATCCAAGTTCTGGCTTCTTCTTGAGCCGTTTCAGCCACCCTTACTGAGTCAGTGCGCATATATGTAATTAAACCCACTGTGCCTTCTTTGCCGGTATCAAGCCCTTCATACAACTGCTGCGCCAACATCATGGTTTTTTTCGGAGAAAAATTAAACTTACGGTGGGCCTCCTGCTGCAGCGTACTGGTCGTGAACGGAGGAGCGGGTTGCTTGCGTTTTTCCTTAGTGCGTACATCAGTTACCGCAAACGAACGCCCCTTCAGCTCTTGCAAGACTGCATCCATTTCCGCACGAGTGGAAATAACTATTTTCTGCTCAGCTTTTTTGATTAGCTTGGCGCTAAACTTCCCTCCTGAGGATTGAAAAAGTGCAGTTAAACTCCAGTACTCTTCCGGTACAAAAGAACGGATTTCCTCTTCCCTGTCTACGACTAAGCGCACGGCCACGGACTGCACCCGACCGGCGCTCAACCCTTTTTTTACTTTGCGCCAGAGTAGGGGACTTAACTGGTAACCGACCAGACGGTCCAAAACCCTCCGGGCTTGCTGGGCATATACCCGGTTCATATCGATGCGGCGGGCATGTTTAACCGCGTCTTCAATGGCCTGCTTCGTGATCTCATGAAATTCAATGCGGCATTTCTCATCAAGATCCAAGCCAAGCAGATGGCCTAAATGCCATGAAATGGCTTCTCCTTCCCGGTCCGGGTCTGAAGCCAATAATACTTTATCTGCAGCTTTGGCGGCAGAGCGCAGGTCTTTAATAAGATCACCTTTGCCGCGAATCGCAATGTATTTCGGTTCAAAATCCCGCTCGAGATCTACCCCGAGCTGACTTTTAGGCAGATCGCGCAAATGTCCCATTGAGGCTTTGACAGTATAGCGCCTGCCTAAAAATTTGCTGATTGACTTGGCTTTGGCAGGAGACTCCACAATGACGAGGGTCTTAGACATAAATCACCTCTAAAAATTTAGCTCGTTCCAATTGGAACATACTTTAGCAAAACTAACCATAATTTTAACGCCTTTACCATAGTATGTCTAGCGCCTGGGTTCTAATATACGTCTAAATGCCCCTTTTTAAGGCGTAGTATTGCCCGGGAAGCTGGATAATCTTACCCATTAATTCCAGTTCTAAGAGGATTAAGGCAGCAGTTGACGCATCTAAAGCGGAATTTGCCCTTAGCTCGTCAATATGCAGGGGAACATCGCTTACCAAGCCCATGACGATTTGTTGTTCGGGGGTTAAGTTTTCCGTGGCTAAGCTCGTCTGCGATATACCCTGTTCCTTGGTGCCCATCGGAGACCCGTCAACAAGAGGATAACTGCCTCCCCAGACCGCTATTTCCTGCACGATATCTTCCAGTCCCTCTACTATCTTTGCCCCCTGACGCAGCAAATGATGCGTGCCGCGGCTCATTTCACTGAAAATCGGGCCTGGCACCGCAAAAACTTCCCTTCCCTGCTCCAGGGCAAAATCCGCCGTGATCAAAGCTCCACTTTTAGCGGCAGCCTCGACGACCACAACCCCGCGGGCACAGCCGCTGATCAGGCGGTTGCGTGCGGGAAAGTTCGGCTTGTCCGGGGGAGTTCCGGGAGGAAATTCGCTGAGGAGTGCACCCTTGTCCAGAATTTGCCCAGCTAAGCGCTTGTTTTCCGCGGGGTAAATGCGGTCGAGACCACATCCCAAAAAGGCCCAGGTTACTCCCTTGCCCTCGAGCGCACCCTGATGGGCCGCCGTATCGATGCCCCGTGCCAAACCACTAATGACTACAATTCCTTTCAGTGTCAGTTCGCGTGCCAGGAAAATGGCCGCAGCTTTTCCATAAGGAGTTGCCTGGCGTGAACCTACAATCGCCAAGGCCTCAGCCTCTGGCTCCAGTTGCCCTCTATAATAGAGCAAAACAGGCGCATCTGAAAGTTCGGCCAAAAGCGCGGGATAATTCTTCTCTTCCGGTATTAAAGTTAGGATATTTTGCTGATTTAAATCTTTCTCTATCTCATGCGGATCGATACGTGCTCGCCCGTGCAGGAACTCCTTGATCCAGGCTAGCCCACCGAACTTATCAAAGCTAGTCGCAGGAGCCTCCCATGCAGCCTGAGCGCTCCCGTAATACTCAAGCAACTGCCTGATCCTGGCGTTACCTAAGCCGGGTATTGTCCGCATTGCGGCCCGCACCGCTTTTTCTTCATTCCAACTTCTTGCCATTTCTTTCCCCCCGTCCTCTCTTTTCGGTAGAGGGGCAGGGATTTCCTGCGTAAAACTATGTCGAAAACGATATTCTTTGCGGGACTTTAAGTAAAATAATGAAGGATTGGACTGAAATCATTTTTACTAGACATTACTTGCGCTAAATCTCCAACTTCTCGTAAACGCTCCTGAAAATTGCGCACATGAAAGCGGGCGGGGTCAACCATGCCACTTACCTCCTGCCATAATAGGGGGGCCGAGACCTTGCCCTCCTTTGTCGGACGTACGCTGTAAATCCCGGCCATGGTTCGCCCCCGCCCGTTTTGCAGGTAATCGAGATAGACCTTGCCTTCTCTTTTTTTAGTACTGCGTTCAATTGTGCATTCTGCCTGACGCTGGGCGACCAAAAATTTGCACATCCCGCCGATTCCCTGCTGAACCTCAGAGTATGTATAGCGCTGTTCGATAGGGAGTAAAACGTGAATTCCACTGGCTCCCGAGGTTTTAACCAGAAACTTCATTTTAAGTTCGAAGAGAATCTCCCCCAGCCAGCGGGCCACCTGCAAGGCTTCTCGCACTCCTGACGGAGGGTCGGGGTCCAAATCAAAGACTGCCCAGGCCGGATAGTCAGGCTTGTCCATGGTGGAGGCCCAGGCGTGAATCTCAATACAGCCCAGATTAATGAGATAAACCAAAGTTGCCAGGTTAGCGCATACGACATAGGTTAATCCTTGTTCCGAACGGGAGTCGCGGTAGCGCTTGACCCACGCCGGAGCAGTGGGTAGGCACTCTTTCTGGTAGAAATAGTCACCCTCTATCCCTTCCGGATAACGGACCATGGTGAAAGGACTCTCTTTTATATGAGGAAGAATAAAGGGAGCCATCTCAGTGTAAAACTGAATCAACTCCCCTTTGCTAATCCCGCTCTCCGGAAAATAAACTTTATCAAGGTTCTTTAAAGTAAGCGTTTTGCCTTCGACTTCGACTAGGGTCGACTGCTCCGCTTTCAAAGCTGGTTTAGGCATTTAACATTCCCCTTTTTAAGCTCCCTTAGCCTTACGGGCCGTGCGTTTGCGCGGAGTAAGCGTAGACTTGGGCGGCTGTTCGCCCGTATCCCCTGCACTGTCCGTTGTATCCCCATGCACACGATTGTCTCCGGCTTCGTCCCGAGCAGAAGCCTCAGGCTTCCCTTTTTTCTCCTCGGTCTGCGCCAGGCTCGCGCGCAAGGCATCCATTAAGTCTAAGACCTTACCTTTAACAGGGGCGGCGCTCACTTTAACGGTTTCACCCGCGACTTTGTTCTCGATCATTTCCGCTAACTGCTCCTTCACTTCGTCACGGTATTTAGCGGGTTCAAAGGGATGAGCTAAATTTTCGATTAACTGGACTGCCATCTGAAGCTCGGCCTCAGTCGGGGAAACTCTGTCCCAGACGGCATCCAAATGACGGATCTCACTGGGATAATGCATCGTTTCAAGCACAAGTCCCTGTTCAAACACACGCAGGCAGGCAAGATGCTGTTTCGAGCGCAGAGTGATGCGCGCCAAGGCTACTTTGCCGCTATTTTCCATCGCCTGGTACAGCAGGCGGTAAGCCTTTTGCGCTGTATCTTCGGGCGACAAATAATATGACTTTTGGTAATAAATCGGATCGATTTCTTCCAAATTAATAAAGTCAAGAATATCGATCGCCCGCGACTGCGGCTGTTCGAACGCTGACAGTTCTTCATCACTTAGAATAACATAACGGTCTTTTTCATACTCATACCCTTTGACCAAATCCGCACTCCCCACCTCCTCCTCGCAATGAGGACATTTCTTGAGGTAACGGATGCGTTGCTGACACTTATTATGCAAATAGTGAAATTGAAACTCTTGGGACTCGGTAGCCGCGTGCATTTTCACCGGTATGTTCACCAGACCGAAACTAATCGAGCCTTTCCATAATGTGTGCATGGCTATTCCTCCCTCCAATTAGTTTGGGCTGCACACCAGTACATTATCCTGCCGTTTTTTACCTCCTCAAGAAGATCTTGCCCTCGATCAGCGGCTAAAACTTATCCACAAACTAAAAAGCGGCCTGCCATAAACAGCAAACCGCCTTTTCAAAACATGCCTTGTTAACAATCTAATGGCATTTTAAGTGCTATGTTCAGTGCTATTTTTGGGCCAGCCGTTTCATGGTTGCGACCACAAAACTTGCCAAAACCGCAAAATCCTCTGTATGCAGAACTGAGCCTGCCGAAGCGTCAAACAAAATATTTCCGGAAGCCGGGAATTCATCATCCCCGCCCCACACGACCATGGTTACAGGCACGCGGGGAAAGGCACGCACCAGCACCGCAGCATCCCCATGGCGCACAGGCTCCCCACCGATTTTAGACACTACCTCGATCAGGCTTGCCGGATTATCCCCGAACTGTTGCACCAAGGGACGAATGGCCCGGTTAGTAAAAGGCTGAATATAGATGTTTCCGCCCGGCAGTTCTTTATACGAAATGAGCTTTCCTTCCTCAGTCACAGGCTTGGTATTCGCTAAGTAATGAAGAACCAGAATCTGAGCAAAGATCGGCAGTTCCCCCTCAGGTGAAGGCTCGGGGGTGAATTTTCCGGAAGGATATTCCACCTCGAATTCCTGCCCTAGAAAATTTACCTGAAAGCGATTGTCCCGCAACTGATACCCTGAATAACGCGCCATCTCTTCCGGCGAATGCGCCTGAAACATCTCTAAGGCTTTATTATGGGCAGCAGTGTAATTCATTTTTCCTCACTCCCGAAATTAATTTTGTCAGCTGCACAGCCAATAAAGTTCACAGCATGAATTACCCCAGAGTATTATAGGCGGCCTGCATCAGCAACGCATCCTCCTCCAGGTTCGGACTTTCACAGATTGCCAGCCCTTCCACGCCAAAACTGCGCGCAGCCTGCAGCAGCTCTTGATAGCGCAGATCCGACTCCGCCAAGATTAGGTGACGCTTCTCCCCTTTGAGACCATACTCTATTCCAGAGATATGAAAATGCACATTCTCGACCCAGCGCTCCCCTAAAGCCTCCGCTGTTTGATCAAGCACATGGCAAAATTCGTCATAACTATTGATTCGACCGTTACTCCGCGCATGCAGATGGCTGAAATCAATGCACGGTAAAACTCCGGGCACCCGCAAAGCCAGCTCGATTATTTCCTCTAAGTTGCCAAACTGACTCGGTTTTCCCGTAGTTTCCGGCCGCAGAATCACTTCATTCTCTTCAACCGCCAGAATCTCCCGCACTTTTAACAACTCTACAATCACGCGCTCCAGCACAACTTCCGGACGGTCTTCATGATAAAAGGCCGGGTGGAAGACAACACTGCGCACCCCTAGAATCTTGGCAATCCGGGCCGTATGGATCAAACGCTCACGGCTGGCTGTAATTTTCTGCTCTTCGCGCGAATTAAAATTGATCCAATACGGGCCATGGCAGCTTAAGGCAATCCCTTGTTCCACGGCTGCCGCTCCGACAACGCGGGCTTTCTCGGCACCCATCCGTACTCCTTGCACGAATTCGAGCTCAAGCGCACCCAGATTCAACTCACGAATCCGCCGCACACCGCTCTCACTCGAAGAATTAGACGCAGACAGCGGAACTCCCGCTGTCCCAAATAATAACGGCACTTTACTTCCCCTCCGATTCACCTGCTCTTGACATTATACCACGTTTCAACAGCGCTTGATTCATAAAGAAAGCTGTCCCTCGCTGTATGTGCGGGACAGCTTTCTTGTTCCAGACGTTGTCGGTGCCGTGTCACTGGCAGGGACGTCTTTTCTCTTAGAGAACCCGTTTAGCCCCTACAAAGTGGGACTGCCAATAAGAACTCATCGTGTAGATGGTTACACCCTTTGAACTTGCGGAGTTAATGAATTGGCCATTACCAATATAGATTCCGTCATGGTCAATAACCTTGTCTCCGTCCAGGGAGAAAAATACCAAGTCTCCCGGTTTCAGCGAGTTAAAAGATATCGCTGTCCCTACCTGGAATTGATCCCTGGAAGTCCTGGGCAGAGAAACGCCGTTCTTGGCGAAAGCATACTGTACAAAACCGGAACAGTCGAATCCGGACGGAGTGGTTCCTCCCCACCGGTACTTAACCCCGATATATTTCTTAGCCGTAGCGATAATCGCGTCAGCTTTAGATGGCGCTGTTGAAATGGAAGTGCTTCTGCTTGGGGCCGGTTGGCTTTTAACGGGTGCCACCTTCGCGGTTGAAGTTGCAGGTTTCACGGGAGCAGGTGCTCCCTGAGGTTTGGCAACCACTGCTTGAGCCGGAATTGCCGCACCGGCATCCCCATTCTGACTGGCCTGGGCTTGTCCTTGAGCCGCAGGATCTGCCACCCCGCTGCCGACATCAGCACTGCTTGCCAGAGCCAACTCAGTCTGCCCTGCGCCTACCAGAGACAGATCATCCGCAATAGTCGTGGGAGCTGCCGTGACGACACCTAAAGAAATGGTAATAAACAAACTAGCTGCAGTTAAAGATGCTGCGATTTTTTTAACTTTAGTCATAAAAACCTCCTTATCCTTATGCCAGGAAATGAAAACCTGGTTTGCTAACCAAGGTTGTCTGTAGTTTATAACAAAAAGCACAACTTGTCTTTGCAAAAGTTGTGCCATTAACACCAGGTCTTTCCAAAAAAATTACCCCGCATCGTTTACGAATGCAGGGTAAACTTAGAGGCTTTAATTTTTTCTTAAATCGTAATCCTTTAATAAATAATTTTTTGAGCCAATTCCGCTAAACAAGAAAACCTAATCGCTGAGGCCATTAAAATTTACGACTTTGCCCCCGAGAATTCCTTCTACTTGCTTAATCCTGGTCAGGACATCGTCAGGAATCAGAGTGTCAACTCCTAATACCATCAACTGCTGGCCCAACTCCTCGCTGCGGCCGACCTGCATACTGTTAATATTAATATTGTTGTCCCCGAGGATATTACCGACTCTGCCGATAATCCCAGGGCGATCAGTATGCGGGCTAATCAGCAAGCAACCCTTGGGCCTGGCATCGACCCGGTAGGCGTCAATCGCTACAATGCGGGCCTCCTGCTCGCCAAATAAGGTGCCGGCAACCTTGTGTTCCCCTTTGTCTGTTGCAACGCACAGGGTAATGAGGTTAGCGAAATTCTGGGTTTCCTTGCTCTTAACTTCCTTAACTACGATGCCGCGCGACTTAGCCACAGACTGAGCGCTGACATAGTTGACAGATTCCTGGAGCATCGGGTTTAAGACTCCTTTGACTGCGGCCAGAGTTAGCATCTTGGTGTCAACTTCGCTGATTTCCCCGTTATAAGTCACTTCAATATTATTAATCCGACCGTCTGCAAGATTAACTGCCAAAGTGCCCATTTTTTCCACTAGGCGCAGGTAAGGCTGAATAAATTTCATGACCACGGCCGGTACGGGCGGCATATTCACAGCCGTCATCACCGGCTCACCACGCAGGGCTGTAGCCACTCCCTCTGCCACGTCTACCGCCACATTCACTTGGGCTTCTTTCGTGGAAGCTCCCAAATGTGGCGTAAAGATGACATTATCCAGATTAAATAAGGGATTTTCCGGATCAACAGGCTCCTTGGCAAAGACATCGATTGCTGCCCCGGCAACGATCCCCTCCTTTACCGCTTCAACTAAAGCCTCTTCGTCTATGATCCCGCCCCGTGCGCACTGGACAAGGCGCACCCCTTTTTTCATTTTGGCAAAGACTTCTTTGTTGACAAGACCCCTGGTCTCAGGCGTTAAGGGCAAATGGAAAGTAATAAAATCGGCGCGCGCAAAAATGTCGTCCAGTTCTACCAGTTCAATTCCCAGGTCCTTCGCACGTTCTGCCGTAATATACGGGTCATAGGCAATTACTTTCATGTCCATGGCTAACGAACGCTTCGCAACGCCGGAACCGATGCGGCCAAGTCCGACAACGCCCAGTACCTTCTCCCGCATCTCTACGCCCATGAATTTACCCCGCTCCCATTTTCCTTCCTTCATCGAACGGTAAGCCTGGGGAATATTACGGGCTAAAGAGAGCATCATGGCCATAGTGTGCTCTGTGGCCGCAATCGTGTTGCCGTCCGGGGCGTTAAGCACAATGACCCCTTTGGCGGTAGCTGCCGGAACGTCAATATTATCAACTCCAACTCCGGCCCTCCCGATTACTTTAAGGTTGGCAGCAACTTCAAGCACAGCTTTGGTCACTTTGGTCTCGCTGCGCACGACTAGGGCGTCATACTGTGGAATAATCTCCAGCAGTTCTTCCGGGCTTAAGCTATTCTTAATGTCAACGTCAAACTCTTGTTGTAAAACGGTTACCCCTTTTTCCGAAACCTTGTCCGTGACCAGAACTTTCATTCCTTATCCCTCCATTATGACTCGTTCAGCCGCTTTCACGGCAGCACCATATTCCACTGGGATTCCTAAAGTTTGCAAGGCCATCTCTAAGCAGGCTAAAGTAACCAGAATATCGGTTTCAGCCACATACCCAACATGCCCGATGCGCACGATCTTATTCTCCAGTTTCTTTTGTCCACCTGCCAAAGTAATGCCAAAGCGGTCTTTCATCTGTTTCTGAATCTTCTTGCCTTCCATCCCTTCCGGGGCGAGCACTGCCGTGACAGCAGCCGAGGCTACGGCATCATCTGCCAGGAGAGAAAGATTCAAGGCTTTAAGTCCGGCCCGCAAAATATCCCGCAGTTTCTGATGCCTTTGGAAAATGTTCTCCAGCCCTTCTTCTTCCATAAGTTTCAGGGATTCTTCCAGTCCGTATAGGAGGCTGACCGGCGGGGTATATGGGTTTTGCCATTTAGCCAGGGATTTCTTAATGTTTTGCGCATCCCAGTAAAACTTCGGCATTTTGGCCTCAGCCTGAGCTGCCCACGCCCTCTCGTTCATGGCCACAAAACCCAGTCCAGGCGGAATCATCAAGGCTTTTTGCGCTCCGGTAACCACAACATCGAGACCCCAGGCATCCATTTCCAGATTGATTGCTGCTAAACCACTGATCGCATCCACAAGCACTAAGGCCGGATGCTTGCCGCGGGCTTTGGCCAAAGCTTGGATATCGTTGGTAACACCGGTGGATGTTTCGTTATGTGTGAGTAGAATTGCTTTAATCTCATGAGCTTTGTCTTGCGCTAATCTTTCAGCCAAACGGGCAGGGTCTGCCGCGGTTCCCCATTCGGAGTCCAGCTTCTCAACCACCGCTCCGTGGCGGGCCGCAATCTCTGCAAAGCGGTCGCCGAAAGCCCCTATGCTCACAGCTAAGACCTTATCCCCAGGGGATAATACGTTCACGAGGGCCGCTTCCATGGCACCCGTACCGGCAGCAGGGAAAGTCAAAACATCGTTCTCTGTCTTGAACACTTTTTTCAGTCCCTCGGAGATTGAACGAAACATCCCTTCATACTGAGGTCCACGATGGTTGATCATGGGACGGTGCATTGCCTGCAGCACCCGCTCCGGCACTGCAGTCGGGCCAGGAACCATTAAATATTGTTTTTTCAGCATTTGAACACTCCTCCTTAATATCAAAGTTTTTAAATAAAATAAACCCACCCCAAAGAATTTGGGGCGGGAATGTCCGCGGTGCCACCCAAGTTTAAGGCCGCCTACAAGCTAACGCTTTAGCTCACTTAGTTCGCAATACTGGAATCGCTTCAAAATAAAAAAACCTCACATCCCTGTAGGGACGAGAGATCTTCCCGCGTTGCCACCCATATTGCCAAACGGCCAACTCTTTTCGCTATAACGGGCGAATACCGTCACGATTTATCATCGGCCGCTCCGGAGTGGACTCTCCTGCCTAGTTCACCGACTTCCACCACCCGTCGGCTCTCTAAAGAACATTGGCACTCAATAACTCCCATCATTGCGTTCGTCTGTATCACTATCTCGATGTGTTTGATTATACGGTGTCCATCTGGCAAAGTCAACTGGTTTTTAAAATTCCTACCTAGTAATTTCCACTTAAGAGAAATTTGCACTCACATATTACTTTTTAACCTGAGTTAAACTAAAAATGCTTCACCGAATGCTTGCTTAAAATTAGGACCGCTCAGAAAGGAGGATTCCTCAATGGCCAGAAGACGCAAAAACACGATGTCTCCTGCTCTTAAAGAGCAAATCGCTTCCGAATTAGGGTTTGCCAACACCTTGCACCAAGAGGGATTTGGAGGAGTTTCCTCGCGCGACTGCGGTAACATGGTTAAAAAGGCGATCGAATTAGCCGAACGTAACCTCCAAGGCAAGACAATGGGCTAGCTAACACAACGCTTTAGCCCAGAGAATTCACGGCAAAATCCGGCGGCTGCCCCGGTAGGCTTTTTGCCAATAGGGACTATCCAAAGACTGTATTTCCACCTGCCGCCTGGTGGCAGACAGAAATTCCCCGTCACTCAGATAGATCCCGACATGACTCGCCCCTGGCCCATTGGTACTGAAGAAGACCAAATCCCCCGGCAGTAAATTTGCTAGAGCCACTCCTTCCCCTTGCCGAAACTGTTCCCGAGAATTGCGAGGCAAAGAAATGCCATATTTTGCGTAGACTTTTTGCACGAGAGCCGAACAGTCAATTCCTGTTCGGCCCTCTCCTCCCCATATGTAAGGCACACCAATCCAGGTGCGCGCGTGTTCAAGTAACTCCTGCCGTAAAGTAAGAGCTTGGGCAGGAGTATTGAATTCGCTAGACTCCTTTACGGATTCTAGCAGCTGGCCGTTGACGGATTCTTGTGCCGGAACTCTTACGGATTCTTCCAAAGGTTCTTCTGGGGGCTCTTTTATGGGCTCTTTTATGGGCTCTTTTATGGGCTCTTTTATGGGCTCTTTTATGGGCTCTTCTTCGAGCTCAAGTTTCCCCAGACTCCGTGAAACCTGCTCCTGTCCGTGAATTTGATTATTGTAGCCAAGGCTAGACTCTTGGGTTAAGAATTCAGATGTGGTAACGGCCTTAACAGTTTTATCGGATTTGAAAGAAATTACCTCCGTAATAGGTTGCTGGCCTGGGAAAACAGCTATCCCGACCAGCAAAGCTGCGGTAACACCGAAGGTATTAAAGGCAACCGGAGGCCCTAAAGGAAGCGCTGCCTGCAAACTATTTTCCCTCCTCTCGTTACACTGTTTATATGCTTTCATATTCAAAATATACTCGTTCATAATCAAGAATAAAGAAAGAACCGACCACTCTTAAGTATAGTAGTCGGCTTCAGAGAAGATAATTGTCGAGCCATAAAGGGATCAGTCCACAAACCCCGGGGGTAGTGGCTCGTGCAAGATCTATCAGAAATTCTTAGCCACTTCTTTTGCCCTTTCAATGGCATTGTTTTTGATAGTTTCCGCTTGATCAGGCACCTGAGCCATACCCTCAGCAATAACTGAATCTATAGGCCCAACCCCAAGAAAGCTTAACATGCTCCGAACATAACGGTCGCCAAACTCAAAATCCTTACCAGGACCCTCTGTATAAACACCGCCCCTGGCCTGAATATGAACTGCCTTTTTACCCGTTAGCAGACCCACGGGGCCAGTCTCCGTATACTTAAATGTTTTACCGGCAATGCAGATTGTGTCAATATAAGCTTTGAGCATCGGCGGAATACTAAGGTTCCACATAGGGCTGACAATCACATACTTATCTCCTGACAAAAATTGATCACACAATTTATCAATCTGACCGACCTTTGTTTTTTCATCCGCAGATAACTGTTCAAAGGCCGTACCCTGTTGCAGCTTGCCCCAACCGCTGAAAACATCGGCATCAACCAAGGGTATTTGTATTCCGTAAAGATCTAGTTCAATTATTTCGTCTTGAGGATTTACTTCCCTATAAGCATTCAAAAATGCCATGCCTACAGATAAACTAAAAGAATCCTGTACAGGTTTTGGGTTAGCCGTAATATATAATACTCTTGTCACTAATAATCTTCCTTTCTGCCTTAATTCTTGGAGGCATCAAATATTTTTTGCCTTCAAGTAGTATTCCTTAATAATCTTAGAATTACACCGGACTAAAGAATATAAGTGCCTGGACCAATCAGGGCTATTCCAATAGCAACCGCTATTAATATAAGGTTAAATTCATAACCATTACCTGTGGCCCAATATCCATTTTTCCCGTGAACTTTAACGATGGCAACCAACATAGTTAGAGTAATCAATAATGACCCTATCCAAGGGAATATTCCTGCAGCGAAAAGCGCTCCCCCAACGAATTCGCTTACTCCGGCCATAACAGCCATTAACACTCCCGGCTTCATTCCGATCGACTCAAACCAGCCTCCTGTTCCTTTGGGCCCATAACCTCCAAACCAGCCAAACAGCTTTTGTGCTCCATGACCCATGAAAGTCAGACCGACTACTAATCTGATAACTAATAAGCCTACGTTCAACATTTCTCTTGCTCCTCCTCACTTTTTAAGACTATTTGACATAAAGTAATCTTGTTACCTTATGTAAGTATAATACAACTTGTAACTTAATTTTGTCAAGTATTTATGTTACAATATATCCGAGGAGGTTGTATCTATGGAAGATCTCCATTTGTGTCCAAAATTTGAATCGGCTTTTGAACTGCTTGGAAAACGCTGGACAGGTCTCATTCTTAGAGTACTCTCAGATGGGCCAAAACGTTTTAAAGATCTCTCCGAAGTTATTCAAAATATGAGTGGCCGAATGCTTACTGAACGTTTAAGAGAGTTGGAATCTGCCGGCATTATTAGCCGCCAAGTGTATCCTGAAATGCCTGTTCGTATTGAATATGAGTTAACGGACAAAGGTAAAGCCCTTAAGCCTATCCTTGATGAGGTGCAAAAATGGGGTGAAACCTGGCTCTAATGTCGAGCGCGTCACAAAAGAAGGATGGCCGTCTACCGGTCATCCTTCTTTGTCATCCTTATGCAAGATTGCTTTTTATAACACCCATGAATACGTTGATCTCAATGGAAATCTACTTCAATCCGGCGAGCGGCAGGATGCTGGTCTTTAAGGAAGCTTAACTCAAGAATTCCGTTTTTATAACTGGCATGGGCTCCATCGGCTTTAACCGGAGTAGGCAAATTAATTGTGCGTGAGAACTGCCCATAATAACGTTCTGTTAAGCGCGTTAATCTGCCCTCCTCCTGGGTACCGCGCTTAATTTCACCGCGAATAGTGAGGAGATCTTCATCAATGGAAATGTCTAAATCCTCTTTCTTCTCAATTCCCGGAATTTCCGCCGTTACGATTACTTTATCCGAAGTCTCGTCGACATCAACGCGGTACAGCCATTCAGACAGAGCTGACCGGTCCCGACGCTGAAAAAAACGGTCCATTTCCCCCCAAATGGGATCAAGCATGCGGAAAGGATCATAAGGAATCAAAGCCATACTTCTCACCTCTTCTGCACAATTTCATGATTAGTATGGCTGTTTCCCTGCTTAATCATACTTTTTTTCAATTTATTCCAGGTCTGAGCCTATTCCCTTTTGGGGTCTTTTGTAATATTATCTTTAGAGTGGCAAAAGAGTGGCAAATAGTTTACTTTAAGTCTTATATTACTTAAATGTTAAGGGGCTATAGAATAAATGCTAGCTAAGGCCGTTCCATTACGCACAAAGGTTTGGGAATTTTTTAACAAATATTATCATTATTTTTTAGGATTATTGTTTCTGTTCTATGCACTGCTTACAGCCTTCCAAGAACAAGTCGGTATAGCTTATAAAGTCTTGTTATTCGTATTTGCCTTGGCAGCTTTTACAGCGTCATCTGATATGCGCCATGATGTTAAATGGCTCCCTTTTTTAATGGCAGCTGTTCCGATATTTCTGGCGATACAGTATTTGACCGTTCATGGCTATGACATGTGGGGGAAAATGCTCAGTTGGCAGATGGATCAAAAAATTGTCATCGACCTTAATGTTCTCTTTCAGCGTATCCCTTTGAACGACGCCGCTTTTACCCGCGTGTTCCAGAGCGACTGGTTTACTGAGTTCATGCGCCAGGTGTACGCCAATGGCTTTGTGCTTCCGGCGCTTGTGCCTATTTACCGCGCTATTATCGCCAAAGACTTGCGCAAGATGCTTAAGTATCTCCTCTCTGCTCATATATTCCAGGTTTTTCTGATTACGCCCTTTTATTTGACCTTTCACCTTCAGGAAGTATGGTACGTGCTCGGACATCCTGACGGTATGGCCCGGGGTCTGTCCCCAGAAGCTGCCGCCGGGGTGACCTTGAATTGTTTCCCTTCCATGCATACCTCAATCGCCTTTGCCATGTTTCTGGTGGTGTTGGAGGAGAAAAACCGCCTCTTCAAATGGGTCTGGGGATTTTTCTGCCTCAGTGTCGTCTATTCCACCATGTACTTAGAAATTCACTGGGTGATTGACGTCCTTGCCGGCATGTTGTTCGCTTTTGCCACGGTCAAGCTCGTGAATTTGATTTTGGTCAAGGTAGAAAACTGGATTCCTGCCTATCTTCGAAACTTGTACTATTATCGAGAAAAGACTGTCCTGCCTTCTTATCAAAACTCAGACAAATACACGGCATAACCATCCGTTAACCTACTATGTGTTGACAACCCAATGTGCGTTGTCAGCACACTGCGCTTTCTTAGGGCACAAGCTCTCTATCCATACTGCGACACTTGCGCATCATGGCAGATAATTCGTGTACAGTTCAACCATTCTCGCCTGATACTGCCTTCCTTACTGCGGCAAGCGCGTTAGCTTGAACAGCTTCGGTACCTGCCACAAGAAATAGATGAGTATCCACAACGTAGGAAAAGCATAACGACTTTGCCCTTCGGTAAGAAAATATGTCCCCGCAAACATGTAAAAGAGAATTAACAAGTAGCTCTCAAAGCTGCTTGTTTTTTCCTTTTTGAGCAGTTTGAAGAGTAAAAGCAGAGAATGAACCAAAATCGAAAATACTCCCAGCAAAAAAACCGGCATGCGCACTGCTTCGTTGATGCTATACAGGAAAGTTTGCTTCTCCGGGCTTACGGAGCTGCCGTTAAAGGCAAAATTAATATCATCTCCCATTCCTTTATAAGTAAGAACAAGTCTTTTTATGCCTAAACTTATATATTCCCGCGGGTGGGTAAAAATCCACTCCTTGGCCGCTTGGGACAGCATCTTGTTTTTCAGTGTCCAATTGGCCTTGATATACTCAGGAGTAGTTACAAGTGAGTTTTCCACCTTATCTGCCGGCATCCAGCCCCCGTGCTTGTTCTGGGAGTTGTTATTGATATATAGGACAATTCCGCCGTTATTGGACACCCAGGTAAACTCGCCATTTAAGTGGTAATTGCGGTAAAGCCAGGGGGAAAGCACGAACAAAGATATAACTAGAATAATCGCACCTCTAGTGAGAGCCCTGACGAAAATTTTCATGAAGAATCGGCTGTCGTCTGGGCGTGCGAGCAGTTCTGTCAGAAAAATCACTAGAAAATAGAGAATAAAAAAGGGCTTTATCATGGTATTTACTGCTGTTAGCACTCCCAACAGGAGAAACTTATACCTTATTGAACTCAGGTAAACAACGGTGGTCAAGAGCAACACCGTGGTGAACATGATTTCCGTAGCAACAAGACTGTTATAGTAAATTACCGCCGGAAACAGAGCAAAAAAGACAAATACCGCTCTGCGCACTCCCTCCCGCAAGCGGGAATACTCCAGGACTTTAAGCAATAACAGGTTGTTAGCAAAGGTTAACATTAAATTTAATACTTCAGCCACATACCAATTTACACCGAATAGCTTATAGAAAAAAGCCAGTACGATTGAATACCCTACTGTTGTGTAGGTGTCCCCCCATTGCCCTCCTTGAGCAATCTGCTGTGCAAGTTCATGGTAATAATTAAAATCAGACACGGGAATTGTGTCCACGACCAAGACCCAAATCACGCTTAAAAGAAAAGAAAGGACAAGTACAACTCTGTAAAAACGCTTGTCCCTGCCCATCCTAAATACTGACATATATAATCACGTCCAAGTACAAATTTCTAAACCCTATGTTCTCCAGACCATTTTCCAGGACAACGCCTCTGCAGTTTACCCAAATCAAAACTGTGCCACAAACTTACAACGTTTTATTAACTAACTTATGCTTAATTTCATCCACACCCGCTAAAAGTTCCTTGGCAATTTCACGCAAACGCTCATCCGTCATGCGGTTGGCCGGACCTGTTACACTAATTGCCCCGATCAGTGTATTCTCGCTGTTTTTCACGGGAACAGCTGCACATCTTATCCCTGCTTCGTATTCCTCATTATCGATCGCATATCCAGTTGCTCTAATCCTGTTCAACTCAGCTTGCAAAGCTTCAATATCAGTGATAGTGTACGGAGTAAAAGCTTTTAACCCTTTCCGCACCACTATTCTTTGAACCTGCTCAGGTGGCAAACAGGCCAAGATGGCCTTTCCCACCCCCGGACAGTGCAGGGGGGAGCGGCGCCCAATGCGTGAGTAAATATTAACTGCTTGTTTCCCTTCAATTTTCTCGATATAGACAACTTCGTCTTCATCAAGTACTGCGAAGTGAACAGTTTCATTAAACTTTTCCGACAATCTCTCCATATATGGTTTGACGACATTTTTGACCTCGAGCTTATCGAGGTAAAGGTTGGCAAGCTGGAATATTTTCAGGGAAAGGCTGTATTTGCCATTGTCCGGATTCTGAAATATCAATCCTTTATGTTCAAAAGTAAGGAGCAGCTTGTGTACAGTGCTTTTAGTCAAGTTAAGTCTTTTACTGAGTTCAGTCACTCCATACTCAAGGTTTTCTTCGTCAAAAGCGAGCAAAATATCACAGGCTTTTTCCACTGAATGAATAAGGTACTTTGTGCTGTTTTTCATGCCCTCCATTATGATCACCTTCAATCTTAAGTTTTAGTAATTGCCAAAAGCCGACGAGCCAGAGACAGCATGTTTTTTAAATGGATCAGGCTTAATGAGATCTGCCACATCATTAAGCGTCTGTATATAAAATTAGGGCCAGGTTTTTGCCTGACCCTTAATACATATAATACAGCTATTTATATCCTTTGCGCAATGGCGGAACTGGCACAAGAACCATTAAGTCATCTATTTCAACTCCATCGAGCTGAAAGTACGGGTCACGCTTGTCCGGATTAATTACTTCTTCTTCCTCAGTCGTTCTCCATGTAAAAAAGCAACGGCTGCAACCAAATATTTCCCAAGCCCCGCTGCCATCCGGAGCTACTGTCAGCTTATTCGCTGTATCATGAAGACAACGCACGCATTTCACTGCAAAATCCTCCTCTGCCTATGCTGAATTTATTGCTTGACTCTGCTACCACCTTAACGTCCGCCAGCAATCGCAGTCTGCAGCCCGGAAATAATCTTTTCATAAGCTGAAGCCTTTTCGATTCTGTCAACCATTCTAACTTCGCGCATGACGTGATCCGGGGCTGTCGTAGTTGTAGCATCAATAATAAGCTTGTTGCTCATGCCAGGCGGATCGGAGGAAGGGTCAAGCGGCATGCCCGGAGTGTTTGGAATAACTATGACATCTTTGTCTGCTCTTACTCTGGTGGATAATGCCCACATTACCTGATTTAAGTCAAACGGGTCGACGTCAGCGTCCACTAAAATAATGTTCTTACAGTAGGATATACCGTGCGGAGTGGAAGAGAGGCGGAAAGCAACCGACTTCGCATACCCGCCAAAGCGGTTGGCAGTGGCAATAATCGCTGTCAGCCCATGTTGATAAATTGCGTTTACAGCCACAACTTCCGGCATGGTTTCCTTCAATTGACGATAAAGCGGGACGCTGGTGTTTAGGGCCATGAGATAATCAGCCTCAGTCCAGGGCCGTCCGATATAGAGGTTTTCAAAAATTGCATTTTTACAGTGGGTGACAGCCTTGACTTTAATCCGGACCTGGCGACGCACTCCGGAATAGCTCCCGGGAAACTCCCCGAACGGTCCTTCCGGAAACCTCTGCCTAGGCAAGATTTCCCCCTCGATAACATACTCTGCTCCTGCCGGCACATCCAAATCAGCCGTTACAGCCTTAGTAAGCTCTTGAGGAACTCCACTTAGCGCAGAAGCAAACTTGTATTCAGACTGATCGTATAAAATGGGAGTACTGGCCATAAAAGTCAAGACAGGATCTACTCCTAAGGCTATGGCAACAGGCAGCGGTTCATTGCGCTCTTCAGCCTTTGCCAATTGAATAGAAATATCGTGGAAAGCAAGTGCCTGCATCCCGATAATATCCGGTCCCTGAACCTGCAGGCGATAAGTGCCTACATTCTGTTTATCAAAATTATCCGGGGCATCCGGATCCTTCGAAATGATGGATGCTTTAGAAAAATAAAAACCGCCGTCATAAGAGTTAATACGGTACAGAGGAATCAGCTCAAAAAGATTAATATTTTCTGTAACCACAACTTCCTGACAGGGCGCATTATCCACATACTGCACTTGTCCGGGATAATTGTCCCAGCGTCTGCTCAACTCCAAAAACTGCTCTTTAGGGCTGGTGTTTTTATCCATCCCAAACATCAAGGCATGGTTAGCCCAGGAACCATGCACATTAAGAACGACTGACTTGCCCCCGTATCCTTTAATATTATCCAGCATAACAGCCGGACCGTTCGGTAAATCCCCTGCAGCCCTGGCTACTGCCCTAATATCCGGTTCGGGCATAATTTCATCATGAATATGAACGAGCTGGCCTTCTTCCTCGAGTTTGGCCAAAAACTCACGCAAATTGCGGAAAGCCATTCCCTGATCTCCTCCAATTTCAGTTCTGGTTGAAGCACTTGTACACTATTTAGCCGCAAGTATTACGGCAGTCAAAATCGAATTAAACTTGTCTGCGAGAGAGTCTGTTCTTGAAGTCATCACAATCGGACATTTTGCTCCCAGAACGATTCCCGCGGTCGGCAATTCTGCGATATGGGTAAGCGTCTTGTGAAAAATATTCCCTGCAGCTAAGTCAGGCATTATTAAAATGTCAGCTTGGCCGGCAACATCGCTCCTAATTCCCTTATGCTGAGCTGCAGCCTGGGAAATGGCGTTGTCCAAGGCCAAAGGCCCGTCAATTTTAGCACCTTTTATCTGTCCCCTATCAGCCATTTTCGACAAAATCGCCGCTTCGACTGTTACCGGAATATCCGGATTAGCCAGTTCCAATGGAGCTAGAATCGCTACCTTTGGTTCTTTTACACCCAGACTATTAGCCAGACCAATAGAGTTTTTAATAATTTTGCTCTTTTGACCCAGATCCGGAGAAATATTGATCGCACAATCGCTGGCAATCATCAGACGGTTTTCTTTCTTAAATTCCACTACTGAAGCCTGACTGATCAGGTTGTCAGGCGGAATCAAAGCCAACTCTTTGTTAAGCAGGGCCTTCAAAAACTGAGCCGTCTGCAAGAGCCCTTTCATCGGAATGTCGTAGATGCCGTTAGCAACACCCTGCGCCACATGGCTTGCAGCAGTAATCGGGTCGGGCAAATGAACAATTTTGAAATCTGCCGGGTCCCGCTCTAAAGAGAATATTTTTTGCTTAATAACATCCTCATTGCCAACAAAAACAGGGTCAACAATCCCCTTATCGTAAGCCTCCAAGACAGAGGCTAACACATCTTCATCTTCTGCAGACGCTATTGCCAGCTTTTTTTTAATTCCTTGAACTTTAATTTGTTCGAGCATTTCATTAAATGAAGTTAGCATGATCGTTTCTCCTTTAGCTTAAATTAAGCGTGCGCGAACATTTTAGGATCAATCTGCTACTTTGCTGCCGAAACTGAGTCATTCGCATCAGCAATTAGCACCTTAATCTCTTCCTCTTGCTTTAATCCCCGCAAAGCCCCCAAAGCCAAAGCCTCCATTTCGTCCTCCCCCGGATAAACATAAACTGGAGCAATAAATTCAACTCTCTGTTTAACCCAACCCACTACCCTTGCAGAGTGCGCGATCCCTCCGGTGATTGCGATGGCATCGACTTTTCCTTCAAGCACTGCAGCCATTGCGCCAATTTCCTTGGCAACCTGATAACTCATTCCTTCAAGATAATAATTTGCTTGCTCATCTCCCTCATCAATCCGTCTTTCGATTTCCCGCACATCACTGGTACCCAAGAAAGCAGTAAGCCCTCCCCTACCATTCAAGAGCTTGTAAACTTCTTCTCTGCTATACTGACCGGAAAAACAAATATCGACCAGACCACGAGCCGGGAGCCCGCCTGAACGTTCGGGCGCAAACGGTCCGTCCCCGTCTAAAGCATTATTCGCATCAATCATTCTTCCATATTTATGAGCACTGATGGAAATGCCGCCGCCCATATGGACAACAATCAGTCTTAAATCCGAATAAGAGCGATCCAGATCCCGGGCGCACCTTCTGGCTATAGCCTTTTGGTTTAGAGCATGGAAACGGCTGATTCTTGGGATTTGCGGCAATCCTGACAACCTTGCCAAAGGTTCGAATTCATCTGTAACAGGAGGATCGACTACCAAAGGCAGCGCTCCTGTTTCCCCAGCCAGTTCATAGGCGATCTGACTTCCCAAGTCACAGGCATGCCTTCCATGCTGTCCGCTTTTTATTTCCGTAAGCATCACTCCATTAACACGGTAAACTCCGCTCTCAATGGGACGAGTATGCCCGCCTCTGCTTACAACGGCGTCAAGCTTGAATTCGTTGATTCCATGACTTTCTAAAAAGTTTCTCACAGCATTTAGACGATATTCATACTGGTCGAGGACATTGCTAAATATATTTAATTCTTCTACAGAATGAGACAAAGATTCCCGATACAGACAGTTTTCATCTTCAAAATAAGCAATTTTAGTAGAAGTAGACCCTAAATTCAAAGCCAAAATATTGTAAGCCACTCTCCATCTCTCCTTCTGCTAAACTGTAAAAACCATGTTGCTTTTCTTAAACCAAACAGAAGCTGCATGGGGAAGCAACCATCTTTGAAAGTGGCATGGTAAACGCCTCATGCAGCTTAGATTATTCTATTTCCAAAGCAAACATCTTCTAAGGAAATCGTACTAGATAAGACCGATTACATTGGCTCCATACATGAAGATTACCAACAGTACAAGCCAGACGAGGGAGATGAAGAAACCTGGCTTCATCATATCCCAGAACTTCCAGTACTTATATTCAAACGTCGTAAGCGGAATCGGGTCTAAAGGAAGAAGAAACACAGCAGAAGCGGAAAACGCAATCGGGATAACCAGGAGGGCTGGATTTACACCAATTTTGACAGCCAGCACGGACAGAACCGGGATTGCCACCGCGAGCACTGCGGTTGCAACTGGGATAATCAAGTGTGAGAAGATACCAAAAGCTGCAACCGAAAAAAGCAGAGCAATTATACTAGCTCCTCCCATGCCGCCAAGCACTGAGTTCGCAAGCCAGGCAGCCCCTTTAAGATTAAATATAGCCATAGCGATGCTGTTGGCAGCGCCCACCAGCAGTAACACATCCCAGCCGATTTTACCTTTAACTTCTTCCCAAGTTGTGAGGTTAATGCCCGGAAGGAAGAAAACTGCAGCAGTAATTGTTGCTACAACTGCTGCATCGAGATGATTCCAAGGTTGAGTGAACCAAAGCGCCAGGGTAACTCCGAAAACAGCCATAAACTTCTTCTCTTGCGAAGAAAGACGTCCTAAATCTTTGCGGGCTTGGGCTACGTCATCCAGGCCTTTGACATATTCAAACTCGGGAGGAATCATTTTCGAAATGATATACCAGGCAGCCAAGGTGAGTAAAATAGCCATTGGAAAACCGATAGCAGTCCATTGAAGAAAGTTAATTTCTATTTTAGCGGTATTTTTAAGCAGAGAGAGGGCCAAAACGTTTATCCCACTGCCTGCGGGAGTTCCTATCCCGCCGATAGCTGCTGCAATTGGAATTCCAATCATTATGGCTTTTCCAAAATTACTTTTGCCGGGAGTACAGTCGTTTTTCTTCAAAAGAGTATAGGCAATGCCGGAGAAGATCACAGCAGTAGGAATATCCGCCAGCACACTTGAGATAACCGCAGTCGGAAGCATGAAGCTGAGCAGAACCCTGTCTGCACGGGAACCGAAGATAGAACTCACCATTAAGGAAATTCTATTGCCGAGTCCTGAACCGATAAATCCGGCAGCAATGATGAAAGTCGCCATGATAAAGAAGATCGTTGGAATCGTAAAGTTAGCCATTGCATCTTTCATCGGAACAATCCCGAGAAAACCCATGAGCATGACAAACAGGGGCGCAGCGATACCGATAGGGATGACTTCAAACACCCATGTGATTACTGCAGAGAGCATTAGGGCCAGAGCTTTCTGCGCTTGCGGTGTTAAGCCTGCAGGGGTCGGAATGTTGGTTAAGAGAATATAGACTCCTATGGCGATTACGGCAATCAGAAGTTTAGTATAATTGCCTTTTTCTTTGGGAATTGCGTTGTTTTTGGTTTCAACAATCACTGTGCATCCCCCTTACAATTTATTAGACTTGTCCGGCTAACTTCTGCAAAAGTTGCCATCTGCTTTGAGCATAAGCTTCTATGACTTTAATATCCTCATCCTTAAGGTGTTTAAAACGTTTCTGCCCAGCAATAAATTCTTTCATCGGTTTTGGTTCTTTAATATTTTTTGTGGGGCTAGAAATTGTAAATTTGCCGTTGCGGTATTCATAAAGGAGATAATTTCTCGTTTCGACTGCTAAACGCGCATACTTAATGCTAAACTCAGGCTTTGTTCCCCATCCGCTCGGACAAGGACTCAGAATGTGGAGGTAAACCAACCCGTCTTTAACTTCTTTCGCTTTTTGCAGCTTGTTAATGAAATCAGGCATATGAGCAAGAGACAAAGTCGCGACATAAGCAGCATCTTGAATTGCCATCATCATCGGGACGTCCTTTTTGAAATTTAGTTTCCCGTTCCCTACACTGCCAACCGGAGTTGTAGAAGTGCTGGCACCATAAGGTGTGGTCCCGCTTTTCTGAAATCCCGTGTTCATATACCCTTCATTGTCGTAGCAAATATAGATAATGTTTTCCTTGCGTTCAGCCGCTGCCGAAAGGCATTGCAGCCCTGCGTCCCCGGTAGCTCCGTCTCCCGCGAAAGCCACAACATTGACATCATCCTCATACGTGTAGCCTTTTTTGATTCCCGCCATGAGGGAAGCCACGTTGTCTAACAGAGGCATAGTCGATGGCACTTTTAAGCCAGCTCGCTTGTCCCAGCCTCCTCCGCCTGCTCCTGCCATGCATCCAGGCGGAATTCCTACGATTGTTTTTTCTCCGAAGACCTTGAGGGCAGCCCGTAATGAGAGTTCGGCGGCACACCCTTGGCAAGCTGACATGCCCGGAGATACCAAGTCTTCATTTTGTGCCAATAAATCTACTACGTTCATTGCTCTCGTTCACCTCTTTCTCTACCTTGCAGTCTTAAACCAGACTCTCTTTTAGCCAGATTGCTTCAGCACACGATTGATTTGTCTGAGCACTTTGGTGAATAAATTCAATAGCTTTTACCATGTGCTCGATTCTGATATCTGTACCTCCAAGACCGCCAATGAGAGATACGGACGGAATGTCAAGACGCGCCCTACCTACTGCAGCCAACACCTCCTGATAGACCAACCCTGTTGACCAGCCGAATGAGACACTTTTATCCACCACGCCAAACGCTTTGCGGCCTTTCAATATTTCTGCGACTTTCTCTGACGGAAACGGTCGTAAGCTCCGAATCTTCAAAAGACCCACTTTAATATGCTTGGCGCGCATGAGATCTACCGCTTCCCTTCCTGCTCCAGTCATCGCGCCGATGGTCACGAGGACAACTTCCGCATCTTCAATGCGGTAAGTGTCGATTACGCCGCCGTAATTGCGGCCAAACACGCCTGCAAACTTGGCATTAACCTCATCAATCACCGTTAGAGCGTTTTTCATACTTTCCAAGTGATCTTCACGATATTCCATCATTAGGTGTCCGGTGGTATTTGGATCAACAACCTGCGGGCGGTTAACATCGAGCAAAGGTTGATATGAATAAGGAGGAAGAAAACTATCTACAAGCTCTTGGTCCGGAATCTCAACTCTTGCTGTCTGATGGGAAAGAAAGAAGCCATCGTAAACAACATTAATTGGGATTAAGACATCCTCATGCTCGCTAATCATATATCCTTGGATAATTGTGTCCAGAATTTCCTGGTTATCCTCCGCATACACCTGCAGCCAACCGGCATCCCTCACAGAATGAGCATCCTGCAGTCCGCTCCATACGGTCACCGGAGAAATCATTTCCCGGCTGGCAATCGCCATGACCATCGGCAAACGTGACGTGGACATACTAAAATACGGTTCATACATCAAGGCCAGGCCTTGTCCGGCTGTGGCCGTGAATAACCTTTTGCCGACCATAGCTGCGCCTTTAAGCACACTCATCGCCGAAAGCTCGGATTCTACATCCATCATTTGTGACTCTAACTGGCCATTAGCTATCATCCCAGCCAGCTTTTCAACCACTGATGACTGCGGCGTAATCGGATAGGCCGCAATAATGTCAGGTTTACAGAGTTTAACCGCCTGAGCAACACACTCATTTCCGGTTAAAGCATCAATTCTGGGCATTAGCGCACCTCCTCAACCCACTCTATAGCTTTTTTCGGGCACTCTTCGCGGCAAATTCCGCACCCTTTACAATAAGATAAATCCATTTCGATTGAGCCGTTAATTTTACGCACTGAATTTACAGGGCAATAAATCAAACATATACCGCAGTTGGTACAGAGATCTTTATTGATTACAGGACGAAAAGTCCTCCATACCGCAGTATTAAGAATATATAGCCCTTGATCGCCGACCGGTGTTTTCACCTCAACTACCCCCTTGCACCAAACTCGACCTTGTCATACCCAACTGTAGCTGCCTGCACATTCTTCTCGCCGAATTGCTTAGCGACAAATTCAGCCAGGGTGGCAAAGTTAAGATTCTCAACTTTTGCTAAGGCTCCAAGCATTACAGTATTCGGAATCTCAACACCGATTGTTTCCCTTGCAATTCTGGTAGCATCCACGGTCGCAACGTGCTTAATTGTCTCCGGCACACCCAAATCACTAAGATTTTTACGAGTGTTAATAATTACAGAAGTATTCTCCTTAGCTCCGCCGAAAACGTCCACTTGGTCGATCAAGGTATCATCCATTATTACAATGACATCAGGATAATACACTTGAGTTTTAGGCCTGATAGACTTCTCATCAACCCTGAAAAAACCAAACACCGGCGAGCCTTTGCGTTCCACTCCGAAAGACGGAATAAATTGAGCATATTTACCGTCTTTTACAAGCGCTTTGGCAAGGAGTTGCGCTGCTTGAACCGTCCCTTGCCCTCCTCTACCATGAAACCGCATCTCTTTCAATTTTCATCACCTCGTATCATATTGTAATACTGTGTATTTTATTATAATACATTGTATTTATTATACGACTGTCATAACCAAAAATCAATCCTATTTCCACTAGAAAAGTATGGCGTTCGACAGGATTCGAACATCTCAACGTGCCCCTCAGGTGCGCTTGTAGTTGTACTCTGTCATTCCGTCCGCACGAGGCGTACCATGCAAAAAAAGGATGGCTTTTACTCAGCCATCCTTTTTCTAAGACATTTACTTATTCAAAATGACCTCAGATTGTCCGAAATTACCTTAAAATCCAGACAACACTCCCCAGCCATAGCAAGACCACGATCAGAATATGAGAATCCTTAAGAACCAGACGGGCCGGGTCCCCGCCGACTCCGCGTTCATGTAAAAGGTAAAGGTAACGAAAAACCCCGTAAATCACCAGCGGGACAGTATAAATCAACTCATCCGTACCATGCTGCAAGACAGTACTATCATCAACAGTATACAAACTGTAAGTTATGATGACCCCGCTGGCGGCAATCCCCATCATTTTGTCCAAAAGAACATGGCTGTAACTGTCGAGTACGGCCCGATGCTGCTGCGCTCCTGATTCAAGATCCTGAAGTTCAGCCCAGCGCTTGCCAAACCCCATAAACAAAGCCAGCATCAACCCGCAGAGCAAAAGCCAGCGCGAAGGCTCAATCCCAACTCCCCATGTACCGGCCATTATCCTAAGCATAAAACCAAGGGCGATTAAGAATACATCGAGGATTACCACATGCTTAAGCCGCCGGGAATAAGCAATATTTTGCAGAAGGTAAACTAACAAAATTCCTGTGAGAGCCGGTGATACCGTGAAACCCAGGGCCAGTCCCAGGGCCAGAGCCAAAGAAAATATCAGGAACCCCTGCCGTACACTGATATCCCCGGCAGCCAGCGGACGCAAGCGTTTTTGCGGGTGCAGGCGATCCTGCTCCCTGTCAAAGATATCATTTAAGACATAAACAGCACTGGCGACAAATGAAAATGCCAAGGCTGCCATTAATACCAAGGAGAGCATACCTGGGTCAGAGTACTTCCTGGAAAAGATTAAGCCAACAAGTACAAATGAATTTTTCAACCATTGATAAGGCCGGAGCAAACGCCAAAGAGAGTTGATCAAGAGAATCGCCTTTCTTACATAGAATTAATCTGAAGCAACTTAAACATTATACATCTAAACATCTATAGTGAAAAACTCATTCAAGCTCCCCCCAACGTTTAAATCCCGGCATTTCTAGGTTAAAAACGTCCAAGACTTTTCCTATGATTAGTTTGACCATGTCATCGATCGTTGACGGTGCATGGTAAAAAGTAAGGACCGGAGGCAAAATAGTGACTCCTATACGCGCTAAAGAAAGCATGTTGTCCAAATGAATAGGGCTGAAAGGAGCCTCCCTGGCCACCAATACCAAAGGCCGCCTTTGTTTGATGGTTACATCTGCAGCGCGTAGAACCAAGTTGTCTGCAAAACCGTTAGCTATCCCTGCCGTTGTTTTCATGCTGCACGGAATAACCACCATGCCGTCGGCGCGAAAGGTCCCGCTGGCCGGCCCGGCACCGATATCGGCGGCATCGTAGGTCTGGGTCGCGAAGTTGGAGACATCATTAAGAGTAAGATTGCACTCAAGGCTTAGAGTCTGTTCCGCTCCTTTGGAAATTACCAGGTGGGTTTCCCAGCGGGGAAAATTCTTCATTTCTTTGAGCAGTTCCACTCCCAGAAGCGCCCCGCTGGCCCCGGTCATGGCTACGATAAGACGTTTTCGATTATTTATAGTTCCTAAAGCTAAGGATCTTCTTAGCTTATGCTGGGCTTCTGGCATCTCTGGCCCCCCTTCTTTGTCCATAATATACCCCTATTCCTATTACTTGCGCAATAGTCGAAAATTCCACTTGCGGACAATGCACTCATCTAGTAACTCCATTATTAATGCTTGGTGCCCACGGGATATATCCCGTCTGTGAACACGCACGCTTTGGGATTAACCTCTACAAATGTCTGAATGCTCGGCTGCCTTAACCCGCTCCCCGGAGTCCATTCCGCATACTGAATTTTCACCGCCAGTTCCGGGAGCACCCAATGGGCATCGGCACTCCGCTCCGGCCTGTTAACAAACGGTCTCTCAGCCACGCCCACAGAACGGAGGATCTTGGTCAGGTGCCTCCATTCTTCATGGGTAAGCCGTCCGGTACCGGCATGCCCTATGTACCAAAACCGTTGTTGTTCGTCATAAAGACCTAAGAGCAGGGCGTTCGCAGTTTCTCCACGTAGAGTATATCCCCCAACCACTGCGACAATGTCGCGGTAATTTTTTATTTTGAGCCAGCGCTCATCCTTGCCGTCTATTTGGTAAAAGCTGTTTAGATCCTTACACACGACTCCTTCCATTCCTTGCTCTTTTATGGCCTCGAACAGACTTGCTCCTGCTGCAAAGTTCTCTACCGTTTGGATATCCTCGTGTGCACTTATGATCTTATTAAGTATGAACTGCCTATTTTCCAAACGCTCGTCCGTAATCCATTTTCCGTTGTAATAGATAACGTCAAACACCATGTAAATTATCGGAGTCTGGCGGCGAGCCTGCTCCACATTTTTTTCTCTTCTAATTCCGTCACGCTTCATTACCTTATAGAAAGAGGGCTTCCCCTTGTCCAATGCGATGACTTCCCCATCCAGGATAACAGATGAAGCCCCACAGTAACGCTTAATCTCTGTTAATTCGGGAAACTGCATGGTCCGTTCGTTCAATTTACGGTTAAAGAGACGAACCCTTTCACCATCGTAATAAGTTAATACCCTAACCCCATCCCACTTAACTTGAGCTACCCACTGTTGTCCCTGGGGAATTTTCTGCGCAAGCACGGGCTCAAACGGAACGATTGGCTGCTGCACGGGGATACCTCCTGTCGGTCTGATCTGGTTATCTTATCCAAAGATCTACGAAATTAGTTCTTTGTTAAACATACTTATTGCCCTATAATTAAATTAGCCGGAATTCAGAACTTATAGTTGACTGAGAAAGGAACTAACTTATGTTATTTAGAAAGAAGCTCAAATTCGTTGTTCTCGCTGTCGCTGTTCTGCTCACCATCGCCAGCTCCACAGTGCTTCTCATCAACTACCATGTTCAGTCTTTTTCATCCAAATACATTTTGGATGCTGACAGTGTGCCCCAAACAGATGCTATTCTTGTCTTGGGAGCGTATGTAGCCCCTAACGGGCAGCCCTCAGACATGCTAAAGGACCGCTTGGACACCGCTTTAGAAGTTCATGCGCAAAGTAAAGCTAAGTTTCTTGTAAGCGGAGACCATGGGCGCACAACATATAATGAAGTAAACTCTATGAAAAAATACATCATGGACAAGCAAAACATCCCGAATCAAGATATATTCATGGACCATGCCGGGTTTTCTACCTATGAGAGCCTTTACCGGGCCAAGGAGATTTTCGGGGTGAACAAAGTGGTTATCGTCACCCAGAGATACCATCTCATGCGGGCGATTTACATCGCCAGAAACCTCGGCCTGGAAGCATACGGAGTTGCTGCGGACAAGCATATATACCGGGGCATAGAGGCCTATGAATTACGGGAAATCGCCGCGCGCAACAAAGACTTTCTCTATGTCAACGTCCTAAGACCTAAGCCAACTTTTCTGGGGGAGGCCATTCCTATCAGCGGGGACGGAAGATTAACCAACGATCAAAAACAATAAACTCTTTCTTTTGGCCTATCTTAACTATTAAATCGCTTGTAGCCCAGTTAGTGCCACACTGCCCTGTCAACTTTAAAGGACAGCGCACTGAGCAACATATTGACTATCTGGCCTTTTCCGCCCATAAGTTATACGCCCCATTCGGTACTGGGGTGATTATCGGACCCAAAGAAACCTTTACTCGCGGTGCCCCGGAATATTCCGGCGGCGGCACAGTTCGTATGGTCACTACCGATACGGTAATTTGGGATGAACCACCCCATAAAGAAGAAGCCGGCACTCCTAATGTGATAGGAGTTATCGCTTTAGTAGCGGCAATTAAGACCATCAAGGAAATCGGCATACATAAAATCATGGAGCTTGAACGACGTCTAACAGAATATACATTGACCGGTTTACATAAGATTCCGGGCCTCCAGCTTTACACTAGCCCCTTACCTGGCAACGCCCAAATCGGCGTAATACCTTTTAACATCATAGACATTCACCACGAGGCAGTAGCCGAAATGCTGGCTGCAGAAGCAGGCATAGCGGTGCGGAGCGGCTGTTTCTGTGCCCAGCCCTATGTACAAAAGTTATTAGGCATTTCAGCGACTGAACTGGCCCGTCATGTCAAAAACCCGTCACTGCCTAGGCCGGGCATGGTGCGCATCAGCTTTGGCCTATACAATAACCTGCAAGATATCGATACTTGTCTCAGGGCACTGGCAAACATAGCGGAAAAGCGAATAAGCAAACGTATAACACGTAAATCAATAGGAACTTCTGTGCAAAACCCTGAAAAGCTAAGCCTATGAGATGCCATCGATATAATAAGCTGAATAATTTATAGCCCTTTCTACAAAAACTAATTTGGCTACTGATTACTTAAAACTTTTTTCAACTATTTCAGGAGGTGCCTGTAGTGGCTAAAAAATTAAACATCCTAATGTTTAGCGGTGAATATGATAAAGCACTTGCAGCCCTGATCCTGGTAAATTCAGCCAAAGACATGGGTTTGGACGCAACTATGTTCTTCTCTTTTTGGGGATTATGCTTACTGCGCGATCCAGAAAAGATGACTCTTGATGATAAAACAGCTTTTGCCAAAATGTTTGAAGTATTTACTCCTAATGGACTTGAGGATTTACCTTTGTCCAAAATGAATATGGCCGGATTAGGTAAGAAAATGTTGCAGGAAATGATGAAGGATGTCGAAGCTCCCAGCTTGACCGATTTTCTAAATGGAGCACGGAAAAAAGGAATAACCTTTTATGCTTGTAAGCTTTCAGTAGATGTGATGGGGTTCAAGAAAGAAGAGTTACTTCCAGAGGTACAAATTATCACTGCGAAGGAATATCTCCAAGATGCTCTGGAATCAGATTTACAATTATTTATCTAGTCGGCTTAGGCCGAATCTGAACTATTTTTAGGCAACGCCATTCATGTCCAAACGGAACTATCGGCTGCACAGAATTTTCTCCTGTCAGGCGCTAATTATCCCTATACATTATATATCCTGAATATTAAAATTTCCCTAAAAAAGCAGGAAACCCCACGGCTTGGGTCGAATTCCAAGCTTTGGGGGTGCTTAGCATGTTTGCATCAGTATTCGGGATGTCGGTTATCGGGCTGCAAGCCCATTTAATCAGAGTGGAAGTGGACGTGGCCAACGGGCTGCCCAGTTTTGACATTGTAGGACCTTAACCCATACGCTAGATAGCCGTCTATTCTTTTCCAAAATACAAAATTGCCACTGGTACCTGGGAAAACACTTTGCAATAATGGGGAATTTCCCCTTGCAAAAACGCAAACCTCTTATCTACCGTGTTATAAAATAGTTTTGATTTAGTTCACACCTTATTAGAGGTGGGACAATTTTATGCTTACGTTGCATAAAGCTATTTTTCATCGTTATATCGCAGCAGGCCGATGTTGTGAAGGGCTTCAGCGAACGGTTGGGGAATGAGAAATTTAAGCCCATATACATCTCGAAAGAACCAGTCCACGAAAGGAAAAAGTCTGCCCTTGCTGATGTTCATTTTCTGGCAGTTCCAGGGATCATAACAGGCGGTATAACTACGAAATTGAGGGTAGGCATAGTATTTATGCATCTTTTCCCAGCCTTGAGCCGCAAATGGACCAAATAGTACACGATGGGAACGTGCTTCCCTGTCATCCCCTACAGTAACTGGAAGCCAGATTGGAGAAAGTGCCAGCTGTAGCTCATATTTTTCCTTCTGCCAGTACAACGTATATTTTGTGGGCTCATCAGATGTATCTAGTACAAGCTCCGATATCTCTCTTTTTAAATAAGAGACCAGTTGCACCAGAAAAGTTTCGGCAGTCATCCTTTTGTCCAGCAGCTGCAGCTCCATGCTACTTATCAACTGATCTATAAGAGTTGCTATGGAATTCCCTGTCTCAACGTTCACGAATCGTAAACCGGTGACCTTATCTTTCTCGCTTTGCCCAGTCAGTATTCCCTCCTTGGAAAGCCAGTCAATTTCTTTCCTAATGATATCCTCACCATAACACTGGGCCAAATCCTGCAAAAGCGGTTCCGGGATCAATTTCTCCGGGGTATACCGGGCGGAGGCCAATGCTGCTTCCAGCACACTGAGACAGGGATAAGGATTACCATTCTGAAGATAATCTGTTAGTGCTTCTAATGAAACCATCGTATTTTTCCTCTCATCTTTCTCAAATGGTTAAAGCCAAGACAAATGACCTGGCGAAGACTCGTAAATGTGTTTTCACCAGGTCCTTAGACTTAATTGAATTTGAAGGGTAAAACCTGTTTATCTGATTTTAATCTGTCCGAAAGTTGGCAGTGCCGGTGGAATTGGTGGCATCTGCCATGTGCTGGTTAGCGGTACCGCAGTATGTCTATTGATGATTACATCAATTACCGTAGGTTTATTGCTCTTGATTGCTTGCTCCACTGCAGGTGCAATGTCCGCTGCTTTTTCTACGCGTATGCCCTCGCCACCCATGGATTTGGCCATTGCTGCAAAGTCAGGGTTCCAAAGCTCGCCTCCGTGATATTTTTTTCCTTCATATTTCTCAAAGTTGGTACCGATCTGGCGTCCGCCAAAGTAAAATCTCTGCAGGTCGCGAATGGCTCCGATGGCGTAGTTGTTCATGATGATCCAGACAGCAGGCAAATTATACTGTACTGCTGTGGCTACCGCATGAGGCATCATGAGAAAGCCGCCGTCTCCGCAGACGTTAATACAGGTAGTATCCGGCCTTGCCAGCTTGGCACCCAAAACACCGCTTACACCAAAGCCCATGGCAGCGAAACCGCCGGCCGTGAAGTGGGTTCCCGGTACCTCGGAGCTCCAGAATTCCTCTATCCAAGGCTGGTTGTTGCCAACATCTGAGAACATAATTGCGTCCTTTGGCGCCACCTTTCGAATGTCAAAAATCAAACGTCTAGGGTCAATGGGGCTTTCATCATTGGTCTCGTATGGAGTTACAAAGTCTTCCCATTCCTTTTTGTAACCTCCCAGCTCCTCAAACCATGTAGTATAATCTCCCTTGAAGCCTTCTGCTGAAGCCTTTTCAATCAGCTGGGTAAGAACCACCTTGATATCACCCACAACACCAAGATCTACAGGGTAATTTCTGGCAATTTCACTTGGGTCGATGTCAACCTGGATCAGCTTAGTAGCTGGAATATTATAAGCAAAACCAGGCTGCCACGAAGCAGTATGTAAATCAGAGAATCGACAACCCAAGGCGAGAATTACATCCGCATTACGGGCCGCTTCCACGGCTGGATAGTGTCCCCAACAGCCGCAGACTCCAAGATGCAGCGGATGATTGTCAGCCATTGCGCCTTTACCCATTAATGATGTGTAAACCGGAATTTTTACTGCCTCGGCAAATCTTAGCAATTCGTCCCTGGCTCCGGAAACGTGTACACCGCCACCGGCCAGAATTAAAGGACGTTTGGCTTCCTTTAGCTTTTTCATAATCACGGAAATGACAACCGGCTCAGTACCATGACGCCAGGAAATAGAATCTGCCCAATCCTCAGGGTCCGGAACCACCGTCTCACCTACGGTCTGATAAACATCATAAGGAACCTCAATGTGAACGGGTCCGGGCCTGCCCGTCTGCATTAGCTTAAATGCTTTGGGCAAGAACTGAGCGATCTGATGAACGGTAGTTGCTTGATAGCTGTGCTTGACATAGCTTCTAATCACAGAGGGGAAATCCGCGGGATGCTGCCGGTACGGCTCTTGGAGCGCGCCAGTGTCGAACTGGTCGGTGGTTACCTGCCCGGTGATTAGCAGAAAGGCAGAGGAGTCATAATAGGCATTAGCCACTGCGGCTGCTGAAAGAGCCGGGCCTGGTCCTGTAGAAACGTAAACAGGAAGAGGTACTCTGGTTAGACGAAAATAGGCATCAGCCATAAAACCTGCTGCTGTCTCAATACGTGGCCAGATGATTTTTATCTGATCTTGTTTGTCATAAAATGTATCCAAAAGCCCTATGGCCCCGTGACCGGCGTAGCCCAGCATGTAAGGAATCTTTTCTTTGAGCATGTATTCTGCTACAACTTCAGCGCCCTTATATTTGCCAATTTTGTCAGCTGTGTAAATCATAGCAAACCTCCTAAACTCATAAAGATTCTAAATTAAGCAATAATGACATGTATGTCTTATATCACCTCCTTGTGTCTCGTCACCGCCAAGCCGGATGACTTCTTGAAATTCGTCAAATCTCTGAAGGTAAGCCCAATGCAATTTCTAGGTCTTGGACCTTAGCAGTTAATTTTGCTGATCCTGTTATTTTTTAAGACCATCCTTCAAAGTAGTTGTTATCACGAAACAAGTCTACAAAACAGTATAATAACCCCTGTTCCTGATCCGTCTCAAGACCTCTAGCGCAATAGATGTTTTCCCGATTCACATCATGTGATATTGCAATTGTGCCTAATTATTTTGCTTTCCCATGATTTCCTTTAGCTTTCTTTTTTCTCAAAAATCATGATCTGTGCAGATATAAAAATCATTCCGTATCCCAAGAGAATTCCTATTCCGAACAGAAGCTGGGCAATTGGAATACTTGAACCGATTACCATTTTATAAATTGAAGAATAATTGGTAAATAATGCTGGAGCTATTCCCGAAAACACCAGCCCCACAACCATCGTCCCCAGATAGCCCAGCAAACAGATAGAAAAACTGGCTGTGCTGGTATGAGTCAAAGTAGCAACCAGTGATGCCATGGCACAAATCGTCATAGCCGGTACAAGGGTCAGGCTATATGCTATCCATACGGAAAGCAGATTTGAGGCTCCAAATCCAGCTTCCAAGATGCTGATAATTGAAGATAGCACCAATAATACAGCTAAAATCACTACGTGATAAAGCAGCATGGCCCAAAATTTCCCCAAGGATACGGAAATACGGCTGACCGGTTTTGTGAGCATGATTTTCAGTTCACCGCGTTCTTGCTCTCCCGCAAACAGGTCGGATGCCATCATAAAAGCTGTCAAAGGAATCAGAAAATAGGTTGCGACAGAGAGCATTGTATAAGGGAATTTTCCCATGGAAAACTGGATCAGACTGCCGGGAAGAGTATGAATCAACGCCAAAGCTACTGGTAAGAGGGCTGTCAGGAATACCATTACCCGATACTTTTTTTGCGAGATGATTTTAACGAATTCAGTCTCTGTGCAGCGCCAGATCATTTGTAAAAGACTCATCTGTTTTTCTCCTTTCTCTGGTTTGTGATCGAAAGATAATACTGTTCTACGCTGCCATGTTCTTTAATCAGCTTTTCAACAGGGGCGCTGTCAAGCATCGCTCCTTCCTCCATCACAGCTACATGGGTACAGAGCTGTTCCATTTCGTGTGCCAGATGGCTGGAAATCAGGATGGCACAGCCTTTACCCGTTTCCTTCTTCAAGATATCCCGAACAAGGGCAGTCCCTCCGATGTCCATTCCATTAGTAGGTTCATCCAAAATCAGCAGTTCGGGATTAGGCAAGAGCGCCATAGCAAAACCCAGACGCTGCTTCATACCCATAGAAAATTTCTGGACTTTTTCATTGCGATACCGGGACAACTCTACCAGTTCCAGCATCTCATCCACTCTGCCGGGAGCAAGGTTAGGGTAAAACCGGCTGACCACACGCAAATTCTGTTCTGTTGTCAGGTACAGGTATAATCCTGGCTGTTCAATCATACACCCGGTTTTCGCCATGACAGCAGGACAATCTTCTAAGGGATCTATCCCAAATAGACGTACCTCTCCGCTGTCAGGTTTCAGCAATCCGGTCATCACCTTCATGGTTGTGGTTTTCCCGCTGCCGTTTGGTCCAAGCAGTCCCAGCACTTGTCCTTCAGCGATGGAAAAAGAAATACCCCTAATCCCGCGACGGTTGGAGTATTGCTTTGTCAAATGTTCGATAGAAACAACTGTCATGATAAACCTTTCCTTTCTGAAAAGCCGCAGCAGGATCATCCCGCCGCGGCCATTCTCAAGACTTGTACTTGGATTGTTTATCTGTGAACTCTGCCGTCAAAGCTGCGTTCTGTTACCGTTTTCCCAGTGGTATCAATCTGCTGCGGTGCGGTAGTGCCCAGTTCAGACACCGTACCGTTCACTGTCGTTTCTACGCTGACGGTTTTACCATCTTTGTCCTGACCGGTCATTACAAGATTCATATCCATGGCTGCAATGCGCCCGTCTTTCAGGGTGGCATTTACCTTAACGCTTTTAATCGCGGCATCCTGCGTGATCGGGAATATATTAGCCATATCTGCACCAAAAGATTTATTCTTATACTGGCTGTAATTATGCGCATCATACTTTCCACTCATTTCAGAAAAAGCGGCCATAGCTACGTTTGCCAGTTCCGGAATCTGAGCATCCGTTAGACTCACCGAAATAGTGTCCCCATTTGCTACAAACTGATTCTTGACGTCGCCCATCACTAGATCGGCCATCATTTCCATGAGCTTGGTCATATTCGGAGATTCCTGAATATCCCGCTGCTTTTTGTAGCCGCTGCCGAAGCTGGTGGAAAAGTATTCATCCCCCTGACGAGAAATCATGACGCCGTCTTTGCTGGAATGCTCTGTTTCAATAACCTTGTCACCGATTTTCATGCTTGAGTGAGAATAACTGTCTGCTCCCGCCCTCTGCATCAGGGTATCACCCTGGGCAACCACTGCGCCGTTTTGCTTCATCTGCACAGAAGCGGAAACCGTCATATTGTCGGCCTTCATGGTTTCAACAACCGCTGCTTTGAAATTCTCATAGGGATTTCCTGCGGCATATGCCACAGCCCCCAGGCTCCCTACCGTCATAAGGCCGGCAACCATCACCGCTGCCGTAATTTTTTTGATGTTCTTGTTCATGTAAAATTCTCCTTTCAATATATGTGCTTTTTGTTTGTTCCTTTGGAACACTTTTATCTTAAACCGGTAAATTTAACTGCCTATTGAAAATACTTAAACAGAAGATAAAATAATTCGAAAACTGAATTTCTTGCTTAATTCCTCATAAAAAGTCCACCTCCCTAAACTGCTGTTTCCAGTATAGAGAGGTGGTATAAACTGCGGTTTTGCACGACTACTTATACTTTAAAACGATAGCCTGCACCCCATACAGTTTGAATGTATTGAGGATTGCTGGAATCTTCCTCAATCTTCTCTCGAAGCCGATTAATATGCACAGCAACAGTGGCATTATCGCCTAATGCATCATATCCCCAAATTCGCTCATATAACGCTTCTTTGCTGAATACCATATCTGCATTTGTCACAAGGAACAATAAAAGTTCATATTCCTTATTCTTAAGTTCTAACTCGTGATCCTTTACATAGACTCTATGAGATTTTGTATTGATGCGGATATTTCCTACGGTTAATTCAGCCATAGGTTCCTGACTACCACCTTTGATCCGGTCATATTGTGCCAGATTCGCTTTGACACGGGCAACCAACTCACTTGGAGAAAAAGGCTTTACAATGTAATCATCTGCCCCAAGTCCAAGCCCTCGGATTTTGTCGATATCCTCTTGCTTCGCAGTAACCATCAGAATCGGAATGTCAAGATGCTCCCTAAGTTTGCGGCAAACTGTGAACCCATCTGCTCCCGGCAACATCAAATCTAAAAGTATGAGTTGGAAGTTTCCAGTCATAGCTTTCTCAATTCCAGAAATGCCGTTCTCGGCAATCTCAACAATAAAATTGTCAATTTCTAAATAGTCACGTTCAATGGCAGCGATAGCGCTGTCATCTTCAATGATCAAAATCTTTTTCACTTATCTTACTCCTTACTTTGAATTGGCAGCTTAATCACCATACATAATCCGCTCGGCGTAGAATTTTTCGCATAAATACTTCCACCCATTCGGGCAATTGCTTTGGCCGTAATTGCCAGTCCCAACCCACTGCCTTTATTAGGACTATTGCGTGATGGATCGCTGCGATAAAAGACATCAAATAATTTTGCCAGAGCTTCTTCTGAAACTCCGGGGCCATTATCTTCAATGGTAATATACACCTCGTTACCATGTCTTTCAATGCGAATACATACACAGCCTTGTTCCTTATCTTTGTACTTAAAGCTGTTTTCCAAAATGTTTGCAAAAACGCTACGAAGCTGAACCGGATCAGCATAGATTTCTACGTCCTGTGCCAGTTCCTCAACCTTTACCTCCAACCCCTTGCTGGCATACTCTTCTGCTGTAGCATTAATCAAGGACATAATTTCCTGTTCCAAGTTTAACGTTTCGGGATAATACGGATAATCCCCCAAATCCATTTTGGAAAAAAGGAAAAGTTTCGCCACCATGCGGTCAATATCTTCTGTCTTAGTTTTGATCATTTGTATATAGCTTTTTTGAGATTCAGGTGTTTTTGCCACACCATCCAATAATCCTTCGGCATAGGCTTTGATAGAGGTTAACGGAGAACGTAAATCATGGGAAATTCCTGCTAAAAGTTCTTTTCTGCTCTGTTCTTGTTTCTGAATAAGCGACACTAATTGTTTTAGCCGTACCGCCATATCATTAAAATCCTCACATACGGGAGCAAATTCGTCTTTACTTTCATATATTATTTGATAATCCAGATTGCCATCCCGGATCTGATGAACGCCATGTGCGAGAGTATCCAGTGGTTGCTCTATCTTTCGGAAAACAAATCGAGTTAGGAAACGACTTGTTAAAAAGACTACTATCAAGACTCCCAATACCATCAGCACAGCTATACTAATAATTGTGGAATTTATTTTCTTATAATCCGTAAAATCCTTGGTACTAAAAATATACACCGTAAAGGTTTTTCCATTTGTCAGCACCTTTTCGGCATATAGTTCTTCGTTTCCTAGAGTTACCGTGCCTTCGCCACCTAAAACCCCCATTGCTTCTAACAGCTTACTGTTGTACTGGCCATCACTTGCACCAAAGCTATACTGCTGCTCACCAGCAGCAAAAACACTCAGTGTCATTCCATTTTGTTTTAAGACGTTTTCTATTTTAGAGATACTTTCCTTTTGCTCGGTTTCACTAGCATCTTTAAGCAATTCTTTGGTCAAACCCATCAAGTTATTACGAACTTCATAAAATTGTTTCTGATTTTCAATGTTATGTCCTGATTCCTGAAAAAAAAACATCCACATTAGTGCCATCCCACCGACAGTAATTACAAGAGAGAGTACTACCGGTATGACAATCATTAGGATATTTGAAATAAATAATCTAAGTTTTATTGTCATAAGTATCAACTCATATTTCTTTTTTTGTAATATATCACGTTACCTTAAAATTACATTAAACAAATTATTAAATAAAGATAAACTGAATATTTTCTAATCACTACAAATTTTCTATAATAAACGGACCACATCGGCTCCACCAATTAATGTTCCTACTGAGCCTCCTACATTGGCTAAAGTAACGATTAGGAGAATTCTGGTTACCTTGTTATTCCAAAAACCCTTAAGACTGAAAATATCCTCAGCAAGATTTTCAAAGTCTCTGACACTCGGCCGACGAATATAGGCTTGAGTAAGACCGGCAAACCACCCAGCCGCAATTAAGGGATGTAAAGTGGTTATGGGACTGGTATCAGGGAAACGTCAAAGTCCTAGTCATAAGTTTGCGTTTATTGTAATTTAATTAAGAAGGTTGGTTGGAGGTGGTTAATCAAAATTTTGGCGACATAAACTTCTAAACCCAGTGATACCTATTGTTTCAGGACTCTATCAACTAAAATCGTATTTTTCATCTTCTTATAATAATTGAATTCATTTAGGCTTAAACTAAATTCTATCATTTGAGGATGATAAAGTGAAACATTGATTTTTTAATTTCCGTTTGATTATAAATCTTTTTTCCAGCATATGAGTATAGTAAGCAGTAGAACCCAACATTGATGAATAAAGAATAAATACCGGGATGATTCCTAGCAATATAATAATGGAGAAATCACCAAACTCTTCTCCGCTGTCCGTAAATCTCTGTTCGTATCCACCCCTACTTTCCTGTAAAAGGGGTTGATCACTAAAAATGGCTTGAGTCTGCACTACCTGTTTGGGCATTTGGGCTAAAAGAGCAATGGTTCCAAGGATTAATAAGATCTTGGCTACTTTTTTATGAGAAGGCTTTCGGAATGAAACAAGTTTCAATATCTTAGGAGACTGTTTCCCCTTTTGCAGGATCCAATTCCAATGAAGTCCTATATGAATACCTATGGTCAGCAGTCCAATAAATGAAGAAACAACATGGATCGGCAGCCAATTTACGTTAATGAAATACCTGAAATTTGGAAATAAAATCTCGGATATTAATAACCCACTTATGATTATAACAAGCATATCCAATAAAAGCGCGATGTTTAAAACATAGGAAAGCCTCGTTTTCCTCTTTGAGAATATCCTTTTGCTCACACTGATAACCCATTTCCAGTTTATAACGACATGGATAATCATAGCTAATCCTAAAACTAGACTAGCCAGTTCATGGAAAGTCAAGGTGGTAACAGCTGGATTAAATAATAAGACAAACACTACCGCCATTCCAATATCAAAGGTAAACTTAAATAAATTTTGTTTCAAGTCATTCTCCTCCTAAATTAAATATGTCTCTTCGTTGGCAAGCTTGTTCTATTGTAGAGGAGAGTGATAACTTACATATTAATGAGATATAAACAAATGATAAACCGTATCTAAATTCAATGTAAAACTTAAAAAGTGAAGTGAACCTTCCACCACTTGTTGCTGGATTTGAGAACAAGGCCATTCTTAATGCAGTTGCCGTGGGAGTTGCATTGATTGGACCAGTGTCCTACGTATTATTTTAAGTATTTTGTTTAAACTCATATTCCGCAAGTTAAATTTTGGGAAAAGTTATTTTATTCCATTTAAAGGATTTTAACTATTTCATGTCGAATGTTATCTCTAAATTTTCATGGAGGTAACATTATGACGAATTCATTCGCTGATATCCGCACCATACGAGCATCAAGTGTTCCCGTCGCTGCGGCCCTGTGCCGTACGGCAAAAATCGCTCAGGCGGTAAACCAAATGGTTCACTGGAAAGAAGCTAATTCAAAGATTTCTCCCGGTTTGCTCATTGAAACCTTGGTGATTTGTATTCTTTGTGGCCGCAAACCCCTGTGGAAGATCGAACAATTCTGGGCCCAACAAGACTTGCCAAGTTTATTCGCTGATGTTGAACTCAGTGTTGAACAACTTAATGATGATGCTTACGGCCACGCCTTGGATAAGCTTGCCGAGGTATCGATGGAACAATTGGTCAGTACAGTTTCCCTATCCTTACTCCAGGCACACTCCCTTGGCATAAATGTTGTTCATTTTGATACGACATCAAAATCCGTCCAGGGGGCGTACACCGGTCAGGCCCATGATGAATTTGAGATTAATCACGGGTTTAGTAAGGATCTGCGCCCCGATCTGAAACAGTTCAAACTTGGTGCCGCTGTTCAGGAACATGGATTAGTCATAATGGGTGAATTATTAGCCGGCAATAAAGCTGACGTAGAGTGGAATCCGGATGCTGCTCTCAAGATACAGGAGCTTTTCACCAAGCAAGGATTCAAAGACGTCATCTTTATCGCTGATTGTGCCCTGATTTCTACCGGAGGCTTAAAGCGCTTAGCCGGACAGGAGGTGCAGTTTATCTCTAGGTTTCCCGAAACCTTTAGCTTAGCCAGGGAATTAAAAGAGTTGGCATGGGACCAAGACGATTGGCAGGAAATCGGGATGCTAGCGAGTAGTAATGCCAACCAGGCAGCTCGCTATCGGGTATTTCCGGTACAAAGAAAACTGGATCATCGAGCATACAACTTCCTGGTCGTTCACTCTAGCATGCTGGAAGCCAGCAAGGAGAAAACCTTGATTAAGAGGATAAGCAAACAGAAAGAAGAATTGGAACGCAAGGCGAAAAACCTAACTTCCACAGCTTTTGCCTGTGAACCGGATGCCCAGAGCGCTCTCCAAGCTTTTGCCAAAGAGGTTGCTAAGCTAGGCTACTCATTTTCTGGAACAGTGGAGTGCCAGACTGTCACAACCTATGCACGCAAGGGGCGTCCGAAGAAAGGTGAACAACCGATTGAGACGGTTAGTTACCGAGTTAACTGCACAATAGGAGACTTGAATCCTGATCTTTTTGAACGGCTGCGCCAATTGGAATCAACCTTCGTGCTCATTTACTCCATACGGGATCAACAGAAATATACTCCGGCAGCCATTTTAGCTGAATACAAGCGTCAAATCTCGATCGAAACGAAGTTTCGGTTTTTGAAAAGTCCGGTGTACCTAGGGCCGGTTTTTCTAAAGAGCAAGAAACGAATCCATGCGCTTGGATATGTGTTTATTTTGGTGCTCATGTTGGCATCTTACCTTGAGTATCGGGTACGACAGAGTCTTAAGGAACGAAATGAATTTGTCCAGTTACCGGGAAATAAGAAGACTGACACTCCATCAATAGCAACAATTCTGGAGGTGCTAGCCACAATAGAAGTTGTCGTTGTGCAAGGGCACCGATATTTCCCGAGCAATTTGAATCGCCAGGCTTTGGACATGGTGCAGTGGGCAGGTTTTGACCCATCAATCTATCTAAAGCCTGCTGAAAGCATCCAGTAAGACATTGTAAGGATTTACCATGTCTTAAAATAAAATGAGTGAATCTGAACTCGCGGAACAAGAGCTGTAAAACAAGGAAGAGGCTTTTAATTCAGATATTATCCTTTATCCTTGAGCAGCCATTTTGTGGCACCTCATCCGCACATTTGCGGCATTGATCTGCACATTTTTGACAGTGATCGTCTTTCATCTTGGCACATTCCGTGGCACAAGCATCGCATATCGTAGCACATAGGTTACAAATATCATTAGAGAATTCGCTGCTTCGAGACATATATTGAGAGGCCACTTTTATAACCTTTTAAAAACCCTTCGGGGGTTAGGGGGGTTCATACAAACTTCATAACTAATTCATAGGATTATCTTAATTGAGTGTTAGACTGAAAAATATTAAAGAGCGAAAAATTTCTAGCCATACAAAAAGTAGTTATGAAAAAACTAACGATTGAAAGGAGGAAAAAACAAATGTTTATTATTTTGATACTTCTAGTTATAGGAGCAATGTATCTGTTTCAACAACAAAATCAACGGAGTTTGGTTTTTTCTGAGCATCCCCAATATCCAAGAGATCATTCTATGGATGCCTTAGATATCCTTCGTGAACGGTATGCGCGTGGAGAAATCAGTGAACAAGAATTCAATGAACGTAAAAAAGTACTTCAGTAATTGTAAAGGAGGAATTAATTATGATGGGTTGGGGCATGTGGGGCTACGGCGCAGGATATGGAAACGGTTTTTTAGGAAACGGTAATTACTGGTGGATGGGTTTAATCGGAATGGCATTACAACTTATCTTTTGGATAGCCTTAATTATGATTGGCGTCAAATTATTTCGTAGCTATAGTTCAAGAACACCAGTAGGTCATTACACACAAGATAATCCTTTGGATATTCTTCATGAGCGTTATGCTAGAGGAGAAATTGACTCAGAAGAATATAATCGTCGTAAACATGATCTTTCTATGAAGTAACTTATCCGTAGCGTTTAATTTAAAAAGGACTAAAATAGGAGTGAATATAACTTGAATAATCAAATATATAAAGTTACTGCTTCAAAATCATTTGATGAAACCGTTGAACGAATCAAAGAACAAGCAGCTAATCATAGTTTTCGGGTACTACACATTCATGATGTCATGGCTACTCTTGGTGAAAAAGGCTTCGAAATCAAGCCCTTAAAAATTATTGAAGTATGTAATGCCAAGTATGCCAATACAGCATTGCAAGTGGATATTACCGTTAGCTTGCTTATGCCATGTAGGGTCAACGTTTATGAAAATGAAAACGGGGAAGTAATCATCAGCATGATTCGTTCGACACATTTGAGCAAAACGTTTGAAAATCCCCATTTAGAGGATTTTGCAACCCAAGTAGAAAATGATCTAATTAAGATTATCGAAGCTGGTAAATAGTAGGTAAAGCGGATAGAGAGCCACCTTTTAGGTGGCCTCAACTATTTAATAAATCGAAAATCTTTGATGAAGGAGTAACTTATGGCACTAAGAACACAACCAATCAATGATGAGACATTGTTAAACGGATTAAAATAATACGCGGGCATTTAGCAGGGGTGGAGAACATGATTATAAGTCAAAAACCTCATCAGGATATTTTAACTCAGCTCTCAGCTATTCGTTCCGCGATTCATAAAGTTGCTCTCTTGGAAGCACAACGATATGTCGAATCGGTTATGAATTCATCTTATGAACAAAATACTAGTGAGCCTGACATTAATGACGCTATCAAGAAATTTATGGATCTCAAACTAGTGGTATTATAATTCTTAGCCTATTTCGAGACTTACGGAAGAAATTTTAAGTAAGAAATTAAATCGTTTAAATCTTGAGTACTCATCTGCCATTTTGGCATCGGTGGATCGAGAGGATGAGCACCAGGGTCCACGCCTTGGGTGATCGCACGTTTTAAGGTTTCTTCCGTATAAGGGGGATGTTCCATATCAGGGTCTTTCCCCGATAATGTCTTATATCGGATATCTGGAACGTCAATGGTTCCCATCATAAAAGGTATCGTTCCGCCTTTGCCGTTAGGTCCATGACACCCATAGCAACCAGACGTCATGGAAGACATGGGCATACCAATAGAGTTTGCACGGATGTAAGTTCCTGAATTATCCTGGCCAGTAAAATATATGCGCTCACCATTACTTTTAAACTCAGTCTTACTAGGGGCCCGGTTATATGGTCCTTGAGTGCCATTCATTATGCCTGAGCCTACTTGATTTGATGGATAACCTTGATTAGGGATAACTCCTTGGGATGGAATTTGGGATAGAGTTCCAGAAGGAGGCAAGGCACCTTCTGGAGTTTGAGATGGTGCTTGAGGTTGTTGGGCTTGAGGAGGCATTTGGGGAGTTGGGCTACATGCGGAAACGAAAACTAGAATGAAAAGCAGAAAGAACACATGTTTAATTCTCAAGAGAATTCCTCCTCGTTAATGATAATACCCCTATCTAAAATTAGGGTTCAGCAATAATAAGCTTTAAAATGTTCATGCCTTGATTCTTAACGCTGTTGATATGAATTCCCGCTTTCTCAATATTCTCGACGGTTTTTCGGTTAATATGCGGCCCCATCATTCTAACCGTTAATGGATCTAAAATATCCATAATCTTACCTAATAACGGCTGATCACTTCGAACGTGCTCTAACAGGATGATTTTCCCATTAGGTTTACACACTCGTTTAATCTCTTTTAAACCCTTAATCGGGTCAGGAACTGAACAGAACACGCAAGTTGCAACCACCGTATCAAAATGATGGTCAGGGAAAGTCATGTTTTGAGTATCCATTTCGAAAAGCTTCATAGGTAACTTCAGCTTGTTCGCTTTAGCCCTTGCTTTTTCCAACATCCCTGGACTGAGATCAATGCCTGTGACCTGACAATCAGGTGGATAAAATTCAAGATTTTTACCCGTTCCTACTCCGACCTCTAATACTTCTCCCGTTGCTTGACTTAAGATGCTTCTTCTTAAATCAGATTTAATCATCTGATCCATGACATCATAAAAGATTGACGTTCGATTATAGCGTTGTCGTGTTAACAAAGTTTCCCGATCCAGCTTCACCACATCCTTTCAATTCTTAAACAAGCTTTTGTGTAGTTTTCCCAATTTAGATTTCAATATTTTAGAAAACCAAGGAGAAGAGTTAACATGAGGCAAATTCTTTTTAACACTGGTTCATTTTCATTACGCGGGCACCGTGACTAAGCTAACCGGCGTTTTCGTATTACTCATGTCAGATGAGGGCTGATTGTTCCAAGTGAAGATGGTAGGATTCCAGGGATCAGTGATTCTGGAGACGACCAAATCTTCTCCGGGCGAGCTTGTGGTCATGTATATATAATCTGTACCGTTCTGATTCGGCAAAAATTTCGCTTGTATTTTCCGGATATTTCCCGAAAAATAGCAGGAAACTCCATGGCTTGGGTCGAATTCCAAGCTTTGGGGGTGCGTAACATGTTTGCATCAGTCTTCGGTATGTCTGTCATCGGGCTGCAGGCCCATTTAATCCGAGTGGAAGTGGACGTGTCCAATGGATTGCCCAGCTTCGAAATTGTCGGGCCTTATCCCATACGCTATAGATTCCTTGCATCTGCTGCCTTTAATGATGATCTTGTTAATTCATTTAAAAAATGCATGATAGACTATGAGTGCTAAAACTGCAAAGACTATTCTTTTTTAAGCCAGCCTTTGTTAAATCAATCATAGAGTTCATTGAGCAGTTACCATCTTCAATCTTAATATCAGCTTAGCTGCTGCTAGCATAAAGGCTGTTTGACTTGTTGTGGGTTACAAGGTTTGGGAGTGCAAATTGTGTGCAGCACCGATAGTTGTCTTCTCCCGATCCAAAAATTTAACTCATTACCGACAATCCCCAATTCCACTAAACCGGTCACAGGCTCAAGTAAGGCAGAACCGCAAATTCCCTGGGGCTTACCGCCGCCAATTACAGAAAAGCCATAGTTCCTCTTCAATTATAAAGTATTCAATGAACAGTCATCTTTTTTGAGGCATTTTAACTTGTATACCCGCTTAAATATAGAAGTCGCTAGCCAAATAAATTCTCCTTCTATTTTGTTTTTAAGACAATTGCGTTGTTAATCAGCGGGAACACTCTATTAATTAGGCCCATAGCCTTCCCCCTTACAATTAACAAAGTCCCCTCTGGAAATTAACTGATATAAATTATCTCGGCATGCTACTATTCGATTGACCAGTAACTCCAGTCGAATCCCTCTTTGTCCCGATACCTGTCCATGAGGTAATTTCTCTATCTCACATATTCGTCGAAGTTACATTCAATTCCATGTTTGGCTAGTGCCTCGACTTTTTTGTGGAGATCAGGAGGGCAGCCCCAGAGCTCAGTGGCACTATTGATGTTGGGATAATCCGGTTCCCGTAATTATCTGGCAGCCTCAAGTATTGATTATTACATTTGCAATCTACTCGTAAGAGTAGAAGCCTTTCTTAGTCTTTCTGCCCCATTCCTGCCTGACAAATTTCTCTACTATGGTTGGAGACGGCTTGTCTTTAGGGTCCTGGGTCTCCCGATACCGTTCCAGTGTAATGTCATAGTAAAGATCGATGCCGGCCATGTCCATCAGGCGGAAGGGACCCATGGGATGGCCCAGGCCGTTGGTTACCGCGATATCGATTTCCTCAGGGCTTGCAATACCGGTATCCGCAAGAAACAGCGCTTCATTGTTTATGGCTGCGACTATTCGGTTTACCAAGAAGCCGTAAATTTCTTTTTTCAGCCACACCCCAATTTTGCCCATTTTTGTACACAGGTCCATAGTGACCTGAGCTGTCTCCGGTGAAGTATGCGGCCCCTGTACAACCTCGACTAATTTCATTACCAGGGCCGGACTAAAGAAGTGCATATTGCAAACTTTTTCGGGCCTTCTTGTAGCATCTGCCACCTTTGAACTGACGATAAAGGAACTGTTGGTTGCCAAAATGGCATGGGTGGGTACGATTCTGTCTAGTTCAGCAAACAGCTTGCGTTTCACCTCTAGTTTTTCTACCGCAGCTTCTATGACAAAGTCCGCATCAACTGCCGCAACTTCAAGGCTTTCGCTGAAATTCAAATTGGCTAGGGCCTGTTCAGCCTGCTGTTGGCTGAGCTTGCCCTTGTTTACTCGTTCCGGCAGATAGGTCTGGGCAAATTTCTCCGCTTTTGCCAGAGCTTCCGAGCTTAGATCCGTGCAGGTTACTCTAATACCAGCTAGAGCTGCAGCCACCGCAATTTGGTGGCCCATGGTTCCAGCCCCGACCACACAGATTTTTTTAATATCATCAACCTTCAATTAAAAACACCCCAATATAGTTATTTTATTCTCAACATACCTTTTAGGTGGTATAGGTCACTGCCACATAATTTTTGTCGCCATCTTGCCATGTTAATTTAGGCTGAATTCCACTACGGCCTGACCGACCAACGTTTCCTCTCCAGTTGACTTGGTAACCAACAGATTGCATATAACCCCATTTGACACTTTGTCCCTTATAAATCCGGTACAAACGATTTTTTCACAGACATAGACCGGGTTTTTAAACCTAACGTTAAAACTTTTGAGGCTGCCTTCGTTGCCAATCCAATCAGTGAGCAGGGCGCCAAGCTGGGTCATAATCAGCATGCCGTGGGTAATTACACCTTTAAACCCTGCTTTTTGGGCATAGGAATCGTCCAAGTGAACCGGATTGAAATCACCGGAAGCCTCCGCATACTGGCGCAATTGCAAATTGCTCGGCATCCATTCCCTGACCGGCAGTTGGTCGTTTATTTGATAATCTTTGATTCGTTTGATTATTCCTTGTACGTTATTAACTTGAGATCACCCCGGCTATCTTCCCAGAAAATTCGGTTTTCGTTTTTCGATAAAAGCTTTCATACCTTCTTTTTGATCCTCTGTGGCAAACAAAATGCTGAAACATCTTTGCTCATACTGCAATCCAGCATTCAAATCCATGCCCAACCCTTCGTTTACGCAAGATTTTGCCAAGCGCAACGCCACGGCTCCATGGTTGGCAAAACGTTTAGCCATTGTCCGCGATGCTTCGCCCAGTTCTGCAGCTGGAACCACTTTGTTCACTAAGCCAATCCGCCAGGCCTCCTCAGCGCTAATATAGTCCCCGCTGAAGATCAATTCCTTAGCCCGGCCCGCCCCAATTAATCTCGGCAGGCGTTGAGTCCCCCCAGACCCGGGTAATATTCCCAGTTTAATTTCAGGCAGGCCGAATTGAGCGTCATCAGTGGCAATACGGATATCAGCGGCAAGGGCCAATTCGCACCCCCCGCCCAAAGCGTAACCAGCAACAGCAGCGATTACCGGCTTAGGCATGTTCTCGATTTCACGCAAGGCTCTGGTAGCCGGCTGGTTGTCCGTCACAATGTCGATTACATTGGCATCTGCCATCTGACCGATATCAGCGCCTGCAGCAAAGACCTTGCTCCCTCCGGTAATAATCACCACTCTAACCGAATCATTTATACCCAGTTGCAGAGCGGCGTCACCTAGTTCCTGATAGACTTGATTGTTAAGAGCGTTCAACACCTTTGGCCGGTTTAGAGTTATTGTGGCGATTCCATCTTCAATTTGTACCAGTATGGTTTCGTAAATCATGTGTACCTCCCATAACTATTAGGAATTGTCGGCGAAACCGTCGTCAGGGAAAATCACGGTTGAACTCATAGTCAAGACATGCTCACCAATCTGGTTCCGCCCCCGTGTCTCTATTATAACGAAACTCATCTTTCCCCGGCTGCCGGATCGTTCGAATATATCTGTGATCCTCCGGGTCAGCACAATATAGTCGCCGGGAAAAACCGGCTGAAAATAGGAAAATTTCTGCTCACCGTGAATTGCACCGTGTTGGAAGATATCGATACCCTCAATCTTTCCCTTTATGATTGTGCCGAAGAAGGTGGGAGGTACCCGTCCGTCAAACGGAATGCCCGCAGCTTGACAGAATCTACGTAATACGTCAGTCTCAACTTTTACTTGTACGGGCGAACTTTCCCTGCCAATTAACTGCTTATCAACCATTTTTGCCACCCCTTGTTGCATATTGGCCAATACCGCTGACACCAAATTTACCAATATCACATTCGAGCCTGTTTTAAGTTATAGCTGTTGACGTATGTTCTAACCGGCATACTCCGCATTCTCAAAGATCATAGCTGTAGCAGGACCGCCGCCGCCACACAAGGAGGCGCAGCCATAGCGGACGCCTCGGCGTCTCATCTCATGCACCAATGTAACCACTAACCGGGCACCCGTGCAGCTAACCGGATGGCCTAAGGATATACCTGAACCGTTAGCGTTAACTTTCTCAATATCTATTTTCAATTCCCGGTTAACCGCCAGAAATTGAGCTGCAAAAGCTTCATTCAATTCCCAGTAACCAATATCATCCATAGTGAGATTAGCAAATTGCAGTGCCCGTTTTACAGCCGGTACTACGCCAATTCCCATAATTTTAGGATCAACCGCTGCTGACGCTGAGGCAACAATACGTGCCAGGGGTTTAACACCAAGTTCTCTAGCCTTGTCCGCCGTCATCAGTACCAGTGCAGAGGCTCCATCATTCAGGCTGGAGGCATTACCTGCGGTTACCGTGCCATCCTTATCGAACACAGGCTTTAGTTTGGCCAAACCTTCCATGCTAATGTCAAAGCGGGGATGTTCATCAGTATCAACTACAGTTGTACTCCTCCTGCCTGCTATTTCAACCGGGACAATTTCCTCGGCAAATTTGCCGTCTTTGATCGCCAGACAAGCTCTTTGGTGGGAGAGCAGGGCCAACTCATCTTGTTCGTGGCGCGAAATGTTATACATTTTCGCCAAGTTTTCCGCCGTAACCCCCATATGATAATTGTTAAAGGCGTCGATCAACCCGTCGTTAAACATGGCATCGACTATTTCATCGTTGCCCATACGGTATCCACCGCGCGCCCGTGGCAGCAGGTAAGGTATGTTCGACATACTTTCAGGCCCTACCGCAGCTCCAACATCAGCCTTACCTAAGAGTATCTCCTGATACATTATTTCTGTGGCTCTCAATGAGGATACGCATACTTGATTTACGGTAGCGGCTACTGTTTCCACCGGGCATCCAGCACCTAAAGCCACCTGCCGGGCCGTATTCGCCTTGCAGCCTGCTTGGTTGGAGTGTCCCGCCACAACCTCATTGACTTGGCTTGGTTCGATGCCGGCTTTAGCCAGGGCTGCCTTAAGCACAAGAATACCTAGATCGACAGCTTGAACATCTTTCAAGGCACCCAAGAAATCTCCGATGGGGGTCCGCAGCCCGGCGGCAATAACAACTTCATTTAACATTCAATTTTGTCCTCCCCATTTTTGAAAATCCATTGATCAAAAAGCTTCTTCAGGAAAGTCGAGCGCGGAACTGTCCCCTTCTTTTATAACTTGCACCGTTGCCATTACATCAGGAACAATGTTTCTTACGTAAAAACGGGCGCTCTGTATCTTCCCCGTATAGAAAGCTTTATCCTGGTTTAATTCTTCCAGCTTCCGTTGGGCCACCTCGGCCTGCTGCATTAAGAGGCAACCGGCATACAGTTCTGCGCTAATTCTCAGAACCCTGGAAGCATATAACGGAACGAAGCGGGAAGAATTCAGGAAATAACCTCGAATCGTTTCAATCACTTCCCGGTAAGCTTGCGCAGCCTGGGACAGAATCGCAAATTCCCTGGCAAAAACCGTGTGATGCGCATTATCACTTATATATTGTTCCAACTCCCCAAACCATTCCTTAATTAACTTTCCGCTGTCGAGCTGCCACTTTCTGCCCACTAAATCCAAGGCCTGGATGAAGTTTGTCCCTTCCCAAATGGAGTAAATCTTAATATCTCTGGCCTGGCGCGCAACGGGATACTCTTCCGTGTAACCATAACCGCCGAAGACCTGGATGGCGTCAGCCACGAGACTCCAGGCCTGATCAGAACAATAAGCCTTGATCAGAGGAGTAATAATCTCTAGTCTGCGCCCGGCCTCGCGCACATCCGCTTCAACCTGACCGTAATCAAGTTGATCCATGTAGTAGTGACCCTTAAAAACCATGGCCCGCATGCCTTCAAGAACAGCCTTTTGCGTCAACAGCATCCGCCGGACATCTTCATGCTGGATGATCGGAACCCGGCCAAGCTCGGGCCGGCCGAACAGCCTGCCTTGAATGCGTTCCCTAGCGTAGCCAACCGCGTGATAATAGGCGGCTGCTGCTACCGCCAAGGCGCTGTGCCCAGTGTTAATCCGCGAATAGTTGATCATCTTAAACATCTGGGTCATCCCTTGTCCTAACCCCTGGGAATTTGGGGGTTCTCCGACGAGCATTCCCCTGCACCTGTTTTCGTCACCAAAACTCAGGACGGCTGTGGCAGAACCCTTTAGTCCCATTTTGCGTTCAATTCCTACCGTAGTAACGTCATTTGCTTCACCCAGGCTTCCATCGGCATTGACCCAAATCTTAGGCACAATAAACAAGGACAGGCCCTTGGTGCCCTTTGCTGCCCCGTCTACCCGCGCTAATACCACATGGATAATGTTTTCGGTAAGATCCTGGTCGCCCCCGGTAATAAAGCATTTCGTCCCCTTAATATTGTAAACACCCGGCTGGTCCGTCGGATAAGCTTTGGTGAGCATATCGCCAACATCGGAGCCGCCCCCAGGTTCTGTTATAGCCATGGTGCCTGCCCAGATGCCCCGAAACATGTTCGGGGTGAATAACTCCACCTGTTCCTTGGAGCCATAAGTTTGAATAACTGACGCTATCCCGCCGGTTAGGCCAATATACGAATCCATGCTGGGATTTGCCGCGAGTAGATACTCATGAACCGCCCCGTATAAAATCGCCGGCAGCGTTCCTTCACCATTAACGTCATGGTTACTTGAACCCCAGCCGTTAGCCTGAAAAAACTGATAGGCTTGATGAAATGAATCAGGTACCGATACCTTTCCGTCTTTAAAAATTGCCTCCGTACGGTCTCCATCTTCATTAGTCGGGGCTATTACATCCTTACAAACCTTTAGAGCCTGATCGAAAATCTCGTCTACATCCTCTAGACTTAAATAATCCTTAAACCTATCCAAGCTCAGAATCTTTTCAGATTGCAACCATTCCTTGACTATGAACTTATGGTCCCTCGTATCATAGATTAAGTTACTGGCCAAGCTTCTTTCCTCCGTCCGTTTTTTTATCTCATACAAAAATCGCGCCAATCCTATAAAACAAACTTTAGCCGAGAAAAAAGCCTCCACCAAAATAAAACCAATAAGACATATGCATTGGTTCATTAATAGGCAGTTCCTAATTTCAAGCGATCCGATGTTTCTTGGTGAATATAATTTTGACATGATCGGCTTTACGATTTACGAAGACTCTTATTAATAGGAGTCTTCGTAGTGACTGTAATAGCATGAATTGCGGAGAATTGCCGATGTCCAAATAAAGATTTCTCGATAGTTTATGCGCTGGTAACTTCGCTAGATTGTTCAGATCTTTTTACCTTCGAAGCCAAAGTTTCTTTCAAGAACAAAGATGGCAAGAATTGTATTACTGCCCCACCCAAGGCAAACCACATGGTCATTGTTATACCATATTTGTCAGCCATAAATCCGGCTAAAGCTGGAGTTACTGTTCCCCCTATGAGTTCGCCAACCATGATAATCAGACCCATAGCGGTTGCAACTAACGTTTTGGAAACCGACTCGCCAGGTATAATCGCCATGTACAGTGGGGCAGCCCCAGCTCCTAATAGAAGTGTGATTCCCACAGCAGGAACAAGAGCACCGAAGGAATGAATTGTCAATATTGCTATGTTGGCTAGCACAGTACAAACAGTTGCGATAATACAGGCCGGCTTGCGTCCAATTCTGTCAGAAATCAATGGTACAATGATGACCGAAAGGAAATTGACTAACCCGAACACCGTGAAAAAGGTACCTAACTGGGCGGTATTGAAATGATTGACTTGAGTTAGATAAATGGAGAAGAAGGTATTCTGAGTAAGCCACGCTGCCATCATGCCAAGTGACATGATGATGCCCAGCCATATGTTCCGGCTTTTAAAGACCTGAGAGTAGTCCTTTAGTTTAGTCCGGTGGTTAAGGCCGTCAGGACCAAAAACCGGCTCTTTCATAAATAGAATCAACAAAAGACCTACAATAATGCCCGGAACGGCCAAAACATTTAGTGCGCCTCGCCAGCCGAAATGCTGTGCTGAACCTAATACTATAATTGCACCAAGAGCTGTTCCCATTAAATTAGAAGCGCTTTGCACAAACCCCATATTGAATCCTACTCTTTTAGGTGATGATGCGGCCAACATAGTTGTCTGGGCCAGAACCGGTGTCGGCCCCTCAGCAAGTCCCATAATTGCTCTCATCAACAACAGGAAGCCAAAGGATTGGGCTAGTCCTGTTCCCATGGTAGCCACAGAGAACACCATTATCGCGCCGATCAGAATCTTCTTTTTAGAACCGAGAATGTCAGAAAGAGTGGAAAAGAGAAAGGACGAAAGGCCCCAAGCCAAGGCCAGAACCGACATTGTCAAACCCATTTGCGCAGCATTTAACTTAAGATCAGGCGCAACCATCGGAAATAACATTGCCAGACCGAAACGGTCCATAAAAACCAGACCGTAGGCGATGAACATTGTGATTAATATGAAATTCTCATACTTAAAGAAGCCCCTTTTTTCACTGTTCATCAACTTATATACCTCCTCAATTGATTAGATATTCTTTTAGAGCGAGCAATTTCGGCAAAAGTCTCCACTGGAGACTTTTGTCTCGTATGTTTTCCCCTAGCGTTTTCTTCGTAGAACTGTGCTCAAGCCTACCGGCTTCTCGGGTAAAATTCCCTCAGGATCGCTCCACCGGTCGCACTCAGAGCATCATTGCATCCGTCCATAATGAGAGAGGTCCTGGCATCCCGGAAAAGTTTCTCGGTGAGGTACTCTTGGGCCAGACCGTTGCCACCGAGAAGCTGAACAGCTTCACTGGCTACCTCGAAACACAGCCTGGTACACGTTACTTTGGCGGCAATCGAGTACTCCAGGAACGGTGCGGGGTTATGGTAGTTGAGTTCGCAAGCAGCACGCGAGAGGGCCCGGCAGCTTTCTACTTTGGAGAACATGTCAAAGAGCTTCTGTCTTACCGAGTAGTGTTCAATAATCGGCTTGTTTCCCTGGACTCTTTCTTTGGCGTATTTTAAAGCTTCCTCAAAAGCAGCTCTAGCCAAACCCGTTGACCAGACAGACATATCGGCGTTTACAGTAGCAAGGATTATTTCTTTGACAAAATGATATTGATCCGGACCAAGAACCATATAATTCTTAGGTATTCTTACTTCTTCGAAGAAAAGTTCCCCTTGACACAAGTCCCTTTGACCCATCTTCCGAAGCGGCTTCCCTTTCGAAACTCCTTTCAGGTTCAACGGAATGACACACAAGCCCATGCCATTCAATCCTCTCGACGGATCCACCTGGACGTGAACAACGGCGTGGGTGGCAATGGGCGCACCGGACACCCAGGCGGCCTTTTGCCCGCTAATTATCCACTCATCGCCATCCAGTTTCGCTCGAACATTGCCCAGAAAACCTGGTGAATTGAAGAAGTCTTCCTTGAAAGCGGAGGTATCGGAACCGTGGTCTGGTTCCGTGACGGCCCAGCAGCCAATCAAGCTGGCATCATGAAGGCCCAAAAACGGCTCGGTAAATTGCGCAATAAGTTCCTTATCACCCGACATGGCCGCGAAGTTGAATGGTAACCCTACCCCGTTAAGCAGAGCCGCAAGTCCAAAACTTCCCCAACCCAGTTCCTCCTGCACGAGGTGTATCTGGCGTGGTGTCAATCCGAGTCCGGCCTCCCCCGGCAGCAGTATTCTATGGTAATTAAGTTCATAGGCTTTTTTCATAAAGCCCCATATAGGCGAATTAGGCCCAATGGCATCTTCCGCAGACATCTGATCCAGTTCCTTACTAACAGGCCGCATAACTTCCGCTGCAAATTTGTGAGCAGCGTCCCTCAGGGCAATATCCTCCGAAGTCAAATCTTTATTTAAATCAAAGTATGTCATTTAATTTCCTCCTTAATTTTTTTAAATTTTATCTTAAATAGATACCTTTTCGAGAATATGGATTCCCATCGAGGCCTCCTCGAAATATATCTGGCCCCCTCCGTTTTCAGCCATACCAAGCTTTGCCCCTTGAACCTGCCTTTTCCCTGCTTCTCCCCGGAGCTGCACCACCAACTCGTGAATTTGAGCCACACCGGTTGCACCAAGGGGATGACCGCGAGAGATGAGCCCTCCGGAAACGTTCACCGGGATCCGGCCACCTAACGTCGTTGCCCCTGACTCTGCAAGTGGCCCCCCCTCACCAGGCTTACAAAAGCCTAATTGTTCGGTCATTTTTATCTCAGCGAAGGCTGCGGCATCATGTATCTCCAGCAGATCTATATCTTCTGGTCCTACCCCGGCAATCTTATAAGCCTTCTGAGATAATCGTACCTCTATTCCTTTATCCTCCTCGTCGAAGGTTCTTGGTGTGTTCGAACCGCAGACGGATGCCAACACCTTCACCGGCCGAGGTGATTTCAAACGCTTAAGAAAATCAGCAGAACACAGGATCGCAGCAGCACTCCCGTCACCTAAAGGGGCACACATGGGTACCGTTAGCGGATAGGCAACCGGCCTTCCTTCCAGTACCTCTTCGATGCTCATCGCTTCCTGATACTGTGCTTTGGGGTTCAACGAGCCATGCCAGTGATTCTTGGCGCTGATAGCCGCCAACTGACGTTGAGTTGTACCATACTTCCTCATGTGCCAGCTTACCATATAGGCATAGATGTCCATCATCGGACTGCGGTTGATACCACTACCCTCCAGATCCTCTATTTGTATGCCCAGCTTGTTCAGCCTCTCCCTCCAGGCAGCAAGCATGGTCGGTACATTTTCCATATCTGTCCCGAGCCCAATAGCCTGAAACGATTTAACCTTATCCTGATTGTAGAGCTTTTCGGTACCAACAGCTAACGCACAGTCGTAAGCCCCTGAGGCAACACCAAGCCAAGCCGAATGAAGCGCCTGGGATCCACCCCCGCAGGCGCTCTCTACATTGAAGACGGGGATGCCATGAATACCCATAGCCCCCAAAGCTACCTGGGCCCGCACCTGATGCTGGCCCTCGAAAAACCCCCAGGTAGAATTAGCAAACCAGGCTGCCTGTAAGTCCTCCTTTTGAAGACCTGCGTCGACCAATGCTTCTTCGACTGACTCTCTGGTAAGATCTTTAACCGAACGATCAAGGTATTTCCCAAAACGCGTCATTCCCACGCCTATAATAAAGACATCCACGTTGCTACCTCCCGCGATAGTTAGACTTTTGCCAATTATTCTAATTGCTTAGTTCAAGGCTTGAGGATTACCTTTATGGCCCCATCCAATTTCTTTTCAAATATCTCATAGGCCCTTACGGCCTCAGTCAGGGGGAATCTATGAGTAATCAACGGAGTTACGTCCAGTTTGCCAGCCTGAATAAGGCTAAGAAGTTTTTGTGTATAGATCACATTGGCCAATCCAGCTTGAATAGTAAGATTCTTCGGAATTATTTGCTGAAACGATATTTCCACCGGGTGTGGATTAACGCCAATAACGGACACAGTTCCGCCGATGGCCGCAGCAGCCAGTGAATTGCTAAAAGCTGCTGAACTGCCTGAAGCCTCAACGACCAGGTCAGCCCCCCGACCGCTGGTAATATCCATAATCGACTTTACCGGATCCGCCTGATTAACATTAATGACTTTATCGGCCCCCACGTATGGCCACTTCCAGCCTGCTCTCTTCCATATCTGCGACGATAATTTGGAAAGCGCCGAACAGACGCGCTACTGCCACGGTACAAAGACCCACAGGTCCGGCTCCGAAAATGGCTACTACACTTCCTGGCTGAATTCCCCTACCATCGGGATTTACTCCCATCACACCCGTGTAAGCGGTCGCCAAAATATCCCCAACAAAAATCACTTGCTCATCTGTTAGACCTTCCGGTATCTTTTCCAAAGTTTCATCGGCATACATTACCCGGGCATACTCGGCCTGCACCCCCTGAAGATTGCCAAACATTGGCCCACACCCAAAAATGCCCCCGTTTTCACAGGCAAATATAAGCCGGCTGCGGCAATTGTGGCAATGACCGCAATTGACCCCGGCCATACTTAACACTCTATCGCCGGGTTTTACCTTGGTGACGGCCGAACCTACCTCCTCTACTACACCAACGAACTCATGTCCAATTACAGTTCCCGGTTCCACCGGCAAGTCGCCGTGCAGAATATGCAAATCGCTGCCGCAAATGCAGGTGGTGGTAACGCGAATAATAGCGTCCTCCGGCCCCAGAATTACGGGCTTTGGTACATCGTCCACCCGAATTGTGCCTTTACCATGGAACACTAGCGCTTTCATACTTAATTCCTCCTTGCCAACTCCTCGAAACTTAGATTTACACTCATCACCAATTTAGACGTGGTTTGACAAGTTTTCCCCTTTCAACCAGTTTGTAATATCCGGGCCACTGACATGATTCAACCACCGAGATAGCTTCATTTGGGCAAATTGCCTGACAATCACCGCAAGCCTGGCACTCATTAGGTACAATCATCCTAGCTTTTTTCTCATTTATCTCCAACGCGTTGCTTGGGCAAGCTTGAACACACCAGTTACAGCCATTACACTTGTCCTGCTCGAAACTTACGACTCCAAATTTGCTTTCGCGCAAGTCAGTATTTTCCCAATCAAGAAATAGAATCTTCTCCATTCTCTCACCCTCCTTAATAAATCACATTCTTGCTGTCGTTTTCATACCATTCCACAGCATGTGTCTCTCTGTCCACCATCCCAGATGGATTACCCTTGGGATAGCCAATGGCAATGCTGGTTAGAAACTCAAATGGGTATTCAACTCCAAAAAGGTCTTTTACCTGTGGTACAAACTCAAACGCCACATGAAGAAAGTTAATCCAGCAAGTTCCCAGACCAAGGCTGGAAGCAGTAATGACCATGTTTTGACCCGCAATACCGCAATCGAGATCCGGACTATGCAGTCCGCGCACATCTTTAAAGATAAGAATAGCGGTTGGAGCACCGTGCAGGACACCAAACCTTCTATTGGCAATTTCACGTGTGGCGGCCATCGGAAGCGGGTGAAGCGGTTGGGGTGGTTTAGAGTTACCAGACATTTCAATAATTTTTTGGCATACCCCGATGGTGGTTTCTTCAAGGAAGTTTAATATCTTGGGGTCTCTGACTACTACGAACTTCCATGGCTGGAAGTTCCCTGCCGCAGGAGCAAAACGTCCGGCTTCCAAGATTCTCTTGATCAGTTCTTCCGGAACTTGCTTCTCTTTATAAAGACGCACACTCCGCCGGGTAAGAATTACTTTTTCTGTTTCGTTCCAATCTGGGCTAAGCCCCTGAGTAAGACTGTTATCCGCTTGTTTCAAAGTATCAACCATATAACACTTCCCCCTCCGAATGTTTTGTGTTGCTTTTTCTAACTGGGAATTTTGACTTTCGATTTTTCGGCATCCCAGGTATCCTTGGTAACACCCCGTTTTTTCAATTCAACTTTTTGTACCCGATAAGTACTGGTTTTTTCCAAACTATCCCAAAACTCGATATACCTTGGAACCATGAAGTAAGCCATTCTTTCATCACACCACTTGATAATCGACATGATATCCGGCTTTTTCCCCGGCTGGGGCACAATAATAGCCATAATATCGTCCTCGCCAAGCTCTGATGCAACCCCAAACACTGCTGATTCCAGGACGTCCGGGTGCTGGTTGATAATCCTTTCAACCTCCCAAGATGAGACATTTTCCCCCCGGCGGCGTAATGCATCCTTTTTACGGTCGACAAAAAAGAAATTGCCATCATTGTCGTAATAAACATAGTCACCGCTCCAGACCCAGCCGCCTGAATTCTTCTTCCTGGTTTCCTCTTCGTTTTTGTAATAGATGACCATGTTTCCGGTGGCCCCTTTAATCCTGGTCAGCAATTCCCCAACGGTATTTGGACCGACTTCGTTGCCATTCTCGTCAACCACCTTCGCCTCACATAAGCCAACAGGCTTTCCTATGGAACCGAGAATGCCATTATCGTTTTCCAATACACCCGCCCCGTCAACGGCGGCGTAGCCCTCCAACAATTGAAGACCAAATCTTTTTTCAAAGGCCTGCCAGATATCCCTGGGTGCTGCCCCGCTGAACGCAAACCTCACCGGATTATAGGCATCGTTTTCTTGGGGGGCCTGTTTAAACAAAATCGTAATCATGGCGCCGATTAATGAAGTTGATGTGGCCCCGTATCGCCGTATCTCATCCCAGAACTTGCTGGCGCTAAACCGCCTGCTCAATACCATGGCGGCTCCTGCTGCCATGGCAGACTGGGTCGTAAGGATCATGGCGTTGGCATGGAACAGGGGTAAACAGGTGTAAGCGACATCTTCAGGTGTATACTTAGGCATGATTGTGATTGGCTGAAATTGCACTACTCCTTTAGGAATCCCGGTGGTACCGGAAGTATACATTATTCTGGCCATATCATTGGCTGCAAGCGTTACCTCCGGTAAAGTATCATTAGAGCTATAAACATTATCCAGAGGCATTGTATTTGCCGGCAATTGGTATCCGGACGGTGCGTCCGCCGTACTTATAATAATTCGTTTTACCTTAGTTAGCTGCGGTTTAATCCTCTCAAACTGTTCCCAGTACTGGTGACTGATAATTACTGTTTTCGAATCGGAATGGTCCAATATATAAGCCAAACCATCACCCTTGAGCGCTGTATTAACCGGAACGATCACGCACCCTATTTTGGCTAGAGCGAACCAGCTAAAAATAAAGTCAGGATGGTTAGGAAGCATTACGCCTACCTTTTCACCTTTAACAACACCCAAATCAATTAAGCCGTTTGCCAGCCGGTTGCTTGTTTGGTCGATATTCCTGTAACTGTATTGCTCATCTTCAAAATAGAGAAAAGTCTTATCTCCCCATTTTTGAGCTTGCTCTACAATTAAGTCTCGTAAGAAATAGGGATTTTTTTGCTGTTGTTGCACATTTCCACCTTCTTTCCTTAAGTATTGCATCTAAATAGTTAGACGATTTGCTTCTCAATATCTTTATAGCACCCCCTTCAGCTATGAAATATTACATACGCAAAAAGCGTACCAATTAAAAAGCAGCGATAATCAAGCTCTCTTTGCCTCCTTTTGCAAAAAGACTGTTAAACAATGTTACAGTATTTTCTAAATATTCTAAAACAGTTTGGCATAACATGACTCAATTAGTTTGTAACGATGTGTTACGCTGTTTCAAATTTTTACACTTCCCTCTCTGTTGGGATACTCAGACAAAACTAAAAATTTCTCTCACATAAAAAATTCTCTAAGGCCTTAAGAATCTATCGATCTAATGGCAAAGTAAAACGTTTGAGTTGCTGTTACAAACCTTTTGGGCTCAAAAAACAACTTGTAGGAGAAAAAAGCTGTTTTTTCCAAATTGAAAACTATATTATAGAATTGATTAACTAGGTTTCTAATAAATTGACTGGACTATCTCCAATCACTGGGGGGATTAAATGTTTACTCAAATGGAATGGAAGAAGTTCATTGAAGGGGGAAATCTTGCACCAAATATTCCACCCTTAATCCGCACTTCTTGGCAAAGGTCAAAGGAAGCAAATATTGACCCGTTCTTAATAAAAAGACATTTGACCATAAGCCGCCAAGACCTCGTTAATTATCAAAAAAGCAACCCTGTGTACTTAAGCCTTACGGACGATATCAAGACTATGATAAATTCTATGCTAGAACAATTAAGGGCTACTATCACCTTGGCTAACAGTGAAGGTCTAATACTCTACCTGGGCGGTGATAAACAAGGAATCGAAGAATCTGATGAAAATGGGTATATCCCGGGAGCTATCTGGACGGAAACATCTGTTGGGACCACTTGTATTGGAATTTCCCTAAGACATAAAAAGCCGATTGTCACTCAGAATTATCAGCACTACTGCTCGGCATTTCATCAATACGACGGTGCTTCTTACCCGATCTTTACTCCTACAAAAGAGCTTGCTGGAGTTGTTACAATTAACTGTTACACCGGACAACTTCCGGCTATTGCGACTATCGCCTGGCTGACAGCAAGTTTACTGGAAGTGATGATAAGAGAAGCCGACTTAAAAAAAGATGTATCCTGGCACAAATACTTTTCCGAATACCTGTTTTCTGAAATTACGCGGGCCGGACTGCTTGTTGATGCCGATGATCGGATCATTTTAGCTAATACAATTGCCAAGGCGGGTTTAGGGACAACCCCCATGAGCATCAGCGAACTGGAAAACCAATGGCGTCACAAAATAAATCTTAATGGGAATCACAGATCATTTAGGTTTCCGATCAATAACGATGAAGAAATTAGCATCAATTCCGATGCTTTAGGTCAAAAAAGAATTTTATGGTTTGAAAAAAAACAACTTACAGAGAAAGTCTTTAACGATGACAGCATAGATAATTTCTCCGGCTTTCTCATCGGTGAAAGCAAATCCTTTCAAGATGCGGTGGTCATAGCTAAGAAAGCGGCTGCCAGTAATGTTAATGTTCTCCTAGAAGGTGAAACGGGAACCGGAAAAGAGATGTTTGCCCAGGCAATTCATTTTGCCAGTACTCGGAACAACGGACCTTTAATCACCGTCAATTGCGGCGCTATACCCAGGGAACTTGTTGTAAGTGAACTATTTGGTTATGAGGAAGGGACTTTTACCGGCGCCAAGAAACATGGAAATGCGGGCAAGTTTGAGCTAGCCGACGGGGGAACGTTATTTCTGGATGAAATTGGGGAGTTGCCTCAAGATGTTCAAGTCACCTTGCTAAGGGTTTTGCAGAATCGGGAGATAGTCAGGCTGGGCGGACATAAGGTAATTCCTATTGACGTCAGGATGATCGCCGCGACGAACCGGGATTTGCTTTCGGAAGTACGCCAAGGCCGCTTTAGAATGGATCTTTATTACCGTTTAAATGTGATTAAAATAACGCTACCGTCACTTAGACAGCGCCCAGAAGATATCCCGGTTCTTTGGAACCGGTTTCTGAAAGATTCTTGTTACCGGTTGAAGAAAAATGTCCCGGAAACCACGATGGCAGTGCAGAAAATTCTCCGCGAGTATAGTTGGCCCGGTAATATCCGGGAATTACAAAACACGGCTGAGAGAGTAGCCGTGTTGGTGGAGGGTTCCATTTTACCTGAGCACTTGCCTTTAGAAATGGCCCAAAATTTAAAGGCACCTAAAGCTGGAACTTCGCTAGCAATATTGCAAAGAGAAACTATATTAAATACGTTGGCTCTCAAGAACGGTAACATCACCCAGGCCGCACAAGTGCTGGGCGTAAGCAGACCAACTCTTTACCGGAGATTGAAGGAATATAAATTATTGGAAATTTCCTAAGATTTCATTTCAAAGGTTCATTATTCGGCAGCAATTGGATGCTATCTCCTGCCAGGCGGCAGGGTGGTAGCGGTGCAGATTTTTACATCACACCCAAGAAATACAACTCTTTCTCCTGGACTAGAAAGGACTTCCTCTATATCGTCTTCGACAATTTTTCATGGATTTAGGCGCCTGAAATAATAATATAGGTGCCTTTATTCATGCGGGTTTAAAGCAAGTAAGCAATACAAATAAGGGGTGTCCCCAAAGTTGTGCAAGTATCCCTAAAACTTATACTTTCTGCCCTGATATATCAAGTAAACCAAATGTAATCATTGGCTTAACCTCCATTTCAGGTAAAACCCTTTCAGTTTGCGGCAATGTTTGTAACAGTTTTTGTGAATATCCAACCTCCTGCCATTAATGATGGGAGGATATGGGGAATAGTTTCCACGTATTAAATTGCATATATAACTTAAAGTGTCCGTATTTTTCCCGAATATTTCACTGAAAAAGCAGGAAACCCCACGGCTTGGGTCGAATTCCAAGCTTTGGGGGTGCTTAGCATGTTTGCATCAGTCTTCGGTATGTCTGTCATCGGGCTGCAGGCCCACTTAATCCGGGTTGAAGTGGACGTGTCCAATGGCTTGCCTGCGTTCGAAATTGTCGGGCTGCCGGCCACCGCCGTCCGCGAAGCTAGGGACCGGGTGCGTTCTGCATTGCGCAACTCCGGTTTTAATTTTCCGTTGCAGCGGGTCACGGTAAATCTGGCCCCGGCCGACTTGCGAAAAGAAGGGTCAGGGCTTGATCTGCCAATCGCAATCGGGATTTTAGCCGCTACTGAACAATGCCGGGCAGCAGACCTGGATAAATATGTATTCTCCGGAGAATTGTCCCTGGAGGGAATCTTGCGTCCTGTGCCCGGAATTCTAACAATGGCCGTTACCATAGCCGAACACCCAGAAAGATACAGCCTGGTGGTTCCTCCTGAAAACCTGGGCGAAGCGCGTCTGGTGTCAAAAATCTCCAGCAACAGCGCTCCAACCTTAAGCACCATAGTTAAGGTTTTAGAACGTAACGAGGATTTTACAGATTACTCCCCAGCACTAGCCCCGCCTTTAGCAGAAAAGAGGGTGGCTATTGACTTCTCTGATATTCAAGGGCAGCTACAAGCCAAACGCACTTTGGAGATTGCAGCCGCCGGTGGACATAACCTGATCATGGTCGGGCCTCCGGGGTCCGGCAAAACCATGCTCGCCCGTGCTTTTGCGGGAATCCTCCCGCCCTTAAATGCGGCTGAGAGCATGGAAGTTACTCAGCTTTACAGCGTGGCAGGACTCCTTGCCAATAAAGGCACCCTAATTAGCGAGCGCCCGTTTCGGCATCCCCATCATACTGCGACCATTGCCGGCATTATCGGAGGTGGGCGCGACTTGCGCCCGGGAGAATTAAGCCTCGCTAATCACGGAGTTCTATTTTTGGATGAATTGCCGGAATTTCCGCGTGAAATCCTCGAGTCTCTGCGCCAGCCTTTAGAAGACCGGCGTCTGGTAGTAACACGCCAAAAAGGAAGCGTGGAGTATCCAGCCCGCATCTCTGTAATTGCAAGTATGAATCCCTGCCCCTGCGGCTTTCTCGGAGATAAGGGCAGGGTCTGTGCCTGTACCCCACTTCAAGTGCAAAACTACCGCCGCCGCATTTCCGGACCGCTTTTGGACAGGTTCGATTTGCAGGTGGAAGTACCCCGGATTCAGTTTTCAGAACTACGCACGCGCAGTTCTGAAAATGAATCGTCGTCTACAGTAAGCAAACGAGTGATCGCAGCCCGCGAGCGCCAATGGGTACGCCTGGGCGAAACCAGAGCCAATGCCGAGATGAGTGCGCAGGAAACTAAAGAGTTCTGCCCTCTCAGTCACGAAGGAGAATACCTGCTGCGCCGTGTGTTTGATAGCAGTCACTTAAGCGCCAGGGCTCATGACCGCATTTTACGGGTAGCGCGCACAATCGCCGATATGGCTGAAGCAGAGACAATCGAACCGATGCACTTAGCCGAAGCGTTGCAATACAGAGCATTAGATCCAGGGATTTAGCGGCAGTTCTATTATAAAAGTAGTGCCGCGGCCAACCTCGCTTTGCACATTAACCTTGCCCCCATGGGCTTCCACGATTTGCTTCACAATCGCCAGACCCAAGCCCATGCCTCCTTCTTTGCGGGAACGGGCTTTATCCACACGGTAGAAACGATCAAAAATGTTGGGGAGTGCTTCTTTTGAAATCCCTTCCCCTTGGTCTTCAACTGTAAACCGTACCGTGTCCTCTAAGAGCGCGCCTTTGACCAGAATCTTTCCGCCACTTGGAGTATGACGCATCGCATTATCCAAAAGGTTAATAAACACTTGGCGCAGGCGGTCGCGGTCTGCTTTAAGCCTTAGATCATCCCTGCCTGCGAATTCCAGCCTGATATCAAGTGCTTGTGCCCGCCCCTGAAACAACTGGTTAAGATCCTGGAAGAATTCCGTCACTGCCACCGTCTCAAGTGCTAAAGTCTGGGTGCGCTCAAGGCGGTTCAAATCCTGAAGTTCTTGCACTAAGCGGGCTAGTCGCTTGGCTTCATCCAGAACCAATTGTATGTGGCTGGCCTCGTCATCTTTTTTTACCACTCCGTCCTGAATGGCTTCTAAATATCCCTGTATCAGATGCAAAGGTGTGCGCAGTTCATGCGTCACGCTGGCCAGAAAGTCACGCCGTTCTTTCTCTGCCCGAAGCGTTGCGGTTACATCCCTCAGAACCGCAACATATCCACCTGGGCCGCCCCCCTGCACCATCTGTGCCACTGCTGCCTGAATCACTTGCGTGCCAAGGGTCAGGACACATCCCTTTTCTTCCTGGTCCACATCCTCTATAATCTTTTGCAGCATGGAAATAATTTCCTGCCTGCGCGCATTGTAATTTTCATTGTCATGTTCCTGCCACAACATTTTGGCTGCTTCATTGGCATATTGCATCGTGCCGTCCGGAGCAAGCATGATCACTGCATCACTAATTCCTTCAACTATCCCCTTGAGCAAATTACGTTCATCTGACAACCAGGATACATGGTTACGCAAACTTTCTCCCATTGAATTGAGACCCGCTGCCAGGTCGCCCAGTTCATCCCTGCTATCAACCCCGATAACCGGTTCAAACTCTCCCTTGGCCATTCTGCTTGCTGCTTTTTGCATTAAGGCTAAGGGCCGCGTGACCTGACGTGCGAGAAAATAACTAACTAATGCAGCCAGCACAATCGCAGCTAACGACGCATAGAAAATAAGCCGCCGGAAAGCAAACGTGCTTGCCTGCACCGGAGCAGGCGAGCTTCCCAGCAGTACCACTCCCTCAGCGGGATTATGTCCAACAGGAACTGCGGCAATCAGCATGGCCTCATCTCCGCCTCCGCTGAGTGAAGCCTTAGTCGAAATAGTTTCTCCCGCCAAAACCCGTACTAAGTCCTCGTGAGTGAAAAAATCAGTAATCATGGAAGAGCGCATCCGCCCACTCATAAACCCACCCATTTGGGAGCCGCCCCAGCCCTTGGCTCCTCTGGGCCCGGCAGAATTCATGACTCCTCCTGCTGCCAGAACATTCCCCTGAGGATCAATCAGCACGATTTGCGTGCCGGAAGTTAGCTTCACTGTTTGCAACCATGCCAGACGCTGGTCCCAATCCGAAATGTTCTCCAATTGCTGGGCTGTTTCCACCGCATCACTGCGCAAAGAATTTAGCCTGTCCTGGAGGTAAAAATCGCTGAAAAGCCAGGTAATGACTGCCCCCAAACCTCCGAGGACAGTTAAAATGAGCAAGGTCATTGCTAGCCATAATTTTATGGAAATGCTTATGCGGCGTTTCACAATCCGTACTCCTTTTTGTCTTGCTTAAACCCGGGCGTCTGGGTCGAACTTGTACCCCACACCCCAGACTGTGGCAACCATTTTCTTAACCTGAGGATGATCCAGCTTTTCACGTAGTTTCTTAATATGAGTATCAACAGTCCGTGCATCCCCATAAAAATCATAGCCCCAGACTGTTTCCATTAGCTGCTCGCGCGAAAAAACCCGCCCGCGGTTCTTAGCCAGAAAATAAAGCAGATCGAACTCACGCGGGGTAAAGCTCACTGCCTCTTCATTGATACTAACGCGATGCCTCTCTTTGTCAATCCTTAACGCTCCGAATGTAAGCTCAGAATCATTGCCGGCGCGTGACGAACCCTGAGCCCGGCGCAAGAGTGCTTTCACCCTGGCCATCAACTCTCTGGTGCTAAAAGGCTTTACCAGGTAATCGTCCGCCCCCAGTTCAAAACCCAGGACCCTGTCAAACTCCTCACCACGCGCGGTCAGGATTATTATCGGCACATCTGAGTTTTCCCGCACTTCGCGGCATACACGCCAGCCGTCAATATCAGGCATCATTAAATCTACAATAAGCAAAGAATAGCTCCCGGAACGGAACTTTTCCAAGGCAATGCGCCCGTTTTCCGCTTCGTCAACCGTGTACCTTTCTTTCTCTAAATACATACGGACAAGACCTCTAATTTTCTCTTCATCATCGACAACAAGAATTGGGTCCACTTTGTCAGCCTCCAATCTGTTTGTGAATTCTGCTGATATCACTAGCCCAGGCTAAATGGGTTAAGGTTGTTGTGTATAACTCTATGTTAGCATTAAAATATAATTGAAGCATGAACAATTTGTGAAGTTTCCTCCACAATTGTAGAGCATGCTAGATCCCCTGTATCCAGTTTGCCGCAAACTGGCCCTGCTCAACCCTCAGTGCCATAACATCGAACCTAAGCGGGGGCCAATCCCGGTATCCTTTCTCCATCAGGTAATAAACAGCAATCGCTCGCAAGCGCTGGCGCTTTTTTGCTGTTATGCTTTCTTCTGCCCAGCCCCGTACCCCTGAACTGCGCGCCCGAACCTCAACAAAGACAAGGTCTGTTCCCTTGGTGGCGATAATATCCATTTCCCCTTTAGGGCAGCGGTAATTACGCTCTGCAATCGTTAAACCGGCTTTTACGAGCACCCCGACGGCATATTCTTCTCCTTGTTGGCCAAGGGATCGTTTATTCATAGATGTATCCCCTTAACATCCAATTTTTCCATTATGATTTGTTTTTTCGCCATCCCATCGGTGAAATCCTTTACTTAGGGTTAATAGCTCCAGCTGAACTTTATTATGCGAGATATCAATAAGGGTTCTCACCGTTTGCGGTGAGAACCCTTATTTGTTGACTCCTATCTTGTACTAATACTCAAAGCTCTACTTCACCAAACTCGTAGCAGCGGCAATAGCCATTTGCGCCAGCGGAGTGGGATAAAGACCAATAGCCAGAGTAATCAGCAAGGTAAAGACCATGGTAAACTTGGACGCCCCTTTAACCGGAACTTCCGGCAGGCCTTCTCCTTCTGTTAGATACATTACTTTGATAACTGAGAGGTAGTAGTAGACAGACACCATGCTCATCACGAAGCCGATATAGGCGATCGCGGTAAACCCTTCAGTCATCACTGCCGAGAAGAGGTAGAACTTGCCGACGAACCCGGCCAGAGGCGGAATTCCGGCGAGCGAGAGCATGGAAGCAGTCATCACCGCAGCCGCTACCGGCGAGCGCTTGGCCAAGCCGGCAAAATCCTTGATCTCATCACTGCCTTGGGCCTGCCCGATATGGGTTGCAACCGCAAACGCTCCCATGTTGCCAAAGACGTAAATCATGGCATAGAAGAGCACTGCTTTGACACCGTCCGGCGAAGCCGGAATGATGCCGACCATAAGGTAACCTGCCTGAGCAACACTTGAGAACGCCAGTAAGCGTTTGATGTTGGTCTGGGGAATGGCAATGAGGTTGCCCACAATCATGGTCAGGGCCGCAAGGATCAAGAGCAGGTTTTGCCCGGTCCAATGTCCTCCGATTGACGGGGGAGAAAAGGTCTGCACCCCGACCGTGAGGACATAAACCCGGATCAAGGCCGCAAAGGCAGCGGCTTTTGAGGCCACAGCCAAGAACGCGGTTACCGGCGTGGGAGCGCCTTCATAAATATCCGCAGCCCACATGTGGAAAGGCACCAGCGAGATTTTAAAGCCGAATCCTGCCAGAAGGAAGACGCTGGCCAGGATTGTAACCGGAGAAATCTGAGTTGCAAACATTGCCTGGCGGATATCTGTGAGCAGCAGAGAGCCTGTGAGTCCGTAAATCAGGCTGATGCCGTAGAGAAGAATGGCGGAGGACGCTGCTCCCAGCACCAGGTATTTGATCCCGGCTTCGGCAGACTTCTCTTCAGTAAGCCAGTACGCAACCAAAATATAGAAAGTAATCGTCATCAGCTCTAACCCTACATAAAGCGTAAGCAGATCCCCGGCCCCTGACATAAGCATCATGCCCAGGGTAGCACCCATCAGGAGCGCGTAAAAATCACCGCGATGGGAGGGGAATGATTGGACATAGGACCCTGAAGAAAGAGCGACTAACACAGCCGCAGACAAGAACAAAATCTTGAAAAATCCTGCAAACTGATCGTGAATATACATTCCACCCAGAGTTACCCCATGCGGACCAAGGAAAAAATCATACACTGCATAAGCAAGAACCCCGAGCAGGGCGAATACTGTAAGAGGCATCATTCCTTTGCGCGCTCCTGGTGGAATAAGCAAGCCAATGGCCAGGAGAATCAGGGTGAGGGCAGCCACAGCGATTTCAGGTGTGAGCATTGCGAAATTAAAGTCAAGCATTAGAATAACCCTCCCATCTTCGCCAGGCCCACTGTCTCCATAACCTTGCTCAGGTCGGAGTGCGTGACACCGGAGTTAATTACACTGTACACGATGTTCGGGAAGATTCCAGTAACAAAGAGCACAAATACAAGCACCACGAGTGGAACCATTTCCGGGCCGCGCAGGTCTTTTAAGTGATCCCATTCCGGACGGCGCGGTCCAAAGAGGACATTCGCCAGCACCCTCAGGATATAAGCTGCAGTGAAGATAATCCCTACGATCCCGAGTATAGCCTGCACGGGGAAAGCGCGCACAGTTCCCATAAAGATTGTAAACTCTGCAATAAAGTTAACCGTACCCGGTAGTCCCAGGGATGCCATCCCGGCGATCAGGAAGCCCACAGCTAGGCGGGGCATTTGCCGTGCCAATCCGCCCAATTCGCTGATATTACGAGTATGGGACTTCTCATACACAAAGCCAATCATGGAGAAGAAGAGAGCGGACATCACGCCGTGAGCGAACATCATTTCAACTGCTCCATTAAGACTGGTTACGTTAAACGCAGCCAAGGCTATCAAAACATAGCCCATGTGACTAACTGAGGAATACCCGACGACATACTTGAGGTCTTTCTGGGCTAAGGCGATAAAAGCTGCGTACAGCACTCCGGTAACTGCCAGAGTCGCGATCACAGGTGCCCAGAACTTAGCACCCACCGGCAGCACCATCAGTCCCAAACGGATGAGACCGTAGCCGCCGATTTTCTTCAAGACCCCGGCGTGAATCATACTCACCGCAGTTGGGGCGCCGGCATAACCGTCAGGCGACCAGGAGTGGAACGGGAACATGGAGATCAGAGAACCAAAGCCGAAAGCCATTAAGCCAAAGACGACCTTCTGGAATGTGGGATCGTACTGGAATTTGGCCAGCTCATCGAACATAAATGTTCCCTGCCCGCCGTTAAGCTGCTTAGCGTTAAGGTACAGCATCACTAAGCCAACCAGAAGGAATGCCGAACCGATCAGAAGGTAAATGGTAAGCTTCATCCCGGCATATTCCTTGCTGACCCTTTTCGTACTACCCCAGATGATAACCATGATATAAATCGGGATGACCACGATCTCATAGAAGAGGAAGAAGATAAAGAGGTCGCGGGCGATGAATGTTCCCATAACCCCGGTAATCAGGATCAGAAGCAAGACAAAGAACTCTTTCACCCTTTTGTCCTGGTTCCAAGAAGAGTAAACTGCCGTAAATCCGATCAGGTTGGTGAGAACGAGCATTGGTATGCTGATTCCGTCAACACCAAAGGCCATGTTAACACCCAGATCCTTGGTCCAGGGGAGGATCAGATTAAACTGCATCCCGCCCACTGAACGGTCATAGGCGAAGAAGACGTACACTGACAATGCAAGCGCTGCAAAAGTGCCAAGTGCCGAGACAATTTTAATCGTCTTTCCTTCCTCTTTAGGCAGAAAAACGATGATCAATGCTGCGAGCACCGGGGCCAAGAGGGTGAAGGGCAAGATCATTGAGCCTGCTGTCGCTGCTGACATTATTTCACACCTCCCAGCATCGCTAAGGGGTTAAGTGCCGCAAGCTGGCCTTCGCCCAGCGCGAATACCAAATAGATCACGACTACGGCAAAGAAGAACACCAAAGCGTAAGTTTGTAATTGTCCCGTTTGCGTACGGCGCAGAGTGCGGGCACTGCCACGGGTAAACAAAGCCAGACCGTTAATGATCCCGTCTACAATATAGAGGTCGATCCAGTACAGAACCTTAGCGAATCCATCCATAATATGATGGATAAGCCACAGATAAAGTTCATCAATGTAGTACTTGTTTTTAAGAATCTTATAGATGCCCGGGAATTTCGCCACGATGCTTTCAGCGGCAATAGCCTTCTTCACATAAATCGTGTACGCAAGCCCGATACCAATCAAACCGGCAACCACCGAAATTCCGGCCAAAGCCCAGTCCATCGCTTCATGTTCTAATTCCCCGAAGTGGACATAGAAGGCAAAATTATGCTCGGGCAGAGCGACCAAGCCACCTACCACACTGAGAGCACCCAGGATGATAAGGGGTAGGGTCATGGTCCAGGGGGATTCATGCGGATGGTTTTCCGGTTTGGAAGGTCCAGTGAAAGCCACGAAGAACAGTCTGCTCATATAAAACGCTGTTAAGAACGCTGTGAACAAGCCCACTGCGTAAATCACCGGATGTCCGTTATGGAGAGCGGCCGCCAGAATCTCATCTTTAGACCAGAACCCGGCAAACGGCGGAACTCCGGAAATCGCTAAGACTCCAATAAAAAAGGTCCAGCCGGTAATCGGCATTTTCTTCCACAGCCCGCCCATATCCCAAATGTTTTGTTTCTCATGCAGGGCATGAATCACAGAACCTGCGCCCAAGAACATGAGAGCCTTGAAAAAGGCGTGGGTCATGAGGTGGAACATGGATGCTGTCAAAGAGCCTACTCCCAAGGCAAACATCATGTAGCCCAACTGGCTGAGCGTGGAATAAGCTAAGATCCGTTTGATGTCATCTTGGGCAATGGCAATCGTCGCCGCAAATATGGCCGTAAATGCCCCTAACCCGGCCACAAGCTGCAAGGCTGCCGGGGACGCATGGTCAAACAGGAAGTAAATGCGGGCCACCAGGTAGACACCCGCCACGACCATCGTGGCCGCGTGAATCAAAGCACTGACAGGGGTCGGGCCTTCCATGGCATCAGGCAGCCAGACATGGAGCGGGAACTGGCCGGATTTTCCGACCGGTCCAATGAAGACGAGAATCGCCATCACGGTCAGATAGCTTAACCCGCCGATGAGGGCAAAGTCCTGAAAGTTTGTATTCATGGCTGCGGATAAAGCCGCAAAATCCAGAGTGCCAAACTTGTTATACAAGAACAAAATCCCTAAAAGCAAACCAAAGTCTCCGACCCTGGTGGTAATGAAGGCTTTCTTGGCAGCCTCGCGGGCGGAAACTTTAAAGTACCAGAAACCGATCAGGAGGTAAGAACAAAGTCCGACCAGTTCCCAGAAAACAAACAGTTGCAAAAGGTTGGTCGAGATAACCAGCCCGAGCATGGAAGCCGCAAACAAGGACTGGTACGCATAATAACGGGACCAGCCACGGTCGCCGTGCATATACCCCAGGGAATAGATCTGAACCATTGACGCCACCAAGGTTACCACAAACAGCATCATGGCACTCAGGGGATCAACAATCGTGCCGAAGTCAATCTGCAAGCCGCCAATATTTAACCAGTTAGCGGAGACGATCGCTTCGCGCCCGATAAATTCCTCTCCGTTCCAGGACTGAATCACACCAATTCCGATAGCAATTGCCAAACCTAACGCGGTTAGGATGGCAAGGATCGAGATGGTGGCAGACAGTCCTTTGGATCTCCTCGTAATGAGGGCGATCAGCAGAAAAGACAGGAAGGGCAGAAAGGGTATTAACCATGCCCACTGAAAGAGATCATGCATTTCCTTGAACACCTACCTTCTCCATTAGACTATCTCACCACTTCAACCAGTTGAAATCATCCACACTGGTTGATTTCCGCGTACGATATATGCTGATAACCAAGGCCAAGCCGACCGCAACTTCAGCTGCCGCCAGCACAATTACAAACACGGCAGTCACAAAGCCATGCAGGAGGTTCTCGTTCCCTAAGAAACGGTTAAAAGCGACGAAATTAAGGTTGACCGCATTGAGCATGAGTTCAATTGACATTAGAACTGCTATTACGTTTTTCTTAGCGAATAAACCGTAGAGACCAAGGCTGAAGAGCATCGCTCCGACCAAAAGATAGGTTGAAAGCCCTACACTAAAACTCATTTGCTCTCTTTCACTCCCTTCGCCAAGATGACCGCTCCAACCAATGCCAAGGTAAGCAGAATAGCCGCCGCCTCAAACGGAACCATGTAGCTCTTAAGCATCAGTTCCGACAGAGCGAGAGCTGACCCTTGCCCACTCCAGGGAGCGGGTAGAATCCGCCAGTCGGCATTGGTGAGAATTACCAGCGCTATCATGACAAACACCAGGGCTGCCACCAAAGCACCCCAGCCCCAGTTTCTGTTCTCGCGGCTGCTTTCTTTGACATCCCCCCGCAAGGTTAACATCACCGCAAAAATCACCATGATGTTTACCGCGCCCATATAAACCAAAAGCTGCACCGCTGCCAAGAAGTCGGCATTGAGAAGCACATACAGCACGGCCACACCGGCAAAGGTAAGGGCCAAAAAGAAGGCGCTGTGCACGATGTTCTTAGAGGTGACAACCCCCCAAGCGGCTGCTACAGCCAAAATAGCAAAGATAAAGAAAACGATTGTTGTACCCACTCTTACCCCTCCTTCCCAGTCTGATGCCGATGCCTTTTAATCATATCCCACTGCAATTCGTCCGCCTCATAAACTGCGTTCTCATATTGCTGCGTGACAGTCAGCGCACTTGTAGGACAGGCCTCAGTACAAAGCCCGCAGAAGAGACAGCGTCCCACGTCCATCTGATAGGTCTTGAGGACTTTTTTGTTGTTGTCGCCCTTTTCACTTGTTAAGGTGATTACCTTATTCGGACAAGTATTGGCACAGATTCCACACGAAATGCACTTGTCCGGGTCAAGACCCATGGAACTCCGAACCCGAGGGGGTAGATTCGGTTTTTCCTCAGGATAATACTGAGTAACATTGGGCCCCAGCATGCGTTTGAGCGAGATGTGCAAACCTTTGAATAGACCTTTACCAAACACTCTGTTACCCTCCAATCCGCAGGACGTATTGGTAAATATAGATACCGAGACCCGTTAACAAAATGTTAAGCAGAGAGAGCGGAAGCAGCACTTTCCAGGCTAAGCCCATGAGATGATCGACTCTCATGCGCGGGAAGGTCCAGCGGATCCACATCATCAAGAAAATGATGATGCCTACTTTAAGGAAGAACCAGACAATACCAGGCAGGAAGCCCGGCCCTTGCCAGCCCCCTAAAAACATGGTCGTAATTAAGGCGGCCACAGCCGTCATGTTGCCGTATTCCCCGAGGAAGAACAGACCCCAGCGCAGTCCCGTGTATTCAGTGAACGGTCCGGCCACAATTTCCTGATCCGCTTCGACCAAGTCAAACGGTGCCCGGTTTACTTCAGCGATCCCGGCAATAAAGTAAATTACAAAGGCGATTGGCTGAATCACCACAAAAGGAATCGTACTTTGGGCCTCAACAATTTTTGTTAAATTAAAGGTTTGGGTAATCATGACAACCCCAAGCAAAGAAAAGATCAGGGGAATCTCATAGCTGATCATCTGAGCTACAGCCCGCATGCCCCCGAGCATGGAATAATTGCTGTTGGAACCCCAGCCCGCCATCAACAGAGCCAAAGTTGAGATAGCGGAGATCGCTAGGTAATACATAATGCCCAGATCCAAGTCAATAGGTACCATACCCATGCCGAAAGGGATTACTGCTAAAGTCATCATCGGCAGGGCAAACACGATCATCGGCGCAATCTTGAAGATAAAGCGGTCAGCCTCCGCCGGTGTAACATCTTCTTTACCCAATAGTTTTAAAGCATCGGCTATCGTTTGAAACCATCCCCGTGGACCCAACCTGTTCGGTCCCGGCCTTTGGGATGCCCATCCCCCAATTTTGCGTTCCAGCAAAATAAGGATCAAGGCAGCCAGGACGATGAGCACAATAACCAGAACAATCCCGATCACAGTCATGGTTAAATCTGCCCAAATGGAGTGGGGATCTCCAAACAATCCACGGATGGCAGCCGCAATATTCAGTGGCAATTTGTTCAATGCGTCCATCTTCTTCTCCCCTTATTTCCTACTTGTCCACTTCACCCAGCACAGCATCCAAGGTGGCAAAAATCGCAATGACGTCCTGAATCTTCCACCCCGGAGAAATTGCCGGCAGCAATTGGATATTTATGAAGGTAGCAGAACGGATACGCAGCCGGGCCGGTTTCGTACTGCCATCACTCACAAGATAAAAGCCTAACTCCCCTTTGGGGTTCTCCACCGCATGGTAAACCTCCCCCACGGGTGGCTTCAAAACTTTCGGCACTTTCGCCATGATCGGACCTTCCGGGATGTCGCGCATCGCCTGCCGGATAATTTTCGCGCTTTCTTTAATTTCCAGCAGCCTGATCAAACCCCGGTCATAAGAGTCACACCCATAAAGGACCGGTACCTCGAACTCAAAGCGGTCATAGATCCCGTAAGGAGCATCTTTGCGCAGGTCATGCTTCACTCCGGAAGCGCGCAAAACCGGACCCGTGGTGGAAAAGTTCGCAGCGTCCTCTTTAGTTAAGATCCCAACACTCTTCATGCGCCCCATGGCGATCTCATTGCCATAGAAAATACCTTGATATTCTTCCAGCATCTCTGGCAGATCATCCAGGAAAGATTTCAAAGCCGGCCAAAACTCATCCGGCACCTCCTGACTGAACCCGCCGATGCGCATCGCATTGACAGTCAAGCGGCTGCCGGCAGTCATTTCAAAAAGGTCAAGAATCCGTTCCCGATCCCGGAAACAGTAGCCCCAGGCGGTCCAACCCGCCATATCCAAGGCCAAACTGCCAATGAATACCAGATGACTGGCGATCCGGGCCAACTCAGCAAAAATCACCCGCAGGTACTCAGCACGTTCAGGAATCTGGATATTTGCCAGCTTTTCTACCGCTTGCACATAAGCCATGTTGTTGTGGGGTGCTGCCAGATAATCCAAACGGTCAGTGTACGGAATAAATTGCGCATAGGTACGGCTTTCTGCCAACTTCTCCAAGCCGCGGTGCAGATACCCTATTTTAGGTTCAATCTTAGTAATGATTTCCCCGTCAAAATGGGCCACCATGCGAAACACACCGTGCATACTGGGGTGCTGGGGACCCAGGTTTAAGGCTAGTTCTTCCGTTCTTTCCAATGTCATGGTTCTTTCCCCCTTACTCCCCTGGTTTCATCGTCAGTATGACTGCACGCTTTTCAACACTTTCAGTCACGTAATCCTTGCGCAGCGGATACCCTTCAAACTCTTCCCACAGGTAGATCCGTTTCAGATTAGGATGCCCTTTGAACTGGATCCCAAACATATCGTAAGCCTCGCGCTCAAGGAAATTCGCTCCTCGCCAGATCCGGGTCACCGAGTCGATGGCCGGAGTATCCCGGTCGATCATGCCCTTCACCCGGAGGGTTTGCGGGCCGTTCAAGCTTGAAAGCTGATACACTACCGCGAATTGGTCTCCCACATCCACAGCCGTTAAATCGTGGAGAAAATCACAAGGAACATCCGCAAAGTTTTTAGCAGCAGTTAAGGTTTCGGTAATGTAAGAACCTTTAACAGTCAAAACCAGAGCACCGAGAATCTCTTGTACTTCTCCATTTACCTTAGCGGCTAGTTCATCAACATGTTTTCTCAAAATCTCTTTATTTTCCATGCTTTAATAACCTCACCTTTGCGGGATTGGCGACTTTCTCCTGCAGCTGCATGATCCCGAACAACAATGATTCAGGCCGTGGAGGACAACCCGGAATATATACATCCACCGGCACAATTTTGTCTACCCCGCCAAACATTGAATAGGAATCGACGAAAGGGCCTCCGGCGCTGGAACAACTTCCCATGGCAATAACCCACTTTGGCTCCGGCATTTGATCATAAATACGGCGCAGGAGCGGGGCCATTTTCCGGTTGCAAGTGCCCGCAACGATCATAAGATCAGCCTGGCGCGGCGATGCCCTGAATACTTCCCAGCCAAAGCGGGCGATATCATAGCGAGGCCCACCGGTCGCCATCATTTCAATCGCACAGCAAGCCAAACCAAAGGTCACCGGCCAAAAGGAGTGCCCCCGAGCCCAGTTTAGCACCTTATCGATAGAGGTAACCACTACATTCTTTTCGACCATCAGTTCGGCCTCACGGAGCTCTTTCTCCTTAGCTACATCCACTCTAAAGCACCTTCCTTCCAAGCGTACCAGAAACCGACTAAGAGGATAGTGATAAAGATAAACATTTCAATGAAAGCAAACGTCCCCAGTTTACGGAACGTCAGTGCCCACGGATATAAGAACACAGTTTCTACATCAAAGGCCGTAAATACGATTGCATACAGAAAGTAATTGCTCTTAAATCCAAGCCAAGCCGTCTTGGCTATCGGTTCATTACCGCATTCATAGGCTATCAATTTTTGGGCATGTGGCTTGTTGGGTGCCAATAGTTTGGGTATTAACATCATGATTACCGGCAAAGCAATGGCAAAAACAAGTAAAACCCCGACCGCTGCAAAATTATCTGACATCTCCTCTTACCCTCCCTTCCTTATTAAAACTTAAAGTAAAAATTTGTTATAGGCCAAACTTATTGTGCCACATCCCATAGGATGCGTCAATAAATTTGGTATCATGCAGGCATCGCAGGCTTTCTTTTAGTTTTCCGCCACTTCCCGGCCAACTGGGGCAAAGCTACGCCGGTGAATGGGGCTGGGCCCGAGACGCCGCAAAACTTGCAAGTGCTCATTTGTGCCATACCCTTTGTTTTTGTCAAAGCCATATTCAGGATAAAGCGTATGTAAGTCGCGCATCCAGTGGTCGCGCGTAACTTTCGCCAAAATAGAGGCAGCAGCGATGCTAGCACTTAAGGCATCCCCCCGAATGATCGCTTTTTGGGGGATATTAACGAGCGGGAGGCTTACCGCATCGATAAGTAGATGGTGAGGCCGAATCTTTAAGCCTTCAACCGCGCGTTTCATCGCCAGCTTACTTGCCTGCAGGATGTTGTAAAGATCAATTTCCGCCGGTTCCGCACTGCCAATGGCAAAGGCCAACGCCTGTTTTTGAATCTGCCCAAAAAGCTTTTCTCGTTTGCCCTCTGTAAGCTTCTTGGAATCATTCAAACCCGGTAGGTCAAACTGCACAGGCAGAATGCAAGCACCCGCCGCTACCGGACCAGCGAGCGGTCCCCGTCCCGCCTCATCTACTCCCGCCACCAAGAGAAATCCTTGTTCCCACAACATTTTCTCTTCCCGTAAAAGCACTTGGATGCGGGCCTGTTCAAACGCTTGTGCCTGTTGGTGCTTGCAATGGCGTTCAAGCAAACGCCGAATCCCTTCCCTATCGTCATATGCACACGCCTTAAGGAGGTCTTCTGCCGGATCTTTGCTCAAAGCATCCGCGACCTCCTTAACACTCATATCTGAGAGAGATTTAATGTTCTTATTCCCATTACTTTTGTTCGACAAATCTATTCTACTTCCTTTTTCTAAATGACTTGTTTGCATATGTATAAGTTATGACTGCATTAGAAATAGGTATATCACTATTCAGAAAAGTTAATAGTAAATATAACCAAACCTCTACTTTATATGCCTTGTCTAAAAACCAATAGAACCCTTTTCGAAATTTAGAAATTGGTAATTAACACTATTAACTCATTACTTGGTTAACTATGGTTAGAATTTATCCATAGTGACTTTGCCGAGTAAACCTGCTCTGAATTCCTTAAAAAAAATCTGAGCCGCTTTCAAAGTATCAACCCGTCCTCCCTGAACAAGGCAGCCCCTGGCCCTGCCAATATCCTCAAGGGAAAGCTTTTCCTGGCCGCGGCGATACCGTTCGAGTGAGGCAGGGTAGTTTTCTTGCAGCCACTCTATCAGCCACAGAGCCAATTCTTCCGAATCTACCACTTCGTCTTTAATACTTCCAGCTGCCGCCAGTTTTCTTCCTGCTTCAGGGTCATCAAACTTCGGCCACAGCAAACCAGGAGTATCGAGAAGTTCAACACGCGGATTGATTCTAACCCACTGGTTGCCCCTGGTCACTCCCGGTTTATTGCCGGTCTTCGCTCTTGCTCCCCCTGTAAGCTGATTGATCAAGGAGGACTTCCCTATGTTCGGAATCCCGACCACCATTACCCGTAGGGGGCGGGCACGAACCCCTCTGGCAGCCAGTTGTTCCTGTTTTCCCCTAACCAAAGATTCTAACTGCGGTATAATCCGGCCAACCCCGGAACCAGCGGTAGCGCTGACAGGAAAAACAAGGCCTTCCTGGCCCAGCCTTTCTAACCAGCGCTCGGTCCAGGTGTTATCAGCCAAGTCGCTTTTATTTAAGACCAGAAGCTTCGGCTTTCCTGCAAGCATTTCCCTGAGCATCGGGTTGAGGCTGCTTTCAGGCAGGCGGGCATCTCCCAGTTCAATCACCGCATCCACCCAGCGCAGTTGTTCAAGCAACAACCTTCTGGCTTTGGCCATATGGCCGGGAAACCATTGAATACTCATATGTTGTTCCTCTACACGTCAAATTAACTAACCCTGTTAGAATGCCCGCAGGCGGTTGAGCGGATAATAAACGAGCCAGGACTTTCCTATTAAATAGCTTTTTTCTAAGAGACCCCATTCACGGGAATCTCCACTTTGGTTACGGTTGTCGCCCAGGACTAGGACTTTGCCTTTAGGAATTGTCAAGGGCCCGTATGGTGGGTAATCCCCTGCTTTTAAGTACGGTTCCTGAATCACGCGGCCATCAATGAACACCAGGTTATCTTTGAGTTCCACCGTTTCCCCTTCGAGTGCAATTATCCTTTTGACAAATGTACGCTTGGGGTCAAGGGGAAAAGCGAAAACTACAATATCCCCCCGGTTGGGAACCCAGAAGCGGTAAGCCAGCCGATTGACAAGAATCCGGTCACCCGGCATCAGCGTCGGTTCCATCGATGACGAAGGAATAATGTAAGGCTGAAGTACCACTGCCCGCACCAAACCGATCAAAACCACGAGTCCGGCCAAAATTACTAAAATCCTTCTTGCACCTGTTCTTTGTGCCATTGCAACACTCCCTCTCATCTTGTCACACTAGGCTTAGTATGAACAAGGTATTTTGGGAGCATACCACCAGTAAAATTTGGATGTTGCGCACTCAAGTTAGAAATCAATTTGTAATAAGATAACTGTCGCAGAGAGTAAAAAAGAGAGCCCGGCTTGTGGCTCTCTTGGACTTTTAGCGGCGACGCTCACGGATTCGAGCTGCTTTGCCAGACAACCCGCGCAGGTAGTAAAGCTTCGCCCGGCGCACAACACCCATGCGAACTACCTCGATTTTATCAAGTCGCGGAGAATGAAGCGGGAAAGTTCTCTCCACGCCTACTCCAGACGTTACACGGCGCACGGTGAAATTTTCTCTCAGCCCGCCGCCTTTCATCTTAATCACTACTCCTTCAAAAACCTGAATACGCTCTCGGCTTCCTTCGACAACGCGGACATGAACCCGAACCGTATCCCCAGGACGGAAGTGAGGAAGATCTTTTTTCATCTGTTCTTCTTCAATCATACGAATATAATCCATTATAATTTCCCCCCTTCCTTGCCTAGATGTTCATACACTGGTTACACAGAGCGATGTAAAACTTCTGAGCTTCTAAGATCTTTTTGCGATGCAACCATGGCACTAAAAATGCTCTGCCAGCGAGAGGACCATCCGTTATCAACCCCATATATTTTAGCATAAGCGTCAGCGCTACGCAAGCGTACTCAGGAGTCAGGAGTCAGAATGAGAGAGCGGTTTGTCCCCACAGAGATAAGTCAACTAGACTTCATGTGCCGTTAATTCTCCACCTGAAGTAAGTCTGCTTTATTGTCTGGAAATATTCTGACTACTGAATACTGAATACTGAATACCTAAGCAGTAACCAAAACTCATGAACTCCGCAAACGGTCTAAAATAATCGCTACAGCTGAACGGACTGAAAGATGATTGTACTCTCCCGGCCCGTAAATTGGCTCAAGAATAAAATCCGTACTTTCCATAAGCTCGCGTGCCAGACCCCAGCCAGTGCCAAAAAGCAGCAAAACAGGGGACTCTTCCTGTTCCAGTCGTTCGCGCATGGCTGCATAGCTAATTGTATTAGGATACTTTCGGGCATCTGTCGCTACCAGAGCCGGATAGTGTCCCTGCTCTTGCATTATCTCCTCCAGCACTTCTCGCAAATCCACAGCCAAGCGCACCCGCGCAAAGGCCTGCTGGCGGTCAGGGTTATACTCCGCGCCAAACCCTTCCTGCCAAAAAGCCATAATCCTTTGAGCCAGAGACCTTTGTGCCTCCGCCGGATGTACCACATAGTAGCGTTTCAGGCCAAAAGTCGCAGCGCAGCGGGCAATGTCATGAATGTCCAGATTGGTGATGGAAGTAGCCACAATCTGCATGTTTTTATTGTAAACAGGGGCGTGAATCAAAGCGAGATAAAGATCGCCCATTCAGCTTTCCTCCCTTGAAGAAGGGTTTTGTAAAGAACGACGCTTCTTTTTAGGTGGGCGCAGGTGCTCCCACTTCCCTCTCCAGGCACCGATCTCCGGAATCTCGGCCGTCAACTCTTCCAACAGGGGATAATCACCGGGAAGAAATTCAAGTGCAGGAATCAAATCCGGTCGGCGCGTAAAGGTACGGCGCAGAGCTTCCTTACGACGCCAGCGTTCAATATTGGCATGATGACCGGATAAAAGCACTTCCGGAATGAGCTTCCCTTCAAACTCAGGCGGACGCGTGTACTGGGGATATTCCAGCACTCCCTGACTGTGCGAATCGTCCGCACAAGAGCCGCTTTCTCCCAAAACCCCGGGAACCAAGCGGGAAACCGCATCAATCACAACCATAGCGCCCAGTTCACCGCCGGTTAAGACAAAATCCCCGATCGAAACCTCTTCATCTGCCAAGTCCCGGATGCGCTCGTCAAACCCTTCGTAATGCCCGCAGATTAAGACGATTTCATCCAGAGCACTTAGCTCCCAGGCCAAACTTTGGTTGAAAAGACGTCCCTGCGGGGTCAGAAGGACGATTTTGCGTACACTCTGAGGTTCTTGAGGTCCTGGCAGATCCCTGACCGCAGCGTAAATCGGCTCCGGTTTTAAAACCATGCCTGGACCGCCGCCATAAGGGACATCATCCACATTCTTATGCTTGCTTAAAGCATAAGCACGAAAGTTGACAAGCTCAATCTGTAGCAGCTCAGCTTCTTGCGCCCGTTTTAGAATACTTTCTTGAATCGGAGCAAACATCTCCGGAAACAGGGTGAGTACGGTAAACTTAATCATTATTCCTCTTCCACCAGCCCTGGCGGTAGTTCGACATCCATGCGCCGCCCCGCAACATCAACTTTCTTCACAACAGTTTTCAGCGCCGGAACGCAAATTTCCCCCAATGGCCCTTGGACAAGGTAGACATCATTGGCACCTGTTTCCAGCACCTGGGTCAGTATTCCCAGATACCGCTCCCCCTCGTAGACTTGAAGCCCTTCCAGTTCAAAATAATACCATCCTTCTGCAAGCGGCGGCACCTCAGAACGGTCTATCCTGACTTCCCAGCCCCGGTATTTTTCCCCTTCATCCATACTTTCGATCCCATCAAGGGCTAGGTAGACGAAGTCTGGCTGGACCACGGCATTTTTTACCGTAAAACGCTGCTTCGCTGCACCATTGGTCAGAATGATCTCGCGCAAATGTTTAAACCTCATCGGATCATGGGTCAGGGGATAGATTTTTAACTCCCCTTTAACTCCATGCGCTTTTACAACCGCTCCTACCAAGACTTCGTCCATACCGCTGCCCCTTCCCGTGGATAAAACGCCAAAAAGGGCTTAGCGCCCTTCTCAACGTCATTGGTCAATGTCAACATGAACCCGGCGTCCGTCTTTGACAGCAGCCGCTTTCACAAGCGTACGAATTGCGTTAGCAATCTTCCCCTGCTTCCCTATCACTTTGCCCATATCTCCAGGAGCTACCACCAGTTGCAAGTTAACACTCTTCTCTGTCTCCACCTGGGCAACCATGACATCTTCGGGGTGATCTACCAAGGCTTTCGCGAGGACTTCCAGAAGTTCCTTCACAGGAACCACCCCCCTCACCAATCTCTAGTTCTTAGAGTGGAACTTAGCTAAGACTCCTGCTTGGCGCAGCAAAGATTTAGCAGTATCAGAAGGTTGAGCGCCGGTAGACAGCCATTTCAGGGCTTTTTCCTCGTCAATTTTAAGAACCTCCGGACGCTTAGTGGGATCATAATATCCGATTTCTTCAATAAAACGCCCGTCACGGGGAGAATTGGAGTCTGCCACAACCATGCGGTAGAACGGGTTTTTCTTAGCTCCCATGCGGCGTAAACGAATTTTCGTTGCCATTAAATATTTCACCTCCTCACTAGGATACTCTCTTATAATCTATCTTAAACTTAGATAGAAGCTGGATTAGGAAAAAGGAAATTTCATGCCTGGGCCCTTGCCCTTTTTCCCTTTTTTGCCCTTGCCCAGAAGGCCCATGCCGCCCCCGGCAAACTGTTTCATCATCTTCTGCATCTGTTCAAACTGTTTGAGCAAGCGCCCGACCTCCTGAATGCTGGTGCCGCTTCCTTTAGCAATCCGCCGTTTGCGCGAATCCTTGATAATAACAGGTTTGCGGCGCTCCTCGGCAGTCATGGAGCGGATAATGGCTTCAACATGTCCCATCTCTTTCTCATCAATCTGAACGTCTTTAAGCTGCTTGCCCACGCCGGGAATCATCTCGAGAACGGAGGACAGCGGGCCCATCTTTTTTATCTGCTGCATTTGATCGAGAAAATCATCCAGGGTGAATTCCTGCTTGCGCAGTTTTTGCTCCATTTCCTTGGCTTTCTTGTCGTCAAAAGCCTGCTGAGCCTTTTCAATCAGAGTCAGGACATCCCCCATCCCCAGGATTCGTGAAGCCATGCGGTCCGGGTAAAAAGCCTCAAGGGCATCTATTTTTTCCCCGATTCCGGCAAACTTAATCGGACAGCCTGTTACCGCTTTTACGGAAAGGGCAGCCCCGCCGCGGGTGTCCCCGTCCAGTTTAGTCAGGATCACCCCGTCAAGACCCAGTTGATTGTGGAAGCTCTCCGCTACGTTCACAGCATCCTGACCGGTCATGGCATCGACCACTAACAGGATTTCATGAGGCTTGACTGCGCTTTTGATATTGCTGAGCTCCTCCATCAATTCTTCATTAATATGGAGACGTCCGGCAGTATCGATGATTACCACATCCGCACCCGTCATCCCCGCCTGGCGCAGGGCATTCCCGGCAATTTCCACCGGGTTTTTCTGCCCTTCCGCAAACACCGGAATATTTATCTGCTCCCCCAGCACCTGAAGCTGTTTGATCGCCGCCGGCCGGTAGATATCACAGGCAACCATTAACGGGTGTTTGCCCTGTTTTTTAAGCATATTGCCCAATTTGGCAGCATGGGTGGTCTTACCGGCTCCTTGCAACCCTACCAGCATAATCACGGTCGGAGGTTTGGATGCAATCTGGATTTTGCTGCTGACCCCGCCCATGAGCTCAACCATTTCTTCATTGACGATTTTAATGACCTGTTGGGCCGGAGACAGGGATTCCAAGACTTCCTGTCCGACAGCACGTTCCTTGACTTTAGCCACAAAATCTTTGACGACTTTATAGTTAACGTCAGCTTCCAGGAGAGCCATTCGCACTTCCCGCATAGCCTCGTTGACGTCTGCTTCGTTAAGCTTCCCTTTGCCTTTGAGCCGTTTGAATGTCTCTTGCAGTTTTTCGCTTAGGCCCTGAAACATGCCTTCCCCCACTTTCCTTTACCGGTGCATGACTTCTAAAAAATTCTTTCCGTCCAATCCTCGTCTTATAGTTCCTGTAAAATATCTTCAAGTTTGGCCCGGATTAACCGATGCCGCTTCAAAGCAGAGCCGTTGGCAAAGTCATCCGTATTTATTTCCGCCAGCAGCCCGCTGATCTCCAAAAGCTTTTCCCGCTCACTGATGAACCTCTGGACCAAGCCCAGCTTCTCTTCATATTCCAATAAAATCCGCTCAGTCCGTTTCAGCATATCATGAACAGCCTGGCGGCTGGTTTTCTCCACTTCGGCTATCTCAGCCAGGGAAAGATCCTGCTCAAAATGCAAATCCCAGGCGTTTCTCTGCTTCTCGGTCAAGAGCGGTCCATAAAAATCCGCAAGGAGGGCCATTTGGGCTATCTTTTCCATAGGAAACCTCCTGTAAAGCATTTTTACTTTACAGGAGGTATTTTAGAGCAAAGCAGGATGTTTGTCAAGGTTAGCGTCTAATAAAAACGTAGTGATAAAATATCGGTGTTCTATGATACAATAAATGGAGATAGTTTCTATTTCACGCTAATAATTTCTCAACCGGGAGATAATATTATGAATTTGAATTTTACGAAAAAAAGCAAAATTCTATTAGGCATAGCTTTACTGATTTTGAGGGGCTTCATTCAAGTTCTCCTAGAGAAAACCTCCCCAATCCCCTAGAATCTTACAGTAACTAAGGTTTCCCCTATAAAACCTGCAAATAACAACGGTGAGATTAACTTTGCTGCCAAGAGAGAATGAGGGGATTTCATCAGTTACATACCGGTGAATTATTGGACAAAAGGATGTGAAAGATGATGTCGCTAGAGGATGCCAGAACTGACGCATAAATTTTAGATTTCATGCTGGTAAGGGATAACAGGTTTTGTTAGAAAAATTTTTTCGCAAAGTAAGGCTGGACAGATTTTTGCCGTTATGATGAGATAATAGTGTGGGATATCCAGAAGGAGCTGATCGCACTATGGAACATTCTAACGAAAAAGAAGCCACCTTACTGAGCGGACGATGGTTTAGCGAACAAGAATTGCAGGATGCTAAGTATATCGTACAGATGTTTCCTCAATTAAGCCGGTACGAGTTGGCCAAAACCATTTGTGAAGGGTTATCTTGGGTGGATCCGAATGGTAAATATAAGATTCATGCCTGCCAGCAATTGTTAGAGAAGCTTGAAAAACAGTCCGAGATCGTGTTACCGAAAAAACGAACTACCAAGCCTCTTTCACAAGAAGAACAAATCCTAACCGGAGAACAGACTGAGGCGAAACCAGACCTGCATGGAATCGTAGGGGATGTATCTCCCATTAAGCTGGAAGCCGTACGTAGTCGGTACAGCATTCGTTTGTGGAATGAATACGTAGAGCGGTATCATGTCTTGGGTTACAAGCGTCCGTTTGGTGCTCATCAACGGTATTTTATTTGGTCCGGGAATGAACCGAAACAACGGCTGGGTTGCTTGCTGTTTTCAGCGTCATCGTGGGCTTTGTCCGAGCGGGATACGTGGATTGGCTGGAACAAAGAAGCTCGCAGTCAGCGGTTGCTCCTCATTGTAAATAACAGCCGGTTTTTAATCTTTCCTTGGGTTAAGGTGAAAAATCTGGCTAGCAAAGTATTATCTCTAGCTGCACGACCATATTACAATCTTCTCTGGAAAATTCTCTGAAATCATCGTAATCGGCGTGAGAACGAAGTCTAAATAAATCAGACAAAGCCCGACTGGATGTCCGGCTTATCACACCGATCTTAACAAATTCTCTATTAAAATATGATATGACGCCCGAATGTTTTGCTGAATCAAGACTCTTTGTAGCCAATAGCGCACGTACCGCGTGAAATGCGGCATAGTAATATCTGTTTATCGCACTATGATATGAGCCGAGGCGTTCAAGTTCTTCCCCATCTCTAAAAGTAACTTCGGCTTTTTCTAATCTCCACTTGCTTAAATCAGGTATCATATAGAGACTCCCTCCTGCTCAAGAGCATAATAGAAAGCAGTCTCTTTGAAAAGTTGGTTAGTATAATGGGAGACGGTCATAATGATAGGTGAAATCACCACATCGTAATTTAGGTTAACATCTACAGCACTATCCATTATCGTATCATCAGTTAATTTATCTTCTTTTTCTACAAGAACCAAAATATCTATGTCAGACTCGGGAGTGCCGTTTCCCCTAGCTACCGAACCAAAAAGTCTGACATCTTTGATATTGGATGCTAATTTTCGCTTAATAGTTCTGCTAAATTCCTCAATAGCCTTTTGCCAGGTAGGATTGGTCATCGGATTTTCCTCCTTCCTGTAAAAAGTATACCAGAAAACGGTATGATTTTCCATATAGACTATAAAACAAGCCCCAAAAACCCTAGGGCTTGTTTTCTTACGCCTATTTCTTAACTTATTTTTAACTGTTCCCTGGCTTAAGCCAGATTGTCACGTTAGGTTTGCACATCGGAAAATTCCCGGACAATTTTCTTCTGGAAATGTAACCAAAGTCCATTCCCAGATACTCTATAAGTTGGAAGGACATTAATTAACTTATACGGTAAAGGAAGGTGATTTAATGAAGCGGCATTAGGGGGCTACTCCATGAGAAAAAATGGCTAAAATTGAGGACTATGCAATCACAAAGTACTTTAATGAAAGGGGTACAACTAATGAAAAAGCTTATTCCTGTCTTATTACTGATTTCGATGCTGCTGTTTGCTACACCGGTATTAGCTTCACCAACTACCACTGAGCTAACCGGGACTGTTACCCCGGCATCTTACGTGACCATCGCCGGTGGAGAATGCCGGATTTCTGATCTCGGTGAAGGTCTCATAATGATAACAGGGTATACCTCTACGAGTTATGCCGTTGATCGAATAGGATTAACGCTTTATCTTCAATATTACTCAAGCGGTCAGTGGTACACCGTGAATAGCTACCAATATACTGACTACTCTTCGTCCTATGTCAGCGGAACCCAGTATTTATCCGTCTCCAAAGGATATTACTACCGTGTTATTGCAGATCATACTTCAGTTGACGGCGGAATTAATGAAAAAGCGCAATCCTATTCTCAATCTGTGTACATCTACTAAATCAGAGAAACCCAGAACCTATGGGCGGTCTGCCTCAAAATGTGATCAAGTGATAGACTGAGCCATTTTTTCAAGCTCCTTTTGATCTAATTTCCCTGAAATGTGCAATAATAACCCTCTCAGCTGCCAGTTTATTGTGTTCATGCCACTTTTATGGCTAAAGAGTACAGCGGGGTTCCCATTAATCACTAAATCTTTAACCACTGTATCATCTGTGTCATATAAGGTACCCCTCGATGTTGCCCTAGCAATTCTCTCCTGCTCAAAAACAATGACGTTCCCGTTTAATTCATATTCGATAGTAAGATTGTAAAAGTCATTATTTAGATTAGTGAACAACGCACGCCTAAGCTTCATTCCTGGAGGGAGGTAGCTGGGAACAGCCAAATTCGTCGAAACTAAAGCTTGCGCTTCAGCAAGGCTGACTTCTTTTGCTTGCGGGACATCGACCTTATTAACATCGGGAGGAACATTCGGTTCATTCGGGTTTTTATATGTTACCGCCTGGTTGCGAGTAGTCTTGCCAATAGCGAAGTTAAAGAATTCTACGATTTTACTGCCAAAACCATTGGCAACATTCGGGCTGATCATACTGAAGGATCCTATAGCCATAACGACAACAGCGACCCACGCCAGCTTGCGCATCCTAAACCTATTGAGTTTTGACTGTGCTGAGGTAGGTTCTGACTGCGCCGGAGTAGGTTCTGATTCTGCCTTAGTAATTTCTTTCAATAATTCGCCTTTAACCTTCGCCCACTGCTCTTCAAATGGCGGAACTTCAATGGTATTAGCCAATTCCTTGGCGATATGTTCTTTGATCTTCTTTTGAAACTCTATTTCAGAATATGCCATGATAATCACCGCCATTTTCCGCTTCGGTCAATTCACGATACTTTAACCTAGCCCTATGCAGTCTTTGTTTGACATTTTGTTCGCTGATTTCTAATATTTCTGATATCCGGGCCACTGATAAATCGGCAAAGTATTTCAGTACCAGAATTTCCGCTTCATGCTCATTAAGTTTATTAAGTACCTCTTGGACATCCAGCTTCATGTCTAAATCATCGTCAGCCGCAACTATTTTATGAAGGTTTGAGTCTATCGGAACGATTTTGAGGTGAGCTTCCCTCTTTTGGATATGCTTCATTTCATTAAGAGCAATGGCTACGATCCAAGAAGTAAATTTTTCTTTTTTTCTTAGTTTATGAAATTCTCGAAAAGCCTTGATAAAGGCTTGCTGAACCCCATCCTGTGAAAGAACTGGGTCTTTGGTAATGTAACAAACAGTGTAATAGATATCCGTATAGTGTGCTTCACATAATCTTTCGAACATCTCTATGGAAACCGGGTTTGGGTCTTCGATATTTGACACAGCCTCTCCCCCCTCTCAATGAAATGGTATTAGTAAATAAAACGAACTCAGTAAGACAACCACCCAAAGGGGCGTAGAGGAATATATAGTTTCTTGGGCAGCCTGTTACACTGATTCCAAGAGACGTATCTAATCCCTCTACAACTTCATTAAATCATTTAATTCCTTTTTATCTAAAATAAAACATAATCAAATAGCTGGAAAACGAAGTGAATAATGGGTACTGAAAAAATAAGCGTTAACTTACTTTTTAATTGAAGATACTATATGACTATGAGTTAAAAACGGATTTCGAGGAGGTATACTAATGACCAAAAAGTTAAGATTTTTAATTGTAGGTTTTTTATCTCTACTTTTTATTGCAGGAACTTTTGGTATATCAAACCATTATTCTTATGCTGATCAAAAATATATTGAATTAGCAGGTAATTACATTAAAACTAATTCTGAACTGCTTTCTAAATCAATTAACTCAGTAGAAAATAAATTAGTAAATAACGAAGATGTTGTTACAAATGTTAATTTATTACCAATTACTATTCAAGAGATTGAATTTAGAAAAGGCTTGCGGCAAGTAGCTGGAGATGTGGATGTAAGTGATAAAGCAGTTTTTAACACTTTAGTTGAGGAAAAATTGATAATTAGTTATGCAATAAAAAATAATATTCTTCCGTCAAAAGACGAAATTGATGATTTTATCGAATCAGAAAGAGTATTGTATGAAACAGTAGCTACTACTAAAAAATTAGTAGATGATTTTTGTGCCGCAGCTAATATAAGTATTGAAGATTATTGGAAAACATATGAATACTATAATGCTTACAGAATAGTTACATTTAAGAAAGCTTATGATTATGCAATTGAAGCTGGAATAAAAAAAGGTGAACTAAAAGTTTTAAAAAATACTAATAATCAAATAGATAGACAAATTGTTAATGAACATGAAGACTATTGGAAAAAAATAAAAAAGGAAGCTAAGGATAAAACATCCTTAGAAATAAACAAGCAATACCAAAATAGAGGTTTTATTATCGATAAATCTAAATTATATTTATAAGGAGGTAAGGGAAATGAAGAAATATTTATATATCTTATTTTCTATAATATTATTAATCTAGTTCTTGTAGGAAATGCTTATGCTACCGATGTTTCAGCATCCGGAACTTCTACTCATTCAGGATGGAGCCCAGATTTCGGTATAAAAAGTTTTAATGTACACACTACTTATGTTGGTAATCAATATGATCAAAACGGTTATCAATATGTTGATGGACATGATTATCTTGTCTATATTGTATCATCATATAGTCCAGAGATTTCAAGAGGATCAGCACTAATACAAGACGTAACATTAGTGGATACCTATAATGGTACTGTTTCAACATTATATGGAAGTAGTTTCTCGAATGGTTTATATCGCAGTTATATCTTACCATATCCTAGAACGGACCTTATTCAGAAAGTTAGTTATAGTTGGCTTACTGGTTATACAGGTGTGACTTATAGAATTAAAGCGGAGACATTATATGATAATGAAGAGTTTTCGGGAATGACTGGTACAGATACTTACTATACATCCTATTTTTAATCGATACTGTTAATACCCGGGCCATAAAAGAGATGGAACGGATGGACGGAAAATGCCTGATTCGCACCACGGATGATACGCTTCTTTAGAACTTCACCCAGTGTGTAATCGCAAGGAAGAACGTATTCGCGCCCATGTTGCTCTATGTTGGTTGGCTCTTCTTCTCGTCAGACTAGCCGGAGGTGAACACGCGCCAAACGTGGAAAAACTTGCGTCGGAGTTGGAAGACTTGGACCTGAAGAATACGAATTGATTGACAGAAAAGTATAGCAGGGAACGGAATTAACCGAAGCACAAAAGAGAATTCTTCTTGCTTGAAATCCCGGAACCCGCGAAAATATGAGGTATTTCCGTTCTGAAGGAGTCAAAAACGTAGATACACGACAATGTTATCCACAATTGCCTTAAGCCCTTGGCGCAATTGGTTTTAAGGCGATTTTTATGCCTACAGACTGTCGAAGCCGAGTATTTCTAAATTAGAGAAAATAATATTGGGAATTGGAAAATTGATGATATTGGAGAAGATCATTATGATTAAATTCCAAGTTAGAAAAGGCTCCAAGATTGTCTTCGCTGGAATATTCTAATCAAGCCAATTCTCCCTCAATCCGCTTGGCCCGCTCCTCTACTTCCCGACAAATCCTCTTTTCGTCCAGCGTGAGGAGTTTCCTTTCTTCCATTAAGATTTTACCGTCCACGATTACGGTGCGCACGTCTCCGGCATGAGCCGCGTACACCAAATGCGCAGGAATGGAAAAGCGCGGGTAAAAGTGGGGCTGGTCCAGGTTAACGCTGATGAGGTCGGCCTTAAAGCCCGGAGCGAGCATTCCTACTTTTTCGAGTCCGAGAGTCTTGGCCCCGGCGATGGTGGCCATTTCTATGACCTCATAGGCCGGCAGAGCGGTTGGACCTACCTTTAGCTTTTGCTGGAACGCTGCCGAACGCATTTCCCCGAAGAGGTCGAGGTTGTTATTGCTCGAAGCTCCGTCCGTGCCCAATCCTACCGTCACGCCGCGGGCACGCAGTTCAGGAATGGGGGCCGTGCCGCTGTTAAGCTTCATACTACTCTCCGGATTATGAGCTACGGCCACTCCCTTGGCGGCGAGAATATCCATATCATTTTCCGTTAGGTGGACACAATGGGCAGCCACCACCTGTCCCCCGTAAAGCCCGAGCTCGTCCAGCCACTCAATCGGGGTTTTGCCGTACTGGTCCCGGATCAATTTTTATGTCTAAATCATCGTCTGACGAAGCTATTTTATGAAGGCTTGAGTCTATCGGAACTATTTTAAGGTAGGATTCTCTTGTTTTGATATGCTTTATTTCATTGAGGGCAATTGCAACGATCCAAGAAGAAAATCTTTCTTTTTTCCTTAGTGTGCCAAACTCTTTAAAAGCCTTTATAAACGCTTGCTGAACCCCATCCTGCGCAAGAACCGGATCCTTAGTGATAAAAAGTGTAATAGATATTTTCATAATGCTGCTCACACAGTGCTTCGAAAATCTCTATGGATATGGGGTTTGGGTCTTCTGTATTTGACATAGCCTCTCCCCCTCTCAGACTCTGGTGTTCTGAAAAATATTCTAACATTTTTTTAGAAAAGATGTAACCAAAATATGTCCTAAGATACTCTATATGGTAGGCGACGGAATTAAATACTTTCTATAGAGGGGGGAATGAGACATTATCCTTTATCCCTTAAAAACTAAAAAATTTATTTAGATCCCAGGGTTGCTTTCAGGCTGAATTTAGGTTTAGGGAAACTTACTTTATTAAAAATAAGAAAGGATGAATAAAATGGTTAAAAAGAAACGTCTGCTATTGATATTAACAATTATATTTACACTAATTCCTTATGTTGTTTCAGCTCAGCCACCCGTAAAACATGTTATATCCAGCTCAATAGAATCGGACGAGGATGTTGTATTAGATAATTTGCCTCTGACTCCAAAAATAGTGTCTTCCGCAATTGATAAAGATGGGAAACAGATTCCGTTGCACACTAAGGCCAAACATAAACTGATTCGCAAGTATGTTCAAGATGGAGAAACTCATTATATTGGTCAAACCGATTTGGAAGTACCTGTAAACATCCAAAATGTCACTGAATCTGGTATCGCTCACTTACTGTCGCCAACTATTGCGTATGCAAATTCAGGTTCAGGAACAGATACAGTAATTTCGACTATTACTCAACATGAAACTGCTTACTGGGAATACGTTTACGGTTCCACTGGTGATCTGAGGTATTATAAGTGGACCGGCATGACAGGTTACTGGACCAGGGGCGAAACTCGTTATTATACTCATGATGCTCATTTCCAGACAGCTGCTATGGGTGTAAAAGTTGAAGGTGGGAGTTTTGTCGCATCAGCTACCAGCAGCGATTATTATCCTTATTTTTCAAGTAGTAGCCCCTACACCTCGAACACTATTGGCTGGTGGGATGGAGAATGGGCAAATTGGCCATATATATACCCATCTGAAAGCTTTCAGGCACAACTTTATGGTACGGTTTACGGTTCATGGGGTTATATTACTACAATAAACTCATCAGTCGGCTGGTTCTAGAATTAAAATTAAGACATAAAAACCTAAATTCAGCCTGTAGCACTTTTCAAGTTTAATAATACTTGTTATTTTTAAAATTAAGGTAACTAAAATGAGAGGAGAGGAACTAAGATTAATAAACGTGTACTAGTATATGTCATTTATTCAATGCTGATATGTGTATCATTGTATTTTTGTCTCTCCTACGGACTTAAATTAAACTTAGAAAAATCCCAAACCCTTAATGCTTATCCATCTATGATATTTGACGCGATATTCCCAGTGTTAATGGGGCTACTTTTAGAGGGCCCAAATTTTCTAACTAAAATGAAAATTAGAGGAAGCTGGGGAATAGATTGGCTAAAACTTGTTACTTTGGGAATTCCTACATTAGTTATAACTACCTCACATTTGTTATATTTTTCTCCAATCGGGAATTTTGTTTATCCAATATTATTACCCTGGAATTATAATGATCAGGCTGCAATAATTAGCGGAGTGATATTTGGATACGTATTAATTAATTCAATAAAAAAAGTACAAGAGAGACCCCGCGATATCATAGCTGATGATTATTCTATTAATCATTCAAAGTAAGTCCGGCTAAGCCAATTCTCCCTCAATCCTCTTGGCCCGCTCCTCAACCTCTTGACAAATCCTCTGTTCATCAAGGGTGAGGAGCTTCCTTTCTTCCATTAAGAACTTGCCGTTGACAATCGCAGTGCGAACGTCTCCGGCGTGAGCCGAGTACACCAGGTGGGCGGGGATGGAAAAACGCGGGTAAAAATGGGGCTGGTCCAGGTTAATGCCGATGAGGTCGGCCTTAAAGCCCGGAGCGAGCATTCCCACTTCTTCAAGGCCCAGAGCCTTAGCCCCGCCGATGGTCGCCATTTCCAGGACTTCATAGGCCGGAAGAGCGGTTGAACCTGCTTTGAGCTTTTGCTGGAAGGCGGCGGAACGCATTTCACCGAAGAGGTCGAGATTGTTATTGCTTGAAGCCCCGTCCGTGCCTAAACCCACCGTCACTCCGCGGGCACGCAGTTCTGGAATGGGTGCCGTGCCGCTGTTCAGCTTCATGTTGCTCTCCGGATTATGAGCCACGGCTACTCCCTTGGCGGCGAGAATGTCCATATCTTTTTCCGTTAAATGGACACAATGGGCTGCCACCACCTGCCCCCCGAAAAGCCCGAGCTCGTCCAGCCACTCAACCGGGGTTTTGCCGTACTGGTCCCGGATAATTTTGATCTCATCCCGAGTTTCCGCTACATGAATATTAATTCCGACCCCGTATCGGTCAGCTTCTGCCTTAACTTCCTGCAGAAAATCCCCAGAGCAGGTGTAGGGGGCGTGCGGGCCAAACATCACTTGGATGCGTCCGTCCCCCGCCTTATGCACGGGTCGGAAAAGGCCTCCGAAGATCGTTTCGGGGGTTTCCCTTTTCCTCCCAGAAGGGGTCTGGTACTTCCCGACATTTGTCGAATCGTCGAATCAGCCCCAATCAGGGAAACCTCTTCGGGGTCTTTTCGAGTTTCCGGAGAGAAGGCACCTCATAAGTTTTTCCGGTGATGGAGTTGCTCGACAAGGCCGCACCATGGAATGTTTAAAGTGCAAGAGAAACGACAATCTGGTATAATATGAGAATAAGGGAGGTAGGATGCATGACGATTAATTCCTCGTTTATCCTCCGTCGCACCAACGATTATTTTTTCAAACGGGTCTTTGGCTCGGAGGAAGGAAAAGACGTCTTAATCGACTTTCTTAATGCAGCACAGAACAGACCCCCTCACGATCGGATCAAAAGTGTAACATTTGAGGATCGAGAGATCGATCCGGAACGATATTTGGATAAAGCAATTCGACTCGATGTTGTCGCGACCACAGAACTAGGTCACATATAATGCCATAGAAGAATGGTTAATCTATCTTAGTGATATCCAAGGAGAAGCACTGGAGGCGATTGCGATGAGTAATCCGGCAATTCGTAAAGCACTTTCGATTGAAGAAATGTTCAAAGCAAATGCTCAGGAACGGCGTCTGTATGACATGCGGATAGCCTAGATGAGGCCACGGCTTTTATTAAAGATAGCTTACTCTCTTAATAAGACACACTGATCGTGCTAATACCTACTCAAGCCAAAAAGACCTCCGAAGTTCGGGGGTCTTCCTTTTCCCACTTTCAATCAGATCAATTCTCCCTCAATCCTCTTGGCCCGCTCCTCAACTTCCTGACAAATCCTCTTTTCATCAAGGGTGAGGAGTTTCCTTTCTTCCATTAAGATTTTGCCGTCTACGATGACGGTGCGGACGTCCCCGGCGTGAGCCGCGTACACCAAATGGGCGGGGATTGAAAAACGCGGGTAACAATGAGGTTGGTCCAGGTTGACGCTGATGAGGTCGGCCTTAAAGCTTATTTAAGGTTATTGGTGATTTCGTGAATGATACCTCTAGCTTGTTCCTTCGCCATAATACAATCTTCTTTAGTAAATATTCGAAAATCATCGTAATCCGCATGAGAACGAAGTCTGAATAAATCGGACAGAGCCCTGCTCGAGGTTCTGCTTATCACACCTACCTTTACAAATTCTCGGTTAAAATTCGATATTACGCCGGAATGTTTTGCAGAATCGAGACACCTTTGTAGCCAATAACGCACGTACTGCGTGAAATGTAGCGTAGTAATATCTGTTTATCGCACTATGATATGAGCCAAGACGTTCAAGTTCTTCTCCGTCCCTGAAAGTTGTTTCGGCTTTTTCTAGTCTCCACTTGCTTAAATCAGAAATCATAAAGAGACTCCCTCCTGCTCAAGAGCATAATAGAATGCAGTCTCTCTGAAGAGTTGATTAGTATAATGGGAGACAGTCATAATGATAGGTGAAATCACCACATCGTAACTAAGGTTAACATCCACAGCAGCATCCATTATAGTATCATCAGTTAATTTATCCTCTTTTTCAACAAGGACCAAAATATCTATGTCAGACTCCGGGGTACTGCTTCCCCTAGCCACTGAGCCAAAAAGTCTTACATCTTTGATGTTGGACGCTAGTTTTTCCTTAATACTTTTGCTAAATTCCTCAATAGCCTGTTGCCAGTGCGGGTTGGTCATCAGATTCCCCCCCCCTTTCCTTATTGATAGTACTAGAAAACGGTATGATTTTCCTGATAGCAATCAAGGCCAAAAAACAAGCCTCAGGATACCCTGGGGCTTGCTTCCTTCCGGTCGATCTTCCTCAATTATCTTGGCCTGCCCCTCGGCTTAATCCGGATTTAAGGTTGTAAGGTTTGCACACCGGAAAATCTCTGAACATTTTTCTTCGGAGATGTAACCAAAGTACGTGCTCAGATACTCTATAGGGTAGAAGGACGAAAATTTAACTTGTTACGCAAAGGAAGGTGATTCAGATGAGATGGCATTAAGGATAATATGCCGTGAACAAAATATGGCTATGATCAAGAACTCTACACACAAAAGCGTGGTTTAAGAAAGGAGTACAACGAATGAAAAAGCTTATTCCTGTATTATTACTGATTTCGATCTTACTATTTGCTACACCGGTATTAGCTTCACCGGCCACTGCAGACCTGACCGGGACCGTTACCCCGGCGGCTTATGTGACAATCGCAGACGGAAAATGCTGGATCTCAGATCTCGGTGATGGCTTGATAAAGATTTCCGGATATACTTCTACCATTTACGCCGTTGATCAAATAGGGTTAACGCTGTACCTTCAATATTACTCAAGCGGTCAGTGGTACACCGTGGACAGCTACCAATATACTGACTACACTTCGTCCTATGTCAGCGGAACCCAGTATTTATCTGTTTCCAAAGGATATTACTACCGGGTTTTTGCAGAGCATACTTCAGTTGACGGCGGAATTAATGAAAAGGGGCAATCCTACACTCCTTCTTTGTACATTTACTAAGCTAGAGAGAAACAGCTCTAAATAGGCAGTTTCTCAAAGAAAATGTGATTAAGTGATAGACTGAGCCATTTTTTGAAGTTCTACTTGATCCACTTTTCCTGTGATATGCAATAGAAGTCCTCCCAGCTGCCAGTTAATTGTGTTCATGCCATTTTTATTGCTAAAAAGTACAGCAGGGTTCCCATTAATGATTAAATCTTTAACCACTGTATCATCCGTATCATATAACGTGCCCAGTGACGTTGCCTTGGCAATTCTCTGCTGTTCAAAAACGATCACATTGCCGTTTAATTCATACTCGATAGTAAGATTGTAAAATCCATTGCTTAAATTGGTCAATAACGCCCGCCTAAACTTCATTCCTGGCGGCAGGTAACCGGGAACGGCCAGATTCGTCGAAATTAAAGCTTGCGCTTCAGCAAGGCTGACTTCTTTTGCTTGCGGAACATCGACACTATTAACATCCGGAGGAACACTTGGTTCATTCGGGTTCTTATATGTTACCGCTTGATTACGGGTTGTCTTGCCAACGGCGTAATTAAAAAATTCTACGATTTTACTGCCAAAACCATTGGCAACGCCAGGGCTGATCATACTGAAGGAACCTATAACCATTAGGGCAACAGCTATCCACGCCAGTTTGCGCAGCTTAAACCTCTTGAGTTCGGGCTTTACCGGAGTGGTTTCTTTCAATAATTCAGCCTTAACCTTTGCCCATTGTTCTTCAAAAGGCGGAACTTCTATGGTATTAGCCAATTCCTTAGCGATTTGCTCCTTGATCTTCTTTTCAAATTCTAGTTCAGAATACGCCATGATAATCACCGCCAATTTCCGCTCCGGTTAATTCTCGATACTTTAACCTAGCCCTATGTAACCTTTGTTTGACGTTATGCTCGCTAATTTCTAATATTTCTGATATCTGAGTGACTGGTAAATCAGCAAAGTATTTCAATACCAAGATTTCCGCTTCGTGATCTTTAAGCTTACTAAGCACCCCTTGGACATCAATTTTCATGTCTAAATCATCGTCTGACGCAGCAACTTTATGAAGGCTTGACTCTATTGGAACTATCTTAAGGTAGGATTCCCTCTTTTTGATATGCTTTATTTCATTGAGCGCAATTGCAACGATCCAGGAAGGAAATTTTTCTTTTTTCCTTAGAGTACCAAACTGTTTAAATGCCTTTATAAAGGCTTGCTGAACCCCATCCTGCGCAAGAACCGGGTCTTTAGTGATGAAACAAACAGTGTAATAGATATCAGCATAGTGTGCTTCGCACAGTCTCTCGAAAATCTCTATGGATATAGGGTTTGGGTCTTCGGTATTGGACATAGCCTCTCCCCCTCTCTCAAGGATAAGGTATTCTAAAAATATTCTAACATTTTTCCAGAAAAGATGTAACCAAAATATGTACTCAGATACTCTATATGGTAGAAGGACAAAAAACTACTATAGTCGAAAGCGAGGTAGTGAAATGAAATGCATAGTTAATGGCATTTGTCCCTAATCACCAAATAATCATAGCTAGGGCATCGCGAGGAAGCTTAAAATAGCCCTCGGAAGATAATCCGGGAGCATACTAATTACAACGAAGAATAGAAAAATGAAGAAGTTATTTTCAAGTATTTATGGTAATTCTTACATTAACCTTGCTATTTAGTGTCTGGTGAAAAACCCCCGTTGGCGTAGACGTGGCAAAATAATGAACACACAGATTCCGAACGAAGCGGTTGCACCTTTGTTTTTCCACCGGATTCTTTATTTAAGTTCTGCTAGCTGCCTTAAGTTATAAGGCAAGATGCCGAACCCAACCCAAGTGCTCACGCCACGGTGATCTCGGGACAGACTCTTACCAAGACCATAGCTGCGCTTTATATGAAAGTATGAGAATAAAAAAAGGCTTTGTACAAATTCCAGACCCTTAGCACCCACCCTAACGTTCAGTTAGCTAGACAAGGAGGGATTAGGACTTTCGACCCGGCTCTTTTTAGTAAATTCGACTTGAGGTAGTAATTACAATGTGATGGAACCAATTAAAATTGGAAGGAACATTTATCGGTGAAACGTGTGACCTTTTTCGTGATACTTTTTGTCATTTTATCTTTTTCTTTGCAAAGTGCTATTTCTCCTTCACTACTTACAATTAGCGAACACTCCTCAGAGTGGGGATTACAAGCAGTTGAAGCTCCAATAGTCTGGTCAATGGGTATTACAGGCAATGGAATCACTGTTGCAGTAGTTGATACCGGAGTAGATAGTAGTATCGACGATCTCAAGGGAAATTTAAGACCTGGTTTTAATGCACTTTCCGGAGGTTCAAGCTTTGCGGAGACCAATGATAGCTTTGGGCACGGAACACAGATAGCAAGCCTTATTGCAGGAAATGGGCAGGGGCTCGGGATTATCGGAGTTGCCCCTCAGGCAAAAATTATGCCGGTGAAGGTGCTTGATAATCCACATGATGGCAATGTCCAAAATATACAATCAGGGATTCGGTGGGCAGCAGATAACGGAGCAAGAATTATTAACTTAAGTTGGGGAAAAGCTTCGTTGGATGCCCCGTTACAAGAGGCAGTTGAGTATGCTCAAGCCAAAGGATGTCTTATCATTGCTGCCGCAGGTAACCACTTAGAAGGAGAAAATCCGAGTATTTTATATCCCGCTGCCTTACCTGAAGTTGTAGCTGTTGGAGCATTGACTAAAGATTATAATATAGCCCCTTTTTCCAATACGGGAAACAATCTCAATCTAGTTGCTCCAGGAACAGAGATTTTATCCTACAGCGTTGGGGCCTTAGGTCCAAACAAGCTTACTCTTAGCGATGGTACGTCTGTTGCGTCGGCTTTCGTATCAGGAGTGGCAGCTCTTGTCTGGAGTGCCCACCCTGACTGGTCCGCTCAACGAGTGATATCTAGTATCAGACAATCTGCTAGAAGGCTCGACCAGTCTAAAAGCACTTCCTATTTCATATTAGGTGTGCCTAGTGCCTATAGGGCTATAGAAATGGCAACTCCGTAAACCAAGCTTCAATGGTGTCCATTAAGTGGATCGAAATATTATGATTTTAGAAAAATGGATTAGCATCGCTAACCGTAGTTTTAGGTAGTTCATTTTGTACCAAAGAGATACACGGAAGCGCATTTATAATATCAATAAAATGGGGGATTAACTATGAAGCGGAAGGCTCTATTCCTTGGTATAGGTATCATTGTAATAATCATTTTAGTTCTTACTAATCGAACCGCTATTGCATTTGCGGCTATTATTTCGGCTTTTATTATGTGGATAATTAAAACTATCAAAGACAACAAAAATTAAATAAATATTTGAGAAAAAGAATCAAAAGTAAAATGCTCAGTCAACTCTATTTATGAAATAAATAAGTTTTGCCTTGTTGAGGAAAGAGAAAAAAATCTTCTAGAAGGCAATTAAAGTAAAAAACGAAAGGAGGAAATAAAGGAAGATTTATTATAGCTATGTTCGAATTTTAGAGAGACGAAAGGGGAAAAATGAAAATGGTTAAGAAATTTTTTTTAATTCTAGTTGTAGTGCTAACAGTATTAGTAAACGTAGTCCCGACTTTTGCACAAACTTCACCAAGATCCATCAATAAAGATTCATTGTTGAATTCAACGCCTGTTAAAAACAATTCAGAACTTACAGAAAAGAAAAAACTAAAACGTGTTGGAGACCTCTATGAAATTTACGGAAAGGTATTTGACATTGCCGATATTCCTGTAATCGAAATTGGTAAGAAATACGAAATTAAAGATTTAAGTGTTTATAAACAAACAATTAACGGCAAAACTTGGCTTACAGTATTTAGAGTCCAATCCTCAAATAAAGACGGTTACAATATACAGGATGTATACAATAGTGTTAATTATGTCATAGATGATTATTATGATGGGACGTACATGGGATCGTGTGAATTAGACACCTGGTGGTACACCTCTAATGGAATTGTGACGGGCATCTATAATCATGCGTATGGGACAGTTCCTGATTATCAATGGCCTGATTATTGGAGCCTAGATGATTCTGATAAATATATCATTCCCGGTGATCCAACGCATGGATATTCCTATGCGTACCTTACAGATCACTATGAGATGCCAGGCGGCTGGCCAGTTGGATATTCCCAATATAAACTGGAAACCTCTGTAAATGGAGTCGGTGGTGCTGTTAGTTGGTCTACTTTGGTGGATAGACTATAGAAAGTATAAATGAAATCCCTCCTACTTTGGTGTAGAGGGGGAATAAATTTAAGGCAATAAATTTTAAGACAAAGCAGAAAATATGCTTACAAATAAAATGAGCGCTTCAATCACAAAGGAGTGTCGCAAAACTACTTTTAAGTAGCAAGCGATACTCCCTTTGTATTTAAGAAATCAAAAATCAGCCAATTCATGATGATAATACTCTCGTTTTAACTCGGAATGGCTGATTTTAGGCATCACTTAATAATCGCGATTTTCTATTGCCAAACTAAGAGTTCCAGATTATGGAGAAAAACAACGAATCTTACCCCAATTTCAGAAAGGCATTCTTTTTACGCCTTTCGTTTTTGCTCTCATTATGGGGCAGAAAGCCGGTATGTCTTTTCTTATTGAAAGAATTGTTTTTCCAGTAATCATCATAGTTAATCGTTATATTGGAGGACCCAGAGGAGATGTTCTAGTAATTCCAGTGTTGATATTCGCCTTCTTGACATCCATTATCTTAGCCTCGTTAATCGTATTCATTCTGGATTTGGTGCTAAATCGATGGCTACATAGACAAAAAACTCCCTGATACTCTGTTCGCATTCAAGGCTTATCCTATTAAATCAATTCTCCCTCAATCCGCTTGGCTCGCTCCTCGACTTCCTGACAGATCCTCTTTTCATCGAGGGTGAGGAGTTTTCTTTCTTCCATTAAGAGCTTGCCGTCCACGATAACGGTGCGGACGTCTCCGGCGTGAGCCGCGTACACCAAATGCGCAGGAATGGAAAAGCGCGGGTAAAAGTGGGGCTGATCCATGTTGACACTGATGAGATCCGCTTTAAAGTCTGGGGCCAGCATTCCCACTTCTTCAAGGCCCAGAGCCTTAGCCCCGCCGATGGTCGCCATTTCCAGGACTTCATAGGCCGGAAGAGCGGTTGAACCTGCTTTGAGCTTTTGCTGGAAGGCGGCGGAACGCATTTCACCGAAGAGGTCGAGATTGTTATTGCTTGAAGCCCCGTCCGTGCCTAAACCCACCGTCACTCCGCGGGCACGCAGTTCTGGAATGGGTGCCGTGCCGCTGTTCAGCTTCATGTTGCTCTCCGGATTATGAGCCACGGCTACTCCCTTGGCGGCGAGAATGTCCATATCTTTTTCCGTTAAATGGACACAATGGGCTGCCACCACCTGGCCGCCGAAAAGGCCAAGCTCATCCAGCCACTCAACCGGAGTTTTGCCATACTGGTCCCGGATAATCTTGATCTCGTCCAGTGTTTCCGCCACGTGAATGTGGATTCCGACCCCGTGGCGGTCAGCTTCTGCCTTAACTTCCTGCAGAAAATCCCCAGAGCAGGTGTAGGGGGCGTGCGGGCCAAACATCACTTGGATGCGTCCGTCCCCCGCCTTATGATAACGTTGAATAAGCTGGATATTCTCCGCTAAGGCTTTGCGCCCGTTGGGTCCGTTCCCGATCAAGCCGCGGGAAATAACAGCCCTCGTCCCGGCCTTGAGTGCCGCTTGCGCGACCTGATCCATCGATGCATACATGTCGAGCATGGTAGTGGTGCCGGAACGGATCATTTCGCACAAAGCTAACGCCGTGCCCCAATAGATATCTTCATCTGTGAGCTTCTCCTCAAACGGCCAGACCTTCGTTTCAAGCCAGGGCATCAAAGGGAGGTCATCGGCATAACTGCGCAGCAGGGTCATCGCTGCATGGGTATGAGTATTTATCAGGCCAGGCATAAAGACATCATCAGGATAGTCCAAAACCCTATCGGGTGTAAAACCATCCGGGGCTGAACCCCGCTCTCCCACTGAGAGAATGCGGTCCTCCTCTATCGCTATTTCCCCATCCGGGTAAAAAACATCAGATCCCGTCATTGGCAGGACCATCGCACGAATCAGTATCTTCATACTCAAACCTCCTCACCTCTGCCCATAACTATGTAAATAACTATACCGCATCTTAGCAATATCTTCTTGGTCTAAAGAAACAGGGGTTCCGATTAGCCGGGCCAAGAGGTTGATTTGCGCGGCCTTCTCTACGATCTGGCAAACTTTTAATGCTTCAGTGAGGTTTGGCCCCACTCCTACCAGCCCGTGGTTGGCGAGGAGTACCGCGCTTTTGTTTCCAAGAGCGCGAACAGCTGCTATCCCTAATTCACGCGTACCGGGGGATTCATAGGAAGCGGTCGCAACGGCCCCTCCCACGATCTGGGCTAAATCTTCCACCACAGCCGGAATCTCCGTTCTCGTTACAGCATGAGCCGTAGCGTAAACTGAATGCGTATGTATAATCCCCTTGACATCAGGCCGTTGTTCGTAAATATGGGCGTGGAGCATGTATTCTGAGGACGGTTTGCGCGTGCCGCTTAAAACCTGGCCTTCGCGGTTAAGCAAGACCAGGTCATCCTCGGTAAGTGTTAGGTAGTCCATGCCGCTTGGGGTAATCCAAAAACCCTCCCGTTCCTGATCCCAGGCCGAGAGGTTGCCCCAGGTGCCTGCCACCATTCCAGAGGCCAGGATTTTTCTGCCGGCTTTAAGCAAATCTTGTTTAAGGCTCATGAGCGAACCATCAGCTTAAGCAAATTGACGGAATAAGGAGAAGAGACGATTCCCTTTTCCGTGATAATCCCGGTAATATACTTAGCGGGAGTAACATCAAAGGCAGGGTTATAAACTTGTACATCTGGCGGAGCGATCGGCACTCCGAACACTTCCCGCATCTCCTGCGGGGAACGCTCCTCAATCGGAATATCCTGCCCGCTTGGGACTTTCAAATCGATAGTAGAAGTGGGAGCAGCCACATAAAAGGGAATGCTGTGCACCTGGGCCAATACCGCCAGTGAATAAGTACCAATCTTATTGGCTGTATCTCCATTGGCTGCAATCCGATCCGCCCCTACGACAACAAGGTCGATTTTCCCCTGCTGCATCAGGCTTCCGGCCATATTATCGGCGATTAAGGTGACCGGAATTTTATCCTGCATCAGTTCCCACGTGGTCAGCCGTGCTCCCTGCAGAAATGGCCGCGTCTCATCCGCATACACATGAATCTTTTTCCCGGCCGCATGAGCAGAGCGCATAATCCCAAGGGCTGTGCCGTACTCGACTGTAGCCAAAGCTCCAGCATTACAGTGGGTTAATATGTCCGCGTTCTCCGGGATGAGAGAATTGCCGTGCTCGCCGATTAAACGGTTCATGCGCCGGTCATCTTCCGCAATACTGTCCGCTTCTGCGATCAGAGCCTGCCTTATATCATCCAAATCTTCCTCATCCCACACTTCCCGCAGACGATCTTCCATGCGCCTTAAAGCCCAGAACAAGTTGACAGCAGTAGGGCGGGTAGCTGCCAGCCGGTTTTGCACCTCTTCCATGTAAGTGGTAAACTCTGCCCGCGGCCCGCTAAAGGACAAAGCCCCTAAAGCATAGCCATAAGCAGCCGCCGCGCCAATAGCCGGCGCCCCGCGCACCTCCATGCGTTCAATCGCTTCCGCTACTTCCTCATACGATTTTGCTTCCCTGAAAAGAGTTTGAAGCGGGAGTTTAGTCTGATCCAAAATTTTGAGGGCATTCCCCAGCCATTCGATCGCTTTCACATCCCAACCTCCTTTCTCAAATACAGACCCCCTTGCCGCTGGCGCGGCTACTCTTCTGCGTGATCAAAAAGCGCTGCCGCAAAATCCCCAGGCACGAACGGGCGCAAATCCTCCATTCCCTCTCCGATCCCGATCCATTTTACCGGAATCCCTATCTCTCCCTGAATCCCCAGTACGACACCGCCTTTGGCCGTTCCGTCAAGCTTGGTCAGCACTATACCCGTGACTCCGGCCACTTCCTGAAAAAGCTTAGCCTGCTGCAAAGCGTTCTGGCCAGTGGTGGCGTCAAGCACCAACAGCACTTCATGCGGGGCTTCCGGAATTTCCCGGGAGATAACCTTCTTGACCTTACGCAGTTCTTCCATTAAGTTCACTTTGTTGTGAAGGCGTCCGGCAGTATCCATGAGCACCACATCCGCCGCGCGCGACTTGGCTGCCTGGATGGCGTCATATGCCACTGCCGCCGGATCAGCCCCTTCTTTCTGCTTGATCACTTCCGCTCCGCTGCGTGTACCCCATATTTCTAACTGGTCAATGGCTGCAGCCCGGAAAGTGTCACCCGCTGCCAGGAGCACTCTCTTACCTTCCTGGCGCAGGTGGTTGGCGAGTTTTCCGATCGTAGTGGTTTTGCCAACCCCGTTCACGCCCACCACCAAGATAATACTTGGCCCACCTGCGGCAATATTAAGAGTCTGCTGCTCCCCCAGCATTTCCGCAATAAGTTCTTGCAATACTGTCTGGATTTCGCCAGCCTCGGAAATTTTCTTTCTCTTTACCTCTTCCCGCAAACGCCGGACCAGTTCAAGGGAAGTATTCACACCAACATCAGAGCGGATGAGGAGTTCTTCCAATTCCTCATATAAGTCATCATCTATTTTCGTGCGCCCTGTAAATAACTGCTCGACTTTTTGCACGAAATTTTCCCGTGTTTTAGTTAATCCTGCTTTAAGCTGGGCAAAAAAGCCTGCCATTTTATGCCTTCCTTCCTAAGGGGATGTCTGCCGCTATTTTATCACAATTCCTCCCTCTGCTCAATCGAGGTGCCGCAATGAGAAGGCTGAGCGTGCTGTGGAGCATGCCAACATTTCTTAAGCTGAAGCCGGGTCATCCCAAGGCTCATCCATCTGCACCGTCAACAGCTTCGACACCCCTGACTCCTCCATCGTAATCCCGCAGAGGACGTCTGCCGCTTCCATGGTTCCCTTGCGGTGGGAAATAACTATAAATTGGGTCGAATGGGCCAAGCGCCTGAGATACTCGGCAAACCTGGTCACATTGACGTCATCAAGTGATGCCTCAATCTCATCCAGGACACAAAACGGGCTCGGCTTCACGCGCAACAGGGCAAAAAGCAGGGCAATTGCGGTTAGAGCCCTTTCCCCTCCCGAGAGTAAGGATAAGAGCTGAAGCTTTTTGCCCGGAGGCTGGGCCACTATCTCTATCCCCGTTTCCAACAGATTATCTGGTTCCACCAGCCTGAGTTCAGCCTGTCCGCCATGAAACAGTTCCTTAAACACTTCGCCAAAGGCATCGCGCACTGCTTCAAAACCGCTGTGAAAGCGCTCGTTCATCGTCTTGTCCAGTTCCGAGATTAAAGAGCGCAAAGTTCGGTACGCGTCCACTAAGTCACGGTGCTGGGCCGTTAAAAACTCATGCCTTTGCCTTAGCTTTGGGTATTCCTCGATTGCGGCCTGATTGACCGGTCCGATGCCTTCGATCTCAGCTTTCAGCTCCTGAATCCTTTGCGCTAGGCCTTCCCGTCCTTGACTGGAATTCAAAGCTCTGGCTTCCTCCCAACTTAGGGAAAACTCCTCAGCCAGGTGTTTAAGGCCGCTCTCCCATTCCGCTTCTAAACGGGCCAGCCGAACCTCAAGCACATGCAGTTTCTGGTCAAGTTCGTGTAATTCCCGACGCTTGTCCTGAGCCTCTTCTTCCCGCCTAACCACCGCAGCCGAGAGTGTCTCTTTTTCGAGCCGCAACTGGATCAGAAGTTCCTGCTCACGTCTAAGAGTGTCTCTTACTTCAGCCAAGCGTTGCTGCAGGTTTTCTCGCTCTTGTTCAAGAGTACCCAGGGCTTGTAAAAGCTGACGCTCATTTTCCTGCTTGGCAGCGAGCGCTTTTTCATTCTCCTGAAGCGCTATACGCTCCGCAGCCAGGAGAGATTCGGCCTGGGTGAGTTCCTGTTCCCACTTGGCATATTGTACTTTACTCTCAGTTAGTTCTGTGGTCAAAGCTTCGATTCCCGCCGCCGTTTCCTTGGCCAGTTGTTCTTTTTGAGCCAAGTCCCGGCGCACGCTCCCTGCCTTGTCCTCAATCTCCGCTAAACCGGCAGCAGCCTGATTAAAAGCGGTCATTATTTCTGTCTGCCGTCCAACGGCCTCTTGAGCACGGAGTCCCAGGAGCTTAAGCTCATCTTCCAGCCTTTTGAGCTGCAGGCGCACTTGTTCCACCCGCACACTTAGGGCCGCCTTTTCCTCCCTAAGCTCCCGACTCCCGGCATCAAGGGCGGCATACTGAGATTCCGCTTCCTCCCTGTCTGCGCGTATAAGCGCTAATCTCTTTGTTTGTTCAGCCTTTGTTTGTTCGAGGCGGTCCAATTCCTGTACCAGTTCTTTGAGTTCGCGCGAGCGCGTCAGGAGATTTGGACCCTTCCGCTGGACACTGCCCCCGGTAAGGGAGCCTCCTGGATGAATTTGGTCCCCTTCCAGGGTTACAATCCGCACTCTATACCCGCTGTGGCGTGCGATCCTAGTGGCAGAGTCCATATCTGCCGCTACCAAAGTGCGTCCTAACACAAATTCCAGAGCAGGACGGTACTTTGGCTCCACCTGGACCAAATCACTGGCCAATCCGACAAAGCCCGGGTCACTCCGGACTGCGCGTTCCGGCTCCAGCCTGCTCCCTTGAATAACGTCCAAGGGTAGAAAAGTTGCCCGCCCCAGCTTCTGTTCCTTTAAGTATGCGATACCGGCTTTAGCAAAGTCCAACGTCTCAGCGACCACACTTTGCAGGCTCCCACCTGCCGCAGTCTCGATCGCCAGTTCTAATTTCTCTTCCACTTTTACCAGGTCAGCCACCGTGCCGCACAGACCACTGCAGGCCTTTACTCCTTTTTTCTTAGCTAGCAAAACTTCGCGCACCCCGCGCTGATATCCTTCCAAAGAATCTTCGAGGGCTTTGAGAGCCTGATATTTGGCCTTAGTCTGCTCCAGCCGCCGCGATAACTCCGTATCTGTCCGGCCCTCCTCAGCCAGGGCTTTGCCAAGCTCAGCCAGCTTTAGTTGGAAAGTCTCCTCCAGACCGGCATACTCTCTTTCCTTAAGCTCCAGCTCCTTAAGAGAGGAATCAAGGTTCTCATGGGCAACCGCAAGTTCTTGAAGCTGGGCTTCTTTAGCACTGCGTTCAGCCGAGATTTGGCTCTGTTCCTGATTTATTGCTGCCAGGTTGTGCTTAAAGCCTGTAAGTTCATTGGAACATCGGCTTTGTTCAGTCAGAATTTCAAACAACTCCGCTTTCAGCCGCTCCAGTTCTTCAACCCCGTGGCTCTCTTTGAGCCGGAGGAGCTTACCTTCCTCTTCTTTCAGCTTAGCCAGGGCTTCCCTAACCGTAGCCCGGAGGACACTTTGCCGCCCGGCCAGGGATTCTATCTTTTCCTGAATTCTGGTGCGCTTCACTACTTCTTCCTGGGACTCTGCGGCAACTCTTTTATGTTGTTCCGCGCAATTATGCTGACGCTCCTGGTTCAACTTCAAATTATTGTCAGCGCCCTGACTTAGCTGTTCGGCGGCAAATACTGCCTGCTGCCGCTCCTGCAAGCGCTCTTCCAGCCTGCCTAAAGCAAGCTTGTCCTCCACATACAAGGCTTCAGAGCGGGCCAAACCTGCTTGGGCCTCAGCCTGCGCATCAATTAATCCTGTACGTTCCTGCTCGGCCCTGTCCGTTTTCCCTCTGACCCCGCTCAGTTCGGACACAGCCAACTGGATTTCTAAATGACGCTTCTCCTCTGCCAGCACTACAAAGCGTTTAGCAGACTCAGCCTGAACTGCCAGCGGCTCCAACTGAATTTCAATCTCTTGCTTAATGTCTTCCAGCCGTTCCAGGTTGCGCTCGGTATCCTCCAGACGTTTGACGGCTTCGCGCTTGCGCACACGGTACTTGCTGATCCCGGCCGCTTCTTCGATGAGGAAGCGCCTTTCCTCGGCTTTGGAGTTCAGAATTTCTTCCACCCGGCCCTGGCCGATGACGGAAAAACCCTCCTTGCCTGCCCCCGTATCCATAAAAAGCTCATGGATATCTTTCAGACGGCAGGGAGCCTTATTGATAAAATACTGTCCTTCCCCGTCCCGGTACACTCGCCTGGTGATGGTTACTTCCCGAAAATCCAACGGAAAAAGCCCACTCGCATTGTCAAAAACGAGCGTGACTTCGGCCATTCCTACCGGACGGCGGCGGGAACTCCCGGAAAAAATCACATCTTCCATTTTGCTCCCGCGCAGACTTTTAGCACTTTGCTCCCCTAAAACCCAGCGCAGGGCATCAACCACATTACTCTTGCCACTCCCGTTCGGCCCTACGATCACACTTAACCCCGTGCCAAGTTCAAGCCGTATCCGGTCAGCAAATGACTTAAACCCCTGAATTTGAATTTCTTTCAAAAAAACAGGGAGTTCAGCGCCCATCGCTCTCCCTCCCCCATTGTTCCAATACTTGTTGCGCGGCGTGCTGTTCCGCTTCTTTTTTCGTGCGGCCACTGCCGCTTGCCATGAGCTTGCCCTTGAGGAAAACCCCTGCTGTGAACTCTTTACAGTGATCCGGCCCATCTTCTGCCAGAATCCGATATGAGACTTCGTGTTCTTCCCGCTGCGCCTTTTCCTGCAGCATGGTCTTATAATCTCCGTAGTTTCCTTTGGCCACTTCCTCGATCGCAGGCTTCAGGAGATTTATAATAATCCTGCGCGCTTCGGCCAAGCCGTACTTGAGATAGATAGCTCCAATTACCGCTTCCCAGGCGTCGGCCAAGATCGACGGGCGCTCTCTGCCCCCGGAAGCCTGTTCACCCCGGCCCAGCAACAGCTCCGTGCCAAGTTCAATCTCTCTAGCCTTTTGCGCCAAGGTGGTTTCGTTGACAACTGCGGCCCGCATCTTGGTAAGTTCCCCTTCAGGTTTTCCAGGGTAATTAAGATAGAGATATTCCCCCACGATGAAATCCAGGATGGCATCCCCGAGAAACTCCAGCCTTTGGTTATTCTCCTTCCCTGAAACAGGGTTCTCAAAGAGAAAGGAAGGATGGGTCAAGGCAGTAACCAGGAGATGATCCGGCTGGCCTTCCAGCCCGAGCTTCTGCGCCAGCCGCCAACCGACCCGCTTACGGCTGCCCGTCTCAGATTCCCCGCTGCCCGCTTTGTCCGGACGCACACTATAATTACGGCGGTGCTTTTTCACAATTGGCACGACCCCTTATCTTTAGGCAAATTTCTTAAGAATAACCGTAGCATTGTGTCCGCCAAAACCAAGATTATTCGACATCGCTGCCTTAACCTCTGCCATCCGAGCTTTATTGGGCACATAATCAAGATCACAGTCCGGATCCGGTTCTCCATAATTAATGGTGGGGGGGATCACTCCGCGCTCAATCGCCAAGGCCGAAATGATGGCTTCAACCCCGCCTGCTGCCCCCATTAAATGCCCGGTCATCGATTTAGTTGAACTAATTGCCACTTGCGCCGCCGCCGGGCCAAAAACTCCCTTGATCGCTGCAGTTTCCGTGGCATCATTGGCATCAGTGCCGGTGCCATGGGCATTAATATAAGTCACGTCTTCCGGATTCAGGGCTGCATCCGCCAAGGCTTTGCGCATAGCTTTCGCCGCTCCTTCTCCTCCCGGAACCGGAGTCGTTATATGATAGGCGTCAGAGGATGCACCATATCCGGCCAATTCGGCATAAATACGAGCTCCGCGCGCTTGTGCGTGTTCGAGAGACTCAAGCACCAGAATCCCTGACCCTTCTCCCATCACAAAGCCACTGCGGCGCTGGTCGAAAGGACGACAGGCTTCAGCCGGATTTTCTTTTTCGGTAGACATTGCCTTCATCGAACAGAACCCGGCAAACGCCAGTTCAGTCAAGGGCGCCTCCGTTCCGCCGCACAGCACTAAGTCGACTTCCCCGCTCTGAATCAGGCGCAAAGCCCTTCCGATAGCATCAGTGGCCGAAGCGCAGGCAGTAGTAACCGTGAGGCTTGGCCCCTGCAAACCGAAGGCGATCGAAATGTGCCCGGCAGCCATATTGCTAATCAGCATCGGCACAAAAAACGGGCTTACCCGACCTGGCCCTTTGGCAATTAAGACTTCTTTCTGCTCTTCAAAAGTAATAACCCCGCCAATGCCACAGCCGATAACCGCTCCGGCCCGGTCCCGGTCAATCTGCTCTAAATCCAGCCCGGCATCTTTAACCGCCATCTTGGCAGCTGCTACCGCGAACTGGGCAAAACGGTCCATGCGCCTGCTTTCTTTCTTGTCGAGCCATTCTGTAGGTTCGAAGTTTCTGACTTCCCCCGCAACCTTCGTAGGCAAAGTGCTGGTATCAAAACGGGTAGCAAGATCAATACCCGATCTCCCGTTTATCAAGTTATCCCAAAATTCCTCAAGGTTGTTGCCAACCGGAGATATCACTCCCATTCCCGTAATTACCGCGCGGTGCTTCATGTTTTAACCTTTCCTCCTTTAATCACACACTTGGAGTATCTCTTTTTTCAAATTCTCGAAAATCTGGTGCACCGATAATATCTCTTTGATTTTATGGAACTTGGAACCTGAGAAAATCAGGCCCTCGTCCATATCCCCGGACTGCGCCTGTAAGAGGCGGCTGAGAACACAAAAATTTCCGGCGCAGTGCTTAAGACAACGGGTGCAGACACGGGGCTTCACATCCTCGTTAGCTGCCAGTTTTTGCGTGAAGGGATTGCTGATTCCCCGCCCAGGCAAACCTACCGGGCTTTGCACGATTACCATATCTTCTTCTTTGGCATTTAGCAAGTAGTTCTTAAAGGCGGGAGCAGCACTGCTCTCTTCGCTAAGGGCAAAGCGGGTCCCCATTTGCACTCCGTCCGCTCCCAGCCTTAAGATCTCGGCCACATCCTCCCCGTTAACAACCCCGCCTGCACCAATCACCGGAATCTTCACAGCCTCTTTGACCTCAGGCACGATCTCCCGCATCGAGCGGTCTGTGCCTAAGTGCCCTCCCGCTTCCTGGCCTTCTACGATCACAGCCGCAGCCCCCAGCCTTTCTGAGAGTTGGGCAAGCTTTGCAGACGAAACAATAGGAACAACCGCGGTATTCGTTTCCTTGCCCCAGGTGAACATATCGCGTGAAAAACCGGCACCTGAAACCAAGAGGTCAACTTTCTCTTCCAGGGCGGCCTTGACCAACTGCGCAAACTCCCTTACTGCAAACATAATGTTGACTCCGATAATTCCTTTAGTCCGGTTACGCGCCTCCTGGATTTCCGCTCTCAGTTCGGCCACGGTAAGCCCGCTTCCGGCAATAAGCCCGATCCCGCCTTCCTCGGCCACGGCAGCCGCTAAAGGTGCCATTGAGATGCGAACCGCCATCCCGCCTTGAATCACCGGGACCTTCGCAACCAAATCAGCCAGGCGAAGTTCAGGTATTTTCACGCCAAGTCCCCCTTAATCTTAAAACAAATCCGCCAACGCCTACCCCTAAAAATTTCTGACGCTAGACTGTTCGAAATATTTATATCTTAACCTCAGTTGAGAGGGCTGTCCTAAAAGAAAGCCCCGCAGTATTCTACGGGACCTTGGGGCAACTACTTGTTTTCCTTAATGTAGTTTACTGCGTCACCGATTGTCCGGATTTTTTCAGCGTCTTCATCCGGTATGTCCAAGTCAAACTCCTCTTCCAGAGCCATAATAAGTTCAACAATATCTAAGGAATCGGCATTTAACTCTTCGAAGGAGGTTTCCAAGGTGATCTCGCTCTCATCCACCCCGAGTTGATCGACAACGATTGACTTTACCTTATCGAAAATGGACATTCTGTTTATTCACCTCCTTCCGCTGGAGTTACGCACGCCTGCGACTCTGTCTACATTACCATGCCGCCGTCAACACACAGGGTTTGCCCTGTGATGTAGGCTGCTGCCGGAGAAACAAGGAACAAGACCGCCTGGGCCACTTCCTCGGGATCACCGATTCGGCTCAGTGGAATCTCTCCGAGTATCTGGTTTTTTACTTCCTCCGCTAATGTTCCCGTCATATCAGTCAAAATATACCCGGGAGCCACGGCGTTAACCCTGATCCCGCGCGGAGCCAGTTCTTTGGCAATTGATTTGGTAAACCCGAGTACTCCTGCTTTGGCAGCGGCGTAGTTTGCCTGTCCTGCATTGCCGCTGACCCCGACCACAGAGGAAATGTTAACGATGGTACCAAATCGTTGTTTGAGCATCCCTTTGCTCACCGCTTTCGTACACAAAAACATCCCTTTAAGGTTGGTATCCAAAACGGCATCCCAATCCGCTTCTTTCATGCGCAGGATCAGGTTGTCCCGGGTTATACCCGCATTGTTCACTAAAATATCCACTTTACCGAAAGCTCCAGCAGCCGTTTTTACTAAGCGTTCAACATCAGCGGCCTGGCTAACGTCTGCCTGTACCGCTATCCCCTCGCTTCCGGCTTCCCGGATGAGTTGGACGGTCTCTTCCGCTTTATCCGCCCTGCCAGCATAGTTTACCACCACTTTGGCTCCGGCACGCGCCAGTTCAAGCGCGATAGCCCTACCAATCCCACGCGCTCCACCGGTCACGATGGCCACGCTGTCATTCAGCAACATTTTATCTACTCTCCTTTAAATATGCAAGTGACTTTTCCAGAGAGGGGATATCTTCAACATTCAAAAGCACGGCCTCCGGAGCGATCTTTTTGATCAGGCCAGTCAGGACTTTGCCCGGACCGCACTCGATAAAGGTATCCACACCCTCGCCTACAAGATAGCGGATAGACTGCTCCCAGCGTACCGGAGAACTCACTTGCTTAACTAAAGACTCTATAATCTGCTCTGCCGTCGTCACCGGAGAGGCATCCACATTGGCTATGACCGGCTGCGCCGGGGTACGCCAGTCAATGTCCGAGAGCACTTCCCGGAATCTGACTCCAGCAGGGACCATTAAGTGCGAGTGAAACGGGCCGCTCACAGCTAAGGGCATCACTCGTTTGGCCCCCAGCTCCTTGGCCTTTTCCATCGCTTTCCCCACCGCAGGAGCTTCACCGGAGATAACCACTTGACCTGGACAGTTATAGTTGGCAGGTGCCACTACTCCTACCTCAGAAGCTTGACGGCAGGCCTCTTCCACATCTTCCGTTTTAAGCCCTAAAATCGCGGCCATGCTCCCTTGCCCGGCCGGAACCGCATCCTGCATCAGTTCTCCCCGTCGGCGCACGACCAGCAGGGCCTCAGCCAAGGATACACTCCCGGCGGCCACATGGGCGGAGTATTCGCCCAAGCTGTGGCCGGCCAGATAATCAGCCGTAACCCCTGCTTGCGCCAGAAGCTGCCACGCGGCCACGCCTACAAGCAGGATCGCAGGCTGGGTATTGGCTGTTTGCTGCAGAACTTCCGCCGGGCCGTCCGCTATTAAGTCGAGAAAGCCCTGCCCTAAGACAGTACGTGCAGTCGCGGCGGTTTCTTGCCCTACCTGGGTTTGCCATAATTCCTGGCCCATCCCCACGTACTGTGATCCTTGACCCGGGAAAACAAACGCTAATTTACCCATTCAATCCTCTCCATTACTCGGACTAATTAGTACACTCTGGAGACTCCAGAGGTTGTTGGCTGCACAGCGGAAAGAGTTACTTATAGATTCACTAACCCTGCCAGCCTCTTTAATTTGCGCTCAGCGCCTTCCATAACGTCTTGAATGATCACTGCCGCCGGTTCGATCCGTTTCACCGCTCCCGCAACCTGACCGGACATTATGGATCCGTTATCCGTGTCCCCTTCTACCATTGCCAAGCGCAACCGTCCGGCTCCGAACTGTTCAAGTTCTGCAACCGGAGTTTGTTCCCGTTCCAGGCGCACAAACTCTCGAATGAAACGGTTTTCCAGGCAACGCACCGGATGTCCGGTAGTCTGGCCCGTCACAACAGTGTCTCTGTCTTTGGCCTTAATGATCATTTCTTTGATCTTAGGGGAAATCGTACATTCTTCGGCACACATGAAGCGGGTACCCATTTGCACTCCTTCCGCCCCTAAGGCAAGTGCCGCAGCCAGACCGCGTCCGTCCACAATGCCTCCGGCTGCAATCACCGGAATCTTAACGGTGTCGACTATTTGGGGCACCAGAGGTAAAGTGCCGATTTCCCCTACATGCCCGCCTGATTCCGTTCCTTCGGCTATGAGCGCGTCAACTCCCACCTTTTCCAAACGCTTAGCTAAAGCGACCGAAGCGACAACTGGGATTACTTTCGTACCCACTTCTTTAAGCATGCCCACGTATTTTCCCGGATTCCCGGCACCGGTGGTGATCACAGGCACCCTTTCCGCGACAATCACCTGCATAATCTCGTCAACATAGGGCGACATCAGCATAATGTTTACGCCAAAGGGTTTAGTGGTAGTTTCCTTTACTTTGCGAATCTCCTGGCGTAACCAGTCGGCGGGAGCCTGACCCGAACCTATGATACCGAGCCCTCCGGCATCAGATACCGCTGCAGCCAGTTCTCCTGTCGCCACCCAGGCCATTCCCCCCTGAAAGATGGGGTACTCTATACCTAGCATGCCGCACAGCTTGGTTGTGATCATCCTTATTCCCCTCTCTTGGCCCATTTCATAACGGTAGCACCCCAAGTCAAGCCGGCGCCAAACCCTACCATAACCACCACATCTCCATATTTAATGCGACCAGTATGCACCGCTTCATCAAGCGCCACCGGGATGGAGGCGGCAGACATATTGCCATAACGATCCAGGTTTACTACCACCTTGTCCTGGCCGATTCCTAAACGCTTCATGGCTGCATCAATGATGCGAATGTTCGCTTGGTGCGGCACCAGGAAGTCTACATCTTCCCTGGTCAGGCCGGCTTTTGTCAAAACCCGAATTGAGGCTTCCCCCATCGTCCGCACGGCAAACTTAAACGTCTCACTGCCGGCCATGTGAATGGTGTGCAGCTTATTGGCAATTGTCTCAGGCGCAGGAGGCTGCTTAGACCCGCCGGCCGGCACGATCAGAAGAGGCCCGCCTGAGCCGTCTGCTCCCAGTTCATAGCTTAAGAAACCGTATCCGTCTTCAACCGGCTTGAGTACCGCAGCCCCTGCTCCATCGCCAAAGAGAATACAGGTTGCTCTATCTTCCCAGTTTAACAGCTTGCTCAGCGTCTCCGCCCCAATGACTAAAACATTATTATACATGCCTGTGGCAATAAACTGGCTGCCCACTGTTACTCCGTACAGGAAGCCGCTGCACCCCGCCTCCAAATCGAAGGCAGCTGCCCGTTTAGCCCCTAAGCGGTCTGCCACCAGGCACGCGGTAGCTGGGAAGAGATGGTCCGGAGTAACTGTCATTACAATTACCAAGTCCAGATCTTCCGGGGACACCTTGGCATCCTCCAAAGCCCGTACTGCTGCCTGATAGCACAACTCAGACACAGGAGTCTCCTTGTCGGCGATATGCCTTTCCTTTATTCCTGTCCGGGTTACAATCCATTCGTCATTCGTATCCACCATTTTTTCCATATCAAAGTTAGTCAAAACATTTTCCGGAACATATGACCCCGTTCCCACAATTCCTACTTGACGCATTAAATACACCCTCTTTTCTCTTGACGTTATTAACTTAAGTCTTGGGTCTGAGCCGTCATTTCTTGCGCGATAAGTTCGGTTAATCCGGCCTCTGCACATTCCCCTGCCACCCTGATAGCATTAAAGATAGCTTTTTCTTTGGAACTGCCGTGACAGACAATGCTAATTCCATTAACCCCGAGCAGAGGAGAGCCTCCATACTCCGCATAATCCATCATGCTGGCTATTTCCTTAAGACCGGGTTTTACCGCCAGCGCTCCCAGTTTCCTCACAGGTGTGGATGTAATTTTATCTTTAATAAGTTCAAACAGCGCCCCAGCCAATCCCTCAGCTGTTTTAAGCACGACATTCCCCACAAAGCCATCGCATACAACCACATCCGCCCGCCCGTACGGAACATCGCGGCCTTCAATATTCCCGCTAAAGTTCAAGCTGGATGCTTGTAATAGCGGGTAGGCGTGCTGAGTCAGCTCATTCCCTTTACTCTCTTCCGTTCCGATATTAAGCAGGGCAATGCGGGGATTTTCAATCCCCATAATATGGTGGGCATAAATGCTTCCCATCTGGGCATATTGCAGCAGATGTTCCGGTTTGGCGTCCGGATTGGCACCAACATCCAGAACTAGCTTGCCCCCAGCGAGAGTCGGCAAGACCGTCGCGATACCCGGTCGTTCCACCCCTTTTACTCTCCCCAGTCCAAGCAGTGCACTCGCCATTTGCGCCCCGGTGCTGCCGGCACTAACGACAGCGTCAGCTTTTTTCTCTTTTACCAGACGGGTCGCAACCACAATTGAAGAATCTTTTTTCTTACGCACGGCCTGAGCCGGGTGTTCATCCATGCCGATAACTTCTGATGCTTCCAGCACAGAAATATTCTTAAGTATATTCGATAGTAAGGGATTAATCCTTGCGCTTTGCCCCACTAGGATAATCTCCATCCTGGGATAAGCCTGGGCCGCTTTCACAGCCCCTTTGATGATTTCCCCGGGCGCATAGTCGCCGCCCATGGCATCCAAGGCAATCCTCATGCTCTCACTCCCTCCTTATGCTCCCAGCAAAAGCGAACACTACCAGTCTCCCTTTAAGGACTTGCTCCTCCCCAACCTCGGCAACTACTTCAACCCAATATTTATTGTCTTTGCGCTTTATAACATGTCCTTCCGCCACGACTCTTTCCCCCAGACGCACCGGACGCACGAACTTGAGGCGGGTGCTCCCGGTTACGGCAACCTCAGCATCTACTACAGCAATCGCGAGCGAGTTTACCTGGGCAAAAAGGTGATGTCCTCTGGCAACTCTGGCTTTCGCCAAAACCATGCTTTCATCAATGATAAGCTCTGAGCGGGCATACTCTCCAATTCTTAATTCAAGCAAACTGCCGATAATCTCTTGCTGCCCCAAGGCTTTCAAGGTGCTGATGGACTCATGGGCAACGGCCAGGGTGCGCAGGCGCACCTCAGGGATATCTAACTTGCCGCGGTCAAGCCTGATCGTAGAAACACTCACCCCGAAGCGCTGCGCCAATTCCTCATCCGTGAGGAAAGGGTTGTGGGAGAGAGCAGATTTCAATGCATCACGCCGTTCCTGTTTGCGATAGCGGGTCAATCACATCACCAATTTCCTAATCTTTCTTGTGACCTGGTCACAATTATAAAGGATAGCGTGAGAGATTTCAAGAGAGACAAAAGAATAAAGAGCCCTCTTTTGAAGGCTCTTTAGGCTCGTTCGCGGCCACAGCGTCCGCGTCAATAGATTATTCCCCTACTTTAACAACTTCTTTGCCATCGTAGTAACCGCATGAGGGGCATACATGATGGGAAAGTTTCGGTTTATGGCATTGGGGGCATTCGATGTGGTTTGGCGCAGTCAGTTTCCACATAGCCCTCCGCTTGCGCACTCTGGATTTAGATTGACGATGTTGAGCAACACCCATATTTACACCCCCTTTAATTTCCTATCTTAATCCCAGTCACTCGGCCGGGTGCCACTTGGCCAGCTGTGCCAGGCGCGGATCAATATTCTCCTCGCCGCAGCTGCACTTCGCCTGATTAAGGTTAGTCCCGCAGTGGGAGCACAGACCCTTACATTCAGGCTTACAAACGAACTTCATCGGCAGAACCAAAACAATCTGCTCCAGGATCCGCTCTTTAAGTTCTATTTGATCTTTCTCAAACAGCAACGCATTCTCAAGCTGATCATCTGTGGCTTTGGCAGCTGAAACCCACTCATCCTCGTATTCGAGGTCAAGCGGATAACCCATCTCTTCCAGGCAGCGGCTGCAGTGCGCCCGCACCCGGGTTTGAACCCTGCCGTTTGCCAGCAGTTCCTTGCCCGTATTACTTACCCTAAGTGTAACATGTACCGGGGATTCAAAAGTGAGATCATCACCATCAAATTGAAGGGGAGGAAATTCCTCCAGCAAATCATAATTTGCGCTTGACCCTTCATCACGCAGAAGCTGGGCTACACTGACTTTCATAGACACCACCTCGATACACATAGACTATTATAGTTGGCACATTTTTCTTTGTCAAGGAAAACTCTTTGACAGTAAATCATTCGATTACTTTGATAAGTGCTTTAGTATCCAGCGCAATCATCAGTTCCTCATTAGTCGGTATGACGAGTACGCGGCAAGTTGCAGCAGCAGCGGAAATATCTACTTCTTCCCCTCTGATCTTATTCTTTTCCGGGTCGAGGAGAATTCCGAAAATATCAAGATTGTTGCAAATATCCGCGCGCATGCTTCCTGAATTCTCCCCTAGGCCGGCCGTAAAGATGACTGCGTCCACACCATTGAGAACCGCAGCATAAGCGCCAATGTATTTCTTAACATCATGGGCAAAAATCTGGAGCGCGAGTTGGGCGCGATAATTGCCCTCGGCAGCGGCATCCTCGATATCCCTAAAGTCACTGCTGACTCCGGAAACCCCGAGCACTCCGCACTTTTTATTGAGGAAGTCGTTTATTTCCTCAGAGCTGAGTTTCTCCTTTTCCATAATGAAGGCTACAATTGCCGGATCTAAGTCTCCTGAACGCGTCCCCATCATCAGCCCTTCAAGGGGAGTAAAGCCCATTGAGGTCTCTATTGATTTCCCGCCTTTAATCGCGGTAATGGAAGACCCATTGCCCAGGTGGCAGCTGATCAGCTTCAGCTCTGTCAGCGGCTTGCGCAGAAGTTTGGCGGCCCGCTGGCTCACATATTTATGCGAAGTCCCGTGAAACCCATATTTGCGGATTTTATACTTTTCATAAAGCTCATAGGGTAACCCGTATAAATAGGCATAAGGAGGCATAGTCTGGTGAAAGGCTGTGTCGAAAACTACGACTTGCGGGACTTTCGGCATTAGTTTTTGACAGGCCTCAATCCCGGCGATGTTTGGCGGGTTGTGCAAGGGAGCTAGCTCTATGCACTCCCGCAACCCCTCCAAGACCTCTTCCTCCACTATGACCGACTTGGAAAACCTTTCCCCGCCGTGAACCACTCGGTGCCCAACAGCCGCAATTTCTTCAAGCCCTGTGATCACGCCGTACTCAGGATGCACCAAGGCCTCCAGCACTAAACTTATACCCACCTTGTGATCTGGGATATCTACCTCGATGACTTTTTTTCCTATGGCGGCGGTACAGTGGGTAAGAGCTGCCCCCGGCAAGCCGATTCGCTCCACCAGCCCTTTGGCCAGGGGATTATGTGTGTCCATGTCCAGTAACTGATATTTCAACGAAGAACTGCCACAATTAATTACTAGGATCTTCAACTCGTTTACAACTCCCTTAGCCGCTTTGAGATTCGTGTTTAATCTCTCACAATATTAGTGTTTTATCGTAGTATGTATTTATTCTGTCCCTCAAGCTCGAAATAAAATCTGCTATCCCTCCTTGTTCCTTATTGAGTGTAGCATAATTTCTTTGATTTTCAATGATTTACGCAAGAATTCGCCGAATTTCAGAAGATTTAGCCAAAGCAGCCTGCCTCCCGATCTCAATCGCCTCCTGCGCCCGGTCAAACTGGAGGCTGCCAATATGCGCCACTTCCGGCTGCAGGAGAAAATCAGCACCAAGGGAGCGGCAGCGGAATACTTCTTCCTCCAAAATCTCAACTGACTGCTGCAAGATGTCCACTGCGCTTGTCAGTTTGCTTGTCAGCCCTCTTTTGACATCTACAGCCAGGATTTTGTCCGCTCCCATTTCTTTGGCGACATCGAGAGGCAGCCTGTTCGTGACTGCACCATCTACCAGCAGCCGCCCCTGATAGCGGTAAGGCTTAAAGAATCCGGGAATCGAGATGCTGGCCCGGACAGCGTGCGCCACACTCCCTTCCCGGAAAAGCACCATTTCTCCGTTTTCAATATCGGTGGCAATCACTGCGAACGGGACTTGCAATTCGGCAAAAACAGCGTCTTTCAGCAGCAGGCGCATTACTTCCAAGATTTTATCCCCTTTGACCAAACCCTCCCGCGACATTGAGAGGTCAAATAATTTCTTGGTAAACCCGGGATAAGTGAGCAGCCGTTCCACTCGGTACAGATCTAAGCCCGCCGCCCACACCGCCCCAAAAATAGCGCCTGCACTGCAGCCGGCGACAAAATCGAAATTTATCTTCTCTTCCCGCAGAACCTGTAAGACTCCCAAATGGGCAAACCCGCGGGCCCCCCCGGCTCCCAGCACCAACCCAGTTTTGCCTCCCATTTTCTTCACCTCTCTGCGAGTTTTCACTAACCTAAGCTCTATCTTCTCATGAACAATCAGCTAAAACCAAACCATCCTTCTCTTCAACTGCGTGAGGTCTAGCTTTAACGATGTTTCCATATACATCTTATGTGATTAACCTACCAGGATTCGGAGGGTGAGCATGTCCGCAGTACGTGCACTTGTACTTTTTTTCTTGGCCTTTGCCATGTTTTATTATCCGCAGGAAGTTGTAACCGCTGCCACCACAGGTCTCTCCCTCTGGTGGCGCTTTGTCCTTCCTGCGCTTTTTCCCTTTTTCATCCTGTCTGAACTGTTGATGGGACAGGGTTTTGTCCACTTCCTGGGAGTATTGCTTGAACCCCTGATGAGGCCACTCTTTCGCCTTCCGGGCAAGGCCTCCTTCGTCTTAGCTATGGCCCACACCTCAGGTATGCCCATGGGCGCGATCCTGACGGCGCGTCTGCGTCAGCGTGGGGAAATTACCAGGGAAGAAGGAGAGCGCCTACTCGCTTTCACCAGTAATCCCAGCCCTGGCTTTATGCTGGGAGCGGTCGCTGCAGGAATGCTAGGACAACCGGTTTTAGGAGCAGTTTTGGCTGGCTCTGTATACTCGGCTAATTTAATCGTTGGTTTAATCTTTCGTTTCTACCGCCCTCAAGACGTGTCCAGACCCCAAGGACAGCAAATAACACTAAGCCGCGCCTGGCAAGAAATGAAAAAAGCCCAGGAGGAAGACGCTCGCCCTCTCGGCCAGGTAATCGGTGATGCCATTACGCAAAGCGGAAAAACGATCTTAACGGTAGGGGGATTCATCGTTTTCTTCTCTGTTATTATCCACCTTCTGAGCGTTTGGCATGTCACCGATATCCTGGCCTTTCTCCTGGAGCCGCTCTTAGGCACTTTTGTGCCGGCAGCAGGGGTAAAAGCACTTTTAGAAGGATTATTAGAAACGACCATAGGCTGCAGGAGCGCAATCAGTGCCTTTCCAAACTTGAACCAACAAATCGCCGCTCTGGCTTTTGTAATGGGCTGGGGCGGGCTCTCAGTCTTTTTCCAGGTTATGAGTTTTACGAGCCTTACTGACTTGCGCTTCTCTCCCTTTGTTATCGGCCGAACCCTGCAAGGATTATTTGCCTTGATCTTAAGCCAGTTCTTGCTCAAATTGGTTGACATTCCGGCCCAGACTGCAGTTCCCGCTTCCTTTACCACCCGCGATTTTTGGCTGATGAGCTGGTACTCCCTTGAGTGGTTTGTGCTTATCCTCGCTGGGATGCTCTGTTTATCTTTATTTGCGAGGGCAATGCGGCGGGTTTAAGTATTACTCGTTAGCCGCAGGTTTGCGGCGCTCTTCTTTTACTGACTGCAGTTCTTCCCGGTTGCGGTGCAGTGCCTGGATGGTGTCATAGAGACTCACTTCAGCTTTCTGCAAGAGTTCGTCCGCGTACTGGATTGCGCCCACTTTCACCTCCCGGGCAAAAGCTTGGGCCTGCCTGGCAATATCCTCGGCATATCCTTGTGCTTGTTTTACCACTTCATTTTCTTCCGCCATTTTTTCCACGTAGTTTTTGCCCTGTTCCACCATCTTTTGCGCTTCTGTTTCCGCTTCAGTCAGGATGCGCTGTCTTTCAGCCAAAACCCATTTAGCGTTTTGCATTTCCTCCGGCAAGGCTGCCCGCACTTTATCCAGGAGCTCAAAGATGACCGTGTCATCAACCAGTACCTTCCCCGTCATCGGAATCTTCGTGCCGCGGTCAACGATTTCCTCCAGTTCATCTAAGAGGCTAAGAACATCACTTTCCATATTCATCCTCTCCTTCACTCAATAATTCCACTATAATCTTTACCATGATACTTAGTTACTCGAAGTTATCGGCTGCCTAAAATATTGCGCTGCAAGTACCAAACCTTGGTGTCTCCATACTCTCCCGTCTTGCGCAGCCCAAACTCGGGCGGAATATCTTCTAACTCCTCATCTTTAGCGGTTTCCGCGACGATTACCCCGTCAGGGCTTAAACGGCAGGGCTGAGCTAATTCTCGTACCGCACGCACCACTAAGCCGTGCTGATACGGAGGGTCGAGAAAAATAAGATCAAAGATTTGATCAGGATATGCGCGCAGGTAACGAAAAGCGTCCATCGCCATCAGCTCAACACACTCTTCTATCCCGGCGAGGATCATGTTTTCCCTAATAATCCGGAGAGCTTTCTCGTTATTTTCGACCATGACAGCGGAAGCTGCATGGCGGGAAAGCGCTTCAAAGGAAAGGTTACCGGTGCCGGCAAATAAATCAAGCACTCTGGCACCTGCTACTTTATTCCTCAAAATATTAAAGATTGCTCCTTTAACTTTATCAGCCGTGGGACGGGTAACATTCCCTTCCGGGGTTCGCAAACGGCGACCGCGCATATCTCCCGCAATGATCCGCATATGTTTATCCTCCTGGATGGTAACTACTCAGGAGACAGGAGTCAGGAGGGGAAGCTTATTCTCAGGCATTCTGAATTCTGAATTCTGACTACTGAATTCTGTATACCTAAATAGTAACCCTAGCTATATTATATCAGATTATCTGACCCATTTCGCCACCAAAAAACCCGGTGCCCCCATTTGTGCCCGTTCCAACTTAAGGGCTTCGGCCAGACCGGAAACAGTCGGCGGAAAATAGAGTGCTTTGCTGATCACCGGACTTGCGCCAACATCCCAACTCTGAATATCAGCTTCACTGTAAAAGCTAGCCTGGGCAAACACAGATTCAGGGTTATCCGCTGCTGCATGCCGATAAAGGTCGCTCCACGGGCTGTTCGCGGCTATTATTCCAATGACAAGACATCCCCCGGGGAGAAGATGCTTATATAAATCAGCCAACACTTCCTGAGGCTTGTGGATGAACTCAAACGCAGTGACAGAGAGAATTCCGTGATACTCCCCCAGTTTGGGCAAGACCTTCCTGACATCTGCCTGTATCCAGTTAACATCCCGTCCAGCCTCTTTAGCTTTAGCTCGCGCCACAGCCAGCATTTGCCCGGAAACATCGAGCGCGCTCAGGATATAACCTCTCCCAGCCAAACTGAGCGTATAATTCCCGGTTCCGCACCCGACTTCAAGTATATTGGATCCTGGAGGAGTGAATGCATTATCGATTCCTTCCCTTTCCACCTGATCTACAGCTTGCCCTAATTCACTTCTATACCAGCTGTCATAATCAGCGGCAACCCTATCAAACAAAGAATTTCGACTCACGTCTCTCTCCTCCTCAAGCACTTTTACCCAGTATATCACAAAAAATCCATTTAAGCTGTGCTCCCGGTTTTTTGAAACTTAGCCTTGAAAAATTGTATATCTTTACGAAAGGTGTTTAATACTAAACGAGCAGGCAATCTTTTTTATGATGCCTTTCCCCCATCCAGTTCTTCCTTATGTTTCTCCTCTCTGGTCACTGGTCCGCGGGCCAGTGACCTTTTTTCCAGCCAAGGAGGGAATATGTAAAATGAAAAAATCAGAGTTTTTTCGCGAGTTTAATGTATCCTTAGATTTGGTCGTTGAAGCGCACGAGATTTTGCGGGGTGAAGTCGGGGAGGAAATTCCCGGCGTCCGCATGGATGAAGAGCATTTTGAGCATGCCTTGGTGACCACTATTACCATTGAAACAGACGAAGGGGTTAAAGAAATGGGCCGCCCACGCGGGCAGTACATAACAATCGATGCCCCTGAAGTTCGCCAGAACAATTATCTGGTTCATGAGGAAATAACGGAGATCCTGGCCCGGAAACTTGTGGAACTAATGAAATTGACGGAAGAGGCCAGTATTCTGCTCGTTGGCCTCGGCAACTGGAACGCTACCCCGGATGCCCTTGGACCCCAGGTGGTTGATAAAAGCCTTGTGACCAGACATCTATTTCGGTATTCCCCGGAAGAATTGCAGGGTAAGCTGCGCAAAGTAAGTGCGATTGCACCGGGTGTTTTGGGAATAACCGGAATTGAAACAGCGGAAATTATCCGTGGCATTGTGGAACACGTAAAACCTGATCTGGTCATCGCGATTGATTCCCTGGCAGCGGGATCACTGGATAGGATCGGCACCAGCATCCAATTGGCTGATACCGGAATTCATCCTGGATCAGGAGTGGGCAACCGTCGTCTTGGGATTAATGAAGAATCCATAGGCTGCAAGGTAGTGGCGATCGGAATTCCGACAGTTGTTAACGCCGCAGTCATAGCGAGCAATACTCTTGATGCTTTAATGGAGCAACTTAAAAGCAGTCCCAGCCTCTATAAGCTTTATAAAGGGCTTAACCCCCAGGCAGTGCATACTATTATGAATGAGGTCCTCTCTCCCTATAATGAAAACTTAATGGTAACCCCGAAAGAAATTGACACTTTAATCCAAACGACTGCCAGAATTATTGCCGGCGCTTTGGGCATAAGCCTGCACCCAGGGATTGACCGGGAAGAGTATGAACGGTATCTCCAATAACAGCGAAAGAAGCTGGATCTCTCCCGCTTCTTTCGCTTCGTAATTCACTTTCCGCAAATCGCCTGTATCAAGGCTTACGTTCCCTTTTCTTAAGGGTTAGTTTCCACATTGTAAGCTGAAAATCTTTCCTTAAGTGTTAGGGAACTTTTTGTGCTTGCGGTTAGCAATCCCTATTTCCTGTGCCACCTCATACTTAAACTTCTCCAGTTCAGGTGTGAGCTTAATTTGCGTCTTATTATTGTCAGCCACTTGCTTACACCTCCTCTGTTTACGCATTCTGCGCTGTCTGCGCCTTGTGCGCCTCGCGGGCCAGTCCTTCATCGCTGCCCGTAAGTTTTATCTCATATTTCTAAAGATAGTATCAAACAAAGAGCCTTTTTTATCCCCGCAAATAAATTCCTGACAAGGAAAGTTTTTTAATGAATCCCGGCCTTGCGCGGATCATGGAAGCGCTCCATTTCCCGCCACACTGCAGGATAATTCTCCGGCTGGGCGAGCACTTTTTGGGCTGTCATATAAGCCTGCTCGACCAGCCTGCCATCATGCGCCAGGTCTGCCAGTCTAAGTTCTGTCAGTCCGTGCTGCCTTGTTCCCAAAAGTTCTCCCGGTCCGCGCAGTTTCAGATCTTCCTCGGCAATTTTGAAACCGTCCTGACTCTGGCACAGGATGTCTAAGCGCTTACTGCGGGGGGATTCAGTCATAAGAATACAGTATGACTGTTCTGTGCCGCGGCCGACCCGGCCCCGTAGCTGGTGCAACTGAGCGAGGCCGAAGCGTTCCGCTCTCTCAATGACCATTACCGTGGCGTTAGGGACATTGACCCCTACCTCGATTACAGTGGTTGAAACCAAGATGTCAATCTGCCCGGCCTGAAAATCCCGCATAATCTCTTCTTTCTCCGAACCTTTCATCCGTCCATGCAAGAGTTCCACGCGCCTGTTCGGGAACTTGGCTTTAAGATCCTGGGCTTGCTCAGTCGCAGAGACTAAGTCAAGGACTTCGGATTCCGCGACCAAAGGGCAAACAACATAAACCTGACACCCGCGCTCCATTTCTTGCGCTAAAAACTTTTCCATACTCGGCCGCGCCCGTTCTGAGAGCTTGCGGGTGATAATCGGTTTGCGCCCTGCAGGCATCTCATCTACTACTGATATCTGCAAATCTCCGTATAAAGTTAAGGCGAGTGTCCTTGGAATGGGAGTGGCTGTCATGACCAACACGTGGGGATAGGACCCTTTTTCCTGCAACAGGGAGCGCTGGCGTACCCCGAAACGATGCTGTTCATCCGTAACCGCCAAGCCCAAGGAATGAAATACGACACTTTCCTGGATTAGAGCATGAGTTCCAACCACAATCTGAGCCCGTCCCTCTGCAATGCACGCCAGGTTCTCTTCCCGTTCGGCCCGGTTGTGGCTGCCCAGCAGGGAAACGACCGTGATTCCCAAAGGGGCAAAAGCCTCTGTTAAGGACTGATAGTGCTGCCACGCCAACACTTCTGTAGGGGCCATCATTGCCCCTTGGTAGCCACAGCCTGCCGCTTTGAGCAAGGCTGCCATCGCTACCACTGTCTTGCCTGAACCGACATCACCCTGGACCAGACGCGTCATTCCCCTAGGCTGGGCCATATCCCGGAAGATTTCGCTGATCACCCGCTCTTGGGCCTTAGTAAGCTCATATGGAAGGCTGGCCCGAAATCCTTGCACCAATTCATCTCCGCCTGTCAGCACCGGGCTCTTAAATGCACGCGGAGTTTGGCGCAGGCGTGCAACCGCCAGCTGGAGAAAGAGAATTTCTTCCCAAACCAAACGGTCGCGGGCCTTGCCCAGGGAAGGAAAGCTTGAGGGAAAATGCATTTCGCGATAGGCCGCATCCCGCGCCATCCAGCCCTCGCCCAGCTCGGGTGACAGATACTCAGGAAAACACTCCTTAACCTTAGCAAGCTGACCGTGGATCAGGTTGCGCAAGACTTTGGAGGAAAGCTTGGCCGTTTCCGGATAAACTGGGAGGATGGCGGCAGGACTTACACCCCCTTCTACCTTCTCGCTGTCACTGACCATAATTTCCGGAACTTTATAGTTCCAGCGCACTTTTCCGCTTACCGCCAGGGCTGTACCGGGCGGGTATTGCTTAAGGATGTATGTTTGGTTAAACCAGACTGCATAGATTATTCTCCCCTCTTGTTCGAGGCTGAGCTTAATGACCTTGATTTTGCCCTGACTGATCTGAGCGGCTGTTACCGTGCCGATTACTGTGGCATAATCCCCATCTTTGAGGTCAGGTATAGGCCTGGGCCTTCTGTCTTCATAGCGGCGGGGAAAATGAAGAAAAAGCTCCGGTAGGGTAGTGATCCCGAGCTTAGCCAGTTGTTTCACTCTTTCCGGCCCAACCCCTTTGACATAGCGCAAGTTATTGTCTGCCAGGTTATTATCTGAATTGGGGACAGTATTACGGTTTTTTGGTGCAAAGGCTTCACTGCTTAAATGGTCTTCCCATTTTTCGATGTAAGAGCTCAGTTCAGTAATTAGTTTTCGCCGTGCACCCGGTGCCGAAGCCTGGTAAACTTCAGCAATCCGGCGCAGCACTTCCCAGTCCCCGTCCAGGGAGAGCTGTTCCAGCCTAGCTGCTAACCCCTGCAGGAACGAAGAAAAGCCCCCGAGCGCACCGGTATTGCTAAAACCGTGTCTTTCCTCAGCCCGCAGGGCTTTCTTTAAGTTATTAAAGATTAATTCCTCAGCCTTCATCAGAACCTCTTAAGAGCCTCCATATTATGTAATCATAGCAAGTTAGCCACTACCGGAAAACAGTTGTATCGGACAGCCGCCCAACAGGCTTTAGAGAAAATCCGCATGCACCCTTCTACCAGTGGGGGTAATAGCCAGGCCTCCCTGGGCAGTTTCCCTTAGGGCACAGGGCATTTGCCGCCCAACTGCCTCCATGGTGTCGATAACCTCATCCAGCGGAATGGCACTCTTGACCCCGGCCAAAGCCATTTCTGCCGCCGCCAAGGCCAACGTAGCCCCGGTTGCGTTACGTTTGACACACGGCACTTCAACCAGCCCGGCCACAGGATCACACACCAGCCCGAGCATTGATTTGAGGGCAATTGCTGCCGCATACGCGCCTGCGCGCGGAGTCCCCCCGGCCAATTCCACCGCTGCGGCCGCTGCCATCGCCGTGGCCGAACCTATTTCTGCCTGACACCCGCCTTCTGCTCCGGAAACATTGGCCCTGTCTGCTATAACTACTCCTAAGCCTGCTGCAGTAAAAAGAGCGGTTATGACATCATCTTCCGCTGCCTGGTAAACTTCTTCCACAGTAAGGAGCACTGCCGGCAGCACACCGCTCGAGCCCGCGGTCGGGGCTGCCACAATCTTACCCATGCTCGCATTCACTTCAGATACCGCCAGCGCGCGCGCGATCGCCTTAGTTACAGTATCTCCTACCAGGCTTTCTCCGCGGGCACGTCGGGCCTCAACCTTGGCCGCATCTCCCCCTACCATTCCGGAAAGGGACTTGCGCTCCCCCGTGAGCCCTATCCTTACCGAATCCCGCATCACCTGCAGATTCTCAGCCATTCGCCGACGCAGTTCTGCTTCCGTTTGTTCCAACTGTTCGCTTTGATCCAGGATTACGACCTGGCCGATTTTAAGGTTTTTCTTTTCCGCTTGATGCACCAGGTCTTCATACGCGAGCATCAGGATTCCTCCTTATTCCAACGGTTCAATAGCCATAGCCTGGAAAACACTCGGCAATTTCCTCATTAATGCCAGGGCAGCCGGTTCAATCGCCTGGTCAGTTTCCACAACTGTCAGGGCCTGAGCCCCCTTTTTCTCACGTGAAACCCGCATCTGGGCAATATTAATTTGCGCAGTAGCCAGCAGATTAGTGGCTTGAGCCACTACCCCGGGCAAATCTTGGTGCAAGAGTACCAAGGTGTGATAATCCCCCGGAATCTCGACCACAAACTGGTCGATTTCCGTGATTACGATTCTCCCACCTCCGATTGAAGACCCGGTAATCTCCATCTGGCGGCCTTCAGGGCTCTGGAGCATAAACTTCACCGTATTCGGATGAACATCCCCTAAATCTGTCTTAGCGAAGCTCACTTTGAGTCCATACTCTTCGGCAAGTTCTAATGCCCGGCTAATCCGTTCATCATCCGGCTTCATCTGCAAAAGCCCCGCCACCAGGGCGAGGTTTGTCCCGTGCCCTTTGCCCGTTTCCGCAAACGACCCGTGCAAAAGAATGTGCGCCTGGGCCAACTTCCCGTTAAAAATCTTGCGGGCCATGGCACCTAAACGCACGGCTCCAGCGGTATGGGAACTTGAAGGTCCTACCATAATGGGCCCGAGCAGGTCAAATACATTAGCCTTTCCCATGCTTCCTGGCTTCCTCCTTAGACAAAACCCTCCGGTCGATCCGGAGGGCATGAAGACTACTCTACGCCAAAAATGTAGTAATAGAGGGGCTGACCACCCGAATGGACTTCAACTTCCACGCCGGAACTTTCGCGCCGCAGCCAATCCTGCAAGCGTTGTACTTCCTGGGGTTCAACTTCTTGTCCATAAAATATAGTAACCAAATCCCGCGTCCGCCACTCCATTTTTTCTAAAGTCGCCTGGGCTACTGCCATCAGACTTGTTCCGGTAGCTACGATTTTGTCTTCCACCAAACCCAGGACATCTCCGGCCTTAATCTCAAGACTGTCCCACTGTGAATCTCTGACCGCATAGGTCACTTCCCCGGATTTAACCGCCGCCAACCCGTTTTCCATCGCCATCAGATTGTTTTCAACTTCCCCTTCAGGATCAAAGTTGATTAAGGCTGCAATTCCCTGTGGAATAGATTTGCTCGAAATTACACTGACTTCACGTTCTTTCACGACTTCCCGCACTTGGCGGGCTGCAAGCATAATATTTCCATTGTTTGGAAGGATGAAGATGTTTTTCGCTTTAACTTTCCTAACAGCCTCGGCCAGATCTTCCGTGCTCGGATTCATGGTCTGGCCGCCAAAAACCACTTCATCCACGCCCAGGCTCTTGAATATCTCTGTAATCCCATCCCCCATAGTGACGGCCACAACCCCGTTTTCTTTGTCAGGCTCCGGTGTGGCCGCACTTTCCGCAGCCGACGGCGGTTCCTTCTGAGCGTGAGCCATCGCTTCGTTCTGAGCCAGCATATTATGGATCTCCACCTCATGGAGCGCACCCCAGCGCAAGGCATAATCCAAAATCTGACCCGGGTTTTTGACATGAATGTGAATCTTAACCACTTCCGGAGTCCCAACAACGAGCAGGCTGTCTCCCCTGTCCATCAAATCCTGACGTATTTGCTTGGGATTTATATCACTGCCCTTAACCAGAAATTCAGTACAGTAAGGATATTCCAGATTTTCAACTCGGACAATGCCCTGAACTGCCGCTGCCGCAGCAAAACTTTCTGGCTGAGGAGCCTTGCCTTCGAGCACTGCAATCCAGCCGCCTAAAATAATCAGAAACCCCTGCCCGCCGGCATCAACCACTCCTGCCTGTTTCAAAGCCGGCAGGAGTTCCGGCGTTTTGGCTAAGGCCTCCTGACCTTTACGATAACCTTCTGTTAAAGTCTCTAGCGGAGTACCGCCATGTTTGGCCTTAGCGAGGGCTGCGCGTGCAGTCTCCCGGGATACCGTTAGAATCGTACCTTCGACCGGCCTCATCACTGCTTTATACGCCGTATCCACTCCTGTTTGCAAGGCCTGGGCCAATTCACCGGAAGTCACAGTCTTCAGGCCTTCAACTCCTTTGGCGATACCGCGCAAAAGCTGGGACAGGATTACCCCTGAATTACCCCGGGCCCCCATTAAAGAACCCATAGAAACAGCAGCCGCTACCTCGGACACAGAATCCCCCGCCGTCTGCTCCGCATCGCGGGCTGCAGACTGAATCGTCAGGAACATGTTGGTTCCTGTATCCCCATCGGGCACGGGAAATACATTCAGAGCATCTACTTCCTGCTTCCTTTGCTCCAAAGCTCTGGCCCCGCCGGCAACCATGTGCTTCCATTGTTGTCCGTTTATGCTGTTACCCGAGTCCGTACCTGGTATCAAACTAATCCTCCTACTCTTGTTTCGAATATGTCCTAGTCCAGGATACGCACTCCCTGCACGTTGACATTAACCTGGCTGACCTTTAGACCCGTAAAGTTCTCGGTGGTATAGCGCACCCGTTCCATCACATTGCTCGCAACTTCAGAAATTCTTACTCCATACCCGACAATAATATAAAGGTCAATGACGACTACATCCTCCTGGATAGAAACCTGAACTCCTTTGGCCAGGTTTTCCCGTCCTAATAAATCAGCAACCCCGTCTGTAATTTTCTTTTGAGAAGCCATCCCCACCAAGCCATAACATTCAATTGCAGCAGCCCCTGCAATCGTGGCGATTACTTCCTCGGAAATATCTATTTTCCCCAAATTGTTATTGATTTCCTTGCCCATTCCACGGAACCTCCCCGCTTGCGATTGTCCATCCACATTCTATCAAGTAAATTGGTATTATTCAAAGAAAAAACCACGAAAATCTTAAGATTTTATGTTTTTATAAAGAGAATCACCGTTAAGAAGCCATTAAGCCTGTTCAAAAATATTCCTGATATTCGAGGACGTAAAAACAAGAAAAATTATGGACAAAAAATAAATGACAAAACCTTGCCAAGGTCAGGATCTTTTGATAAAATACATAAGTGTCATTTCGGGTGCAAAGGAGGCGTAGAGTATGGCTAATATTTGTGCTGTATGCGGCAAAGGAGTTTCCACCGGGATGCAAGTCAGCCACTCCCATATTAGGACAAAGCGGACTTGGCAACCTAACTTGCAAAGAGTGCGCGCCCTGGTGAACGGTACTCCCACCCGGATCAGAGTTTGCACCAGATGCTTGCGGTCAGGCAAAGTTCAGCGCGCTGTTTAATTAGCAGAACGAAAAGCTCGGTATTAGCCGGGCTTTTTTTCTTTTTCACCAATTAACGACCAACTTTTAGATATTGCGACATTCTTTGTCTATATCCTCTGCAGGAATCTTGTTAAAGAAACTCGAATTATCTATAATTAAGATTAGTGGGAGGTGTAGCAATGAGGAAAATTGCCATAGTAGAAGATTTTCCGGCGATTCGTGAACTGTACAAAAATGCTCTCGAACCCATGAAGGCTGAAATTCACGAATACGCCAGCGGGTCCACAGCTGTTCAAGAGATCGCAAGTTTTGATCCTGATCTTCTCATCCTTGATCACCGCCTCCCAGACATGCACGGTTACTCCATCCTCGAACAGGTGCCTGAGATGCAGAAAATCCCCGTGCTTGTAATCTCCGGCTACCTAGAATCTCAGTACATCCCACACTATGAGGCTCTTGGAGTCAAAAACATCTTAAGCAAACCCATAAAAATCGAGACGTTAATCGAGCAAGTTTCAAGCTTACTTAAGTAATAAGTCCTTCAGTTCCTCTTCTGAAAACTGATAGTGTTCATTACAAAAATGGCAGATGCGATCAGTTCTGCTATTTCTTTTTCTCCCAGCAACACCAAGGTTTGACCGAGACGCGGCTTGGAACAGTTGCACAAAAACGTGGCCGGACGGCGTTCCAGCACTTGATAAAAGAGCGGCAACCGGTGTGGTATTAGGCAACTAATTGCACGACAAGCACATATCCTTCACTGACTTCCACAGTGGCTTCTTCGCCGAGAAAAACATTGCTTATGCCCCTTGGGGAATACTGCCATAGTAACTCGGCATTCAAAGGGTAGGCTAATCCCTCTGTACGAACAATTGCTTTTTCAGTTAAGGCAATCAGGGAAATTTCCTGTCCTACCGCTCCCTGAATGCGCTGTTTTCCATGCAAGACCCAGACCTCATGCTGCGGGTCCTTGAGTATGAGGCGCAAGCCTTGGAAGGCGGCCTTAAGCATTAAGGCCACATTACCCAAAAAATGGTCAATGCGTCCTCCACTGGCTCCGTACAGGAGAATATCTTTCTCCCCGGCCGCTCGGGCTTTCGTTATGGCGTCCTTGAGAGCCAATTCCAAATCCGTCTCATCTTTCGCCTGGGGATATTGTTCTATCTTAACTCCGGAGCGTCGGATCTCACTCAGGCCTGCTTCAGAGATAGAGTCCAGGTCCCCAATAAGCAAATCAGGCAGACGCCCGGCTGCCAAAGCCGCATCCCCGCCGCTGTCGGCACACACGAGAAAATCAACCTCTTGCAGTTGCCCCTTACCCCAAGCGGCATCCCACTCCCCGCCGGCTATCACCGCAATTTTCACAAAGCCTCTCTCCTCAAATCCTGATTCGATAGATTTACTCTCCTGTCCAGAATTCAGAATTCAGTAGTCAGTAGTCACGAACAATTACGTCTTCTGCCATACCAGTGAGTCCTCAAATGTTTACCCCGGTTCTCTTATTCTGGCTCCTGACTCCTGACTCCTAGTAGATTAACTGAGTCTCTCTAACTCGCGGTAAGCCTGCGCCGGATCAGGGGCACCAAAGACGGCCGCCCCCGCAACCAGAATGTCCGCTCCCGCTCTGATGACAGCGGGAGCGGTGCCGCTATGGATCCCACCATCAACTTCAATCTGGCACGATGGGTTCTGCACCTCCAGTTGGAGGCGCACAGCTTCTATCTTGGGCAGGACTGCCTTGATAAATTCCTGTCCCCCAAAGCCAGGGTTCACACTCATAAGCAATACCATGTCAAGATTCTCTAAGACATGAGTTAGCATGTCCGCTGGCGTGGCGGGATTCAGCGCAAGCCCGGCTGTAACCCCCAGGCCTTTAATCTGCTGAATTAGACGGTGAGCATGATGGGTCGCTTCCCAGTGCACTGTCAAATGGTCAGCTCCCGCTGCCGCAAATTCGCTGACATAGCGCTCCGGCTCCTCAATCATAAGGTGCACGTCAAAACGCATGCGAGAATGCGGGCGCAATGCCTTAACTAAAGCCGGACCGAAAGTCAAGTTAGGAACAAAATGCCCATCCATCACATCAATATGCAGAACTTGCGCCCCTGCGTCCTCAATGAGGCGCACCTGCTCGCCCAGGCGGGCAAAATCAGCGGACAATATCGAAGGTGCAATCAAGTTAGTATCTCCTCTCGGCAGCGATTACTTCCTGTAAAAAAACCTGATAATGTTCATAACGTGAAGCAGGGATTTCTCCCTGGGCCAAGGCCTCTTTGACCGCACAGTCCGGTTCTTGGTTGTGCAGGCAGCTCTTAAAGCGGCATCGCCCCAGAAAAGGTCCGAATTCCGGGAAAAAGTGCGTAAGTTCCTCCCTCTTCATGGAAGGAAGATTAAGCACGGAAAAGCCCGGCGTATCGGCAACTAAGCCTCCGCCCGCCAGCATCAGCTCCACATGCCTGGTAGTATGGCGCCCGCGTGCTAATTTACGGCTCACTTCCCCCGTTTTCAGAGATAGTCCAGGCGCGAACGCATTAAGCAAGCTCGACTTGCCCACACCGGACGGACCGGCGAGCACGGTGATCTTTCCTGCTAATTCCGTGATAACCTCAGGAATTCCGCGCTTTAATTTGTTTGAAACGGCATGAACCGTATACCCTATTTTCTTGTATACCTCAACAATGTCTTCTTGAGTTGCTGCACCCTTTTCCCATAGATCAAGCTTGGTAAATACAATGACCGGACTTACTCCGGCCTCCGCAACCTGGATTAAGAGACGGTCGAGAAGATTGAGATCCGGCTCAGGCGAAGTCAAGGCAAAGACTAGGAAAGCTTGGTCGACATTGGCAATAGACGGGCGCACGAGTGAGTTGCACCGTTCCTTTACTTTTTCAATCACAGCTTTATTATCCTTTGCTGCTTTAGTATCTGTTGCAGGTAGAATTATTACCCGGTCGCCTGGAAAGAATTCCTGATCCCGAATACGAAAGCGACCGCGCAGGGAACACTCCCATACCCGGCCTTCCGCGTACACATAATAAAACCCACCATACCCTTTGAGCAAGATTCCCTCAATCATGTTTACCCATCCCAAATTAACTCACTTTGTCTTCATATTCGATCGTTCCGTCTACTAGTATTTGCATAACTGCCGGCGGATAGTAGCGTACTCCATCAGGAACTCCCTCGGTCATCCCGACTTGGTAGCTTCCTTGCCAGACTTCGACTTGGCCCCGGGAATCATTAATCTTGATGGCTACGTTATGCGTCTTGCCGTCATTGGGCACTGCATGCAGCAGATTTGCGAGGAGCATCCTCTGATCAAGCTCGCGCGCCATTGGACCCGGGCCTCCCGAAATCACCATTGTCACCTGGCTTCCCTGCTGTACGGATTCATTAGCCTTAGGCGTAGTGCTGATCACCACATCACGCGGATACGTGTTGGACGGCTCGCTGTTAACCACTACGTCGTTGAGCTTGTTATCCTGCAAAATCTTGCGCGCCTCAGCGGCACCCACGCCCACGACATTGGGCATGCTAATCGTCTGCAAGAGCGGACCTCCGCTAACGACCAGGTGAATTGGCCCGCTTTTCGCCCACGGTGTTTTAGGCGCAGGATCCTGTTCCACCACCATCCCCTCAGGAATATCCAGGCCTGGACGGGTTTCAATCGTCGGCTCAGCCGTAAAGCCAAAATTTTGCAGGTTAGTGAGTGCGTTGTCTTTAGATACAGGCGGGTTAATAAGGTCGGGGAACACTGCCATGTCCGGGCCCTTGCTCACAACGACCGTTACTTCCTTGCCCTCTTTCAGACTTGAGCCTGAAGCCGGAATCTGCCGAATAACCTTACCTTTTTCCATCTTATCATTAAACTCTTCGGCAGGATTAGGAGCTAGCACGAGCTTAGCAGCTTGCAGGGCCTTGCCTGCATCGGGCACGTTCAAGCCTTCCAGAGGAGGCACCGTCGTACTCGCCCCCACCACATAGTTGCGGGCCCACAGTCCTGTGCCGCCCAAGAGGATGAGCACAGCCCCCAGCACAACTGCCCAAATCCAGCGCTTATTCCATTTTTTCTTCGGGCGCGGTGTGTCAGCTTTGGAAGCTTCCGCAATTTCCTTGCTTAAAGATTTGTGCACGATCGTGGCACCAATATCATAAATCTCTTTGGGCTTAGACCACTCTACCGGTAATCCGGCTTGGACCCGATCGAGATCCTTGAGCAGTTCCCTTGCTGTAGGATAACGGGTGTCAGGAGATTTGGCCACTGCCCGCATAATTACATTTTCAAGTTCTTGCCCGATGCGCGGATTAAGTTTACTCGGAGGAACAGCTTCCTCCTGTAGGTGCTTTAAGGCGATAGCGATCGGAGTCTCACCGTCATATGGGACTTTACCCGTTACCAGTTCATAGAGAATAATACCCAAAGAGTAAATGTCAGATTGCTCATTAGTCTGAACCCCTTTGGCCTGTTCCGGAGATAAATAATGAACTGAACCCACGATATTTCCGGTATGCGTAACCGTGGCCGACGATACTGCCCGGGCAATCCCGAAATCCGTTACCTTAACTTTGCCTTCCGCTGTAACCAGAATATTCTGGGGCTTAATATCACGATGAATGATGTGATGCTCATGAGCATGGTGAATTGCTTCCCCTATTTGTTTGGCAATGAGAATTGCCTGCTCTGGGGACAGAGGAGCATAATTGCGGATGATTTCTTTCAGATTGCGCCCCTCAATATATTCCATCACGATATACTCAATATCCCCATCTTTGCCAACATCATAAATTGAAACGATATTAGAATGGGACAGGCTGGCTGCAGACTGGGCTTCACGCCGGAAACGGCGCAGGAATTCCTCGTCACTCCCGAATTGCTCACGTAAAACTTTGATCGTGACAATCCGGTTAAGCAGCACGTCCTTCGCTTTATAGACCACTGCCATGCCACCGGTGCCGATTTGTTCCAGAACTTCGTAACGGCCGCCAAATACTTTACTCACCTCTATCACCTGCCTTCTGATAATGCTTGCGCGATCATAGCCTGGGCTATTGGAGCTGCTGCTCCTCCTCCGGTGCCCCCATGTTCCACTAACACCGCCACAGCGATGCGGGGCTTGTCCGCCGGAGCAAAAGCAATGTACCAGGCATGAGTGGAAACATCCCCGCCCGGTTCCGCTGACCCGGTCTTAGCCGCTACCTGCACATTGGGCAGAGCCCCGGGAACGGCCGTACCGTCATTAACAGCGGTAATCATCGCGCTTGTAACTTTGTCCGCTTCCTCGCGGGACAAGGCGGTCAGCCACGGGCGCGCCTGATTTTTATACAAGATGTTCTGCTCGCTGTCCAAGACCCTCTCCACTAGGTGTGGAGCCATGATTACTCCTCCGTTGGCTATCCCTGAGGTAATTAAGGCCATGTGAAACGGGCTTACCAAAACCTCACCCTGACCAAACGTACTGGCAGCCAGCACGTTGCGGTCAAGCCGTTTCGGCACGCTTGCTGCGTTCGTTATCTGGCTGGGCGGAATATACAGTTCAAACGGGATCTGCTGCCCGAAGCCGAATCCCTTGGCAGCCGCCAGAAATTTTTCTTCCCCGGCTTGCACACCATATGTAGCAAAATAGGTGTTGCAGGAATCAGCCAAGGCCATGTTGAAGTTAACCCAGCCATGCGCCCGGTCGTTCTGTTCCCGGATAACCTGACCGTTGATGACCGTGGAACCGGTGCAATTATAAAGATCTGTAACATTCAGACTAGAGCGCAGGAGAGCTGCCGAGGTCACAACTTTCATAGCCGACCCCGGCGGAAATAGGGCAAAAGCATGGTTAAGCAGGGGGCCGTTTTTGCTCTTGGAGATTGCACTCCAATCTTCTTCTAACTTATTGGGGTTGAAACTCGGCTGGCTTACCAGAGCCAGCACCGCCCCCGTGCGCGGGTCGAGGGCCACCGCGGCCCCGACCTTGCCCTTAAGTCCTTCATAGGCAGTTTGCTGCAGACGGGAATCCAGGGTAAGAACCACATCATCTCCCGCACGGGGGAGGTCAAACGTATGCTGCAATTCCTGCGTGGGTGTTGCGCTCTTGATGCCCAAAAGCCAGTCTGCCAGGCCCGCTTCAAGGCCAGTTGACCCGTGGGTGACCGTTGCATACCCGAGCAAAGGTTCAAAAGTCTCCCCCTTGGGGTAAATGCGCTCAGATTTTCCGTTATTCTTTTTAGTTTGCGCTAATACTTCGCCATTTCTATCGAAAATTCCTCCCCTTTGCACCCTGCCTTCCATCATTACCAAACGGCGGTTAGCAGGATTATGCAAGAGGGCATCCGACTTAACTACCTGCCAGTAAACCAGACCTAAGCTGAGCAAGATGAAGCTCAAGGCAAATCCCAAGGCCACTTGGCGCAAACCTCTCATCATGCAGCATACTCCCTCCTCGGAGAGCGCGGTGCGCCGACGGCCGCTGTCTCAGAAATGTTGGCCAATAGCCCTAGAAGCAGAAAATGAGTTAAAAGTGAACTCCCGCCATAACTGACCCAAGGGAGCGGAATTCCGGTCAAAGGCAAGAGCTTGGTTACCCCCAAGAGAATAATCAGGGTCTCTGTGGCAATCAAAATTCCAATTCCAGCAGCCAGAATCTGTCCAAATTGGTCCCTGGCACCGAGACTGATCACAAAGGCACGCATGACTACCACCAAGAACAGACTCAAGAGAGCCATCGCCCCGGCAAACCCCAGTTCTTCGGCGATCACGGCAAAAATAAAATCCGTACTGACAGAGGGCACTGTAAACGCCCCGATGCCATTTCCTAAACCCGTACCCAAAACCTGACCCCCACCAATCGCAAACAACGACTGAGCAATCTGGAACCCGTTACCGGATACGTCCTGCCAGGGGTCAAGCCAGACAGCAACCCGGCGTTGCACATGCCCAAACAAAAAGTATCCTAAAGAGCCTGTAAGCACAAGAATAGGGAGAGAAAGTCCCAGATACAGGGGTCTCTCAGTCACAACGTAAATGAGCAAGGCAAAGAGGGTATAAAAGACCAAAGCCGTGCCCAGACTCTTCTGCGCAGCCAAAAGCCCCAAGGAGATTCCGGCCATGACCACGAACGGTCCTAATGTCCGGATGTCAGGCACAGAAAAGCGCCCCACCTGGACCGTGCCGATACTGAGAAGTTCCTTGTGCTCTCCCAGATACGAAGCGAGGAAGAGGAGGGCAACAACCTTTACTAATTCCTCCGGTTCGACGGTTAGACCTCCTATTTGAAGCCAACTGGTAGCGCCGCCTTTGGTCACCCCGAGTAGAAGAGTAAGGAGCAGGAGCCCGACAGCCGCCAATCCCCACAAATAGGTAAGATGGCTCAGGCGCCGGTAATCGCGCAAAACCCAGACCATTCCATAAAAGACGAACAAGCCTAAATTAGCCCATAGAAATTGGCGCAAGGCTGTTTCCGGACTGATTCTCACTAGGAACACGAGCCCGAGCGCGAGAATGCCTTCAACAGCGGGGAGAATAAAAGGATCCCCGCGGTAGTGCAGCAGGTACTCGAGTAAACTGCCGACCACCAGCAAAAACGAAAAAATTCCCGCCTGCCACAGAATGTCGGGGTTGACTTTACCCTCGAGTTTGAGAATTCCGAGGCCAACCCAGAGAATGGCCAGGATAATTATCCGGAGTGTCAATCGATACATAAAATCACTCCACGATGCAGCAGAGAGCCGTAAAATTATCCGGCGCTCCCCGCTCCAATACTAATTGCCTCAAATTCTCCAAGTGTTCCTCCCACGAACTATCTTCTACAAACTCCTGCCCGATTTCCTCTTCAGCTAAGACACTGGAAAAACCATCAGTGCATAGAAGAAAGACATCATTAGGCTTTGCTTCCAGGCTGAGGCAGTCGACCTGAATATCTTCGGCCGCTCCGATCGCCCGAATCAGGACATGGCGGCGCGGATGTTTTTCCGCTTCTTCGGCAGAAATCTGCCCCAGTCGTACCAGTTCCCCTACCAGGGAGTGATCATCAGTAAGGCGCTTAAGTTCCTCACTCCGCCACAGATACGCCCTGCTATCCCCCACATGAGCGATAACAGCGAAGGAACCGCGCACAAAAAGCACGGTTAAAGTGGTACCCATCCCTTCAGTCTCCGGCAAACGGCTGGAGGATTCATACACCACCTCATTGGCCCGGATCAGAGCTGCCTTGATCCATGGTTCCACCTCTTCTTCACCAAGATCGGCAAGTTCAGGAACCATGCGTTCCAGTTCTTTAAGAGCGGTGCGTGCGGCCACCTCCCCGGCCAAATGCCCACCCATGCCGTCCGCAACTGCATAGAGACCGTATTCTGACAAGGCTAGGTAGGCATCTTCATTATTTTTGCGCACATACCCTGTTTCGCTGAAACTAAGAATTCTCATGTTGCCACCTCGAATATTGGAAAGTAATACTTCCAATTTTCACATAGTCTCCTACAACGAGCTGCACCGGAGAATTAATGCGCTCCCCGTTCACCCAAGTTCCATTGGTGCTGCCCAAATCTTCGACGAAACTCTTCCCTTTGTACTGGCGAAAATAGGCATGATCGATTGAAGCAAAATGGTCGGGAATTACGATGTCATTGTTTTTCCCGCGTCCGATGCGGATCCCTTTGCTGTCAACGCGAAAAGTTTTCCCCCGCGGCAAGTTCTCCGCGCCGGTAAGTACTTCAAGGCGGCCAAACTCCCGCTCCGGGCGGCTAAAAAAGCCTTTGACCTGGAGGTCTGCCAGCAGCGCCGTCAACACTCTAAAAAGAAAAAGATAAATTAGGGCAACAAATACAAGCCGCCCGATTACTGAAATAATTTGCATAAAACCACCTTCAAGCAGTTCTGCGCTTAATCATCATGACTGTCTGTCCGATCTGGATGCGGTCCCCCGGTGCCACCGCTTCCAGGGTAATCCTTTGGCTGTTGACCCAAGTGCCATTTGTGCTCCCGAGATCGTCAAGCATCCACCCCTGTTCCCCCTGGGTAAGCGTCACATGGCGGCGGGACACCTCCGGGTCAGACAACATCAGTTCGCACTGGGCATGCCTGCCTATGTAGAGCGTACCCCGAGCCAGCGGGAAAATCTTTCCTGCATCCGATCCTTCAATAATTTCGAGAAAGTAGTCTGAATTCCTGCCGCTGTCCTCTGCAAGCTGAAAGTTTGTCTTGACCGGATTCTTCAAAACATTCGTCCTTTCCGGCCAATTCGATTCATCTGCGGCCTCGTCCGCATCATCATCCCACTTCATGTCGACAGAATCGTCAAAATCGACTTCAATAAACATTTCCCGCGCTTTCACTGTATCATCAGCATGGAGTTCAATCGCCGGCTTAGTCAGAAAGGTGAACCCTGAGCGCTCCCCCTCTTTATAAACATATTTCGAGAGTTCAATTAGGAAAGCATCTCCGAAGCTGGCTAAAGGCCCCCAGTCTCCCGAATGAAGAAAGACGCGGTAAACATTGGGCACATACACCCGTGAGACGCTGACTTGCTTATGTTTAAACATGGCTTTTACCAATTCCTTGGCTATTTCCACAGGCTGAAGCCGACTGATATTCTTTTTGAACGGACCGGTGAACAAGCGCTCGGCAACCTCTTCAAACCGTGCCAACAGACTCATAAGCTATGATTCACCCTCCCACTGTCGACGAAGTTGACCACAAGCTGCGTCAATATCCGTACCCCTTTCCTCACGCACGGTTACGGTAATTCCGTTTCCTTCCAACAATTCGGCAAAAGTCTTTAACTCCGACTGCAGAGGGCGCTTCATTCCCGCTTCCGCCACCGGATTCACCGGAATTAAATTAACGTGCCCCAGCTGTCCTTTAAGCAGAGCGGCCAATTTTTCCGCATGTGCCCGCGTAGCCGTGTCTTCGGTCAACGCGACCTCAAAGGTAATACGGCGGTTGGTAAGTTCTGAATACTCACGGCAGGCTCCCAAGAGCTCCTTAAGCGGGTAGCGGCGGTTCATCGGCACTAAGGCATCCCGAAGCTCATCACTGGCCGCATGGAGAGACACCGCCAACCCTACTTGCGGGTTAGCGCGAGCCAAGTCCCGAATTTTGGGGGCGACCCCGCTGGTCGAGATGGTCATGCGACGCATCCCGATATTTTGCCCTTTGGGATGATTTAAGAGGGCGATAGCTTGTAAGAGGTTGTCGTAGTTGAGCAGGGGTTCTCCCATACCCATAAAGACGACATTGGTGATGTTAAATTCCGGGTCTTCCCGGCGCAGGTGACAGACAATGTCGAGCACCTGACCTACGATTTCCCCGACCGACAAGTTGCGCCTGAACCCTCCGAGGCCGGTGGCGCAAAAAGCGCAGCCCACCGCACACCCTACCTGAGTTGAGACACAGACCGTGCGCCGATCGCGGGCATGCCTCCGTTCATAATCCATAAGGACACACTCGATCGTTTCCCCATCATGCAGGCGGAATAAATATTTGCGCGTGCCGTCCTGAGACCGTTGCTCCCGCACTCGTTCCAAAGGGTGAAAGTCTAAACTTTCCGCAAGCTGCAAACGCTCCTGAGCAGGGATGTTTTTCATCTCGTCCCAGGTTTGCACTGCTTTTCCCTGAACCCACTGGAATAGCTGGCCGGCCCGGAACCTTTTCAGTCCGAGGCCGATGGAAACTTCAGTTAACTCTTCCTCTGCGAGGGCGCGTAATTCCAATCTTTTCATAGTATTCACCTAATTCGCGCGTGCTAAACTTGCGTGCGCCGGAATTTAGCTAAGAAAAACCCGTCCATTCCATGGCGGTGTGGCAGCAGTTGGAGCATCCCCTTGGCTGCCTGGCGGGCGTCTTGCTCTTCTGTGAGGATAAAAGGGAGACCCTCTCTTAAATCCACCGGCTCGAACTCTGGATGAGCCTGGCGAAAAGATTTGGCCACTTCGAAGTTTTCCTCCGGCTCCACCGTGCAGGTGGAATAGAGGAGTTCTCCACCGAGGGCCACACACTCTGCTGCTTTTTCCAGGATGGCCAGTTGTAGAACCGGCAGCTCCTGCAAATCCTGATCTTCCTTCTGCCAGCGTAAATCCGCTTTGCGTCTGATCACGCCCAGACCGGAACAAGGGGCATCTACTAACACCCGCTCCTGACTCAGAGGTTTCACCCCCGGCAGGGCGCGCGCATCCCCCAGATGCGGCTCGATAATACTGACACCCAGCCGGTCGGCCAGGCCTTCGATTAAGTTAAGTTTATGGGAATGGACGTCAAACGCCAGAATTAATCCTTTGTTATCCATCAGCTGTGCCAAGTGAGTAGTTTTCCCGCCGGGAGCGCTGCAGGCATCAAGCACGTGCTCCCCAGGCACAGGGGAGAGGACATGAGCCACTAACTGCGAACTCTCATCCTGGACCGTAAACAACCCTTCCTGGAAGCTCTGCAGTTTTTCCACCGCTCCAAATTCCCGGATAATCAAGCTTTCAGGCACACGCGCCCCTAATTCAGTCTTAACCCCTTCTTCTTCCAGGCGTTGCTCGAGTTCCAGCCGGGAAACCTTTAAGGTATTCGTGCGGATCCACGTCGGCGCCGGCTCGTTATCGGCCTGGCACAGCGCTTGGGTCTCGTCAAAGCCCCAGCGCTTCCACCAGCGGCGCACCAGCCATTCCGGATGGGAATAGCGCACAGACAGATAGCGCACAGGCTCCCTCTTAGGGTCAGGCCACGGCAAATCCCAGCCCCGGGCACTGACCTGCCGCAGAACGCTGTTCACTAAAGCGGAGAACTTGTGCTGGCTGCCCTTGGTCAGCTCGACCGCTTCATTTACGGCCACCGCCGTGGGTGTTTTCTCCATGAAGAGAACCTGCCAGGCACCGATCCTTAATATTGAACGAACTTGATGGGGCAGGCTGGAGAGAGGCTTGGAGAGATGTAAGCGCAGGGCGAAGTCTAAGGTCAGACGGTGCTTGAGCACGCCGTTAACCAGCATGGTGATAAACTGACGGTCACGAGCCTCAGGATAATGAGCCAGCCTGTTTTGCAATAACAGGTTAGCGTATGCTTTCTCTGCTTCCACCTGGGTCAGAATCCCGGCAGCAGCCTGCCGTGGTGAAGGATTATTCATCCCGGCTCCGGCCCTGGGTAATTAAGATAAAGCGGGCCAATTGCAGCACTGCCGCTAAAGCTGCCGCTACATAGGTAAGCGCAGCAGCATTAAGCACTTTGCGCGCCCCCCGCACTTCATCCCCGGCCAGCATACTTCCGTCCTGAAGGAGAGCCAGGGCGCGACCGCTGGCATTATATTCAACGGGTAAAGTAATAATTTGGAAAACGACCGCCAGCGCAAAAGCATAAATCCCTAATTGTAACAGAAAATCGAAAGACGGCATAAATAAGCCAACTAAAATCAAAATCGGGCCCAGACTGCTGCCGAAATTGGCCACAGGCACGAACGAAGACCGCAGTTGGAGCGGAAAATACCCGGTGGCATGCTGCAGGGCATGCCCTGTCTCATGAGCCGCAACTGCGATTGAAGCCAGAGAGTTGCCGTGGTAGACATCTTCACTCAGGCGCACGACCCGGGTGCGTGGGTCATAATGGTCAGAAAGGCGGCCGCCAATGGGTTCTACTTGAACATCATAAAGCCCATTCTCGTGCAGGATGGCACGGGCTGCCTGTGACCCGGTCAGGCCGGAGCGGGAGGGCACCTCTGAATAACGCCTATAAGCGGAAGAAATTTTCATCTGGGCGTAGATAGACAGTAAAATTGCCGGAATCAAAAGTACCATTGTAGAATCAAAGAAAGGATAACCGAACATTAGCATCCTCCGTTCTTAAAAAACTATCTAAAGACCTCTCCGATGCTGGCGCGTCTGCCGTTGAAGAAATCGCGCGCGGACATGGGGCGCTTGCCGGCAGGCTGGACTTCGAGGAGTTTGAGAATTCCGTGCCCAGTCTGTACCAAAATCCCGTCCGGCTCTATACCAATAATTTGTCCAGGTTGAGCAGCTTCTTCCGGTTGAGCCTCAGTCAGCGAGCCAGCCTCGGATACCGGTGTTGCCTGAACTTGGATTTTTGTGTCGTAGTTCTGAGGGATTACCCTGCTGTGCCAGATTTTTAGCCCTTCTCCTTGAAAATTTGTATATGCTCCGGGCCAAGGATTTAGACCGCGGATTTGGTTATGGACTTCCCAGGCGGAACGCTCCCAGACGATCTGTTCGTGTTCCCGCGTCAGCAGGGCAGCATAGTTAGAATCATCGCCCTGAGGACGCGGAGTAACAGCACGTCCAGCCAAAGCATCCAACGTCATCAGCAAAAGCCTGCCGCCCATCTCGGCTAAGGCATCGTGCACTTCCCCGGTCGTCTCATCCGGCTCAATTGCGTATTCTCTTTGCAATAGTATGTCCCCGGTGTCCAGCCCTTCATCCATCAGCATCGTTGTAACCCCGGTCACAGAATCCCCGTTCATGACCGCCCAGTGAATCGGTGCTGCTCCCCGGTAGTGCGGGAGCAAAGAGGCATGGACGTTGATGCAGCCAAACCGGGGTATGTCCAAGATCGCGCGGGAAAGAATCTGGCCGTAAGCGACAACCACAATGCAGTCCGGATTAAGCTCCTTTAGTTTGGCCACAGCTATAGGATCTTTAATCTTGTATGGCTGACGTACCTTAATCCCGGCCTCTAAGGCAAAGACTTTGACCGGACTTAGTTTTAACTGTTTGCCCCGTCCGGCAGGCCTATCCGGCTGGGTGAATACCGCCGCCACCTCATGCCCACCTTCGAGGAGTGCTTGCAAAGAAGGAACGGCGAAATCCGGCGTTCCCATAAAAACCACTCTCATTGAATTCCCCCTATGAACCCCAAATACCTTATTCTGTTCAATCCAACCCAATCTTATCGACTCTTATAAGTCTTGGACGCAACATCCACGAATAAGACACCTTCAAGATGGTCGATTTCGTGCTGCAGCACCCGGGCCAGGAGTCCTTCTCCTTTTATCTCGGTCATTATTCCCTCGCGATTTAACCCTTGCACCCGCACCTGGGCTGCCCTGGTGACATCCCCGGTTACGCCCGGAATGCTTAAACACCCTTCAGCATCAGTCTCTTCCCCCTGCTTTTCCAAGATAACCGGGTTGATCAGCTCTAGCGGACCGTCTCCCGCGTCGACCACGATTACTCGTTTTGACACTCCAATTTGCGGCGCAGCCAAGCCTACTCCGTCAGCAGCGTACATGGTGTCGCGCATATTGTCGAGTAACTTTTTAATATTGGGAGTTACCTCTTTTACTTCAAGCGCCTTCTCACGCAAAACCGGTGTGCCTATTTCTACAATTTTATATACCGCCAAAGTTCCGTTCCCTCCTCTTGCTTTATAGATCTAAGTTTAGGCCAAAAATAACCTCTATGTTTAATATCTTTACACATATTAACCTTATATACACTTTAACCTTATATACACTACCTTACCCTGAAAGAGGGTCAACCTCAATATTTAGAGCGATTCCGCTACTGGCAGGGTTCTGCGTATAGTCTTGCACCCCGCGATGGAGAAAAGCACGCAAACTGTCCCGGTCCTTCCCTTTAACAGAAACCTGCCAACGGTACTCATTCTTAAGCTTGGGCAAGACGGCCGGCGCCGGTCCCAGGATATCCAATCCATTATTCCCGGCAGGCGTGTCACCCATTCCCCTCTGCAGGCTTAAGGCAAGTTCATGGGCCGCCCGCACAACTCTCTCTTCTTTCTCATGCTGCAGCAGCACCCGAATGACATGGGTAAATGGAGGATACCCCCGCTCGCGGCGGTAATTAATCTCTTCCCAGAAAAAAGAGGTAAAATCATGGCTTGAGGCCCGCACGATCGCCAGGTCGGTTGGGGCATAGGTCTGGATCACTACTTCACCTTCCTTATGCGCACGGCCTGCCCTCCCTGCCACTTGGGTAAGGAGCTGAAACGTTCTTTCCCGCGACCGGAAATCCGGCATATTCAATGTCTGATCCGCAGTTATGACACCCACCAGCGTCACATTGGGAAAATCCAGCCCTTTCGCAATCATCTGGGTTCCAACTAGAATAGATGCTTCCTGCCGCCGAAAACGTTCCAGGATTACGCGATAAGACTCTGGTGTCCGCGTACTGTCATAATCCATCCTTAAGACTGGGGCTTCAGGCAAAATGGCTGCTAATTCCTCCTCCACTCGCTGGGTGCCCTGCCCGAAAAAGCGGATGTAGCGGCTGCCACACTGGGGACAGCGGTGGGGGACACCTTCTTCGTGGTTGCAGTAATGGCAGCGCATCATCTGCCCCTGGCTGTGATAAGTCAAAGCTACGTCACACGAAGGGCAGCGGGCCACATGCCCGCACTCCCGGCAGACTACGAACGTGGAGTAGCCGCGGCGGTTGAGAAAGAGCATCGCCTGTTCCCCGCGCTCAAGTCTCTGCCGCAAAGCGCTTTGCAGATAGAGAGAGAAAATACTCCTGTTTCCTTGGGCCAACTCCTCCCTCATATCAATGACCTTGACCGGAGGCAATGGCCTTTGCCCTACCCGCGCCAGCATGGTCACGAGCTGGATTTTACCGCTGCGGGCGGCTGCATATGCTTCCAGGGACGGAGTAGCGCTGCCAAGCACTACCACGCCACCTTTTCGCTCCATCCTCTTGCGCGCGACCTCACGCGCATGATATTTAGGATTCTCTCCTTGCTTATATGCGCCGTCATGCTCCTCATCCAGGATAATCAGACGCAAGTTTGCCAGCGGGGCAAATACCGCCGAGCGCGCGCCGATGACCAGACGCTTTGTCCCAGCCAGGATTTCTTCCCAGGCTTTGGCCTTTGCCCCTGCGTTGAGTCCGGAGTGCAGGATGATAAGCTCAGATGGGAATTCCTTAATGAAATAATCCGCGATCTGGGAAGTCAGAGAAATCTCCGGCACTAAAAGAATAGCATCCCCGCCTTCTCTTAGCACTTGCGCGATCGCAGCCCGGTACACTTCCGTTTTTCCGCTCCCTGTAACCCCATGCAACAGGAGAGTTTGAAAAGAACCGGTAGCGAGCCCGGCAGTTATTTTTTTTAAGGCTTCCTGTTGTTCGTCAGTTAACGTGAAAGCACCTTTTGCCCCTGAGCCAGAAGAATCCCTTGTCCCAAACCGGTCTTCTGCATCTGAACCTGAAAATAATATATCCGCATTACTAACGTTAGCGACAAAAGTTTTCCCCTGCTCCGTCTCGAATTCCCGTGTGGGCCCAGGTCTCCAGTTCGATGTAAACCGAAATTCTGTTTTTACCCAACCCCTCCTGAGCATGTCGGCAAACCGGGCGCGGTCAATCCCTGTGCGCTTAGATAAAAGAGAAAGAGGCAAGGCTTTGCGCCGGGCCCTGAGCAGTACTGTCATAGCCTGGTACAATTCCAGATCAAAAATCTCCATTGCTTGCAAATCCGGATCAGCGGCAGTTATTAAAGGAATCACCCATTCCTCTGCCTTCCCTTTGAGCACAGGCCAGACCGTATGTAAGCTTTGGGCAACAGGGCAGATTGTAGTCTCAGCCAGCCAGAGAGCCAGCTCAATGAGGTCAGGTGGCACCGGCTGACCCTCAAGCACAGCCGCCACCGGACGCAGCTTGGAAGATTCAAGTTCAGGCGGTAAGTCTGACGGCAATTCTGCAGTGATCTTTACCACTATTCCCTGAACCACGCGCTTTTGCAAAGGGACTAAAACCCTAGCCCCCGGGTTTATCTCCAGGTGCGCGGGTATGATGTATGTATATATTTGATCCAAGCGCCGATTTGCTACATCAACGAACACTTGGGCATAGCGCAAAACTCAGACGCCTCCCTTACTTACTAAAGACTCCTCACTTATATCTATTTTAGCATATTTCCCCGCCGGAAACGAACTTACCGCCTACATGCTTCTTCCTTTTACTCCCAAAAAGAGGAGGGGACTGGTACTTCCCGACTTTCGACGTTTGTCGAATCTAGCTTGCACTGCTTATTGACTCAACACCATTCATGCTGTATTATCTCATCTTTGACAGTTAAAGATTACAAAAAGCTTGGAAACGTTGTACCCACGGCACTTCCAAGCTTTTTTGCGATTTAAAAAAGTGAGTAATATTTTCTATCCTTTTGTCGCACGAAAAATATTTTTCATCTGTTTATTTTTTATTATCTCGTAGTCAGTTCTGAAGCCAAAAGTTCCATGTAAGGCATCGGTAAAATCGGTTCTCGTATAAACGGGTATATATCCCTCATCCTTGACCTTGTAGAAATTCATGTCCCTTAGCCCGTTAATGATCTCACTGCAGGTAAATTTACTATTCAGTTTCTTTTCCAGTAATCGGTAGATAATAAGCGAAATGAAGCAGGTAGTAAAATGGGCCTTAATTCTATCTTCGCGACTCAAATATACGGGTCGCGCTCTGAATTCGCTTTTCATAATCCGGAAGCATTCTTCAATCTCCCAGCGCTGTTGATTAATCCGGATAATCTCCTGCGCACAGCCTTCAAGGTTCGTGCAAACGGCATAAAATCCATCATAGACCTCTTCGGCAGAAATAGATTCGGTGTTTAGTGCATAAATTTCATTGCTTGCTACTTCGCCGTCAGATGTGCAACTGGTTTTCTTGATGAAGCGTTTATAGTCATTCTGATTATTCTTTGAGATTTTGGTGGGATTAGTATCGATTACCTTTTGAGCGCGTTCGATTTGCGAGTTGCGAATTTGACGTTGGTAATTTTTGTACTTAACGGAATAAGTGACAATGAGCTTTTGTTCCAGATCACCTTCTTTAATCCAGCGTTCTTTGTAAAAGTATTTGTCCCAGCAGCTTTCTTCATCAAGTTTAGTGATATCGTAAGTTTTATCATGATCCGTAAGATGCCAACCCTCTGGATCGAGTGCCCATTCCCTTAAATGTTTTTTCAGTTTTTTAATCGATTGGGTTGTGATAAATGCTCGCTGGCCCTCGTCGTTAAATTTTCTATTCCTCACGGAAGCCAGGCCGGCGTCCGTGCAAACAACAAATTTAGAAAGTTTAAAATCGGTAAGAATTTTTTCTTCCAGAGGTTTAAGTGTTACTTGCTCATTAGTATTGCCACTATTTAAGCTAAAAGCAAGGGGAATGCCGTCCCCATCCATGAACAGACCCATTTGAATGATGGGGTTAGGCCGGTGTTCTTTTGAGGCACCATACTGTTTAAGGCCGTCCTCCTGTTCGATCTCAAAGAAATAATTAGTGCAGTCATAATAGAGGATGCTTGTATTTCTTTTAGAGATCCTAAGACTGTTGTGGTAAAGAGAAGACTGTATAAAATCCATTTCCTTAGAAATGACCTCAAGCGCCCTATAAACATGCTGTAGTTCAAAACCGGGTTGCTCAATGAACCTTGAGGAATGCAGATATGTAGAGAGCTTGGAGGAAGGGAAAAGGATCCGTCCGTATAGGAGCCGTGACAAAATAGCATTCAGATCAAAGGAAAACTTATGTCTTTTTGATATCTCAGCAGAAACCTTATGGAGATTAAGTTCATGATAGACCTGCTGCAGAAAAAGATAACCGCCGTTAAACAGGTGCTGATGGTCTTTAGAAATTACTTTAGAAGGTGAATATTTGACTATGATTTCACGCGACTGCTCTTTTTCTTTTTTATTAAGCTCCTCGATGTATGACTTGGCCCATTCAATGGGGTCATGCCCATTTAGTTTCTTTTGTAACTCGGCAATCGTACCTAACTTCTCAACAACTTTAGTAGAACGCCTACCGTTCTCATAAACAGATTGTATGACATAAAGCGAGATGGCATTTTTGGACTTTGATACGCTCAGCCTCATGATAAGGGATCCCTCCAATCCCTTACATTATACCACATTACGCAACATTACGCACTACTATCCAGGACAAATTTGACAGATTATCAATAAAAAAAGCCCTGTTTTCAAGGCTTGTAGGGATTTCTCTTTTAATGCAAGTGTCAAAGACCCGAGGAGGGGACTGGTACTTCCCGACTTTCGACGTTTGTCGAATCTAGCTTGCACTGCTTATTGACTCAACACCATTCATGCTGTATTATCAAAATAAAATGTTCAAGGGGAGTAGCTTTACTACAAAGTCGTCAGCTCAGGGTTTGCCCTCGGCTTTGTAGGCAACGAACATGTTGTTGCAAGACCTTTACCATTAATGGTAAAGGTCTTTTTATATACTACGGGGCATTCGATTTAACAGTAGTGATTTTTTTCATTAAAAAATGAGAAATTATATTTAACCTACATTATGTATTTATGAGGTCGTTTAGATTAGCTAGGTAATTAATTTGAAGAGGAGTGGTTTAATTGGAATTCTTGTCTGCTTTGTTCTCAATTATTATCATCGATCTGGTCCTGGCCGGAGATAACGCCATTGTTATTGGTCTGGCGGCCAGAAATTTGCCACCGAAAAATCAAAAAGCTGTGATTGCCTGGGGCACAGTCGGGGCAGTTGTGATTAGAGCTGCCGCAACCTTGGTAGTCGTCTGGCTCTTAAGAATTCCCGGGTTACTTTTAGCTGGGGGCTTAGTCCTAATTTGGATGGCGTATAAGCTCTTAGTTGAAGAGAAAAAACATGACGTTCAGTCAGGCGCAACGATGTGGGCAGCTATTCGCACGATTATTATTGCAGATGCAGTGATGGGGCTTGATAATGTATTAGCAGTGGCAGGAGCGGCCCACGGTAGTTTCTTAATGGTTATCCTTGGTTTATTGATTAGTGTTCCGATCGTGGTCTGGGGAAGCACCTTGGTCATTAAAGTTATCGACAAGTTCCCGGTTATTATCTACCTTGGTTCGGCAGTCATTGCTTATACAGCCGGGAAAATGATCACTGACGAGCCGTTTCTTAAGACTTTCTTTGAAGAGAACAACGACTTAAAATGGCTCCTAACCATCTTAATCGTTGTCGGTGTAATTGTTGCGGGGAAACTAAAAAAGAAAGCAGATGCAAATCGATCCCACCGATAACTTTATATCTTGGATCATCCGGAAAGTTCACCTTTAGCATTTGCGTTTACTTTATCTTAAATAAACACTGACTAAAGAAAATCTTTCAGAAAAATTATTTGATCGAAAAAATTTCTTGTCAAAACTTACGCTTTTATGGTATGCTCTGAACGAAGCAAAACTCTTTTACCTTTAAGTTAGTCCCGTGAGGCTAAGAAGGGAATGGTGGACCATGATGTTTTTGGCATGGGTGCCTCTTTCTTGCTCGCGGGCAAGGAAGAGGTTTTTTGTTTAAGAAAAAGGAGGTTTTTCCATGGCTACAGAAGTTCAGATTCACGAAAAACTCCCCCTTGCCCAAACGATTCCGCTCGGTTTGCAACACGTTTTTGCCATGTTTGGGGCAACAGTGCTGGTTCCATTTCTAACCGGTTTAAGCCCGGCGATCGCTCTCCTTTCCTCAGGCATCGGCACGATCATCTTCCTACTCCTCACCAAAAGCCGGGTGCCTGCTTACCTAGGTTCGTCTTTCGCTTATATCGCATCCTTAACTTACTTCGTCAAAGAATCCAATGACCTGGCTTCCGCGATGAGTGGAGCCTTAGCAGTAGGACTTATCTATGTTATAGTGTACCTTCTTATGTCAGTCTTTGGCACGGCCTGGATTCATAAAATCGTCCCACCGGTAGTAGCCGGCCCGGTTGTGGCCATCATCGGTTTAAGCCTTACCCCAGTGGCAGCAGGCATGGCTGCCAACGACTGGTATATAGCTATTTTCACCCTGGCTGTGGCAATGCTTCTGTCTGTCTATGCTAAAGGATTTCTTAAGATCATCCCCATCTTGGCAGCTATCATACTCGGTTACATTGCAGCTGCTTTTAAGGGGATTGTAGATTTCAGCGGAGTCGTTGCGTCCATGCAACACCTGGTTGCTTTCCCTGTCAACTTCTCCACCTATCACTTGCCTAGCTTGAATAAAGAAGCAATTTTCATGATGGCTCCGTTAGCCATGGTCACAATTATCGAAGACTTAGGCCATATGATCGTCCTTGGTAATATTACGCACTCTGACCCCATCGAGAATCCCGGCTTTCACAGAGTGCTCCTAGGTAACGGTCTGGCTACTGGCGTCGCGAGCTTCTTAGGTGGTCCTCCGGTAACAACCTACGGCGAAAACATCGGCGTCTTAGCTGTCACCCGCGTTTACAGTACACGCAACATCTGGGTCGCTGCCATTATCGCCATAATCCTAAGCATGTTTAATCCGCTCCAAGCTTTGGTCATGTCCATTCCGCAGGCTGTTATGGGCGGAGTTACCATCCTCCTCTTTGGTATGATCGGTGCCGCAGGCTTGCGTACCCTGATCGAAGCTAAAGTGGATTTTTCCCGCACGAAAAACCTGATTATCGCTTCCGTTATCTTCGCCCTTGGCATCGGCGTTTCAGACCACGGGGTAGCCTGGGCTACCGCTGTAGGCATTCTGCTTAACCTGGTTCTCCGCGATCCGGAAGAGAATTAAGAAGACTCCTTAAAAACAAGGGCCAGCCTAAATCTAGGTTGGCCCTTCTAAAATTTCTTGGATAAGGTTATTACCCTTGGGAGTAATTTAACTTCCCCATAGCCCCGCGCATCACGTTCTCATCCTGCACTCTTATGACCACCTGCGCCGCTTCCCCGGCCTTTTCAACGAAAGCGTACATATATTCAACAGTAACCCCGTGTACCACCAGTTGATTCAAGACTTCTGCCAGGCCGCCCGCGCGGTCAGGCACTTTCAGCACCCATACAGGTGTGATTGAGACGACACATTCCCGGTCTCTTAACTTAGCCGCTACTGCTTCAGGCTCGTCCACCACGATGCGCAAAACACCGTAGTCCTTGGTATCTGCCAAAGAGAGAGCCCTAATGTTAACATTTAATTCCGCGAGTAGGCTTAAGACCTGAGCCAACCGACCCTGAGAGTTTTCCAGAAAGATAGATAGTTGCAGCAACTTAGTCCCCTCCTCTAACCTTTGCGTTTGTCAATAACCCGCTTAGCCTTCCCTTCACTACGCGGGATGCTTTTGGGTTCAACTAGGCGCACGCGCACGGATATGCCAATAATATCTTCAATTCTGCGCTTAACTCGCTCTTGCAGATTCTCTAATTCACGCACCTCATCCAGGAAACTAGCTGTGTTAACCTCTACCCGCACTTCCAACTGATCGAGCGTTCCAACCTTATCCACGACTAACAGGTAGTGAGGTTCGATGCCGCCGACCGAGAGGATAGCTTCTTCCACTTGGCTGGGGAAGACATTCACGCCCCGGATGATCAGCATATCGTCAACCCTTGCAGACACACGGTCCATGGTCCAGCCCTCATGTCCGCAGTGCTCGCATTTGCCATAGCGGAGAGTGGTCAAATCCTTGGTGCGGTAGCGTAGAACCGGGAAACCCTCTTTTTTGAGAGTGGTAAACACCAACTCTCCTTTTTCCCCTTCCGCCAAGGGGTTCCCATTTTCGTCAAGCACTTCCGGATAAAAATGCGCATCGATATGCAGCCCGTGATGGGCCTCACATTCAATCGCAACTCCAGGACCCATGATCTCGCTTAAGCCGTAAATATCAATAGCCGTTAAGCCGAGACGGGCCTCGATCTCTTCACGCATTCCCTCAGTCCAGGGTTCCGCCCCAAAAATCCCGATGCGCAGGCGCAGTTCAGCGCGGGAGATTCCTGCTTCTTCCATACTTTCAGCCAGATAGAGGGCATAAGACGGGGTGCAGGCCAAAACTGTCGTGCCGAAATCCCGCATGAGCATGAGTTGTCTTTGGGTATTCCCTCCTGAAATTGGCACGACTAAAGCGCCAAGTTCTTCACACCCGTAGTGCAAGCCCATACCCCCGGTAAATAACCCATAACCATACGCTACCTGGACAACATCTTTAGAAGTTGCACCCGCCAGGCGCAGACCGTTAGCCACGATCTGCGCCCACAGTTGAACATCTTGACGGGTATACCCTACTACCGTTGGTTTGCCGGTTGTCCCTGACGAGGCATGCACCCGTACCAGTTTTTCCAAAGGCTCTGCCATCAGCCCGAACGGATAGTTAAGCCTTAAATCTTCTTTGCTGGTCAGCGGAAGGCGCTGGAAATCGCTTAAAGACTTAATGTCCTCCGCTTTGGTCACACCGAGTTTTTCTAAACGCTGTTGATAATACGGAACTCTTAAAATTCTGGCAACGGTCTCGCGCAGTTCGTGCACAATCTCTTCCTCTTGCAGCATCAGCTTTTCCTCCTAGTAGGCATATTCAATAACTTAGTGCTCAAAACTTTAGCTTAGCGACATTTAGTATTTCACCATATAGACAAAGTGTCCTTATTTTGTGCTATCATATCTAATTAATAAACTCCTTGTCAAGATACGACAAGGAGTCTATACCAGAAAAAATATTATTTACAGCCCTGCTTGTTGTCTCAGTTCCTGTGCTTTGTCGATTTTCTCCCACGGCAGATCAAGATCAGTCCTGCCGAAATGACCGTATGCCGCAGTCTGGCGGTAAATAGGCCGACGCAAGTCTAAACTCTTGATAATCCCTGCCGGGCGCAGGTCAAAGTTCTTCTTCACTAACTCAATGATTTTTTCTTCGGAAAGCTTGCCGGTGCCGAATGTTTCAACAGCAACGGATACAGGTTGGGCTACCCCGATCGCATACGCTATTTGAATTTCGCAACGTTCGGCCAAACCGGCCGCAACTACGTTTTTGGCTACATAACGCGCGGCATAGGCTGCAGAGCGGTCAACTTTGGTGGGGTCTTTGCCTGAGAAAGCGCCACCGCCGTGGCGAGCCATCCCGCCGTAAGTGTCCACAATAATCTTACGTCCGGTGAGCCCCGCATCCCCCTGCGGGCCGCCGATGACAAAGCGTCCGGTAGGGTTGATAAAATACCGGGTCTTTTCATCGAGAAGTTCAGAGGACACGGTCGGAAAGACCACGTGTTCGAGCAAATCCTTGCGGATTTGTTCCTGAGTAACATCCGGATGGTGCTGGGTCGAAATCACAATTGTATCAACGCGCACAGGCTTGCCATCCTCGTATTCCACTGTCACTTGCGTCTTGCCGTCCGGACGGAGGTAGTCGAGGAGATCGGATTTGCGCACTTGGCTTAGGCGCAAAGCCATCCGGTGTGCTAAGTCAATGGGCAAGGGCATATAACTTTCCGTCTCATTCGTGGCATAGCCAAACATCATGCCCTGGTCTCCGGCACCGATCGCTTCGATCTCCTGGTCTGACATTTCCCCTGTTTTCGCTTCTAAGGCTCTGTCTACTCCTAAAGCAATGTCAGCAGACTGCTCCCCGATTGAGGTCAGGACAGCACAAGTGTCAGCATCGAAACCGTACTTAGCCCTGGTATAGCCTACTTCCCTGATCGTCTCCCTGACAACCCGGGGAATGTCAACATAGCAGGTCGTTGTAATTTCCCCACTTACGAGTACCAGTCCGGTGGTAACTGAGGTTTCACAAGCGACTCTGGCATTAGGGTCTTTTTCGAAGATTGCATCGAGAATAGCATCTGAAATCTGGTCGCAAATCTTATCGGGATGCCCTTCGGTTACAGATTCAGAAGTAAAAAGTTTTCTGACCATTGTTTGTTAATTTTCCTCCTTTACACCGAGTAAAACTGCAATTTCACGAACAAGCCTGCGCGCAATTTCCAGTTTCTCTTGTTGGGGTAAATCTATTCTTCTCCCGTCCGGGAAGAGAAAGCTGACAATATTCGTGGGACTGCCGAAACCAGCTCCCGGCTTGGTAACATCGTTAGCTACCAATAAATCCACATTTTTACGGTGCATTTTCTCTTGAGCGTGTTTGATAAGTTCCTCGGTTTCCGCGGCAAACCCAACTAAGATTTGCCCATTCTTAGAGCGTCCGAGTTCCGCTAAAATGTCCGGGTTCGGAATGAGTTCGAGTTGCAGCTTGTCTCCCTGCTTCTTAATCTTCTGCTCTGACTGCACAGCTGGTCGGTAATCAGCGACTGCCGCCGCCTTAACCACAACATCAACCTCCTGAAAGCGCTTGATCACTTCATCCCGCATTTCGAGAGCAGTCATTACCGGCACATGCAGAACTTGCGACGGCGGGTGGAGTGAAGTCGGGGCGCTTATCAGAACCGTTTCCGCCCCCGCTTCCTGAAGCGCCTGGGCGATAGCATAGCCCATACGCCCGGAACTGCGGTTTCCTATGTAGCGCACAGGATCAAGCGGTTCCTGCGTCCCTCCTGCCGTCACTAAAACCCGCTTTCCTTTAAGCCAAGTTTGGCTTTGGAAAAAGCGCTCAAGCTCTGCCACGATCTCTTCCGGCTCGCTCATGCGACCATCCCCATCTGTGCCACAGGCCTGAAACCCTTCCGCCGGCCCGATCATGTGCACAGAACGTTCAGTGAGGCACCTTAGGTTTTCCTGGGTCGCCGAATGGTGGTACATCCAATGATTCATCGCCGGAGCCACAAAAAGAGGGCTCCGGACAGCAAGGAGCACCGTCGAGAGCAAATCGTCAGCCAAGCCTACCGCCATTTTGGCGATAATATTAGCCGTAGCCGGCACGACCACAACCGCGTCTGCGCGCTCAGCCAAGGCGATATGCTCAACATTCCAGAGCTTGGGCTCGGTAAACATCTCCACATGCACCGGATTGGCGGAGAGGCTTTGCAAGGTGAGCGGAGCAATAAAGTGGGCCGCTTCCTTGGTCATGACCACATGCACATCAGCCCGGAGCTTGCGCAAGCGGCTGACAACCTCAGCAGCCTTATAGGCAGCAATCCCACCCGTAACGCCGACAAGAATAAACTTACCTTCAAGCATAGTGTTACCTTCTTATTTAATACCTTCACGCGTCCGTTCGTAACGGATTTTGCCCAGAGCAATGTCTTCGAGAGCCAAGCTTACCGGCTTAACACCCTTAGTAACTACATCTGAGTTACTGTCTTCCATTAAAAAGCGTGCCCGTTTGGCCGTAACTACGACCAGCGTGTATTTACTGTCTACCTGGCTCATTAATAAATCGAGTGAAGGCTGCTTCATGAATGTTCCTCCTTAAAGAGAAATGGATTCCGCTGAACACGGCACTTCTCTGCAACAAGAATGCTGCGCAATCTGTGAACCGCGGCAGGAACTTCATCATTTACCACAACATAGTCGTATTCAGTTACCAGCTTAATTTCCTGACGGGCAGTGGCTAGCCGCTTGGCGATAACCTCCTCAGCTTCAGTCCCGCGCTTATGGATTCTTTCTGACAGGGCCTCCAGGGACGGCGGCACCACAAAAATAAACAATCCGTCCGGGATGCGCTTTTTGACTTGGAGGGCACCTTTCGTCTCTATCTCTAATATAACGTCTTTCCCAGCACTAAGTGCCTGTTCCATTGCAAAAATAGGAGTTCCGTAATAGTTGCCGCAAAACTCCGCCCATTCCAGCAACTCACCCTTAGCGATCATGCCCTCAAACTCGGCCTTCGTACGGAAAAAATAATGAATCCCCTCTATTTCAGCAGGGCGGGGTTGACGGGTGGTCGCTGAAACAGAATATTGGATATTCGGTTCCTGCCGGAGCAGTTCACGGCAGAGTGTGCCCTTGCCGGCTCCAGAGGGGCCGGAAAGAACAACTAGCAAACCATCTCTTTTCTCCACGCTCACTTACCTAATCAGCCGGATCTTCTACATGGGAACTGGACTCTTTGCTGGAGAGACGGTGGGCCACTGTTTCAGGCTGCACAGCCGAAAGAATGACATGATGGCTGTCGCAAATGATAACCGCCCGCGTCCGCCTGCCATAAGTCGCATCAATGAGCATGCCCGCATCCCGCGCTTCCTGGATAATCCGCTTAATCGGAGCGGATTCCGGGCTGACAATAGAGATAATACGGTTAGCTGAGACAATGTTGCCAAACCCGATGTTGATAAGTTTGATATCCAATATTAACCCCCCTACCTATTCTAAGTTCTGAACCTGTTCCCGAACTTTTTCCAACTCGCTCTTGACATCTATTACAACTTGGGAAATCCCTAAATCATTCGCTTTGGAGCCGATCGTGTTAATCTCCCTGTTCATTTCCTGAATCAGAAAATCCAGTTTGCGCCCGACAGCATCTGAACTTTTAAGGGCTTTCCTACTTTGCTCCAAGTGGCTGTGGAAACGCACGATTTCTTCCGTAATCGAAGCGCGATCCGCAAAGAACGCAACTTCATTAGCCAAGCGGGCTTCATCAAGCACCGTCTCGCCGAGCAAGGCTTGCACCCGCTCCCGCAACCGTTTCTGATAATCAGCTACCACAGAATCGGATCGCTGCTCTATCTTCTCTAAAGAGGCGGCCAGGAAATCAAGGCGTCCTAACAAATCTTCTGTCAGTTTCAGCCCTTCCATCGCCCGCATCCGTACAAAATGATCAAGTGCCGCCGCTAAGGCCTCAGCGCCGACCGGCCACAATTTGTCAAGATCTGTTTCAGCCTCTTCCAGGGAAAGAACTTCCGGCAGCGCCGCCAAACGGTAAATATCCACCTCATAGGCAGTATGTAAGGATAATGCGAGTTCCTTCAGTGTTTTATCATACGACAGCGCTAATTCTTTGTCAACCTTAGCCAATCTCTTTTTTTCTTCCGTTTGCGCGATATTGAGATATATCTCCACCCGCCCGCGCTGGATCTTCTCCTGCACCAGCTTGCGCATCGGTTCTTCAAAGCTCATAAAGTTCTTGGGGAGACGGACTACTACTTCCAAGAAACGATGGTTCACCGCTTTTAGTTCCACAGTAAACTGGTAATCCAGCCCACTGGCCTCGCCCCGGCCAAAGCCGGTCATACTGTTAGCCAAATAAACGCACCTCTCCATTCTTGGCCCAGTTACATCCCCTCAAATACTATGGCGATTCCCTAAGCCTTATTCATCTACTTGAACCGCATAAGCTATTCTATCATTATACTTTATTCTTCTGGATTGGTAAAAAAAGACCCCACATTTTAGAGCAGCCTCTTTTTTTGTTCTTGAGAAATCACAAAAATTACGAAGTATGAAATTAAGTGTTGCAAAACATTTCAAAAATTGTCTTATACATATGCAAGGAAATAATTGGTTATTAAAAATTAATCGGAAAAGACGGAGTGATTGGTTTGTTAGTTATTACGGGCAAAAAATTGCTTTCCGTAATGTACAAATAGCATATCTCCAAGAATGCAAAAAGGCAGGAATTGCGGTTTATTTGCCCATAATTCTGCCCTTTTGTTTTTCATGGATAAGGTGAAGCGGTGCTGAAAAATTAGTTTTTGAGGTTTACAAAATTGGACATGCCATCTCTTTAGCAGTCGAAGGGTGGGATGCCTGATGACTGAGGCTCTGATTGTCCAATCACAGAAAGGTGACAGCGACGCGACTTTAATGCTTATAAAAAAATTTGATCCATTGCTAAAAAAGTATGCTTATAAGCTCTATTATGATGATGCCTATAACAATCTTCTTTTTGATTTTATTGAGCTTCTCAATAATATTCGGCTTGACCGCCTGCACAACACAAGTGAAGGGACCCTTGTCTCCTATATATGTACAGCAATTCGCAGCAGCTATATAAAAAGATTATTAGCTCTAAAGAAACTTCACAATTTTGTATCGTATTCGGACCTTAGTGACAGTGAACTTTATTATGCTGAAGCTGCATCGGCTACCTCTGACACATATTTCAAGCTCGAGTTAATAGGTATTGACGATGTGCTGACTGAATCTGAATTAACAATTGTCAAAATGATTTATTTTTTAGGCTATACCGTAACAGAAACTGCATCTATTTATGGAATTACTAGACAAGCAGTCAGCAAAACAAAAAAACGGGCTTTGCAGAAATTGGCAAGATGGTTCAGAGAAACATTGAGGAGGAATTAAAGTGGATACGTTTTTGAATAATTTCAAAATAATATTTGCTCTGATAGGGGGGGGTTGGGGATGGTTATTAGGGGGTCTTGATTCTCTGGTTTATGCGCTGATGGCGTTTGTGGCAATTGATTATGTAACCGGAGTCCTGTTGGCGATTTGCGAAAAAAACATTTCGAGTGATATCGGATTTAAAGGTATTAGCAAAAAGGTATTGATATTTTCCATGAGTTGCCTTGGGGAACATTATTGACCAATACATAATCGGTTCAAGCAGTTCGCTTAGAACAATGCTTATTACTTTTTATCTGTCCAATGAAGGTATCAGCATACTTGAAAACTCCGCAAAAATGGGGGTGCCATTTCCAGAGATGTGGCATATGAAAACGTTACGGGTGTTTATAATTGTTAACCTAAAAAAGCGAGAAAAAACTAGCCTTAACAAGGGGTTGTTGCAAAAGTTTAGTGGAAATTTTTATATCCCCACTTTCCCTGTGAAAATAGCCAAATATAAATTAAGCCCGCACCACTTTGAACGTGATGCGGGCATTGTTTTGGGATTAGAAAACAACTGGACCAAATTCCTTGGACTTTTGCGACATGGGTTGTGTTTATTATTATCATATGATAAATGAAAAAGCAAAGTCATGGCATCCCAGAGCAAGACTTGACATGGGGGCGGCGGATGCTACTGCTAAATCAGCGGGATGGGGCTTACCCAAGAGAAATACATTCTATAAGCCACGGCCATCGACCCATTGAAGCATCCAACGTAGGGTCCCGTGTCAAGTCGACCTCAGAGAAGAAAAGGAGGTAAATGCTCTCGCTCGATTAGAGAGCAAGACCGATTGTGAGAAAAGGAGATTATCTTTAATTTTTAAAATCGTGTCTTGACAAGTGGGGACATTACAGCGGGAGCCCTAGTTCTGTTGAGTGTACATCAGAAGCGTCTTTGGCCTGATTGATCATCATGATTCTTTCGCTCCGGTAGGCTATTCTTCCCTAATTGCATTTTCAAAAAGTTTCGTAAATCCCCATTTGTATGCATGATACAACATAATAGGAATCCATAAAGCAAAAGCAGAGTACTTTGATGTTTCAGTTAAATTAGTAAAATAATATAAATAAAATCCACAAATATATAATGTAGCTGATGTGAGTAATTTGGAAATAAATTTGGCTTTTACATAAGAAGGTTTATTATTTATATGATAGGTTACTGAAAAAGTTGGTTTTAGTTTTTGAAGAAGTGCAATAAGTAAAATTAGAGTAGCGACTATAAAAATCATTTTTATATTACTTATATTTACTTGCCTAAAAACATACTCTACAGACAATATCTGTCACCTCCTTTTTTCAGTTTATTTTATTACTTCTTAAATTATCAGCAGCAAAAAGAATAAGATAATTTTTCTCTCGGCTCCTAATCAAAGTCTTACCTCCCGCATCGCATAGATGTATATAATTTTATAAATGACAGTGTCTGATGAATGTTTCTTACTATGATATAAGACAACAAGAAGGGGTTTGTGCAACATGTTTTGATAAAAAATCTTAATTAAACACCAAAAAGAGGGGAGATTGATAAAATGTTTTAGTTGTCAGTCAATCTTGCCAAAAGAAAACCGGACATCGGTAATTTCTCCATCTTTGTAAGTCTTATTAAAGGGAACCGTAAGGTAATAATTGCCGTCTTCGCCTGTAACGATAGACGACGGCTTCATTTTATACCAATCTTTTACTCCCTCATATCCATACTCATTCACAGTCTTGTTGATCCCAACCATGGCCGTGATATCCGGATACAGCAGCTGATATTTTCCATTCAGCACGACTGTGAACCGAGTCCCGGTTAACGTATAGGAAATGATTTTGTCGCAGTCTCCCATACCTGATTGAAACTCATATTGGCCGGAAGCGGCATTGTAAGTCAAGCTAAATTCAACGCCGTAAATATCCCGCCCGGCATGGAAATAGTATACCTTAGGCTTAGCAATGTATGACCAGCCTGCCGGCGATTCTGAGAGAACAATCTCAGGTTTTTGGGCTGCAGCCGTATCTCCGGGATCAGTCAAAGAGGGGAGAACTGGTGTTACCTGACAGGACAGGTATTTGAAGTCCTGCTGACCTTCATCCACCACAAGCGTAACCTTCTTAAGGTTTTCTTCGGTTACATTATCATAATAATGAAAATCGATGGTTACAAGCTTATCCTGTCTGGAAACCTTATCGATTTCAAATAAACCGCCTCCCCCGGATGTTTGACCTATTAGGTAAGCATTTTCCACGGGATTGTATACTTCTAATGATTTCAAATAACTTTCCGACAGGTTGAAATGTCTGCATAAGGGGGCTTCAAGCATTTCAGCAGGAATATGACATTTTTGATCCTCATTACTCCAATAAGAACTAACATTGATGTTATCACCGATAATACTTTGGAAACTAAAGGTGAGCAAAGGAATGATTTCGATCTCTTCAGGGCTGTCCCAAGATTCCCAGGAAATTGCGGAATCGACCAGCGGTTGAACATAAGTCTTGGCGTAAAAATCATTATCCCGCAAAACAGATTGATTATTTTCGGGCTCTCCCGTGGATGAAGTCACAGGTCTCCGTTCTTTATCTGCTGATGTTGCAATTTGGGCTGTACAGCCACTGAGCAATACAACAGAAGAAAACAAAGTTACAAAAAAAATCAGAAGTAAATATTTTTTCATTCTAGTCAATGACCTTCTTATTTTTTAATGATAATCTTCTTATTATATAAGACATCCGGGATGTGTTTTTGCAACATGGTTTTATAAAATTATTTATCGAAAGTTCATCAGAAGCGACTCAATTTATGATCGTTTCAATCTGATAGTCTAAGCCAGCGGCTATTGTTCTTGAAAAAAAATCACTAAAATTATGGTATGATTAATCATGAAGGAGTGATTGGATGGTAATGATGATCGCCGCAATGTCAAACGATGACGATAAAGTCTTTATGCTTAACTTGTATCAGGGCTATTACGGTCTCGTGCGAAAGACCGTTTACAATATTATACATGATGCGGACAATGTAGAAGATCTAATCAACGATATTTTCCTAAAACTAATTGAAAAAATTTCTTTAATTCAAACTTTGGACAGTTGCAAAACGGCTGCTTATGTTGTCTATACCTCCAGGAGTGTGGGAATCAACTTTTTAAAACACAGGCGTGTACAGAACAAGCATGCGTATTATGGAGAAGAGACGGATTTGGCTGAAAAAATTCCCGGCTTTGAAGAAACCATAGAAGACAGGATCATCCAACAGGAAGAAATTGAAGAGATGGGGAATGCCATATTGAGGCTTCCGGAAAAGCAGAAAGATCTGTTGTATTTTGAATATATCCTGGAAATGGATAATGATAAATTAGCGGAAATTATGGGAATAGCGCCTGCTAGTGTACGGCAGTATTTGACAAGAGCTCGAAGAAAAGCCAAAAAACTCATGGATCAGGAGATGATTAAGCATGTCGAATAACAGCTCGGAACAAATCCGGAAAAAGCTTTATGAAGAATATGAAGACAGTCTGTTCAGGTTGATCATGCACGACGCTTCGGAAAAAGAAGGAAAGCTTTTTCTGGAAGAAAAAGAAAAGCTGAAAAATGACCCGGAGTCTTTACCTTCCGAGGAGGCATTCCAAAGGTTTAGCCAACAACTGGACGCTCATTTAAAAAAAAACCGAAGGCCTATGCCGGAAGGCGGCGCATTTTGAAGCCCTTAAACAGAGTGGCTGTAGCTATGCTGGTTGTGATTGTTATATTGTTTACCACAGTGGCAAGCGTGCAGGCAGTGAGAGTTAGGGTGCTGAATTTTTTGATGGATATCCAACCGAAATATACATCTTTTGAACTAAAGGAGAACGACAGCGGTTCGGGCGGCAGAAGTCCTGTTGTAAACTGGACCAAGGCCTATGTTCCGACTTATATGCCGGACGGATATAAAGTCAGTAACATTTCCAACAACGAACTTTTAAAAAAAAATCGTATTCGAAAATCAGCAGGGCTCGCTTATTCTTTATACGGAATTAACTGAAGGCAATAACCATGGGGTAGATACTGAAGATGCTTCCGACTTGAAACCAATCAGTATCAACGGACATGAGGGAACGCTTGTCGTCAAAAAATCAATGGTTACAATCGTATGGGAAATGGATAACCATATGTTTACTGTTCAGGCACAGACGAGTGAGGACACTGCGGTGAAGATAGCCGAAGGAGTAAAATATGTAGATTAAAAAAATTTTGTTGCAAAAAACCTTCTTTGTTGTCTTTAGTTATTGAAAGATATTCAAAGGAGGTTTTTTATTTTATGAAAAAATTTATGTGCATGGGTCTTGTTGTCCTTATGATCGTTTTCTCTGTCGTTCCGGCTTACGCGGCTGACGGGACAAACAACGTAAAAACACAAGGATTGATGACTCCTCTATTTACGTACATTTGGACTTTAGATGCGGGGCTAACTATCGATTCATCTGGGAAAGCCGCTTGTGTTGGGAATGTTACACTTTACAACAATTCGTACAGTACAGATTTGACTGTCCAGCTACAAAAATCCACCAGCAATGGCTGGAGCGCAATCAAGACGTGGACGGCGTCAGGTACCGGGGTTGCCGGCACTGAAATAGTAGAATATTACTACGTTACCACAGGCACCTATAGGGTAAGTGCTACCGCTAAAGTTTATGATGCTTCCGGCATGCTGTTGGAAACTGAATCATTATATTCCGCTACGGTAACATATTGAATTAGCTTGCTATAATGTTGGATCGAGTACCCTAAATTACACGGGGAGCCAATAAGGATTGACATCGAATAGTAAGATTATTTGCTGAGGTCAGAGAACAATCCGCTGGCCTCTTTATTAATTAAATTAATTATCAGTGATAAGGGCAAACCTGTTAAAAACAGGGACGCAAAGCCATAAGGGTCTAAGGTGCTGATCGGCACTATGACAGCCTGGCTGCCACGGAGACTATATGTCTTAAACCTGCCCTTTTATTGGCAGGTTTTTTGTCTTTGGAGCACGGCTCATTGACTTTAGTGTGAAAATCTATCTGGATGAGTAGCTTACATTAGATGTCTATAATTCAATATATCTCATAGACCATAAGACCGCGATTTATTACAAAAAAATTGCGGTCTTCTTATTAGCAAAAACGGCATATTTTCGACTTTTTATATATCAAAAACATTCTTCCCTTACCCCAAAGATATTAAAAAATGAATTGACAAATTGGCTAAAAGACAACCATTATCGATTAAAAAATGGAATCCTGTTTTCACAGCTTAGCGAACGAAACCTTGAAAAGCTTTGCTTTTATTGGACGGAACAGGAATTAAGTTTTATATGTAAACAACCGAAGGGCTCGCACTTCAATGTCCACGTCAGAGATGGACTTTTATTCCAGATATTAAAAACCTTAAGCGAGGCCAAGCGCAACATCTTCCTTATGTCCTTCTGGTTGGACATGGAGGATGAAGAAATAGTGGACAAGCTCGGTTTTACTGCTTTCTTAGGGCATTCAACCGGCTGCCGCTCCCCTCCCTCTACAAAGAAGTGGGTTGTGGATGATGAAGCCGCGGAAATCTTAAAGCGGACATTCAATCTGTGCGTCAATGGCGTAGGCCCGACGCAGATTGCCAAACGCCTCAATGCGGAAAATGTACTAACGCCCACGGCATATCGTGCTAAAAAGGATTGAGTGGCGCAAGCGGCGGTCTTACGCAAGCGGCAGAGAAATGGAATTCTTCAGCAGTCGTCCATATCCTTGAACACAAGGAATATTTAGAGCATATGGTAAACTTCAAGACTTACCGGAAATCCTATAAGCAAAAGAAAAAATGCAACAATCCGGAGGAAAATCAGCTTGTCTTTGAAAATACGCATGAAGCCATTATTGAACCGGAAGTGTTTGAGCTTGTGCAGAAGATACGACAACACAGACCGCTTTGGTGATGTTGGCATCTTCTCAGGATTGCTATTCTGTGCCGACTGTGGCGAGAAAATGTACCATTGCCGTTCCCACAATAACACGCATGAGTATTATACCTGCTCCACCTATCGTTCCAATGTCCATCAATGCTCGGCGCACTATATCAGCATACAGCCGCTGACAAAGGTGGTACAAAATGAACTAAGGCGTGTAACCGGATTTGCTTCCGCTTACAAGGATCAATTTGCGCAAATGGTTATGCACAATACAATGCGTAACCATAAGCGAATGCTAGCAATCAAGCAAAAGGAGCTTATCCAGTTTCAAAAAAGGATGAAAGAACTGGACATACTGTTTCAAAGAATCTATGAGGACAATGTTTCCGGCAGATTGACTGACGAACGATTCTCCAAGCTCTCCGCAACCTACGAGGCAGACAAGGAGAATTACAGGCTAAAATATCCGAGCATGAAGAAGCGATAACTTCACAGGAGAATCAAAGCGTCAATGTGAACAGCTTCCTAAAAATCGTCAGGAAGTATACTGAAATCACGGAACTTACCGCCGAGATGCTAAATGAATTCATTGAGAAGATCATCATTCATGCTCCCGACAAAAGCACGGGAAAGAGAACACAGCAGGTTGACATCTATTTAACTTTGTTGGTGTGGTCGATGATCGAACCACTATGGAGGAAGTCCTACAAAGGAAAATGGCATGACAACAAGTGCCATGCCACTGTGTAAAGAATTTTACTTCTTTACGACGCGCCCTAAATAGGAGGTCTTTCTATCATCTTAACTTGCATTTTAGATTAATTACATTTAGAACTCAAACTTTCCTAGGCTTTGCTGCATGCGCTTGAGTGCTTCCTGCAGGCGCTCCGTCCCGAGTGTGAGCGAAATGCGGAAGTATCCCTCCCCGTATTCCCCGTAGCCATTACCCGGAGTAACCACTACTCCTGCTTTTTCAAGCACTGCCTCGGCAAACGAAGCGGAAGTATAACCGCGCGGTACTTTGGGCCAGACGTAGATAGTGGCCTTGGTCTTAGGCATGTTCCAGCCCAAGGCATTAAGCCCGTCAATTACAATGTCGCGGCGTTCCTGATATACCTGGCAGATCTCCTGCACTACATCCGGAGAGGATGCAAGACCCTCCATCGCGGCTTCCTGAACGGCTTGGAAGACACCGGAGTCAATATTTGACTTAATACGACCCAGTGATTCCACCACACGGGGATTGCCGGCAGCCCAGCCAACCCGCCAACCGGTCATATTATAGGTCTTGGACATAGAATGGAATTCAATGCCCACTTCTTTAGCTCCCGGGATTTCAAGAAAGCTTAAAGGCTTATACCCTTCAAAGGCAATTTCAGAATAGGCAGCATCATGGCAGAGAATGATGTCATATTTCTTAGCAAAGGAGATTGCTTTAAGATAAAATTCTTCATCCGCAATAGCGGACGTTGGATTATTCGGGTAGTTAAGGAACATGAGCTTCGCTTTACGGGCCACATCCTCAGGGATACTGTCCAGATCGGGCAAGAAACCGTTTTCCTCTTTAAGAGGCATGGTATAAGGTACTCCTCCGGCGAGCATCGTGCCAATACCATAGACCGGATAGCCCGGGTCGGGAATAAGGGCAATATCACCGGGATTGATGTAGCAAAAAGCGATATGCGCAATGCCTTCTTTGGACCCGATTAAGGTCACTACTTCTTTCTTGGGGTCAAGCTCCACATTTGAGCGTTGCTTATACCAATCAGCCACAGCCTGGCGAAACTCCAGCATCCCCACATAAGAAGGGTAGCGGTGATTTGCCGGTTTACGGGCAGCTTGAGTCAGGCGCTCAATGATATGATCCGGAGTCGGCATATCCGGGTCGCCGATGCCCAGACTGATGACATCGACTCCCTTGGCTTTGGCCTCAATGATTTTTTCATCAATACGGGCAAATAAGTACGGGGGCAAAGCTTTGATCCTAAGTGCTTCTTCCACTACTATGTCCTCCTTATTAATCTGCTTAGATAAGCAGTAGATTAGCTAATATCCATCTTGCATTCGCTAAGGCTCTACAAGCTCCCCGCGGAAAACGTAACTGGCCGGGCCGGTCATGTAAACATGGTCATCTGCAGCCCATTCGATCACAAGGTCACCGCCGGGCAAATGCACGGTCACGGAGCGCTCAGTCTTATGATTGAGCACCGCAGCCACAGCCGCAGCGCAGGCACCCGTGCCGCAGGCTAAAGTAGGTCCTGCTCCACGCTCCCAAACCTTCATGGTAATTTCATTTTCAGAGTCCACCCGGATAAATTCGACATTCGTCCTGCGCGGAAAGTCAGAGTGTTTTTCAATCGCCGGACCCACATGTTCAAAATCCAAGTCCTCAAAGTCCTTAACAAAAATCACACAATGCGGGTTTCCCATCGAAACTGCGGTGTAATGCCATACTTTGCCCTCTACGTTCAAGGGCGCGTTAATTAGAGGCTCACCCTGAGCCAGGACCGGAATTAGCCCTGCCTTTAAGATCGGTGCGCCCATGTCCACTCTTACCCCTTTTACTATCCCGTCACCCAAATCAAGGCGCAGGCTTAAGATTCCGGCCAAAGTCTCTATTGTCAGAGGATTTGAGGTTACATACCTTTTATCATAGAGAAAACGGGCCGCACAACGGATCCCATTGCCGCACATCTCCGGCTCTGAGCCGTCCGCGTTAAAAATGCGCATGCGCGCGTCCGCCGCTTCGGAAGGGAGAATAGCTATCAGCCCGTCCGCACCGATACCGAAATGCCGGTCACAGAGACGGCGGGCGAGTGCGGGATAATCCGTTGCCGGGGACACAGAAAAATGGTCCAGGAAGACAAAGTCATTTCCCAGACCGTGCATTTTAACGAATTCCATGCTCTTCCCTCCCTGTCGCCAAGTTTCCTTTACCCTACGCATCACCTGCTGTTCATGTTAAAGAATACTACGAGCATCTATTGCAGGTCAACCGTTTGATGGAAAGTATACACGACTGGAAAGGGTAATATACAATGTAACCTTCAGCCGCGCTAATAGTCTGCTCAAATGCTTACCGCTGGGCCAAAGAAGGTTTGGCTCTCAAGGGATGGCGCACCAAGCGGGCAAGCCCGATCAGGACAGAAGGTCCTCCTGCCACTGCCAGGATTAACCCCCACTGCCAGCCCACCAAGGCCGTGGTCTTAAAAATCGCCTGTAAAGGCGGAAGATAAATTGCGCTCAGCTGCATCGTGACGGAAGTCAGTACCGCTGCGACCAAATATGGGTTCGAGAGCAATCCGATTTCGAAAATCCCCCGCGTTTCTGACTTACAGTCGAACACATGAAAGAGCTGGGAGAAAACAAGGGTAGTGAAAGCCATGGTCCGCGCCCCTAAGATGTTTACTCCGATAAAGAGGGCTGACACAAATACAAACAAAGTTCCTATCCCCATAAGCGTTCCCCGAATCCCAATTTTCCGGGCCAGACCCCGTGCAAACACGCTTTCACCCGGAGTGCGGGGCGGACGGTTCATGATGTCGGGCTCAGCGCCATCGACACCGAGGGCCATAGCCGGGAGCCCGTCCGTAACCAGGTTTACCCACAGAATCTGGATCGGTAACAAGGGCAGCGGCAAGCCGACCAAGGTCGCTAAAAACATGGTCAACACTTCTCCTAAGTTGCATGACAGTAAATACCGGATAAACTTGCGGATATTATCATAGATAGCGCGCCCTTCCTCCACCGCTGCCACAATCGTGGCAAAATTATCATCCCCCAGGACCATGGACGAAGCTTCTTTCGTGACATCCGTGCCGGTCTTGCCCATAGACACGCCGATATCTGCCTCTTTGACCGCAGGGGCATCATTAACCCCGTCCCCGGTCATGGCCACCACTTGATTATGTTTCTTAAGCGCCCTCACGATTCTCAATTTGTCCTTGGGTGTAACCCTGGCATAAACTGAGACGTTCATGACCTTTTTCGCCAAGTCCTCGTCAGTCATACTCTCCAAATCTGCTCCGGTGACTATTTCTCCCGACCCTTGACGCATAATTCCCAGTTCTTTAGCTACCGCTTCCGCAGTCAGGCGATGATCCCCGGTGATCATCACCGGCTTGATCCCGGCCCGGCGGCAGACCTGAATCGCCTTGCCCGCACTGGCGCGTGGGGGATCGATCATGCCCATAAGGCCGACAAAAGTCAAGCCTTGTTCACTAAGTTCGTCAAGAGCCCGCTCATCGGCCAGAGACTTTTCCGCCAGAGCTAAAACCCGTAAAGCCTGTTTAGCCATGGCGTCATTGGCCCGCAGAATTGTGCGCTTGCGCAGCTCTGTAAGCTCTATTCTTCCCTGATCATTCAGTTCATGGGTACAAAGCTTAAGTATGACATCGGGAGCACCTTTGACATACGCATATTTTCCTTTTTTTGAACGATAAATCACACTCATGCGTTTACGGTCCGAGTCAAACGGGATTTCCCCTATTCTCTCTTCTTTGCGTTCCAAAGTCTCGCGCCAAATTCCGGCTTTGGCAGCCGCCACCAGGAGTGCACCCTCGGTCGGATCCCCTTCGATTCCCCACGGGGCTTCTGTGGCTGCGGAACGGAAGAGTCCTGCCACCTGAACCCCTTTCTTCGTGAGTTTGGAGTTATTGCACAAGGCCGCAATTTTGAGGGCCTCCCGCAAGGGCTCCCCTTCCTTACCCGGTTCCCGTCCGTGGAAATCTCCCTTAGGGTCATATCCCTGACCTGAGACCGTAACCATCCTGCCACCGGCAAAAACCTGTCTTACAGTCATCTCATTTTGCGTCAGTGTGCCTGTCTTATCCGAACAGATGACAGTTGCACATCCTAAAGTTTCCACAGCCGGAAGCTTGCGGATAATGGCCTGCCTTTTAACCATACGCTGCACCCCAATGGCCAGCGCTACGGTCACAATCGCCGGCAGCCCTTCAGGAATCGCCGCCACCGCGAGTGAGACCCCGGCAAAGAACATTTTATAGAATCCTTCCCCGCGCAAAATCCCGGTAATAACCACAACCACGCACACCAGAACACTGATAATTACCAGCCATTTCCCGAGCTGGGCCAGGCGTTTTTGCAGAGGGGTTTCTTCATCTTCCACACTTTGGATCATCCCGGCTATAACGCCCATTTCCGTGTCCATGCCGGTAGCCACCACTACCCCTGCACCCCGCCCATTGACGATAACCGTACCCATGTAGCCCATATTTTGGCGGTCAGCCATCGGGGTTAATTCATCCATTATGGGAGCAATGCTCTTGCCTACAGGATGAGACTCCCCTGTTAAAGCGGACTCTTCCACTTCAAGATTGACCGCTTGAATCCAGCGAATATCTGCAGGGATGCGGTCTCCTGCTTCTAAAATAGCAATATCTCCAGGGACAAGTTCGGCCGCAGGGATGCGCTTTTCGATCCCTTCGCGCAAAACTTTGGCCTCCGGTGCCGTCAGAGAACGCAGAGATTCCATCGAGCGCTCAGCCCGGAACTCCTGAATAAAGCCCAAAACGGCATTAATAATCAGGATGGCCATGATCGTCACAGCGTCCGCAATCTCCCCTAAGAGCCCAGAAACAACCGTAGCCGCCAGCAGAACCAAGACCATAAAATCGCGGAATTGCCCCAGGAATAGAAAAACAGGGTGAACCCCTTTTTTAACTGCTAATACATTTTGCCCTACTTCACTCAGGCGGCGGTTTACCTCTTTCAAATTTAGTCCCTTGCCCGGGTGTACGCCCAGCGTTTTAACCACTTCCAACCAAGGCAAGACGTGCCACGCTTGTTGCCGCATGTACCCAAGTTCCTCCTTCCAACCTGTTTTAGTACATGCTTATGCCTTGTCCCTAGAAAAAATACCCAAGGACTGCTATACTTAGAGAGCGATTTTACTATTTAGGTATTCAGACTCCGATGCCTCTCTGCGACACCACTGATGAATGAAAAATTTTGCTTCTGACCGGCAAGCTGCATTACCCGCTCACCACGCGCCAGAGCTGTTCGCTTGTTGATTCAGCTACAGCGCCAAACCTCAGGGTAATACCTGTAGTTAACCAGTGGCGCTGCTTAACGCTGAATCAACTGTGCTCTCGACGCTCTTCTGCTCGGACGGTTCGCTAAGTAATTGCATCTTGCCTGTTTTTCAGGGCAGAATTCAGTTGGGATTTCTTGTTTTTTCAAGGTTTTAGTCTTGATTTGTTCCCAAAAATATTCTACCTCCTGAGTTGTCATCCGTTCTCTCATGCTGACTCCTGACTCCTGAGTATTCTATATTTGATCTATCTTCCAACGAAGGGAGTTCCTGTTATGGCCCTCGACGGCGTCACCCTCCACTATTTGGTCCAAGAACTTGCGCCCCAGCTTGTTGGGGCTCGTATTGATAAAATTCACCAGCCGGAAAAAGAGGAAGTTCAACTCTTGCTGCGCAACCAAGGCTCCTCATTCCGTCTCCTGCTTAATGCCGGCGCCACGGCAGCCCGGTTCCACATAACAACTGTAAGCAAGAAAAACCCTGCAGCCCCTCCCATGTTTTGCATGATTCTACGCAAACATTTGGAAGGCTCTAAAATCATAGCTGTCGAACAAACAGGCTTGGAACGGCTCATCACGTTTGTGTTCCAGAACTATAATGAACGCGGCGACCTCGCCACGTATCACCTGTACCTGGAAATCATGGGCAAGCACAGCAATCTGATTTTAGTTGACCCAGTCTCCGGCAGCATTATCGACGGGCTCAAACGCTACTCACATGCCGTAAGCCGCTACCGGGAGGTTCTGCCCGGACGCCCATACCTAACTCCACCCTCACAGGGAAAAATGGAGCCAACCCAGGATGAAGAAGCCTGGCGCGAAACCTTATACAGCGAGGATTTAAGCGCATTGCTCCCGAGTATTCTGCTCAAACGCCTAGCCGGAGTCAGCCCGGAACTCGCGCGCGAACTCGTGCTGGAGGCAGGACTTTCTGAAGAAACTCGGCTGGAACAATGCGGGGATATCGACTTAAGCCGCCTCTTTCAGTCCTACCGCCGTTTGGCCTGCCCGGAAAAAGACAGCCTTAGTGCACCTTGCCTCTATTATGCAGGCGACCGGCGCAAGCACAACACCGGTACCAACCCTATGTCCACGCAAGCGACCGCTTTTACATTTCTCCCCTTCCAGCAGTACCAAAGTCTAAGCTGTGAAAGCGTTGCCAGCCTTAATGAGTGCATCGCCCGCTTTTATGAACTCAAAGGCGCAGGCAACACCTTAGAGGCAAAACGGGGCTCCCTCAAAAAAGTTGTCCAGGAGCACCAAGCCCATTTAAGCAAAAAGCTCAATATCTATGAGGATACCCTTTCAGAGGCCAGAAGCTCCTTCGCTTATCAGAAATGGGGAGAACTCTTGACGGCTAACCTCTACCGCATCCAATCCGGAGCCTCTGAAACCGTGCTCGAAGACTACTACGATCCCAGCCTTCCCCAACTCACCATTCCCCTCGACCCTCTGCTGAGCCCGATCGACAACGCCCAGCGCTACTACCGCCTTTATAACAAAGCCAAAACGACACTAAGCAAAACAGAGCCGCTCAAAGAAAACGTTCTCACGGAGTTAAGCTATCTTGAATCCTTGCTCCTCAGTTTGGAACAGGCTGCCAGCCTGCCTGAGCTTGAGGAGATTCACGCAGAATTAAGCGAACAAGGGTATGTGGCCGCTAAAGGTGGTCACAACCACAAAAACAAAAAGTCCGGCAAACCGCCGGACCCGGTTCCCCGTGCCTATTATTCCAGCCAAAAGCGCCTGATCTTAGTCGGGCGCAACAACAAGCAGAACGAATGGCTTACTCTGAAAAAAGCCAAATCCACTGACCTCTGGCTCCATGTCAAAGAAATCCCCGGCTCCCACGTGATCGTGCCTTTGGCAGACGGAGAAGAATTCCCGGATGACACCACTCTGGAAGAAGCTGCTGCCCTGGCTATTTACTTCAGCCAGGCCCGAGGCTCGTCCCAAGTCCCGGTGGACTACACTCATGTTAAAAATATTAAAAAGCCAAAGGAAGGAAAGCCCGGCATGGTCATCTACGACAAGAACTGGACCCTTTACCTCACGCCTAAACCCGAAGTGCTGGAGCGGCTGCTGGAGAGCGGAGAATAACAATACGCTCTTATATTAACCCGTACGCACCGCGAAGCCAGTGGCTCCCACGTGCGGCGGCTCTTTGAGCCCCCCGTAAGAATTAAACGACATAGAATATGGATAATGGGAAGTTTAATCATTGACTGCAAAATTATTGTACGGTGATTCTCTGATTGTGAAAGTAACTTTCTCCCTCAATCAATACCTTCTTGAACTAAAAATTGTTTTACTGTAAAAGAATATTCAATATCATCTTCTGCTTCTTTTAGTAATTGTTCTCTAAGTATCTCTTTAAAAGTATCATTGCTTTCGGTTGCCCATTTATCAATTAATGGAATTAAATCTTTAATACGATCTAATCTTCTGCCAATAAGTTCCTTTCGATTAAGTTCTAAAATTCTTTCAGTAAGCTCTCCTTTTCGATTGCCTGGGTAGTGCGAAATGAAAGGGCCATGAGCAATTAAATACTCAGAAGGATCGTCTATATATGGATTAATGATCGGATCATCAGGATTATAATAATCTTTCTTTCTTGTTCTATTACACTGTTCACATGAAAGAGTTAGATTAGACCATTCGAATATTAAATCTGGTCTTTTAGATTTTGGATAAATATGCTCGACATCGCCAAATGATATATGGGGTATATAACTCTCGCAATAAGCACATTTTCCATGGGTTTCCTCTATTATCTTTTCCTTTATTTCTGGGTCGCGATATTTTAATTTTAAACTTGTAGGAATTTCCTCTTCTGTTTCAAGCAAACGTATATATCTTTCTGTCCAAGCTTCTTTATTGTGTAGCAAGACCTCGGGTTCCTCACCCTTTCTTATCTTAATCATTTAATTTCACCCACTTCAATAACCTTTGCTATGGTATTGGGAATGAACTTGTCTAACCCTAAGTCTTTCATTTCCTTTCTAAGAGAATCATAATTTAACTTATTAATGCCAACCGAAACATACCTGTTGATAATATTATCAATTTTTTCTTCAACCCATATTGGCATAACAACAGGTACTCCTAAAACATCTCTTAAAATATCGTTCGACGTTCCGGCCTTGTTTACAAGGTCTAGAAGGGTACTGTCGACTTTATTATTTTCGTTGTAATTTAACACATATACGTTAGAAAATGGAACAGAACTCACAATAAAGGGATTATGGGTTGCCACAATAAATTGAACCTGAGGGAACGCTTCTATAAGATTGGGTAATAATGATCTCTGTATTTCAGGATGTAAGTGATTCTCAGGTTCATCTATTGTTACTACAAATTCTCCCTGAGCCTGGTACATAAAAATTTGCCAGGCTAAGTCTATTATCGCGGCAATGCCACCAGAGACAGCATCCAAAGCGAATTCCCCTGAATTGGTAACTAGAATTACCTCCGGCATACGTATTGAGATTTTCTGGAAACCCAGTTTTGGAGGTAACATTATTCTTAGGATATTTTGGAATTCCTCAAAAGTACGAAGGGCCTCTTCGTCTGGGACTACAACTTCATTTCCATATCCAAAAGTAGCCAAACTAATTAGTGTCTCTTTAATAATCTGATTAGCCCTCTTACCCGTATAATTGTTTAGAAATGTATTATGTACAAGGGAAAAATACTCTTGAAATGTCTGTTGTCTGGTCTGTGGTACAGTCGGGATTGTTTGTACAGGCTGATAACTATAGATTGGTCTGTGAGATGGAATGTGAAGGCCACTAATTGATTGCATATTATTCATGTTTATCTGATAGGTCTGTGATACATCATTAGAGACAGTTAATTGGGCTTTAACTCCATTAGAATAAGTTATTTTCCCAATTTCAACAATAGTGTTCTGTGGCTCATCTTGAGTCAACTTTCTCCAAACATCTGAAATATATTTTGAAATATTTCTTTTCTTATCACGCTTATATGTACCAACAAAATTGATATTCCATCCAAAATGCCTATTTAATAAGTTTAAAATTGTTGTCTTTCCTGCACCATTGGCACCAGTAAGAATTGTCATTCGATTGTGAAATTTAATTTCAAGATTTTGATATTGCCTCCAATGATCTATCTGAAGAATTTTAAATAACATATGTTTAAACTCCTCTCTATAATTTTAGATCATTGTATAGTAGCTTGAAAGTCTTAAGTATGGATCAAGTCGATAAATGAGTCATTATTTTTTTATAATATAACTTAGAACGAAATCTTTATAACTCTTTGGAAGCTGCCATATAGCGAGGCGAAACCACTTGGTTTAGACATACTCGGTATAAAGTTAGTGTGGCATTGCGCTAATTTAGCGTATCTTCGCCCCAAATGGTATAAGCCCAAGTTTAGCAAATTTAAAATGCTGAAGCCCAAATGGTATGCCTATAATTGTAATACAAAATATTGCACCTATTACGAGATGAGCTATGGCAAACTCCCATCCAAAAAATATAAGCCAGATGATATTCAAAAGCAATCCTCCTGCTCCGAAATGACCGAGTTCTATTTCCTTTCCAAAAGGCCACAATACAAATTTCGCAATCTTAAAACATTGAACTCCAAATGGTATACCAATAACTGTTACGCACAAAATCAGACCTGCTATAAACCATATAATAGATGCAATGATACCGCCAAATAATAGCCAAATGATATTACCAACAAAATTCATCGTCTTCCTCCATATGCCATCCAACTAATACAAAGGTAGTTAGATCAACTACTTTAAGCGAGTCTTCGAATCCCTCAGATATTTCTACTGTAAAACATTCAATACGTTTACTAAATATTCCTCCTGAATTAACAAAAATTTCATGTAGGATTGGTTCCTTAAGCAGGGACTGCAATAGGATGTGGCTAATCACAATTTAAGAAGCCTAAATCTACCCCACTGTCTTAACCGCATTCTCCTTAATTTTCGCAACCAGCTCGACAATCTTCTTTTGTTTGGAGCCATCAAACAGCTTAATAAAACTCTGCGGTTTGTCAAAAGGCGGCTTCATGAGCTCAGATACATTTTCGATATACCCGTTCTGCACGATATAATCGATCACCTTTTTGACAAAAACAATCTGGGCCTGGCTGAGGGACTGGTCATTAATAAATTCTGAGAAAGCTGCACTTGCGGCTTCATATTCCAGCTTGGCAATTTTACGCACAAGCAGACCGAATGGAGTATCCTGAAATTCTCGCTTATAATCCTCTGCTGTGCCAAGTTCCCCGGTGAAGATATGCTCCAAGCTTTTGTAGTCTAAAGCAGTAAGGGGCATGTTGTTGCGCAGCTTATGAATGGCAACATGGTCACGGTTTTGCTCGATATAGCGGTTTACCTTGAGCTTATAATCCTCAAAGTCATAGGCCTTATATAAGGCTTCTCCCTCTTTGATTTCAAGAATATCATCGGCAAGATTGGTGTAGATCGGATTTCTTCCACCTTCATCTATAATAAACTTGATCAGACTGCGCAGTTCAATCCGCACCTTCTCGAAATTCAAAATATCGGAGTCCTGCCAAAACTCGTCTGTCCCGATGGTGTTGATAAACTCCAGCTTTTCTTTGATCTGCGGAATCGTAGCACGCTTAGAAAGACTAGCACAGACGTTCATCAGCTGCTTTTTGCCTTTTTTGAACTGTGGCAATCCCTCAATCTGAGTAATCATCATACCATACATAAAATTGTCAAATCGTTTGGCAAACTCGTCCGTGTCATCCATATAGACAATCGGCGCAAGGAAAGCGATCAGATTATGTTTATCCAAATCGGATAGGCAGACAAAAGCAGCCGTACTTTTATACTTTTCAATATATTGTAGCTGCATTTTTACCGAAATTAGCTCGGTATTCAGTACCTTTATCTGCTGTAATACCGTTTCGTTCAGCCCAGTACGGATGGACTGATAGGGCTCGTCGATAAAGGCAGATTGCTGGAGGTGATGAATCAAGCGCACCCGCTTGGCAAAGATCGCTTCGGAAAGGCTCTGGGTTTCGCTGCCCAGCAAACCCTCTTTGTGCTCACGGAAGAACTCAAAGTTTCCAAGATAGTCAAAAATGGCAAAGTGAGTTTTATCCTGTCCTTCTCCAAACAGGTTTTGGCATAGCCTTGTACCCCGACCAATCATCTGCCAAAACTTTGTTTTGGAGCGAACACGCTTAAAGAAGACCAAATTGACAAGCTCCGGTACATCAATTCCTGTATCTAGCATATCCACCGAAACGGCAATATGGGGCTATTTTTCGGCAACCTTAAAGTCGTCAATGATCGTCTGCGCATAGCTGTCATCGCAAATAACACGCTTGGCAAAGCTCCCGTGATATTGAGGATACAGCTTATCAAAACGCTCGATGATATATTGCGCGTGTTTTTTGTTTTGGGCAAAGATGATGGTTTTCCCCAGCCTGTCACCGCCCGCCACCTTGATACCCTTGGTCATTAAATCTTCCAACACCATGTCAACCGTAGCCTGGTTAAAAATAATTTCATTTATCTCAGGGGAGGGAATAAAGTCAGGCATCTCGCCATCTTCATCCGTAAAATCCTCTTCATAGCGGGCCTTATCTTCTTCGGAAAGTTCCTCATAGGTTATGCCCTGCTCCAGGAACTTGGTCTTTACCTCAATATTATAATAAGGCACCAAAACAAGGTCTTGCTCCACAGCGGTTTCATAGTCATAGGCAAAGGTTGGCACGCCGCTTTCCATCTCAAAAAAGTCGTAGGTGTTGCGATCAACCTCAATCTTGGGAGTCGCTGTCAAACCAATCAGTACGCTGTCAAAATACTCAAAAATAGTCCGGTATTTTTTAAATATACTTCTGTGGGCTTCATCCACCACAATCAAATCAAAATGGGCAGGGGTAAACAGCCGCTGTCCGTCCTCGCTCTTAGCCGTGTCAATGGCATTAAGCATCGTCGGATAGGTTGAAAATACAATGCGGGCCGTTTTATCCTCCTTATTGCTTAACAGATTACACAAGGACATATCCGGCAGATGGTTCTTAAAATCGTCCTTTGCCTGTTTGACCAAGGCGGTTCGATCCGCCAAAAACAAGGTGTTTGTTACATATCCGCCACGGGATAAGACATCGGTTAAACTGGAGGCTGTTCTTGTTTTGCCCGTGCCTGTCGCCATAACCAGCAAGGCTTTTCTATGGCCTGTGATAATATTTTCACACACCGCACGGATGGCTTCCTTTTGGTAGTAGCGATCCGTAATTTTATCGTCAATCGGTATTTCATCTAAGACTTTGCGTTCGCTGCGGCGGTTCATCAGCTTTTCAAGGTCGGCTTTGGAGAATACGCCGCTCACCTTGCGCTGGGGAGAGGTTACATCATCCCACAGATAAGTTTCAAAGCCGTTGGTGGTAAACATCATGGGCCGTCTGCCGGTCATTTTCTCTAAGCAGTCGGCATAGAGCTTGGCCTGATGGGTGCCAATCTTCGGATCTTTGGAGGTGCGCTTCGCTTCGATAATGGCAAGGGGCAGTCCGTCTTTACCATATAGTAAATAATCGGCATAGCCTTTTTCCTCATGATTCGGCATACCGTAAAGCTCTACTTCTTCCCGTACATCATCGCCGAATACCCAACCCAAGAGCTTCAAATCCACATCAATATATTTTTTGCGGGTGAGAAATTCCGAAATGTCCTCAGGTGTGAACCGGCGTTCTTCCCTATGCTGCGCTTTGTCCGCAGTAAAGCGGTCGCTCATGGCCGCAATTTTGGCACGCAGAGCCTCTATTTCAGAATCCTTTTGCTCGATTAGACTATCTTTTTCTTTGATTTTTGCTTCGTCGAGAATTACCTTTACCGCAGGGATATTTTCTTCATGAAAGCGACGTTCCTCATAATTTGCACCATAGCAATAATCAAGCCACTGTACGAATTCAAATAAAGAGGAAAGGGACAGAATCGCATCACTGCGGCTGATCGCTTTTTCTGTATGAACCGCCAGGTTGCCCAGTTTGATGATATAGGGCAGCTTGCTCCATGTCTGGTTATCCATGGTAAACTTGAACGAGGGCTCGTGAATCAACGACTGCAAATTATCCTTGTAGGGCATAGCGATGGTGTTATCCGCAGCATACACCCATTTCACCGCCAGCTCAAAGGCCTTGCGGCTCCCCACCGCCGCCATCGCCGGGGATGTGGCTAAAACCCGCTCCGCCTCGGTGCAAGCCGCGGCAAATAAGGTAAATTCAGTTTGCCCCTGTAAGAAATCGAAGTTTGCAGGCATTCGATCGACCCCGCCTTATTCCAAAGGTTTATCCAAATTTTCTAAGTTCTTAACACTCGGATTATCTATTAAAGACCGTAATTGCTCTATGGCAATCTCATTAAGTTTAAGTAAACGCTCCCTCTGCGACAATCCTTGTTTAATAAATTCAGCATTCAGGTTCTCTAAGTTAGCGAGTACAATTAGCTGCTGCAAGGTTGCATAATCCCTAATATTGCCGTCTAAATCCGGGTTTTCCGTGCGCCATTCTTTGGCCGTCTTTCCAAATAACGCAACATTAAGCAGATCCGCTTCTGTTGCATAAGTAATCCCCGCATGCTTCTTGGATACATTTTCCGGAATCAAGTTCTTCTTTATAGCGTCCGTATGTATCTTATAATTGATTTTAGAAAGCGTACGATTCAGATTCCAGTTCAAAGACAATCTACTGTTTTCTTCTGCTTTTAACCGTTGATAGTCCTTAATGATATACAGCTTAAATTCCGCGGATACCCAAGATGCAAACTCAAAGGCAATATCTTTATGGGCGAAAGTGCCGCCATATCTTCCGGATTTTGAGATGATCCCGATTGCATTTGTATTGGCAATCCATTTTTGCGGAGAAAGAACAAAAGAATTCGCTCCTGCCTGATTTTTAAACCCCTCGAATTCGAGGGGTTTAAAATTAAGATTGTTAAGTTGCTCCCATAAACCCAGAAATTCTATGGTATCTCTGTTTCTCATCCAATTTTGAATAACCGCACTTGGATCCTCGCTTTTATATCGGGCAATATCAGTCAATGAGATGTAGTCATTTTCGGTCCCACTAGAAAGTATGGCAATCTTTGTACCGTTGGCATTAATAAACGCTTTTAGATTATTTTTATCCATCCCCATTGACCTCCCCACATTATACCACTTATATGTTAATTCCATATGGAAGCTGTATTTCCTGCTTCTATCAATTCGAGTGGGCCTACTCAAAATACTCGCTCATTAAGCTATCAAAGAGGTATTGAGTTTCATCGATCGCGTTTTTCACAAACGCTTTTTGCTCTTCAATTTTGGTGACGATTTCAGCGAACTGGGTTTGGAGAGAGTGGGATGGTAGTGGAATAACTAATTGTTCAATCTGTTGTTTAGTAATAGCTTCCCGTGTTGCCCCACCAGCCCCACCAATTGATAAAAGGTAAATTTGATAACTGCTACTCGTAAACATATTGTTTATATATTCTGAGGTTGCCTTTCCTGGCTTTAATCTTACGATTGAAACGTGTTGATTAACCCTTGCAGGAAGTACATCATTTGGAACAATACATGAACGTGCAACAGATGCTCCTGTTATATTTATTAATACATCGTTTTCTTTCACTATTACATTTTCTAACTGTTTAGCTTGCTCATCATCCAGATATGCTAATTGCTCATACTTAAATTTACCATTATGTACGTTCATACTTCTAATCAGACTAATACCTTCATCTTTATAACTTTCTTTTCCGCCTTTTGGGGTAGCACCAGAACCAATTTTAGTGGTAATATCCATCAATTTTTGAACTTCCCATCCCTTTTCATTTGTTACAGGGTCGCCGAACATATCGTAAAAGATGGATTTAATAAGGTTGTCCAGCTCTGCAAGCTGCTGTCTGCGCATGGCAAGCAGTTCTGCGGCAGTGTCTAAGGTTGTGGCAATTTGTTTTTGGGTTTCAATAGGCGGGAAAATAAACAGCATGTTATCAAAGTTTCCCTTAGTAATATGTTTCATAGTTGAACCATGCGTTTGTCTTCCCATTTCGTTTAACATTCTACCAACTGCATAAACGAAGAAGTCTTTGTCTACTTCGATTTTATCAAATACTACTTTAAAGATATGTTGATTTAGGTATGCTTTACCCCTAGTCCATTTAAACACGCCAAGACTTGCAAACCAAGAAATTAAGATATCTCCATTATCTACAAGATACTTCTCGGCAATCCTCTTATCATAATAATTGAAAGCAGCTTCTTCGTTGTTTAAATTTTGAATTCTTATAATTGGAAGCCCCTTATCTGTCCACTGATCAGGTTTGAACGCAAAACCATTTATATAAGTAGCCACATCCCCCAACTTTACCATTTCCCACTTACTCACCAATAAGCCCCCTCAACTCATCCATCTTGGAAGCAATATCAATGCTTAGCTTATCCAGGCGATTTATAATCACCGCTGGCGCATCATAAACCACCTTTTCATAAACAACCTCTTTATAGCGGTTGATGGATAAATCATAGTCATTGGCTTCAATGGCGAACTTGTCCACAAAAAAGCTCTGCTTGGTTGGCTTACGATCCACTTCACCCCCAAAATTATGAAAACGGGCAAGTATATCCGGAATATCATTAGCTTCAATGGCAGAACGTTTGTCATCTAAAGAAAAGCCATCGGCTTTCATATCGTAAAACCAAACCTTGTCGGTGCCGCCTGCGCCTGTTTTGGTAAACACAAGAACGGCAGTGCTAACCCCTGCATACGGTTTAAATACACCGCTGGGCATGGAGATAACCGCCTGTAGTTGATGGTTTTCTACCAGCTCTTGGCGCAGGGCTTTGTGGGCCTTGGTCGTGCCAAATAAAACACCATCTGGCACAATACACGAGCAACGTCCGCCCTTGCGGAGCATCCGTAAAAAGAGTGCCACAAATAATAGCTCGGTCTTTTTGGTGTCGCAGACTGCCTTTAAGTTATCGTTGATGCTCTCGGCATCCACGGTACCGGTAAAGGGTGGGTTAGCCAGGACAATATCATCAGCGGAAGAAAAACTGTTCTGCTTGGAAACGCTATCCACATAGTTGATATGGGGCTGGGTAATCGAATGGAGCATCAGGTTCATGGCGGAAAGACGCAACTTGGCCACAGTAAACATGCCACCCGTAGCACAAGCCACGTCGTAGATCGTTTTGACTAAAGACTAAAGACTTAAGCCGCATACCCTTGGCTTCAGCTATGGGGAGATTGTATACTTAACCAGATCATACAACCTCTTGTTCTGATAAATTCGCTGTTTGCCGATTTTTTCAGAAGTCAGGAAGCCTTCGTTTTCAAGGGCAGTAAGGTAATTGACTGCAGTTTTCCTTGAAACTGATAAACCGTTTTCAATATAGACAATTTTTGTGTAAAACTCATGGAATAATAAATCAATCAGCTCCTTAGAATATATTTTAGGAAGCTTCTCTTTAATTTCAGCACTCATGACTTCAACTTCCGCATTGATTCTTTTGACAAGGTTTAATGTTTCCTCGGCAGTTTCCTCTATTCCGGTAAGAATGTAGACAATCCATTCCTCCCAGTTTTCCTCGGTTCTAACTTCCTGCAAAAGCTTATAATATGCAGATTTATTCCGAATGATATAACTGCTCAAATATAGGATTGGGCTATCGAGCAACTCCTTTAACACCAAGTAAAGTACATTAATTATTCTGCCTGTTCTGCCATTGCCGTCATAAAAGGGATGAATGCTCTCAAACTGGTAATGAATAATTGCAAGCTTTATCAGCGGGTCAATGTCGTCAAAGTCCTCGTTAATGTATCTTTCGAGATTGCTAAGAAGGGTTCTGATCTCATCTTCACCGGAGGGTGGAGTATAGACCGTTTCTCCGGTTCTTTCGTTCAATAAAACATTACCGGGCAGCTTTCTAATGCCAGCCCGATTTTTTTCTGTTAATCCTTGTATCTCTACAATCATATTCGTTGTTAGCATTTCACGAGCTTTAACCTGCTCATATCCAAACCACAAAGCCGTCCTGTAGCTAACCACTTCTTTTGCTGCAGAACTCGCTCTGCTTGCATCACTCATTGCTTTATATAAATCATCATGCGTTGTAATAATGTTTTCAATAGCCGAGCTATCCTTGGCCTCGTTAATCATAACTGCATTGATCAAAATGTGCTTGTTAGGAATTGTGTCTGCATAACCCTTCAGTTCAGCCAACGCCCTATTCGCTCTTGCTAATTGTTTTAGCACCGCTTTTGTTTCTAAGTCAATATTGGGTGGCAGCATAGGTAATTTATACTTGCACATTGCACGTACCTCCATATAGGTATAATATTACCATTTTTTACTTACGTCAATCGAATATAGGTATATAATGCAATAAAACTACCTATGTGTAAATAACATGGGTAGTTTTTGGACGTCGGTTCCAGGCTACATCTGGGATAGTCGCATTAGCCGGTAATACTGCCGCACACATTTGTAGCATGCTGAGTGTTTTAAGGGCTTTGTGCTTTTACTTAAATAGCTTCGAATATTCCGTTGCTCCATGTGCTATATGATAAACATAAACAACTTCGCCAATTAGTCTATAAATGCATACATATTTGTCGCACACCAGCATTCTGTAGTCACCATTTTTAAGTTCAACATCTGGTGCATAGGGACAGGATAAAGGAAAATCCTCAAGTCCAGCAAGTGCATCAAGTATTTTATCAGTTATTTTCCTTGCTGAAGCAGAACCCACCACAAGCAAATGATAGCTTGCAATCTCATCAAGTTCCTTCCAAGCAGGTGATAAAATCTCCAGCCTGAATTTAGCCATTATACTTTTCCTCCAGACGTTTCCTTGCTTCGTCTAAAGTAATAGTAGCCTCTCCCGACAATCTTGATTGCTCCGCTATCGCTATCTTTGAGCGCAGCTTTAATATTTGTTCTCTTTTCTCAAAGGCTTGAATGCTCATAACAACAAGGTCACCCTCGCCATTTTTTGTAATATAGATAGGCTCTTCCACCTCATGTGCAAGGGATGATATAGCACCATAATCGTTTCTAAGTGTTGTTGAAGACTTGATAATCATAATAATCACCTCGCATTAATTATTCTGCTATTATTATACGATAATTCTGCAGAATTATAAACATTTTCCCTGTATTTTTCTTTAATCAAGTTGCCATATAAAAAGCCGCTCCATAAGGAGCGGCCTGTATGTTTTTCTCTGGTTTGTGAGCCTTTTTCTTACTATGGATCATCCCGGTGCTTGGTTACTTTCTACTGTAGGCTCCCTTTCTCACTGGCCTGCTTAGCGAGCCACTGTTCGGCAGCGTAGTTGAGCGGTAAGGTTCGTACATCCTCCCAGACCAAGTCTTCGGTACTCCGGGTGCGTAGGTCGATCTCCTTGAAATACTCTCCGCATTCCTCGCACACGACTATTTCTAGCCCGGGGAACTCTGGAGAATGGAGATAGGTTTGGCTGGAGGCGTTTTCACTTCCACAGATGATGCATCCGACCCTTTTGCCAGGCCAGGTATGTCCACATATTCGGCAGTAGAGTTCACGTTTGCCGACAGGTGGGATCAGGAGACTGAGGCGTGTGTCTTCGCCACAGACCGGGCAAACGGCCTGCTGCCATCCCTCCTCTGCGGCATGGAGCGCTGTTTCAGGCAAGCGCTTGCGCAACCACCCGGCCACACCGGAAAAGGCGAAGGAGAGACGAGTGAGCATTTCCTGATCCGGCAGATTCCGCCCCTCTTTAAATTCCCTAATGTCCTTAGCTAAGGCTTCGGGAGAGACTTGAACGCCAATACATTCGTTAAGTCTCTGCCAAAGTTCCAGTACCGGCCCTTCGGGCAGATCGCCCAGCGTGAAATAGGGCCTGGAAGAAAACTTCGGCGTCCACTCCGTAAGGGCAGGGTGTTCTTCTTCCTGCCATTCCCGTATGCCTTCTTGTAAGATATGGTATACCTTTTCAGCTGCCTCTAACTGTACATCAACTTCCAAGGCGAGATGATCTTCCCTTGCCTTGGACTGTAAGGACTCACTCTCGTCTTTCATGGTTGTACTCCGGCTCCTTCTACCAAAAATTTTTCCATAAACCTCAAACAATCTTACTTAGTTTAATCTACAAATGTGCCAAACATACGACTATCGTGTGCCTGTTCTAAGGTTTTTCGGCCGTGGCAGGGTACAGCTATATCTAACATCTAAGTTGTTAGATATAGCGTCAACCGCTTCCGAAAAGCTTACATGCCACGTTGCTTCTTGACTTCTTCATACCAAGCCGCATGGTGGGCCTTAGCAAACTTCGATGAAACATAGCCATTGAGCATGCCATAAATTGATGCCCGCGAGTCGGGGTGAAGAAGGCCAAGGTACATGTGCCCGATCACAGCAGCTGTCATGACGAACATCGCTAAGTCATGAACGGGATAAGCCCAACGTACCAGAGCCGGAGGAAAGGCGGTGTTGAACCACATAACAAATCCGCTTAAGGTAATGAACACCGAGCCAAAGATTGTGAGTAAGGAGTTGATCTTTTCGCCCCCGTTGAATTTGCCCTGAGCCGGATACTCCCCATGCCCGCCGAAGAATTCTTTGGGGAATGCCGCAATATGCTGCCAATCCGCCTTTTCGAAGTGGAAGGCGGATTTTAACCATTCCCAGTGGTAGCGTGGATTTCCGAGGAAAAACATTGAACCCACTCCGACCACAAATACGAGAGCCGTTAGGCGATGAACCCCGCGGGCCACCTGCACCCCGCCAATAACCCCCAACGCTGGACGGAAGGATAGACTCAAGATGCCCAGTCCCGTAAACAAAAGAAGGAAAAAGGAGATGGCGTGAACCCAGTGGCTTATTCGTTCTCCTGAAGTAAAGCGCAGAACCCTCTCTGCTTCCAGGTGCTTTAGTTCAGGTTTTTCCTTAAGCTGTGGTTGTGACATTAGCGTTTTCCTCCCTTCACATTCTTTTCAGAGACGGCATCCTCTCCCTGGGAGTGGTAAGCACCCTTAAAGAGATTACCCAGGAGACCTATAACCACAGCGGCAGCCGCTCCGCCAACAGCTACGGAACCAACCGGACGAATAACATCTTTCCAGAGGGTGAGCGAGAGCGGGATTGCCGGATTAGCCGGAAGCCCGTAAACCTCCGGCTGATCGAGCAAGAGGTAGACGAAGGTTGTTCCTCCCATTTCCTTCTCCCCGTAGATCTGAGCTTTCGGATGCTCCTTTTTCACTTCGGCCAGACGTGTATGGGCCTTGGCCATCAGGGTTGTCCGGTCACCAAATTCTAAGGCGCCAGGCTGACAGGTTTGAACACAGGCCGGTTTGAGATTGTTTTCCACGCGATCGATGCACCCGGTGCACTTTGACGCCTTTTTCCGGGCCTCATCCACTTTGGGCACTCCGAACGGACAGTTGTCCACGCAGTACCCGCAACCAATGCATTTGTCCTGATTGATGACCACATAGCCGCTTTCGGTCTTGGAAATTGCCTTAGAAGAACAAGCCTTTAAGCAGGCTGGATCAGCACAGTGGAAACATTGGGCTTTGCGCATGTACCAGTGCATTTGGTTGTTTTCGTACTTTTCAACAAAGGTCAGGTATGTCCAGCTTAACGGGCTAAAATCCTTCATAGTCTGGTAGCTTGTCACTAACTGCGTTTTTTCAGCGGGTAGCTCATTCCATTCCTTACAGGCAACGGTGCATGCCTTGCATCCGGTACATTTGGACGTATCCACCAATACCATCTTCTGCGCCATCTTAAGCCCTCCTTATGTTAGCCAAGCAGACTTTGGTCTCCGGAGTCCCTGCCCCTGGGTCCAGAGAAGCAATGGTCAATTCATTCGTGCTCGGCCCCGGGCTTAATGAGGCAAATCCCCAACTCCAGGGCATGCCAATGGTTTCCGTGTTTTTGCCATTCACTTGATAAGTCTGGATACGGTCTGTTACCAGGCAGCGTACGATGACTTGTCCCCGCGCGGAGGATACCTCCACTTTATCACCGTCTTTAGCCCCGATGTGCCGGGCCAGCCCCTTGCTAATCTCTGCGAAAGGTTCCGGCATCAGTTCATTGAGCCAGGGAATGTTGCGTGTGATTCCGCCCGCACAGAAATGCTCGACAACGGCATACGTGGTGAGAACATAGGGGAAATCTTCCGCCTTGCCCCGTTTCTGAATGTCTGGGAAAGCACTGGGAACCAGGGCGACTGGATTTTCGGAAACTTTAGGATGCAAGAGGTTTAAGGTTGGGCTTTCCGTGGGTTCATAGAACTCGGGTAACGGGCCATCCACACATAGGCCTGCCGGGCGAACGCCCACGGCAGGAAGTCCGTCTTGAGGCGGCGTACTGGGTAAGCCGCTCATATATTTAGCAGCAAACAAGCGGCCCAGTCCTTCCGGATTCATCCGGAACGATTGTTTTCCTTCCGGAGTATCCGGGCCTTTCGTTTTATCCACGACATCAGGGCCATCATTGCCCACCCACAGGTTTTTCGCCGGATCCCACCAGACCAACTTGCGTTTCGGATCAACGGGTTGTCCTGACACATCGCAAGAAGCACGATTATAAAGAATCCGGATATTCCCAGGCCAGGCGAAAGACCAGTTGTTAAATAATCCCAAGCCTGAGGGATCGGCATTCCCGCGGCGAGCCGCTAAATTTCCGTTGCCCGTGACCCCGGCATAAATCCAACAGCCCGTGGAGACGGATCCTACCGGGGCTTTCAAGTAATCAGCCAACGTTGGTAGGAGTTTGCCTGTTGTTTCGTCATACCCGTTAATTTCCTGAAGAACTTTTAACGCTTTGGGTTCCTCACCGTAATCCCAGCGCGCTTTCAAAATCGGTTCATCTTTCGGGTCGGTGCTCCCTGCATAGAGCTGGCGCACCTTCTTGAAGACAGCATCAAGCATATCAAGATCGGCTTTTGCTTCGCCGAGAGGTTTAATTGCAGCCTCTTTCCATTGAATCCAGCGAGACGAGTTCGTCAGTGAGCCGTCCTTTTCGTAGACAAAAGCGGCCGGGAACATGATCACCTCCGTCTGGATCTCGGCTGGGTTTACTCCGGGTTCACGCCAAAACTGCGCCGTTTCAATCTCAAAGATATCGGAAACAACCATCATGTCGAGCTTTGCCAGCGCCGAGCGAACTAACTGACGGTTGGCGATGGAAACCAAGGAATTGGAACCGACGTTAAAGAGCAGCTTGAACTGGCCTTTTTGCATGAGCTCAAAGACTTTAACCATCGTCGCATTGGTTGCAGGGTTGAGTTTTGGCAGGTAGTTAAAGCCAAAATCATTATTCTTGTTGGCGTTTTCTCCATACCATGCCTTCAAGAGCGCGACCAGCGGTTTTTCCTGAATCGAACCGTTGCGCATTAAATAATCCCGCAGGGTTTTGTCCGTGCTGATCGGGGACGGAAGGTATCCAGGCAGGTTGTTAAAGAGATTGGCCATGTCAGTTGAACCTTGAACATTCGGTTCGCCGCGCAAGGCATTGACACCGCCACCCGCTTTGCCGATGTTCCCCAGAAGAAGCTGGATGATGGCATAGGCGCGAATTCCTTGCACCGCAGTTGTATGCTGGGTCATGCCCAAGGCATAGAGAATCGTACCTGGCTTGGCCTTGCAGAACGTGTCCGCGATCTCCTTGATTTTGCTGGCCGGAATCCCCGTGATCTTCTCGGCCGTTTCAAAGGTATAACGGGAATAATGTGCTTTCAGCTTGGTAAAAACCGTATCCGCATCCTCCAGGCTAGCAGCAGCTAAAGGCTTATTATCCGGCCCTAACTGATAACCCCAGGAATCTACGGCATATTTGTTGGTTTTCGGATCAAAACCGGAAAAGAGTCCTTCATCAAACTTAAACCCTTGTCCAACCTTAAGTAAGGCATTGGTATAATGGAGGACATAGGCCTCATCATAAAGTTTGTTAGTCAAAATATAGTTGATAATGGCACCCAGATAAGCGATATCGGTGCCGGGCCGAATTTGCGCAAACAAATCAGCTTTGCTGGCGGTGCGAGTAAAACGGGGATCAACGACAATGATCTTGGCGCCTTTGGCTTTGGCCCGGTTGATCCAGCGCATGGCGATCGGATGGTTCTCGGCACAATTGCTGCCCGCGATAAGGAAGGCTTCCGCGTTTTGTAAGTCAGACCAGGAATTTGTCATAGCTCCGCGACCGAAAGAAGGTGACAAACTTGCCACCGTGGGGGCGTGTCATATACGGGCCTGATGTTCGTTATAGGGCACGCCGAGCACCCTGCAGAACTTGCTGATGAGATAGGATTCTTCATTATCGACTTCAGCCGAGCCGAGAAAGGCAATGCCTTCCGCCCGACGGACTAAATAATTCTGCGCTAAGCCTGTACTCGCATTGACAATGGATTCGGAGTCCTTCCACGAAGCATCCCGAACCTCTTTTACCTTTTTAGCCACGCGTTCCAGCGCATCTTCCCAGGAGATCTCCTCCCAATCCTTGGCCCCGGGTGCCCTGCGGCGAGGTTTTGTTAAACGCTCGCTAGAATAAGCGACGCTGCGCAAACTTGCAGCTTTAGGACACAGGGTGCCCTCATTCGTGGGATGATCCGGATCTCCCTCCAAGTGAATGAGCTCACCATCCTTGACATACAAAAGCATGCCGCATCCGCCCGAACAAAAATGGCAGATGCTCGGGATAGTCTTGCTGCCTTCAATCCGCAAGGAATATCCTTTGGCCTGGGCGACCGCAGGATCAAGGCCTAGGCCTGTTGCTAATGCTGCCACAGAGATTCCGCTCATCTTCAAAAAACTGCGGCGTGACATATCCATCTCCGTATTCCTCCTTCATAGTCATGCGAATTCTTGTGTTCGAGCCAGTTATCAATACGAATCATAAATTAGCATTGGATTTCACAAAGCCCGAATTTTCAAAAAATACTGCAGACTCATCTTAAACCGTAATCTCTTTCTCTGTCACTATTGCGAACTTAATGCAAATAAAGAAAGGAATTATGTAAATTACGTAAATAACTGAGTGCCTGAGAGAAATCAAGATGTAAGCAATAAAAAGAGACAAAAATAGCCCAGGGAATCCATCCCCAGGCCAATGCCCAATATTCATAATATCTTTTTGTAACTTCAAATGATTTACGAAGAATAAGTTATTCGACGGTTCATGGTTTTAGGCTTGTCATACTATATAGTTTAACAGGCCGACCCACGGCGCCGTATTTCAATTCGCCTTTCAGCATCCCGCATTGTTCGAGAAACTCCAAGTAGCGCCTTACGGTAACGCGGGTGAGCTTTACCCCCTCAGCCACTGTCTCTGCCGAGACGGGCACGGAGAGCCCTTGCAAGAAAACAACAATCTGTTTCAGGGTGGAAACATTCAGCCCTTTGGGTAGACCCTCGGGCCCGATACAGCCCTCTTCATTCAGGACATTACTGACCGTTTCCTGATCGACCGGTGCCTGCTCCAAGGGGTTCAAATCCTTCAGTTCTGCCATGGTTTCCAAGCGCTCGACCATTTGGTTAAAGGCGCCGGTCAGTTCGCCAATCTCCTTTGGCCCCGAAATATCCAGTTTTTGAGTAACGTGGCCGGTGGCTACATCGCGGGTACCCAACGCAACCTTGTGCAGGGGCCTAATAATGACTTTTTGGACAAAGAACCAGCCCAAAAGCGCAACCAAGAGCGTCAGGATTCCACCGATAAGGCCCATATTAGATAGGGATCCTACCATCTCTTGCTCAAAACTATGGGATACGCCAACATAAAACATGCCAATGATGGTCCCGTTTTGAGCCCTAAGCGGCTCATAAGCTGTCCGATAGATCTGCCCGACAACATTGGCTTGGCCTAAATAGGTCTGCCCGTTTTTTAAGACCATCTGGGCTACCGGATCAGATACTTTAGTACCTGTCGCTCTGTCCCCGTTCGGCCCACGAACAGTAGTAGCCACCCGAGTATCCCCGAGAAAGAAGGTGACTGTATCCCCGGTCAGTGCTGCCAGATGGTCGACTAACTGAGTATTATTGGTAATCTCTTGCTCCCCTTTGTACAAGAGGCCATCCTGGACCCGCCATAACCCTGGATAGGTGCGTTCCACAATCTCCGAGCAAGTCGCCAGATCGGTTTTCGCTTTTATTAGAGCCGTAGCCTCGGCACGATCTTTCATATGCCAGCCCAAAACGGCCATAAAACTCCCCGACAAGAGCAAGAGTGCTCCGAGTAGTAAGGCCAGGATTTGTACTTTGAGCGAACGCATTCAAATTCACCCCGATTTTCTCATAGGAAAAATTCATACTGCCTGCGGCCAAAAAGTATGCGCCGTATTTGCACGGTATCGCCGCTCACAACATAAAACACCACATAATTCTCTACGGCCAGCATGCGATATCCTTTCATTCGCAGGATGGTATTCTTTATTAGTGGACAACGCTTTGGCATTTGCTGAAGAGAACCGATGCTATCTACAATTTCATCATAGAGTTTAAAAGCGGCCTGCGGCGAAAGTTCATTTAGATAATCAGTAATCTCCTGCAAATCTCGTTCGGCCGCGGGAAATATCCGCAGGTTATACTTTTCCATGAACATAAGGCCTCAGCTTTTCGGCCACTTCAAAGAAATCCTTTCCTTCCGCACCGTTTGCAATCTCTACCTCAGCTTCAAACAACTTGCTATAAAGCTCGATTAAAGCCTGTTGACGCTCATAAAATTCTATACTCATCACAACCATGTCGCCCGTGCCGTTCTTGGTAATAAACACTGGCTCACGCTCACTGTGACAGAACTCAGAAATCTCGTTGGCATTATTGCGCAAATCCGAAATAGGACGAATCTTTGGCATATTCCTCACTTCCAATTCTCAATATCCGCGCATTTATAGTATCATAATTCTGAGTAAATATCAATTCAGTTTTTGAGTATTCAATGGGCAGACCGTCTTTGCCACAGTATATAGTCAGCATCGCCTTTTCCTTTTGTTCGATTAGGCTATTCATTTCTTTGAATCAAAAAGAGAGGCTGACCAGTGAATCTGATTAGCCTCTCTTTCTGTGCAGACGCAGCCCTGCCTAGTTCCACACGTTCTTTAGTCCGCGAGCCGTTTATACGATTGGTACCTGATTTTAGCATCCTGCTCTGCCTCGTTAAAGAGTTCATCGGCTACTTCAGGGAAGGTTTTTTGCAGGGAGGCATACCGGACTTCACCGAGGATGAAATCGCGGAATGAAGAGGATGGTTCCTTGGAGTCAATGATAAAAGGATTTTGACCTTGGTCGCCCAGTTCCGGATTATAACGGTAGAGATGCCAGTATCCGGCCTCAACCGCTTTCTTGCCTTCCAGGATACTTTTGTCCATCCCGGCTTTGATGCCGTGGTTAATACAGGGTGAGTAAGCGATGATCAGGGAGGGACCATTATAACTTTCTGCCTCTTGGAAAGCTTTCAGGGTTTGGGCCATGTTCGAACCAAGGCATACTTGGGCGACATAAACATAGCCGTAGCTCATCGCCATCATGCCGAGATCCTTCTTGCGGATGCGCTTGCCTGCGGCTTGGAATTTGGCCACAGCAGCAGTAGGCGTGGATTTCGATGACTGTCCGCCGGTGTTGGAGTAAACTTCCGTGTCAAGGACAAGGATGTTCACATTTTCTCCGGAGGCCAGGACATGGTCCAAACCGCCATAGCCGATATCGTATGCCCACCCGTCTCCCCCAATTATCCATTGGGATTTTTTAATGAGGTGGTCCTTTTTAGCCAGAATCTGAGCCAGAAGGTCATTGCCGGCGGCTTCGGCACTGAGCGCCGGAATAATCTTGGCAGCGGCAGCTTTCGAGGCTGCTGCGTCATCCATACCGGCCAGCCATTCGCGGAAATCTTCTCTTAGTCCGTCGCTGATGGAGGTTTCGATTCCCTCTTTGACTAAATCAGCGAGTTTTTCGCGATTTTGCTTCGCTCCAAGATACATTCCAAGACCAAATTCGGCATTGTCCTCGAACAGGGAGTTGGCCCACGACGGACCTTTGCCTTCAGCATTGGTCGTATAGGGAACGGAAGGAGCACTGCCGCCATAAATAGAAGTACATCCGGTAGCATTGGCGATCATTGTCCGGTCACCAAACAATTGCGTAAGCAGTTTAATATATGCAGCCTCGCCACAACCGGCACAGGCGCCGCTAAATTCGAACAGCGGTTGGGCAAACTGGCTGTTCTTCACATTGTTTGGTTTTACAAGATTAGCCTTATTGGTGATCGTTGTCGCATACTCCCAATTGGCTTTCTGATTTTCAGTCTGTTCGGCAGCAGGTTTCATGACAAGTGCTTTTTCTTTTGCCGGGCAAATTTCGGCACAGTTGCCGCACCCCGTACAATCCAGCGGACTGACTTGGATCCGGTATTGCAAGCCGTCAAAGTCTTTACCAATTGCTTTTTTGGCGGTAAAGTTTGCCGGTGCCTTTTTGCTTTCGTCTTCATTCAAGAGGAAAGGCCGTAAGGCCGCATGGGGGCACACAAAGGAACACTGGTTACATTGGGTGCAATTTTCCGGTTGCCACTCCGGCACGCTTACGGCTATACCGCGTTTTTCGTAGGCACTTGTTCCGGAGGGGAATGTGCCGTCTTCTATGCCCATAAAGGCACTAACCGGGAGATTATCTCCTTCCAGTAGGGTCATCGGCCGTAAAATATCTTTGATAAAGTCCGGTTCATCCACGGCAGCAGCTGCTTCATCCATGGCCTCAGCCCAGGCTGGGGGTACATTCACTTTCACTAACGCTTCAATCCCGCGGTCAATCGCCTTATGGTTCATATCAATAATACCTTGGCCCTTTTTGCCATAAGCCTTTTCGACTGATTTCTTAAGATAGGTGATAGCCTCATCAACCGGGATCACATTAGCCAGTTTAAAGAAGGCAGCCTGCATGATCATATTAATCCTGCCGCCAAGCCCTACTTCACCGGCGATAGCAACCGCATCGATAATATAAAAGTTAATATTGTTCTTAGCAATATACCTTTGCATGGAGGGGGGAAGTTTTTCGCTCAGTTCTTCCTCTTTCCAGGGACAGTTAAGAACGAATGTGCTGTTTTTCTTTAATCCTTTAAGCATATCATACTGGTATACATAACCGGTATTATGACAGGCGACATAGTTGGCGTCTGTGACATAATAGGGAGACTTAATCGGTTTTTTACCAAACCGCAGGTGGGAAATCGTGACGCCGCCTGATTTTTTGCTGTCATATTGGAAGTAAGCCTGTGAATAAAGGTTGGTATGGTCGCCGATAATTTTGATAGCTTCTTTATTGGCGCCAACCGTTCCGTCCGAACCCAACCCCCAGAATTTGCAGGCGATTGTTCCTTCCGGGGCAGTTTGAATGGCTTCGCCCTCCGGCAAGGAAGTATGGGTAACATCATCTGTAATGCCGATCGTGAAGCGGTCCTTCGGAACAGCTTGTTTGAGGTTGTCAAATACGGCCATGATTTGGGAAGGTGTAACATCTTTAGAACCTAAACCGTAGCGGCCGCCAACGATCACAGGCTTAAGTTCATTTTGATAGAATAGGTTTGTGACGTCCAGATAGAGGGGTTCGCCCAGGGAACCGGGTTCCTTCGTCCTGTCAAGTACGGCAATTCTCTTTACGGTTTTCGGTAAAACATTGAAGAAATACTCGGCCGAGAAAGGACGATAGAGATGAACTTTGAGCACGCCTACCTTTTCACCTTGGGCCATCAAATAATCGACGGTCTCTTCAATTGTTTCGCAAACAGAACCCATAGCGATAATGATTTTTTCGGCATCCGGCGCACCGTAATAGTTAAACGGATGATATTCCCGGCCGGTTAGCTTTTTAATTTCTTGCATGTAGTTTTCAACGATATCGGGTACGGCATCATAAAAACGATTGGCGGCTTCTCTGCCCTGGAAATAGATGTCGGGGTTTTGGGCAGTGCCTCTCAGTACAGGGTGCTCCGGATTAAGCGCTTTATTTTTAAATTCCTGGAGTGCTTGATAATCAACCAATTTTTCAATATCTTCATAGTCAATGACTTCAACTTTTTGGATTTCATGAGAAGTCCTGAAGCCGTCAAAGAAATGGAGAAAGGGAACCCTGGCTTTTAAAGCACTTAGGTGAGCAATAAATCCTAAGTCCATTGCTTCCTGGACACTTGCGGAAGAGAGTAGGGCAAAACCTGTTTGCCGTACTGCCATCACATCCTGGTGGTCACCAAAAATGGATAGAGCATGGGCGGCAAGTGATCTGGCCGTAACGTGAAATACTCCCGGAAGCAGTTCACCGGCAATCTTATACATGTTTGGAATCATGAGCAGTAAACCTTGCGAGGCCGTATAGGTAGTTGTTAAAGCGCCTCCTTGCAAAGAACCGTGTACTGCCCCTGCAGCACCGGCCTCGGATTGCAACTCGACAACTTTAACAGACTGTCCAAAAATATTCTTTTTGCCGTGTGCTGCCCATTCGTCCACAAACTCTGCCATGGGCGACGATGGCGTGATCGGGAAAATCGCAGTAACTTCGGTAAAGGCGTATGATGCATAGGCCGCTGCTTCGTTACCATCCATAGTTTTAGTATTGGTCATTTAATAATCCTCCTCCTGATTTCCTAGCTTATGAAGATGTTAATAATATCTTTTTGTTTGGCCTCTTTTTCCGAGAGTTTAAGCATGGGTATGTCTAAAAGAACCTGCATACTCAAAATAATAACATAGTTCGCTAAGTATGTGAACGCTAAAATTAAACAGTACAGAGCCATTTAGTCGGCTAATGCTCACATAAAATAACACCTTTACGGTTTTACCTGAGAATCTTCACACAGCAAGTACGCAAACGGGGGCCGTCAAATTCACAAAAATAAATCCCCTGTCAGAGGCCTAGGAGCAAGATTTCTTAAGTCTGTTATCTATATAAAAATAACATAGGTAGTCTTTTTGAACTTCTATGAACACATTTAATAAACAAATTCACTCTATAAAAGACATCCATAATCTTGTCGACAATCGACAATATAATCCACGTACATTGTGCTGCCTTTAATTTGATAGATCAAAAGATACCGTTTGTATATTAACAGCTTCCGGTATTTATTGATAGGTAAAGCGGAATCTGAAAGCCAAGGATTTCGCTCCGGAAATTTTTCCAGAGATTTTATGTACTCGCTGAACTCGGCTATGAGATTTAATGCGGCTTTTTCACTGACTTGCGCCAAAAAGCCAGAACCTGGTGCTCAATATGTCCGATTAGTACTTTATCAAGCATGGCTTTAAAAAACGCCGAATGATTTAGTGACTAGGCATGTACCGCAAAATATAATTAAAAATCCCGAGTGATAACAGATGCTCTCTCACAATGGCTTCGTATCATTTTACAGGCTAGCCCCTATGTCTGCACCTGAAAATGCCTCATAATCAGCCCATAAATATCAATAATCCGGGGATTGTCCATGACTTCCTCTGTGCCACACACAATCATCGGTACGACTGAGTCTTCCTCTTCCAGGGAGCCATGACTGCCCCCGCCGGGATGAATCGGCGCTCCTTCCCCGAAGTATTCATATCCGGGCAGAGCCGAGACTACAACCCGGCTGCCGCGCCGCGCTTCCAGGGCAGATATCAAGCGAGCAAAAGCGTCCGGATAGCGTCCGTATTCAATCCTGCTGTCGGCGTCGACTGTCGCATCAATTACGGACAAATCCCCGCTGAAATTCCAGCTTTGCCCATAAATATCGCGATACGGGCCGCGGCGGGCAAAGCTAAGCTTCCTTTCCGTCCCTCCCTCAACCACAACATACCGGTTTTTGCGCTCACGCCAAGCAACCTGGGCATTGCGGTAATCGCGGGCGAGAATCCCCGCCACTTCGGGCAGAAGCTGTTTTGGTCGTTGCAACAGATACACAAAAGCCATGCGCTCATTCGGGCAAATCGCAATTTCCCGATCCCCTGTCTCTTTATCCGTGACCTTTAAGCGCTTGAACGCGCGCAAGGTGCGGTCAAGGTCAATCTGATATTCATTGTCAAGGCCAACCGTAGTCTGGGAATGATCCCCGGTCACGATAATTACATTGTCCTCTAAAGCCTTTTCCCACGGACCCAAAGCATCTAAGACCAAGCCGATCTGCTGATCCACCCGCTCCAAAGAAGGGCCGCTGCGCAAAGGCCCGTATTGATGCGAGTATTTATCATTGTCTGGCAAATATACAACCAGAAAATCCGGCTGTTGCCCCTCCCGGATAATCTGAGCGGCAATTCTGCCGGAGAAAACATCATTAAACCCAAACCGGTGGAAAATCCCTTTAGGAAAAGAAAAAGGCCCGCCTCTGAGCGGAGGATGAACCAGCTCACCCAAAACGAGTAATTTCGGACCCAACACTTTTTCTTTATACAGGCGCAAGCGGGTCGTCAAAGCCATTAAGGTAGGAATCCTAGCTAAATACTGTTCGGAGGCGCGGTGAATAAAAAAGTTTATGTTTCCGGTTATGAAACCGTTATCTTCAAGTGTCTCATGGACGGTAGGCGTCTCTTTGTTCAGATGTTCCTCATTCAGTCTCTGCAGTAAATTGCGCACGACTTTTTCCGGTCCCTGCTTGAGTACACTTTGCCACGTGGCACCGTAGTCCATGATCCGCCCTGTTTCCTCATTGTACCAGATGAAGCCGGGGACAAGGTGCCTATCCGGCCATTTCCCGGTCATGATTGAACTCGTGGCCACCGGGGTCATGGTGGGAAAAGACGAAACCACGCGTTCTGCGTAGTGGCCGTGCTCCACCAGAAATTTAAGAGCAGGGGTGTTCCCTTCGGAGAGCATCCGCCCTAAAACAATGGGATGAAGGGAATCGACAATAAAGACAATCATCTTTTTCATCTATTCCACCCCTTCCCGGAAAGTAACTTGCGCAAGAATTATACCAAATCTTTCCCGCCTTTGCTATCATCGTCCGCCCATGCATTCACTTGATTGCATGGTACGTTTGGGCATACTTCATATGCTCATGGATTTTGCACACGGCTGCCTGGCTTCATCCACGGAAGTCCTTGTTGGCACAGCGGGCAATCTTCAGGCACATAGGACGCGATCTCCAAACGAAGCAGACTGCTCAAAGGAATCCCGAAATCCACTCGACCCCCGCTGCGGTCGACCAACACTCCGACTCCCAGCGGCACCGCTCCGTACTCGTGCACCACTCCTAAAACTTCCTTAACCGAGCCGCCGGTAGTGATAACATCTTCAACCACGAGCACTTTCTCTCCCGGAGCAAGCTGGAAAGAACGGCGCAAGCGCATAATCCCATTCTCCCGTTCTGTAAAGAGAGCCCTGGCCCCTAGGGCTTTTCCTACTTCATGGGCAACCAAAACCCCACCCATAGCCGGGCCGATTACCGTTTGCACTCCCTTTCCCTGCCAGGCCTGGGCCAGTTGCTGACCGAGCTGGGCCGCCAGGTGCGGGTACTGAAGCACTTGCGCACACTGCATGTACTGAGCGCTATGCTTGCCGGAAGTAAGGAGAAAGTGCCCTTCCAGGAGAGCCCCGCTCTCCCTGAATATTTGGAGCAGCCCCTCATTACTTAGATCCTTGCTTTCAATTGGCTTATTGTTTGTGCTTTCCATAATTACTTCCTCCTTCGGCTTCGTCTTTTGCACGCGCACTTCTGTTTACGCCACCTTTGCAACTTTTGCAGCCTTTACTCTGCCCGTAAGTTACTATGCTAAAGAAGTTATTCTTCCCACAGCTTTGTCAGGGCTAAGCGGGGCTTAGCTGCGCGTGTGATGGGCCTCCCCACCACTAGGTAGGAACTTCCGGCCGCCAAAGCTGCCCGTGGCGTGAGTATTCGCGCCTGATCATCGTGCGCGCTCCAGGCAGGCCGTATACCGGGCGTAACTAAAAGAAAATTCTCCCCGCACTCCCGTCTGAGCACGGGTGCCTCCTGAGCCGAGGCCACCACTCCGTCCAAACCGGCCCGCTTAGCCAGCAAAGCTAAACGCAGGACATGTTCCTGAAGTTCTTCCGCAAGCCCCAGATCCTCAGCCAATTCTCTAGCTGTCATGCTGGTTAGAACGGTAACCCCAATCACCTTAGGCACAAGCCCAGTCTTGACACCTACCTCGCGGGCGCTTTGCGCTGCCCGGGCCATCATCTCATACCCACCGCTACAATGCACGTTAAGCATGTCAACCCCGGTCGCGGCCAGGGCCCGCACAGTGCGGGCCACAGTTGTCGGAATGTCATGCAGCTTTAAGTCAAGAAAAATCGGAAAGCCCAACTCCTTCAACTCCCGGATGATGTCAAGTCCTGCATACGCATAAAGCTCAAGCCCCACTTTGAGCCAACAGCCGCTGCCGCTAAGTTCCCGGGCCAGAGCCAAGGCTTGTTCCCTGCCTTCCACGTCCAAAGCGACCATCACTTTGTGTGTAAGCTCCTCACTCATTCTATTAACCTCCCTGCACTAACTCATTTAAGACATCAGCGAGTCTATCGAGAAGGGGCGGACACCTAGCCCCCGTTCGCTGTTTGCGACTGCCTAGATACTCCTAAATTCAGGCTTCTGTGTGCGCCCGCCCTACCAATTCGCTCACAGTTTGAAAGCCGTGACGTTCACCGTAATCCTTGAGCCCTGCGGTGATCTCGAGCGGAACCCTGGGATTGACAAAATTCCCTGTTCCGACGCTGACTGCGCTTGCACCCGCCAGCATGAATTCCAAAGCATCCTGCCAGGTTGTGATTCCTCCCATCCCTATGATGGGCAAACTCACGGCCTCTGCCACCTGCCAGACCATGCGCACTGCGACCGGGCGCACGGCCGGGCCGGAAAGCCCGCCAAACGTATTGGCGAGCACGGGACGCCTTTTTTCGATGTCAATGCTCATTCCGAGCAAGGTGTTGATAAGAGAGACTATATCTGCTCCTCCGGCGGCCACTGCCCTGGCCATCTCCCCAATGTCGGTGACATTAGGCGAGAGCTTGGCAATGACGGGAAGGTCTGTTTCTTTTTTGACTGCCGCAATGACCTCCTCTGCACTTCTGGGGTCAGTCCCGAAATACATCCCCCCGTGCCGGACATTAGGGCAGGAAATATTCACTTCCACAGCCGCTAACCCTGAATCAGAACGCAGGGCCCGGGCCATTTCCGCGTATTCTTCCAGGGCGAAGCCTGAAATGTTGACTATGACAGCCGTGGGCAGGCAGCGCAAGCGAGGCAAATATGACTTGATAAACTCTTCCAGGCCGGGATTTTCCAAGCCTACCGCATTAAGCAGTCCTGCCGGAGTCTCTGCCAGGCGCGGCACCGGATTTCCCAGACGCGGTTTAAGGGTAATGCCCTTGACTGTAATCCCGCCCAGGGCTTCAAGGGGACAATACGGAGCATACTCCTCGCCAAAACCGTAGGTGCCGGAAGCGGTAAGAACAGGGTTACGCAGGCTCAGGCCTGCAAGGGAAACATGAAGGTCAATTCCCATCCCACACGACCTCCTCTCCGCGGAAAACCGGGCCATCCTTACATACTTTAGCCCGGCGTACGTTTCCTTCCTGATCGCGGACCATAGCAACGCAGCCCAGGCAAGCCCCAACAGCGCACCCCATTCTCTCTTCCAGAGAAACTTCCAAAGACAGGCCCGCTGCCATACATTGAGCCGCTACTGCCCTCAGCATCCCGTGGGGGCCGCAGGCAGCAACCTTGGGGAAGTCAGTCTGATCCCGATCTCTCAGGCTTCTTATATGCTCTGCCAATACTTCCGTTATAAGGCCGCCATAACCAAGACTTTCATCCATCGTTGCAAGACAAACTTCCACACCAAGCTCCTGCCAAGACTCAAGCCCTGCCGCAGCCAGGAAGTCGGCATTCTCCCCGCCCCAGAAGAGCCGGACTCTTAAGCCCCGCTCACGTGCTGCGGCAGCCAAGGCGTACAGGGGAAAAGCCCCGATACCTCCAGCCACCAGCCACAGTTCCCCTTGAGCAGGTACACTAAAGCCTTGCCCTAAGGGCCCAAGGACACTGAGGCGTGAACCGGGTACAGCCTCCGCCAGTAAAGCGGTGCCCTGTCCCTGAACCCTGTAAAGTACGGTTATCTCTTCATCCTCAGGGGAAATACGAGCGATACTCAAGGGGCGTCTTAGCAAAGGATCATGGAACCTGGAAACCTGTACGTGCACAAACTGCCCTGGTTGAGCCTCACGGGCCACTGGACCCCTGAGCACAAGACGGTGCAGCTTTTCTCCCAGAGCCTCATGTTCAACCACTTCTAGTTCTTCCAGCAAGTAAAAGCTCCTTTCTCTAGCAACTCTGTACCCCTCACAATCCTTGGCGTTTTTGTCTTTGACCGGTATTTAGCCTTGGTCTAGTCCCTTGAAAACACCAATTTCCCTCCAACCCAAGTCATCACCGGAAATCCCTGTAATTCTTGACCCAAAAACGGGGTGTTCTGTCCTTTTGAGCGCAGCTCCTCTGCCCGAACCACTTCTTTATACTCCGGGTCAAACAGAACCATGTCCGCAACCTGCCCCGGCTCCAAAGAGCCGCCGGACAGACCGAACCGCCGTGCGGGAATTGTGCTCCAAGCTTCGATCACACGCTCAGGTTTTATCTTCCCAGGCTTGACTAAGTGCTGCCACATCGCTGGCAGCGCCGTCTCCAATCCGCTGATTCCAAAGGGAGCCTCAGCAAATGGACGGGCTTTCTCTTCCCAGGTATGAGGCGCGTGGTCAGTGGCGAGCATGTCGATCGTCCCGTCAGCCAAGCCCGCGAGTAAAGCCTCTCTGTCCGCCTGGGAACGCAGCGGAGGGTTAACCTTAAGCGAGGTATTGGTGAGGGTAATATCTTCGTCCGTAAACATCAGGTGATGTGGGTTAACTTCGGCACTCACATCCACCCCCCGTGCTTTCGCTGCTCTGATCATCTCCACGCCCTCACGGGTTGAAACATGAGCCACATGAAGCCTGCCCCCGGTTTCGGCGGCTAACAGCAAATCACGGGCCAGCATCGTTGTTTCCGAACTGGAGGGAATTCCTCTCAGCCCCAGGCGAGCCGAAGCCTCTCCTTTATGCATTGATCCTTTTCCTTGTAGATTGGAGTCTTCACAATGACTGATAATAAGGCACCTGGTCAGCTTTACATATTCCAAGGCCAGACGCATGAGTTCAGCATTCTGAATCCCTTTACCGTCATCAGAAAAAGCTGCCGCTCCTCCCTGCGCCAGGTCAACCATCTCGACCAACTCTTCCCCTTTCATCCCTTTGCTGACTGTCCCAACCGGATAAACACGAGCGAGTCCTGCCCTATGCCCCTGATTAAGAACGAACTCGACTAAAGCTCTTTGGTCAATGACCGGAGAAGTGTTCGCCATCGCGAGAATCGAAGTGAAACCCCCGCGCACAGCCGCCCGTGCTCCGCTTAGAATATCCTCTTTTTCCTCCTGGCCGGGCTCGCGTAAATGAGTGTGCACGTCAATCAAGCCCGGAAAGAGGAATTTTCCTTGGCCATCTACTCCCTGTACTTGTTCTCCGTTTGACTTAGCTGCCACTTCTTCTTCGGCGAATGAAGGGGCTATGGCCTGGACTTTGCCGCCTGCCACCAGCACATCGCGGACTCCCGACAGTTCCTGACTTGGATCTATTACCAGTACATTTTTAAGCCACCACATTTCCGGACCCTCCCATCAGTAGGTAGATTAGAGCCATGCGTACTGCGACCCCGTTGGTGACCTGTTCCTCGATTACAGCCCGAGGACTGTCCGCCAGCTCACTTGCGATTTCAACTCCCCGGTTCATGGGACCCGGGTGCATGACCAGGGTTTCTTTTCCTGTTCGTTTCAGCCGTTCCATGGTAAGGCAGTACAATTGACTGTATTCGCGCAGAGAAGGAAGAAGTCCGTGTTGCTGTCTTTCTAGTTGCAGGCGCAGAGCCATCACGACATCAGCCCCCGGAATCTCGGCATCGAGATCGTGGGCGAGCTTAACACCCAAAACTTTTAGCTCCGGCGGCACCAGCGTTGGCGGCCCGACCAAGACTACTTCTGCCCCCATTTTCGTAAGGCCCCAGACATTACTGCGGGCCACCCGGGAATGAAGAACGTCACCCACGATCAGGATTTTCTTCCCGGTCAGATCCCCCAGATGCTCTTGCATCGTAAACATATCCAGAAGACCCTGGGTCGGATGCTCATGCTGCCCATCTCCGGCATTGATGACTCCTGCATCCAAGTTTTCCGCCAAAAAAGCGGCAGCCCCGGATGCTGAATGCCTGACAACTACCAGATCCACGCGCATTGCCTCTATCGTCTTAGCTGTATCAAGGAGGGTCTCCCCTTTACTGACGCTGCTCTGGGCTACCGCAATACTGGAAGTGTCTGCACTCAAAACCTTAGCTGCCGTCTCAAAGGAGGTTCTGGTTCTGGTACTGTTCTCAAAAAACAGGTTCATCATTGATTTCCCCCGCAAGGTCGGCAATTTCTTGAGCGGCCGCATGAGAATCTCTTTCATAGGCTTCGTTGTGTGGAGAATGTGGAGTATTTCCTCTTTGCTCAAATTCTCCAAGTCAAGGATATCTTTGCGCTGCCACTTCATTCCTATTCCCTCCATTTATTTACATTTATTTACATTTATTTACATTTATTTACACTTACTTACACTTGCTTACACTTACCTACACTTTTTTACTTAAAAAATACTTTAACCACAGGAATGCTCATCGAAACTAAAAAATCCTCTTACCCTGAGGGCAAGAGGAACACGGCCGATTTAAACATACCTATTCCGTCTGCCCTTGCCCATCTCGCCGGATGGCCTTAAAGGGGAAACCTACTTGAGTTATTCCGGCTTTTCCGGATTTTCCAAAAGCAGAACATCATCAGCCTCGTCTATTTCCTGCACGCGCACTGACACCACTTCGCGCCGGGAAGTCGGGAGATTTTTGCCTACATAATCAGCTCGCAGAGGAAGTTCCCTATGCCCGCGGTCGACCAGAACGGCAAGCTGAACCCGCTGCGGCCTGCCTAAATCCATGGTGGCATCAAGGGCAGCCCTGGCCGTGCGCCCTGTGTAAATCACATCATCCACCAGAACCACTGTTTTGCCGTAAACACTGAACGGAACCTTGGTTTCATGCACCACTGGCTGGACGTCGATCGTGGTCAAGTCATCCCGGTACAAAGTGATGTCTAAAATACCAAGCGGTAGGGATACTCCCTCGAACTCCTCAATCATGCTTCTGATTCGTTCTGCCAGCGGCACCCCGCGGCGTCTAATCCCGATCAAGACGACATCTTCCGTCCCCTTGTTCTTTTCGATGATCTCGTGGGCAATCCGCGTCAGAGCCCGGCGGACGCCGTCAGCATCCAAGATTGTGCTTTTGACATTCCCCTCCACAGCCTGCACTCCCTTCATCTAGAGCCTGAAGCTCGCAAAATAGGTGCATACAGCATTAAGCACGTGGTGTATGGTGTGTATAGTGCAAAAAACTGTCTGCCACAAAGCAGACAGTACTTAACTGTTTTCCCCGTCTGCCTTTGGCGTCTCACAGAACACCGAATTAAAGGCGATATATTTATTTTAAGTTTACTTTACTTAAAGTAAAAAGTCAATTAGCCAGTTTTTCAACTGTTGTTGTGTACGTTATTGGTCATGCCACCCATGCCTAAGCTCATTAAGTAAGCGCTCAAAATAATCCGGCAGCGGGGTTTCAAATTCTAAGTAGTGGCCGGTGCGCGGATGCTTAAACCCTAAATGAATCGCGTGCAGAACCTGGCCCTCTAGGTTAAACGGATTGCGCTTCGGACCATAAAGAGGGTCTCCTACGACCGGATACCCTAAATACGCCATGTGAACGCGAATTTGATGCGTTCTTCCCGTCTCAAGGCGCGCTTCCACATAGGTATACTCAGCCAAGCGCTCTAAGACTTGGTAATGGGTAACTGCCTCTTTCGAATTCTGAAACGTCACTGCCATGCGCTTGCGTTCAGACGGGTCGCGGCCAATGGGAGCATTCACTGTTCCCGACGGCTCATTAATCAGGCCGTGGACGAGAGCACGGTACCTGCGCGCCACGGTATGCGCCTTAATCTGCTCCGCCAGAGCCTGGTGTGCCTCATCATTCTTAGCGACCACCAGCAGCCCGGACGTATCTTTATCTATTCGATGCACGATTCCCGGCCTCAGCACCCCGTTAATCCCGGAGAGGTCGCGACAATAATAAAGCAGCGCATGGACTAAAGTGCCCTTCCACGCTCCCGGAGCCGGATGCACCACCATCCCCTGCGGTTTATTCACGACCAGGACATCCTGATCTTCATAGACAATATCCAGGGGAATCTCTTCAGGAACCACATCCAAGACCTGAGGAGCAGGGATTTCCACCTCGACCCTGTCCCCCTCCCGCATCTTATAATTGGCTTTTTTCGTGCTCCCGTTCACATGCACATGGCCCTCATCAATAATTGTCTGGATAAAAGAACGGCTTTTGTCCAAAGCTGCGGCCAAGGCCACATCTAAACGCTCGCCCGGCGGCAGAGAGAGGATTGAGCTTTTGCTCGTTAATACTTTTTTCACCAAACTTCTTTACTCCCATAATTTCTTCAGCTCTTAAACTTTCTTCATCCTCTAATGCGGCATGGCCGTCTACCCTTATCCTTCACACTTACCTCTGCTCGCCCGTTCCTGCCGGTAAAATTCAAAGAGTAAAAGTCCTACCCCAATCACAATCATGCTGTCCGCGAAGTTAAAGACGTAAGACCATACTTGGAAATCCAAATAATCAATCACCCGTCCGATCGCCACCCGGTCATACAAATTCCCCAGTGCGCCGCCGCCGATCATCCCTAAAGCAAGGCGGATGAGTTTTTCTTCACGGGGTATGCGAAATTGGGCTATTACCACCGCAATCAGCACGATTAATGCAGTCACAATAAAAATCCAGGTGCGACCGGCGAATAACCCGAATGCCGCCCCTGGGTTAAGCACAAATGTCAAGTGAAATAATTTGGGTATCACTACAATGGACTCATTCGGAATAAATTGCCCCTGAACCCACACTTTCAGGAGACGGTCGATGATCCAAACCGCAATCATCGTTAGCCACACCAGCAATCCTTTGCCCTCCCTGTTTTTAGATTCATCTTAACATAGAAGGCCCAGACGGGCAAACTACATCCCAGACGGCTATATTCACGCTGGCCTTAAGTTACCTAAGTGAAAAAGCCCCGCCCGGCTACGTAATTAACCGGACGGGACCGAACGGGAAGCTTTGCTATTTAGTCAGCATAAACCCGCCGACCAAGATAACACCAATTACAGTAGAACCGATAATTATATTGGTCATTTTATCCGCTTCGAACTTTTGCGCTAGATTGGACTTAGAAAAAAGATAGCCTAGGATGAAGAACAATAAGATATCAAAGACTCCGTGGGTAATCCAGTGATGTCCGGTCAAGGCTTTCATCCAGTCCATGAGGGGCGTATAGGTTTCCTTGACGATTACCAATAAACCGTTGAATATGCTAACGACTGCGAGTGAAAGGCCAAATCCTGCAGTTGACTTGCTTAAGACGCTGTTTTCCATCTTACTTCCCTCCTAAGATTCCAAGTCTTAATCCCTGAGTGATAAAGGAACCGAAACCTTCCATGCCTAAGCCCAGAATGACCATAATAATAGCTACAACAATGCCCAGTTTCCTAATGCTTTTACTTTCCAAAAGCTTATTATTATAGATGATGACAGGGAGAAACATGCTGAGAAGCAGCAATAGAAAGAATATGTGCTCCTTGGTCTCCATAAAAAAGTCGTGCGCCTGCGGAAAAGGCCCTTTTTTGATCAAAGCTTTGTCGGCCGCATAATAGACAACATACCACCAACCGCCAATAACATAAGCCAACCAGTTAAAAACTGTGGTTAAAGCACTGGCAACTTTAATTCGGCTCCAATTCTTCTCGTTGAAATTTAAGAGTTCGACCAAAACCCAAACAGCGGTAATAATTCCCCACACTCCGAAAACAACGTGGGGCATCGTCAAGAAACTAGTAATCATTTTTCTTACCTCACTTTCCTATCTCTGATTTTGTACGAAAACGAAGTTTATTTTTCAAATTGACCTTACCCGTTCCTCCTTTCACATTGTTCCGCTTGAGGATTCAGCATTGCTTTATCCTCTCAATTGCCAAAAGCTACTTGTAGTTTTACCTTCTCTAAGGCCAATTATGACATTTAGGAAAAGTTTGTGATAGTAAACTTTATCTCTAAAAAAGGGAGCAATGTCCTAAATTTCTCAGGACATTGCTCCCCATGGGCCTATATTTACTCCAGACGGTAGCGCACTGCAAAAGCAGCCGCTTCCGCCCGGTTGTTTAGCTCGAGCTTAGCCAGCAATTGGGTTACATAATTGCGCACCGTCTTTTCACTTAACACCATTGAGGCGGCAATTTCTCTGTTAGTCTTGCCCTTGGCGATTAATAGTTAGAATTTCTTTACAGGCCTCATAGAAGCGGCTGTGCACCGTATTTTTGAGTAATATGCCAAAACCCATGAGAAAGAAAATGAGGGGATAGATAAAATAGACTAGCACTATATTGCTTTCAAAAAACTTGGCTAACATATTTGTTCCCTTCTTCTTAAATCTATGAATACAATTGCTCTTTTTAATTATAACATAAATCCCCCAGTCATATTCCTTCTGAAATTTGACTGTACTTGTTAAAGAAAGTTTTGTAACCTAGCTGCACCAAGAGGATAACCGTCAAAGAGACACTACCCATGATCCCAAGCATAATCGCAATCTGATATTCAATGGCCAGCAAAGGAGAAGCTCCGGACAAAATCTGCCCGGTCATCATTCCCGGCAGAAAGACAATGCCCATGCCGACCATAGAATTAATCGTAGGCATAATGGCGGCATCGTAAGTATTATTAATGATGTCCCTGGAAGCCATTTTAGGAGTAGCGCCAAGCATTAAAGCGGTCTCTACCAAGTGCTTCTGAGAATGCATCCCGTCAACAAGCCTACTCACCCCTAAAGAAATCCCAGTCATGGCATTGCCGATCAGCATTCCGGCAATCGGAATAAAGTATCTTGGCTCATACCAGGGCGCGATGTTAACCACAACCAATATAAAGTAAAGCGTACTTACTAAAGAACCCCCTATCATCGACAGGGCAATAATTCGCTTAAGCTTGAGCGAAACCTGGCGTTTAACCCGCTTAAAAATATTGAAAACAGCGAAAACCTCCATCACGGCAATAATAACAATGGTGTAAAGCGGATGGCTGTTGGCAAAAACATAGGCTAGCAAGTACCCTACTAAAACTAACTGAACTGTCATCCGAACACTAGCAATAAGGATTTCTTTTTCCCGGGGGATGCCCTTTACTTTAACAATCACCATCAGGATGAGAACGAAAATATAAGCTGCAGCCAATCGCCAAAGTGTGAGATCTATTGTCTGGTCCATTTATACATCTCCTTCCCTTCCATCAGCAACACCCAATACTGCTTGCTCGGCTGTCTACTACCTTGCTTGCATGGCTGTTTACTATTTTTGCTCGTAGACTGATTTCACCAGACCCCGTTCGATTTCCACAATATATTCCCCATACTTCTCCGCAATTTTCCTGGCATGGGTGACCATAATCAGAGTTCTTCCCTTATCCTTAACATACTTGACCAAGCTCTCGATCAAGATTTCCTCCGTGTCCTCGTCCAAAGCTGAAGAAGGTTCATCTAGGAGCAAAACTTCCGGTTCCATGAGGAGCACCCTTCCCAGGGCCAGGCGCTGTTTCTCCCCGCCCGAGAGGTGAGCGGCCTCTACTTCAAGTTCCTTTTTAAGAGATACCTGCCTGAGCACTTCCCTGAGCGCGTCATCCCCCGGCAAGGCTTTCTCTGCAAATTTTAGACCAATCAGCAAATTTTCTCTTACACTTCCATCAAACACCACCGGGGTCTGCCCCAACATTACAACCCGGCGTCTCAGTTCGATTGGGTCTATTTCATACAGGGACTGCTTATGCCAAAGAATAGAGCCGCTGTCACAAGTGGCAAGATTGTTTAATAGGCGTAAAAGTGTGGTTTTGCCGCTCCCGCTCTCGCCGACCAGGCAGCCTATTTTGCATTGAGGCAAAACTAAGTGCTTAATATCCAAGATACCCTTATACCGGACGTTATTTAGAACAAACACGTTAGTACAACTCCTTATTAACTTGCGGCTTCTCCCAATGTGCCCGCTTTGTTATACTTTTCCGATTAGCCCAACAGCCAAGCCTTTTTTGTTATCCCTCTTCCACTATTTCGTGGAAAAGCTCTGAAGTTTTTCGCTTAGCCTCTGCCAATACCCGTTCCCCTTTGGCAGTTAGGCTGTAATATTTACGCACTTTCCCTTCAACAACTCTTTCTTCTTTGTCCAGAAGTCCATGCTCCTCAAGGGTATGCAAAAGGGGATAAAGCGTACCGGGACTCACATTGTATCCGTGGCGCTGCAACTCCTCCATCATCGCTAAGCCGAAAACAGGCTCGATTTTGGCGTGATGCAGGATATGCACCTGCATAAATGCCAGAAACAGCCTGCGAGTGATTACTTTTTCCAAGCTATCACCTCATTTACGTTTCTCGATATCGTTCTTCGATAATGATATCATAGACCATGCTCAATAGCTATAGCTATAGCTGTAGGTATAACTAAAGCACCTATAGGGTTTGGATTACAAAAAATTGTTTGCTCCTCATGAACTCATCAGCTTTTCGATTCGTCCTATAAATAAAAAGGTGAGGATTGCTTAAACACCTATAATCTCTTGGAGGAGGAAAAATCTTGAATTCGTTTGACCTTTTTGGTTATCATTTAATTAACAGGTGGGCAGGCCATATCCCTTTTTTAGACAGTCTCATGTCCTTTATGGCTCAAACAGGCTAAAGCTAAACCTTAATTTTTCTTAAACCTAGCGATCAAAAGTAAAGCAGGTGTTTCCTATGAAAAAAAAGCTCTCCGTCTTACTAGTGTTAATCGCTTTATCTGTCACAGGCAGTTTTTTATTTTACACCTACAGCAATTACAAAATCCATGCCGATTTCTCCCCGCTCCCCCTCGTTTTTGACCCCTATACCTCGAGTTCCAGTTATGACTGGAACGGATCAGTTGTAAGCATCACGGGAGGCTTTGTCAAAGGTAAGATGAAAGAGCAGGATGGGCAAGAAAGTTTGCTCTTAAGATCCCTTGCTCCCACATCCATCATCAGTATCAAAGGAAACAAGGAAAATAGGAACCTCCGCTTGCGTTTGGAAAACGTTAATCCCGCTACGGTTGCCGTTACTAATCCAAGCGAAAGTTTTCAAGTCATTGATCCGCATACCATTCTCTTTAAGACAGCAGTCGCACCCAATGAGGAAAAATCAATTGAGCTCACCCTCAAAGAGCCTCGAGCTTCCGAATTCGTGATTCTCGGGGACAATCGCAACGGCTATAAGACCTTCGGTCAAATCATCGATCAGATTAACTCTTTCCGTCCTGCTTTCGTCATTGATAACGGAGACTTGGTCTTCGGAGGGGAACCGAACCGGTATCGGCTGTTCTATGAAACCGTCGCCAAGCTTCAGGTTCCCCTCTACACCACTCTCGGCAACCACGACATCCGTGAAAACGGCCGCGGTATTTACACCACTCTTTTCGGTCCTCCTTATTACTCTTTTGATTATATGGGCACGCATTTCGTCTTCTTAGACAGCTCCCGCGGCTGGACTGAGAAGCAGGCGATCCCGGAAGAGCAGTATCAATGGTTGGAAAGTGATTTGCAAAAAGCTCAAGGCAAGCGCATTACTGTTATTACTCACATTCCGCCCAGCGATCCGAGGGCAGACCTTCAGCCTAACACTTATCCGGACAAGCCGCAAACTGAGAAGAACAGCCTTATTGAACAACAATTTCAAAAGCTGAGCGGGACCAACAATTTGGATCATGCCTTTCCCAACAAGGAGGAAGCGAAGCGTTTTGAAGGGTTAATGACTAAATACGGCGTGAACACGGTCTATCTGTCTCATATCCACGCCTTCTTCAGCTTTACTAAAGACAAGGTGAACTACATAATCAGCGGGGGGGCAGGCGCGGAGCTTCTGACCAAGGACAGCTATTACCATTACATCAGGGTGGCGCTGAACAGCAAGGACAATTACCTGCAAGTTATTCAGCTTCCATCCCCGCCCAATGCGCTCCAAGACCGTTACCTGGCAGCACTAGGGCTGTTTGCGAGCTCAACTTACAAGGAATACCGTCCCCTTGTACTGGGAATTGGAGGCCTTATTGCTCTCCTGCTCGGGTGGCTGCTCTGGCTTAATCGCCACAGGTGGTGGAACCGCGTCAAAAGCATTGGGCTGTGGCTATATCACATCCTTAAATTTGCCATTGCTGAGTTCAGAAACACAGTACTTCAAAAAAAATAGGGCCAATCACAGGATAAAAAAAGAAGAAAAAACATTCCGTCAAACGCTCTTCTTCCCGTGATCAATGTCGCTAGAGACGTTTTCAAACCTTATTTTGTGTAGACAAAAAGCAACTTAAATGTTATGATTAAGTTGTTAGGAAAAAGAAGTGAAATTTCTTCCAACGTTTCCCCTGGTTTTAACACACGCCACAAATCTTCTTAGGATTCGCTATTTACTGAACTTAACCACGGATTGAGGCCCTTGCGGAACCGCCTAACGCGGTTCCTTTGTTTTTATTGTAGTAAAGAACAATCCAAATAAGCATTGAAGGGGGAGCTAAAGCAAAGTAGAAAGGAGAAATGTTCATGAGGTTACTCATTGTTTCGAACAGACTGCCGTTGAACGGGGTTCAAAAGGAAGGCAAACTCATATTTGAGCAAAGCGCTGGGGGGCTTGTCTCTGGCTTAAGTGCCTATTTAGACTTGTTGAAAAGCACCTCGGCCCAGGACATAGAGTATGTCTGGATCGGGTGGCCGGGAATCACGGTGCAGGACAAGATGCAAACTGAAGTGAAGAGCGTCTTAGGCGATCTCCACGCTTCTCCGGTATTCTTATCGGAAGAGGCTATGGACAAATTTTATCTGGGTTTTTGCAACAAGATTATTTGGCCCTTGTTTCACTATTTTCCATCCAACACAGTCTATGACAAGGATTACTGGCTCCAGTACCAAGAAGTTAACAAGATCTTCAGGGATGCCGTGTTGGAGGTAATAAAGCCAGGGGATGTAATCTGGGTGCACGATTACCACCTTATGCTCCTGCCGGGCCTGCTCCGGGAGCAACTGCCCCACACTCCCATCGGCTTTTTCCTGCATATTCCGTTTCCATCCTATGAGCTCTACCGGCTGCTGCCGTCTGCTTGGGGCCAAGAAATCCTGCGCGGGCTCTTAGGTGCAAATCTCATCGGCTTTCACACGCATGAATATGCCCAGTATTTCTTACGGTCGGTGCTGCGAATTTTGGGATATGAACACAAGCTCGGGCAAATCCTATCCCAGGATCATGCTGTTAAAGTTGACACCTTTCCCATGGGCATTGACTACCAAAGATACCACTCAAGCCCCATCGGTTCAGAGTTTGAGCAAAACCTGAAGGAACTGGAGCAACTACTTGACGGCTTCAAGGCCGTTCTTTCGGTAGACCGCTTAGACTACAGCAAAGGAATCAGCAACCGCCTGCAGGGATACAAGCTGTTTTTGGAGAACAATCCCCAGTGGCGCGAGCAAGTGGTTCTGCTCATGATCGTTGTTCCTTCTCGCGTTGGAGTTGAACATTACCAGCAAATGAAACGGCAGATTGATGAACTTGTAGGCGAGATAAACGGCCGCTTCGGCACGCTTAACTGGACCCCGATTATTTACCAATATAAGTTTTTGCCGCTTAACTCTCTGCTGGCCATGTACAGACAAAGTGACGTAGCTTTAATTACTCCCCTAAGGGACGGGATGAACTTAATTGCCAAAGAATATGTGGCTGCCCGCACTGATCAAACAGGTGTGCTTATTCTGAGCGAAATGGCCGGTGCCGCCAAAGAACTGGGAGAGGCTCTGATCATCAATCCCAACAACATTGAAGCCATTGCTGGAGCTTTGCAACAAGCTTTGGCAATGCCTGAGACAGAGCAGAAAAAGCGCAACGAAGTCATGCAGCAGCGGCTCAAACGTTACGATGTGGTGCGCTGGTCAGGCGACTTTATTCAGGAACTGTTGCAGGTGCAGAAAGGACAATCCAGAACACGTCTGCTAGACCAACACAAACAGACCTTGCACGCTGGTTTCCATCAGACCGACAAACGCTTGCTGCTTCTTGACTATGACGGGACACTGGTTCCGTTTACAGACAGCCCTGACCAAGCCAAGCCTGATAAGGAACTTCTGGATCTTCTGAAGAGTTTAGCGAACGCTGATACGGAAGTCGTTATTATTAGTGGCAGGGACAGAGCGATACTTGAAACTTGGCTGGGCTCCTTAGATATTACACTGGTGGCTGAGCACGGAGCATGGCTCAAAAGGCGGGGAGAGCAGTGGAGTTTGAGCAAACCTCTGGTCAACTCTTGGAAACGCCAGCTCATGCCGATGCTCGAAATGTATGCCGACAGACTCCCCGGCTCATTTATCGAAGAGAAAGAATTCTCTCTGGCTTGGCACTTCCGCCAAGCTAATCCGGAGCTTAGCGCCGCCTGTGCTCGAGAACTAATGGACGAGTTGGTGGCTTTCACCTCCAACATCGATATTCATATACTGCAAGGCAACAAAGTAATTGAAGTCAGAAACTCTGAGGTGACGAAAGGATCGACCGGCCTCTATCTTGCGCTCACACACAACTATGATTTTATTCTGGCCATCGGGGATGATACTACCGATGAGGACTTGTTTGCCATCCTCGCACTTGAGCATTCCTGGCCCGGCGTGTTGCCGCCAAATACTTTTACCATTCGCGTTGGCACAGACAAATCTCAGGCCAGCTACTTCCTGCCCAGTTATGTGGAAGTGAGGGAAATGCTCCAGGAGCTTTGCCGGTGGGATTAGGAGATAGGAGACAGGAGTCAGGAGACAGGAGCAGGGAGGCATACTGAGAGACCCGCTGAAAACATTTTCAAAGACCTACTGGTATATTCTCGGTGTATTCTGAATTCTGACTACTGAATTCTGACTACTGAATTCTGACTACCAAAATACAAACGAATCATCAAAGGGGTTAGCGTAAATGCCTAAAAAAAAGTGGTGGAAAGAAAGCGTCGTTTACCAAATCTATCCCCGTAGCTTTAAAGACAGCAACGGGGATGGCACCGGAGATCTGAAGGGTATAATCTCCAAGCTTGATTACCTGCAGTACCTGGGGGTTAACGTGCTCTGGCTCTGCCCAGTCTATCGTTCCCCCAATGTGGATAATGGGTATGACATCAGCGATTACCGGGGAATCATGGATGAGATGGGCACCATGGCAGACTGGGAGGAACTGCGGGACGGACTGCACAGCCGTGGCATGAAGTTAGTGATGGACCTGGTAGTCAATCACACTTCAGACCAACACTGCTGGTTTCTAGAGTCTCGCTCAGGCAAAGACAACCCCTACCGCAATTACTATATTTGGCGGCCGGGCAAAGACGGCAAAGAGCCGAATAACTGGTCCTCGGAATTCGGCGGTTCAGCTTGGGAGTATGATGCCTTGACCGGAGAGTATTATTTGCACGTCTTTTCCAAGAACCAACCCGATCTTAATTGGGAAAACAAAAAGGTGCGTTACGAAATCTACGATATGATGAAGTGGTGGCTGGATCAGGGCGTTGACGGGTTTCGAATGGATGTGATCAACATGATTGCCAAAGACCCTAAGCTGCCTGATGCCCCACCCAAAGACAGCTCTCCTTATCAATGGGGAGGGCAGTTCTTCATTAACAGCCCCCGCTTGCAATATTACCTCAGAGAAATGCATACTAAAGTTTTGTCTAAATACGACCTTATGACCGTGGGGGAGACCCGTTGGGTTGACGCGGACAAGGCGCGCATTTTTGTAGATGAGTACCGCCATGAACTGAACATGCTCTTTCAGTTTGAGCTGTTGGAACTGGATTACGGACCCAGCGGCAAGTGGGAGAAAAAAGCCTGGGAACTGGCGGACTTTAAGCGCATCATAAGCGACTGGCAAAAGAAACTTGCAGACACCGGCTGGAACAGCCTCTTTCTAAGCAACCACGACCATCCCCGCATGGTTTCCCGTTTTGGCAATGACAGCACCTACCGGGTGGAGTCGGCAAAAATGCTCGCTACTTTGCTTCATACCCTCCAAGGTACACCTTACATTTATCAAGGGGAAGAAATCGGCATGACCAATGTCCGTTTCCCTAGCATTGAGCATTATCGGGACATCGAAACGCTCAACATGTATGAAGAAGGTCTGAAGAACGCCAAAGACCTGAAGGAATTAACGGAAGTAATTTATGAAAAAGGACGGGACAACGCCCGCACCCCGATGCAGTGGGATAACAGTCCTCATGCCGGTTTTACGGACGGCACTCCCTGGATTCCCGTTAATCCCAATTACCGCGAAATCAATGTCAAGCAAGCCCGGCAAGATCAGAATTCTATCTTGCACTATTACCGCAAGCTCATAGAACTGCGCCGCCAATACCCCCTCCTTGTGTACGGGGATTATCATCTGCTTGTGCCTGAGCACACCCAGATCTATTCCTATCTGCGCCATTGGAACGAGGAAACCCTCTTGGTAATTCTGAATTTCTTCCAGGAGAGTGCCTCTTTTACCCTTCCGGAAAAGGTCATCTTCAAGACCGGCAGACTGCTCATTGCCAATTACCCGGACACTAAAGCTGAAATTGTTGCGCGAGATCTTAAGAAAATCTCCCTGCGCCCGTACGAAGCGCGCGTTTATTTGCTGAATTAGCCGTAGGAGAGGGTGTGTGTTTTGCTAGAGCAAGTTTTAGCGCAACTGGAGAAAGAATTATCTATCTCTCAGAGCAAGATCTTAAATATTGCCTCCAGTTTTCAGGAGCACATGGAGCAAGGTTTAAGCGGACGCGTAAGCTCGCTTAAGATGTTTCCCTCCTATCTCCGGGCTCCGAGCGGCTACGAAGCCGGTGTTTTTCTAACCCTTGATTTCGGCGGCTCGAATGTCCGGGCTGCTGTCGTCGGGCTTAAAGGAAAGAGGAAATTTCTGGAATTACATAAGCTAGCCCGGCCTTTGTCAGACCCCGAGTCCGGGCGCGACTACCGCGCCGCAGCCGTGACGGCTGAAGAACTCTTCGACTTTCTCGCAGGGATAATTCAAGAAGTGCTAATTAACTCTCCTGCGAATCCCACGATGAATTCCAGCACTTCAGAACCACTTCCCCTGGGTTTCGCCTTCTCCTTTCCCTATCGGCAAAGAAGGATAAACGAAGGAATTCTCCTCAACTGGGATAAAGAAGTGAAGACTTCCGGGGTAGTCGGGAAAGACGTCGGAGAATTGCTCTCAGCTGCCCTGGAACGCCGGGGACTAGGCACTCTGGTTAAACCCACGGCCATTATCAACGACACTGTGGCCACCTTCCTGACAGCAGCCTATCAAGACCCAAACGTAGACATCGCCTCGATCATCGGCACCGGACACAACACCTGCTACCTTGAACAGAAAGCACCGGGATTTGATGCTCCTGTCATAATAAACACCGAGTCCGGGAACTTCTCCGCCGCTCCGGAAACCGCCTTTGATCAAAGGCTAGATCAGAAAAGCGATAACCCAGGGGAGCAAAGATTCGAAAAAATGCTCTCCGGCAAATACCTCGGAGAGCTTTTCCGTCAGATTGTCCTGGATTTTTCCCACCGGGGGCTTCTTGGCACGCTTAATAATCCCCCTGCCCGCTGGAACCAACCCTATTCCGTAAGCGGCAAAGACTTGGCCCTGATACTTACGAAGGAAGATTCCGGCTTACTTGATCCAGGAAAAGACTCTCTGCGCAGCCTTTTAGCCCAGAGTGGTGAGCTCTTTGCTCTCAAACAGATCGCCCATATACTCACAAAACGTTCAGCCCGGTTGGTGGCGGCCAGCTTGATCGGGGTTGTCCGACATCTCGACCCGCACCTCGACAATCGTCACACTGTCGCGATTGACGGCTCCCTGTACGAAGGAATGCCTGGCTACGCCCAGGAACTAACTGCTGCCTTAAGTGAAGCGTTAGAGAGTAAAACGAGCCTGGTCACAGTTAAATTGTCAGCTGGCGGCTCCCTTACGGGGGCCGCCATCGCAGCGGCCTTAACCGAGATAAAATAATGGCTGCGTAGTATTTTTATTAGAGCTAACATTTTTTGGTCGAGAATAAAAAACACCTTTTCTAGGCACGCGCTACGACCCCAATGTCAGTCCTTGAGAATCACTATAAGCCCCAAAGCCGCCAAAAGTCCCATGCCGCCCCCGAAGTAAAAAGGTGCCGCCGGGCCGAACAGATCCCATAAAAAGCCGGCGATAAAGGATGCAGGAAGCAACGCTGCCCCTACGAGGGCCGCGTGCAGCCCTATGACAGTCCCCCGCAGATGTGTCGGGGCAATGTCCACCAGCAACGCTTTTTCCACGCCTTCAGTAAACGCAATATAAATCCCGTACACGATGAACAAGGTCCACATCGTAGATAGGTTGGTCACCCGCGCAAACGCAAAATACACCAGAGCATAAACCAAATACCCCGCTACCAGCACACGCTTGCGCCCGATGCGGTCGGAAAACCTTCCTGCCGGGTACGAAAGAACCCCATAACTCAAATTGTAAACCAGATAGAGCAAGACAACTAACGGAGCCGAAGCTCCAAGGCCGCTGGCCCTCAGCAGTAAAAATTGGTTGGATGAGTTCCCGAGGGTAAAAACAAACGCCAGGATCAAGAACGCTTTAAGCTTACTGTCAAGCTGGGACCAGGAGAATGAAAATTTCTTGCCGCTTGCTTTAAGCTCCCGTGGCTGCCTCACGAAAAAGAGAACTACAACTCCTAAGAAAGCCGGAATCATAGACAAGAAAAAAATACGCTTATAACCTTGTGCATCGCTGACGAGCAGAAGATAGGCTATCCCCACTCCAACCGCTGCGCCGAAAGTGTCCATCGCCCGGTGCAGTCCGAACGCATGCCCGCGGGCTTTGGCATCGGCTGAATCTGCGATCAGAGCATCGCGCGGGGCCGTGCGGATTCCCTTCCCTAAACGGTCTACTACTCTGGCGAGCAAGACCCCGCCCCAAGACCCGGCCAGAATGAGCGTAACTTTCCCGACAAAGGAACTGCCGTAGCCAACGATCGCCAGTTCCTTTTTCTTTTTCGTCTTATCTCCCCAGTACCCCGAAAACACCTTCAGCAAACTGGCCAAACTTTCGGCAATCCCTTCAATAATACCGACCACCGCCGGGCTCGCGCCCAGAGTCGAAGTAAGAAAGATCGGCAGCAGAGGGTAGACCATCTCCGTGCTGATATCGGTCAATAAACTTACAATTCCTAAAACAATTACGTTAAACAAAGCTCTCCACCCCAACGGTACTCTGATGCTCCGAATCCGGCATGATTGACCTGATCTCGGTATCCGGATATCTTATCACTTCACCATTATAAACCCGCATCCGAGAATTTCAAAAAACCCCGAATGTCACCATAACAGTCGGGGTAAACATCTATTTGTTGCCCTTCGAGCTAGCCCCTCGCCTACCGCCCATGCTCACTGCTGGAATGGTTGGTATTTTCCCTCCCAGGCTCGCGCACGGTCGGAATCGTCTCAATATCCTGCACGGCCCCCACCCACTCGTCAGAGTCTTCCCAAAGATCGCTCGCTCTCTCAATATCCCTGTTCGTCCCTAAGTCCTGGAGGGTATCCGAACTACCGTAGCGGGCAACGGCCTGCCACGAGTCTTCCCCATCGAACTCCACTTTCCCGGTGCTGTCGTTAAAGGTACGGGCGAAAGGCCGGTTCAAAATCTCATTTTCTACCGGTTCCCGATAAAGGGAATGCTGTTCTTCCTGTTCCTCTTCCCGACTGCATTCCGTGCACACGGTTGTATAGGGCAGCGCTTCCAGGCGTGCGAGCGGAATTTCACGGCCGCAGTGCTCACACGTTCCGTAAGTACCGTTTTCCCATCTCTCCAAAGCTGCATCAATCGCCTCAACCTTATGCAGGAGGCGGTCGTGAATAGCCACATCCCGCGAGCGCTGGTAAACCTCAGAGCCGATGTCTGCCGGATGATTATCAGCGAGTGACAATTCGGCCAAAGAATCGCGCATATCCCCACTGATCAAGTTGGCCGCCAGCTCAAGGGAATTTTCTTTTTCTTCCTTCAGGGCTTCAATTAAGCGGGAATACTGTGCTCTCTTCTTGGTTGCCATACTTTTTGACCTCCTCACAATCCTAAAACCTATCCCAAAACTTAGTCGCTTATATAATTAGCTCTCCTTATCTACTTCCAATATGCTCATTCACAATCTCCACCAGATCTGCGATCACTCCGCCAATAAGGGGCAGATTAAGCACTCCCAACCATTTCAACACCATAATTGCCAAGCCTGCCAACAAAGTTGCCCCAATGGCAGCCCCCAAGCCCCGAGCCAATCCGGTTGCAAAGTTTATGAGCAGCAGTCTTCCGGGGCGGTTCAGATAAGTGATATAATCGGCAAGCCGCATTTGCTCAAGGATTTTCGCCAGTTTTGCCACTTGCCCCTGAACTTCCTCTAACTCCGGCTCCAGTACAAGCTCTGCACTTTCATCCTGTTTCTCTTCCGGGTAGCTAAGCTCAGCATTTTTAAGCTTTATGAACCTAAGCTTGCTAGTTAGGGAGCGCGATTTCTCCACTACGAGCATCACCTCAGTTATTAACCTTGAAACCTGAATTCATTGTGCCCCATGAATAAGAAAATTACACAAAAACAACAGCCCTTGAATCACACTGTTTAAGTATGCTTAAGAGCTGTTCGAATTAAAATAAGGTTAATATCTAATCTCTTAAATTAATGATCTAGCTCGTCATTAATAATCCAAAATAACCCGCCCTAGCAGTCCCGCTCCTGCGGGAGTACTTCTACTGTGTCTCCAGTGTGAAGATTAAAAGCATTTCCCTCATCAGTATCCACGTGCATATCTAATTCAAATTTGGGACTAACCCTGATAAGAACCTCATCCAAAACTCCGCCTCTTGATCCTGGAATTTCAACGCTCACATGATCTCCGTCTTTAAGCCCATGTTCTTTAGCTTCTTCCGGAGTCATATGAATGTGGCGGGCGGCTATGATTACTCCGGAATTAAGTTTAAGTTTACCGACAGGGCCGACAAGTTCAATCCCAGGCGTCCCTTCCAGTTCACCTGATTCGCGTACAGGAGCTTTGACTCCTAATTTAAAAGTATCAGTTGTGGCCAATTCTACCTGGGAATAGTTGCGAACCGGACCCAGAACACGCACTCCTTCAAGCGAGCCTTTGTTACCCACAATCGTTACCGTTTCATCAGAAGCGAACTGGCCGGGTTGGCTTAAAGCTTTAGTAGGAGTGAGCTTGTGCCCTCGTCCAAATAAAATATCAACGTGCTCTTGCGTTAGATGAACATGTCGACTAGAAATTCCGAGAGGAACGTCAAAATCGGGCATTATATCACCTCCTGTCGTTCATAGTATTTCACGAAGCAGGAGAAATGATTTAACTAAACAGGTTTACAGATAATTTCGTGAATTTTGCTGGCAAAGAAATGATTCGAATGGTTGGGCGTAATGACCAGCGCGCTGTCAGCACCATGCCCAGTACCGCCTACTGCGATCACTTTGCTCCCGAATTCGATGAGCCCCGCGTCTAAAGCCATGACCGCGCACTCCACTCCTACTTTGACACCCTGACCGAACATGCGCAATGTATGAGCGACAATCTCAGCCGGATAGAGCCCTCCTGCTTGAATGCGCAGAGCCCGGTCGATTCCTGCAAAAAGATGGGTAGTTGTTAAAACTTTTACCCCCTGTGCACTGAGACTGGCACGCCGCTCCGCTTCCATTTCATCAATACCGGGGCCTGCATAGCCCACATGATGGGTAACACACACTACTTGCAGATCGTGGCCGTGGAAGGTCTCTGCCGTCTCGCCGGAATTTGAAGCCACTACGACCGTAGTAATTCCCAGTTCACGCGCCCGTTTAAGCACCAGGGAAACTGTACGCTCGGTGTTTGCCGCCCCGCTCTTTTCGAAAAGCACCATCATTCTACCCCCTCATATCATCAGTAAGCCAGACAATCTCACCGTCTGCCAGCACCGGCACAATCGGCAAGATGTTTGTGGTTGCACAGTAAATTATATCTCTTTCAAGCCCTAATGACAAAAGTTTCCGCCCATGGTCAGAGCGGCAGATCGTCTCGATCAAATGGCCTTCCGCAGCGTGGTACAACATGCGTGAGGCTTCACCAAGGTCATTAACTTCCACTTCCGGTCCCAGCGCATCGATCAGCATGCCCGCACACAGGATATCCGGGAGGTCAAATCTGTCCTCTGTCCCTGCACAAAAGATTGCTATCCCCTGCAGTCCGCTGTTTCTTTCCATCTCCCGGAAAATCGAATGCACGATGCTCTGAAGGTTGACAAAAGAAGCAAGCCATACCTGGGGGGCCTCAGATGCGGCCCTAATAGCCCTGGTGCCGTTGGTAGTGGTTAAGATAACTGTTTTTCCTCCCACTTTTTCCGGTACATAGTCAAACGGAGAATTCCCTAGGTCAAATCCTTCAATTCTCACAGCGTAGCGCTCTCCGCCCAAAAGTGATCCCGGGAGGGTAAGCCGTTTTTCCAGGGCTTCTTCCGGCGAAAGCACGGGAACAACTGCCTGACACCCGTTGGCAAGGGCAGTGACAATCGTGCTGGTGGCGCGCAGGACATCAATGACGATTACTAGTTTGTCTTCCAAGTATGGTAAAAACGGTGAACTTGCGCTATGAAGAACTTCAATTAACATGGTGTCACCTCAGGCTCAAATTATGTGTTATGACAGAAATTCCACCTCTTGTTCCCTGATTCCTGCTATAAACACAAATTCACAAGCTCTTTCGATAAAAATCGTCATGATTAAACCCATAATTCAACGTTTTTTCGTCCATTCCTCTGACAAATACTTGCCTGTTAACTCAGACAGCAACGATCTTTCCCCTTCTGAGAGAGTACCCCCTTCCAGTTTAATCCCCATCACCTCTTCAAATCCCTGGCAAATCGCCGTTTCCAGCTCTGCTCTGCTGACAGGCTTGAGCCACACTTCATCTAAGGCGCAAGCCTTACGTTTAAAACTTTGAAGTAAACGTTGCCGCACTCCCTCACTGGGAAACCTCAAGACCCGAAATAACAGATCGGCATCAAAATGAAGGATGATCGAACCATGCTGCAGCAAGACTCCGTCTTTGCGCACCTGGGCGCTGCCAACAAGCTTGTGCCCTGCTACCACTAATTCATACCAGGAAGGCGCGTCAAAACAGGCAGCTGAGCTTAACTCTTTCATATTTGCATGCGCAACCATTTCTGCCGGAATCCCGAGGGTTTGAAACGCTTTGAGCAGGGCTTGGCTTATTTTCAGGTATGATTCAATCACCGTACCGGCTACATTTTCCTCCGTTTCCGGGGCTATCACACTATATGTAAGTTCATACTGATGCAGCACGGCCCGACCCCCTGTAGGCCGCCTGACAATATCCAACCCTTCGGCCTTACAGGCTTCTTCGTCAACCTCCTTCGCATAACTTTGGGCGTAACCCAAAGAGAGTGTTGCCGGGTTCCAGCCATAGAAGCGTAAAGTCGCTTCCCAGCCTTCCGACCGTAAGCCCAGCAGAATTGCTTCATCAATTGCCATGTTTTCAGCGCCGGTATGAACCTCATAGGGCAAGTACCGCCACTTCTTCATAAGCTTCTTCCTCTCTTAGAAAATACCCTATATCTCCAAGGCTTGCCGCCGCATTCCTGAACGGATAATGGTATTTGTCAGGTGCGCAGCACTTCCCAGGCTTGGGCAGCTTCCTCCTTGGTTAAGGGGCGCGGGTAATTGTACATAGTCTCTCCCGGGGTCTCGTTATAGTACGGGCGGTTGCACCCCGTGCAGCCGGAAGTGCGGAAAGCTTCTCCATCTTGCAGAAGCTCCTGCAGGCGATCAAGCCGCAGACCGAAATCTAGTAGCTTTCCATCTTTAAACCCGAACTCACCGGCCCGCGCCTGCCCTTGCCTAATGAGAAAATGAGCCGCCTGAACCCGCCGATAATGCGCAAGTGCCGGCTGAGTACGGTGCTCCAAACGCGTTCCTCTGACAGGAGTGAAAGCAAACAGTGCAACGATAATACCCTGATCGTATAAAACCTGAATTAAACGTACCATCTCTTCTTCACTTTCACCCAGCCCCACTATCAGGTGGGTGGCAATTCTCCCAGGAAAGCGCACTGCCGCTTCTGTGAGCAGGGAATAGCGCCCGCCCCAAGAACCGTCTTTCACTTGGGCGTAAACGTGCGGGGCAGCTGCATCCAAGGCAATACTGACATGATCTACTCCCAGTTCTAAGAGCTCCTGAATTTCCTCGAGGGTGCGCGGGCCGGCAGACACACAGATAGGGGCTTTTGAGTGCTCTTTTACTTCTTTGACCCAGGCCTTGGTCTCAGCCAAGGCTTCCTCATCCTGGACCACCTGAAAGCAGATGCGCTTGAAAGTGTCCCGGGCTGGCCCGCCTTTGAGCCCTTGAAGAAAATCAGCCCGCGGAAACTGGGGCCAGGTTACGCGTGACAGCATGTCTGATCTTGCTCCGCTCGCGCGCGCCTGGGCACAGAAAGCACAGTTAAACTGGCAACGTTCCCCGACCATAAGGTAGGCTGTTGTTGGTAAGTCATCGACTTTAATTCTCTTTAAGCCTAACACTTTGGCGGTGCCTAGAGAGCAGCGAATCATAGGGCACAGCACTCCTCTCCCCGTATGATTTCCAATTCTTTTTCCTCTGCCAGGTGCCGGGCAGCGGGTGTAGGCAGAACCACACGGTTAAGTCCGAGCGCGACCCCAGCTTCGTCAAGAACCTGACGGTAGCGTCCCTTAGGCCGCATGCACCCCAAGGCCAGTGTAATATCCGGGAAACGGACCCTAGTTTTAGCCAAAAACCGTACCACTTCTTCAAGTTGGGGCGGCTGGCGTTTGGCATAGCGAGTATTAGGGGTAGGGATAAAAACTATGAAAGTAAGCCCCTCAAGACCAAGCTCCTCTAAGACGTCCAACGCTTTTTCCTCGCCCGCAAATTCCCCGCCTTTAAGCCCGATAGTCAGGTGTGGCATCACCTTAAGCCCCGCCTGGCGCAGCTTGCGATATACAGTGCGGTAATCATCAGCGCTGCGATTAAGCCCATACACTTCCCGGATGGTCTCATCATCAGCCACAAAATCAAAAGACACTACATTAGCCAGACTTTTGAGGGCCAGAATTTCTTCATCATCCACAAGTCCCACGTGGAAATTAAAACGTACTTGCGCTTTTAACCGGTGCAAGCGTTCTAAGTGTAAGTTAAAAGGAACCTTCCCTTCAGCAGTACAACCGCCGCTAATCAGAGCGCTACGAAAAGGAAGCTCTTTTGTATCCTCAGGCACTTGGGCCAGCGGCAGCATTCCCTCCAAGTAATGCCCGCCGCAGTGGGCACAGTTAAGGGCGCAGTCAGTGCCGGTCAAGGTGATGCTTTTCGTCTCAAGCGGATAATCAAAATATATCTTATCCTCAAAATACCGCTTCCGGATTTCCCATCCACGCTCAATCAACGCATGCGTTTCCGGCGCAAACAAAGCCAAGGATTTTCCTGCCACTTCCCCACATCCCTGCAAATATTATCGATTATCGAATCTCGAAAAAGCCATTTGCCGCTTTATAACGCGCTAAAATCGAACCTCGAACCACGAATATCGAGCTACGATAAGGGGCAGGCGAATAGCTCAATCCCTGAACCATTCGCCCACATCGTTTATCCCTAATCATTTACAACTTCTGTCCCAAACTCGAATATCGAACCTCGATATTTAACCTCAATAAAGCTTGCTCGCCTTTAACCCAAACCCGCATATCACTATTATACATCTAAATTTCGAACCACGAATAGCGAATAGCGAACTACGATTTTTGCCACCGGATGTTCGGATGACGTGCAGCCCCGGTTTCATCCAGACGGGTTACGAGCGTCGTGTGGGGGGCGTTCTTAACCAGCTCAACATCTGTCCGTGCTTCTTCAGCAATCTTAATTAATGCTTCCGCAAACTGGTTTAGAGTCTCGACACTTTCCGTTTCTGTTGGCTCGATCATCATCGCTTCTTCCACAATTAACGGGAAATAAATTGTGGGCGGATGATATCCATAATCAAGCAAGCGCTTGGCAATGTCAAGCGTGTGTACTCCATACTCTTTAAGGTTCTTGGGCGTGATGATGAACTCATGCATGCACACCCGGTCGTATGGCACATAATAATGTTCTTTCAGGACTTGCATCAGGAAGTTAGCATTAAGAACCGCATTTTCCGAGGCTTCGCGCAGCCCTTGGCCGCCCAAGCTGCGAATATACGAATACGCCTTGACCAGCACGCCGAAGTTGGCGTAGAAAGAACGCACCCGTCCGATCGAGAGCGGCCGCTCATAATCCATGGTGAAAATTCCATCAGCTTGCTTCTTGACAACCGGTTTGGGCAGGAAAGGTGCCAGGAATTCTTTCACGCCAACAGGGCCTGAGCCCGGACCGCCGCCGCCATGCGGAGTTGCGAAAGTTTTGTGCAAATTAAAGTGCACCACGTCAAAACCCATGTCCCCCGGGCGGGCAATTCCCATAATCGCATTGAGGTTAGCCCCATCATAATACACAAGCCCGCCAACATCGTGAATGATCTTCGCAATCTCAGTAATGTTTTCATCGAACAAACCGAGGGTGTTCGGGTTGGTCAGCATCAAAGCGGCGACTTCATCATTTGCTACCTTGCGCAGTTCCTCAAGATTGACCCCGCCCCGCTCGTTGGAAGGAACCTGGACGATCTCAAACCCAGCCATCGCAGCCGTGGCCGGATTCGTCCCATGCGCCGAGTCAGGCACAATCACCTTCGTACGTTTGGAGTCTTTACGGTGTTCGTGATAAGCCCTAATGATTAGGATCCCGGTCATTTCTCCATGAGCCCCGGCTGCCGGCTGCAGGGTAAATGCATCCATCCCGGCGATTTCCGCCAGATCGTCCTGCAGTTCAGCCATCAATTGCAGTGCCCCTTGAGTTAGGTTCTCCGGCTGATACGGGTGAATGGTGGCAAAACCGGACAGGCGGGCCAAGGCTTCATTTACCTTTGGATTATACTTCATGGTACAGGACCCTAACGGATAAAACCCGGAATCTACCCCGTGGTTAAAGGTTGAAAGCCTGGTAAAGTGGCGGACGGCATCTATTTCGGAAACTTGGGGCAGCTCCGGCTCCTGCGCGCGCAAATACGCTGCGGGTACCAGGGTTTCTACCGCCTCCTGCGGCACATCGCATGCAGGCAAGCTTACGGCCGTCCGGCCCTCAGCACTTAAGTCAAAAATTAGCGGCTCCAGTATTTTCATTTAATCTCCCCCAATCTGGCCACCAGCCGGTCGATATCTGCTTTTGTCTTAGTTTCGGTCACACAGAAAAGGAGGTGGTGATTAAACTCCGGGTAAAAACGAAAGAGATCCAGGCCGCCAATGATCTTGTCTTCCAAAAGTTTAGTGTTGATCTTGGCGGGGTCAACCTTCGTCTCGATCACAAATTCATGGAAAAAGGGTCCGTTAAAAGCCAGACTCATCCCAGGCAGAGCCGTAATCTGTTTGGCAGCATAGTGGGCCTTTTGCAGGTTAAGGTTAGCCAACTCTTTCAACCCGGCCTTGCCCAAAGCACCTAAGTGGATAGTAAAGGCCAGCGCGCACAATGCTTCATTAGAACAAATGTTGGATGTGGCTTTCTCGCGGCGGATGTGCTGTTCCCGGGCCTGCAAAGTCAGGACATACCCTTTTTTTCCGTTGCGGTCCCCAGTTGCGCCTACAATCCTACCGGGCATGCGGCGCACAAACTTATCTCTGGTTGCCATAAATCCTAAGTACGGACCACCGAAGTTAATAGGGTTGCCAAAGACCTGCCCTTCTCCGACCACGATGTCAGCTCCAGCTTCCCCCGGTGATTTAATCAACCCCAGGGAAACCGGGTTAACCGCCATTACCATTAAAGCCCCCTTGGCGTGGGCCAAGCGCCCGATTTCTTCCGCCTGCTCGATTTGTCCCAAGAAGTTCGGACTCTGTACTAAGACCCCGGCTATTTCCTCAGTGAGGAGCTTTTCCAAGGCTTCCATGTCAGTCAGCCCGTTCTTCAGCGGGACATCCACGATTCCGATCCCGCGAGGGTGGAGATAAGTCTGTAAAACCTCCCGGTATTCCGGATGTACAGTCTGGGGCACCAAGACTTGGCGTCTGCGGGTAGCGTCACAGCTCATAAGCGCCGCTTCAGCCAAAGCAGAGGCACCATCATACATCGAAGCGTTCGCTGCATCCATCCCGGTCAGCTCACAGACCAAAGTCTGAAATTCATAAATCGCCTGTAAAGTCCCTTGGCTGATCTCAGGCTGGTACGGAGTATAAGCGGTGTAGAACTCCTGGCGCAGCAAGAGTTGATCGACAAAAGCGGGGATATGGTGTTCATACGCTCCTGCTCCCAGGTAAGAAGTGTATTCTTCCAAGCTGGCATTGCGACCGGCTAAGTGTTTGACGTGGCGGATCAAATCCTGTTCCGCCAAGCCGCCTTCCACTGCCAGGGGCCGCTGCAAACGCACGTTAGCAGGGACATCAGCAAAAAGCTCATCAACTGACTTCACCCCAATGCGTTCCAGCAGCTGCTGCCGCTGCACAGCCGTATTAGGTACAAAGTTCATATTAATGCGCCTCCTCGGCTAAGAAAGCTTCATATTGCTCTACGGTCATCATGCTATTCAGCGGGGACAAATCATCCGCTTCTACTTTAACAAGCCATCCATCTCCATAGGGATCACTGTTCAGAGTATCCGGCGCATCCACCACTGTTTCATTAACCTCGATTACCTTGCCACCTACAGCAGCGATAATATCAGAGACAGCTTTTACCGATTCCACAGTTCCATAGGATTTCCCGGCCGTGATGCTATCTCCCTCACCGGGTAATTCCACAAATACCACATCTCCCAGACTTTCCTGGGCATGATCCGTTATCCCCAAGGTAACCCTATTTCCTTCTACCTTAGCCCACTCGTGTTCTTTGCTATACTTTAAATCTTTAGGGTTCATAAATTCATCCTCCTAACATTTATTTAATAGTATGATTTACTACTCGGGTATTCAGAATTCAGAAGTCAGAACTCAGAATGACCCGGGAATACGTCCGGCAATTTATTAAACTTTTGCAAGAAAAGTGCCGCCAATCGGCATAGAAGTCTGACTCCTGTCTCCTGTCTCCTGTCTCCTGTCTTTACTGTGCCCTCTTATAGAACGGAGTGGGAATGATCTTTGCCTTTACCGGCTTATTCCGGATTATTACATCCAGGTCTGAACCCACTTCCGCCAAATCCGCACGGATCAAGCCCAGAGCGATGTTTTTATTAAGCGTCGGGGAGAAAGACCCGGATGTCACAAAGCCGACTTCTTCTCCATCCTTGTGGATCGGATAATGCGAGCGGGCAATTCCGCGTTCAATCATTTCTAGGCCGACCAGCTTACGCGGTACTCCTTTTTCTTTCTGTTCTTGCAAAACCTCTTTCCCGCTAAATTCTTCTTTATTCAGCTTCACGAAAAACCCGAGTCCTGCTTCCAGGGGAGTAATCTCCGCACCAAGTTCATTACCATAGAGGGGCAAGCGCGCTTCGAAACGCAGGGTGTCGCGGGCTCCAAGACCTATGGGCTGAACTCCTTCAGGGGCTCCTGTCTCCAGGATTTTACGCCAAAGCTGTGGCGCATACTGGGGCGCGAAATAAATTTCAAACCCATCTTCCCCGGTGTAGCCGGTGCGGGAAATAAGGCAGTCTACGCCGTCAACTTTCCCGTGCTTGAACCAGTAATATTTAATCTGAGACAGATCCACATCGCTAAAGCGCTGCATGATCTTTTCCGCCAGCGGGCCCTGGAATGCGAGCTGAGCGGTTGAGGCTGAGATATTTTCAAGTGTGATGTCAAATCCTTGAGCCTGCTCCTGAATCCAGGCATAATCTTTATCTGTGTTTGAAGCATTGACTACAAGGTAGAAATGTTCCGGGTTATAACGATAAACCAACAAATCATCCACTATCCCACCATTCGGATAGCACATTAAGGAATAGAGAATCTGGGTATCCGCAATTTTGTCTACATCATTGGTTATAAGGTGCTGCACAAAGCTCAAGGCATCCTTACCGCGGACATCAATCTCCCCCATATGGGAAACGTCAAAGAGCCCTGCCTTGGAGCGGACGGTTTGGTGCTCCTCAATCACACCGGCATACTGTACCGGCATTTCCCAGCCGCCGAAATCCACCATTTTCGCTTTTAAGGCTACATGTTCGTCATAGAGAGGGGTTCTTTTTAATTCTGTCATAAAAAATCGCACCTCCTTAAAGTTAAGTTTGTACATTATGGTTGGTTTTACTCTTGGCAACTATGACCAGAAAAGCATGACTATGTACGGAAAAAGACAAAAAAACAGAGGGGGTACTTGCGCACCACCTCTGTCCTTGTACCTGAGAGATTTGCCTTAAAAAGGCTTCCCCTTTGGTGTTCTCATCACGAGAAACTCTCCAGAGTCCCGTCTTTCAGTAGTACTTTTGCCTGAGAGTTTCCCTTTCTGCCAGCGTGTTGCAGAAAGTTTGCTCCTTCGGCGCCCAAAAGCTAGGTCTCTCCCACTGAAATCATCCGGTCATATGCAGTTTTATCAACCAACCTTGGTATCAGTCTATACCCAGTTGACTCTAATGTCTACTAGTTAGCCCAAAAATTTTATAAACCGAGCCTAAATGTAAGTTTGGCCTGTGAACGCCGGGTGTGAGCGGTTCCCGCAAATCTAGGTTTTATGACTTAGCCCTTCACTACGGTGACGCAGCGTGGGCACAAGGTAGGATGCTCCTGATCCTGCCCCACAGACGGATGGTAAATCCAGCAACGTTCGCATTTTTCGCCTGCAGCGGACTGGACAGCTATCCCTAACCCCTCCAGTTCTTGCCCTTCCAAGACGCCCTCAGGACGTTCCTCCTTAGGTTGGTGCACTCGAACCGCCGAAACAATAAAGATTTCCGACAGGTTCGGAACTTGTTCCAAGAACTTATACTGTTCCGCAGTCGGGTAAAGCTCAACTTGCGCGGTCAGCGGATGGTTGATCAGTTTCTCCTGTCTGGCCATTTCAAGAGCTTTGGCTACATCAGCGCGGAGTCTCAAGATTTTTTCCCATTTTTCCTCAAGCCCGGCATCAATCCATTCCTGCTTTACTTCCGGCAGCTTAGCAGTCTGGACATTTTCCTCTTTAGACCCCGGCACATAAGGCCATATTTCATCCGCTGTAAAGGTTAAAATCGGTGCCAAGAGGCGCACGAGGGCATCAAGCGCCTGGTAAAGCACAGTCTGAGCGGCGCGGCGAACCTTCGCCCCCTTGCCTTCCACATAGAGCCTATCTTTCACAATGTCGAGATAAACTGCGCTTAAGTCAACGGCGCAGAAGTTGTGCACGGTATGGTAAACCAAGTGGAACTCATAGTTCTCATACCCCTGGCTGACCTTGGCGATAACTTTCGCCAGTTTAAGCAATGCCCAGCGGTCGATCTCCGACAGTTCCGCATAAGGGACAAAATCTTTGGCCGGGTCGAAGTCGTTGAGATTGCTCAAGAGGAAACGCAGGGTGTTGCGGATTTTGCGATAAGCCTCTGTCATCTGCTTCATAATGCGCGGGGAAGCAGCCACATCGCTCTTGTAATCTGCCGAAGATACCCAGAGCCTGAGAATATCCGCACCCATCTCTTTCACGACTTGGAGCGGGTCAACCCCGTTGCCTAGGGACTTGGACATTTTCCGTCCTTGTTCATCCACCAGGAAGCCGTGAGTGAGAACCGCCTCATAGGGTGCTTTCCCAAAAGCGGCCACAGACGTGGACAAAGAAGAATTAAACCAACCCCGGTGCTGGTCAGACCCTTCTAAATATAGATCAGCCGGCCACTTTAACTCCGGTCGTTCTTTGAGCACGCCCACATGACTGGTGCCGGAATCAAACCAAACATCCATAATATCTGTCTCTTTGCGGAAAGACTTCCCTCCGCATTCACAGATTGTCCCTTCGGGCAGCAGTTCCGCCGCCGGGCGGGCGAACCAGGCATCCGAGCCTTCGCGCCGGAAAATTTCCTGTACTTTGGCAATAATATTATCATTAACTAGCTCTTTGCCGCAGGTCTCACAGTAGAAAATCGGAATCGGCACCCCCCAGGTGCGCTGGCGCGAAATGCACCAGTCCCCCCGGTCTGCGACCATGTTATAAATGCGGTCCCTGCCCCAAGCTGGAATCCACTGAACCTTCTCAATCTCATTAAGCGCTTCCTGCCGAAAGCCATCAATGGAAGCGAACCACTGCTCCGTCGCCCGGAAAATAATCGGGCTCTTGCAACGCCAGCAGTGGGGGTAACTGTGCTGAATCTTGTCATCATGAATAAGGGCAAAATTCTTCCGCAAATCTTCCACAATCACCGGATTGGCTTTATCCGTTCTCAAGCCCGCATATCGCCCGCCCTCTGCTGTAAACTTGCCCTGGTGGTCAACAGGACAAAGCACAGGCAGCCCGTATTCCTTGCCCACAATAAAGTCATCTTCCCCATGTCCGGGAGCAGTGTGCACACAGCCCGTCCCCTGTTCCAAAGTGACATGCTCCCCACAAATGAGGAGAGAATCCCTCTCCATTAAAGGGTTGCGGCAAATCACGCCCTCAAGGTCTTTGCCGGAGAGAGTTTTTTCTATCGGAAGTTCCATCTCCCACAGGGAACGCAAGTCTTCCAAGAGCCCTTCCGCAACGACCCAGTGTTCCTCCCCGGCCTTAACCAGCACATAAGTAAATTCAGGATGAACGCTGATCGCCAGGTTCGCAGGCAGAGTCCAGGGTGTGGTCGTCCAGATCACGACAAAGGTGTTTTCAGTCTGCAATACTCCCTTGCCGTCCCACACCGGAAATTTTACATAAATTGCGGTCGAAGTCTTGTCCGCATACTCAATCTCAGCCTCAGCCAGCGCAGTTTCACAGGACGGACACCAATACACGGGCTTTAGCCCTTTGTAAATATAACCTTTTTTGGCCATTTCCCCAAAGATGCCAATTTGAGCCGCCTCATACTCCTTCTCCAACGTCAGGTAGGGGTGCTCCCAATCTCCGCGTACACCCAAACGCTTAAACTGTTCGCGCTGAATATTAACGTACTTCACCGCATACTCGCGGCACTTGTTTCTGAACTCAAGGGTTGAAACTGCATGCCGGTTAAGGCCAAGCTTTTTAATAACCTGCTGCTCGATCGGGAGACCGTGGGTATCCCACCCAGGCACGTAAGGAGCATCAAAACCAGCCATCGTTTTGTACTTAACGATAATGTCTTTTAAGATTTTATTTAAAGCATGCCCTAAATGAATATCCCCATTGGCATAGGGCGGGCCATCATGCAGGACGAAGCGTGGCTTGCCTGCACGTGCGTTTTGCACTTCATCATAAAGGTTCTTTTCCTCCCATTTCTTGAGGATCTCCGGTTCACGCTGGGGCAAATTTCCCCGCATGGGAAAGTTAGTTTCCGGCAAATTCAAAGTATCACGGTAGTCCATTTATCTGTTCCTCCTACTGTGGTAATACCCTTATGATATTATGAAAATCCCGCCCCTGTAGTAAGGGACGGGATTAACTCGCGGTACCTAACTTACAATCTTGCGCACTAACGTTACCAGTTTCGCCTGCTCTTCCGAGCCAATAGGCTCGACTACACACAAGCACAGAAAAGGCAGCTTCTTATTCTTCCAGGTCTGTACCCATCCGAACAAAGCTTCATCCTGCGGCTCAAAAATTGTATTCTGCTCATCCGGAGCCGGGAGATTTACCACAAGTCCCCTCTGCTCCATTTCGTCCAAAGCCTGAAAAGCCCGGTCAAGCAGATCATCGCTACCCATCATCAAAATGTCGCCCGCCCGGTACTGCCCGGCTGCCCGCGCTAAACCCAGGCTGATTATCTGCGCTTCCCCTTCCAAAGGTGCATCGGATCCGCCGGAAGCGAGAAGCTCAACCTCATGGCGTCCGACTTTCCCAGTAAACCGCCCTGCGTCAGGGTTCAAACTGAATCCCTGGATGAGAAACTCGGGCACTAGTTCGGTTATTAAAATGGTTTTCATGAATGGAAATCCTTCTCCTTAAAATCGTCTGTTCTTCATTTTATCACGAGTTATCCACACTCGCAACCTCAAACATGGCACCATCAGTACCTAAGATACGTTCAAATCGCGCTCCAGGGAATCCGCGAGGTCAAGATGAGCATTGAGGAAAGACTTAAGCTGGGCGCGGATAAGCTCACGCTTGCGTGTCAACTCCTGAATCTCTTCCTGTATTTCTTCCCATTTTGACTTAGCTTCAGACAATCTCTGTTCTTTTTCCTGTTCTGCTTCCCTGAGCAGCAGTTCCGCTTCACGGCGGGCAGCCTGCCTGGCTTCTTCCGCCGTTTGTTGCGCCAACAGCATCGTCTGCTGTAAAGTGCTTTCAATTTTGCGGTAATGGCCTAGTTCAGATTCCGCCCGCTGGATTTTCTCCCTCAGTTCGAAGTTCTCCGCATACACTGTTTCAAATTCGTTGCTGACAGCCTCCAGGAACTTTTCAACCTCTTCACACTGGTAACCGCGCATCCCTTTGCGGAATTCCTTGTTTCTGATATCAATCGGAGTTAATTGCATGCATGATACCCCGCTTTCCTACTGTCCTTACCTACTCCCGCTGTCCTCTGAAAACAAGCACCTTATATACAAGACGCCCTTTCAGATATGTACGCCAATCCGGCACGCGCCAGCAAGCCCTGCAGCCACTCTTTCAGGGAGCTGCGGTCGATCATCAGAACATCAAGCCCGCAACGATTCGCAGAAGAATGGAACGTAGAATACTGAGAGCAAAAACTGCCAGTATTGGGGAAAAGTCCAAGGCAAACCCGGCACTCCCGAGCTGAAACCGCCGGAACGGCTTAAGCAAAGGCTCTGTTACATCATAAAGCAGACGAATGAGCTGATTGCGCGGAGAATGCGGTATAAACGAAAGGAAAGCGCGAATAATGATCGCGTAAATAAGGATCGTAATAACTTTATCAATGACTTGCCACAGAATGGAAATACTAATCCCTCCTATTTAGTCCCGGGCCAAAAAATCCCTCTGTCTTTGAGTTCGTCCCGTGTCTCACCGGAAATATCCACATTGCTCGGAACAAAAAGGAAAATACCGTTCCCGACTTTTTGCATATTACCGTTCAACGCGTAGGTCGTGCCGCTGATGAAATCCACTACCCGCTTGGCCAAATTGCGCTCAGCATTTTCGAGGTTGACGATAACCGGACGGCGGTTCTTCAACTGGTCAGCAATATTTTGGGCATCCTCAAACGAGTGAGGCTCCATCACAACCACCTTCATCTGTTTTTGGGAGTGGATGCTCAGCACCTGTGCGCTCCGACGGCCAGGGCGCGCATCTTCCCGGGTTGCATCTTCTTTAACTTCATCGTCTTCCACAAATTCCTCTTCCGGTTCTTCATCAGCGAAACCCATGATCCCAATGACTTTGTCAAAAAACTTCGGCATACTTTTTCCCTCCTACCTTGCTCCAAAAATTTGTCTGCCTACTCTCACCATGGTTGCTCCTTCTGCTATTGCCAGCTCAAAATCCTGACTCATACCCATGGAAAGTTCCCGCATTTCCACCCCCGGGTAAACCCGCTGTTGCAGGCTATCGCGTAAAAGCCTAAGCTCGCGAAAAAACCCTTGGGTTTCGGCAGTGCTGGCTTCCAAAGCCCCAATCGTCATTAATCCCAAAACCCTGACATGGGGGTAATCCTTTACTGCTGTCAGAAAATCTTCTGTTTCTTCTTTCAATAGCCCTGCTTTAGCCTGATCCCGGGCTGTATTCACCTGCAGCAGGGTGCTAAACGTATGCCCGTGCTTGAACCCCTGCTTTTCCAATTCTGCCAGCAGGGAGAAACGGTCAAGAGAATGAATCAGGGTCACTCTCCCGTCCAGGTATTTTACCTTGTTGGTCTGCAAGCGACCGATGAGATGCCACTCGCAGTCCGGAGGCAAAAGAGAGACTTTCTCCTGCCATTCCTGAACCCTGTTTTCGGCAAAAACCCTCTGCCCCGCTTGCCAAGCCTCAGCGATTACGGAAGAAGGCATCGTTTTGGACACTGCCAACAGTTTAATCTCGTCAGGACTTCGCCCAGCCGCCAACGCAGCTTGCCCAATGCGCGAGTGCACTTGAGCAAGGTTTTGTTCGATATCCATGGACATTCCACCTTAATCGAATGATTCTACAAAACATCCTTGTTTCCTGCTGCTGCCAGCAAGTTTTTAAGATTATGCACACTATTTTAAGCGGGCGGGCTGTCCTTCAAGGTCAGCTCCCGGATTTTTCACCACTAACAGCCCAGACGGCAAATCCTCGACAGCGGTCTCAGTTTCATTTTCATCCTGTACCTTCACCCGGCGGAAGTGCAGTACCCCTTCCATCACTGCAAAAACTCCCTGCTCCTCCCCTTTAGTCCAAAGCGCACTGCGCGGTATGACAACACCCTTGCCTTCCGGTTTCATAATCCAGGTAATCTCCTGCCGCCGTTGCTCGGCTGAGCCATCCACATAACTGCTGAATTCAACGACAACTCCGGTAGGGCTCTCAGATTTACGCACGACCTTAGCCGGGAACACCTTCCCATCAATGGCAAAACGCAAGCTTTTGCCCACACTGAACCCATCCAGAGATTGCATCTCCACGAAAGCTGCTGTCGGAGCCAGGTTATTGATAATCTTACCTATAGCTTGCCCGAATTGAGCGGTGGTAATTTCCTGCTCCGAGCTTGGCATCTCTAAGAGCTTCTTTAGATCCATATCCTTAAAATTAGCTGCGGTCCACAATGATTCAAGACCATCCACTTTATAAAACACAAGACCACCTGCCGGAGCCGGGACTGACTTGCTCTCTCCCCCGACTTGCTTGATCCGGGCTGCACTCTCTCCCCGCCTGACCCTTTGTCCGGGCACAGCGAGTTTTTCCACCTCTCCGCCACTCGGAGCCTGCAGCAGGTATTCCTCATTGGCAAATGCAGCCCTCACTGTCTGCTCGTGCTTGATAGCCCCCGTCTCTGCGCGCACATACTCTAAATCTCGAGCCGTGAAGCCTGTGCCGTAAATCCAGACAGCGACCGCGACTGCAATCAGCAAAACCACTGCCGTCAGCATCCTCTTTCCCGTATTTCCCTTTTTCATCATGCCCTCCGACTCTGTCCTTTATCCGATGGATTTATGCCCGTGGCAAATCACATATAAATACTGTACCGATTCCGGGTTCTGAGGACACATTAATCCGGCCATCGCTCCCTTCGACAATGTGTTTGACAATACTAAGTCCAAGCCCGGTTCCTCCCTGTTCACGCGAGCGGGCTTTATCAACACGGTAGAAACGCTCAAAGATGCGCGGAAGGCTTGCCGTTGGAATACCGCACCCCGTGTCTCCAAACTCCAGGTGCACACTCTCTTGATCGGCTTCCCCCTTAAGCCAAATTTTACCCTCTGAGGTATACTTAACGGCATTTTCCAAAAGATTGAGCAGGACTTGGCTTAACAGATCCTCACCCATACGCACTGCCGGCAAATTCTCTGCCAGGTCAACGCTGAGCCTGATCCCTTTGGCCTCGGCATAACTTTCAATCACAGGCTGAATTTTAGCAAAAGCCTGCTGCACAAAACTAACTCTGGCAACTCCGGCACCCCGGCGCAAATCAGGATTTTCATTGTTCGCCAACGTAAGCAGATCATCAATCAACCGTTGCAGACGCAAGGTCTCAGCCTGAATGACATTCAAAAACCGTTCGCGCAAGACAGGTTCTTCTTGCGCCCCATCTAACAGAGTTTCCACAAAACCTTTGATCGAGGTTAAAGGTGTACGCAATTCGTGCGACACATTGCCCACAAATTCTGTCCGCATTTGCTCCAGACGCCTTAGCTCAGTAATATCATAGGTTACGATCACTGCCCCCCGGGTACGCTTGTTCTCTCCCAGAATCGGGCTTACCTGAAAACGCATTGTCCGCTGTTCCAGCGTTAGCTCTATATTTCCCGGTGTCTCCCCCAAAAGCACATTTGTCACCAGTTCATCCAACTCGCTCTGGCGCACAAGTTCAAGGAGGTACTTTAACATGACCTCATCCTGCCGATGGCCGAACATTTTTTCCGCCGCCGGGTTCACCCGCACGATCCTCCCCACATGGTCAAGCGCGATTACTCCCTCCTGCATCGCCGTGAGAATCGCCTGCATCTTGTGGGTTTCCTGGTCCGCTTTTTGGATGAGAGTTTCCAGTTGCCGCGCCAAACGGTTTAATTCGGCCGTAAACTGCCCGACTTCGTCTTTGGTATCTAGAAACTGCGCCCGCTCAAAATCCCCCTGCGCTATGCGCCGGGTAGTAAAGCTCAAAGTCTGAATCCGCCCCGCCAGGCGTCTGGCGTAAAAGAAAACGGCCCCTCCCGGAAGGAGCAAGGCAAAGAGCAACAAGCGGTAATCAGGCGTCCTTTGCTGACCACCCGCTATTAAATTCTGCCCTTCCCACACCAGAAACAGAGATATGGCAGTCATACTCAGAAAAAGCAGGGTAAACCTCCATTTGATGCTCATCTGACCCTAACCCTTGAACCGATAGCCGATCCCGCGCAAAGTCTCAATATATTCCGGGTTGGACGGGTCTTTTTCAATTTTCTGGCGCACATGCCTGACATGCACATCCACAGTGCGCGTGTCTCCGGCGTACTCATAGCCCCAGATCCGTTCCAAGAGTTCCTCCCTGGAATAAACCTTGCCCGGCCTGGTTGCCAGCACCCTCAAGAGTTCAAACTCCTTAGGCGTCAGTTCAGTCTCCTGTTCTTTTATATACACCATAAACCGGGTAAGATCTATTCTCAGCTCTCCGTGCACGATCTGATCTGGAACCTCGTCCGCACTTTTTACCCGGCGCAAGCGCGCTTTAATGCGCGCTACCAGTTCCCGCGGGCTGAAAGGCTTTGTCATATAGTCATCCGCACCCAGTTCCAGTCCTAACACTTTATCAATTTCTTCCCCCTTGGCCGTAAGCATAATCACGGGCAGCTCCCGAAATTTCGGGTTAAGCCTGAGCTGGCGGCACACCTCCATCCCATCCATGTGCGGCAGCATCACATCAAGCACAACCAGATCAGGCTGGTCTTTCCCCACCCGCTCCAGCGCTTCAAGTCCGTCACGGGCGGCCAAAACCTTGTACCCTTCCTTCTCCAGATTGTAGCGCAACAATTCCTGGATTGATTCCTCATCATCTACGACTAATATAACAGCCATCTACGATTCCCCCTTAGCTTCTGCGCCTGATCCAACCCGCCAGCCGTCCGCTTAGCCCGCCATCCCGGCGGTGGGAAAAGAACTCAACCGGTCTGCACGCGGTGCAGAGTTCGGCTGACCAAATGTGCTCAGGCTTTACTCCTGCGCCCAGAAGGATCTCCTTGTTTGCCTGCCATAAATCAAGTTGGTAATGTCCGTCCTGTGAAGGCCTCAGAAAAACAGTTTCCGTAAAATTCGCCCGCAAACGGGCTGCGACTGGTTCATCGACTTCATAGCAACAAGGCCCGATTGCAGGCCCGATAGCTGCCCAGCAATCTTCAGCCTGCCCCCCGGCCTGAGCCAGCTCGTCCAGAACCTGGAGGGCGATTTTCCCTGCCGTCCCTTTCCAGCCTGCGTGCGCAATCCCTACAGCCTTAAGCTTGGGGTGATAGAAAAACAGAGGAACACAATCAGCGAAGAAAGCCATAAGTCCCAGCTTGTCCTTGGTCAACAAGCCATCTGTTCCCGGAATAGCCGTCCTGAGGTCGCGGCTTCCTCTCCCCCCCGCTTCCACATCCAGCCACACTACGCCCGTCCCATGTACCTGTTCGGCAAGAGCAACCTCATTCCAGTCTGCCTGCCACAACTCCAGCCAGCGCCTGCGGTTTTCGAGTACCCTTTGCGGTTCATCTCCCACATGCAAACCCAAGTTAAGGGAAGAGAAATGCTCTCCACTTACCCCACCCCCGCGGGACGAAAAGCCGATTTCTACCCCTGCTTCTTCCCAAGCCGGAAGCGTAAGATACTTCAACGATGCTTTTTCCCGCCAAACCCACATCTCCTTGCAAACACCCCCTCCGTTTTGTCCTCTTAGCTAAAATATACCATATTTTCGCCTAAGACAAAACAAGAGGGCAATTTATTGCCCTCTGCGCGTCATAATTAGTTAGATTTTAGCTATACACATGGTTCTCATACCTTCGCCCTCGCCCCCGCACTACGAACTTCGAACCCCGAATTAGCGCGGGTCTTCCCGTTCAGGGTTAAAATCAACCAAGTCTTGGGCATCGACCAAAATTACGTCGACCCCAATTTTTTTGACCCGATCCCAGGGGACCATCACATCTTCGCTCCGTCCCCCGCCGAAAAAACCCCAACTCTTGGTCGCACCCGGAACGACAATCCCTTTGACCACACCCCGCTCCAGATCAAGGTCGAGGTCTTTGATCGGCCCCAGACGGCGACCGTCCTTAATATTAACTATATCGAGCATCCGGAGTTCGGAAATGCGCATCGCCTTACCCCCTCTCTTACAAATCATATGAGAGCGAGGGTCATTTTAATCCTATCCGTTGTCCGCTACTTTCTAAATTCCTGTCGTCCTCTCCGACTACTGACTACTGTCTCCTGTCTCCTGAATTTACACATACTTTTTCATATGATTGAGCGCCGCTTTTTCCAAGCGGGAAACTTGAGCCTGAGAAATCCCGATCTCATCCGCTACCTCCATCTGGGTTTTCCCTTGAAAGAAACGTAGGGACAAAATGAGCTTCTCCCGTTCACCCAGGCGGCGCAAAGCCTCCCGTACCGCCAGTCCTTCAAGCCAGCTGGCATCAGAATGGCGGTCATCCCCTATTTGGTCCATAACGAAGATCGGATCCCCACCATCGTGGTAAATTGGCTCGAATAAGGAGATCGGTTCCTGAATCGCATCTAAAGCAAAAATAACCTCTTCCCGCGGCAAGGAAAGTTTTGCGGCTATCTCTGTCACGGTAGGTTCCCGGGAACACTCGCTCACGAGCTGGTCGCGCACCTGTAAGGCCTTATAAGCTGTATCCCGAAGTGAGCGACTTACCCTGATCGGGTTATTATCCCTTAAGTAACGCCTGATTTCCCCAATAATCATCGGAACTGCGTAGGTCGAGAATTTGACATTTTGGCTCAGATCAAAATTGTCAATCGCCTTCATTAATCCAATACTGCCAACCTGGAAGAGGTCATCTACATATTCCCCTCGATTGGTAAACCTTTGAATCACGCTGAGCACCAGCCGCAAATTTCCGTAAATTAGTTTCTCCCGGGCACTGCGTTCACCGGCCTGATAGACTACAAAAAGTTCCTTCATTTTGGCACTTGAGAGTACAGGTAGTTTTGAGGTGTTCACGCCACAGATTTCTACCTTGTTGAAAGCCATCCGAGCACCTCCTGGAAAATTTCCTGTTGGAGAGTATGCCCGGTCACAAAGCTAGTTATTCCAATCGACAAAATTCTTTTCTTAAACGCCGGATAATCCGCTTTTCCAAGCGCGAAATATAGGACTGGGAAATTCCCAAACGGTCTGCAACCTCTTTCTGAGTCTTTTCTTCCCCATCGTCAAGTCCGAAGCGCAACTCCATAATCAGCTTCTCCCGTTCTGAGAGACGGTCCATAGCCAGGTGCAGGAGCTGGCGGTCTACTTCTTCTTCCAGAGGACGTGAGATAATATCAACCTCAGTACCCATGACATCAGAGAGGAGAAGTTCATTGCCGTCCCAATCAATATTTAACGGCTCTTCAAACGAAACTTCAGAACGCGTCTTATTGTTGCGCCTCAGATGCATCAGAATTTCGTTTTCAATGCAGCGGGAAGCGTAAGTTGCAAGCTTAATTTTTTTCTGAGGATCAAAGGTGTTAACCGCTTTAATTAGTCCAATCGTCCCGATCGAAACCAAATCTTCGATTCCAACCCCGGTATTTTCAAACTTGCGCGCGATATACACCACAAGTCTTAGATTGCGTTCAATCAAAACGTCCCTGACTGAAATGTCCCCTCGCTCCAGACGCTCCAAAAGCAGAGTTTCCTCGTCCGAATTTAAAGGAGGTGGCAAGGCCTCGCTGCTCCCGACATAATAGATTTCGTGTACATCCGTCCGTCCACGCAGTTTGTGCCGGAAAAGAAGCCAGATCAAGTTGAGTTTATGTTTAGCGGTCTTCCACCATTTCATGTAATTATTCTACCCCTTTCTGCACATGTTCCGGATGCAATAATGCCTGGTATTCCCCCTCAGAGCTCATTGTTTGTGGCACCAAGGCTATTGTAGCTTTGACACTTCTGCGACCATTGTCCCCGTCAATTTCTACCCGCTCCGGACGTACTCCTAAAAGCCAGCTTTGGCTGCCAATACTTTGATACGGGATAAATACAAAATGTTCCATCCAGTGCGGATTCTTCCTCCAGAGGAAGGGCCAGGGATCAGCTGCCTGACGCCAGGGCAGCTCCAAAATCTCCTGCAATGATTCCGGCAGAGCCCGGGCGGCTGCCTCTTCCTCCAAAAGGATTACAGGGACTCCGCTTAAGGGATCGCGCAGAGTATTCCCTGTATCAAGCAGAGCCTTCACCCTCACCGTTTCACCCTCTTTGCCAAAATCAATCTCCACCTCACATAAAGTCTGATCCAAGAGAGCAGCCCGGTTCTGCCAGTGCTGCCAGGCCTTGTGCCCTCCCCACCATAAGCCCGCACTGAGGGGTAAGACCCAGAAATTGTGCAGGTTCAATTGGATGACGGGCCCGGTCCCTATTCCCTGAAACTGGGACAGTCCCCACAAAGCGTACACAAATCCCCCCAATCCTGCTGACAACAACCAAAAGACAACGAGGGTCTTCACATACAACTTAAGCCCTTGCCAGGGAAAAGCTGCCCCGACCATCAAAAAAGGAATCAGATATTTGCTTAATTCAAACCAAGGCCACTGGGGCTTCAGCGCTAAGAGCACGGGGATTTCGCCCAGAAGAATTCCGGCAAAAATCCGTTTGGCGTGCACAGGGCGGTGGAGGAGGCGGCCACTTAACACTAGCAAAAGCGCATCCGCACTGCCGTTAATCAACATGTCCAGATCGAGATAACTTTGCCCGGTCATCCAGACGCGCCCTTTCTATTCACGCTCTGGCAAAATTATACCGAAGACAAGGGATAAAACCTGTCGCTTTGCGGTGGATAGAAATGGCATTTTTTGGGGAAAGAGAAGCGCAAAAAAGCACCCCCTTTGCAAGGTCAGGTGCTTTACTACATTTTTCGACTTGAATAAGATTAGTTTACGAGCGCCGACGGCGCAGGAACTCAGGAATATCTAAATCTGAATCAGGCGCTACCGGGCGGATCACCGAAGTTTCCGCTGATTTGGCAATCCCCACTGCTCCGGTCTGACGCTGATCAAAGCCGGTGGCAATGACCGTGACCCGCACTTCTTCTTTCATGTTCTCATCAATCACCGCGCCAAAAATAATATTGGCTTCCGGGTCAGCAGCTTCCGCAATAATCTCTGAAGCCTCATTGACTTCAAAGAGGGTTAGATTCGTCCCACCGGTAATGTTTAAGAGCACTCCTTTAGCCCCTTCAATAGAGGTTTCGAGGAGAGGGCTGGAAATAGATTTGCGCGCCGCATCGGCCGCCCTGTTCTCGCCCGTAGCCTGACCGATCCCCATGAGGGCAGAACCGGTATTCATCATAATTGTCTTGACATCTGCAAAATCCAAATTAATTAAGCCCGGAACCGCGATCAGGTCGGAAATCCCCTGAACGCCCTGACGCAGAACATCATCCGCAATCCGAAAAGCCTCATGAATGGTGGTATGCTTGTCCACAACCTGGAGCAAGCGGTCATTGGGAATAGTTATCAAGGTGTCTACTTTGCTTTTGAGATCAGCAATCCCTTTCTCGGCCTGCATGGCTCTTTTACGGCCCTCAAACGTGAAAGGACGGGTAACTACTCCCACAGTGAGCGCCCCCAGTTCTTTCGCCACCTCAGCCACCACCGGCGCTGCTCCCGTGCCTGTGCCTCCGCCCATACCCGCCGTCACAAAAACCATATCCGCTCCCCGCAAAGCCTGCACCAGCTCTTCCCGGCTCTCTTCAGCCGCCTTGGCACCGATTTCCGGGTTTGCTCCCGCTCCCAGCCCTTTAGTTAACTTCCCCCCGATTTGCACTTTCTGCGGGGAATGAGCAAGTCCCAGAGCCTGGGAATCTGTGTTCACTGCGACAAAGTCCACACCTTTAAGCCCTGCAGTTATCATCCGGTTAACGGCATTGTTGCCGCCCCCGCCCACACCGATCACTTTAATGGCGGCAACTTGATTAACGTCAATATCAAATTCCAGCATTTAGTGTTTAACCCCCTTGCTCTTTTTTTCGCTTTATTAACCAAATTTTCCGCGGTCGTTTTCCCCGGCGAAAATTGCGTATCCTCTTGTGTATGTGCGTATCCCCTTGCGCTTTCAGACCAGCTCTGGAGCGTTAAAATCAACCTAACAAATTTTATATGTTCTATAAGCCCCGGCTTTATCCCTCTTTTTACGCCATAACTTTTTTATGGGAAAATTCTACAAATCCTACTTCTTCAGCAAATGCCTCCTGATAATGGCCAGGTTTTGGAACAGGCGGACGCCAAAAGCCACCACGGCCGCCAAATAAAGATCGACTCCGATGCGATCCCCGATATAAGCTAAAAGTGCCGCCAGCAACATATTGCTGAAAAAGCCGGTCAAAAAAACCGTACTGTCAAAATGATCTTCCTGCGCGGCGCGAATCCCACCCAGGACAGAGTCCAAAGCAGCTAAAATAGCCACGGACAAATACTTAGCATAAGCTACAGGTACGGAAAACGGGGAGAAGTACCCGACAGCCAGTCCCAAAATTAAGCCTAATATCGGTAGCCACATTGTTGGTGAGCCTCCTTGGATTCAGCGTCCTATTACCGGTTTGGCGGCGGTAAAGTCAATATACCTTACCCCATGTTCTATACTACGATAATCTTTATCATTAAGCAAAGTATAGAGTGCGCCCAGCTTATCTTTCCAGCCCGTAGCTTGGCCGAGCCGCACCTCAACCCCGCTTGTCAGAAAGAGAGTAAGCTGCTGGATCGAGTTTACATGCACTTCTCCGATTAAAGGCAAGAGAGCAGCAGGAGCTTGTCCCAGCAAATTAAGGGCAGCAGCAAGCAATGGGTCATCTATCTTGTGCCCGGGTCCGCTCGCATCAGACAGAGTTACGCCCGTAATCACAGGGTAATCCACTTGCGGCCAACTCTCGATACGGCGCAAGAACACTCCCTGCCCGTTAACCTCCACTGCCCCTTTCCCCACTAAGACAAGGGCAGACGGAGTTCTCTCAGAGACTTTTATGACCAGAGTACGGGGGAAATCCCGGACAAAGCTCACTTCGTTTACAAGCGGATGCAGGGTAATCCTGCGGCTGAGGCTGTCCTGGTCAAACAGGATAAGGTTCTGCCCTTTAGCTCCCGCTGCCAGCCGTTCAATCTCTGCCGGTTGGATTATATTCAACCCTTCCACTTTGATGTCTTTGATGACAAACGCACTGGAACGCAGGAACAAAACAGCGGCAAGCCCAACCAGAATCACGAACAGCGAAGCATAGAACAGGGTAGTATTCCCCTTTGTGGACGGCATGCGTTTTCCTCCTTATTCCAAGTATAACGAATACTACCCTGCTCTGTCTTGCTTTTTACAGGAAATATTTTACGTGTCAATTCTCGGTAGTTCCGAACTATTCGGCAGGACACGACGCAGCCTCGCACCGAGTCCGCGATATTTCTCCTCCAAATTCTCATATCCCCGGTCTATATGTCCCACTTGCTCAAGCACAGTCGCTTCCTCAGCAGCCAGGGCTGCCAGGAACAGAGCCGCGCCCGCCCTCAGATCAGTGGCCTCGACAAACGCCCCTTCCAGGGTTTCGACCCCGCGTACCACTGCCGTCCTGCCTTCTACCGTTATATTCGCGCCCATGCGCCGCAGTTCGTCAACATGCTGGTAGCGGTTCTCAAAGATCGTCTCGGTAATTACACTGGTCCCACCAGCCATCGCGAGCATGGCCATGAATTGAGGCTGCATGTCTGTGGGGAAGCCGGGATAAGCCATTGTTTTTAGATCCACAGGCTTAATTCTCCCGCGCTGGCGCACCCTGACCGCATCATCCTCGAGGGTAATCTCCGCCCCCGCTTGGCGCAATTTGGCAATTACCCCTTCAAGGTGTTCCGGGATCACGTTATCCACCCGGACATCTCCCTCGGTCATAACCGCAGCCACCATATGCGTACCTGCTTCAATGCGGTCAGAAATCACCCTGTGTTCAGCTGCCGTCAGTTTCCTAACTCCTTCGATGCGGATCACATCTGTACCGCCACCGCGGATTTTAGCCCCCATTTTGTTTAAGAGATTCTGCAAATCCACAATCTCCGGTTCCCGGGCGGCGTTGTGAATTACGGTATACCCATCAGCCAGGACTGCGACCATCATAATATTTTCCGTAGCTCCTACACTCGGTACATCAAAATAGATATCCCCGCCCTGCAAGCGGTCATACCAGGCCTCAATATAACCATGCCTTTCCTTAACTTTAACTCCTAGTTCCATCAACCCTTTAATATGCTGGTCCATGGGGCGGGAGCCGATGGCACAGCCACCCGGCCGCGCGATCCGCACGCGCCCGGTGCGTGCCAGAATCGGGCCTAAGATAAGGTTTGAAGCCCGCATTTTGCGCATCAGAGTCTCGTCCACTTCCGCACCGTTAAGAGTGGAAGCATCTACCACCAAGACCTCCTCATCCCTCTGCACACGGCAGCCCAGGGTTGCAAGCACCTCAACCATATGTGTTATATCGAGCAAATCCGGAATGTCCATTAACACTGAAGTGCCGTCCGCGAGCAAAGTCGCCGCCAGCAAAGGCAAGGAAGAATTCTTGGCACCACTGACACGCACTGATCCTTCCAGGCTCTGTTTTCCGGTAATGACATAGCGATCCATGGTCATTATTTATTTTACCTCCTTGGTGCCAAATACTCTATCTCAGGCACTAGCTCTACTCCGTACTTATTAAGCACATCTTGGCGGATCATTTCGATCAGAGTTAAAACATCGTCGGCCATGGCCTGATTACGGTTCAGGATGAAGTTTGCATGCTTTCCTGATACCTCGGCCCCGCCCACACACTTCCCTTTCCAGCCGGCAGCCTCGATCAGCCGTCCGGCAGAATCCCCGGGCGGATTGCGAAAGACACTGCCCGCATTCGGGTATTCCAGCGGCTGAGCAGTTTTACGCTTGCTTAGGTTCTCTTGCATCTGCTTAAGTATGTGCACTCTCTCTCCGGGAGAAAAAAGCAACTCTGCCTCCAGAACCACTCCCTGTGAGCGCAGGGAACTGTGGCGGTAGCCAAACTCCAAGTCGGCACGGGGCACGGTCACAACAGTGCCATCAGGCCTAAGTACAGTCACAGCCAGGATGAGTCCGGATATATCCGCACCGTGGGCACCCGCATTCATAATCACAGCTCCTCCAAGCGTTCCCGGAATCCCGCGGGCAAACTCCAGCCCGCTCACCCCCCGGTCTCCGCTTTCCTGTGCCAAGCGCGCCAGGGAATAACCGGCTTGTGCCCGAACACGGCACTCTCTCCATTCAATGCCGTCTAGTGAAGTTGTCACAACAGCGATACCCGGAAGCCCTTCATCTGCGATCAGCAAGTTCGAACCCCGACCGATAACCCACAATGGTATACCTTCCGCACGGGTTGATCTAAGTACTTCCTCAAGTTCTTCTGTATGTGCGGGCCAGTAAACATACTCAGCCGGCCCGCCTATTTTCCAGGTCGTAAGCCGATGAAGCGGGTAATTCCTCTCCACCCGTCCCTGTACCCGGTCCAGTATCATCCATATCCCACCTTGCGCGTCTTACTTCCAGACCCCAGGATCTAAGGGCACGCTTAATGTCAGCCCAGGACACTCCGTATTCAAGAGCCTGGACAATCTCTGCACACGCCTTGTGTTCCAGCAACGGTTGCGGCCAGCGCTCCATGAAACCCAGGAACTGGAATTTGGAACGGTAAAAAGCAAGTTCTTCAGCCCCTGCTTCACAGTACCCTTCAGCTGCTGCCGCCCGTCTTCCCAGAGAAGCAGCACCGGCAGCGTTTAACCAGGCTTCAGGCACTACCCAGCACAGCCCGGGCCCGCGCTCCCCGATCCAGGTTTTGTCCAGGCCCGGCCACAGCAAAGAAGGCTCAAACCCTCCCGCCTGTAACAGGTGCCAGAGCAGAGGGCGTTCGTTTAGCAAAACGTAAGGTTCGGGCAGGGAAAAGACCAGTTCATCCTTCCACAACTTATGTAGGAATTCTGCAACTGACTGGCATTCGATCCCGCGGGCCTGCGCCAGAGTTAAAATATCTTCATTTTCCTGACCCGGCCACCAAAGCAGGCCTGTGGGAATTTCCGACATCCTCTCCCAGTCATCTCCGGCTTGGGCCCAGGCTGTCGCCTCACTTACCGGCAGATAAGCCAGTCCGGCTGCGCCAAGGAGCGCCTCCAGGCCGTCAATCCCTTCCACGGAAGAACCTGCCGTTAATTGTAAGAGATGGTGCACCGTCATCACTCCTTTCGCACTTTGATGCCTTATGTTATGCACAGGAGTCATGAGGTGTGAAAATCTTCGGTAAGTACTCAGTACTCAGGAGTCAGGAGCCAGTATGAGAAACCGGTTTATCGTCTGTAAGTATTTCGAATTACTTAATAAATTACTGAATACCTGAGCAGATGTTCCCGAAATAAAACTTTTCTTAAGAAGTTAGTCAATTGCCGGAACCATGTTCTCCGGATTCTGAATTCTGAATTCTGACAACCTGAGTCTCAGCGCCAGGCCGTATCATAACACACGTCGAGAATTTTGCTAAGAGCCTCGGGCTGAGCCAAATTTTTCATTTTCTCAGCCATCTTATTTAATCCTTGGGGATCTGCTAACAACTCATTTATCTTATTAAGAAGCACCTCTCCTGTCAAATCCTTGTCGAGCAGGAGTTGGGCCGCCCCGGCTTGCACCAGAGCCCGGGCATTGTGTTCCTGGTGGTTGCCCGCCGCGTACGGATATGGGACCAGAATGGCTGGCTTACCGGCAACCATCAACTCTGCCAGGAAAGCCGCTCCCGCCCGCCCAACGCAAAGGTCGGCAGCAGCAAGCGCTTGCGGCATGTCTTTAAGATACTGAAAAATCCGCCACTGAGAGCGTTCTGCCCCAATCTCTTTGAGGGCAGACATCGTTTCCTGATAAGTGGCTTGTCCTGTGGCCCAAATTACCTGGATTTGCGGGCGGGCAGCCAAATCCTTAAGCACTTTAACCATGCTTTGATTGATGGCCCGTGCGCCCCGGCTTCCCCCTGTTACTAAAAGAGTACTGCACTCAGGACGCAGGCCAAAATGTTTTAACCCCTGTTCCCGCGTCTCTTGACCGATTTCCGGGCGTACAGGGAGCCCGGAAATCATAATTTTCTTCTTAACTCCAAAATGAGCAATACTCTCCGGGAAAGTCACCAAAACCCGCCTCACAAAGCGGGCCAGAATCTTATTCGTAATTCCGGGTACAGCGTTCTGTTCATGCAGGATGCTCGGAATCCCAAACAGAGCGGCTGTAAGCACCACCGGCCCGGAAACATAACCGCCCGTGCCTACCACCAAATCCGGACGAAATTCTTTAAGTATGCGCTTAGTTTCCCATACCGCCTTGAAACTTTTGCCCCCGGTTTTCAGCATCTCAACGCTCACTTTACGCGGCAGCCCCTGTCCGGAAATCCCTGTGAAGTTGATACCGGTTTCCGGAACCAGGCGGGCTTCCATTCCATCCTTGGTGCCAACATAGAGAATCTTATTGTCCGCACCTCTGGCCATGAGACCTTGGGCAATGGCTAAGGCCGGGTAAATATGCCCCCCTGTTCCTCCTCCAGTTACGATAACACGCATCCTAAATCCCTCCGCCTGAAGAAAACTTGCTTCAGGTGGAGTTTTAACTCCATCTGAAGTTTAATTGAACTTATTTTCTCGTTATTTCGCTTCCCGTGAAATATTGAGCAGCACCCCGACTCCGAGCAGGGTAAAGACGAGCGAGGTTCCGCCATAACTTAGAAACGGGAGCGTGATTCCGGTCACAGGCAAAACCCCACTGACCACTCCCATATTAACCATCGCCTGGATCACTACCATCGAAGTCAGCCCCACAGCCAAGAGACCGGAAAAAGCGTCAGCCGCTCCCATCGCCACTTTGAAGCCGCGCCAGGCGAAGAGGAAAAAGAGCAAAACAACCAGCGTCGCTCCGATGAATCCCAGTTCCTCCCCGATCATGGCAAAGATAAAGTCCGTGTGGTTTTCAGGCAGGTACAAAAATTTCTGCTTGCTGTGGCCTAAGCCCAGGCCAAAGAAACCGCCCGGGCCGAGGGCCAAAAGAGCCTGAATCGTCTGATACCCTTTCCCTGAAGGATCAGCCCACGGGTCCAGAAAGGCGAGGATGCGCCGCATGCGATAAGGAGCAGCTGCTATTGCCGCCACCACCAGGAGCAGGCCGGTCCCGCCCAAGGCAGTGAGATGACCCGCTCTGGCTCCGGCCGCGATCAGCATAAAGAAAGTGGTCCCGGCTATCACCAACGTAGTACCCAAGTCTGGCTGCAGCATGATCAGCCCGGCAATCAATCCTAAAAGCCCTAAGACCGGCAAGAGCCCTTTGCGGAAAGAGCGAATTTTATAGGGCTGCAAAGCCAGGATGTGGGACATCACCAAAACCATTGCCAGCTTAATGATCTCTGAAGGCTGAACAGATAAGGGGCCTAACCCAATCCAGCGGTCTGCACCGTTGACTTTCCGCCCTACCCCCGGGATTTTCACCATAATCAGTAAGACAATGGCCAAGTATAAAGCGGGTTTTGCCCATTTCCTTAGTAAGCGCAAGTCGAGGCGCATGCTCAGCACCATTGCTGCCAAACCAAGCGTGACCCAGATTCCCTCCATCTTGAGGAAATGATAAGGATCATTGTACTGTAAGTATCCTTTAACAGCACTGGAACTATAAACCATAATGACCCCTATGCTCAGCAGGGCTAGGATCGCCCACAATAAGATCATATCCGGTCGGCTCCGCCTCGGCATGCAAGTTCCCCCTTTACAATTTGGGTTCCCTATAATGCCTACGCACTAACTCCTTAAACAATTCCCCTCTTTCTTCATAACTCTTAAACATATCCCAACTTGTACAAGCCGGAGAGAGCAGGACCACATCCCCAGGAGAGGCTTCCGCAATCCCTTTCTCTACCGCATCCTCTAAAGAAGATGCGCGCACAATCCGCTCCACTCCCTCATCCCGGGCTGCCTCCTCCATTTCTGCCGCAGCCTGTCCCAGCAAGACCAGGTGTTTCACTTTGCGCTTGACCAACTTCATAAATTCGTGGAAATCCAAGCCCTTATTCTTCCCTCCGGCAATGAGAATCAGCGGGTCCTCAAAAGCCAGGAGCGCTTTTTTCGAAGCATCCGGATTAGTCCCTTTGGAATCGTTGATAAAGCGTATCCCATCGAAAACCCCAACCTTCTCCTGGCGGTGTTCCACTCCCGGAAATTCCCGCAGCACTTGCGCGATTTCCGGCCAGGTAAGCCCTAATTCTCTGGCAGCAGCAGCTGCGGCCATCACATTCTCAAGGTTATGGCTGCCCCGCAGTTGCAACGCTTGCCGCTCCACAATCTCAGTCCTCTCTCCCCCTTCGGCATAGACAATCTTGTCCTGCCACACGGAAATCCCATCAGGCAAGAAAGAAGTAGAACTGAAGTAGAGAACCCTCCCCTTCATTTCTCCCCCCAAGGACCGTACCAGGGGGTCGTCCCAGTTAAGGATGGCTAAATCATCCTTTTCCTGATTCTCAAAAATGCGTGCCTTGACCTTTAAGTAATTCTCAACCGTATGGTGGCGGTCCAGATGATCGGGCGTAACATTTAAGAAAATCCCAATCTGGATATGCAGCTTGTCAATGAACTCCAGCTGAAAACTCGAGAGTTCTGCGACCACGATCCCGTTTTCAGCCAAGTCTTCTACCTGTCCGCTCATTGCGAGCCCGATATTGCCCACCACCCTGGTCGGGCGTCCTGTGCGTTTGGCCAGTTCCCCGGCCAAAGTCGTGGTTGTGGTCTTGCCGTTGGTTCCGGTTATCCCCACACAGACAGCGGCGGAATCACGCATGGCCAGCTCGACCTCGCTCCAGACCGGAACTTTCTCAGCCAGGGCCGCTTGAATAAAACCCTGCTCCGGGGACACTCCCGGAGAGAGCACGATCAGCTCAGCGCGGATCTCCTCCCACTCCGGCACCCGCGCCAGGAGTAGGTGGGCTTCATCAAGCCCCAGCTCCTCTATTCCCTGGAGCTTCTCCCTCTCCTTCCGGTCTGTTAAAAACACTTCTGCTCCCAATTTATTAAGTTTAAGCACCGCGGCTTGCCCGCTGCGGCCCGCACCTACTACCAGAGCGTGTTTTCCTTGCCAGTTCACTGTTCATTCCTCCTAACCAAGCGTCGGTATATAAGCGATTACCCCCAGCAGGGCGCAGATAAGAGCCGCTGACCAAAAAACCACCACCACTCTCCATTCACTCCATCCCCCTAGTTCAAAGTGATGGTGGAGCGGGCTCATGCGAAATACCCGTTTCCCGGTTGTCTGGAACGAGATAACCTGAATGATTACGGAGAAGGCCTCAGCCACATACACCCCGCCCACAAGCAAAAGAATGAGTTCACTTTTGCTGAGCACAGCGAGGCTGACCAGAGCCCCTCCCAGAGCCAGGGAACCGGTATCTCCCATGAAGACCCGCGCCGGGTATGCGTTAAAGCGGAGAAAACCCAGACAGCCACCCGCCACAGCCGCAGCAAAAACCGCCAGGTCGGACTCATGCGCCAAAACCGCAACCCCTCCCTGCACAGACAAAAGAACCGCGATCAAGACAAAGCCCAGGGACGCAATCAGAGTTGTCCCCGCTGCCAGACCATCCAGCCCGTCCGTTAGGTTAACCGCATTATTGATGCCCACGATAATAAAAGCAGTAAGAGGATAGTAAAATAAGCCGATATCCAAGTGAATGCCGGTAAAAGGAAGGGTGATGTCTGTCCCCCTGCCCAAGGCTTTAACAGCTACGATAGCCAAAATAAACGCCAGAACAAGCTGACCCAGAAGTTTTTGATACGCGCGCAAACCAAGGGAACGCCGCATGACCACTTTGATAAAATCATCAATAAATCCAATAAGTGCAAAGCCTAGTGTGCCGCCGACCAGGACGATCATTTCCAGCGAGGTCGGTTCTTGGGCAGCCAGGAGGGAAGCAGCCACAATCCCGACCAGGAAGATAATTCCTCCCATCGTCGGGGTGCCCGCCTTTTGCAAATGCCTTTCCGGACCATCCTTCCGGATGCTCTGACCGAATTTTAGAATACGCAGCACTGGGATGACAAACGGTCCCAAAACCAGGGTAATGATCAAGGCCAGCCCCGCTGCTAACAAGATACGCTCAGACATCAAATGATCCTTCCTTCTCCTACCCGCGGGTTCCCGGAAACGTGCTTAAGTCCGGCGGTCACTTCCTCCATCTTCATCCCCCGCGACCCTTTAATCAAAACCCAGGTCGGCTGCCTCAGGCGGTTAAGCACGTCTTTAGCCAGCGCAACCCCTTCTTCCCTGGTCACACAGGTGTGGACCCTCTTCGGAGACAGCCCAGCTGCCAGCGCCCCCCGGGCAATGTCCTCCGCCAGAGCCCCCACCGTAATTAACTCGCTAACCCCCAGAGCGGCCAGAGTTTCCCCCACTGAGCGGTGCCCGTGTTCACTCTCTGCACCCAGTTCGTACATCTCCCCCAGGATCGCCAGCGTATCATTATCCTGAGCCCGTTCTTTCAGTACCCGTAAAGATGCCTGCATCGAGACAGGATTGGCATTATAAACATCACTGATAAGCACGCTGCCAGCGAAACCTTCATGCACTTCCAGCCTTAATTTGGAGAGTTTTAGCTCCTTAAGCCCGTGGCACCCGTCTTGGAGGCGCACTCCGTATAAAGTGCCCACAGCCAAGGCAGCCAAAGCATCCAGGACATTATGACCTCCAGGCAAAGGGAGAAAAACTTCCGCTTCTTCCTCTCCCATTCTGACTTTAAAAAACGTCCCCAACGAACCCCACGGCTTCAGCTCATACCCGCTCACCTCCGGATTCTCATATTTTCCTTCAAGGCCATAGAAGAGGCGGGAATGAGGATCATTATTGCCTTTAGTTGCCGACCACGAATCCTCGGCGTTTAAGACCGCCGTTCCGTGCGGCGGCAGGGAATCTATCAGTTCCCACTTGGCCTGAGCGATGCGTTCCTGTGTCCCTAAGAGCTCTAAATGAGTGCTTCCGATATTGGTTATTACTCCGGTGTCAGGCTGAGCGATTTCACACAGAGCCTTGATCTCACCCAAGCCACGCATACCCATCTCCAAAACCAAAATTTCCGTATCCTCCGGAGCGTTGAGAACAGTTAAAGGCAGCCCAAGCTCATTATTGTGATTGCCGCTGTTCTTAAATACGCGATAGCGTTGTTCCAGGACTGCAGCCACCATGTCTTTGGTCGTGGTCTTGCCATTGCTTCCAGTTATCCCTACCACTTTAGCCCCCAAAAACTGTCGCCAGGCCCGCGCCAAAGCCCTGAGGGCTTCAAAAGGAGAGTGTACTAACAAGAGAGCTTTCCCGGGCGGCACATCCAGGGCTTCCGGAAACTCCCCGACTCTGCTTTTAGCCGCAACCGCTACATTGGCCCCATTATTCCAGGCCGCCTTAATAAACTTATGCCCATCCGCTTTTTCCCCAGGCAGGGCAAAAAATATTTCCCCGGCTTTGGCCTGACGGCTGTCCAGCACACACCCTGCCGTTTGTACCCTGCCATCTCCTTTTAACTCACCGTCAAGGATTCTGGCGACATCCTCACTTGTCCAAACCGGCATATCCTAGCCCCCTCAGCGCCTGGCGCGCTTCCTCCCGGTCATCAAACGGGTTTACTTCCGTGCCGATGATTTGGTAAGTCTCATGCCCTTTGCCGGCAATGAGCACCGTATCTCCGGCCTGAGCCTGGCGACAGGCCTTCTTAATTGCCTGCCTGCGCTCGCTCTCAACTGTATATTGTTCGCCCTTGACTCCGCTTAGGATCTCGCGGATGATTTGCTCCGGATCTTCTGTACGTGGGTTATCAGACGTAACTACGGAAAAATCACTCAACTCCGAAGACACCCGGCCCATAATCGGCCTTTTGGCTTTGTCCCGGTCCCCTCCGCAGCCAAACACCGTAATCAGTCTGCCTTGGGTGAACTCGCGTGCAGTGCGCAGAACATTTTCCAACCCATCCGGCGTATGGGCATAATCCACTATCACTTGGAAAGGTTGGCCCAGAGTAATGCTTTCGAAGCGTCCCGGTATCCCGGGGATCTCCGCCAAGGCCTCAGCCACCGGTTCCGGCTCATACCCGCGCTCCACACCCCAGGCGAAAGCCGCCAGGGCATTATACACGCTGAAGAAGCCCGGAGTTCGATAATTGACGGACTGAAGCTTACCCCGAAATTCAACCGTGAACTTCACACCCTGTGCCCCTGCTTTCACCTCACGGGCCCGGTAATCAGCCGGGTTTTTGATGCCATAGCTCACAACCGGAGCAGCAGATGCTTGCCGTAGGGCGGGAAATGCCGGGTCATCTGCGTTCAGGACTGCCATTTTAGGCTGTTTTACTCCTTTTAGCTCAGTAAACAGACGGGCCTTCGCACTTAAGTATTCTTCCATAGATTTATGATAATCCAAATGATCTTGTGTCAGATTACTAAAAATCCCGGCATCAAATTCAATCCCTTTAACCCGACCGAGATCAAGCGCATGGGAGGATACTTCCATCACGGCCAGCGAAACTCCGTCCTCAACCATCTCCCAGAGCAATTTTTGCATCTCAATCGCTTCGGGAGTGGTGCGCTCGCCCGGTATCTCCCGACCGGCAATGCGCGCTCCCAAAGTTCCGATCAGCCCTACTTTGCGTCCCTGCTTCGTCCCGATTTTCTCAATCAGGTGAGTAATTGTGGTCTTGCCGTTCGTACCGGTAACCCCCACAACCTCCAGGCTCTGGCTAGGGTTCCCGTAAATGTCGGCAGCCAGCGGACCGAGCGCCTGACGGACACTTGTGACCTTGATCTGAGGTACCGGGAGCGGAAGGAACCTTTCCACCACCAGGGTCACCGCACCTGCAGCCAGCGCACCCTCAGCAAAGTCATGTCCGTCTGCCTTAAATCCCGGCACACAGGCGTAGAGATCCCCCACATGCACCCGCCGAGAATCCATGCTAATGCCGTGAACCTCTGTCGTCAAATCTCCGGACGTTTCTAAAACATCAATACCAGCAATCAGTTCTGTCAGCGTTTTAGATGTCCTCATAAAACTATCACTTCCTTATAACGCTCTCTAAAATATTATAGACAGCTTAAGCCTAAGGCAGACCTCATTGCCCCAGAGGGCTGCTCACAATCGGTACCCTGCCAGGAAAGCTCAGAATCGCCTCAATATCTTCGTCTTCTTCTTCCCACCAGTTGGCCATAGCCGGAGCCCCCGCATCCTGACCCAGATAGATAAGCACGCCCGAGCCTTCTTCCACGGTCGCCTCCCCGCGGGGTATTTGGTCAAGGACATACCCGCCCTCACCCTCAGTTAGGACTTTGAAGCCAGCCTTGGTCAAAGACTGTTGCGCTTCGGCCACAGGCAATCCGAGAACAGGCGGAACAGTAGCTGCTTTTTTCACCGGCGGGAATTCCAAACCCGGCATCGGCTTGCCCGGGGTTAAGGGCGCATCAGCCTGCGGCTTTACCCCCAGATATTTGAGAGAATCAAGCAACACGGCCTGAACCGGAGGAGCCGCCACCGCACCACCGTAAAAAGGTACGCCGTCAATCACGGACAAGACCACCAAACGGGGGTTGTCAGCAGGGGCAAACGCAACAAAGGAAGCGACATAGTCCCCTTGCACATACTGCCCGTTCGCCACTTTCTGGGCGGTCCCGGTCTTGCCCGCTACCCGATAACCGGGTAGGAAAGCACGACGACCCGTGCCGTTTGTCACGACCGATTCTAAAATCTCACGCTCCAGCTTAGAGGTGCTTTCACTGATGACGCGCCGTACAACTTCTTTTTTATACGGCACCACGACATCACCACTGGGGCTTACAATCTCTCTCACCAACTGGGGCTTGACTAAGTTGCCGCCGTTAGCCACGGCGGCCACGGCCGTAAGCAACTGGATCGCAGTGACATTATTCGTCTGACCAATGGACATTGTGGCCAAATCCAGGGCTGTCGCCCGCTTCTTGTTAGCCAGAATGCCCACAGCTTCCCCGGACATCTCAATCCCTGTTTTCTGGCCAAACCCAAAATCCCGCAAATACTTATAGAATCTATCCGTGCCCAGGCGCTGGCCCATTTCGACAAACCCCGGGTTGCAGGAATTCTCAGCAACCTGGACAAACGTCTGATCTCCATGCCCTCCTGCTTTCCAGCAGCGCACATTCTTGCCCAGCACAGTATAAAAGCCACGGTCAAAGAAATGCTCCTCAGGTTTGATTTTCTTCTCCTCAAGCGCGGCCGCGAGGGTGATTATTTTGAAAGTGGAACCTGGCTCATACCCGTTTTGAATGGCAATATTGCGTCTGGTACTCAGGTCGTATTCCTGGTAGTGGTTAGGATCAAATGTCGGCAAGGTTGCCAAAGCCAGCATTTCTCCGCTGTTCGGATCCATCACCAGGATGGAGGCGCTTTTGGGAACCTGCCCGTTCATGTTGGTCCCTTGCCCTGACATCAGCTTCTGCAGTTCCCGTTCCGCAAAAGCCTGGATGCTTTTATCAATCGTCAACCGCACCGAGTTCCCCTGTTTGGGTGCGAGGTAAAGCTGTTCGGCCTCAGGAAGTTCAATTCCGTTAGCCCCGAATTCCCTCAAAACGCTGCCAGGTACTCCCCTTAGCGCTTCATCCCTGGTTAACTCTATTCCTTCCAAGCCCTGGTTGTCAATCCCGGCAAACCCAATAATGTGTGCAGCTAAGCTGCCGTTGGGATAATAGCGCTGGCTGTCTTCCGTTGTTCCGATTCCCGGTAGTTTTAAGGCCCTCACTTGGGCCGCCGCTTCCGGAGTTACTCTTTTCTGCACATACTCCAAGGCCGAACGTTTTGTAATCTTCGGTTCGATTTCCGTCACCGGCTTGTTCAATATCTGCGCCAGCTTCTCAGCGATTTCCCGCGTCCGCCCGGACTGCCTGACTTCGGCCGGAACCGCATACACAGTCTCACTGCTGACACTCATGGCCAGCATACCCCCGTTGCGGTCTTCGATATTGCCGCGCTTGGGAGCCACCGGCACACCCCGAAAATGATAATCATCTGCGATGTCGCTTAAGAATGCTCCCTGCCCCAGTTGCACAACTGCCAACCGTATAATCAGCACGAGCAAGAAAGCGCTGACACAGAAAAAAAGAAAGGCGATTCGCTTACGCATTAAAACGAACGGACTCATCCGTCCCCCCCCTGCTATCGGGGCTAGCGTACACAAAACGCCTCTCTTCTAACGTTGGGTCGAAGCAAAAAAGCCCGTAAAAAGCTGAGATACTTGCTTGAGGGCAGAAGTTTTGGTCGAAGGAGAATTAGCGGCATTTTGAGTAGCTGGGGCCCCGTTATCATTCTTGACGGCAGGTAGATTTCCAGACACATACACCGTCCCCGCCGGTTTCTCCATCCCCATCGCCAAAGCGGCACTTTCAATGCGGCTAACTGAGCGCAGCTTATCCACTTCAAGCTGGAGGAGATCATTTTCCACCTTTATTCCGGCAATCTCCTTCTCTAAAGCCCGCGCTTGCGCTCCTTTCGCCACCGTAAGCTGAACAGTCATGGCTCCGATCGAACCTGCTACCGCAGTAATCACAGCTAAGACCAGTGCCCACTTAAGTATGGCGTGGTTTTTCTTTGTGGGGGAGATTTTCCGTTTCCGGGGTCTGCTTTCTAACGGTTCTTGCCATTGGATCTTTTCCTGCGCCACTATCAAAGGTATTCCCCCTCCTTAACGTTTATACTTCTAGCGAATCACAATTTCTCAGCTACTCTCAGCTTGGCGCTGCGTGAACGCGGATTATGCTCAACTTCCTGCACCGAAGGCAGGACAGGTTTGCGCGTGATTAGGCGGGCCTTGGGTTTGGCACCGCAGCGGCAAATTGGAAAATCCGGGGGACAGGTGCACCGTCCCAGCCAGGATTGCATTCTTTGTTTGACCAGGCGATCTTCGAGCGAATGGAAAGTAATGACTCCCACTCGTCCACCGGCATCCAGGCAGTTCAAAGCCTGGTCCAACACCCGGTCGAGCACGCCCAGCTCATCATTTACCGCAATCCGCAAGGCCTGAAACGTCCGCTTGGCAGGATGAGGACCCTCCCGCCGCGCCCCCGCCGGAATTGCGTTTTTGATGACTTCGACTAATTCTCCCGTACGCTCAAGCCAAGAGTGGGCCCGCCTGTTGACGATAAACTCCACGATTCTGCGGGCCCATCTTTCCTCTCCATATTCCCGGATTATGCGCTCTAGCTCCTGAGCGCTCCATTTATTGACGATTTCCTGAGCAGTCAGGGTCTGGCTGGGGTCCATACGCATATCTAGCGGGGCATCCTGCATATAACTAAACCCCCGCTCAGCCTCATCCAACTGCGGGGATGAGACTCCCAGATCAAAAATAATTCCATTTACAGGCAGAACTTCCAGTTCTTTTAAGGTCTCTTCCAGGTGCACAAAATTGCGTTTGATAATCTGCACCCTGTTATCCTGAGCAAACAGAGTTTGGGCATGCTTTACTGCTACAGGATCCTGATCGAAAGCAATCAGCCTTCCTCCGGGCCCAAGCTTGCTTAAGAGCAAGCTGCTGTGTCCGGCCCCACCCAGAGTGCAGTCTACATACGTCCCAGCATCATCCGTAACCAGATAATCAATGCTCTGTGCAAGTAACACGGTCAAGTGTTTGAACTCCAAGTTAATCGTCCCTTCTTAAATTCCGAGGTTGACCAGGGATTCAGCAGCACTGGTATAAAGTTCTTCAGCCTGACCAGAGTAGTTTGCCCAAAGTGCCTGGCTCCAAATCTCTACCCTGGTAGACACCCCCACCAGCACAACATCTTTCTCCAATTGTGCATATTCACGCAAGTTGGCAGGCAAGAGAATTCGCCCCTGCTTGTCCACTTCGCATTCTGTGGCCCCGGAAAAGAAGAACCGGACAAAAGCCCGGACATCAGGCTGGGTAAAAGGCAAGGTTTTTAGCTTCTGTTCAAGAACTTGCCATTCAGCGGGCGGGTACACAAACAAACAGTGATCCAAGCCTTTGGTGGCGATAAATTTCTCACCCAAGGCTTCCCGGTATTTGGCGGGCATGATCAGCCGCCCTTTTCCGTCAATTGTATGGAGATACTCTCCCATGAACACTGTTGTTCACCACCCCGGCACCTACTTGCCCCACTTTGCCCCACTTTACCCCACTTATTCTCCATTGAGAGGAGATTTCCTGCTAAGTTGTAATATTTTTCTTGAGGAAAATAAAAAAAGGGAAGAAAGTCCTATGACCTTTTCCCCTAGAAACAGAAATAATTAACCAACCGAGCCTAGTGAAAATTTTTGACCTAAGTTCAACCCTACAACGAGCTTAATGATAAACATGTCGGGATCGGGCTGTTGGCGGTCGCTTCTCGCCGTCCATGGTTTAAGCGACACTTGGCCATCCTTAGCCGTCGAAGCCCTATTTTTTCTTATTGCGCCCCGAAACTTATGCTCTAATGGAACGTTAGATGGAGTGGGTAGATATTGTATAGTCAGATTATCCGTTTGTCAAACAATCGAATTTCAGGTCCTTTACAACCACGGCTTTTCGTATTATTATTAAAATAAGTTAGATAGTTATTAGTGATTGATTCCAAGCTGATTTTGTTTGGGGCAAAGGCGCCTTGTACATCGTTTTTTTGAGGTACTGGAGGTGCCTTTTGTATTTGTCGGAGAACACTATATAAGATCAATCCTTGATACTTAGCATCAACTGTTTACCAGTGAATCTTGATAAGTTGGGGATTGGCTAATTTCGAGAAAAATATTTGTGATTGAAATATAGAGAAAACTCAGGGCTGGCAATTAGGAGGGTTCCTTTTGGAAACTGAATATAGTCTTAGTAATTTTGTCAAGCTTGATGTTTTACGTACTATACAGGACTCTTTTTCTACAGCAACAGGGATAGCTGCTGTCTTTGCAGATGAATACGGTAATGAATTAGGAGAAGGCGCAAATTATTCAAAATTTTGCTCTAAACTTCATTCCCACGAACAAGGTATAAATGCTTGCAAGCTCTCAAATTACCTGGCAGGTCAAAAGGCAAATAAACTTAAAAAACCCTTTATCTATAAATGTCATGCTGGACTTATTGATATAGCAGTACCTATCATAGTTAATTCCCAGTACTTAGGTACGATGATGGCAGGCCAGGTAAAATGTCTTGACACAGTCCCTCCCTACTTGGAGAAGTTACCAAGCTATTTGAATTGGCTTTCAGATTCTGAATATATCGAATTATATAGCGAAATAGAATATTTACCCCGACAACGAATCGAAGCAATAGCCCATACTCTTTTTATAGTTGTTAATTACATCGTAGAAAAAAAAATTTCAGAAATTGCCCAGGATACAGTTAACAGACAGAAAGAACAATTAATTAAAGAAATAAAGGCACGCGCAGTCCTCGAAAATTCCCTCAAGGAAGCAGAGTTAATAGCATTACAAAATCAAATCAATCCGCATTTTATGTTTAATATTTTAAGTACAATAAACAGGTTAATTGCTCTCGAACAATACCAAAAGGCACAAAAAGTTCTAGATGCTTTTACTAAAATGTTGCGATACAGTTTGCGGGATATTCATAAGATCTTACCGTTAGATCGCGAACTGGATTACATCAATAAATATTTGTATATTCAAAACCTGCGATTTGGCGATCGGATATTATACCAGATTGATGTTGCACCCAACTTGTTAGAGTTTGAACTTCCGTTTTTTACACTACAACCATTGGTAGAAAACGCTATTGTCCATGGTCTTGAGCCTAAAGAAGATGGAGGCAAGCTGCATCTTCTCGGCGAGACAACGGACAAAGGATATAGAATTATTATTAATGACAACGGTTTAGGCATGTCCCCAACTCAACTGGAAAACATTATGCTCAGTCTTAAGTCCAGTGAAACTAGTTTTAAAGGCATAGGACATATCGGAATATATAATGTTTATAAAAGACTTAGCATTTACTTGGGAGAGAATAATTTTAAATTTCAAATAGCAAGCGAATTGGACCATGGAACAACAATTACCTTGGAGTTTATTTCAGGGAGGTAAAACAATGGATACAATCTTGCTTGTAGACGACGAAGAGCTCGAAAGAATTTATCAAAAGCAGGCAATAGAGCAAAGAGGCAAGAGTTTTAAAGTAGTCGGCGAAGCAGCCAATGGCCGTGAAGCTATTGAACTAGCTACCAAACTTTTGCCTAATATTATTTTGATGGATATCAGGATGCCAGGTATTAACGGGTTAGAAGCAATAAAAGAAATAAAAATTCTGCATCCCGAAATTAGTTGCATTATCATTAGTGCTTATGAGGAATTTTCGTACGTCCAGAAAGCCCTACGGTTAGGAGCAGAGGAATACCTGCTTAAACCTGTTTCAGCCGACGAAATTTTTTCAGTGTTAGAAGTAATAAAACATCAGAGAAAAAAACCAATCAAGGAGTACATTGACCAATTGCCCGAAAAAGACCTCATTTTTAATAAATATCCTTTAAATAAGGAAAAGCTGTTAATACTAGCACTTAAAAACCATGATATTACACTTTTCTCTAATGCGTTTAGAGAATTTTCCCAGGAACTAATACAGATTTCTAAGACAATTTCAACACTAAAAACTTACATGTTGGAACTTAATACAGTATTATCAAGAGGGTTGTTAGATTCAGGATTAGACCCACAAAAAATATTACCCCACGCCCGCGGTTGTGTGCAAGCTACTCTTAGCATCAGTTCTACGGAGGAAGCAATAAATTACCTTGAGACTTATAAATTTGAAATTATCGATTTAATTAACCCTAACAAAACCAGCAATAAGGATTTGGTTGAAAATATCCTCACCTATATAGATAGAAACATCTCAAAGAAAAACATTTCTCTTGAAGAGTTGTCACAGCATTTCCATTTCAGTACCTGCTATATAAGTAGGGTAATAAAAAAAGAAACCGGATTAACTTTTTCTGAGCATTTAAATCAAATACGTTTAACTGAAGCAAAAATACTTCTTAGAAATTCTGCAATCAATATTAATCAGATTGCCACTTTAGTGGGCTATAACGAAGTTCCTCATTTTAACCGCATGTTCAAGAAAAGTGTAGGTATTTCACCCTCAAAATATCGAAGACTATTATTAGAAAGATAGATCTACCAGCCGCGGTCCTGCAGACGCTCATTTTTAGCTATACTTGAAATTTCTAAATCAGGCATTGCCTTACCTAAATCCTTTGAAATCTTGGCTAGGGTTTGAGCATCCTCGAAATGGGTTGTTGCAGCAACTATTGCTTCTGCCCGGGCTTCTGGATGCTTAGATTTAAAAATACCAGAACCTACAAAAACACCATCTGCACCCAGTCGCATCATCAGCGCAGCATCAGCAGGAGTAGCTATCCCTCCAGCAGCAAAGTTTACAACCGGTAAACAGCCCGTTTTTTTTACTTGGTTCAAAAGTTCATATGGAGCACCTGTTTGCTTCGCTTCGGTCATTAACTCTTCATCAGGAAGATTTTGAATTTTTCTGATGTCAGACATTACTTTTCTCATATGCGTAACTGCTTCTACGACATTTCCTGTCCCGGGCTCGCCTTTAGTACGAATCATAGCAACTCCTTCACCAATGCGGCGGAGTCCTTCCCCCAGATTGCGTGCACCGCAAACAAACGGGACTTTGAACTGATGCTTATTAATATGGAAATTATCGTCTGACGGAGTTAAAACTTCACTTTCATCTAAATAATCAATTCCTAAAGCTTCTAAAATTTGAGCCTCTACAAAGTGTCCGATTCGAACTTTAGCCATCACAGGAATGGTAACACTATCCATTATTCTCAGAATGACAGTGGGATCCGCCATCCTGGCCACTCCACCTGCAACCCTGATGTCAGCTGGAACCCTTTCTAGAGCCATTACAGCACGCGCTCCGGCTTTTTCAGCAATTTTAGCTTGCTCGGGAGTTGTTACATCCATAATAACCCCGCCCTTGAGCATTTCTGCTAATCCTTTTTTGACTATCCACGATCCATTATTTCTATATCTTTCAGTCATTTTTACCTCCTAAATGACCACGATGTCTAGTTAAAATGTTTCATTTGTACTTTGCTCTTTCTCCACCAATTAATGCTGGTCGAGTACGCGCTAATGTTAAGTGGGCATTGCCAATATTATTGATATCTAAACGTATTGGAACTGCGACGCGTTTTAAATGCATGCCAATAAATGTATCACCTATATCCATTCCTGCGTGTCCGATAATAGTCTCTACAACTACAGGGTTATCAAACCGTTTCATAGCTATTGAAGCTAGCGAACCACCTGCTTTTGGATGTGGAACAACTGAAACAATTTCTAAGTTATATTTTTCAGCGCATTCTTTTTCTACCACTAACGCCCGGTTTAAATGCTCGCAGCATTGAATGGCTAGGTAGAGATTATTTAATTTTACCTGCTGCAGCAGACCGTCCAATATAGCTTTGGCTACATCTATATTTGACGCCTCCCCGATTTTTTTACCCAATACTTCACTAGTACTACAGCCGATGACCACTATCTGCCCCGGATTTAAATTAGCTATTTCCAACAAACCTTTGAGCGCAAATTCAACTTGAGATGTTAACATTTCTAAATTTTCCACTTGCGACTCCCACTCTCTTTTATATTGGTAGAACATATGATGGATGATCGCGGTGTTTATTCGGCTTTACGCATGACAGTTCTTTCAATACCAACAATTACCTTATAGTAACCGCTTAAGATCTCATTTACCTCATTATCGCCAGTATCTATTAACAAAGGCCTCCTCCCTAAAACAGTAAGCTTACTCTGTGGAGCAATAACGATAATATTATCCTTTCCAACATTTCTCAATACTTTTGGGCTGATCTGTGGGTTGCCCCGTCCAAAAATGTATCCCTGTCCACCTATGACAGTAACCACTATTTTAGCCTTTTTACCTTCTATAATCTCCAGTATCTTCTGTTCAGATAAATCACTGCCTATGAGTTCTTTATTCAACACTGCATCTACGCCTAGTAACGTATTGCGTAAACCCAATTTGTCCATTACGGCTCTGGTTGTTGTTCCAGGTCCAATAATATATACCCAGTCAGATTCCATAAGTGCAACTACTTCTTCTGCAATAGCATTTAAGGCAGTTCCTTCACCTTCAGCTCTGCCTGATTTTAGGCCCTGAACTAACCTCTCTTCGTGTGGAACCAAAAGGTATCCATATAATTTAGCTGTAACTCGTCCTTCCCTGAAGGCGTCTTCATCGATATCCATGACTTCAGCTTCCTGAACTTTTTTCAGTTTGCCGGTCAAATACATTAATGTCAACTGCCCAGCATTATTGGGATTTGTAGCGTAAACGGCCGAATGAATTTTCACTCCTGCAGGGATACCAATAACTGGTACCTTGTTGCCTATTGCCTCACAGATATTTCTCGCTGTACCGTCTCCACCGGCGAATAATATCAGATCTACACCTGCTTTTGCCATATCCCTAGTAGCTCTGATAGTGTCTTCAGAAGTGGTATTGTCTTGATCTATTGAGCCAATCACTGTGGGTTTAAAACCGCACTGTTTTGCCTCTTCTTCACCCATTTTATAAGGGTAAGTTACTAATTCAATGTTGTCCCTAAGGTCTTTAACCATGTTAAGGGCATCCCTTGCACGATTCGGGGATTCAGGTTTTGCGCCAAGCTGCCTAGCTCTTTCCAGGATCTCTAAACCATCGCTTCCTTTCAAACCTACTCTTCCGCCCATTCCTGCAACCGGATTTACAATAAAGCCTAATTTTTTCAGCAAGCTGAAACACCACCTTTTTTGTAATGCCCTTATGCTTCAAAGTTTTCCGCACCCTGTACAGGGTGCGGAAAACTTTTATTATTTTATTTCTTCATACCATGCTTCTTGACGTAAGCACTCCAAGTGACCGCCCACTTCGAGGGATCATTCAGAGAGTCCTCGTCATTCCTTCTATGAGCTGCAGCTTTATGCGGAGCAGTCTTGAGCAGTTCCGGGTTCTCGTAAGCTTCCTTGGAAATCTCCTTCAAAACTTGATAGTACTCATCTAAATCATCGACTGAGTAAGTCTCACAAGGCTCAAGAGTCATCGGCTCGGGAATCTCCCACGGATGATGGCTGGTCCAGTAGTGCGGTATGCCGTAGTCAACAATTCTATTGTTGATATCATCTGTTCCAACACCTGTATCCTTCTGAAGTTGTTCCCAACTGTAGCGTACTTGCTCCTGCCTACAGTAGCCGTTACCGGCAAACGCTTCGCTTAGCCCCTTGATAGTTACCAGTTTTTTCTCCAGATAGTTGTTGTTTAGAACTGAAATATCAGCACATTCCCTTAGTCCCTCAGCTCCCATGGCCATTGTCCATGCATAAGCTCTTAGGATAACGCCGGCAGTACCCATGAAATCTCTTACCTTGCCGATGCTATTTGGACGGTTATAGTCCAGATAATACTTCTCACCGTCAAACTCCACCGTTGGAAGCGGCAGGAACTTCGCAAATTCTTCCTTACAGCAGTATGCGCCGTTAGCTGGTCCGGAAGATCCATGAGGAGCGCCGAATGTTTTGTGAACATTGAAGTGACACATATCAAACCCAGCTTCTTTTGCTCTTGTTACTCCCAAGAATGCATTAGCATTTGCTTGGTCGTAGAAGCACAGACCACCCGCCTCGTGTACAATCTTTACAAATTCATCTACTTTCGGGTTAAACAGACCAATGTCTTCCGGGTTGGTCATAAAGATGGCAGCTGTACGTTCCGAAACTGCTGCTTTCAAGGCTTCAATGTCAGGAAAACCGTTCTTATCCGGATAGAGTGTTATTACTTTAAATCCAGCAGTGTGCGGTGCAGCGGCATCACATGGGTGGGAGAAAATAGTTGTGATGATCTCATCTCTTTTATCCAATTCGCCTTTTTCTTCCCAGTAAGCCCTGACTACACTTGCTGCTGTATATACAGCATGGTTTCCTCCACCAGGTTGAAATGTTACTTTATCCATACCGGAAATCTCTTTAATTATCTGTTCAAACTTGTAGTAGATTTCCAGGATGCCTTGTACCGTTGATTCCTCCTGGCAGGGATGTAATTCTGAAAATTTAGGATAGGCTACCAAGTCCTCGTTTACGCGAGGATTGTACTTCATTGTACAGGTTCCTTCGCTGATATCGTTGCCAATGTTTGACCCCAATGTTTCTTGACTCAGACGCAACCAGTGAGCTAATACATGTTTTTGTGATATTTCTGGAAGATTAGCCAGTCCTTTTCTGCGCATGTTTGCAGGAAGTTTGCCTATTACGTCCCCAACTTTATCCTTAATTTCCTGCTCAGGTTCAGGAACATGAATACCTCTTACTCCAGGATTTGATAATTCATAAATTATAGGCTCATTCCAGCGTGCCTGTTGGAAGTTTTTTCTTGCTTTAACATTACCCATTTTCCGTCTCCTCTCTTAATCGTATTACAGTGTTATTTCATTGATTAACTACCTTAACAATGTTTGTAGTACTAGTACTTGACGGCCTTTTCTACTGCGTGTGCCAGTTTTTGAATGTCATGCTTGGAATGGACCTCGGTAATACAGTATAGAGCACTTTGACCATACTCAGGAAACTCTTTACTGATGTCTTTTCCACCAAAGACTTTCTCCTGCAGCAGGGCCTTATTAATCTGAGCAACAGTCTTACCAGTACTGTCAAAGTTCACTACAAACTCTTTGAAGCTTGGTGAACTGATCACAGGAACCTTAACCCCCGGGATTTCAGACAGCAGGTTAATTGCATACTGGGCTCTCTGCATAATACCTTCGCTAAGTTCTTTCAAGCCTTGAGGTCCGATCAAGGCCATGTAAACACCAGCTGCAATGCCATATAAGGCAGTACATGTTCCGATAAAATCTTTACCTTTTTCCCGTGAAGCATAGGAAGTTCTTTCATAAAATACTTCGCCAAAACCATACTCACCGTCTTGGCGGGTTGACGTAATACCGAATAACAAGGAGGGATACTCCGCAACATATCTTTCCTCATCGGGAGTAGCAATAAATCCGGATAATCCGCCGCCCCACTGCATATGAATACCAAAGGGCTGCAGCTCACCGCAAACTATAGTTGCACCATACTGTACAGGCGGAGCTAAAACACCCAATGAGGACGGGTCAGCACCGACAATAACCTCAGCTCCATTATCCTTAGCAATCTTAGAGATTTCTTCACCCTGGGTTTCAATAAACCCCAGATAGGATGGATTCTCAAAGTATACAGCTGCTGTATTGGCAGAAACCTTGTTCTTTAGGTCATCAAGATCCATCAAACCGCTTTCTTTATCATGCTTAACAAGTTTAACTATAATTTCAGGCTTGCAGTAGTTCTTGATGACAGCAAGTCTGCCGGGGCTAATGGTTCCGGCCACCAGGATTTCTTTACGGCCAGTCATTCTTGCAGCCATACGACAGGAAATTGCTATGGCGTTAGCCCAGTCATAAGTAGGTGTGTTGACTGCGTCCATGCCCACTAATTCACCAATCATACTCGCGGTTTCAAATAAAGCTTGAGCTTTACCATGGTCACCGTAAAAATCTCCTACATAAGCCGTTAAAAATTCATCGCGGGAAATAATTGTGTCAACTACTGAAGGAACATAATGCTGCCAGGTGCCTGCACCCAGGAAGTTCAAATAATCTTTGGTGGATTTATTCTTTTGCAGGATTTCCTCTACGTGCCTTCTAAGCTGATATTCAGAAGTTATGGGCTCAGGCAGGTCCAACTTTTTGCCTAACTTCAGATGCTCAGGAATCTCCTTGAAAACGTCAGCTACACTTTCGATACCTATTTCTTTGAGCAATTTTTCTTTTAGTTTTGGCTCTGAGTTTGCAATATAGGGATGTGCCTTATTCATTTTATGACCTCCATTTTAAAATTTTAGCTGGAAAAATTACGATTATCCGCCGACAGAGACAGTTTCCGGCAATGTGCTTCCGCCATCGATTACAATCTGTGTACCAGTGATGTAGTTGGATTCATCTGAAGCCAGGAATGCTGCCAATTCGCCGACTTCTTCAATTTTGCCCAACCGGCCTACCGGCACAGCTCCGGCAATACTGTCGATCACTGATTGGGGGTTATCCGGATTAGATTCTCTGGCAATCTGTTCAGCCATTGGTGTCAGTATATAACCGGGACAAATAGCATTGACGGTGATATTATATTTTGCAACCTCTCTGGCAAGAGCCTTAGTAAAGCCCCATAATGCAGCCTTGGTGGTTGCATAGGCAGTCTCACCTTCATCGGCAACCATAGGCCCTGTTACTGAAGACATGATTACTATCTTGCCATACTTCTGCTTGATCATGTTGGGAAGAATTGCCTTGGTACAATTCCAAACTCCATTGATATTAACGTTAAAGTGGAAATCTCTAATCTCATCGCTCATGTCCAGGAAGTTAACCAGTTTTATTACTCCTGCGTTGTTCACCAAGATATCAATTTTCCCCAGCGATGCTATAGCATCGTCAGCTGCTTTTTGAACTTGCTCACTCTTTGTTACATCCACTTTATATCCGGTAGCCTTGTAACCTTGAGCCTCCAGTTCTTTAGCTATACTGAAGACTTGATCAGAAATATCCGCGAGCAGCACATGAGCACCATGCATTGCTAACACTTGAGCGATTCCCTTACCATTACCCATTGCCGCTCCCGTGACAAATGCCAGCTTTCCTTCTAATTTCATTTAGCTTTCTCCCTTCGCATTAAAGGGGGCAGTTACTGCGCCGTCCATCCACCGTCAATAGTGAGTTCTGAACCGGTGACAAAAATCGATTCGTCTGAAGCGAGATAGAGGTCGGCAAAGGCAATATCGATTGGTTTTCCAATGTACCCAATAGGGTGCATCTTGCCAACTTTCTCAAAGTATTCTTCTGCCGACATACCTGAGTCCTCAGCTTCCTTTTCAGTTAAAGCGGTATGCACATAACCGGGATGAACAGAATTAACTCTAATCTTGTATCCCTTTTCGCCACAACTCAGTGCCGCAGATTTTGTCATTACTGTTACTGCCCCTTTTGAAGCACAATAGGCAAACAACCCGGCTTCTGCGATTTGCCCATCAATGGATGAACGGTTGATAATTGAGCAATTTTCGCCATTGTCTTTCATGGCGTTAATGCCGTATTTGGTTCCTAAAAACACTCCCGTAGCATTGATACCCATCAACCAGTTCCAATCTGCCAAAGTTGTTTGTTCTATATCTTTTCCTAGCGAAACCCCTGCATTATTGACCAAAATGTTTAGCTTGCCAAATTTATTCAAAGATTCTTTAATCACTTGCTGCCATTCTTCCTCTTTTGATATATCTAGTTTTAGAAAAATTGCTTCTCCGCCTTGAGCAACAATATCTTTAGCGACCCGTCGTCCTTCTGTTTCATTGATGTCGGCGACAATCACCTTGGCTCCTTCTTTGGCAAAAAGCTTAGCATCCGCCTCGCCAATACCCAAAGCCCCACCTGTGATTAGAGCAACCTTATTTTGCAATCGATCCATTACACGAATATCCCCCTTTGGGTAGTTATTCTTTCACACGAGCCAGAGAATAATAAGGATATTTTAATAATCTTTTTCTCCTTCTGGGGTATTCATCCAAACTGGCTCCTTCTGCCATTTGTAAATTATCATCCAAAGCCAGAAAACAGCCCCTATTATCCCATAAATACTGAAAGCTTTCCACGAGGAAATACTTTGGCCAAGAGTTGTCAGCCATGTAATTACCAAAGCAATTATTAAGGCCAAAATCCTAAATGCCTGCCCACCCCATAATTTATAGGGGCGTTCCCATTCGGGATGCTTTCGCCAAAGATTAATTGCCGATGCCATAATAATCGTATAGGAGACCGCAACGCTAAATGACATCAGCATATAGAAATCATTCAAGAAAGTTGAGGTGTTCATTACAATTAAGGACGCCAAACTAATTACGAGTAGGAGGATATTGGGAGCAATTGGTTGTTGATGCTTATTGGTTTTGGCAAAAACCTTCGGTAAGAAGTTTTGGCGACCCATGGCATATAGTAAACGCACGGTTGATAACCAAAAGCCTAACAAGCACGTTCCAATAGTAAACAAAATAGCGCTTATCCCAAAAAATACTCCGTAGAACGCAGGCCAACCAATTTTTTCCATAACCTCGAGCGCGGAAAAAGGCATGAATGTGCCATTACCTGTAAGGAATTCCCAAGTGTCCATTCCTGCCAAGGAGAAAAAGAACAGCACATACAGCACACCACAGGTGATGACGGAACCCCAAATTGCTTTACTTTGACTTTTTATTGGGAAATTACCTTCTTCTACCAGGTTAGGTACCGTTTCAAAACCAAAGAATGGTCCTATTAATGCCGCTACCCCTATAAACCAACCCCAATAACCGCCATTTCCGGTCGCTCCACCACCGTTTAGTGCGGATCTGATAAAAGGATGGAAATTCGACCAACTCCAATGTCCAGAAAAGAAAAACAAAATAGCTGTCAAAGCGACACCAAAAAGTGCGATAAACAACATGACGGTCTGGATCTGCCCAGCTAATTTAATGTCGTTTAAACTCAACCAAGTGTAAACGATGAGAACAATACCACCAATTATTGCAACGCCTTGAATAGATAACCCAAAGCCAAAAAGCCGGTTGATCCAGGCAATTATCCCCATAACAGCCGCTGGAGGTACTGCCATCCAGGCTGCTAAAATAAACCAGGAGGACCAAAATCCCCAATGCTTGTTTAAACCGACTGTGCCATAAACTAACTCAGCACCGGCAGTTGGTAGCATTGAAGCAAGTTCTGCATAAACAAAAGCAATTGGCAATATCAACAAAGTCATAATCGCAAAACCTAAAAATGTTGCCGGGCCTGCCAATGTCAAAAAGTTTCCGTCCCAATAACCTATAAAGGTTAAAATAGACCCAGTAGCAAGTGCGTAAACATACAGCAAGCTTAACGACCGCTTGAGAACTCCAGACCCTTTCATTCTTGACGAATTAGGATCTATTTGCGCTTGAGTCGACATTCATTTTTCCTCCTTACCATTTCTATCTTTATTTGGCAATAATGATTGGGATAGCTAAAGCAGGCACACTTCAATCAATAGTAAAATCCTTTTATCACCTATTCCTCCAGGATTCATCCTAACCCTGAACTGGTAGGTATTTGTTTGGAAGAACAATCTACAGTTGCTTTATGCCAGATAACTTTTTTCTTCCGATACACCCCCTTTTATTTTTTGTACTGGCCTATCACCCCCTTTTAATTACTTGATGTTTTTCAAAATACTTATTATTAAATATTAGTAAAATATCCCTTATAACCTTTGCTTTTTTTTGCTTTCCTATTGATTAATTCATACCAATTGATCGTCCTGTACAAAAGAAGGCAAGCCTGTCAGTAATGAGGAAATCAAGGAATGGCTCTTGGAGCTTGTAGCCAGAGAAGACGCTGCCTATGGATATCGCAAACTGATGCTGTGCCTAAGAATAAGAAAAACCGTAACCACTCATTGTTCCAACCTGATTTTTCTCTCACTATCCTATTGTGATAGATTCTGCTTAATTAAGACTAATACTGTCTCGACGTGCGTTGGGTTGCCATTTTGTCGGGTATAAAACCACATCGACACTTGATAATGTCGGAAAAGAAGACGCTTAACAATTTCGTGATTATATTCGACCAGGATACGCCTTCTCCAAAGCGTGGAAGACAATTCTTAAGTGTTTTGTCTTAGAATCTTTCTTTTATTATAAGAATGTTCGAAATGATAAAAGCTTAGACGCATTGCTGAGTCTAAGCTTTTTGGTTATAAACTTCTCTTCATGAACACTCGGAAGGCGTACTTCGTCATTTGCTTTTCGTATATTTATAATCGTACTCCATAACCCCCTACACGCATTCGTCATTCATTAACTGATCCTTGTAACGCCTTAAGATCTACGTGTTTTCCAGTCGGCAATTTCTCCAAGGACCTACACACTCGTTCTCTCTTAAGTCCTCTTACTGTCCTGTCAACTGCGGCAATTGTTGTTGGACAGCTTGAGTTACCGCACCTTCGCCGCCAAATATGGTTATTCCGGTTATTTTTTTATCATTCAGGAAGGTCAGTTCTTCCTTTGACAAAGTGTTGTTGGCCGTTAATAGTATGAGTGCCTTATTTACCGCTGCATAGATACTTCCGGAAAGCGCATCCGGGTAGTCATTTCCTGAGGCTACACAGATAAGATTGCCTCCCAGGTTGAAGTATTTCGCGACTTCAAGCGAAGTTGCAAAGCGGTCTGCGCCACCTATTCTGTCAATATTGCCAAATCCAATTCCCTTTATTTTCACTTCCATATCCGAGCTTATGGCCACAGTACCACCTAAAATGTAGACGGTTCCTGTTGGCTTCATATTGTCCTGGAGATACGTTAGTATTTTCGCTTGGTCAGCTTCTGAAATTCCTACCAGCAATATTGGTGCGTTCAGTTTGGAGGCCAGCACGCTTCCTGTTAAAGCATCCGGATAATTATTTGCTGTCGCCAGAACTACATTGCTAACTTTGTTCGGATAAGTTGCTTTAGCAATGACCAGAGATGTATCTACCCTATCCTGACCAGATAATCTTTCTGTTCCGGTGACGTGTAGTGATAAATTCCAGTTCACGATTTCTTGCTCGACAGAGATTGTTGGACTTGTGTATTGGTTATAACCCTCCTTGGTCGCGACGATATAATAATCCGTATTCGGGAATACCAGGAAGCCATAAGCCCCTGACACATCACTGACCTGTGGGTTCTGATTATTTGTTGGGGCTGAATCCAGCGACAGACGGTAGTGGAACCCCCGTACCCGGTGTTTTTCCGGCGGCGATATTTCTGGACGTATTGGAATAATACAAGGTTACGTTGACTCCCGCGATAGGCTACCCTGTTGCTTCGTCGGTAATGATGCCGTATGGTGTCAATGAGAGTGCTGGTTAAACTTATGGCTCCTTGTCAGCAACTTTTATATCGATGGTGCCAATGATAATTTTTTGTCCGTTGCCTAAGTCATAGGTGATATTGAGGTTATTCTGTGTTCCTTTCGTCAGATTCGGTACATGTTATTGTTCCATCATTGATCATGGTTACCGGATTGCCTGCTGCAGTGTTAATCGCGATGTTTACCAGATCACTTAGTGGACTTGTTTTGCCGTCAGGTTGTTTAAGTACCACAGTCTGTGCTGCGTTCATTGAAACTGTGGCGTTCCCATTGCTATCGGTCGTTACCGTGGCTGTTAGATTAGAAATCTGAGTACCGTTAGTAGCGTCTACGACGCTGCCGGTAACTGTCGTAGGTGTAGACGAACTACCGCCGTTACTGCCATTACCGCTATTACTGCTATTATTGCCTCCACCGCTATAAGTAGGAACAGGTGTTGTGACGGTCAGATTTGCCGTCCCTGTTTGACTGCCGTAAACCGCTGAAACCACTGTAGTACCAGCAGCAACTCCAGTCGCCGTATTACCGGACATCGTAGCCACCGTGGGATTGGAGCTAGTCCAAGTTGCCGTACTTGTTATATCCTGTGTAGTCCCATCAGAGTAATTTGCTGTGGCATTGTAAGTTTGAATTCCACCCGTTTGAATACTTGCTGAAGATGGGGAGACTGTAATTGATTGCAACGTTAGTGTCGGTGCGGCTTTGATGTTCGTGTCGGCTACCGAAACGTCTGTCCAGGTGAGTACGTTACCGCTGCCGTCTACTGAAACGGTGTAGATGTACTGCCCTGAGGTTACTGCAATATCCGTATTAGCCGTCAGCGTACTCGTGTAAGCCGTGGCTGCATCCCTCACCTTGGCCTGGGTTTGTGCCCCAGCTGCTCCCACAACATACTTCAGAGTGCCTGACTGTACCGCTGTCGCCTGGGTTGTCCCTACTGTGCTGCCCGCTGCCCAGGTAAATCCCGTGAGCGCGGGTGCCGCTGTCGGTGCCCACTGAGCGTGCAGCGTGACATTAGCCGATCCCATGGTGAAGGTGCCCCCGATTGTATAGCTTGTTCCACTCCCATTTGCCGCTGTGCCACCCGATGAAGGTATAGCCGATCTTCTCCAGGCTGCCGGTGTTTCCCAATTCCGTGACTGTTGCACTCTGGACATACGTATTGTTGTCGGCGGGCCCGCTTCCTCCGGTGCTGCCGTTCCCGTTGTAGGTCACAGAGCAGGTAGCTGAGGATGTCTGTATTTTCTTAATGGCATTGTTACTAAAGTCTGCAACGTAGATATTGCCGCTGCTGTCCACAGCTACGCCCTGCGGACCGGTAAAACCCGATCCTTGAGTGGTAATTGTTGTCGCCCCATATGCTGTTTTTCCTATTAAAGAAACACTATCATAAGACAAGGTAAAATCAGAAATAATATCTTAGTTTTTTTTCATCATTAAATAATACCTCCACAATTTTATTTTACAAATTGAAGGTTTCTCACCTTAAGTGTCATAATACATTGCTGATTTCTCCTTTTTCCTTTCTTCATTGTTTAACTATGGTTTCGTACCAAATTTATAAAACTCGGCTCTGACTAAACAGAGTATTACAGTGATGGATATATATGGAATACCCTACAATACATTTTATAATCTTACTCTAAACATTTTCTAAATAAGAAAAAGGACACTTGTAAAAATGTCCTTCATGATATATGTACTTCTTTTGACTATGAATGATTTGTGTATTCAAGCTCCAGCTGCGCTCTCCTGCCCATTGGTCAATCGGAATAGATATCTTCCATATAAGCACCTTTGGACAAGTGTTCTTTGAGAGTCTGCATCGTTTTATCCTTCGCTACGGAAGCCTTTTCGCTCTTCAATAGCCCTAAGTCGCAGGCGATGCGCGCGGAATCCAGCGCATAACCCAGTTGGCTTTTCCTGCAAGATTTGGGATCTTTCTCATTGGCGTTCGAGCTTGCCAAACCCATCTGTTGAAGTTATTCGCAAGTAAAGGGGTACCCCCCAAACACTCGGGCACCCCAAAAACTTATACTCTCTGTTTAGCTTAAAAAGCCGGAGCCTTCCCCATCAAGAAATTGCACCTGACAATGAATGTCTTCATAACCTAGGCTAAGTGCAGCGCTTTCCCTCCGATGCCATGGGCAGCCTCCATCACTGCTTCCGGCAGAGTTGGATGTGCATGCACCATATGCGCCAGTTCCTCAGCGCTGATCCCTTTAGCTACGGCCACAACCAGCTCCTGGATGAGGCTGCTCGCTTGTGGGCCCATAATTGCACCGCCGACGATTACCCCCTTAGCGTCGGCAAGAATCTTAACCGTACCTATTGTTTCTCCGAGAGAAAGCGCTTTGCCGTTAGCGGAGAAGGGGAACTTGCTTACTTGGTACGGAACGCCGGCAGCTTTAAGTTCTTGCTCTGTTTTTCCGACAGCCGCGATCTCAGGATGGGTAAAAATAGCACTCGGAATCGCGTTGTAATTCATCTCGACATCATGCCCGGCGATGTTCTCAGCCACGACCATCCCTTCGCTGGACGCAACATGGGCAAGCATAATTCCCCCGACTACGTCTCCAATGGCATACACATGCTTGATGTTTGTCTCCATCCGTGCATTTACCACCAGTGCGCCCCGTTCCGTTTTAAGCCCCAAGCCTTCAATGTCGATCCCGCGCACATTCGGCTTGCGCCCGGCGGCGATTAGCACCTTATCTGCTGTTATTTCCTTTGCTGCCCCTTTCACATCCTCTACTTTTACCGTAAACGAATTGTGCTCCCGACGGATCTCTTTAAGCGCAGTTTTAGTCATAAGCTCCAGTCCGGCTTTTTTTAAGATCGGAGTCAAACGCTTGGGAATCTCCTCATCTATATTTCCGAGCAAGGTTGGGAGCATCTCCACGACTGTCACTTTTACCCCAAACGTGTGATAGATGCTGGCAAATTCCAGCCCGATGACCCCGCCGCCAATAATCACTATGCTTTGAGGCAAGTTCGTTTCCAAAAGGATTTCGTCACTGGTAAGCACTCCTGGCAAGTTTGCTCCTGGAATAGGAAGGCGGAACGGTACAGATCCAGTAGCTAAGACCACGTTATCAACCGGGATCTTCTCCTTACCAGCCTCTGTAGTAGCTTCTATAAATCCGGGTTCTTTGAATTCTCCCCACCCGGAAACCACCCTAATCCTCGCAGCTTTCATCAATTGCTCCACTCCGCTTACCAGCGTGTCCACAACTTGGTCTTTGCGCTCCATCACCTTATTAAAGTTAAGGCTCATCTCTCCTGCAGCCAGGCCAAATTCTTCCGCCCTTTTCATTTCCCGCCACAAGTCAGCACTCTTGACCAAAGCCTTGGTCGGAATGCAGCCACGGTTAAGGCACGTCCCCCCCAGACGTTCTCCTTCGACCAGGACCACGGACAAACCCAACTGAGCCGCCCTTAGTGCGCATACATACCCGCCTGGACCGCCCCCAAGAATTCCTACCTGATACCTCTCCATGCCGCTTAATCTCCTTTCATTATCGCGAAACCAAACCATTTTCCGACACGATCTTGGCATTAATCAATGTGTCAGGAAAGAACATAGCAAAAAGCTATCCCAATTCAGAGGGATAGCTATGTGGCAGCCCCAGGCATTGGAAAGCCTAATTAGTCTTAGCTGCAGTGTCGACAGCATTGTTAAGTTGCTCAATCAAAGCACCCACGTTGCGCCCATGCGTGATCGCAGCACCTTCGATGCTCTCCATCGTGGAAGAAGGACAGCCTAAGCAGTGCATGCCTAATTCGAGAAAAACTTGAACAGTTTGCGGATAGAGACGCAGAACCTGGCCCACTGTCATGTCTTTGGTAATCACGTAAATCCCCCTTTTCCTACTTACTAATAAAACCTAAGTAAAACAGTCGGTTTTATTTTTATATTATAAATCATAAGGAAAAGACAGGCAACCCTTTTTCCCTCATGACCCCGGTTAATTCTGCCAGCACGTTATAAACCCGCTCAGCAGTTTCTTTGGTTAAGGTACCCGTGCCGCAACTTGGAGTCAGCATGCTTTGCCGGCGCAAACGCGCCGCGTCCACTCCTTTGTGCGCCAGTTCCGCAAAGCCTTCCTCCAGCCTAAGGCGCAAACTGTCGGCATTTTCCTGCCACACCTTCTCCTGGGTAGGCACTATGCCCCAGGACACAACCCCGCCGCGTTCAAGGTAGCGGTTCAAAGGCCCAGCTAAGACCTGCATGCTTGTCATGTATTCATAAGCATCGAAATTAAGGACTTGAATGTTGGAATCGAAGATCAAGGTCCAATCCATCCCCGCGCACACATGTACTCCGGGAATTCCCCCAGCAGCGGCAATTTTATCTGCGATGGTGTTTAGGTCTCGTATAATAGTGCCCCGTTCCAAGGTTACATGAGTGGAAGCCCCAAAAGCGTAGAGACCGGGTTCGTCAATTGTTATCAGGACCGGCAATCCGAATTTCTGCAGGCACCTTGTCTGCCACTCAGCATGGAGTGCCAGAGCTTTGACCAGCATCTCGCGCTCTGTTTCGTCATAATAACTTGAACGCCTATTCTTATCCGTAATCTGCAGTCCTAGAGTGAGCGGCCCGCTCAATTGCCCTTTGAGAAGGATAGCTTGCCTGATCCCGTTTTGTTCCAAATCCGCACAGAAAGCGTCAAACCCTTCTCCACCTTGTGTCCCGAAAGCAAACTCCGCTAAAGAATCTTCATTTCCTGCTTCAGCCTCTAAGTACAGCTCATAAAACTTAGTTATTCGTTCAGTCCAGTCTGCTTCCTCAACCTGAAAGCGTGGCTGCTCATAGTCCCCAATTACTCCCGTCTCAATCAGAGCCTTAAGGTATTGTCCGATAAACGAGCTTTCCGCCCCTTGCCGGGGAAGTTGGGGCCAGTGGGGAGCGTCAGGCACGCTGCCCCAGATAAGTTTCAAAGCCTCATTAGCACCGGTGTAGGGCAGGCTCCCGACTCCGGTTGCCATTAATTGCGGATAAAATGGCTTAAATTCTTCCATGACTCCACCTCTCCCTAATTAGTTTAGACCTTTTTCAAAATCTTACTCTAATCTAAATTAAGCAAATAGGAAATTTATCAGAAATAAGATGTCTCGCCCAAAGAAGAGCCCTAACCCCACAAGTCCAAGTCCTACGATTCCAGGCAAGATAAAAAAGGGACTGTAACGTCCGCCGGCTCGGCGCACGTCCACGATACGCCACGGCATAAATAAGATGTTAAAAATTATATAGGCTCCCAGGGCAAATAACAAGGGAATTCCCAGCGGACTTAAAGCCCAGAGCAGAGCGACAACCACATTCCAGCGGTAGCGCCTTTCCAGCCAGTAGACAAGCCCCAGCGGGTGCGGGGATCCTGGCTGGTAAGGCGCAACAAGCCCTACCTGAAGCAGGCGTCCAAGCGTAAAAATGCCCCCAAGCACAGCCCACCACAACCACGGGGATTGAGCCTGGATCAATTCCAGCAGCGGCCAGGAGTTGGGAAACCACGGTCCAAGTTCGGAAGGCAGCCTAAAGGCAAGGGCGGTGATAATTCCCGCCAATGATCCCTCGCGCACGAGCACTGCGGCGCCATGCCAGAACCAGGCGCTGCGCAGCCGTCGTTTAGGCTTCCTCTCCCTAATTTCTCTGTAACGCCAACTTACGGCCCGCACATTCAAGAGCCATACGATAACGCTTAATACTGCCCATACTGCTGCTGCCATTTGCTCACGGGGCCAGAGAGAAGGAGGTACAGTCCTTACCCCGAGAACTACTTCCCCCCAGTTTCCCTGGATTTTATCCCCTCTCAACTCAGGAGACCGCTCTACCGGGAAACCCTGGGGATCAGCCCCCACTTTTCTCAGATAAAAGGCAAGACTCGCTGTCGTTTCCTGCTCTGCTTTATGCAAATAATCCTTGGCCTTAGTGTTTGGGAGCGCATCTAAGCCTTTGCCGACAGTCCAGGCCCATAGGGACGGGTGAAAATTGCCCACAGTTACCAGCGGGCGCATAGCCGCGGACTCAGGCAAACTTTTAGCCGGACGCAAGCTCAGCGGCCATTCGGCCCAAATCCCAATTCCAAGCCGATCTGCAGCCTGCAGCCACATCTCATCCGGAACCGGCCCATTGAAGTATACCAGATTTATTCCCTTAGCTAATTGCTCACGCAGCCAAGATTCCACTTGGCCGGAACTGCGGATTGCAAACTGCTTCGCAGAGGAAATCTCAATCCCCTGAATTTTAAGTTCTTCCCCGTTCAACTGCCACTTACCCTCAGACATTGTCAGGGAGCGCAGTCCCAGCGGGAAAGCCAGATCATCGCGGTCACCCTTGGTATTGCTTACAGTCAGATGCACCTGATAGAGAAAAGGATCCTTAGGGTTCCAGCGCCGCGCCCCCGGAATTTGTAAATCAAAAGCGGCCACTTGCTCCATGCTACCGTCACCCCGTATGGTCAACGCTTGCTCCGCAACCAGGGCAGAGCCGTCTGAGACCACAGCCTGGACAGTCCAAGGACCCTGTTCCATGAAGCCATGGTGTTTAATCAAAGTTTTCAAATTAACCTTAGCCATATCCCCCTCCCAGGAGATATCAAGGCGCGGCAGTTCAAGGCTGCTCTCACTTGCCCCTTCAAGGTAAACCTTGCCCAGCATCCTGCCTCCCTCAAGCTCAGGAACGGTGAAAAGAGCATTATCACTGACTTTGGACAAACGGATAAACAAAATATTATCTTCCCCATAGCGAAAAGCAGCAGCCGGAATCTCCAACACATCCCTGACCCCGCTCCCGGCAAGCGTACCAATTAGATGAGCATTGTCCACACCGTTCAAGTAGACCTGGGTCTCTCCCTCAACTCCGTTCATCACTAGGAACATCGTACGGGCACTCCACTCCGGATTCAGCCGGAAACGGCGAGCTGCCACCTTAAACTCCTGACTCGTTGGAATCATCAACAGCTTAGACTTCCTTGTTCCCGTGTCATTCATTCCTGCCCACGCCTGGCGTAATGAGGAAAAACTGCTCCACGTTCCACCTAAATCCAAGTAGTAGCGCTGGCTGCTTGTCATCCCCTGTTCTGCCTGGAGCGCCACTCCGGCCGGAATCTTCCAGCTCCACCACAGGAGGCCGATACCGAGACAAAGCATCAAAATCCACGCAATAATGCGCCTGTCGAGCATAACGGTATTATCCCTTCTTTAACTTTTGCTCAAAGATAGTCCGTACTTCAGATTCTCATGCTCAAGATATTCGCGCCGCTTTCACAAAAACCCTTTAGCATATAGGATATTTTTCATGTTTGAACTCTCGTTGTTCCTTAGCTAGATTGATGAAGAAGCCTTGTATTAAAGTTTAAGGTAAAGATAACAAAAGACCCCCTTGTCGCGTTTTGAACATGAGGGTCTGGCCTTATAACATATACACTTCCTAATTCATCTCACCTTGGCGGCACTCTGGACATACACCGTAGAACTCCATCCTATGCCCGATTACCCTAAACCCTGATGTTTCCTCAGCCTCCTGATCGACCTCAAGCAACGGTCGGTGAAAATCCACCACTCTCCCGCATTTAGAACACACAATATGGTAGTGATTATCCGGGTTGCCATCAAAGCGGCTTGACATATCCCCATATGACAATTCCAAAATGTGTCCATGTTCCTTTAACATATTCAATGTATTATAAATCGTGCCCAAGCTTACTCCGGGAAACTTGGCCTTCACATGCTGATATATCTCTTCTGCCGTGGGATGACTCTCAGTGGCAAGAAGGAATTCTAAAATAGCCTGACGCTGTGGGGTAAAGCGCACTCCCTTATCCTTTAGTTTTCTAAGAATGTCTATCGCATCCACTGCACTCAGCCCCCTGATTCGATGTTCGATGTTCGATTGAATATCTTCTTTTTTTATAATAATTTTTAATTGGCTATTTGTCAATGTCTAATCCTGGAAGGGTACGATCCCCGAAAAACGGAAAAAAGGAGAGTTGTTGCTCTCCCTTAAAGATAGAAACGAAGTAGATTAACCTTTTGCAGGTGCGCCAACGGGGCAAACTTCCGCACAGTTGCCGCACTCAGTGCAAGCATCGGCGTCAATGACATATCTCTCATCGCCCTCGCTGATAGCAGATGCCGGGCACTCGGAAGCACAAGCTCCGCAAGCGATGCATTCGGCTGAAATCACAAAAGCCATTCGCTAACTCCCCTTTCTCCCCTTTTTCAAAGTCACTATACCAAAGAGAGGGGGAAAAGGCAAGTTTAAATTAGTTATGATGTGCATTGTTCTAAAGAATATACGTCCTTAAATATTCCGCTTATTTCAACAAACCTCACTCAGAGCAATCATCTAATTTTGCAACTACTCAGGAGTCAGAAACCAGGAGTCAGCATGAGAGAGCGATTTATCGTCTGGAAATATTCGGAATTCTGACTCCTGAATTCTGAATACCTGAATAATCTATACATCTCTTTCAGGCCGGTAGGGAACTTGGTACAGGCGGCGCATACATTGTGAGCAGTACGGCAGAACCCGGTTGCTGACGTGATTGCGCTTAAATAACACCTTCGCTAAATCTTCGTGTTCCAAGCCACAGGAACGACACTTTTCGAGCACGATCTTTACCTCCCATTTGTGTCAATGTGAACAAAGCTGCTTCACGAATAGTATGCTCTGATCGTGCTTAGATTAAACTCCGAACTGCTTCCGGCTTACATCCGTTCTGACTATCCGGGCGAAGAACATTTTACTCCTATAGCCGCTCTTTAAGAATGTTTGTCAAATGACCCAAGGTGTAGCATTCATACATCTGGCAGTAAGGCTTAAACATCTCGATCGTCGGCACCTCCCGCCAACGCTTGGCGGGCAAAGTATTAAGCCACAGAATCTCTCGTGCCAAACGGCGCGCTTGCTCCAGCAAAGATGCCGCTTGCTCCCCTTCCAAGGTCTGCGCGTCACTGAGTATCAGCAAAACTGCGCGTTTGCTTAAGACATGAGGATATTCCTTCATAAGTTCTGCCAAAGAATTACCCATATTAGTCCCCCCGCCCCACTGGTTAGAAGCCTGAGGCATGGCCTCTTCCACCATGTGCGTAAAAGACTGTCCTTTATGAATCTTATCCGTTAAGCGCACCAAGCGGTCGGCAAACGCGAAAGTTTCGATACCGCTCGCCACTGAGGAAAGTCCATACACAAATTGGAGAACGAACTCTGTGTATTTAAGCATCGAGGCCGACATGTCGCACAGGAGCACAAACCTGGGGCGGCTGGTATGCCTGCTCTTATAGCGGCGCTCAACCAAAACCCCACCATAGCGCAGGTTTTGTCTCAAAGTTCGGCGCATGTCCACGCCTCCGCGCCTGCGCGCTGCGCGGTAGCGCCTAGACACCTGGCTGGCTAAGCGCTGGGACAGGCGGCGGATAAGCTTTATTACCTGGGGCCAGTCTTCCGGAGGAATCTGTTTCAGATCGCGGGCCAAGAGCTGAATCTCCCGTTCCCGCATCGCCTTTTCTACTTCCGAAGTCACACCGTCGTCCGACCCGGGAGGTAGCAGAGCTCCTTCCTCGTCAAGTTTGCGCCGCCAATAGTCGAGCGACCCGCGCACCGCCCTCTCCACCATGGGCTGAAAGCTTTGGTCGAGTGGTACCCCAAGTTTCATGCCCTCAGAAGATCTTTCCAAAAACTTGCGCAAGCGTTCCTGTTCTTCTTCCGGCAATTGGGCATAAATCGCCCGCTGTTCTTCCGGGATATCAAGTTCCCGGCCTTGGAAGCGGAGTTCCTGGCGGCTCTGCTCCAATTTCGCGTTCCTCTCGGCAGCCCGCTTCGCCGCCTCAGCTTCCCAAGCCTGTTTGTGTTCCGGAGGAGCAAAATAGGCGCGGAAAGCTTCCCTGAACCAAGGAATCTGATTGGCATCCTTGACTAGGGTTGCCTGCAACACAGCTTCGACCCGTCCCTTATCCTCAAGCCCTACAAGCATCAAACCCTGCATCGCATCAAGGATTTCGGACGCGCTCAGCCTTAGCCCAAACGTGCGCAAGAGTTGCGCAAATTCCACCAGGTGCCGGTCCAGATCACTTGCCGTGCCCATGACGCTGCCCTTCTCCCTGGGGAGACTTCAGTTCCCATAAGAGACGTTCCGCCCCCAGCTCGCGGTAAAAGATCTCCACATCCTCCTGGCTTTTCAAAAGCAAGGTTAATGTCGCATCCACCCAGGCCGGGTCTAAGTCTGTCTTACCCATCACCAGCAAAGCTTTGGCCCAGTCCAGAGTTTCAGCGATCGAAGGCATTTTATGGAGGGCCAGCTTTTCTCTGAGCACTCCCACAGCGCGGGCTACCTGGTAAGCCAAGCGTTCCGGCAGCTCCGGCACCTTGACGCGGATAATGCGCACTTCCTTGTCCACAGACGGAGCCTCCACATGCAGAAAGACACAGCGGCGCTTGAGCCCATCCGACAATTCCCGTTCTCCATTGGAGGTAAGAATCACTATAGGGCGTTCTTTGGCTGTAACCGTGCCCATTTCCGGAATCGTAACCTGGAACTCTCCTAAAAATTCAAATAAAAAAGCCTCAAACTCTGAATCAGTTTTATCAATTTCATCGATTAAAAGCACCGAGCGCTTCTCGTTTTGGAGGGCTTGCAGCAAAGGCCGACCCAATAAATACGAACTCGCAAACAAATCTTCCTCCTGCAGGCTTTCGCGCTGCATTTGAATCTTAAGCAGTTGGCGCTGGTAGTTCCATTCATAAAGAGCCCTGGTTTCATCCAGACCCTCATAACACTGCAGCCTGATCAGAGGCGCGCCAAAAACTTGGCTCAGAATCTTGGCAATTTCAGTTTTCCCCACTCCCGGCGGCCCTGTCACGAGCAAAGGCTTTTCAAGCTGCACCGCTAAAAATGTCGTAACTGCAATCTTATCCTGACGTTCCGTAATGTAGCCCGTTTCCTCCAAGGCGTGCTCAAATTCCTCTAAAGTCATCCGTGACATTCGATTTCACCTATCCCCTCATATCCAAGCATTTGGGTAATTTTCTTGTCCCTCTTACTCATTTATCCGATGGCTAAGTGCCACTAAGACTTCCACTTCTTAAGTGGGAGATAAGTGGCACTTAGCCCCTGGATAAGTTCAACTAAACTTCAGATGGAGTTAAAACTCCACCTGAAGTAAGTTTCCTTTATATTTAATACGCCACATTACGAGATTTTCCCTTTAACTTGTGCGAGTGCATCCCGATATACTTCTTCATACTCCTGCGCCGCCCGCTCCGGAGGAAACTCGCTATGAGCCCAGGCAGACGCAGCTAAAGACATCCCTTCATACCGCTGCGGGTCTGTGAGTAAGCGCAAGACTGCCGCACTCATCCCTTCCACATCCCCCGGAGGAAGCAGAAACCCAGTCTCTCCTTCCTTCACGACTTCAGGCAGACCGCCCACCTTGCTGGCTACGACTGGAACCCCACAGGCCATGGCCTCTAATGCCGCCAAACCAAAGCTTTCCTGAGCCGAGGGCAGCAGAAAGACATCTGTCATCTGCAGAATCTCCTGTACATTTTCCTGCTTGCCTAAGAAAGAAACTAAAGTCTTAAGCCCACGGCTTTCCACTTCCCGCTCCACCTTGCTCATCTCCGGCCCGTCTCCCACAAGCAAAAGTCTGCTGGGGATTTTACGCTGCACCTGATCAAATATCCGCACAACATCCGGTACATGCTTAACTTCGCGAAAGTTGGAAATATGAGTTAGAATCTTTTCTCCCGCCGGGGCAAAGCATTCGCGTTCTGCGTCCGCTTTCTTGAGCGGGAAATATACCTCTGGGTCCACAAAATTCGGCACGACCGTAATATTCCGGGAAAGCGGACCAAAGAGCTGCTCTGTATTCGACGCCAACGAACGGGAGACCGAGGTCAAACAATCGCTTACTTTAAGCGCCAAACGCGTTAACCGATAAAATTCCTCATAAGCCCCCACCAGCGTGATATCCGTCCCATGCAGAGTGGTAACCAGGGGAATTTGTTCATCCAGCATGTGTTTGGCCAAATACGCACTGATCGTGTGGGGAATAGCGTAGTGCACGTGAATAAGGTCTAAGCCGACCTGGCGCGTCACTTCCACAATCTTATTGGCCAAGAGGAGGGTATAGGGCGGGTACTTAAATAAAGGATAGCTCACATCCTCCACCTCATGGAAAAAGAGATTGCGGTGAAATTTTTGCAGACGAAAAGGGCGCGCCGAGGAAATAAAGTGCACCTGATGCCCCCGCTCGCCCAAAATATAACCCAACTCCGCAGCAACCACGCCGCTGCCGCCGTAAGTCGGATAACAGACCATTCCTATTTTCACGCCTAACCTCCATACACTCAAGCGCCAACATCAGAGAATTCAAGGTGATAAAATCGGACGATTCCCCTCCCCCTTGAAACGGGAAGAATTATCTTCTTGATTGCCCTAAAACGGTAGCGGAATGATCGGAATAAGGGCGCTCAGACGCCCGAGCCAACCAAAGAGCAAAGTAATCCCTAACAGGATCATAATGCCCCCGCCAAGCCACTGCACATATTGAACCACCCTGCCGTTCCTCCTGATCCACCCTACGGCCTTTTCAGCCAGGAGGGCAAAGAGAAGAAATGGAACAGCCATGCCGAGGGAATAGATACCCAAAAGCAAAGTGCCCCACCCAAGTCCCCCGCTGCTGCCAGCCAAAAAGAGAATGCTGGAAAGGACCGGACCAATGCACGGAGTCCAACCGGCTGCGAAAGACAGTCCTAAGACAAAGGCACGATCTCCGCCCGCCTTTTGTCCTTCCTCCAAGTGCACTCTCTTTTCCATCATCAGCCAGGGTATTTTCAAAAGTCCAAGCATGTGCAAGCCGAAGATTATTACGATCGCCCCGCCCACTTGCATCAAAAGCGGGCGATGACTCCCGATTAAGCGTCCGGCTGCACTGGCCGAGGCTCCTAAAAGCACAAAAATCGTGGAAAACCCGAACACGAAAAACACAGAACGCACCAAGAGCACCCGGCGCGAGATCTGCCCGGCGATTGAAGTTCCCACCAAAAATGAAAAATAAGCCGGAATTACCGGCAGCACACACGGGGAAAAGAAAGAAACCAAACCACCGATAAAAGCGAGCCCTATCGATACGTTCATACGGAGTTTTCCTCAAACCCCAAGGGCAAAGCGTCCTTGACCGCCTCCCCAATAATCTTCTGCACATCATTCATTAAGCGTGATATCTGAAATTCAGCCTGCAAATACTCGCGCGAGCGCGGGCTTATGCTTAAGAGGCTGTAGAGCCCTTCTAACTCCTGCTGCTTCTCAAACCCCACTTCCTGTTGCAAGAGCTGGGCCTGTTGAATCTCCCACTGCTTAAGCTGAAAGTTTTTAACCATTTTGTAATTCGACTCATCAGCACGCACCTTGTCTTTGGCCTCTAAGAATTGGCGGTACTCCTCCGATTCCTGTAAAGCCTGTGCCAGTTGATGAGCTAAGTCAATAACTGACAAATTCCTTCTCTCCCCTTTAATCTTTTTCTAGCTATACCTCCCAAGTCTAAGCTTAATTATACAGAATTTTTAGGGAAGTGACAAACTCCCCTCTTCCCACACCATTTTATGTAATAGTTCAAAAGACTTAAGGCGGCTGAACGCCAGTAAATCATCCCACTGGCTTTTACTTATTTCCCACGGGCAATGCACCGCAACTCTGCTCGCAAAACCCAGGGGCCTACCGCCGAACATCTTCTCCAAACGCCTCTGGGCTAGGCTTACCGGGCCGGGTGCGTGCGCATTACAGGCAATCGGTTCGAGACAGAGGGCAGGTTGCCCGTCATACCTGACCAAGAGACTTAACTTGCCTAGAGGAAGCACATCGACCTTCCGGCGCGTGATTTTCCCGGCAAGCGGTACAGGGTCAGGCCTAACAATCCCCCCCATTTTCAGCCAAAAATCCTCTTCAGCGTCCGAGCTCAGGGCTGTGCATAGAGCGACAGCTCCCATCTCGCGGGCAAACCTCAGGGTAAAATAAGCAAATTCCTGTTCAAGAGGTCCGTTTAATGACCAACCTTCCAGCAGGACCAACCTTTCCGAAGAGCTTAAAACGATCGCCCCCATATTTTCCTGTTCTCCAATACTTAAGACCTGGTACCCAGGCAAGACTCGCGCTTTCGGTCTTAGTTCCACCCCTTTATCGGTCAAAAACGCGGTAAGAGCGTGAGACCAATCATTCAAAGCCTCCTCGCTCCACTCGAAGTTAGGTTTAAGTTCCACTTCCACCCATGGCATATTACCTTCTCCTTTGGTGCAGTAACATCTTAATTTTATATCTAGTCTGCCACCGAGGCTGATACAGTATCCATCAGCGAGCGAAGAAGGATTATGATTTAGGTTAACCCGCTAAAAACTCTTCCAGCCATTGATCAAGGTTACCACAAGGCTGACCATTCTCTATATAAATACTCTCTAAAAAGGCGAGAATCTCTCTACCCCAATAAGCATCAAAACGACAGCCCAGGGAATACCCCATCTCCTTAAGTACCCTTTCATGCTCAAAGTGGCTGCGATAACGCCTGTACTCGGTCATAGCCACATAAGTGTCAAATACCCTTAACCCTCTGCCCAGCAAAGGGATTTCTGTTCCCATAAGGCCGTATGGATAACCGCTGCCATCGAAACTTTCGTGGTGGGCTGCCACTCCCCGGGCAATCCGTTCCCAGAAACGGTTGCCGCTCTTTGCATACAACTCCAGAATCATTCTTTCCGAAAGCAGTGGGTGCTGAATCTTTAATGTCCAAAACTTAGTTAAGGTCTCATCATCCATTTGCGCCAACCTGTCTGACGAGAACAGATAATCGCGCGGCCAGGACACTTTTCCGATTTCGTGCAAAAGTCCGGCAGTAATGCACTCACTCTGCGTTACCCAAGCTTGCTTGAGAAACTTCTGCCCTGCCGGCATTTCTGTAAACTTAGCCAGCAAACAGGCCACACGCAAGCTGTGATAATAAGTAACATCATCCGTCCAGGCCAGTTGCTGAATTAATTGGCGAATCTCATTCTCATACATGCTACCTACCCCTTTAGCGAAGCCCCTGCTTTAATTATAGTATATCTCCTGGGAATAACAGTAAATAGTCTTTCATCCTAATGAATATAGCGCCTGCTTCCGCCCCTTAAACCCAACAATTTCCTTCACCCCAGCAAGCTTAAGTTCCTCGACCACTTCGGCGAGATCCCTGCCCACAACTTCCGGCCGGTGGGCATCAGAACCTAAAGTGATCGCAATTCCCCGTCGCTGGATTTCTTCAACCAGGCGTTTTTCCGGATAGAACTCCCCGATCGGTTTATAGCGCCCGTTTGTATTTATCTCCAAGGCACAGTCGTTTTCCCTAACAGCAGTCAAGGCCTCAGCGGCCAATATTAGGATATCTGTATGCGGACGCACCCCGAAAATCTTGATTAAGTCAAAATGTCCAATCGTAGTGAATAGCTTACTGCGTGCAGCCTGAGCCACCAGAGTAAAATACTCCCGGTAGAGAGTGTCTGCATCCTTGTCCCGGTGAATTTTTTCCTCTCTAGGCAAATCGAAGGCCCACTCCCCGATCTCATGCACAGACCCGATAACAAAATCAAACGGAAACGAGTTTAAGAGTGCCCTGATCTTGCTCTCATCCTGGGGGCGATAATCCACTTCCAGTCCGACCCGCACTTCCAACTCCGGATAATCTGCTGCCACTTCGTTAAATAAATCAAGCCTCAAGTCTTCCCAATAAAGATCATGATCAGCAAAGCCTATTTCTTTTAATCCCTTGCGCACGGCCTGATCCAGGTAAGCCCTGATATTGTCTTTAGTGGCAGGCCGGTCCCTCTCTCCTATTAAATGAACGTGAAGATCGAGCATCTCTTGTCTTCCTTTCGCAAGTTAGTCTACCCCCATAAACCTAGAAAGAGTTTACCCCTGTGCGCACGAGCATGTAAGGCTGGCTGGCTAGTGGTGAGCGGGCATAGCGGCTTTCCGGGCTTGCGAGATCTTTAAAGAAGCTTCCGGCAAGCTTTACATCTGCTTTGCCTGCTAATCTTCCCTTCTTAATGCGTATGCTCTGGGGCGCACTTAAGGAATAATTTCCGGAGACCGGATCCTGGGTGTGCAGTCCCAGCACGGACAGTACCAGAACTCCGTCTTCAATATCCTGCAAGACTTCCGGCCATCTTTCTTCCTCTGAAGATGCCAGGTAAGCCCCCTCTGACCCTTGGGCTAGCCCGGTAGGCTCCCCACCCCAGCGACGCGCATCCTTGAGCCGTAAATAAGGAGAAGTAAGCACACCTGCTGTAACCAATTCGGTGCGCTGAGCGGGAATCCCTTCTCCTGTTACCAGGTACGAACCCCAGGCCAAAGGTTTGAGCGGGTCAATAACCAAGGACACCCTGCGGTCGAACACCTGGCGGCCGCCCCTGAACTCTTCCCGTCTAAAAGCACTGTGCCCGTCAAGCACGCTTTGCCCATCGAGATTAGGAAGCACAAATTGTTCCAGCATTTCTGCAACTACCGCCGGGGCAAACACGACCACAGTTCCCGGCCCCGCTGCCTCTGCCTTCTGTGTAAGAGCCTCGTAATACTGATGAGTGCGGGTCCACAAGCCTTCCCATTCTTGAGCTGCGGGCAGCCGCCGTTTGGCATACCCTGCGCTCACCAGCCGGTCAAAACTGTACCAGAAGGTGTAATAAGACTCCTGATAGGTAATAGCCAAACCGCTGGAAGTGCGAAGATGCCGATACCCCCAGGCAGCCTGAAAATTCCCCTGAACTTTAGATTCTGAAGGTCTTTCTTGGATTACACGCTTAACCTGGTCAAAGAGGATGCTGTCGTCCCCCTTCAAAATTCTTTGTACTTTAAGGTCTTCCACTGTCACTAAAGGCAAAGGCTGAGGGTTGGAAATCACGGCCCCATCCGGATCCTCATACGAGCCCCGACGCCATTCTTGTAATTTGTCCTGCCAAAAGTTCCCCGCACTTAAAGCATTATGTACTTTGCTGCGGCTGCACCTGCCATCATCCCAGACCAAAAACACTTCCCCGCTCTCTCCCAGGCGATAGCTTGGCGGTGCATAAACACTGCCGGGGACATTGTCCTTTAAGCCCAAAGACAGAGCCTGTGATTCATGGACCAGAATCCGCCATCCTTGCAGGCGCAGGTCTTTGTCCCAAGGATTGGCAGATGCCTTATGCAAAGTTTCTTCTAACTGTGAGATCAAGTTCATACTTATGCCCCTCCCAGGCTTACTTGCTCATCCTGATCAAGCAAGAGATAACGGTGGCTGCCACCGCTGGAGGGAACAGACTGCCCATTCTTGCCGCAGGTGCCGATCGCTCCGAAACACTCATCCCCGATGCCCGCCCGGATTGCCTGCAGGACTGAGAGGATTTTTCCGCTGAAAATAGAAGGCTGGTAGACCTTAAGCTCCGGGTCAGACAAATCAATAATCCCGTCACACTGAAAGACAAAATCCCCTGTTTTAGGGTTGACCTGCCCGCCGCGATACCCCAAAAGCACAAGGGTGTGTTCCTTTAACTCTCCGTGCTGCAGCAGGGAGTTCCGTAAGTTTTGCATCTCTTGGGGCAAACGGGAAGACGGTTCAAGAGGGAGAACCCGTTCGCTTAAAACCCGGATGTTGCTCATGCGCGGCAGGGGCACATAGTTGTAACTCTCCGCCCTCCCGGCTCCGGAAACCTCCATGCCAGCCCGGCGAGCTGAAAATATGTCCCCCAAGCCTGCTTCGAGAATCCCATCGCGTACAATGTAAACAGTCCTACGCTCAAGCGCGTTAGCTGAATAAGGCTGATAAGCCCAGTCTCCAAACAAGGGGCCGTCAATAATATGCACTCCGGGTCTGGCCACCTGCAGCCCTTTTCTCAAACGTCCGTGCTCTCCCAGCACGGATTCACTGATCCCGTCAGCTTCTACGGCGTGACCGAAGGCTTCATGGGCCAAACCCTTAGCCAAACCGTAATCAATAACTAACGGATAGTGTCCTGCCGTAAGGCTCGGTGCCCGGCACACTTCGAGCGCAAAATCAGCGCGCTCAGCGGCCTGCTGTTCCAAGGTGCGCTCATGCTTCTCCTGCGCCACGATCCCGGCATCAACTCCGCTGCGGTGCACGAGCAGGCTCTGCGAGCGCCCGTTTTCCTGGACTGTACCTTGGTGCATGATCACTGAACGCGAGATTGTAAAAGAAACAAGGCTGCCGTCCGAACGCCCTATGCACCACAAGTCCTGCACCAGGCGCAGACTCGTCTGCCATGAAGCCTGAGGCCGCGCTCGACGCAGGCTTTCGTGGATATAGAGCATTTCTGGCTGGAGTTCCCCGATCTCAGGCAATTTCGGCGCTGCCGGGCTCGGCACATCAGCCTGCACTACCGGAGCATCCCAAAGCTCGCGGTTCAGTTCTCCCCCAATCTCTTCGTTACGCTCAGCCAGGCTTACAGCCCGCCGCACTAATTCCAGCCCTACTTTAAGTGATAAAACGTCAGCTGCTGCCAGGCCCGAAGCCCCGGCGGCTGTGAAAGCCTGCACTCCGAGCCCGTTTTCCCAGCCACTCCCGACATACTCAAAGCGGCCATTACTAAGGCGGATACCTGACTCACGCCTTGACTGCGCGCGCGCAACCAGGTATCCGTCCCCTTCCCCAGCCGCTGCTAATGAACTCACAATTTCCCTGATCTGGTCTTTGTTCAAATGCTTCCCTCCGATTAGTTATTTTTTTGCTGTGAAATGTATAAAGCTCCAGTAAGCGGGACACAATCTAAATAGTCTCACGTTTTCCAATTTTTTATCCCCACTCCTCTCTTTTACTTCACTTGCGACGGAAGAATCTCGTCGCAAGCTTTTTTTTGCTTTCTATATCATGATCTTATTGTTCGTCTTTAATTACCTTAACCATAAGCTTGCGCTCCTCGGCAAACCCTAAACTCTCATAAAGACTGAGAGCGCGAAAGTTATGGCTACTAACCGCCAGTCCCAAATATGAAATGTTCTTTTCCCGGCAATATTCTTCCGCTGCTTCGAAGAGGGCTTTACCTGCTCCCCGTCCTCTCCATTTAGGGGACACGGCCACGTCCATAACCCATGCCTGGATCATCCCGGTCAGTTCTTCCCTCGAAGTAGGGTAGAGGATAAGATACCCTATTTTAGCCCCACTCTCCGTTTCCGCAATCAAAGCTTGGGAATCGGTCTGCTTAATCCAGCCCCAGAACCCTTTCAGAAGCTGTTCCCGGTATTTCAGCGTCTCATCCAGCGGCTGCTTGCGCCATGGTGAAATACTGTAAGGAATTGCTTCCCGGGCGAGGGCATAAATAAAAGGCCAATCATGGGCATCTCCCTGGCGAACATGCATAAAACCACCCCTTGGGATAACATATGCATTACCATCCGGGATGTAGCCCCTGCTTGAGCCTATTTTTGTTCACCTGCTACACCGATAAGCGGGCATAGGTTTAAGCTGTTTCCGATATATATAATTTATCCGATGGCTAAGTGCCACTAAGACATAAATCGAGATGCAATTGCTTTGCGCAGTAGATGAATTAATTCGGAGGAACGCGGATGTTCATCATCATCCCCACACTTGGCCTTATGCTGTTACTCGGAGGTATGTATATTCTGCGCCAAGGCCTCCAGGCTTTTGCGGGCAAGGGTTTGCACCAAGCCCTGCTCTGGATGACCGCTACTCCTGGGCGCGGCTTTTGGAGCGGCACAGTCGCCACCGCGCTCCTGCAGTCAAGCACCGCGCTCAGCGTAGCTGCAGTCTCTTTTGTCGATGCCGGGCTGCTTCCTTTTGAAAATGCCCTCGCCCTTATTTTAGGCAGCAATATCGGCAGCACCGTAACGACTCAGCTTTTAGCCTTTCCTCTCGAACGCTTTGCTATGATGGCCATGCTTGCCGGAGCGCTGGGCTATCTCTTTTTGCCAAACCGCTGGCGCTACCTCGCCCTTTCACTGTGCGGTCTTGGCACGCTCTTTCTCGCACTTGCGTTCTTGGAAGGCGGGCTGGCCCCCCTAGCGGAAAATGCTAAAGTTCAGAAATTTCTCCATGGTTTGGGGGATCATCATCTGCAAGGAGTAGCCGCCGGAACGCTGCTCTCGGCCCTTCTCCATTCCTCCAGCGCCACTACCGGAATCGTAATGATCCTGGCTGAAGACGGCTGGATTACCATGCCCACCGCCTTAGCTTTTATCTTCGGTGCCAACATCGGCACCTGCTTTACCGCAGTCCTCGCCGCTCTTGCCACCTCAAGGTCGGCCCAGCGGGTCGCCCTCTTTCACGTCCTGCTTAATGTCTTTGGCGTCCTCGTCTTTTATCCCTTCCTCACACCGATGGCAAACATACTCGCATCCCTGGGGGGCAGCTTAGCACGGCAAGCAGCCAACGCTCATACCTTATTTAACCTAATATCCTCGCTCTTAGCCTTACCCTTACTCCCGCTCTCCGCCCGGCTCCTGGTCACACTATTACCTGAAAAAAAGTGACAAATCCGTCTAAAGTAAAAATACCTTAGCCTTACGTGTTTGCGAACACTAAACGAACACGCCCTATAGTCCAAACTTCTCAGCCAAGAGATCGCACAGTCCGGCCGCATCATCTAGATCATAGCACGGCACTCCGAGCTCAAACTGAACATCACTGGCGATCGCCAAGAGCTCCTCCGGCTGACACAGCAAGTCCTTATGTACAGCAGACCGGAATACTTCAATCTTGGGTTTGTGCGCGCGCTTGTATCCTTCCGTAAAAATAAGGTCAACCCCTTGCACGCGTTTTACAACCTCATCCAAGGGCTGGTCTTCTTCAACCTTTTCGAGGACTGCAATTTTAGTAGGCGAAGAAATAACCACTACATCTGCGCCCGCTTGGGCATGACGCCAAGTGTCCTTCCCCGGCTTGTCCATCTCAAACCCGTGGACATCGTGTTTTACGGTCGCAACCCGCCACCCGCGCTTTTTGGCCTCGCGCAAAATCTTCTCCAAAAGGGTAGTCTTGCCGGAATCAGATTTCCCCACCACTGACACTACCGGAATTTCTTTGTTACTCATTGATTTACCCCCTCATATAATCCCTAACGCTTAAAGTGCATTTTAACCTTACTTCCCAATCCAGCGCGCTAGCAAGGACTCTCCCTCCCGCACGGGACCATGCCCGCCGGGAACATCCACCAGCAAATCACTGCCGATCATGGAGCGCAAAATCCCGGAGCCCTGTGCCGGCGCCAGGTCTGCCCAGATTTCCCCGTCTTTCAGCACAGCTGTGGCACGCAGGAACCGGCGCTGACGCCCGGACTTAGAGAACTCCCCTGCCATTTTCACCGCAAACTCTTGCGGCTGCCACTGAACACTTCCTCTTAGCTTTGACAGAACCGGGCGCACCAAGAGTTCAAAAGTGACAACTGCAGCAGCCGGGTTGCCCGAGAGGGAAAAATAAAGCTTGTTTCCTTTTCTGCCCACTGCTGCCGGAGTTCCGGGTTTTAAGTTCACTTTCCAAAAGAGCATCTCACAGCCATGCTGCTCAAGAGCCTGGGGCATAAGATCATACTCCCCCACGGAAGCACCTCCCGTTGAGATCACGACATCGCTTCCCTCCAACTGTTCCAAAGCCAGGAGGGTTTCCGGCAAGCGGTCCGGGACATAAGGAATGGCTTTGACCTCACATCCCGCTTCCTGCAACAGGCCGCGCAAGGTGTAACTGTTACTGTTGTAGATTTTGCCTGGGAGCGGTTGGCTGTCGATATCAATTAGCTCTGACCCGGTGGACAGGAGGCCCACCTTCGGACGGCGGTATACAGGCACTTCTTGCACCCCTGCTGCCGCCAGGAGTCCAAGCGCAGGCGGAGTGAGCAGCACTCCCTGCCGCAGCAAAACCTCTCCCCGGGCTATTTCATCTCCTTCCGGAACAACATTAGCCCCGGCCGGGACAGGGTAGTGAATAACCACTTCATCCCCGTGCTCTTCCGTATCCTCCATGCGCACTACACAGTTGGCACCTGCGGGAATGGGAGCCCCGGTAAAAATGCGGGCTGCTTCTCCTACTTCCAGAACCCGTTCCGGCCAACTCCCCGCCGGAATTTCCGTAACGATCCTCAAGCTAAATGGTTCAGAATCCTGGGCGCGGGCGTAGTAAGCATACCCGTCTAACGGAGAACGTGCAAACGGAGGAATATTCAGCTGAGAATGCAAATCCTGGGCCAGAACCCTGCCATAGGCCGACCCTAAACCTACCGTTTCGGCTGACACGGGCTTAATCAGACTATAAACAAGCTCTTCCGCTTTCTCTAAATCAATATTTGTTTCCATGCTGCTTTCTATCCTTCCTTGATTCTCTCCCCACAAGTGTAGCGTGAACAAAGGACTCTGTCAAAAAAACAGGGAGCCTGTCGCCCACCTCCAACCAGCAGCAACAGGCTTCCATGAATTAAAGAGGATTGGCCCGCAGTTTTTCCATCTGCACCAGACCCCGCTCGCGATACACCTCTAAGTCTTTGTACGCTTCCTCTATCCTAATAATTTCTTTGTCCACAGCAATCACTACATTAGGGTGACAATAAGCAACCTTGAGCCGCTTGGTTCCAACAATTTGTACAAGGGTTGTGCTTACTCCTGACCCTCCCAATTCCCGGATCGAGACATTTCCTCCAGCCAGAATCTTGCCCCCGCGGCACACCCCTTCAATGTTTACATCTCCATCCGCGCTAATCATTGAATTGTACGCTCCTTTAGCACATTGAAACGAACCGCCGGTCTCGATTGTCGTACCCTGCACATAATCGACAACACACGCCAGCTTTTCCGGAACTTCAAGGGCAATATTTTCTACCAATTGAGCAAAGGCCTTATTCACTTTATGGAGAAGCGTTACGGATTGCGGTTCTAACGGCCCCAGACCTGACAAGAAGTGCTTAGCAGATTTAACGGCGAGGATTAGATCCTGAGTAATAAGTTCATCCTTGTGCGTAAGCACATAGTTCTCAGCCTTGACCACCCGTTTCGGCAACTCCGGGAAATTCCGTTCCAATAGCTTTTTGAGGCACTGTCCCGGTTTGAGATTAGCCGCCGCCGGGGATTTTAGCAATTCCTCAGTTTGCATCAGACACAAATTAAGCTCATCATGAACAGCTTTGAGCTGGCGCAGAATTTCCGCTCTCACCACATATTTTTCTCCCACTACCAGCTTTCCACCCAGGACATTGCGCTGAACTTTCAGCCCTCTTTCTGCCCGAATCTCAGCATGAGAGACCGCTCCCTGAATTTCGACTTTGCCGGTGGCAAAAATATGCAGTCCGTCCTGCACATTCCCTCCGATCATAACATCGCCGGTAAACTCAATGCTGCCGGTGGACAAATCAACATCTTTATTTAACACATATGCATTTTCCACCATATAAGTTATCTCATCTAAACGCACGGGCAGTCCCGCACACGCTGCAATAACCTCCATCCCGTCTTCCGAGAGGCGAACATTTTTCTTCAGCCTGAACTGGAAATCCCGCAGGGGTTGAGTCGGAAGTTGGCGTCCGAAAACATCCGTACCGGGGATCCCGGGAATGCCAGGTTTTTTACGGGCCAGCACCGTTCCTTCCTTAACAAGCTGTATTTTTGAAGCAAAAAAATCAATACGCTCAGATTCCGCTGCTTCTTTGGGCTGGGGTGCTCCTACGAAGTCTTCTAATACCGGCGGCTGCGGCGGAACCGGCATTACAGTCTCTGCCACTACCACTTCCCCGCTCCCTCTGACTGCTAAAATCTCATTCCAGGCTTCTTGGCGGCGGCCAGAAACAATCTTAAGCTCCGCCAGACCGTCATTGAGCCGCTGTTCATCCCACATTTCTCCGGAAACAGGCATATCCTCCCATGTTAAAAATTCATCCAGATCCAGACGGCGTGCAGGATGAATTTCTGTCATTAATACATAACGGCCCGCCGTTTTCTGTTGAACTCTGGCGACCACCGCTCCCCCTTGAAAGCGCACCTCAAGTTCCCACTTAAGCTCCCCTGGTTCCCGCCACGGGATAAACTCAATAACATCCTCCCTGCGGCAGGAGAAGGATTTATCCTGGAGCTCTCCGTTGACCCGCATCTCTCCCCCGCGCCGGGGCGGAAAGATTTCCTCCACCCCTTCACCCGGGTCTATTATGTATCTTTCACCGTCCCACTCTGTTTTTACTAAAACCTCCTGGGCCGGCGCAGCAGTCGTAGCCGGTTCCTGTGCCTCCGGCAGGTGCAAACGCACCTTCCACTGCCTGGATAAAAAACCGGGCTTGTCCAAGACCTCTAATTGAAGCTGCTCCGGGGAACAGCCCCACTTCTGAGCCCATTCCTGCCTGATTTCATCAAGTGAGCGCCCGCGCACGATTTCTTCCGGCATAGCATTCCACTCCATCCAAATCATCTCTTAACCCATTATATCACATCCTGGTACCCGGTTGACCCTTCTCCATTGGGATCTTGGCCGTTGCCCGGAACTTTAATATCTCCTTCATGCCCATTCGAACCAGGTCCGTTGGGATCCTGGCTGTTGCCCGGAACCTTAGGCTTAGGCCTATCCGGCACCGTCTCCACCGGTTTTAAGAGGTCAACCGGCCCGCTATCAACTATAACTTCAGTAGTGGTTTTCCCCTGAAAGAGATTTTTCACTACTTCTTTAGCCTTTTCAGGGTTCACCGCCCAGTAACTCACTCCGTCTAAATCAAGAAAAGATCCCGGCAGAGTCTGGGACAAGATACTGGAACTATCGAAGTTCACCGCGACTTTAGCAAGCTTTAACATATCTCCCACTGACAAATTGGTCTGAACCGCTTCCCTTAACTGCGGGATGAGGACCGGAAGCTTCGGGATCGTGCTCGCCTGCATCATCTCTTTCCCAACCGCTTTCAGCACTACCTGCTGGCGGGCAGTACGGGAAATATCCGCCAGCTCATCATGCCGGAAACGCGCATACTGGAGTGCTTTCGAGCCGTCCAGGCGCTGTTCTCCCTTTTTCAGATTAATAAGCCCATCCTCTTTGTCCCCTGTTTTATAGTACATGTCTTTTTCGACATAGACTGTGATCCCGCCCAAAGTATCGATAATTTCCTTAAACCCGGAAAAATTAGTAAGAACATAACCTGACACCGGCACTCCTGTGATGTCTGCAACTTCCTGCTGCAGAGTTTCAATATCCTTCAAAGCTGCAATAGAGTTAATCTTGACATCGCCATACCCCGGGAGCGTCACCTTGGTGTCGCGTGGAATGGATAACAAGCTAATCCGTTTCTCCTTCGGGTCAACACTCGCCAGGATTATGGAGTCTGAATTAAACTTGCTCTCCCCCGGCCGCTGGTCCGCTCCGATGAGCAGCACGCTCATCTGTTGGCTGAGTCCGGGAATATCGTTGACCCCGCCCCGCGGCATTGTCACCGTATGCCCGGCAGAGCTGTCCTGCCAGGCATACCAAACATAACCTGAGATAAATACCGTGAGCAAAGCTATAGACATTAAGGCGATCTTTTGTTTACGCCGCAACTCAAAACAACTCCTAACTGCATCCAGATCGCTTCGCCATGTACTTATGGCGCCTCATAATCCTTTTAATTATACAGCTTGTCTGCTACCTATTTGAAGCGTTAAGCGAAAATATCTATATAATTATGCACTGTTCCCGAAAATCCGCTGTCAGAGGAAGCTCCGCCACCCGCATTCCGAACTCCGGGCCGAAGCGGGCCACAAAACTCAGTGGGTTAAAGACCCTTTCCTGCCTGATCCCAAACGGTGCTAAAGCTTGTTCTAACTGCTCGATCCGCCTCAGCATGCTTTCACAACGTTTGCGCTGGGCTTGCCAAATTTTCTTTTCAAGGTAGGAAATCTGCCCCAATACCCGCTCTTGGTTTTGAGCCACCCATTCTTCGGCGTGGCTATTGATCGCACTAAAAGAGTCAAGCCTTTGGTAGGCTGAGTTTATCTGTGCTCTTAGAGCTTCAAAATGCCCGTCAATATCGTATTCGTCCTGCTCCCGCACGCACCGTTCTTTATACTCTGCCAGCCCCTGATACACTTGGGCCACAGTCAGGCCTTCCGTGCGCAAGGCCCGCTGCCAACCCTGGGTAAGAACTACTGCTGACAGCCGGGGATACACTACCGGCATCTCAAACCCAAACACAGCAAACCCTTGCCCGAGCTGAGCCCAGTAATTAAGCTCTCCCGGTCCGGCCACATACGCCAGAGTCGGCAACAGATATTCCTGAACCAGTGGGCGGGTGGCGACATTGGGGGAGAAGCGCCCCGGGTTTTCCCTAAGCATGGATGTTAAATCATCAAGAGTTAAAGTTGTTTCTTTTCCCCTTAACTTAAAACCCTGCGACGAACTAAGCACAGCGCGACGCTCCGGATTTGCCATAAACAGGTTAACCTCGCTCTGGTCGAGTTCAATTTGCGCTTTGTAGGCAAGACTCACAAGTTTGTGCGTACGCTGCTCCAAAGCCTGATTAAGATCACGGTGAGATTTCAGTATCCGCTCATATACCGGAGAAGCGAGTCTCTTAAAAGCCGGCAGGGCCGGATCAAAAAAGATTAACCCCCTGTCGTGGGTGAGCCACTTAAGCACTAAGGCAAACCATTCACTAAAATTACGCGCTTGCTCTGTTAAGCGTTTCAAGTCCTGTATCATCTCAGATTTAAACTCACTCTCCGGCAGACCCCGATTAAGCATATCTGCGACCTCACTCCAGGGCGGCACCGACAGGCTGCCGACCGGAAGCCCCTCTCCCTCCCCCGCCAGTCTCAGGGGTAGCGGGCGGCCGTCGCCAGTAAGGAGGACGGTCTCTCTCACTTCTGCCCAATCGTGGTCTTCGCTCGCAATCCAGAAAACAGGAACCACCGTCCGCCCCAGCTTTCGTTGCTGTTCACCGGCCAGACGAATTGCCGTCACCGCCTTATATAAGGTATAGAGCGGGCCTGAGAGCATTCCTGCCTGCTGGCCCGTAACCACGGTTAAGGTATCTTCCCGGAGCAAAGCGGAGATATTTTTCATGGTCTCTTCCCCGAATCCCAGGCGTTCATGGTACTCGGTCAGGGTTCTGACCAATTCCTCACGGGCAAAGCTCCTGCCCTCCAAACGCTCTGCTCTCCTCCCAAAACTCGCGTCAAGTTTCGGATCTCCTCCTGCAAAAAAGAAGGCCACTTGCTCAAAACAAGTCGCCACACTTTGCCACACTTCCTGCACTCTAATCTCCCCCTGCTACAGCACTAAGCTTTCACCGTGGGTATTTTATCATAGGCTTTAAGAAACTTCAATTTTCCCGGCTTCCCCTTCAAGGACCTGGCCAATTCGCGCTGCTGCCGGAGTACCCTTTTGGCGCAGAGCCTCGATTAGAGCAGGGGCTTTCTCCTCAGACACAGCGATCAAAAGCCCGCCGGAAGTGACCGCATCTGCCAAGACCAAGCGCACAGGCTCAGCAACCTCAGCCGCAAATTCGACCTTATCCTCCAGATAACGGCGGTTGGCCATCGTTCCTCCCGGAACAGCCTTTTGCTCGATCGCTTCCCACACGCTCTCCAACACAGGCACTGCCTGGCTGTCCACATGAGCCTTAACCTTGCTGGCCTGCATCATCTCGTGCAAATGTCCTAAGAGACCAAAGCCGGTGACGTCCGTGAGCGCGTTTACTCCGACTTCCAAAGCCGCTTCGGCAGCACCTTTATTAAGGGTTGCCATCACGCGCACAACCTCAGCCTCAGCTTCAAGAGAGATCAGCCCGCGCTTAATTCCGGTAGTAATAATCCCGACACCTAAAGGCTTGGTAAGGATAAGCACATCCCCCGGACGAGCCGTAGCATTGGAAAGCACCTGGTGCGGATGGACAATCCCTGTTACCGCCAAGCCGTACTTCGGTTCAGGGTCATCGATTGAATGCCCGCCGATCAGGAGCGCCCCCGCTTCTTTGATCTTATCACTTCCGCCCCGCAGGATATCTGCCAGAACCCCCATATCGAGCTTGGAAATCGGGAATGACACTAAGTTCAGCACCGTCAAGGGCTTAGCTCCCATGGCATAAATATCACTCAAGGCGTTAGCTGCCGCAATTTGCCCAAATGAATACGGGTCATCCACAACCGGAGTAAAGAAATCCACGGTCTGGACGATCGCCTGTTCTTCGTTCAGACGATACACCCCTGCATCATCTGATGTGTCCAAGCCAACCAAAAGGTTGGCATCTTCCTGGTTAGGGGGTAAATGGCGCAATACTTGCGCTAGGTCCGCCGGACCAATTTTACACCCTCAGCCGGCTTTGCTGGAATACTGTGTTAAACGCACTTTGTCTTTGCTACTGTCGAGTGCAAACATCATACCTTCCCCCTCATTTTAATAACTTATTTCTTTAATAACTTATTTTTAATAATACACATAATAAGTACATTATACATTCTTTGTTAATTCTAAACAATGGGGTTTGCATCTTACATTGCATATGAGGTAATTCTTTCAGAGCGTTGATTTTTACCTATAGCTTTGTTATCATAAAAATGTTAATAAATTCGCCAAATTGTTAAATGGAAGAAGGGATTTCTTAATGAACTTCCATCAACTGCATATTTTTAATGTGGTTGCCAAACACCGTAGCTATTCTAAAGCGGCGGCAGAATTGTATTTGAGCCAGCCCACTGTATCAGTCCATCTGCAAAAGTTGGAACAGGAATTAGGGATGGAGCTTTTCGAACAATTGGGCCGTAACATCTACCTTACCGATGCCGGTCGCATGCTTTTTATTTATACCCAGAAAATATTCGCCTTAGCCGAGGAAGCGGAAAGAGCGCTTGAGGAACTTCAGGGACTGCACAAAGGACGCATCCGCTTAGGAGCAAGCACAACTCCGGGAATTTACTATCTTCCCCACTTGCTCGGTCAGTTCAAAAATGATTATCCCGGAATTGAGCTCATTCTCGATGTCGCTAACTCAATGGAGATCGAGAAAAAAATACTTGCCAACCAGCTTGACCTTGCTGTCGTCGGGGAACGGCCATCTGAAGGAGATCTTATTGCCGAGTCTTTCCGCACTGATCACCTAGTCATGATTCTTTCCCCGAACCACCCTCTCTTAAGCCAGGAAAAAATCACCCTCGAAGACCTTGCCCGCCAGCGCTTCATAATGCGCGAGCCAGGCTCCGGCACCCGTAAAGCGATCGAAGACGCTTTTGCGCGCGAGGGTATTCACCTCCGGGTAGCGATGGAATACGGGAGTACAGACGGCATTAAGCATGCCGTAGCCGCCAATCTCGGCATTAGTATTGTCTCCGAACTGGCAGTAAAACTATGTGAGCAGACGGGCTTAGTCGTGGTGCGCGAGATTCCGGAAATTGAGGTTAAACGGGAGTTTTCCTTAGTCTATCATAAGGACAAACACTTGCCGCCTTTGGTTCAGACGTTTATTAAGGCGACCAAGGACTATGCTGCGACGGAATTGGTAGAATAATTCTTCCTTTACCTGATTCTGTTCGTTTCGCAAAAAAAAGCGGGTTTAGCCCAATCCATGAGGCTAGCCCGCCTTTTTTAACTCATATTCCGCAAGTTAAATTTTGGGAAAAGTTATTTTATTCCATTTAAAGGATTTTAACTATTTCATGTCGAATGTTATCTCTAAATTTTCATGGAGGTAACATTATGACGAATTCATTCGCTGATATCCGCACCATACGAGCATCAAGTGTTCCCGTCGCTGCGGCCCTGTGCCGTACGGCAAAAATCGCTCAGGCGGTAAACCAAATGGTTCACTGGAAAGAAGCTAATTCAAAGATTTCTCCCGGTTTGCTCATTGAAACCTTGGTGATTTGTATTCTTTGTGGCCGCAAACCCCTGTGGAAGATCGAACAATTCTGGGCCCAACAAGACTTGCCAAGTTTATTCGCTGATGTTGAACTCAGTGTTGAACAACTTAATGATGATGCTTATGGCCACGCCTTGGATAAGCTTGCCGAGGTATCGATGGAACAATTGGTCAGTACAGTTTCCCTATCCTTACTCCAGGCACACTCCCTTGGCATAAATGTTGTTCATCTTGATACGACATCAAAGTCCGTCCAGGGGGCGTACACCGGTCAGGCCCATGATGAATTTGAGATTAATCACGGGTTTAGTAAGGATCTGCGCCCCGATCTGAAACAGTTCAAACTTGGTGCCGCTGTTCAGGAACATGGATTAGTCATAATGGGTGAATTATTAGCCGGCAATAAAGCTGACGTAGAGTGGAATCCGGATGCTGCTCTCAAGATACAGGAGCTTTTCACCAAGCAAGGATTCAAAGACGTCATCTTTATCGCTGATTGTGCCCTGATTTCTACCGGAGGCTTAAAGCGCTTAGCCGGACAGGAGGTGCAGTTTATCTCTAGGTTTCCCGAAACCTTTAGCTTAGCCAGGGAATTAAAACAGTTGGCATGGGACCAAGACCATTGGCAGGAAATCGGGATGCTAGCGAGTAGTAATGCCAACCAGGCAGCTCGCTATCGGGTATTTCCGGTACAAAGAAAACTGGATGATCGAGAATACAACTTCCTGGTCGTTCACTCTAGCATGCTGGAAGCCAGCAAGGAGAAAACCTTGATTAAGAGGATAAGCAAACAGAAAGAAGAATTGGAACGCAAGGCGAAAAACCTAACTTCCACAGCTTTTGCCTGTGAACCGGATGCCCACAGCGCTCTCCAAGCTTTTGCCAAAGAGGTTGCTAAGCTAGGCTACTCATTTTCTGGAACAGTGGAGTGCCAGACTGTCACAACCTATGCACGCAAGGGGCGTCCGAAGAAAGGTGAACAACCGATTGAGACGGTTAGTTACCGAGTTAACTGCACAATAGGAGACTTGAATCCTGATCTTTTTGAACGGCTGCGCCAATTGGAATCAACCTTCGTGCTCATTTACTCCATACGGGATCAACAGAAATATACTCCGGCAGCCATTTTAGCTGAATACAAGCGTCAAATCTCGATCGAAACGAAGTTTCGGTTTTTGAAAAGTCCGGTGTACCTAGGGCCGGTTTTTCTAAAGAGCAAGAAACGAATCCATGCGCTTGGATATGTGTTTATTTTGGTGCTCATGTTGGCATCTTACCTTGAGTATCGGGTACGACAGAGTCTTAAGGAACGAAATGAATTTGTCCAGTTACCGGGAAATAAGAAGACTGACACTCCATCAATAGCAACAATTCTGGAGGTGCTAGCCACAATAGAAGTTGTCGTTGTGCAAGGGCAACGATATTTCCCGAGCAATTTGAATCGCCAGGCTTTGGACATGGTGCAGTGGGCAGGTTTTGACCCATCAATCTATCTAAAGCCTAATAGGATCCAATAGGTACTTGTAAGGATTTACCATGCCTTAAAATAAGGTAAGTAAATCCGAACTCGCGGAACAAGAGCTTTAATGCGTATCATCTGTCCTACCATTTCGCCCCCTTCTCCTCCCACGCCTGCAGGCGGCTCACTATCTCGTCGCTGTCCCCTGCGAGCAAGGTGCGCCCATCGCACAAAACCCAGCCTTTACGGATTCTGCTTAAGATCGGCACCTGCCCTAGCCGCAAAAAGCGCTCCAATTCCTCGACCGACCCATGGCGCGGGCGCACGGCAACCACCCAGGTAGGAATATTTACAGTCGGCCAGGCCCCTCCACCTACTTGGGAGTAATCTTCCTGTATTTCAGCTTCCAGCTCCTCAATTTGACTTATATGCGCATACAGTTCTTCCGCCCTTAGGCGCAATTCAGCCACCGGAAGGGAGAGCATACGCCAAACCGGGATCTCTTCCAGACTTTCTTTTTCATACAGACGCAAAGTCCCTTCCAGAGCTGCGAGAGTCAACTTGTCAATCCTAAGAGCCCGGGTCAGTTGGTTCTGGCGCAGACGTTCAACATATTCACGTTTCCCGACAATAATCCCTGCCTGAGGCCCGCCCAAAAGCTTGTCCCCGCTGAAGGTCACTAAGGCCAGACCTGCTGTGACCACCTGGGCAATCGTAGGTTCAAGCGGAAAGCCTAACTCGGTACCATCTAAAAAGCTCCCACTTCCCAAATCTTCGACAACAGGCACCCCAGCTCCCTCCCCCAGCTTTACCAGTTCATTCCCGTCCACTGCGTGGGTAAACCCTTCAATGCGGTAGTTGCTGGTATGAACTTTTAGTAAAAGTGCCGTCTCAGGTCCCAGGGCGTTCTCATAGTCTTTAAGCCAGGTCTTATTCGTCGAGCCAACTTCGACCAAGCGGGCGCCCCCGGCTTTAAGCACTTCCGGAATGCGAAACGAGCCCCCTACTTCAACCAGTTCCCCACGCGAGACAATAACTTCTTTCCCCTGGGCCAGAGTGTTCATCACCAAGAGCACGGCAGCAGCATTATTGTTTACTACCATCGCTGCTTCGGCCCCGGTTAATTGCTTCAGAATCTCCTCAACATGGACATAACGCGAGCCCCGTTCCCCGCTGTCCACATCTAGCTCCAGGTTGCTGTAGCGCTCCGCTTGTGCGGCCACAAAGCGGGCAACTTTAGGCGCTAAAACGGCACGCCCGCAATTCGTATGTAAAACAACCCCAGTTGCATTAATTACCCGGCGCAGGCTCATGGCCGGGTTAACCAGCTCGTGATAAACCTCTTGCTTAAGCCACTTCTGAATAGCCTCACCAAAGTCCGTGCCCGCCAGCTTCCACGGGTAAGCATCTTCTGAGCGCATGATTTCCCCCCGGGCCTTTGTCAAAAAGTGCCGGATTGCATAAGTAACATTCGACACTCCCCCCTCCTCAATGAAAAACTTGGCGAACTCGTCTAAACCCTGAAGTTCAGCCAATATTTCGTGCACTGCCGGGAGAGCTCTCAGTCTTTGCAGTTTGCTCTCGTCCAATATCTTTACACTCCTTTGACTTAATCGACCAATTATTACTCTTCCTGCCCGCGCCCTTTTTAGGATTTCGACAGGGAAGATGGCATATTATATGGGTACATACTAGCTTAGGAGGTTTGCCAAATGTCTTGTTCAAGTAGACCTGTCAGCACAAGGTCTGCCGCAGTAGCTGTTGTTATCCCTTTTGACCTTAACTTTAAGCATAAAAAGCAGAGTGTATCCTGCATTTTCTGCGGTCAAACGATTAAAGTTCAAACTTTTCGGGGCAAAGCTGTCTGCTCCTGCTGCCTTAAACTTATACCTTCGATCTTTTCTTGCAGTTAGGTTCCCCGCGTACTTTTCTCTGAATAGCTCAATCGCAAAACTTGAATAGCCAAAAAAGGAAGCGGCTCACGCTTCCTTTTTTAGCGCTACGTTATGACGATCCACTGCTGTTGTTAAACTCCAAATGATGCGCGCAAGGTCTGGACCGCCTTAGCTGCTATAATTACTTTAGCGTGCTCGATCAGGAAATCACGGGTCGCGGTCACAAGGTCCCCGTACTCATCCAAAATTGCTTCAGCCAACTGCCTTTTCTTTCCGACCCCGATTCTGCTGACAGACAGATAATATTCCCCTTCAAATTCAAAAAGGCTTGATCGCATGTTATTAAACTGGGGCAAACGCTGAACGACTGCCAGCACATCTTCAAAGTCAGCAAAAGCATATACCCATTCCGGAACTCTGCCCCGTGCGGGCTTTTTCTTTTCTTTCTCTTTAACCGGAATCTCAGTCTGTTCTTCTTGCTTCATCACCGTAATAACAAATTCATCATTCGATGCCACTGTGGCCTGAATCCAAAATGGCTGATCCAAATTAAATTCCACTTCTTCCCTGGCCTGAGCAATCAATTCCCAAAACAACTGCTCGGTCTTGGATGAGCGTTGAAATAAGTCTGCCATTGAGATATCACGGTCAGCAAGTTCCGTAAAGGAGATGAAGATGCGAATCGTTGAATCATTAACTTTTTGGACACGCATAGCTATCAGCTCCCCTTTCTCGCCATGCTCTTTTCCTACCATATACTATTCTGATTATAGCATATTACGCCACCGGATTCTTGGCAAAGAAAGGCAAAATACCTCAATTTACCTCGATCAGCTTGTACTTCCGCGTTCCCAGCCCGACTTGTTCCCCGTAAGCTAATTGAATCCCCCAATCTACCTGCGGGAACAGAGTCCGGAACTTGTCATTTTCCCCGTGGCGCTCCCCTAATTCGGAATGAGGATTACCATGAGCCTTATTGACCAAATCTACCGCAGCCTGGTCAATGGCGATCGGATCCTTCGAAGCCAGAATCCCAATATCACTTACTATGGGTTCATCATTCCAGGAGCAACAGTCACACAAGGGTGAGACATTAGTCACAAACGTAATAAAACCCATTTTTCCTTCTTTGCCCTTGAGAACTCCGGCAGTATATTCAACAATCTTTTCCTGAAAGACATCCGGCTGGCTTTTCCAATTAATCGCAATTGCTTTGTACGGGCATGTCACTGTACACTCCCCACAGCCAATACACAGACCAGAATCTATTTTGGCTTTCTCCGAGACAGAGATGGCCCCGGCAGGGCACCACTTGGCACATTTCCCACAGGCACGGCAGCTGTCCTCAGTTATCTCGGGCAATACATCTGAATGCATTTGCTGTTTCCCGGAACGATTGCCAAGGCCCATGCCCAAATTCTTCAAAGTCCCGCCGAAACCGGTCGCTTCATGCCCCTTAAAATGCGTGACAGCGATCAGTGCATCAGCATGGACAGCCGCACTGCCGATCTTAACCTCCTTAAAATGCTTAAGGTTAACCGGCACCGATACATAGTCTTTCCCGTTTAGCCCGTCGGCAATCACCAAGGGCGCACCCACAACCGCGTAAGCAAACCCGTTTTCGATCGCGGTCTCCAGATGGTCGACAGCATTAGCGCGCGAGCCTACGTAAAGGGTGTTGGCATCAGTCAGGAAAGGACGTCCACCTTTACCCTTAACCCCTTCCACCACACGGCGGACAAATTGGGGCTGAACATAAGCCAGATTACCCTTCTCCCCAAAGTGCATTTTAAGCGCAACCAAGTCCTTTTCCTCGATCCCATCAAGAATCCCGGCTTTCCCGATAAGACGTTCCAATTTGTCCAGAAGATTATGACCCTGTTTTGTCCGTAAATTCATAAAATAAACTTCAGAACTCATTTTCTTACCACTCCTCAAGCTTATCAATATGTTATACGTTTTGGAGTAAAAAATAAAGGGGGAATTTTTCACAAACACATTCCCTCCCCATTTTTTATTTGATTACGCACTTTACGATTTCCTTCTTATGCGCAAGATAAGTTAATCTTACCTCATCTCCAAGCTGTACTGTGGCGGCAAACTCCGAGTCCGCATACAGTATAACTTCCCCGGTAACTTCTCCTGAACCTTCTTCGAGTTTAATCAGCACTCTTTCTCCCGCCATCGTGTCAATACCGCTGATCCTCCCTTCGACCAACGCAGGCTGCGCCAACCAGTCCCGGTTGGCCGGCATGAACATCATGAGGTAGATGCCTAAAATCCCCATCCAAAAAAGAACCCTTGTCAGCCAAAGGGGCACGGCACGCAGTCCTCTGCCCGAGCGCAGGGTCTTAACGCTTATCTGTACGAACTTAAATCCCACTAGTGTAAGCATAAAAAAAAGCACGAACAAGTACGGCCAAGTCGTGCGCACTAGATAATAGTAATAGTCAGACATAAAATACCCCTCTGAACCTCCCCATCCTAAAGTCGGGGCATACGGCTATATTTTTTGGTTATGCTAACGCAATGCTCTCTTCCGGCTCTAATTGACAGGAATCCCCGCCCTGCACTTTAACATTATAGAGGAGGGAATCGACGCGCTCGAAAAATTCTTCCATACTTTCCCCACGGTAACTGGCCATCCCCATGCTTAAGGTAACTGAGCCACGCCCGTTTAAGCGCGCAAAAACCCGGGCGATCCTATTCGCAACCCTGCTGGCAGCCTCCACCGAAGTGTCCGGGAAAACCACTGCAAATTCATCCCCACCAAAACGGTAGACCCCGTCAGTAGCCCGTACAGCTTCCTTAAGGATTTGCCCGCTGGCCCGCAGAAGCTCATTGCCCCGTTGGTGACCAAAAGAGTCATTATAAGTCTTGAAACTGTCAAGATCAATCAGAAGAAGGGTTAGAGGAGTATTTCTTCTCTTAGCAAGCTCAGTCTCCAGCGTAATCCTTTCCTTAAATAAACGAAAATTCCCCAGTCCCGTTAGGTCATCAATGCTAGCAGCCTTCAGCAGTCTCCTGCGATCATGAATAAGCCCTTCGATCAAAGCCAGAAAACCCAGAGCCAGGACAGTGACTCCTGCCGTTCGCAGCCAAATGTTTGATACCCCTTGCAGCAGTATCAACGATACCACTCCGGGTAGGCAGAAGTAGAGACGGCAATACTTTAAGAACTTTCTATCCATTCAGATCCCTCCAGTCGGAGAGTTACATCCAAGCCACCGGAAATCACGAGGCACATGCTTGATGCTTATTACGAAATATTAATATCATGATTATGATTCTCTATACTGTTTAATATTCCTTCTTCTGCTACGGCAGAATATGCTATTTTTTTGACCTCTCGACAAGATATTTTCTTCTATAATATACTATCGGCTAACCCTTGCATTTTCTATAGGACTTATGGGCAAAAATTAAGAGGAAATCCATTTTTTCGGATTTCCTCAGTGTAAGCCGTTATCTTTCAATTCCTTGCTTGCGCGGATAATACGGACATTCTTCTTTCAGGCATTGCTGATTGCGCCAGAAGTCTTTGCAAACAGGAAGTACGAATCCCTCCTCGGGGAAATCCACCCCATCCTGTTTGAGGATATCCATCGCTGCCAAAACGGCTGAGTAGGTGCTGCGTTTACAGCAGCGAGGGCCGCCGTAAGCTCCCACTCTGGCGAGAATCATGCCCACATCCCGGTTTGTTTCCCCCCAGCCTTCTTTTTTAAGTGCTGTCAGGCGGCGGCGCACACTTAATGCAATCCCCGCGCCGATCGCAGCTCCACACGCTCCCCAGCTCCCGCAAATCCCTCCCGGTAGCTTGCTGGATCGAAAGAGCGCATCCCGCATTTGCTGAGGTTGAATTTCTGTGCCGAGGTTACGCATAGAAGCCAAGAGTACTGCCGGAACCAGCATGTGATGCTCTGGCCCATGCATATTGAAAACCGGAGCTGCCATGATCTCTTGCGCCAGTTTTACCGGATTTTTCTCCTCACTGCGGGTTGTCAGGATTTCGATAATCTCTGCTGCATCCGCCCGGTGACATTCATCACATACAAAGTGCCCGTTAAGGCAAAATATCGAACTCTCTGCTTCCTTCCCGCAAATGAGACATACCTGCTTTTCGGCCTTTTCGTTATAGACAAGTTCTTTACCACAGATAAGGCAGCCTTCACGGTGCTTGCCCTCACTTATATTCTTCGACAAAGATATCTGCAGCGGCATCAAGATCCAACTCCTTCTATTTCCTCCCTCCTGAGGTCAGCATTCCTTGCTCATGAGGTTAATTCGATATACCCCTTGGTGGTATGTTGAATAGTAGTATACACTACTCAGCAGGAATTGTTAAGAGATGCCGAAGTTTTTTCTAATATATATGATGAGCCCATTAAATAAGACCCTACCCGCTTCGGGTAGGGTCTTATCCTAGTTCACTACGTATTTGTAGGTCTCAAGCAAGCGGTTGCTGTTATCATATCCCTTGACTGTAACCGTGTCACCTGCGCTTAAGCCAAAAATTCCGCCGCTGAACGTATTGTCCCCCATATAACTCAGCTTAGTATAATTTACATCTACTCTATACACCCCAATGTCGGTGTTAACCGTAAAGTTGGTTACATATTCGCCGACTGTGCTCTGGACATCCAAGATGTAACTAGGTTTCTCATTCGGGGAAGTTGGTGCTTGTCCACCCAGAGGATCTGATACTGTAAAAGGCATCATGACTTGCTCAACCAGCTTCACTCCTTCCGGGGACTTGATCCCGCCCGTGATATACAAGCGGTACTCCCCGGACTTATAGGAACTTAGGGGCGCAACGGTTACTGAGCGTTTATCTGCCGACAGAGTCAGTTTGGTTGAGACCTTGGCATTGCTGGTGTTGGTAACATAGATGCTTGAGCTGATCACACTGTTTGGTGCGATGGGCGTAGTGAAAGTAACCGTCCAAACTTTCTTCACATCATCCGTTGTTTTGCCTGGCCAGACTGTAAAGCCTGCCAGCGGATCGGCTGCCATTGCTGCAGCCGCCTGAGAGAAAAGCAAGAACAAAGTTATGGCTAAAGCCGCCAAGCGGGCATTTCTTCTCACACTACCATCCTTTCACATCATCCGGAAAACCGTATTTGCCGAAGTCAGCGGCTGCCCACCTCTTTCTCAGGCACGCGAATCTACTTGCGGATCGTGAGCGCCAAGTCCGTAGTACTGTACTGGCTTAAGATATCGGTGAACAGTTTGCCATTATTCATGATCAGATCTTGCAAGGTCTTGGTTCCGTTGAGCTTTTTGGAATTAGTGGTCACGGATTGTTTCCCTTTGGGGTCAAGCTTAATCGTCTTTTCTTCCAACAAGCGCCCATCCTTGTCATAAGCGCTGAATTTAATGTCCAAACCCACTTCCTTGCCATTGACATCCGTTGTAGTCATGACACCCTGATAACCAGCATTGAAAACGTTATCCAGCTTCTGGGCTGGAACCGGCGTTGGCGCACTGCCAAAAGTTACATCGATATCAGCCACATCCGGGTCAACCGTAATGTCAACCGAGGTCAGCGGGCTGGCCAATGTCGTCGTTCCTGCCTTGGTAATGTACGAGATGTCAAACTTGGTCATGTACTTTTTCGGGATCAGGATATTCAGCCCGCGCGGAGCATTGGTGGTAATGAGGGAGCCAAGAGTAGCGGGGTATTGTAAAAGCGTGTCGAAATTATGGGCAGTGGTGAAGGTATAGGTTGTGTCAGAAGGAATTAAACTATTGGCTGGTGTAGCATTGTCCATTACAGCACCTGCTGTGAATTTAAGCGTATATTTTTTATTATACTCCAGCATTTTATTGGTAGTTGATATTGTGGCAGGTGATCCAGTTCCATCAAAGACTGGAACTATGGTCAGGGTTGAGCCGCTTTTAGAATAGACAAAATTCCCCACCGTATTGTCTGCATTTTTAAAACTAATCATGCTCGTATCAACCGTTCCAATATCTTGGTCAAAGGTCACGGTAAGCGCCTGATTCACCGTATAAAGCGGCATATTCTCCTGAGCACTACCTAGGGCTGGCAGATTAGTTGAGCTGATCGCAGCCCACGCTTTGCCGGGAATCCCCCAGAAAAAGAGCAAAGCCGCAGCCAAGACCAGCGCCTTGAGCACAAGACCACGTTCACTAGGAACTTCAGAACCTAAATCCATGCTTCTCTTAGTCAAACTGCCTTTCCAAAGCTGAGTTGCTTTTCTAATCAGCATCCCTCTTCTAAACATAACTTTCATGATACTCCTCCTCTCCTTCCTCTTACTTTTGATTCCATCTAGATGTACTCAGCTAAAAATCAATCACAGCCTTCGCTTACCCTTCCCATTCATTCTTACGCAGATTGTTCAAGATTTTGTTCACATAGTTTTGAGTCTCTTTATAAGGCGGTATCCCGTTGTACCTCTCCACCGCTCCCGGCCCAGCATTGTAGGCAGCCAAGGTCAGGGGAATGTTCCCCTCAAAGCGGCTTAAAAGATCCCGCAAAAAGCGAGTGCCTCCTTCAATATTCTGCACGGAGCTAAAAGGATCCTTTACGCCATAAGAAGCCGCTGTCCCAGGCATAAGTTGCATCAGCCCCTGTGCTCCCGCGGAAGACAATGCCTCCGGGTTAAATCCGGACTCGGCGCGAATTACTTCCCGGATTAAATTAGGGTCTACGCCGTATTTTTGGCCCATAGAGCTAATCAGTTGATCAATTGAGCCGTGTCCACTTGCACCCGCTGCCAACTCCCCACTGGCACTTTTAGAAGTTTGCTCTTTATCTTCAGAGAGCATTGCTTCCAGCATCAGGGCAAATAGCAAATCATTATTGGGCGTACCTGCACCCGGCCAGCTCTTGTCACTACTCTGCCACGCCCCGTTAGCCTGCTGGAGCTGGTACATAAGGATAATTTCAGCCGCATTCACCGAATGCGTCCCCCTTTGCGTATGTACATTTAATATGTCTTACTAGAAGAACTGCGCTCATACCGAAGGAATAATCAGCTACGCATTATCAAACGGAAATTATATCATTCAGCTTTCTTATTTCATCATCTTCCAAAATCCTCTCCGGCAGGAGCTGCATGATAATCCTGTCCGGCAAATTCACCACTCCGCCAATAAAAGGAGCGGTCACCAAAGGCGGCGGTGGCACCACATCTTCCAAGACTCTGACCTCCCGTACCTGATCAACCGCAAATCCCACATGGCTCCCCTGCACTTCTGTAATGAGCGCAAACAGATTATGTTTGTCATCGCTGTCCGCACTTGCTGCACCTGATTCTTTATCAATACCGAACCTTATATGCAGGTCAATCAGAGGAATGGCCTCACCGCGCAGATTTATCAATCCCCGCACGAAGGAGGGGGCTTGTGGAATCGGACGAACATCCCCTAAGCGGGTTATTTCCCTTACTACTTCAATCGGCATTCCATATTCTTCTTGACCCAGTGCAAATATTACGACCTGTGAGGCCACCTGCTATCACTTCCCATATTTTTATAAACTTAACATTCAACTTCATTGAAAAAGCATTTACTTTCCCAACTTCATTGACTAAGTTACTTTGCCCACTTCATTGACGGCTTTCTGTAATGTTTCATCCTGCGTCTGGATAATCTTTTGGTTCGCTTCGTAGGCGCGCATGACAGTTATCATCTTCACCATCTGCCCGCCCAGATCCACATTTGATCCTTCCAGGGCTCCCTGACGCACCTGGATGTTTGCAGCGGCTGCAGGCACCTGTCCAGGATTATTAGACAGATATAACGACTGCCCCTCGCGCGCCAAATTCTCCTGGCCGATGTTGACTACCAATAAGCGGTCAATCTCGGCTCCTGCGGCCTTAACCGTTCCATCAGGACTCACGCTCCAGTCTCCCGAGAGTGTGAGCGGACCGTTCGTCCCCAATACCTGATACCCGTCCCGGGTCTGGAGTACTCCCTGGCTGCTCAGCTCAAATTGTCCATTGCGCGTATAGCGCTGCTCCCCTGCGGGAGTTTGCACGACAAAATAATTGTCCGGCTCAATTAATGCCACGTCAGTGGCTTTTCCTGTTTCCTGCAGCGCACCTTGAACCGTGTTGCGGGCGACTCTGTCCACGATAACCCCTGTCCCGATCGCACCCAGAGGTGTGCTCTCAGCTATCCCGTTAGAGGTAGCCAGGCGCTCGATCCCTACTGTCGGAAAAACCCTTGCAAAGCTTTCTTCCTCTTTATATCCCGGGGTCTTAATGTTAGCTACATTGTCAGCAACAACTTCACTTTGCGCCTGTGCAGCCAACATTCCGGAAGCAGAAGTGTACAAACCCCTGATCATTCCTATCGCTCCCTAAGAATTATTCCTAAATTTTTTTCTCGAAGTTTTTAGGTTAATTCTATTTTTTTCCATTCAGCCATCGGATAACTCTGGCTTAGGGCTTCCCTTGGATAACCATGCGCATAAGTCCCAGTTCCGCTGAAATGGCCCTGGTCACGGAATTGTAATAGATGCCGTTCTCAGCCACGTTCGCCATTTCCCGGTCAACATCCACATTATTGCCATCATTGCGGAAGCTAGTATTTTGATCTGTGACCACGCCGGTGGCAGCCCCTTCATTCGAGCCCGGCAAATGCTGGGGAGAAGTGCGTTTGAGGGCAAGCCTCCCGCTGTTGTTCCCTTCCCCCAAGGCCTGGCCTAATACTTCTTGAAAATCGACATCTGAACGCTTAAACCCCGGAGTATCCACATTGGCTACGTTATCAGCCAGCACTTTTTGCCTCAGACTCGATGCATCAAGCCCCTTCTCTAAGATATTAAAGATAGGACTTTCTAACCAACCGGACATCCTGTTACCTCCTTAAGGAATTAGCCAAACCCCACATTTTATCCCCGTCCTGCACCAAGCGGGCATTCACCTGATAAGCTCTCTGCGCCTGGAGCATGTCCGTCATGCCCGTAGCCAGTTCCACATTCGAGCTTTCCAAAGCCTGAGCCCGAATCACGCCCAAGTTTCCTGTGCCGGGCTCTCCCGTTTGCGCCACCCCGGATTCGGCTGTAGCCAGGAAAAGATTGTCTCCTGCCTGTGCCAGTCCTTCCGCATTCGGAAAGCGTGCCAGGGTGATACGGCCCAACTCGTTGCGTTGGCCGCCTTGGAGCCCGCTGATTACACCCTCCGGGCTGACGCTAAGCTCAGTTACTCCCGCCCCTAGCGTTACTGGCGGTTCCAACAAATTTCCCTTGCTGTCCCCAATTTTACCTGCACTGTCTACCTGAAATACCCCGGCACGGGTATAGGCTATTTCGTTCCCAGCGGTGCGCACCTGGAAAAAACCTTCTCCTTCAATGGCCAGATCGAGTGCCCTCTCAGTGAAAGTAACTGTTCCCTGCCGGAAATCCGTACCTACACCACTATAGATTACGCCTGCACCCACACTCAAGGCTTCCTCAGCTGTAGCTCCATTTAACATCGTGGCCTTGGCTGGGCGAATCTCCTGAGCCAATGCTTCTTCGAAATTAACTGTTTGTGCTTTGTAACCGGGAGTATTGACATTAGCCATATTGTTGGCCACAGTATCTAGCCCAACTTGCTGCGCCCGCAAGCCTGCTCCCGCCGTTCCCAAGATCCGCATTTTTTGCCCTCCGCTTAATTCAGCATCCGGTAAGTCCGCGTTAGTTGCAAGTAAGTCCGGTGGTTTACTGACAGGTGAACTTACTTACGTCCTAAATACTAAGTTACTCGCATTAAGACCGTTTCAGGTCGATCAGTTCTTGCAAAAGTGTATCTGACACGGTAATTACACGGGAATTAGCCTGGAAGCCACGCTGGGTCACGATCATGTCCGTAAACTCCTGGGAAAGATCCACATTCGACATTTCCAGGGCATTGGGAACGATTGAAGTCTCGGCATGCGCAGCATCTCCGGCCTGGCCTAATGTAGGCGTTCCTGAATTGTTAGATTCCTTATAGAAACTCCCGCCCACATTGGTTAAACCCGCAGGATTGCTAAAACTGGCAACGCCGATTATCTGGCCTGCTACCGTGGTATTACCGGACACTCCGGTTATTTGCCCGACGGTGTCAATGCTGAAGCTGGTCCATGTCGGATCAATCGTAATATCTGCGCCTGAACTATCCTGTACGACCGCCCCGCTGGCAGGATCAACCAACAGCCCAGTGCTATCCACGATAAACCCACCCGCCCTTGAGTAAACCGTTTGCGCCCCGTTGCGCAGAGCAAAGAAACCCGGTCCCTGAAGCATGAGGTCAGTCGGGTTGCCGGTGGATTGAGAGCTTCCCTGTGTCATAATCTGGTCTACAGAAGCTAGCATCGCCCCCAGGCCTACTTGAATAGCATTCGTACCTCCCTGGGTCGTCGGAGTCGAAGCTCCTCTGAGAGTTTGGCTGAGCGCGGTGGAAAAAGTGGCGCGGGTCCGTTTATAACCGGTGGTATTGACATTGGCTATATTATTGCCGATCACGTCCATACGGATTTGGTGGTTTTTTAAGCCGGAAATTGCTGAATAAAGTGAACGCATCATAGCGCTATCTTCCTCCCGTCCTATTTTAGGCTTTAATTACTCTTTTTTCAGCTGCTAGGGCTCTACGTCTATAACCTACATCCATACTTTTTTAAGGTTTTACTTCCGTCACTTGGGTTAAATCCAAAGTTTGAGCCCCGATTACTAAGCGCACAATCCCATCGAGCATTTTAACACTGTCCACGATGCCCGTAATGACGTTGCCGTCTGCATCCGCACCGGTAACCTGTTTGCCGATTAAGACCGCTCCCTGAGTTAAGGCACCCTGCTGATACTGTCCGATCAATTCGTTTTTTAGATCCTTAACCGCATCAGCTACGTTGTTCATTTGTTCGAGGGAGCTAAACTGAGCCATCTGAGCAATGAAATCCTTATTGTCAAGGGGTTGCAGCGGGTCCTGATATCTCAGTTCCGTCGTCAGGAGCTTGAGAAAATCATCCTTGTTCAAGACATTGCCAGCCGCTTTCGTGATAATCTGACTGCTGGACCCCGTGACGGCTGCGCTGGTATTTATCATAGTTCCCACACTTTGTCCCTCCCTGATAAGACAATTCCCGGTGCCTTCAACACCCTAAGCCATATAGTTAATCCTGCTACCCATGTCTGCAAAACCGTAAGTGTGCTCAGACAGAAAGCTCCTGTCCTCTTCGGCCTGATCCTGTCTTGCTAAAGCATGAGCGGAAAATTCTTGCTCCGGCTGCTGCCCCCTGTTCCCGCCGCCAAGTCCGCTTTGCAGCAGGCCACAGGAAACCCCTGCCTGCTCTAAGGCTTGGCGCAAATCACTTAGACTATGTTGCAGAAGTGCGCCGGTAGCACTCTCAGAGGCTTGAACCTGGAGGTTAACCTGTCCGTCCTGCCAGTGCAGAAAAACCTTGATCTTACCTAATTCAGCTGGATGGAGTTGAATTTGCAGTTCCTTTACTTCCGGACTGTTCCTGTGTTCACGCACTGCCTCAGCAATCTTGTCCCAAACCGGCAACGGCCCTTTGCTCCCGTTTAAGGCTTCTGTCCCAATATTACCGCGGGCAGAATTGCTCTCAGTTATACCGGTGCGGCCTTCCCCAAAGGTAGGGAGAGCTTCCACACTGTCCTGTCCATTAGCATTAGTCTGAGACATCCCGCTCTGCGGTCGATTGCCAGTCATGCCTTCTCCTGAGTCTGCTTGAGCACTTGAGCTAATACTAGAAATTTTGCCTGAACCAGGCCTATTTTCCGCTAAAGCCTGCCCAGCACCAAGAGTCTTTAAGTCTTGTTCAAATCCCCCGGCAGCATCCACAGGGCTGCTCCCTGATGCCTTCAGGTTTCTGCTCTGAGAGCGGACTGTTGTCACAGCAGACTGTACCAGCTCCCCAAGACTGCCTTTATCTTCGTTCGTGCTCTTGTTTATAATCTCAGAAACCCTGGATTTTTCACCAAGAACACTGGCATCATGAGCTGGATCCGGCCCCATACCGGTTTCCACATTCGGGTCAAAGGCCCCGGTATTCGTGATTCCCGTATTTTGCCGGGAATCACTTAATTGTCTAACCTCTATGTCTTTTGGCTGTGGCGCTATCCCTCTTGACTGCGCCGCTATCTCTTCGCGGACAGCAACATTTTTCCCTGTACCGTCCATACTGAAAAATTTGCCTCCCAGACTACCTTGAACAGTTGCCTGCTCTCCCTGACCGCCCGCAGCCAAGTCAATACTTACCTGCTCTAAGGCTTGACTAACTCCAGCCAACCCCGGGCTTTGAACCTGGAGCAGGCTAAATGCCTGGGCTAAGAGCTTGCTCTGGAATTCCTGTGTCTGGTACGGGAACTCCGCTTTTACTCCTTGCCTGGGAATAATGATTTCCCCGTTTAATTCCTCAAGTAACTTAACAATACTCTCTCTATATTGATCCAACTCCGAACCTGTACCTATCGAGGTCTGCCCATACATCCCTGTGTGGGCAAATCCTCTGGTCAACAGGAGAGGGCTTGTCTCTTCCTGGCCTCCTGTGACAATTCCGGAATTGGCCTCCTTGCCTGCCGGAACGATGCTTGGGTTTTCCTCCCCAAACTTTTGCCCTTGCGCGCCTTCCGTCGCGTACAGCCACTGTTCAAGCACCGCTGCGAACAGTTCCCCTTCATCTCCCACCGGAGCGGCACTGTCCCCATTTGCTTTCTTGGCTCCCGGCTGTACCGGCGCAAGGACTGCGTTAACTGTCATGGCATCACCTGCTTTCCTCTTTGGCTCGTCTAAGTTAGACTCCAATTACTATATCGGCAGAAATTCCAAATTACTTTAAGCTAAATATTAAGGCCTAACCTTATAGTCTATTTAAAACAAATTCTTCTTCTGCCTGCTAAGCCTCCCCCTGAGGCGCAATATTGCCTGGGAGTGAAGCTGGGAAATCCGGGATTCTGACAGTTTCATCACCGCCGCTATCTCTTTGAGCGTGAGTTCTTCCTGATAGTAAAGACCAACCACCAGCTTTTCTTTCTCCGGCAGCTTCTCAACCGCTTCCGTTAGAATCCGGTATTGGTCCTCCTTTTCAACTTCCTGAAAAGCTGCTTGCGCTTCAGGGTCTATTAACAAGTTCAGGGGAGTGCCGCTCGTCTCCCCCTCTTCTCCTGTCGCCATCTCATCAAAGGAAGTGAGCGTAAGCATTTGCCCCTGTACCAGAATCCCTTCCAACTCCTGCCGCTCCATATTTAAATAAGCCGCAGCCTCCTCCGTAGAAGCGGCGCGCCCTAACTTGTTTTCCAAAACCACAAACGCATCCTGGACCTGCTTTACCCTCTGCCTGGCAGAATGGGGCACCCAATCCATAGCCCTCAGCCCGTCAATAATAGCCCCGCGAATCCTAAGCGTGGCATAAGTCTCAAACTTGACTCCGCGCCCTGGATCAAATCTTTCCAAAGCATCAAGCAGGCCAAATACCCCGTACCCGACCAAATCATTATCATCCACGTGCGGAGGGAGGGATATGGCCAAGCGTCCCGCGATCCGTTTGACCAAGGGCAAATACCGTTCAATCTGTTCCGTATTTAAGTGAGGACGGGCTGCACCTTCGTATCCCTTCTGCATGAGAAAATCTCCCCTCTATTGTTGTCCCCAGCCCATACGGCGGACTATTTCCGCCTGTTTTTCCGAACCCCCCAGGCCTCCGGCCAGTTCGGGGTTAACCTGACCGGGAAGGACTCCTTTCGCTGGTTCCTTCATCTCAACTTTAATATCCGGTTCTCCTTCATTGCCGAGCAGCACGCCGTCGTCTTCCAAACCCACAGCCACATCAATACGCCTTCCCGCTTGCTCAAGTCTGGGCGGGGAAGCAGTTTGCTCAAACAACTTAATACTTGCCCAGGCTAAGCCATAAATTACAATCCACGCGATCGCCGTCCGCATAACGGTCCCGGTTAGACCCGCTCCGCCCACAGCGGCAAGGATTGCAACCAGCAAGGAGGCAGCAACTGCCAGGCGCCACGCCCACAGACGCATTTTGTCTATGTAAGGACTCATCAAATCACCTTTTCGCCGTGGTTAATTGTGCGTATTTTTAGTTCCCCGGTGCCCACGTCATAATGTATGGTACGACCGAAGCTTCCCCCAACATCCGCGACGAGTAAAGGGATACCATAACGCTTTAGCTCCTGTTCCACAGCCTCGGCATTCCGATCCCCGATCTTAAGGACTTGGGGCTTGCCTGGAAAGGAAAACATTTGCGCCCCCCCTGCCATTTTCGCCCGCAGCCGCATTTTACTCGCCCCTAACTGCATAATCCCACTAAGCAAAAGCTCAAGAGCCGTATCCGCGTATTTAGCCGGATTGCTCCCTTTGTTGCCATTCGCTGTAGGCAACATAATATGGGCCATTCCTCCCACCTTAAGCATAGGGTCATGAACACAAATCCCAATACAGGAGCCTAACCCCGCTGTCATCAGGATATCCGGCATTTTGGCAGTTTTATAATCTGCCATACCAACAGTAATCACTACACTCATACTCCCAATGCTCCCAATAATTTGTTCAGAGAACCCTCATTCGGCAGGAAGATAAACTGGCCTTCAATCTGAGGAATTCCACTCATCTGAGTATCTATAAACAAAACATTGTCATCCAGGGTTCCCTCTTCAATCAGAATCGCGTCCAAAATTGCACCCGCCATATCGACAGCGAGCGCCGGCACAGAAGGCTGAAAGGGAATCCCCGAGAACTGAGTCAAGGCAATAAGGAAAGAACTGACCAAAATATTCCCTACTTCTTTAAGAGCGGATTGAGCCATCTCATCGTTGAAAAGATCAAAAGGTCCGTTCGTGCCAAACAGAGCCTGGCACACTATTTCCGCACTGGTTAGAGGGAAGAAAAACACGGCTTTCCCCGGTGCTTCCCCTTCAGCTTTGACATAAACCACGGCCTGAGGAGTATCCAACTGACCGATAATATCAGACACCTGAACAAAAGGTACTGCCCATACTTCCGGCACAGACATGTTAATCCGTCGCTGCAGCAGCGTAGAAAGAGCCGTGGCAGCGTGTCCGGAACCGATATTGCCGATCTCGCGCAGAGCATCAAGCTGGATTTGAGTTATATCCATGCTAGATCAATCCTTTCTTGCGCATGTCTCTTTGAATATCAAAGACACAGCGAATAATCCTGTCCCTTTCCCGTTCCGAGATTTCGTAGAATTCGGCCGAAACATCATACCCTTTGGCGTCTTCCGCTTTATCAGCCCGGCACACGCGCACTGGGGTCTTAATCTTGCCGTTAGGCAACTCTAACTCCGCGTACAGCAAAGAACTTTTTTCCACCTTCTCTTTTGTTTGAAAACGCATCCCGCCCCCGCTTAAATCCCGCATAAGCCCTTTTTGGGAGTCACTCAGCCCCTCGCGGGTAACAGCCCTGAAAGATAGTGGATAATAGGCCGGAACCCGCACGAAATTACGACGCTGAACTTTGCGGGTACTCTCAGGGAGTTCAAGCACAAACACCGGAATCGGAACCGCAATTCTCTGCATAATCTTGGCATCGAAAGAGTAAGCGGAAATATCATCCCAAAAATTCACTTCAACTACTGTGCCTTCCCGTAAAGGAATGACCTGCCCCTGGATATAAGGCGCAACCACAGACAGGAGTTTTTCCCCCACTTCATCAACACGCGTGCGGTATTTTCCCTTGTAATCCCCTTCCGGTACGTTTAATTCAATCGCCTGTCCTGGAAAAAGTTTCTGTTTGTATGTCAAAAGGTCACCCCCTTTTTCGATGTTCGTGGTTCGATATTCGTGGTTCGAAGTAGAAGGGGCATTAATTAAAAATTCTTGAGCAAAGAGCTTAGGAATCCCCGGATGCCTTTGGCTTTGCGCGGGGTCTGCAGGTACAAGCCGGAAAGAGAGGCAGCGACCCACTGGATGCAGCGATAAGCTGAACTCTCAGGATAAGATATTCCAATAGGCTCCTGTTTCATGACTGCCCGTACGACTAACTGGTCCTCATACACCCAGCCCAGGAGGTTGAGGGATTCCTTCAGGAATTTTTGAACCGCTGTTTCCAATCTTTCATATGTAGCCCTGGCTTCCCCTTCTGAATGCACCTTGTTTATTACTATATTAACCTGAAGATCCTGCCGTTCCAAGCGCAAAGCCTTAAGCAAGCCATACGCGTCCGTGAGGGCAGTTGGCTCAGGTGTTGTCACCAAAATCACATCATCTGAGGCCCTGAGGAAATTCAAGACAATATGTCCAAGTCCTGCTCCCGTGTCTATAATGAGAATGTCTGCCAATTTCTCCAGCCTACCCAAATTCGCGAGCACGTGAAGAAGTTGAGTTCTGTCCAGATTGGCCAGTTCCTGTATGCCTGATCCTCCCGGAAGAATTCCCACCCCTTTCGGACCGGTCATAAGTATCTCTTCAATGCTTTTTTCCCCGGCCAACAAGTGTTCCATCGTGTAGCGGGGGGTAATCCCGAAGGCAATATCAACGTTTGCCAGGCCGAGATCCCCATCCATAATAATGACGCGCAAACCGTAGTCAGCCAAAGCCAAGGCCAGATTGACCGTAAAATTGGTCTTGCCCACGCCGCCTTTGCCGCTCGTAACAGAGATCACGCGCATTTTATGTTTGAGGGGTGCCTGGCGCGAAGCCAATTCACGCAAAACAGTCGCCTGATCAGACATGCGGCTTTTCCTCCCCTAAGATGTAGTAAGTCAATCTTTCCGGAGTCGCAATCTCGATATCATCAGGGACGTTTTGTCCGTTGGTTACATAGGCAACCGGCAAAGTGGTTTGCTGTAATACATTCAGCAGGGAACCGGAACATTCTGTCTCATCCAGTTTCGTAAAAATTACATGAGAAGCGAAGTCCCGAAAGCGTTGGAATACCCTGAGCTGATCTGCCAACTGAGTTGTCGCGCTCATAACCAAAAGCGTAAAATTCGGCTTCGCCTTATCGAGAAAAGCTCTTAATTCCGACATATGCATTTCATGATGAGGACTGCGCCCGGCTGTATCAATGAACACTAGTTCTTTATCCGTATGCTTTAGCAGAGCCTCGCGCAGACCGGACGGAGTCATCGCCACTTCAACATCGACCCCGATAATTTCCCCGAAAGTTTTAAGCTGCTCCACCGCGGCCACCCGGTAAGTATCAGCGGTTATCAAAGCAACCTTGCGCTTGTCCACGATACTGAACCCGGCAGCCAGCTTCCCGATCGTGGTGGTTTTACCCACCCCGGTCGGGCCGATTAAGGCTACAACCGTAGGTCTGCCAGTCCCCGGCCTGATAGCACCTGTAGCAGCACACATCTTAAGTACGCTCTCTTTAAGCGTGGCATAAACCAGTTCACTGCTTGCCCATTCTTCTTCGCGCAGGCTTTGCTGTACCTGGCGCAAAAGCCGCCGCACTAGGCTTTCACTCAAACCCCGCTGCCGCAGAAAATCAGCCCACGTGCGCAGGGAAGTTGGCCAGATTGTTTTCTCCTCGCCCAGGCCTTCCATCTGTTTATTCATCTGTTCAAGCATTTGCCGCATCTGCTTAAGTTCCTGCTGCACAGGGGCAGTTTCCGGTGCATCAATCCCACCCGGCTCGGCCAAACTCCCTGCAGCATACGCCAAAACTCCCCCAGGGTAAGCCGCGGACCCCGAATTCACGTCTACTCTCGGATTTTGCGCGCCTCCCAAGAGTTGCGCTGCTCCTAAGCTTTGCGTTCCGCCTTGCATGCCTAAGCTGGAATCTTGCCTATAACCAAGCCAAGGATTACCCGCCGGATTGGGAACATCAGAGTTCCCCATCGGTGCCTTCTTACCTGCAGGGTGATCTTCAATGGCAGCCATAATTTCAACTTTAGGCTTGCCGAAAAAACCGAAAAAGCCCCCTTCGCGATACTGCCTAGTTTGGAGGATTACAGCTTCAGAACCTAGATCACGTTTTATTTTGCCCATCGTCTCCGCCACATTGTCCCCGACAAACCGTTTAACTCGCACGCGCGATCACCACCATTCCTACTGCTTGCACTTGGACACCCGGTACAAGTTCATTATACGAGAGCACTATCAAGTGTGGAAGCTGGCGCTCACTTAAACGTTTTAAGTTAATCCGCACAAGCGGAGCGCACACCACCACCGGGTTGTACCCTTTGAGCATCATTTTTTCCACCTCGCGGCTTAAGCTTAGGAGCAATTCCTGCATCAGAGAGGGATCGAGAGCAAGATAAGTCCCATAATCGGAAGGTTGAATACTGTCGAGGATCTTTTGCTCTATCTGCGGGTCAAGGGTAAGCACATACAGATTTTTGTCTTTGCCTAAAAGCGGCTGGACGATTTGACGGGCCAAAGCCTGGCGCGCATGCTCAGTCAGGCGGTCAATATCCTTGGTGCTCGGGGCAAAATCGGCCAAAACCTCTAAGATATTGACCATGTCCCGGATCGAAACCCGTTCGCGCAAAAGATTGCTAAGGATTTTCTGGATTTGCCCGAGGTTTAAGCTCTCTAGGACTTCCTCAACCACTGCCGGAGCCTTTTCTTTGGCGTTGTCAACCAGGGTCTTGACATCCTGACGATTTAAGATTTCCCAGGACTGATTCTTAATCACTTCCGTTAGATGGGTGGCCAGGACCGTGGGCGCATCCACCACGGTATACCCGGCTAATTCCGCCTGTTCACGGTAGCCGGAATTAATCCATTTGGCCTCGAGTCCGAAAGCCGGTTCTTTGGTCGGGGTACCGGGAATCGAGTCATCATCCAGCCCTCCGCTCATAGCCATATAATGATCGGCTATGAGTTCCCCGCCCGCGATTTCAGCGCCGCGGATCTTAATCACATACTGGTTGGGAGATAGGTTCATATTGTCGCGCACCCTGATTACAGGCACGATGAAGCCCATGTCACCCGCTATCTGGCGTCTGATGAGCACAATCCTATCCAAGAGGTCTCCCCCCTGCTGGGGGTCAACCAGGGCAATCAGGGCATACCCTAGTTCAAGTTCCATATGGTCTACATGCAGCAGCCCCATGATATTCTCCGGTTTTTTGCTCTCTTCAATTGCTGTTTCCCTAGCAGCTGCGCTTTCCTGCACCACTTGAGCCTTGCTGCTGCGCTGCGTGATCACTCCAATTGTGATTAACCCTCCCGCTACGAGAAACATCGGTAGCGGCGGCAGCCCCAGAAGCGCCAGCAATATCAAAACCCCTGCCGTTATATATAAAGCTTTGGGGGTGCGCAGCAACTGTTTGGCAAGATCCTGCCCCAAGTTGGAATCCTCGGAGGCAGCCCTGGTCACGATCAGGCCTGTGGCTGTAGATACAAGCAAAGCCGGAATCTGGGACACCAAGCCATCCCCGATCGTAAGCAGGGTGTACTTATGCAAGGCTTCCAAAAAGGGCATCCCCTTCATCGCCACCCCAGAAATAAAACCACCGATAATATTGACAAAAAGGATGATAATTGCTGCAATGGCATCCCCTTTGACGAATTTGCTGGAGCCGTCCATTGCCCCGTAAAAGTCTGCTCCCTGCTGGATTTTTTTGCGCCGATCCCGTGCCTCCTGCTCATTAATCAAGCCGGAATTCAAATCGGCATCAATGCTCATCTGTTTACCCGGCATGGCATCGAGGGTAAAACGGGCGGCCACTTCGGAAACCCGTTCCGCACCTTTGGTAATTACAATAAACTGGACCACTACCAGGATCACAAAAACGATAAATCCGACGACAGGATTGCCGCGGATTACAAACTGGCCGAACTGCTGGATCACGTCCCCCGCATACCCGTCCAGAAGCACCAAACGGGTGGTGGAGATGTTAAGCGAGAGGCGGAACAAAGTCATACTGAGCAGCAGGGACGGCAAAACAGAAAACTCCAGCGGGTCTAAGGTAAAAACCGCCAGCATCAGGGCTAAGACAGCCCCCGAAATGTTAAGGGTAATCAGGATGTCTAAAAGCCCGGGCGGCAGCGGAATGACCATCATGACCACGATCGCCACCAGTCCCAGGGCTGCTAAAACGTCTGTATTAGCCATCAAGCGGCGGCGCTGACTGGTGGTAACGGACATCGGGGTCACTCCTTTCTACCTAAAGTCTCGCTCTCTTCTTGAGCCGGTACACGAAGGCGAGGACTTCTGCAACTGCTTTATATAGGTCCGCGGGTACGGCTTGCCCGATATCCACCTGAGCGTAAAGAGCCCGCGCCAACGGCTTGTTTTCCATAATTACAATCCCATATTCCTTGGCCAACTCCCGGATGCGCCGGGCCAGTTCATCCTGCCCTTTGGCCACAACGAAAGGGGCAGGGTTTTCAGCAAGGTCATACCGGAGCGCTACTGCGTAATGCGTGGGATTGGTAACGACTACATCCGCCTTTTTTAAATCCTGCATCATCCGGCGCATGGCGATGGCGCGCTGCCTCTTTTTGATTTCGGCATTAAGCTGGGGATTACCTTCCGTCTGTTTGTACTCTTCTTTCAGTTCTTCATGAGACATGCGCAAATTCTTTTCAAAATCCCACCACTGGTATAAGTAATCGAACACAGCTAAGACGAGAAAGGAAGCCGCGATTTTCCACGCCATACTCAAGATCGCTTTCCCCAAAAGAACCGCTCCCTGGAGGACAGGGATTTGCTGCAGCGCGGGAAAGACCCCCATGTTGTCACGGATGGTAGCGTACAAAAAATAGCCAATCACGATAACTTTAATTAAGGATTTAGCTAATTCAATCCAGCCGCGCACGCCGAACATGCGCTTGAGACCGCTTAATGGGTTAAGCCTGGAAAGCTGCGGTTTCAAAGGTTCTACCGTAAACAGGGAGCGCACCTGCACAAAGTTGGCAACCACCGCTAGTACAAGCCCGGTTCCAAACACCGGTGCCACAGCCAGCAGCCCAACCCAGAGCACACTCACCAGCAAGCTTGCGACTGTTCTATCACTCCACTCTGTATTCAGGCTCCAGGTATAGGAAAAGAGATCTGCCATGCGTACAAACATCGCCGGAAACCAGTATTTAAGGATCGCTACATAACCCAAAAGCAAAAGCGCCGATGTCAGTTCCTGGCTTCTAAGAACCTGGCCTTTTTTACGGGCATCCTGGCGCCTCCGAGGCGTCGCGGGGTGCTGCTTTTCGCTCACATCCCCCACCCCCGGTAAATTTGCAGAATCCAATCCATACTTTTGTCAAACAGGCGTGCGATAGATTCCCCAAAAAACGGTACCGCCATGATTAAGAGAATAAAACCGAAAATTATCTTCACCGGAAACATCACGGAAAAAATATTTAACTGAGGCACGGTGCGCGCTAAGAGGCCCACACCCAAATCCGCCACCAGGAGCGCCCCAAAGACGGGAAGCGCCAGTTGGGCAGCCAGCGCAAAAACGCTGCTGACAAGCTCGATATAGAAATTGATTCCGGGAGGAAAACGACTTACGTTAATGGGAATATAGGCATAACTTTTGACCATGGCCGCAATCAGGTAGTGATGGGCATTGGTTGCCAGCAGGAGCATCGTAGCCAGAATTAATTGGAAGTTGCCCATCATCGGCCCCTGCATACCGTAGACAGGGTCAATCAGATTGGCCATGGTAAAGCCCATCTGAAAGTCTATCAGCTGTCCTGCTCCCTGCAGCACAGCCGTAAAAGCGGATATCACAAAGCCAATAACCAAGCCCACGATAACTTCCTTAATAACCAAGGCGGCATAGGGCAAAAGGCCAACCGGTATTTGAGGGGCATTAGCCCATACCAGCGGATAGAGCACAACAGAAAGGCTGACCGCGAGGCCAAGTTTGACCAGACCCGGCACCCCGCGCGCTCCGAAGACCGGTGCCAGCATGACCATACCTGTCCAGCGCGACAGGATAAGTAAAAACAAAGATAGGTTCCACTGGAGAATTTCTGCCAAACCCAAGCTCCCATACCTCCTCCTCGGAACTCATCTTTAGTAGCTCGCAAACGTACCTAACTGCGCGAACAAATTGGCAGTATAAGTAGTGAGCACTGACAGCATCCAGGGCCCCAACACCAGCATCACGGCCACAATGGCTAAAATCTTGGGTATAAAGGAGAGTGTCTGCTCCTGGATCTGGGTCATGGCCTGAAAGATACTGACTAAGAGACCTACTAACAAACTTATGCCCAGCAAAGGACCTGCCACTAGTAAAGCTGTAGCTAAAGCCTCTTTGGCTAAGAACAAAACTTGATTTTGGCTCATGCTGTCACTTCCCCTACTCCCTTTAGATCTTGTGCTGCGCTACTTGAAGCTGGTTACGAGAGACTGTACGACCAAATGCCAGCCGTCTACCAAGACAAACAGCAAAATCTTAAACGGCAGGGAAATCATCATGGGCGGCAACATCATCATGCCCATTGACATCAAAGTGCTCGAGACAATCATGTCGATCACCAGGAAAGGAATAAAGACGGCAAACCCCATCTGGAAAGCTGTTTTTAACTCGCTGATTACAAAGGAAGGAATTAAGACATAAGTCGGGATGTCCCCGTAAGTCTGAGGACGCTCCATGCGTGCCAGGCCGACAAATAGTTCCAGATCTTTCTGGCGCGTCTGCTTAAACATAAAAGTGCGTAAAGGTTCTTCAGCCTTGTGCAAAGCCTCTGTTTGGCTAATTTCTTTATTTAGATAAGGCTGGAGAGCTTCAGTGTTAATTTGATTCCAAGTCGGTGCCATTACGAAAAAGGTAAGGATTAAGGCCAGTCCGATTAGAAGCTGATTAGGGGGCAGCTGCTGTGTCCCCAACGCATTGCGCACAAAGGATAAGACTACTATAATCCGGGTAAATGATGTCATCAGGATCAGAACCGCCGGAACCACGGACAGGGCAGTGAGCAAGAGCACAATCTGCAGAGGATTGCTTAAAGCTTCGGTCATTTTTCCACCTCCTCAAGCAAATGCTCAAGTTCGGCTGCAAACCTATCTCCCTGAGAGCGCTTACGCCCGAAGACCCTTCCTATGAAGTTAGATGCTCCTTGTACCCGCTCGCGCGGCCGGTTGGCAATTTCTTCGAGGATTTCGGCTGCGACTTCCGGGTCATTAATCTCACTGATTTTACTTAAGTGATGATCCGTGCCTGCCAGCACCTGGAGTTTACCGGCGACCTCCACGAGATAAAGCACTTGCTGTCCCCCCAAGACCTGGCGGTCGAGCACACGCGCCCACGGAATATCCATCCCTCTGAATGATCCCCGGTTGAGACGACGAATCACCCACAGCGCTACCAGTAGGATTAGGAGAAAGACCGCCAAAGTGCCGATCAGTCCCCACCAGGAGAAGTCCGAACTGGGCAATGCTTCAGTAGGGCTTGAGGGAAACGGTTGACCTTCAATGCTGGGCATTTTACTTCAGGGCTTTCTTTACTGCTTCGACCACACGCTCAGCCTGAAAAGGCTTAACCACAAAATCTTTGGCCCCGGATTGAATCGCTTCAATGACCATGGCCTGTTGGCCCATAGCACTGCACATCACAATTCGTGCCTGCGGATCGCGCTTGCGTATCTCCTTCACAGCCTGGAGACCATCCATTTCAGGCATCGTAATATCCATAATGGTCAGATTCGGATTAAGCTCTGCGTGCTTATCCACAGCCACGGCCCCGTTTTCCGCCTCACCTACCACGGTAAAGCCGTTTTTGGTCAGAATGTCCTTTAACATCATGCGCATAAAGGCCGCATCATCTACAATCATCACAGTATCACTCACGTTGTTTTCCTCCTCGTCTTAATTCAGGGTTTTTATGCGTTCGGCCGGATTCACTATATCTGTTATCCGAATGCCGAAGGTCTCGTTGATAACAACCACTTCACACTTGGCAATAAGCTTGCCGTTAACAATCATGTCCACCGGCTCTCCGGCCAGCCGCTCCAACTCAATCACGGAGCCGGGACCCATTTCCAGAATCTCCTTGATCGTCTTTTTCGTCCTCCCCAGTTCCACACTGATTTGCAGTGGCACATCGAGGATAAGACTTAAGTTATTGGAATGCGCTCCCTGATGGCCTGGTGCTAGGGGCGCAAATTGAGCAGGCTGGACTGAAGTGGCTGCTCCCTGGTAATTTGGCGGAGGAGGGTAGTATCCTCCCTGAGCCGCTCCCGGGGACGCGGGAGGTGTCATGCCATACGCAGGCGGTGCCATGGCGTACGCAACCGAGGCTGCCGTCTGCTCATACGTGGGGCTAGCTGGCACACCCGTGCCATAGGAAGGGGTTTCAGCAGGATGGATTGCGGGCTGGGGAGAAGGAGCAGGAGTGTCCTGAACTACTCCCATTAATTTGGATACCATTCCTTTGGCCACTGACAGCGGAATAATCTGAACCAGAATACTGTCAATAACTGCTTCGACAACCATGCGGAAAGAAATGCGCACCAACTCTTCCCCAACTGCCAGGAAATCCCGAATCCCATTCCCTTCCAGGCTCAGGTTATTTAAGGCGAGCTGAGGAGGTGTGATATCTACCATGGCATTAAACATCGTCGACATCGAAGTGGCTGCTGAGCCCATCATTTGGTTCATAGCCTCTGAAACTCCGCTTATCTGAAGCTCTGACAATTCTTCTGAGGGGTTCTTGCCATCCCCTCCCATCATTAAATCCACGATGACCGAAGCATCCCGCTGGGACAGGATCAAGATGTTTGAGCCCTCAATTCCCGCTTTATACTTGACATCCACAATGACGGACGGAACGGGGTAATCTTTGCGGATCTGGTCTGAGGTCGTAACATCCACTTGCGGAGTAGTGATCTCTACCTTCTTGCCCAAGAGCTGGGAGAGAGTAGTCGCTGCCGTGCCCATTGAGATATTGGCAATTTCCCCGATTGCATCGGTCTCCATCTCACTAAAGTCTGCCAGCAGGCCTCCGGTCGCAGGCATCTCAGAAGCTTCCACACCTTCGGTGCCTTCAGGCTCCAACGTCCCCCGGAGCAAAGCGTCAATCTCTTCTTGGGAGAGCATCCCGTTACTCATCTTGATCCCTTCCTTCCGTAACGATTTCTGTCACTTGCACTGCGAGATGTTCTCCGTGTAGACCTGGGACTGCGCGGAACTTCTCAAAATTGCCCACATAGATTGGCAGAGATTCGCTTACACCCTGCATGAGCGGGATCACATCACCCGGAGCTAATTCCAAGAGGTCACGGACCAAGATCTCAGCGTGGCCTAGGAAAGCGGCCACATCAACTTTGGCCCGTTCAATTTTCTTGCGGATAACATCTATTTGTTCCGGCGAAGTAATTTTGGCCTGGGTAGAGAAAAGGAAGAAAGTGCTTAACTTATCCAAGATTGGTTCGAGCACAAGGTAAGGCAGACAGACATTAATCATGCCCACCATATCTCCGACTGTTACTTCAATGGTTACGAGCAGAATCATCTCATTCGGGGCGACAATCTGGGTAAACTGAGGATTTGTTTCCAGAGCCACATACTCAGAGGATACCTTATATACTTCCTCCCAGGCCTCCCCAAAAAGCTCAATTATCTGTACTACCCTATGCTCGATGATTGTGCGTTCGATCTCAGTCAGATCACGGTTCTTTTCGGATCCTTGCCCCTCCCCCCCGAGGAGACGGTCAATTATGGTAAAGCCCAGAGCTGGACTCATCTCTATCAGGACAGTCCCTTCCAGCGGGCTCAGGGAAAAGAGCCCCAGAACCGTGGGATTCGGCAGAGAGCGGATGAATTCGTCATAAGTTATCTGTTCAATCGAAAGAACCTTCGTTTCAATCATAGTATGAAGATGGGCGGAAAAGTAGGTGGTCAGAGCCCGGCAATAATTGTCATGAACATTTTGCAGAGAATGGATTTGGTCTTTCGAAAATTTATTTGGACGTCTGAAATCGTAAACTCGGATGCGCTTCTGGGTCTGGGTGGTTTTTATTTCCTCTGCATCCACTTGTCCGTCAGACAAAGCATTAAGCAGGGCATCTATTTCCGACTGTGACAGTACGTCTCCCATCGAATCCCCCCTCTCTGAAAATATCGAACGCGTCAGGGTTTACTGGTAAACGAACGATTGAAAGAGGACATCCTGGATTTTATCCTCAGCGACCTCATTTAACTTCACGATTAATTCCTGCTTAAGCTTTTCCCGTGCCTCCGGAGTCTGGACATCTGCCAGAGACTTGTCTGAAAGCACTAAGTTTACCCGATCCTTAAGGAAAGCGTCTTTAGTTTTAAGCGTTTCGCCAGCCTTCGTGTCTACTCCTTCCACCGCAATTGAGGTTTTGAGAATAGACCCGTGCTGAAGATTAACGATAAACTCCCCGATCGGCACCACCGGGCCGTCTTTTTTGGGCTTAGGCTGGGAACTCACAGCCACGGCAGGCTTTTTGAAAATAAAGGTCTGCGCCGCAATCGTCCCTCCGACGCCAAGAACAATCCCAATTACTACAGTCAAGGCCGTTAACAACAGCTTTTTGCGTGTCATCTTACTTTCTCTCCTCCGCTTCATCCAAAGGATGGCAGCGCCGATGGTACTCCTGCACGCGCTCAATCAGTACCTCAGCCGCCTCGGCCACCACATATTTATTTCCACCCGTCAAGGTTATAACCGTGTCCGGGGTTTCTTCCATCGTTTCAATCAAATCCGCGTTAAGCACAAGCTGTTTGCCATTTAAGCGGGTGACATAAATCATACGAACACCGACCTTAATTCATCGTAACTACTCAGGAGTCAGAATGAGAGAACGGTTTATTCAACTCTTTATCGTCTGGAAGTATTCTGACTACTGAATTCTGAATTCTGTCTCCTAGCCCCTCGTCTGATGCCAGTATAGTACCTGTCCGGCCTCATCGAGTATCTTCTGTTCCCTTTTTTCTTCAGCCAAGCGAAACAGACGCAGCTGTTTTTCCTTTAGGCGGCGGAATTTCTCCGCTTCCCTGTACGCCTCTGCCAGTTCTTCCCGGCATTTTTGCACTTTTTTTTCCTGCCCCAGAAGTTCCTTTTCCTTTGCGCGTACAAGCTGCACACACGTGTGGGCATATCTCTGCCAGAGTCCAAGATCCTCAGGGGTATTTATTCCTGCCAGGCGCTGTCCTGCCACAGCCTTAGTCCAAGCGTCCACACCCACATCTCGCTCTTGCTGAAGCTCCTGCATGCGTTTAACTTCTAAGGCCAGCCGACGTAACCCCTCTTCAAGCGCTAACTCAGCCAAGCGCAGACTCGCTTCAAGCCGGAAGCGGAATTTAGGCATTACCCTTCCTCCCAGCAAAAATCTGCTCTAATTGTTTAAGCATCTGGCTGAATTCCACCTCTTCCTCCGTGCCCTGCCTCAGAAAGGCGCGAATATTGTCTATGTGGGCCAGGGCCGCATCAATGCGCTGGTTGCTCCCCTGTACATAGGCTCCGATGTCGATTAAATCCTTAGCTTCCTGGTAGACTGCCATGTGTTCGCGCACTTGGGCCGCCAGTTCCAGGTGCCTGGCACCGGCTACATCTGGCATTAACCTGCTCACAGACTGCAGGACATCGATCGCCGGATAGTGGTTCTGCCTAGCCAGTTCCCTGGTAAGAACGATGTGTCCATCCAGGATGCCACGTACGGTATCAGCAATCGGCTCATTGTGGTCATCCCCGTCAACCAACACGGTGTAGATCCCGGTGATACTCCCTCTTTCTGCCATCCCTGCACGTTCAAGCAGTTTGGGTAGGAGGGCAAAAACGGAAGGCGGATAACCGCGGGTAGCAGGGGGCTCTCCGGCTGCCAAGCCTACTTCGCGCTGAGCCATGGCAAAGCGGGTGACGGAGTCCATCATCAGTAAGACATTCTGCCCTTGATCGCGGAAGTACTCGGCGATGGCGGTGGCCGTAAAAGCTGCCTTCAGTCTGAGCAAGGCCGGCTGATCGGAGGTAGCGACAACGATGACGGAGCGCTTTAGTCCCTCCGTACCTAAGTCCTTTTCTAAAAAATCCCTTAATTCCCGCCCCCGCTCTCCTACCAAGGCGATGACATTGACATGCGCTTCAGTGTGGCGGGCCATCATCCCGAGCAACGTGCTTTTACCCACGCCAGACCCGGCAAATATCCCCATCCGTTGCCCGCGTCCGAGCGTAAGCAAGCTGTCAAGCGCTCTCACCCCCACGCTTAACTCCTCTTTAATCCGAGGTCGGGAGAGGGCATTGGGCGGGGCGTTTTGTAAAGGGTACACCCTTTCACAGGCCAAGGGCTTCCCATCAAGCGGTCGTCCCAGGGCATCTAAGACTCGTCCCAAAAGGTTCCCCCCTACAGACACAGCCAGTCGGTGGCGCTGGGGTACTACTTTGTCCCCCGGCGCTATCCCTTCCAGTTCGGCCAGGGGCATAAGCAAAGTGGTAGTATCTCTAAAACCTACTACCTCTGCCGGTATATCCCGCCCGGCGCGCGTCCGGATGAGACAATACTCCCCCACACTGACCCGCGGCCCTGCAGACTCAATCATCAGACCCACGATCTTCGCAACCTGGCCCAGTGAGAGTATTGTTTCACTATTCTCCGCTATCCGAGCCAGCCTCTGCCACTGTCCCACGTCTTAGTTCCTCCCGCAATGTCTCTTCCAATCTCTCAAGCTGGGCTGCTACCCTGGCATCAAAAATTCCCTCCTGGCATTCGAGCACACAGTCTCCTCTATGCAGGCTCTCATCCACAACCCACGGACAGGGCAATTCACCCGGCTCTAATCGTTGTATCCAATCAGCATCTGCGGTTGAAAGATGAAGCCTCCATCCCTGCCGTTCCTGGGGTAAAAGGCTCAAATTTCTCACGATCGCCACCAAGCGCGCAGGATCTATATTTAACGCGGCCCGCGCCAGGCGCTCGGCAATCAAGATTGACAGGTGCAAGATTTCTTCATCAGCTTTAACATATTCTGCTTCTAGTGCTGTTTGCGCCAGACTCAGGAGCGCGTAGGCCTCAGCCCGCAAGTTCGCACCCTCTTCTCTCCCCGCCCGCACTCCCTCTTCATACCCTTCCTGCTGCGCCTGGGGAAATACCTCTGACCGCACATCCGCTTCAAGCTGGAGGCGGAGGCTTTCTTCCTCTGCCCTGGCCTTGGCTAGGATTGCCGCTCCATCCTCTTCGGCCTGGCGGCGAATCTCTGCAGCCTCTGCGCGCGCCTTGGCTATAATCGCCGTTGCTTCCTCTGCAGCCTTAGCCTGCTCTACGCTCTGAGCACCATCCTGCTTCTCAGGATCATCTTCATTCTTCACGGCCCTCAGAACTTCTTTATCTTCGTCCACCGTAACCACTGTCAGATGGGACATTAGGGATCGAAAGGCGTCAACTTGGCAATCCAGCATCCTGGGAGCGGAGACTTCAACCGCATAGCTTTTTACTACCCGCTGACTAGTAAATGATTTCATCGCTACCACCTCTGGAAATAACTATTGTACCGCTTTCTTCGAGCTTGCGGATAACCTTTACGATGCGCTGCTGAGCATCTTCTACATCGCGTAAGCGCACCGGACCCATAAATTCCATATCTTCCTTGAGCATTTGGGCCGCCCGCGCTGACATATTGGACTGCACTTTCTGAGAAACTTCCGGGTTCGATCCTTTTAAAGCCAAGGCCAGGTCTTTTGTTTCCACTTCACGCAACACCAACTGGACACCGCGGTCATCAAGTATAACAATATCTTCGAACACAAACATTTGCCTCTTGATTTGCTCGGCCAAATCCGGATCGTCCATTTCCAAGGTGTCCATCACATTCTTAAGGGTCCCCGGATCAGCGCGGTTAAGCATATCAACCACACTCTGAATTCCGCCGGAACTGGAGTAATCCTGGGGTGCCAGACTCGAGATTTTCCTCTCCAGCACCTTTTCAATCTCTTTCAGCACGTCCGGGCTGGTCCGCCCCATCAAAGCCATGCGTTTGGCCACATCCGCCTGGCGCTCCGGAGTCAGGCTTGAAATCAGGATGGCTGATTTGTCCGGCGGCAAGTGGGACATTATTAAGGAAATAGTTTGCGGGTGTTCCCCCTGAATAAACGTGAGCAGCTGCTTGGGATCGGTACGGCGCACCATGTCAAAGGGCCGCATTTTCAAGGAAGAAGAAAGACGGGTAATAATCTCAAATGCTTTCTGTTCCCCCAAAGCCCGTTCTAAGACATCTCGGGCGTACTCAATCCCTCCCTGGGCAATATAATCATTGGCGATGCACATCTGATGAAATTCGTCAATCACCTGGTTGCGGCTTTCCGGGGCGATTTTGCGGATATTTGCCATCTCCAAAGTAAGTTGTTCAATCTCAGAGTCGCTTAAATGCTGCACTACGCGCGCCGAATGTTCCGGACCCAGCGTAATCAGGAGAATAGCAGCTTTCTGGATACCGTTTAAGTCTTGTGCCATCTATCTGTCCTCCGACAGCCAGGTTTTAACCAAGCGAGCAACCTCATCCGGATTATTGCGCGTATATAGTTCAACGGCTTCTTTCACTTTTTGCTTTTCGATCTCATCGGCACTCTTAGCCTGTTTCTGAGCAATTTTAAACTTAGCCTCTGCTTCCGCCTGTCTCTGAGACAGCAGAAGTTCTTCCGCCGCCGCCAAGGGCACAGGCTCAAATGACCCGGCCAGGGCTAAGGATCCTCCCTGCCTATACTTGGAGCGTGCGCGCCACAGGATCAACAGAAAGAGAATACCTAACAACACCCCGGCTCCAAGTTCAGCGTAGGTGAGAATTTTTTGTTTTTGCTCTGCTTGCGCCATAGCAGCCTTTTCCGCCATCAGGGATTGCTTGTCAAACGGGATAGCCGCGATCTGGATCTGATCCCCGCGGTTAACATCGATTCCGGCTGCCGAAGCCACCACTTCTTTGATCTGATCCGCTTGGGCCTGGGTCACCGTCTCCCCGTCCAGCATAACGGAAACTGAAAGGCGAGAGATCGAACCCGGATTAATGATTCTTTCTGTCTGGGTAACATCTACCTGGAAATTTTCCGTAGTTTTCGAACTATTCGAACTGGAAGGCGTACCGGAAGCAGTAGGAGCGGGGTAACCCGGAATATTGGTATTTGGGCCCGGAACAGTTCCTACGGCTGAGCCATTCGTGCTCGTTTCAGTGGAGGTCTCCTTGCTCACGACCGCTCCGGGTCCGTGTTGCTGCTCTTTTACTGAGACCTGGTCAAAATTCAATGTGACATTTGCGCGCACCACCGTTTGTCCCGGGAAGACGCGGTCGAGCATGCTTTGCACAGACTTCTGGATATTGTTTTCCACTGTCTGCTTAAGCTGAAGCTGGGTGCCGGTCAGGCGGTTAGGATCATTGCTGTTGCCCAGGACATCTGAAAGCACGCTCCCGTTTGTATCCATAACAGTCACATTCTGCATTTCCAGTCCTTCGACCGAAGCCGCCATGAGATTGGCAATCCCGCGGATTTGATCATCCCCCAGTTTAGTCCCGGGAGCAAGTTTAAGGGTAACCGCAGCTGTCGCTTTTTTCTCATTTTCTACAAACAGGGATTTTTCAGGCATCACGATATGCACCCTGGAGTCCTGCACCCCGGCCAGAGTCTTAATTGTGGTTTCCAGTTCATTTTGCAGTCCCAGGAGCTGGCGCAGCTTGCGGTCAGCGTCAGTCTCCCCGATGCGCATTTGATTTAAGTAGTCGTAACTGAACTTGCTCCCTTGCGGCAGATCTGCTACCGCAAGCTGAAGCCTGGCTTCAGCAGCCTGAGCCTGAGGCACTAAAATGTTAGTGCCGCCGTCAGCCAACTGGTATTTGAATTTAAGATCCACTAGTTTATTCCTGATAGCTCCTGCTTCCGCTTCTGTCCCTTTATAAATAGAGACATAGTTCGGCTGACCGGCCCAGATAATAAGCCCGAATAAAGCTGTTGCCACCAGCAGAGGAGCAACGATTGTAATAATCTTCTGCGGGCGAGAAAGCTTTTGCCAAAACTCGCGCACTGATTTTTGCATCCCACCCCAAGAAAAATCCATTGTGCTCCTCCTTTCTAGAACTTTTAGGAAAAAATTACCTCGTTTGTACCCTACTCAAAAAACGAGAGGCATCCGTATACAAAGTTGAAGACATAAATAACTAAATCTGCATCCGCATCATTTCCTGGTAAGCATCGAGCACTTTATTGCGCACTTCGACAGTGAGGGACATGGAGAGGCTCGCTTTTTCCAAGGCGATGATAGCCGTGTGCAGATCTTGAATTTTCCCAGTTGCTAAACCGGTGCTGGCAGCTTCCGCGTTTTGTTGAAGAGCATTTACCTGGTCAATGGCTTCCTGCAGGAACTTGCTAAAATCCACACCTGCTTTGGCTGCGCCGTTCCCCAGAACCGGAGTTTTAACTGCGGCGGTTTCCCCTGTTTGCCCGATGGGCGGCAGAGGGGAGAGCGGCAAAATCCCGTTAATGCTCATTTAATTACCCCCTTCCGATCTCTAAGGCCTTAGAGGCCATCGACTTACTGGCATTAAGCGCAGTGACATTGGCTTCATACGCACGCGAGGCGGAGATCATATCCACCATTTCCGTCACGATATTAACATTGGGCAACCTGACATAACCTGCCGGTATCCCTGCTTCCGCCACTGTGGCCGCATCCGGGGAATCTGGGTTGTACTCAAGGCGAAACGGGGCTTCATCTTCACTTACTGCTGCCACTTGCACTCCGTTACCCGCTGGTGATGCAGCAGTCAGGGATGTAGAAGCCTGACCAAATCGGTTCATGGTTTCCCTAAAAACTTGGGCGAAACCTGTCTCTGGCGGGCGTGGCACAAATACGGCCACTTGCCGCCGGTAAGGAATAGGGTTGCCGCCAGCGGTAGTCTGTCCGGTTCGTGTCGTATTGACATTCGCAATATTATTGGCAATGAGGTCCAGACGCAGGCGCTGGGCCGTGAGGCCGGACGCGCTGATATCAATCGCTTGAAAAACCCCCATAAGGCTTACTTACCTCCTTAGGACACAATCTGTAATGGTTTTCCCGATTTCCCCCAACGGGACGATGCGATCAGCTAGCTTTGCTTCGACCAAAGCTCGGGGCATGCCGTAAACCACGCAGGTTTCCTCGGCTTCGGCAATTGCAAACCCATCAAGAGCTTTAATCTCGCGCATCCCGCGCATCCCGTCATTCCCCATCCCGGTCATGACTACGCCCAGTGTCCCTTTGCCCACTTCCTTGGCGAGGGAGAAAAACATCACATCCACCGAAGGCCGGTAGAGCGTAGTTATCGGGGACTCGTCCGTAATCTGAAGGACAAGCTGGCCCCCGCGACGCTGCACCTGCATCTGTTTGCCGGCCGGAGCGATATACACTTTGCCGGCCTTTAACACTTCCCCTGCTATCCCTTCCTTAACTTCGAGAGCACACAGGGTGTTGAGTCTTTCGGCCAAGGGCGCAGTAAAGCCTGGCGGCATATGCTGAGCCACAATCACCGGCACCGGGAAATTTCCCGGAAGTTGAGGCAGAACTGCCTGAAGAGCGGAAGGCCCTCCGGTTGAAGTGCCAATAGCCACGATTTCCGGCACATGTCTGGGCCAAGATGTTCGCTCTGCCGCGCGAATCGTCTGAGCACTTCCCCCCTTCGGTACCTCAACAGCGGGTTTCACAATATCTGATCCGGCGGCAGCACCCTTGTACCCGACTGTAGCTGCTCCTTTGGCGGATGTGTTTCCGGCACCCAATGGTCGCACTGTAGTGCTCGCACCAGTTGCACTTACCGTCGAACCTCTTTGCCGTAGACGAGCTAAATTAACTCCGGCTGCAGCTTTAATTTTATCAAGTAACTCTTGCGTCAGAGCTTGCAAATCTGCCCCCGGTCTTCCGGAAGGCTTAGCCACCACATCAAAAGCACCCAAATCCAGGGCTTTAAGCGTGGCTTCAGCCCCCTGAGTTGTGAGGGAACTGAGGACAATCACCGGCGTCGGTTGCCAGCGCATGATCTCGTCTAAGGCCTGCAAGCCGTCAATCACCGGCATTTCCACATCCATGGTCACAACTTGAGGTTTGAGAGCTTTTAATTTTTCAATTCCTTCGCGCCCGTCCCTCGCTGTATCCAGTACCTTAATTCCAGGATCTTGGCTAAGGATTTTCTGTATCGTCAAGCGCATGAAGGGGGAGTCATCCACAATTAGTACGCCAATCCGGGAATCAGGCACTAAACTCATGGCTCATCTCCCCGCCCATGATATGGTCGAGGTCTAAGAGAATAAGTAGGCGTTCTCCGATTTTGCCCACCCCACGGATGAATTGCGAGTCCATACCCAGAGCCACCGACGGCGGCGGTTCGATCGCAGCGGTATCAAGGCGCAAAACTTCCGTAACAGCATCAACCCTGATACCAAAGACTTTTTTCTGAACCTGTAAAACGATAATCCGGCTTAAGTCAGTCTCTTCAGCCTTATCCATGCCAAAGCGCTTGCGCAGGCTGACCACAGGAATTACATTACCGCGTAAGTTTATCACTCCTTCCACATAAGGAGGAGCTTTGGGAACCCTCGTAAGTGGAGGAATGCGGATTATTTCCTGAACGAGCATAATGTCAACGCCAAATTCCTCTGAGCCAAGACCAAAGGTCACCAGTTGTTCTTCCGCCATATATAAACCTCCTCTATATTAGCTTTTGCGCATAACTAATAGATCCTGAATCAAGGATCCGATATCGAGGATCAAGGTCACTTTGCCGTCCCCGAGGATTGTGGCCCCGGCAATACCAGGCAAGTTATTAAGGAGATCTCCCAAAGATTTAATCACTATTTCCTGCTGTCCTCGCAAACCGTCCACTACCAGGCCGATGGACTTTTCCCCTAAGCCGACAACGACCACGAAGACCTCACTGCCTGGATTTTCCTGCTTCGGCAAATCGAATTTTTCCTGCAGGGAGATCAGAGGCAAGGTGTTCCCACGCAACTGCACCATGGGCAGTCCCCCGACAGTCTTGATATCAGAGCGTCGGACCAGGAGGGTCTCAAGCACAGACGAAAGCGGAACGGCATAGATTTCATCCCCTACTTCTACCAGCAAGGCCTGAATAATAGCCAAAGTGAGCGGAAGCCGGATCGTAAAGGTCGTTCCCTGACCCCGGTGGGTGTCGATGTCAATCATACCGCCCAAATTGTTCAAGGCTTTTTTAACAACATCCATACCCACACCGCGTCCGGAAATATCTGTAACCTTCTCGGCAGTGCTAAAGCCTGGCAGGAAAATAAGATTGGCAATATCACGGTCAGAGAGTTCTTCTCTCTCCCCGATCATCCCTCTGGCAACCGCTTTCCGGCGGATCTTATCCAAAGGAAGCCCCGTGCCGTCATCAGATACTAAAATAGCAATATGGTTCCCTTCGTGATAGGCATCAAGCGTAATGTGCCCTGACTCTAGTTTGCCCCCCGCCCGCCGTTCTTCAGGGGATTCAATCCCATGGTCGACCGAGTTGCGGATGAGGTGCATTAAGGGATCCCCAATGACCTCGACCACTGTTTTATCGAGTTCAGTGTCTTCCCCTTTAAGCACAAGTTCGATATCTTTACCAGTCTTGCGCGAAAGGTCACGCACCAAGCGTGGAAACCGATTAAAGACGGTACCGATTGGCACCATCCGCAGGCGCATGACACTTTCCTGGAGATCGTTCATCAAGCGGCCCAAATAAACATTAGTCTCATTTAGGTTATTAACTAAGGGGTCCATACGATGCTCGATTTTAAGGTCAAGCCCAATCTGCACCAGGCGGGTACGGGTAATCACCATCTCCCCGACTAAGTTAATGAGATTATCCATCCGAACCGTATCAACGCGGATCGTGTGGACTTGCGCATTCCCTTCTCCGGCAGCAGTCCCCCCAGCCACTCCAGCACTTTGCCCCTTGGACACAGAGCTCGGAGCCTGCTCACTGGCTGCTTGCGCAAGTATTCCCTCCGGACGTCCACCGGATGCTGTTTTGGCCACAGCAGTTCCACCTGCTCCCGGATTACTTTCCAAAATAGCCTCGCGCCTGGATGCATGGGCACTTTTTAATTTTTCCACTGCCGGATAGGGATGTATTACTGCTTCCACTAGTTCCGAGACACCAAGGATTTCTTCGCTAATCTCAGAAGGTGGTTCATCACTTATGACAAGCAAAGAAAACCCGTCATAGTTCCCTGTTTCCAGGTCTTCCATGCTCGGCATAATTTTAAGCACACTGCCCACGTTCTCCGTACGCTGCACAGCCATTACCGCCCTCACTGCTTTCATGAGAGTGTTGACGGCAAGAGTTACATCAACCTGGTAGGTTCCGTGTCCCATAATCTGGGCATTCTGAAGCTTCTCCCATTCGGAAGAAGAAAGAGCAAAATCCCGTGGGGTAAAGCTGACCCCCTCAGAGTTTTCCTGTTCTTTGCCGTCTGTCCCTGTTGTCCCGGCGCTGCTTGCTGCTGACCCGGCCCCGCGTGCTGCAACACCGGCATCACTTTTTGCGCTTAATCCCTCTCCGCTCATGAGGGCTTTCATAGCCTGGACCAAATCGTCACACTCGGTATCGATATCCTGACGCTGCTCGACCTGGCCCAGCATCGCCCGCACCCGATCGGTCACCGCTAGCAGGATGTCGATCATATCCATCGACACTTCCATTTTCCCCTGCCGCAAACGATCCAGCAAATCCTCCGCCGCATGAGTAAGAGCCACAATCGGGGTGAAGCCCATCGTCCCTGAAGCTCCTTTAAGGCTGTGGGCAGAACGGAAAAGGTCATTGATCAGACTGATGTTAGTCCCTTCCTTTTCCAACTGCAACAGCCCTGCCCCGAGCCTCTCTATCTGTTCTTGCGAATCGAGTAGGTAAAATTCCAGGAATTCCCCGATATCGACTCCTTGGGTCTTGGAATCGTCTTCGCTCATTTTTTACCCCACCCCTATCTTTCAACCTTACTTAAGATTCATATCAGTACCGTGCATGTCCTATGTACGCTTCATATGTATCGTATTCTTGTTTCACTCAGGAATTGACTTGTTTTAGGGTAGACCAATTCGTTTACTATTTCGCCATATTTTTTTGAATTCCTCTGAATAAGTGATAAAAGTTTCATAGATATCCAATTCCTTTCTCATAGTAGCATTTCCGGACAAATCCTGTAAACAGGTGCATGCGAGAAAAGGCCTAGGACTTTTGGGCAATAATAAAACAGGGTGCCGGAGGGCGACCCTGTGAACAAAATTCATAATGTTCAAATGGTTGCAAATACCGATGTCAAATCGATGGCCAGATCAGGCAAGACGTTGACGATAATCTGATTTTCCTCTGCATAGACCTCCGGTCTTCCATACCTCTTATTATCTTGAAGCACAAAGACGTTGACAATCTTTCCTTCTGGCTCTACAATCCAGTACTCCTGAACGCCTGCTTTTTCATAGCGATTGAATTTGGATATTTTATCGGACCTGGAAGAGGAAGGGGAGGAGATTTCTATGACAAGGGCTGGCGTTCCGTAATACCCCGTTCCTCTTAACCCTTCTTTGTTACAAATAACGATAATGTCTGGCTGCACCACAAATGTGGTATCTTCATCTTTTTCGTCCGCATCCGGTAGCCTCAAATCGAACGGGGAGGCAAACACGTGACACGGCTTCCCCAATAGGTGATTGTAAAACTGCGCAAGCAAGGCTGCCGATATGGCCTGATGCTGCCAAGTTGGAGCTGCTTGCATAGTGGGTACTCCGTCTAAAATCTCCCATCTTTCGTTTTCTGGCCAGGTTAGGTAGTCTGCGTAGGTGTATTTTCTTCCTTCTTGTGGTAATGGCATTAAAAACACGCTCCTTTGTGCAAATGGAAATATCGGGAACGTCCGATTCCTCCCTCCCTATCTTCCCATATTATACCACATTCATGGAAGTGTGAACGTGTGACCGTTCATTTAGAAGACAAAGAGACTATCGAACACTCTTTACTTCTTCTCGGGTTTGACCGGGGTATATCCTTGGTTTAAGACCTCCTCATAATAATCGAAGACCTTGTCCTGGAGCTTTTCCACACAGTCCGGACAGACACAGTAGCAAACTTTTTCCGGAGTTCCCTCATCAGTAGGGGCATAAGAACAGAAAGCGAATACTTCTGTTTCTTTACCACAGATTTCACAGGTTTCACAAGGGACATTCGGTTCCAGATTCTTTTCGATATGTTCAACACAATCAGGGCAGACGCAATAACAGACTTTTTTTTCCTCGCTTTCACTGTGTTGAGTCTTACAGAACGCATGGACATTTTCGGTTGTACCACAATAGATACACTTACCGCACAAAACACTCTCATCTGTTTCCATGAACGAAACCCCCTTCAATATAAAATTTTCCCATTTTTGATTGAATGTTTATCTCAAGCTCCTTTGCCAATTCCCGAATGGTAGCCAGTGGAATCTTGCCCAACACCACCTCCATTCATCAAATGCCTTCTCAGACTCCATTATAGCATATGGAACCCCAATCCCTTACCCATAAGCAAGAATGATATCCGGCTGAAAATCATTTAGTTTTTCCGACTCGGATCGTTCATAACTTTGTCCAACCGTTAGAGCTAATACTTGGTTTTGGGCAGCCTGAAAGGCCTTAATATATCCGTCCAATTACCTAAGGGGCAATAACCCCCGAGGACTTGATTATTGCAACTTTCATTGAACTTGCTCCATTCTTGTTGGCTCGGTTGCTCATTTTTCGCCGTCAATGAAATGAGGCTCCGGCACTGCCTTTTTTGAATAGGCATTTCTGGCTTTGGTACCCGAATGCAGGCGGTGAAGAGCCAGCAGGGTCTCATTTTTACTCATAGCGACGAGATCTTTAAGCTTCTCGTCCCGCTCCCGGATCTCCTGGATGGTCTTTTCCACACGTCCAAACTCTGCTACCAATTCCTGCAGGGTATTCTCGTTCAGATGTTGGCTTAGCTTTTCCAAAGCAAAATCCTTTATTTCTGCCAGATTACAAATTTCTACCTTCCACTCGGAGATTAGTGCAGCAGCGGTGTCTATCCTCACCATCAGTTTCTGTCGTTCCTCTAAGCTTGTGCTAAATGTATCGATGCTGTCATCGATGGTAAGCCCGTCCAAACTAAGCGTGATGTTAAGAATCTCCTCATATAGTGGAATTATTTCCCGGATAGCTTCAGTAATTTTGTGCGTAAGTGACTCAATTTTTGGATTCACAGCATCTCTCTTCCTTTACCTCTAAGTTTCGGATACGCATTCCCTCCATCATATCCTGGGAATTCATTATCTCTAAAAATAGAACACTTTTAATAAACCCTCAAATGTTCATAAAGAGTAATAACATTAGGCGGTCTTTTGGATATCTCATTAATCGCTTCTAATATTTTATTTTGACTACCATAGCTGGAAATAAGAATCTGCACTCCTGTGAGATCTTCCTCCGCCAATACTTCTGAGCTATGAATTGATATCCCTCGCCAGGACTTACCTTGCTTTAAAGGATCGCTGTCGACAATAACATATTCTCGATTCCGGGGCTGAAAGAGAGAAGTCGTTTGGTAAAGAAACTCCGTATGCAAACCCGCACCCCAGATTACCAGTCTATCATCTTTGATATTTTTAACAATGGACTCCACTTTCTGTAGAGCTTCATACCACGATGAAAGATATCCATATAGGAATGATAAATCTGACCTATCTGCCTGAATCTTAAACATATTATTAGTTATCTTAGCCATTACACGGTAGCCATTATAAGCATCTTGTTCTTGACATTCTATCACATCCCACCCAGCTGCCCTAAGACAATTCTCCAAACTCTTCTTGCTAAAATGAGTCATGTGTTGCACACTTAAGAAACCATTTATATCATTAGTCATACCATTTTCCAAAATCGGGACTTCTAATACTAATACAGTGTCTTTATGAGACATGGACCGCAAGTTACGCAACACAGCCACAGGATTTGCAAGGTGCTCTAAGACATGGAACATGAGGATTAAATCCACTTTCCCTCCAAATCGGAAGCTTTCTAGATCACCTAAAATAAACTCAATCCCTTTTTGGGCATAGACCTCTCTACCTCTATTAATTGCTCCTTTATCAATGTCTACACCGATTTTCTTCAAACTTGGAGGAAGAAGGGCTAGAAAACGCCCATCAAAACACCCAACATCTAAGACAGCGTTACTGGACTGCAATAAGCCTCTTTCAGATAACCACTGCAGTTGCTCACTGGGCCTAAGATCGGAAGAGCCGTACGATTGTCCGGCTTCGGAAAAAAGTTCCTTGAAACCAAAATTTGAGTAACAAGGATTTAGGAAGAGGGCAAAACACCTCGAACACAGATGAACCCTTAAATCTATGCGTTTGTGGACGTCGATGTCATCTGAGAAAAACTGAAAGCTATCGGTTGACCAAATTGTCCTTGACTGTGTTGAACCACAGACTGGACATGGACGATAATAGCTTAACAAAGGTGAGGTCCGATTACCCGAAAAAGAATTGATTTTATTCCATTTGAGATTCATTTGTTCCTCCCTTTCTTAACAAGGATAAACTATTTTCCTGAACTTATAATCGACTGGTTTCAAGATTATCAAAGCGATTTATCTTGTCCACGACCAACCCCCACATACTGAAAACCACTTTCCTTCATACCGAACGGTTCTAAAATATTCACAGCATCAACTACATACGAACCTTTCATCTCCGTTTTAATTCTATCCCAATCCAATTTCACAAATTCCGGCCATGGGGTAAGAACGACAACTGCATCACAATCCGACACCGCTTCATAAGGGGAATCGCACATTTTAACATTTGGCATTAAGGGTGCTGCTTCCTCCATTCCCTGGGGGTCATATGCATTGATCTGAGCTCCTTCATCAAGGAGCTCAGCCACGACTTTCATGCCTAATGAAGTCCTAACATCATTGGTTCCTGCCTTAAAGCTAAGACCCAAAACTCCTATTTTTTTATACAACAAGAACCCATCAACTGCGAGGCTTATCTTTTTCAAGATACTTTTGACTTGATCATGATTTTTTTCGATAACAGCCTTAAAAAACTTTGAATCATAAGAAACATTTTCCGCCATTTTAATTAAGGCGTTAAGATCTTTGCCAAGACACGGACCTCCAAAACCAATTCCAGCATTCAGGTACCCTTTACCTATTCGAGAATCAAATCCCATGCCTTCAGCAACAACCTTTATATCGGCCCCTACCCTTTCACAGATATTTGCTAACTCATTGACAAACGAAATGCGCGCAGCCAGAAAAGCATTTGATCCGTATTTGATCATTTGCGCACTGTTAATATTGGTGAAAATAAATGGTGCCTCAATATCAATAAAAAGATTTGCAACTTTCTTTGCTACAGCCTCGTTCTGGGCTCCTACAACTACCCGTGTCGGATGAAAAAAGTCATAAACAGCTTCACCTTCCCGTAAGAATTCAGGATTAAATACCAACGCATAATCCTTATCCTCGCGCTTGCCTCTTTTCTTCAAGAGTCCCGAAAATATGTCAAATGTCCCGATTGGTACAGTACTCTTTACTACTATTATCTTATAATTTGAAAGGTTTGCGCTTAAGGTCTCCGCAACCTTTATAACTTGACTTAGGTCTGCCTCACCATTTCCCCCTAAAGGTGTGCCTACAGCTACAAACAATATATCATTATCTCGAATCGTCTGAGAAATATCAGTAGTAAACGAGAGGCGTCCTTCGCTGATAGCCTTTTCCAGCAAAGGCTGCAATCCATTTTCGAAGATAGGAGTTTTCCCTTCCTGAAGAACACGAACCTTTTCTTTATTGATGTCAGCCGCAACAACCTGATGACCTAGAATCGCCAGCCCTACCGCTGTCACCAACCCTACATATCCTGTTCCCCCGATTATCCCTATCTTTTCCATTTCAAACCCTCCTCTTTCAAGTGAGCGCATATTCTTTTGTTAACACGATCAAACCTTGGTTGGTTTGGATACCGTGGATTCTAACCTTATCAATTTCTCCTTGTGATCCGACAACTGTCAAATTATATCGACTATGTCCGCGCCAAAATTGGAAACTGGTCTCATCGTTTTCACAAAGAGTGTGATAAACCCTCAAATAAAATGATTTTAGTGTATCATAGTAATCAATGAGCGGCACGGAATACAATGAACTATTTTGCGAAATGATACCTACACCCTTTTCGCTATCACCCGCATAAACCCAACCCTCGGTTGACCCGAGACAGTGCCTTGAAGAAACACGTGGATCAACGGATTCACTCTGTTTCAAGTTTTCACCGGCAAGAGAGTATGTTTCAACGTCATTCCCCCCGTTAACAGTCGACAAACACATGTCTCCCCGTTTGAAAGATTCCGGGTTTACGGTAACTATCCCTAAACGCATGGAAAGGGGCATTAAATTTTGGAACCTAAAATCATATTGAAAATCTATCCTAGGCAAATCCTGATAGACATAAAACCTTTTCCAAAGTTCACCGACAGGTGTTTGTAATTTAGTTACAATGGGAATCCGAATAGGAAATAACTCTTGATTAATTGGCGTCATCAATTTTACTTGCTGGAGATCAGTAACCTTTCCTCGGGAGCGGTCAAAAATAATCATGTTACCGGTAAACTGATCGGTCGAAAAATCTGCTTGACCATAGTATTCATGAGATATCGTGCCTACCAAAGGATCAGGATAAACATTCGGAAAAACTACTTCTTTAAGAGCCCCACCCTTGTTTGGCAAAAAAACGGCATTCACTGAAGGGGTTCTAATTTCCATAACAGAAGTCCACTCTAAATTAATCATTTTGGTATTTGTATCTTGGTTAACAATCTTACCCCTTAAACTTTCATGAGCATTGATATATGGATTGGCTACCAAAGTAACTCTGCGTAAGCTGCCATCCCGATAATGTTCTTTATGCTCAATTTGGGTTGGGACAGGTTGTCCTTCCAACACCAGTGCAATAGGCTCAAATAGCATTCCTGGAACAAATTCCACCGTCAATTGAAGTGGTAACCCCTCCCATGGAAAATCATGCGGGTTAATAATAAGCAATCCTTTTACCGGTGCTAAGTCTTCGTGCAACTCTCTCTCTTGTCTTTCCAGGTGATTACATAACTCTCCCATTTTATGATGAAGCAGTCGATGCTTTTCTTCTGTAGTAAATGTTCGGAAATCGCTTCCCCAAACATAGCTCAATTCCCTCATTTGTTTGTTGGAATAACCCGCTTCGATATTACCAAATGTCTTTAATCCCTTTATTCGTTTCATTTGATAAAATGTCTTATACATCTCAGTATTGATTTTTGTGTTGTCTCTTCCGCACACAGCCCAACGGGTTACGTTGTATTTTGCCTGTTTTTTTGTAGGAATAGGATGGCTTGCAGAACAAGCAGAAACAAGACCTTTTGGATTTGAAACTTTCAAAACCTCAGAAGGCGCGATTATTTCAAAGCGTTCATCTTCTTTCAAATCCTTTAACATTTCCCTTAACCTATTAATCTCACTACTTTTGTTACCGGCAATGAACGAATTCAAGTAGAGGGGATCTTTGCTTCCAGGTCTATAGTCAAATATCTCCCAATCTGATCCGTAAAACGGAAGTACCCTGTCTTCTAACGGAGAAAGATGTCCCAATAAATATTCCTTATACTCACCGAGTCCTATCTCTCCATGGATATAACGCTGAAAGCGTTGAAAAGAAATAAAACTATTCCATATAACTGGAATAACATCATTACTTGTACCTTTCAAGATTTTTGGTAGATATGCAATTTCACGCGTTAAACCACCGGCTATGGCTGCATTATCCCAGTCCATAATAACCGCTTCGTACCCTGCTTCTTGGTAAAGTCTTACTAACCCCTCCGCGAAGACCTGTTCATTAATATACGCCACTCGCGGTATCCTTCCCAATCTGCTTTGGTAGACTTCATTTCCCACTTTTAGATTAAAAGCGTTTACCTCTGCTGGAATTAATGGAAAAATTGCTTGAGAGTATCCTGAGCCGATTATTTCCCACTTTCCTTCGCTCCAGCCTTTTGCTAATTTATGGACAAATGTTTGGTCAAGCCGCTCCAGCACTTCCAGTGAATATCCAGGAAATTCGAGACCCAAGGGACAGTTTAACTCCTCTGCAATATCTAGGACAGGGAGATAACAGCGTTCTAAAATTGTAGAATACTGTTCATATGGGATACTTGAAAATTGTAAATTGCCATGGAATATGCCATATAGATATAATTTACTCATATATTCCAACCTGCCATTGAAATTGGGATCGCAGCCCGTCACGCAAAGAAACTTTTGGCATATAATTCAGATCAACTCTCGTTTCAGAAATATCTGACAAGGTGTCTCTTACATCCCCTTCTTGCCTTGGCATAAATTCAATCTTAACTTCTTTCTCCGATATTTCTCTCAAAAGATTGATAACATCCAAGACACTTACCCTATTTCCGCCTCCAACATTATAAACTTTCCCGGAAGGTGCATTCATAGCCTGGAATGTAGCATCAACTATATCAGAAATAAACGTAAAATCTCGAGTTTGTGTCCCTTCTCCAAAAATCGAGATGGATTGTCCGCTTAATACAGCCTTTATAAACTTATGAAACGCCATATCCGGCCTTTGACGAGGCCCGTATACCGTAAAATAACGCAAGGAAACTGTAGGAATTCCATAGTTTTGATAATATAGGGAACAAAGATGTTCCCCCGCAAGCTTTGAAACTCCGTAAGGAGAAAATGGTCTTGTGGAGGCGCCCTCAGTAACCGGCAGCTTTTCTGCATTTCCGTAAACTGATGATGACGAGGCATAAACAAACTTTCTAATTTTACTACTTCTGCTCGCTTCAAGAAGACGTTGAGTCGTTAGGACATTATTGTTGAGGTAGATATTGAACTCGGAACCCCAACTGCTTCTAACACCGGCCTGGGCAGCAAGATGAAAGATCACCTCTACTCCATCAGTTAGTTTAGTAAGATCAGTAGTAAGTATATCTTCCTCAATTAATTTAAAATTCTTAAACTTTGTAAGGAAAGCAATATTTCTTTCCTTAAATTCCCTTCCATAGTAATCAGTATAACTGTCAATTCCTCTGACGTCATACCCTTGACCCAACAACTTCTCTGATAGACTAGAACCGATAAAACCGGCTGCTCCCGTTACTAAAACACGCATCATCTTTCACCTTCCTTCAACTTCGAACTGAATTAGCTCATTTACTACTTTTTCTGCCCTCATTGCTGCCTCTTGAGAATCGCTGCCAACCGTAATGACGACTCCGGCGCGGCTTGGATGATTTGTTACAGGAGGAATTATAGCGCCTAAGCTATAATACAAATCCAACTTTTTAACCCATGGTAAACATTTAACTTCCTCCACTCCTTGAATTCCAAGCAACTTTCCAGGCGAAGGAAAAAAGAAACGTTCAGCTACTCCTATATTACGATCGGGACAAAGTTTATTCAAATCAGGTTCTTGTCCTACCGACATATCTATCACCAAATCCACAATATTAACACCCGAAGCAAGGGGGACTTCTATATCACAAAAATATCCTCCGCTTAGCCTCGCCGCTACTTCAATAATCTTAGGCCCTTCAGCGCTTAAGACAATATCGCCCTTGGCCGGTCCCCAATCGATCCCCATGGCCCTAACTGCTTCCTCGAAAATATTACAAACAGAAACCTGTTCTTCCCTGCTAAGAACAGAAGGCATATTCCCTCCATCTTCCACAATATATGGGGCAAACTGTTCAAGCCGTTTATAGTTTCGATCGGCAAATCCTGTCGTATAAAACTTGTCATCCCACATTAAGCCTTCAGTACTTATTTGCAATCCATTTTCGAATTTCTCAACTAATATATTTTCTAATAATGAATATTTTTTTGCGGTATTAAACGCCCATGCTAAATCGATATTAGGAGTCAGTCGTATTACTCCACGGGCGCCAGAGTTGTCGATAGGTTTAATAACGAGAGGATAACCCTGCTCTTTCACTACACTCTCTAGTTCTTCTATCGATTTAATTTCTTCAAACCAAGGTACCGGAATTCCAAAATCTTTAAACCTATATTTCATCGCCAGTTTGTTTACTGCCAAGTTTGCAGCAGTCTGTGAGTTTGAAGGAACGCCAAGTTCATTGGCAAGATAACTAACCATGTGTGGAATATCAGAAGCAATAGTCATAACCCCATGAACTTTTCCTGCGAAAACCGTAGCGAATTCTTTCAATGCTCGCTTATCACGTGTACTAATAATATGATGCTCATCGGCATATTCAAAACCGGGCGCGTTTGGGTTTTTGTCAAGTACAATAACATGAATTCCTTTGCTTTTTGCCATAAGAATAGCATTAACTTGTTCGATTCCCGCACCTAGAATAACAAGAGTTTTGTTGGGGACGAATTTATCCAAAATACATTCCTCCATTAACGTTCACTGTTTGACCAGTGATATACGAAGCATCCTCAGAGGCAAGAAATACAGCCGTACGAGCAATTTCAGTCGGATCAGCCGTTCTTCCCAAAGGGATCGCCGAAGCTTTCTTCCTACCTTCTTCGGTAAGTAGTTCTCCCGAAGACATGTCTGTTAAAACTAGTCCGGGGGATATTGCATTTGTGGTTATTCCTTTAGGTGAATAAATGCGGGCTAATGATCGCGTTAGTGAAATTAGGCCCGCCTTACTTGCAGAATAATGAACCGCAAGATTTCCTCCCCATTGTCCCCCAATCGATGCAATGTTGATAATTCGCCCCCATCCCCGACTCTCCATAATAGGAGCTATTTCCTGACAACAGATAAACGCCCCTTTAAGATTAACTCTCAAGATTCGATCCCATTCTTCATCACTAATTTCTGTAAACGGTTTCTGCTCTAAAACAGCGGCATTGTTAACCAGTATATCTATCCTGTTCCACTGGTCTAAAACCATCTTTACTGCATCCTTAACAGAATTCCGGTTCTCAACAAGCAAAGGAATAAGTATAGCTTCACCACCCATACTACGAATAAAGCGGAGAACTTCTTCCGCTTTAGATTGGTTTTTATGGTATGTGACAGCAATTTTAGCTCCCTCTCGGGCATACTCTATTGCTATGGCCTTCCCGATCCCTCTGCTGGCTCCCGTTATTAATGCAACTCTGTTCTCTAGCAGCATCTTATTCCTCCCATAACTACAATCCTCTGGATCTTCCCTTAAATCTATCGATACTATACGCTACTAATAATTCTCTTTTGTATATGGAAACTGGTCATTCAAATAATGACCCCCTTCAATTTCAGGTATTGCCACTTCATCTTTGTCAATTACACAGTCAACAATAATAGACCTGTCTGTAATACTCATGGCTTGTTCAACCACGGAATCGATCTGGTCAGGCATACTTATAATAAACCCAACAGCATTATAAGCCTCTGCTATTTTCAAAAAGTTCGGATTATACCCAAATTCTGTTGAAGTAGCTTTTCCTATAAAAGTCTTATCTTGAAATTGCTTGACTAAGCCAAGTGTATTATTGTGCATTATAAATACTTTAATAGGTAAACCATATTCTTTTGCAGTAGCAAGCTCCTGAATATTCATTTGGAAACTTCCATCGCCTGTAATATTGACCACGTTTAGATCAGGCCTCGCATATTTTGCGGCTATAGCGGCTGGTAAACCATAGCCCATAGTGCCAAGTCCACCTGAAGTTAGATTAGTCCTCGGATACCTATATTTCATAAATTGAGCAAGCCACATTTGATTTTGCCCCACGTCAGCCGAAACAATAGCTTCGCCTTTTAGAGTATCTGAAATCTTCTTAATTATATATTGAGGTCTCACCTTATCATATTTCCCGTCCAAATTTAACCCGTACTCACTGTCCAAACTCAACTCTTCCCTGAGACTATTAATTCTTCTTACCCAATTCCTTGTATTATTCTTAATACCGGCATTTCGGAGAGCTGCTAACAATTGGGTCAAAACCTCTTTAGCATCCCCTTGGATTCCCAAATTAACTTTAACTCTATTCTTAATCTCCGAATGATCAATATCGATCTGTGCCACAAACCTATTTTCGGAGAACTTCTTAACTTCGGTTCCAATGGCTCTCAAATCAAATCTGGTCCCGACCCCAATTACAAGATCTGCTTCGGCCACAGCTTTATTACAAAATCTACTCCCATAGCATCCCATAAACCCCAAACTCAACTCATTATACTGATCGAAACTTCCCTGACCCATAAGAGTGTTAGCAACAGGTATTCCGTATTCTTGGGCCAAAGCTGCAAGCTCCTGTTCCGCCTTGCTTAAAACAACTCCCCCGCCGCTAATAATCACAGGTTTCTCTGCTTGATTAATCTGCTTAACCAAAATTTCTATCTTGCTCTGTTCAATCCTTCTAGTTCCAATATTGTTAATAATCCCTTCTAAAAGATCCTCCTCATTTAGATTGGCTCGTTGAATGTTCATGGGTACATCAATTAGGACCGGACCTGGCCGGCCTTCGTTGGCCAATTGAAAAGCCCTGTCAATCACCCAGCTTACATCCTCCGGCTTCTTAATCAAATATGACCATTTTGTCACTGGGGTAGCCATAGAAACAATATCCATCTCCTGAAAGCCCAATTGTCTGGTATCTTTATAACCCTTATAACTGTCTAGTCCGACCTGCCCCGTTATAACTACAACTGGAATAGAGTCAAAATAGGCATTGGCAATGCCCGTTATAAGATTAGAAGCCCCAGGTCCCAAAGTCGCCATACATACGCTCGTTTCGCCTGAAACTCGAGAATAGGCATCGGCCATTAAAGATGCGGCCTGGTCATTACGTGTTACTATGAGGTCAATGTTACTTTCCCTTTTGATGCAATCAAGAATAGGGGCAATATTACCACCAGGATACTCAAAAACAACCTTGACATTGTTCTCTAAAAGTTTCTGAACAATCTTTTGGGCAGCGGTTATTTGCATATTTCTTCCACACCTCATTTTTGCTTAACTATCCTTAATTCAGTAATTACTTAATGAGTATATTCGTTTTTTCCTATTTAACATTGATGTAATTTTACGTTTGAATTATATCCACAATTCGCGAAGCCCCCAAACCGTCGACAAGTGTTTTTCCTGCAATGGACATCTTTTTAAGTTTATACTCGTCTCTTATTAAAAACTTAACTCCTTTAATGATGTCAATTTCCTTAAGTTCCCGGTAATAACCTAGAAACAAGGCACACCCTAGCGATTCATAAATACGCGCCTCAGCCTTGTCTATTGAATAATTCCCTAAAATCATAGCCGGTAACCCCATAAAAGCCAATTCAAAGAGCGTCGTGCCAAAAGCAGTAATTGCCAATTGTGATAAGGACATAACTCTTGCCATGTTAGTCACATTTTGTAGGATTTCCAACTCAGGGTTCTTTTTTGAAAGTATCATTAAATCTTCTACTTGCTTTAGTACAAAATTTGGGCCTATCACTGCCTTAACTTTTACAAAAGGAATTTGCAATACTGCTCGCACTACTGTTAATGTCAAATTAAACGGATCAGAGCCTCCCATTGTTATCAAAATCCGAAAAGACTCCTTATCTATATACCGTGCAGAAGAGCCATCTTCAATAAATTCCCTGTTAAGGGGAAAGTATTTAGCACCTGCAAAATACTCACCCGTAAAACCTTCCCAATCCAATCCGTCAACTAAATGTTCAACAGGATAAATAACTGTATCAGCTAAAATACGTGCAGGCGTAGAATTATCGATCAAGCATACTTTAGCCCCTTTAGCCTTAACTATTCTTATCTCCTCTGACACATCCCGTTTGAGGTCCATAACTACAATCGTCTGATTAGGTTTGGGGAGCATAAACAAACTCTTATTGTAAAAAGCCTTGAAGCCAGACTTTAAAATCAACTCTGAGACTGATGGGTTATTAATCAAAAAGCTTATATTAAACTTATTTCTGGCTTCCATTTCCCTAGCAATAGCCAAACAACGTCGAACATGGCCCAGTCCTATTCCAGGTCCGCCTTCAGTCAAAAAGACAATTTCGTTCCTCATTTTCGCCACCTACTAATCTACTCAAAAAGCAAACACATGTCCTTAGCAAAGATCCCCCCACTGCAAGGCCTCGTCTGCCTGCATATCATGTTTGGTTTGCCTCCCAAGAATATTATCCAGTTCATAGGGGGGGATACCATAAGCATGTCTAACTATTTTAATCATACTCTTTTCAAGTCTGGTACCAGCAGGAAGAGGGATACGAGCATAAATACTCCGCCTAGCTCCCACCCTTTCCGGAATTTCATCTTTTACCGGTACTTTCTGCCCATTCCCTAAAGCCGATTCTAGGCTTCGAATTTCATTTACCATCGCCGCGAACTCATCAATTGTCAAGGAATGTCCATGATCTGAACCAGGCAGACTACGATCAAAAGTAATGTGTTTTTCTATAACATTGGCACCCAAAGCTACCGCACCTAAGGTTACTGTAAACCCAAGAGTATGATCCGAAAAACCAACCGGGTACCCGAATTGTTCCAGCTCTTTAAGCGCTCTAATATTGGCATCTTGAATCATAGCTGGATAACAGGACACACAATGTAAGATGACAAGTTGGTCATTATCAGCACTCTCACATGCCCTAATAGCTAACTTAATCTCGTCAATTGTGGCCGCCCCTGTCGAAATAATCATGGGCTTCTTGAGCTCGGCTACTTCTCTAATTAGTGGAATATGGGTTAAATCGCCAGATGCAATTTTAAATCCGGGAATACCTAAATCATTTAAGAAAAAAGCCGTTTCAGAACTAAATGGTGTGCTTAAAAAAAGAACCCCTTCGTCTTGGCATTTAGCTATTAGCTCAGGGTACCATTCTTTAGGTGTTTCCAACTTCTTAACTGCCTGATAAGCCGGATTCTTCTCCCACTTGCCGTTTACCATCCTCTTTGTGCTTATTAGCTCGTCTGCAGAAAGAGATTGGAACTTTACAACATCAGCACCAGCCCTAGCTGCGCCCATTATTAAGGTCTTCGCCTTTTCAAGATCGCCCTCATGATTTGACCCTACTTCAGCGATAACCAAACAAGGATATTCAGCACCTACATTTTTCCCACCAATTCTAAACATACCTACACTCCTTATAACATCACTTTCGGGGATTTAGATCTTCGGGTCCTTCTGTTCAATGTGACTGTTTATCCTGACTAAATCAGGTCGTTCATCCAACAAATTTATTACATCCCTTAAATTTACGATGTCAGCCTGAATCATCTCATAGACTCGCCGCACTAGCTCAAGATCATCTTCCGTATCAACTGTGAGTCTGTAGGTGGGCCTCACTATCCAAGAAGGCGGTTCTAGAACCTTAAGCCCAAATTTCTCTGGGTTTTCATACATATGAATCGTGACATGTTCGCGCTCATATGGTTGGTTCGCTGTCTCATGAGCAAGAGCCAACGCCTGAAAAGTAAATACTTCTCCCGCCAAACCCCTTGGCAATTTTTCGGCATTGAAACCGATATAGTCCTTCTTACTTGCAACAAGTTGATCTACCAGAATATCTATGCCCTCGTAATCTATAAGCGGACAATCTGCGGTGACTCTTATGATAATATCTGCATTATATTTACAAGCCGCCTGGAAGTAGCGGTCTAATACATCTTTCTCACTGCCCCGGAAAACTGCAATTCCCCTTTTATGACAAAAATCATCAATTAGATTGTCTTTTTCATCCACACTGGTGGCAATTACAGTCTTATCGACCCTTAATCCCTGACTTAATCGATTAACTATATGCTCAAGCATTGGCTTGCCAACGATCTCTTTTAAGACTTTCCCTGGCAATCTTTGCGAACCCATCCTAGCTTGGACAATACAGATTGTACTCATGACTTTACCTCCGCTAAAGTTATGTTCTTACCTCAGGTAATGCCGAATGACTTTCCGAATCGCTCGAATTACATCCTTACAGTCTTCAATAGTCATATAAGGGAACAATGGCAAGGTTATGATCCTGCGATAAAACTCCTCGGCATTTGGGCATAACCCCTGCGGATAACCCAAATTCCGATAGTATGGATGACGATACACCGGAATATAGTGAACGTTTACTCCAATGTTTTCGGCCAATAAAGCCTCAAATACTTCTCTCCTTCCAACAGTAAGTTTATTAAGTTCAGCTTGAATCACAAAGAGATGCCACGATGACTCTGCGCTTTCTGGCGGAAGTATGATCCCTTGCTCAGATTTTAATTCTCCCCTATAAAGTTGCACAAAACTCCTACGCCGTTCGATAAATTCATTACTTCTCTGTAATTGGGACAACCCCAAAGCTGCCTGAATATCAGTTAAACGGTAATTGAACCCCAATTCCTGCATTTCATGGTACCATGGCCCCTCAAATTCCGGCAACTTTTCTTTTTCTTTAACAATTCCATGGGTTCGGAAATGGCACAATCTGTCATAATACTCGTCTGAATCTGTAGTAATGATCCCGCCTTCCCCCGTTGTAATGTGCTTAACAGGGTGAAAACTAAACATGGTCATATCCGCTAGGGAACCAACCCGTTTTCCTTTATAACTGGCACCGAAAGCGTGGGCCGCATCTTCAATAACTGTAAACCCATACCGTTTGGCAATATCCATTATTTTTATCATATTGACCGGTCGTCCGGTGTAATCGACTGGTATAATTGCTTTTGTTTTAGTATTAACTAATTCCTCTACCCTGTCTGGGTCAATAAGACCGGTTTCCTGGTCTACATCTGCAAAAACAGGAATTCCTCTTTGATAGAGAATGCAGTTAGCCGATGCAGCAAAAGTCATTGGCGTCGTAATGACTTGATCACCTTCAGACACTCCCGCTGCATAAACTGCTCCATGGAGAGCACTCGTCCCATTGGCAAAAGCGATTGCATATTTAGCACCAACATAAGTGGCAATGGCCTGCTCAAATTTTTCTACCGCCGGACCAGTAGTTAAGAAGTCTCCCTTTAGAGTTTCTACCACTGCTTCAATATCTTGTTCATCAATCCATTGTCTTCCGTATGGAAGATACTTGCGGCGGACCGGCTGCCCGCCATGAATTGCCAACTTTTCTTTCACCTATTCGCACTTCTTTCTGTTCCACGTCATGAGATAGCAAATAACAAGCTGTGCTATGAACCTTATACTAAAAATTTCAGACTAAAGCCTACGCTTAATCCACTCTCTGGTTTTCTCGATCCCCTGTTCAAGTGTAACTTCAGGTTCCCAGCACAGCAGCTTTTTAGCCTTTTGATAATTGCACAAGAGCTTTGGTATCTCACTTTGCGGGTGAATATGCTCAACATCCCGGATTAAACCAGGATCTTTACTAATAAGCAAAGCCAGTTCGTTTACGGAGATATCGCGCCCTAAACCGGCATTGACGATTTCCCCGTTTACTTTATCATTAAGTCCGGCAGCAACTACAAACCGGGCGCAGTCTTCGACATAAAGCAGATCCCGGGTTTGTTCACCGGATCCGTAGATATTCAGATATTCTTGTTGAAGGGCTTTTGAGATAAAAATACTGACAACTCCGCCCTCTCCAGATGACTTCTGGCGCGGTCCATAGGTATTGAACGGCCTGACCACAGTGACGGGTAAGCCGTAAGCGTAGTAATAGGACAGTACCAGATTCTCCCCGGCAATCTTAGAACCGGCATAAGGAGATGCCGGTTTAACCGGAGCCTTTTCGTCAATGCCGGAATCATTGGTGGCCCGATCATAAACCATGCAGGTGCTCATAAATACCATTTTGACTTTGTGTTGGCGGCATGCTTCTAAGACATTAAACGTGCCAACACCATCATTTTCAAACGTGGTCCTCGGATCATCGATACTGTCTTGCACATTGATACTGGCTGCGAGGTGGTAGCAGACATGAAATTGATTTTGAAACAAATCCGCTAAAATTTCCTGGTTGCGAATATCCCCTTGAATAAAACCTCTGAAATGAGGATGGACCAAATACTCACGGATGTTCTCCTCCGAACCGTTTGCTAAATTATCCAAAACCCAGACATCATGCCCTGCTTGTAAGAGCCCATCTACGACCCAGCTCCCGATGAACCCTGCTCCCCCGGTCACCAACATGTTCATGTGCTTCACTTCCTAGATCAAATCTTCTGCTTCCAGCAATCTCCGAATCTCTTCTCTGCTCAGAGCTTGTCCAAATTCCGAACTATAGTTTGCTTCTAAGGCCTTGTTCACTGGTCGATTTTTGGGAACTGCATCGATAAACGGGGAGGAGATGGCATACATATGTGGATACTCAAAAGCATGCTTTGCTTCTTCCAGAGTCATAAGCTCTTCATACATCTTTTCTCCTGGCCTTAACCCGATCTGTTCAATCTCCACGTCCTTGACGGAAATTCCATATTTCGCACACACCATTTCAATAACCACGTGAGCAAGATCCTCTAAGCGCACGATCGGCATCTTAAAGACAAAAACTTCTCCCCCCTGAGAATGTTTCATCGCTTCCATCGTGAGCCGTGTAGCCTCAGAGATCGTCATCATAAAGCGCGTCATATCAGGGGCAGTCAACGTAATTTTTCGCTCATTCAAAATTTGCTCTTTAAATAAGGGAATGACTGATCCGCGTGACCCCATGACATTCCCGAACCTTACCGCCGCAAATAAAGTTTTGTTACTTCCCTTTTGATACTCAGCCGCGGCAATTAAGCGTTCAGCCATCAATTTTGTAGCACCCATCGTGTTGGTCGGACTGATGGCTTTATCAGTGCTTGTGACGACGACACGTTTGACCCTAGTTTCCAGTGCCGCCTGAATCACATTTTGGGTACCAAGAATATTCGTTTGCACTGCTTCAAAGGGATTGTACTCACAGGCCGGAACATGCTTTAAGGCTGCCGTGTGAAATACATAGTCGATACCTTCAAAGGCCCGGAGCAAACGGGAGTAATCACGAACATCCCCCAAGAGAAAGCGGATATTCCCCTGATCTCTGAAAGCCTGTTGCAACTGGAACTGTTTATATTCGTCCCGGCTGAAAATCCGGATGACTTGAGGCTGCTCAGTAAGGAGGGCCTTTAACAGAGTTGTTCCGATCGTTCCGGTTCCGCCTGTAATTAGAATTTTTTTGTCCTTAAACACCCCGTACAACCCCTCTCCCAAAGCGGGACTGTTCTGTTACTCTTACTCTTCCAGTCTCAGTTGTATCGATGACAGAGATTTATTAAGAATCAGCTTGAGCTCACTAAGCAGTTGCTTTAGGCTGATTAAAGCTGCCTGGAGAACTTCCTGTTTACTGGCTAGGTCCGGCATGATTTCCGTCGAATTTGAAATTTCCATCTCGGACATGATTCGGACATATTCAGGTCGAAACAGGGAATAAACCCATGAATCGTTGGCACTGACATCTTTAAAGATATTAAGCACCTTATCTAAATAACCTTTTTTCAATGTCAAGTTCAGACTGCTATCCGTGATTCGTTCACATAAGATAATCGCTCTACTCAGTTCCCGCTCATGAGATTCAAGCTTACGGACCCGTTGTTCGAAGGAGGACTCAACTTGCCCCAGCCTCAACAGGAAATCCGCCTCCGTCTTTTCCACCATGCCATCGACCCATTCATTGAATGATGGTTTCACAGGGGCATCGTTCCCAACATATTTCTCCAGCGTTTCTTCCAGGCTCATTTGCATAGTGCCTTTGATCCTAGCCCCACCTTCGGTGGCATTGATAAGCAGTGTCGGAAATTTTTCCAGGAAATCTTCGTACCAATCGCGAAATGCCTTCCAGCTAAGGGTAGACGGAACCTTTTCACCATAATAACCCTCAAGCTGCACCAAGCCAGGGCTGTCCCGCTCAATGCGATCGGTTTCGTAAACAGTGCCCTCGCTATGGGTGTTCCCCCCTTCTCCGAGAGCCAAATCCTGACCAATCAAGATAATTGGGGCCGCACCGCAATGGCGGGCGAAGGAGAAAGCCATATGGGTGACCGACAGACCCACTGGCAAGCATTGACTTCCCAAGGCTTCTGCCAATTCATTCTCATAATATTCCCCTCCACCGAGCACATAGATCGTATGTTTGAATCGGCTGACACAGCGAGCATCGACGACGGGGTTAGACACAAATACTATGGATTCCGGTATCTCGTCACGGACGTAATGTAGTTCCGGAATCAACGGTGTCCTATCTAAGCTAAATGTAGCATCTGGCACAACACCACTATCCAGCAATTTATTAAAAGACGTATTGACACAGAAAATGGTGACTTTGTCCTGCCATTGTTTCAATACGTCAATATTCTTCGCTAACGACGGCCCAGCCAACGCAATAACGATAGGCCTTTTCCACTTTCCTTTCCATACCGAGGGAAAAGGACTCCGAAGAATCGGTTTCAATTGATCGGTGAGGTTTTTTAGTCCATCAATCGGCCAACTGACATCAATCCCCATCGCTTGACGATGATAGCGAAAGGTATCCATGACAAGACGGCGCACCTCTTGAACCCATTCCAATTCAAAGCGATATTTTGGTGCGAAATAGACAAAATTCATATGGTGAAGCTTGATCATTACGTCAAGAATGATGAAAAGGCCATCCAAAATGAGTCTTATCTCACTCGGAGTGCCAAAAGCTAAGACAACTCGTCCGGAAGCAAGTATCTCCTCGAAATCAATGACGAACATGGCCGCCTGAATAACTTCCCAGTCTGATTCCAGGACAAAAATGAGACAATCCGATCGTGTCTTTCCGAGTACTTCCACAAGTTGATATCCCAAACCAAGCCCAAAAAGAAATACAGATAATTGCAGAGAGAAATCCTCCTCAACCATACTCTGTTCGGCTTCAAATAGAGGATCATACTCACTATGGAGCAAAGCTGACTGTGAATCGTAAGCCTTGCGTGCCGTATAGTAACCGCGCTCCCCAGAGTATACCTGCAAAGTCGAATTCTTTTCTACTATCTTTAAGTCTTTTTCCTGAAAACCTTGACTGATTAAGAACGCTAGGTTTTTCTCGTATAATGTTTTCATATTGCTTCCTCTGGTATTCGTTTAATGAAAGGAACAATTCGATACAGGAGCAAATCAGCCAGATGGACATAATTCTTAGAATTAATATCAACCAATCCCTCTTCTAGCAACATCTTGAATTCCTGCCGCAACCCACCCGTGGTGAGAGAGCGTTCTATTTTACTTAACGCATCACTCACAGCTTCGAGTCCTTGTTCATCATCCAAACGCATAAACTTTGATGCGATTGTCATCACTTCAGTAGCTAATTCAGCGTTTTCCATGCTATGCTCCTTAATTAACCAGCCTTCTTCGCCGCTTCGATCCACATATCCCGATAACCTCTCAGGAAATCCTCGACCGGCTCTAAATAGGCAGCTTTTTTCTCTATATTGGCTTTAATTACTTCGTGAAGATAAAAGTCATACAACTGGTATAAATTTTCCGCGATCTCACCTTGACTCAGATCGAGTGAGACAATGAGCTCAGACAGGATATCCTGAACCTTAAGCAAGTGGGCGTTAGCCTTTTCAAAGTCTCCTGCTTCCAGAGCCGCTTTCCCTTGTTGCAGGAAACGAATCGCTCCATCATATAACATAATGAGCAACTTAGCCGGGGAAGCAGTTTCAACGGCCCTTTGGCGATAGACCTCGTACTGATTGTGCACCTGTTGTGAATTTAACATCAACACTCCTTCTTCCTATCATTTCTTAGATGCAGTCAACGCATTAGTTTGATTCGTCAACCAGCTGCTTTGCATATTGAGGCTCGATAGCAAACCCTCTAGATTGGAAAATTTCAACTTCAAGCGTTCTTCATAGGCAGTAGCCCGCTCCTCAAAACTCCGAATCCGGTCATCGACATCTTTAATTTGGTTGCCTAGGTTATTCTGGACATCGTTAATGCGTCCGACAAAGCTGGCCAATGGGTCAATGTAGGCATGGAAAATGTTGGCGACCCCTTCGTAGACCTTATTGGTATAGTCGTTTTTCGGAGTAATTCCGCCATAGGGAGCACTAAACAAATTCGCTACCCCTTGCGGATTACTGGCTAGCATGTCGTTAAATTTGGTTGTGTCAAAGGATAGGGTTCCTTCCTTATCGACAATCTTTATCCCTACGTCACTTAAAAGTTTAGGCGATGTCGCATAAAATTCGCTGCCAATCATAGTTCTCAGGCGGGACTGTATCCCTTGGAGCATGGAATCCCCAAAGAGATCGCCGGCTTTTTTCGTGTCGGGATCATAACTTAGCTTGTCAGCAATAAAAGATTTCACTGAATTATATTGGTCGACAAAACTCTGAACTGCTTTTTGCGCAACACTGGGATCACTCGCTAGGGTAATCGTGGACTGGGAAGAATCCTTGAGGAGATTAAGCGTTACCCCTTGAATGGCATTGGTAATCGTATTTACAGCACTACTATATTGCAGGCCGTTGACTGTGAACGTTGCATTCGTGGCCGACTGAATTTTTCCGCCGAGCGTGGGGTCTGTCAACCCAGCCGTGCGGTCATAGGCTGTCCCCGTGCCATCTACTATACCCATTTTATTAAGTACCAAGTTTGGGTCTGTAAAGGTGATCGGATCGGCAGGGCCCGCTGATCCTGTCTTATTGGAAATCACCTCCAGACGGTAATTCCCGGTACTGGTCTGGGTCAATGAAGCCGTAACTCCAGCACCAGCGTTATTGATAGCATCACGGATGTCTCCAAGTCCGGGGGTCGGATTAGTGGTACTGTTCTTCACATAAATTGATTTCGTAACCCCACCCACCGCAATCTGGAAATCCCAGTTGGAGAAGGTACCGGAGTCCGTATAACTTCCAAGCGCGCTCGCTAAGGTCGTATCGGTAAATTCCGCACTCACTACTGCTTCCGCCTTAGCGGTATTGGTCACCTTAACCGTATAGATTCCAGGAGTGGCGCTGCTTCCTGCTGTTCCGGTTATGGCTGTTTGATCACTAGAACTTAAAGTTGCAGCGGTCCAGGTTGAGGCACTCTTAAGCGTAGTGAGTGTATTGTCCAACGCTAACAGTCGGGAATTTACATCCCTCCAAGCATCCTTTTGCGTTTGTAGGCTGCTTTTCTGGTCATTCAGTTTATTCTCAGGCAGTCGGTATACCTGAACCATTCCGGAAATAATCCCCGAAAAATCATATCCTGAAAGGCCTGGCAAATTAATGGACATTTTTATCACCCCTTACAGATATTTATCCAAAAACACTCCAGTCATCTCTGTGAAAGAAGCCAGCATATCCAGAATGCGTTTGGACGGGATCTCTTCAATCACTTCCCCACTGTCACGATTGAGTACCTTGACCATGATCCGGTGTGATCGTTCATGCACGCTAAATTCCCAGCGCTTATCAATGATTCCCATCAGACGATTCATCTTCTCGGTTGCTTTTTCAACCTCTTCCCGCGGAACTTCCTCCCGAGCTGACGGTACCTCTTCTTTGCTGATAACTTTCGGACGTGAAATTTCGCTCGCACTATCTAATTTCTGTTGCGGAAAAGGATCAAAACCCCACATCTGATTTTGCGGCAAACCTCCCGGTGGAATGATTTTGCTCATAACAAACCCTCCCGACATCGATGTGATCAGGCTATCCTGCCTAAGGATAGGAGGAGCCGGCCGGCAGTCAGCGCCGGCCGGCTCAATGAGATGCAGCCTGAACCTAAATTAGGCTAGCCGTTTCTTAGCCCAGTAACTTAAGAACAGCCTGAGGGGCTTGGTTAGCCTGAGCAAGCATTGCGACACCGGCTTGGCTCAACACCTGATTCTTAGTGAACTCAGACATTTCCTTCGCCATATCGACGTCACGGATACGGGATTCAGCCGCTGTCAGGTTTTCCGAGGCGGTACCTAAATTAGCAATGGTATGCTCCAACCGATTCTGCAGGGCACCCAATTTAGCACGTTGAGTTGATACTGTGTCAATCGCCTTGCTGATCAGCCCGATAGCAGTATTGGCAGCGGTATAACTGCCAACCGAAACTCCGTTGATGGACAAGCCGGCTAAAGTCATAGTGTCAATAGCAATAGTAATAATTTGGGCTTTATTAGCACCCACCTGAATTTTGCCAATGCCTGCGGTAAGGGACCCATTAATCAGCTTTTTGGTATTGAATTCTGTGGCACTGGCAATCCGGTTGATCTCATTTTTTAATGCAGTGACTTCTTCGTTAATTTGTGTGCGGTCAGTGGAAGTATTGGAGTCATTAGCAGATTGTACAGCCAACTCCCGGATTCTCTGCAGGATGGAGTGGGTCTCATTGAGTGCGCCCTCTGCGGTTTGGACCAAAGAGATACCATCTTGAGCATTCCGTTGCGCTTGATTCAGGCCTTTGATTTGCGCCCTCATCTTTTCGGAAATGGCCAATCCAGCCGCATCATCGGCCGCCTTGTTGATCCGATAGCCAGAGGACAGTTTCTCCAAAGAACGTTGCATCGCGTTGTTGGTTGCGGTTAGGCTGCGTTGAGCATTTAAGCTCCCCATGTTGGTGTTGATGATCATGTCTTTTCCCTCCATGTACTTTATTGCGCCCACATCCATGTGCAGCGCTTTTTTAGTAATATCGTCTCCCGCCGGCGAAGGAAAACGTCTTACACTTTAATCATCGTTATTTTTTATGAAATAAAACAAGGTCAAATTCGTTAAATTTCTGAGTAAATCTGCTGCTTACATTAAATTGCTCAAGATTTCGGGCTTTCCTGCCATATTATTCATCTTTCTCAGGCTTCGTCAAAGCGGGCAGTACACTTAGATCAAGGTATTGCAGCGCATCTGTCATATTAATAGCAGCTTCCCGGTTCTGCTGTTGAACCTCTTCATATACTTCATTGCGCAAAATCTTAATTGTGGGCGGAGCCTTGATGCCAAGGCGCACCGTATCTCCTGAGACCGCAACCACGATGATCTCAATCTCATCTCCGACTTTGATTTTTTCGTTAACTTTGCGCGACAGAACGAGCATTAGCCTTCAGCCCCTTTCCGTGCTTGCTGCTTAACGAGGGGCTGCCTGCTCGCATACCGTTCATCATCCAGGATAATTTGCACTCCGACCTTTTCCTCTCGATTAAGTATGAGAGGAGCTTTCAAATTTACCGTGCTGCTGTGGACATCCTGACGATTTAAGGTTAGAACTAACCATACGTCAAAATTCAGGTGAGAGTCCGACTCCCTACCACATCTTAATTCTCGTTTGGTTTCGGGATCAAGTTCCCATTCATAGTCAACATCCATCACCTCTGGCCGCACCAGAATGAAGCCTATCTTTTCGTCATTGGCGGCAACAAGCTGAGCTAAAGCCGTGTCCTCTTCAAAGAGGCGAAAATACCGAGTCTCTTCGAAACCCGGAAGGCCTTTGGGAAAAAAATATAGTTCTTCTGCCTCTTGAGGCTTTAAGTCCTGTAATGCACTCATATTCCTTTCTCCTATCCTTTGCTATCAAAGACTTCGCCCACCGCGTGATATTCGATCGATGACTTTTGCTCCAAATAGCTTTGAACTTTGCCGTATCGAAATTCGGTTGACACCGAACCCGCAGTATAATCTCCCACGACACCGCCTAATTCTACTGACCACCTAAGAGACCCCTCGCGCACGAAAAAACGGGCAGGTTCAATATTCACAAGCTCCAGATCCCTTTCCGGCGGTTGTAGGGCATTATTCACCACTTGAGCGATAGAGATGCTCTTTTCGATATGCCCAAGAGCATTCCCTTCTTGCGCACGGCGCCCGATCCCTTGTTTAACGGTCAACTTCGCATCCTCATTAAATTGGCGCTGTTGGGCCTCAAGACCCCGGTATCCAATGGATTCCCAATATGGACTCCAATCTAAATCAATCTGAAGTGGAGTATTCTCCGGGATGATCTGTGCAGATCTTTGTTTAAGATCCAATTGAGCCCGGTTAATGCTAAGCATAAACTCAAAAGGATCTGTTTTTACTCCGATTCGCCCATACTGTTGATATATCTGTAAATTGACCATTTATACCCTCATTACTTCAAGAAATCCACCAGGGACGGTTGAATAATCTGAGCTCCTACAGCCAAAGCGGAGCGGAAAACATTCTCCTGGTTCTTAAAATCCACGATAGTTTTGGCCATGTCGGCATCCTGAATATCCGAGAGGTTTTGCTCCAAGTTATATGAGGTGGCATCCAATTGGTCGCGGATCGCTGTCATGCGGTTAATCCGCGCCCCGAGACCGGCCCGCAATTGTTGAACTTTATCAAGGTTCTGATCCAAATCATCCAGCGTAGCGGAAATGCCTGTAGTATTATCAGTTTCTAACGCTGTAGCCAAATCGTCCAAGACACCAGAAAAAGAGCTGTTGGCAAACATCCCTTTACCACTGGGGGTGGTTCCAATTTCATTTGTAAATAAATCCTGTCCATTTACAGAAATGTTTACTGTTACATTGTTGCCCACCTGGAAATTAACCTGGTCAGAATTCCCCAACCAAGGACTAGCTGGCGTTGGGATCGGTTCTTGGTCTGTTTTTGTCCCTGAAAATATATATTTCGTCCCAATTTTTGTATTGGCAACCACCCTCAATTGTTCAGCAAGCTGGCGCACTTCTGTGGCAATGCCTGCACGTGCATCCGGGGGCGTTGTATCGCTAGCACCTTGGACAGCCAGTTCTCTTACTCTTTGAAGCATGGAAGTCATCTCACCCATGATACTGTCCGTGGTATTCATATAACCAAGGGCTTCACCTGCATTGTTTGACCACTGTTCGACCATTGAGATATTCGTTTTCAGCCTTAAGGCGCTTTCGATCCCCACTGGATCATCCGAAGGCCGCGAGATGCGGTGGCCTGTAGACATCTGATTTTGCAGTTCATCCATTCGTCCCTGGGCTGTTTCCAAGTTGCGCAGCAAGTTCCGGGACAACATATTATTAGTAATCCTCATCGTAATTCACTCCCATTTCAGCGAAAGTCCCACCTTATTGATCATTGGATAATTACCTCGTAACTCCCATCCTGTTCACGATCGTATCGAGCATATCATCCATCATCGTTACAACCCTTGCCGCAGCGGAGTAGCTCTTTTGAAATCTCACCAGATTGGTCATTTCTTCATCCAAAGACACTCCGGAAAGGGATTCGCGTTGATTGCTCAAATGTGTGACCAGCACATCTTCTCCCGCTTTCATCCGGTCAGCCTGTTGCACGTCAATTCCCATCTGGGCAATGTTAGCCCCATAGAAATCTCCGAAAGAAGTAGCCGCAGATGTAGGGAAGGGGCTTGGAGCTGCAGCCCAGCCGTTAGCCAAAGATGAGATTTGTTGGGCAACACCCCCATCCCCAATTTCCGCTCCTATAGGACGCGTGGCAATATGGCTTAAATCATCAACGTAAGGGTCTAAAGCAATATTTGCGGCCGTTGTCGAAGCCGGATCAAAGAAATCGCCCTGGACTCCGGCAGTCAGACCTTCACCCGTATTATGCAGAGTGTTCACGGTCTGGGCTATGCCTAATGCGAGGTCATCCAAAAACTTCTGCAGAAAGTTAGGCAAATAATCATCGCGTATTTCCATGTTTGCCTGTAAACTCCCCAGCCTGTCTCCCAGGTTAAGGGCAGCCCCTGGGTTAGGTGCACTCGCGTCCCACTGAACCACGGCAAAACCATTGCCATTGACCGCAGTTTCATCCAGTTTATAGGCCGTTGTGTTGCTAACCAAGATTTGTGGTGGAGTTGTCTCAGCACCGATATTAACCTGGTAGTTATGCACTTCGCGGTCGGTAAAGTTACTGTCAATCGTTTCGACAACTCTAACGCTGACAATTTTAGAAAGGTCATCCACCAAAGAATCTCGTTTGTCTCTTAAATCATTAGGATTGTCACCCGCTACTTCCGCCCTTTTTATCTGTTCATTGAGATCTGCAATTTGTTCGGAGTAACTGTTGATTTGATGAATCTGGACCCTGACATTAGCGTCCATGTTATTTTTCATATCCGTAACCTGCTGGGCTAGATGATGAAAACTGTCAATCAAGGTTAAAGCCCGCTCATGAACTACGGAACGGGCTCCCATATTCTCAGGATTTTTCGAGAGATCGCTCCAGGCAGTCCAAAATTTATTCATGTCATCATGCAGGCTGTTTTCGGAAGGTTCGTTGAACATGCCCTCCACTTTCTGCAGAGCATCTTGCCGACCGCCCCAGTACTCCTGCTTGGTGGTTTCCCAGCGGTACTGGCGGTCGACAAACGCATCGCGAGCCCGGGTAATGTTTTCCAGGGTTACGCCGGTGCCCACACTTAGGCTGTGCCCTAAGCTATTAATCGTATCCGGGGTGGTAGATTTCATGTTAGCAACTTGCCGGGTATACCCCTGGGTATTGGCATTGGCGATATTGTGGCCTGTTACATCCAAAGCGTACTGCTGTGTCTCCAAGGCCCGACGCGCCAGCTCTAACCCAAAAAAAGTAGAGTGCATTTCTTCTCTCTCCTCTAAGCTGTGCAACTTCAGTTAAACGCTTTTATCTAAAATACGGGCATGTTTAGACCCATCTTTCACTTCTTTTCCAGGACGGGAATACGTACTCTTGTCCTCCTGTGTCAGCATATTGAGCGTGACATTTACAACCTTCACCGCCTGCTCTAAAAGCTCTGTGTTTATTTCATGAGCTTCCCTAAGCCGGGAAAGCACATTGTCTAAATCCCTGCGAACTCCTTCCAACTCGGGATAATGCTCCGCTAATTCGGCTAACGTCAGGTCTTCCGGAGCCTTGCCCATTTCCCTGCCTATCTGCTCCGCCCACAGGAGGCGTTCTTTTTCTAAACGTCCTCCTTCCAAAAGGAGCTGCTCTTCCTGAACCGTAACCACTTCCAGCTCTTGCAGGTTGTTTTTAATCAATGCCTGCTGCTTAAGCTCTGCCAGACGGTTGAGTTCACTGTAAACATTCGTTTGCCGTTTTAAGTTCTCATTTAAGCTTTGCAGCACTTCAGACATGTAAAAACCCCCTGGCAATTAAGACAATTATTTCCTAGATTTCCTGGGACAGCAGCCTTTCAGCTACTTTCTGGGCGTTTACCTGAAACTCCCCGTTAGCGATCTGTTCAGCTAAAGTGCGCACACGTTCCTCGCGTACCTCAGGAATCTCTTTCACTTTTTGCAAGAGAGCCTGATATACTTGTGCCTTCTCCGATACTGCTACCTCGTCAGCGCCTTGGGACAGAGCTTTCCCTTTTGCCTGCCCTACCCTGTTTGTCGCTTGGACACTCCCAACCGGGGAAATAGAGGTTCCATCGATTTTCATATAACTCACTCCCGAATCTATCTCTGTTTTTATAAGTACTCCCTCATGTTCTACATTTTAGCGACTAGACCCTTCTGCAATATTTATCGGCATAAGTGCGATGAAACTTTATAGTTTTCCGTGAAATTAAATTTCTGGCTTTAATGTCGTTTTTTACTGTATAATGGTCACAGGCATAGAATCTTGTCCACATGGGAGGTGATTCGTGCTCACCCTTGCCTGGCAAAGGTGGAGGCACGGCAGTTGCATGGATTTATCAACAACCTTAGGAATTATAGCCGGAATAGGGGCTCTACTTGTAGGTTTTATCCTGGAAGGGGGCAATGCCGGCTCACTTTTGCAGTTTTCTGCCAGCATCATCGTGTTTGGTGGCACAATCGGCGCAGTTGTCGCCAGTTTTCCGCTCTCCGAACTAAAGAAGGCTCCTCAATGGTTCAAAATTGCCTTTGGCAATCAGTCTTTTGGTTCTGCCGAAGCTTATGAAACCCTGATCCGCTTCGCGGAAAAAGCCCGGCGGGAAGGACTTTTGAGCCTTGAGCAGGAACTCGAAGTTGTAACTGACCAGTTTACCCGGCAGGGAATGCAGCTTGTCATCGATGGCACTGACCCGGAAATCACGAGAGAGATTCTCGAATCTTACATAGCAGTCTTACGCAAGCGTCACAAAGTAGGGATACATGTTTTTGAGGCGGCAGGAGGATACTCCCCAACCATGGGTATTATCGGGACAGTGATGGGGCTGGTGCACGTTCTAGGCAACCTCTCCGACCCCAGCGCCCTCTCGAGCTCGATTGCGGCCGCTTTTCTTGCCACCCTTTACGGCGTCGGTACAGCAAACTTAGTCTGGCTGCCAATAGCCACCAAACTGAAAATAAAAGACACCTTTGAAGTGGCGGCCATGGAAATGATCCTGGACGGCATCCTTTCCATCCAGGCTGGAGAAAACCCCTCAATTCTTAAAGAAAAACTTAAAACCCACCTTGGCAACATCCCTGAGCCCCAAGCCAAAGAAGATGAAGCCGGAGCCGGAAGGGCCGCCATGGGCGAACTTCAGTAAACTGTTTGGTAGCAGATTGCAAGCTGTTAATTAGAGTTGAAAGCATAGGGGGAGTGATTAGATGGCGAGAAAGAAGCAGGAAGCCGAACAGGAAAAAGAAAATGGCGAACGCTGGCTCCTCACTTATTCCGACCTTATTACCCTCCTCATGATCTTTTTCGTTGTACTCTACTCCATGAGTAAAATCGATGCCGATAAATTCCGGGCGGTTGCAGACTCACTTAATAAAGCACTGGGAGGCGGCACCCCGTCTAAAGTTGAAATCGCCGACAGTCCCATGGGTCCATCCCTGTTTCAGACCGGAAACCCACAGACGAACGCTACAACACCCGGGAAAACAGACAAACCTGATAACAGTGCCAACTCAGAATATGCCGGACAAAACCAGAGTGAAGGGAGCGGCAACGCCGAACAGGAAAACCTCACGATTGAAGGAATCAAAGCAAGGCTCGATCAGTTTGCGACCGACAACGGCTTCGAAGCCAAGCTTGTAAGCTCGATCGAAGAGAGAGGGCTGGTCGTCAGTATCCAGGACACCCTTCTCTTTGACAGCGGCTCGGCCGTAATTACTCCAAGAGCCCGCGAAATCCTAAATAAAATCAGTACGGTACTTGCCAGTGCACCTAACTACATAAAAGTTGAAGGGCATACGGACAATTTGCCCATCCATACCCCTCAGTTCCCAAGCAACTGGGAATTATCCGTCCTGCGCGCGACCAATGTCGTACAGATTATGGCAAGCGACGGCGGAGTTAATCCAGACCGCCTTTCGGCTACGGGCTACGGAGAATACCGTCCTGTCGCGACCAATAACTCAGAAGCAGGCCGTGCGCGCAACCGCCGCGTGGACCTGGTGATTCTGCGTTCCAAATATGATTTAACCGAGCCTGGTAAAAAACTGATCGCAGAACCAATTCCTCAGAGCCAGCCTTAAGCGACAATAACACACTCTAAAAAGCCGCTATCCTTACCGCGCGCTCAAGAATACTCACAGCCAGGCGAAGCTGGTCGGGATTAAGATTTTTAACATCATCCTCAGGCGTATGGTTTTGGGCAAGCCAAGACTTAGCCAGCAATGTTACAGCCGGAATTCCTTTATGCGCAAAACTTATATGATCACTGTTATGGCCATTGGTGGGACCCAAGGGCGCTGATGCCCCCGCCTGGGCAGCCGCATCAGCGCAAGCTTTAGCCGCACGGTTTAAACCGTCAGCCCAGAGCATGAAATCTCCTGTAGGCCCGTTCGCGACAGTATCTACATTAAGCACTGCGACTAAGCTGGCAAGAGGAAAACTCGGACTCCGGACGAAGGCATTCGAACCTAAAAAACCCATTTCTTCTGCACTCCAGAAAGCGGCAACAACCGAACGTTTGGGTTTCATTTCTGCACGCACCAGTCTGCGCATTACTTCCAGAACACAGCCAACCCCGGATGCATTGTCATTTGCACCCGGGTAGAGCTTGTCTTGGTAAACTCCAAGGTGGTCGTAATGGGCACTTATGATAATAATCTCTTCCGCGTTCTCCCCCGGCAAAGCACCAAGCAGATTGAGAGCAGGGCTTTTTAGTCCCGCTTGGGGGCGCATAACTAGGCGCCCGTTAACGACAGTGGCCGCAACCTCGGGAATAGTAAAAGCATGGGCAAAACCGGGCTTCCCGTCTTGCTTAAGGCTCCCCATGGGGACTAAGCCAATGTCGGCCATTTCGTGGATCAGGTATCCAGCAGCTTTTCCCTCGCCGACGGTCCCGGCACGCCTACCCCCAAAGTCTAAGCTAGCTAAAACATTCACATCGTCCCAGGCAGTCCGCTCTAAATGCGCTGCTGCCAAGCGCTTAAAATTCATCTGTTCATCCTCTGCAGGCGAACGGACGAATTTAACCGCCGGGCGCTCTACCCAGGATTGGAGCGACCCCTGCAAGCGCCGTGGCAAGCCAGTCCAAGGGAGAGCCACTGCACCTAAACCACAAAGGAGCTTTATAAAAGCACGGCGCGTCTGCACAATCGTCTGTTCCTTTCATTTTTACTAAAATATCCAAGGCAAAGGAGACCTGCACCTATGTCCATGCGTATCGAGCGCACAGGGCAAACCACCGCCAACGAACACGCAAATTCAAAATCCTCCCTTGCTGGTGAAGCTGACTTTCGCCAAGCCTTGGCCAAAACTCAGCGCATGCAGGAGCAGGAGCTGGCACAGTTTTTAGCCAAGCTGAGTGATCAGGGCCAGAAACTGAGCAAGTCCCTCTCTTTAAGCGACTTGGCGGATTTCCGGTCTTTAGTCAAGTCCTTTTTACGCTCAACCTTTGGTCAGAGCCGTCAGCTCCAGGAAGAAACTTTCTGGGATTATGGCGGCAGGCCCAAAGTGATGGCCCGCATTAGCCGCATTGACCATGCCCTAGAAGAACTTGGTCGCAAAGTTTTAGCAGAGCAAGATAAACCCTTGGAGATTTTGAAGAAAATAGACGAAATCCGCGGGCTTATTGTCGACTTATTCGTCTAGACCTTGGGACAAGGTAGGATTTTTTAACCCGGGCCCAGAATACAATAAAGTAAATCTTAGACCAGGCACTACTTAAGTTTAATAACTGAAGCCTGGAAAGGAAATTCTCGCAGAACGAGGTGCAAAATGCTTCTCTTTCCCGATTCAAACAGCTATGAAGGATTCGTTAAAGCCTTTTTGCCGAAAAGCGGTCTCGATCTTAACTTCTATAAGCAAAACCAGATGCAGAGGCGGATCCTAAGCTTTATGAATTCGCACGGGTACAAAACTTATCCCGAGTTTTTGAAGGTCCTCGACCAAGACCGCCAACTGTATGACTCTTTCTTTAAGCATTTAACAATTAATGTCTCGCAATTTTTCCGCGACTTTAACCAATGGAAAACCCTGCGTGAAACGATTATCCCCAAACTTGTACAAGGAAAAACCTCGCTCAAACTTTGGAGCGCAGGCTGTTCGAGCGGTCAAGAGCCCTATTCCCTGGCGATTACGATGCTCGAATACTTTCAGAACGTGCGCTTCACGGTCTTGGCTACCGACATTGATGCCAACGTCCTGCTCCAGGCCAAAGAGGGAATTTACAAGCAGCAGGATTTTGCCAGTACCCCGCCCGAGCTTCTTAAAAAATATTTTACTTCTTCAGAGAAAGGGTATCAAATCAATAATGCCGTTAAACGCACGGTTACTTTTCAGACCCAGAACTTGCTTACAGACCGCTTTGATACAGGGTTTGATTTTGTCGCCTGCCGCAATGTAGTAATTTACTTCACCGAGGATGCCAAGGAATTACTTTATAAAAAGTTTACAGAATCCCTGCGTCCCGCTGGGATCCTCTTCACAGGCAGCACCGAGCATTTATTTGGCATGAATCATTTGGGGCTACAGCCGGTGTCATCTTTTTTCTACCAAAAACACGGGAAATAGCGCTATTCAAGTACTCAGAATTCAGAATAATGTAGAATATGGTTACCGGTTTCCACACTGACTACTGACTACTGACTACTGACTACTGACTACTGACTACTGACTACTGACTACTGACTACTGACTACTGACTACTGACTACTGACTACTGACTACAAAGTATTATCGCACATTTTTTTACTTCTTGGATACTCTTGTACATTTATTTAAGAAAAAGCTCTAACAGTATTTTAATTTACTAGCTTTTGTCGGAGAATTATTCACCGCAAACCTTTCCGGATTTGCTACACTGAAAGCAGTTGATGTTAGGTTCTTCACATCTAACAGAGGGAAAAAATTGGGAAGGTGGGGTTTACTTGTTCTTTCAGGGCCGTCTGATTATCGGGTACATCCAGGAGCCGGAGTTAAACCGCTACAAGTTCCAACTTGCAGGAGGGGATGAATTAACGGTCGGCAAAGAGGACTTTATCGCTCGTTGGCAGGAGTACCGCAATTATGAAAATGAACGCGCCTCCCAGCAAAGTTTAGAACATTACCGCCCGCTTCCGGTGACTTTAGAAATAAGGCATTCTGTAATGCTTTTACCCGCCAACGTTAATTTGCGGCGCAGACGCCAGACGGCGTAATATAATAAATTTAAGGGCTCCACATCCTGTAGTTTTACACACTTCAGGGTGAGCCCTCTATATTTTTATTCTTTTGATGTTACAACCGAAACCCTATTTTTGCCTCGAACAAGCTTCCTTTCGTTCAATGAACAAAACTAGGAAACAAGTTTACGAACACCCTAGCGGAGTAGGTTCATACTGACTCACTAATTCTATTATAGTGGTTTATAAATTCCTCCAATTCATAAGTAATCCCTTTGCCCTGGTGTTCCAGCGATACCTGCTGGTCCGTAGGGTTATACCCAATGAATTTCATCCCAAGTTGTTTAGCCATTTTAGCTAACTGGATCCGTGCACCTCTGCCAAAGTCTTTAAGCACCATCGCCACACGCCCCTTTGATTCTTAGGATTTACCCCTAGGGATTGCTTACTGCCAATATTAAGTTTTTCTTGCTTTTTTCTTCCTGGCTCCTTCCGTCACTCTGGGATTTACACCCTTGCGTCTTATAAGGAAGACATCCTTGCTTATGCAAGCATAAGCCTCTTACTGTCATAATACCGCACTTTCTACCGGGCCGCAACTTCCCTTTTGGCCTAAAGTCGGCGGAAATTAGTCCTTAGCTCCTGCCAAACAGCCCTAAAATGCTAATTCCCAGTAAAATAAAAGCGCTCCCCATAATTTTCGGCAAAGAAAAAGATTCATGCAAAAACACTGCTGCCAAGATAAAGGCTATAACATAGCCCAGAGAAACCATGGGATAGGCCACGCTTAACTCCCAGCGTGAGAGCACAACCAGCCACAAAACGGAACTTACAGCGAAACACGCAAATCCAAGAAATATCGCCGGAGTGAAAAGAATATGGATTAACTGTCCCCAAATGCCGTTAGCCGTTACGTTCTTAAAATTCGTCATTCCAAGCTTTAGTAAAAATTGCCCCGTGGCTCCGAGAAGGATGGATACAAAAGGAATGCCCAAACTTCTTAAATCAATCGTCATCATAGACTCCTTTTTCTAATGATATAAGATAATCCAAGATGGATCTTCATGTTAATTTTAACCAATTAGCTCTTGACTTACAAGCCCCCCCCAAAAAAACTGAAGGGAAACCGGATGCCGAGGCATCTCAGTTTCCCATGAGCATGGCGAAGTCTCCGTTAAGCCGAGTTCTGTTCCTCTCAGAGAGCACGGTTCAGAAAGTCCAAGGCCAGAAAGGTACCCTGCTCCGATGAAGCAAGGTGGATTTTGTCGGATACTCTGTACATAATATTGAAACCATAGCCTAAAGAACTCTTGGTGGAATATCCCTGACGAACAATCATGTGGGGAAGCATAAGCAAGTTCAGACCGGGCCCTTGGTCTGCTACGATCACCCGCATCCCGTTTCCTGTCTCCCGAATTTCCATCTTTCCGCTGTGAGCATGCTTAAGCACATTGGTAACTCCCTCTGACACAGCCAGCATGATATGTAAAATCCGTTGGCGATCCCATCCTCCGGCTCCTAAAATATTCCTGATCAGCCCCCGGGCAGCGTCCACATCGGCCGGACGCTTGATCTCCAACTCGGCCTGGAGTGTGCCAGCCGATCTTAACAAACCGGTCTCCCAGTCAGCAAGTAACTCAAACTTCCCGGCACTGACGGAATGCAAAACATCTCTGCACATCTGAAAAACCTTTTCCCTCTCCCCCATGGCCCTGCCTCCTGCTGTCACGCGCATCCAGTCTCATGAATTCCCGGCTCGATTTTTTTCGAAAATTTCAGCACCAAAGATCTCCGGCAGCCCCAAGATATCAAAAATCTCAAACAAATCAGCCGAGATATTTATGATTTTAACATAGACCTGGCGTTCTCGGAGTTCGGTCACGGCTTTGCTAATCCCGCCGATGCCGGTTGAATCTATGAAAGTCACCCCGGCTAAATCCAGGTCAACTTCCTTCACCCCTGCCAGCCCGCTTACGCCTGTCAGAAGGAAATCGACCGTAGAAATATCCAATACCCCTTCCAGAAAAAGCACAGCCCGCTGCTCAGAGATCTCCGTCCGTATTTGCAACAACATTCTGCTTACAACTCCTTTCTGGTACCCGGATACTCTCTCTCCAGCCTTAAGTCCCCGTCCTTGCCTACGCTGGCTCGCAAACGGCGGCAGTTCTCCGCAATAACCAGGTGATCCGCACCGTGTTCAATGGTTACAACCGGATGGACAATATTGGCTTCCAAGCAACAATTGTCGAGCATCCGGATAATTACCTGTGCATCATTGGGGGAACCCAGTTCCTGAACCTGGATTTTTTCCCGGGCAGTCAGGCGGCCGCCTCTTACCTTGCCACCGCTGATTAGAATTTGACCTGCGGCGTCCAGCTCCGAAACAATGCTGCCCTGTCCTTTCACAATGATGTTTCCGCTCGCCCGCACCACACTGTTTTGCACATAGCCCACCTGCACATCGGCTGTATTGCTGATCAGCCACATCAGAGTCTCCAGGGTCTGTTGCACCTCTTGGCTTAGCAACTCCATTTCAGCCTGCTTTTTTATGCGAAGCGGACCTAAATTACACAGTTTTTCGTTTAGATCCCGCCCTAACTCAACCAGTTCTTGTTGCGGCCAATTTTCCGTTTCAGCCAACACGGCCAGAAAATCATTGACAAGCTTTGGTACATCCTTATACTTGAAATCCATTAAAAGCTGAACCAAGCGTCCTTCGCCATTCAGCTTCAGATCCGCGGTGTTAAAAGACGGTTGGCGTTTCAGAACTTCCATGGAACTGAGCAGTTGCTTCAGGCGGTCTGCCAAATGCTTAAGCACCCCATATATTCGCCTGTACTGGGACGATAAGCCGCCGGCCTGGATTCGGGCCGTGATAGCCTTGTTATGAATAATGATCTCGTTATTGGCATAAAGAGAAGCGTGAAGGACATCGCCCCATACTTCGATGCTCCCTCCGGCTTCCACACCAAATCCGTCCAAAACACTGCCCGTCACAACGATGTTGCCTTTGAACTTGATATTCCCGGTCTTCCTATCCACGTCTCCGTTGATGATGTGCACAGGCTGGACGGACAAATACTTACGGACCGATCCTTCCAGGACTGGTTTGCCGGAAACTGCAGCCACCGCAACCGCTCCGTTTTGGATGAGACTGACCCCGCTCTTGCTAAGGATCGGTTCGTCTCGCGGAGGGCGGGGTGGTATAATTTTTCCTGTCACGTCCATACCCGCCTTCCCATCCACGGGAAGGCTTTTGACCGCTAAAACCGTCCCTACGGCAACAGACAAAGGATTGCCCTGGCCGTAAGGTTCAATCGTTCCCTGGAAGCGCCCGCTATTTTGAAAGGTATAAACAATCCCGGCATCCTGGGGTGGTATTGGTGCCTGACCAGCTGCTACCTCGATACTCATGTTCTCGTCTTCCAGCTCAAGCGCTTGCCGGATTGCTTCCTCGTTAATTCCGTAAACAACCTGATTTTGGTGCAGGAGATCCCGCACCTGTTCAAAAGTAAGCTGCGGCCAGATGACTTGAGCAATACTGGCTTTAACTGTTGCTTCCCCTGTCGGCGGCATATCTTCAACCACATAGCGCTTCCCGGGTTTTTTATGTATTTGCAAAAAAGCTTTCAATTTGTCTGAGCTTAATTTAACCTCTAAATTCAGAAAAGGTTCCGTATTAAGGGGTTGTAATTTGATACTGTCACCTTCGTGGACGAAAGCAGTCCGAACTATTTTTTCTCCGTTAAGGAAAACCTGCACATTCTTGTCCGGAGTAAGCGTAGGAAACTTGCCACACCCCCGGGGATTGCACACGATAACTTGACCGTTCTTGATTGTAACCCAGCCGTCCTGATCCGGCAGATCCGCTTGTTGCCCGACTCCTATGCCAACCATCGGATTTCACACCTCCCCATCTCGTTATTCAAGCTTAAACAACAAAAAGCTAATGTCATCTCGTTGCCTGGTATCACCTATGTGTTGGCCAAGGTGAATAATTAATTTGTCGGCAATTTCCGCTGCGCTGAAGAGAGCGTTTTTTTCTAAAACGTCAACCACCTTGCGCAGGCCGAATTGCTGTCCTTCCGCATTGGCGGCTTCCGTGACGCCATCACTGTAAAACAAAACAATATCGCTTTCTTTCAACTGTACGCCTGCCAATTTGAATTTGTAGTTTTCCAGACCCCCTATATAAATCCCTTTTACTTTAAGCAATTCAAATTGCCCGGTCCGTCCATGATATATCAGTGGCGGGAGATGACCAGCATTGGCCAAAAACAGAACCTTTTTGACAGGCTCATACAGAGCGTACTGCAGCGTCACAAAAATGCTTTGGCCGGCTAGATCCGGATAAAGACCCCTATTCACTTCCTCAAGCACGGCATCAGGCTGAGAAAAAGTCCGGGCCGCAGTACGGAGGGCCACCCTGGTCATAGCCATCCATAAGGCAGCAGGAATGCCTTTCCCCATGACATCTCCCACGGCAATCCCCAACAGCTTATTCGGTGTTTGAAATAAGTCCAGGTAATCACCGCCTACCTCATGGGCCATCAACGAGCGCATGGCCAGGGAAATCCCTTTGATATCCGGTATTTTTTCCGGCAACAAACCTGTTTGGATATGCGCTGCCATTTCTAATTCTTTGCTCAGACTCCTACCGTTGACACCGGAATGATAAGTATAATTGTAAATCCCCTGCGCCAGATCGCGGCTAATTTGATGTACCAGCATCAGCGTGACGTTCCCAGCGTGGGTATCCGGAGCAAACCACAAGCAAACAGCTCCTACGACCTGAGCTTGTCTGACCAAGGGGCTGGCGATAAGGAGCAACTCCTGGTTTTCTCCGACCCGAAGTTTTTGCCAGACGAGAGATTGCCCCTGCTCGATGGCCTGCTTGGCCACTGCAAAATCCAAATTAACAAGTTCCGACGGCAATTTAACGGCTTGATAAATCGCCAAGCGCTCCTGGCTGCGCCCCCCGCCGGAGCGAGCCAGCCACAGACTACAGCAGGAAGCTCCCAGACCCGAGCACAGGCGGCAAGTGATTTCTGTAAAAGCCTGCTCGTCTGCTTGCGCTTGCAGGAGGAGAGAACAGACCTGGTAAAGAATTTCCGTCTCCTCTGTCCTAGTCATCTCAGTTTCCCTCATCCAGGATCCGGACAATACAGCAGTTCGGATTCAAAGCCAAATCCAACTCATAGGGGGGAACAATTCTTTTTCCTCCAGAATCGGCCAGCACTCTGACCCGGGGCCGCGTTGGGTATTCTTTATAGGTCTGCACGACGACTCCTTTTTCTTGCGTATTGAGCATGATTAAGGTTCCAATGGGAAAAACAGCAACCGTGTTCATGAAATTTTCAACCACGTCAGGGTGAAAGAACTTTTCCCGGTTGGCCATAATTAATTCAAGAGCCTGAAAGGGCAAACAGCGAGGCTGCCAACCCCACCCACTGGTTAACTTATCATAAAGGTCGGTTACCGCAACAATCCTAGCAAATTCATTGATTGCCTCCTTTTGCAGTTGCCTGGGATAGCCGGTACCGTCGTAACGTTCATGGTGTTGTAAAGCCACATGGGCAACAGACAAACTGAAGTTTTCCAACTTGCGCAAAACCTCGAATCCCAGAACGGTATGCTGTTGATACAGGTTTTCTTCTTCATCAGTCAAAGGCCTGTTCTGATTCAAGACATTTTCCGGCAGCAAAGTATTCCCAATATCATGGAACAGAGCCCCAACCCCTAGTTTGTAGAGTTTCTCCCGCTCATAACCCATGGCAATCCCGGTAATCAGAGAAAGAATAGCCACATTCACACTGTGCCCAAACGTGTAATCGTTCATCGCGCGGATATCCACCAAATTAACGATGACATCCTTGTTGCTCAGTAGTTCTTCGATAATATCGTCAACCACTGACTTTACCCTAGACAGCTCCAGCGCCGGGCTCAGCTTGAGATTATCCATAGTCTCCTTCGTTATTTTCAGGGCTTGCAACCGGGTCTTCTCCGAGACGACATCGTTGATCTCAAGATCGCCCACCTCTTTGTCATGAATATAAAGAGCGAGCACTCCCAGCTCTTGGAGCCTCTGAATATAGCGGGGAGTCAAAGTAATTCCGGCAGCCAGCAAGGTCTCGCCATTGGCTCCGTAAATCGCCCTGCTCACTTGCATACCGACCCGCACCTTGTCAATGGGCATAGCCCGCATACTCATCACCCTCCCCCTGGGGATTCCTGCCTGAAAGTCTCTCATCAAGCCGATGGGTTAAATTCCGGTCGTGAACCTGAGTTGCGGTCAAAGGTAATGCTATTTACGGTTAAAGTGCGATTTTTCCTTAAGTCAATAATGTTTTCTCCCCGTACGGGCCTTCCCTGCTGATCCGCAATGATGCGCACCACCGGACGGGTGGGTAAATCGGAGGCAAGCGCAATCACGACACCCGTTTCTCCGCTGTTCAAAGTCACGGTGGAATGTTCCGGGTAGAGGAGGACACAACTGCGCAAAGCCCGCACCACTCCCGGGGCATAGCTTGAACCGGATCCGTTCAAGATCATCTCCAAGGCATGGTAAGGAGCCAACCTGACTTTGTACGGACGGTCTTCCGTCAGGGCATCAAAAACATCCGCCACCGCAACGATTTGAGCATTCGGATGAATCTCCATCTCGCGCAAACCGTCCGGGTAGCCTTGTCCTCCCCACCGCTCATGGTGCTCCAGGATCACCCGCAAAACCTCGTCCGGCCAGCCCGCATCCCGCAAGACCTGTTCCCCGCGGACAGGATGGCTCTTGATCACTTGAAATTCCTCCGGCGACAAAGCGGACGGTTTGTGCAAAATCTCCCGGGGAACCAGTAATTTTCCCCAATCGTGCAACACAGCGCCACTTGCCAAATAGGACAGTTCCTCAGCCTCATACCCCATATGGATACCGATGATCGTCGCCAGCACAGCCACATTCACAGAATGAATATAGGTATACCGGTCATGGTTATCCAGCCAGGAGAAGCCGGGAAATCCGTGACACTTCTCCAATTCTTGCAGGGAACTTGCCAAAATCGGCAGCGCCTGTTTAAGATAATCAATCCGGATAAAATGAGAATTGTAGCGTATATGCTTAAGGGGGGCTTTCTGAAACTGATCGTCCTTGAAATCAACCGACTGTTCACGCCCCGCTAATTCGGTCCACTCATAGCTGACTACATAGATCTCTCTTTTACAGGCAAGCTCGAAAACTTGTGCGGTAACTGCTTCCCCTTTCTCCAAAAGTAAATAGCCCCCCTGATCAAACAAATCGAACGGTGAGGGCTTATCTGCTACAACAGTATCAACCTGAATCGGAACGATCTGCAGTTTCAAGGCACCATTCACCCCTTTTTTAAAACAAAAGCGCCATACCCAGGAGGTATGGCAACTCTAACCAACTACTCCCTGTTCGGTAACCCAGCCGTCATCACCTTGAAGTGGAAGACCTGTGGCTTTGCGCCCCCGGCTTTCGTCGGGTTTGCCTTTGTCGCAGTAGTTACTAGCTATTCTGAACGAATTTTCATTCTCTCTTAGTGCCACACTGATGTGGCATGGTGTCTAAATATATAGCTTTATGTAAGTGTAGGTAAATTTATATATAATCTTAGTCAAATTGTACCACCTAATCAACTTGATGGTTAGATTCTAACAGTGTATAATTTTGTTTATTTTATAGACTAATAGTTTATAAACACTTATTGCACCTCCAGCTACAATAGGAGATGGAGGTGACAGGGTTGCATGATATACGAAAACTCGTAGGGTATAACATAAGATATTTTCGTAAGTTAAAGGGGTTTACGCAGGAAAAGCTGGCCGAAATGATCGGTGTCAGCGGAGCGTACATAGGATATATCGAAAGGGGCAGCAAAGCACCTTCTTTGGAACTCCTGGCGAAAATCGCTGTGAGCCTCACCGTAGAGCCGGCAGCATTGCTAACTTCATACGACGCAAAAGAACGGGAACTTTATCAGTTGCTGGCTGTTTTGTCCGATAAGAAATCAAAACAAGTCAAATTTATCAGGGAAGTAGCTCAAGCCTACTTTCGATCTTTAGAAAGCTAAGAAAAGAGAGTAGGGGAAAAGCCTTCGGCATCACGCCGAAGGCTTTTCCCATTAATCTTACAGGCACTACCGGATAAAAAACTGAAGGGAAACCGGATGCTTTAGCACCTCAGTTTCCCATGAGCATGGCGAAGTCTCCGTTAAGCCGAGTTCTGTTCCTCTCATGTGAGAGGCGATGATCATCTATCTGGGGCCGCTGTTGCCAACGGCCTCATGCGACCTTACCCGGGAACGAAGCGGGCCGCTTCATAGCTCCCCTATTCGGTCTTGCTTCAGGTGGGGTTTACAGGGCCAGCCAGTCACCTGGCTGCCGGTGAGCTCTTACCTCGCCTTTCCAGCCTTACCCAGCACTCAGTCGCCTGAGTGCTGGGCGGTATATCTCTGTTGCACTTTCCTTGGAGTCACCCCCACTGGGCGTTACCCAGCACCTTGCCCTATGAAGCTCGGACTTTCCTCAGAGACGACCTTTCGGTCCTTGCCTCCGCGATCATCTCGTCAACTTCGCCACATAATAGTACTGCAAAAAATGAATTTGGTCAAATAAATTTTGCTGGTTGCAGATCCAGAGTTTGGGCTTACGCTCTGTTTGTATGATGGGCGCTATCTTCGAGTTCTTCCATTTCATCGTCAATATCCATAAGAGCTATTAGCCACTTAGTCCGATTTTCGTAATCGGAAGCGAGGTTAGCCAAAACTCTTTCTCGCTCGCGCCGCAACATTTCCGTACGACTCATGTTTTTACCCTCCTTTGTGATTCAGATTAAACTAGCAAAATAACTATCTTTATTAATAACTATCTTGTCTATATTTTTATTAATTTATAAATATTCTTCCTTTAGTACACATGATAGATTATCCGAGTAAAATTGTCAAGTATTGAACATGACAATGGTTCTATTGTTTTTCACTCGTTTGCACTATCCAAGGAGATTTATCCGCCGCACTGATAATAAACTCCACTCCTTGGAGGGCTTTGGCAGAACGTAAGTAGTGGGCCAAGTTATAAAGCATTGGTCTTTCACTAATAAAATGTCCAATATCTGCCACCGTCATACCTCCTTGGAGAGCATCTAGTGCGGCATGATGATCAATATCCCCTGCAATAAAAAGGTCAGCACCTTGAAAAAGCGCTTTCTGGACAAAACTGCCGCCACTGCCATTAACAATCGCCACTTTGCGCACAGGTTTGGCTAAGTCGCCGGCCAGGCGGATTCCACCCAGACAAAGTTTAGCAGTCTTACCACTATTAGCATCAGTAACCATGTCATCTGTAATATTCCGCTCATGTACAGGTCTTTGTTCGGACACGTAATCATTATTAACCCTGTACTGAATTTCGGCCCAAGGTTCGTCTCTTAGAAGTGCGGTCAGACGCTGCCAGACACTACCCAAGCTTTCAGCCTGCGGCAAATAGCCAATGATGCCGTACCCCCTAGCTTGGCCGCGGTTCTGAAGAGGGCTTAGATCAAGTGTTTCATATCTGGTCACAGCCAGGTAATCCATCTCTCTTAATCCCAGGCTCTGGCCCAAAAGCCAACTGGACGAGAAACGGGACTGATCTAAATTGGTGTGTGCGGCGTAATATGAAATACCGTGCTTAAGAAGCTTTAACGGCACTTCGGCTTGGGGATTATCTGCGCGCAGGTTTTTCAGGGGGCGAAACATGAGCGGATGATGAGCAACAATCATCTCTGCATCACGTTCACTTGCCTCAGCCACAACTTCCGGGGTTCCATCCACTGCAAGTAAGACCCTTGCCACACTGTCAGCCATATTTCCTACTAATAAGCCCACATTATCCCATTCTTCAGCCCAATACTTTGGGGCAACCTTTTCAATGGTCTGAGCGATTGAACCGACTGTCACTGCCATTATCTTGCCTCCCAACGTAAAACCTCAAGTACTTTTAGTTGCAGTGTCTTGTCCTGCACAAGCCTGCCTATTTTTTCAGACTTTCCCTTGCGTATCTCTTCCAACTGACGCGTTAGTTCTTGGTAGTTTTCCGCTAATAGTCTTGTAAGCAGGTTTCCGCGCCGGGAAAGAATAAGGGGACCGTACTCCCATACGAACGAGCGGGTAACTGCAGAGACTTTAACAGCATCTCCATCGGAATTAGAATTAGAATTGGAATTAGAAGCTGAAGCCAAGCTTTGTAATACTTTATCCTGCCACCACCGAACCTTTTCTTCCAGTTCCGCAGCCGTAAATCCTTCTTGGTGCGAGTATAAAATCACCGTGTACACACGGTCTGTTTCTTCTACTAAGACCTCATCCTTTAAGAGCCAACCCCTGCTGCTTAAATCTTCCCGCACTCTGCCCTCTGCACCCTGAGGCTGCAGAATGAGCGTACTCACCTCATGCAAGACCTCCGGCTTATTATTCAGTATTTCCAGGATTGTAACCCCGCCCATCCCGGCTAAGACCACGGTATCCACTTCCCCGGGCACAAGTGGTTCCAGTCCGTCCCCAAAGCGGACATCAATCCTGTCCGCGAAGCCGGCGCTGTTCACCGCCTTTAGTGCAGACTGATAAGGTCCTTTGTGAACATCAATGGCAACAGCACCGGTGATCTTCCCGTCTGCGACCAGAGCCAGCGGCAGGTAAGCATGGTCTGTCCCGATATCCCCCAGCCTTGCTCCCGGGGGCACAAAGTTTGTAATCGTTTGTAAACGCGGTCCTAACTCGGATACAGTATGCAAATTCTCACCTCATATCAAAGCACCGGCACGCAACTCGGCACTTCTACAGATAGACAGTTTCGTCAGAATCTAAATTATTCAATCCGCAGGCAAAGTAAAGAAAACTTGGCTTGCGCCCGTTACTGCCGGTGGCAGTAACGCACTTGTTAGCCTTGAAGGCGCAGGCAGAAGTCTTAGTTGCACTTATGCGTCCTCAGACTTATACTTTCTGAATAGCCAAAAAAAAACCGGAGCCTAAATGCCACAGTCCTCGTCTGAAGCTCGGTGCGGTGTTATATGACCGAATCAAAAACAGGCGCTAAATCGATTATAAGTTCAGGGAATAAAGAAACTATTATTTGATCTTCTTCGGAGTAAACTTCCGGCCTTCCATAGCGTTTATTATCTTGAAGAACAAAGACACAACAATATCGGGCTGTGAGATAATATTGGAGATTTCCTCATCACTTTCGTTATATTCAGGGATACAAAGGTCAAATGGAGCAGCGAAAACTCTACATGGTTTACCTTTAAGATAAGCGTTGAACTGTGATGTTAATTCAACAGATATTGCCTGATGCTGCCATGAAAGAGCAGCCTACATATATGGCACTCCATCAATTATCTCCCATCTTTCATCTTCCGGCCAAGTTATATAATCTGCATAGGTATATTTTCATCTTCTCGTGGAAACGGCATAAAATCACTCCTTTTGTAATATTATACCATGCCCTGAAGAGCTTTGAAAGAAATCCTAGTAGCTTAAAGACGCTTCCATATTACGTCCACATGTACGTAGCGCTTTCGCTGTGTTCTTTACTTCATGCAACCGAAACAAGCTGATTACTAAGTTGCGAAGGCTGGCCATCACCCTAGGCCCTTGGCCAACAACACCCTCTTTATGCAGGATGGCGGCCATTAAGTGCAGTTGTCTTCCACTAACGTCTTTCGCACCTTTTAAGGTTTTACCATCTATCGCAATAGCATCCGGGTCGGTTTGCTCCGCCAACCACTGATTCATGATTTCATCAAGCTTCTCGGCGTCGATGCTTTGTAAATGGCGACGCAACGTAGGTTCGCTGGGATGGATATAGAGCTCAGCGGCTGGCCGAAAAGGTGATTGCCGAAGATGCCTGTTCCGCCTGTTACGGTGGGTTATTACACGCCCTGCAAAGGCTTGATGAACAGGGCCGCCTAAAGAGTTTAAGAGATAATTATTCTTAGAACGTACCGTTTCTGACCTCAGCGCACAGGAAAATTTAAACGTGAAATGGGTGTCGTCTACATAAAGGACGACGCCCATTTCACGTTCTCTTTTCAGCAAAGTATTATGCCCTGACACTTTTCTAGGGAAAATCCCCTGCTGTCATTCCCGGATGACCATGACCGGAATCTTGGAAAAGCTTACGACTTTTTGCGCTACACTGCCCATGAGCAGCTTTTTGAATCCCCCTAAGCCGCGGGTCCCGATGACTATTAGATCCACCTGGTTATCCTCGGCATATTGGAGTAACCGTTCTGTCGGATGGCCCTTCAGGATCACCGTAGTAATGTCACACCCGAGCGTTGACCCATAAGCCCGTACCTCCTGCAGCAAAGGCTGGTAGTACTTCTCTGCCTGCTCAAGTTCCTCCACTTCGCCTCCGCCTGGGCTGAAATCCGGTAAATGCACAACCGTCAACGTTGTGACCTTGGCATTGAGTTTCCGGCTTAAATCCACGGCAGCTTGCAAGGCTTTTCTGCTGCTTTTTGAACCGTCAAGACCAACAAGAATGCTGCGAATATCCATTAAGAAAAACCCCCTTTTATTTTCATAGGACTTTTTAGAAGGCGCTACGTCCAGGTTACTGCTCAGAACTGCACAATAAAGTAAGAAACGACGGACACTACGAGCGAAGCGGCAAACATAGCCGTTAAGGGACGCAAGGCCCGCTTTCTCAGGTTAGCAAGATGTACATTCAATCCTAAACCGACCATGGCTGCAGCCAAGAGAAAGGAGGCCACGGTGGAAATGGTATTCAAAACGGCTTGCGGGATCGGCAAGTATGTTCCCATGAGGCTGGTCAGCATGAACCCGACAAGAAACCAAGGGAACGGTGTGCTTTGTTTGACTTCTGCATTTCCTTTCCGGCGCATCCAGGAAGCCAGAATAAAGCTCAAGGGAAGCATGAGGAAAACACGCCCCAACTTTGCAAGCAGCCCTTCTGCCAAAGCCTCCGTGCCGGCGGGTGCCGCCGCAGCGGCGACATGAGCAATCTCATGCAGACTGACACCGCTCCATACTCCGTATTCCAGAGGACTCAAGGGAAGGTAGCCGCGCAAGAAAGTGTAACTGAGAGTAAAAACGGTGCCCATGAGCGCAACGATACCCGCCCCGATGGCGGTCTCTTCATCATCCGCATTCAGAATCGGAGCAACCGCGGCAATAGCTGCCGCTCCGCAGACCCCTGTTCCGATCCCCAGAAGAAGGGACAGCTGTTTTTCGGCCCCTATCAACCTGGCAACCAGCATCGTTACTCCAATGCCCAAAACGATGGTCAGCGCATCATAGAGCAGTAGAGTCATCCCCTTATGCAAAACAACATCAATATTTAATTTAAAGCCGTAAAGGATGATGGCAAAACGCAGTATTTTGTGCCCCGAAAAGCGGATTCCTTCCCTCAAGGACTCGGGATATCCCTTGATATTTCGGTAAACGACAGCAAGCAGGATCGAAGTTAACATCGCTCCGACACGATTTAGCCCAGGAAGATAAGCCAAAGCAGTCCCTGCTGCGGCAATGGTCAGGGTAAACAGAAGGCCTAACGTAAGCGGACCCCAGTTTGTATGTTCCGCAGCAGGTGCTGAATAAGACACTTCTTTTCTCAGTGAACTCTTTTTTTCTTGTTGTAACACTCAACGTCCTCCTTCATTGTCTGATACTCCCTGCAGGCTTGACATGAATAACTATAATTGGCCCAGGACTGAGCAGTCAATATCGATATCCTATACGGACAATTAGGAAGACTTATGATATAGAAAACTTATGGGAAGAAAGCCTATCGTGCAAACCATTCATGCACCCGGAGCGAAGTAAGCCGCATGCGCGTTTCCACTTGGACCTTTTGTCGGTGGACTCTGGATGCTAGAGCATCCGGCGGCGGGCTTGCAGGCGCGCTTTGACGCTTGGGTAGCGGTCGATGTCTGTGTGGGGTAGAAATTTGCTGCTTTTGAATTTGTCCATAAAGGTCGGGTTGGTGTTAAGCTCGAAATATGTGATCCTGGCAGCAAGTGCTTCCGCTTCCCTGCGCTTGGAATGGGACAAAAGCACCTGACGGGCTCCTTCGCCGGAGCTGTTGCCCAGACGGACCATCGCCGAGCGCGGCAGATCGGGGTAGAGGCCGATCGTGATGGCTGATTCCAGGGGAAGGTATTGTCCGAAGGCTCCCGCAGCGTAAAAGCGCCGGATATCCTGCCAGTTGCAGCCGACGCTCTCCAGGAGAACCTCAATTGCGGCATTGACCGCGCCTTTCGTAGCCATCAGGTTATCGATATCCGCTTGTGTGACAACGATATCCTGCCCTGAGGCAGATTCGGCGGCAGGCACGACCACAAAATGCCTTTGCCCGGCGCTAAACCGCGCTGCCCTGTCAATGAGCCCGTTGAGAAAGAGCTCGGCCAAGACGTCCACCAGACCTGAACCGCAGACTCCACAGGCCGGGGCATGCCCAATCGTCGAATAGAGCACTCCGGTGACGGGGTCCAGGCTCACCCGATCGACCGCTCCCGGTTCTGCCCGCATGCCATAGGTCGTGACACCGCCTTCCAGAGCGGGCCCTGCCGCCCCGGCACAGGCGACCAGCCACTCCCGATTTCCCATGACGATCTCTCCGTTTGTTCCGATGTCCACAAACAGAGAGATCTCCTCCCGGCGGTGCATCTCGCTGACAAGGACTCCGGCAATGATGTCACCGCCGATGAAGCTGCCGACGCTAGGCAGGCAGTAGACAGGTGCCAGAGGGTTGATACGGAGCCCGATGTCCTGGGCCGTGAGGATGCCAGGGTTGTTGACGACCGGGATATACGGGGAACGGCTGATAGACGCGGGGTCAAGGCCAAGAAGAAGATGCACCATGGTTGTATTGGCTCCGATGCTTGCCGCGCTGATCCGGGTAGGAGCGAGAGGTGGAGTGCAGAGGCGTCCGATCAAACGATTTAGCGTGTCGCGAATCGCCTTTTGTAGCTCAGCAAGGCCGCCTGGGTTGGCAGCGTGCCTGATCCTGCTGAGAATATCTTCTCCGAGCGGAACTTGTCCGTTAAAATCAGCTGCACGCCGGAGAACTGCCCCACAACTCATGTCAATGAGGTAAACAACGACCGTGGTCGTACCGATGTCGATAGCCAGCCCATAGTGTTCTTGGGTGGTGTCCCCCGGTTCCAGGTCTATAAGCTGCCAACCGCTGCCCGTCATGGAAACGGTGGCTGTAACACACCCGCAGACAGAGCAAACCTGATGGATTTGGGACATCAGGGCAAGGGGCACCGTAACCGGACCGACTTGGTGCTCAAGAGCAAGGCGCAGCCGGTCGACATCCGCCCGGTTGTCCGTTGGAGTCGGAGGTAAAAGCTGCAAAAGAACCTTCCGGGTCAAAGGGTCTAAGTCACCGAGGTCCGCTTGGATTTGTTCACACAAGATTGACGCTTGTTCAGGGTTTGACATAACCGTAACCCTCAGCCTGTTTCTTGACGATCTCCGTAATACCTGCCGGGATGACGGTCACGAATGGGTGGAGAGACTTCTCTTCCAAGGCATTCATCTTTAAGGCATTAGCGCAGGCCAGAAAAGGAATGCCCAGTTTCCGAAGCTCCCGCATGTCGCGCAGGAGCTGTTGACGGAATTCACCGCTCCAGCTTGGCGGCAGTTTTTCCCCGATCTCCGCTGAAGTAGCATAGAGAAGAACCGCGGGGCCGTTGGCGACGACCTCGGCTTGGATGTTCTCTGATCCGGTATCTTTAATCAAGTTGCGCAGGTTAAGCAAAGCGACAGGCCAACGGTTAAGCTCATTAACGTGAAACAGAATCTTGTAAGGCAACATCAAAAGACCTCCTTCCAGTAGTTTTTTTCAACATTGTAACTTGAATGAGGAGACGGATGCAATATAGCAAGAATCTTCTAATTATAAGGATTTTTCGTTCTATAGAGCGATTATTCGAAGGAATTCCCATACTTCCTATGAATCACGTTATATGTAATAAACCGTTCTTCATAGTTAACACTATAACATTGTAGTAAATTGTCGAGCAATCGAAATTCCTTATTCGTAGTATTAAGAAATCGAATCTCTTCGTCGGCTTATTCTGTGTTATCTACTTAAATTCCGATTTATAATCTAAGGTAATGGTCTCTTTAAGGAAGGAGGACAACTAATGATTGTTGACACACTCAAAGTATTTGTCACCGTCATCGAACAAAAAAGTTTTTCACACGCAGCCGACATCCTATATATATCTCAACCCAGTGTAAGCTTACACATCCGGAACCTGGAAAATGAACTGGGAACAAAACTCCTTCATCGATCATCGAAACATGTAGAGCCAACCCAGTCAGGCGATATCCTCTATCAGCACGCCAAAAAGATTCTCTTGCTGTATGAAGAAGCCATACAGAAGATCAACCTGTTGAAGAATGAGGTCACAGGTTCTTTAAAAATTGGGGCCAGTTTTACCATCGGGGAATACATCCTTCCAGCACTCCTGGCGGAGTTGGCCGCCCAATATCCCAAAGTTGATATAGAGGTTGCTATTGAGAACACCGAGGAGATTGCCCAGAAAATCCACTCCAATCACCTTGACATTGGACTGGTGGAAGGGGACGTTAGTCATGTGGATTTGAAAATGCAAACATTCGCCAAAGATGAAATGATTTTAGTGGTGTCAAACAATCATCCCTTGGCCCGTCTGCCCGTTGTCACAGCTGAAGATTTGCAAGATCAGGTATGGATACTCAGGGAAAGCGGATCAGGTACCCGTGCTTTTTCCGATCTTCTGATTGAGGATTTAGGACTACGAGTTAAGCGGTCTTTTGTTTTTGGAAGCAATGAAGGGGTGAAACAGACGGTTATTACAGGCCTGGGCATCGCCCTGGTTTCCTGTTTAATCGTCCGCAAAGAGTTAGATGCAGAGGAACTAACCGCTCTACGCATCAAAGGAAAACACCTCTTCCGCTCCCTGTCTATCTTAAGGCCAAAAGAGCCAACAACCTCCAAAGCGATAGAGATATTCATGGAAAAACTCCTATCCTTAGAAAAATAACCGACCGGGATTTATTATCTGTGAAAAGACGGGCTTTTTGTCGCCATAAACTGTGCGGCTATTCCGAGAGAAACCTTATTGAATTACGCTCAGTGGTACGCGAACAAAGAAAAAACGAGTGTCGAAGAAAGCTTTACCCACGGCAAAATGGTTAGCTACCTTTTCCACACTCGTTGTGAGATCAAGCTAAAAACCCGAAGAGGTTCTCAGCAAGTCTATGTCTATATTGACACAGAAGTACTGAATTTTGCAAGGCTGAAAGCCGCTTAAATACTGGTGGGCGATACTGGGATCGAACCAGTGACCTCATCCGTGTGAAGGATGCGCTCTCCCGACTGAGCCAATCGCCCAATTCGATATTCGATGTACGATGTTCGATATTCGAATTGAAAGTTCGATTTTAGGTCAAAAAACAACGACCTTAGCTTCGAACCACGAACTTCGAACCACGAACCAGATTATGGTGGGCCCACCTGGGATCGAACCAGGGACCGACCGGTTATGAGCCGGCTGCTCTACCGCTGAGCTATAGGCCCATGCACAAACAAATAAAAATTGGCTCCCCGAGCAGGACTCGAACCTGCAACCTACCGGTTAACAGCCGGTTGCTCCACCATTGAGCTATCGAGGAAAGCCCTTTGCATCAAGTATTATAAGGGATTTGTCTTAGTGCGTCAAGCATAATTCGTCATTTTAAAAATTTACAGGACAAAATATATAACACCTTTAGATTTAGCAACTTTTAGTTCCGAGTCAGCTACCAGTTTGAAAGCAGAAAAGTTTTTACTCCAGATAATCTTTCAGCTTTTTGCTGCGGCTGGGATGACGCAGCTTACGCAAAGCTTTGGCCTCAATTTGGCGGATGCGTTCCCGGGTTACTCCAAATTCCTGCCCGACCTCTTCCAGAGTCCGGGTACGGCCGTCATCAAGGCCAAAGCGCAGGCGCAGGACTTTCTCTTCCCGGGGAGTGAGGGTCTCTAAGACCTCCTCAAGCTGTTCCTTTAGGAGAATAAAGGAAGCTGCCTCAGAGGGAGCAGGGGCATCCTCATCCGGGATAAAATCTCCTAAATGCGAGTCTTCTTCCTCTCCGATAGGGGTCTCTAAGGATACAGGCTCCTGCGCGATTTTCATAATCTCGCGCACACGCTCAACCGGAATATCCATAACTTTGGCAATCTCTTCCGGAACCGGCTCCCGGCCCAGCTCTTGCAAAAGCTGGCGCGAGACCCTGATGAGTTTATTAATCGTTTCAACCATATGAACCGGAATCCGAATGGTGCGGGCCTGATCGGCAATAGCACGGGTGATAGCCTGGCGAATCCACCAGGTGGCATAGGTGCTGAATTTAAATCCTTTGCGGAAATCGAATTTCTCTACAGCTTTGATCAGCCCGAGGTTCCCTTCTTGGATTAAATCCAAAAAGAGCATACCCCGGCCTACATATCTTTTGGCAATACTTACGACCAAGCGCAGGTTGGCTTCGGCCAAACGGCGTTTGGCAGCTTCATCCCCAGCTTCCATCCGTTTTGCTAGCTCAATTTCTTCTTCAGCGGTAAGCAGAGGTACACGTCCGATTTCTTTCAGGTACATACGGACTGGATCATCAATGCCGACTCCTTCGGGAACGGAGAGGTCTACTTCAGTTTCTTCGATTTCTTCTGGTTCTTCAGTCAGTTCATCAGCCGCTTTCTCGAGCACCTCTTCTTCTATTTCTTCAGGCTCAGGTACCACATCAATGCCCATCCGGCCAAGTTGCTCATATATCTCATCTATCTGGTCAGCGGTGAGTTCGATTCCCTGGAGGGCGTCCATTATTTCACCATATGTGAGTGAACCTTTCTTATGGCCTTTTTGGATGAGGATCTTCACGCTCTCCATCTTTACTTCCTCTTCGCTCACCGGATTACCTCCTTCCTTTGGGTCATTTATTTTGGTACCTACAACCTTATTATTCGCCACGTCTTAACCGCTCTCCTATCTCTCTTAACAGGACCATGGCTCCAGCCAGGTCGCCTGATTTTTCCAGTATGGCTAGGCGCTCTTGAAGATCAGCGATGTCTTCCTCCGTTTGCCCTGATTTGATACGGCGCACAGAGTCTTCGAAAAGTTGCTCAGGATGCGTAAGGTCTATATCATCAAGCATAATGGCTGCCAGCTTCCCCTGAGTGTTCTCCGGCAGGTCTGCCTGGGAAACTGAGCCGCCCGCGCACAAACTCCGGTAAATCTCTTTATGCTCCTCTAGTTTCCAGGATTCAATATTTAATTCCTCTTCAAAGCGCGCAATAAAACGGGGAAATTCAAACATAAGACGTAAGAGGATTATCTCTGCCCGGTAAATACCCATAGGCACTGCGGATACAGGCTGAACATACCTAATGATATTATCTCTATTTTTTACAGAAATATCCTGTCCAAAGCGGGAATTTTCGTTTTCCCGCCCATTTTTGGGCTTTTTCTGTTCCTGGCGCAAGATCTCGCTTTGAACAGCCTCTAAGGTAAGCCCTAACTCCAAGCCTAGAAAACGTTCATACCCTTCTCTTTCCGCCGGACTTGTTACTTTTATTATGTCCGGGGCCAGCTTGGAAATGAGTTCCGCCTTCTCCGGAATACTGCGGGGCGCACTGCCACCACTTAATATATTGTACTTAAATTCAATAAAAGTACGGGCATTATTAAAAACTGTAGTGATTTCCTGTGCTCCATGCTTACGCAGAAACTCATCAGGGTCTTTACCATCCGGCCACTGAAGCACCTGGACGGCCAGGCCCACATCTCTAAGAATCTCCCCCGCCCGCACCGCAGCCTGCACACCGGCAGCATCAGCATCATACCCGATCATAATCTTGTTGGTATAGCGCCTGAGAAGCTTGGCCTGATCCTTAGTGAGTGCTGTACCCAAGGAGGCTACTGCATTAGGATATCCTGCCTTCTGCATCGCAATAACATCCATGTACCCTTCAACTAAGAGCGCAAAGCCTTGTTCCCGGATTCCCTGATGAGCCCGGTGCATACCATATAAGTGCTGACCTTTGCTAAAAAACTCCGTCTCAGGTGAATTGAGATACTTCGGTAAAGAGTCGTCAAGCACCCGCCCACCAAAAGCGACCGGACGCTGGCTGCTGTCTAATATACTGAATATTACGCGGTTGCGGAAACGGTCGTAAACACGTCCCCCCTGGCCGCCGGAATTCTCCGCTTCAAGAGCCAACCCCGCCTCTACCATTTCTGCCAAAGTAACGCCATGCTCACTAAGGGTCTTTATTAAGCCATCCCAACGTGGGGGAGCATACCCCAGGCGGAAAGAGCGGATAGTCTGCTCATCAAGGCCACGACTGTGCAAGTAATGTCTTCCCGCTTCACCCTCCGGTTTCTCTAAGAGTATCTCCTGAAAATAAGCGGCTGCCCACTCGTGAATTTCTTCCCAACGGCGGCGGCGCTCCCGCTTTTTACGCTCCGTAGCGGAGAGTTCCCGCTCCGGCAGGGAAACCCCGCTTCTGTGAGCGAGGTGGCGTACGGTTTCTATGAAAGTCCAATTTTCCCTCTTCATTAAAAAAGAAAAGACATTCCCGCCAACGTGACAGCCAAAACAGTAAAATATCTGCTTTTCCGGAGTAACTGTAAAACTGGGGGTTTTTTCCGCATGGAACGGGCACAGTCCTAGATGATTTTTGCCCTTGCGCTGGAGTGTCACGTATTCAGAGATGATTTCCACAATATCTGTGCGCACGCGCACTTCTTCAATGATTTCTTCCGGAATTCCGTATTCCACCTTGCTTCAACCTTTACTATCCCTGCCACAATTCTTTCCGTTTGTCAACCCTTTGCTATAGAATTCTTCGCCAAAAAAGCGCGGAATCCTCTTTTTCCCCACGAGGAAAAAAGTTTGAAGTTAGTCAGGGTGTAACTATTCTCTGTTAAGAACATTAAATCCTTCCACCTTCGACAAAATTTATACAAAAAATAAGTGAGCCCTAACGAGAGCCCACATGTCTCGATTATAAATAAACTGTCTTGGTATCGTGACTTCAACTCAAAATCGACTAGAAGCAGCGCAAGCTAGCTTAATGCCTTGGTACAAACAAGCCTTGGAACAAATCGATCGCATAATTGTCCGAAAGTCCGGAGACATAATCAATTACTGCCTGGGTCTTGTCTCCTTCAGCCCACTCTAAATAGCCCAGGGGAAGCTGCCCGATGTTGCCAATGTAGTAATTAAACAGAGTCTGCACAACAAATTGCCCTTTGCGGCGCTCCTCGCGCAAAGTCGGGCTGTTATATACTCTGGCAAACATAAATTGTCTGAACTCATGCATTGCCGTGCCAACACGCTCTGATTGCTGAATGCAGGCTTGTCCGGTTGAGGCCTCGATCATATCCACTACCATCGCGGTAATCATCGCACTGGGATTGTCCCCTAGCACGGTACGCACAGACAGGGGCAGGTCGAGCGGAGACAAAAGCCCGGCCCGCAAAGCATCATCATAATCATGGCAAAGGTAGGCAATGCGATCCCCAATCTTTACAATCTGACCTTCCAAAGTCTCGGGGACGCCCTCCCCTGTATGATGCAAAATCCCGTCCAAGACCGGAGCTGTCAGGTTCAGTCCCTTGCCATCCTGCGCAAGCTTAGTCAAGATGCGGATCGATTGTTCGTTATGTTCGAAATGCCCAATAATATTCCTTAAGGCTTCCTCCCCCACATGTCCGAATGGAGTGTGCCCGACATCGTGCCCTAAGGCTATCCCTTCAATTAAATCTTCATTAAGCTTAAGGCCGCGACCAATCGTGCGGCAGATCTGGGACACTTCCAGGCTGTGGGTCATCCGCGTACGGTAATGGTCACCGGAAGGCGCAATATAGACCTGAGTTTTATGTTTGAGGCGTCGAAAAGGCTTGCTATGCAGAATGCGGTCACGGTCCCGCTGGAATTTGGTCCGGATCGTGCACTCATGTTCCTCGCGCGCGCGCTTCGCATATTTGCTAAGAGCAGCGAAGCGGGAAAGCCGCTCCTTTTCTTCTCTTTCAGTTCGTTCACGAATACTTTCACTGTCCATGTCTAGGTCACCTTAACTTTCAACTTGAAAAGTTTGCATTATAGAATTTAATCGATTCATCGATTAAATTTCCTAAGTGGGGTTTTAATTCAACCGCTTTACCCTTGGCTTCATTAGGTTGATATCCAGATTCAAGCAAGAAAATATAGGTACTTAACATTTCAAGAAAGATCAGCCATTCAAGGTCAAAGGTGCCGTAACCCGCCCCGCTCATTTTTGAATCCCTCAGAAGATAATCGATCCTATCAGTATCTAATTGGCTTGAGAGCAATTTTACTACTGCTTGAGAAGTTTGTGTTCTCTGAATTACATCAGCAACTTCTCTGGGATTAATATTATTTGTGCGCAAAATACTGTTAATTTCCGTATCTCCATTTATAATGGCTACGGTCCATTGCTCATGTTTTATGCCAATCGTCTTTTCCAAGGCATGTGAAAAAGGGCCGTGCCGCAGCCGTGCCGCAGCCAAGACCACACTCCTATATTCTTGTAATTCCTCAATATATTGCTTATAAGTGGGTTACTCCTAAGGAGTGTACAAAACGGGAATGTTCAGCGCAAGGGTAGGTAAAATAGGATAAACCTAACTGTTTTATGAACCTTAGACGCTGAAATTCTTGCGTATCAATAATGTCCAGTAGATATTTTTCCTCATCCTTGTCAAACTGAATAATATTGTGCACAGAATCCCGAATCGTTTTAATCCCGAATGCCCCCTTTTCACCGAACATATATTCTATATGTATTTCTACATTTCACAGAAGATTCCTGCCGAACAGTTAAAAAAATTGAATTAGAGGAGCCAACTGACTCCTCTAAATTTCGCACGTCTTCGAAATTTTCCCTTACCTATTCTTAACCGTGGCCTGGGCGGCTGCAATCAAAATAGACCAATCGCTGTTTTTTCACATTATGGAACACGTTTTGTCTTATTGATTTAACAACTGTTTGAGTTGCTGTTCGATGTCCTTACTGACCGCAGCTTCTCCGCCGAAAATTACCATTCCAGCCGGTTTTCCTGATTCAAGATAACTCACTGTCTGTACTGTCAGATTGCTGTCCGTCAGGATAATCGGTGCCTTCCGCTTAGCGGCATAGACGCTGCCGGCCAAGGCATCAGGATAGTTTTCGCCGGTGGCTATGCAGGCATTACGACTGTCTATGTTAAAGTATTGGGCAATCGCCAATGAAGTGGCATAGCGGTCAACGCCACCGATTCTTACAATATTCTCTGACGTTAAACCGGTAATGCGGGCAACCTGGTTTTCTATATTTGGGCTGATTGCTCCTTCCTGTCCAATGATATAGACTTTGTCCGGCTGAATGGCGGCGATATCTTGACTGATGCTCTCACTGAGCCCGTCTTTTTGGCTGAGCAAGATGGGCATCCCCATCTGGGCTGCAATACTGCTGACAGACAAAGCATCCGGGTAATTTTCCCCGCTGACCAACACTAACGGAGTTCCGGTCTTAACTCGCAATTGATCGGCTATTTTAGCGGAGGTTTCATACCGGTCCGCTCCGGCAAGCCGGGTGATTTTTTTGATTCCGTTGGTATTAAGTTCGTCCTCAAAGCTTTTGTCGATGACGCCGGTTCCGCCCAGGAGATATACCGTCCCTTCCGGCTGCAGATTTGATTTCAAATAATCCAGTACCTTCTCCTGATCCGCTTCCGTGCTTCCCACCAGGAGAATAGGCGCCTTAAGCTGATAAGCTAGAACACTGCCGGCTAAAGCATCGGGATAATTGTCGGCTGTCGCTAAAATAGCGTTAGGGATTTTACCTGGGTAGGTTGCCTGAGCAATTTTCAAAGCTGTCTCAATCCGGTCTGTCCCGGCCAGCCTTATGATTGGCTTATCAATGGCAACCGGGCTGTACTGCGCCGTTACTGTCAAATCGATTGTTACGTTATTAAACGTTTTATCCCAACCGGTAAATGTGTATCCCTTTCTGTTCGGATTGACCGGCGCTGTTGCCGCCGCTCCGTAATTCACTGTATCGGTCTTCAGTACCGAACCGTCCCAGTCTTTGAAGATTACTGTAATTTGAGCTGCCTGGGAGCTGCCGCCACCGCCACCGGATGAGTATGCACTGCTCGCCTGGGTATAGGCTACAAAGCTCGTGAAGTGCTTCGTCCAGATAACCATGTCGCTGCCTACATCAATCCTGGCCTCTCCTCCGTTAGGGATTTCGGCATCGGCGACGTTCTGGCTGTCGGCGCTCAGTATTCGTGTTATCTTTGTAAAGCTGCCGTTACGGGTGTAGCCGGCATCCTTTCCGGCCATGCCGGGGATGAGCAGCCTTACAGCCTTGTTGAAGGTCAGAGGTATATCTCCGTAACCCACTTCTATGACGGTATTGACTGTGGCTGTCTTTCCGGCATCCGCACTGACGGATACGGTGTTGTTCGCTTTGACGGTGGGTACGTTGATGGTCCCGTCCCAGTTGCTGGAGGCCGGAGCGCTGATAGTAACCTCGGCCGGCATATCAACCTTGACCGGGCTTGAGCTGAGCGCTGTCACTGCCTCTATGTTCATAGCAGGCAGCGGCTGGGTTGTTACAACACCGGCTACCGGGGAGTTCACCATCTGGGATACGCTTATGGTGGCATCGGTTACCGCTGCAGGTATGTTTACCGTGATGGCGGCCGATGTCGTTGAGGCTGTAGCCGGTATCTCCAGGTTTTTGTTGGAGCCGTTAGTGCTTACTGTGACTGTTGGCGTATTAATCACAACCGGTGGTACATATGCAGCCTCGTGGACAAGCACGTTGGCGCTTACTTTTCTTCCCGCAGCTTGCGCTGATCCGTAAAGGATACCCGAGGTCATATCACCGGGAACGTTAAATCTTCCGCTGAAGTTTCCGTTTGCGTCGGAGGTTAAGCTTTGAGTGTATATTTCTGTTCCATCCGCTTTTACCACTTGCACGGTGATGGCTGAGGAAGTCGTTGTTTTGCCGGAGAATCCGATGGTGTCCCCTGCCACCCCATTATCCGGGCTCATGGTCAGGGAAAGGGGATTCTGGCTGTACTGCGCCGTTACTGTCAGGTCGGAGGTCACATTACTGAAGCTGATATTCCAGCCGGTGAAGAAATATCCCGTCCTGCCCGGATTGCTTGGCGCTGAAGCTGCTGCTTTATCATTGACCGTCTGGACCTTCAGCACTGTGCCGTCCCAGTCTTGGAAGGTTACGGTATGGGTGGCCGGCGCTGCATTGATCGTCACGGTATATGTGGCCGTCTTGCCGCCCACGTTTACCGTCAATGTCTGGCCGGCTGCCGGGGCGCTGCTGTCAAAGCCTGTGACGTTGGCTGTTGTGATGCTCTCGGTTTTTGTTGAGCTGTCACTGTAGGTTCCGGTTACGACCATGCCGCTGATGTCCAGAGCATCTCCAATGTAATAGCTTAATTTGCTCGCCGGGGTGGTAATCGCTATGCTGCTCAGGGTGGTCGGCGCTGTGTAATTGTAGGCATTGCTTGCTGTGCTGACTGCACTGTTGCTGTAGTTGGTTCCATCTCCTACGGCCGTTACGGTGAAGGTGTAGCTCCCGCTTCCTGCCGCTTCGATCGCGGATGTGAAATCATAGGTCAGCGCACTTGGCGTGGTCACCGTAACCGTGCTTCCGAGGTCACTTCCGTCTTTTATCAACTGCACGCTGTAGCTGCTGGCGTTATTGACCGCACTCCATTCAGCCTTACCGGGTGTTGTGATATCCCAGCTCAGTCTCGATGGGGTTGCGAGTGGGACAGCCGGGGCCGGTATGACCGTCACTTGCAGGGTTCCGCTGACACCCGAGCCGTCATTGGCTGTCGCCTTGGCCGTCACCGTGCCGACTCCCGTCCCTGTCAAGAGACCGCTGGAGGAATCGATCGTGGCGTTACCGCTGCCAGGGGTCACCGACCAGGTTACACTGGAATTACTCGCATTGGCCGGTGAAACCGCCGCGCTCATCTGTAGGGTAAAGCCGTTTTGCACCGTGGTAACATTGCCTGCTCCCGTCAAGGTGATGCTGGTCACAGATACTGTCGCGGGCGTTGCTGTGTAATTGTAGTCACTGCTCACTGTGCTTACCGCACTGTCGCTGTAGTCAGTTCCGTCTCCTACGGCAGTCACCGTGAAAGTGTAGCTTCCGCTGCCAGCCGCTTCGATCGCGGATGTGAAATCATAGGACAACGCACTGGTTGTCGTCACCGACACGGCCCTTCCGAGGTTACTATCATCTTTTAGCAGCTGCACGCTGTAACTGCTGGCGTTGTCGACTGCACTCCATTCGGCTATTCCAGGCGTGGTACTGTTCCAACCGAGTCCAGTCGGGGCGGCGAGCTGAACGGCTGGTGCTGCATTGATCGTCACGGTATAAGTTGTCGTCTTACCGCCCACTGTTACCGTCAGTGTCTGGCTGGCCGCCGGGGCGCTGCTGTCAAAGCCTGTGACGTTGGCTGTTGTAATGCTCTCGGTCTTTGTTGAGTTGTCACTGTAGGTGCCGGTTATGACCATGCCGCTGATGTCCAGAGGATCACCGACGTTATAGCTTAATTTGGTCGCCTGGGTGGTGATCGCGATGCTGCTCAGAGTGACTGCAGGGATATTCTCCCAGATCGCATAAAGAGTCAAGTTACTTGCAGGCATGGTTACCGTTACTCCAGCTGCATAGCTTGTGCCTGTCCCGCCTGCATCAGTGTTCCACTCTTTGAACTGCTTGCCACTGGGCGCTGTGAAGCTGTTGGCTGCTGCGGCACTAAATGTGGCTCCTGCTGCCTTATCACTTTCGGTCGGCGCTGTCCCTGTTCCTCCGTTGCCGTTGTAGGTTACGGTGTAGGTTACCGGGTTCTGGCTGTACTGCGCCGTTACTGTCAGATCAGAGGTCACATTGCTAAAGTCAACATCCCACCCAGTAAAGGTATAGCCTGTCCTGGTTGGATTTCCTGGCGCAGTTGCTCCTGCTCCATAATTCACTGTTTCTGTTTTTAATACTGTTCCGTCCCAGTCCTTGAAGGTCACCGTATGGGTCTGAACCGTCCACTTCGCATAGAGGGTTATATCGCCTGTTACCGTGTCTGTGCTGAAATTCCACTCATTAGTGCAGTCTGCCTCCTTATACCAGCCTCCGAATGAGAAACCTGTCCGTGTCGGTGCTGCCGGCTCACTTATAGTCGAGACTGAGCTATTGCTTATGCTTGATACCGGGCCGCCGCCTTGTGAATCGAAGGTCACGGTATTGATTGTAGAAAGGTTATAGAGGCTGTTACTTCCAGGATCGTGCGTGACGCCGCTTAACGCGACTGTGCCAAGCAGGTTGCAGAGGCTTGAGCCAAGAGCGCTGCCAGAGTTGCCGCTGTTGAAACCTCCGCCTCCGCTGCCGCCAATGACGTTATTACCCGTAAACGAACTATTAGTGACTGTCAAAGAACCTTCTACTACAAACACTGCCCCGCCCTCACCATTGCCACCATTGCCGCCATAGTAGCCTGTGCCGCCTAAACCGCCAACTGCTTGGTTATCGGTAAACGAGCTGTTATTGACTGTCAGGGAACCATTATTTAGGCATACTGCACCGCCCCAGCCATTACCACCGTTTCCGCCGGTGCTCATTCCCCATCCGCCGGAGGTCCCGTAACCGCCGGTAGCGTTGTTGTTATTGAAAGTGACGTTATCGATATATACCGTGCCGCCATAAATATATAAGCCGCCGCCAACCCCGCCAAAGACATCATTGCTCCCGTCCGCCCTGCCATCTGCTATTGTGAGGCCTTTGATGGTCACCCTTGCGCCGCTTACCGCGAAAACGCGATACTGGCTATTCCCGCTGATGGTAACATTGGCGCCGCTACCGTCGATGGTCAGGTCTTGATTGATAACCGGAAGCAGGCTTTGCAGCGTGATGGTTCCCGTAAGCCCGCTCTGGAAAGTGATTGTTAATCCCGCTGGGGCGTTTTGCATGGCATAGCGGAGTGTACCGGGACCGCCGTCATCGCTTGTGGTATTCACAATCCGGGTGGCCGATTCAAAATTTACTACAGCAGTCCGGCTCACCGTAACGTTATCCGATATATCAAGGGCTGTATAGGTCACCGACTCGACCCTGGTATCGGTCACGCTGAAGGTCGCTGTCCCATTAGCATCGGTTACGCCATTGTTCTGTGGTGTTATTTTTGAATTGCCGGTTCCCTGGTTTAAGCTTACCGTCTTTCCGCTCACGGGATAACCGTAGGCATCCCTAAGTGTCACTGTGATGGTTGAGTAGGCAAGACCGTCCGCAATGACGCTCCCGGGATTAACAGTCATATCGGAATTTAAGGCGCTGACATCATGAGGTGTGAAAGTAACCGTGGCATTCTGAGTGATTGTCACGTTATCAGTTGTATCCCCAGCTGTATAGGTCACCGTCTCAGGCTTGGTATCGGTCACGGTGAAGGTCGCTGCCCCATTTGCATCGGTTCCGCCGTTGTTCTGTGGTGTTATTTTTGAATTGCCCGTTCCCTGGTTTAAGCTTACCGTCTTTCCGCTCACGGGATAACCGTAGGCATCCCTAAGTATTACTGTGATGGTTGAAGAGGCAAGACCGTCCGCAAAAACGCTCTGAGGATTAACCGTAACACCGGATTGAGCGGCATTGACAGCATGAGATGTGAAAGTAACCGTGGCAGTCTGGGTGATTGTCACGTTATCAGTAGTTACCTGGGCTGAATAGGTCACCGTTTCGGGCCTGTTATCTGTCACGGTGAAGGTTGCTGCCCCATTAGCATCGGTGAGGCCGTTGTTCTGTGGTATGATTATTGAATTGCCGGACCCCTCGTTTAAGATTACCGTCTTACCGCTTAATGGATTCCCGCCGGCATCTTCTAAAGTCACCGTAACTGTCGCAGAATCGATATCGTTAGCGGGAACAGTGGATGGGCTGGCTGAAACGGTAGACTTTCCTGCACTCGCAGGCCCAGGCGTGTAAGTCACTGTGGATTCCGTGGACGCTACATTCTGATACCCATTCCAAATTTGCAAAGGCTTCCCGCTGATGGTCACATTTGTCTCATCGGTAGCCGTGTATGCCACCGTCTCCGCCTTGGTGTCGGTTACAGTAAAGACGGCATTGCCGTCACTATCTGTGTAGGCATAAGAGGGCGATATGTTTGAATGCCCGCTCCCCTGGTTCAGGGTCACCCTGTCTCCCACCACCGGGATGTTGACTGTGTCGCGCAGGCTAACCTTGATGGTTGTGCTTGCGGTGCCGTCAGCCGCCACACTGAGCGAACTGGCTGTGATCTCAGAGTACATGGCGGAGGGCCCGCTTAAAGTCCTTATATCCCCCAGAGTACTGTCAGCGCCGGTCACATTCCTTACCGCAACATGGGCGCTGTTGGTTTTGTTTGCGATATCATCAGCAGAATGCTGTCCGTTGGAGCCGGATAATCCGGTCCAGTCAGTCTTTGGGCCCGGGAGGCCGCCGTAGGCACCGTTGTCGGCAAATGTACTGTTCACAATAACCACGGGAGCGCCATTGAAACCAAAGGATCCATTGTAAGGGCTGACGTAAATGGCCCCGCCTTCACCGTTTCCGCCGTTGCCGGGGTAACCGCCGAAAGGATATGCCGTACTGGTTTTAGCTTCAAAGTTGAAGGCACTGCCGGCCCTTGACAGGCCGAAGTCAACAAACCACGCCAAGCTCCCAGACTCAAAATCGCCCCTGTTTCCTGAAAGCAGCGTGCCGCCAATTGAGTAGATAAAAGAATCAAGGCTTTGACCATTACTCATACCCTGATAGCTTATTCCCCCTGCACCGCCCATGCCGCCTACAGCGCTGTTACCGGTAAATGAGCTGTTCAGTATCTGCACATACCCGTCAATCACGCATATCGCGCCGCCGTATGCATCCCCGCCATTACCACCGTTGCCTCCGTAATAATAGCCGCCGGTAACGCTGCCAGCGCCGCCGCTGCCACCGTTCCCGCCCTTGCTGCCGTTGGTGTTTTGATTGTTGCCGTTGGGTCCGGTACCAGTTGTGCCGTTCACATCTTGCCCGCCCTGGCCGCCAAAACTATAACCGCTTGATTCATTGTCACTGTTGATACCGGAACCGCCGCCTCCTCCGCCGTAATGCGTCCCATCGGATGCATCCGATCCAGGCCGGTCGGATGAAAGGTTAAAAATCCCAAAGTTTACGGCAGCAAATGGCGCAATGCCGCCCTGGCCGCCGGCCGAGTTATCGAGCAGGTCACTGGAGGCACCGATGCCGCCGTCGCCATAGTCATCGCTACCCGTATAGCCGGCGCCGCCATTCCCGCCGGGACCGCCCACAGCCTGGTTATACAAAAAATCGATGCCCTCGATGGTCACGGTACCACCCTTGACCAGCAGGCCTCCTCCCCCTTCTGCTGCCCCGCCGCCCCCTCCTCCGCCGCCAGCTATGCCGTTGTATCCATCAGAGCCCGAGTTTCCGCGTGCAAAACCGTTCTCAACAGTGATGCCGGAGATGGACACACTGCCCCCGTCCACTTCGAAGACGCGGGACTTGAAGTTGCCACTGATTGTGAGGCTTTCGGCTCCGGGGCCGTCAATCGTGAGATCCATGTTGATCTTCGGCAGCGGGCTTGATAGATAGATAGTGCCGGACCTGTTGTAGATGTCTACCATCAAGGGACCGGAGAAGTTGCCTCCGTTGGGAGTAATCACCGGCGCCATGAGCGGTCCGGTGCCGCCGATGGTGAAGGAGGCCGAAGCGACGTTGCTCGGGCCGGATGAGCCATACTGGGCGATGACCTTGATCGTTTCGGACTGGGACACGGTGATTGAGGTGAAGTCGCCCTGGTAGGAGGTGCGCGTACTGCTGGTTCCCGGGTCCGTCCCGTCGGTGGTGTAGTAGAGCTGGTCGGCACCGGAAGCAAATGTGTACACCGTCTGGGGACCGGTAAAGCTGCCTTCATAAGGGAAGATCATCGGCTCCCGCGGCGAATCAGCGCCGCCGATGTTAAAGGTGGCCGAAGTCACGGCACTCCAACCGGCTGACGTATGATTCACGGCTTTAATCGTTTCTGTCTGTGATACCGGGATTAAGCCGTCGTAAGCTTTACGTGTGCTGCTGGTTACCGGATCAGACCCATCGGTTGTATAGTAGCATTGTCCAATCACGCTGTCGGCGAAGTTAATTGTGTCCCCGGACTGGGCATGGGTCATGGCGTACCGCAGTGTAATGTCGGAAGCGCTGCCTGCTGTGTCGTTGGCATCGGTGACAGTCCAGGTAGCAGCCGCATACCCCGGCGACGGAAGAAATAGAATTAGACTCGCCGCAAGCAAAATGGCTGTCAGAACTCCTCCCATTATTTTGTAAATACGAATTGAGATGCTCATAATAATCCACCTCTTACAAATATTTTCAACCCTCGAAATTTAAAACGAAGTTTAATTCAGGTAGGGTTTTAAACCACATCTGAAGTCTTAGCTGTGTTATCCAGGGGCTTAGCGCTGCTTATCTCACATCTTAAAGAAGCGGAAGTATTATCAGCGGTTGTCATCTGATAAATCAAACAACACGCTTTGAAAAAAACCGACAAGGAACATAATAAACACCACTACTCAATAAATATCACAGCGCCTTGAGTGACTTGGCCTTCAACTTCAATCACAGGGAAAAAAATTGCACACTTACAGTTTATAAATGATCTTCTTTTATTCGAGCTTTCACTTATGAACATACCCAGCGGATCGGACAGGCCTGTTAAAGACGTTATTTCTCCCCTGAACACGTTTTCCACAGCATCAAGAATTCGAAAGTTGGCATCGGTGATCCGATTTAACATGTTGTGCTTGCTTTTTGTCAGTTCAGCAGGGTATAGCCCCGTTTCTTTAGAAAAAGCACTGTTTACAAGCACCAAATCCCCATTCTGCAAAAAAAACGCCATGGGGTGCGGGAAACCCTTGATGATTTGGCTGGATAAGCCTTGGTCCATAATAAGACTTCGAAATTTATGTACCAGATTGTCCTGTAATTTCTCTTTCTCCCGTAAGGCTTTAAGTGCTTCTACGAGTTCCTCAAGCGTTTGCTCCCCTGCCTTTTTTTCAATCACAACACACTCGCTCCTTCCGAGCATCCATGCAGTTCAATTTTAGGCGAATAATAAGAATCAAGATATTGAATTATTGCTCAATTTACGTTAGATATTGCTGTTTTGCAAAGAAAAAAAGCCTCCAAAACCATTTTTGGTTATTGGAAAACCTTTTTGTGGAATTCTTTATTTTTGTGTCAAATCGTCATTCGATATTGGGAAGGAGTCATACCCACTTTTTCTCTGAATATTTTTGCGAAGTTCCCATAATCTACACCGCAGACGGCAAAGGCTTGGGTTATGGATAGGTTTTTATCGCGCAGCCTTTCCTTTATCTTGCCAATCTTTACCTCCTGATAGTAGTCGAAGGGTGTCAACCCCATATGCTTTTTAAACAAACGCATATAGTGATACCTGCTCAGGTTAACAGCACTTGCTATTTTGTCTATGTCAAACTCTTCCTTCCAATGGTCTTCGATGTATTCTTTGCCTTTGATAATTTCTTCTTTATCTTTATAAGACCTGGAGGTAATAAAAACACTGACGACGTATTGCAATTGGTTGTTATCATTATAGATCGGGAAGCAAGTAATATTATGAAACAGGCTTTCAAAAACCATTTCTTTGTTGCCGCCGAACTTTTCGATAAGCTCTGGTACCGGTACTTTAACATCATCTATATGAACTATTTCTCCTTGATACGCCCGCAAAATAAATTCTTTTATCCCCCATCTTTCAAGATCGGATTCCTGCAATACATTATGTTTTCCATAAATCATCTCAGGTTCGGATATATTAACAAACTTCATAAACGCTTCATTGGCAAAGATCATCATTCCATCTGCCTCACAGATGAACATCGGATAGGGGAAATGCTTTATTATCTCCAAAAACAGCTCTTTGTTTTCAAATAAAGACTGCGTCATATAACCCACACCCCGCACCACCTTAAATATAAATACGCTATTGATACCGCTTGTTTACGCATATTGCGTTCTTCAGCTAGATTAGTTTTGGCTAACCTGGTCATTGTTTCCAATTAAATGTTATGTAAATTCGCTAAAATACGACGTTTTCCTGCATATATGAAAAATGGGGTGCTGGTACGCTAAATGCTCAAGATTTTAGCTGCCAACACCCTGTTTTTATACTTATGAAATTGACTCAAATACCTTATGGTATAATGCTTATCACGCTTTCCCTAATATTCGGGCGATTGGTCTTTAGACGTTTACCGCGGCCTGAGCCGCAGCCAGGCGGGCGATCGGCACCCTAAACGGCGAGCAGGAAACGTAATCTAAACCGATCAGGTGGCAGAACTCGATCGAAGAAGGCTCGCCCCCGTGTTCCCCGCAAATCCCGAGTTCAATGTCAGGATTCGCTTCACGGCCGAGTTGAACGCCCATCTTCATCAATTTGCCGACCCCTTCGCGGTCAAGCACGGCAAACGGGTTGTGCTCGAGAATGTTCTTGTCCAAATAGGCCGGGAGGAATTTCCCTTCCGCATCATCGCGCGAGAAGCCAAAAGTGGTCTGAGTCAAATCATTGGTGCCAAAGGAGAAGAAGTCCGCCACTTTCCCGATCTCGTCTGCCAGAAGGGCTGCCCGCGGCACTTCGATCATGGTTCCCACTTTATACGCAAAGCGCACGTTTTGCTTCTCCATGACCGCTTCCGCTGTCTCTTCCGTAAGCTTGCGCAGTAATTCAAGCTCTTTGGTATCGATTACAAGTGGGATCATGACTTCCGGATGAATCTCATATCCTTCCTTAACCAGACGGGCAGAGGCTTGGAAGATCGCCCTGGCCTGCATCGCGTAAATCTCCGGGAAAGTTACAGCCAGACGGCAGCCGCGGTGCCCGAGCATGGGATTAAGCTCTGTGAGCGAGCGCACCTTGCGCAGCAACACCTCTTTTTCACCTAACTCCTGAGGATTTTCCCCTGTAAGCTTAAGCTTGGTAATTTCTACTACCAATTCTTCCACATGCGGCAGGAACTCATGAAGCGGTGGGTCAAGCAGGCGGATAACTACCGGCAGTCCGTGCATCACCTTAAGGATGCCGTAAAAGTCGCCTTCCTGCATGGGCAGCAGCTTGGCTAAAGCCGCTTCCCGCTCATCCAGGCTTTGCGCCAGGATCATTTCCTGCACGATCGGAATCCGGGCAGGGTCCATGAACATGTGCTCGGTCCGGCACAGTCCGATTCCCTGAGCGCCGAAGTCGCGGGCGTTTTGGGCATCCTGAGGAGTATCGGCATTGGCTTGGACTTTAAGAACACGGATTTCATCGGCCCACACTAAAAGTTCCTTAAACTCGCTGCTCAGTTCAGGGTCAATCATGGGCACAGAACCTTTAATGACGCGGCCGGTCGCTCCATCAATAGAGAAAACTGTGCCTTCGGGATAGATTACATCCTCAATCGTCACCGTGTGATTGGCATAGTCAATTTTTAAGGCTTCACAACCACACACAGCAGGCTTACCCATATGACGGGCCACCACCGCTGCGTGGCTGGTCATGCCGCCCCGGCTGGTTAAAATCCCTTGCGCAGCCAAGATTCCATGAATATCATCCGGGGTGGTCTCTGTGCGTACCAAAATGACTTTTTCCCCGGCATTCCCCATCTTTTCCGCCTCATCAGCATCGAGCACAATCTTGCCTGAAGCTGCTCCAGGGGATGCAGGCAGGCCTTTAGCTAGAATATCCAACTTAGCCGTGCTATCCATGCGCCGGTGCAAGAGCTGGTCAAGCTGTCCCGGCTCAATGCGGCCGATCGCTTCTTCCTTCGTTATCAGGCCTTCCTTACACAATTCTACTGCGACCCTGATGGCAGCCGGAGCCGTGCGCTTGCCGTTGCGGGTCTGCAGGATATAGAGTTTTCCCCTCTCAATCGTGAATTCAATGTCCTGCATATCACGGTAGTGATATTCCAGATTGGTGGAAATCTCCACAAACTGATCATAAATAGCCTTGTTCTCTGCAGCCAGGCTGGCAATAGGCAGAGGAGTACGAATCCCGGCCACAACGTCCTCACCTTGGGCATTCATCAAGTATTCTCCGTAGAGAGCCTTCTCCCCGGTGGAAGGATTGCGGGTAAAGGCTACCCCTGTGCCGGAGTCATTGCCCATGTTGCCGAAAACCATGGATTGCACATTCACAGCTGTCCCAATGTTGTCCGGAATATTGTTGATTTTACGATAAATGATGGCCCGGTCATTATTCCAGGAGCGGAAAACAGCCCGGATCGCCTCTTCAAGCTGAACCTTGGGGTCAAGCGGAAAAGGTTTGCCGGTAGTGCGTTGAATGAGTTTCTTATATTCCTCGACCATCCATTTAAGGCTTTCCGGAGAGAGCTCAGAATCATATTTAACCCCTTGGTTATCTTTAGCTTTTTCCAGGATCACTTCGAAATGATGATGTCCTACCTCTAACACAACATCACCGAACATTTGGATAAAACGGCGGTAGCAGTCATAGGCAAAGCGTTCGTTGTGCGTGGCTTCAACCACGCCCTGGACAGTTTCGTCATTTAAGCCCAGGTTAAGTATCGTATCCATCATCCCGGGCATGGAAAACTTGGCTCCGGAACGCACGGAAACGAGCAAAGGATTCTGGCGATCCCCGAAGAGTTTGCCCGTAGCCCGTTCCACCTCAGCTAAGGATGGCTCGATTTGATCCCACATGCCCTCTGGGAACTGCTGAGCGTTTTCATAGTACTCATTGCAGGCCTCCGTAGTGATTGTAAAGCCCTGAGGCACCGGCAGGCCAATATTGGTCATCTCCGCCAGATTAGCCCCTTTCCCTCCCAAGAGGTCACGCATTGAAGCCTTGCCCTCCCGAAAAAGATAAACATATTTCCTAGACATGTCTCTCCCCCTTAAAAATTATTTCTAATACCAGGCTCGCAGTCTCTTCAACTGCTTTGCCGGTAGCATCAATAATAGGACAGCCGATTTTCTTCATGACCCCGCGGGCATACTCCAGTTCCTGCATGATCCTCTCCAAACTGGCATAGTCTGCTTTAGCACCGAGACCGAGGGTCTTTAGGCGTTCAGTCCGAATTTGGTTTAAGACATCAGGCCTGAGCGTAAGCCCGATGATCTTATGCGGAGAAACCTTGTACAGTTCCTCTGGCGGATTTACTTCCGGCACAAGAGGAATATTCACAGACTTGATCCCCTTATGGGCCAGATACATACTAAGCGGAGTCTTGGAAGTCCGGGAAATTCCGACCAACACTACATCAGCATAGAGCGCTCCCCGCGGGTCTTTGCCGTCATCATATTTAACTGCAAATTCTACCGCCTCCACTTTACGGAAGTACTGCTCGTCAAGGCGGTGCGTGATATTCGGAATATGGCTGGGGGCAAGGCCGGTCTGAGTGGAAAGAGCGCCGATCAACGGCCCCAAAATATCTATCGTCTGGAGCTTGTACTCTGCTGCTTTATGTTCAAGATAAGTGCGCAAATTCGTAAGCACGAGCGTATAAACAAGGATTGCCTGTTCCTGAGCCGCCTCTTCGATGATCTCATCCAGATGGGATTCATCCCGCACATACGGAACCCGTCGAATGCGCGTGCGCACTCCGTTAAACTGGGCGGCGGCAGCCCTGCTTACGAATTCAGCAGTCTCCCCCAAGGCATCGGAAATCACATAAATTACAGGTTTTTCGATTGACAAGTACACACCCCCTCCCTGCACGAGGTTAAATAATGTATTCAGGTATTCAGAATTCAGAAGAATTCTCCTGTCTCCTGACTACTAACTACTGACTCCTAACCCTTACATCTTGGCTATCTCCACAAACAGTTTCGCGACATTCGTTTTAGTAAAACGACCCACTACTTCGTACCGGGCCTCCCCGTGTTCATCCACAAATTCTTCCACGACCGGCAAGCTGTCAACTTGGTGCTGCACCAGCCTTTTGGCTGCTTCCAGAACGGGTTCATCCGGAGTAGTCATAATAATGTTAGGCATGCGGGTCATAATTACCCCTATTGGCACCTGCTGCATGTCAATTTTACCCAGGGCTGCCTTGAGTAAGTCTTTGCGTGAGACCATCCCCAAAAGAACCCGATCTTCGTCCACGACACTCAAACTCCCGACATTTTGCGTAAACATGACCACAATTGCTTCATAGATGGTGGCGGTCTCTTTTACGACTGCGGCCATTGACTTAAAATCCCCAACGCGCAACTGGCGCAGTTTTTCTGCAAAAGGTGAAAGTTCCGCTTTACCCCGATAAAAATACCCGACTCGGGGGCGAGCGTCCAAGACGCCGGCCATGGTTAAAATCGTGAGATCCGGACGCAGGGTGGCTCGCGTCAAATCCAGCTTGGCCGCAATCTGTTCTCCCGTAATCGGACTCGATTGCTTAACGATTTCAACAATGCGCGCTTGACGTTCTGTCAGTTCCAACCCTTGTCACCGCCCTTTTCCCGAGCTTTAGAAATTAGAAATTAGGAGGTGTGAATCCCCTAAGACACCTCCTATTTTAGCACACAGATCCACCAATGTGTTATACTAATTACATTTTTTTCACTCAATATTCAACTTTTTTAATAACCTTAGGCTGAAATGCTTGGCTCTGAAGCTTGATCTAATGTCTGTACCTAACTTTTGTGCTTAAGCTTTCAACGTAACACTGATGGCTCTATACACTGAGCTGGCTTAAATCCCCCAGGCAGCCTAGCATTTCCACACACCGCCCAAGCAGAGCCAAACGCGCTTCTCTTAGTTTCTCATCTTCCACCATAATCATCACTGCCTGGAAAAGAGCCTCGATCAGAGGGACCATCTCAGCGGCCACTTTATACGCTTGTTCGTATTCACGGGCGTCAAGCAGATTGTCAAAGCGCTCCCGGCGCAGCAGCATCTCTTCCGCCAGCTTGAGTTCGGCCGGGTCCTGCAGGGCCCTCTCATCAAAGGCCTTAAGCTCTGCTTTTTTGCTAAGATTATAGCAGCGCACATAAGCTTGGACGTACTCCGCCAAAACAGGATCTTCCCTCTTGGCATGCAAAACCAGGGCTTTCTGGGCACAGCGGTAGAGCTTGTCACTTCCTTGGGCCAAAGCAGCGTCAACCGTATCATAGCGCAGACCCTGATCCTGAAGGGCAAAACGCAGGCGCTGCTGGAAAAAGTCCTGGAGGGCAGGCAAAATCTCGTTAAGGGACAGAAGGGCTATACCCTGAGCAGCTAAGAGGCGGTGAGCCTCGCTTATTAAGTCTTCAAGGGAGAGATCCCACTCTGCCTTAAGCAGAATGCCGACTATCCCCTGGGCCTGACGCCTTAAAGCATAGGGATCCTGCGAACCGGTAGGCTGGATTCCGATCCCGAAAGCGCCGATAATGGCATCCAGTTTATCCGCTAGACTCACGATCCGGCCTGGGAGTGACTCTGGCAGGGCATCCCCAGCGAAACGGGGCTGGTAATGCTCCACGATCCCCTGGCACACTTCCAGGCTTTCCTTGCTGGCCTGGGCGTATTCCGCTCCCATAATCCCTTGCAGTTCCGGAAAATCGTATACCATGAGTGTAGCCAGATCGGCCTTGGCCAGGAAAGCAGTGCGGTCAATCAGCTCCTGTCTTTCCGTGCCCAAACCCAAGCTCCTGGCGATAAACCCGGAGAGGAAGCGCAGGCGCTCAACCCGGGCTCTGACCGTACCCAGTTTTTCATGATAAACGATTTTCTCCAGCTTCTGCACAAAGTCTGCAAGCGGAACTTTCGAGTCTTCGCGGTAATAAAAAGCGGCATCTTCAAGGCGGGCTTTTAAGACTTTCTCATTCCCCGCTTTCACTTTCTCTAAGGCAGCATCATCCCCGTTGCGCACAGTTATAAAGTAAGGAAGGAGCTTGCCTTCGCGGGAACGCACCGGGAAATAGCGCTGGTGTTCGCGCATTGGGGTAGTAATTACCGCTTGCGGCAGTTCCATGTAACGCGCCGGAACTTCCCCAAGCAAGGCCGTCGGATATTCCACCAAATGAGTGACCTCCCCTAGGAGTTCCTCATCCTCAGGCACAACTCCCCCTGCTTTCTCAGCCAGAGCCTGAATCTGATGCCAGACGTTACTCTTTCTCTCTTCAGGGTCTGCTATAACATACGCCTGCCGCAATTTTTCCTTATACTCAGCCGGGTTTTCTAACACAACAGCTTCCTCAGCCAGAGTACGGTGCCCCTGAGAGACCCGTCCCGCTTTAAGCTCTACAAACTCGAATTCCACCACATCCTCGCCATACAGGGCCACCAACCAGCGAATCGGGCGGGCAAAGCGAAAATCCAGATCGCCCCAGCGCATCGGTTTCGGGAAATGAAGAGAAGTGATCAAGTCACGGCACAATCCCGGGAGCAAAGATTTGCTCTCTTGGCCGCTCTCAGATTTCTTGGCAAAGATATAAGGAACTCCGTTTACTTCCTGCGTAAAAAGCGCCTCCACCTTTACCCCCTGGGAACGGGCAAAGCCTTCGGCCGCTTTGGTCGGCTTCCCGTCAGCAGAATAAGCAGCCTTCACTGCAGGACCTTTCACTTCCGTGTTAAGGTCTGTTTGTCTGGAGGCTAATTCTTGTATGAGCACTGCTAAGCGCCTTGGGGTCGCGTAAATTTTCACTCCACTAAAACCCAGACGCATATCTTCCAGCTTTCTGCGCGTCTGATCTTCCAGTTGAGCCACAGCCCCCGGAATGAACTTGGCCGGAATTTCTTCCATTCCGATTTCCAAAAGAAAGTCCTTACCCATCTCAACCCACCTCCTTCGCACTTTTACCCTTGAGCAAGGGGAAACCGAGTTTTTCCCGCTGCTCGACATATGCTTGGGCACAGAGACGGGCTAAAGCCCTGACCCGAGCGATATAGGAAGTGCGTTCAGTCACGCTGATCGCCCCTCTTGCTTCCAGCAGATTAAAGGTGTGGGAACACTTTAAGACATAATCATAGGCGGGCACAACTAAGCCCTTTTCCACTGTGCGCTTCGCTTCGCGCTCGTACATCTCGAACCAGGTCTGGAGCGCTTCGATGTCAGCGGCCTCAAAATTATAGTGGGAGTAGTCGATTTCATTTTGCAGGTAAATATCCCCGTAAGTAATATCCCCTACCCACTCGATATCATAGACGCTGTCCTTGTTCTGAATAAACATGGCGAGTCTTTCGAGTCCATAAGTTATTTCCGCACTTACCGGCTGGCAGTCAATCCCACCGCACTGCTGAAAATAAGTGAACTGGGTTACCTCCATGCCGTCAAGCCAAACTTCCCAACCCAAGCCCCATGCACCCAGGGTCGGCGATTCCCAGTTATCTTCGACGAAACGGATGTCATGTTCTTTGGGATTAATCCCAAGGCGCTCCAAGCTTTGCAGGTAAAGCTCCTGCACATTAGCCGGGGAAGGCTTAAGAATCACTTGGTACTGAAAATAATGCTGCAGACGATTGGGGTTTTCCCCGTAACGCCCGTCTGTCGGACGCCGGGAAGGTTCCACATAAGCAACATTCCACGGTTCCGGCCCCAAGGCCCTTAGAAAAGTAGCCGGATTCATGGTGCCTGCTCCTTTTTCCACATCATACGGCTGAGCAATAATACACCCTTGTTCTCCCCAAAATTGATTGAGAAATAAGATCATATCCTGAAATTTCATATCCTGCCTCCTTTTTCGATGTTCGATATTCGATATTCATGGTTCGATGGTAGATGGTCGTGGTTATGGTTATGGTGGAACTAAAAAACTCTCACCCCCGCAGCTTCCGCTGCAGGGACGAGAGTTATTCCCGCGGTTCCACCCTGCTTGATCCTTTTGGATCCACCTTAATTAAACAGTGCTCCGAGGCCCCATACTTGCTGCTTCCGTCCGGCTTCCACCATTCCGGACTCGCTAAGGGAAGTTTGGGCAAGCTTATTCTCATCATGGCACAATAGGGTATTTTTGTAAGTATTATATACAGTGGACAGGCTTCTGTCAATTGTTTATACATTTTCTCCGTTATTGAAAGCACCCTCTTGTCCTCCACTCTTGCGGTAATATTCAACAATGTATTTATCCATTTGTTGACTTATTTTGAGGAGCATTTCTTTACTTACGTTCATATTCCCCGCATTATTTAGAATAGCTCTGGCAATTTCCATCTTGTCTGTATTCATCTCTTTCACTCCGCAAGCACTCATAAAATAACTACAGGTATTATTTTACATCAAATATTCGCTGGTTGCAAATAATAAATATATGCACGTTGCAAGTTCAGATACCCTGTGAAGTCAGCTAAAGTATCTTCAGTAAGGGGTGATGAAGTGGAAAAAAATGCTGTAATAGATAACAAGGCTGTCGGACAAAGAATACGACAAGAAAGAGATAAGCTTAAACTTTCGCGGGAAGAGTTTGCAGAAGTGATTGAGCTTTCGGATTACTATGTCGGACAGCTCGAACGAGGAGAGCGGCAAATGAGCCTCCCCGTTTTGGTTAAAGTCACCCATTGCTTACACCTATCTTTAGATTACCTCGTTTTTGGAAAAAATAATGACAGTCCGTATTATCTAAACGATACCCTTAATCCTTACGCATCTAATATCACCGATCTCACTGAGTCCTCTGCTCCCACTCATGCCTTTGACAGCTACCAAGAAACAAGAATGGATGTATACGAATTAATCAACAAGTGCTCGCCGAAAGAATTGGAGTTGGTTAAAAAACTTATTATAACAATTCTTCCTTATATGTAGGCTTGCGATATGTCGTTGAAAAATGCTACCTTCAATGACGAGGTTATAGAAAGAAACCTTGATTGAGTAATACTCGAATCAAGGTTTCTTTCTATTTAAAGGATTAAATTCCAATTTGCTCCGGAGCCTCGTCGTCTCTGTCTACGCTGATAATCACAGTTTCCGTAACCTCTCCTGGCTCCGCTACCGGGGTCTTGTCCACTTCCAATTCATAATGGGCAAGGGCTGCTCCGGCCGCACCAAGCAGACCCAATAGCCTGAGCCCTGGCCGCCGCCAGAAAGTATAGGCTAAAGCCGCTCCCAAAGGGGCAGAAACACTTAAGAAGGTCTTGTCCCGGCGTTTAAGATTCACCTTAGTCTGATTCAGAACTTCTATTTTGTCTTTCAAATCTCCCCAGACTTCCCGGCCACGATTTTTCCATCCTCCGGTCGCGGATTGCTGCTCATGTTCGAGCTTAGCCAACGCCTTAATGACATCCCCGGCGGCGGCTTTAAGGGCTCTGTCGGCTTCATCATACCCTACCCCCATGCGCTCACGGAGAATATCGATTTTTTCAAGTTCACTCCACATTTCTTCATTCATGTGCGCTTCACCCTTCCCGTTGATTGTTGGAGCTTTCTCCGCCTATTTCTTTCCCCATCCGCCACGAACGTAGATTTTTCTCGAATTTCTCCTCGCAGTATTGCTGTAGTGCTTCTCGCATTTCCTGCTCCATCCAGGCCGACCAGCGCAGGCGTTTAACTTTTTGCCACTCCGTGTGCTCTAGCTGGCGCATAAAAGCTACCGTCCCCAGGCTTAGTGATTTTCCGTTGAAAAGCCCGCGACACTCACTACAAACAGTGCCGCCTGCTGCGGGGCTGAAAAGGGCTTTATCCCCTTTAATTACAGCTCCACATTCCGCACATTCCCCCAGACGTGGGGAATATCCGAGAATCCCAAGCAGGCGCAAGGAGAAAATACTTTGCACAAGAAAGGGGTTAACCTCTGCTAAGAGAAAGAAGCAAGTCAAAGCCAAGGTGAACAATTGTGGCTGTGGCTCTTCCCTGACTGTAGCCACATCCAAGAGTTCAGCGATCGCTGTTGCGGCCAACGTCCTGTCCAAGTCATTCCACAGGTGCGGAAAGCTCTCCTTGGGGCTCGCCTGGGTGACAGTGTCCAGCGTGCGCCCCTTGTGCAAGAGAAAGTCGGCATAGGTGAACAATTGTGCTCCTGCGCGCTGGCGGCTGGTCGGCTTACGTACCCCTTTGGCCACAGCGTGGAGCTTGCCGGACTCGCGGGCAAAAAGTGTAAGCAAGCGGTCAGACTCGCCGTATTCGCGGCTGCGGATAACCAAAGCGTCAGCATGAAAAACAGCCACTCGCGGCCACCCTCTCTCTATTTTTCGTCCTCCCGCATCCCGCTATGCATCATCCTTGACGATGAGAAAAAAATATTTTCAGCCGCTGATTATCGTGATCGATGCACTGGCACCCAGACGTTCAGCACCTGCTTCCACAAGCTGGAGGGCCAGTTCCCGGGTGCGAATCCCTCCTGCAGCTTTAACTTTTACTCCCGCTCCGACCCAGGCCTTAAGCTTTTGCACGTCTTCCACGGTGGCCCCGCCACTGGCAAATCCGGTCGAAGTCTTAATAAACTCGGCTCCTGAGTCCCGCACAATTTCAGCAGCCTGCTTTTTCTCTTCATCTGTGAGGAGCGCCGTCTCGATAATTACCTTAATGACAAGACCGCAGCTGTGCGCAGCTTCTACAACCCGACTAACATCCCGTGCCGCCGCATCCCAGTTTCCTGACTTGATACAGCCGATATTCATGACCATGTCAACTTCTTTAGCCCCCTGAGCTTTAACGGCAAACACTTCCTGAACTTTTATTTCAGCAAGAGTAGCCCCGAGCGGAAAACCGATCACCGCGCTCACGCCGACACCGGTGCCGTGTAAGAGCTTGGCAGCAGTACGAACGTACGCGGGATTTACGCACACAGTAGCAAATTTGTATTTTTGCGCTTCATGGCAAAGCGTGACGATGTCTTTCTCGGAGGCTTCCGCCTTAAGTAACGTATGGTCGATCATACCTGCTAAATTCATTTAGCCCACTTCCTTACAAACAATTGTTTTCTTTCATAATGGATTCTTTAATACTTCTAGGTTTCCCTACGGTCATACCCCAGTTCCCGCAGCGATTGCTGCCGATTGCGCCAGTCTTTTTTCACTTTAACCCATAGCTCCAGGAAAACCTTGCTCCCGAGGAGTTTCTCGATATCTTCGCGGGCCAGACGACCGATCTCTTTCAGCAGTTTGCCGCCTTCCCCGATAATGATCCCTTTTTGGGAATCCCTTTCCACCATAATCAAAGCGCGCACCTTAACTAAAGTCTGTTTCTCCTGAACTTCCTCGACCACGACGGCGATGGAGTGAGGCACCTCGTCCCGGGTTAAAGCAAGCACCTTCTCCCGGATTAACTCTGCCATAATAAAGCGTTCAGGCTGGTCTGTCACCTCATCCTCAGGGTAATAAAGCGGCCCCTCCTGCATGTGGTCAAAGATCACCTTCAGCAGTTCATCCGTATTATCCCCGGTCTTCGCGGAAATAGGCACAACAGCAACGAAGTCGGCTAAACCTGCATACTGCTCCACTAAAGCAATAAGCTGTTCTTTGCTCAGCAAGTCAATTTTATTTAAGGCCAAGATACAAGGAGTGGTGGCTTCCTTGATCATATGAATGATGTACTCTTCCCCGCTGCCATACTTTTCCGCAGCGTCCACCACATACACAAGCACATCCACATCCTTGAGCGAATTCCTGGCCGCATCGACCATATACTCTCCCAGCTTGTGTTTGGGCTTGTGAATACCAGGGGTATCTAAAAAAATAATCTGTCCCCTATCTTCTGTAAGTATGCACTGGATCTTATTCCTGGTCGTCTGGGGCTTATCCGACATAATCAGAACTTTTTGCCCCAGCAGGTGGTTAAGCAAGGTGGATTTTCCGGCATTAGGCCGACCGATTACAGAGACAAACCCGGAACGAAAATCCTTAGACTTGGTTGACATAGAAGTATGCTCTTGCACCGAACGGTGTCCCTCCAAACTTTTTACAACTACTCTGGAGTCAGCATGAAAGAACGGTTTATCCCCCGGAGGCATTCTGACTCCTGACTCCTGACTACTGACTACCGACTACCGACTACCGACTACCGACTACCGACTACCGACTACTGACTACCGACTACCGACTACCGACTACCGACTACTGACTACCGACTACCGACTTACCTGAACGTACTCCGGCCCGAAAGAAAACGGCAAAAGCTCCTCCAAAGAAGTCGCCTTAACCCGTCCCTGCCCATTTACAAGCATGATCCGGCAATCCTTAGCAAACTCCCGCATCACCTGACGGCAGGCTCCGCACGGGGAAGGAAATTCCTCCGTGGGCACAGCAATGGCAATGCTTGAAAGTTCACGTTCCCCGGCAGCAGCTGCCAGAAAAATCGCCGTACGCTCAGCGCATACTGTAAGTCCATAACTTGCGTTCTCCACATTGCATCCGCGATAGATTTTACCAGAAGAGAAGCGAGCCGCTGCGCCGACAGGGTAGTTGGAATACGGCACATAAGCCTGTTGATAGGCTTCCCTTGCCAGGCGGATTAAATCCTCATCACCCTTATTTTCCAATGGGGGAAAAATCTCCTCCACCAAAATCCCTCCTAATTAAAGAAACTGCTCCAGCCAGCGCCGGAGCGGGGGCCAGAACACTGAACTCCCGATTACCACGGCTTGAATGGCTGTCACCAACACCGCCCCGGCAGCCACATCCTTGGCCATCCCGGCCAAAGGGTGAAACTTCGGCTGCGCCAAATCAACGACCAACTCCACTGCCGTGTTCATCACTTCCGCCGTAATAACGCTCCCAATCGCATAAATCAAAAGTAGCCATTCCCAGCGGCTAAGGCGCACCCACCAGGCAGCCGCCATAACTACAAGCGCTGCGACTGCATGAAACTGCAGGTGTCCCTGAGTTTTCCAGCTATAAAGCAGGCCGCGCCAGGCCAAACCTAAACTACGGGCAAATCCGGCTGGTTTCTGATACTTGGTCATCTCTGTCTACTCCCTCTCAAGCCCAAGCCGGGCCATCACTTCCTCTTCTTTAAGCCGCATTTCCTGGCGTGCTTGCTCCTGTTCGTGATCATATCCCATAAGATGCAGACTACCGTGTACCGCCAGATAGACTAACTCACGGGCAACAGAGTGTCCGTACTCAAGAGCCTGCTCCCTGGCCCGTGTTACGGAAATAATGATGTCACCCAGCAAATTATCCTCGAATTCTATTTCCCCTTCGCTTATTTCGGGTTCCTCCGCACTTTCTTCCTGCAGCGCAAAAGAGAGCACATCAGTCGGGCGGTCTATCCCCCGGTACTCCCGGTTTAACTCATGTATCCGTTCATCATCAACCAAGCTAAGGCTCACTTCGCTCTCAGGGGACCCCCCGGCCAGCAATACAGCACGCTCTATCCCTCTGCGCAAAAGCGAAGTTAAATCCTCCCTCTCTTCAGGAGAGATACTTTCTTCTTCCCATATTATATCCAGATTCAATTCATTCGGTCCTTTCTGCTCTATCTGGGAGGGATCCCTGTACTTCAGATTCTTTCCTTTCCGGACCCTTCGTATCCTTAGAATCCTCATCCTTTGCTTCTTCATTCTGGGCGCCTCCTCGGGCCGGTAAATCGGGATATTCTACCCGTGAGTGAAAGATCCCGGTCAGGACACGCACGAAAGCCATCGCGATCTTGTCCAGATCCTGAAAAGTCAGGTCACACTGATCAAGCTGTCCGTCATTGAGTTTATCTTTAATAATCTTTCTAACTAAACCTTCAATCCGCCCCGGAGTGGGCTGTTTCATGGAACGTACCGCAGCCTCCACACTGTCTGCAAGACACACCAAAGCCGCCTCCTTGCTCTGCGGCCGCGGCCCGTCATACTGGAAAGCTTCTTCCGGGATATCCTCATTCTCTTCTTTGGCCTTATGGTAAAAGAAACTCACCAGGCTGTCCCCGTGATGCTGGGCAACAATATCCATAATCGGCTCGGGCAGCTTGTTCTCCTTGCCTAACTCTAAACCATCTTTGACATGGGAAGTAATGATCAGCGCGCTTAAAGTGGGCGCAATCTTATCGTGGGGATTGTCCTGGGCAAATTGGTTCTCGATAAAAAAATATGGGCGTTTAAGTTTCCCGATATCATGGTACATGGCCCCCACCCGTACCAAGGTCGCATCGGCGTTGACCACCTCTGCCGCAGATTCAGCCAAATTCCCTACTAAAATACTATGGTGGTACGTCCCCGGTGCTTCCATGAGTAAGCGTTTAAGCAACGGGCGGTTAGGATTTGACAGTTCAAGCAGGCGCACTGCCGATGTGATGTTGAACCCTGATTCAAACCAGTGCAAAGTCCCCACGGTCAAGACCGACGATGCCAAGCCATTCACTATGGCCAGCAAAATGCCTACTGCCCACACCGTAAGCCGCATTCCGGACATAAGCGCCACTCCGCTGACTGTAAGCACATTTACCGCCGAAATATAAAGTCCGGCCCGGGCTAGGTCCGAACGCTGGCTCAGGTTGCTCACACTATGCACGCCCACCAGCCCGCCAAAAAGTGCGACGAGTCCCACTTGCGTACCGACCGCCATCGCTAAAGTAGGATCTGTCAAAAGGGCTACAAACACCGCCAGCACTACAGACACCAGGAGTGCAGCTTCCACATCCACCAAGATCGCAACCGCCATTGTGGCCCATGCCACCGGGATCAGCATGCCGGCCAAAGCGTTATACTCCGCCCCGCCAAGATTAAGCGCAATAATCCCTTTCCCAGTGATGAGCACTAAAGCAATGGTAAGCCCAATCAGAATCATTTTCTTAAATTCCAGAGTTGCGCGTTTGTATTGGAGAACATAGACCGCTATAGCAGCCATGCCCCCAAGCACAACTAAGGCAATCCCCGCTGTGGAACGCCAGGGCGCGCGGTAGTCAATTAAGCCGTATGCCATGAGCACACTATAGGTGCTTTCATCAACGATATCCCCGATGCCGACAATTTTTTGCTTAGTCTTATACCGATGCACCTCAAGCTTTATCTCCGAACGGGCCTGATTGCGCAGTTTTTCCGTAGCCTGCTCATCAAAAACTAAAGTAGGTCGACTCACTTTAGAATCTACGAAAGTGTCCAAGAACCTTTTTATGGTCTGAGAAAGGTCGCTCTGGTCAATATCCTGCGTCATCTTTCCTTTCAAGGAGGGGACATCAGCCTGAGTCCGGGCACCTGAATCCAGGTTGCGTGCCCTACCGATAATAATGGAGCTCGCCTTCTGTTCCGCAATATTCAAGTCTTCAACACTTATGCGCACGAGCGCAGCCAAATCCCCATCCGTCAACGAACCAAACGGAGGAGTCTGCTTTAGCTTGGCCAGGCGGTTATCCTGGCTGGAATTAACCGCATCCTGCACAGCTAAAAACGCCTTGCTCAAATCTCTGGCCAGACTTGAAGCATAGTCTTCATCAGGGTTATAGACAGGCTGAACGGTTTTGGCAGCCGCCTCTTGATCTTTGTGATATTTCTCGATATCCTCGAAGTCTTTGTCCCATGGTGCATAAATATCTTGCGGGCTTGGCTCCCCGACTTTAATATTTAATTTAGACACAAACAGACTCGAAGAAATTAAAAAGGTAAACAACAGAAAATACACCACGGCAAAAATACCCCTTTGCCACATGGTGCCTTGCACAAACTTAGCAAAATAGCTTGTCCATGTCTTACGTAAATCCAACCTCATCATCCTCTTTAAGAGCCCGTACTATAATGTCGGTCTGCAGGACTCTTCGGCAGACGACATCCTTCTGAAAATCCGCACCCGCGGCATGGATGTCTGGTGTTATATGCGGATTAGTTAGGCTTTCGTCCCGGCTTATCCAGCTCTTCATAGGCCTGGATAATCCTCTGCACGAGGGGATTGCGCACAACATCAGCCGCTGAAAAGTAATGAAATGCAATCCCGGAAATCCCCGCTAAAATATGTTGGACTTCGACCAGACCGGAATATTGCCCCCTAGGCAAGTCCACCTGGGTAACATCTCCGGTGACAACCGCCTGTGAACCAAATCCCAGCCGTGTCAGAAACATTTTCATTTGCTCGGGAGTGGTATTCTGAGCTTCGTCCAAAATAATAAAAGAGTCATCAAGCGTGCGCCCGCGCATATACGCAAGAGGAGCAATTTCGATCGCACCCTTTTCCAGATAGCGGGCGGTCGTCTCCGGTCCAAACAAATCATAAAGGGCATCATACAGCGGACGCAGGTAGGGATCAACTTTTTCCTGAACATCTCCGGGCAGAAAGCCAAGCTTCTCCCCAGCCTCAACTGCAGGGCGGGTAAGCACGATCCTGCTCACCTCCTTGGCTCGTAGCGCCCTAGCTGCCATCACCACAGCGAGGTATGTCTTGCCGGTACCGGCAGGACCAACGCCGAACACGATCGGATTTTGCCCAATTGCCTTAATATAGTCCGCCTGGCCCAAGGTCTTAGGTTTAATCATACGCCCGCGGTGTGTGGTCGCTATTGCTTTGCCCAAAACATCGGCAACGCCACTGAATATTCCCTCTTCCACCTGGGAAATAACATAAGACACATCCGTAGGGGTTAGGGCATGCCCGTGCCGAACCATTGCCAGAAGCTCACTGATAGCAGCTTCCGTATGTTCAACCTCAGACGGACTGCCGCTGACAATCAGCTCCCCCCCCCTTACGACACATTTCCCACCCAAACGCTCTTCCAACATCCTCACATGAGCATCTTCAAGTCCTAACAAACCCATGGCTTCTGTAGCATTCTCTAACACAAACTTAGCTTCAGTACGCAAGCTTTCGCCTCCATCAAGGATTGGTATAAACAGCTAAATCCTCGTAGGTTTCCACCTCTATCCGAACTCTTTCCACTCCGCTTCCTGCGGGTAGAACCTTAACCGCTTCCTCTACCACCTTCGCTCCAGGCGTAATCTTAGCGTAAACCTCGGCCCGCGCGTGCTCCTCAGCCTCTTGGCGCGCCTCAAGAGCCGCACGTTCATAATTATTTTGCACTAATTCTTTGTACTTTACTGATATAAGTTCGACAGGAAAACGCCAATTCCTCCAGGCCAAAACAGGTCTGCTTCCCACTTCTTTGTCTGCCTGTGCGTAAGGTGACTGAGGTGTCGTTACCATTATGACTCTGGAACCAAATTTTATACCCCAGCCAATTGCTGTCTGCCCGCTCTCTTCGACCTTGCTTTCAACAAGCGGCACTTTTCCTTCCGCAGTGTACCACACGCGGCCCCTGACAAACCCTTTGGCTGCTGAATTCTGCGCTGACGCCGGAATACCGGGCCCGGCCGGAATAGGACCCTGCACAATCAGAACTTGTCCGGCCCGCACTGTCTCTCCTTCATGAACCTGCGGCACTCCCTGAATTACCATGATCTCACGGATTAACCCCGCTTTGGCCGCTATTAAGTTCCCGGCCTGTGAGGGAACAACCGGACGGATTTTTTCAACGATATTAATTTCAACATGAGTACCGGTGCGCTCGATTCCTATCCAAGCTGCATCAGGTGTCTGTTCCTGCAATACTTTGGACAGAGCATTAAGATCAAGATTTTTATGCCAAACCCATTTCTTGAGGCCAAGGGTTTCCGCTTGTTTAATCACAGTGTCCGCTGACAAATTTTTATTTCCGCTTACGGTAATAGACAGCACCATTTGCGATAAAATACTCACAGCGATCACAATAATAGCCAACCCGGCCAAAAGCCCTTTGCGACGCCACCAGCGTCTAAGGATGAAAGGCAAGCCGTATTTGGCGTTAATTCGTACCCTGGAATGGCTGGTTCTCGCTGCCCGTCTAAGTTTCCTAAAGTCCTCAAGCTTGACACGCGCTTTCAGACCCCGCTCCGACCTTTGGGCATTGAACAATACGACTTTATCCCGTACCGCCTCGTTAATAAAACCGGAGATGTCATTTCCTTGCGCCAAAAAATACACCTGTCCATAAATAAAAGATCGCGCCTTATTAACCATTACCAGACTCACCCCCGTCAAAAGAGAGCGTTATGAGCGTTCCTTCGATGTAAAGTTCGGTCGTAAGAATAGTCTTGAGCACGAATTCACGGCCGCACATAGCCAGTTCGCCCACAGCCGTATCAAGCTTAATTTCTTCCGGGCTGAAGGCGATAATCGCGCCATAATTTTCTACCGTAATTTGTTCACGGCCGGTAATCGTGATTTTCGGCCCCGTCCCTGCCACATCCGGCGGAAATTCCAAAGCGTCGCCCACGCTTTTTGACAGCTTATCCAGCATCCCAAAACTCCTCCCTCGCGCACTAGTGCCCACGCCGTTGCTACCCTTGAAATGTCAATCCAGAGGAGGAAAAAAATCCCTCCCTTCGTTAATATTTATGAAGGGAGGGAGGGGATTAGTACAAACCACTATACGAAAGACCCGATCAGATTTAATCCGACCGGGTCTCTTCCTACAGTAAATTAATTAAGTTAAAACTTGCGCCAAACTTATGGCTAGCTACCTAGCAGTTCGCGCACGATTTGGTTGACGAGCTTGCCATCGGCGCGTCCTCTGGTCTTAGGAGCCAAAGCTCCCATTACTTTGCCCAAATCCTTAGGGCCTTGAGCCCCCACACTTTGAATGATTTCCTGGGCAAGCTGGCGAATCTCCCCTTCGGAAAGTTGTTGAGGAAGATACTCCATCAGGACTGCAATTTCCTCTTCCAAAGACTTAACCGTCTCGGGGCGATCCGCTTTCGCGAATTCGGCAATGGCATCGCGCCGCATCTTCAACTCGCGTGCCAGAACCTCGATAACTTGCTCATCATTAAATTCCTGCTTTTTATCTATTTCTGAGTTCTTAATGGCAGCCCGAGCCATGCGGATTACGGAAAGCTTGACCTTCCCCTCCTCTTTGGCCTTCATGGCAGCCTTCATATCCTCAACAAGGCGATCTTTAAGGGACAATAGTGAGCCACTCCTTACTTGAACTTGCGTTTACGCGCGGCTTCGGATTTCTTCTTGCGGCGTACACTCGGTTTTTCGTAATGTTCATGTTTACGAGCTTCCGACAAAACACCCGAACGCTGACAAGTACGCTTGAACCGGCGGAGTGCGCTATCCAGGGATTCGTTCTTACCGACCTTGATCTCACTCATTCTTATCCCTCCCTCCACTGGCTCGTCAAAAGTACACATTTTTGATTATACTGGATGAACTTGGTCGCGTCAAGTTCACGCGAAACCTTTGCCAAAGTCTGTGTTCGTTTCAACCTTTTTCTTCACCCCAATTTGGAACCGAGCTTTTGTCCACCTAATAAATGGAAGTGCAAGTGCGGCACGACTTGACCGCCATCAGATCCTATATTAGTGATGACTCTATAGCCTGATTCGGCAACCCCTTGATCAGTTGCAAGCTTTTGCACTACTCCAAGCAAGTGTCCTATTAAGCCCTCATCTTCAGCAGCGACTCCATTTAAGTCTTTAATATGTTTTTTGGGAATTACGAGCAAATGTACCGGAGCTAAAGGAGAAATATCCTTAAATGCTATGAGTTCTCGGTCTTCATATACCACCTCACTTGGAATGTCCTTATTTACAATCTTACAAAAAATGCAATCTGACACCTGTATTATTCCCCTTTCTATGTATATTACGGACACCCCGACTTGGTGCCGTTTCGTTTTCGCTAAGCATAACTGTGATTAGTTCTTATAGTGTTTCTCTCTTAGCTTAGATTTTCCTCTTTAAGATAAGCTTTTGCGAGAGTTATTTTGACAAGCTCTCCGCTGTGCCAGACGTGCTCACGGGTTTGGTGCGGCAAATACACTTCAAGATAATTACCGGTATGGCCGAAAGCGGTCCCGCTCTCGTCCACTCTTTCAACCAGAACCTCAACTTCACGCCCGAGGAAGCGTTCCACATAGGATTCATGGCTGGAACGGGCGACCTCCAGCATCTCTTTGACCCGCCCCTCTTTGAGGCGGTTCGGCACTTGATCAGGATAACCTGCGGCAGGAGTACCTTCGCGCCTGGAATAGGGAAAAACGTGGATACGGGCAAAACCACAGCTCTCAACGAAGGCTAAAGCGTCCCGATGATCTCTCTCACTCTCACCCGGAAAGCCGACAATTACATCCGTGGTCACAGCCAAATCCGGAATGTTTTGCAAAAGCTTATTAAGCAAACCTTTATAGTCCCCAAGAGTGTACGGTCGCTGCATACGGGCCAGTATGGCATCACTCCCGCTCTGCAGGGGGATATGCAAATGCGGGCACACGACTGGAGAAGAAAAGATGCTTTCAAGCAGGGCAGGAGCAAACTCCATCGGCTCAATCGAACTAAGCCGCAGCCGCTTTAAGCCGTCAATCTTAACTAACTCGCGCACTAAGCGGGCTAAATCCCAGTCCCCGGCCATGTCCTGGCCATAGGCACCGGTATGGATTCCGGTAAGCACTATTTCTTTGTACCCGGCTTGAACCAGTTTTTCGGCTTCAGCCAGGGCGTTGTGCGCACGGCGGCTGCGCACGGGTCCACGGGCATAGGGAATAATGCAGTAAGTGCAAAACTGGTTGCACCCCTCTTGGATCTTAAGCATCGCGCGGGTGCGGCTTTCCCCCTCGAGCATGGGAAGCTCTTCGAACTCCTTAACCTGCCAGATGTCATGCACGGCACTAAGCGGCTGGCGTTGTGCGCGTACCTCGCGTCCGTCACGCACCTCTCGTTGCGCGCGCACCTGCTCGATCAGCTCAAGCATGCGGCTACGATCCTGGGTGCCTATAACCAGATCCACCCCTTCAATATTCAGGACTTCTCCGGGAGATGTTTGAGCATAGCAGCCCATTACCACAATAAAGCTGTCCGGATGAGACTTAATCATGCGGCGAATCACTTGGCGGGATTTACTACCTCCGGTGTTGGTGACGGTGCAGGTGTTGACCACTACCACCTCGGCTTTACCGGCAATGTCCACAACTTCATACCCGGCATTGCGAAACAACTGGGCCAAAGCCTCGCTTTCCACCTGATTAACCTTACAGCCCAACGTGACGAAACGCACCTTCTGGCGGACGATATCTGTATCCTCTTCCATCCTGATTCACCTCCGATCGCTGTCTGACTTCCGACCTCTGACCACCGACTTGGCTGAACCATCGACCACTCAAACCCGAAATCCGCTCGTCCATAACCTCCAGCTTCCGACCTCTTGATTTGGCCACGACCATCGAACATCGAAATCACCCCAGGTCTCCCCACTGCGAGAGCGCTATCGTAAGAGCTGCCAACGCCGCAGTTTCCGCCCGCAGGATGCGCGGTCCCAGGGTCACAGCCCGGGCCGTGAGGAAATCGAAGGCCCAGCTTACTTCCTCCGGCTCAAAACCGCCCTCTGGGCCAATAAGAATTGCGAGCGGGAGAGACCGGTCAAGTTCTGCCAGTGCCTGGCTAAGATGGAGCCCCTGCTCATCTTCATACGGAATCACCCACTGAGTCACTTCAGGCAAAAGCTCTTTCAGTTCAGCCCAAGCGCTTACAGGGTAAATCACAGGCTCACGCACACGCTGGCACTGTTTGGCGGCTTGGGCGGCAATTTTCCCCCAACGTTTGACCCGCTCCCGAGCTTTATCCCCTTCCAGGCGCACCACGGAGCGTTTCGCCCGCAAGGGCACCAGTCCGGCCATCCCTAATTCCGTGCCTTTCTGCACCACCCATTCAAGCTTGTCCCCTTTGGCGAGCCCGGTTACCAAATACACGGAAGACTTGGCTTCAACTTCCGGGTAATGTTCTCCCAGAATACGGATACCCACACTTTCAGGATAAATCTGCTCCACCTCGCCCAGCCATTCCCCGCCGCTATTGTCAAAACCTATCACCTTATCTCCGGGCGCAAGGCGCAAAACCCGCACCAAATGCTCCCTTTCCGGCCCATGCAGCCAAAACATTTTCTGGCCGCGCTCCCCAATTTTAAAACGGTGCATCCTCAGCCCACCTCGCCCGGTAAAGTATCCAGCCTGAGTCTTCCGTACGTTCAACTATTTCAAGCCCTGCCGCCTGCAACTCTGCTTCAACCTCGTCTGCGCGCACATCGATAATCCCGGAAGCCAAAAACTCCCCTCCCGCGGCCAGGAGCTTTTTAAGTTCAGGCAGCAGCCGAATGATAACATCAGCAATAATATTGGCGACTACGATATCAGCCTGGCCGGTCAGTACCTGCCCCAGGTTCCCGTGCACCACTGCGACCGACTCACTGACCCCGTTTAAGGCTACATTTTCCCGGGCAACTTCCACCGCCACTTTATCAAGATCCACAGCCTCAACCCGCGCACCAAGTCTAGCGGCAGCGATAGCCAAAATGCCGGAACCCGTGCCCAAATCAAAAACCTTCATGCCCGATTGCACAATTTTCTCCAGCATCTCCAGGCACAGCGTGGTGGTTGGATGCGTACCCGTGCCAAAGGCCATACCTGGGTCTAATTCCAGGACAATATCCCCCGCTTTTACCGGAGCATCCTCCCAGGTCGGTTTAATTAACAAGTGTTCCCCTACTCTGACTGGTTTATAATAGGCCTTCCAAGCCGTGGCCCAGTCTTCTTCCGTGAGAGTTATCCCTTTAACCTGAACCACCCAGGAGGGGAAAAGCTCCAGGAGCAGGCGCAATCCCTGATCGAGTTCAGCCAGCTTAGCGCTTAAATCCTCATCTTCCGGCACATACCCTTTGACCACGGACGTACCGGTTAAGGCGACTTCCCCAAAAGTATGGTAATCCCAACTGCCGGACTCAATGTAGCTCTGTAGGAGTTCCGGGTCTTCCACACTGACTCCGGGGCAGCCTAACTTATAAAAAAGATCGGCAACAGCTTCCTCCCCTTCGGCTGAAACTGTTACCGCCACTTCATGCCAGTTCATGCTTTCGTTCACCCCATCGCATCGCGCAAGTTTTCCTTGAACTTATCGAACAAGGATTTCTTCCCCATTTGCTGAGTTTCGCTTGTCAACTCGCCAAATTCCTTAAGCAGCTCTTTTTGCTTATCGGACAGCTTTGTCGGAGTGCTGACAATAACTCTCACATGCTGGTCCCCGCGCCCGCTGCCGCGCCGGTACGGAATACCATGCCCTTTGAGCCGGAACACTGTGGCAGTCTGCGTCCCTTCCGGAATCTTCATCTTGACATTCCCGTCAAGAGTAGGCACTTCCACTTCCGCCCCCAGAGCAGCCTGCACAAAAGTGATGGGGATCTCACAATAAACATCATTGCCATCCCGCTCAAAAAACTTGTGCGGCTTGACATGGAGCACGATATAAAGATCACCGGGAGGCCCACCGCGGTGGCCGGCCTCCCCATCCCCGCTCAAACGCAGGTTAAGTCCGTCTTCCGAACCTGCCGGTACATTGATCTTGATATTTTTAACCTTGCGCACTTTCCCTTGCCCGTTACAAGTGCGGCAAGGGCTGGAAATTGTCTTCCCTTCTCCGTGACAGGCAGGGCAAGTACGGGCTGTCTGAATATGCCCAAACGGCGTGCGCTGAGTTACTTTGATCTGCCCGCTGCCCTGGCACTGCGAACAAGTTGTGGGGTGAGTTCCCGCTGCCGCGCCTGAACCCTGGCAGTCAGGACAGGTCTCCGAGCGAGGCACCTGAATCTCTTTTTCAATACCAAAAGCTGCCTCTTCAAAGGTAACAGCCATATCATAGCGCAAATCCGCACCCCGCTGCGGACCATTGCGGCGGCCACCGCCGCCACCGCCGCCGAAGAAAGCGTCAAAGATATCTCCGAAACCGAAATCTCCGAAGCCCCCGCCATAACCGGCCTGATTAGGGTCGGTTCCGGCGTGCCCGAACTGATCGTAGCGCGCCTTTTTCTCCGCGTCACTTAAAACATCATAAGCCTCGGAAATTTCCTTGAACTTTTCCTCTGCTTCTTTATTGCCCGGGTTCACATCCGGATGGTACTGGCGCGCAAGCTTGCGGTAGGACTGCTTAATCTCCTGTTCGCTTGCGCTGCGTTCGACTCCCAACACCTCATAGTAATCCCGTTTCATACTCTTCCTCCATCATCCGGTCCACAAACTTCCTCAGGATAAAGACACCCTCATAATAAAAGACATCACAGAACTTCTAAGGTCCACGATACCATAAAGAGGGGGCACAAAGGATCTCCCTCTGCACCCTCTTAAGTTTTATTTGTCTTTGTCTACTTCAGTATATTCAGCATCCACGACATTGTCGTTCCCTTTGGCCCCTTCATTATTCCCGGGGTCACCGGAGTTAGGAGTTTGTCCCGGAGCGCCGTGCTGCTGATACATCTTTTCGATGAACGGATGAAGCACCTTAGTCAGTTCTTCTGCTTTAGCGTTAATCGCTGCGGCATCCTCACCGGCAGCAGCAGTTTTAAGTTCTTCCACCGCTTTCTTAATTGCATCTGCTTCAGCGGCATCCCCTTTGCCTTCGAAGTCTTTCAGGGATTTTTCAGTCTGATAGATTAAAGAGTCGGCTTGATTCTTAGCATCGATTAATTCTTTGCGACTACGGTCTTCCTCGGCATGAGCTTCAGCATCCTGGCGCATCTTCTCGATCTCATCTTTAGAGAGACCGGTCGAAGAAGTGATGGTCACTTTCTGCTCATTGTTGGTGGCCATATCTTTGGCTGACACGTGCACGATCCCGTTAACATCAATGTCAAACTTGACCTCGATTTGCGGAATTCCCCGGGGTGCAGGCGGAATTCCTGTCAGTTGGAAACGGCCCAGCGTTTTGTTATAGGCGGCCATTTCCCGTTCCCCTTGGAGGACATGGATATCAACCGAAGTTTGGTTGTCGGCAGCCGTGGAGAATATTTGGCTCTTGGTCGTCGGAATAGTCGTATTGCGGTCGATAATGCGGGTAAAGACGCCGCCCATAGTCTCAATGCCCAAAGATAGCGGAGTTACATCCACTAGGATAATGTCTTTCATTTCCCCGGTCAGAACTCCACCCTGGATCGCAGCCCCCAAGGCCACTACTTCGTCCGGATTGACCCCTTTGTGCGGTTCCTTGCCGCTCACCCGCTTAATTGCTTCCTGCACTGCCGGAATCCTAGTGGAACCGCCGACCAAGATGATCTGGTTAAGATCGTTCCAGCTCAGTTTAGCATCTTCCATCGCTTGGCGGGTCGGTCCCATCGTAGCTTCCACCATGTCAGCCACCAATTCTTCGAATTTGGCCCTGCTGATGTTCATGTCCATGTGAGCCGGGCCCTCCGCTGTCATCGTAATAAACGGGAGGTTAACGTTACTGGTGCTAACTCCGGAAAGCTCAATTTTGGCTTTTTCCGCTGCTTCTTTGAGGCGTTGAACTGCGACCCGGTCTTTCGCGAGATCTACCCCTTGGGATTTCTTAAATTCCGCGACCATATAATCAATCAGGCGCTGGTCAAAGTCATCCCCGCCCAAATGGTTGTTGCCGCTGGTAGCTTTGACCTCAACCATTCCTTGGCTTAGCTCAAGAATCGAGACATCAAACGTTCCGCCACCCAAATCAAAGACGAGGACTGTCTGATCCTGCTGTTTATCAAGTCCGTAAGCGAGTGCTGCTGCTGTCGGCTCGTTGATAATCCGCAAAACCTCGAGACCGGCGATGGTCCCTGCATCTTTGGTAGCTTGGCGCTGAGCATCCGTGAAATAGGCGGGAACAGTGATAACGGCCTGGGTTACACTCTGCCCGAGATAAGCTTCCGCATCTGCTTTGAGTTTTTGCAGAACCATCGCAGAGATCTCCTGGGGACTATAATTCTTGCCGTCAATACTAACTTTATGATCTGAGCCCATGTGCCTCTTAATCGAACTCACCGTTTTATCCGGGTTGGACACGGCCTGCCTTTTGGCGACCTGGCCTACGAGGCGCTCTCCGGTCTTGGAGAAGCCTACCACTGAAGGGGTGATGCGGCTCCCTTCGGCATTAGCGATAACTACAGCTTCCCCACCTTCCATGACAGCGACACAAGAGTTTGTTGTTCCTAAGTCAATTCCTATCACTTTACCCATTGTTTTTCTTCCTCCTTGACATGCACCCTAGCTTGAAACTTTAACCATGCTCGGACGCAAAACTTTATCTTTTAGATAATACCCTTTTTGAACTTCCTCAACGACCGTATTGGCCGGATGTTCCTCAGAATCCACTTGCATGATGGCCTCATGCAGGTTGGGGTCAAAAGCCTGGCCCACTGCCTCAATCTCTGCCAGCCCTTCCTTGCCCAAAACGCCATTCAGTTGCCGGAAAATCATCTCCACCCCTTGGGCCAAAGCGGCAAAATCCTGGCTGTTCTTGGCCGCCTCAAGTGCTCTTTCAAAATTGTCAATGACCGGGAGCAGTTCTCCCACCACCCGCTCGGACGCGTACTTAACAAGTTCTTCTTTTTCCTTAAGTGTACGCTTGCGAAAGTTATCGAATTCGGCCTGCAAACGCTGGAGCCGGTTATAATAATCATCTGCTTGGGTCTTAGCCTCTTTAAGCTCGGCTTCAAGTGTAAAGGCTGTCTCCGGTGATCCTTCCCCAGTACTTTCATTTTCCAAACTTAAGCTATCTGCACTTGCATCCTCGACCTTCTGCCCGGAATTTTCCCACTCAGCACCTTCCTGCTGTGCTTGCGGGTCTAACTCCTCGATTTCCCCGTTCCTATATCTCATTCATTTACAACTCCGTTTCTCTAAATCCTTGCCTCACTAGCGCTTGCGGCTCTTAGAGAGAAGGTCCGTCAAACTGCGCGTCATAAAATCCACGATCCCCATAGACTTAGCATAATCCATGCGCGTGGGGCCAAGCACTCCGATTGAGCCAATTACTTCCCCGTTCACTCGGTAAGTGGCAGAAATAACACTGCAATCCTGAAACTCCTGCAGCTTATTTTCCCCCCCGATTGTTACGCTTAGTCCATTCCGGGGCGCAGAAAGCAACTTTTTGAGGCACTCATCTTCTTCAAAAGCCCCAAAAAGGCTTTTGACTTTGTCAAAGTCCCGGAATTCCGGCTGATTAAGCATATTTAGAGTGCCGCCCAGGTACACTTTTTCCCCTTCCGGTTCGTCGTCCAGAATAGCCCCTAACATCGAAAGGGCATTGTCGAGGAGATGGCGTTGCTTTGTGAGTTCACTGTAAATCTCATGCAAAAGTGTCTTCTTGATCTGCCCCAGGGAGAACCCTTTCAGCTTATTGTTAAAAACAGTTGCTACTTGCTGCAGGTCTTCTGCGGTCAGATATTCTCCAATATCCACAATATGGTTCTCAACCGCCCCATTTTCTTTGACCACAACCATAATTGCTTTGCCAGGCTGATACGGCAAAAAATACATCTGCCCGAAAGAGCTTTTCCCTTTCTGTGGTCCCATGACAATACTGGTAAGGCTTGTCAACTGGGACAACAGCTTGGCCGTATGGGAAATAACTTCCTCAATCTCACTGATGCGCTTCGTGGTCTCAATTTCAATCGTATTTTTGTCCTCGCTGCTCAGCTTGGGAGCATCCATGAGACAGTCTACATAATAACGATAACCGGCATCAGAGGGAATGCGGCCCGCTGAAGTATGGGGTTGTTCAATAAACCCTAAGTCTTCAAGATCAGCCATTTCGTTGCGGATTGTGGCCGGGGAAACTCCCAAGTTGAATTTGCGGGCAATTGTGCGGGAGCCTACAGGCTCAGCGCTGGCGATATAATCCTGGACGATGGCACGCAGGATTCTTTGTTTGCGGTCATCCATTTGCATTTTGCCCCAACCTTTCTGAAAAAAACCATCTTGGGCAAGCAACAGCAGGAAACTTGTTAGCACTCTCTATTGATGAGTGCTAATATTTATGCCCTCACATTACCATGGCATTTTCCCTTTGTCAAGGGAGAAATCTTTAGAGAAATTCTTGCAATACAGTGTTAGCGATAAAAAAATAACAAGGATTAAGCTTTAAATACCCTTTTTCTTTAAACAGTATTCCCTGGCTTTCATATTTTTCTAACACATCACGATAAATATCCTCAAGCCTGACCCCGAAATCGCGGGCAAAAGCGGCGAGGTCCACACCCTGAGCCAAACGCAAACCCAAAATAACGCGTTCCGTCATGCGCTCGCGCTCAGAAAGCTCCTCGCGCTCCTCTGGGGCTTCTCTAGCGGCGCGCACAAGTTCCCGGTATTCCGGAATATCTTCAACGTTTTTGGAACGCACTCGACCCTGAAAAGAGACCGCACCCGGCCCTAGTCCCAGGTATTCCCGGCCCTGCCAGTAAGTCAGATTATGCTGACATTCATAGCCGGGCCTGGCAAAATTAGAAGTTTCATAGCGCACATACCCCGCCCTTTCCAGGCGTCCAACTGCCCAATCATACATATCAGCCTGAAGGTCGTCATCTGGGAGAGTCAGAGGGTATGGTTCTTCTTTAACACTTTCGCCAGGATAAACTCGCTTGAATAACTCAGTCCCTTCCTCCAGCATCAACCCATACACTGACAAATGCTCCGGTGCCCACGCCAAAGCCTCTTCCACGCTTTTCTGCCAGGTACGCAGGTCTTGTCCGGGAAGACCAAACATTAAATCCAGGTTCAGATTGTCAAAGCCTGCTGCTCTCAGTTCTTTAATACTGCGCCGGGCATCATCCGCGCAGTGAATTCTTCCCACCTGGCGTAGAAGTTCATCATTAAATGACTGCACCCCAAGAGAAAAGCGGTTAATTCCAAACGTTCTGAGAGCGGAGAGTTTCCCCGGCGTTAGCGTCCCCGGGTTTCCTTCCACAGTTTTCTCGGCGGTTTTCTCCGCGCTTGCTTCAAACCGGAAATATTTATTAATACCGGTGAGCAGTACTTCGAGCTCAGTTTCAGAGAGGGCTGTCGGTGTCCCCCCGCCGATAAAAAGAGAAGACACCCCCAGAGGGGTATCCTTCTGCCGCCAGCGCATTTCTGCTGCCAAGCCTTCGAGGTAGATTTCCACCAAGCTGTGGGAACCAAAATCCCGACCACGAGCGCGCTGCCCTAAGGAAAGGGAAAAAAACGCGCAGTAATCACATTTCTTGAGACAAAAGGGGACATGGACATAAAGCGAGGGACGCTGCGCTAAAGAAAGGATATCAGAATAACACATTTACTTTACTCCTCGAGTTCAAGCACTGCCATAAACGCATCTTGCGGAATCTCGACATTCCCGACCTGCTTCATGCGTTTCTTGCCCTCTTTCTGTTTCTCCAAGAGTTTGCGTTTACGGGAGATATCTCCTCCGTAGCACTTCGCGAGCACATCTTTACGCATGGCCCTGATCGTTTCACGCGCGATTACCTTGGCCCCAATTACAGCCTGAATCGGGACTTCGAACATCTGGCGCGGAATGATTTCCCGCAATTTCTCCGCCATCTTTCTACCCCTGGTATAGGATTTATCTCGGTGCACAATAAAAGATAAAGCGTCCACGACTTCCCCGCCGACCAAAATATCCAGTTTCACCAAGTCTGCCTCTTTATACCCTGTCAGTTCATAATCAAGTGAGGCGTAACCCTTAGTCCTGGACTTCAACAAGTCAAAATAATCATACACTATCTCACTGAGGGGCAGTTCATAGATCAGGCTCACACGGTTCACTGAAAGATATTCCATATTCACGTAATTACCGCGTTTTTCCTGGTTTAATTCCATGATCGCACCGACGAATTCAGACGGCGTCATGATGGTCGCTTTCACAACGGGTTCCGCGATCGCCAGGATCTCTCCGGCCACAGGCAGGTTGGCCGGATTATCGACCTTAATTGTCTCTCCGTTGGTCTTTGTGACCTGGTAAATAACGCTCGGGGCCGTGGTAATTAGATTCAGGTCGTACTCACGCTCCAGGCGCTCCTGGATAATTTCCATGTGCAAAAGGCCGAGGAAGCCGCAACGGTAGCCAAAGCCGAGAGCCGCTGAAGTCTCAGGTTCAAACACCAGGCTGGCATCATTTAAGTGCAGCTTTTCCAAGGCATCCCGCAGACGATCATAATCGCTGGAGTCGACCGGGTAGAGACCGCAGAAAACCATGGGCGTAGCTTTGCGGTAGCCCGGCAACGGAAAAAGAGCGGACCTTTCAGCATCTGTAATCGTGTCTCCGACCTGAGTATCTTTAACATTCTTAATGCTCGCAGCGATGAAACCGACCTCACCCGCCTTAAGCTCATCCACCATACGCATGGCGGGGGAGAAAACCCCGACTTCAGTCACTTCAAACACCTTATTCGTGGACATCATTTTGATTTGTGTCCCCTTGGCCACGCGGCCATCCATTACCCGTACATAGGAGATTGCCCCTTTGTAAGCGTCAAAGTGAGAATCAAAAATTAACGCTTTCAAGGGAGAACTGTCATCCCCGCCCGGCGGCGGCACTTTGCCGACGACCGCTTCGAGAATTTCCGTCACCCCTACGCCGGTCTTCGCCGAAGCCAAAATGGCGTCGCTGGCATCAAGGCCGATCACATCCTCGATTTCCTGCTTCACCCGGTCGGGTTCCGCACTCGGTAGATCAATCTTATTAATTACCGGGACAATTTCCAAATTGTTCTCAAGCGCTAGGTAAACATTCGCCAAGGTCTGGGCCTCGATACCCTGGGCAGCATCCACCACTAAAAGTGCCCCCTCGCAGGCGGCCAGACTGCGTGACACTTCATAGGTGAAGTCAACGTGTCCCGGAGTATCAATTAAGTTGAGCTCATAAACCTGGCCGTCCTGAGCGCGATAATTCAAACGCACAGCCTGGAGCTTAATGGTGATCCCGCGCTCCCGCTCCAAATCCATCGAGTCCAAGACCTGTTCTTCCATCTCACGCGCTGACAGCGCTCCCGTATATTCAATCAGGCGGTCGGCCAGGGTTGATTTCCCATGGTCAATATGAGCTATTATAGAAAAGTTGCGAATATGTTGTGACGCTTGTGCCACAGTGTTCCCCCTCATTTACTCCGTTTAATATTGTAAGCACTACGAATTCTGAACTTTAATTATACCAGATACTCTTGGCAATGGGCAATTAAACTGAACGCCCCAGCTTTCTCTGCAAAAGCCCCGCTGCCTGCCTGAACTCCTCCATCCGGAGGACGTGCGCAGCCAGCCCAAACACCAACACTCCCAAACCGATCCCTGAAATAAGCTCAACGAGCGAAGCCAGCTTACCCTCGCCTAAATATCCGTTTAAGAACGTGCTCCAGACCCAAATCAGCACTCCCATCATCAGTGCTGCCACCACTGTCCGCATAAACGTTGAAAGGATGCGCCCGCCGTCTATTCCGCCTAAGCGCTTCCGCAACAGATAAAATAAAATAAACATATTCAAAAAAGCAGCCACCGAGGTGGCCAAAGCAACCCCGCCCTGGGCCAGCGGTTTAAGCAGGACAAACATACCGCCGATATTGACAGCCATCGACAGTATCCCCACCAACACCGGAGTCCAGGTATCCTGCAAGGCGTAAAAGGCTCTGGGCAATACTTGAATGATAGCCTGGGCAAAGATTCCCAAGGAAAAAAAGAACAACGGCAGAGCCGTGGCAGCCGTATCCTGTACCTTAAAAGCCCCATGCTGAAACAGTACCCGCAGCAATGGATAGCGGAGCACGATCATACCTACGGAAACCGGTACCGTCAGGAAGATAATCATGCGCACGGCACTGGAATTGATCTCCTTAAATCTCTGCCAGTTCTTCAAAGCTGCCTGCTCAGCCAAGGTTGGAAATGCGGCTACTGCCACCGCCAACGCAAAAATCCCCACCGGCAGCAAATACAGGCGGTAAGACCACTGAATCGCTGTGATGCTCCCCTGAGGAAGGGAAGACGCCAGATTGGCGCTGACGATGACTTGAAGCTGGTTTATGGTATAACTGATTATGATGGGCAAAGCCAACGCAGCAATCTTACGCACTCCGGGATGATGCCAGTCAATAAGCGGATAATACCTTAGCCCTACTTTCTTCAAAGCCGGAATCTGGACTGCAAAGTTTACAGCCGCTCCGACTACTACCCCGAAGGCAAAGCCCGAAATGCTTTCCGGGCGGTTGGGGTCAGAGAAAATAATGCCAAACAGGATAATACAGACGTTATAGAGAACACTTCCCAAAGCAGAGGGCCAGAAAACCTTATACGAATTCAAAACCCCCATGGTAAGCCCGCTTAAAGCCAAAAGCAGGGGCTGAATCAGGATAATCCGGGTTAAGCCCGTAGCGAGTTCCATATCCTCCTGGTTAAATCCCGGCACTTGCATCCGGACAAACACAGGGGTAAAGAGAAGTCCCAGGATTATTAGTACACTTAAACTGATAAATAAAATATTGACGACAGAGCTAACCACGCGCCAAGCTTCTTCTTCTCTGCCCTTGGACAGGTATTCGGACAACACAGGAATAAAGGCAGCGCTTAATACGCCGCCCACCAAAAGCCAATATATCAAATCCGGAAGATTGAACGCTGCAAAATAGGCATCCGTTGCGCCCGACTTGCCAAAATAATTGGCGATTAAAGACTCGCGCAAAAAGCCCAGTATCCTAGAGAGTAAATTCGCAATCATTAGGAAACCGGCCGCTTTTGCTACTGAACGGGTAATAGACATGGCTTTATTCCTTCCCCGATATATCCTAATGGCACCGGACCGTGTCCTGCCCGTCCGCATTATAACATTTTTCAACCTGGTGGAAAAGCGCACCTACCATTTTACCCCTAAAACTTGTTGCTTAAGCCACTCGACCAAAACATCGGCCACCAAGTCGGCTGTTCCTTCAGCTTCCTTCAACGTATTTTGCTGGCTTCCGAATTCGAGCAAGAGGGCACCCTCAGAGAGATGCTGGTTATAACGGGCATCAGATGCATAACTGATAGCGGGAACAAAAAGCCCGGGATATTTTTTGGTGGCAATTTCAATTAATTCCCGCGCCATCTCTTCGTTTTTCTCCCAATCTGGGTTTTTCTTACCAATCACAATCAGAACCTTGCTTACCTCGCGCCCGCCAATATTCACCGTTGACTTGCTGATTCCCGGTGGAACCCCGTCGCGGTGAATATCAAGGAGAATCTTAATTGTCGGATAGTCTTCAAGCAAGGCTTGAGCTGTTTTCACTGATTCCCCGTAGGACTTCATAAAATCTTGCGCGTCATGAATGCGCTCAGAATGGACCGCTCCTATTTGTTTATTCTCCAAGGCTTTGGCCAAAGCCGCCCCTACTTTAACCACGTCTCCGTTAATACCTGACTCATGCTCATTGCCGCCATCCCCGCTGTAGCTCTCAGAATTATGTGTGTGGTATATCCCTACCAAGACCTTTTTAGGATCGGGATGCCCTGGAGATACCAGAGAGGGGGGCTTGGGCTCTTGATCGAAAGGCTCTAAAATAGGGCCCTCCTGTTCCGGATCATCAGGGTGGTAAGCCCAGCTCAGCCAGGCCGGACCCTGCGGCGGCGGAGAAAAGTAGCTAAGAAAGAAAGTACGGGCATCGGCGATGTTGACTCCAGTAAGCAGAAACATCCCTAAAGATGTGCCCTGGGCGCGGGCCTGTTCCAAACGACCCCGTTCAGACCCGGAAAACCCGGCTGCCCCTTCCAATAATACTATCTCAAAAGGGAACTTCTGGTTAAGGAGCAAAGTAATTAATTGCCGGGAACTTCCACGGTCAAGCGCATAAAACATAGAAACGAAAAAAAGCACCAAAACTAAAAAACCCACTGCACGTCTGGCCCAAACGGCAGACGGCCATACTTTCCAAGGTCGTCGATATTCTTCACTCAACAAAAAACTTGTCCCCCTTTCTTATAAAAGAAATATGAGGGACAAGTTATCTATAGAACCAAATCTTTGAATCGCACTTGGCTTCCGTAACCAGTCATTCTCTAAAAATATGTCTAGCGCAGTTCTGTCGGTACAAAGCTATCGATGATCCCAATGACCAGGGATGCCAACAGTGCGCCAATGATGCTGACCCGGATTGAACCTGGAACAATGAACTGACTGAGGTAGATAACCACAGCAGCGGTTAAGAAGCCAACAGTACCGCGGCCAACCCGCGACATCTTGTTCTTGCCGAAAGCAAGTTCAATAACATAACCCAGAGCCGCAATCACGACTGCAGCGATCAGTGCCCCTGTAAAGCCGGCGACCTGAAGGCCTGGAACAATGTAACTCACAAGCAGCAGGACGATTGCCGAGACAACAAACCTCACAATTACTCCTAACATTGATAATACCCTCCTATCATTTTGATGCACTAGCAAATTAACACGAACTACAATCCTAGTTTAGACAGATAAAGCAAAATTTATTTATCACGTCGGCGAAAAGACTCCCACCTCAACATGTGCTATTTTTGCGCTATTCTTCTGCATTTTCTTCCACTTTTTCCTTGCTAAATCAAAAAACGAATGATAAAATGTAGTTTGCGTACCCATAGCGGGATATCATAGCTAAAGGGGGTGACCACCAGTGCCAAATATTAAGTCAGCGATCAAAAGAGTAGAACTGGCAAAAGTTCGCACGATTAAAAATGCTGCTGCTAAATCGACCTTAAAAACCGCCATCCGGCGTTTTGAAGAATCCTTGACCTCAGATAAGGAAGCAGCAACTCTGGCTTTGCATAAAGCTAGTCGTGCTTTGGATAAAGCCTCCTCTAAAGGATTAATCCATAAGAACAAGGCTGCCCGCAAAAAATCCCGTCTCACCAAAAAGTTGGCCAACCATTTTTCTAAAGTTAGCTAATTTAAAAGTAAGTTTCCAGTCAGGAGTCAGAAGCCAGGAGCGTTAGTCTCCGGTGGAGACTAACGCCGTGAGACCAAGCCGTTAACGAATGCTTATGGCCGAACGGAGCAGCATGAGAGAACGGTTCATCGTCGTATTCTGACTACTGAATTCTGAATTCTGAATACCGAATACCTGAATAGTAACGAAACTGTTTAATTAAAGGGTTGCCTCAGTTCGAACTGCATGTGAACTGAGACAGCCCTTTTCATTTTTTGTTGCATATTTCCACGATCAGAAGCTCAAGCAGGAAAACAGGATCTCCCCCGCCGCTCTTAAGCGCGACCTCCGTCTGCAGGCACTTTGCCAAGCCCTCAGAGAGTACCTGGTAAGCAAGCTTTTCACTCTGCTGCCAAATCTTACGCGCTGCATACGGACTTTTGACCCCGACCACACTCCCGAAATCAGCACCCTTACCCCCTTGTCTACGCCAACTGCGGGCAGCGAGCAACAGTCTTATCTGGCGCACTATCATCGTCAGGACCTTGAGATGGTGTTCTGCCCTTAACACTTCATGCAGCTTATTCAGAGCATCCTCGGCCGAACGGGCGGCAATCGCATCCACCAATTCAAATACCGTTGCTTCAACCGTGCGATTAACGATTTCCCGAATATCATCTTTGCCTATATCTTCCCGCTCTCCCACATAAGCTGCCACTTTGTCAAGTTCCCGGCTCACAACCCCGGTATTATGCCCCGCCCAGTCGAGAAAAAACAGCATAACCTCAGAACTCATCCTCTTACCACACCCACGCACGGCACCTTTCATCCACATCAACCAGTCCTGGGAGCTTTTCGGCACAGCAAACTCAAGTATTACTCCGTTTTGTTCGATTAGTTTATAAAGCTTGCGGGCTCTGTGCACATGCTCAGCGAGCAAGAGCAAGCAGGTATCCGGATTAGGGCTTGCGAGATAAGCATAGAGTGAGTCTAAGTTAATACTCAAGTTATCCTGAAAATACGGAATATCCTCAATTACCAAAAGGCGTTTGGCAAAGAAAGAAACGGTATTGGCATATTCTATAACTTGCGCCAGCGAAGCCTCTTTGCCAGGCAAGGATTCAATTCCGCTTCCGGACGGATCAGCGACCAGAAAGAAATTTTTCAACACTTGGACCGCTTCTTTGAGTAAAAACTTATCTTCCCCATGCCATAAATAGACAGGTGGTAGCTCTCCTCTGGCAACAGCCTCGCGCACACGCTCGATCTCTAGCATTTTCACCCCTCCTAGTCCATTTTAACAAGAAAACGGAAAAAAGCCAGGAACAAATCCCTATGCCTTGTGAAGAAAAGCTAAAATAGCTCTGGCGGCAAAGAAAAAGCCCCCCCACCTAAGTGAGGAGGTCAAAGAAAGAGGAGGAGAAAAGAGATGTTCCCTCCTATTCTTTCCACTAATCCAGTGTTTATACATATTTTCCTAAAAATAGATAGAATAATTTATCTTGCAGTAGATATTTCTGCCCCCTCGGCACTTAAATGCAAGCTTATTGTACCCTCCCTGTCCGTACGATAAACCGGAACCTGGCGCTCCTGCCAATAACTCAGGACTTCGGGGGAAGGGTGACCGAAGGAGTTTTTTCCTACTGAGATTATTACCGCCTGAGGATGCACTTGGTCAAGCCAAGTCTCGTCCATAGAATACTTACTCCCATGATGCGGTTGTTTAAAGAATGAATTGTCGAAGTTCAGACCTGACTCAGCAATTTCCTCCATTTCTTCCGTTTCCATATCCCCGGTTAGAAGTACGCTCTGCCTCTGATAATTCAGCTTAAGCACAAGGGAATTGTTATTGGCATCAGAGCGGGTGTTGGCCAGGATCTCTGAAGGGGCTAATACTTCCAGGAAAACGTTGGAATCAAGCTCAATAGTATCCCCTGCCCGCAGTCTGTGAGCCTGCCCTAATTTTAATAGATTCTCTTGCCACTCCTGACTGTATAAACGTACACCTACATCCGGCACGCCTACCCACCCAACAGGGATATTCTCAAGCACAGCCTTGGCTCCCCCGACATGGTCTTCATGCTCATGCGTTACGATCAGAGCATCAAGCTTGCCTATCCCTACATTGAGAAGGTAAGGGACTATGATTCGCTCCCCGCTGTCGAACTTTTCTGTTTGCGGTCCGCTGTCTATCAGCAAGGAGTGATTCCCCGGAGTGCGGATTAAGACGGCATCCCCTTGCCCCACATCAAGAAAAGTTACCTCTAGTTCGTGCTGCCAATTCCACGGACTCCAGAGCAAGAGCGCCCCCAAAACAACAACTGCCCAGCGGTACCTCCACTTCAAAGGCACCACCTTCCACTTCGATGCTAACACCTTCAACTTCGATGCTAACACCTTCAACTTCGAACTAACCTTTGCTGCATGTACCTCCGGCGTAGCAATCTCTTCCACCAACGCCCCTGCTTTCCTGCGAAGACGCTTAAGCTGGACCTCAAAGACAAAAATAGCCTTTTTATGTCCCCACAGCCAAATTCCGATGCCCCCGTACCAGACAATCCAGAAAAGAGCAGACGGTTTCAACACTAAAACTTCGGCCCACGGCAAGGCAGCCAGTTGTCCCAAAAACCAATCAACAGCGCGCAAAAGCCAGAGACTTGCCTGAAAAAGCGGAGCAGCAAGCAGAGGGCTAAACGATAACATGACGCCAACAATGCCGAACTCAAAGATGACTCCTATCAGAAACAGTACCCCCAGGTTCGCGAAAAATCCAATCAGGGATAGGCGGTGGAAAACTGTGATTAAAATCGGCAGGGTGGCAAGCTGGGCGGCCAAGGTACCGGCTGCAGCGGTTCTTACAGTAAGTGGGAACTTGAGCATTAGTTTAAGGCCCGCAAGCCGAGGGCTCAGGACAATGATCCCCCAGGCGGCGGCAAAGGACAATTGGAAGCCGATATCTTTTAACACTAACGGATTATGAACAAAGAGCGCGCCCGCGGCCAGGTAAAGAAAGCGCGAGCTCAAAACCTTCCCTCTGCCCAGGTAACCTAAAAGCGCAGCTATTCCAAGCATGGCGGCCCGCACTACCGGCAAGCTTCCTCCGCAAAGAACGGCATAGAAAACAAGGGCCAATGAAGCTAACCCCACTCTGGCCCCTAATGGCAGAAATCTGGTTATTCCCCACACCAGGGCAAAGACAAAGGCCACGTTTGACCCCGAAGCTGCAAAAACATGAAGCACCCCGGTTTTGCGGTAGCGCTCCTGTACATCCGGCGGAATAGCCCCGGCATCCCCAAAGAGAATCCCTTCCAAAACAGCTCTATCTTCAGGTCCCCAGCTTACCAACACCTGCTTGACCTGCTGACGCAAGCGCCAAGCAGCGGGTGGCTTACCCACTGCTACGAGTTCGACCTCTCCCTTGGCCGTAAGACTTCCGCTTAAACCGCGCACCGCGTAATAGAGCCTGCGGTCGAAACCACCTTTGATTCCCGGTGACCGAGGCTGTTCCAGACGTGCACTCAAGCTAAGTTCATCCCCCGGCTGCACGCGTTTCCAGCCTTCGGGATAACTTCCATCCGAACCCGGATATACCTTTAAGACATATTTGCGACCCTCAATGTCAGCAAAGCCAAAAATACTTTGCATAACCTCTTCGTCGACATGCTTGATGCGCACAATTCCGGAGAAGCCGTCTTCCCCCTGCCGCCACTCCTCTAAGACACCGCTAAGGGACAACCTGTCAATGGTCACAGGCTTAGGCAAACTAAGATTTGCCGTCAGACCATAGACAAAGCCGACCGCCATACCGGCGGCCAATAAAATGATTTCCGGCTTGCTTAAATGCCCGCTAAAATCCTGCGGATGCCACAGCCACAGACGCAACAGTAAAAGGATGATGAGCCCCAACACCCAAAGCCTGGCCGCCGACGGCAGAAAGACTGCTCCCGCCCCACCCAGGATCACACTGACATACCTATTAGACCACAAATCTCTCATGGCCCGACCGTTACCATGGAACTCATTTTTTCAAATGTTTTGGGCCCGATCCCCGAGACGTTCATGAGATCTTCGGGCTGCACAAAAGGACCGTTCTCAGTCCGGTATTGAATAATACGCTCAGCCAACGCAGGTCCGATTCCCGGCAATTTATCCAGTTCAGCCGTACCGGCTGTATTAATGTTAATTTTAGTGCCAGAATTTGGCTGAACTCCTTGAACCGGATCTTGTGCTGACCCTTGGCTCACCCCTTGAGCCGGATCTTGTGCCGACCCTTCGCTCACCCCTTGAGTTATCCCGACAGCTCCGGCTTTATACGGAATTGTGATCTTCTGCCCATCCTTAAGCCGCTGCGCCGGATTTATCTGTTCAAGCTCAGCTTCAGGCAAAGGCTTGGCTTCTTTCAAGGCGTCATCGAGGCGGGCATCGAGAGGCAAGCGCACCAACCCCGGTTTCTCCACAGCACCGGTGACATAGACCACCAGCCGGCGTTCATCCACATTCGCCGCACCCGCCTTAAAAGCAGAGTTTGAACCCGGCACGATAAACAACTTCCAGACAGCCCCGACGACCAATATAGCCAAGGCAACCCACCAGACAATACGCAGTCTGCGTTCCATAAGCCACGCCCCCAGGAAAGAGAGTTTTTTTTCACCATCCTTTCCAATTCGCCCTAATCATTCCTTTTCCTGCCGCGAAAAAAGAGTGATTATGTCGGAAGGAAATTATATCAAACAAAAAAGCTCACCCCGTAGTCCTTAAGGCAAGCTTGTTCATCCTTAACCCCTGTAAGTTTCGTTTATCACGCTACAGGTTGCCCACTAGTTCTTTCCCGAAATCAAGGCAGGCAGCCACCCCTTCTTCATCCGGATGCCACAACACTTTAAGCCCGTCATTGACCACTGTGAACCCTGCCTCTGTTAAACGGGCACTCAAAACTTTCGTACTTTCCCCGCTCCACCCGTAAGATCCGTAGGCAGCGGCTTTTTTGTTTTTGAACCCCAGTCCTTTCGCTTCTTCGAGTATGGCCGCTACGGAGGAAAGAATCCCCCGGTTGACCGTTGGGGAGCCGACCACGATCGCTTTGGACTTAAAAACTTCCGTGAGAATATCGTTCTTGTCATTGCGCGCTGAGTTAAAAACCTTAACACACAGCTCAGAATCCGCAACCTTAATTCCTGCGGCGATTTGCTCGGCCATACGGCGGGTACCGTTCCACATGGTATCATAGATTATCGTAATCTGGTTTTCTTGATAATCGCGGGCCCACTCTTGATATTTCTCAATGATTTCTATAGGATTGGCGCGCCAACTGACCCCATGGCTAGGGCAAATTATGTCTAACGGCAAATTAAGACCCAGAAGCTCGAGAATCTTTTTCTCGACCATTTTGCTAAACGGAGTCAGGATATTCGCATAATACTTTATGGCTTCCGCATAGACTTCGGCGGCATTCTCCTCATCCTGAAACATTGTTGCCGAAGCATAGTGCTGGCCAAAGGCATCCGTATAACTCTTCCCCATGAAATGTACGCAGTTCCCAGTCAATTTTCCCAACCCAACGGACACTCGGGCTAATCAGTACCGCCATTTTTCCACACATCCCTTCTTCGGCCAAACTCAATTTTCCCCAGTTTTCTCCTACTGATACATCATAACGTGTCGAATTTAGAGGGGGTCGCCCTCAAAATTCGATATCCCGCCCTTCTGAACCTCTTGGGTTACTTCACGACCACATTTACCAATTTCCCTGGAACCGTAATCACTTTAACGATCTCTTTGCCCTGGGTCCATTCAGCGAGCTTCGGCAGGGTGCGGACCCTCTCTTCCAGTTCCTGCACAGAAATCTCCGCCGGTACCTGAATGCGCTCGCGCACTTTCCCGTTAACTTGAAGGACTACCGTTACTTCTTCCTGAACGAGGGCTTGTTCATCTACCCCGGGCCAGGGCTGGGTGTGGATGCCATTCTTGTATCCCAACCCGCTCCAAGCTTCTTCCGTGATGTGCGGAGCAAAGGGCGCAAGCAGGATCAGGATGCTCTCTAATGCTTCCCGGGCCACTGCCACATCAGAATTCGGCTTTTCTTTATAGAGATAGAGCGCATTCACCAGTTCCATGATGGCACTAATGGCGGTGTTAAAGTTAAAGCGCGTGCCAATGTCGTTTGTGACCCGTTGAATCGTGGCATGTGTGATGCGGCGCAGTTCCTTGCCGTCAGCATCGAGATCGGCAAGAACCATGGCTACACCGGCATCTACGCCGCCTTCAGCGTTACCGCCGTGATGCCCTGCCTTGCCGCTATCCTTCAGCAAAGGCTCATACTGGGCGGCCAAGCGCCAAACCCTGTTTAAGAAGCGGTAGCACCCTTCCACTCCCTGGTCGCTCCATTCCAGATCTTTTTCCGGCGGAGCGGCAAACAGGATAAAGAGGCGGGCGGTATCCGCCCCGAAACGACCGATAATTTCCTCAGGGCTGACCACATTTCCTTTGGACTTGGACATCTTGGAACCGTCCATACAGACCATACCCTGAGTCAGCAGGTTTGCAAAAGGTTCATCCACTTTGAGATGCCCGAAATCCCGCAACGCTTTGGTAAAGAAGCGAGAATACAAGAGATGCAGGATGGCGTGTTCCACTCCACCCACGTATTGGTCCACATTCATCCAGTGGTCAGCTGCCCCTGTGGCAAACGGGGCCTCGGTGTTCCTGGGATCGGTGTAGCGCAGATAATACCAGGACGAGCACATGAAGGTGTCCATGGTGTCTGTCTCGCGGTGAGCCGGGCCACCGCACTTTGGGCAGGTCGTCTCGATAAAAGTCCGAGAGGTGGTTAAGGGATTTTCCCCGGCCTTAAAGACAACATCATCAGGCAGGAGCACCGGGAGCTGTTCATCCGGAACCGGGACCGTGCCGCATTCGTCACAGTAGACCATGGGAATGGGTGCGCCCCAGTAGCGCTGACGGGAAATAAGCCAGTCACGCAAGCGGAAGTTAACCTTGCGCTCCCCTGCGCCCAGACGTTCAGCTTCGTCCGCAATGCGCTCCCAGCCTTCCTCACTTGAGAGGCCATCAAACTTGCCGGAATTAACCATAACCCCTTCGTCCGTATAGGCCTTGTCCTTATCCTCAACCGGCGTACCAGAGGGAAGGATTACAGTCTTGATCGGGAGGCTGTATTTGTGCGCAAACTCGAAGTCGCGCTCGTCATGGGCAGGCACGCCCATAACCGCACCAGTGCCGTATTCTAAAAGAACATAATTAGCAATCCAGATCGGCACTTTTTGCCCGCTTAACGGGTTCACACAATACTGTCCAATGAACATTCCTTCCTTCTCGGTTTCGGTGGAAGTGCGGGCAATCTCATTCAGTCCGTGCATCTTCTCAATAAAGGCAAGGACATCTTTTTCATACTCAGTCCCTGCCACCAGTTCATGCACCAGCGGATGTTCCGGAGCCAAGACGACATAGCTTACCCCAAACACGGTGTCGATTCTGGTCGTGTAGACCGGGATCTTGTCCGGACGGTTTTCCAAGGAAAAGGAAATTTCCACCCCTTCCGAGCGACCGATCCAGTTGCGCTGCATGGTTTTAACTTTTTCGGGCCAGCCAGGGAGCTTATCAAGGTCTTGTAACAGCTCGTCAGCATAATCTGTGATTTTGAAGAACCATTGTTCAAGATCCTTTTTCGTTACCAGAGTGTCGCAACGCTCACAGGCTCCGTCCACCACCTGCTCATTGGCCAGCACAGTGGCACAGGATGGGCACCAGTTGACTGCTGCTTTTTTCTTATACACCAAGCCGTGCTTGTAGAACTCTAAAAATATCCATTGAGTCCATTTATAATAACCAGGATGGCAGGTGGCCACTTCCCGGTCCCAGTCATAGGAAATCCCCATCTCCCGCAACTGGCGCCTCATGTTGGCGATGTTCTTCCAGGTCCATTCGGCCGGAGGGGTCTGATTCTTAATCGCGGCATTTTCCGCTGGCAAGCCGAAAGCATCCCAGCCAATCGGATGCAGAACATTATATCCTTGCATGCGCTTATACCGGGCTATGACATCAACGATGGAATAATTGCGAACGTGCCCCATGTGCAAGTTCCCGGACGGATACGGGAACATAGCCAGCGCGTAAAATTTAGGTTTATCCGTCCCGTCTTCCGTTTTGAACGCTTTCTCCTCAAGCCAGTGTCTCTGCCATTTGGCTTCAATCTCCGCAAATGAATACTTTTCCTGCATAACCTTTCCCCCATTGCCTCCCCATTTTAAAAAATCATTATTTATTGTCAAGAGAAAGAAACTTGTTCAGCATCGCCCCACAGGCGCTCCAAGCTATAGAAATCTCTTGTTTCCGGAGTCATCACATGCACGACCAGATCCCCGCAGTCCACCAGCACCCACTTGGCTTCAGGCATTCCCTCCACCCGTAAAAGCGGAACTCCCAAGTGAGGAAGTTTTTCATGCAAATAATCTGTAATTGCTTTCACTTGAGTCACCGAGTTCCCGGTAACTATGAGAAAATAATCTGTAACCATGGAAATCCCTTTTAGGTTCAGTAAGACAAGGTCACGTCCCTTTTTTTCCTCGACTAAATCTAATACCTGTTTAAGTTGGTTGTTGCTAAGCTCCAAATTTTAGCCTCCTTTGTAAATCTTCGTGCGCTAGGCGGGTTAACGGGTGAATTAGGCGTTTTCCCTCGTTAAGGTAGTTTAGCGTATGTTCAACACAAGCCAATGTTCCCTGTTCAATATTATCATACAAGGCTTGCCGTAAACTGTCCACATGAGGAAATTTTCTGTTGGGCTCTAGCAAGTCCGCGCTATATATAAGCATCTCTAAAGGGGACATGCCTGGATATCCCAAGGTGTGGTGGGCTACAGCCGCCAGGACTTCTTCATCTTTCAGACCGTAATAATGTTTTAACCAATAGGCTGCCAGCGGGCCGTGTAAAACAGCCGGAGCCTGTTCATCCTCCGGATAGTTCAGAATTTGCCAGCGCCTGGCCAAACGGAGCTGGTACTCAATTGGAATCTCTTTGGCCAGATCATGGACTAGAGCGGCAAAGCGGGCTTTGGCCGGGTCCAGGCCATGCCTCTGTGCTACATCCTCAGCTAGGGCTGCCACCCCTAAAGTATGACAGTATCTTGCAGCTGAAAGGCTGCGGGCAGCTAAGTCAAGGGCATCCTCAATATTTAGTCCCAGCTCTCTTCCCACTCCCAACTCTCCTTTCTCTAGTGTAACCGTTTTTTATCTTCTTGTGTCATGGAAGAGGCTTTAAAGCACACAAAACGAAGAGACCCTTAATCCCTCATGTGCGGAGGGAGGGCCTCTAAGCATTGAACTCTCTCAGCTTCAGAGTCTATCACTTGAAGCCTTATTGGGGCCCCTGTTTGGGTTTCGCCTCGTTAACTGTCAGAGGACGTCCTCCAAAATCTTTGCCGTTTAGTTCACCGGCCATCCTTTCAGCGTCCTCATCACCGACCTCGACAAACCCGAATCCCCTCGACCTCCCCGTTTCTCTGTCAGTAATTATGCGGCTGCTGTAAACCTCCCCATACTCACGGAAAAAATCACTAATATCTTCCGTACTCGTATTCCAGGGAAGGTTTCCTACATAAAGTGTGCGTGTCATTTCTGTCACCTCTTGCCTAAAGTGGATTCGTTTCTAGTATGAGCAATTCTTGTTGGAGTATACAGAATAGGTTTCAGCGCAGCTGGCCTTTATCTGATATTTAGCTGAACAAATCACAGCCAAGCTTAGCTAATCAGCGTTGAGTGAGATAAAGAGAATTTTCTTGTATAAATTGACGTACATTTTCCGGCAACAAATAACGTATTGATTTCCCACCAGCCACCCGTGCCCGGATAGCGGTAGAAGAAATAGCCAGAGCAGGAACTTCTAAGAGGTGAATCCTGTGTATTACTTGTGGGTTCTCACTCTCTGACTTTCTTAAGAAATCTCCGGCGTCAAAACCTGGGCGTGAGGCTCCGATAAAATGAGTTAAGTTCAAAATTTCCTCTGACTCATGCCAGGTAAAAATCTCACGCAAGGCATCAGTACCCGTGATAAAGTAAAGTTCATGCTCAGGCCACTCCCGCCGCAGCTGGCGGAGAGTATCCACTGTAAAAGACGGGCCGCTCCGTTCGATTTCCACAGCGGAAATATCAAAAAAGGGGTTGTCCGCCAGGGAACGTTTCACCATTTCATAGCGGAGGGCTGCAGGACTGACCCGGCGGCCGCTCTTATGCGGAGGATTGCCTGTAGGAACAAAAAGGACTTTTTCCAGGGCAAATTCCGTGCGCGCCATCTCAGCCGCCACTAAATGCCCATAATGGATCGGGTCGAAAGTTCCTCCCATAATCCCTAAGCGATACACTTTTTTACATGACTTTTCCATTTATTATATCCCCCGGCCACGTGCGACAAATAATCTGCCCGAAGTCTGATTATCAAATACTACTATACCTGTTTTGCAAGTTTGATGCAACGGACAGGCAATCCTGTAAATATTCTAGTTTTATTTAATGCGGAACGTGATTTTGTATTTTGGTATCTGAAGCACATCAAAACCGATTACGACCAGTTCCCGCTCAGTTTTTAATACATCACTCACAAGATTGAGAGGGATGCCCCCCTTTGAAACCGGAACAGGTTGCATCTTCTTTGCATCTGCCAACTATTATATTCACTTTGCTTCTGCTATACTTGAAAAAACTGCGAATTATAAAATAATAATTCCAGCTTTTTTACACGGCTCAATTTCCTGAAACCATTGTACCACAAGGGTTTGATGCTTTTCAGGAGGAATATGGAATTGCATGGCACTACATTTCTGATTTCGGAGATGCTTTTGGGTGAGCTCAAACCCTGAAACCTGCACGGGAAGCGGCTATCGCATTTTACTCACGCGTGCTGCCATAGGCAGCCTCTTTGTTAGAGTTAAGTAACAAGAAAAGAATCTCGACATAAAAATATAGTAAGTGTCATGGAAATTGAGGAACAAACGTTGTGCTGGAAACGTCGATCAGGCATTTTACCCGTTACAGTGAGGTAATCTCAATATTGATCCGGCATGGGATGGGAATGTTTATTTCCCAGGGTTATCCGGTACTCCAACAGGATACCAATCTTTGTTTGATTGGCAGGCACCTCAGGGAGGCCTTGGTGGAACTAGGTCCGACTTTTATTAAGCTGGGACAACTGGCAAGCACCCGACCGGATATTGTTCCTCCCCCGGTTCAGAGAGAATTATCTCTACTCCAAGATCAGGTTCAACCTATTCTGTTCCAAGAGGTCCGCCAGATTGTGGAAGAAGCTTTAGGGGCCAGGCTGGAAACCCTATTCCGGGATTTCCGGACCGAGCCGATCGCGGCGGCTTCCATTGCCCAAGTCCATTACGCCGTGCTCAAGAACGGAGATCCTGTTGCCGTTAAGGTCCAACGACCCTTCCTTCAACCAAGGGTCAAAACTGATTTGGAGATCTTTCAGAATCTGGTTGGACAAATCGAACAACGCTCGGAATGGGGAAAAAGGTATCCTGTACGGATAATGTTTGAGGAATTTTCAAAAAAGATTCAGGAAGAGCTGGACTTCTTGATTGAAGGTCGTAATACGGAGAAGATCGCCAAAGGAATGAAGAAGTTTTCCTATATCCGGATTCCTAAAGTGTATTGGGAGTTTTCTAATTCCCGGGTTCTTACCCTTCAGTACATTTCCGGAATAAGATTAAGCCAGCTCACCCGTCGACAAGATAGTAATTATAATCCTCAAAAAGTAGCTGATCGGCTGAGCAAAGCCCTTCTTCAACAAATTCTGGTTGAGGGATATTTTCATGGCGATCCGCACGCGGGGAATATTCTTGTCTTACCCGAAGATAGGATTGCCTTGCTCGATTTCGGAATTATGGGAGAACTGTCTTACGACATGAGATATCAGCTAGCATCCCTGATTACCACCTTTGTGCGGGGAAATGATGGGCAGATCATGAAGGCAATTGCACAAATGGGGATAGTTCCGGAAAGTGTGGACCGTTTAAGCTTGCAAGAAGATATCTCTGCACTACGTCAAAAGCATCTTAAGCTAAAAGTGGGGCAACCATTGATTGGAGAACCGATTCGCGATTTCTTCAACATTATGTATCAGCACGGTATTCATATTCCCTCAGGATTTGTTCTCCTGGGGAAGTCTTTACTCACTTCAGAAGGGATTTTACACGAACTGGATCCCGGCTTAAGCCTCCTGAGGCAGGCAAAGCCTTTTAGCAAGAAACTTATTATAGAACACTTTAGCATTAAGAATTGGGTTGCTCGCTTGTGGGCTGCTCATTAAAAACGGGAAAGGTGAATTTTTGGATGGAGCCTGGAATGTTAGGGTTACTAGGAAAAACCGTATCCTTAATGGAGAATTTAGGGTTTCTCTGGCTTGTTTATTCTGGCTTTGAGCTTCAACTCTGGGAGCAACTTCAAGAAGAAAAGAGCTTCAGCACACTCATGGCAGAAAACCCTGATTGGGACCCGATATTGTTAAATCATTGGTTATTCCAGGCAACGATCCAAGACCTGATTGTCTGTGATAACGGAACCTATCACCTGTCAAAGTTTGGAAAAGCCATTCGGCGGTATCAGGATTACGGTTTAGAAGCTATGTATAAGGAATTTGCCCAATATTGGGGGTCCTGTTTTACTCAATTGCCGGAATTGATTACGCACCGGAGCGAACGGTTAGATATGGAAAATGAAATGAAAGATGATCTTATTTCAAGAGCTTCGCAATCCTCAGAGTTCTTTGTGTGGCCGGTGCTCCGGGCGAAGTGTGAGAAGGAAAATTGGGGGAAAATTCTAGATGTTGGGTGTGGGGAAGGAGTTTATTTGAAAAACCTATTGAGTTCTTTCCCTGAATTAACCGCAATGGGCTTGGAAATTAACCCCAATACCGCCAAGCGAGCTCAACAAGGTGTAGAAAGGTTCCAAGGCCGGTTACAGATCCTTTGTGCTGATATTTTTGATTTTGAGGAAGTGAGTTCCTTTGATTGCTGTCTCTTAAACAACACTATTTATTATTTCGTAGGAGAAAAGCGCTTAGAGCTTTTGCAGCAAATAAAAAAACTTTTGCATCCGGGGGGACAAATTGGAATTTTAACGGCTTTAAGAGGTATGACCTCTTCCATTCCGTTTTTTAGCACGCATATCCCCCAGAATTTGATGAGCTTCTTCTTAGCTTGTCATCAGGGATTTGAGGGGCTTCCTTCCGAACCCGAGATTTCTGAACTGCTCGAAGAGGCAGGGTTTGAAGGAATTGAGGTGATCCCGCTTCCATTTAAGGTTTCTCATTATTTCTTCGCCAGAAAACCTTTTTTCCAAAGAAAGCGGGGAGATTCATGATCAACCTTGAACAACTCACTAAGGCTTATCCAGAAGGGAAAGGGATCAGGAATCTTAGTCTTCATATAGAACCCGGAGAAACTTTCGGCTTTTTAGGGCCAAACGGGGCAGGAAAAACTACGACGATTCGAGTTCTAATGGGGTTTTTACGACCGGATAGCGGTGAGGCAAGGATTAAAGGGTTAGATTCCTGGCGGAGGAGAACAGATGTAAAACGAATCGTCAGTTATCTTCCGGGGGAACTCCATTTCTTAGAGATCCTGTCCGGTCAGGAATTTCTGGAACTTCTTATGAGAATGCACGGAGAACGCTCTGAAGTGAAGATGAACTGGGAACGATTGGCCCAGCGCCTCGATTTAGATGTAAAACAGCCCATTCGCAAAATGTCCAAGGGGATGAAACAGAAGTTGGGGATTATCTCCGCTCTCATGTTAGATGCGGAGGTTCTTATCATGGATGAGCCGACATCCGGTTTGGACCCTTTGATGCAAAAGGTATTTATTGACTTAATTCTCGAGGAGAAGAAGAAGGGAAAAACTATTTTTATGTCTTCTCATCAGTTTTCCGAGATTGAACGAACATGTGAGCGAGTGGGAATGATCCGTGAAGGAGAATTGCTGACTGTTGAAGAAATTGGTCAACTCAAACAGATGGAATTCCGCACTTTTGAGATTGAGGTGGAGAACGAAGAGGATGCTGAGTTATTGCGTCACAGCGATTTTATAATAAGCGAGGAGCACGGGCTACGGTTTATTTTGCAGGCAGCGGGGAAATTAGATTTCCTGTGGAAGGCTCTCGCTGAAGTCCATGTCAAGGAGTTCCTCCAACGTTCGCTCGAACTTGAAGAGGCTTTTATGCAATATTACCGTTAATAAAGGAGAGAAAGTGTTGTTTCTCAAATAAAATGACAAAACGGGATAACACGGTACTAAACGGGAAAAGTCGGGAAACACTGACAGGACAAGGGATTGAAGGAATTTAGAATAATTCTTTTTGTCAAATGGTGTGAGAAGAAATAACGTTAAAAACAATAATTTCGGGCGAGTTTGAAAAGATCGCGAGTTTGAGTTAACCGGCGCGCGCGGGCGTTAATAATTTAGTAACGAAGGTCAAAAAAGCCTGTTAATTCGGGCGTTAGAAGGTTGTAACGAGGCGTTACCGGCGGGCGAAAACTCGGGCCGGTAACGCCGTTTTTTGTGCCGGTTAGTAACGGGGAGGTGGTAAACCAAGAGGTGGTAAACCAAGAGGTGGTAAACTGGTAAACTGGTAAACTGAGACTCAAACCCTTATGGCGCAAGGATCTCAGGAGTTGTCGGAATTGTTTCACACATTTTAGGAACGCGGCGGCGCAACACCTAAAAATTGGTGTTTTATACAATAGAAATGCATAAATATGCATAAAATATATAAAGAAAAACCGGTGTTTTCAACCGGTTTTGATCGCGTATAAGTGGGAATAAATTCCCATTAAAGGACTAAATAAAAAGGTCTATTCCTCGTGGAAGTGGCGAAGTTTCTTTTCGGCCTCTTCCTTTTTCATTATCTGGACGACCTTGCCAATGATAACAAAATTATCTTTGGGATTGATGTAGATTGGTTTGTACTTTTCGTTGGCCGGTACCAATGCTATATCCTTTCCCTCGGGCGAGAAGTATTTGATGGTGGTTTCATCATTGATTCTAAATAGTGCAATTTCTCCGCGATCAACGACTGGCTGAGGCTTGATAACAACTAGATCACCATCATTTATCCCTGCATTAATCATGCTATTCCCTTTAGCTCTAACTGCGAAAGCCCTCTGGCCAGAAACCTTTTTATTTATTGGTAAATATCCTTCAAGAATCTCGTTAATCAAAATAGGTTTACCGGCTGCTGAATCACCAAGTAGAGGTATTTGAATTTCATTAGAATATGGTGACTCATCCTCAGCGAGCATACCTTCAGCCAGTTTTAGATTACCTGGCTTTAATGGGAAGTATACGGTCTTATCTTCTTTAATCCTGCGATGTAGTAGATACCCGATAAAAGTCTTTAATTCAGCCTTTTCCTCTTCACTAAAGTCCTTAAGTATTTGCAAAAACTCCTCATCTGGGCCTTTTCTTATTGGAGTTTCATCACCCAAGAGTATCCAGTCGATACTGACATTGAAATTTTCAGCAATATTTATTAATGCTTTTGCCCCTGGGAGAACCCCTCCTGGCTTTTCCCATGCTGCAATATTTCCAGGTGAAACCTCGATTATATTAGCAAATTTTGCTTGGGATAGATTGTATTTTTCTCTTAGATATTTTATACGGCCCTGAACATCACCATGATCCGCATCCAAAACACTCACACCTCCTTTCACTCAAAAATTTGGGCGACTAATTAAAATATATTCTGCTGCTACATAAATATTTGTGCGAATCGGCCTTGTAACCACTAAATATTTGGTTGCTACTACCTAAATATTTGGGTATTTCCGTTGACCTCACCTAAATATTTGGGTATAATCTTAGATGTGGGAAGAAATTCCCAAGAACATTCTAACGTTATTTGCCAAAGCTTACCAGAGGTAAAGGTTGTCGAAATACAAATTAAGGAGGTGCCTGAGTGAAACCAGATCGACTGACACCTTTTGGGGTGGAAGTCAAGAAACGCCTGTTGGATCTAGGCTTAACCCAAAAGGAATTTTGCGAACAGAATAACATTCCAACAAACCGGTTCAGCGAGATTTTATACGGAAAGCGCGCTGCCAATGACTACCGAAGAGAGATTGAAATAGCCTTGGGGATCAGGCGGTCTGCTTAAATATTAGAGTATAAAAATTCGACATTCTTCTGCTTAATACCTTCAAAGGAGTTGATGCGTTGAAGAAGCTGGCAGCAGTGACAGCGTTGGCAATCGGCCTTGCCTGGCCGGTGCAGGCTACTCATGAAACAGCCCTGGCGAAGAATCCTGAACCGGCTCCCAAAACTCAATTTGCAGCAATACAAGTTGAACCGGTTCCGGAACCAACTAAATTACCCATCGAGAGTAATTGCATTGAAGCCTCAGTTAACAATCAGCCGGGGCGAAGAAAGCAGAAAAGGTTACGAGATGACCATTGAGGCCACTGCCTACACGCACACGGGACACCAAACTTTTACTGAAACCTGGCCGAAGGCTGGCACGATCGCGGTGGATCCGAAGGTGATTCCTCTTAAGTCGGAAATATGGGTTGAAGGATATGGTTGGGGTGTCGCTGAGGATACTGGCGGCCTCATTAAAGGAAACATTATCGATCTATTCATGGAAACTAAACAAGAAGCCGTGATCTGGGGGAGGCAGCAAGTGAGAATCATCGTTATCCCGCCGGACAAACCTTACAAGAGAAAGTAAACAATTACTTGACTCCAAGAACATAGGTGGTGAAACAGACTGTGCAACTTATGGCAGAGAGAAGTGAAATCTGGCTGACGACCAGCCAGGCTGCCAAACTGGAAGGAATATCAAGGCAGGCAGCTTACAAAAAGGCAACATGCGGTGAATGGGTAGCCAAGAAGGAAAAGATAAGCAGCGGAGGCGGTGTAGGCGGCAAAGGTTTTATGGTCGCCTTATCATCATTATCCGCTCTGGCGAGAAGACGCTGGTACACCCAGAACGAGAGCCTTGAGGTCAAGGAAGAAACCGAGGTTGAAGAAGAAATGAGCACCGAGAACGAACAACTGTTCGAGAGCGTCATAGAGCAGCCGGTCAAGGAACCGATTAACCTAGCTGAGGTAAAGGCACTCGTCGGCAATGAACGTTTCGACCAGATGCTTTCTGAAGCAGAAACGAAAGTAAAGCCGGTCATGGAATACCTTGAACTTGGTGATGCTGCGGGGAAAACGGAAAAGGCCGAAGCGATTGCCATAAGACACGGAATCTCAATCGAAACGCTTTACCGCAGAGTCAGCCAATATGAAGACTCCGGACTCGTGGGCCTGATGCGGCGGTTGCCAAGACTAGGAGTGGGTACCGTGAGAAGAGTTGTCACGGAAGAAGTTGAACGTCTGGCGCGAGCGGAGTTTCTGCAGCCAAACAAACCAAAAGTCACCCATGTGTACAAGCGAGTTGCAAAATTCTGTAAGAAGAGCGGCATCGAGGTACCCAGCAGAGCGACAATCTACCGCGTGATTGATGACCTGAAGGATAACGAACCGGACTTGGTTTGCCTAGCCCGTGAAGGTGAGGAGGAATATATCAAGCGGTTTGCAGAGAAAGCCGGTCGCAAAGAACCTGAGTTTGTCAATCAGATCTGGGAAGGCGATCACCATCGCCTGGACTTCTTTATCAACTACCGTGGCCACGCAGTTCGGCCATGGGTCACAACCTGGATGGATGTTACCGCTCGAACCATATCCGGCTTTGCAATGAGCATACAGGCTAACGGAAGAACCATTGGACTCGCCTTGAGGCACGGGATATTGCCGAAGAAGCTCGGTAGCTGGGGTGGCGGTATCAGTAAAGCGATGGCGGCATCGTTAACCTCCTTGAGTTGGGATGGGGAAACCATTCAAGAAAATACCGGTATAACCGTTCCAATCTGCGGACTGCCAAAAATGCTCTACATCGATAACGGTGAAGACTATAAAGCCAAGGTGCGCAAGGGCTTAAAGTCCAAGGAGTGGGAATATTCCAAAGAAGTGCGCAGCACAAGTGAAATTCTTAATATCGAAACTAAATTTTGCACAAAGTACTCCCCTTGGGCCAAAGGCCATCAGGAACGCTGGTATGGAACTCTTACAGACCAGTTTTCCAGGTACATTCCAGGATACTGCGGAAGCGATAACAAACACCGGCCTGAAGGGCTTGATGAGCAAGCCATGGCCGAACGTGATGAACTCTTGGATCTGGAAGAAGCCACAATGCTTTTTGAAATGTTCGTCAACATCTACCACAACACGGTTCACGGCAGTCTGGGCATGACTCCCTTACAAAAGTATGAAACGACTCCGAAAGTCAGAGAAGGTATTCCGGATGAGAGAACACTGGACATCTGCCTGATGGATGTTGAGAAAGCGAAAGTCATGACAATGGGCATCCAACGCTTTGGCAACAAGAGCCGCCGTCGTTGGTATAGTCATCCTGAGCTTGAGAAGTACGTCGGGCAAACACTGGTCATCCGTTATGATCCGAACCGGATCGGAGAACTCCTCATCTTTAACCCGAAGACAGGCAGGTATATCTGTACGGCAACCAACAAGGAACTCATGGAGTGGGATGCTACAAAAGACGATATTCAGAAGTTTCTTAAGAAGAGGGCAACCCGCCGCAAGGAAGTCAAGGAACGCTTACGCGGATACAATGATGCAACCCTCGAATCCTTTATCGCAGATCGCCAGGAAGGCGGCCCGGTTATGGTCACGGGTGAATCCGATACGGAAAGAGGAATTCGACTGGTTACCGGCATGGAAGAAGCAGTGAAGAAGTCTGCTAAACCCGATGCCGTCAAGCCTAAAAAGCAGAAAACAAAAGCCAGCCGGTTTGATCAGTTTATGCGTGAGGCTGGAAGCTGCTAGCCCTAAAACAAATTTTAAGGAGGAATACAAGTATGGCAAAGAACGCTAATGAAATCATGGGTAATCAGGACATCGTGAAACCAACTCCGGAATGGTCAAAAGAAAGAACCCTCCTGCACCGGCTGATCCGGGAGGAGGGCACCCTTGTGAGTGAGGTTGCCAAGGCCATAGGCAAATCTCACAGTACGGTTAGCCTGTACATCAACGACAAATATAAGGCTAACGACGAGTTTGAAACGCTCATTAGAAATTATCTCATAAAAATCGGAAGGTGGCAAGAGAGTGATGCGCTGGCAGAGGTTGCGGTGGCCGCAGACCAAAGCGCAGTGACTCTTGAGTTTCCCCAAGTACCTCAACCTGTTGGGAAAATAAACCCGTCCAAGCCGCCAAAAATGATTCAGACGGAAGATATGGCCCGCGTCTGGGGGATCTGCCGCAAGAGCTTTGAGAACGGAGAGTTCGGATTGGTCATCGGCAAGCCCGGTACCGGCAAAACATACGCCTTGGAAACCTACCATAACCTTGCCAACATTCCTATGGAAGTCATTACTTGCGATGAAACCAGCACGGTCAAGAGCATATTGGTTGAAACCGCCGAAGCTCTTGATATTGAAGTCAGAGGCACGTCGGCATCTCTTATGAGAAAAATCGTTAAGGAACTGAAGGTTAGGCCGGTGCTCCTGGTGTATGACGAAGCGGATCTCCTAAGAGGGCCGAAAATCTTTGAAACCATCCGCGCTATTTATGATAAAACTGGAAACATCGGCATCGTGCTTTGCGGAAACCAGAACCTTGCCGAACGCATCTTGGCCTTTGCTGAAGACCGTCCGGAGATGGCACGGATCCGTGACCGCATTGGTTATTTTCAGAAGCTTAACGGATTGACCAAAAATGAGGCAGCTGCGTTTCTGACAGGCATCAACCTTACTCCAAAAGCATCAGAACTCCTGGTAACCATCGGAACAAAGCGCGGGATCCGGCAGCTCGTCAAAGCTCTGGGTAGACTCCTGGAAGTGACTCATGGTGAAGTCATTGATGAGGAACTAGTCGAAGAGCTTGGTCAAATTGTTCTGAGTTTCAACGTTTAAGGGGTGCGGTCGTGGACAACAAATTGATTTTCGTGGATGTTCCTCCGGAAACTCAACGCCTCTTAAAGCAGTTCTTACACACAGACACCCTGGGAACCAGAAGTCCTTTGTTTATCGTTCAGGATTTTGAAGGAGCCAAAAGGCCAAAAAGAGGCAACTACAACGAAACAGATTGGCGCGATGTGGCTTACTTCTTCAGTAGAGAAGAGGCGCGAAGGTATATTGAGTACCAGCGGCACAACCTGAGATATCCTCGGATCTATGCTAAATCACCAGGATACAGCAATGATGGAGATTGGGAGCCGTTCTATCAATTACTCAAACGGATTGCCGGTGCAGTCGAAGGAGTCCCAGCGGTTAAATAGTGATAATGGAGGCTTATAGCCTCCTCCCCTTGCCCGGCTTGGCAGCCGGTGCCTGAATGAGGAGCCATACGAAAGGGGGAATAAAATGCCTAAAGTTTGTCTTGATGCAGGCCACAATGACAGCGGAGCCGACACCGGTGCCCAAGGAAATGGGCTGTTGGAGCAAAATATCACACTGGATATTGTCTTGCGAATCAGAAGGAAGTTGGAACAAAGATCTTTTGAGGTAGTCCTAACCCGTGAAGGGCCGTTTGTAAACGGGGCACACGGAACACTAAGTGAATCTTTACGAACCCGCTGCCAAATTGCCAATGCTGCAAAAGCCGATCTCTTTGTATCAGTGCATGTGAATGCCGGTGGTGGTACCGGAGTCGAGGTTCATGCCTTGGCAAGCGGAGGAAAAGCTGAAGAATGCGCCAGGAAGGTTCTTCCCTATCTGGTTGATGCGGGGAACTGGGCCAGCAGAGGGGTTAAATTCAGTAATTTTCAAGTCCTCCGCGAAACTGTTATGCCTGCCATTCTCACAGAAAACGGGTTTATTGACACCAAAGAGGATGCGGAAAAACTGAAGAATTCAAACATTATTGAAGCTATTGCGGACGCCCATGTGCATGGAATATGCGATTTCTTCGGGATAGCTTACACACCGGCTCCTGTCGCATCTGAAACCATTGCTCAAACTTCCGTGATAGATGCCTTGATCGTATTCATTGGGTACCCAGAGGCTGGAATTGTTCCTCGCCTGCAGGCTCACCTGAAAGCACCATCCATCATGCTTAAGGATCTAACATGGAACACAGTACTCGCAGCCAGTAAGGTTTATGGTGTTGGGTACCAGCCAGATGACTACAAGATTGACGGCAAGCAGATACCTCTTCACGATCTGATCAGTGGCAATGATGGTGATGACACTGCTCTGGAAGTTATCAAGTACATTAAAGCTGGCCGCAGGTAGGTGGCTGGAGATGCAAAAGAAAAAAGGATACAAAAAGCTTACCAACACACAGAAGAAAGTCAGAAAACAGATTCGGGAGGAACTCAGAGAGGACGGGATCCTCCCTCCTGTGAAGCCGAAACTGAACCGGAGGAAGTTCGCCGAAGAAGTTATCGCTGAATTTGAGGGAACTTTCGGAGCTTATACGGACATCCAATATTTATACCGCGCCATTTCCTGCATGAAGCCGCCTGCGGGAACGAAGAAGAAAATCTCTCCCGAGGAAATAGGAGTCTTAAAGTTATTGAAAATCGCGATGGAGCTTAAGAAGTTCTTTGAAGAGAAGATCCGTAACGGAGAAGCAAAGTACAATGTCGTGGATTTATATGAAAAGGTTGTTAAACCGATAATTGATCTCTGAGGGATGGTGGCCAAATGGCATCCGGAAGCATCGTCATTGAACAATGCCCTGCTTGCAAAGAGATTGTCTGGGAAGACGAATGGACAATAATTGGTGATACCATCATCCATGAGCGATGCAGACGGCAATTTATTAGGGATATGACGGGAATGTCTGAGGCTCAATTTGTTCGATTATCCGGAGCGTCTGAAATCCGCAAGGATATCGAGGGGTTGAAACAAAACATGAATGCAACGCTGGAGTATTACCTGCAAAGAATACAGCAGCTCGAACAAGAACTGAACGAAATAGAGAAAAGAAATCGGGGCTGATGCGCCCCTCCCCCTCGCACGGGTTGGCACCCGATGCCTGAAAGAGGAGCCTTACGAAAGGGGGTAAAAATTATGAGAGGAACACCAAGCCACCGCAGTCCGGTGCCACGCGACCTGAGATCTGCAGCTCCGTCGGGAGCAGTAGAAACCCATTGGCAAAAAGACGCATTTTCCTGGTACGGAAACGAATCCCGCAAGAAGGGTTCGGGCATTGAGATGTATATCAGAGTCACCAAGACTCAGATAAGGATTTCACACACTGCTGCTTCCGCTGCAGGTATTGAACCAGGTGACAAAGTCAAGGTTGGCATCAATAAAGCCTATGTTGCCATTATCAATGATACTGACGGCTTTATCACCCAAGGAGAAAAAGGCAAGACAACCAAAGCGGTTCACTTCAATGCTGTCGCCGTCGTGAAGCAAATCAAAGAACACGGTTTCCCTGTCCCCTCCCGGATCGCTTGCGTCTGGGATGAGAAAAGCGGGATGCTGGTTGCCAAAAAGCCTAATGAGATCAAGGGGGTTGGATAAGTTGATCAGTGTAGGCGATGCTGTTTTGTCGGCACTCAATGGATACAAGCAGGATGCGATGAGCAGGGCCGAAGCGATTTTACTCATTACCGAATCATTGAGGCAACGCTGCGAGAGCTGCCAGAGTACTGCGAATGATCCCGAAAAATCACAAGAACTTGAAGTTGGAGATACGGCTTGGGAGGGCTAAACTATGGCAAGAGTAAGAATTCAGAATGAACCCGTCTTAAAAAGTTGGGATGATGTAAACTTAAACCTCAAGGAAATCGGTGAATGTGAGATTGCCATCGAAACCATTGAAGGCGACCTCAATCAGAAGATCCAGGATCTCAAGCTGGATGCAGAAATGAAGGCGCAGCCTTTACGGCAGCGGATTGAGAAACTGGCTCTGGAGATTAAAATATTTGTCGAGGAGAACCGATCTGAAATCAAGGGCAAAACAATGCCTTTGAGCTTTGGCAATGTCGGATTCCGGCAAAGCACAAAGATTGTCTTCAAGAACGTCAAGGCGGTCATTGCCTCACTGAGGGCCAAGAAGATGAATGACTGTATCATCGTTAAAGAGTCCGTCGATAAAGACGTGCTCAGAGGCTATCCTGACGATGCAATTGCCAGTATTGGTGCTACAAAAAAAGTGGAAGACACCTTCTGGTATGAAGTGGATCGGGAGCGGTTGAAGTGAGAAAAACAAGCTTTGGAGAATCATTCATGCTAGTTTTCTGCGGCTTCAGCCTGGGTTACATCATTGCTGCATTCATGCTGTCAAAAGCTTGGGGGCTTATCCCCTGAGTAACCTGGGGGGAGATAAAAATGGTCATCTTAACCGACCATTACAAAGAGAGATATAAAGAACGAGTGGGAAATGCTTCTCCGGCAGCTCAAAAAAGTTGGATTGGACGCAGCTTGAAACTTAACCGACCTAAACGATGCCAGGACGGAAGATACAGTGTAAAGCTGGTGGGAAGCAATCACCGGGCAATACTCAGCCGGGAATACGGAAATACAAGGGTTGCCCTGACGGTGAAATAACCTAAAAGTGAGGTGGAGTGATGGAAAAGGTCAATAAGGCTCAAATCGCAAAGATCTGGGCGATGGCTAAAGAGAATGGCCTGGACAGCGATTTACTCCATGAGTTTGTGGCTAATGTGACCGGATCGAAAAGCATTAGTGCCCTGACGAAGCAGCAGGCCATGAAGGTTATTGATGCTATGAAATCAAAGAATAAACCGAAGGCCAAATCTGAGAACCGGGTAAGTAAGGAACAACTCTGGAAGATAAACCAACTCGCCAAGGAACTGGGCTGGGACAACAACCCGAAACGCCTCCAAGGATACATTAAGAAATACGGCGGAGTTGAAAGATCTGAATGGCTCACCCCGGCCAAAGCATGGCGTATCATTGAGGGGTTAAAGAATCAAGTTGAACGGGTGGCGCAAAACGTTTCCAACGGGGTATAATGAAGGTGGTGATTGCAGGTGCCTGATGTCGAATGGACAAAAGACCTCACTCCCGAAGACCTCCCGGAGCCATATCAAGAAATCAGTCGGATGATCGGATTAGAAAGCACTTTGAAGATTGCCGATAAGTTCCAAGGATCCACGCTTTATCTGCCCAAGATGGATACTGTTTTGCGCAAGATGCGCGACGAGCGTATCAAAGCGGAATTCAATGGGACAAACCATCGACTGTTGGCACGAAAGTATGGACTCACAGAGGCGTGGATCAGGCAGATACTGGCCGAAAGAGGCCCGGATCAATTGAGTTTCGTGGACTTTTTAGACAAGTAAATTTCTCAAGTACTTTCTTTGAGAGTCGGAGGATAAAAAGGGTAAAATCCCAGTGAAGGACAACACTGGGATTTTTTATTTTACCTAAAAAGGAGTGGTCTATATGTAGGCGCGGCGGTTTTTGTAAGACCTTGAACATGTTTAAGGAGGAAGAAGTATGAATGAAGCTTTCAAGCAAACCTTGATGCAAGGTGGAGCAGATCTGATCCTGGCACTCTTGGGGTTGGTATTCGCCTATCTCATCGCCTACCTTCGCAAGGGAACAGCCCATTTAGCAGCCGAAACAAACGGACTGAAAAATCAAGAGCAGTCCAGTGTTCTGAAGGATGCCATTGCACGCCTGGATGATCTGGCCGAACGCTCAGTGGCTAAGTTTGAACAAACAGTGGCCGCCGACTTGAGAAAGGCGGTTCAGGACGGCAAGGTCGACCGCGAAGAGTTATTGGCGGTCGGCAAAGAGGCAGTTGATGAAGTGACCTTATTAGCTGGGCCTGAACTCATGGATATTTTAAGCCAGGGACTTGGCGACGCACAAACCTTTGTCGAGAATACAATCGAGCAAAAAGTCCTGAAGCTCAAAACAAATACTCTCATAAGTTCTGCAAATAAGGCCGCACAGATATCGTTGACGGAACCTAATCAAAACACCGCAGCTCAGGCAAAAGACAAAACAGAGGTGTCAACGCTGGAATCTCAAGCAAAGGTTGATGAACCTGTTTCTGAAGCGGTGGGGGTAACGTCGAATGAACAACGTTCCATCTGATTTATATCAACCGGTTATGACTGTGTTGATTGCCATAGTTTCTGCAGCTCTCGGTATCATCGGCTACTTCTTAAAAGATATCCGCTCATCGGTGCGCGGAGAAATTGACGAGAACAAACGGGAGATTGAAAAAGTCCAAGAAGAATTGGCAGACTTCAAAGCCACTCTCCCCCACACTTACGTGATGAGTGATGACTTCATCCGGGCGGTGGCCAGCCTGGATCACAAGGTAGATGGTATTGGCAAGGAAATAACGGAGATCAACAAGAATATCGGCAAGCGTCTAGGAGGTGGATAAGTTGGCAATGCAACGCAGTGAAGCTCGCGAAATTCGTGGGCGCATATTAAAGATTCTTGAGATTAACTATCCCGAAGGAGTAAGCGATCGGATTATCAGCCTTACTCTCAATGACATCAATTATGCTGTAAACTCTGGGGTACTTGCCGGTTATCTGGAATACCTTGCCGAGAAAGGTTATGTGGAAAACAACGAGATTGATAACCATGAACTCAACATGCAGATGCGCATCTCCAAACTTACAGCCAAAGGCAAAGACCTCCTGGAAGGAAACATTGACCAGGATGTCGGGGTGAGTCTGTAATGACCAGACGCAAACACCACAAAGTTACAACGGATCTGCCGCCTGAACTTGTGGATGAGGTGAACCGACTCCTAGTTGATGGACGGGGTTACCAGGAGATTGCGGATTGGCTTAAACAGATGGGACGGTCAATATCCAAGTCTTCTGTTGGCCGTTACGGCAAAGACTTCTTAACCCGCTTGGAACGACTTAAGATAGTGCGGGATCAGGCTAGAGCTATTGTAGACACCAACCCAGATAGACCTGCCACAGAACTTAATGAGGCAGCAAGCACGTTGGCAAGTCAACTTATCACTGAAGCGTTAATGGCTGCACAAGATGCCGGTGGAGAGTTGGACAAGAAGGTCATCGAAGCGATTAAAGCCCTCTCAATGATCGAAAAAAGTTCGGTGGCGCGTGAACGTCTAAAGCTTGAGTTTAAGCAAAAAGCAGATGCAGCCGTCAAGCAAATAGAAGAAACGGCCAAGAATAAGAACTTAGATCAAGAAACACTGCAGCTCATTAAGGAGCAGATTTATGGACTCGTATAAAGAGGCTCCCGTTCAATTAACCGAATACCAGAAACGCTGGGTTGAAGATACGAGCCGTTTCAAGATTGCGCTGAAAGGAAGACAGACTGGATACAGCTTTGGGGTTGCCCTGGAAGTCGTCCTTGATTGCGTGGAGCACAAAACAACCTGGGTGCTTCTCTCTCGTGGAGAACGGCAATCAAAAGAGTTAATGGAAAAGGTAGCAATGCACGCCAGGGCCGTGGGCATCGCCTGTGAAATCCTGGAGAGTGACTTCAAGATCACCGATGAGAGCATTAAACTCTTGGAAGTGCGCTTTCCTAATGGCTCCAAGGTTTACGGACTTCCGGCCAATCCTGATACAGCTCGCGGATTCTCGGGCAATGTCGTACTTGATGAGTTTGCTTTCCACCGGGACAGCCGCAAAATCTGGACAGCCCTCTACCCTTCCATTACCAGAGGCTACAAGATTCGCGTAATCTCTACTCCGAACGGCAAGACGGGCAAATACTACCAACTTTGGACAGACAACACCGGGACATGGAGCAAGCACAAGGTCGATATCTACGAAGCCAAAGAGCAAGGACTTGACGTTAACATCGAAGAACTCCGCGCCGGTTGTGAATCAGAAGATGACTGGCTCCAAGAATACTGCTGCGAATTCCTTGACGAGGCCGGTTCCCTTCTTACCTATGACATGCTGACGGACTGCGAAGACGAAAAGGCTACGATTATTCTCCCGGAAGACTTTGAGCCTGAAGGTGAACTATTCCTTGGTGGGGATATTGGCCGCAAACGTGACCTTACTATCTTCTGGCTGACGGAAAGGATCGGAGATGTCTTCTGGACACGCATGGTCAAAGTTCTGGAAAAGACACCGTTCCGCATTCAACGACAAGAATTGTACTGGCTCTTAAGTCTTCCAAGGATACGCAGAGCGTGCCTCGACTCTACCGGTTTAGGACTACAGCTAGCGGAAGAAGCCAGGGAACGTTATGGAAATTTAGTTGAACCAGTTAACTTTACTGAAGCAGTTAAAGAAGAGCTGGCAATCACGCAGCTCCGCAAGTTTCAAGATAAGCTCGTGCGGATCCCACCTGATCGTCACATAAGAGAAGACCTCCACTCTATCCGCAAAATTGTAACAACAGCCGGGCACATTCGATATGACGCTGAACGCACCGACGGCCACGCTGACCGCTTCTGGGGACATGCGCTCTCTCTCCATGCCGGAACTAATCCGGTGCAAAAACTCCAGGTGGAAACAGTTAGACGACGCAGAATGAATTCTTTCGGGGGGTATGACTCATGATTTTAGGCCCAGACGGAAAACCAATTAAAAAGCCGGTTACCTCCGAAATGGTCACCATGCAGACGGACTGGATCCACTACTTTAAGACGCTCCCTAACCCGGATCCAATCCTGAGAAAAACCGGCAAAGACTCTGAAGTCTATGAAGAGATGAAGACTGACGCTCACATATCTGCCTGCCGGTTCTCGCGCAAATCCGGAGTGTTAAGCAAAGACTGGGACATCATCCCTGCTACCGAAAACCCTAAAGACCTTGAAATAGCCAACTTTGTCAAAGAGAACCTGCAGAAGCTTAACTTCGACCAGGATTTAAGACAAATGCTTGATGCTCCCTATGTTGGATTCAGAGTCATGGAGATCATGTGGGAAGAACGCCAGGGAGCCTGGTGGATAAAGGAGTTAAAGGCAAGACAACGTCGGCGGTTTACCTTTGGCCTTGACGGCAGCCTTCGCTTGCTGAACTATTCAAGCCTTAATGATGAAGCGATTCCACCGGCAAAGTTCATCCTGGTGCAGCACGAAGAAGACGACAGCAACCCTTATGGTGAGCGCATTTATTCCAGGTGCTATTGGCCGTGGATGTTCAAAAAGCACGGATACAAATTCTGGGCCATATTCACTGAGAAGTACGGCATGCCGACGGCGATCGGCAAGTACCAGCCCGGAGCCAGTGCTGGTGATAAGCAGGAACTCCTGGACGCGCTTGATTCCCTGGTACAAGATGCAGCCGTTGCCATCCCAGCCAACAGTGAGCTTGATTTCAAGGAAACAAACGGCGACAAGGCTGAGGTGCATCGTCTGTTCCTGGCCTTCTGCAATGCGGAAATCAGCAAAGCGATTCTCGGACAGACGTTAACCACTGAGATGGGCGACACAGGAAGTTATTCGGCAGCGCAAGTTCATGAAGGGGTTAAGGATGACTTAACTGAGGCCGATGCCAAGATGATCATGGCGGCCATCAACAACCAGTTGATACCCCCTTTGGTTGAATTCAACTTCGGGCCACAGGAAAACTATCCGGCTTTCATGATTTTCTACAAAGACGACGGCACGCAAAAGGATCTGGCCGAACGCGATACCAAGCTTGTTGAAATGGGCCTCCCGGTCAGCACCAAATATTTCTATAACCGCTATAACATCCCTCAACCGGGTAAGGATGAAGAATTGGTTCAACCGGCCAATAAGATGCCGCCTTCCCCTCAGTTTTCTCAACAACAATTCTCAAACATCATGCAAAAAGGCAGGCAAGTTGACTTTGCCAATGAGGAAGACAAGAAGATATTTGAGCGCGGTGACATCCTCCAGCAGTATTACCTCGCCTGTTTGGATCGAGGCCAATCTTATTATGGCAGACTGACTCGTGAAATCTCGCGGGCTATGCTCGGGTGGAATTCCTTCGATGATACAGACAACCTGAAAGTAAGCAACGATGCCATTGAAGCCCTGGGCAACTACTTAACCAACGTCGCCATAACGGGATACATGATCGGCGAGTATGATGCCTGGCAGGATTACGAGGAAACACAGCGCGAGTTCGCGGACTCATCGAGTTATTACACAATCAAGCCTGAGCCGCTGGATCTGAAAGAAGCCGTCGATTATTTCAGCCGCCTGATGCCGGTGGACATCGATAAATACCGGGAACTTGGCTCTGAACTTAAAAACAAGTATTTCACGATTGCTGCAGCCGAAGGGCAAAACATGGTTGAGTCCATCAAGAAATATGTCCAGGAGGCTCTTGAAAAAGGAACCACCCTGGAAGAGTTCAAACGAAATACAAACCAGTTATTCACCCGAATGGGGCTTGAGCCTGCAGATCCCTGGCACCTGGAAACGACGTTCAGGACTAACATTCAAACGGCTTATGGAGCTGGAAACTGGGAGAAATTCCAGGATCCTGAACTATCCGACCTATTCCCCTACTTCAAATATTCTGCCGTACTGGATAGCAAGACACGACCGGCTCACCGGGCAATGAACGGTTTCGTTGCCGCGAAGAATGACCCAATCTGGAATGAATGGTGGCCGCCCAATGGATTCAACTGCCGGTGCGGAGTGGTTGCTATCAACAAGTACAAGGCAGCCCGTGAAAATATCAAGCCCATGGCGACAAACAACGTGCCGATTCCTGATTCTGGCTTTGCCAGAAATCCCGGCAAAGCCTTGCGCGAGTTACCTCCCAGTCTGTTGTAACAGAAATTATACAGAAAGGAGATGAGAATGTGAGCAAATGGTATGAGATTTTCAAGGCGGGAAAGTACGAGCCTCAAGGCGACTTCTCTGAACAAGACCTTGAACAGATTGCCAAAAACTATAACCCGGCTAAGTATGAAGCACCGCTGGTTATAGGACACCCCAAAATGGAGGATCCTGCGTTCGGCTGGGTAGAGTCCATTAAGGCCGAAGGCGGCAAGCTCCTGGCAAAATTCAAACAGGTTGAGCAGACCTTTGCAGACATGGTCAACCAGGGGCGATATAAACAAGTGTCCGTACGGCTGCGCAAAACACCGGAAGGCTGGACACTTCGCCATGTGGGATTCTTGGGAGCAGCAGCTCCCGCAGTGGAAGGCTTAAAGCCTATTCAATTCAGCGAGGATGAAGGCGGGGTTGACATCCAGTGCGACTTTGCCCTCTCCACCAATAAACAGGAGGTAAAAGACATGCCCATGACCGAAGAGGAAAAAAAGGCTCTGATGGAACAAATGAAGGCTGATGCTCGCAAAGAGCTGGAAACCGAATTCAGCGCCAAAAACTCTCAGCTCGAACAAGAGCTGGAGGCCACGAAACGTCAGCTCAAAACGACCGAGCACGCCCAATTCATTGAGGTCAACAAGATCAAGCTCCCCCCTGCCGTCCGTCCGGGACTCGTGGAATTCATGGCTGGGTTGAGCAATGAAGTCACGGTTGAATTTGCTGACAAAGACGGAGATAAGACCACAAACGTCAAGATCTCCCCTCTTGATTTCTTCAAGGGATTCATCAGCAAAATGCCCAATGCCGTCAAATTCAGTGAAGTCGCTGGCGGCCACGAGGAAAAAGGCTCAGGTGCAAAAGACAAGGACTTTGGCGCAAGTGTGGATCCGGAACGTCTGGAGTTGCACCAAAAGGCTCTGGACTTTGCCGAAAAGAACAAGGTTTCCTATGAGGAAGCTTTGATCAAAGTCAGTAAGTAAGGAGGACAATTATGGCAACGTTTTTCCCGATTCTAACCATCGGTGTTGAGCCTTCAGGAGTCATCAATCCGAACCGCTTTGTCAGCTTCTCAGGTGCTCAAGCTGTACTCGGCCAAGCGGCCAGAGGCGTAACCCATGAGGGAGCTGAGGTCGATGAAAAGCAAATGTCCCTGATTACGATGGGAACGGCCATCATTGAGGCGGGGACTGCCTTTGCAGCTGAAACACGCCTCACCAGCGATGCGGACGGCAAAGCGATTGCGGCGGTTGACGCATCAGGCCATTTTGTGAACGCCATTGCCGTGGAGGCTGCCGCTGCAGCCGGTGACAAAGTGGAAGTCATCCTGGTTGCCCCAACTCTTAAGGCTTAATTAACTGAATTACTGGAGGTGCAAATATGCCATATAAAAACGTGCGGGTTGTTGACCCGGTATTGACCACGATTGCTCAGGGCTACAAACCTGTCGGACTTGTCGGGGACTTGGTTCTGCCGATCGTCGAAACTGAAAAGATGGGCGGCCTGATCCGGAGGTTTGGCCCGGATGACTTCAAGCTCTACAACACCAGGCGCGCCAATCAGGCCAAGAGTGCAAGGATCCAACCCAATGAAGGGGACACCATCAAGCTCGCACTTCACGAAGAATCCCTGGAGATTCCTATTGATGTCAATGAACGCGAAGAGGCTCCGAATCAAACAGAACTGGAAGCTCGCCGGACGCGGGTTGTCACCAACAACATTCTCACCCGCAAGGAAAAAGACCAGGCTGACGCTGTCTTAAATCCTGCCAACTATGCAGCCGGTCATGTGCTCGATCTATCCGGAACTTCGATGTGGAGCGATTATGCAAACTCCAACCCAATCGAAGATATTGAGGACGGCAAGACGACCGTTCGCCAAAAGATTGGCCGCCGCCCCAACACCTTGGTGCTGGGTGCAAGCTCCTGGGATAAGCTCAAGGAACATCCGAAGTTGATCGCGCGTATTCAATATGCGGTCAAAGGGGTCTTAACGGTTGACTTGGTCAAAGAGATTTTCAACGTGGACAACATCGTGATCGGGGAATCTGTATACGCAGACTCCAAGGATGTTCTCCATGATATCTGGCCCAACGCCGCAGTGCTCGCCTATGTTCCTACAGCGCAAGAACGCGGCGAGGAAATCCCGAGCTTTGGCTACACCTTCCGCAAGAAGGGACACCCGAGGAGTGGGATGTACAAAGAAGGCAACAAGCTGGATATCATTGAGGTCTGGGACATCTATGATCCAATGGTGCTTGGCCCTACCGCCGGATTCCTCATCCGGAATACTAACTAGGAAGGATGATGCAGATGCCTAAGTATGTAGTTATTGGCAACGTTAAGCACAACGGTGATAAATTCCAGGCAGGGTCATTCATTGAGGGCACAGCCAAAGAGATGGCCCCGCTGGTTAAGATGGGAACCGTCAAGTTGGTCGATTCAAAGAAGGATAAGACCAATCCGGACAACGGAAACGGAACCGGAAATGAAAACGGCAGCAACAACCCGGATGACAACACCGGAAAATAGGTGCTAACGCCCATGAATAGCGGGTTATAACGGATTATTAACAGAGAGGTAACGCCCGGTAACGGGCAACCCTTCATCTGGGGTTGCCTCTCTGTTATGAAATACCGTTCAGAGGCCCGTAAATGCCTCTTAAAAAGGCTGTTGGCTTAGACAACCTTACCCACGACTTTCATACGTTAATAAAAAATAACGGGGTAGTAACGGGGAATTAACACGATTGTAACAGGGGGATTAAGGAAAACTGTTTGGAGGTGAAAAATGTACTGTTCTTTAGATGATCTCCTGGGGCAAATTCCCAAAGAAAAGCTCATCGAATTGTCCAACGATGACACCTATGTGACCACGGATACCGGTGAACCGACTTACAACATGACCAATATTGATTCAGCTATAAACAATGCTTCTTCGGAAATTGATGGGTACGCCTCCACCAGGTACACCGTTCCCTTTGTCAACATCCCTCCTGTGATCAAGAAGCTCGCTGTTGACATCGCCGTGTATAACCTCTTTTCGCGCAAATGGACGAGTGACGAGGAGGACAACATTGTACGCAGGTACAAAAATGCCATCCGCTTGCTCGAACGGATTGCCGAAGGCAAGGTTGTCCTGGGTGCCGGAGAAAGCACCATTCTTTATAAGGCACCGAACAAAGCGTTCGGCGACCGCTTCCGGAGTGAGTACGACTAATGCCGGGCGTAAGACTTGACGGGGATTGGCAACGGCTGGTCAGAACGCTCCACAACCTTGAGCTGAATGATCTTGAGCTTAAAGGATTGAATACCCGAATCGGAGCCATGCTGCAGCAGTCGGCCATCGAACGTTTTGAGCGTGAAAAATCCCCGGACGGAAGACCTTGGAAGCCGTTAGCCATGGCGACGCTCATCGCACGCGCCAGGCGACGAACAAAACACAAAGACGGCTCAAGCGGGTTCAAAACTAAACGAGGCAAAGTAAGCAAGCGGGCGCAGCGCATCATAGGCAGTGCAGCAATATTAAAGGATACCGGACGGTTAATGCGCTCCATCGCCTACAGAGCAAGACCGGAAGGTGTTGCGGTCGGGAGCAACCTGCTTCAGGCCGGGATTCAACAACTCGGCGGCAAAACAGGACGCGGCAAAAAAGTGGAAATACCGGCACGGCCATACCTGGGCGTTGGCCCGGCAGACTCGCAGGACATCCAGGAGCTGTTGACTGAGTTTATAGAGGAGAAGATTAGCCAATGATTCAAGCAGCCAAGGATTTAATCACTGAAATTCTCAAAACCCAGTGTGGTGTTACCCAAATATACCGGGATGATGATGCATTTGAACGCATCAAGTCCAATCCTTGCGCTATCTTACTGGCTAACAAGGAAGAGCTTAATGAAAAAAAGCGTAAGGTCAGCAAATGGGCTGATGCGACTGATCGGCATTTTGTACGCAGCCAGGTTTATGAACGGATCCTGCCGGTTGAAGTGAACATTTTTCATAAGACTGAAGACCTGGTGAATGATGTTCTGCAGATGTTGCTGGCGAACTTGCCCGGCGGTATGGATGACGGAAAAGGTAACTGGGTGCCTATTGAACCGGCCACTATTGAATGGCCGCCTGATCAGAAAGAACGGGCGTTGGCGGTATTGATTATCAAGTTTATAAGCGGTGTCTACAAAGACCATGAATTACCCAAACAACCGCCTCTTAAGACGGGGATATAAGGAGGTGTAAGTGTGGCAAAGGAAAAGGAAGCCTCGACTGAGCCGGTTGCCTTGGAGCCTATTGAAAAGCTGGCCCAAGAACTATGCAGCCCTTCTGTTTTCACCGGCATGAAACATCATTACGGGTGGGCAGACGGACTCAGTACAACCAGGGAAGAATTTATCAAAGCCAGAGATGCCTGGTTAAAAACGCCGGTATCCGGAAATCCGAAGGGAGGTAAGAAATAGTGATATGGTCTGAGAATAATGTCATATACCAGGATGGCGGTACCGGATACATCCCCCTGGCCGGATCGGCACACATCAAGCTTGGGTATTGCACAGGGATGCAGGCAGGAAAGTTTAAGACGATTACCCGCGAAAGTGATGTGGATGAACTCGGAAGCGGCCCGTTGGCCGATGCTTGCCTTGACACCTTGCAGACCGGTGGCGGGGATATTATCGCCTTAATCGCGGCTGCTAGTGTAGCCGGAACCGTATCGGACATCACTTTGACGGGTGCAGGACAGGCAACGTTCGTTTCAAGCGGAACACCTAATGGCGAATATGAAGTGGTACTTGAAATCTTGACCGGCGGAGCCTTGAACGAGGCCCAATACCGTCAGTCACTCGATGGCGGGGATAGTTGGTCGGTTGCTAAGACGGTACCGGTGGATGGTGTTGTCAATACCGGTACCGGAGTGACGGTAACTTTTACCGCCGCAGTGGATCCTGCGACGAGCTTTGTCAAGGGCGATAAGTACGCCTTCAAGACAACACCGCCGCAAATGAGCAACCAGGACTTCCTGAATGCTATGGATGTGGTTAAGGCAAACCCTTTCAGTTATGAATTTATTCATGTGGTCGGCCCATCGGCGGCAGCTCTTTGGGCGGTATGTGGTACAGAGGCTGATAGTCTTGCAACCGACATGCTTCCTGGATTCTTTGTTTGCGAAACGCGCAACCAGAATTCAACCGAAACCATTGATGAGTACGTTCAGGCACTTATCACAGAAAAAGGACTCTTTGCCCATACTCGGGTTTGTGTGGTGGCCGGACGGCTGGAAATGGCCGACATGGCCGGACGGATCCGGGAAGCAAATATGGCTGCTATCGTGGCTGGGATCATCGGTAAGTCTGAGCCTCAAGAGTCCGCTGGAAAGGTGCAGCGGTTCCGCATTACTCAGGCATTGGAAGTTCGCCCGACAGGATTTAATATGGCTCACTCGAAGATGCTCAATGATGCGGGATTCACAGTTCCCCGCGTTTACAACCAATATCCCGGCATCTATGTAGAAGAAGCCAATATCATGGCTCCTCCGGGATCGGACTTTCAAGCGGTTAAAAGCAGACGTGTGGTTGACCGGGCAGCGGTGGCTGCTTACCAGGCCGGAATGTTCTACATGAAGAGTGAGATGTATTCAGATGAGATTGATAATCTCAAGGCGAATATGGAACGTCCGCTGGAAGAGATGGTGCGCAAGCGGAATATCAAAGGCTTTGACCTGGTGCTTGCCTCCACTGGATCTGCAGAGCTTGACTGGGATCTCAGCGTGACCGAGGTTGAAACCATGCGCGTGCTCACCACGACGATCAGGCTGAAGAGGGGGTAATTAGATGATCAACGGAAAAGTTTATGATTGGGAGTCGGTCACCATCAGCCTGCCGACGGGGGTAGTTATCGGGATTGACAGCGTCGAGTACAAGGATTCCAAGGAGAAGGAAATGGTATACGGCAAAGGGGCAATGCCTGTAGGCCGTGGCGAAGGGAATTATAAGGCCGAAGGTAAGATAACCCTCCTCCGGGATGAATATCAGAACCTTCTTGATTACTGCAAGATGATCGGCAAGTCATTCTATAAGATCCCCCCCTTCCCGATTACCGCAAGCTATGCCAATGACGGCGAGAAAACCCGTGTTGATGTGGTTAAAGGGGTAACCTTCACCGAAAGGTCGCAGAGTATGAAACAGGGAGATAAGTCCTTGACTAAGGAACTCTCTTTCATTGCAGAGAAAATCGTTGAAGATGGCGTGGAGCCGGTATAAGAGGAGGATAAGCAATGCTCAGTGTCGATGAAATGAAATCCAAATACCCAGACAAGCAGCTCTATCGGGTGCCTATCACCATCGAGAGCGAAGACGGCCAGGAAATAAAAAAAGAGTTCTATTTCGAGAAGCCGAAGACCATTGATATTGACCGGCTGCTCAAAGAAATAGGAACTCGTCCGTCGGTGGCTATTAAAAACTATCTGTTGGGACTTGTGCTGGAGGAGTGCCGCACGGATCTGGAAGCAGTCTTCCGGGAATATCCGATGCTTCACACTCAAATTGCCGACAAGTTAAACGGCTTGGCCGGAGGCAATGCGTTCGTTGACTTAAAAAAACTATAGCCGCCATCCAGGAAAAGATTGAAGACCTGGATGCCAGCTTCATCGGTTCGGGGCAGTTGCTGATCCGCTATTATTTAGGGCGCGATGGAGAGTTCTCCATGGATGAGTTTGCGGATCTGATGTCCAAAGCGTTGTGGTTGGAAAGGCGGCAAATTGATCAGATGGCGCAGGCCATCGCCAAGGCACTGGGCGGGGGATAAAAAAAACCCCGCTCACGGGAGCAGGGGGCGGCGAAGGGTTAAAGCTCTAAAGTAAAAACGGAGTATTTGACGCATCTTGGGAAGATCCTTTGAGTCAACATCATAGCCTCTTTGCCGAAGATGATATTTGTTGTTCTCGATGTAAAAGACACACGGTATAGAGAGAATTGTTTTTATGATGAAAAGTACAGTACCAAAGCCAACGCTTAAGATGAAGATAATGAACATTAGGGACAAAATCCACAAAGCTAAATAAATCATATTATTATCAACCTCCTTGCATCCCATTATATACCAGAAACGGAGGCGTGAAAATGGGTTTGGAAACTCTTTTTCGCCTAAGTGTCATCATGAGGTTATCTGACCTGATGAGCGGCCCGATGCGCGGAGCACAGGTCGCCGTAAATGAAACTGAAAGAAGCTTAAGATCGCTGCAGGAACGTTCGAGAACAATGGTCACCTCTGGAGCACAGATACTTGCGGCTGGAGCTGGAATGGCTGCCGGAGTGGCAATGCCGGTTAAATCAACCTTTGGTACCCAAGCGGCCCTGGGCGAAATGGCGAGTTTGGGCATCAAAGATTTAGGTGCACTCACAAAGGCGGCCACGGATTTCTCTAATCAATGGAGCGGGACGACTAAGGCACAATTCATCACTGCAGCTTATGACGTTAAATCAGGTATTTCGTCTTTGTCTGATACAGGGGTTGCTGAGTATACCAGACTTTCAGCATTAACAGCCAAGGCAACCAAGGCAACCGTTCAGGACATGACCAGCCTCTTTGCAACGGGTTATGGAATCTACAAAGATATGTACAACAAAATGTCTGATGAATCCTTCGGTAAGATGTTTTCCGGCGGGATCGCTTCAGCCGTGCAGATGTTTAAGACAACCGGGCCGCAGATGGCCGAAGCTATTAGCAGCCTTGGTGCCTCGGCAACTTCAGCTAAACGACCTCTCGAAGAACAGTTGGCTGTACTGGGCATGCTGCAGGCAACTATGTCCGGATCAGAAGCAGGAACTAAATACCGAACGTTTGTCACACAGGCTGCGAACGCCGGTAAGGAGTTAGGAATCAGCTTCCTTGACCAAAACAACCAGCTCTTAGGCATGACGGAAATCCTGCAGAAGTTAAGAACTAAATACGGAAGCACCTTGGATGCTATGGAAAAGCAGCAGATCACCAAAGCATTCGGCAGTGAGGAAGCCGTCGCCCTGATTGACCTTCTCTATCCAAAGATTGACCAACTTAAGTCTAATGTGACGGGGCTGCAGGATTCTATGCGTGGAGGAACAAAGGTCACAGAGGATATGGCCAGGGCGATGAATATCGACCCTGGCTCCAAATGGCAGATTTTCACCCAAAGGATTCAGAACCTGAAGGAAACTATTGGCGGGAGCCTCTTGCCGATCTTTGACCCGTTCATTGACAAGGCGAACAATATCGTAACCAAAATGAACGCATGGGCAGAAGCGAATCCAAAAGTTGCCGCAGGTATAGGAATAACGGTTGCTGGTCTTGGAGTCTTATTTAGTTTAGCTGGCATATCAGCTATAGCTATCGGAAGTCTCGGCTATACGTTCGGAACGTTGGGTAAATTTGCAAGGGGCATACGTGGAACTTGGAATGGCCTTAATGATTTATTCCTCACCTTCCGCATCCGCAGCCTCTACGCAGCAGACGCAGTCAAGTCCATAGGCCTCCGCATTGCAACCATGGCCCGCCAGGCGGCGATCGCCACGGCAACCGGCTTAAGAAACTTCACACTCGGCCTCATCCAGCTCGCCAGACAAGGATTGGCTGCAGCAGCACGAGCACTCCCCGGCCTGATCGCTTCCGTTTGGGGATTCACGGCAGCCTTGATGGCTAACCCAATCACCTGGATAGTCATTGGGATAATTGCTCTCATTGCGGCAATCGTGCTCTTGTGGAGAAACTGGGATCAAGTTTCGGCAGCGTTTGTCCGGGGGTGGCAGTGGATCATGGGCGGCTTCCAGCAAGGCAAGCAATTCATATCCGAATCCCTGACGGCGATTAAAGATTACCTATTGGGTAAAGTTACAGACTTCAAGACCTCGGGCGCAGCCTTACTAGATGCCTTTACTGAAGGAATCAAGAGCGTCATCACCAAGCCTTATGACATGGTCAAAGAGGGATTAACAAAACTCCGTAAGCTTCTCCCCTTCTCTGATGCAAAAGAAGGCCCGTTGTCAAGGCTAACCCGTTCCGGAAGAGCCATGATTGAAACCCTGGCAGGAGGCATGTCGTCAAGGTCGGGACTTTTGCAAGGAACCATGAACCGAATTTTCAACGGCATGCAGCTCGCTCCGGATCTCTCCCCTGCCCTCTCTTTTGGAGGTGGAGGGGGAGGCTTCCCTGCTCCAAGCATCGGGATGATGGAACGTTCAACTTTCAGTTTCCGTGAGATTTTCAGTGAACAAAATTCCAAAAAGGATAGCCGGTCAGGAAAAGACCGGAACGGCCCATTGGTTGCACTTAACTATTACGGCGATGACCGCGAGGAGGCTGAAGATCTCATGAGAGAGTTGAGGCAGTTCCTGGCCCGTCGCAGACCATAAGACCGGGGGTGATGAATTGGCAGACATTCGAGTGGACGAAGAACAGATAATGGTCGGGAGTACTGTTTTGCCGGGCATCTTTGAGAGTATTGAGGTTGAGGACGACACCCAATCAGACCAAGTTGAAATCCAAGGCCAGAATAAAAAAGCAAACCAGCGTGTTGCATATAACCCAACTCTTGTGAGGATGAACCTCAAGCTCATGGATGACGACAATCAGACGGCCCTGGACAAACTAGCAGCCATCCGGAAGATCTACCGGCCATCACCCACCACAGACATCCCGCAAATTTACCGGCTTATATCTGAAGAGGCGCAGGCCCACGGCGTGGATCAGGTGACCTTCGCCTCTCTCCGGAGCCGGAAGACCAATCTTGACGACATCATTTATTTATCCCTGGAGTTCGAGGAGTATGTCCCAATCAAGGTCACTGTCCAGGAGCGTCCGAAAACTCAAACCAATACAACCTATACCATCCAATCCGGGGACACCTTATCCGCTTTGGCGGTGAAGTACGGGACGACCGTTCAGGCTCTTGCTGCAGCAAATAACATCGCGGATGTTGACAGGATTTACGTCGGGCAGCAATTAGTGATCCCTGCTCCTGGATCCTCAAGTGGTGGAAGTTATGTGGCGGCAGCCAACACTCCGGATTCAACCTCTTGGACAGATTCGGACATTGCTGCGGATGACGATATCCCGCCAAACCTGGATGCCTTCAGGCAGCTTAAAGAAACCAGCTAGGAGTGAACGAGATTGAGAACGCAGATTAGGATTGGCAATAGCCTGGTACAGGATGGCCTGGCTAGTTTCGATTGTTGGAAGTCAAGGCTTGACCCGGTGGATATTTTGGAATTCTCCTTCCGTTCGGGCGTTCAATTAGACATCACTGACGCTGCTCCGACTGAATTTCATTTCATGGATCCATCAGGAACACTGCAGAAAGTATTCCAAGGCCAGGTGGATATTGTTAACAGTCCATATCGGGCGCGGGATAAAGCAGTTGATTTCATGAAGCTCCCTGTTTACCAAACATTTTTCAATGTCACGCCGCAAGAGATGATCCTGTTTGCTTTGAAGCGATGTGGGAATCGGTCAGCGTTTTTGACACCAAGAGATTTCCCGCGCAAGGATGCTGTCAGTGCAGCTCCGAACGGTTTTGAATTGGTGAAGCAAATCAACCGGCTCTGGGGAACAGATTACGACCCTTATTTCGATGAGGAAGAAGTATTCCACTGGCATGAATTGCTTGACCAAAAGACAATGCCGCTTCTCGCTTACGGCTCGAACATTATCAGCCTTGAATTTGACGGAACCAAAGGAAGCCTGGTCACCATCGGGATGCCGTCAATTACTCATTCCTCCTATATCGGGATCAATCATCCGGATGTACCGGTGAGTGAGGCTCTAGTGGATACGGTTCATCATTACACCGTCAGTCCGGGCGGTATCCGGACAGAAGTATATTTCAGTATTCCGGCCTAGGAGTTGAAAACAGTGGGACAAAATGTTGAAGTTTTTGCACAAGCCGTCATCCAGGTTGTCAATGACGAATATCCGGACCTGCCGGGCAGCTCTCGGTTCCCCGTGAAAGCCAAAGTGATAGGGGTTCATGTCAATGTCGCAGACATTCAGGTACTTGATAAACTAGGCAACCTGTTAGAATCCATCCCCCCTATCCCTGCAGTGCCGATTCCGGATCGGCTCACGGGGTTGAAGATTGGCGACCTGGTGCGTGTTGGGTTTTATTACAATGACCCTTCCCTGGCGTTTATTGAAGACATGGCCTAGGGGGTATTAAATTGCCTATACTCGAAGATATTGCGATCGATGAAAATGGTAACTTTATTCTCTCCCAAGAGGGAGATGCAGCCACGGTGACGGATGTTGATGTTATTATTCAGGATCTCGCCGATGAGCTGATGACATTCCAGGGGATCATATCCTGGCATCCGGAATATGGTGGCCGGTTGCAGCAGTTTGTCAAAACAGAAAACACAGCTGCCGAACGAACGGCTGTAGCTCGGGAAGTTGCTGCAGTGATTTTAAGACATCCAAACGTCATTCCGGATACAGTATCGGTTACACCGGTGCTAAAACAAGGCGGAGATTTAGAACTGGCAGTATCGCTTAATATTACGCTTGACGGTCAAAATGCCCTTTCTGCTTCCCTTGTGGTAATTGTCGGGCCGGAGGGAGTGCGTGTCATTGAAGCCTGAAGAATTACTTGACCTAAAAACGTTTGAACAAGTGCGGGATGATGCCATTGCTGATTTACAGACAAGCAAATTCCGCATTACTAATTTCCGACCAGGGCGCATTTTCTACACTTTGGTTGAAATCTCCGCAAAGGCAATTGATGCCTTATACAAGCTTCTTGCCAAAGTTATTATGCAGCTCTTCTTGAGCACAGCCACGGGAGGATGGCTTGACCTAGTGGCTGCCGATCGCTCCGGAGTGTACCGCAAGCAAGCTCAAAAGGCGATCTGGAATGTCCGGATTGGAAGAGCAGACGCGACGCTTAAGGCCACAATTCCCGAAGGCTCCATAGTGACGACGGAAGAAGACGACAAAGGACAGGTTTTGAGATTTTTAGTTAAGACCAAAACCATCCTGGATCCGGGAGTCATAGAAACCGTTGTACAGGTTGAAGCTGAACTTGGCGGCAGCCAGTATAATGTTGGAGTCGGGCAGATTAGCAAATTCGGAGTGTTCATTCCGGGTGTCGATTACGTCCAAAACGATGCCAGTGGATTAGTGCTAGAAGGCACGGACGTGGAAACAGATGAAAGCCTGAGAATGCGCGCTCAGAATAAGACGGTGGCGATTGCTTACGGCGGGAACGACTATATGTATAAAAGCATGGCAGAAGAAATTGTGGGAGTTGCCAGGGCCAGAATAAATACACAACAACCAAGAGGACAAGGAACCATCGATGCGGTGATCATCGGCACTGAAGGGATCCCAAGTCAAACGGTTATCGACCAGGTTGTTGCTAAATATGAGAATGACGGTTCTGCCATCGCTGATATCGCTGTCCTCCCCTGCGAGATTGTTACTGTACCGGTAACCGTAACGATTTATAAGGATCCAAAACGCGGGAACGCTGACCTGATGAAGTTATCCGCCGAAAGTCTGATTAGCGGGATGTTTGAAATCATTCCTCAGACGGACGGAAATGCCCCGCAATTCGACCCGGATTATGGGGTTGACCGTTCACTCATCATGGCAGCCCGTTGGTTTATCCCAGATGTCTTGAGTATGGATGTGATTGAGCCTGCAGCCGATGTTAAAGTCAACTTCAATCAGTTGGCTGCTCCGGGAGTAATAACCGTCACTGTTCAGGAGGTGTAATATCATGGGTTTTGCGGATAAACTCTGGAAGATTGCCCCTCCTTTTCTTAAGCAAACGATACGCCAGGAAGACAGTGACTCCTGGATCTGGCTCAAGGTTATCGGCAAAATGTTTGATGATGCCAAAGCGAAAGTGTTCCTGCTCCGCAGACAGGCGTTAGTCCCAACGGCCATTGAACTCGGGCTGGATCAACATGGATATGACCGCAAGTTGTCACGGAGTCCGGGGGAAGATGATGAAGCTTACCGGAAAAGGCTCATCAATTACCGGGACTATTACTTGAAATCCGGTACCCGCAGAGGAATTGTGAACGCGCTTTGGGCCATGAACTACCTTGATGCAGAGTTCTATCCCCTATTCAAGGAGAAGTACCAGACGAATCCGGATCCAGAGCTAGTCGGTTTATGGTCGCAGTTCATTATCCGGATCCCAATCACTGGCCGGAAGTTTCTTTCACAGGATCTTGCAACACTGCGATTAGCCATCGACGCAACACGGCCACCGGAGTCTAAGCTTTACGCCTTTAACTTAAAGATGTCGGCACAGAAGACTGTTTCTCCAGTTTATTTGCTTCAAGCCACGGAAATCATCCGCGCTTCCAACCCTATCCCGCCATACTTAATCCGGATGGATGGCAGCCGCATGATGGATGGGACTTGGAGAATAGATTCCGCAAGAAGTAAGCTTACTATCACTCAAACTCTATAAGGAGAGTGGCTAATATGTACCAGGTAGCAACGACACAGGGAAGAATTGACCTGGCCCAAGCCAGAGCCGGACTTGTTCCCTTAAAACACATCACCCATATAGCACTTGGAACCGGAGGACATGCCCTGGATGACCCATCAACTCCGGTACCGCCAACGGTTGATGATGCAGCCCTTGAAACAGAAGTTTTGAGAAAAGCCGTTAGCATTTCCATGGCTGACTCGATGACTGTTCGCTATTCAATCAGTATCGTCAAGACTGAACAAAACGGAACCGTGTTCACGGAGGCCGGTTTATTCGATGAAGGAGGCGTGATGGTTGCCAGACAAACATTCTCTGGGAAAACCAAGGAAGCTGATATCATCATGAACTTCGATTGGGATGAACCGTTTTAAGGAGTTGATCAAGAATGCCTGATTTAGTCGGCCAGAGCGTTTTCAAGAATACTATAAGAGCGATGGAAGAAACTGACTTGAACCATCCCTCGACGTTTAACCCGGTTTACCAGGACTTGCTGAATAACGACGTGGCCATTAAGGAACAAGCTGATGCAAATACAACCGGGCTAAATAACACTCAGAATGAAGTCCAAAACCACATCAATGACCTTTCGGCCCATGGCAACCTTAGCATGAAACTAAATATTGTCGATCTTGCCATAGAGCTGGAAACGCTCAAAGGGGCAACATTGACCGGGGTTAACGCGAACATCTTTGTTGAAACGTTCATCAATCTCGACGACATTACCCTCTTACATGGGGCGTATGACAACGTCAATAAACAAGTTTACTTACCGTAAGGAGCATAAAAGAATTGGCATCAGCAAATCAAGGTCAACTGATTATCTACCAGAAATATGTTGACACGGTTGAATACTCATATAACCTCTTGGCAAAGTATCCGAAGTCCGAGAAATTCACCATGGTTGCTCAAATTAAAGATAGTATGCTCACGGCTATCAAACTTATTCTTCGGGCAAATAAAGTCTACAACAACCACAATGCACGCCTGGAATTACTTAATGCCATTGATGCTGAAATTAGCATTCAGAAGGTGTTCGTGAGGATGTCCCACAAGCTGAGATATATCTCGAACAACAACTACATGGAATGGTCGCGTCGCCTAGATGAGCTGGGAAGGCTCCTGGGCGGGTGGATCAAGACAACGGTTGGCAAAGACCTATAATCACCTGTTTGATAAGGCTCTGACCTTCTCGGCCTTGCTGGAGGCTCATAAAAAAGCCAGACGGGGCAAACGGTTCCGATTGGAAGTAATACGCTTTGAAATGGATCTGGAAGGCAACCTCCTGGCGTTAGCCAGGGAGCTAAAGTCAGGAACCTATAAGCCGTCTGGATATGATGAGTTCTATGTTTATGAGCCTAAAAAGAGGCTGATAAGAGCAGCACCCTACAGGGATCGAGTCGTGCATCAATGGTATGTCATAAACTTTATCAAACCAATTTACAGCCCTAGGTTCATCTTTGACAGTTATGCTTGCCTGGACAATAAGGGCATGCACAAAGCAACCGAACGAGTTCAGACCTTCTTGAGATTCGCGGAGAAGCAATCAGAAAGCCCATATATCGTTAAGGCAGACGTAAAGAAGTTCTTTTTCAATGTAGATCATGCCACTTTATTCAATATCCTGGCCCAGAAGATTACTGATGAGAAGGTGCTTTGGCTAACAAAGATTATCCTTGATTCGGTCGACGATCCGGGAATTCCGGTCGGGAGTTATACCTCTCAATTCTTCGCCAATGTTTACCTACACGAACTGGATATGTACATCAAACACAGCTTAAAAATAAGAATGTACGTTCGGTACATGGATGACTTTATAATGGTTGTACCAGATAAAGAAACGGCGCAAGAAGTACTCCGGAATGTGCGGGAATTCGTATCTGATAAGCTCAAGCTTGAACTGAATGGTAAAACTCAGATCTTTCCGGTTAAGAACGGAGTCAACTTCTGCGGGTACAAAATCAAAAGTACCCACATGAAGATCCGGACGGAAAGCAAACGGCGCATCAAGCGCAAGCTGCGGAAGTTCAAGGTAAAGCTTAGACAAAGGCGAATGAAACCCGAGCAAATCAGGATGGTCTTAAATAGCTGGATGGGATACGCCAAGAAGGCTGACAGTTACAACCTCATCCACTATATTCTTAAGAACTATACGTTCTAATTATTCAGGGATAAGGCTGTTGTGCGACCAACTCCAACTTTCCGTACTCTACCAACCCTATGTTCATCCGTGGCGGCAACTATAGCAACTCCGCCTCGGGCCTGGCCTATTTCAACAACACGACTGGCAATGTCGACGCCAGCATCGGTTTCCGCGCCTGCTCTGGTTAAATATGCGAGAATATGCTGTTCAAGGACGGCATACAGTGCCACCAGACCAAAGGAGCCTTATTCCTTCCTCATATGAGGTAAAAACAAAATAGATAAAGGGCATCCAGTAGTTCGCGACCGATGCCCTTTACAACAAACCTTTTTGCATTTTGTACGAGAATTATTCTTAAAATTATTCCCTTTTTTCACTCAAAAATATTCCCAAAGGAGGAAAATTCATGGGACTGACATCCGGAGTTGCTAATGCTCCGATCTTACCGCCTGGTTGGTTACCACAGAACCTAAGCTCGGGACAAACCTTTGCGGATGCCCCCTCTTCCATACAAGGATCAACCGGGTGGACATATAACTATGATCCTGTAAACACCGTGAACGGAGTTTCGCCAAAACAATGGGCCAATGCCAAAGATACCAAAGGAAACCTGTGGGTTTGGATCCCGAGATTCACCTATATCATTCTTACTGACCCGACTATGCACGTCAAGTTTTCCAATGGCCTCACTGATGATATTGGTGGCAGTTATAAGAAGCAAAAAGGATTTACACTTGGCGCCACAGAACTTCCTGGCTTTTGGGCGATGAAGTACCAAGCTTACCAGGATGCTACAAATGGAAACATCCCTGGATCCAAGTCCGGCCAGGTGTCTTGGCGATCAATCACAGTAAACGACATCTTCACTAATTGCTTGAACCTCAAGAATAGCCTTGCGACATCGGCGGCCAGTGTGGACTCCCACATGATGAAGAATCTTGAATATGGTGCCGTGTCAATCCTGGCTTATGCAGTCGGCCAAGGAAGAGTGAAAATTAACGGAGATACCGGATACCACACAGGTTACACTACAGCCGGTACCGTTAATACTGCTGGATCACTGGATACAACTGGGGAAACTTCGACAACCGGCAATACAACAGGTGTCTTTGATATGGTCGGTTGCGGATACCAATATGTCGCCTCTTATGTTGATAACGCGAATGCCAACCTAGACACCTATTGTTTAGCCTTAAAAAACGCTGACGCAAAGTATAAGGATGTGTTGCCAATGGGTTCAGGGGACACGCAGGCGGCGAACTATGCGGCTGCTGCAGGTCTTTCTGACGGAATGATGTTGAATGAAACATCAACCAATGGAGATAACACTCCGGCTTCTGGATGGCTTAACTGGAATAGCGTTGCGACCAGCTCCGACTTTCCGTACTCTACCGCCCCTATGTTCATCCGTGGCGGCTACTATAGCGTCTCCGCCTCGGGCCTGGCCTTTTTCATCAGCACGACTGGCGTTGTCGGCGCCAGCATCGGTTTCCGCGCCTGCTTTGCAAATCTGAATTCTGCTCCTCTGATTTCTGGCGCGGATTCTAACCTCGGGGATAAGTCGGCACCGTTCAGTATAGTCTATCAAGTGAGTGACCCGGATGCAGGAAATACGGTCAATGTCGTCGAAAAAATTGATGCAACAACTTTAAGAACCATAAACGGAGCTGTACAGAACACTGATCTGGAGTTAATCATTGACATTGGAACGTGGAATGCTCTCGCTCTTGGATCTCATACGGCTACCATCACGGCAACGGATAACAATGGCTCCCAGACGGTCAGGACATACACCTTTAATAAGGTTAACGCTGCCCCTGGGCCAGTCAATCCACAGTCCCCGCCCGACACGTTCAGGGCCGCCTTGAGGCCGGTCTTTGAGGCGATTATTGGGGATGACCCGGAAAACGACGGCCAGAAGTTTAAGCTACAGCTCGCCACCGATATTGCATTCACGCAAAATCTCACAACTTATGACAGTGGTGTCGATGCGGCAGGGTGGGAAGCAAAAACCTCCTCCGGGAATTACGCTCCTCTAACTATTGCCGGAGTCGATAGCAGTTACGAAGGCGGCATGGTGCGCTATACATGCCAGGTAGATCTGGTCGAAGGGCAAACCTATTATTGGAGAATAGCACCGGTTGACGCTACCACCGGAAGCCAAGGAAACTGGTCTTCTACTCGCCAGATCAGAGCTGGCAACATCCTTCAATTCAAGCTTATGAATCCGATCGTCACAACGGCTGCAGCCGCAAGGATTGTGTTCAGTGCGATTGAGTCCATAGCCTCAGATGGTACAATGCCAGCGGACATCTTGGTTGAGGCTTGCAATAACGGTTTAGACGTTGCGCCGACTTGGGAAGATGTGACAGACTCTTACTTAACCAAGAATTATCACCAATTCATTAATGCGGCCAAAACTGCTGTAGACTGGGCTTTAGATGTCAGAATAACCATATCGTCTAATGATAGCCTAGGCGCAATCATGGTTGATGGTTTTGGCTTTAGCTTTGATTAAGCTGAAAGGGGTATAGCCATGAAAGCTTTATTCACGAAGGATCTCGCCGAGCTGCGCGCCGAAGAAGAAAATAAGCGGATTGATAGCCAAAGGTTGGACTACCTTGAGGGCTATCTAACAGGTAAGGATCCTACAAAATTTAAGCCTCCCAAGAGGATGAATAGGCAACAAAAATAACTAAAAAACGCGGGGAGAAGCTCAACTTCTCTCCGCGTTCTAGTAGCACTTTTTATAAGTAATTATGCAAAGCTTTATGCATTCGGTTTTTGCAAAACTCGTGAGAATTTTTTGCAAAAAGTTTGCGAAGCTACAGAAAGCTTCTGAACCGCGCGTTTTTTAGGGCAATGTTTAAACAACATCGTAAAAAGTTACTCAAACTCTCTTCTGGAATAATTCTCTATGAATGGCTCTTAACCGGGGTTTATCCGGTCATCGCTGAAAACCCGGCGGTGACGGAGATCGCGGAAGCTTTCCCCTCTGCAGTCAAAACGGTCTTTGGGGTTTCCTCGCAAGCCCGGGTAGATACATTTGAAGCATTCATATCTGCTCAATTTTTTGCGCGGATTTGGACTTCGCTAATGGCCATTTATGGCATCAAAATGGCGAATGCTTTATTAGCAGAGTTGGTGGATGATGGATCTTTAGCATTTCCCCTGTCTACTCCGGTATCCAGAGCAGATATTCTAATCACCCAAGCGGCAGTGCTTGTAAGCTCCAATAGTATATTAATAGCAGCTACGCTCGCAGGTCTTTCTTCTGGTGCCTTCCTGTTTGGAATCGAGCTCAATCACCGGCAATACCTGCGATTAGGTGTACTTGGATTTGCCTTTCTCTCAGTGATTGGCGGTTACAGTCTCTTGTTTTCTGCTTGGTTTGCCGAAGAAGAACGAGCTTTGGCTTATGCTTATGGTTTGACCTTTGCTTTCTACGCACTGGACGTCATAGGAGGTCTTACAGATAAACTCTCCTGGGCCCGGTATTTATCCCTTTTTCATTTGTTTAAACCACAAGAAGTTTTAGAAGGTACGAAAAATCCTTTTGGGGCAATTATTGGATTAACTTCCGGAGCTGCTATTCTGTTGGCCTTAGCGACTAAAGTTTTTGAGGGAAAAGATCTGGCGCTATAAGTAGTAGTAGGGAACGAGGTATAAAAAGGTTTTATAATGGTAAAGCCTAACTCTAGTTCGGGAAAAAATGTCCAAACGTTAGTTGAAAAAACACAGGAGGTGACTCAATAGTAATTTTGGGTCACCTCCCTTTTTTATTAACGAGACCTTCTAAAGCGGATTCTAGGAGCAAATTTCATTAAATCGAAGAGTTGATCTGAAGAAGTGATTCCTTTTTTAGCTAAGAATTTTTGCATTCCCATCGGTATTGGGCGAGACGAATTCAAAAATCCCTCCCCTGCTGGATCAGCTCCTCCCACTTCAGGCATGGCACCGATATGACCAGGTCGAAATAACATCAATTAACACCTCCTTGGTGGCAATATATTCCACTAGAAAGAGGTGTGTCCCTCGTAATACCTAAGAAATGATGCCTTGTAAAATTGTCGATATCTTTGTAATGCACGAATGGCTGTCAGTGCTGTTGTTAGCGGTTCTTCATAATTCCATCCCTTTGCGTAGATTCCTCGGTAAGAAGGATCGAATGAACCATTGCTATTCTGGGCTCTAAGGAGATTTCTTATTCCTCTATCCAAGACATCTCTTGGAACAACTCTCGCATATCGCAATAACCCGGAAAGGGACAAACTGGTCTCGACAACTGAACCCCATCCCCCGTCATCATTCTGTACTTTTATAAGAAATTCCAGACCTTTTTTTCTTGCCCCTAGAATGTGGCGTGCGGTATTCCATCGTTCCCAACTTAACTTCCACTTATTGAATAATTCTAGTGCCTGTGCTGTACTATAAACTGGCCCTTCAAACCAAGATGCTGGGAATGCACCTTGAGCATCCTGCTGAGATAAAATCCAATTTAACCCACGCCAAATTCGTTCATCTTGTGAACGTGAACGTCGCCATAATGCCTCTAGAACATGAATACTTACGTCAACACTCGGAATATATACCGGGAACTCCGAAGAAATCTGGGGAGGTGTACCTTGAAAACTGGAAAATGTTCCCCAGCTTCCGTCGGTATTTTGTAACTGCTTTAGGAGGTTAACTCCTAAATGATTCTCCTCCCCGATTTGATGCAAACCGATCAAAGCAACCGCCGTATCGTCTAGATCCGGATGCGTAAACGGAGGGGTGCTTCCATAACTACCATCTGTGTTCTGCCCCCGCTTTAACCAATTTACCGCTTGATTTAGCCAGGGGATATCTGTTAACCTCTGAGTTGTTTCTCCGAAGATACATACAGCCCAACCCATGGCCCATATTTTAAGTTGGTCAAATGCAGGCCACCCGCCACTTGGATACTGCTTCTGAACCAGCCACCGCCCTGCTTTTTCCATTCGTTCAGGATAGCCACCCTTACGCATGATCGCAAGAATAGCCAAACTGGTTGCAATAATATCCTCTGACCAGGAACCGTCAGGCATCTGTGTTTCCAGAAGGTATTGAACCCCTTTCCTGATTCCCTCTTGAGAATCTGAGGCAAGAAGTGATGCCGCAACAACAACCGGTCGGCCATAGAATGGCAACTTAGCTAAAACCCTGTCTTCGAGAACAGTCGGAAGCAAGATCTCTTCGGGGGTTGGTCCCTCCAGGCCGGGAACCGCCCTTTCTCCTAATGATAAAATCATACAAGAAAATTGCCGTGCCTGAGATAAAAGCTGAATCTTAGCTTTCCACCCTCCTTGACTCCCATTAAGAACCATTCCGGCGATCTTCGTTATCTCTTCATCCGGTTTGTCGCCGGGAAACTTTCCCCACCCACCTTGACGATTCTGCCTCAACCATTGTATTCCTCGCTGTTGAGCGTTCTCAAATCCTCTTCCGACTGCAAGCAGAGCAAGAGCTGCAAGTGCAGTGGCCCCTGGGCTTGCAGATACGCCGTGAGTTTCATCGAGATTTCCCGACAAGATCTGTTCCACGCCTTCAACCACAAAATGCGACGCTTTATTAAGACCATCTTGGATTTCGTTATTAAGATCCAAGGCACCACCTCCATCCTTATATTTAGCGTATGCCATAGTATGATTTATGTAAGAGGAAGGATACTCGTTCCATAGAATTCAGGAGGAAGGGATTAAGAAAGCCGGAGGACAGAGTACCACATTGAAAGCCAATGAAGCAAAACCCGAAGATCTGCTGGCTGCTGACACAATTGTATTGGCATCCGGTCAGCCTTTCGGCAGCCTGGCCGGGCCCGTAAAAACCTTTCTCGAATCGTGCTGGATCTATGAGGGAAAAGACCGGTTCGCGGGAAAAAAATATGCCGTGATAATTAATGGTGCCCGTGATCCAAAGGATGTAGCAGTCTATCTTGATAGCATATTGCCTTATTTTAAACTGCAGAAAGCAGCGGAAGCTGTTATATGTATTGCTAACGAGGTTGATAACTCATTGGATAAGTGTTCTGAATTAGGAGAACAACTAGGGCAAGCATAAAACGTTTAGTACTGGAGTGATCATTTGTTAAAGCAAAGAACCATTGAAGAAATGGTTAAACCCATGATTGTTGATAATTCAAAACTTGAGATACCCTGGAAACCTTTAAACAAACCATTAGCCGAGTGCCAGTTGGCCTTAGTAACTACGGCGGGGGTACATTTGGCTGAGCAAGACCCTTTCGATGTCAATGCCAAAGAAGGAGATCCAAGCTACAGAGTGCTTCCTGCGGATTCTCCTCTGGAAGATTATCGTATTAGCCATACACACTACGACCATTCAGAAGCAGACCGGGACATTAACTGCGTTTTTCCAATCACGCGTATACGGGAGTTGCTTGAACAGGGTTTTGTCCTAAAGTCTAATCTGGAAAAACTTAAAGCTACCCTGAATGCCTTAGTTGATATTCAAAACCCCGGTGAAATTAGGAAACTGCCTTATACATGGAAAGAGTAGGTTCAAGCCTACTCTTTTTTATTCTTAAGTGTGGAGCCTAATAGTTTGCCTGCCCTATAAGCTTGATCGATTGCGTCCTTTTGTTCATCAAAACGGGGAGGACAATGTTCACTCTTAATCTCGTCGAGAAATCCATGGTCCTTAACAACATTGCCAATACTACAGCTTTCCCCATATCCACAAGTGTAACACTGGGAATAGCCACGTGCGGCAACCGAACCAACTATCTCCATCCTATTTGATTTCATCATCTTGGCAATAAATGTCTGAACGGAGTTTTGAGTCTCCCTGCTATATTCCACGCTCACAACTAGACCTAACTTATCCTTTAAACTAAATACATCTCTGTGCCGGAAACAAAAGGTCCGTTCCAGACAGGCGTGACCAAGGGCATTGATTGTACCATAGTAATTGGGAGCTCCAAATACAATAGCCTCAGCTTTTATCATCTTTTCCCCGATTTCGTTCCAGTCATCCTTAACTTTGCAAAAATTATCTGTCGCACAACCTGTGCATCCGATACAACCGTTGATTCTTTTACCTGTTAATGAAACGTATTCGTACTCCATCCCACTCGCCTGAAGAACTGCATTTACTGCAGCACTGGTAATTCCATCTTTTCTTGCACTTGCACTAATCCCGAGAATCAAGGCAATCCTCCCTCTCACTTCAAACAAATAGTAAACAAATTTGACCTAAGGCTTACGTATCTCTTAAACGTACTCTCAACACGTGCAAATCGTTCTGATTGCAACGTTAAATTCATTATATCCTTATCCTTACGTTAACGTCAATATAAACGAACCCAAAATATATTTCATTTATTCGTCACTCTAATCAATTCGAGAAGGATGTGCTATACTAAAATATATTTTATAATAAATTCAAGATTAGCACGAATGGGAATGATTGGTATGAGCCAGGAAAAAAAGCACTTATTAAAAATTGGGGAATTGGCAAAAAGGGCCGGGGTAACAGTACGCACAATTCGCTACTATGAAGAACTTGGTTTGATAACCCCAACTGAATTAAGTGCAGGTGGCTTTCGGTTCTATTCTGAAAATGATTTAAACCGGATACTATTTATTAAACGTTTTAAAGACCTTGGATTACCGTTGGAAGAAATTCAAACTTTAATTTTAGGTTCCCAACCGCGAGAAACTAAAAGCCAAAGAATTCATGCCAGTTATTCTATGCTCGAAAACCAATTGAAAAAAATTAACGATAAAATAACAGATCTTCAAAAGGCCAAAGAAATAATCGAAAAAGGGCTTAAAGCCCTCGATATCTGCAAAAAATGCTCCTTGGAAACCTGTGAACCTTCATGTAAAAACAAAAAAGCATACTTATAAAAATCTTTTACGAACCCCAAAGAACGATTGCCATTTACATAAACCCTTGTGCTTCTGGAAATATTATGCCTGAGGTGATCTTTATGGAAATGTCAAATTTGAAATGCACAGTTGATACCTGCCATTACTGGGGTAGCGAAAACCATTGCATGGCCGATGGTATCGAGGTTAACAACCAAGTCAGTAGTGCTCAGACTTCTGATGACACCATTTGTAAAACCTTTAAACCACAAAGCTAAAAAGTTCTGTCAAGGGTTGCCGTCGGGCAACCTATTATTATGACCTTCGACTTTTATGTATTTCGTCTCAAATACCTCTTGTTTTTCGTTAAAATAAACTAATTTTTCGTTTCCAACTCGCGCCATTAAAGCAAGTTTGTCAGCAAGCCCCTTTGTATAGTGTATCGGTTGTATATTAAGGCACCGCCCATAATCCCTAAGCTACGTCCGCGGATAATATCTACCTTACCAGCTGTCATTTTTTCTGCGTTCATGCCAGACCTCCATACCGGATACTGCGGCATCGACAAAGCATGTTGAACACGAAGACCTTGCAACTGAGCCATGATAATAGCTCAAGTATACCAAAGACCCCGGTCAATGTCACTCAGGCAGAATGATCTGCGCTTTCCGTTTATCCCCATCACGATGCTTATATAAAATGAAATTGCGTCCGATCACTTGTACAACCTCAGCCTTTAGCTGCGCTGCCAGCTCCGCGGCAATATCCTCACACTCACTTACACAGTTGGGTAAGACCCGGCCCTTAATCAGTTCCCGTGCTTCCAAAGCTTCCCTCGCTTGTCCAAGCACCGTGTCAGTGATGCCGTTTTTGCCCACGATGAGAATAGGTTCCAGCTCATTGCCAATCGAACGAAGATAGCTTTTATGTTTGCCACTAAGCAAATATCATCTTCCTTTCCCCGATATTTCTAACATGAATCTTTAATGTTCGTGTGTTCGAAGTACGCATATTTAGTATGTTCGTGCCCAGAAGCTTGCTGCTATTCATATCTTAAAGCCGCGATCGGTTCCAGCTTTGCTGCCTGACGCGCCGGATAAAAACCGAAGAACAGTCCTACCCCAATGGAAAAAGTCACAGCCAGCGCAATGGCCCAGCCGGATAAAAGAGGCGGCCACTGCAGCATACGGGAAGCCAAGAACGCGCTCCCCACGCCTAAGGCCATCCCAATTAAACCTCCGATAAAGGAGAGGACTACCGCTTCCAGCAGGAACTGTACTAAAATATCGTTTTCCCGCGCTCCCACAGCCTTGCGCAGCCCGATTTCACGCGTGCGTTCTTTAACCGAGACCAGCATAATATTCATAATTCCGATCCCTCCTACTAAAAGAGAGATCCCAGCCACCACCCCGATAATAGCGGTTAAAATACGGGTAATCTTATTGGCAGCCTGTACCAGCTGCTGCACATTAAAAGCATCATACTTGTCCGTGGCCCCATGGCGCACATTAAGGATCCGCTTGGCTCCAGCAATAGTGCCTTCTAGATCTGCCTCGTGATAGGTGGCCCCCTCAAGCTGGTCGATCCGCTCTGTCTGAAAAATGTCCGTCCACGTACCCCGGGGCACGTAGGCAAAACTGTTCTGGGGCCCAACGTCAAACTGGGAAAACACAGATTTGTCTTTCGTAAGCACCCCGATCACACGGCAAGGGACATTACGGATAATAACCTGCTGTCCCAGCGGATTACCGGCCCCAAACAAATCAGACGCCAGATTTTGATCTATCACTACAACCCGCCTTGCACTTGTAGCATCCTCCTCGGAAACAAACCTGCCTTTGGCAACTTCCCGCCGCCGCAAATCCGCAAATTCCGGTGTGGTGCCGACAACTACCGCTGAACGCCTTTTCTGGCTGACGTCCAATTGGGCGTATTCTATACTAGCCGGTACCAGATATTTTAGCTGAGGTAAAGAACGGCGCAGGCTCTCAACATCCCTGGCGTTGAACCGATCGCTCTGCGTTGGTCCTCCCGCTCCCACACCCTTAACATAGAGCACAAACAGATTGACCCCGGTTTTCTCCATTTCCTGCATAATCGCTGCTTTCCCGCCTAGGCCGATGTTGACCACGGCGATAACCGCAGCGATCCCAATCACGATTCCAAGCATGGTGAGGGCGGCCCTCATCTTATTTATCCTAAGACTGCGCACTGCCCCCCTTAATCCTTCAACAAGGTTCATCCACCCTCACTTCCCGTTTGAGCCTGAGCCGGCATTCCTTCATAAAAATGGTCAGTCGGGTTTAGTACAATTACATCTCCCTCTTTAAGCCCGCTCACAATTTCCTGGTTCGTATCATCCGCAATTCCCAGACTTACTTCTGTCTTCCGGACTTTCCCTGCCTCCAGCCGGTAGACAAAACTCTTGTTCTGTTCTTGAAACAGAGCCTCCTGAGGGATAACCAAGACCCCCTCTTTGGCTGCCACCAAGATATCCACATCGACGCTAAAGCCCGGCTTAAGTGCAGAAAGTGCCTGATCAGGCACAACTTTAACCTTGACCGCGGGGGCAAGGTTTGTCTGAAGCCCAGGGGCAATCACAGCCTGAGGCGCTATGTCTGCGACCGTGCCTTGAAGAGGGTTTTTGTTGATCAGCCTGCCGCTGATTTGGGCCTTTTGTCCGCTTTGAACCCGAGCCGCATCCACCTCATTAAGGTTAAGTTCAATATTTAGTTGACTAAGGTCGGCTATTACCGCCAGGGGTGCTTGCACGGGGGCCAAATTCCCCTCCTGGGCGTTAACTTCAAGCACTGTCCCGGCAAAAGCGGTTTTTAAGCTAAGCTGAGAGCGCTGAGCCTGGGCTGCTTTTAAGCTTTCCTGAGTCTGTTTGAGGGCAGCATCCGCCTGGACCACAGCCGTTTCAGCCTGTTTAACGGATGCTACGCTGGGCTGGGGCACAGCAGCAACCTGAAAATCCCCCGTGCCTCCGCTGCCGGTCTTGAGCGCATCCAAATTAGCCTGAGCGAGATTGCGGTTAGCTTTCGCTGCATCAACAGCAGCTTGGGCCTGAGCTATCTGGGCATTAGCCAAAGTAGGGTCAAGTTCGATTGCAGTCGCCCCTGCCTGCACACCGTCCCCTGTTTTGACCGCAACTTTAACGACCCTGGCAGGACTTAAAGTCCTTAACTCTTGCGTCTTTTCCGGTTTCACTGTCCCGGTGGTATGTACCGACTCCTGCAGGGAAGCAGGTTTAACAACTACAACTCTGACTTGTACAGGGCCTTCAAGCTTGCCATAAAAATACCACATTCCCCACACGAGCGCGGCAAGGGCGAGCATTCCTGCCACTCCCCACGCGGCCTTGCGCTTCACCCTAAGATCACCTCGATTTCGTCCGTTATGTCAATCCTGCCACTGAAACTCCAACTCCCCGATCCGGACTAAATCCCCTTCCCTGATTCCCTCTGCCCGTAAAGCATCGTCCACTCCCATCGCCTTGAGGATGTTCTGGAAGCGGTACAGGCCTTCTTCACTTTCAAAATGGGTCATAACAACGTGTTTCTCCAGCTCTTTGCCGCTGAGAACGTAAACTCCTTCTTCCCTGCCAAGGCTGAAACGTTCCTGCGGTTCTGCCTTGGTCACCCGGTGCCGGCTGTCACTTTCTACTATCTTCGGCACAGGAAGATTAGGCAGAATCTCTTTAGCGCGGAACATTAACTGTTGCAGCCCTTCCCCGGTAGCTGCCGAGACCGGGAAAATCTCGTATGAATCTTTAAGCTGTGAGCGCAGGCGCTCCAAGTTTTCCTCGCCACCAGGTATGTCCATCTTATTCGCAGCAACGAGCATCGGGCGTTCAGCGAGATAAGTACTGTACAGACGCAATTCTTCCCGGATAATCCGGAAATCTTCAAGCGGATCGCGGTTTTCAGAACCGGAAATATCCAGGACATGAACGATCAGGCGTGTGCGTTCGGTATGACGCAAAAATTCATGCCCAAGACCGGCTCCTGTATGCGCCCCTTCGATAAGCCCGGGAATGTCTGCGATCACGAAGCTTTCCCCGTCTTCAAAATCCACCACTCCTAAATTCGGGACCAGGGTGGTAAAGTGATAATCGGCTATTTTGGGCTTGGCAGCCGACACCTGCGAGATCAAGGTTGATTTCCCTACATTCGGAAAGCCCACCAACCCTACATCGGCCAAGAGCTTGAGTTCAAACAGCAGCCAGCGTTCTTCTCCCGGCTCCCCGTTTTCCGACAAGGTCGGGGCTTTGTTGGTGTTGCTTAAGAAGCGGGCATTCCCTCGGCCGCCGCGCCCTCCACGCGCAACCACCACCTTCTGCCCGTTTTCCGTGAGATCGGCCAGAATTTCCCCCGTCTCAGCATCTTTGATCAAAGTCCCGGCAGGAACGCGCAAAGTGAGGTCTTCCCCCCCTCTGCCATGCATGTTCTTTCCTTCTCCATGCTTACCGCGGTCAGCCTTGTAGTGCCGTTTGTAGCGGAAATCCACCAAGGTTCTTAAGCCTTCATCAGCTACCAGGATAATGCTCCCGCCCCGACCGCCATCCCCGCCGCTCGGTCCGCCCTCAGGCACATACTTCTCGCGGCGGAAAGCCACCACTCCGTCACCGCCGTCACCGCCTTTAACATAGACTTTAGCCTGATCATAAAACATTACTATTACTCCTATCCCGAGATCGTGGTTCGATGTTCGCGTGGAATATATTCCACGCGTGAGTTCGATTAGTTCCCTCATCTTCAGCCCATAACTCAAACCTAAAATTAAGCCCGGACCCGGTCGCATTGATGTTCTCTGTTTCATTCGGAGCCCTTTCAATTATTAGGACAGCGCTTAGCGGTGAGTGTTGGCTCAGACTTATCTCCAAACATTCGCTAGTGTACCCGAAGAATGCCTGAAGGTATTCCTCCCGCCAGTGTTTGTCCCAAAATTCCTGTTCTTTCCAGCCGAGGGGCAGTTCAAGCCGCAAAGGAATTCCTTCTTTACGCAACTGTACGATCAGCCGCAGGACGCAGGCCGAAACATCTTTTTCCGGAATCTGGCCTGCTTTTTGTTCTGCTTCAAGTCCCGGCAAAATAGAGCGTATATAGTGCAAAGCTTTTTCACCACGGTTCATCTGTAGATAGCCGGAAGCCACCTGCCAGTGATTGAGAAAATCGTGGCGCTGCAGCCTGTAAGCTTCTAATAGCTCTGCGATTAATAGTTTATCCACTTCAGGCATATCCATTTCCCTTTCACAGTCCAATTATGTAAAAACCCCTGGGATCAACCCAGGGGTGATGTCTTATTGAGCTTGCGCTACTGGGCGCTCAGCATAGATGCTCACTTGTTTGCGGTTTCGGTCTTTGCGTTCAAACTTAACATAGCCGTCAATCGTGGCAAATAAGGTGTCATCTTTGCCAAGCCCGCAGTTTTTGCCTGCATGAAACTTGGTGCCGCGCTGGCGTACGATGATGTTGCCGGCAGTGACGAACTGACCGTCTCCCCGTTTAACCCCTAATCGTTGAGCCTGGCTGTCACGGCCGTTGCGGGAACTTCCCACCCCTTTTTTATGGGCGAAAAGCTGCAGATTCATTTTTAGCATGGAGTCCACCTCCTCCGCTCTATCGTTAAATGTTGTTCACCGTAAGTTCGCTGAATTTCTTGGGCAGCCATACTCATGGTCTGTAAAATCCACTGGGCCTGATCCAGTTCCAGTTCACTCAGTTCAGGCAGGGGACAGGTTAAATACCCGTCCTTTTCCTCCACCTGCGGAGGATGAGACAAAAAATGCTCCAACCCGTTAACGGCAGCTATACTTAAAGCGGAGACAGCGGCGCAGACAATGTCCTCGCCATAAACGCCATATCCGGCATGCCCGCTAAGCTCAAACTGATGCACCCTGTCTTGATCATCAAGCCACAAAGTCAGGCTGATACCTTGATCCTGTTTACGCTTGGAGCGCTTCAACACGGACTTTTGTATAGGGTTGGCGATGCCCTTGCTTACGGCGGTAGTTCTTTTTCGGTTTGTACTTGAAGACAATAATCTTCTCCCCTTTACCGTGCTCTACCACTTTGAGCATGGCCTTAGCACCGTCTACCAAAGGGCTTCCGACCTTCACTGCTCCGTCTTGCGCTACCAAAAGAACACGGTCAATTGTTACCGTATCCCCCACATTGGCCTCGAGCTTTTCGACCTTGAGCACATCGCCCTCTTGCACCCGGTATTGTTTGCCACCCGTTTCAATCACTGCGTACATTCTAACACCTCCCAAATCCTAGACTCGCCTCCCCAGGCCGACTCAATCAAAAAAATTTAATTCAGTCAGTTTGAAGCCTGTTGCGAGCGGTTGCGGCAGAGAGCCACCACATTTTAGTATTTTAACATTAGCTCTACTAATCTGTCAAATACTATGATCATTATATCATGCCAACCCCAGCAAATAATTGCCAAAAGTTCTCATGCCACATTTTTGTGAATAAAACTTTTACCCCCCTGCTAAGAGCGGAAAAATTTTGATACTGTCTCCAGCTTGCACAGAAGCATCAGCTAAGACCTGGCGACCGTTCAGGGTAACGAGCACGGGTTCCTGCTCCGGGATACCCAAACGACTTAGTACATCCGCCACGGCGCAGGGAAAGTCCAGTTCCAGCGCAAAGGCACTCCCCTCCCCAGCCGGAGCATACTTCTGCAGAGTCAGGTTGAGCTTGACCGCAACAGTATTACCCATTTCTATTACCACCCCAAATCTTTTTCACTACCCCAAGCCTTTTCTATCCCGAAAATTTTCCTTTAACATCCAGTGTTTGCGGACACCAAGCGAGCACCGTAAAATTATATCTCTTATGCACCTGTTTTAATTGTATCAAGACCGTAGTCATTGCACAAGTAATTAAGATTAAGGTGGGCAACGATATTAGATATCTAGCCCTCCTTGCGCTTGTCACTGCGGTTTAACTCCCCAACGACCCGGGCCAGCCCTTCGAGGGCAATCGCCAAAACCTTTTCATCAAAATCAAATCCCTGGTGGTGATGTCCATATTTTACAGAAGTCCCAAACAGGAAATAGCTTGCTAAGCCATCATGCTCCTGAACTTTGTTTATCATTAAGGTTACGTCTTCAGAAGCGCCTAAAGCCAGGGAATCGCGAATTAATTCAATGCGGCTGCCGTGTGTGAGAGCCTGCCTGAGCAGGCCGTTCCAGACCGTGGAGCCCACAGCACTGACCGCTTCCCCCATCTTCTTAATTTCCAGGTCCAAATCATACATTTGAGTGGCGGCCCGTAGAATTCTCTCCGCCTCCTGGGAAAGGTAACTGTTTACCTCTTCCGTTTCCCCGCGCGTTTCCAGTTGGAGCCAGGCCTCTGCGGGAATGATATTGCGTCCCGAGCCCGCCGTCAGCCTACCGACATTGAGGCGGGAAATCCCCTCGCTGTGACGGGTGATGGCATGCAGGTTCAACACAGCAGTAGCTGCCGCCAAGAGCGCATTCTTGCCTTTTTCCGGCTCGCGCCCGGCATGAGCCGCTTGCCCACGCAAGAGAGCATCCCATTTAGTCGTGGCGTAAAAATGCGTGGCATTTAGGACTATCTCTCCCAAGTTCTCAGCACCAAAGCCAATATGCCCGCCTAAGAAACAATCCACATCCTCAAGCCACCCTTTTTCCACCATGGCCAAGGCGCCGCGGCTGCCTTCCTCGGCTGGCTGGAATAAGAGCCTGATAGTGCCGGCTAAAGCCAGATTATCCTCATACTGAGAGAGCAGGCGGGCTAAGCCAAGCCCGATGGCTGAGTGGGCATCATGCCCGCAAGCATGCATTAAGCCCGGATGGCAGGAACGAAAACCTTCCTTGGCAGGAAAGTGGCTCGTATCTTCCGCTTCCTCAATGTCATTGCTGTCAATGTCAAAGCGCAAAGCAGTCACCGGGCCGGGCCTTCCTGTCACCCATTCGGCCACGACTCCAGTGAACCCACCTTGCATCAGTTCCATTTCCTCCGGGTTTACCCCTTCTGCTATGGCTCGCTGTTCACATTCGTGCAAGTACTCAGATTCAGGAACCCCATAACGGGCTGAAGGCTCAACTACTTCCCGACCCAAGTAAACTTTCCAGCCCCATTCTTTAAGCTTTGAAGCAATAAAAGCAGAAGTTCTATATTCTGTCCAGCCGCTTTCAGGGTAAAGGTGCAGTTCACGCCTCCATGAAACCAGTTGAGGAAAGAGCGCTTCTACCTCGTCTGCAATCCAGTCTGTCAACTCAATCTCAACCCTTCCTCCAAATAGTTGCCGTCCCAGTTAAGCAAGTGCTGCCTTCCAGACCCGTTCAGCCAAAGCGCTCGCTTCATAACTGTCTCCGAGATAGACTACCTTAGCAGCTTTCCCTTCATAACGCTCCCGGAGCACCTCTTCGTCGAAATCATGGGCAAAAACGAGATTTTCATAAGCACTGAGAAGTTCTGCCGTTATTTCCGCCTCGTGAAGCATTTCCACACCCGCTTTGACCAGACGCTCTCTCGTATAATAACGGATCGTCGGATGAGCGTCCTGAATCATATTCGGGTGATCATATATGAATGTTACTTCTTTCCCACGTCCGGCTAAATAAAGTGCGGTTTCCGCAGCCAGGATTCCGCTTCCCACTACGGTATAGGATGAAGCAGACAAATCCTGTGCGCGTAAAATATCGAGCGCATATTGCCCTTCGTACACTTGATAACGGGGCTTAATTCCCCCGGGTTCTGCCACATAAAGCACGTCAAATTCAGCGTTTTTCAGCTCTTTAGTCACATCAGCATTGAGTTTAACCTCAACGCCCAGCCGCGCCAACAGCTCCTGGCGGTACTCTACCCCTTTAGCGAGTTCCTGTTGGCCTGGCACTCTGGGCCTAAGGACTCCGAGCAAGCCCCCCACTTCTCCGTTTGCTTCCAGGAGCACTACTTTATGCCCTTTAAGCGCCGCTGCTTTAGCAGCCTCAAGCCCGGCTATACCGGACCCGATCACGCCAACCTTAAGGGCGTGAGCATCTGCCTTTTTAGCTTGGGCCTGGTCTAATTCCCTTCCAACCGCACTGTTCATGAGACAGATAATCTGCGGCCGGTGCGTCCGCGCATTACAGGCATTGCAGCCCAGACAGGGCACAATCTCTGCCGTCTGCTCAGCCAAAGCTTTGTACCCGAATTCCGGATCAGCAATCTGACCGCGCCCAACAGCCACCAGGTCAGCCTGTTCTTGAGCCAGGATGTTTTCCGCAATCTCCGGCGTAATAACCCGCCCGGCAGTCACGACCGGAATCCTAAGCTTGCTTTTGATCACGGATGCCATCTCCGCCTGGTTAGCCACCGGTTCCCCGGAAGTAACAGACAAGTAGTGGTAACTTTCCTTGACACTGACAGAAACATCAATAAGGTCGACTCCGAGATCCTCGAGCATCTTCGCTATTTCTGCCGCTTCTTCAACATGAATGCCTTCAGCCACGTATTCTTCCGCATTAAGACGACAGGCAATCGGATAGTCCACACCCACCAAACCCCGAGTGCTCTCTACGACTTCTTTAAGGAAACGCATGCGGTTTTCAAGGCCGCCCCCATATTCATCCGTGCGCTTGTTCGCATACGGGGAGAGAAACTCCGAAATTAAATAGCCATGCCCCGCGTGAATCTCCACTCCGTCAAAGCCCGCCTTCTGCGCCCGCTTTGCCGCTTGGGCAAACTGCCCGACCATGTGCTTAATCTCGGTGACCGTCATTTCTTCAGGCATCTCACCCACAACCGGATCGGGTATAGCGGAAGGTGCCAAGAGCGGTTGGCGGGAAAAGGCAGAAGTCATTTGCCGCCCGCAGTGGATCAGCTGAGGCATTATCTTCGCCCCGGCCTCATGCATCGCAGAGGTTAAACGCTTAAGCCCCGGGATTAAAGAATCATCGTGAATCCCGACTTCGCGCGGGGTACCCTTGCCGCTCCAATCCACAAACACGCTCTCCAGGAAAATAAGCCCTACCCCTCCCTGTGCGCGTGCTTGTAAGAAAGCAATAAGCTGGTCTGTCACTTCCCCGTTTTCCGTGGCAAAGTTACTGATCAGCCCCGGCAAAACCAGGCGGTTACGCAAAGTCAAGTTCTTTATCTTAAGCGGTGAAAACAACCGTGAATAGGCTTTAGACATTTCTCACACTCCCTTATTTCCTACTGAATCTTGATAGTTTGACCCATTATCATTCAACTATTATTGGAAACACTTCTTAAATTAGAGACTAAACTGATTGCACGCTCAGATCCGTTAGATCTCCGCTAATATCTCCTCACAGCTTCCGGCTTCCATCTGCTCAATGATTCCAGCCAGGCGGCTTACCTTCTCAGGACTAATTCCCCGTATTGGTGCCTCTTTAAGTAGAAGTGCGCGTTCCTGCGCCAGAGTCGGGAAGTATAGTTCCGAAGGATTGGCAACCCTCTCCGTGTACACTCCTTTGGTTGTTATAACCTCTAATTCTGCCTCATACTCCTGTAAGCCGGAATCCGGGATAATTTGTGCTTTCGAGGCAATCCGTACCACTTCAGGATGATTGGCCCAAGAAAGAAGCTCAGACTCGTACTTGCCGTGATGCAGAGCTATGGCCACATTGCTGGGGATGCTTACAATCGCTTGGTTAATGATGGAATACGGCCCTGTTTGCAGATTAAACGGCAGCACTTGTTTGGCTGGAACCCTTACTTTTACCCCTAAAGTCTCTCCGTCAGTAAAGGGTCCATGACTTTGCGCAAGACGCACGGCAGCTTCCACCGGGCTCAAAGCAAAGATATGAACAGGATGGCGTTTAACTCCTAGTTTTAGCAATGACAAGCCAAACCGTGCCTGCGGGGGGTTAAGTTCGGTTTGTCCGCCAAACACACCGGCAAATTTTTTCTCCCCGGTAATATAAATTTCTCCGCCTTCCAGACCCTTAAGTCCCACATGCGCCGCGAAAGCAGCATGGTACGCCCCCAGAGCCGCTTGATAGCGCCACTCATCCGTTCCGCCCAAAAGTGAACTCCCGAGGCCGAAAACATTAGCAGCGGCATGAGCCAGGATGCGGGCAAACTCCTCATGCTTAGCTGAGGAAGCGTAAGCGACGGCGGCAGCAGCGGCCACAATGCCGAACACCGGCGTGCCCCTAAAACCCCGAGCACCTGCTCCTGCTCCCAATTGGTCACTTAAAATAATCCCGGTCTCAAATCCTACTGCCAGCGCCCGTAAAAGCTTGTCTCCGCCAATCTCATGCTCTGCTCCGAATAAGAGGGCATTGGGGATAATCAGCGGTCCAAAATGGTTGGCTCCGTAAAAATCCTCACAAGCTCTGGCCGAAAAAGCCAAGGCTGTAAGCAACACCCTGTCCAAAAACTTTTCTTTAGTATAAAGAGGCTCGACCGCCCGATATTCCCGGCTGGTATAGCCCCAATCTCCGACAACGAGGTCATGTAGTAAAACGGCTTTTAAGCGTTCCACTTCCTGCGGCTGCAAGCTTGGATACTCTCTCTCTGTTAGATAGCTAACCAAATTCTTTTCATAATTTATAACCATCCAATTAATCCTCCAGCTCAACCGTTTTACGAACAAATCTTGTATTGCTGGGTGACCTAGATTTTAGGCCACCCAGCGTTCGGTTATTTTACCACTAAGTCACGTTCTCAGGCATTCTGGGACACAGGTTTCTTCTTCAAGATAAGATAAATTATCCCGGACAACACTAACGAAATGAGAGAAACGATAACCCAGGAGTGATAGGGTCTAACCATCTTCAGCAAGTAGAAGTAAGACACTGCGCCCACGATCCAGGAGATATAGCCAGGGACGTTAAACCCGCCTTGGCCCCAGTACCTTCCGGACTCTTTATACAAATCATCCGTACTGAGTTTGCCGCGATTCGTAAAGTAATAGTCAAAAATCATAATCCCGAACAGCGGAGCGAGCAGACCGCCCAGGTAATCGAGATACGGGATGACGAAGAACACGACTTCAAGTTTGGTGGCCAGGATAATAGCGGGAATGCCTACAACCGTTGCTACGGCCCACAGGGGAACCTTTTTGCCAAAAGACTCCATCATGTTAATTCCGGCCATAGCTGTAGAATACAGAATAAGCACGGAAGTGGTTAAAGTCGCAAACAGAATCATAAAGAGAGCGATCAGGCTGCCAATACCGGATCCGAGCGCAGTCAGTGGGTTTGGCACTCCTAAACCGACAGCGGAAATCATCCCGATCATGTGGATGACAGGGGTAATGATCAGGAGAGACAACCACACGCCATACAGGGAACCCTTGCTCGTTTTTCCCATCCGGGTATAATCCGCAGCCATCGGTGCCCAGGTCAAAGCACTGACGATCATGACGTCAAAAATTGAGAGGAACGTATTAGTCCCTTCGTTTTTCATATTGAGAATCTCACCAAAAGAATACTTGCCCATGGCAATGTAAGCAACATAAATGAGCGATATAATCAAAATTGGCACAACTAAATCGCTCATCTTCTTAATGGTCCGCCCACCGCGGGTGGCAATTAAAAGCGTGGCCAAGCCGATGATAACTACCGAGATAATGAGCGTGGCATTGCTTTGTAAAGCCGGGTTCACAGACACGATCAAGGTATTTAGGGCGCTTCCGCCCAGAGCTACTTGCACCGCAGTCCAACCGGTTAACTCAATAAATGTAATGATGACGGGAAGGATGGACCCACGGATACCAAAAGCGGAACGGGTAGCAACCATGGTCGGTATCCCTTCATTGAACCCAATTTTGCCGATAAAACCCACGATAAGGCCACCGACAATGCCATAACCAAGAAAAACCGCAACAAAAGCCTGCAACACCGTAAGTCCTTGAACAGTCCCGGCACCGACCACAAAAAAGGAAATCGCAATTTGCGTTCCGGAAAAGATAAGGAAGATATCAAGCAAGTTGTACTTGCGCTTATCCATACCAAAAGGCCGGATATCATCTTCCCCTTCCATCGGTGCGCCAAAAATGAGAAACTTCAGTCTGTCCCATGCGCTCAATGTAAAAAACCTCCTCTTAAAATTATTTACGGCATTTTACCGTAAGTCTTCCGTTAATGATATTATACGACATCCTCGGTGAAATTCCTGCCGACACCCATAAATTTTTGTAAAATTTGTGCAAACCGTCATCGGTTAATCAGGGTATGAGAATCATCCGTCTGAGAATTGTCCGCCTTTACATTAAGTTAGCGGAGTAGTTATAATTAATAAGAACATAGCTGATTAACGCACATGCCCGGCGAAGGAGGATCTTAGTGTGGAAGACAACTTCCGCCTGCTCATTGTAGGACCAGAAGACAATGTAAGAGCTGTCATGGAATTCGCAGATCTGTTTCAAAACCTTAACTTAATTCCGCGGCCATACACATCATCGGAAGATGCTGTTGCCACGGTCGCCGCCAGCTCCGGATATTTTGACGGCGTGCTCTTCACCGGGCCGATCCCGTACATGAGGGCATATGAGGTATACCAGAATCAATTTCCGATGTTTTATATACCCTCCGGCGGCAAAGCATTGTTTAAGGCTTTCTTTAAGGCCGTACAAAACGGGGCGGATCTTAGCCGCATCAGCATCGACACGATTACCAAGCATGAAGTCAAAGAGACTTTAAGCGAATTAGGACTTGAGACACAAGAACTGTATGCGCTCCAATACAGCAACCCTATTTCTAACGAAGCATTTATCGATTTCCATGCTAAACTTTACCGCGAACAAAAAACGACCTTGGCCTTTACCTGCTTGCAGTCTGCTTATCAAAAGCTTACTGAAGCAGGAGTGCCGGTCGTCCGTATCACTACCCCGCGCTCTGCCGTCCTGGATGCCCTGGAAAGAGCGCAACTTATTAGCACAAGTGTCATTAACAAAGCGAATCAATTGGTCGTGGTGATGATCGAAGCCACGCTTGTAAATGAAATGTCATTAACTACCGTGCAGATCCATGAGAAACTCCTGGACTTGGAGCGAAAAATTCTCAAGTTTACGCAAGAAGTAGAAGGAAACCTTACCCGCAGTGTGCGCGACCAGTTCGTGATCGTAACTACGCGCGAGCTGTTTGAAAAATTGACGGATTCCCTGACCTTAATGCCCCTTTTAGGCACACTTTTGGAGCAGACTTCGCTCGTTTTGCACTTGGGTGTGGGTATCGCCAACACCGCGTCCATCGCCGGTTACCATGCCAGAATCGCTTTGCAGAAGTCACGGGAAACCGCTGACAATTCCTGCTTTGTCTGCCTGCCCAACAAATCAATCCTCGGGCCTCTGGGGACAGCGAGTGCAGCCCCCCGCAGGCTAAGTATTACTGAGCCTGCTTTACTGGAACTGGCATCCAGGTCCGGCTTAAGCCCGACTTTGCTTGAGAAGTCAATTCGCTCGATTCTCGATATGAAAAGCGAATTCTTTACGGCGTATGATGTGGCAACAGTGCTCTCCACCAGCATCCGCAACGCCCGTCGCATTTTACAGCATCTGGCCGCCCACCAGGTGATTGAAGTGGCAGGTAAGGAACTAATTACAACCAAAGGCAAGCCGCGCAATGTCTTTCGCTTCAACAAGGAATTTCCCGGAAACGAGCTTAGGTATTTAGCCCCGAAAAGTTCAAAAGGCTAAATCGTTCTTTAGCCGTTCGATAGTCTTGGGCGCGCGACGAATGCCGACCTGTTTGCCGGTATAGAAGCTTAACCCGAGGAACTTTCGCTTCCATGGGCGGTCTACGGCGCTTTTCTCTTGATTAACTTGCCGATTCTCTATCGGGAGTAGATTTCCTTAGCCGAACGTACAGCTACGAACGTACAGCTATGATTCTCCATTCAATTCAGATTTCCTGCTAACATAATAAAAATTGTTCATGCCAACCTCAATTATTTTTTTCTGGAGACAGACCGGCTTTTACCAGTACCAAACCATAGGCCTCTACTTTGGGTTCTCAAGGAATAAGCGGCTCGTTTTTGTTTGTCGCTTAGAGTAATTCGATAAGTTCATCTATGGTTAATCCAGCCTGTTCCAGAATACTCTTTAGCGTTTTTATGTCTAGAATAACGCCGACATGTACTGGCACACAAACCAGGTTACCATCCGCACGACGCAAATAATGGTGACTGCCCCGGATATGAGAAATCCGGAAATCCGCCCTTTTCATAGCGCTAACAACGTCTTTTCCCTCTACTCTCGGCATTCTGCTCATTGCCCATAACTCACTTGCACTTCCGCTATATCTAGATCACCCTCAGGGATCGGTAGTCCTTCAATCTGCAGTGCTTCCAGAAAACCACCTATGGCCTCCTGAACATGTTCCAGAGCCTCTTCGCGGTTTCTCCCCTGAGTAACACATCCCGGCAGTGCAGGTACAGTAACGGTAAAGCCACCGCTTGCGTTTTGTTCCAGGATAACCTTAAATCTCCGTAGCATTGTGGTTGGCCTCCTAATAGCTCTTATTCTTCAAATCAAGGTAATTCTTTTCTTCATTATATACTATCTATCAGTTTATGAAAATGTCGTTCAAGAAATCTATCGCATACAAAAGAGCAGAGGTCTTGTTCCAAATAGCGAGCCAGCCAGAGCATAATGTGCCCCTCCGCCCGAAAGGATCAATGGTTTGGGCTTCCCCAGGGTTTCAGCAAAACAGGCCAGGCGTTTGGCCGTACTTTTAAAAAGCCCGGCTACCACTTCTTCTTTGGGATTGCCGTTGGCCAAGAGACTGATCACTTCCGACTCCGCAAATACAGTGCACATAGAATTCATTGCTATAGGTTGAGCCTCTTTGGCCTGAACATATCCCTGCAGGCAATTCGCTACCGGCAAGGATCCGGGTAATTAATGATATAATGGGCAGTGTTTAAAACACTGGGGGTCACGGCTATTGCAGACTCAATTTCTTTAGCATGTTTTTGTCCATAATATAATGTCAGCGCAATAATATTTTCATTTCCAAATTCTTTACAAGCCAAAACTGCGCAGGTAGTACTATCAAATTCACCACTGAGAAGAACAAATTGGGTATTAGCAAGTCTCTATTACATTCCTAGATAAGCTTTTCTTGTCTCGGAGTTTGTTAGCAATTCATCCCCGGTTCCTTCCAGAACTAGGCGGCCATTTTCTAAGACAAAGCCGTGATGGGAAATTTTTAATGCTTGTTGAATATTTTGTTCAATAAGAACCACTGTAAGCCCTTTCTGATTTAGCTGTCTAATTACATTAAATAGTTCAGATACTAAAAGAGGGGCCAACCCCCAGGAGGGTTCGTCTAAAAGTAATAATTGTGGTTTAGCCATTAAAGCTCTTCCCACAGCTAACATTTGTTGCTCGCCACCTGAAAGCGAGCCTGCTTTTTGATTGGTTCGTTCTCTGAGTCGGGGAAAAATATCCATAACTTCTTTGAGGGTTTGGGAACGGTCTTTTTTAACTTCAGAATGAGAGGCTCCGACCAATAGATTTTCTAAGACACTCATTTGCCCGAATATTCTTCGGCCTTCAGGGCACTGGGAGATGCCGACGGCGACAATTTGATGAGGAGGCAAATGAGTTATATCCTTACCATGGAAAAGAATTTTACCGGATGCTGGACGTACTAAGCCGGAAATTGATTTTATGAGAGTGCTTTTACCCGCACCGTTAGCTCCTAAAATGGAAATAATTTGGCCTTGGTTAATCTGGAGAGAAACGTTTGCCAGCACTTGTACCCGTCCGTACCCGGCATTTAGGTTTTTAACTTCAAGCAATTGTAACCCCCTCCTCTCCTAGATAAGCTTTAATTACTTCTTTGTTTGAGGTAACTGTGGACGGAGAGCCTTCTGCAATTTTTTCACCATTATGCAAGACCACAACCCGGTCTGCAAGGGCCATAACTGCCTGCATTACATGTTCGATCATAAGAAAAGTAGTTCCAGAGTCACGCAGTTGTTTAATAAGAGCAATTAATTCTTCGACCTCTGTTGGTGTTAACCCGGCCATTACTTCGTCGAGTAACATAAGGGACGGTTCAGTGGCTAATCCTTTGGCGATTTCCAATAACTTGTGGTCTGCTAGGGTTAAGTTTTTGGCAGCAATATGGGCCTTTGGGCTCATTCCCATGTGTTCTAATACTTCTTCTGCCTTTCGAGTGGCTGCACGAGTGGATGGATAACGGATAAAAGCCCCGACCATTACATTTTCTAAGGCAGTCATATTTGGAAAAGGCTCCGTGATCTGAAAGGTACGCGACATCCCAAGTTTGCATACTTGGTCAGGACGCATTCCAGAGATTTTTCGATTTTTGAAAATAACTCTTCCTTGGGTGGGGGATTCAAAGGCGGAAATCAGTCTAAAACAAGTGGTTTTGCCTGCTCCGTTAGGGCCTATCACACCGAGTATTTCCCCTTCTTCTACGTGGAAAGACAAATGGTTAACTGCTACTAAACCACCATAAACCTTAGTTAAGTTTTCCGCTGACAGCAACACCTTTTGCTTTCCCCCTTTTAGATACAATTAAATCTTTGATCCAACCAACAATACCTTTGGGCATAAATAGAATTATGAAAATTAAAAAGATACCGTATACGATCACGTGAATACTTCTTAAACCACTACCGGAAAGGGTTGAAGCAAACAGTGAACGGGTGAAGTCTCCAACCGTTACTAATACAACGGAACCGATTAAAGGACCAAGGAGAGTGCCAACACCGCCAATCACAGCAAAAATTACAATATCAGTAGAAAGGGCTAACCCCATGACTGAAGGAGCATCAATAAACATAAAATATTGAGCATAGAAGCTTCCACCTATGGCAGAAAAGAATGCGCTGAGCCCTACTGCAAAGATTTTATATTTCATCACATTGATCCCCAAGGCTTGAGCGGCACTTTCATTTTCGCGGAGTGCTAGGAAATAATATCCTATACGACGCCGAAGGATAAATGCTGTAATTCCAATGACTAAAGCAAGCATAATAAGCATTATATAGTAGTAAATAACTCTGTTCTGGAACTGGAATAAAAGAGGAGCATTCCCTTTTGTAGGTACTATTAACCCGCTGGCTGCACCTAGCTTTTTTATGTTAAGGGTCAGATAGAGAAACACTTGAGCTAAAGCCAGAGTAACCAAAGCAAAATATGGTCCCTTAATTTGATAGTGAAAGCTTAAAAACCCTAAAAAAGCGCCTAAAAGGGTGGCTAGGAGGGCTCCAATAATCATTCCTATCCAGGGAGTAAGTCCGAATTGAATAAATAAAAAAGTTGAAGAATAAGCACCTACCCCAACAAAAAGGGCATGACCTAAAGAAAGTTGGCCAGCGTATCCGCCAACAATATTCCAAGAGCTTGCCAAATATCCATAGAATAACATCATTAATAAAGTGTTTAACTCATAACTACTTACGAAAGCAGGGGCAATTATTAAAATAGCTCCGAAACTCATCAGAAAAAGAATAGTAAATTTGTTTCCGGTTATCATAGCTTTGCACCTCCGAATAACCCTTGTGGTCTAAGTGCCAGCAAAGCAATGAAAACAATAAATGTTAAAATAGGGGCCAGAGAACCCGGCATAATTATTGAACCTAAAGCTTCCACTAATCCAATGATTAGCCCTCCCCAAAAAGCCCCGGTCATATTTCCCATTCCCCCTAAAACAACAATTACGAAGGCTCTTAAGGAAAAAAGCGCACCAACTTCTGGAGATGTGTAATAGAGGGGAACCAGTACTCCTCCCGCAACAGCTAGACTTGCAATTCCCAAGCCGAAAGATAAAGTGAATACTCGTTTTACATTGATTCCAACCAGGGAAGCGGCATCAGGATCTTCGGCAGCAGCCCTGATTTGGCGACCAAATTCTGTTTCTCCCATAACATAAAATAGTGTTAAAGCCACTAACCCGGAAATTATAAAAGCGATGAGATACGGCAGGCCTATAACAGCACCTGCTAGTGTAAACTTTATTTGTGCGTAATCAAGGGAAATAGTCCGGTAATCAAGCGAAAATAGGGAAAGGGCAAGATTTTGTAATATCAATCCGATGCCTACTGTTAACAGTATTTGACTGCTTTCAGGAGCTTTCAGAATAGGTTTGATAAGAAACCAATAGATTAGTGCCCCGAAAGCAAAAAGAAAAGGAATGGTGAACACAATTGATAAATAGGGATCGATATTAAAAAAAGTAAAAAGGAAAAAGGAAGCATACATTGAAACCATAAGGAATTCACCATGGGCAAAATTAATAATTTTCATTACCCCAAAGATAAGGCTAAGCCCCATTGCTATTAAAGAATAAATGCTTCCCTGTAAAATCCCCATGACCAAACTTTGAAATATTAGTGTTTGCACGAATAGCCCCCCTTTGTTGTAAGTTATTTGTTAGGCATAACCATAGAGTAAAATCTATGGTTATGCCTTCTTTAATTGACGGGGCATTGGTTAGTTATAAAAGTTAGGTTTTACTGTAGCAAATTTTTCTGGCCAAACAGTAACATGTTCGCCATTTTGGATCTGAGTGATGATCAGACTTGAAGAAGCTTGACCTGTTGAATTAAAGCTGAGTTTCTCATAAGGCATAATTAAGCTAGGCCCTGCTCCCATCTGGATTTCGCTTAAACCTTTACGAATAGCTTCTTTGTCAACAGAAGCTTGTTTCTCTAATACTTCTTTAAGTACAAACATCGCTTGGTAATCAAGCGCTGCGTGTCCATTCATATCGGTTCCATATGCAGCCTTAAATTTATCATTTAGTTCTTTGGACCCGGGAAGATCTTTATTAAATTGATTGATTGTAAACCATCCGTTACCTAATTCTTTTACTGATTGGATGAAGGCGGGGTCAGCAGAACCACCGGCACTGTCTACAAAGGGAACCTTTATTCCTAAACGGTCCTTTGTTTTTGCAATAAGGATTGCATCGGCTATATAAGAAACTTGTAGCACAACATCCGGATTAGCAACTTTAATTTTTGACAATTCTGTTGTAAGATCAGCGGCACCTGCTGGATAAGAAACATCGGCTACAATATCATAACCTTTTTCAGCTAAGTATTTCTTTTGACCCGCAGCAGTAGATTGTCCAAAATCTGTATTTTCGTATAAAAGAGCAACCTTTTGTGGCTTTTTGTTCGTAACTTTGGCAACGTAATCAAGGAAGTTTACTTGATCCCGAGCGAACCAACTAGCTTTGGCATTAATCTGGAAAGTATATTTGAATCCACGGTTAGTAATCGAGTCTGCGATAGCAACGGGGTTCAAATAGACCGTCTGTAATCGTTCAGCAACTTGAGTCGTAGGGATCGTAACGTTGCTCTGGAATGCCCCGGTTACTAAGACTACCTTTTCATTCTGAATTAATCGTTCCGTTTCACTGACTCCAACATCAGGTTTACCTTGGCTATCTCCGTATACGAGTTTTAACTTAGCTCCACCAAGCGCTTTAATTCCACCTTTTTCGTTAATTTCTTTAACAGCAAGCTCATAACCGTTTTTATTATTCTCGCCAATCTTGGCAAGTGCGCCGGTTAAAGGTAAGAGTACTCCGATTTTAATGTCTTTAGAGTCTCCCCCGCCTCCCGTAGTTTGCTGGTTTCCGCAACCTGTAGAAACAAGTATAAGTACCAAGATTAATAATATTGATAACAATTTATGTCCGCTGTGTTTTCTCAGTCTCATTGTATAAAACTCCTTTCTCACTATGTCCTTAATTTACTATTAGTTGTTTTTTGGCAAGTTCTTTGACAATTTCATCGAGTTTATCCATAGGTACCTTGCATTTTGCAGCAATTTCTTCTAATGTGTTATAAGTGATTTGACCGCGCTCAGTGTGTCCATTCATTGATTCAACAGGGGAGATATCACTTTGCCTTATACGAAGGGAAAATACATCCCAGCGTGTGTAATGACCCATAGCATCAAAGATATTTTTAGCTACGATTCTATCATCAAGGTCAATCTCTGCATAAATTATTGTTTCCTGATGAAAAACCGGTTCAACAAGATACATCCCAAAGGGATTTACAATTGAACTCCCACCTACGGCCCAATTCCAATTTGTTTGTTTTTTATAAGGAAAAGTATCTGGCACCATATTTTCCGTCATATACATACTTGAGCTAATGACAAAAGTTTGAGTTTCGAAAGCGTATTCCCGCACTGCTGAATCAATATCACACATATGGAGGGGTCCTACTGTTCCGGACATGTCTTTTACAGCTTTGCTCTCTCCAACGTAGTTCCACCATCCCGGCCATGAGGCTGTATGAATTTCTTCACCTTTCATAGCAAGTGCTGCTTTGGCTAGAGTCATATGATTTTCATAACAGACTAGACCACCGATGCGCCCGATGTCTGTTTCAAATACCGTGACATCGCTGGCATCTCCGCGCCCCCAAAAAATTCTTTCTTGGTGAGTGGGCATTAACTTCCGGTGCTTACCCAACACACTGCCCCTGCGGTCTAAGAAGAGCATCGTATTGTAAAGCGTAGCACTTCCTGCACGATCATCGATTTCGTTAATTCCTATTACACAATAAGCGTTTGCTTTAGCCGCAGCTTTACTGAGTAATTCGGTATCCTTACTAGGAACTAAAATCGAGTTATTATAGAATTCAATTACTGTATCGCGCCATAATTTGGCGGTTTCGGGAGAAGTGTAACCAAAACTGCCTCTCCAATACGGATAAGTTGGGATGGCGGTTTCAGGGAAGACAATTAGTTCTGCTCCCTCCTTGCCAGCCTCCTCAATGAGTGAAGAAAATTTTTCAATTGTTGCTTTTTTGTCCATAAACACCGGCGCAGCTTGGACTGATGCCACTTTAATTTTACGTCCCAACTTTTATTACCCTCCTCTTTATTTGTTTCCAAAATTGGATCACATTCAGTTTCTAACACCTCCAATTTCGAAAATATTTAATGGTCAATTAAGAATAAATATTTGAAATCTACTGAATATAATCTAGCAAGTTCTGTGCCAAACTATTGAGACTTAAAAAAAGCCCTGATCAGAGCTCTTTTTAAGTATCAATAGTTTTTAGCAAGTCTTGTGGGCATTAAGAATTGCTTAACACTTAAGAGTTTGCTTTATTAATAGCGTTAAAATTATAATGACAGGGAGACTCAATAAGTCTCCCTGTCATTATAATTTGATAATCCGTATTTTTTTGCTCTACGGGCAACGAAGGATTGACTCATGCCTAAAGCTTTAGCAGCTTTATAGGTACTTCTATAAGTATGCAGTGCCCTTGTTATCAATTCTTTTTCAAGGTTGGCAATCCCCTTTCTTAATGACATGTCGGTTATTTTAATGTCTTCGTTAACTTTGAAAGCTTTTCTATATTCAGAAGGTAAATGGTTAAGTGAAATTGTATTTTCTCTTGAGGTAATAACAAGCCTTTCCGTCAGGTTTGCTAATTCGCGTACATTGCCTGGCCAGTTATACGAAATGAGGTCTGAACGAAACTGCTCTGAGAATTCTTTGTTAACAGAATATTTTTTATTAAAAACATGTAAATAATGATCTAATAGGGAGCTAATATCCTCCCTTCTAGTCCTTAAGGGTGGAACATAGATGGGAATTACGTTCATCCGGTAAAAAAGATCCTCGCGAAATTCGCCGGCTTGAATTAGTTTTTCCAAGTCTTTGTTTGTGGCAGCTAGTATCCTTACATTTACCCTTATTGGTTTAATACCGCCAACACGCATAAATTCCTGATCTTGAAGAACTCGTAGCAACTTGACTTGTAACACTAGAGGTAGGTCCGCAATTTCATCTAGAAACAGGGTCCCTTCGTTGGCAAGTTCGAAAATGCCTGGCTTTCCTTCTTTGCGGGCTCCGGTAAAAGCCCCCGACTCATACCCGAACAATTCTGATTCTAACAGTTCTTCAGGTATGGCACCGCAGTTAAGTTTTATAAACGAACCTTTTTCATGGCGACTACTTCCACGGTGAATCAGCTGGGCAATTACTTCTTTTCCTACTCCAGTTTCTCCTAATATTAGAACAGGAGTATCTACTCTTGCTACGAGAAGTGCCAGATCTAAAACATCTAACATTTCTTTGCTCTGAGCAACGATATCAATGATTTGTATTTCCTTTATCCGCAGGGGAGTTAATTGGCGGGACTGTTCAAGTTCTTCACGTAATCTATTCAATTCAGTCGTATCTCGTACATTAGTAATTACCCTAATGATTTCCCCGTTTGCATCAAATACCGGATTACCGGTCACTAATGTTCTACGGCCATTGATTAAGCGCTGAACTAAAGTAATTGATTTTTTCTCTTTAAGTACTTTTAAGGTAACAGATTCACTAAATACTCCTTCCTTAACAAGATCTTTCATGTTTCTTCCAACTAAGTCTTTTGCAAACAGGCCTGTAATACGTTCCGTAGCTTTGTTAATTGCCAAAGTAATTCCTTGACCGTCAGTAATATAAATACCATCATACGATGAATCAATAAGTGCTTCAAGAACTTTATTTGCATTAAATTGACTTTTTAGTTGAAGTTGCAAAGCCCTAAATACTCTGGTTATAGGCAAAACTCCAAGGAGTTTTTTATCGGTGGTTACCGGAAATAGTTCTACAACAGAATCATTTATTTCTTCTATCAAAGTATTTGGAGAAACAACAGGCCAATTTAAGTCAACAACTTCTCTGACTTTGATAAATTTATTTTGCTGTAATGCTGCGAGCGTTATGAAACTTAAAGACAACATGCCCAAGTATTCTCCATTTTCGAGAACCGGGGAACAGGTTAAACCTACTTTTTGCAATATTGGAAGAGCATCAGTAACATAATTATCGGGTGTTAATATAACTTTTGCTTGCTCCATAAGTTCCTTGGCTAGCATTATATCACCTCAAGATTATTTTCGACATATGCAAAAGTTTTCCTTTATTATAATTTTTTATGTCTGAAACAGATGGTCTCTTGCTCAACAGGGGTAATATTTTGAGGGATTCTTTAGAACTACTATTTTATACTTCGGTACAAAAAAACTCTCCCTTTTAAGTTAAAAGGGGAGTCTGTGGCATTATTCCCGTCAAGGAGGACACAAGCGTACGTCCGCTCCCACCACAGGATGCGCAGGGCTTAGTATAACGGTCTGCCAGGGTTTGCCCGACTTTCTTGCGCGTCATTTCCACCAGTCCAAGGCGGGTAAGCCCGAGCACGTCGCACTTAATCTTGTCCTGCCCGCAGTATGAACTTAAGGTCTCGAGTACCCGCTGCCTGTCTTCTTCCAGGGTCATGTCAATTAAATCGATAATTATAATTCCGCCCAGGTTGCGCAACCGAAGCTGGCGCGCGATTTCTCCCGCAGCCTCCAAATTAGTATGTAGAACTGTTTCTTCGAGGGAATGTTTGCCGACATACTTGCCGGTATTAACATCAATCGTAGTTAAAGCCTCAGTCTGGTTAATCACGAGATAACCGCCGCTTTTCAGCCATACTTTGGGCTGGAGAGCCTTTTTGATCTCATAATCCACATCATAGTGTTCAAACAGCTTCCCCCGCACCTCCACACACACGGCACCTGCAGCAGCATGCCCGATTGCGCGTAGGGACGAGCGCAGGAGAGAAGCCAGACTTTCCTGATCAACCGTTATCCGTTCCACATCCCGATCAATCAAATCCCGCACCAGGCGTTCCACTAAGTCTAAATCCTGATATACCAGCCCGGGCACAGACACATGCGGAATCTTGGACTGAATCCCCGCCCACAGCTCAGCCACCCGGGAAATATCATGTTCAAGCTCAGCTTCACTCAAACCTTCCGCCAACGTACGCACAATTATCCCCATCCCTGGAGGCTTGAGGGTACCGGCTAAAGCGCGCAACCGTTCCCGTTCCTCACCCTCCTGGATTTTACGGGATACCCCTACATAATCCAGGTTAGGCATTAACACCACGTACCGCCCGGCAAGGGTAAGGTTGGTGGAAATACGCGCCCCTTTGGTTCCGACAGGTTCCTTCAGAATCTGAATCAAAAGCTCCTGACGCGACTTCAATATGAGTTCAACCCGCACCTGGTTAGGGGCACTAGCGCTTTCTTCCTCTTCCAGGTAGCGCTGGGGAATTGCATCCCCGACGTAGAGAAAAGCGTTCTTTTCAAGCCCAATGTCGACAAAGGCCGCTTGCATCCCGGGCAGAATGTTCTCTACCCGCCCTTTGTAGATATTGCCCACCAGCCGCGAGTGCTCCCCTTCTTGCTCAAACACTTCCATCAACACTCCGTTTTCAAAAAGGGCGGCCCGCAGACGTTTATCCTGTCCTTCTAAGATAATTTCTTTCAATTTTTGCTCCCCCTAAGAGCCTTTCGGTCATCTGGCCTCCCGCTTTGAACGGTCCAGTTCAAAGTCTTCATGTTCAAAGGGAGAAAAACTTTGCCCCTGATAACTCACGTAAATCCCTGTCCGCTTGATGTAAATACTATCTAAATCCAAAGGCAAGTTTTCCAACTCGCGCAGGCTGCGCATCACTTCTTCCGGTCTGACTCCTCCCTGGGAACCAACTTCGACTTCTAGTTCCAGGAAAACTTCCTCTCCTTTGATCTCTCCTGTGAGGGATTTGACCAGAGGTCTAATGTCCTTCTCAGTCGGACCTTTTTTGCTGTAGCGGGAATAAGTAACATGTTTCTGCGCAAGCCAAGCGTCAAGAGCTTCCTGCAAGCGCTCATAGGTTATGGGCAAGGCCATCGCCAGGCGCACCCGATAGCTCGCAGAATTCAAGACAGCCATCAAGGCTTTGCTTCCCGGTGCCACAACTCTGCCTTCAAGAAGCCTGATCCCTTTAGGCAGTTGTTCCTGAAGCCTTCCTAAGACCTCCCCGATGTCCATTTCCCGTTGCAGTTCCACATCAACATACTCTTTCTCCCCCTCAACCCCTACTGCCAGGGCAGAACCGAAAGAAATCTTAGGATGCGGGTTAAACCCTTCGGAATACGCCACGGGAACCCCAGCCCGCCGCATCGCGCGTTCAAAGACCCTGGCCAGATCAAGATGAGCGATGTATTTGGATTCTTCCAATTTGCTATAGGCTATTCTCACCTTCATCACATTCACCCTTTCAAATCAACCTGAACCCCTCTGCCCGGGCAGATTCCACACCCTGTGCAGTCATCCTGGCGGCAATCTAAAGTCCGTGTGCCCCGGAGGGCGCGGTGGTGTTCCTCCATGAGGAAGCGTTTGCTCACCCCGCTGTCCAAGTGATCCCAGGGCAAAACATCATCATAATCCAGGGTCCTGTGTGCGTAAAAATGGGGATCTACTCCGAGTTCAGCAAAAGCCTGAAGCCAGGTGTCATACCGGAACTGCTCTGACCAGCCGTCAAAGCGGCAGCCCTGCCTGAATGCCCACTCCAGCACCTCCGCCAGCCGCCTGTCTCCCTTGGCAAATACCGCTTCCAAGAAGCTGGTGTTCACATCATGGTAATTATATTTAATGCGCCTGTCCTTTAATTTCGTGCGCAGATATTGCTGCTTTTCCTCAAGGGAACGCATTCCTTCCTGAGGTTCCCACTGGAACGGGGTATGGCTTTTGGGCACAAACGAACTGGTTGACACGGTTACCTTCACATTGCGGCGGCCTTGTTTACTGCCTAAGTCAGCCACTTTTTTAGCCAAGTCCGCAATTCCGTCCAGATCAGCCTGCATTTCCGTAGGCAGGCCAATCATAAAATAAAGTTTTATCGAAGACCAACCCGCCTTAAAAGCTGTCTCGGACGCCTCAAGCAGGTTTTCTTCAGTCACCCCTTTGTTGATTACATCCCGAAGCCTCTGGGTCCCCGCTTCCGGGGCAAATGTAAGGCCGGATTTACGAACCTTTTGCACTTCCTCTGCTAGCTTAACGTCAAAGGAATCAAGCCTAAGCGATGGTAGGGACACCCCGATCCTCTGCGGACCATACTTCGAGATAATCTCTCGGATCACAGGCTGCACGCAGGTATAATCCCCGGTCGAAAGGGAAGTAAGGGACACTTCTTCATACCCGGTAGAGCGCACTAGCTCTTCAGCCTGGGTAAGCAGTATTTCAGGGGAGCGTTCGCGCACCGGGCGGTAAATCATACCCGCCTGGCAGAAACGGCAGCCCCGCGTGCACCCGCGCATCACTTCGAGCATCATGCGGTCATGCACGATTTCCATATAGGGGACAATCGGGTTGGTGGGAAAAAAGGCTTGATCGAGGTCGGTAACAAGCGCTTTCTCTACCACTGCGGGCACACCCGTAACCGGAGATATTTTCTCCAGGCGGCCATCAGGCTTGTAGGAAACTTGATAAAGTTCAGGGACATACACTCCCTGTACCTGAGCCACTCTGTGCAGGAACTCCTGGCGACCAAGCGGCTGCTCCTTCTGCTCTTCGATCAGTTTAAGGACTTGCGGGAGTTGTTCCTCGCTCTCCCCGATCAGAAAGAAATCGATAAACGGCGCCAGTGGCTCCGGGTTATAGGCGCACGGTCCGCCCGCAATGATCCACGGGTCTTCTTCTGTGCGCGCAGCGGTCCGCAGCGGAATCCTGGCTAGGTCAAGCATGTTTAGGATATTGCTGAAACTCATCTCATATTGCAAGGTAAATCCTACCACGTCAAACTCTTTTAATGGGCGAAAAGATTCCAAAGCATAGAGCGGGATATCCCTGTCCCGCATCTTTTCCTCCATGTCCACCCAGGGGGCAAAAGTACGCTCGCACACAAACTCTGGAAAAGAGTTAACCAAATGGTACAAAATGCGGGTACCAAGATGGGACATCCCGACCTCGTAAACGTCGGGGAAAGCAAAAACCATATGTACAGTGGTTTGATCCCAATCCTTATGGATGGAATTCCATTCCGTTCCTAAATACCGGTTAGGTTTGGACACTTGCGGCAAAAACCGCTCTATCTGCTGGCGAATCCCCGCCGCGGTCATCATGCTCATTTCGGAAAGCCTGCCTCCTCGTGCCAGTCATAATAATTCCTATCGAGAATTTCCTAAGGTAATACTCGAAACTATGAATTATTATTATAGCACAGTCAGGAGAAGATTTCCAGTTTTAGACTGAGACAGATGAAGGCAGTTTTCCATTATACGGGAACAGGCAAGTTGCCTTGCAGAGCGAACCGTTCGAGCAGAGACGTAACTCTCCAGTGGAGAGTCACGACTCTCAAGGGCTGCTATACGGCTGAGGAATCGTTGTGAGCGCAGGCGACGAAGCGTTAAGCCGCGCCACCGGGACTAGTCCAAGGATGGACTGATGCCGCGGGTGCCAGGACGGCACAGGAGCGGCGCACATCAGGTATTACCCAAAGGTTTGGCGCGGTAGCAAAGTCGACAAGCTCATCCTTCGGCGAACAGCTTCACGCTGTTCGAGCATCCGGCGCGTGGTGCGAGACAGTCCAGTGGACTGTCTCGGCAAGGCAGCTTGCCACAGCGGCTTATAGCTTCCCTACAGGATAGTATATCCCTTCGCGCAGCATCCCTTCTAAAACTTGGCTCTCGGTCAAAGTTTTGCCCAGTTCAAATTCTTCATCAGCCAGTGAGATCAGAGTGTACCTGTCCGGAGTAAGTTCCTCGACAATTCGAACGACCGGTGTATCCGCACGGGCTGTTACCCACTTGCTTTTCATGAGTCCCTTGGCGACCAGTTCCTCTTTCTTGTGGCTTAACTGCCTTAAAAAAGTTATTCTTGCAGTCGCTACTTCCTTACTCCCTGCCAGCCAGAAGAAAACTCCGAGGACTATCAGCGTAAGCGGACCTTCATTCCAAGCACCTTTAGCGGCCCAAGCCAGCCCGACAAGAGCAAAGACTACACCGGTAAGCTTGCCGGCCCAGGCCAGACTCTTAGTGACACGCACAAACCCCAGGCTTTCGGCCAGGACTGCCCTCACTACCCGCCCGCCATCCAAAGGCAAAATCGGCAGGAGATTAAAAGCCGCCAAATATAAGTTAAACCTCACAAAATCTTCGGCCCATGCTCCCGACAGGAGCCCCTCCCAGCGCCCAAACTGGGCGGCGAACAGCAGGATTAGATTGAAGAATGGCCCTGCCAGAGCCATCATACTTTCCTCCCACTTCCTGCCTTCGAAAAGATCATCAAAGTACGCGGTCCCGCCGTAAGGAAACAGTTCCAAGCCTATGACTTTAAAGCCAAAAGCCCTCGCTGCCAGCAAATGAGCAACTTCATGCCCCAGCACCAGCGCAAAGACCATAAGAGCCTGGGCCAGTAAGCCCAGGACCCCGAATAAAGCCAACATGATAAGGAGACTCGGGTGAATGCGCACCTGAATTCCGGCTATTTTCCCCACTTCCAACAACGACCACCTGCCCGCTTAAATGCTATCCTATCAGTGTGAATCTCTAATTCGCTCGTGGAATTAGATAAGGTACAGGATTTACAGCCTTGCTGTTCTTGCGCAATTCAAAATGGAGCCACGGCTTTTTGAGAGCAGCGGACAGCCCCACAGCCCCCAGGTATTGCCCTCTTTCCACCCGCTGCCCCTGGGCAACCGCGATATCGCCGAAGTTCGAGACCACAGCTGTCCATCCATCCCCAAAGTCTAATTTAACGAGCCTCCCTAATTGGGACTCCTCCCCTACGAGGACCACCACTCCTGCATAGGGTGCAGCCACAGGCGTCCCCAAAGCGCTGCTGATGTCAATTCCGTTATGCACCCGCCCTTGAGAGTCTGTGCTACCAAACTCCGCCATCACCGGACCTGATACAGGGGGCTGAAATTTCCCCTGCATTTTCACATCCACCGGCATGCTCTGAGGAGATATGCCCAAGCCTACGGCTTCTTTAGCCATGCCATTTAAGGCCGTGTAAAAATTCCCTGAGTCCATAGCCGTGCGGTAAATTCCGTGGACTGCTTTGGAAACCGGATCGCTGTTATTGGCGCTGAAGAATACAGTTAGAAAAAATAAGGCAGCCATGAGGGTGCGTTTTTGCCTGCCTGTCCAGCTCAAATTTCCCCAGCGGAACCGGCTTGAAGGAGCCCGCTGCCCCTCCTGCCGGTTATGGGCATAACCCCGTTCTTTGCCCACCTCGTGCGCGGCCCGCTCCCATTCCCAATCATCCCAGCGTTCAAACGGGTTCAACACCTTCACCCCCTCTGTAGGACAAATTTCGTTTACTCAAGATTACGCCAATTCTTAAAAAAATAGAACCGTAAAGAGTGGTCTTGTCCACTTTTACGGTTCATTAGTTTTTGAGTCCTCCTAAAACATTAGCCTCTCACGCCTGAGATTAATGCTCAGAAGCAGCCCGAGCGCAATCATGTTCGCCCACATCGTGCTCCCGCCGTAGCTTATCAAAGGCAGCGGGATTCCGGTCACCGGCATAATCCCTGAAGTCATGCCCACATTCACCAGAATATGGAACGTAAACATGGAAATTATCCCTGTCGCAATGAGCATGCCGTAAAGATCCCTGGCTCTGACAGCAATACCAACGGCGCGCACGATCAAGATACAAAAGAGAAAAAGCAGCGTAACCGTCCCGACAAACCCGAATTCCTCCCCAAATACAGAAAAGATAAAATCTGTATGGTGCTCAGGCAGAAAGTTAAGCTGCCCCTGAGTCCCGCTGCGATACCCCTTGCCCCATAGACCCCCGGAACCGATGGCCCACAGGGACTGAATAATGTGATAACCTTCGCCGGAAGTATCAGCCATCGGATTCATGAATATTGTCAGCCTCTGTAATTGATAATCTTTCAGGGGCAGAGGAAGCCCCTGCGCAAACTGAAGCCAGCCCGGCAGGTTGGTGGAAAAGTGCAGCCAAAGGGCGACAGCCAGAATGGCCGCCCCTCCAAACAAAAGCCCGCCGAATTTCCAGGGATTGGCCCCTGCAATGAACATCATCCCGATAAAAATAGCGACAAACACCAGGGACGTGCCTAAATCAGGCTGTTTGAAAATCAAGGCCATCGGTACGGCTACATACAGAAAAGGGGGGATAAAGTCGCGAAAACGGTTGAGTTTGCCCTCCCTGCGCGCGAGAAAATCTGCAAAAGTGATAATGATAAAGATCTTGGCAAATTCTGAAGGCTGAATGCCAAAAGTCGAAGTAACCGGAATCCAGCGGGTAGCACCCTTAGCTTCCGAGCCAACAAAAAACACGGCGAGCAGCAACCCCAAATTAAAAGCATAAATCCACCAGCTAAAACGCCGCCACTTTTGGTAATCGATCACTGCCATCATCAAGGCCAAAACCAGACCGCTGCCAATCCAGACACCCTGCAATACCACATAATGGTAAGGCTCGTTCTTAACAACATTAATGGAAGCCGTGCTTAAGATCAGGAGACTGGCCCCTAAAAGCAAAAATACAATCAGCACCAGCAAAAAATCTATATTGCGCAATGTCCTTCTATCGATCATAGCCATACCTCATCTATCTTAATTAGAGCATTTTAATTATACCACATTGCTTGCTCTAAAGACCAAGAAACCGGGTACCGCCCGGTTTCTTTAGATGTTCATACTTTTTTACCCTTTGGTAGCGTAATCCCGTTTCATTTTAACGACGGGAATATTAGCCACCAAGGCAACTTCCCGGTCATCCTGGTTTAAGTTAACTTCGAGATTAACCTCGTCAATTTCCATGTAGTTTGAAATAACTTTGATTAAATCCTCTTTTAATTGATTTAACATGTGGGGAGAGATAGTGGCCCGATCATGCACGAGAACTAGGCGCAACCGCTCTTTGGCAACATTTTTGCTGGAACTGTTTTCCCTGCCGAGCATCCGGCTGATGAATTCTAACAAGGGGGATTCCTCCTCTCTGCGCCCATGGCTACCTAATTCCTATAAGCCTTTTCAGTCTATCCATAAGCCCATCAGGCACATCGAGGTTCATCAAGGGAACTTCTTCCCCCCGAATCCTGCGGGTGATTCTCCGGTACGCCTCCCCTGCCTTTGAGGAATGATCCGTCACTGCGGGTTCGCCCCTATTGGTTGAGATGACAATGCTCTCATCTTCAGGCACCACACCTAAAAGCTCAATTGCCAGGATATCAAGAATATCTGAGATGTCCATCATATCCCCGCGCTTGACCATCTGGGGTCTGATGCGGTTAATGATAAGCTTGGGGTTGCGCAGCTCATTAGCTTCTAAAAGACCGATGATGCGGTCAGCGTCCCTGACTGCGCTCACTTCAGGCGTTGTCACCACAACGGCCCGATCCGCACCGGCGATCGCGTTGCGGAAGCCCTGCTCGATACCTGCGGGACAATCTATAACCGCGAAATCAAATTCCTCCTTCAGCTCCGCTGCCAGAGTCCGCATTTGTTCCGGGCTCACTGCCGTTTTGTCTTTGGTTTGCGCTGCCGGAAGAAGGTACAGATTTTCAAAGCGCTTGTCTTTTATTAAAGCCTGCTTTAAGCGGCAGTTTCCGCTGGTTACGTCCACAATGTCATAAACGATGCGGTTTTCCAGTCCCATCACCACATCTAAATTGCGCAGGCCGATATCAGTGTCTACCAGGACCACTTTATGCCCGGCAGATGCCAACCCTGTTCCTAAATTGGCAGACGTTGTCGTCTTGCCCACGCCCCCTTTACCGGATGTCACCACTATTACTTCTCCCATACCTAGACCTGCCTTTCAAACGTAATCGATTAGATTAAACCCCTTCTACGATTAGATGGTTGTCCTTAATCCGGGCAACTTCAGGCCCCTCCGATCCCGCTTCATCTTTCGGTGCCCGAGTGACCAAATCAGCTATTCTAAGCTGGGTCGGAGCCAAGTTATAAGCACTTACCATCGCTTTGCGGTCTCCAGTAGCACCGGCATGCGCGACTCCCCGCAAGGCTCCCATCACAATGATGTTGCCTGTGGCAATCACTTCCGCTCCAGGATTAACATCTCCCATGATGACCACATGTCCTTCGAATTGAATGCTTGTCCCTGAACGGAGCGTCCTTTTTACAAAAAGAGCCTTCCCCTCAGCCTGCCCCTCATCCTGAGCGCGCTGGTCATGCTCGAGGGCGACCACAGCCTGTCTTTCCGGGCCTTTACCGGGTACGCTAAGCCAGCCGCTCAATTCCAAGGCGTGCTTCTGTAAGAGGCTGGCCAGTCCTTCCTTCTCCTCAGAAGAGTACTCCCTGCCCCCCGCATAACAGCGCACTGCTGCTCCGCGCCAGAACTCGGCTGATTCTCCCAAATGTTGGTCAAGTTCGTCCATTAGTACATCAATAGCTGCACTTGGATCTAAATATAGTATAAGTCCGTCACGGGTTCCTTTAAGGGCTACATGTTCCGTCCGCGTCAAAAATCAAATCCTCCAGTGCTCTTCATAATTCCGAACGTCATAATAGATTCTACAAACTAAGGGAATTTCCCTTTTTACTTAAGAAAAAAACGAGGACCAATTTCCTCGTTTTTTAACCCCCATTCGTTGACTTCCAACCAAAATACTGCATGAAAGCCGCTTTCGCGACAAGACCTGCCGTACTACCACCGTGACCGCCATATTCCACCACTCCCGCAAAAGCAATCTGCGGATTATCATACGGGGCAAAAGCCACAAACATCCCGTTATAAAGGTTCTCTGCCACGGTATCCTTAGACCCGATCTGCGCCGTACCCGTCTTACCTCCGCCGGTGAACTCCGGCACTTCAAGAGACATAAAATTGGCAGTTCCGCCTCCACGCGTAACCTCACGCATCCCCGCTTTAACGATTTCCAGATTATCCGGGGAAACTGAGACCGTGTTCAAGATTTTAGGTTTATTTTCGAAAACCACTGAGCCGTTAACAGGATCAATAATCTTATCAACGATATACGGACTGAAATGCTTCCCGCCATTGACGAGCGTTGCCACATAATTGGCCAATTGCAAAGGAGTATAGGCATTATACCCCTGCCCGATAGAGTTATTGAAACTGTCATAGAGATGCCAATCTACCTTTTCCCGGATTACTTGTTTATACCAGGTTTCCACCTCTGTCTTTTTCCGGTCGCGCTCTTTTCCCAGCTTGCTCTTACTTTCATCATCCGGCGCTTGGGCTATGCGCACACTGTAGTCGCTGTCAATCGCCGCCAGCTTCTGCTCACGCAACTTGTCATAAGAAGGCTGGTAATTGGCTTTTTTCCACTCTTCAGAGGGAGCAATTCCCTTAGCTTCCCCGGGAAGATCCACCCCTGAGGTCACACCGAGGCCGAATTCATACGAGATCTGGCGCATCAGTTCCGGCTGAGCATCAAAGACCCGCCGTCCCATCACTTGAAAGTAAATGTTTGAGGATTTGGCTAAGGCCTGATACATATTAACATTGCCGAATTTCATGCCGCCCCATTCCCCAAACCCCTGGATCTGGGCATCTCTGCTGCCTAAAGAACTGATATCATCGTACACATACTCGTTAGGAGTTGTGACTTTTGACTGGAGGGCCGACATCGCAGTGATCATTTTATAGGTAGAACCTGGCGGATACAGCCCGGTCAGGGCGCGGTTAAACGAAGCTGCGTCTTTGCTGGTGAAATATTTGTCAGCCATATCATCGGAAATCGTTCCAATAAGGTCATTGGGGTCCATATAAGGCCGGGATGCCATTGCCAGGATCTTGCCGGTATTGACGTCAATCACCACTGCTGCCCCCGCCTGGGCATCCGGATGTTCCTTTTGCACCTGAGTCTTAATCACCTCATCCAAGGTATCCTCCACGACCTTCTGCAGATCAGCGTCAATCGTAAGTTGCACGGTCTTGCCGACTTCAGCCGGCTCAAGCACCTTTTTGGCAATGGGACGATTGTTGCTATCGACCTCAGCCACCTGAACCCCTTCACGGCCCCGCAGCCAATAGTCATACGTCTTTTCCACGCCCATCTTGCCGACTAAATCCCCCTGGCTGTACTTGAACCCGTCCTTTTGGGCCAGAGCGTTTTTATTAAACTGGGCGATCTCATCGTCACTGATTTCACGCACATACCCGAGAATCTGGCCGGCCATTGTCTTATCCGGATAGGAGCGCACAGGCAAAGCTGCCACACTTACGCCCGGCAGTTCTTCCTGATGTTCGGCAATCACAGCTCTTAACTTGTCACTCACATCGGTCAGAATTGTAACCGGACGATAGCGTTCCCACTGGTGGTTTTGAATCATAACCAGAATATCTTCTGTGATCGAATTCACAGACTGGTTCTGATTAGGCCATTCCTCTTTAATATATAGCGCCAGACTTTTAACAACATCTTTCCACTTCGAACCTTTGGCAGTTTGCAGTTCAAGCCAGTCCAGCGTCAAAGCCAGCTTAGGCACACTCGTAGCCAGAAGCTTGCCTTTGCTGTCCCTGATATCCCCGCGTGTAGCTGGCAAAGGCACAGTCTGGGTGTAATTCGTGCGCGCCATCTCACTATAATAGGAACCCTTAGCAATCTGCAACCGCCAAAGGTTAAAGCCCAGGATCAAAAAGACGAGAATAACTACGACCGTAAGTCCGCGCAGACGCAACCTAAAAAGTTTCCGTTCTTGCTCCTCCATCAATACAACTCCCTAATCTAAGACAGCTATTGCTCGTATTTCGGGCGGTAACGCAGCCACCCATACATAAAGGAACGGTGAATCCAGGGATAGGTCATAGGAACCAAAACCGCGTTATAAATCCCAATCCCCAGCACGAGGCGCAGAATGTCTTGTAAGGACCAAGCCAGACCGGCTGCAAGGGTCAAAAATCCGATCAAAAGCTGGCCCAGAGCGGTAGCCAAGAAAACAAGCAAGGTCATAAGTGGAAAATTGTCCCTGTACCAGCGCTGGGATAGCCAACCACTGAACAAAGCCACCACTGCCAAGGTCAGGGTATACATTCCTATATATCTTCCTAAATAAAGGTCTTGCACAAGTCCGGCACCGATGCCCCAGAACACCCCTGTAAGCAGACGGTGATGAAGGGCTAAGTAAATAACCAGGAGCATGATTAAATCCGGTTTAATCCCTGACCAGTCCCAGAAATAAAAGACTGTGCCGGGTAAGATAAGACTAAGCAGGAACAAGAGGGCAATGATCACATAGCGCATAATATTCACTTCCCTCCGGTCACAATATAAACCTCTTCCAGGGAATCAAAGTTAACTAACGGTTCAATGAAAGCACTCTTTAGAAGTCCGGTACGGTCCAACTGCACCTGTTTAATCTTACCAATGGGCATGTCTTTGGGATAAACCCCGCCCAGACCTGAAGATAAAACCAAATCTCCGACATTAACATTATCATCGCGACGCAGCATCATCTGCAAATTGCCGTCGGACGTGAGGCGGGAACCCCGCTTGTACGTTCCCTGCACAATCCCAAAAGTACCTTCCCCGGTGCTCCCGCGTACCACGGCGCTCACCTGGCCTTCCCCGTCGAGAATCAGAAGGACATCGGCTGTGGTCGGCGTTACCGAGACAACCTTGCCGACTAGGCCTAGTTGGGCTATTACGGGGTCGTTAGGTTTTGCCCCGTCATTGCTCCCCCTGTTTACGGTCAAGGTCTGATACCAGGAGGTCGGATTACGGTTGATAATACTTGCCCCTACTTTTTTATATTTGTCAAGAGTCGGACTACGGAACGTCCCTTCGTCCAAAGCCTGGAACCTGAGCCCGGCCAGGACCTCCTGTTTAAGTTTAAGATTGTCCCCTGTCAACTGATCCACTTTTGCACGCAGCGCCTTGTTTTCCTGCTCCACTGCACGAAAACTCCATAAGGCCCGTGTGTTGTCCCTGATTCCGCTCCCCACCCCGAGCAGGGTCTTTTCGATCGGGCTGAACACCCGCTGCAAGGCCCCGCCAATGGGATTGGGAAAATGGCTGCCCAAACCGGTTAAGCGAATGCTGATGAGAACACCTAACAAGAGAAAGAAAACGAGAACCGCGATTCCCGTTGCATTCACTCTTTTCCCCACAGACTTTCCTCCCCGCCCTGCTTAGTGGCCCCTGAAAAAAGTCCCTTGATTCAGCTTAGCTCTTTTGGAGAGCTGCCACTTTTCTAAGGATTTCTGAGTCCTCTAACACACGCCCGGTTCCGAGGGCCACACAAGAAAGCGGATCTTCAGCCAAATGCACCGGCATTCCGGTCTCATCAGCCAGGAGCTTGTCCAGATTACGCAGGAGCGATCCGCCCCCAGCCATGACAATTCCCCTGTCCATGATATCTGCGGCCAATTCGGGCGGAGTTTTTTCCAGACAGGATTTTACTGCCTCCACAATAGCCATCACTGGTTCCTGCAGCGCTTCTTCAATCTCTATCGCCGTAACTTCTACAGTCTTAGGCAGACCTGTCAATAAGTCCCGTCCGCGTACAGAGTAGCTAACTCCTTTTTCGGCCTGGTAAGCTGACCCGATCTCCGTCTTGATATCTTCAGCCGTGCGATAACCGACCATAAGGTTATACCGCCGTTTGATGTGAGCAACGATAGAATCGTCCATTTCATCCCCGGCTACACGAATTGAACGGCTGGTAACGATCCCGCCCAGGGAGATTACCGCGACTTCCGTGGTTCCACCCCCGATATCTACGATCATATTTCCAGTTGGCTCACTCACAGGTAGTCCGGCTCCGATAGCGGCAGCCATCGGCTCTTCCATGATGATGGGATCCTTGGCTCCGGCTGCCAGCGCAGCTTCCTTGACCGCCCTTTCTTCCACCGGAGTTACCCCGGAGGGCACGCAAATCACGACCCGCGGTCGCACAAAAGGAGATTCTGAACCCTGAGCCCGGGAAATAAAGTATTTAAGCATCTTTTGCGTTACATTAAAATCCGAAATCACTCCGTCCTTAAGCGGCCGGATCGCTACGATGTTGCTGGGAGTACGTCCGATCATCTCTTTGGCTTTATCTCCTACTGCCAGGGGAGTCTTCTTCTCGACATCAATGGCCACCACTGAGGGCTCCCTTACCACAATCCCTTTCCCCTTCATATATACGAGGGTGTTAGCTGTCCCTAAATCGATTCCTAAATCTCTCGTAAAGAACATAATTGTTATGGGCTCCTTTCTAAGTTCAAGTGCTTCTCATACTATTCCACGTTCTTTAAGGCTTATATACCGATTATCTCCGATAATTACATGATCCAATACTTCTATCCCCAGGATCTTGCCGCCGTCAGCAAGCCGCTTGGTCACTTCAATGTCTTCACGGCTGGGAGTGGGGTCCCCGCTCGGATGATTGTGCAGCAGGATAATCGCATTGGAATTGCGGCGAATCGCTTCCTTGAAGCACTCCCGCGGGTGCACCAGGGATGAATTTAAGGATCCCACCGAAATTGGCGAGATTCCGAGCACATGGTTCTTAGTATTAAGCGTCACAACCCGGAAATGCTCACGGTCGAAGTGCCTCATTTCCTCCATCACTAAGTGGGCAACATCCTGCGGCGAGTTAATCACCGGTCTGCTTGCAGGATCACTACTGACCAAGCGCCTTCCTAATTCCAAGGCGGCCTTGAGTCCGGAGGCCTTGGCCTTGCCTAAACCGTGCAGTTGAGCCAGTTCGTGCACTGTCAGCCTTGCGAGCCCGGATAAGCCCCCGGAGTCAGCAAGCAGGCGTTCAGCCAAATCGAGGACATTTTCCCCTTTTACCCCTGTGCGCAACAGGATTGCCAACACCTCCCTGTTCGAGAGTGCTTCCGGCCCTAGCGCATACAGCCGCTCACGCGGCAGGAGTTCCGCAGGCAGATCTTTAAGCCTGTAATTCATACATCACCTCGCGCAGGGCTCAAACTGTCTGATCAATCCCCCACGCCTTGAGCTTGTCCGAGAGGAGTTCCATCGGCAGTCCAATCACATTGCTAAGAGATCCGTGGTAAGACTCTACGAACTCACGGGCTCTCCCCTGAATTCCATAAGCCCCGGCTTTATCCAAAGGCTCCCCGCTTTCGACATAAACTCTGATCTCATCGTGGGAAAGCGGGCGAAAACGAACCTTAGTCTCAGCCACAGCTACAACTGTTTCTCCATCTCCCCGGGCTAAAGCGAGGCCGGTAAGGACTAAATGCTCTCGTCCACTTAAAGATTCAAGCATAAGCTCAGCCTCGTATGAGGTCTTAGGCTTGCCTAGAGCTTGTCTTTCCAGTACGACCATTGTATCTGCTCCTATGACCACATCTGCCTCGTTGCCACCGGATTCTTGCCAGAATTTGAGGCCGACCAAAGCTTTCCGCGCGGCCAAAATCCCCACACCTTCATACGGGTCGAATCCGGGAGGGAGCGTTTCGTCCACATTTACTTCAATGACTTCAGGCTTGTATCCCCACTCGCTTAGTAACATCGCCCTCCGGGGCGAAGATGAAGCGAGAACGAACATTCAGTCACCACTTCCTTGACAGGTAATACCCACCCAATGCCCCCAAGAGAGTAGCCGCAGTGATATTCAACCGAAAACCAAAGGAAAACGACATAAAGAAAAAATCTAAGTAAGTGTGCGAAGGGATGTCGATAACTGCAGGACGTAAAAACGGCGCAAAAATGCCGTATTTCTCCAGGCCAAAACCAAACAGCGTCCCGAGAGCTGCTCCTGTCAAAATAAGGAGAATCGTTCTGCCAGTTCCCGAGGAATTGCGTCCAACAGCCATTTTCCGACCCCCTTACCCATAGAAATGCAGCCAGGGCCGTACGCACCTGGCTGAACTAACATCAGTTTAACATCTTTAGACTTGAATCGCAAGTTTTAGACAGCTACCCGGGGCTATTTTTGCTCGTGCAAAAGCTTGGCTCCGGCAATCCCCGGCTCGGTCATTTCAAACGGATTAAGAATAACATCCAGCTCTACTTCAGAAAGCATCCCTTTTTCGAGCACAATCTCTCTTACCGGGCGACCGCTGTTGATCGCTTCTTTGGCGATTGCGGAAGCAACTTCATACCCAACGTGAGGATTGATAGCCGTAACTACCCCCACACTGTTTTCCACCAGTTCACGGCAGCGCTCCACATTCGCACTGATCCCGCTCACACACTTCTCCCGAAACACCCGGATGACACTACGCAAAATATCGAGGGATTGCAGGAGATTGAACACAATTACAGGTTCCATCACATTAAGTTCCAATTGCCCGGCACCGCAAGCTAAGGCAATCGTAAAATCATTTCCTTGAACCTGGAACGCAACTTGGTTTACAACTTCCGCGATCACAGGATTTACCTTGCCTGGCATGATCGATGAGCCGGGCTGAACAGGAGGGAGATTAATCTCTTTAAGCCCTGTGCGCGGTCCGGAGGCCATCAGCCTTAAGTCGTTGGCAATTTTACTTAAGTTTACGGCTAAGGTCTTCAACGCCCCGGAAACTTCAAGAAAAGCATCCGTATTCTGAGTGGCATCCACCAAGTCCTCAGCCCTGCTTAAGGGCAATCCGCTCCACTGCCTTAAAATTTCGGTCACACTCTCTATATACTCCGGATCAGCGTTAAGACCGGTACCAACAGCAGTTGCCCCCATGTTAATTACCTGCAGGGCTTGGATTGCCTGCTCAATTCTCTTAAGATCCCGGCTCAGCATCTTGGCATACGCAGAGAATTCCTGGCCCAAGCGAATTGGGACCGCATCCTGCAAATGCGTGCGCCCCATTTTGATCACACCGTCGAATTCCCGGGCTTTGTCTGCAAACTCTTGCCGTAGCTCTTCCAATGCTGTAAGCAACTCGTGGGCTACAGTCAAACACGCTATTCGAATCGCGGTCGGGAACACATCATTCGTACTTTGGGCCATATTCACATGCGAATTAGGATGAACCTTGGAGTATTCACCCTTGCAGCCGCCCAGAAGTTCAATTGCCCGATTGGCAATCACTTCGTTGGTATTCATATTCATGGATGTTCCGGCACCACCCTGGATCACATCGACTACGAACTGATCGTGCAATTTTCCGGCGACAATTTCCCGGGCAGCCAGGACGATTGCTTCCCCAATCTCTTTACTAAGTGCTCCGATGCGCGTATTGGCTTCGGCCGCGGCTCCTTTGACCAGTGCCAGAGTCTTGATTAGCTCATGATGCGGCCTATACCCTGTAATGGGGAAGTTTCCCTTAGCCCGTACGGTTTGAATTCCGTAATAAACATCATCCGGAACCTCATGAACCCCAAGCAAATCTTTTTCTAATCTCATCAAAATGCCCCTTCTCCCTCTGCAATACTGCTAATCCTATGGATTACCACGTCCACTTTAAGTGCTCTCAATTTAATACTTGTGGTGAAGGCTTCTTGTATACATGATACAATGTTCAATAACTAGTGCGCAACACTTCTTATCAAAGTTTTTGCAGGATTATACATTAATATTGCTCATATGAAAAAAAACAGAACCAGCCGTAAAGTACGGCTAGGCCTGCCTCTGTAATTTTTATAAGTTAATTCCCGTTGCCGATCGCCAGGTAGAGGGAATCGAGCAGAGCTTGGGCACTTGCGCGCAAGATATTGGAAGACACTCCGATTGTGCCCCAATCTGAATGCCCCAGGTGCGTTTGCACGATCACTCTGACCACCGCTTCCGTGCCACTGGCACCATCTAAAACCCGCACTTTATAGTCGACAAGCTCGCACGCCTCAATCACCGGGAAGAAACCGCGCAAAGCCTGGCGTAAAGCCTGGTCAAGGGCATGAACCGGTCCGTTTCCTTCAGCGGCAATATGCACAATATCCGAGCCTACCTGGACTTTGACCACAGCTACCGAGTCTAATTCCCCGCGCAACGGGTCACTCCAGACGTGGTACTCCAGGAGCTGAAAAGGAGGCTCAAACTTGTCAAGGACACGCATAAACAAGAGGTCAAGGCTGCCATCAGCCGTCTCAAACTGGAATCCCTGATTCTCCAGTTCCTTGATCTGAGTCATGGCCACTTCCACCCGCGGGTCCTCTTTGCGGATTTCCGGCTCAACGCGGCGCATTCTTTCCCAGATATTAGCCTTACCCGCTTGGTCAGATACCAGGATACGGCGCTCATTCCCCACCTGGCTCGGCTCAATATGCTCAAAAGTGCGCCTGTTTTTAAGAATAGCGTCCACATGCATTCCTGCTTTATGAGCAAAGGCGCTGCGCCCGACAAACGGCTGTTTTTCGTCAAACGGGTAATTAGCCAGGTCTGCCACATACCGGGACAGGTGGGTAATCTGAGGGAGCACTGACTCATCCACGACCTCATACCCCTTTTTAAGCTGGAGCAGAGGGACAAGTACACTTAAGTTAGCATTACCGCACCTCTCTCCGAACCCGTTCCAGCACCCTTGCACCTGCGTAACTCCTGCTTCAACAGCAGCAATACTGTTGGCCACGGCCAGGCCGCCGTCATTGTGGACATGAATACCAAGTTCCGGCACGGGCAGGACTTTGGCAGCACTGACCGCCCCCTTTATTTCCTCGGGCAAAGCACCGCCATTGGTATCACAGAGAATAATGACGGAAGCTCCTCCTGCAATAGCGGCTTCTACACATTTTAAGGCATATCCTTGATTCTCTTTGAACCCGTCGAAGTAATGTTCTGCATCAAAAAACACGTCGCGCCCGGCTGCTTTTAAAAAAGCGATCGACTCTTTAATAATCCGCAGGTTGTCTACAAGAGAGCCGCGCAGAACATCGCGAACATGCAGATCCCACGCCTTGCCAAAGATCGTGATCGTGGAGGCTCCGGAAGCCAAAAGCTTAGCCAAGATATCACTCTCCTCAGGCGCTTCCATAACACGACAGGTACTGCCAAAAGCCGCGATCTTAGTCTGGGAAAAAGACATCTTGCTCACTTCTTGAAAGAACTCTTCATCGCGGGGATTAGCACCGGGCCACCCGGCTTCTAAGTAGGGAATACCCACTTCAGCCATTTTCTGCACATAGAGCAGTTTGTCCTTAACTGAGAAATGCACTCCTTCTCCTTGGGCTCCATCTCTTAAAGTTGTGTCATATACTACAACTTTTGTCCGCGTCATTTTCTCTCTTCCCCTCTTCTGCAAGCCTAAATCGCACGCTATTTCCAAGCGGATCTTTTTTTACCATAGGCATAAGAGCTTGCCCGGCTGAACCTCGGACAGCTCTATACGTACTTATCAAGGTACACCTATTAAAAATGTAGTTAAAAAGCCCCTGGCCGTTCTTTTGAACTTCCACGGGCTCAATTAAGCTTATTCTAATACAGCTTAATGTTATATACAACAGTTTTGGCTCAAGAAAAATACTGGAAAATTCAGAGCTGCCCTGAACTAATCCGCCTTTTAGCATTTCTAAAAGGCTTTGCAGAAGCCTTTTAGAAACGCTGAGCCCCGATGTTGAAAGTTAGAACCTCAAGGTTAACTGCCAAATCCACATTCCTTAGTTCAATTTCAGCAGGTACGTTTAAAACCACCGGAGCAAAATTCAAGATTGCCTGAACCCCTGCTTTAACCATCATGTCCGCGATATCTTGGGCGGCGGCGGAGGGTACAGTAATAATACCGATCTGCGTCCGGTTCTGCTTTACCACCTCAACCAAGCGCTCTAACGGCATTACATCAACTCCGTTGATTTTGGTTGCGATTTTTCCCGGATCAGTGTCAAAAATACTTGTGATAATAAATCCCCGTTCGCGGAATCCTTTATATGTGCTCAAAGCTAAGCCCAGATTGCCAAGCCCGACCAGAGTAACGCTCCAGTCAACACTCAATCCTAAAATTTTCAGGATATGCCTGCGGAGATCTTTGACATTGTAGCCAACACCCCTGGTGCCGAACTCTCCAAAGTAAGCAAGATCTTTTCGCACCTGGGCAGGGCTGACGCCGACTCCCTCTGCTATCTCTCCGGAAGAGATCGTGACAATTCCCTTACGGTCAACTTCTGTTAGGTAGCGCGAATATACAGACAGGCGGATGATCGTTGCCTCAGGTATCTTCAGCGTCTTCAACAAGATCCCCCATTTCTCACCGATAATAGTCAAGTTTTTTATTGTTCATTATATCACTATCTATCGAAAACGCAATCTATTTTGCCATTTTTAGGAGATAAATTTTGGAACTAAGTTTCTCACGAGCCCTCAGGCGGAAATTTGCCCGGTTTTAATCTTTGAGCAATTATTTACGGCGTTCGCTCATATTATTAAGCAAATTCTCATATTGCACAAAGACAGGTAACAGCTCCTGCTGAGGCCCATTAGTGCCCGTTGATGCCTGCGCCTCTAAGATTGCCTGCTGCAACGTTTGAAACTCTTTTATAGTATTACCGAAAATCCCCTGTTCTATAGCTTGAATATTTTTTTCCCAGGAACCCTGGGCATACCCTGAACGCAAAAGGGCATTGACTCCGGTAAGGACTACAGCCGTTTCCTGAGCCCCCTTGCCACTGATGCGAAAAGAACGTTCCGGTACCACAACCTGCTTCATCACAGTTTCTGTACCTAATCGACTCAGCTCACGGCGTAAACCCTGCAACTCCTCCGGCTTTAAAGAAAACCCGATCCCGACACTCCAAGGGTTAGCTGATACAACCTCTGCTTTCCACCCCTGCTGGGCCAGGGCTTGCACCTGACGACGAGCATTTTCCTCCTGCTGGAACACCCCTGTCTGACAGGTCCAAAAACTGATTTCCGGTAAAGACAAAACCCCTGCTTCACTCCTTGTTTGTGCGGATACAGGAGTAGAACGGGCCACGAGTTTGACATAAAGCACTCCCATTTCCCACACAGCCAGACCCAGGACAATCAAGAGCAAACCTCCGAGGAAGAGCGTTGCTAAGCGCGGTGCCCGTCTCACTTTCCCATTCCCCTTTCCTTCCACTAGGACAACCTTTACTGAAAAATATGTGACCGGGCAATAATTTAGACCACTTTGGCCCAGGGCATATAAAAAATGCTTGGATGATAGCCTTATAAGGCTATCATCCAAGCAAAACGGTCTGCACTCACCATACCTATGTGAACTAAAACACAGCCGAAATCACAAAGTAAAACAGGGCTGCCATGAGTCCCGTGCTCGGAATTGTCACCAGCCAGGCCATGAGCATTTGCTGCGCCACGCCCCAGCGCACGGCTGAGACCCTTTTAGCGCTGCCCACTCCCATGATTGAGCCAGATACAACATGCGTGGTTGACACCGGGAGATGTAATCCCGGGAACACGGTCGCACCCCAAATCACGATCGACGAGCTTAAATCGGCGGCAAACCCATTAATCGGCTCAAGCTTGAAAATCTTTCCGCCCATCGTACGGATTATTTTCCAGCCCCCAACAGCAGTGCCGGCAGCCATGGCTACAGCACATGCCAGTTTTACCCACAGAGGAGGTGCCAGCACGGTCGGAGCCTGGACTCCGGCGGCAATTAGAGCCATCGTGATTATGCCCATGGACTTCTGAGCATCATTAGAACCGTGATTAAAAGCAAGCAAGGCTGCCGACAACACCTGGAGTTTGCGAAAGCCGCGATTGACCCGGGACGGAGACACGTGCTGCACCGCCAGCTGCAAGCCTTTCATAATTACAAAACCAAGGATGATTCCTGTAATCGGGGAGAAAACCAAGGCGGAAATAATTTTGGCTAACCCCTGCCAATGCAGAACCCCAAACCCTGCTTTAGCAGCGGCAGACCCGGCTAAACCGCCGATGATAGCGTGGGAAGAACTGCTGGGAATCCCGAAGTACCAGGTGATCAGGTTCCAGGTGATAGCCGCAAACAAACCGGCCACTACCACTTCCTGAGTGGCTATTGTTGGGGATACGATATCTTTGGCAATAGTCTGGGCAACCCCTGTACTGTATAAAGCCCCTACCAAGTTTAGGACAGCAGCGAGCAAAACCGCGCGTCTAGGCGTGAGCGCACGCGTGGAAACACTGGTGGCAATGGCATTGGCAGTATCATGAAAGCCGTTGATATAGTCAAACGCCAGTGCACTTAACACTACTACTCCCAGGATAACCAGACCACTGTCAATCATATTTCAGTACCACGCCTTTAAGGAGATCGGCAACTAACTCACAATGGTCCAGAATAGTCTCGATATGTTCGAGAATGTCTTTCCACTTAATGATCTCAATCGGATCTTTTTCATACTCAAAGAGCCTGGCCATTTCCAGACGATAGAGCTTGTCCCCGGCGCTTTCCAAATTGTAAATCTCTTCTGTGGCAGCCAGAATATCAGCTTTTTTGGCATGGATGCTGTTAAGGGCACTGAAGGCGAGAGTTATTTGCTCAGTAGCAGCAACAGCTAAGTGGACCAATTCTTGAGTGGCTGGAGATGGTTTGCCTGTGCGGTAAAGCATCATCCTCTCCACCGTGCCCTGGGTAAAGTCCACGACATCATCCAGGCTTTGGGCCAAAGTATAAATGTCCTCTCTGTCCAAAGGGGTGATAAAAGTTGAATTCAAGCGGTCGATGATCTGGGTAGTGATTCCGTCAGCCTCGTGTTCAAGGCGATGGACTTCCTCAGCTTCCTGAGCCGAAACGCCGCTTTGATCCATGAGGGATTCCAGCTTTTTTAGGGTTGAGCATACGACTTCTGTGCTTTGGCGAAACAGCTGATAGAATTTATCTTCCTTGCCTCCCAATCCAAACATAAAAAACCTCCACCCGTTTACTGTAAATACTGATCCAGACAGTATTTTATCAGAAAGCAGCGCAGGCAGTGTTAAAAACATGTTAATTTTTTAACATAGTTTTAACTGTTTTGTATTAATAATTTCAATCCATCTTTTTTTCATCTAAGTTCTATAGGTATTTGCGTTTTAACTCCTCCAGCAAGGATGCACGTGCGTCAGCAAGCATATAGAGAGAACCGGTGACACACAGCATATCCCCCGGCCCCAGTCGTGCCAGGCCCACAAGCACTGCTTCCCGGGGATTTTCGATGCACTCGACCGGACACCCGTGGTTGCGCGCGATCAGAGCCAAGGCTTCCCAGTCACCGGCCCGGGGGGAATCAGGCTTGGTGATGATCACTTCATCTGCCAGGGGCGCCAGCATGTCCACTACCTTTTCTCTCTCTTTGTCCGCCAACATGCCAAGACAGAGAATGAGGCGGGTGCGCTTGTACAGAGGCAGGGCTTCTGCCAGGACTGTGGCTCCATCAACATTGTGCGCGCCATCCAGCAGTACCTTAGGCTTGAGCGAGATTAATTCCAGACGTCCCGGCCACTCGACTTTACGCAAAGCTGCATAGATCGCTTCCCTGGTAATCCCAGCACCGTATTCTGAGTTTAAGACCTCACACACCGTGACCGCAGTCGCTGCGTTTTGAAGCTGATGGCGACCGATTAGGCCTAGCCTAAGTTTGGGATAGGTAGCATGGAGAGCGTAAAGGTCAAACTCCTGTTCCAGTTCCCCGCTCCAGCGGCTTTCCCAGCGCACATCCTCCCCAACCTGCCAGAGATGCACACCCGCTTCCCGGGCCTGTGCGCGCAGTACTTCTAAAACCTCAGGACGGTCGGAAGCAGTCACCGCCACGGAATTAGGTTTAATTATTCCGGCCTTGATCTTGGCAATATCCGTAAGCGTAGGTCCCAGATAATCCATGTGGTCCATCCCGACATTGGTAATGACAGAGACAAGGGGAGAGACCACATTGGTGGAGTCAATCTCCCCGCCCAGGCCTACCTCGATCACGGCAAAATCTACTCTTTCTTCAGCGAAATAGAGCAGGGCCATCGCCGTGCTGACCTCAAATTCCGTGGGGTGCTCGACTCCGCTAGCCACTAGCTCTTCTAAATGGGGACGTAACCGTTCAACTAAGGCAGAAATTCTCTCTTGCGCAATCATCTGACCGTTAATCACCATGCGCTCGCGATAATCGTGAAGATGGGGGGAAGTAAACACTCCGGCCCTATAGCCTGACTCCCTCAGAATCTCGGCAATCATGGCTGTGGTCGAGCCTTTACCATTGGTCCCGCCCACATGAATGACCCGTAAGTCTCGTTCCGGATTCCCTAAACGCTTAAGCAACTCTTTTATTCTGCCTAAACCGAAGTTCATGCCGAATTTCGTAAGGCTTACCAAATACTCCAAGGCTGCCCGGTATTTTTCCTCGATCTGTCTCTCCCGCTCGTCCATCTTCAAAACCCTTCTCCTTGCTAAAATATTAGTTACTATTCAGGTATTCAGAATTCAGTAGTCAGAATTCAGAATGCTTCAAGAATATGCTCACTCATTCTGTCTCCTGCTCCGTTCGGCCGGAAGAATTTCTCTTGGGTTTGGCCGAACGGCGTAAGTCATCCTCAGACGCAAAGCTTGCTCTCAAGTTTCGCCTTCGGCGAGAATCTCCACCGGAGATTCTCGTCACCGGAGACTTACGTTCCTGTCTCCTGAGTACTCACACATATTACTTATTTAGTTCTGCAAGCCGCTTTTCTAAAGAAGCTTTACGCTGAGCCACATTTTCCAGCTTCGCGCGCTCTTTGTCTACCACCTCGGCCGGGGCTTTGCTCACGAAGCCAGGGTTGTTAAGCTTATCCTCAAGGCGCTCCTTCTCTTTGAGAGCTTGAGCTATTTCCTTTTCGAGGCGGGCTGTTTCTTTCTCCAAGTCCAAAAGCCCTCTTAACGGCACGAAAATCTCCACTCCCGGGAGTACGGCACTCCCCGCTTGCGCGGGCTTTTGTTCAAGGCTGGCCACAACCTCTATTTTAGATCCGCCTGCCAAATGCCTGATCATATCTGCTCCTGCGCGCACAACCTCCGGCTCAGCCTGAGTCACCACGATGATCTCCGCTTTTTTCCCGGGTGCTACGTTCATCTCCGCCCGGATGTTGCGCACTGCTTTAATAATCTCCATATTAAGAACCATCTCTTTTTCCGCCGTTGCATCCCAGTAGTTTCTAACCTCAGGCCACTGTTGCAGCATAATACTTTCCCCGTTGTGAGGAAGATGCTGCCAGATCTCTTCCGTGAGGAAAGGCATAAACGGATGGAGCAGACGCATCGTCCCTTCGAGGACTTCGAAGAGCACGGACTGGGCTATGTGTCTGGGCGATGTGTCGGTACGGTCATACAAGCGAATTTTACTTGCTTCAATATACCAGTCACAGAACTCGCTCCAGATAAATTCATAGAGCAAGCGGGCTGCCTCCCCCAGATCATAACGTTCCAAAGCTTTGCTGACATCCTCGGCTGTCGCCTGATAGCGCGACAGAATCCAGCGGTCAGCCAGGGTGAGTTCCCCGCGCGGTCCTTCCTCATAATCTTCTAAGTTCATGAGCACAAAGCGGGACGCATTCCAAATCTTATTGGCGAAATTACGGGTGGCTTCAAGCCTTTCCGGATGGAAGCGCAGGTCATTGCCCGGGGTATTTCCGGTAACCAGCATGAATCTGAGGGTGTCTGCCCCGTATTTTTCAATGACTTCAATCGGGTCCACTCCATTGCCCAGAGACTTGCTCATCTTGCGGCCTTGGGCATCGAGCACCAGCCCGTGGATCATCACTTGCCTGAAAGGAACTTCGTGCTGGAATTCCAAGGCCGTAAAAATCATACGCGCCACCCAGAAAAAGATAATATCCCGACCGGTCACGAGCACAGACGTCGGATAAAAATGCTTCAGTTCAGGAGTTGACTGAGGCCAGCCCAAGGTCGAAAACGGCCACAAAGCAGAGGAAAACCAGGTGTCAAGCACATCCGGATCCTGCTCCAGCTTGTGCGACCCGCAAGTGGGACAAGTGACAGGATCATCTTTGGCACAGATTTCCGCTCCGCATTCCTCACAGTACCAGACCGGAATCCTATGCCCCCACCAAAGCTGGCGGGAGATACACCAATCACGGATATTTTCCAGCCACCCCAGATAAATCTTGGCAAACCGTTCGGGAACAAACTCAAGGCTGCCGTCCCGCACCACTTCCATGGCCGGCTTAGCCAAAGGCTCCATCTTCACAAACCATTGCTTGCTCACCATAGGCTCAATCACTGTAGAACAGCGGTAACATTCCCCAACGGCATGATCGTGCTTTTCCACCTTGACCAAAGCCCCTTCGGCTTCCAGGTCGGCCAAAATCCGGGTGCGGGCTTCATACCGGTCAAGACCCTGGTACTTGCCGGCATTCTCATTCATGCGCGCTTCTTTGTCCAACACTTTTACTTCCGGCAAATTATGACGTAGCCCAATCTCAAAGTCGTTAGGGTCATGGGCCGGGGTAATTTTCACCGCCCCTGTACCAAACTCCCTGTCCACATATTCGTCCGCGATCACGGGAATCTCCCGCTGAACCAGGGGAAGAATAACTGTTTTCCCGATCAAGTGCTGATAGCGCTCGTCCTCGGGATGCACCGCCACCGCCGTATCCCCAAGCATGGTTTCCGGGCGGGTGGTCGCTACCACCAAGGCCTCGTCACTGTCTTTAACCGGATAACGCAAGTGTGAAAGCTGCCCTTCCCGGTCAACATGCTCGACTTCAATATCCGAAATCGTGGTGTGGCACCGTGGGCACCAGTTAACAATATAATTGCCCCGGTAAATAAGACCTTTGTGATAGAGATCGACAAAAACCTCCCGCACGGCCTGTGAGCACCCTTCATCCATGGTAAAGCGCTCCCGCGACCAGTCACAGGAAGCCCCAAGACGGCGCAGTTGCTGCGTTATCCTGCCTCCGTACTGCTCTTTCCAGGCCCATACCCGCTCCAGAAACTTTTCCCGTCCCAGAGCATGACGGCTTAATCCTTCTTTAACCAGCTGTTCTTCCACTTTAGCCTGAGTGGCAATCCCGGCGTGATCCGTGCCCGGCAGCCATAAAGTACTGTATCCCTGCATCCGCCGAAAGCGGGTTAAGATATCTTGAATCGTGCTGTCCATCGCGTGTCCCAGGTGCAAAGAACCGGTAACATTGGGCGGGGGCATCACAATGCTGAAAGGTTTCTTGTCCTCTTCAACTTCCGCCCGGAAAAAACCGCTTTCTTCCCAGAAACGGTACCATTTCCCTTCCACTGAGCCGGGATCATACACTGAAGCTAACTCTGGCGAATTCTTTGCATCTGACATTATTTCCGAACTCCTTTCAACCACCTAAATCTTGTTCACAAGTTCTAAGCGTTTATTTTTTGAAGATCGATCCCTAATTTGACACACATCAAAAGGAGCTCCTCCCCTCCAAAAGGGCGAAAAGCTCCGCGGTACCACCTTTTTTACCAAGAGAGAAACCCTCCTGGCACTCTTACGCGTTAACGGGCTGCCCGTCAGAGAGTACTCCATTCCCCTCTGCCCCTCCTGTGCGACCCTGGCGCCGACTGTGAACAACCTTCCAGCTATATGGTCCTTCTCTCTGCAACAGCCTTTGTGCGCTATTCCTCACGCTCATCAGGTTTACTTGCTTAAATTCTTTGCCTAAATACACTAACATTATACTCAGGGTCTAATTCATTGTCAAAATCTACGTCATTACCCCTCCTCAAATGGACATAGTTATGGTAAAATCTCATCTTTGACAGTTAAAGATTACAAAAAGCTTGGAAACGTTGTACCCACGGCACTTCCAAGCTTTTTTGCGATTTAAAAAAGTGAGTAATATTTTCTATCCTTTTGTCGCACGAAAAATATTTTTCATCTGTTTATTTTTTATTATCTCGTAGTCAGTTCTGAAGCCAAAAGTTCCATGTAAGGCATCGGTAAAATCGGTTCTCGTATAAACGGGTATATATCCCTCATCCTTGACCTTGTAGAAATTCATGTCCCTTAGCCCGTTAATGATCTCACTGCAGGTAAATTTACTATTCAGTTTCTTTTCCAGTAATCGGTAGATAATAAGCGAAATGAAGCAGGTAGTAAAATGGGCCTTAATTCTATCTTCGCGACTCAAATATACGGGTCGCGCTCTGAATTCGCTTTTCATAATCCGGAAGCATTCTTCAATCTCCCAGCGCTGTTGATTAATCCGGATAATCTCCTGCGCACAGCCTTCAAGGTTCGTGCAAACGGCATAAAATCCATCATAGACCTCTTCGGCAGAAATAGATTCGGTGTTTAGTGCATAAATTTCATTGCTTGCTACTTCGCCGTCAGATGTGCAACTGGTTTTCTTGATGAAGCGTTTATAGTCATTCTGATTATTCTTTGAGATTTTGGTGGGATTAGTATCGATTACCTTTTGAGCGCGTTCGATTTGCGAGTTGCGAATTTGACGTTGGTAATTTTTGTACTTAACGGAATAAGTGACAATGAGCTTTTGTTCCAGATCACCTTCTTTAATCCAGCGTTCTTTGTAAAAGTATTTGTCCCAGCAGCTTTCTTCATCAAGTTTAGTGATATCGTAAGTTTTATCATGATCCGTAAGATGCCAACCCTCTGGATCGAGTGCCCATTCCCTTAAATGTTTTTTCAGTTTTTTAATCGATTGGGTTGTGATAAATGCTCGCTGGCCCTCGTCGTTAAATTTTCTATTCCTCACGGAAGCCAGGCCGGCGTCCGTGCAAACAACAAATTTAGAAAGTTTAAAATCGGTAAGAATTTTTTCTTCCAGAGGTTTAAGTGTTACTTGCTCATTAGTATTGCCACTATTTAAGCTAAAAGCAAGGGGAATGCCGTCCCCATCCATGAACAGACCCATTTGAATGATGGGGTTAGGCCGGTGTTCTTTTGAGGCACCATACTGTTTAAGGCCGTCCTCCTGTTCGATCTCAAAGAAATAATTAGTGCAGTCATAATAGAGGATGCTTGTATTTCTTTTAGAGATCCTAAGACTGTTGTGGTAAAGAGAAGACTGTATAAAATCCATTTCCTTAGAAATGACCTCAAGCGCCCTATAAACATGCTGTAGTTCAAAACCGGGTTGCTCAATGAACCTTGAGGAATGCAGATATGTAGAGAGCTTGGAGGAAGGGAAAAGGATCCGTCCGTATAGGAGCCGTGACAAAATAGCATTCAGATCAAAGGAAAACTTATGTCTTTTTGATATCTCAGCAGAAACCTTATGGAGATTAAGTTCATGATAGACCTGCTGCAGAAAAAGATAACCGCCGTTAAACAGGTGCTGATGGTCTTTAGAAATTACTTTAGAAGGTGAATATTTGACTATGATTTCACGCGACTGCTCTTTTTCTTTTTTATTAAGCTCCTCGATGTATGACTTGGCCCATTCAATGGGGTCATGCCCATTTAGTTTCTTTTGTAACTCGGCAATCGTACCTAACTTCTCAACAACTTTAGTAGAACGCCTACCGTTCTCATAAACAGATTGTATGACATAAAGCGAGATGGCATTTTTGGACTTTGATACGCTCAGCCTCATGATAAGGGATCCCTCCAATCCCTTACATTATACCACATTACGCAACATTACGCACTACTATCCAGGACAAATTTGACAGATTATCAATAAAAAAAGCCCTGTTTTCAAGGCTTGTAGGGATTTCTCTTTTAATGCAAGTGTCAAAGACCCGTGGACATAGTTATGGTAAAATAAAGCAACGTTATATGGTATACATAAGTGAGTATCCGAACATTATCCACCAGTTAATCTCAAATTATCCTGTAACCTACATAGGAGGAGTACATCATGGAAGATTTCCTTGAACGATTCGGTCAATTCTTTTTCAGACATTCACGCATAGTTCGTTGGTGGTTCAACCTGAGTCTGGCTACCAAACTGATTATCGCCTTTACGATTAATGCGTTCATCACGCTTGCTGCCGGGTCAACTGTTTACTATTTAGTTAAAAAAGGCACAAGTCTTGAGCACCACATTGGAATCGTATTAATTCTCACCGCAGTGGCCAGTGGCTTCATTATTCTCTACGGACTCTACATCGCGTATTTAACCGTCACACCCCTTCGACGCGGAGTGGACTTTGCGACCGTGGTGGCGGAAGGGAACCTTACGCCCAACCTCTACTGTATGACCGAGCAAGATGAAGTGGGCCACCTCTGCCAAGCTCTAAACAAAATGCTTGAAAGTTTCCGCTCCCTGGTCGGAAATATTTCCCACAGTGCCGACATTTTTGCAGATTCTTCTTCTGTTCTCTCCGAACGGGCGGAAGCCACCGCGCAGGCGGCCCAGCAAGTAGCCTTGGCAATCAACCAGGTAGCACTGGGTTCCCAGGCCCAGGCCAACAGCGTGCAGGCGATTTTAGAAGCGATAACGGAAATGTCCGCTTTGATCCAAAAAATCGAACAGAGCATCCTGCTTGCAGACGAAGCTTCGAGTCAGGCTCTGCATGTTGCTAATGACGGGAATAACTCTATCGCTAAAACCAGCGCCCAGATGAACCATATCCATCAAACGGTAGCCGAAACCGGTAACATCATTACTGAATTAGGAGAAAAGTCCGCTTCGATCGGCTCGATCGTAGAAACAATCAAGACCATTTCCGACCAGACGAACCTCTTAGCCTTAAACGCTGCGATTGAAGCGGCCAGGGCCGGGGAACATGGACGCGGTTTCAGCGTGGTCGCTGAAGAAGTCCGCAAACTGGCCGAGCAATCCACCCATTCGAGTGCCCAAATTGAACAGATTATTCATGATATTACCCTTAATGTCGGTCGGGCAATCTCCAGTATGGATGAGGAAAAAGAAGTCGTCCTCAGCGGTGCCCAAGTTATTGAAGAGGCACAGAAAGCCTTTACCCGCATTGTGGAAAGCACCCAGACCGTAAACCGCCACATCGGAGAAGTTTCCGGGTTCAGCAAGCAAATCGCCGCCGGATCTGATCATATTACCAAGGAAATCTCGCAAGTTGCTGCTGTCAGTCAACAGACAACTGCTCAGACTCAGGAAGTGGCTTCCAACAGCACTGAGCAGCTAAGTTCGATGCAGGAAATTAACGCCTCCACCGAAGAACTCTCCAACGCCGCCCAGGATTTGCAAGCGGCCTCCCGCAAATTCAGGCTTATTTAACGCGCTCTACTCCCGTAATCTCTGCTGTCCAGGCATCCAGCGCAACTAAATCATTGGGCCCGACTTCAGCCAGAGATGTTTTGCCCAGCCCTCTGACTGCCTCTTCCATTTCCATGACAATAGACTTGAGCACATTGACAACGCTCTTAGCCGCCAGATCAAGATCAAGGCGGCTTTTATATTTTGAATCATAGTAAACAAGCTGAGTCAAAGGCTCCCAGGGCATCACCTTGCCAATTTGCTTATGAACCAAGGCAAATAAAGGCACAGTTCCCATATATACGGCATCAGCACCCAAAGCGAGGGCTTTAAGACACTCCCCCGGTGTAAAGTATCCACCGGCTGCTACCACACTAACTTCATGCCTGACCCCTTGCTCGCGCAAATACCGCACCGCCTTGGTCAAGGCCACGAGTGAAGGAATACCAAAGTCATCTTCCATCGTGGGTGATGAACCATGCGTACCTCCCTGCGCCCCCCCAATCACCAGGGTGTCAAAGCCCGCCTCGATGGCAACAGCTAAGTCCCGTTCCAAATGCCCTCCAGCCATGATCTTAAGCGCTATCGGTTTGCCTCCTGCTTCCTGCCGCAGGTCTGCCACATACTTAGGCCAATCCCAAGGATTTGTAATCCCGGCAATCACCGAGCCTCCCCGACCGGATTCGACCGGGGAAATCCCCATCAGCTTTTGTGCCTTTCCTTTAATCGTCGCCGGATCAAGGTAATGTGTGCCGATCCTGGCCCCTTGACCCATTTGCACCTCTATCATATCTGCGGCTGCAATCCCCTGCGTATTTCTACTCCACGGGGCGCGCGCGATCTGCCAGATATACTTGCCAGCCTCCTGCCGTTCCTCAGGCAAAAACGGTCCTTCCCCCGAGTTAATCACCGTGCCCAGCTGTTTGGCAGCTCTGGCTAAAGCTATTTTCGCCTCCTCAGACAGAGCCACACCGTAGCCCATACCTGAGATCATCAGCGGAATATCCAGAGCAAGCGGTTTAGCAGCTTTCGGCCCCAGAGTCACTTTCATGTCTACCGGAACTTCGCCTTCAATAGGCAAACGTGCCATCTGGGCCGGGATAAACATAAGCTGATCATATCCGGAGTAAGGTTTGGGCGAACCAAGCGGGCGTTTAATTATTTTCCCCTCCTCGGCGCGTAAACTTAATTCGATAACATTGCGCAGAGAAGCCCGCTCAAGGGCAGTCCAGAGTTCCGTCAGATTTTCAGAGTATTCGTCTTGCAAAATCCTCCCAATTATTAATGAGAAGATTCTTTGGACGATGGTGCGGAAAAAGGCTTTACCTCCAAAAAATAAGATTGTTATTAGAACAGTCCCGCCAACAAATGAACCCGCTGCCGCAAACAGTATGATAAAGAGGGCTGTGTCTATTTAGCTCACCCCCTAGGTTTACTTTAATACTTTTTCTCATTTATCTCTGTCGTCTCTAGTGTGTGACCCTGCCTGCCATAATATGCGTAAAGCCCGCAATAGCGGGCTTTACGCATATCTAACAATTGTTCGATTCATGTATGTACTGCTATCGGCATTATGCTTAGCCTGTTCTCTTGATACCGCCCATTTCCTCTTCCCACCACGGATGGACATCGCTGTCCTGATTCCTGTAACCGTGCTCACTGTCCGCTCTTTCGCGGTTTCCGTCCCGTTCTGCTTCATCGTACCTGTTATCACGTTCCGAGGGGTCGTATCCGTAATCACCTTCGGTGTCACCATACCTGTAATCACGTTCTGCGGCCTCGTACCTGTATTTTCGTTCCAGGTCCTCGTGGCTGTAACTCTCTTGCTTACTATCGTATCTGTAATCAAGCTCCTTGCCGGTTTGCCTATAATCAGTCCCATACTCTTGCCCGGTTTGCCAACCTCGGCGTCCACTTCGGGGAGATCCCATCCCCCCGCCGATGACCCCACCCAGGGCACCAAGTAAAGCCCCCTCTGCTACAACCTGCACCACCCCACTTGCGCTTACCGGAGCGAACAATGCCAGCAGGAGGGTGCTAACCCCGACATAGCCCGCGCCGGCCGCTCCGCCCAGAACCCAATGCCCGCTGTCTCTCCCCGCCCGGTAGCCCCCAATTAAACAACTCAAAAATAACCCAATGTCTACGAGACTTGAAACACTGATCCCGCCAAGCCCCATTGTTTCCCACAGCACTCCCCCCAGCAGCGTAAGGAGCGTCACCAGCAAGGCCGTACTAATCCCCCGCAGAATTGCTGTACCCATAAACAATCCTCCTCTCCGCAACTATTCCCTAATATTTACGGCGGAGTTGTCCAATATATGCCACAATTATCCATTCGCCACCCTTTTAGATTCCGAATATAGTAAAGTGAAAAAGCAAACGAGGAGGATCATTATGAACTACGCACGCTATGTCGTACAACCAGGAGACACAATCTACAAGATCGCCAGGGCCTACAATGTGGAAATGACAGAAATCATCAAGCTCAACCATCTCAAACACCCTGACCGTATCTATCCCGGACAGGTGCTCTTGCTCCCGCTAGCAGACCTGGACGGACCGCTGCCCGGCGAAATCCCTGAACCAAACTTTACTTACGCTGCCTGGCTGTACGAGATCTACGCCGGCCAAGACTCTGAACTCACTGCCATCACTACTTACCTCTACCAAGCTGTCGTCCTCGACCGTCCCGAATTCGACTCCTTGCTCCGCCCAATCGCGTACGATGAGATACACCACTTGGATCAAATCGGGACTGCTCTGTGCCATCTTGGTGTCGACCCGCGTTATGGTGCCTTTAGCCGGGGTCATTGGGTAGACTGGAGGGCTAAGTACATTAATTACACCACTGAACTCTGTTCCCTCCTTGAGCTCGACATCCAGGACGAAGCCAAAGCCCACCACCATTATCTGGAGTTGGCCCAGAAAATCCCGATTCCTGAAATCCAGGGGATTCTGACCCAAATGGCAGCGGATGAAGCCCGCCACTGCCAATGCCTGGCTGATGCCAAAGCGCAATTCTGCGGCCCGGAGTACGCCCCGCCAATCTCTGAAATGCCTATGATGCCTGAAATGCCCCCTGTCCCCGAAATGCCCGAAGGCCCTCCGCCGGAAGGAGGAGCAGGCTGATTCCTGCAAAGCTTTACCCCAACTTCGTCCACAAACCTGTTCAAACTCTTTTCAGCCAGCGCCAGATTAGGTATACTAAAATAAGCATCGCAATCAACAAAGCCGTTGCGTTTAAGCAACGGCTTCCAATTTGTCAACCAATAATGCCACTACAGACAAAGATAGAAATGTTGGAAGGCTGCACAAGCTTAGCGAACCGTCTGAGCAGAGACGTCACTCTCCAGTGGAGAATGACGCCGAAGCCGCTGACTCTCAATGACCGCTATACGGCTGAGGAATCGTTAAGCGAGCGTAGTCGGCGTAGCGTCAAGACGCACCGACGGTTCACATGCAGTAATACAAAAGGGTTTCGGATGCGTTAGCGAAGCCGACAAGCTCGATCCTTCGGCGAACAGCTTCACGCTGTTCGAGCATCCGGCGCGTGGTACGTTTGTCTCCGGTGGAGACAAACGCCGAAGCCGCGTAACCCTAAAGAATCACTTTGCGGTGAAGGATTCGGGCTGTGCAGCCAACAACCTTAATCGGAAGGAGCAAACGAATGCAACGTTACCGGCGGCAGTTGGCCGACTTGTCTTTAATCGGGGTGACCTTAGTCTGGGGAGCCACTTTCGTGGTCGTAAAAAAGGCGATTGCCGATCTGCCTCCTTTTCCTTTTCTCGCTATTCGTTTCGGGCTGGCCTTTCTCAGCCTGCTCCCATTTGTCTGGTATCAGCGTCAGCATCTAAAAAAGCAAGCTGTCCTTCAGGGCCTGGCTCTCGGGATCTTCCTCTTTGCCGGGTATGCCTGGCAAACGATCGGGCTCCAGTACACAACTGCCTCCAACGCCGGTTTTATAACCGGGATGTCTGTGGTGCTCGTGCCCGCGCTGGTTACTGCATCCACTAGAAGTCTCCCCCAACCTGGAATCATTCTCGGCATCGTCAGTGCCGCCGTCGGGCTTGCTCTGCTCTCCCTCGGAGAAGGATTTTCCCTTAACCGTGGAGATGTCATGGTAGTCTTGTGTGCCTTGAGCTTTGCCCTGCATATATTCCTGGTCGGGCGCTACGCGCCCGGAACCAACGCCACAGTCTTGGCGGCAGCCCAGATTCTCGCCGTAACTATCTTAAGCACGGGAGCCAGCCTAATCTACCCCCAAGGACCACTGCAGTTCACACCTTACGCCTGGTTCGGGCTCCTGCTCACTGCTGTTCCTGCCACTTCCATAGCCTTTTTCCTCCAGACCAAAATGCAGCAGTTTACCACTCCTACTCATACCGCTATCATCTTTTCCTCTGAACCGGTTTTTTCCGCTATCTTTGCCTTTTTCCTGGCCGGGGAAGTTCTTTCAAGCCGCGGCTTAGCCGGAGCGGCGCTCGTCCTCATAGGCATGCTGTTAGCCGAACTCAGTGGATCTGAAAGCGCACGGCGCTCACCAGAAAAACCAGGTAAAACCCACCTCCGATTAGCAAATAAGCGGGAAAGATAACCCCTTTGCGCCTAAGAGCCAAATAAGGCATGAAAGCGGCACCCAAAGCAAGCACGGCGCTTAAAAGAGCCAGGGAATCAAGCACCCACGGGGTAAATAGCAGCCCCAATGCCGGAATGACTGAACTTTGAAAAACCATGGCCCCGGTGATATTGCCTAAAGCCAGAGTATCTTTGCCTCTTCGAAGCCAGAGCACACTGTTAAACTTCTCAGGAAGTTCCGTAGCGATGGGAGTGATAATCAAAGAAAGCACAAAGGCCGGAATGCCGGTCACAACAGCAACTTCCTGGACTGCGCCCACAAAGCCGTGAGCCCCGGCGACAATAGCGAGCAAAGCCAAACCTATCTGGCCCAGGATCACACCCATTGCAGGATGGTGCGAACGGCGTGCCAAATATAAAGGAGGCAGGTTCTCGTGTTCCTCTCCTCCACCCTTACTCTCTCTCAAAGTCCTAAATACATAAACTGCGTAAAAAATCACTAAAGCCAAAGCGGCTAATGTTTTTAAAAAGTGATTAGGCAAAAAGGATGCTAAAATAGCAACTGAATAAACAATAAGGAAAAAGCTCAAATCTCTTTGCAGAACTGAGCGGTCAAGTAAAAGTGGCCGGTTATGCCTCCGGAAAATCAAGACTGACAGCCCTGCGATAAAAAAGGCCAGCGTGGAGAGCATAAAAGGCGCTCCCAGAATTGCACCTATCCCAACCTCTGCCTTCTGTTCCCCTCCCCCACCAAGAAAAGCAATAACCGGGACCATCGTTTCCGGGAGTGCTGTCCCTACTGCGGCCAGGATGCTGCCGACCGCACCTGCTCCCAAGTTGAGACGCTGTCCCAGCCATTCCACGCCGTTGGTAAACCCTTCAGCCCCGATGAGAATAATGCCCAAACTGAGTATGAGAATTGCTACATCTTCCAAAAGTCTCCTGCTCCTTTTACTAAAGTCGGGATATCTGCGCCCTCAGCAAGCCTTCCTAACCCTCAGGCTTGCTTCCTAATCCTCGTGCGTGCCCTCCGCATCCTCATCCAGTACCCCTTTATCTTTTGTCACCTGAAAGGTCAGGATCTCCTCGATCGCCTCGTGAACTTCTTCTAACCCGTCTCCCGTTTCTGCCGAGAAAGGAATAATCAGGTGCCAATCCGGCAGTTCAAACGCTTTTGCAATCAGGCTTAAGTATTGAGGCCTCTTGCCCCGCGCAATTTTGTCGGCCTTCGTAGCCACTACCAAAGTAGGCAAGCCCTTTTGCCGAAGCCACGCATGCATCTCCCGATCCTCGCGGCTGGGCTCGTGGCGGATGTCCACTATTTGAATCACCGCCACCAGCCTCTCTCTCTGCCCGAGATAACTCTCCATCATTGGGCCCCAGGTTTGCTTTACTTCTTTGGCAACCTTGGCATACCCATATCCGGGCAAATCCACGAGATACCAGCTGTCATTGATAAGATAAAAGTTCAACGTCTGAGTCTTGCCTGGAGTGTTACCCGTACGCGCCAAATTGCGACGACCGAGGAAGCGGTTAATAAGAGAAGACTTGCCCACATTGGAGCGCCCGGCCAGAGCAATTTCTACCGCATCTCCGGCCGGGTATTGGGCTGGGTTGACCGCTGAGGCAATATACTCCGCCTTGCGAATAATCATTTTTTCTCTCCCCAATATACTACACTGTTGCCGCAAAATCTTCTACCTGAACTCAGGTCTAATTTTACCAGACATCCATCCCATCCGCTTCAAATGTACGCACACCCTGATCCTCTTCCGGCTTTTGAATCCGAGGTTCTCCACTCGGGAGTGCGCTCTGTCCCAAGACTGGGTTAAGGGGAAGCCCCTTGACGTATTTCTCTGACTCAGCTACCGGAAGCAAAGCTAAATCCAACACCTCTTCCATGCGCTTGACAAAATGGAAGTTCAGCTGTTCCCGCACATTCTCCGGTATCTCCTCATAATCTTTGCGGTTCTTCTCCGGCAAAAGCACGATTTTAATCCCGGCGCGGTGGGCTGCCAGAACCTTTTCCTTAACCCCGCCGATAGGGAGGACGTTTCCCCTTAAAGTGATCTCTCCGGTCATCGCCAAATCGGAGCGCACGGCCCGCTTGGCCAGAGCGGAAGCGATGGCTGTAGCCATAGTGATACCCGCAGACGGACCGTCCTTAGGAATAGCCCCCTCCGGAACATGGATATGCAAGTCAACTTTGTCATAGAAGTCTTCCGGAATTCCCAGCTCACGCGCATGAGCGCGTACAAATGTCCAGCCCGCCTGGGCCGATTCCTTCATGACATCCCCGAGCTTACCGGTAAGGGTCAATGCTCCTTTACCGGGCAACGGCGTTACTTCAATTGTCAGCACATCTCCCCCGACTTCCGTATAAGCCAGGCCGGTAACAGCCCCAATTTCCGGATTATTGGCCGCCATCTGATATTGAAAGCGCGGTGCGCCCAGCAAACTTTCCAAATCACTTTCCATCAGCGGATGCGGAGCCCACTCTTTCCTCACCAGCCGTGTTGCCACCTTGCGGCAGAGAGCAGCCACTTCCCTTTCTAAATTACGCACGCCGGACTCACGGGTATAACCCTGGACCAGCTTAACCAGAGTTTCGTCAGGCATGGAAAGAATCTCTGCGCTGAGACCATGGGCCTTAAGCTGCTTCGGCACTAAATAGCGCTTAGCAATATTTACTTTTTCATCCTCCGTGTATCCGCTTAAGGAAATAACTTCCATCCGGTCGAGCAGAGGCCGGGGAATAGAATGCAGGGTATTGGCCGTCATAATAAATAGCGTGTGTGAGAGGTCAAACGGCACCTCAAGGTAATGATCGGAAAAGGTATGGTTTTGTTCAGGGTCCAGAACCTCCAGCAAGGCTGAAGCAGGATCCCCTCTGAAATCTGAAGCGAGCTTGTCAATCTCATCAAGCAGGAACACCGAATTACGGGTACCGGCAGTACGAATACCCTGAATGATCCGCCCCGGCAAAGCCCCTATGTAAGTACGACGGTGTCCGCGAATTTCTGCTTCGTCCCTCACTCCGCCCAAAGACATGCGCACAAACTTGCGTTCTAAAGCGCGGGCCACAGATTTAGCCAGAGAAGTTTTGCCCACACCCGGAGGGCCGACAAAACAGAGGATCGGACTTTTCATTTTCGGGGTAAGCTTACGGATTGCCAAGAACTCCAGAATGCGTTCTTTTACTTTTTCAAGCCCATAATGGTCTTCATTCAGAATCTCTTCCGCCCGGTTTAAGTCAATCTTATCCTTGCTCATTTTGCTCCAGGGCAAGGCAATGATCCAGTCAAGATAGGTTCTGACGACTGTCCCTTCCGCCGAAGCCTGAGGCATCTTTTCAAGACGGTCAACTTCTTTTAAAGATTTCTCTTCAGCTTCTTTGGGCAGCTTGGCCTTGGCGATCTTGTCCCGGTATTCTTCAGCCTCAGCCTGCCGCTCGTCTTTATCTCCCAGCTCCTTTTGGATAGCCTTCATCTGCTCGCGCAAATAGTATTCCTTTTGCGCCTTCTCCATTTGCTTGCGCACTCTTAAGCCAATCCGGCGCTCCAGCTCCAAAATCTCGATCTCGCGCATAATCAGTTCAGTCAAACGCTCAAGGCGTTCTTCTACATCTACCGCTTCCAGGATTGTCTGTTTGTCAACAACTTTCAAATTAAGATGGGAAGCAACGATATCAGCCAGTCTTCCGGGTTCTTCCACAGCCAGGACAGTCCCAAGCGTTTCAGTCGGTACCTTTTTGCTCAGTTTGGCGTACTCTTCGAATTGGTGGGTCACCCCGCGCCTTAAGGCCTCTAAATCCGGAGTCCGGCCTGGCTCTTGCTCTTCATATTCCTCAATTTCCACCTTGAAAAACGGTTCTTCCTGCAAATATTCATGAATCTGTCCGCGGGAAATCCCTTCGACCAGAACCCGCATGGTTCCTCCAGGGAGTTTCAATAACTGTTTAATCTCGGCTAAAGTTCCGATTCCATGGATGTCTTCAGAATTCGGAGAGTCAATCTCCGTCTCCTTTTGCGAAGCCAAGAGCACAATTCTGTCTCCTAGCATCGCTTCGTCTATGGCTGCGATTGACCTCTCTCTGCCCACGTCAAGATGAATGACCATATAAGGAAAAACCAGAATTCCCCTGAGCGGGAGCAGCGGCAATTCGCGTCTTTTGGTCATAGGCCTATCCCCCCTGTAATCAAAAAAGCACACTAAAACTAGTGTGCCATTCTATATCTTTTACTATTCTAACATGTTTTCCCTTGCTCAGGCAAACTGCCCCTGGCAAAGTCAAGACGGGAGAGAACTTCTTCCAGCGGCGGCCTAAGCTCAAGCCGCTCAGCTGACGGCTCATCCAATAAGACTTCGGCCAAAACTTGTGCCAATTCCTCGACAGGGAGAATCTCCATTTCCCCTGCTAGCTCCACAAAGCGTTCTTCCCAGTTTTCCTTGGGAATAAACACTTTGCGGCAGCCGGCCTGACGAGCTGCTTCGATTTTCGCGCTGACTCCCCCTACCGGTTTCACCCTGCCCCGGATTGAAAGCTCGCCCGTCATGGCCACATGATGATCCACCCGCTGCCGCCTGATAGCGGACACAACGGCGACAGCTATGGCTATCCCTGCTGAAGGTCCGTCTAAAGGGGTGCCGCCAGGGAAATTGACGTGGATATCATAATTTTTAGGTTCAATCCCTATTTGCCTCCTAATTACAGTTAGGACGTTCTCGATTGAGCTCTTAGCCATACTCTTGCGCCGGAATTTGTGGCCCCCACTCCCTTGCTCCTCTTCCTCCACAATCCCTGTAACCAGGAGTTGGCCGCTGCCAGATGCTACCACCGGCTGAGCTGTAACCTCCAGTTCAGTGAGAACACCCAAATCCGGACCGTACACTGCCAGTCCGTTGACCACTCCGATTTGCGATTCGGGCGGAATTTTTTTATCCGGCCGCGGTACATAATGCCCAGACGAGGCCACCCACTCCACGATCGCGGAGTCAATTTCCGTTTTTCCTTCTGTTTGAGCTACGCCAGCCGCAAGCTGCACCATGTTAACAGCATCCCGACCGTTCGTCGCATAACGCTTGACAATTTCCACCGCTGCTTCGCTGATGGGAACTTCGATCTTACCCGCAGCCCCACGGGCGATCTCGCTGATTTCCGCGGGCAGCAAAGCCCGAAAATAGATTTCCATACAGCGGGAGCGAATCGCCGGCGGAATATCCTCCGGACTGCGGGTGGTAGCACCGACCAAGCGGAAATCCGCCGGCAGTCCGTGCTGGAATATATCGTGAATATGGGCTGGAATGTTCGGGTCTTCGGAGCTGTAGTAGGAGCTCTCCAGGATAACCTTGCGGTCTTCGAGCACTTTTAAGAGCTTGTTGATCTGAATTGGGTGCAATTCCCCAATCTCATCAATGAACAAGATTCCGCCGTGGGCTTTGGTTACTGCCCCTGGCTTTGGCTGGGGAATTCCGGCCATCCCCATTGCCCCTGCACCCTGGTAAATCGGGTCGTGCACTGAACCAATCAGGGGGTCGGCAATCCCGCGCTCATCAAAGCGGGCTGTAGCCCCGTCAATTTCCGTAAAGCGAGCATGCTCTTTGAACGGGGACAGGGAGTTTTTCTTCGCCTCTTCCAACACCAAACGTGCGGCCGCAGTTTTCCCTACCCCGGGCGGGCCGTAGATTATCACATGCTGGGGATTAGGGCCGCATAAAGCTGCCCGCAGGGCTTTTACCCCTTCTCTTTGCCCGACAATCTCTTCAAAATGCAGCGGCCTCGTTTTCTCAGCCAGCGGGGTCGTTAAAGAAATCTTGCGCATCTTTTCCAGTTTCTCTAATTCCTTGCGGGACTCCCGCTCAACTGCTACCTTCGTTCCTTGCTGGGATTTGAGCATGCCCCAAAAATACAACCCGATCACAACTGCAAAGATCAGTTGGACGATCATGACAACTCCGCTTAAACTACTCAAACCTTTTTCCCTCCCATGGCAATGTCCACTTATTAGTATTGCCAGGAAAAGGGAGAAACAATCTAAAGGAAAAAAGCCGGGGTTTAACCCGGCTTTACGCTGACTCCTCTTTTTTGCTTTTCTTAACTTTATCTGCTGTAACTAACAAGGGCTCTTCTTTCTTAAGGATGACATCCTTGGTTACAACACACTTGGTCACATCTGTCCGCGAAGGGAGATCGTACATGGCATTCATCAGGACTTCTTCAACGATCGCTCTCAAGCCGCGTGCACCGGTGTTACGCCGGATAGCCTCCTCAGAGATAGCGATCAGGGCATCGTCTTTGAACTCAAGCGCGATCCCGTCAAGCTCTAAGAGCTTCTGGTACTGTTTCACCAGGGCGTTCTTAGGCTCGGTCAGAATCCGGACTAAGGCATCTTCATCAAGAGCATCCAGGGTTACGATCACGGGCAACCTGCCCACGAACTCCGGAATCAGGCCATATTTTAAAAGATCCATCGGGAGGATTTGATTTAAAATCTCACCGATCTTAACATCGCTCTTCTTCTGGATCTCAGCGCCAAAACCCATGACCTTTTTCCCGATCCGGGTTTGGATAAGCTTATCGATGCCATCAAAAGCTCCGCCTACGATAAACAAAATGTTGGTGGTGTCAAGCTGAATAAACTCCTGGTGCGGATGTTTGCGTCCTCCTTGCGGGGGTACGCTGGCGATTGTTCCTTCCAAAATCTTGAGCAAGGCCTGCTGCACGCCCTCACCCGAGACATCCCTCGTGATTGAAGGATTTTCCGACTTGCGCGCGATCTTGTCTATTTCATCAATATAGACAATTCCTTTTTCAGCCTTTTCTACATCATAGTCAGCCGCCTGGATCAGCTTAAGGAGAATATTCTCTACATCCTCACCGACATACCCCGCCTCAGTGAGAGAAGTAGCATCGGCGATCGCGAAGGGAACATTCAGCACCTTAGCTAAAGTAGAGGCCAGCAGCGTTTTGCCAGACCCGGTTGGGCCTAACATGACGATATTGGACTTCTGCAATTCCACATCGTCAATTTTCATGCCTAGGTTTATCCGTTTGTAGTGATTGTACACTGCCACGGACAAGGCCTTTTTGGCATCATCCTGACCAATCACATACTGGTCCAAAATAGTCCGGATTTCTTTAGGTTTGGGGATGTCCCCGATTTCCAGGCCCAAGTCTTCATTAAGCTCTTCTTCGATAATTTCGTTACAAAGCTCAATGCATTCATCACAAATATAGACGCCTGGGCCGGCAACCAGTTTTTTGACTTGATCCTGAGTCTTTCCGCAAAATGAACATTTTAATTGATTTTTTTCATCACTGTATTTTGCCATCCTCTCACCTCTCTACCACAGAATTTCCCTTCGCGCGCCGTCTTATGCGTTTTGTTCTACTAAAAATTTAACTGTTTTATCATTAATAAGGCTTTGCCTGTAATAATCCAACTCACCGCGCGCGACGAGACTTTGCTTGAGTGCTTCAGAATCCTGCTTATAAAGTTCCCCTAATTTCTTCAGTTCTTCATTTAGTTCGTCTTCACTCACCTGAATTCCTTCTGCTTTGGCCGCTGCTTCCAAAACAAGTTCGGTTTTTACGCTCTCTGCCGCCTGTGGACGGAAACGCGCGCGCATATCCTCTTCATTGGAGTTCGTATAAGCGTAATACTGCTCCAAATTAAGTCCTTGATAAGCTAAGTTATGCTCCAAATCATGAACCATCGCCTCAACCCGCTTATCAAGCATTACTTCCGGGATTTCCACGCTGGCATTATCCACAGCCTTGGCGATTACAGCATTGCGGAAGGCGTTTTCCACGCGTTTTTCCTCAGCTTCTATCAGTCTTTTCCGGATGTCCTCCTTTAATTCCTCCAGCGTTTCGAAATTGCTGACATCTTTGGCAAATTCATCATCAAGGGGAGCTAACTCCTTGCGTTGGATTTTATGGATTTTAACTTTAAATAAGGCCTCTTTACCAGCTAGGTCTTCACTATGATATTCATCTGGGAACTTAACATTGACTTCTACTTCCTGTCCAATTTCCGCTCCCACCAATTGTTCTTCAAATCCCGGGATAAACGTGCCGGAACCGATGACAAGGCCATAGTTTTCCCCTTTGCCACCAGGAAACGCAACCCCGTCCACAAATCCTTCAAAATCAATGCTAGCCGTGTCTCCCTGTTCGACGGTTCCTTCTTCAATATTGATTAAGCGGGCATGCTGCTCCTGCTTCTGTTTGAGGTCTTCCTCAACCTTCATATCATCAATGGCCACACCCTCTTTTTCAATACTGAGACCTTTATACTCACCCAACTCAACTTCCGGTTTAACCGTAACTTTAGCTTTGAAGATTAAATCCTTGCCTTCTTCGATCTGTACTAAATCCACGTCCGGACGGTCAACAGGATCAATTCCGCTTTCTTTAACGGCCTCAGCATAAGCAGGGCCAAGCAAGCGGTCAAGCGCTTCATTGTACAGAGCATCAGTTCCTAGTGTCTGTTCCACTAAACGGCGCGGTGCTTTTCCTTTACGGAATCCCGGTATGCTCACTTTGTGGGCTAATTGTTTAGCCGCGCTATTCACAGCAGAGGAAAATTTCTCCGCCTCTACCAATACTTCCATTTCCACCACGTTTTTTTCTATTTTCTCTACTTTCTCCACTTTCACTGACATAAATGCTCCCCCTTAAACTAATTTATCTATCCTTCGCTCACATCGAGATCCGGAAGCGACCCGCTGGATTCAACCATTTCTTAGCAAACACTTTCCTATTTTTGCCTAAATTGCGTCAAGACAAACCGTTAAAATGCATATTGCCTAAAAAGAAAATCTTAGACAATGATAGGACTTCGAAAAGGGGGAACGTATGTTCCCCCTTAAGGTACTCGACCTAGTAAATAGGCAAATTTACGTTTCCCATTCTACCAAACTTGTCGTTTGAAATCAAGGGGTCCAGCAATTCCAGTATATGATCCACTGCCCGTTCCGCTGCCCGCCCTGGGAGAGCGGAGGTTGCCGCTTTTCTCATCTTAGTGAGCTTCTCAGGATCCTGTAAGAGGCCACTAAGCGTTTCTTCAAGCTCCCCCTCTGTATAAGCCAGCTTCCCTGCCCCAATACGCGTGAGGAAATGAGCATTTGCCTCTTCCTGGCCCGGAATAGGTTTGTAAATTATCAAAGGAAGACCTTTGGTCAAGGATTCTGACACCGTAAGTCCTCCGGCCTTTGTAATGATGAGGTCAGCGGCAGTCATAAGTTCCTCGACGTTTGTAACAAATCCAAACCGGACAATAGGGTTTCTTGCTTCTTCTATTATTTGATCAAGGGACTTATAAAGTTTTTCATCACGGCCACAGACAACGATAGACTGGACCGGTTCTTCACTGTCACCGAGATACTTCACTACCTGCTTGACTCCGCCAAGTACACCGTACGCTCCTCCCATCACCAGTACCGTCGGTACTCCCGCTGCCAGTCCCAGTCTGTTTAGGATCTTACCACGGTCAGGCTGGCCTTCAAACTTAGGGCTTACCGGAATCCCGGTTACTTGAATTCTCCCGGGATCAATACCGCGCCTAACCAGATTATCACGAACCTCCTGGCAGCCTGCGATATAAAGATCCACTCCCGGATGGATCCATTGCCCATGCACCGTGTAATCAGTAACGATCGTCACCACCGGGATAGCAAGAACTTTTTTTAACCTGAGCTCAGCCAGGACGCCCGCTACTGTGGGATAAGTACAGATAATTACGTCAGGCCGCAGATTATGGATATAGCGTAAAAACTCTCTGCGTCCTAATTTATTTAAAAAACGCTGCAGCACAGAATCAGGAGAAATCTTAGCGGTACGGTAATAAAACTTGCCCCAAAGTTTAGGAGTGTATTTTATAAGCTCTATGTAAGTGCTCTTAATGACCTTGTTTATGGTTTTACTTAGAAATTCCCCAAAATCCAGGTGGATTACCTCGGTTTGCGGTGCACGCACCAGCAGAGCTTCACTCACCGCTTCCGCAGCGCGCACATGCCCTGCTCCGAAAGTCGCAGAGAAAATCAGCACCCGCAAAGATTGCATTATATTTACCTCCTCTAAGCTTCATTTCGTTCCACGCATCCTTCTGCCGGTGACGCATTCGTACGCCATTGACGTCTATCCTGTACTATCACCACTCTCCCGCAGAAGTTCTACGCTTTCTCCGGGAGGGAGCTCCTGCACCCCTTTGAGTTTGCGCTCGATCGTACGGGATTTCTTCGCCGCACTTTCGATGGTATTGCTTGCCTCCTGCAGCTTTTTCTGCGTTTTCTCTAAGATATCCCCAAAGCGCCCAAACTCAGTTTTGACCGCTCCTAATAAAGCCCAGACCTCACTCGATCTTTGCTCAATGGCCAAGGTCCGGAAACCCATTTGCAAACTGTTTAACAAAGCAGCTAAGGTAGTCGGACCTGTTACCACTACCCTGTACTCTCTTTGCAAAAGCTCACTCAGCCCTGGTCGGCGCAAGACTTCGGCATACAACCCCTCAACCGGGAGAAACATAATTCCAAAATCCGTGGTCGCCGGCGGATCAAGGTATTTTTCCCTTATCTGCTTTCCTTCTGCTTTAATCCTGTTCTCTAAAGCTTTACCCAACTCGTCAATTAATATTAAATCCGCTTGTTCCTGGGCTTCTAGGAGCCTGTGGTAATCTTCCAGCGGGAACTTGGCATCAAGGGGCAACCAGATAATCTGATCGCTGTGGTCGCGGGCGGGGAGCTTCACCGCAAACTCCACGCGCTCGTTTCCTCCTTGTTTGGTCGCGACATTGGTAGCATACTGCTCGGGAGTGAGCACTTGTTCGAGCAGGCTGCCCAGCTGGATCTCGCCCCACGTTCCGCGGGTCTTGACATTTGTTAACACTTTTTTGAGATCCCCAACTCCGGAGGCTAAGGCTTGCATTTCCCCTAAGCCTTTGTGCACCAGCTCCAGCCTTTCACTCACAAGCTTGAACGATTCCCCCAACCTTTGTTCCAGCGTGGCATGAAGTTTTTCGTCAACTGTTGTCCGGATTTGTTCCAATTTGACGCTGTTCTCATGTTGAAGCTCTTTCAATTTGTGTTCAACAGCCTCACGCAGCTCTGTTAATTTTAGATCGACTGCTTCGCGCACCTTTTCTAACTTATATTCATTCATCTGGGTGAGCTTAGCCAGCTGTCCGCTAAAAATATCCAATTGATCTTTCTGCAGGGATGCAATCTCTCTCATTCTTAGTAAGAGACTGTCATTAAATGACTGAAAGGAATTGCTTAGCTCCTCCCGCCCTTGCCTGGCACCAGCCGCAAGCTCTTCCCTGTTCCTGGCCATCTCTTCGCGCAGGAATCGTTCCATTTTCTCCAATTGCTGACCCAGAATCTTAAATTCCATGTCAGACAGAGCTTCCTTGTGGCTCTTAGGCTTGAACACCAGCACCAGCAGGAGCACCATTAAATTAGCCACACCCACTAAGAGCGTAATAATTTGCATAAGAACGTCCGGCATATGTCAAAAACCACCTTGATTCTAAACCTTTTTGAAAATGTTCCTTGCCGAAGGTTGAAACTTCCCCTTTCAATTTTTCCACACTGGAAGCGGTTTTCCTGCCATCTGCAAAAATTGTGCAAAATAAAGATGAATTACAGTCTGATAATGGGAAATCCTCCTTCTGCGTGCTCCTAATTCACACAAAGGAGGATTTGATATTTGAAAGTATTAATTGGTGCGGGAGACAGGACTTGAACCTGCACGGTTACCCGCTGGAACCTAAATCCAGTGCGTCTGCCAGTTCCGCCACTCCCGCGTTTATTCATAACATAATGATTTTACCGCAAACCACATAAATTGACAAGTTCTCTTACCAAGCAAAATTATACTTCAAAGGTAATTACTAAAGCTTTAACCACAATCCCAACTGAAAGAGAGTGCCTTGAAGGCACTCTCTTCTAGTCCTATTAATATTGAGTCAAACTTTAAGTACCAATATTAGTCTTTATTCCGTCCGGAGTTCCCTTTACCGCTGCTGCCTTTTTCTTTATCATTATCAGAACTGTCCTTAACTCCTTGATTGTCTTTTTGATCCTTATCCTGTTCATCTACATTGTTAGCTTCTTGTTTATCCACATCGCCAGCTTCTTGTTTATCCATATTGCCAGCTTCTTGTTTATCCATATTGCCAGCTTCTTGTTTATCCATATTGCCAGCTTCCTGTTTATTCACATCGCCAGCTTCCTGTTTCTGAGTTTTCACTTGAGCAGCAGTACTGCCAGCAGCTTTTTTATCAGCCCCGGCTTGAGCTTTTTCCTTTGTCTGGACCATAACTTTGTTTTGTTCTTCATTATCTGTACCTTCAGAATTGCCTGTAACGCCAAGTGCTTCCTGGAAGTTTTTCAAGGCTACTTTGGTTTCTTCATCTAACTTTTCTTGATCTATCGCTTTAGCTGCCTTTTTAAATTCTTTTTCAACCTTGGCTTTCTCTTCTTTATCCATCTTATCTACGGCTTTATCCATGGAGCGCACAATGTTGAGCGCGGCTCTCTCCGCAGCCTGAGGTGGAAGCTTATCAAGGAGCGTGCTCAAAGTTTCAATGTTCTTGGCGCTGGTATTGGCAAGCGCGCTTTCAAGCTTCTTATAGGCATCAGACTCCGGATCTTTTACTTCCTTGAGGAAGGCTTGGGCCTTTTCAACTTTTTCAACATACTCAGTCATAACCTTTTGGGCTTTTTCCGTTTTCCCTTGTTTAGCCATTTCCTGAGCTGCGGCTAATTTCTTCAAGGCCTGTTTTTCCATGAGCGCCGTCTTTTCCTGAGCATCGAAGGTCAGAATCACTTGTAGTTTTTCAATTAATCCAGTCAACCAATAAAACGGGGAATCAGGAAGGGTACCCGGGTCAACCGTTTTCCCGCTTTCATCCACTACGGGAAGAGTAGTCGTATCAGTCGGAGTAGTTGTGGTTGCAGATGTGTCTGTAGATACAGATGTATCAGTAGTTGTAGTGGTACCAGTCGCAGTGGTGGTAGTGGTGGTGGAAGTGGTGGTCGGAGTAGTGGTTTCAGCCAGGGCAAACGCCGAGTTAACGGGAAGTGCCAGCAAAGCCAGAGTAACTGCTATCGCCAGTTGTTTTTTCATACGATCAGCTCCTTATTCTTTTTTCCTTGTTTAACCTTTCACTTATTTCTACGGCTGACGCTTTGGTTTTCGGGGGGTGCGGAAAAAATAAAAAACTTAAAGACATTTGCGCAAACACATTCGCTGTAGTTTTTGAGGACTTAAACCGCTGTTAGGCAGGAATAAAGCTTAAAGCTGGCGAATCATGGTAATTATCTGAAAGTGAGGGGAGCAGTGTGTCCAAAAACCGGAGGGATCTTCCGTTAAAATTAAGCGTTGTGTACGCGCTGGCCGGTATTATTTGGATTGCCTTAAACGGCTACTTGGTTGTCCCCAGGCTTAAACTGCATAACGTCGGATATTTTGAACTCCTGAATTGCGGGCTTTTCATCTTGCTCTCTGCCGTAATCCTTTATTTTGTGGCCAGACGCGCCCTAGCCCGGGCTGAGCTTGCGCAGCAGCAACTGTTGCACAACCTGTCAGAACTAAAAAATACTTACTATAATTTAGCGTGCGACCGGGCACGGCTTGCGCAATACCGTTTATTATCGGAGAACACCCGCGACATTTTTTTGTTTTTAGATGAAAACGGCGTTATAACCGAGGGAAACTTGGCTGCGATTCAATCTTACGGCTATAATTATGAAGAGCTGGTGGGTATGACTATAGATCAGCTGCAGTTTCCGGGAGCCAAGGCTTGTTTTAATAAAGACGATCATCCAAACATCTTCGAAACGATCCATAAAAGAAAAGACGGCACCCCCCTGCCGGTCGAAGTAAGTTCGCAGAGTACCGTCTTGAACGACAAAAAAGTATTCCTATGCATCATCCGAGATGTTTCTGAGAGAAAACAGGTAGAAGAAGCCTTCAGCTACCAATCTCATCATGACGCTTTAACCGGCCTCCCTAACCGCATCTTATTTAACGATCGCTTGACCCAATCCTTGGCCCAAGCAAGCCGACGTAAACGCAAGAGGCAAAAAGTGGCTGTCCTATCCCTGGACATGGATCGTTTCAAACTAATAAATGACAGCTTAGGGCATACCATCGGGGACAAAATCTTGCAAGCCACATCGTTAAGATTAAAAGGTTCACTGCGCGAGGGAGATACAATCGCCCGCCAGGGTGGAGACGAATTTATTATTCTCTTGCCGGAATTATCTCAGGAAAAAGATGCAGTCGTAGTAGCGCAAAAGATTTTGGATGTTCTGGCCGAACCATTTACTCTTGACACGCACGAGGTCTTTATAACTGCCAGTATAGGAATCAGCCTCTATCCCGCTGATGGAGATGACAGTGAATCTCTGATCAAACATGCTGATACAGCTATGAACCACGCAAAAACATTAGGGCGCAACAATTACCAATTTTTCACCTCAGCCCTCAACATCGCAGCCAATGAGCGCCTGGCTTTGGAAAATAACCTGCGCAAAGCTTTAGAACGGGAAGAGTTTATCCTGTATTATCAGCCGCAGATTTGCTTGAACAGCGGAAAAATCATCGGCACTGAAGCTCTCTTGCGCTGGCGGCGTCCCAATGGCACCCTCGTTGCCCCTGGCCAGTTCATTCCGACGGCGGAAGATACAGGGCTTATTGTTCCACTTGGGGAATGGGTTTTACGGACTGCGTGCGCCCAAAACAAAGCCTGGCAAGCCATGGGGCTTCCGACCCAACGCCTGGCAGTCAACCTTTCCGCCCGCCAGTTCCGCCAGCCCAATCTAGTTGCCCTGGTCGCTAAAATCCTCCGGGACACAGGCCTCGATGCACGCTGGCTTGTGCTCGAGATAACGGAAAGTATCGCCATGGACGATGTTAAATATACCGTGGAGATGTTGCGCGAGTTAAAAAAAATGGGAATCAGCCTGGCTATTGACGATTTCGGCACCGGGTTTTCCTCACTAATCTATCTTAAGCGCTTTCCGATAGACACCTTAAAAATTGATAAAGCCTTTATCGGAGACATCGGTACTGAGGGAGAGGAAATCGTCACCTCCATCATTCTTTTGGCCCAAACCCTACGTCTGAACGTGATTGCCGAAGGGGTAGAAACAGCTGAACAGTGCGCTTTTCTGAGACAGCATCGCTGTGACGAGATGCAGGGCTACCTTTTTAGCAGACCCCTGCCTGCGGTCAGATTCGAGCAAATGCTGCGCGAAAACCGCCACTTCAAGGTTGAAGAGCAATTAACCCTTTTTATGTGAAAACTAAAGCCCGGGTCAAAACATTGGTAGTATTAACGAATTACTGCTCCAATAATCGAGTAATAACCCCAGCTGCTTGCTCCGTCATTTTGGCAACCGCCAATTCCGACTTAGGTCCAAGCCTGCTCCTTTTTTCTCCATAGAGAGAAAGTTTTTCTGCTTTCAGAATATCCGGCAGATATACCTCTGCCTCAACCTCCCCGCCTTTTTCCACAACGAGCTTGGTGGCACAGCGGTCCTTACATCCGTTTAAGACCAGAACCGGATAATCCCGGATGAAATCCAGATCCTCCTCGACATCTACAGCCAGTGCCGGAGGACAAACTAATACGGTTTGCTCAGGAAAAACTTCCTCCACCAGCCTGTACCCCGTTTCCCGGGTGATAGGCCCGAAAATCTGCCCTATCCCCGCACACGGGGTTACCGCTATTTTTCTTACCTTGTGTTTCATCTCTTATCCTCCCTTGGAATAACCCCTACCCCCTTGGGGTAGTTAATTGATTCTATTTTACTATTAAGAATTAAGATGTCAATAGCCTTAACTCTTTGATAATCAATGTCTTGCCCCTGCTGGGAGTACAGTGAAAAGCCACAGCCTTGTTCCCTGGCTGTGGCTTTTTACTTAGAACCCCGGATACTTAGCTTAAACTCCACTACTAGCGGAATACTCTGCCACTGTACTCGGCATACCCTTAGAAGCTCTTACCCTCGAAATCCTCTTTTCCTGTATATCTTCCACCGAAAACACTACATTGTTAAACTCAATCACTGGTTTTTCTTCTTCACCTGGCACTCTCCCCAACTGACCCATCAGAAATCCGCCTAAAGTATCGAAGGCTTCCGTGGGCAACTCAACGTCAAGCAGTTTTTCAACCGTATCGAGATCTGTTAAACCAGGGAAGATAAAGGTATTGTCATCTACTATCTCAACATCTTGTTCCTCATCATCATATTCATCAAAAATGTTGCCCACTATCTCTTCCAGTAGATCTTCAATCGTCACAATCCCGGAAGTTCCGCCGTATTCGTCAATCACCACAGCCATGTGAGTCTTACTTCGCTGCATCTCTTTGAACAATTCATCTGCTTCTCTGGACTCGGTTACAAAATAGGGTTCTCTTATTAATTTTGTCAAATCAAACTCTGAATTCGCATCGGCCCCTGCAAACTCGATCAAATCCTTTATATGCAGAATTCCGATGATATTATCAATATTCCCCTGATAGACAGGAATTCTAGAAAATTTCTCTCTCCTTATTAATTTGAAAACATCGCCCAAGCTCGCCTCCAGAGGCAAGCCGACAATATCCGTTCTATGAGTCATAATATCAGACGCAATCTTGTCATCAAAATCAAAAATATTATTAATAAACTCTTTTTCCGTCCCTTGAATCGTGCCCCTCTCTTCTCCCACTTCGATCATCATCCGAATTTCTTCCTCAGTAACATTCTCTTCGTCCGCATTTGGATTCCCACCAAAAAGCTTAATAAAAAAGTTTGTGGACAATGTTAGCAGTTTTACAAACGGGCTGGTAATAAAGGAGAGAAGTGATAAAGGACGTACAGCCAGCATGGATATCTGCTCTGGTTTTTGCATGGCAAGTCTCTTGGGAACAAGTTCTCCGAAAACCAAAGTAAAATACGATAGTAAGATAGTGATGGCTGTAACCGCAACAACTTTGAGTACAGCAGGCGCGATGGATACCCCTGCTAATTGCATGAGCATCACTAATCGATCCGCAAAACTTTCCGCAGCAAAAGCACTCGCTAAAAATCCTGCAAACGTGATACCTATCTGGATAGTGGCCAAGAATTTGCTCGGTTCGCTGAGGAGATTTCTAAGCGATTTAGCTTTTTTATCACCGGCCTCAGCCATCAACCGAACTTTATTATCATTTAGGGAGATTAAGGCGATTTCCGAAGCAGCAAAAAAAGCGTTAAGTAAGATTAATATCAATAAGAAAAATATACTCGTTAGCACAACCGAACCCCCACATATTTTGTCGACTCGTTAAAGAAAAGGCAACAGACAACTTGCTAATCTTTACAAGTTGTGATGAGTCACTAAATTCTACTTAACATTATAAACTGTCAATGCTAAATTTCCCAGCACCTGTAGGATTAGACTCAGATCAAAAAGCCCCGGCCCGAAAGCCGAGGTTTCTTTTACAAAAAAAATTTCATAATGGAGAGGGCAAGTCGGAATCGAACCGGACTCCCACCTGTTCTGCAGGCAGGCCAACGGATTTGCAGTCCGTGGGGAGCACCAGCTCCGTTACCCTCATCTAATCCGCATCCATCATCTCAGTCGGCTCGTCCAGAATCAGAACCTTCGGTTTCGTGATCAGCACGGGAGCCAAAGCCACCCACTGGCGCAGGAACCGGTTGAGGTCATTTCTTTCTTAACTCTTTCTGACTATAGTTCTTTCTCCTTCAGGAAGAGGAGGCGGAACAGGCTCGTCGGAAATCTTCGTCACCGCACCAAAGCGAGAGGGGCAAGCTTCAAAGCAAGTTCCACATTTGATGCATTTCTCCTGGTCAATGACATGGATCTGGTTCTTGACACTGATAATCGCCTCTACCGGGCATCTCTTAGCGCAAATCATACAGGCTTGGCACTTATCCGGAGCAATATAGTACGAGACCACTTCACGAAATAACCTGTCTATCTCGTCACTGGTGAAAAGTTCGTTATATTCTTCGTCTTGATGAAGATGCAACGCCAGTTTTTTCCTTTTCGCCAGCTTAATGTAGGGGATCAACTTTATAACTGCTTCAAGTCTGGACTTTAATTCATTTCCGGCCATTCTTTCGCTTGTGCCCAGAGACCCTAACTTCTCCATCTTCATGCTGAATTCATTCATAAGATTGGCAAAACGGATTCCTTCACCGGCAGATACCCATTCAATCCTTAATCTTTCAGGGTTCACTCCTATATGCTCCAGTAATTTTCTACATAGCTGAATCATACTTAGAGCATCGTAATTTCCTTCCGTAATATAATGGCAGTCGCCGGTCCAGCAACCGCCGATAAACACCCCGTCTTGTCCATTGGCGAAGGCTCGAAGAATATGTGCTATGTCGACTCTGCCGGAACACATCACTCTGATAAGTCTTATATAAGGGGGGTATTGAAAACGGGAAACTCCGGCAAGGTCTGCCCCTCCGTAGCAGCACCAATTACATATCATACCTAAGATCCTTGGTTTAAACGCCGGTTCTGGGCTGATTAAGTCCGGAACCGCCGCATCAATTTGGCTTATGATCTCTTCATCGGTATAGTGCTTTAGCGAAATAGCCCCTGTTGGACACTTGGCGTTACAGAGACCGTCTCCTTTACAGAGAACAGCATTAACCACGGCCTTTTGGCCAAGGCGCGTCTCATGAAATTCTATGGCACCATACTTACAAGCCGGGATACATGCCCCACACCCAATACACTTACTCTCATTCACCTCGCAAACAGAGCCGGAAGCTACGACTGTATCATGGGAGAGAAGAGTTAAGGCCCGGCCGGCAGCTCCATAAGCCTGGCTAATCGCTTCCGATATATGCTTGGGATAGTGAGCTATCCCACACAGGTAAATGCCTTCCGCGCCAAAGTCGACAGGTCTTAGTTTGACATGGGCTTCCTGGAAGAAACCATCCGGACTGGAAGTTACCTTGAATAACCGGGTTGCTTCCTGACTTCCCACTGACGGAATAACGGCGGCAGCTAAAGCGAGTGAATCAGCATCGATTTCCAGCTTCTTACCTAAAATTGGATCGCTCACGGTAACCCTTAAGACACTCCGACCACCCTCCTGCACAGCTGCCACCTGAGGTTTATCAATGGGCTCATAGCGGATGAACTTTACATCTTTGCTTGCCGCTTCCCGGTAATAATCCTCTCTGAACCCGTACGTTCTAATATCCCGAAACAGAATATAGATATCCATCTGGGGGCTTATTTCTTTTAGCTTCAGGGCGTTCTTGATAGCATGGCTGCAACAGATCCGGCTGCAGTAATTTCTGTCTTCATTTCGGCAACCTACGCATTGGATCATCACCAGACTCTGGGAGTTAAGCAGCCTTTCATCTCTTGTAGCGATTTGCTCCTCCAACTCCAGTTGGGTCATTACCCTCTCATCTTCTCCATAGAGATATTCGGTGGGTTTATATTCTTCAGCGCGTGTAGCGAGAATGGCTGCGCCATGTTTAATCTCTGTGACCCTTCTGTCAGACTTCACCCTGGTGACGAAATTCCCCACATAACCGCTGACCTCCGTGATGGCAGCACCGGTGTAGACGTGGATTAAGGGGTGCTGATAAACCTGACCGATAACATCACGCAAATAGGCTTGAACATCCAGCCCTTCCAGGGTGTAATGAATTCTGCGCGCCATTCCTCCCAGGTCTGAATCCTTTTCCACCAAGTGAACTTCATGTCCCTGGTTGGCCACACTCAGAGCGCCGGTCATACCGGCCAGGCCTCCTCCGACCACCAATGCCGTCTTGTTGACGGGCAGATCATATTCCTGCAAGGGCTCCAAATTACGAACCCGGGCAACCGACATCCGGATTAAATCCTTGGCCTTTTGGGTGGCTTCTTCCTTTTCTTTAGAGTGGACCCAGGAGCAATGTTCTCTGATATTCGCCATATCGTAGAAATATTGATTAATTCCCGCTTCCCGCAGGGTGTCCCGGAAGAGCGGCTCATGTGTCCTGGGGGTACAGGCGGCGACAACCACGCGATTGAGCCCTTTTTCCCGGATTGATTTGGCCAGTTTCGCGGCAGCCTCAGTCGAACATATAAAGAGGCTATCTTCCGCGTGAATAACATTGGGTAAAGTCAGCGCATATTCAACTGTGGCAGGAACATCTACCACTCTTCCGATATTGCTCCACATTGACACACATAGACACCCACCCTGGGCTCCTCTTGGGAGACATCCCTTTCCGGTGGATAGATCCTTGCTTTGGCCAGGTTCCCGCGCCGATAGTCAAGAAGCTGACCAACTTGGGAACCGGCCCCGCTGGCGGTCACAACCGACTCGGGGATATCGACAGGACCCTGGAAGGCTCCGCTGATAAAAATTCCCGGACGCGAAGTCTCCATCGGATTAACAGGATTGGTTTTACAGAATCCGTGCGTATTGAGCTCAATGCCGAACTTATTGGCCAAGCTTATCACCTCAGCAGGAGGGTTCAATCCCACGGATAGGACCACCATATCGAATTCTTCTTCTTTTACTCCATTCTCGGGAGTAGAATATCTTATAATTATATTTTTAGTTTCCGGTACCTCTTTCATTATGGATACATAGCTTCTGATAAACCGAACCCCTGGAAGCTTCTCTGTTCTTTGGTAGAATCGTTCGAAATCCTTGCTGTAGGAACGAATATCGTTATGGAATATCGTACACTCGGCCTCTGCGTCATGGTCTTTGGTCAAAATCACCTGTTTCTGGGCATACGTGCAGCAGACGGCTGAACAATAGCTGTTGCACACAAGTAGTACAACCCGTACATTTGTCCTCGATAACATATCTGGGCTTTTTAATCAGGGTTACTTTGAAGTCTCCTGCTTCCCCCTCTACACTGTCCACTTCAGTATAGGTCATGATCTCGATATTGGGATGCCTGTTACATTCAACAAACTTAGGAGTAATGATCCGCCATCACAGCATCATGAGTCACCATTAAAATAGTACCGCCCTGGTCACGATACTTAAGCAACCGCTCCATAACTTTGGCCAGAAAAGCCGCATCCATCATCTTTGTCGGCTCGTCCAGAATGAAAACCTTCGGCTTAGTAATCAGCACGGATGCCAATGCCACCCACTGGCGCAGCGACCGGTTGAGGTCGTGCGGGTGGCGCATTAAGATATACTCCAAGCAATCTCTTCATCTACCCTGGCATTAAACAGCTGGTCATCGGGGTTTTGAAACAATATTCCCACCGTTTTCGCCAACTCATGGGTGGAAACTCCCGCAATATCCTGACCGTTGAGGATGACTTTTCCCGCCTGCGGCTTCAGCAATCCCAAAAAAGATTGAGTAAACAATGGGCTAGAAACGCGACACAACCGGACATTTGCGCACCTCATTCTGACGGATATGGACCTTAGCATTAACAAGGATCCTCCGTCCTATCAAGAGCATAACAAGAAGCGGCATTTTTGTTAAATACTTATTATCGTTCATAAAGATTGATATTAATCGATAATCTCGATACAGACAATCAATACCGGCGGTTCGATAAAAAACGAAGCGTTTCATGTTAGGAAGTACGCTTCGTCTTCGTTCGATTTTTGGAGTTGGCTGGGGTGGCTGGATTCGAACCAACGAAATGCCAGAGTCAGAGTCTGGTGCCTTACCGCTTGGCGACACCCCAATAAATATAATCAACATTTGTCAGATAATAATAGTTTACGCATCTTCAGTAAAAATAACCGTAAAGCTTTCTTGACCCTCTTCCCTACGGCAAGATTGATTCTTGAATTGAGCGAATTTCTCTAAGTTGCGCGCTTCCGCCTCAGTCGCCACAATCACCTGTAGCGGGCGTCCCGTACCAAAAACCCTCTTGACTTGGTGCAGGCTATCAGGGATAGGAAGATCCCGGAGTGTATCCCTGACCATACCCCTCGTGTCGAGGACATCGTCTTTAAAATTCAAGGATACCCGGTATTCTTTCATCAGATGCTGCTCAGCTTTTTTGAAGTCAGCTTCCGTCAAGTCTCCCCGTCCAAACAAAACACAATGGCAAGTGCCGCGTTCTTCAATTTCCTTGTCGGCAAAATTGCAGGGACAAATTAGTTTTTTATTTAATTCTTCTGACCCGGATGGTTCAAAACAGGGGCAGTATCTTTTACCGAAAGCTTCCTCACTCTCAATAATCCATATCTTAAGATTGGTGTAAAACATCCAGTGCGGATTCACTTTAAATCCTTTATGGACAGCGTACTTTTTAATCCAGTTGTCCTGCTTTTTAATCTCGGCATAGTACTTAATGTAAGAACCAAAAAAATCTTTCATCATGCCAAGGGTCTCTTTCAAACTCACTCCCTATACCCCCACTCATTCAATTTTTGCAGCTAATGCAGCACCCAAAGCGGCTGTCAACTCCGGTTCCTGCGGCACCACAACTTTAGCCGACAATTGTTTCTCTAAAAGCTGGACAAGGGGCTGGTAGTAGGCTCCGCCCCCTGTAAAAATCAGCATCTCCGGCTGTCCCTGCGTCTCAATAAAGCGCGCCAGCCTCGTCGCGGTGCTTTTAAAGAGTCCGGCTAACACTGATAGCTTGGGGGTGCCCTTTGCCAAAAGGGTTATGACTTCAGATTCGGCAAAAACCGTACACATGGAATTAATCGTCACCGGCTCAGCCTCTAACGCCGAGTCTATATCGGAGGGAGCTAAATCAAGTCCCTTAAAGATGACATCCAAAAAACGTCCGGTACCGGCGGCACATTTATCGTTCATGACAAAACTGACGACTTTGCCCTGAGCGTTCTTCTTAATAACCTTGGCATCCTGCCCACCTAGGTCTAGGATATAAGAAATATTAGGATAGAAGTAATGGCATCCCTTGGCTTGACAGGTGATCTCAGTCACAACGCGGCTCTCCGGAAAGCTGACCCGACCATATCCGGTAATCACTGTTTCTGCCAATTCGTATTCCTGACAGGCCTTATGAAGCAATTCCCGGCCGGTTGACACCGGATCGAACCGGGAAGGAACCGATTTTTTGAAGATTGGTTTGTTATCGTCCAGGATCACCAGTTTCGTATTAACTGATCCAAGATCGAGACCGGCCACTTTCATTTCAACATCTCCAGAAAAGCATCAATCCGGGTTTTAAGTTGCCCCTGGTCTTCTTCGGAAAAGTCACTCTCCAATTTAAGATGCGGAATGTTTCGTTTATCCAGTTCCTTCGCAACTGTATAGCTCTCTACCCCGTACGGCTGGCAGAATTGGAGAGTAAAATCTATCACTCCGTCCGCATGCAAATTATCAGTCATAGTAATAATGTCCTCAACACGACCGCTATTTGGGGTAAAACAGGCACAGTTTACGTTAAGTGGGCGCTTGGCAATATTCTTTAGCATTTGCTCCGCTTCCTCGGCGGGTTCAGTCAAATCCCGGTAATACCGTTCCCCTGTACAAGTTTCTTCCCCAACCACTACTCCCCCCGCTTGTTCGATAAGGGCGTGAATCTTCCAGAACGGAATAGGTTGCGGGGTTCCTGTAATCAGAATGCGGGGGGCATCCGTCGGAACTACCCCTTCCTTTCGGGCCACTCTTTCTTCCAATTCATCACAGAGTAAATTAACCTGAGCGGCGAACCGTTCCGGATCATCAAAGAATGCCAACTGGTTAATAAGCAATACGTCTAAACCGTGAATGGGAGCGGGAGTGGCTTTGCGCAAGGAAGCTAAGCGTTTAAGGGCGACCCTTTTTTTATTAATCTTGGCAATGCCCCCAGCTAAATTATCTTTGGTCAATTTGACCTTGGTTTCCCTCTCGATAAAAGACGCAAATTCCCGCACTTCCTGTTCCCACAAGGTTGTATCTTGAACCAGTTTCTTTTGTGGGAGTTCCATTACATAAGTGGGAATATAATCGTTAAGGATTTCCCAGGCTTTCTTCTTACCGTCACAAGTTGTTTCGCCAATCACCCAGTCCGACACTTGGAAGTAGGGGCAGATCCGCTCCAGCTTAAAGCCCATGGCTGATTTGATTAATGGACATAAATTGCGGGGAAGCACTTTTTCCCCGGCCGGCACCGTGTATTGGGCACCGGCACATAAACCGATGCTGGCACTGCCTGTCGCCACAATGATTTCCTCGGGCACGTAGACGCAGAATGTCCCAAAAACTTTATGTCCTTCTTCTTTTAAGGCTGTCAGTTCTTTAACCCTGATACCATGAATATCCCCAACCACCATATCAAAATAGGCCATTGCTTGCGGGCGATTCTGCCGTTCCAAAAACAGGCTCGTATAGGCTCCTGGCAAAGGAGCGAGAAAATCATCGTGCTTTTCCAAATCGATGTCAAGAGATGCCCATAGTTCCTTGTTTTCCACTCTTTTTCCTCCCTGCAACGCAGCGTGCAATTTTCTTCTGCTCTTGTTCTCCGCTAAGGTTCTTTATGTCCCCCATTATAGCAAGCGCTAAAGTTTATGATAAATACTTTTTATCGTTACAGGTGATTGATATCTATCGCTAATATCGATATACTTTAGACAAGTAAGTTAGGACAAAACTTAAACACAGAAAACAGTTTGCCCTGAGATATATTAAGTTGGGAGCAGGTAAAATGTTGCTGCATCAGCTAGAGGTTTTCTTGCAAGTTGCGGAAAAGGAGAGCTTCACTAAAGCTGCAGAAGCCCTTTTTTTAAGCCAATCAACCGTAAGCGCTCATATCAGCAATTTAGAAAAGAACTTTGGTCAAAAACTCTTTGACAGGTTAGGCAAAGAGGTAGTATTGACCCCCTTTGGGGAAACGCTTTATCCATGGGCCAGAGAAATTCTGGCCTTGAGAGACAAAGCCCTGTGGGAAATGAAAGACTGGACGGGAAAAATAGAAGGGCATTTAAGCATTGCGGCAAGTACTGTTCCGGCCCAATATGTGATTCCTTTATTGCTGTCCAAATTCCTGAACAAATATAAAGGAATCAAATTCGTCTTGGAGCAAAGCGGCTCGGAGAAAGCAGCCGAAAAACTGGTCAAGGGCGAAGCAGAGATAGGAATGCTAGGTGAGCAGTACTATCAGGAGCAGCTTAATTTTATTCCTTTTGTCGAAGAGAAGTTAGTATTAATAACTCCCGCCAACCTGCACTTTAGAAAAGAGACTTCAATATCTGATTTAGTTGATTATCCTTTTTTGTTCCGCAAATCAGATTCAGGCACCCAGGCCAATCTGGAGAAAATGCTGAATGCAGCCGGCGTTCCTCTCTCCGAATTAAAGGTAGTTGGCTACTTTGACAGCCTGGAAACCCTTAAGGAAAGCGTTAAGGAAGGGATTGGCATCTCTATCATTTCAGCAATAGCCGCTGTGGATTATGTAGATAAAAAGCTGATCAATGCTTATCAAATTGCCGAGTTGCCCGAAAAAAGGATGTTCTATTTTGCCCACCATAAGAAAAGAACTTTGTCGCCTTTGGCCGAGGCATTCATGAACTTCTGCTTGGAATTAGCACCTATTTTTTTAGAGGAAAAATACAGAATAAACTTTTAAGCCTTACTCGGCACTGGGCAGGCCCTTGCGAGCTTTTACCCCTAATATTCTCTTTTCCTGAATATCTTCCACTGTAAACACCACAGTTTAGGCATTAATCGTGAAAAAACAGAAAAGCACCGGAAATCCGCTTCCAGTGCGTAACAAACGTGTATGGGGTGGATGAGGGGACTTGAACCCCCGAGTGCCGGAGCCACAATCCGGTGCGTTAACCACTTCGCCACATCCACCATTAAATATTTACTGGCGCGCCTGGAGAGATTCGAACTCCCGACAACCTGCTTAGAAGGCAGATGCTCTATCCAACTGAGCTACAGGCGCTCATTAACGGGTTAGTACGAACTCCCGAGCCGATACCTGCAATTCTCGGCCAAAAATCTCTACCTAAATCTGATTTTCGATCTCAGATATCGAACCTCGAACTTCGAACTTCGAACTTCGAACTTCGAACTTCGATAATGGTCGGGGCAGAGGGATTCGAACCCCCGGCCTCCTGCTCCCAAGGCAGGCGCGCTAGCCAAGCTGCGCTATGCCCCGATTAGTGACATAGACTAGTATATCCCAAGAAACAATGTTCGTCAAGAATTAGTTCCAATAATTGTTTTAACTTTTATTTGTTACTGGCACTGCTTTTTTACGCGTATTTCATAAAACAAGCTTATCTACTGTTTACTTCTTTGTTTCAAATTCTCTAAAATAGGAACAACTTTACGGAAAGCCTGAGCCCGATGGCTCAGCTTATTTTTTTGAGTGAGACTTAATTCTGCCATCGTCCGTCCAAAATCCGGGATAAAAAAGAGCGGGTCATACCCAAACCCTTCCGTCCCCCGGCCTTGGCGCAGAATTTTGCCTTCAACTGTACCTTCAGTCAGATACTCATCCCCTTGCGGAGTGGCGACCACAAGCGCACAGCGGAAACGACCGGTTCTTTGTTCGTCCGGAACATTCTCCATAAGAGCAAGAAGCTTGTCATTATTACGTTCATCATCTTTCGGTTCCCCGGCAAAACGGGCAGAATAAACTCCAGGAGCCCCATTCAAAGCGTCAACCTCCAGGCCCGAGTCATCCGCTAAGGTGATAAGCCCTGTCAGCTCAACGCCGGCCCGGGCCTTAATGGCAGCATTCTCCGCAAAAGTCGCTCCCGTCTCCTCTACTTCCTGCCAAGCAGGTACGTCTTTGAGGGACAGGACTTCAATCTCCTCATCAGCCAGGAGTTCCACCAATTCTCGGACTTTGCCTGAATTTTGCGTTGCGAGCAATACCTTCATCAAAGTTACTTTCCCTCTTCCAATGCCTGTTGCTGAAATCCCATCAGTTCCTTGATCCCTTTTTCTGCGAGCAAAAGAAACCAATCGAGTTCTTCGCGGTCAAACGCAATTTTTTCCGCCGTACCCTGGATCTCAACGAATTTCCCAGACCCGGTCATTACCACATTCATATCAACCTCAGCCTGGGAATCTTCCTCATAGGCCAAGTCCAGCCACGCTTCCCCATGTATCTTGCCCACAGAGACTGCAGCAATCGAGTCCAGGATAGGATTGTGAGCAAGCGCTCTTTTTGCAAGCAAAATCCTAACGGCATCCACCAACGCAACATAAGCGCCGGTAATCGAAGCAGTGCGCGTACCGCCGTCAGCCTGCAAAACATCACAGTCCAGCCATATTGTCCGTTCCCCCAGCTTTTTAAGGTCAATGACCGAACGCAGAGCCCTACCGATTAAACGCTGAATTTCCATCGTCCTGCCGGTGAGTTTCCCTTTGCTGGCCTCGCGCTGGGTCCTCACCTGAGTAGCCCGCGGCAACATACTGTACTCGGCTGTCACCCAGCCCTGCCCTGTGCCTTTTTGAAAGGGCGGAACTTTCTCTTCAATACTGGCCGTACACAAGACTTTTGTCTCCCCAACTTCGATCAAGACCGACCCTTCCGGTACTTTAGTGAAGCTGCGGGTTATTTTAACCGGACGCAGATCATCATACGCCCGTCCATTTGTCCTTCCCATCAAACAAAAACCTCTTTTCGCCTTTCTTTACATAACTATACTTAAGCTATCTACCATCTGCAATACTAACCTCTCTACTCTCTACTCTTTACTCTTTACTCTTCACTCTTATACTTAATTATCTCTTCAAGCTTAGGGCTAACCCGTCTCCCAAAGGCAAAACCGTGGTTACAAACTGAGGATCTTGGCTTAAACGCCTGAGGAATTCACGCACAGCCCCTACCATGCGCTCATATTTCTGCTCAAACATCGCTCCTGGCACAACCCAGCCTCGAAACAGAACATTGTCTACCACCAACAGCCCTCCGGGGGCAATCAAGGGAGAGACCAGTTCCAGGTACTCTAGGTATTCCCCTTTTGCAGCATCAATAAACACAAAATCAAAGGGTTGCCCCAGCGTGGGCAAGAGTTTGCGCGCATCTCCGGCCAGAGAAGTTATACAGTCAGACAGGCCTGCCTGGCCAAAAAACTCTAAAGCCCGGGCGCGCCGTCCCAGATTCATGTCAATTGTAGTCACATGCCCTCCAACCTCGCGGGCTGCTTGAGCCAGCCATAAAGTAGAATACCCGATAGCGGTTCCAATCTCTAAAATAGCCTGAGGTTTATGGGTTAAGACTAAAAAAGCCAAAAAATTCCCTACAGCAGGAGTTACTATCGGTATGGTTTCCTGTAAAGCCTGGCGCTCCATCTCCCTCAACAGTTCGGAGCACCCCGGAAGCAATTCATGTAAATAACTCTCTAACTCAAATGAATAAAACATTATGTAACATTCCTAACTGATCGGTGTAAAATCCCTAACCAAGGGTTTGTCTGGCAACCTGCAAAAGCTCCGCATCTACACTGGTTCCTGCTCCCTGAGCCAGAATTTCCAGGGCTTCCCCGGCCGACAATGCCTGGCGGTAAGGCCTTTCTTCCGTCAAGGCGGCAAATATATCTGCAATCGTCATTAATCTCGAACCTAAAGTCAGTTCAGTTGAGGCAACCCCAAAAGGATACCCGAGCCCGTCAAGCCTTTCATGATGAAAAGCGGCCCACTCCACCAGATCACGGGGAAATCCGGCTTCAGTTAAAAGCCTGTGGGTATAGTAAGTATGCGTGCGGATGATCTCAAGCTCAGCCGCATCTAGCTTTCCCGCCTTGTCGAGGATTTTATTCGGCACCGCCAGTTTGCCTAAGTCATGAAGCAACCCGGCAAGGTATATTTCCCTTTGCTTTTCTCTGTCCCAGCCCACGACCGCAGCTAATTCCTGTACGGTTTCCGCGACCACATAAGAGTGCCGGGCCGTAAATTTACTTTTCTGGTCGACAAGCCCGGCAAACATTTCCGCTAAAAGATCCGTAAACCCCTGATCCAGTTCGCCGCCAGAGAGCGTAATTTCCTGTGCCTCCAGTTGTTCCAAGACAATGTTGGGCAGATCAGGCTGCTCCAGATTTAGCCAGAAGGCCTCCCTCCCTGCCACCCTGGAAAACGCCTCAGCCGGCTCCGGAAAGACTAGGCGACCGCTGTTCTCTGTGACCCAGCGCACGAGTCGCTCCCGCTCCTGATAGTTTTGCACATGCCTTTCCATCATGATATCCAGGCGGTCTGCCAGGGAAAGGATGCGGGCAAACAGCGACACTTCATTCGGATCTACCCTGGTAGCACTGTGCTCACTAGCCGGGACCTCATGATGATAGCGGATAGCGGGAGCGAGAACTTCTCCCGCCGGAAAGCTCTCAACCATGCTGGCTCCGACCAAAGAATGTTCCCACATCAGCTCAGGATCGCCGTGGCAGCGCCGGAACTCTGCTATGGCCCCAATGTCATGTAGCAGGCCCGCCACCGTTAAATTAAGCAGATCCTCCTGCCCTAAGCCCATCATTTTTCCTAAGCAAAGAGATATATAAGCTACCCGTTCACCGTGCTTCTGCCCAATGTGAAATTGGAAACCGCGTTCGAATTCTTCATCGACAAGTGCTAGGTCAAGAGCCCTGGCAAAACTCCACATCCTCTTAAGGTATCGTGCAGAAACGGCAGTCATTACACCCTCAGCCCCATTTGCGCAAGCGTTGTGGCAGAACCGGCGACATCTTCGGACGCCGCACCGATTTGTCCTGCAGTCAAAGCCAGGGCATCAATCTGGGATGCGATTTGCTGTACCTGCTGTATGCTGGAATTAATAGCAGCCATGATCTCGTCAAACCGGCGCACGACTTCACCTGCCTCGGCCGAAGCTTCCTGCATAGCTTGTGTAGTCTTGGAAATAGCCTGGTTTACAGCCAGAGTGTTCTGCCTCGTTACAGCAATCATCGCGCTTATTTCTTTTACAGATTGTTCCGAATGACTGGCGAGTTTTTTTACTTCCTCTGCCACTACTCCAAATCCCCGTCCGCTCTCCCCGGCACGCGCAGCTTCGATGGCCGCGTTCAAAGCCAGGAGGTTCGTTTGGGAAGCTATCTCCTTAATGACATCCGTAACCGACGCTATTTTGGCCGAACTTTGGTCAAGCTCGAGCATTTTTCCCTGCATCTCAGCTGTCATCTTCGCTAAGTGGAGAATCCTCTCCGAGATGAGTTGAATCTTGTGCTGGCCCTCTTGAGCTAAGCTGTCTACCTGGCGCGAGAATTGGGCTGCATCCCCAGCATTTTGGGAAATCACTTCCGTAGCTTCATGCATCTGCGTTGCCGAAGCCGCAGTCTCCTCCGAAGTAGCCGCCAGAGCCTGGCTCGCTTCACTGACCCTGCGCTGGAGTGCATCCAACTCATCAAGAGCACTTTGCAGTTCCGCTTTTTTGTCTATCTCCTGCATATAAGACTGGATGTAGCTCGCCATCACAACTTGCTGGTCAAAGCTCAGGATTCTGAGGAATGCCAGAGTCAGGCGCATAGCTTGTTCAGTTTTTTTGCGGTAGGCCTTGAAGATTCGTGGCACAACCTCATCATACAAGGTCTGGTAAGCACTAAGGTAATAAAAAGGCGGCAAGTCTATTCTCTTATGGACTTCCCCTATTTTAACCCGCCACGAGAAAAATCCTTCATCAATCCTCTCGGGGGCGAGGGTGAGGAGATATTTTTTCATCGTCACTTTTAAGCGTTCAACACTGGAAAACTGGTCGACAATTTCCTTAAGGCCTGGGAGCTTTAAGACATGAGCATAAAAATTATGTACTATCTCCTCCGCATCCCGCTCTAAAACCGGACGCAGTTCTCTAAGCAAGGCAAGTTCCTGGGCGTCCATTTTGAGCAGCTGCAGTGATTCGTTGATGTTAAAACGCAGTTCAGACATTTCCTCAACTCCTCCTTTAAGTCAGATATCGTGGGATATAACATATGTTTTGAATTTCTTATTCTCTCTGAAATATGAAGTCTAGTTAGTGGAACCTTGCTCCTTATCTTTCTCAGATACAAAATCCTTACCATAGACCAAAAGCCCTAGGGCAGTAAGCACGACATTCACCGTGCAAAATGAATCATGCTCATCAATAGCGCAGTCATCACAAATACTTTGCACTTCCTGAAAAGCATCGTGCAATTCAATTTGGTTAAACCTTTCCTGTACGATCGGGACACTGCGGTACATCTGAAAAACATCTTCCGGAATCTTATCGGAAAACTTCTCCCCCGTTTGCGCCGAGGCTCCTAAAATCTCCTTGGCCATAAAAAGCTGACACAGAGCTGTGCAGTGACAGCCTGATTTACAGGCTTTGTCCATCTTGGAAAAAGCTTTATAAGCACTTAGTTTACTAAATCCCTGCTGACCCATGAGCATACTCCTTTCGCTTTCAAATACTTATTCAGCATCTATGCCGTAACCTGTAACCTGTCTCATGTGAATGCGTTGCACTTGCAGCCGACAACGTGCGTTTTACTCTGCAAGCACTTCTGCTACGGCGTGCTCAAAACGTTCAACACCCGTTTTCTCCAGCACATTATAAAGGCGTATTCTTTTCCCCAGTTCTTCTTTGTACTCCTCTGCTCCTTCACTGTAGCGCTCCAGGATACGGCGCACAACTGCCGGGACTTGCGCACGTGCAATCCCTTTGCGGATTAAAGCGCCATGCCTGGGATTCATGCCGGACTCCGTCCCGCCAATCCACAGCGAAAACTTTCCCCGCGGTTCAGCCATCAGCCCGATGTCATGGCATTGAACTCCGGAACAGTTGCGCGGACAGCCGGAAATCCCAATTTTGAAATCCCAAGGAAGGACTGTGCCATAAAACTCTGTATCCAGGGCCTGCGCCAATTCCAGAGTGTCTCCGCGCGAGTTTTTGGAAAAACCCTTACCCAGACAAGACACAATATTACGCACGCTTCCATGCAGGCTTGCCAGGCGCAAACCTGCTTCCTCGAGCTGCGCGAGTGCTAGGGCAACCCTCTCCTTGGGGATCAGCAGAATCGGAGCCATCCTACGGCTATTTTTTACGATGCCGTTATCCCCGACTATCTCCCCAATCACCTTAACCTGCCTACCGGTCAGAACCCCTCCTGGAGCATTGAGCAATAAAGCCATAAGACCATTTGTCTGTTCCGCTATGCCCCAGGTAATTCCGCTTGTACAAGTGGCCTCCCCGCCTGTCCAATCAAAGTTGCTATCTTGTACTAATTCAGTCACAGCTAAGTTTCTCCCCCTTTAAGCTAAAGTGTGCGGCTATCATGGCTCGCTATAACAAGATCAGGTGAAGTTCATGCTCCCGGCAACACTAACTTAAAGTAATTATTGTTTTATCTATTTCTATTACATGTGAAAAATTCCTGCAGGATTTGCCTGCAGGCAGTAAATTTTGCACCCGGAAACAAAGAAACCGGCGAGTATAAAAACGCCGGTTTTAATTCCTATTTCTCTTGCACTGCGAAACGAACCTATTCCCTATTAAAATAAAGCCCTCACCCAGCCTGACGCCTATCGAAACGGCTTTTTGCGTTAGCCAAAACCGCATCAGATCCTAGCTTAAGGGAGTCTACCGTTCCGTCAGCCAATATCCGGTATATCTTAATATGGCCCTCTTCTACAGTCCATTCATGGCAGCATTCGCTGCAATAATAGCGTTCCCGTCCGATTCTGCCAATTAGACGTGCTCCGCAAAAAGGACAGCGGTTCATGTTTTCTCCTCCTCCCCGATCCCAAGGAACATAGCCTATTATACTATCAAATCGTTAAGTTTTCGTTAAGAAATTGTGAAATTTTTATAAAGGAAACTTACTTCAGGTGGAGTTTTAACTCCATCTGAAGTTTAGTTGAACTTATCCAGGGGCTTAGTACCACTTATCTTCCACTTGAGAAGTGGAAGTCTTAGTGGCAGTTAGCCATCGGATAAAGCTACTGCTAATTTAATACATATATCACAATTACCACAGAAAGTAAATAGGTTTGTGTCAACTCCTGGGCAAATTCACGAATCCATTTCCTTCTACTAATCCTCGTTAGAGAATTTTTTAAAAATCCCAAGATTTTCGTCCTATACTCATCATCCAAAGATGCTACAAATATATGAGTAGCTTTATCCCTATCTCGTGAGCCTCTCATTGTCTTTCCATCAATAAGCAACTGTATCCCCACCGTTTTCAGAGAAAACAGTCATCTTACTAACCCATGAAATAAAGCACTTCTCAAGATCTGGCCCGTCAGGCAGCCGCCACCTACCGGGAAGGGAATATCACCCACACCGAACAGTTGCTGCGGGAGATGGGCGGAGCGTCGCAAGAAGTTGTAAGAATCCTGGAGCAATTACAGCGATTTGTAAACTGATAAACCTATGCCGCTGCGAACTCCCTTTGGGAAGTTCGCAGCGGCATTTGTGTTTAGCTTAATTAAGCTATCACGCCTTGCGGTACCGAGCTTTGCCGATTTCATACAGGTTGTGCCCCTGGCTATCGATGATCACCATCGCCGGGAAATCCCTGACCTCGAGACGGCGCACTGCTTCGGGCCCAAGTTCAGGATAAGCTATCACTTCTGCTGCCACAATCCGCTTAGCCATCAAGGCTCCTGCGCCGCCAATCGCCCCAAAGTACACAGCTCCGTGTTCTTTCATGGTAGCGATCACTTCATCTGAACGCAGCCCTTTCCCGATCATCCCGGCTAGCCCTTTACTAATCAAAATCGGAGAATAGGCGTCCATGCGCCCGCTCGTAGTGGGCCCGGCGGAACCGATCACCTGTCCTGGCTTGGGCGGAGTCGGTCCTACAAAATAGATTATTTGATTTCTGACATCAAAAGGCAGCTCTTCCCCGTTTGCGAGAGCCTCGATCATCTTCTTGTGGGCAGCATCGCGCCCGGTATAAATAACACCGCTGATTAAGACATTATCTCCCGCTTTAAGCTTTACAACCATTTCCTGAGTGAGAGGGGTCTGGATGCGGATCACATCTGCCATCACTCATCCCTCCCTTCGAGAGTTACTTCCTGATGGCGCGTAGCATGGCAGTTAATGTTCACGGCCACAGGCATCCCGGCAATGTGTGTGGGATATACCTCTAAATGTACCGCTAAGGCTGTGGTGTTGCCGCCAAAGCCCTGCGGTCCGATCCCCAGGTTATTAATGCGTGCGAGCAGCTCTTGCTCAATCTTAGCCAGGCGCTCATCCGGATTAGACTGCCCTAGAGAGCGAGTCAGCGCTTTTTTTGCTAAAAAGGTGGCTTTTTCCATCGTTCCGCCTACTCCGACACCCACAACAATCGGCGGACAGGGGTTGCCTCCCGCTTTATCAACGGTGTCAACCACAAACTGCATCGCACCCTCTAGCCCTTCTGAGGGTTTGCACATCTTAAGGGCACCCATGTTTTCACTGCCAAATCCTTTCGGTGCGACAGTTATATGAACTTTATGTCCAGGCACGATATCGTAATGAATAATTGCCGGAGTATTATCCCCAGTATTAACCCTCTCAAATGGGTCTTTAACCACGGATTTGCGCAAATGCCCCTTGTCATAGCCGCGCCGCACCCCTTCGTTTAAGGCCTCAGCCAAAGACCCGCCCACTACATGCACATCCTGCCCAATTTCCACAAAGACTACGGCCATTCCTGTGTCCTGGCACATCGGCACCCGTTCTTCATGCGCTATCTCTGCGTTTTCAATCAAGCGTGCCAAAACCTCTTGTCCCAAAGGAGAACTCTCCGTTTGCAAAGCACTCTTAAACCCGGCCATGATGTCTGCACCCAGGTCATAGTTGGCTCCGATGCAGAGTCTTTCTACAGCTTCACTAATCTCACGTACATGAATCCGTTTCACTTTTCTCCCCTCTTTCTCCCAAAATTTTCAGCTCTGGAGGCCATAAATACAGCAACCGATCGCCCCGTTAAACTGCGGCTCCGGCGGCACGATCACCTCCCGCCCACTCCCTTCCTCCAGCAGCTTGCGCACAGCCGGATTATGTGCTACCCCGCCGGTGAAAATAAGAGTTTTTCCCGGAAAAGACCGGAGCAGGGGCAAAATGCGTTTAATAATCGTAGCATTAACTCCGGCAGCCAGCTTAGAAACAGGGTAACCCTCGACAATCCGACCGATTAGTTCACTTTCCCCGAACACCGCGCAAGTCGAACTTAACTCTACCGGGTCAGCATCATAGCGGCCCAGTTCTTCCAGCGTAATCCCGAGGACAGCAGCCATATTTTCCAGATAGCGCCCGGAGGAAGCAGCACACTTGTCATTCGTGAGAAAATCCACCATTTTCCCTTTGGACACTTGGATGATCTTGCTGTCCTGCCCTCCAAGATCGACTAAAGTAAAATCACGGAGTCCTGTTTGCCAAACTGCTCCCAGGACGTGGGCCTTTAGTTCAGGAATTGCTTCTCCGCCTGCAAGTTCAAGCGTATTGCGGCCATACCCGGTCGACACCACTCTATCCACGTCCGAAAGCCCAAGCGCGGCAAAATCTACCTTCAGCTTCTCTTCCTGCTTGCGCCCATACTCCCGGTAAAACTTAATCGTGTCAACTCTTTCCAGGCGGGTGATTTGCGCTTCCTTCGGCCTTTCACCCTCCATGACGGCTATTTTTACACTTCTGCTTCCCAAATCCACCCCGCATACAGTAGTCGGCAGCTTCCTCGCCCCCTTAATCCTGAAGCATCTGTAGGAAAGACTCCAGGCGCATTTTCGTACGCGCATCCAGGCCTGTTGGGTTTTCCCCTTCTATCGTAAGCATAGGACAATCCAGCCTTTTCCGGATAATTAAATCCTCAATCTGACGATAACAAAAACTCTGAGTATAATGGATAATCCCGTCAAGCTGCCTCCGCTCAATCTCCTTGGCAACATCCTCAATCCGGCCAAACACCGGGTAAGGATAAGTATACAGGCGATACTGTTCCACGATATCAGTTGTGGCAAACGGCATGCTGAACTGCCTCTGCACTTCATTGAAGACCACACGGGCCCCTTGCCCCTCAATATAATCATACAGGTCGGTAAAAATCGGGGGAACCCCGATAAATCCAAGGCGGATCTCCTTTTTATGCTTACCGCCCGCACGCAAACGTTCAGGCAAAGGAGCGCGGTCTTGGGCCTTAGCGATAAATTCCTCCATCTCCCGGGCAAACCCTTCCGGGTCTCCGTTAAAATCCGAACATGAAACAAGCATCAAATGATTTTCAAACCCGCTCACTTTATTCTCTTCCCAAGTCAGGCGGTCAATTTCCCACGCCAAGGAGCGCACTTGATCGAGACGTTTTTTTTGCTTCCCCACTTCTTCCCAGGTCGTGTCCAGGGCTGCAATAAGCTTGTCTATCTGCAGCCGCAGCATGTCCGCATCCCGGTCATAAGGGAAAGCAAAAGGGAGTATTTCAAGTCCTTCCACTGACCAAGTCTCCATCAGGGCGTGCGTGTTGCTGCAATCCCCCTGGGTCACGGCAATAATACGGCAGATGTCCGGATTCATCAAAGCCGTTGAATAAAGCCCTTTGATCCAGCCGCACACATTGCGCGGGTACCCGGCCAGTTCAGCCTCTTCTACCCGCTTCATCGCTTCCGTACTCGTAATGAAGATATTGTTGAGATCAACCGGAGTATCTCCGGCCGCATATATTATTTCCACGGGCACCGTGGTCGTCATCCCGATCTTAGCCATTACTCTCTCCTAAGGTTGTATAACCATAATACTTTAGGGTGAGCAAAGGCTCACCCATTTTTAACACTTCTTTTTTATGATAAACCTATGCTCAAGGAGTTGCAAGAGGACTTACAATATATAGAATTTAGTTGCGCTTAGCTTAACACGTAATGCGCTACTCGCCCCAGCTTATGCGCTGCACTTCTGCGATAGGCTCGTGCAGCAGGGTGTTTCCTACTTGTCTGAACAGCCCTGGGTCTCCGCTTACAAAATAACGGACACGCCAATTGGTCTGAACTGCAGCCGAGGTATCTGCTGCATCACGCACATCTAAGCGGTAAAGAAGCTCCTGCAGTTCTTCCACCACAGCCAAGGCCGGATCTACAAACACCACCTGATTCCCCAACACTTCACGTAAGACCGGGGTTAAGAACGGGTAATGCGTGCATCCCAGAATAACTGTATCTACTTCTGCCTGTGCTATCGGTTCTAAGTAAGTACGGGCAATTCCCCTGGCTTCAGCCGAATTTGACAAACCTGCTTCCACTAATGGCACAAACAGCGGACACGCTTGCGCTTTCACTAAAGCAATGGGCTGTTCGCCATGCCGCCAAGCTGTGCGCAACTTTTTATCCCGCGGCAGCAAACCCTTGGCCAAGGCTTTGCTCACTGCTGAAGCATACGCTTTGCTGCGCACAGTGGCTTCAGTAGCTATGAGTCCGATCCTGCCCTCTTTCGTGCTTTCGACCGCCAGACGTGCACCTGGCTCGATCATTCCGATCAAAGGAATATCGAACCTTTCCCTGAGCACGGGCAGGGCAGTCGCCGAACTAGTATTACAGGCAGCCACAATAACTTCTGCTCCCTGGCTTATTAAAAAAGTAATGATCTCTTCCCCAAAACGGATAAGTTCCTCTAAGGTGCGGTTGCCGTATGGAACGCGGGCTGTATCTCCCACATAAATAATCCGGACATCTGCGATGTGGTCGAGGATTTCCTTCATGACGGTTAGACCCCCGACTCCAGAGTCGAACATCCCGATGATACGCTGCTTTTTCACAAGTCCACACCCTTTCGAATTCTGGCAGGCATCCCCTTCGAAGCTTACCACAGATTTTTCTACCGTCAAGTGTAGCTGCTGTAAAATACCGTTCGGGGGTCGTACCCCCAAAGATTCGACAAATTGTTGTAAAAGGTATCTATGTTCTCAGCACCTTAAATTATATTAATTTTTATGTAAAAAAGTGCAAGCTAAAGAAAAAACCCACACGGCATATTCTTCCGGTGGGAAAAGCTTAACCTTATGCATTAGCGTAGTCTAAGCGCTGATTAATTCCAAAAACCTGTCTACTAGTTCGGGCTGAAACTGCCTGCCCCGCTCCTCAACCAGAATTTCCTGTACTCTGTTGTGCGGGAGGGCTGCGCGGTATGGGCGGTCAGATGTCATAGCATCGTAAGCATCCGCAAGCGCTACAATCTGAGCCAGAAAAGGAATTTGGGCAGAAGCTAATCCCTGCGGATAACCCAAGCCATCATAGCGTTCATGGTGATGACGGATAATGTCAGCCACATCCTGGTATTGTGGATCCTCTTCTTGCTCAATCATTTCCGCTCCCCAGGCAGGATGACACCTGATTAAAGAGAATTCCTCTTCTGTCAGAGCTGCCGGTTTAAGCAGGATCTCATCCGGCACTCGAATTTTGCCCAGGTCGTGCAGCATCGCTGCCGTCCTAAGCTGGGTTAACTCCTGCGACGGGAGATTAAGAACCTCTCCCAGACGCAGTGCATATTCTGCGGACTTGCCACAGTGTTGGTATGTAAGATCATCCTTACTGCGAATCTTTCCTAAGTAAATATCAAGCTGCCCGCTGTCCATGCGCGCTGTTTCCCCCTTGAAGCAAACTCTCCGAAGCAAACTCCTTTAACCAAACAGCGTTAAAACAAGGTTGTTAAGCTAATAATTCTACACTAAAGCCAAAAAACCTCCTTACTTGTACTTTAGTTTACAAGACTACTGCCCCCGTTTTAAAAAGAGCAAGGCCCTCTATTCTGAGGGCCAGTAAAAGGACTTTACAGGGGGAGCTAATTAAGTTGAGGTGGGCGGATAAGCAAAAAGGTTAATAGAGCTTGGAGATTCCGGGAGCGCACTGCCGTTTTTAGGTTTGACATACTCAGTGCTATCATTCGTGGCGGCTACATTTCCTTTTACCAGGCTGGCTTTACTCCCTAAGTGAGAAATATCTATCCCGGCATAATTAGTCAGGGCTTTGCCCTCGACCCGTACCCGCACTTCCTTAACCGTCGGGAATTGGGTTAAAGTATTGGCTAATCCGTACAAAGTTACCTCCGGTACAACTTTAGTGTACTGCTGCAGAAATTCTTTGCTCAGATCTACCGTTGCAATATTGTCTTTAATGGCTATGTCCAGAAGGGCTGTCCCCGGCGTAACCGCAGGCTGACTTCCTCCGTCCTTGGCAGCCGGCCCTTTCAGCCATTGGTTAACAGTCTCGCGCGCAATGCTCACGGTCTTAGGCAAGGTTCTTTCTTCCTTAATTAAGTATTTGCCTGAAGCATCCGCAAAATAGAGGCTTACTGTTTTACCCTCAGTACCCGAGGCTGGTGCTTCCGTTTTTCCCCCCACCCATTGCCCCAAGGTTGTCGCGGGAGCATCTCTCTTGAGCAGAGTTTCCAAAGTCCCACACCCAGCCACATAAATAATGCTCAGGCTCAAAATAACACCGGTTAGGACAGTCCTAAAAAAAACTTTTGTCTGGCGTTTGCCGTTTTTATGCATTTACTTCGCCCCCTTTATCGACTAGCCCTGCTTGTTCTAATAATTCTTATGCTTTGTCCGTAAAAATAGTACAGGTCCTACTCGAAAATCGTGGTTCGATGTTCGTGGTTCGATTGGAGTCAGGAGTCAGAAACCAGGAGTCAGTATGAGAGAATGGTTTATCGTCCGGAACTATTCTGAATTCTGCTCCGTTCGGCCGGAAGAATTTCTCTTAGGTTTGGCCGAACGGCGTAAGTCTCCACCGGAGACTTACGTTACTGAATTCTGTCTACCTGAATAATTAACTTATTATGATTGGTAAGTCATGTTTTTACAAATACACCAAGTGGGTTTTTCTGTGGTATAATTGAGAAGAATAAAATTTATGAAACTTAAAGGATTCTTTTCAGAAATGTCTAAATAATATACTGTCTCTATTAAAACTCTTAAACCCCTGGTAAGATAATGCCCAAAGTTATAATACATTCCAATCCGAGGAGAAGAAATGAGGTATGGCACTTGAAACTTCGAGCCTTGCTGGTTGACGATGAATCCCCGGCCCGCAAAGAACTTCGGTATTTACTACAGCCTTTCGAAGATATTCAGGTAGTCGGAGAGGCAGCCAATGCACTGGAAGCTTTAGAATTGATTAACAGCGTGGATTACTCTGTTATTTTTCTCGATATTGATATGCCCGGTTTGAACGGAATCGACCTGGCCGCACAATTGCGTGATAAACCGGACCCACCGGCAATTATCTTCACAACTGCACATGAAGAGTATGCTTTTCCGGCTTTTGCGGTGAACGCTTTGGACTACCTGCTCAAACCGATTCATCCTAAACGGCTGGAAGAGTCCCTAAACAAAGTGCGTCAGCTCAAAGGTGCGAACGGCACTAAAAAATCTTCGGCTGCAGCCAAAACAGACGGCACTAATGTCAAGCCTCTCGAAGTTATTCCAGTAGAGCAAAGAGGGAAAACCATTCTACTCCGCCAGGATGAAATCATTTATATCTACACCGACAAAGACAATGTCTATGTCAAGACTCAGAAAGACTCTTACCTGACGAGATTTACTTTGCGCGATTTAGAGTTAAGGCTTAACCCCAACATGTTTTTCCGTTCGCACCGTTGTTATCTGGTTAACATCCAGCGCATGCGCGAACTGATTCCGTATTTCAACGGAACCTACACCGTGGTAGTTGACGACCATGAGCGCAGCGAGATTCCGGTGAGCCGCACCCAATCCCGTAAACTCAAAGACATACTGGGGTTATAGGAGAATATCGGGGTTAGAAGAAAATTTGTAATTACTAAGGAGTCGGGAGTCAGAATGAGAGAACCGGCGAAATCCGTTTTTAAATATGCGCGAGGTTCTGTTGAAGAATGCCGTTATTACTAGATTCTAACGACTAATCTTCTATACGTTAATATTTACGAGATAAAACTTTTTTTGCAAGAGGTTAGTAAATTGCCGGAAGCGTATTCTCCGGGGTATTCTGAATTCTGACTACCTGAATATAACAGAGAATTAAGATAAGAAGAGATTCCCAGGCTTAACGCCCGAGAATCTCTTTTGCTTTTTCCCAGATCCATATCTTTACCGCTGGCGGTTTCAGGGGTACTCCCGGTTTGCCGTCTACCGGCACAGCGGTCGAATGTTCAATATCCACAAAGCAAATCGGAGGAAAGAGCACACACCACCAGTTCGCTCCCTGCCCTTGCCCGATCACCACTCTCAAAGCTTCATAGTCCCCGGCCGGCAAGACAAACGACCCATAGGATTTAGTGGGAAAGAGGAAGTGCCCGTACTCGGTATGAACCTCATAGTCATACCCGTACTCCTTTACCACTACTCCTGCCAAGCGCTCCATTTCCGGTCTTAATTCCTGGAGCAGGAGCCGGGACTCTTCCAGCGATCCAGACTTAGCAAGGCGGGGGGACAACTGGCTAAGAATCCTGTCCCTCACAGCCCATTTCAAAGCCTGATCCTCCGCACTGTCTGAGTTAGCTAACACGTGAAAGCGGATAAGGGGTTGCGCAGAATTTATTGGGGAATTCAGTTCTAAGTTTGAATTCAGTAGTTCTGAGTTTGATTGCGCAGCATTTATACTAAGCAAATAGGCAAGCATCAGGCACACCACAGCCACGATCCAATATTTTAAGGTTATTCTTTGTAACAAAATATAAACCCTCTTTCTCCCGCACAACTCTCTAACTAATCTAATTAGAGTTTTGCCGAAAGAACAGAGAATAAAACTCATTTTCCAACCTATTTGTGAAAAAACTTTCATTACGAACTTGTTTCGCTTGATAATTCAGTGGGAGACTTCTTAGGCACGTGGTTAAACTGTTTGTTATAAAATCCTGCCTTAGCCAATAAACATGCAATAGCAATAGCAAAGTGATAGCGCTAAGTTGAAAGCTTACTCTTAGTTACGAGGAGGAGTGATCCTTGCAGGATATCCTGGAAATCTTGCGTATTAGCACGATTGCGGGCCTGGCTACGACTTTGGGCAGTATCATTGTCCTCCTCCTGGGCAAACCGGAGGAACGGGTGCTCGCTACTCTCTTAGCCGGAGCAGGGGGAGTCATGCTGGCTGTGGTTGCGGTCGATTTACTGCCAATGGCCTGGGAAGTCGGACCGCCTGTTCAAGTATTATTAGGGATAGGCCTGGGACTTTTGTTCATGAAAGCCGCAGATCACCAAATTAACCGCCCTGGCAGTTCCCTGCCCCTTTCACGCCCTCAGCGCCTGAAACGCATCGGGCTCCTGGTAGCTTCGGGGATTGCTCTGCACGACCTGCCCGAGGGGATGGCAATCGCGGTCGGCCAGGAAGCCACCCCTGAACTGGGCCTGTTGATCGCTTTAGCTATTGCCCTCCATAATCTCCCGGAGGGAATGGCGACCACCACTCCCCTGCGCATGGCCAACATTCGTACCTGGAAGATATTACTCTTGAATCTTGGAATCGCCTTTTTCACCCCGCTGGGCGCTTTCCTGGGAATAGTGGGATTGCAAGCCATCCAAAACTCGCTTGCCTTTTTCCTGGCTTTTGCCGCCGGAGCCATGGCTTTTCTGGTTTATGCCGAGCTTTGGCCCCTCGCACGCGAACGCCATCCCCATTACGCCCTGCTTGGGGCTGTGATCGGATTCATCTTCTTTGCCCTCTTAAGCTTAGTACATCCGGCTTAAACTTTCCTCTTACTTCAGCACGCGGGCAGCATACGCTGCCATTTCTTCATACCCTTTATTATTAGGATAATTGACATCAGCAAACAATTCCTTAATCCCTTTACCCTCTTGGTCAAATAAAACGCTTGCGAAATCGAGGACTAAGATTTGCTCAGTCTGGGCCAAGTTAAGCATCCATTCCCTCATGTCAGTGATAGACTTTTGCACCTCCTGCTTGGAGCCCGGATAAGGAAGGGGCAAGGCTAAAACCGGAATGATATGGTTAGATTTGGCTTTTTCCACCATCCCCTTGACATTGTTCTGGTAAGTTTCCGCTTTGACTCCCTGAAGGGCATCCCCTGTACCTACGAAAATAATCACTCGGCCCGGTTTTTCTGTTAGGACATCCTGGTCAAAGCGCTCAAACAGGTTCTGAGCGGTTTGTTTTACTTGGCCCTTATTAACAACAGGAGCCTGCAGTAATTCTTCCAGGCGGCGCGGCCACGCTTGCTCCGGCCCGCCGGGATAACCGTACGTAAACGAATCCCCTAAAGCTACAATCTTGGGATTGCTGACCACGGGTGTACTATCCCCTGTACTCTCGGGTGTCCCGACAGTTGCCGGATTAGGTTTTGCTCCCCCGTTAAAAACGCCACTAAAACCGGCAATTAAAACGATCAGAGCCAGTGAAACAGCCACTTGCAACAGACGAACCTGCAAACGATAAGTGCGCATATTCCGGCCCCTCCTTTCTATATTCAGTTTCTACAACTAAGTGCTTGTTTCCTGCTCCGGATATGATAGCTTTTCACCCGGCAGCGTCCCTGAGCATACCTTAGTATAAGGTAGAAGGAATACGGCTTTTCTTCAATATAAAGGAGGTATTCGGTATATGAGCTATATTGATAAAGCACGTGAACTGGGGGAGCTTTTGGCCCAAACCCCGGAAGCGCAAGGGCTCAAGGCAGCCGAGGCAGCCATTGCCTCAGATCCCGCCGGTAACGAAGCTTTTAAGCAGTACCAGGACAAAGAACGGCAGCTTATTGCCGCGCAAATGATTAGTAAAGTTGTGCCGGAAAAAGACGCCTTAGCCCTCGTTGATCTCAAGATCCGTTTGATAAATAAACATCCTTTAATCAAGGCCTTTTTCATCCAGCAACAAAAGTATGAAAAAATGATGGCTATGGTAAACCTCGCTTTAACCACCGCTATTCATGGTATGCCCAGCGCAGACCAGCTTCCTTTACCGGAGGAACTGAAAAATATGGCCCAGCAGATCTTAAACGGCATCAGCGGTGGCAAGCAAATGCCTTCGATGGAAATTCCTCCTGACTTCAAAATGCCCCAGGGCGTAAAGATCCCTAACTTTAAACTGCCCGGACAACAGTAGGGGAAGTGGGTACAAGTTGAGGCCAAACAGCTATAACGGTCCTATCCTAATAAATGATGTTACTCATCCTGTAACTCTGCTGGCATTCTTAATCATCTTATGTCTGGGAGGATGGGTTATTGTCAAATGCTGGTTTTAGAGAAGGAGGGGGAAGTATGGCTGACATGTACTCAGTTCGTCCCCCTTTGCCGACAACTCCCTTCTCTTTTTCCGTTTTAGTGGACAGCCCCATTCGCTGCAATCTCCCGTTTAGCCCTGTCAGCGCCATGCTCTTTCCCCTGGCTAAGACTGACCTCTACTTGGGAGGGCTAATCATCGCCGGGCTCAACTTTTTAATAACTTTTCTGTTTAAGCGTTCGCTCGCTCATCCCCCCTGGCCTGCACGCCCAGTACCGGAATTATATCCTCTTACCCTGACCTTACCTGAGCTAACCCAAATAATGCAGGCAGCAGCAACCGGACAAATCCCACTTCCCCCCTCTCTGGCAAACGCCTCTTCCGCCGGTCAAGGTCGCGGCCCTGTGGGCGGGGATGAACCACTTTTCCCGGACAATCTAAGTGTCTCCCTCGTGGTTTCTGCACCCTTTGCCCCTTTTGACGGCAGCCCCGACACTTCATTTAACGTTCCGCTCTTTGAAATCCCGGGAGCACCCGGAAACCTCATCATAGCCCTGAGCTTACTATTTGCTCAATTTCTCGTTGAACGCGCAGGCGCAGGGACGCCAGGCTGCCAGCCACAAATAAGCGGGCACACTGGTTTAAGCAATTGCCCCATTAGCACCATTAGCACTCCTGAAAAGAACGGAGGAGCGCTGCATGACTTACACAATTCCCCCGCCTAGGCCGGAAGTATGGGACTACGGCTTTAGGCGCATTTCTTCCCTGTTTCATAACTCTACCGTAGGAGCAGGTTTTTTGTCTGTCGCCCTCTTTCTTCTAGTTGCCTTTTCTTCTAACATCCTGCTGGCTCAAGTAAGCTCCGCCACCCTTGGGATTACCGTAATCCTGAGTACGCTTGGGCTCATGGCCATTTTGATCCTAATTCTCGTATTAATATAGACTTGTGGTGCGTTAATACTAAGAAGAAGCTTCCCCTTGGAGGTAAGCTTCTTCTTAGTTTAGTATAGTAAATTAGAGGGCAGAACCCTGTTCTGTAAGGGATGTGGCCGCGCCCCCAAGCGGCAGCTCTACGGCCCCTTCCGGCACCGCCGGAGTTTTCGGGCTTCTTTGGAATAGCCCGGTAATCTTGCGCCAGATTGAACCTCCGGCATTCTTCACAGGGTTAATGAAAGCGGAAGGTCCTTTGGGCTCTTGTACTTTGAGAATAATCGGGCCGTTAGGTGCCTGCCCCAATTGACCATGATTTTCCACTGACACCACCACGCGCTCATAATGGTGGAGGGGGACAGAACTGCGAAACTGTGTCTGATAAACCCCGTTGCCCACAGGCCTTAAAACCCCAGCCAAAAAACCGGTTTGCCCTTTTTTATCTACCAGATAAGCTGCATAGGAAGACATGCCCTGCCCTGCAGAAAAATTAGCAGGGGGAGGCAGATTGGCTACCAGCATAAAACTATTGTCAGGGGAAATTGTAGCAATCCCGTTGCCTGTGATTCCTGGCTGAGCTCCCAGCAAAATTAATTGGCGAGGCTGGCTTGGGGCTGCGCCCGAACCACTGCCTAAGAAAGAAAATGGACCTTTGCCCCCGCCCCCATTTCCTTGATTGCCACCCCAGGCACCCGGGCCGGGCATGGCACCTTGATTATACCCCTGCGGTCCCGCCTGGGGATATCCAGCCTGGTACTGTGCATTAGGTGCTCCCTGCATTCCCGGTGGCTGTTTGGGGCCGATAAAACCCCCGCGTAAATTATTTATTTGCCCGTCCTTTTGAAAGACTCCGCTGCTTTTAAGGCCTGATCCAAGGGTATTCCTGATTGAGCCGCCCGGGGACGGTCCGGGGCCATATTGTCCTAGACCGTAGCCCTGAATATACTGACCCATCTGTCCCTGACCGTACGCTTGATTAAAATGTCCCGGACCAACCTGACCCTGTTGTCCACCGGGCGGTTGCCCAGGGAATCCCTGCGGTCCGATGGGCCCAAAATCATTGGATCCTTGTCCACCGAACTTCACCGTGCTCCCCTCCCGTCTCTTTTGCCTACACGTTGAAAGTTGCTCGCTTTTTTTATAGGGTATGTTGGAGTTGGGGAAAGCGTGTTTCAAACGAAGCATGCTTACCACGCACCAGATCGGCTCCAGACCCTTTCTTCTAGTGCAAGAGTTAGGCTGGGTTGTGCTGATCAACGATGCCACCTACCTATCTGAACTCAAGCTTTGGCTTATCGGTGTTGACGACCCTTCTACCGCCCACGATGACGTAGACCGAGCCTATTCACGCTTAAATGCTTCATCTCCCACTTCTGCCTCATCTAACTTACAGTCCTTCCGTCCCTTACGCCTGGTTCTTGCTCGATACCATATCGTTAACGGAGTTCCCCTCTATATTAACCGTGGCATCGGCAACAGCAAGCTCGCTCTCCGATTCAACGTCATCCCGGAAGTCGCAGTCTTCACCTTGTACCAAGGCCCGCAAAATGCAGTACATAGTTGAACCTAAATACTAAACGTATGGTTGCCGATTTGCTTAACGACCGGCCTGCTTTTAATCCAGGTATCAGTGGCAGTGCGCGGATTGTAATAGTAGAGTGCACCTTCGGTTGGATCCTTGCCTGCCAAGGCTTCGGCCGCCGCGCGGTAGGCTTCATCATTAGGATTAAGATGAATCTGCTTATCCGTTACCGCCGTAAAAGCACGCGGCTGATAAATTACTTCGCGGATTGTTTTTGGAAAACGGGAATCCTCAAGACGGTTTAACACGACTGCGGCCACCGCCACCTGCCCTTCAAGATCTTCCCCGCGGGCTTCAGCATAAATCACGCGGGCCAAAAGCTCGAGTTCTTCCCTGGAAATACTAACATACTGATCCCCACGTGAGCGGCTTTGTACGGTCTTGACCTGCTTCAGTGCGCTAGCTTTCTGCTCCGCCTCAAGCAAAGTATCATACGGGCTTTCCGGAAGCGCTTTATCATTGGCACCGCTTGCATTGTTCATAACTTTTGCAGCCGATTCCCGCACGACCGTTGGTGCGATTTCAAGTGTCTGCCCGGCCACTATCCAGTCCGGAGATAGCAATTTATTAAGATTCGTAATTTCCTCAACCGTAGTAAAGTATGTGCGCGCAAGCGCGGATAAAGTATCCCCACTCATCACTGTAATCCTCAGTGGTTCGTGTTCTTCTCTCTTGATGTTAGCTGCAATTGTGTTGACGACGTTTGTGTTCATTACTTTGGCGAGTTTGACCGGATTGCCGTAACTGCTTAACTGTCCCTGTACCGGAGACACCGGAGCATGCTCCAAAAACAGAACCGTGGCCCCGAACAGGAGAAGCGCTAAGAATTTCCGGCTTCGTCGGTGTGGCAAAAAAATCACCCCTTAAGGCATAGACTATTTCTAGTCTTTCCCAAGAGAGGTGATTATTATAACTAACTGCTAAAACGCCAGGGACAACTACTTGGCCGTATTTGCCACCGCCAGCGCCCCTTCTTGCATCTTTACACCGTTTAAGTCTTCAATTTCGGGATGGATCACCAGCAAATAGCTGACTCCCGGCTGGAGAGATTCCGTGGGTACAACTTTAACATCACCATCCCCTAGCGGCTCAAATTCCACAGGCACCCGCTGGCCGCTGGTACTTTCGATAAGTTCAATACTTTCAGTATTCACCGTTTTCCAGTTAATATGTCCACGAAAATGGACAGTAAACTTTTTATCAAGCGGAATGTCAGTGAGGGCGTTCAGTTCGTGATAACCTGGATAGTAAAGCGGCCAGCGCGCTTCCAACTCGTGCGCCGCAACCGTGCTCCATCCCTGAGCCCCGCCTATTTGGAGCAGACCTGGATTTTCTAATGAATCCAAAACACTCCCCCAAGCCTGCCAGTATTTTTCCGACCTTACTTGAGCGAGCGAAATGTTATAAGTTTTGGTTCCGAGCGTGTACCTTAGAAATCCGTCCGAATTTGACATGGATGTGATGAGCAGTTCCGCTACTTCTTTAGCATTTACTGCCGATTTTAAGTTAAGATCAGGGGCAACCCCGACATGATTAATCTCCTTGCCTAGAGGAGAGTAAAAGCGAGCTACTGTCATTTTTAGGACTCCGCCGTCTGAGAGCGGGAACATGCTTTGCACAGTGCCTTTGCCATAAGTCCCAGTGCCGATTAAGACTGCCTTTTGATGGTCTTTGACGGCAGCCGAGAGTATTTCCGAGGCGCTGGCGCTATTTTCATTTGTAAGAAAAAATACAGGCTGGTTTAGCGTCAAACCATGGTCTGTTGCCTGATAGGTCTCAGATTCATTGTTCCTGTACTTAATATTGACCACCGTTTCTCTGCCAATTAAGTATCCGGCCAGATCAATGGCCGCACTCAAATACCCTCCCGGGTTGTCCCGCACATCTACGATCCAACTGTCAGCGTTTTGGGCACGGAGGTAGTTTACAACTGTCCCGAAATCAGCCGCCGTCGTGCTTCCAAAAGAGTTAAGCTCAATATAGCCGATATGACCCTCCACAAGCTCTCCCTGCACAGTCGGTTCCTCGATATTCTTACGGGTCACAGTGTATTGCAAGGTGGCCGTGCCTCTTTTTACCAGCAAGTCCACCTGGCTGCCCTCCGGCCCGCGCAAGATGCTGACTGCTTCCTCCGCCGCCAGGCCTGCCAAACTACGTCCAGCTCCCTGCACTATGATATCCCCTGCTTTTAGCCCCGCGCTTTCTGCCGGAGACCCGCCAATCACAGAAAGAATCAGAACCCCTTCCGGCACAATGTCAATATGGATGCCAATTCCGGAGAAACGGTTGTCCATTGAGTTGATAAAATTCTGGTACTCCTGGGCGCTGAAGTACATGGTGTGGGGATCGCCGAGTCTCTCAAGCATCTGCTCCACCGTAGCAGCATTAAGGACTTCATCCGGCACCGGATCAACATATCCTGCCTCAAGCAGAGAGCGCACCTCTGGCAGGGAGCTGTCCACGGCTAATGACACAGCTACAGAGTTCAAGATTAAAACGATAACGAGCAAGAAGCTGAGCCCGGCTTTTCTCGCCTGCATGATGATTCCTCCAGTACTGGAAAGTTTACGGCTTCTTGGTCATACCAGAAGTCACTGGAAAGAATTCGACAGACAACTCCTTTTTCCTGTACTCACTCAGAACATAGCATAATTGTTTTTGCTTAACTGATCTCTATTCCTGTCTTCAGAATTTCTTCAACGATTCCCATCGGATTTTCATAATCCTCCATTGTAAAAGCGAGAGGCTGGAGGTCTGCATCATAGTCCATAGCTTGCGTAAATAAGAATCTAAAACCTTCAATTTCATCCATCTTCCTGAAATGGTTCGAGAAGATCGCGATGTCAATATCACTATCACTGTCGAAAGTTCCTTTGGCATAGGATCCAAACAAAATTACTTTCTCAACAGGTATCTGACTACTAATTTTTGTTACATAATCTTGAATAACTTGCTTTATTGGACTAGGGAGCGCAGCCATAGAAATACCTCCTCTGTCTTTTCCAGAACCTGTTCGGCTATGTCTTTATCGATTTTAGCGGATAGTTTCTTTTTGTAGGAAGGATATCTTCCCAATGCTCATATTTTTCCCTTTGCTCCATAAAAAAAGCCTCCTTCAGGGAAACAATCTTCCATAGACTGATTATACCATTTTGTGGATAATATACATCTCTTTTTTAACTCTCGTTTTTTCCTTACCCCTAACAACTTAGCACCGATACCAAAATTTTAATAAAAATCAGAGCCCCCTGCCTTTTGATGGCATGAGGCCCTAAGGGAGTTTCGGAGGATACGGCTTTCTGTCTTACCAATGGCAAAGGGAGCATAAGACCGCGCATGTCCTTGGGCATCAGCGTATTGGCTTGCATTTCCCAAGCAAATCTGGGAAACTAGAGATACTAAAATAGTTCCCGTAGTATAAATATAGCATAAAGATAACGAGAGGTGGACACATGCGCGCTCAAATCCTAAAATCAGCGACCGCACAAATTATAAAATACGGGCTGCGGGGCTTTACCCTCGATGACATTACCGCTGAACTGAGCATCAGCAAGAAGACTCTCTATAAATACTTTGAATCCAAAAACGAGCTTATCAGTGAGATCATCGAAGGTGCCGTGAGCGTGGAGAAAGAACGGGCCACGGAAGAAATGAGCAAGTATGACAACTGGTTTGATAAGCTTAAGGCTTTACTCTCTGTCTATTCATACAATGCCATTCCCTACCGTGTTCTCGACGAACTGAACCGTTACTTTCCGCAAGAAAGAACAAAGATTGAAAGCATCGGGGAATACCAGGAGCAAATTGCGCTCTCGCTCTTGGAAGAAGGAATCGTTAAAGGGGATATCGCTCCTGATGTAAGCCCTTCGGTCGTAACGCTGGCCTTCAAAAAGATCTTTCTCACCCCTACGGATCAAAAAATTCTGGATAAATATGACATCACGGTGAATCGGCTCATGGATCAGATGAAACAGCTCTTGCTCTACGGCATCTTAAAGAGAAATTAGAATTACCCGGGAAACTTAGCGTATCTCAATCAACTTGGTGCATCTGAAAGGAGTCAGGAAAACGTGAGTATATTTCCACTATTTGGGGTGAAGTCCCCCGCTGACAGGCCCGCCTCTTCTTTCCTCCCGGCCCTTCTGCTTTTAGCCTTACTCCTGTCTACCGCCGGCTGCAGCACGCAGGCACAAACGGATAGCACTACTGAAACTGGCAAATTAAAACCCGTTACAGTATTGGCACTTAAAGACCAGAGCCTTCCAGTGGAACTCAAGTACACAGGTATTATCGGCTCAGGGGAAGTAAGAAAACTAAGCTTCAAAGTCCCGGGCAAACTCGCCCAAGTTTATGTTCACAAGGGCGACCACGTAACTTCAGGGCAGAAACTGGCTGAACTTAGTAAAACTGACCTAAGCTTTGCTCTGCAAGCATCGGAAATCAACGTTGAGAAGGCAGCACTAGCATATAACGAAGCCAAAAATAGCTATGCGAGTCTCGAACAACTCTACGCCGCCGGAGGCCTGGCAAAAAACGATTTGGATAAAGCTAAGCTTGACCTGGATGTCAAAGAGGCCACCTACCGCCAGGCTCAGATAGATTCTCAGGCAAAAAAGAGTGCACTAAATGACACCGAGCTCTACTCCAATTTAGACGGCTATGTTGTGGATGTTCTAAATAAAGAAGGTGAGATTCTGGCCGCCGGGTATCCGCTAATTGTGCTGCGTCAAGGGCAACAGGTCGTTAACGTCGGCTTGTCCCAGGCCGATGTGAAAAAAGTTCAACCCGGTGCCGCGGCAACGGTTCTGGTCGGCAATTCCAAGGCCGCCGGAAAAGTAAAAACCGTGGATCAGGTTCCCGATTCGGAAAGCCGGAGCTATAATGCGGAGATCACTCTGAGTGAGGAACTGCCTGCCCCGGCGTACCAAATCGGTGCCACTGTAAAAGTCTCCATCGCTATCGGCGAAGAAAAAGGATGGTGGATTCCGATCGCCGACGTCATGAATGACGGGGAGGATTACGTTTTTGTGATCGAAAACGGTCGAGCCACCAAGAAAAACATCCGACTCCTCAACAACCAAGGGTTCAATGTGAGCGTTGAAGGGCTAAAATCCGGGGATATCCTGGTGACTTCCGGCATGAAAGAACTGAAAGAAGGCTCACCGGTAAGCGTCAAAGACAACAACCCGGTTGATCCTGCCGCCGGTGCAAGCCAATGAGCAAGAGCGAAAACAGTCTCACGGCCAAAGTCATCAAGAACAGGCGCTTTACCCTTTTCTTTACCCTGCTCGCGGTCCTCCTCGGTTCCTACAGTTATTACCTCATCCCCAAACAGGAAAGCCCGGATGTCACCCCTCCGTTTGCGGTGATCACCTCCATCTACCCGGGTGCGGCCCCGGAAGACGTTGAAAAACTCGTTACCCGGGTCATTGAGGACAAAGCTGCTAAAGTCCCCGACTACAAAACGTCCTACTCCTATTCGAAAAACAGCATTGCCGTGGTCGTCCTGGAGTTAAACACGCAAGCAAACATCGAGAAATCCTGGACTGACTTAAGACGGTTTATGAGCGATGCCCAACGCGACCTGCCCGCTGAAAGTGGCACAATCCAGGTTGATACGGATTTGGCGGACACCGCAGGTATGATCATCAGCCTCTCGGGAAACGGTTATTCTTACGAGCAGCTGGCTGCTTTCGCTGATGATTTTAAAAAGGAACTTTCCACCATCAACGGTGTCTCCCACTTCAACACCGACGGAGTTCAGAAAAAACAGGCCTTAGTTGAACTGCGCACCTCCGAGCTGAACCAGTACGCTTTATCCCCGGAAGATGTGATGAATGCCCTCAAGATTCAAAACCTAGCCATCCCTTCCGGCTCCCTCAGCGACGGCCAAATCAAAATAAACGTAAACATTCCGGGAGTATTCACCTCACTGAACGATATTCAAAATACGGTCATCGGCGGCTCCCGCCAAACCGGTGCCCTGGTACGCCTTAAGGACATCGCAGACGTACGCTGGGAATTGGCCGATTCAAGCTACCGCGTCAAACAGAACGGACAAAATGCCATCCTTCTCAGCGGGTATTTTGAACCGAACAAAAACATCGTCCTCATCGGAAAATCCGTACGCGCCAAGCTTGATAGCTTGAAGACCTCCTTACCCCCCGGGCTTACAATGGACGAGGTGATCTACCAGCCCCAAGATGTCAGCCGCAGCGTCTCAACTTTCTTTGAAAACCTCCTTGAAGGGATTGCCCTGGTCCTGGTCGTCGTCTTTTTCGGGATGGGCCTTAAAAACGCTATTGTAGCCTCGACCGCGGTGCCCCTGTCCATCTTGATAACCTTTAGTGCCATGTACTTGCTTAAAATAAGAGTACATGAAGTTTCTATAGCCGGGCTCATTATTGCCTTAGGCATGCTCGTCGATGACGCCATTGTGATCATCGATTCCATCCAAGTCTACATGGATGAGGGCAGAGAGAAGCTCGAATCGTGCATAAAAGGAACGAAACGGGCCATCGCCCCTATGTTTGCCGCGACGATCACAACCGCCGTGGCCTTTGCCCCCATGCTCTTCGTGCCAGGGCCGTCCGGAGAGTTTCTGCAAAGCCTGCCCCAGGTCGTGATTCTCTCGGTCGCCGCCTCTTTCCTAGTCGCTCTCCTCGTCACTCCCGTTTTATCCTATATCTTTTTTGAGGGTCTTAAACAGGGCAACGCGGGGAAACACGCCCCAGTGCGCCGCTTTTATGACAGTTTTTTACGCCTGGGCATGAAACATAAAGCCCTGACCCTGATCCTTACAGTTCTTACCTTTGCGGCCGTGCTTTACCTCGGCACCAATCTCAAGGTCATGTTTTTTCCCACCGTCGACAAAAACATTCTGTACGTTGACCTAACCGCTGACAGTGCAGCCAATTTAGAAGCCACTGAGCGCGCGTCCCAGCAGGTAGAAAAACTCCTCTCCGAGCAAAAAGAAGTCCTGTCTTACACGACCGCCATCGGGGGCGGCTTGCCCAAGTTCTACATCACCCTGCCCAAATCCACCCCTTCCCAGGACTTCGCCCAAATCATGTTTAAAGTTGACCTCAATAAGGGGGGACGCTTCAAAAGCAACCCCGAGCTTGCCGCCTATCTCCAGGATCTCCTGAACCAAAACCTAGTCGGCGGGAAAGCGCACGTCCAACTCTTGCAGAAAGCCATGCCCGGCAGTCCCTTAGCCATCCGCATCGCCGGCGACAACCAGGAGCAAATGGCTCAAGCGGTGGCCCTCGTACGCACGGAACTGTCAGGAATACCCGGAACGATCAATGTGGACGATGATTTGGATACCGCCAAATATGAGTTTAAAGTCGATATCGACCGCGACCAAGCCTCCGGCTTAGGCGTCACCAACTATGACATCCAACGCCAGGTGAACATCGCCTTAAAAGGAGCGGAAGCCTCGGTCCTGCGCAAAGCAGGGAATGAATACTCTATATTAGTCAAAAGCGACATTCATACCCCGGAGGAGCTCGCAAACCTGGCCATCAAATCCTCCATCACCGGCAAAAAAGTTCTACTCAAAGATTTTTCCCACATCAGCCTCAGCCCACAAATCCCAACGATCCGCAAATATGACCGGGTACGCACGCTCACCGTCTCAAGTGAAGTCAAGCCCGGCTACAGCGCCGTCAGCATTGAAAAAGTGCTCAAGGAAAAACTGGCCGCACAGAAAGCCGTCCTTGAGGGAGTTACGCTATCTTACGAAGGAGAGACAAAAAACATCAAGGATAACTTCGGCAGTCTGGGTGTCTCTGCCCTCCTGACCTTGTTCGCAATCTATGTCATCCTCATGATTCAATTCAAGTCTTTCCTCCAACCCTTCATCATCTTCCTCACCATTCCCCTTTCCCTCATCGGCGTGGTCCCCGGTCTCTTCCTCTTCCGCCAACCCCTTTCCTTCACTGCTTTGGTCGGAGTCGTCAGTTTAATGGGAGTGGTCATCAAAAACGCTATTTTGCTGATCGAGTTTATCAATGAGGCCCGGGCCGAGGGCATGTCCGTCCGAGATGCATGCTTTGACGCCGTCAGTAAACGCTACCGCCCGATTTTTTTGAGCGCCATGACCACAGTAATTGGGCTCGCTCCCCTCGCTTTCTCAGGCAGCGAATTGTTTGTACCCATGTCGGTGGCAATCATGAGCGGCTTGACCGTCTCAACGCTCTTAACCCTCGTGATCATCCCGGTGGTATATAACCTGCTCCATCGCGAAGGCCACGGCATGGCCCAAACAAAATCCCTGTTCCGGCCTCTTGGCTAATTTGACACAATCCGTTACAATAGAGGTTAAGACAAGTGCATGATTTGCGAACAGGTTCCTTTCTTGCGCCCACGCGTAGAAAGGTGAAAAGGGAAGTCCGGTGCAAAACCGGCGCGGTCCCGCCACTGTAACTTGGAAGCATCCACACGCACGCCACTGTCTGAGGATGGGAAGGCGTGGAATGCTAGGCCATGAGCCAGGAGACCTGCCTGCTCGCAGAAAGGGCTTAAATCCTTCGAGGCAAAGGATATTAGGCGCTTACAGGCGTTGCAGATAAACGCCCGCAAGCCGCAACAGCATGAAAATCCTTTTATCCTCAAGGATAAAAGGATTTTTTAGTTGTTTAATTTGCCATATACCGTCAAAGTCTTAAATGGCATTAAGTCTTTAATGATATCAAACGAGAAGGTAATTTTACGTCTTAAGAACAGAGGGAGGAAAAGAAATTGTCAACTAACAAAACCTTCAGAAAAAACTCAGTATCAATACTATTTATTCTGTCCTTAATCTTGACGCTTGCTCTGGCCGGTTGCGGCACGGCTCCCCAAAAAACGACTCCTGAGAAAAACGCAGGCACGGGCACTGCCTCGGCCCAGCAAACAACGTATCCCTTTACATTGAAAGATGATTCAGGCACGGAAGTCACAATCCCGGCTGAGCCTAAGCGGATTGTCTCCTTTGTTCCAAGCTCCACGGAGACCCTTTTTGCTCTGGGCTTGGAAGGAAAAGTTGTGGCCGTCACCAAGTATGATGATTACCCGCAAGGAGTACAGCAGAAAGTTGAATATGTCTTTGAAGACAGCCTCCACCCCAATACCGAGCAAATCCTTAAATTAAACCCGGATTTGATTATTCTGGGGATGCATGACGAGAAAACGATCACGGCCATCCGCAACTTAAAGATTCCGGTCGCTGTTTTCAATCCGCAAAGCCTGGACTCAACTTACCAGACTATTGAAAAGCTCGGCCAAGTCACTAATAAGCCGGAGGAGGCCAAGAAAATCGTCTCGGCTATGAAAGAGAAAGAACAGAATATCGCTCAGAAAGTGGCAACAGTGAAGGAAGCCGACCGCTTAAACGTTTTTGTCGAAGTGGACCCCAACCTCTTTACACCCGGAGCGGGCACCTTCCTTGATCAAATAGTCACCAAGGCCGGTGGAGTTAATATCGCCCACGATGTCACCGGTTGGGCTCAGTACAGCAGTGAGCAAGTCATCGCCAAAAACCCGCAGGTAATCTTTGACACCTACAGCTACTATCAGAAAAACGCCAAAGAGGGGATCCTTTCCCGCCAAGGCTGGAAAAATATCGAAGCTGTGAAAAACCAGCGCGTAATCGACCTTGACAGCGACATGGTCACCCGCCCCGGTCCCCGCATCACAGACGGCCTGGAGTCAATCGCCAAAGCGTTGTACCCGGATCTTTTCAAGTAGAAGGGGTCTGTGGACTGACCCCTTCATTATCCGACGAGATTCGACGAGATTCGATAAAATATCTTAATAAGTCTTAGGAAGGTTCGGACATGAGAGCTAAATTTCCGTTAAAAAAGCTAAGCTTAACAGGGGGGCTTATCTTCCTGCTTCTTTTTTCCATCGTCTTAAGCGCTATGATCGGCTCGGTCAAGCTCCCGTTCGGGCTTTCCCTGCGTATCTTGTTCTCGCACCTACCTTTTCTGGACCTTACTCCCACCTGGACGATCGCCCAACACTCGATTGTGTGGGAGTTGCGTCTGCCGCGCATTTTTCTGGCCCTGGTGGTGGGAAGCATGCTGTCCTCTGCGGGGGTAGCGTTTCAGGGAATCCTGCGCAACCCCCTGGCTGACCCTTACATCCTGGGAGTGTCTGTCGGAGCCGCCTTCGGCGCGGCCACTTCCATCGTCTTCTTTACCCACGCCTCTGGCTGGGGGCAGTTTGCGCTCCCCCTCTTTTCCTTTGCAGGGGGACTCCTTTCCCTGGGGTTTGTCCTGGCTTTAGCCCAGCACCAGGGACAGCGCGAACGCGAAACCTTGATCTTAGCCGGAGTCGTTACACAGGCCTTGATTGGAGCTTTCCTCTCATTCCTGATCGCAATCTCCGGCCAGCAAATGGACCTCATCGTCTTCTGGATGATGGGCTCCCTCGCCAACCGCTCCTGGACGGATGTCTGGATTCTCTTGCCTTATTTTGTCCTTGGCTTCCTCTACCTCTCCCTGCAGGTACGCGACCTCAACATTATCGCCTTAGGGGAAAATGCCGCCACTTATTTGGGCATGGATGTCGAGAAAAAGAAAATCAGAATCCTGGTCGTAGGCTCCCTCCTTACCGCGGCCGCCGTTTCCGTGGTCGGTATTATCGGCTTTGTCGGTCTGATCATCCCGCACCTTATGCGCCTAATCGCAGGGCCGGACCACCGCATACTTTTGCCTTTATCCACGCTCGCCGGAGCGGTATTTTTGCTCTGGTCCGACACGTTGGCCCGCACCCTGCTGCCTTCGCGTGAAATCCCAATCGGGGTTATCACCGCTTTCGTGGGCGCACCGTTCTTTGCCTACTTGCTTAAAAAGGCTTGAGGAGGAAAACCGCATGAAGCTCTTCGAAGTGATTAAGGCCGGCCATGATTTTGGAGGTGCCCCGGTGCTAGCGGATGTAAGCTTTGAGATTGAAGCAGGGGAGTCTTTTGGGATTATCGGCCCTAACGGCAGCGGCAAATCCACTTTGATCAAAGCCATGACCGCGTTGCTCTCTTTGCACGAAGGGGAAGTGCGCTACCGCGGACAATCCTTAAAGTCCCTGCCTAAGAAAGAACTGGCGCGCCAAATCGCTGTCCTGGAACAGGAAGGCATTCCTGCTCTATCCTTTTCAGTTGAGGAAATTGTGGCTATGGGCCGCTACCCGTGGCTTAAGCCGTTCTCTGATTTAAGCCCGCGGGATAAAGAAATTGTGCAAGAGGTGCTTGATTCCCTGGGGCTATGGGAAATTCGCACCCAATTAGTGAGCACCTTGAGCGGCGGGCAGCGCCAGCTCGTGTCCCTCGCCCGTGCCATGGCTCAGCAGCCCCGGGTCCTAATTCTCGATGAGCCCACAACCTATCTGGACATCGGGCATCAGACTCTGGTCATGGAACATGTGCGCAAGTGGCATGCCGAACAGGGAATAACCGTGATTGTGGTACTGCATGACCTGAATCTCGCCGCTCAGTACTGCACTAAACTTTTACTCCTGGAAGAAGGACATGTCCATAGTTGCGGCCTGGTTAACGATGTACTGAAAGAAAACATCATCTCCAAGGTCTATGACACCGAACTCATCATGATCGAACACCCTGTCCTCAGGGTACCCCAGTTTTTACTGACAAGTAAGTAAGTGAAATTGATAAAATGAGCTAAACTTCCGCAAAGATTATAATCCCCGAACAGAAGAAAAAACTGCCCTTGGAACTTCTAGCTCAATGCGTTATTCTCAAATAAACCGATTGGGAGAAATAAATGGCAGTTAATACGCACAAGACTGAAATGCCGTCTCTTCATGTCAAAGCCTACGCATTTCTTACCCTTGCAGCCTTCCTTTACGCCGGCAATGTTATCGTAGGCCGCCTAGTATCTTTTCAGATTCCCCCAGGAGCTTTAGCTGTCATACGTTCAGCCCTGGGGTTAATAGTTTTGGCACCTATAGCTCGATACCAGCTTGTGTACGGACCCAAACCCGACAAGCGAGACCTCCTGCGCTTGGTAATTATGGGTTTTTGGGGGATTGCCGTGGCTTACTTGCTTTTCCTAGTGGGAATTCAATACAGCCCTGCCAATAATGCTGCGATTATCATTGCCACAAACCCCGCAGTGACCAACCTTTTACTTGCCATTGGCTGGCATATAAAGCCCACTAAAGGCCGTATTTTGGGGATAGCAACTTCATTTTTGGGTTTGCTCCTGGTATTTAGCCAGGGGTCTTTAATGCATTTGCTGGCCTTGAGGCTCAGCCCCAGTGACCTGCTTCTGCTCTCCAATGTCGCATCCGTCGCCTTATTCAATATTCTCGGCCAAAATATAATGGCTAAATTCTCCCCGCTCGTGACGACTGTTTATACTCTATTTTTTGGAACAATCTTTTTAATTCCATACGGCGTTTGGGATGCAGTTCACGGCGTTTGGCACTTATCTTGGCAAATGTGGGCAAGCACCTTGTACATGGGCGTAGTCGTTACCGGTTTCGCGATTTTCGTTAACTTTATAGGAATTAGCATGATCGGAAGCAGCAAGGCGGCAATCTTCAGCAACCTAAACCCGATCTTTACGATTCTGCTTAGCGTAATGATACTTAATGAACAACTCATGCCTTATCATTGGTTAGGCATGCTCTTAGTATTAGGCGGGATTACCCTCTCCGTCTCAAACAAAGACCAAAAAAAGCCGGGATAATCTCCCTTCGTTTCAGTCTTCCCGTACCCAAACTGCCCAAACTTAAATTTACGCCCTTCCTCTTCCATTGGTAAGCTTGTTTCCGGAAATACCTGCAGGATATTACTCTTAGCTTTGGTCGTAAACCGATGCGAAATAAATTCAAATGTTAACTGCTCCGCTGTCCATTCAGCCGGAGCTTTTTTTACTTAGGGCACCAGCTAAACCTTCAAATAAACGCTCGTATTCTTCCTGCCAACCGGGAAAGATAAATATCGGCGCAATGATGAAGCCCAACGGATACCCCGCTGCCAGCACCTTAGCTGCCGCCTCAATTCGGTTTTTAGGCGTAGGAGTTCCGTGCTCGTAAAGGCGTCCTGCGGAGTCTTACCGGGAATTCCACTCACCCGATTATGCGAGCTTGTTGCTAAAACCGGCACCATTAGAGCGCGAAAACGGTCTACCATTTCCCGTCCCATCGAATAATTCAGGGCATCCGGCTCATAATAGACTCTCTTAGGCACAAATTGTCCCATTACAGTCACCTCATAAGCTAGGATGCCCTTAGTTCTAAGCATTTATTGTTGACCAGCCCGGCTGTATGCTCCTGACTACATTCACCGGCTTGCCCTGGGCAAAATGTTCAAGATTACTTATGGAAATAGTTAAAATATTTCTCACCGCATCCGGGGAATTAAATCCGGTATGAGGGGTCATGACCACATTCTCCAGCCCCAGCAGCGGACTGTCTTCCGGCAAGGGTTCCTTGTCAAAGACATCTATCCCGGCCCCGGCAATATGACCTGATCGCAGCAACTTCACCAAAGCAGCCGTATCTACAATCTCCGCCCGGGCAGTATTAATAAGGACACTCCCCTTTTTTAATAAAGAAAGTTCCTTTTCCCTCAGCAGTCCCCTCGTCTCTTCATTTAAGGCTAAATGCAAAGATACTGCGTCTGACTCCTTCAACAGTGCCCCCAGCTCCACAAACTTTACCCCACTCTGCTCGGCCCGCGCGGGCGAAGGATTTCTCGTCCAGCACAGGACATTCATGCCTAAGGCCCGGCAGATTGCAGCCATCCGCTCCCCGATGCCTCCAAGGCCGATCAGGCCAATAGTTTTCCCCGCCAAATCAAAACTCATTTGGGACTGATCGAACATCCCTTCCCTCAGCTTTGCATTCCCCTGGCACACATGCTTAGCCACGGCCAGCAGCAGGGCCAAGGCATGCTCGGCCACGGTATTATTGCCATACCCCGGAGTGTTGGTCACGATCACTCCTTCTTCGGTTGCTCTGCGGATATTGATAAAGTTCGCCGCCCCTATCCCCAAATAATTAATCATTTTAAGGCGCGGACAGTGGTCGAAAACTTCGTCCGGCAGCTTCCAGGTCTGAATCACAGCATCCGCATCCCCTATGCGGCGAATATATTCTTCAGGTTCCTCCGGCATTTTCTCGTACATAATAAATTCGCCCAAGCTTTGCAGCCGGGCGCTAAGTTCCGGGGCAAGCAATTCCACATACTGAGAATCGGCATCCGGAAACACAATCTTCATCTTATCTAAGCGCCTCCTCCATCTTAAAACGATTGAATTCCATTTTAACATGCTGGATACGCAAATTCTTTAGAAATTTGTCGTAAGACGTTATTTTTTGTTATCCCCCTACTTATTCGGAAACACCCCGCCGTGCAATGATCGCACATCCGAAATATTAAAGAAGGTATCCGAGGCCACCTCATTCATGATTTTCATGATGTGAGGCTGGTCTTTTCTTTTGGCTGTAATCACCAGGATCTCGCGCGGACCGGAACGTCCTTCTCCCTTAAGCACGGTCACACCATAGTTTGATTGACGCAGCCTGCTCACCAGTTCTTCCGCATGGTCGGGGTAGGGAAACATTTGAATCACCACAAACCCGACAGCCATCCTATTTTCAATATATGAGCCCAGAAAGTTGCCTGAGGCAAATCCCGCCGCGTACACCAAAATCCGTCTAAAATCATTAAGCCCTCCGGCCATGACGGTGCTCAGTGCCACTACATAAATGCAGATCTCAAAGAATCCGATCACAGCAGCCGGCATCGCATACCCTCTGGCTAATAACAGAATGCGGAAAACATCAAGCGAGACATCGGTAATGCGGGCAAAGAAAATAAAAAAATAGCTCAAGATCGGATACGTTACAATGATGTCCACGTTAGCACCCTCGCCACAATACTATTTTAGACGCTTCAAAATCATAAGCTCTTCATCGTGTGCACTTAAGCGCTTGTCTATTTTCTTGATATCTTCCCAGACGAAGCGCAGTTCAGTCTTAATCTCTCCAACATCCTGCTTCAGCTTATTGACATCCGCCCTGAGCCCTGCGATCTCTTCGCCCTGCTTATTGACGTCCGCCCTGAGCCCTGCGATCTCTTCGCCCTGCTTATTGACGTCCGCCCTGAGCCCTGCGATCTCTTCGCCCTGCTTTTGAAGATTGGTTTCGATACGGGCTTGTCCATCACGGAGTTCCTGTAATTCACCAAGTATTTGGACCAGAATCCGTTCCATATACTTCCGCTCCCCCCACAGGCTACTAAACACATTGCAAGAGACACGTACGATATAATTCGAACTGACTACGCTAATCAGAAATGAGCTTCTTTTATTTTATCACACTGTATGAGTATGCACCTCAGAATTTTGTCGAGGCCAAAATTTTATTTAACTGGATATCGGCCCCATAAAATGATGTCGCCGTCTGCGACAAAACATGAATGTTTCTGGTATACTAGAAACACTGAGTTTTCTATATTATAACCGTTCAAAAGCGCCAACCTGCATCTAGGGAGGAAAAACCTTTGCCGACAGAGGAGTTAACCTTTCGCAGATACCGGGAAGAAGATTTTCCGGAATATGCATCCGTTTTTAAGGCTGTCTACGGTAAAGACATCGACCGGAGCTTTTTCAGATGGAAGCACCTGCATAACCCAGCACTTGATCAAGGAGCCTTAATTTATCTGGTCTTCAACGGAGAAGGCCGCATGATCGGTGCCAACTCCTTTTTTCCTTACACGCTTGTTTATGAAGGACGCACATACCGCGCAGTTCAGTCGGGCGACACGATGGTCCTCGCCGAATATCGGGGCAGGGGGATCTTTCAGAAGCTCCTGGCTTTCGCAGCAGCGGACCTGCGGCAGAACGGGTACGCCCTCATCTATGGTTATGCCAACGATCAATCATATCCAGGCTTCCTAAAATTCGGCTTTGCCGACTTAGGCAGAATCCACCTCTATTACGATATTTTGAATTGGTCGCGTTTCCTGGAAAGGAAAGGCAAGCTTTTCAGCATCGCCGGGATGTTAATGGACAAGGCGCTAGTCGTGTTTCGGATTTTGAGCGGCCTGTTTCCTTCGGACCCCTATGAAGCCACAACCGCAAACCTGTCTGCTCCTGAAATCTCTAAGTTTCTGTCCGATTTGCCGGATGGGGGGATTCATCCGCGCAAGGACGAATCTTACCTTGCTTGGAAATACCGGGACAAGCCCGCCGCTGCTTACACAACAATGGTGGTGAGAAAGAACGGTGAAATTGTAGCCGTATTCGTGATCCGGATTGACCGACATGATCATCAATTAACGGGAGAGATTGTCGAATTTTTCACTTCTGAACAAATGCCTGCGGGACCCATTCTTAAGAAAATCCTTGCCTCTATGCAACAGAGCAATCTTGTTTTCGCTAAAATCTGGGAACCAAGTGACAAGCAGCTGATGTCTGCACTGAGCAGGAATCTTTTTCTAAAGCGGAAAGTTGAACTATACTTTATCGCCATGATTTTGCAGGAGAACCTAACTTTCTTTTCAGACCGCAGCCTCTGGCAAGTCATTGGCGGAGACGCAGATACAGCCTAACTTCATGCGCTAACGTATTTGTGATGGCATGAAACGGGGGATATTCAAATGTCATTCATAATGTCATTCATTAAGAAGAAAACGGTAAAAGTCTTGCTACGGAAAATTTATTTCGGAATCTTTAATTCAGTTGTTTTTGATGTTGTTAACCACATCTATTTCCGCCTGCTTTTCGGGTTAAAGCGCAAGCAAATACAAACCTCATGCGAAATCTATCAAGAATTGCCGGGCACAAGGATTCTCGTCCTGGCCCCGCACATCGATGACGAGATTATCGGGTGTGGCGGAGCCATGCTCACTTATCTACAGACTCACAAAGAAGTATTTATTGCATATTTGACAGACAGCCAGAAGCAGGGAAGCAAAATGGATGCCCAGGAAATTATTACGGAACGCCGTGAAGAAGCCTTAGCAGTCGCCTCTAAGCTGGGCATACCCCACAAAAACCTCTTTTTCCTAGGGGGTAAAGACGGAAATTTGCTAAACAGTGATATCGAACAAGCCTTGCTCCAGGTACTCAGAAGTGTGCGGCCTGATAGCATTTTTCTCCCAATCCTGCTCGACACCCACTCTGATCATTACGCTGCAACTAAAAAAGTCTGTGCGGCATACGCCACAGAACCAGCTTTGTTAGAGGGCACCACCCTGTTTCTGTATGAATCTCAAAGCCCCATCACGCTTTTCCATGCCAACACTTGCCTGCGCATCACGGACGTTTTCCAGCGCAAACTGCAACTGCTTGCCCTTTTTAAATCCCAGCCCTATAGCTTTAAATTCGTCACCAGCCTTAATAAAGCCAACGGCCTCTATCTGGGAAACGGGGAACAATGCGAGACCTTTCTACGGGTAAATATGACACAGTACGATCATTTTACCGCCAAACACTTTGGCGAGGATGAGAAATACCTAGCTCTTAAGGAAAATTTCAAGCCGATCAGCCAAAGTGCCAGCCTTATTCCAAGCTATGCGAGCAGCCGCAAGCATAAAAAAATCTTGCGTGAACTTACCCGCCAGCCCAGAGAGTAAAGGAACTCAGGCAGCAACTTATTAGCCGGACATCCAGCTGACGCATGTGTTTCGGGAAGGAGTCTTTGCAGTTGAAGTTTGTCAAGTCTGCAGCCATCACGTTTGTGGGCAACTTGTTGGCCTTTTTGCTTTCCCTCCTTTCGGCCGCAGTGATCGCCCGTCTGCTCGGCCCGACCGGGAGAGGAATCGTGGACGTTGCCGCCAATTTCTTGAGCTTTGCCACCCTGATCTTGGGTTGGGGTCTGGCTTCAGCCAATGTCTATATTCTTGGTCGCAACAGAGAAAATATAAGCGGAGTGCTCGCCAGCAACGTATTGCTGATCGTACCGACAGCCCTTTTGCTCATTCCATTCTACTTTCTGAATCAGGCTTATCACTTTCAGTTTCTGCGCGGGGTCAGCAACCTGCAATTGATCATTGTCCTGCTCACAATCCCCGTTTTTACCTTCAAGGCTGCCCTGGTCAACATTTTTCTCGGCCTGCAGGATATCCTTGAATTCAACCGTCTGAATGTCCTCGACCGCGTCCTTAACCTGGTCCTGCTCACAGTCCTTCTGCTCGCGTTCACAACTCCGACTGCGGCCCTGGTAGCAACCCTGGCCGGGGTGCTTGTCCTTACCACCTGGGAGCTTTACCTGCTCATCAACCGCCGCGCGGTCAAACCAAAACTTGACTGGAAAGTCCTGCGCTCATTGCTCGCTTACGGAGTACATGCGCAGGTTGGCAATACCATTCAGAAACTCAACTACCGCCTGGACGTATTTATCGTGAACTACTTTCTCCCCCTGAGCCAGGTCGGGATCTACGGAATTGCCGTTGTCTTGGCGGAAACCTTGTGGGGAGTTTCTTCAAGCATTGCGACAGTAATCTTTCCCCTGGCCGCTGCTGCGGGCGGAGACAAAGAGATGCATGCTTTTACCAGTCAGGTGACCCGGATCAGCTTAACCTTGATCGCCTGTTTTTCCCTGGGCCTTGCACTCTTGAGCAAGCCTCTGATCACCCTGATGTTCGGAGCAGGCTTTGCCCCTGCAGTCAGTGCTCTGCTCTGGCTTTTGCCCGGGATCACTATTTTTTCCGTCTCTAATATCCTGGCCAATTATCTCGCCGGCGTGGGGCTTGCTGCCCGCAACACTCTCTCTGCAATCATTTCGAGCGTGGTAACCATTGCCCTGGATCTCGTGCTCATCCCCCGCATTGGAATTAACGGAGCCTCCATCGCCACCAGTTTGTCCTATATCACCTTTACCCTCACGACCTTGTTTTTTTACCTCCGTTTTACACACAGCCAATGGCAGGATGTGCTGATCCTGAAGAAAGAAGACTATGCTCTCCTCAGGTTAGCGGTAAGGGAAAAGCTCCAGGGATGGAAAGCGGGCTTAATGAATCGGGACCACTAAGCCTGTTGCTGAAAAAATAAAAAGCCACGGAGAAAATTATGCTCTCCGTGGCTCGCTTACTGCTGAGACTAGTTAAACAAATTGTCAAAAGCTTCGATAGTGTCCCCTGCCTTATACCACCGCTCCAGCGGCCAAGCTTTCTCGGAATTAAGGAGTAAGGCCTTATCAGGGTTAAGCAAGTCCGTGAGATTCAAAATAGAGTTTACACCTGTGGCCCCCAGATCATACCAGCGGCTATCGAAGGATTTGAAGTAAACTCGGGATTCCGAGCTGCTGCCCATGGCATCCTGCACACTTTGAGCGGTAAACAGATTGGTGTCATCAAGCTGGAACAAGTGGGTGCCAATGAGCAACGAGTTATTTGGCACCGTGAAATCTCCGACATAGGTTCCCTTGACATAGACTTGGTGCACGGAAAACGTCATGGCAAAGGAAATCTCCATCCCCCCGCTGCCAACCGAAGTAACTGTGGGACTGCTCACAGGCTGTTTACCGCTGCCGTCTTGGTTCCCGATAAAAGCCTGAAGTTGATTCACTGAAGTGACTCCCCAGTTCTGGAGCAAGGTCTGCGGCAGATAAGCCCGGAAGAAGCCATCCGTTACCCCGGAAGCTCCGCCCACCATTATACCCAGACCACCGGATTCCGCATCTTTATAGGGAGCAGCAAACTGATTGCCATTGGTCGAGATAGACATGCCCTCATACTCCGGGGGCAGCGTCGGCATGCTTGGATCACTGGGATTATTCGCCCCATACTGGATGGCCAGGGTGACAGCGTTCTGGATGTCCGGACCGTTATCCGAGAACTTAAAATGCACCCCTTTGACTTTGATCGTGGTTGAGCCATTCGCACCCGTACTACTCCACCCTTGAATATCCCCCGCCCCGAGCACAATATAGGGGGTGTTGCCGTTATTATTCACTGTGATGGTGAATACCGTTTGCGCATCCGGATAGAGTCCACTGAGTTCAAAACCACTAGCATCCACAACATTCTTTTGCTTCAACTGTATATTCGCTAATTTGGTACTGGCATCGAAACTATAGCTGGCTTCAATATCGTTGACAGGGCTTCCGCTCACACTGACAACGGGTTGTTCCACCACTGGGTTCACTACGGGTTCTGTTGAGCCTATGGGCCCAGTGAGTAGTTCTGTGCTCAAGATGTGACCCGACTGATCAGCAAGTGTGCCGCTGGCGATCTTAATCTTATTTTTATCACCTGCAAGAGGAGTATCAAAGTTGACAATTAGGGACACCCCATCAATCAGGACGGTATCCAGGGGACCCAAGGAACTATATACAGCATTTGGCACCGTATAGTCTGAGGTGAAGGTAATAGCAGCCTTGAGTGTGGCTAAACCTGCTGTATTGTTGACGATCGCCTGATCAAAATTAAGGATAACCGTCTTATTTCCATTACTAAGCCCTGATCCCCGGTACGCAGGAGGGTCCGTCATCAGCGGCGGAGTATAGGAACCCGTAACATTCCAACTGCCTAAAATCTTTCCGCGTACGGCATTATTAAACTCACTTAAAGAAGGATTCACAATAGTAACTGTAGGCACACTTAAAGCATAGAGAACTAGGTCATACTGGTGCCGCTCTGGTGGAAGGTCTGGTGGCCAAGGTCCTACATACGGCGACTGCTCGACACTGCCTGAAGGCATGGCTGCGCTCCCTGATGCCCCTTCAGCAAGACTCTGAACAGTGTTTGGAATATCCTTAACCATCCAGTGAATATTGCCCCCCATCGTTGCGTCATACATGACTAAGGTAAACGATTGCGTACCCTGCGGAATATTGGCCCAGTTGAGCGGTAAACTCTTGTTGATTCCATCCACTGCGGGTCCGGCGTTAACGGGTGAAATGTACCCATTACTGTCTAGACCTGATGAAGCGATTGGCTGTGCTCCAAAATCAAGTGGGTTTACCTGATGAACGCTGTATTGACTTACCATACCTTGTGCATCTAAGGTGACAACCGCCAGTTGATCAGCAATCGCTACCGGAATGTTATCCGCCGTTGTGCTGTTAGGAGTAAAATAAACCCAGGAAGCGACTCCGGCGTCTGCCGCCGATATTCCGCTAACCAACCCTTGGGGTGCCCCAGGATAAGCTCCGGCTTCAAACATCTTGTACAAGTACGAATCCCCCGTAGTTGCTGCGGTAATCTTTACCGTACCTGAATTCGTACCCGGAGCCAGGGTTAAGGTGTCCAGAGCCGGGGAGTATGTGGCCGTGCTTCTATTGATGACCTGCGTTATGAAGATAGTCGGCACATAGGCTCCGTCTTCTGTCTGAAGACTCAGCAGGTCATGACTAAAACTTACGTTCACTCCGCTCACTATCGGGGTTTGGAGTCGGAGTTCAAGCACTTTTGGGTCTGTTAAACTGCGTGATACAGCTTGAACCGGCTTTTGTTCACCACCGGCGAACACGCTGAACTCGCCCGCAGTGGCGGCGGGCGGCGTAGCCATCATATTGCGGTTGAAGGTTAGGACGACTTTTGAGCCATCGCTACTGGTTTCAGCTGTGTACACTCTAATCTCGTTCACTGCAAAATCATAGACAGAGTCAAGCGCATCCCCATCCGCATCGAGAACATCACCTTTAGTATAAGTCACTGTGACCCAGCTACCACTCGCAATAGGATTCTGAAGCGCTAAATCTATCTTTGTAAAGTCAGTCGTTTGACGGCTCACCGATAGAACAGGGTCGTCCGTAGTGAATCCAACAGTGGCCTTAAACTGTGCTTGCTTTCCACTCGGATCAGCCATGGGTTCACTGAATGTTAATGCTATAACGCTTCCATCCGCATTGGTAATTGCATCCAGTAGAATCGGCGCAACCCCTGCCTGTGCCAGAGCGTTAACCGGTATCATCCCGCAAAACAGCAGGCTGACCATTAGATAGGCCAGAATCTTACTCTTAATTTTCAATTTCATTCCCTCCTCTCTTCCACTCAAGGCCCAAAGCTTAACCCCCCCGACGCGGCATCCACGTCCCCGGTTAAGCCGACCTTAGCCACATAACTTACGGCATCAGCACCGGCAAAAAATCTCACTTCCAGCAAACCCGGGTTATTCAAAGCTGCTTTCACCGTCCGCACCGAACCGTTAAGGGCCGTGCGCGGACCAATTTTTTCCCCGGTTTTCGCATAGAGTTCGTAGTGGGTCGCACTGTTGACTGAACCCGTTATGGTGAGCGAGAAATTAGCCGCCAAGGTATCACCCGTATAGCTCGGACTTACAGACCAGGTCGCAGTGACCACATTAATCACGGCTGACGCATCCGAGATATTCCCCGCTCCATCCACCGCGTAGAGAACATAACTTCCAACTGCAAAGCCTGTCGTACTTACAGCCTTGGGTGTATTGGCCGTAGTTACCGCTTTTTCCCCATTCGTTCCCGCGGCTGCGGCATCAAGGGCTGCCACCGTCTTAGCCGTCGCACTTGGAACCACGTATAGATACCCGGATTCAGTGCTGGTCGCTGACACATTTTGCCCGACTGCAACAGGTCCGGCTGTTACCCCCGACAATACAGGTCCCGTCGTGTCGGTGCCGGAAGCCCCGCCGTCACCCCCACCGCTGCCCGCAGTGGGTTGAACCGCAGGAGTTGCAGGCGGAGTAGCCGGTGTCACCGGTGTAACCGTACCGTTGACTTGACCGCCGCCACCCACTTTTGTCGAGGTGTTGCCCGCATCCAACTTACTCACCGCTGCCGATGGCGGGACATTAATGTTGGCATTAACCTTGGCTATCATTTCGTTTACCCGCGCATTCGCCGCCAGGCTTATATTCGCTTCCTTATTCACCTGAACTGAGGAAAACGTGCCTTCCAAAGTGACGCTCCGTCCCGGCTCAACCGGCGCGACCACCAGCGTGGGAATCACCGCATTGACTGCAGCCTTTACGGTTGCCTCCCCTTGCACCACAACGGAATCCGTGAACGTGCCCCGCAATTCCACCACCGGCTGCTGCCCGACTTGGGCCGCTATCTGCACCTCGCCCAAACGCCCTCCGTCGGCATCAAGAACAGCATTGGAGGTCACGACTGTACTCCCGACGTTGGTGGTTCCGAAAGCCACAACACGCGTCTGGTTGTCACTGGCCACTACAAGCATGCCTGCCTCACTGTTTTCAATATGAATACTGTCTTGCGCCCCGGACAAAACCACAATCTTGCCGGCCTTTACATCCCTCAAGACAGTTGACCCTGTCTCCCCCGGGTCAACGAATACCGTCCCTTTAACCACCAAGTTGCTCAAAATCGCGTTGTTCCCCCGGATATAGATACTATAGTCAGCATTTGCATTCTGTACGGTCACCTTATCCGCGCTAATTGTGAGTGTGTCTGTAATCCGTTCCAGGTTGTTCGGATCAGCGGAACCTTTGACAACGCCCGCTTGATTCAGTACGGTGCCTGCCAGCAGATCCAAAGTTTTCTGCGGAATGGCCCCTTCTCCACCTAATGCGGTTACATTGGGGGATAAGTTGAGCTTGGCGAAGTCTGTGACCGTTGTCGATAATTCCTTAGCCACGAGCAAAACAGACGAAGAGGTTTTAGCCGCCAAAGGTGTCCCTGCCAAAGCGTCGGCCAGGGAGGAGTCTGCTCCGTCCGCCAGATACAAGGTCCTGTATTTAAAATCCTGGGCAAAGGCCGTAAGTACTTCTCTATTCGTCGCATAGCGGTCAACTCCGCCCAGCCTGGCCACTTCCCCCGGGCAAACATTCTTGACCGAGTCGGCTACAACCCCTGTGCCACCGATGATGTAAGAACGGGTTATTTTGCTTTGAATACCACTTAGATAATCCTGTACACTTTCCGGCATCACTTTTTGCTCTGTCAGCAGAATCGGCATGCCTTGCGCCGCCGCAACCGGGGCTACGGACAGGGCATCAACATGGCTGTATCCCGATGCGATTACAACCTGACTAACCTCTGCCCCGAGCGACTCCAGTTCTTTGGCAATCTTAACAGAGGTCTCAAACCTGTCCCTGCCGCCTAATCTTTTCGTGTCAATATTTAAGGCCGCCAGCTCTTGTACGACAGAATCATAAATCGCTGCGGTACCCCCGGTAAGATAGACATGCTTAACCTTCATCCTGAGCAGCTCTCTTTTGGTATAGGGATTAAGGACAGTCCTCTCGCTAAAAAGAATCGGTGCCTTTAGTTTGGAAGCCAAGGGAACGGCGGGCAACGCATCCACCAAGTTTTCATCCATACCCGGAGCCAGGATAGCGTAATCAGCCGTTCCCGGCCAACCCTGCCGGGCTATGATGGCTGCTGTCTCATATCTGTCAAGCCCCCCCAGTCTGCCTGGTACAATTGTTTGCACAGAACTTTGAACTTGGGGGTCTGCCAATGCGTTAACTGGCATTAGCAGATTAAACACGAGGAACAGCGCGGCAACGATACCCCCGAATTTTCTACGAATCATGCGCATTATATGATTACCTCCTTCTTGCTTAACTCCTCTGAATTCATCCTGCAATAAATTTCGCCCTCACGCCCCAGGCCTCCCCTTGTGCAATTCAACGAGTACTGGAATCCCACAAGCCTAGCCTCCCACCTCTTTCGGAAGTTTTGTTTGTACCCTATACAATACAGGTCAGACCTTACCAAAACCTTACACAAAACCTGTACCAAATAAAGATTAAAGCAGAATTTCACAGAGGAATTTTAATTTTTAACAGCGAATATAACCCCCAAGGGCTGGGGAGTTAACCGCCAGCGCAATCAAAAGGGGATGCTCCAATGAGTAGCCAAAGCCCACGCTTAATGTGGAAATTTTTCCTGTTATATCTGGGGGTGTCGCTCTTCGGTGCGACGGTGATTACCTTAGGCAATATCTTTGTGAACGGGGCTCCCCTCGAAGAGCTCCGGCAATATGATTTGAAAGCGTTATCCTTTCAGGTCAGCGGAGGTGTGATAATCTTTCAGCTTTTTACGCTGATACGGCTGCGCCCCGTCCTTCGTTACTTTCGGCAACTACGGGACAAAGCTGCGGTAAGCAGCGTCTGGAACCGTTTAATTCGCTTCCCAGCGGAAATGTTCTGGGGAATGGTAATCTTCGGCCTTATTGTCTCTCCCCTTTATCACATCTTTGACCACTTCCTCTCGGATCCGGCCCACCAGGATCTTCCCTGGGAAGACGCGATCGCCATCCTCTATGAGCAAACCCTTTCTCTAACCCTGGCTATCTTATTTTTTATCTTGATTCGGCGGCTGCTACGCCCGTACATTTTAAGCCTGCCGACCGAAGGGATGCGCGAGTTTCCCAAATCCACATTTTTAACACCCCTCTTGATTTCCTTTACCTGCCTGATGTTAATCGCGATTCTCCTGCCCACATTTTATGTGCTAAGAATAATTTCCGCGGGTGCCCAAGTTAATGTCTGGATGATGGTCTCCTTTGCCGGGTCCACTTTGCCCTTTGGCCTCACTCTCTTTGTGTTGCTCGGGTGGCAACTCCGCAGTGAAGTGCAAGTGCTCATTAACGGGATCCTTTCCCTGGTGGAGGGGGATCAGGTCTGGCTCAACCGCAGAATGCCGATTATGTCCCAGGACGAAGTGGGACAGCTCGGGGTAGCGTTTAATGAGCTGCAGGAGCGTTTTTCCAATTGGTATCAGGGCGTTGAGCGCGAGCTGCAGCTTGCCTACCAGGTTCAGCAAAGGCTGCTGCCCCCGTCATCTGATGAGATCGGGGACTATCGGATCGCCGCCGTCTGCAAGCCCATTAAAGAAGTGGGTGGAGACCTGTACGACCTTGTAAAATTAAATGACGACCGCTTCGCTGTGATCAGCGGCGATGTCTCGGGCCATGGAATGCCTGCTGCCCTAGTGATGTCTGCGATCTTGGTTTTATTCCGGACGGAAGTCCGGCGGGGCGGTTCAGGCGCTGAAGTACTCACCCGCTTAAACCACTCCGTGGTAGAAACTCTGCAGGGAGATATGTTTGTAACTTTGGGCATCGCTATTTTTGACCGTCACAAGAGCACCTGCGAGTATGCAAGCGCCGGCCACATGGCACCTTACATGCTCAGAGGCGGCCAAGTGAGGCAAATCCCCTGCTCTTCTTTACCGCTAGGTATCGGCAGGGATGAAACATACCTTCAGGTGGTGATCCCGGTTCAGCCCGGCGATCGCTTTGTCTTCTATACGGACGGAGTAGTGGAGGCCATGCAGGATGGTAAAATGCTCGGCTTTGAGGGGTTCGAGGAGAGCCTGGCGCGACTGCATAGCGGAGCCTCCGCCGAGGAACAACTCAATGCCTTAGTAAAGGGTTGGTCAAGTGACCGGGAATCCCACAGCGATGACCGCACAATCATTTTGGTGGAGTATCAACAAGCTGCCACTCGGCCGGAAAGCAAGAGGGACGCCGGATGAGTGTTATGTTCCTGCCGCCGCGGATTGCCAAGGAACTGGATCAGATACTGCAACGGAAATTAACGATCATCGAAGCCGGAGCAGGCTATGGCAAAAGCACTCTCCTTGTGCGCTGGATCGAAAAACGCCAACTTCCCTGCCTGTGGTATGCCCTTGATGAGATTCATCACGATAACCCGAATTTTAAGGAATGCCTGCTTAAGGATATATCAGAGCACCTGCCCGAGCCGTTATTGTTGGTCTTCGACAACTGGCAAACAGCAGCAAGCACTGGAAAAATTGCGCCGATAGTTCATCATCTGCTCCGCTCTACCCCGTCTTACATCCACTTTATCCTTTGCACCAGGTCCACCCCCTTTCCGCCTAGTTTACACAGATTACCGGTTGAAGAGGATCTCACTCGGCCGAATGCATCCATAAGGCTGAACGACGTTTTGAAACCACACGCGGTGTTGGAGTTGCACGAAGTCTTTGAACCGAACGAAGTCTTAATCCTTGACGAAAATACCCTTGCGCTAAAACCCGAAGAAATAAGCTCCCTTATTGCCCGCACCTTTGGCATTATTCTGTCCCTGGAGCAGATAGAATGGCTGCAGGGCGAGACTGAAGGCTGGCTCCAAGCAGTCACTTGGGCCGGAAAGGCAATTGCCGATGATGCCGGACCCTGGAACCCTGACAGCATTGCCGGGAAGTTGCGTGAGCAACTGTTTCCCTATTTTGAGACAGAGATCTTTGGAAATTTGCCCTCTGCAAGACAACGATTTCTTTTAGCCCTTGCGCTCCCCGATAAAATCTCCCCGCAAATATTAGGCCCACTCTTGGCCCCGGAAGATTACCGGGAGAACCTAGAGTGGGCGACACATAACCACATCTTTCTCTTTAAAACTCTGACCTCTCCTCCCGAACCTAAGCCCAGAGCTGTCTGGACAAACACCTGGCGTTTCCACCCCTTGTTCAAGAAGTTCCTCCGCTCCAAATTAGTGCAATATCATGCACTTCACCAAAGCCTGACCTCAAAGCTTGGCAGGCTTTACCTTGAGCAAGGTCAGCCGCAAACAGCCATCCCTTATCTCATCCAGGCCGGTCTTCATGCTGAAGCAGCAGCCCTCCTGGAAGAGCTGCTCCCGACATTCGTAGACAACAACCGTTTGGAGACGTGCGCAAGCTTATTAGCCCTTTTTCCCCCGGAAACAGAGCAACACCTGCCTAATCCCTTCCTAGCCTTAGCTGAAGAACTGGTTCAAGCCGGAAGAAACACAGATGCGCTTTCCTGGCTGCGGCGCGCTGCCCTGGGCTTCGGCCAGCTTGGGGATGATTGGGGAATAACGCGCGCGCTGTGCGCCATGGGCACAGCCTATACCGCCCTGGGCTTAACCGAGGAAGCCGAGGCCGTTTACCGTCAGGCCCAGGATGAAGCAGCGACCGACACCGCCAAGCGGGCGGTGGTGTTGTCCTACCTTGCCCGCTGCCCACAAGCGGCAGGCGTCCCGGACACGGCCGCCGGTATTCCAAGGCTGCGCCTGCAATGCCTGGGACCGTTTGAGGTCTGGCGCGGAGAGCAGCAGTTAAATACAAACAAATGGCGGCGGCGCAAGGCGCTGTCCGTGCTCAAATACCTGGCCTTACAGCCAGGGTATAAGGCGGCCAAAGAACAACTACTTGACCTCCTGTGGCCAAGCGAGTCCCCGGAAAAAGCGAGCAACTCCTATTATGTAGCAATCCACAGCCTGCGCCGGGGACTAACCTCCGGCTTGAGCACAGAAGTGGATTACCTGGAAGTTGAGCGCGGCTGGGTAGCCCTCGTTCCTGATCTCATGACAGGAGTGGATGTAGATGAATTTTTGTTTAAGTATCAAGAGGGTATGCGCTTGTGGCCGAGCACTCCTGTCCAGGCTGCCGTTCACTTTCAGGCAGCAATAAACCTATATCGCGGCGACCTTCTACCTGATGATTTGTATGAGGAGTGGCTTCTTCCGCTGCGCGAGCATTTAAAGACCAAGCACCTGGAGTCCCTTTCTTATCTGGCGCGACATGCGGCAGCCGTGAATGAACCTGAGCGGGCTCTTGGACTGTGGCACGAATTACTGCGCCATGACCCCACCAACGAACCCGCCGTCAGAGAGGCAATAACCTTAATGTGCCGCCTGGGCAAGAAAACTCAGGCCTTGCAGTCCTACCGCAGCTTCTGTCGCCGCTTAAAAGATGAGCTGGAAACAGATCCGGAACCGGAAACCCAAAGGCTGTATACTACCTTATTTCATGCCAAAAGGCAACAAATAACGAGGTGAAAAAATGAACTTCGTAGGCACAGAGGAAACAATCGAGCTCAGAATCCCGAGCAGAGCCGGCTATGAGAAAGTGGCCATGGCAGTAGCCGCAGTGATTGCCAAGGACAAGGGACTGCCTGAGGAGCGCGTGGATGATCTCACCACCGCCCTTGCCGAAGCTGTCCTTAATGCCATGGAACACGGCAACAGTATGAACGCAGAACTTCAAGTGATAGTCACCTTAAGCATCGCGGTCGACAAACTTTTAGTCTCCATTACTGATCAGGGACAGGGTTTTCTGCCACCGGAGAAAACACCGAGCATGCATGATAAAATAACGGGGGATGCTCCCGCCCGGGGCTGGGGCTGGTTCCTGATGGAGCAACTCGTAGACCGCGTGGAAGTGGTGGCAGCCCCGAGCGGGGGAACCAGCGTCAGGCTAGTTGTGATAATGGAGGGAAAGGACACACATGAGTAAAGGGTTACATATAAGTACGCGCACAGAAGAACGGGTCCAGATCATAGAGCTTGCCGGCGAGCTGACACAACCCGATGCGATCCTGCCTGAGCAAATCCTACCCCCAGAAGCAGAGATTATAGCCGTGGTCTTCAATTTCACGAAAGTTGATTACATCAACAGCGCCGGTATTGCCCTCCTCATCCGCCTAGTCCGCCAAGCCCGAGAAAAACAGACAGCGGTTCTGGCTTTTGGCGTCAGCAATCACTACCAAAAAATCTTTACCATGGTCGGCCTAACAAACTATCTTTACCTCTATCCCGATGAAGAAATGGCCCTGGCCGCTGCAGGATTAATTAAGTAATTAAGTAAATAGAACTCTTATTTGTTAGAATTATTTTGCTATTAAGGAAGGTTTTTGCTAGGCTGTGTAGAATACAATAATTAAATAGCTTGACTTACTATTTTGCTTCGGGTTGGTGGGGGATTTAGCTTGAACATTCCATTAATTTCTTTAATCTTTCAAGGGATACCTGAACAAGTTGCGGTCGTGACTTTAGCTTTTGTAATTAACAAAGTACCTCTAAAGTGGATACAGATTATACCGCTCGGAATCACGTTGGCTACTGTTTCATTTGGTGTAAGGCTACTTCCCATACCGTTTGGGCTACATACGATTTTCATTATCCTATTATTATTTGTATTTTTAATTTGGATAGGCAAGGGGGATGTAAGCTTATCCCTGCTTGCGAGTTTACTAAGTTTTTTGGCTTTAATTTTATTTGAGACTGTTTCCATATCAGTGATGATGCCTCTTTTCGGAATAACATCAGAAACGATGCTAACAGACCCGGTTGTAAGAATCCTAATCGCAGAACCTCAAGTGATTCTTATATTTGTCTCTGCTTATCTTGTGCATAAGTTACTCCACAAAAGGAGTGAAGGCAGTGGGATTCACTGAAATCAGTCAAAAATTAACTTATATTATAACAAGCCAACTGGATTATGACGAAGAAAAAAAAGAGATTATTGCTTATGCCATTGAAACAGGGCTCTTGGCCGTCTCCGGGGCATTCTTAATAGCAATTTTAGGATATGCTTTGAATGCCTTAATACCGGCTCTTATTGCTGCTGCTTTCGGCGGTTCACTGCGCAGAGTATCGGGTGGGGCTCATTTTAATACACCCCTAAAATGCCTGATTTCTGGTGCCCTAACCTATAGCTTAATCGGGGTTTTAGCTACAAAGCTAATAAGCTACCCCTTGATTAATCAGTATATTTACTTAATTCTTTTGATTATTTCCCTTTTGATAGTCTTCGTCTTGGCCCCGGTTGAAAGTGAAGGAAAGCCAATCCATTCGCAGAGCTTAAAACGCAAATTAAAAGTAACATCGACAGCCTTTGTCATTGTGGTATTTCTAATAACTTATTTAAGCAGTAATTCGTTGGTTAACATTAGCGCAGTGCTAGGTGTACTTAGCCAAAGTATTACCTTGCTGCCTATGTTTAATAAAAAAGGAGGTGAACTTAGTTTATGAAAAAGGCTATTTTCGCTACAATCTCCTCCGTATTATTGCTACTAGCCAGCGCCACATCCGTGTTTGCCTGTGGTTGGCTCTTCTACCAACCGAAAACTCCAAAAGCACTGCAAAAATAACGGGGCTTTCTCGCTGTAATTAGACATTGCATTTATACCATAACGGGTTAAAAGCTGGGGATAACCCAGCTTTTAATTCTTTAGGTTTCAGAATTCATCTAACAACTACATCCGAGGCAGTTGGAGGACATCGTAATGATTGCTAAATTTCGGAATTACTTTAACAGACAATCAATTATCCAATTTACCTTAATTAAAATCACTGCCACCATATTCGGATTTCTAATAGTACTTCTGTTTCTATACGGCCAAAATTACTGGAAAAAAGAAGGGTATAGAATTAATTATGAGTTATTGTCAGTGGCAACAGCTGAGCAATCAAATATCCAATCTCAAATCAATAAAATCGAATTATTAAAACAGGATATTACCTTGACTAAGAATCAAATAGAGGCAAACATTGCCCCTCTCGTGCTGGCGGCAGTCAAGTATGACGACAATGCCGCTGTCGGGTATTACGATCTTGACCTTGATACAGTGTTTATCGAAGACGATACACATCTATACAGCTTGTTCGAGCAAATCCGCCCCAAGCTGGGATTGGTCAATGAGTTTCAGGAATTTGCATGGAACTCACAGAGAGTGATATCAATTAATCTGCCTGTATACCAGAATCAGAAATTAGTCGGCTATGTCTGGGCCTATTCGAAAAAAAATATTAGTTTTTTTGAGTCTTACCGCAAAGTAAGCGAAATTTTAATACTCACTTTGAGCTTGTCAGTCTTAATAGTTATTTTGGTCAGAAAAAATATTAGAGAAATTGAATCGCATTTAGATTCTTTTTCTAAATCGATAACTGATGATAACTACGACCATGACCAAATCTTAACGCGACTGCCCGAGCTACAGCCTGTCCTATATAAGATAATCGACTTTACCGATGAACTTAAGCACATGAATCTCGAATTAGAGGCTTCCAACCGTAAAACAACCAAGATCCTGGAAGGAATTTCAGATGGTTTCTTCGCTTTGGATCGCAGTTACCGCTTTACTTTTATAAACAGCGAAACGGCTAGACTGATCTCCCGTACAGACACCAAATTAATTGTACTGGGAAAAAGCCTCCTTGACGTATTTCCTCGAGTCGTAAATTCAATAACCCATGTTAAAATTGAAGAAGCTCTGAAAAAGAATGAAGCTATCCATTGGGAAGCGGAGGGCTTTACCAACTCAGATCAATACTATGAATATCATGCTTACCCTTTCAAGGAAGGACTCACTGTTTTCTTTAGAGACATTACCGACCTAAGGCAGCAACAGCAGGAACTCGCGCACTTAGAAAGGCTTAATCTAATCAGCCAACTGGCTGCCGGAATCAGCCATGAAATAAGAAACCCGCTTACGACTGTCAGGGGCTTTTTGCAGTTCCTCGGAACCAAACCGAGATATGCACGGGAAAAGGAATATATGGATCTCATGATTTCCGAGATCGACCGTGCCAATCTAATCATCACGGATTTCCTCTCATTATCCAAGGAAAACTTGGATAATATCAAGCCGCGAAACATTAATGAAATAATCAATAAAGTATACCCCTTGCTGCAGGCAGATGCCTATAACAGCAATAAACAAGTTTTTTTAAGTTTAGGAATATTGCCGGATATTATGCTTAACGAAAATGAGATTAAGCAGCTTGTCTTAAACCTGGTACGCAACGGTTTAGAAGCCACTCCTGAACACGGAAGCGTCTTCATCAGCACCTACCAAAGAGGAGATAAAATCATGTTGGCCATCAAAGACCAGGGCAGCGGCATACCCGCAGAAATCCAAGGACGAATTGGAACTCCGTTTTTTACCACTAAAGAAACCGGTACAGGGCTTGGCCTAGCAATTTCCATCGGCATCGCGCGCAGGCACAAGGCCGAGTTTGAGTTTGAAACAGGCAGTGATGGGACAACCTTTTATATTACATTTCCGATAATGGCTAACTTGAGTAAGTAAGTAACCCCTGATCTATCTCTCGGAATCTCCGACCATCGAACGCTAAACGCTTGCGCAGAATGAGTTCCATCATTAACGACCCCGCCAAAACGTATGGCAGTTTCGAAGAGGCCACCCAGCTAAGGGTGCCTTTCTCTTCATTTAAAGCCAAGAGGAGCAGTTCTTCTGGCAGACTAAGCACCGCTATCCCTCCTTTTTCCTTCTCTGTGTGCAGTTCCTTCTCTTTTACCCTCTGTGTCTCCCCTCTGTGTCTCCCCTCAGCCATCTATTCAGCGTTTGAAGGGTCTGGCTCCTCCCCCGCATTGTCGGCGGAGCGAGGCATCCTCTCATCCCGCAGGCGTCCGGCCCGTCGCGCTGCTTCGCGCAGTAAGAACTCGATATGGGCGTTGACACTGCGAAACTCGTCCGTAGCCCACCTCTCCAAGGCCTGGTAAAGCTTCGGATCGAGGCGCAGGGGAAACTGTTTTTTACTTGACATAGATTTATCCACCATTCGTATCTCCTGATGAGCTTTAACTAGTATAAGCTTCCCGTGTTAATCACAGGCTGGGCCGAGCGATCCGATACGATAGCCACCAGAAGATTATTGATCATGGCCGCTTTGCGCTCTTCATCCAGCTTGACGACATTCTCCTTTTCCAAGCGTTCAATCGCCATCTGCACCATCCCCATCGCCCCGTCCACGATTTTTTGGCGGGCCGCCAAAATAGCACTGGCTTGTTGGCGCTGCAGCATCGCTCCGGCAATTTCAGTAGAATAAGCCAGATGTGTGAGGCGGGCTTCGGTAATTTCGACTCCAACGATAGCCAAGCGCTGTTGCAATTCGAGGGCTAGCTCCTTGGCTACTTCCTCAGCATTCCCACGCAAAGAATAACCATCCTGCTCGAAGAGATCATAGGGATAGCGGCTAGCCACATGGCGCAGAGCCGTCTCACTTTGGATTTCCACAAACTGCTCATATTTATCCACATCGAAGATCGCTTTGGCCGTATCCACTACCTTAAACACCACAACCGCCGCAATCTCAATGGGGTTTCCTTCGATATCATTAACTTTGAGGGTCTTGCTGTTAAAGTTGCGCACCCGCAGAGACACACTTTTGCGAGTCGAAAAAGGCACCGTCAGCCACAGCCCGGGTTCGCGCAGCGTGCCGATATAGCTCCCGAAGAAAACCACCACAAACGCTTTATTAGGCTGCACCACTTTGATGCCGGTGAGCAGAATGATCCCGATGACAAGAGGAAGTATGCCCCACAGGTTTAGTTTAATCAGAAGCATGATACCTGAGGCAAAAAAGGCAATGACAAGAATCAGAGCAAGAAAACCATTCACGGCCCACGCTTTGTGTTCTTTCATATACTACAACCTCCCTACCTTATAATTAATAAGCTTTAAAAATGGTTTGATACTAATATGATATCACTGTTATAGTGATATGTAAACAGAGCAAATGTGAAGGGTTCCGGAGAGATTACTCCCGGAACCCTTTATTGAATGTTAATTGTCAGAATTAATCCCCATTGTGTGGGGGTACGCAGCATGGGCCTTCTTCAGTTCGCTCCATTCGCACTGATCAACCTTGTTCTGCTGCATAGGTTTTTTCCGTGCGCACGCTCTCCGCCTTTCCCGTGCTCGTCACACTGACCCAGATGCTGCCTCCGGAAAATTCAAGTGCCAAATCGGCAAGACGGACATAGTTATTAATCCCAGAGTTTCCACTGGCCAATGGCTGCGTAGTGTCGGCGGTACTATAAATCTTTACAACATCTCCTGTCGCCAACCCGCCAACTGTTACCACATCGGTAGCTGCAGAGTTGTTATTGACAACGATGCTATTCACATCCGGAGCCGTACTTTGCGTGAGCGTGGTCACAAAGAGATGATAGGTGTTCCATCCTCCGGCAGCCGAGGTAACCAACAAGAGGTCGCCGTCGACGAGTGTGCTCGCATCAGCCTTCAGAATGTTCCCGGAATCTTTAACCGTATAGGTTTGTACCGAACCGTCCGTTGACTCAAGCGCACTTTTCAATTGAGCAGCCGTCGTACCACTGAACACAATGACTGCATAATTCCCATTATAAGTCTCAGTATTGTAAACTTGGGCGACCACATTACTATACCCGGTCTTTACTTTAAGTGTAGTATCCGAACTCAAACCGGCTGTACTGTTCGTCACCGTTTGCCCTGTCAGATTTGCCACAGTATTTCCTGACGCATCCTGAACCGGACTCGTCCCCTTGGTATAGCTCACGGTTACCGTATCCCCTGCGCTCACGGCGGAGCTCAGCGTCAACGTCACTGTAATTCCACTGACCGCAACCGTGCTAACCGTTGCCGGTGAACTGTTTACAGACACTGCGAAATCACCGGCAGCAGGTACGGTAGTGCTGTCCACACCTTCGTTGTAGGTCAGCGTCAGGGTACTGCCGCTGACTTCGGCACTCTGCAAGACAGGTGCTACGGTATCCGGGGGAAGAACACTCAGATAAACCCGTCCCAGCAAGGCGTTATTTTGATAAATAAACATATTATACTCGGCAAACATGCTTCCCTGTGGCAATTGCAGACCGTGCGGAATGGCCAAGGACATACTGTCAGCCGTTAATGCTGTGCAGTAAACTTGTTTTTGGCTCTGTGTCAGAGCATCATAAACTGTATTGCCACTTCCGTCATAGAGCTTGGCTGTAATCGTATTGCTATCCGTTCCCCAGGGACTGCCATAATTATTCCTGGCAATATTGAGCGTAATATCGTTCGCTGTTGCATAAATCATATCCTGTCCCGGATTTCCTGACATGAACATGTGCGGACTGATGGATGAGGTCTGATGCCAGACCGTGGCACCGGAAGCGCTGAGATTATCTTCATCATAACCGTCCTTGGTGAAGGAATAGCCTGTTGCACCGGTATAAATATTGAAGAAGTATCCCCCGTAAACATCTGTCGAGGTTGTTGGCAAGGCGGTAACATCCGCTTTGCTGTTGTCACTCAAAGTTGCCCATATCTTGCCGCCCGTCAAAGGAGCATGCGCATAAAAATCCGACAGATACACGGCATTGTCTTTATTCGTAAAGGTAAAGAGTGTCAGACCGGAATTAATCGGATCCGGCGTCCAGGCCACTGCACTGCCGCCGCTGCTCAGTTCCAGGCTGCAAGAGCCTGCCATGACATCCGCCGGCAAAACACTTGAATTATACCCCTGGGCCGAGACCAGATTAAGCGGGAGGGTTCCTTCCGATTTGGCCGAGATTTGCAGTGTCATAATCGAAGCCCCTGAACTGTCATTGGGCGCGGTGATATTGCGAGTGACGGTAAAGGTTGCCTCTTGCCAGAGATCAGACAGATTGGCGAATGTCGGTGTATATTGCTCTCTCTGGGACGTGGACGGATTATCCCAATAGGCACCCAAGAGGGAATATTTCTGAGCATCATACTTGATTTTGAATACAGCGCTGTCAAAGCCGGCATTCTTGACCCGCACATCAACATTGACATAACCGTTTATGTGTGTAACATTATCGCTGCTGTCCAACGTATATTCCGGTGCCCGCGCACTGCTTGAACTTAAGCCCGGATATGGGCTGCCGGTGATATTCAGCCAGGCATATTTAGCCTCCGCTTTGACCGTGACCGGGAAAGCCTTGGTTTCCGTGAGCGTACCACTGGTGATGGTTGCTGTCAGAGTTACATTGATATCCGCTGCTCCATGGGTAACCGCAGCCGAATATGTCCCACTATAGACTGCACTGGACACGCTGATCGCTTGATTATCCGATGTCCAGCCCACCGTCGAGGTCGGATCTGAACCCAGGCCACCGCCGAGTTGGGCAGGCAACTCCAACGTGGCCTTGTCCGCTGCCACAGTGTCCCCGATCATATTGCTCATTTGTCCCTGCAACGCCTGCACATCTCCGTAGAGAGTGAAAACCTTGATATCATCAGACGCAAAGTTTATCCAATCTGTGTCATACGACCAAGCATTGGCAACAGTTTGCCCGTTCACCAGCGTTTTGCTCACAAGATGCAGCTTGATCTGGGTTGGAAAACCGACTTCTACCGCTCCGGTTTTCGGCTTAAAATCAGGAAATTTATCCGTGAATGCTCCTAAATCCGAAAACTCCGAAACCCCTTCGCCTGCATCATTGAATACAAATAGCTCACTCAGCTTAACCGGCGTCGCCTGTGCAAGATCCAAATGGCTGTTCGCCAGCGTCACCGTCGAGGCCTGTGGATCCAAATAATAGGGTGCTTTCAACACATCGGCATAGGAGACCCTTTGCACGTTTGTTCCAGTTCCTATTGCGAAAGTATAGTTAAAATCAATGCTGCCTTTGGTAACTTTCACGTCTGCGCCTGTGATCGGTGTTGCAGTGACTGTACTGCTGCCACCACTGTCACTGCTCCCGCCACCACTACTCCCGCCACCCGGCGCAGGCGGAGGCGTCACAGGCGGGGTCACCACCACGGGCGGAGTGGTTGAATCCTTCGCAGTCGTGGTCCCGTTAACATCCCCGCCGCCGCTGGCTGTTGTCCCGGTGTTTTTGGGATCCAACTTTTCCACGATAGCCGTTTGCGGAACAAGAAAGTCTGCTTTGGCGTTCGTAACTGCGTCAATAACCTTCGCGTTCTCGCTCAACTCAACCTTGGCTTCCGTGTTCACTTCCACCTTAGCAAACGTTCCGTCCAGAATAATCTTTTGCTCCTTACTTTCCGGCGCGATTTCCACTTTGGCGATGTTGGCATTCAATGCCGCCTTAACGGTCGCCTGCCCGCTGACAAGCACTTTCTGATCAAAGGTTCCGCGCAGTTCCACGACCGGCATGACCGGCGGTTTTCCTGGAGTTGCCGATCCGCTGGGAGTTCCGCTCGTGATCGTCTTAGCGATTTCCACTTGACCAAAGGAGCCGCTCGCTGCATTGAGAATAGCCCCGGAATTGACCACCGTGCTGGTAACCTTGGCGTTTTCCGCCAGGGCTACTTCCCCCGCCTTGTTAATATTGACGGTCTGAAACGCTCCTTGCAAAGTGATCTTTTGCTCTTTGCTTTCCGGAGCGATGTTCATTTGCGGGATGTTGGCATTAGCTGCCGCTTTCACGCTGGCTTGCCCGCTCACTGTAATCGTTTCAGGGAAATTCCCCCGCAATTCCACAACCGCTTCCCCTACGGAAGGATTAGCAGAATTAGGCGTCGTCGCCGCAGATGCCAGTTTCGCGATTTCCACCTTGCCAAACGAACCGGCAACGGCATCCAGGATCGCAGCCGAACTTACAACAGTGTTGGTGACACTCGTGGTGCCGCTCGTTTCCACCCGCACGGGAGTCGAACTGGCCACATTAAGGGCACCGGTTGTCACATTCTTGAGGTGGATACTGTTGTTAGCCCCGGACAGAACGACGACACGGGCAGCACTAACCCCATCCAGATTTACCGTTCCCTGTTCTCCGGGATCGAGAAAGACGGTACCCCTTACTTTGACCTGACTGAGCGTGGCCTTATCCCCTTGAACGTAGATGCTATAGTCGGCAATGACGTTTTTGAGGGTCACGTTCGCCGCCGATATTTTAAGGTTATCTGTGATTTGTTCCGGCTGAGCGGCATCTGTCGCCCCTTTGGTCGCACCTGTCTCAGCCAGATCCAGAGAAGAGGTCATATCATTTAAAACCTTGGCTGGTACAACACCTTCCCCACCCAAGGCCACAACCTTGGGCGATAAGTTCAATTTGGCGTAATCCCTCGCATTTGCTGATAATTCCAGATTGCTTAAAAGAATCGGAGAAGCATTTTGAGCGGCCAGCGGTGAACCGGCGAGGGCATCTGCCATGGAAGCGTCTTCACCGTTCGCCACATAAGTCGCCTGATACTTTAATTCATTGGCAAAATGCTTAAGCACTTCGAGGTTGGTGTCATACCGATTCGCTCCGGCATAGCGCTCCACCTGGCCGGGGAGAAGCCCTTTGACCGTGTCTCCGACAACCCCGGTCCCGCCAATGATATAGGAGTTGATCATATCCGCTTTCCGTCCGTCCAAGAATTCTTTGACACTCGGAGGCAAATCAGAGAGATTCGTAAGGAGAATAGGCATTCCTTTAGCCGCCGCAATGGAAGCAACCGACAACGCGTCGGCATTGTTCGCTCCCGTGGTAACAACTATTTTACTAACCGCCGTGCCTAAGCTTTCCAGCTCCTTGGCCATGTTTACCGACGTCTCAAAGCGATCTTTGCCGCCCAAGGGCTTTACGATGATCTGCATCGCTTTTAAGTCATCCAGAATCGGTTGGGTGATGACCGCTGTACCGCTTGTAACGTAAACGGTCTTGACCCCCAATCTTGTCAGCTCCGCCTTAGCATAGGTGTTCAGCTCCGTTCCCTGGGTCAACAGAATCGGTGCTTTTAACTTGGCAGCCAGGGGGGCCGCCGTAAGAGCATCTACCAGGTTCTCATTCATCCCGGCTGCCAACACAGCATACTCCGCAGTGCCCGGCCAGCCGGCCTGGCTGATCTTAGCAGCCGTCGCATAGCGATCGCTGCCGCCCAGGCGTTCCGACACCGTAGGGGACGAACCGCCCGCTGCCGTGGTCTGTAAAGTCTTCGCAGCAGCCACGGACGCTGCCGGAATGCTTGCTGCGCTCACGCTCCCCGGACTCCCCAGGGGCAGTCCGAGCAGGCTTAGACTAAGAAGAATCGCCAGCATCCCCCGAAGTCCAAAACCCACTCTGTCTTTTCTGATCGTTCTGTTTCTTCCCTTTTTTCCGTTCATACCTTTCCCTCCATCTGTTTCAACTCACACCGTATATGCCATCGTCTGCCTATATCAACACAGTCTAACCTCAGTTTACTGATTTTCCCTTCTTTGCCTATCACCCGATCGGGTGAATATGAATCTTTTAAAATAAAAAACATAGTTTCGTTCCACTAAATAAGACGCTAGACCCCGAAGAAATTTCCCTCTCCGAGGCCTAGCGTCTTAACATGCTTTATGCAATTTCTTCACTCAGTAATCAATTTTCCAAATTCCAGAGGCTATCCTTGCCATCCCTCGCTGACGCGAATCAATAACGTGTTTTGTCCATTCTTCGAAAGCACTCGCTTCCTGCGCTGTCTTATATTGACTTTTAGCATATACAGATTATTCCCCAAAAATCTCACCCCCTGCCAATTTCTGTTTGGCATATTATACCATTTATAATGGTTCTCTTCAACGCATAAAGCACGCGCCATACGTTTTAACCTTTTTCTATATTATACCTTTTTACTTGCATTTCAAAAAGAGCGGGTTACCTGCTTCCCTTTCGGATTCTGATGTCGGCAGGTGAAATGTAACCAAACAGTGAAAACTTTGCCGATATTTTAAGTTAAGCTTTACGCCCGATACCTTTGGACAAGTGATAAAGGATAAGTTGATTCAGACTAATATTCTCTTCCTTCGCTTTTTCAGCAAGGGCTTTATGCAGAGACTTCGGGACTCTAACATTAAACTTTCCGGAATAATCCTCAACCGATTTAGTCGGCTCGGGAATTTCCATTCCCTGATCCAGTGCAACCTCCAGCCAACCCCGTTTCGCATCCTCAATCATCGCCAAAGCTTCTTCAACCGTTTCCCCCTGGCTGATGCAGCCGGGAAGCTCGGGAATCTCTATGACATAGCCGCCTTCTTCAGCAGGATAAATTGTATACTTGTAGGGGAGCCCCAAGTAGTAATCAAGATTCTTGTTCGTCATCGTTAATCTCTCCTTCCAGTAATTCCATTGCGCGTTCAACGTAAAACACTTTAATATGTGGTTGGCGAAACGGAACCGAGATGACTTTCTCGCCCTTAGTATAGTAGTAGTGGCTGGTTCCACCAGATGCCTGTCGTTTGGCAAAACCATAACGGATAAGTATTTTATCTAATTCTTCGAATCTTACATGTTTGGGGTTGTTCCTGATCTTTTCGAGTAGTTTTTTAAGTTTACTCACACCCTCACCCCCTGCATATATAGTACCACATATAGTATTAAGGGTCAAACCTTTTACACAAGTAAAAGAGTAGACTTCTGCCACCCCAGCCACACCTCTCGATGCGGGTTACGAAGTAACTTCGTCAGTGGCAGACCTCCCCTGGTAAGAACGTTGTCTTGTGGCAGCCTTCGGCAGCAAGGACTTCGCTTTGTATAGCTAGCTCATCCAACTATCACTAGCCTCACCTGGGGTTCGTAGTCCTCGGGCCGGAGATTTGCCGCTGGCTTCCTTCAGATTCCGCGTCACCGCGGACACCCTTGCCTTAGGCTGCAACTACTGCTACCTTCGTTGTTCGTGCAAGGATTACATCCGGACATGATTGGTATTGGCCCCTTTATTCCCCATAGCGAAACACCCCTGGGGAATGAAACCGGCGGAACCGTCGAGGACACGCTGGTTATGATCGCTCTGGCGCGCTTGCTTGTCCCGGACAGCTTAATCCCTGCAACGACAGCCTTAGGAACTTTGCACCCCGAGGGCAGGGAACTTGCCTTAAGCGCGGGAGCCAATGTCGTGATGCCGATTATCACTCCGCCCTCAGTTAGGAAGCAGTACCAACTATATGAAAATAAAATTTCTACGGAAGACAAGGCATCCGATTGCCGGTTTTGTATTGAACGCAGAATCCAGAGGGTAGGTTTCGAAGTGGATTGGAGCAGAGGAGACAGGGTCAATTTGAACCAATAGGACAGGCCTCGAAAAGATTTCTCTCTTCGAGGCCTGTTTTGCGATAGCTTATTTTCCCTCACGCAGTGCCGTAAGAATCCCGCTGCGTTTTCCACTCCTGAGGATCTTGCGGATCGGTTCAGAGAGCGGTTGGCCGGATTGGATCAAGGCCGTAAGCATACCGGCCCGCTCCGCATTTCCTACCAGAACAAATCCTTTTAACGCCTCTCCCTGCCAGACCAGACGTTGATAGTTTGGATGGCCCGGTGCATCCCGCAGACGGAGATCCTCGGCCCGCCAGGGGGGCAGCTGGGGATCTCCCTGGCCTTCGGAAGGTTTAGGAGGTCTGACGATCCCGGCGGAAATAACCCGCAGGCCGAAGAAGTCCACCGCGTTCATGCCCATGGCTCCGGGATAGGTTAAGGCAAGTCCGGCCATATTCGCTCCGGCGATTCGTCCTTGCAGCGTGGCGTTGGGCCAGATCGGGTTCAGGCGCTGGGTTTGATGGAGGCGGTCCCAGGCTTCGGCCACATCCCCGGCAGCGTAGACATACGGGAGATTTGTTTCCAGGTGTTCATTGACCAATATACCCTGTCCGGTCGCCAAACCGGAAGCCAGGAAGGGCTGGATGTTGGGGCGAACCCCTTTGCCCACGATCACCAGGTCGGCGGGCAGGGTTCCGCCGTTACGAAGGCGTACGGCTTCAACATGCACGTTCCCTTCAATCGCCGTTACATCCTGCTTAAGCGCAATATCCAAACCATGCCGTCTCAGATGCTCCTGCAATAGTACGGCTGCTTCTTCATTGAGCATCTGGGACAGAATCTGCCCGGAAGACACGATGACCCTGACCTTAAGCCCTTGCTTGAGCAGGGCATAGGCAGATTTCAAACTGACCAAGCCCCCACCGATGATGACGGCCTGCCCCCCGGGAGCGAGCCGGGCTCTGATCTGCTGTGCATCGTCCAAATGCCGCAAGGTAAAGACTTCAGGAAGTGTGGAACCGGGGATGTCGAGGGGCACGGCTGAAGCTCCGGTGGCAATAAGGCACTTGTCATAAGGATAGCGCTCCCCCGAGGCCGTGAGGACAACTCGCTGAGTGGGGTCAAGCCCTGTCACCGTACAGCGATAGTGAATAGTGAGACCGAGTGCGTGTAGGGCCTCAGGCGAGCGCAGGAACAGTTGGGCCTCCGGGATATCCCCGGCCAGGAAATAAGTGGTCAGGCAGCGGGAATAGGAAGGGTAAGCATCCGCTGTCAGGACGGTAATTTCAGCCCGGGGATCCTGTTGTCGGATCGCTTCGGCGGCGAAGAGGCCTGCAGCACTGTTTCCCACCAGAATATATTTCATCAGCGACTCCCCCTCTAGTCTAATTCCCCAGCCCGAGTGCCTGCCGTTTCGCGCGAATATCCGCAATCAGACCCTGGGCGGCCTTAAATGGATCGGTCTCGACATAGAATTTACCGCCAATCACTCCGGTGAGCCCGGCGGTGAGGAGTTCGGTCACTTGTTTGCTCCCTAACACCGGGGGCACAACCCCAAGGTGAGTGGTAAGCCCCATGGCAACGGCCCAGGTCCCGATACTCAGAGCTTTTTCATGCTGGGGTTCGGGGGCGCTGGCAGCAACCGGAAGCGCTGACGTGTCCACGCCGAGATACGCGGCAATCGCCGTGACCAAGTCTCCAATGCGCGAATTGTCGACACAGCTTCCCATATGGAGAACCGGCGGCAGCGGTGCTCCCAGCCCGGCCGCCTGCCCAATGGCAGTTAGAACAGCTTTGAGGGATGCCCCGGCAAATTGTTCCGTGCCCTCGGAGTTCATTAAGCCAGCTTTGGCCAAAGCGTGGGCTGAGCAACCGGTAGCCACGACTAAGACGTTGTTTTTCAAAAGTTCCTTGACCATTTCCACATGGAAAAGATCTTGCGTCACCTTCACATTATTGCAGCCGACCGTTGCCACGACCCCGAGGATGTTGCCATTGGCAATGTTATCCACGAGCGGCTTCAGGGGCTGGTCCGCATCGAGATGGGTGAGCGCGCCGGAGATCGCTTCCACACTGAAGCCCGCCATAATGGTGCTGCGGTGATCCGGAATATGGACTTTGCGAGGATCCCTTTTGGTATAAGCCGTGAGGGCTTTGCGAACAATCTCCTGCGCAGCCTCATCGGCCTTCTCCAGTGAGAAGGGGATATGCGTCGCCCCGGGAATCTTGACGATCGGCATGGTCGTGATCAGTTCCGTATGGTAGCAGGAGACTACTTGGGCTAAGGAAGGCATGATGCATTGCACATCCACGACCATCGCATCCACCGCTCCGGTGACAATGGCCAATTCCTGAGCCAGGAAATTCGTGGCCAGCGGGACGCCTTGACGCATCAGGACTTCATTGCCGGTGCAGCAAATTCCTGCCACCTGAATCCCTTTGGCACCGATGGCCTCTGCCTCCGATGACAAGGCCTTCGCCCAGTGGACAATTTTTTCCGAAAGCAAAGGGACATGCCCGTGTACAATCAGGTTAACATAATCGGCTTTCAACACGCCTAAATTGGCTTCCGTCACAACCGGAGTCGGGGTACCAAATAAAATATCCTGCATATCCGTAGCCAGTTTGAGACCGGCATAACCGTCCACTAACCCTTGTTTGGCTGTAGACAAGATCAGATTTACCGGGTCGGCGTCCATGCCCATGGTGGTTTGGTGCATGGCTTCACGAATTTCGCGGTCCGGGTTGCGCGGGAGAATACCGAGGCTTTCCCAGACGGATATGCGTTCCTTGGGAGCATGAGCCATTAACCACTGCATCGGTTTTTGGCTGTGGTTCCCCATATCGGCGTAGGCGACCTTGACAACTTCCAAAGCCAAGGCATTCAGATCTTGACCCGTGGCATCCAGGCCCAGCCCGGCCGCGATCGTGCGCAGCTTATGTTCGTCCGTAATCGGATAATTAATCTTCCCTTGGGCGGCAAGTTCCAAGGCCTCTACCGCATCATACGCATGATCGACGTGGGCTGCGGCTCCGGCAGCGACTTGGCGCAGTAAGTTGCGGGCTACGATGACATCGGCTGTCGCGCCGCAGATTCCCCTAGTTGGACCTTGCCCAAACGGATCAATACGGCACGGTCCTTGAATACAATGGCGGCAACAGATACCCAGGGTGCCAAAGCCACATTGGGGTTGTTGGGCTTCATAACGATCCCAAACGGTTTCAATGCCGTCTACGGCGGCCTTTTTTAATAAATCTAAGGCTGCAGGATCGATGCTTCGCTCATTCAGCATGGGTGTTCCCCTCCTTCAAATGATCAACCCAGGAACGGCGGCCTGCCGCTGCAAACCGGTCGACCTCCACCCACTGCAGGGCTTTGGTCGGACAAGCCGAGACACATGCCGGGTCATAATTCAGTTCACGGCAGCGGTCGCATTTGACCGCTTGGTGAGTGGAGCCTTCTGCAATCGCCCCAAAGGGACAGGCCATGACACACATCCAGCAACCCACACACCGTTCAGCATTCACTTGGACCAGGCCTGTGGCAGGATCACGATACATCGCTCCAGCCATGCAGGCATGAACACAAGGCATATCCGAGCATTGGCGGCACTGCAACGGAAAGTTTAGCGTCCCATCGGTTTCCACGAAGACGCGTTTCCGGGGAGGTTGGGTTTCCAGAAAAGCGCCAAACAGGGTCTTACTCTCCGAATGGGCCACAGCGCAAGCCACCTCGCAGCTCTTGCATCCCACGCAAACCTCCGAGCGCACGAGCAGTTGTTTCACGTTCTCCCTCCTATCTTTCAATGCAAGTATCTTTGAATATGAGAATTTTCGGCTATTTATATAATATCGTAACTTTCAGAAAAGTACTGTCGGGTTGCCGACAGTACTTTTCTGAACAGTGCACTTCCATGCTTTAAGTGTCGAATTTCTCCTGCAAACGGTCAAGATTTAGAATGACGACCTGTCCCCGCTGGAGGGCCAGGATGCCTTGACGCTCCCAGCGGCGCAAGATTTCGTTGACGGTTTGGCGCGTGGTCCCACTTAGGGAGGCCAATTCTTCGTGTGTGAGATGCACGCAGCAATAATTATCCTTCCTCTCGGCCTGGACGGCGCGCCAAAAGACGCGGGCCAAACGTGAAGCAGCTTCGCGAAAGGCTAAATCGACGATCAAGTCATTGGTCATACGGAGAATTTGCCCCAGGACGCGAATCAGCCGGCGGGCCAGTTCCGGTGATTCTTCCATCATACATGTGAATTCCACCATACTAAGGTAGAGCACTTCACTCTCTTCGACAGCGGTGGCCAAAGCCAAGGAATGCTCACTGTACACTTGTCCGGCAGCAAGGATCGCCACCGTAAACTCTTTCCCATCTTCCGAATAATAAGAGATTTTCACTTTTCCCGAACAGACAAAAAAGATGACATCCGGGCAGGAAGCGGGGAAGTGCAAAGGTTGACGTTTAGAAAAGCTCTGGCGTTTAAATCTTGGTTTCCAGGATTCGAGCAAAGAGGAAGGCAATCCCTGAAAAAACGGAAATAACCCAAGGTCGGGTAAATTCGGTTGGTTTGGCACTGTACCACATCCCTTCTGAACGCTGATGTTCTCTAATCAATATGTTATCCCCAGATCTCACCTCGACCCAATTCAATCTTACGTAATTATACAATAACTTTAACCGTATTCTACTACGGGCAACTCCTTTTTGGGGGGAAAGGAAGACCCCCGAAGGATGAACTTCGGAGGCCTTTTCCCTAATTTATCCGTTTTTCTAATTCTCCAACTAACTGAGCCATAAGTTTATAATAACCCGGTATTGCTTTGGCAATCTCAATGGCTAATACTTCATTATAGGTATGGACCGTCGAATTTCTTGCTTCGACCATTCCCAGAAATTCTCTTGTTTCTCCCTCTGTAAGAAGCCTAATAACAAATGCTTCACGAAAGACCGCTTTCGGTGAATTTGCTATAATACCTTCATGTTCTTCCAAAAAAAGTTTAAGTGCTTTCCAAACTGCCTCAAAGGTAAATTCAAAACGTTGTATTGCTGCATCCCGCAGAACCGCGTTGTCCCCAAAGTCCAACACTTCGCTTAAAGCTTTCAAAGCATTTTGGGCGGATAAGATTTTAAGAGTTAACTTTTCCAAAAAATCGCTCCTTCCATGGCATGCTGATAAAATGCCGGTGAAACATGATGCATATCAACCACATCAACTTTGAAGGGTAAATTCAAGTTTTCAACTGCATCCCTCAATTCAGAAAGCACTGAAAAAGGAATTTCATTAGCCCCTTTGATACCAATATCAATATCGGATACTGGGGTAGCATTTCCCCGTGCCCTAGAACCAAATAGGAAAACCTGATATTCACTAAACCCTGACCGGTTTAGTTCTTGGAACAAAACACGCTTTAAGGGTATTTCCCATTCCACGTTGACCATAATTTACACCTTTTCTCGTTTGTTTCAATGTTCCATCCTTTTTAATAGTATACCATTTTTTAACGCTTTCGAGTAGTTCTGGCGGTCATCTAACAGGACGGATAAGGGCAATTATCGAGTAGGAGGGGGCGGCTAGCTTTCTGCCCGCGCTTGCCCAAGTCTACTGCCCTAGCCCTTGGCGGCTCAGGATTTTATCTTGCCTTGAAGATTTATCCGACTACGACAGCATAAGTGGTGTTATTTTATTCAGTGACTCTAATGCCCTTGCTAATTCCCAGTTTTGCATGAGTTCATCTCTGTGGATTTCAGCCCATGCAAGAACAAGCTTTAACTGCCTTTTGGGTAGTCCTCAGCATATTAAAAGCCAGGATGCGCAAACATCCCGGCTGTACAACTGGCCGCAATGGGCGGCTTAAAGTTAATTCCCATAAATTTGCACCATACACTGGCGTATTTTCTTTACAGCCTTCTCAGCGGCTTCTTCCCCTATTCTGCTAAAAGCTTTGGCATTCTTAAAGCTATAACCGCTTACGGGAGAACGCGGCTGCAAAACGATATCCGCCAGTTCCATTTCATCGGCAACCAACCGCTCACTCATCATGTCAAAGGCATGCAGCAAAGCATCAATCAGATTACGAGCCGGGCCAAGCGTAAACTTGGGCAACCCTACATTTATGGCTATGACCACATCCGCCCCCATACTGCGGGCCAGCGCCACCGGAACTTTATGGACCACTCCTCCATCAATGAGAGTACGGTCGGCATACCGGACCGGCCGCATCAGGAAAGGGATCGCCGTTGAAGCCCGAACGGCCTCAGCCACAGAACCCGTCTTTAAAATCACACCCGCTCCCGTAGTGGCATCGGAAGCTACCGCAGCAAAGGGAATCTTTAGATCTGCAAAGTTCTTAGGCCCAATGCGTCTTTCCAGCCATTCGGCCAAAGGTTTATTATCAACCAGAGCCTCTCTTGGCCATGTCCAACGGACAAGATCCTTCCAACGTATATGGGACATCAGATTCTCCAGCTCTGCAACCGTTACTCCTGCACAATACAGGGCCCCAATCAAAGAACCGACACTCGTACCGGCAATGAAGTCAACCGGAATGCTTTCCCGTTCCAGCACCTTGAGCACACCCACATGCGCACTTCCGCGCACGGCCCCGCCACCTAAAGCAAGTCCCACCAGCGGCCGTGAACTGCGTGCTTTATATCTGCCCAACCGCAAATGCTCAGGCCGGATCACACTGTCTCCTGCCAAAATCACAGCTTCCTGGATAACTTTAGCCAGTTCCTCGACATTCCCCTGAAGGAAGGGATAGAGCATAAGCCGCCGTAAAGCCTCGCTGGAAATGGCAGCTTCGGGATTGTTTACTCCGGCACGGATCAGAAATTCCCTCACAAGAACAGGAATGTCCTCCGTTCTTTCCCTCAACGCAGGCAAATGCAAGCGTTCAACACCGCTGAATTCCTGAAGTTCGTTTGCTGTGAGAATGATCCGTACGTCACGACCGGATAGCAAGACCTGGTGCAACGTCTCCAGAGGAAGTTGGTCGGCATTCGTTAAAACCAAGGTTCCGCCGTAAGCAGCCAAGAGCTTCCGATTCCAGCTATCCCAACCAAACTCCAGGGAATTCGTCATTAGAAAAGGTCTCGCCCTGCGTTTTCCCCCATAATGCAGGCGCGCAGCCGCGTGTTTTTTGCCTGTTCCGTTTTCTCCGGTAATCATGACAGGAAGAGGAAGCTCAGCCAGTCGTTCCAATTCAGTCCTTACGCGCCGGATAGCCTGACTGGTGCCTTGAAAGATTGGCCCACCTCTTAGTTATGGCACTATGACTCCAAAGTGCTGCCCGCTAATGTTGCCGGCATTGACAACAGGCATACCGGTCACTAATCCTTGTCCGATTGCATGAATACTGCGTGTATCGTCAAAGTTAAAAGAGGCATTGATCGACCAATTCGTCAGATCCATTTGCAGGATGTAATTCATACTTTGATTTTTATTAATGGTCTGTGGCAGATAGACGTTAAAGTTAATCGTCCCTGCCCCGTTAACAATGCTGCCTAAAGATCCCGTGGCAACCGGTGAACCGTCCGGAATACCATCGCCGTTCGTATCCTGATAGAGTTCAATATTGCTGAAATCACCGGCCTGAAGCCCGCTGATTTGATCCATGTCCATCCGGATCGAATCGCCCGCGGCAATCGCAATATCTTCCTGCTCAGCCGTCAGTTTAAATGTCAGGACGTTCTGGTCAACCGACGTCCCCGCTGGGGGTCCGGATGGAGCCGGAGCATTGAGATAAGTTATCCCGTCACCGTTAGCCAATCGAAGCAGCGGACTAAATTGGAAAGGTATCGTCACCATTAAATCATGCCAGGGATGGGCAAAATACGTATCAAAAACATCTCCTCCATTAAGGCTGAAGGTATCCCCAAGTCCGAGCGTGAATCCCTCTCCCAAAGCGATCGAAACCGTCCGGGCATTATTCCAGGATAAGTGACTGTTGGATCCTAAAGCCGGGTTGTTCAGGAGTTCGGTGGCTAGGTCATTTTGGGATAAGGGATCTAAATCGCGGTCAAAGCTGATCAACAAGCCATCCGGAGGCTGGCCGTAAACAGCATCGAGAACGCTGTCATTGTTTTGATCAACGGCCATCACATCGGTGATTTTGGGAGAAGCTGAGCTCACAGCATACAAATATCCGTCACTGGTGCCGGCATAAAGTGTCCCGTCCGCAGCCAGAGCCGGGCTGCTATAGGTAACACCCGACAGCGCAAGTTTTCCCATAAAGCTGCCATTCTGATCGATGGCATACAGATATCCGTTGTCTGAAGCCAGATAGACGGTTCCATACGCATCAACCAAGGGTGTGGAATGAAACGATAAAGCAGTTGGACCATCCTCCGAGTACTCCCACTTTTCCGTCCCATCAGAATTCAAGGCATATACCTTCGCCGGGGTAGTGAGAGGATTATCGACTGTGCCCGGATTAGCGCGTGAAGCCACATAAATCGTGCCGTCACGGGCAACCGCCGGGTACGGGTACCCGTCTACGGTGTGGAACTCCCATTTTTTCTGCCCGTTCGGATCATAAGCCAACAACCGGCCGCTGACCGTTCCCGCATAAATATCCCCGCCAGGCCCGATCACAGGAGCTGACATAAAAAAGCTATCTCCGGTATTCACAACCCACATTGGACCACTGCCGTCATTTTTTAGAGCATAAAGGTTCCCATCCATAGATTCCACATAGATGGTTCCATCGGCCGCTACAGCAGGTGTAGCAGAAATCGTGCCTCCAGTCAAATATTCCCATTTCTTCCGGAGAGGATCCGTTGCATTCGGATCAAGCGCATAAAGCTTCTTGTCGCCTGAACCGACATAGACGGTCCCATCAGGCCCGATAGCCGGGGAAGATACTTCCCCCTGGGTGGCAAACACCCATTTCTGGCTCCCATCGGGATTGACCGCATAAAGATTGTAATCGGATGACCCCACATAGATCGTGCCATCGGCTGCAATCGCCGGAGAGGAATCAATCCCCCCGCCGGTCGGGAATTTCCACTTTTGGCTGCCGTCCGGATTGAAGGCATAAAGATTCCCATTACGGGCACCGAAGTAAACGGTGCCATCAGCCCCCATCACCGGAGAACTCCCAATCCCTTGCTGACTGGGATCGGTTGCCGGGATCAGTGCGCTCCATTTTACTTTCGGAAAATCCGGACCGGCAAAACGCGACTGGCGCGTCCAGTTAAACGCCGTGGGCTGAGCAGCTGCAAGAGCATAAGCCCCGGTCGCATAACCCTGCCCTTGCGCAAATTCACCCGCAGACCAGAAGATGACGGATTCACGATGCACACCCAAACTTGCAACTTCTTGCCCGCTTCCATCGGCATCAGCGTTAGCAAAGAAGGTATAAGCCCCGGCCCCAGGCACAACCTGGTTATTCAATTTGATTTCTACGGTCTCCCCCCTGTTTAAGTTAAGTCCGGATAGACTAACCCCTTCGGGATAAATACTTGCCTGAGTGCTCAGAGAAGACAGGGTCACCGCTGAACCGCCCTTGATGATGACCAAATCGGAGGGAGAAGCAGAAAATCCCTGGGGAAGGGCAAACCATACCGTTCCTCCCGTGAAATTCTCACCGGCAGTATACCTCAGCTTTAGACCCGTACTCATTCCACTCTGGCCGCTATTGGGATCCATGCTCAACGTACCCGGCTGCGTGGGCAATTGCACTGTGACTTGGAAACTTGCTTTCACCGGGCTGCCATCTTGGGCAGCCACAGTGATCACTGCTGTCCCCAGACCGATCGGGATGACTTTACCGGTTTGATCCACGGCAGCCACATTCGGATCGCTTGTAGACCAGGCAAGCTTTTGATTGCTGGCATTGACCGGTAATACTTTGACGTCATAGAACGCATAAGGATTTTCCCCAAGCCTTAAGAAATCAACATCTTGCGCTGTTAAAGCATGCCCTAATTTTGTTACATTAAGCGATGTTACCAATACTGGGCTGTAGTCCGAAGAAGATGATCCATTATCAGTGGGAACGGATGCCGGACTCTGCTCTGCCGGTGCGGGCGTTGTGGGCGCTTGGATCAGAATATCCTTAATCTCATCCGTGCTTAAGCCGGCATTTTGAGCAGCACTCATCACGCTGCTTTGGGTTTGCTGGCTCTCCTGCTGGACATGATTGATCTGACTTTGCACTTGCTCCAGAGTCTGGTTACTCTGAGTCAAAATTTGTTCTACCGCCGTAGATTTATCCGACTTTTGAACAGTATTAATAAACTCACCGGCAAATGTGGCCAGATCCTGAGATTTTTGCACCAAAACCAAAGCATTCTTAATAAAACCAACATCTTTTGTTTGGCCATAACCGTTCTGGGCCTGTTTAGCCTTGTCCAGCAATTCGTTGACTCTTCCGGTTACGTCATTGAGGACATGGACAATCATCCGCGGTTCAACCGTTTGGACAAAGCTTTGATTATCGATCGCCTGCTTTTCCGGCAAAGAACCTTGAGGGGAACTGACCTGCATTACCTGGCCCATTTCGACTAAACGCTCCTGGCCTCCTACAGCCGGATCGTTATTTTGCCGTACCGATACCAAGCCATCGAGAACATGGCTTGTGGTTGTGCCACTTCCTTTATCCACACTAACGAGATAGAGTGTTCCTCTGACACCCATGACAGAAGTGGGAGTCTCCACCTCATATTGGTCATCGATATTGAGCAAGCTCTTAATTTTGTTCCAAATGCTCCCGGACCAAAGCTTAAGGACCGTTTGGGTCGAACCGCCGCTGCCGGCCAGCTTTTCAAAGGTCAAATCAGAATCAGAGCCTAAGGTCGTTTCCGTACCGTTGGCATAGGCAATGGTCACGGAACCATTATCACCCGTCCTCAGCCAATCGCCTTGGAAAACGGGCATATCCCCATACGCTGAAAACTCGCGCGCCCCTCCGCTCCGCGTGACAAATACATCCCCTGCGACATTTGTAAGTTTGGCCAATTGTTTCGCTCCGGCTGCCCTTACCGGCATGGGAACGCTAACAGTAGCCAGCAACGCAACCGTTAGGATTAAAGCGAGCACCCGAGGCAATCTTCCTATCCTCATTCTCCCATCTCACTCTCTGTCTGATAAATCTCAACCGGCTTTTTTTCCTTGAATGCTCATCCTGCGGTGTTATGCCGTATAAACCGGCGAATCTGGTGGTTTAACCGATCTGTGATCAGGATGTTCCCATCCGGCAACACCAGGATACCGGTGGGCCCGTCCATCTCAGCCAAGGCAGCCAGTCCGTTTTTCCGCCCGTGCTCCCCGGTGCCTGCCAAGGTCGTAACCTGGCCGTTTTCATTCAGCACTCTAAGGCGCTGGTTATAGGTGTCAGCCACATAGATCTTGTTATTCCCATCCAAGGCCACCCCTTTAGGAAAATTGAACTTGGCCGACAACACCGGACCGTCGGCAAATCCGCCCTCAATATAACCGGTTCCCGGAATGATATCCGTTCCGCTGCCGGCAATGGTGCTTACTGTCCCATCCGGCGCAATCTTTCTTATCCTCTGATTTCCGCTGTCCGCAACGTACAAGTTCCCGTCCGCAGCCAAAGCCAAGCCTGAAGGTTCATTAAATTTGGCCTTCTCCCCCTTGCCGTCTGCATAACCCCCGGCCAGCCAACCATCTTTTTTCTCGTAGCCCCCGCCCGCCAGTTCCGTCCATTGGCCGTCGGGGAGAACTTTAAGAATCCGGTGATTCAGCGTATCCGCGACATAGAGTATTCCATCCTGCCCTGCAGCCAGACCCGCAGGAGCATTGAGCCCTTTAAGGAGTGTCGTCACATTGCCCCCTTGGTCAATCTTGCGGATGGCATTATTTCCTGTATCAGCGACAAAGAGGTTGCCGGAAGCATCAACAGCCAAGGCCTCCGGGTCATTAAACAAAGCCTCGCCCAGCTTCCCGTCCCGGAAGCCGCCAAGGGGTACGCCATAATTGTCTATCCCTGCTGCCGAACCGCTCAGAGTCTCTACCTGACCCCCGGGCCCAAGAATACGGATACGGTGGTTTTTGCTGTCGGCGACATAAATTTTGCCCTCCGGACCGAGCGCCACAGCGCCCGGAAAATTAAACTGCGCCTCAGCAGCGGCTCCATCCTTGTACCCGGGCATTCCCGAACCGGCCTCATTCCACAGCTCATCCCCGTCAGCCAGGAATTTGCCCTGATTAAACAGACTATCGACCTCATTGACCGTTCTGGCCCCGATGACCCCTTCACCACCCAACACCGTGATCTTCGTGGGTTGGGGAAGGCGGCCGGAATTTCGGGAATAACTACTCTGTAACAGTTTACTGACGGATGAGGGCAGGGGCGTTTTGACCAGGATCAGAGGAGCATCATCTCTTGCTGCCAAAACTGCCCCGGCCAGGGCATCTGGGAAGTTCTCCCCGGAAGCCAGGTATATCCCCGGTACCGGCAGCCCTTTTCCATTATTCTGCCAGGACAGATCAAAGTTGCCGGAATTAATCAGGCTCATCGTTTCATAGCGATCCGACCCGGCTATTCTTGTGATTCCATCCGTTGCCAGGCTGTGAGCCTCCGTTTTTAATTGAGTTAGGCTTTCTTCCGGCACCGCCCCTGTCCCGCCGACTACCGTTATGTTCTCAGCGGTACCCGTCTTACCCGGAGCCGTATTCAAATAATCGATCACACTTTGAGGAATTGGCCCTCGTGAAGGGACCAGCAACAAGGGAACTCCCCCTGGGGAGGCCGTCAGGTTCTGCCCTTTGGACTTATAGTAAGCTGCCTCTTCGTCAGTCACACGGTTCGTGATCGCAGCTGCAACAGAGGCACTTAAAGCATCAGAGAAACTATCTCCAGACACCAAGAAGAACCGGCTCCCGTCCTGCTGCATCTCCTTAGCGATCGCCATAGCCGTCCCATAGCGATCAGAACCTCCCAGGCGATGAATCTTGCCTGGGTCGTAACCTAAGCCCTTCAATGCTTCAAGGAAGGTGCCGGGTATTGCTCCCTCTCCCCCCAGGATATAAATACTGCCCTTCTTGTCTAAATGATTCTTCAAATAGTTAAAGGCCTCCGTACTAGCTTCCGGTGTTTTATCCACCAGGAGAATCGGGGCCTTTATTTGGGCTGCCAAAGGCACCCCCGCTAAGGCATCAGGAAAATCAAGCCCGGAGGCCAAAATAACATTTTTCGTCACGCCTGAATGATTAACAAGGGCAATTTGCAACATTGTCTCATAACGATCAGAACCACTTAGCCGAACAATGCTGTTGTCTTGCCCTTTGGCTTGGGGAACCCAAATGACCGAGCTTGTGAAACAAAGAAGAAAAACAAGTGCCCACATAAGCCCTTGACGGCTGCCAAAAGTCTTTTCCTTCATCCTCGTCCTCATCTTCTTTCTCTTTCTCTTTCTCTTTCTCTTTCTCTTTCTCTTTCTCTTTCTCTTTCTCTTTCTCTTTCTCTTTTCTCTTTCTCTTTCTCCTTATCTTTATCTTTATCTTTATCTTTCTTTTTCTCTTCTTCCTATCCCCTACTTCTATTTTTACTGTAAAAAGCATTTCCTAGAACTTAATGACAACCATATTTATTCTTCAACACCGTCGATAATCCTTCCCAGAATTAAGCAAAAATTTTCCTCAAAACACTTAGGAGTTTTCATTCTCTGATGGTGCCGCAGTGCGCCATGGAGGTCTGGGGGGGAATGGAAGACCCCCCGAAGGATGAACTTCGGAGGCCTTTTCCGACCCGAACACTTTATTGCTTAGGCCCGACATCAAATGGCTGATTAAGACTTGTCGCTTTTAGAAAGTCAAATATGACAGGCACAAAGTCATGGAATGTTGAATATTGGTCACGATTCGGCAGATATTTGTTCTTGATTAAATAATAAATATTATCGGTATTTGTATACCCACTAGCCAGTTGGCTATTCATATATTGCTGCGCCGATTGTTCGCCATGATATTGTGCAATTAACACATCTGAAACAGCTCTTATTATTGTTTCGTTTAACTGTGAATCAAAATCGGGCTCAACAGAACCTAAAGCATTTGCGTATTGTTGACGGAATTGAGAAACCAAATCAGGGTAGTCATTGCGGACATCGTAGTAGTTGTGCGCTGTTTCGTGGTAAATAGTATATAATGCATCGGCATCGGTCGCATTTATCACTACGACATTTGTACGAGTTCCGTCTTTAGTATACAAAGTCATCGCTTGCCCACCGTTCATAAAAGGTGACAGTACTACTTCAAATTGATCTTTGTCCAAACTTATACCGAAAAATCCCTCTTCCCTTTTAATATAGTTAAAGTTTAAGGTACCCTCTACGAATTGCTTCACCATATTATTATATGACAGTAAATTATCCTTGAAAAATGTTGTAGCGTCAGTATCTTTGGCAAATTGCGAAACGGTGTCTATTACGGGCACCCCAGGAGTGGATATCTGATAATATAAGGTATTGTCCTGCAGGAACATGCCGTATGTCAGCATTTCATACAAGGGAGCAATAAATTTGTGCGGCGGATTATTCTCGCCCAGCGCAAGGTCATAAAGTGTTTTGGCCGATGAGGTGTTTGCATACTTTGAAAAGTAGGTTTTAGCTTTCTCATAGATGTCCGAAGAACCAGGACGCACAGAGTATCCACCGATAGTAAAATTGCTACCTGTAGCGGCTGAAATAAATAATAAGTCAGAATTGAAGTTAGGTTCTATGGCAACATTGGAAGAGAACTTATAACTGTTAACGGTGCCTATGCCATCGATTGGAGTTTGAACGGGGGTAATAACAGGGTTCAATACACTATTTACATTTTGTACCAGGCTTTCCGGAAGGGCCCCGCTGCCTCCGAACGCCGTCATATTCGCTTGGTCCAGAGTAACTAAATAACGTAAAATTGCTGGCGGAGGTGAGGAAAGATTTGGATCTAATAAAATAATTGGAGAACCTTCGCGAGCTGCTAAAGTACTACCAGCTAATGCATCCGCAAAGCCATCGCCCGATGCCGCATAAACAGTCCTGGCTTTGGGGGCGAATGTACTAACGATCTGGGCAGTTGTAGCGTACCTATCCTGACCAGCAAAACGTTTAATTTCAGTATTAGGGGTAATAGATTTTATAGCTGCTTCAACATATTTAGAAACTACGCCTTCACCGCCGGCAATATAAACCTTAGCCGGTTGTTCGCTGGTAATAAAATCCCCAATCTTATCCGGCAAGTTATCCTGCATAACCAAAAGTATCGGCCATCCCTGAAATGCTGCAAAACTTGATATGCTTAAAGCGTCCGGATAGTTCTCCCCAGATGCTATTACAATCGGGGTTCCTGTCGGCACTGTTGTTGCGTTGGCAATTAAAGAAGCAGTTTCATATCGATCACTACCAGCAATTCGCTTAACTTGAAGTCCCAGCATCTTTAACTTGTCTTCGAATTCCGTTCCGATAACACCATAACCGCCTATTATCCACACATTGCCCTGTTGGACCCTATGAGTTTGAATGTAGTCAAAAGCATCGGAGGAATTCTCAACTTTCTGATCTACGAGCAAAATCGGAGCATTAAGCTTGTGAGCTAAGGTGCTCGCAGCCAGTGCATCAGCGAATCCGTTACCGGAAGCCAAAACAATGTTTTGGACGGTACCCTTGTATGTTTGCTCAGCAATTGTTCTTGCGGTTTGATACCTTGTTTGACCCGCTAATCTCGTTGATGTGATGGCTGCTGAAAGCACTTTTTTTCTTGCTTCCGGTGCGGCCGTAGCAGTGGTTGTTACTAAGGAGAAAATAGACAAGAAAGACAATCCAATACCAATAAGTTTTCGAGACATTCCTTGCAACTTTGCTTCACCCCTTAAATTTATTCCGTCATGGCCTCACCCCCTCTCACGGGATTCGGCCACCCACCCGCCAAATTTCAGTTGCACAGCCTGATTATACCAAATTTTCTAATAAAAATGCAAACCCCTTGTGGAAGGAACAGGAAGACCCCCGAAGACGTCTTCTTCGGAGGCCTTTTCCGACCCGAGCACTTCTATCACGATTTGAACAATTCTGTCGGCTCTTCAACATCAGGGCAAGTTCTATATAGCTCTAATGGGTCAAGGTCTATGCATTCAGTTTCGTCATAATTCCCCTTCAAATCCCAAGCTAAGGTATTATTTAGAACCTTGCAGGTATTTATGAACTTTTCCTGATCTATTAATTGTGCAAAAACGCCTTTGCCTATTAACTCTTTTGCATCAAATAACTTAATACGACCATCATCAAAGTAAACAAAAACTTTGTAATCCTCAGTGGGTATGACCTGGATGACTTCAGGGTAATATTCCATACTTAATTCACCTCTATATAAGTGGTGCTATTTTATTCAGTGACTCTAATGCCCTTGCTAATTCCCAGTTTTGCATGAGTTCATCTCTGTGGATTTCAGCCCATGCAAGAACAAGCTTTAACTGCCTTTTAGGTAGTCCTCCTTCGAGGACTCTTCCATGGATAATATCAATCAAGGCGTGGTTCCCATTATACTCCGCATGAAAATGGGGAGGAACATGATCATTCCAATTCATAGTTATTCTTATACCGTAAAACAAGCTTATTTCTGGCATCGCCTCACCTCCATCTTATATACATATTATACCATCATAATTACCTCACGTCACGTACGTAGCGTAGTAGGAATACCAGACCACCGAAGACGATCTTCGGAGGCCTTTTCCGACCCGAGCATTAATATGGAGGTCGTAAACAATGGTCGTGGTCTCCGATGTTTCTCATAAGGCAAACTTCATTATCTTCATCGTCAACTATCCATTCAAATGTAAAACGAATGGACATATTAAGACTGCCTTCCCAGATGCTATCTGTTCCTTGAACCCGCTTAACCCTGAAAGAGGGATGCTTCCAATCATCTTGAAACTGATACATCTTATCCATAAAAAGAGCCTGAATTTCTTTTGGCAATATCTTGAAAGCTTGCTTGAAACGGGGGATACTATCAATCTTCATCTTCTTTCCCCAAATCTTCAAGGAACTTTTCCATTGAGTCGAAATGCTTAACCTTACCGGCTTCTATTTCAGCCTGAGCTTCTCGTTCCCCAGCTTGCCATTCCTCAGTCCAGAACCATTGTTGGTCAGCTGGGATGAGCTTTTTAGGTTCTAAAATGATTTTGCCATCCTCAACACACAACTCGAAAACGTCACCATCGACCAATTTAAGCTCTCTTTTGACTTCGGTCCCAAGCGTGACAACCGAACGTTTTCCTAGTCGTACAAAGCCAAACGACTTCTTTTTTGCTTGTGCTTGCATATCATTACCGCCCTTCAGTATTTCAGAACTTCTGTTAAGAATAGTATACCATCATTTGCTCAAATTAACTCGAACCGAGCAAAATCAACATTTTTGCTGTTATAATAAAGTTCGTCAGGACAAATGTCCTCGCCAGATGCCCATTCTAAAGTAATATCTCTTACTTTAACGGTATTAAAAGGTTCTTATTCTTCAGCCTGCTATAAAATGGCTTTTCAATCAGCCTTGACATATCATAAATCTTAGTCTCTCCGTTATCAAACAAGACTTGCAAACAGTAGTTGTCCAGAGGTTTTACTTCTTTTGGTCTCGGTAACATCATAAATCACTCCAATCCCTGCAAACCGTAACTGTTGAATGCCCCGAGCATTCTGGACGCGCTCCCTGGGTAGGCGTTTACCCCAGATAAGGCAAATGAATTTACAACGGTAGTCATTGATTAACCTCCCCACTTGTCGTCGCTATTCTCCGCCGGTGTCCTCTTCCTCTGCACCGTCATCAGAATTGTTCCCCGTTGTGTGGGGGTCGTACCCCGGGGGAAGGAGCCGTTAGGCTACTTCCCTCGAGCAAAGAAGTGAATATTGCATTGCTTTTGTGTGTACAATGGCATATGATAGTATCAGAAAGAAAGGAAGTGAATTTCATGGCAAAATCATCGAATCTTTATGTGCGAATTGAACCAGATGTGAAAGAACAGGCGGAAAAAGTGTTTGACGGTCTGGGAATCTCAATGTCAAATGCTATAGGACTTTTCTTAAAGCAAGTTGTAATTAATCAGGCGATACCTTTTGAATTAAGATTAGCACCGGCTAAAATTAAATCTGTCGATACCATGACGGAGGCAGAATTTAATGCAGAGTTAGAGAACGGGTATGCAGATTATTTGGCAGGTAAAGGCCGTCCTACGAAAGAAGTATTTTCTAACATTCGAAAAGGACTGCATGCATGAGGCAATACGAGATAATTATTACGCCTGCTGCGGAAAATGACCTGCAGGTGATTTTTAGATATATTACTACTGAATTATTAGAGCCGCAAACAGCAATCAACCTGTGTGACAGAATTGAACAGGAAATCTTAAAGTTGGACACCATGTCAGACAGGCATCCATCATACAAGAAAGAACCTTGGTTTTCGAGAGGACTGCGATTCTTCCCCGTCGGTAATTTTCTTGTTTTTCATATTACCAGAGAGTCCGATTGTACGGTACATGTTCTTCGTGTGATGTATGGCGGAAGAAATATTGAAGAACAATTGTAATTCAAAGTTTGCTACGCCTCGCCATCGAGAACTATTCCCCTTTTCCGACCCGAGCACTCGATGATCGTTTCAATAATGGTTTGGATGAAATGACGAAAAGAGAGCCGATCCGCCCGAAGGCAAATCGGCTCTCTTGTTAGTTTTTGTCGAATCATGAGGGGGTCAGACCCCGGGGGAGATTCCGAAGGAAGCTCCCTCTGAAACGCCAAAAGAGCCCTTCGCCCGAAGACGAAAGACTCTTTTGCTTAATTGTCAGAATTGTTCCCCATTGTGCGGGGGTCAGACCCCGGAGGAGGCGGCTGTTAAGCCGACTCCCTCGCGCATTGATTTAGGAGACCAGGATATCCTGAATAAGACCCTTGGCCTCTTCTATACTAGCGACCTTAAAAATACGATTTAATAGACGGGTAAGCGCTTCTAAGTTAGTCATTCCTCGAACTGTATCCTGCAGGGTTTGCGACGCTGTCCCAAAACGAGCATCAAGATATTGGCAGATGGCATCCTGAGCCATAAGGCTTTGCCCTTCAGACCTACCTTTAGCCTCTCCTTCAGACCTACCTTCTGCCTTAGCCCTCTCTTCCCTAAGTTCTGCTGCCTTCGCAGCCGCCATTCGATCTATAACGGCTTTTCTGCGGTCAAAATAAAGTTCCCTTAACTTGGGGTCGGCACTGATATTCTCCCAATCTTTTATCGCCCGGTTAATCATCGGGTCTTCCATTGCAATCGCCTCCAGTTGTTTGCGGATTTCTTCATCCTCATTGCCATCCAGTAAAAACAACCAGCGTACCAATCGATCCTGTTGCGGCGTAACCTTTTTTAACCGCCATTTCTTACGTAACTTGGGCAACTCAATAAAGTGCATCGCTAGGACATCGGTGAGTAAAAATCGTTTCTTTTCCTCGTACAAGTGAAAAGCACTGTGAAATTCGTCGGTTTCTTTCAAATAATCAAAGTCTAGAATGTTGATTGTAATCGTGGTATTAAGTTGCTCATAGGCCATACCCTCAGATAATTGACGGCTGTAGAGCTTTGCCCAGTAGTAGAGAGAGCGTTTATCCATGTTATGCTCATCTTTTAACTGAATTTCAATATTGATCTGCCGTTTATCCTCTGTCACTACGCGGATATCCAGGCTGGATTCTTTATCGTCGGTATTATCTTTGCTGAGTTCGGTGTTCGTGTAGGTTAAGGATTGTATTTGTTTACCCGCCGGAGGTTTGAGAATAGCATTCAAAAAGGCCGCTAACAGAGGTTCCTGACCTTCCCGGCCAAAGATCAGTTTAAAACCAAAATCAATCTTAAGATCAATAAGTTCAACCGCCATAGAAACACCATCCTTATATATAGTATACCATTTTTTAACGTTTGGGAGTAGTTCTGGCGATCTTCTATTCAACGTCATTTTTTACTGATTCTTGAGTAGAGCCTCAATCTCCCGCTTAAACCCATACTTCTGCAGGTATTACACCAGGGCTGCCTCCATGATCTCCCGTTGATGCCCGTCTGCCTTGAGTCGTTGCTTACTATGTCTGAATTCTGCCGATTCCGTCCGTTCAGCGTGAGACGCGAAAGGCTCCGGATGGATTTGTCCAACCGAGGCCGATTCGCCGAGAACCCGGGTCTTTGACACTTGCATTAAAAGAGAAATCCCTACAAGCCTTGAAAACAGGGCTTTTTTTATTGATAATCTGTCAAATTTGTCCTGGATAGTAGTGCGTAATGTTGCGTAATGTGGTATAATGTAAGGGATTGGAGGGATCCCTTATCATGAGGCTGAGCGTATCAAAGTCCAAAAATGCCATCTCGCTTTATGTCATACAATCTGTTTATGAGAACGGTAGGCGTTCTACTAAAGTTGTTGAGAAGTTAGGTACGATTGCCGAGTTACAAAAGAAACTAAATGGGCATGACCCCATTGAATGGGCCAAGTCATACATCGAGGAGCTTAATAAAAAAGAAAAAGAGCAGTCGCGTGAAATCATAGTCAAATATTCACCTTCTAAAGTAATTTCTAAAGACCATCAGCACCTGTTTAACGGCGGTTATCTTTTTCTGCAGCAGGTCTATCATGAACTTAATCTCCATAAGGTTTCTGCTGAGATATCAAAAAGACATAAGTTTTCCTTTGATCTGAATGCTATTTTGTCACGGCTCCTATACGGACGGATCCTTTTCCCTTCCTCCAAGCTCTCTACATATCTGCATTCCTCAAGGTTCATTGAGCAACCCGGTTTTGAACTACAGCATGTTTATAGGGCGCTTGAGGTCATTTCTAAGGAAATGGATTTTATACAGTCTTCTCTTTATCACAACAGTCTTAGGATCTCTAAAAGAAATACAAGCATCCTCTATTATGACTGCACTAATTATTTCTTTGAGATCGAACAGGAGGACGGCCTTAAACAGTATGGTGCCTCAAAAGAACACCGGCCTAACCCCATCATTCAAATGGGTCTGTTCATGGATGGGGACGGCATTCCCCTTGCTTTTAGCTTAAATAGTGGCAATACTAATGAGCAAGTAACACTTAAACCTCTGGAAGAAAAAATTCTTACCGATTTTAAACTTTCTAAATTTGTTGTTTGCACGGACGCCGGCCTGGCTTCCGTGAGGAATAGAAAATTTAACGACGAGGGCCAGCGAGCATTTATCACAACCCAATCGATTAAAAAACTGAAAAAACATTTAAGGGAATGGGCACTCGATCCAGAGGGTTGGCATCTTACGGATCATGATAAAACTTACGATATCACTAAACTTGATGAAGAAAGCTGCTGGGACAAATACTTTTACAAAGAACGCTGGATTAAAGAAGATGATCTGGAACAAAAGCTCATTGTCACTTATTCCGTTAAGTACAAAAATTACCAACGTCAAATTCGCAACTCGCAAATCGAACGCGCTCAAAAGGTAATCGATACTAATCCCACCAAAATCTCAAAGAATAATCAGAATGACTATAAACGCTTCATCAAGAAAACCAGTTGCACATCTGACGGCGAAGTAGCAAGCAATGAAATTTATGCACTAAACACCGAATCTATTTCTGCCGAAGAGGTCTATGATGGATTTTATGCCGTTTGCACGAACCTTGAAGGCTGTGCGCAGGAGATTATCCGGATTAATCAACAGCGCTGGGAGATTGAAGAATGCTTCCGGATTATGAAAAGCGAATTCAGAGCGCGACCCGTATATTTGAGTCGCGAAGATAGAATTAAGGCCCATTTTACTACCTGCTTCATTTCGCTTATTATCTACCGATTACTGGAAAAGAAACTGAATAGTAAATTTACCTGCAGTGAGATCATTAACGGGCTAAGGGACATGAATTTCTACAAGGTCAAGGATGAGGGATATATACCCGTTTATACGAGAACCGATTTTACCGATGCCTTACATGGAACTTTTGGCTTCAGAACTGACTACGAGATAATAAAAAATAAACAGATGAAAAATATTTTTCGTGCGACAAAAGGATAGAAAATATTACTCACTTTTTTAAATCGCAAAAAAGCTTGGAAGTGCCGTGGGTACAACGTTTCCAAGCTTTTTGTAATCTTTAACTGTCAAAGATGAGAGTATACCATTTTTTAACGTTTGGGAGTAGTTCTGGCGATCTTCTATTCAACGTCATTTTTTACTGATTCTTGAGTAGAGCCTCAATCTCCCGCTTAAACCCATACTTCTGCAGGTATTACACCAGGGCTGCCTCCATGATCTCCCGTTGATGCCCGTCTGCCTTGAGTCGTTGCTTACTATGTCTGAATTCTGCCGATTCCGTCCGTTCAGCGTGAGACGCGAAAGGCTCCGGATGGATTTGTCCAACCGAGGCCGATTCGCCGAGAACCCTGTCCCGAATTGACAGAATTGAACAGGAAATCTTAAAGTTGGACACCATGTCAGACAGGCATCCATCATACAAGAAAGAACCTTGGTTTTCGAGAGGACTGCGATTCTTCCCCGTCGGTAATTTTCTTGTTTTTTATATTACCGAGAGTCCGATTGTACGGTACATGTTCTTCGTGTGATGTATGGCGGAAGAAATATTGAAGAACAATTGTAATTCAAAGTTTGCTACGCCTCGCCATCGAGAACTATTCCCCTTTTCCGACCCGAGCACTCGATGATCGTTTGAATAATGGTTTGGATGAAATGACGGAAAGAGAGCCGATCCGCCCGAAGGCAAATCGGCTCTCTTGTTAGTTTTTGTCGAATCAGGAGGGGGTCAGACCCCGGGGGAGATTCCGAAGGAAGCTCCCTCTGAAACGCCAAAAGAGCCCTTCGCCTACTTTGAAGATGAAAGACTCTTTTGCTTAATTGTCAGAATTGTTCCCCGTTGTGTGGGGGTACGACCCCGGGGAGATTCCCTAAATAACCTTAACACCTGTATTTATGATTTCTTTTACTATCGGATTATCCTGATATCTAGTGCTTATATTAAAAGTAGTTATCAAGTCTAGCATATCTTCTCTTTTACTATCCACAGCAACTTCTGCTTTACTTAGCAAATCATGTGTTCTTGTGGGTTTTCAATCCCCTTGTTCTTCACAAATAACGCTTTGAGAAGCTTTTCGATTACCAAATGACCAATAAATAAACTCCAATGATAATCTCTATTATAACAAAATCATTATCCGCTGAATTTCTCCAGTATTCTATGATCTCTTCTCGTTGCATTATTTCATCGCCTACTATTTCTTATTTTAAATCTATTATAACATATTGTATTTCCGATTTAACTACCTATTTGTATATATTTCCATATTGTGCTTATTTATAAGTCACTTACGTAATCACCATTATTGGACACAAAACGGAAAGAGAACCGATACTCCCGAAGGAGTTCAGCTCTCTCTTTTGCTAACTCTATCGAATTTTGAGGCGGTTAGACCCCAGGGGAGCGACCGGAGGATGCTCCCTCGATCAGGTGTCTGTGTTCGACAAATTCCGGGAAGTACCAGACCCCTTCTGGAATGAACTGGCAATTGGGATGGAATCCCTTTGATGGAATCCCTTTGATGCCTAAACTTATGGCTCAGTTAGTTGGACCAATTAGAAAAACAGATAAATTAGAGTGGCAATGCCCTTCGTACAATATTGCCTGCGCCTATAGTGATTCTGCCGGCTAACTCCATAGTACACAAAGTTTCGTTAAGTAAAGCGATATCGCCATTGAATAGATCGTTCAGCTCCTCAATATTTTTAGGTACTGTGAGGCTGTCGAAGACAGCCTTTTCTAATGAGGACAGCTCGCTGTTTACTGTGGTCATTGGCATCGGCAAGGCCCTAACATCGAAGACTAATTGGGCAAAATCTGTCAGAATCTCTGCGCCTTCAGCAATCAGGCGGTTGGTGCCTGCACTTTCCGGGCTATAAATACTGTTAGGTACCGCTAATACCTTTCGTCCCAGCCCGCGGGCCGAGCGGGCGGTGATAAGCGCCCCGCTGCGAACGCCCGCTTCTACAACCAGGATTTTATGACTCCAAGCGGCAATCAGAGTGTTTCGCTGTGGGAAATACCCGGCTCGCGGTTCCGTACCTGGTGGATACTGGGAGAGTGCCGCCCCCTTCTCAATTATTGCCTCTAGCAAAGATTCGTGCTCTTTAGGATAACAGAGATCAAGGCCATGTCCGAGAAAAGTGAGCGTATAACCCCCTGCTTTCAGACAGGCCGTGTGAGCGTAGCCGTCTATTCCTTTTGCCATGCCGCTGATAACGGTCACACCCTGTTGGGCTAGAAACGTGGCAGCCTCAGAGGTTACCCGTTTTCCATATTCTGTGCAGCGGCGGCTCCCAATAATACCCACTCCAATGCTGTTCTCGCGCAGATAGCCTTTGTAATAGATAAGGACAGGTGCCATCGGCAACACTTTAACCGCCTCAGGGTAAGAGGGGAGATCATAAGTAAGCAAGCGGATCTGGTGCTTATCCAAATCCGCTTCGAGCCTATGCGCCTGGTCCAAAGATTTATTCATTAGTATAATCTCTTTAGCCTGCGTTTTTAGGCCGGACACGCTATCTAATTCGCTGCGCGTAGCACAGTAGATTGCTTTCGGTGTACCGAAGACATCAAGCAGCCTCTTATAGGTTACAGAGCCTAGGCCTTTTAGATTTGTTAACCACAGCCAGTAAATATTCATAACATTTTACCCCTATTCTAAACGGCAAGCTTAAATCACCAGCATGCCCGCGCTCTCCTTGTCTATATCGCGTGACATTAGCGCAACTGAAACATCTTTTCTTCTTATTTTAAGGGAGCCGTCCAGATCAGCAGCCGTGCGAGCCAGCTTGAGAAACTTTTGGTAGGTGCGGGCACTGTAGTTATACCTATCAAAAGCCAGCCTCATTAGCCTGTTTCCTTCCTCATCCAAATGGCAAAACTCTCTGACCATCGCTTCGTTCATCTGGGCATTGCAGTTTACTCCTTTCAGGTTAGCAAAGCGTCCCTGCTGGATAAGGCGGGCAAACTGCACTCTATCTCTTAGTTCCAGCGAACTTTTGCCAGGTCTTGCCGATGATAGATTGAGAAAATCGACCGGGTTTACATATTTCTGAACATCGATACGATCCATCACAGGCCCTGAAATTTTGTGCCTGTATTTAAGCACTTCATAATCTGAACAGCGGCACTTCGGCAAGCCGTGATAACCACATGGACAGGGATTCATAGCGGCAACCAGCATGAAATCGGAAGGGAAGGTTTGAGTGCTGTTTACACGCGAGACCGTGACTTCTTTATCCTCCATGGGTTGGCGCAAAGCATCCAGTGCTTTTTTCTCAAACTCAGCAATCTCATCAAGAAAGAGCACTCCGTTATGAGCTAAGGATATTTCTCCCGGCACCACCGGGCTACCTCCACCTACCAGGGCATTTGTAGAGGCATTATGATGAGGTGCTCTGAACGGTCTCTCTGAAATCAAGCGGCCGCGCTCCCTTAGGAGTCCTGCTACACTATAGATTTTCGTGATTCCCAATGCTTCTTCTTCGCTCATATCCGGCAGGATTGTCGGTATGCGTTTTGCGATCATAGACTTACCGCAACCCGGCGGGCCAATCATAAGCATATTATGCCCCCCGGCCGCAGCGACAACAATGTACTCTATGAGCATGTCTTGCCCTTGAACATCAGCAAAATCCAACCCTTTGTCCAAATTTTCGTTCATGCTTTGCTCAGCCAAAGAAGGCTCTAGGTACAGCTCCTTCCCCTCGAGGTATTTTACGACCTCTTTAAGTTCCTGGAAAGCAAATACCTGAAGGCCATGTACCAGGGAAGCCTCTTTCAAATTTCCTACCGGTACTATCAGCTTGCGGATGCCCACATCGCGAGCCGCAACCGCCATGGGCAGCACACCATTTACTGAACGAAGTTGAGCGTTAAGAGAAAGTTCACCGATCAAGCCATACTCGTTTAACTCCTCGGGAGACACCTGGAGTTGCCCGGACTCATTTAACAGGCCAACGGCCATAGCCAGATCAAAATGGGATCCACTTTTTTTCAGGGCACTGGGAGCTAAGTTAATAACAATCTTCATTTTCGGGAATTCATACCCGGCATACATCAGCGCCGCCTCGAAGCGTTGGCGTGATTCCTTTACTGACGTATCTCCTAATCCCACAACTGTAGTTGACGGCTGTCCATGCAAAGTAACTGTTTCCACTTCAACGGGGTAAGCATTCACACCGGATACTGCAAAGGAGTTAATTACCGTTGCCAAAAGTTTGTCCTCCTTTATCTGTTGTCCGGGCCACGATATCCCCTTCAACGTACTTCTGATAATGTTGAATTCTTGGTTCATTAAAATAACCGAGAACTTTATCCGTAGTAATAAAGCTATCCTGTTTTTGACCAAGGTAAATACGGTAGCTACTCCACGGATAGTGAGCAGGGCTTTCAACGATGGCGGCCCTCACCGGATTAAGATGAATATATTTGCTGATGTGAAGATGATACCCGTCCGATTCTACCTCCTCTGAACGAAAGCGGTCCTGAAAGAGGTGTCCTACAAAATTATACTTGTTATTAAAGTATTGGGCGTAAAGCATATTAACGCGTTTCATGATCAGGCTTATGCTTGTTTCTACGGTCTCTATATGCAAATGAACATGATTTGTCATAAGACAATAGGCGTGGAGGAAAAAAGGATGCTCCTCTTTGGTTTGGCGCAAAAGAGTTAGATAGACCTGCCTGTCCTCATCATCACGGAAAATATCATGCCGATGGTTGCCACGGCACATGATATGGTACACAGCACCGGGGTACCAAATACGCGCTTTTCGAGGCACTGTCCTCCACCTCTTCATCAAAGTTTTACTAAGACATCCTAATTTTAACACAGGTCAAATCTCTCTGCCGCAGAAATTTGTCGAGACTTAACTTATGTAGTATTTATTGCACAAAGAAATAGGACAGGCCTCGAGAGATGTCTCTGTTCAAAGTCTTTTTTTTCGTTAGGATCCTAGTCCAATTCGAAAATTCCGATCAATTCCGGTAAGTACCAGTCCCCTTTTGGGAGGAAAAGGAAGGCCTCCGAAGATGAACTTCGGAGGCCTACTCGAACCGAGCAAAATCAACATTTTTGCTGTTATAATAAAGTTCGTCAGGACAAATGTCCTCGCCAGATGCCCATTCTAAAGTAATATCTCTTACTTTAACGGTATTAAAAAGGTTCTTATTCTTCAGCCTGCTATAAAATGGCTTTTCAATCAGCCTTGACATATCATAAATCTTAGTCTCTCCGTTATCAAACAACACTTGCAAGCAGTAGTTGTCCAGAGGTTTTACTTCTTCTGGTCTCGGTAACATCATTAATCACTCCAATCCCTTAATGGTAAAATACTCACCAGTCTCTTGAACAGATCTCCATAATGCTTCTAGCTCTTCCTGATGTATTGTAGCCCAAGCACCAATAAGCTTCAACTGCTTTTTGGGAATATTTCCTGTTATAACTTCGCCATCAAGTGTAAAAGAGCCGGAGTATTCTCCATACACTGCATGAAAATGTGGCAAATGGTGCTGTTCTTGGTCATTAAAAAACATCCTTATTAAAATTCCATAAAATTGCGAAATCAAAGGCACATTATCACTCTCCAAAATCATTTTTTGATTTACACTTTATTTTATCACACGACAAGGGTAGAAATCCATTACATGGATAATTTTGTATGAATATGCGATGCTGAATAGTTCACCCTCGTAGGTGAATAATACCTAATGGCCTCTCTTCATCGCTTTTCGGTCACACGGGTTGGGGATGCTAAGCCTGTCGTTTTATGCTTCATAAAGAGGGAGCATAAACAGCGAGCACATCGAAAAGTAAAAGGCGCGTGGGACAACGACCACTTACATTACTTTTGCTGCCTGCCGAATGGAATCTTGCGGCTAGCTTTTCCCGGAGACATAAAAAGGCCCCGGAGAGGTTTCACTCTCCGAGACCGATTCGACAAATTCCGGGAAGAAATTCCGGTAAGTACCAGTCCCCTTTTGGGAGGAAAAGGAAGGCCTCCGAAGATGAACTTCGGAGGCCTACTCGAACCGAGCAAAAATAATTGAATAAATATCCTGTATGTTCTATAATAGAGGTGGAAAGCATATAAAAGCCAGGATGCGTGAACATCCCGGCTGTACAACCAGCCGCAATGGGCGGCACCATAAGAAGAGCAAGTAGCTCCCTAGGGAAGGGATGGGCTACTTGTTCTTATGCGTTTCTCTGATTATTAATACGACCAGTGTCGCAAATGCCACAGCAAACATCAATGCCTGGTACGTACTCATAAGCCTCACCCCCTTTCATCGGAGGATCGGCCGCCCACCCAGCCCTATGCAGTTGTACTTACTCATTGTACCATAATCTTCTTACATATTAGACAGGCCCCGAAGAGATTCCTGTGATGCCAGTTCCGACCCGAGCATTGATTTAAGATGTCAAGATATCTTGAATAAGAGACTTAGCCTCATCAAAGTGAGTGACTAGGAAAATTCGGTTTATAATCTGGCTGAGGGCATCCAGGTCAGTTATCGTACGAACGGTCTCCTGAAGGGCTTGAGAGTCTGTGCTAAAACGTGCTTCAAGGTATTGGCAGATGGCTTGTGTCATACCTTCAGCTTTAGCTCTTTCTTCCCTAAGTTCTGCCGCCTTAGCAGCCGCCATTCGATCCAAAACAGCTTTTCTCCGGTCAAAATAGAGTTCTCTCAGCTTGGGGTCGGCACTGACGTTTTCCCAATCCTTCATCGCTCGGCCGATCATCGGATCTTCCACGGCAATCACCTCCAGTTGTCTCCGGATTTCTTCATCCTCGTTGCCATCCAGTAAAAACAACCAACGTACCAAAAGATCTTGTTGCGGTGTGACCTCTCTTGCCCGCACTTCTTACGTAATTTAGGCAATTCAATAAAGTGCATCGCCAAGGCATCGGTGAGCAGAAACTGTTTCTTCTGCTCATACAAGTGAAAGGCACTGTGAAACTCATCTGTTTCTTTCAAGTAATTAAAGTTGAGAATGTTGATCGTGATCGTAGAATTTAATTGTTCATAGGCCATATTCTCATGAATTGGCGGCTGTAGAGTTTCGCCCAATAGTAAAGGGAGCGTTTCGCCATGTTATGCTCATTCTTCAATTGAATCTCTATATTTATCTGCCTTTGATCTTCAGTCACCACGCGGATATCCAGGCTAGATTCTTTATCATCGGCATTATCTTTGCTGAGTTCAGGGTTCGTGTAGCTTAAGGATTGTATTTGCTTTCCTGCCGGAGGTTTGAGAATGGCATTGAGGAAGGCCGCAAGCAAAGGTTCCTGCCCTTCCCTTCCAAAGATAAGTTTAAAGCCATAGTCAATTTTAAGATCAATAAGTTCAACCGACATAGAAACACCATCCTTATATATAGTATACCATTTTGTAACGGTTGAGAGTAGTCCTGGCGCTCGTCTAATAAAACGGATAAGAGCAATTAACGCGGGTCTTTGACACTTGCATTAAAAGAGAAATCCCTACAAGCCTTGAAAACAGGGCTTTTTTTATTGATAATCTGTCAAATTTGTCCTGGATAGTAGTGCGTAATGTTGCGTAATGTGGTATAATGTAAGGGATTGGAGGGATCCCTTATCATGAGGCTGAGCGTATCAAAGTCCAAAAATGCCATCTCGCTTTATGTCATACAATCTGTTTATGAGAACGGTAGGCGTTCTACTAAAGTTGTTGAGAAGTTAGGTACGATTGCCGAGTTACAAAAGAAACTAAATGGGCATGACCCCATTGAATGGGCCAAGTCATACATCGAGGAGCTTAATAAAAAAGAAAAAGAGCAGTCGCGTGAAATCATAGTCAAATATTCACCTTCTAAAGTAATTTCTAAAGACCATCAGCACCTGTTTAACGGCGGTTATCTTTTTCTGCAGCAGGTCTATCATGAACTTAATCTCCATAAGGTTTCTGCTGAGATATCAAAAAGACATAAGTTTTCCTTTGATCTGAATGCTATTTTGTCACGGCTCCTATACGGACGGATCCTTTTCCCTTCCTCCAAGCTCTCTACATATCTGCATTCCTCAAGGTTCATTGAGCAACCCGGTTTTGAACTACAGCATGTTTATAGGGCGCTTGAGGTCATTTCTAAGGAAATGGATTTTATACAGTCTTCTCTTTATCACAACAGTCTTAGGATCTCTAAAAGAAATACAAGCATCCTCTATTATGACTGCACTAATTATTTCTTTGAGATCGAACAGGAGGACGGCCTTAAACAGTATGGTGCCTCAAAAGAACACCGGCCTAACCCCATCATTCAAATGGGTCTGTTCATGGATGGGGACGGCATTCCCCTTGCTTTTAGCTTAAATAGTGGCAATACTAATGAGCAAGTAACACTTAAACCTCTGGAAGAAAAAATTCTTACCGATTTTAAACTTTCTAAATTTGTTGTTTGCACGGACGCCGGCCTGGCTTCCGTGAGGAATAGAAAATTTAACGACGAGGGCCAGCGAGCATTTATCACAACCCAATCGATTAAAAAACTGAAAAAACATTTAAGGGAATGGGCACTCGATCCAGAGGGTTGGCATCTTACGGATCATGATAAAACTTACGATATCACTAAACTTGATGAAGAAAGCTGCTGGGACAAATACTTTTACAAAGAACGCTGGATTAAAGAAGGTGATCTGGAACAAAAGCTCATTGTCACTTATTCCGTTAAGTACAAAAATTACCAACGTCAAATTCGCAACTCGCAAATCGAACGCGCTCAAAAGGTAATCGATACTAATCCCACCAAAATCTCAAAGAATAATCAGAATGACTATAAACGCTTCATCAAGAAAACCAGTTGCACATCTGACGGCGAAGTAGCAAGCAATGAAATTTATGCACTAAACACCGAATCTATTTCTGCCGAAGAGGTCTATGATGGATTTTATGCCGTTTGCACGAACCTTGAAGGCTGTGCGCAGGAGATTATCCGGATTAATCAACAGCGCTGGGAGATTGAAGAATGCTTCCGGATTATGAAAAGCGAATTCAGAGCGCGACCCGTATATTTGAGTCGCGAAGATAGAATTAAGGCCCATTTTACTACCTGCTTCATTTCGCTTATTATCTACCGATTACTGGAAAAGAAACTGAATAGTAAATTTACCTGCAGTGAGATCATTAACGGGCTAAGGGACATGAATTTCTACAAGGTCAAGGATGAGGGATATATACCCGTTTATACGAGAACCGATTTTACCGATGCCTTACATGGAACTTTTGGCTTCAGAACTGACTACGAGATAATAAAAAATAAACAGATGAAAAATATTTTTCGTGCGACAAAAGGATAGAAAATATTACTCACTTTTTTAAATCGCAAAAAAGCTTGGAAGTGCCGTGGGTACAACGTTTCCAAGCTTTTTGTAATCTTTAACTGTCAAAGATGAGAGTATACCATTTTGTAACGGTTGAGAGTAGTCCTGGCGCTCGTCTAATAAAACGGATAAGAGCAATTAACGCAAGAAACCCGGCCACTTTGATGTGACCGGGTTTCTTGTGCTTTTCGACAAATTCCGGGAAGTACCGGTCTCCTCCTGGGATAAACTGGCAATTAGGAAGGAATTCCAGCGATGCCCGTTGCGACCCGTGAGTTAATTTTGAAATTCTGCGGTAACCTATTGTACTTCAGTGCAATTTAACATATACTAATGGTAGGTTATGTAGGGAATACCCTACTTTCAAATCCAGACGGGAGGTCTACCATGAGTATTCCTATAGTCGATAACGCAAAAGTTATGTCCAAAGGACAAATCACACTTCCTAAAGATATCCGCTCAAAACTGCGCCTTTCCACAGGAGACCGTGTCACTCTCATCTGTGAAGAGGATCGGGTCATCCTTATGAACTCCGCTGTCTACGCCATGAAAATGCTGCAACAAGAAATGGAGGGCGAAGCAGAAAAGGCCGAAGTTCGCACCGATGATGATGTTATGGATTTGGTGAAGGATGTTCGTGCGGAGATTGAAGGCTTATGAGAGTATTGATTGACACCAACATTCTGATTTCCGCGTCTTTAAGCAACACCGGAACTCCCTATCAGGCGTATATCAAAGCCGTTACCTACCCCAATCACGGAATAGTCTGCGACCAAAATATCGACGAACTGCGACGGGTATATAACCGTAAATTCCCTCATAAAATCCAGTCTCTTGAACGCTTTTTGGCGCTGTCGCTTACCGTCCTCGAAGTCGTCCCGACTCCGGTTGTTGATGTATCCGATGAATCCCTTGTTCGGGACGTTTCCGACCGACCAATCCTCCGAGCCGCCGTTCAGGCAAAAGCAAACGTACTGATTACCGGCGACAAGGATTTTCTTGAATCCGGCGTCACATCCGAAAATCATGACAGCGGCAGAATTCTTACAAACGGAATAACAGCAACTTTGCAAAGCAGGGAGAAGAAAAACTCCCTGCTTTTTCTGTAGCCTATATCCCATAAGGAAATATAAAATCGCCCTCTCTCCCAATGATAGAGAGCCCATGAACCCAAGTCAGATTCGACAAATTCCGGGAAGTACCAATTCCGGGAAGTACCAGACCCCTTTTGGGAGGAACTGGCAACTAGGAAGGAATTCCTGTGATGCCAGTTCCGACCCGAACATCGAGCACAGGTAGGATTCAATCAATCTTTCAACATCTTAACTTCTTCTTTAGATAGACCCGTTACTTTGGCTACTTTCGAAATTTCCATTCCCATGTCCAAGAGGTTCTTCGCGACCTCAACCTTCCCTTCTGCCTTCCCTTCTTTCTTCGCTGACTTTATCCTTGTTAGCTGGTCACGAAGCTCTGCTTCCCTGGCCTCATAGCGCATTCTTGCCTTTTCATCTTTACTGATAATCTGCAATAGGTCATAGGCTTTCTTGATGTCCTTATTCTTTTCCGCTAACATCTCAATCACTCCTTGCGATTTGGCATCCAAGAATTCCATCCATTCAATGATGGGATCGTTTTCGTCTCTGGGAATTTCTGAATCGATCAGCTTGGGTATCTCCAAAAAATGCACCTCTAAGATATCCGTCAATCGGTAGCCTGTTTCATCCTCGGTCAAGTGATAACTGGAGTACAGCTTGGGAAGAGGGGTACATTTGAAATCAACGATGTTGATGGTGATACATTTCTGTAGCAGGTCATAGGTATCTCCTGGCTTGACTTGACTGGTGTACATCTTGGACCAGTAGAATAGGGTTCTTTCGGGCATGAATTCCGTGGGTAGTATTTGTATTTCAATATCGATCTGTTTCCCTTGGCTTGTCTTGGCCCGTACATCCAGGATTCCTCTTTTATCTTCTGTAAACTCCCTTAGCAGCTCACTATTGATGATTTCTATGCCCTCAAATTCTTCCGCTGGCACACTAAGCACAGCACTGAGAAAAGCGATAAGTAGGTCTTTGTTCTTTTCATCGCCAAAGATGAGCTTGAACACGAAGTCTATTTTGGGAGACATGAGAAAACCATCGTCCGTTGGGATTGGTTTACTTTTGCTCTTCTTTTTTCCCACCATTCTCGCTCCACTCCTCGATTTCTAGACACTATCCTTTGATATAGTATACCATTTTTTAACGGTTGCGAGTAGTCCTGACGCTCGTCTAATAAAACGGATAAGAGCAATTAACGCAAGAAACCCGGCCACTTTTGAAGTGACCGGGTTTCTTGTGCTTTTCGACAAATTCCGGGAAGTACCAGACCCCTTTTGGGAGGAACTGGCAACTAGGAAGCAATCCCTGTGATGCCAGTTCCGACCCGAACAAAACAACGGGGAGCAACCGGAGGAAGCTCCCTCCGCATAACTGAGTGATCGCGGGGTATTGCATAGATTTCCTGTATGTTCTATAATGGAGATGGAAAGCATATAAAAGCCGGGATGCTGTAACACCCCGGCTGTACAACTGGCCGCAGTGGGCGGCACCAAACAAGAGCAAGTAGCTCCCTTCAGGTCGGGGTTGGGCTACTTGCTTTTATGCATTTCTTTGAGCAGTACTACTATGAGAGTAGCAAATGCAATTGTCACCATCATAGCTTCATATACCGTCATGGCCTCACCCCCCTTCACGGGGATTTGGCCGCCCACCCGCCTGATTCAGTTGTACAAGTGCATTATACCATGAGATTACATCGTATTCGATAATCTTAGCGAATATTCTCTACCTTCTGCCCAACAAAGAACCAGGAGATTGCTCTCCTGGTTCTTTTCGACGATGGTCCTAATGAATTGTGTCTAAATTGTGTGGGGGTACGACCCTGGGGGAGCGACCGGAGGAAGCTCCCTCGAGCAGTTCCGACCCGAGCAATCTATTGCATTGGTACGCTGTCATAGTAAAGTTCATCGGGACAAATATCAACACCGTTTTGCCATTCGACCGAAAGGCCAGCAACATGCACGGTTTTGAAAAGAGCGGGCTTTTGCAACTCTTTAAATGGTATAAAATCAAAGTAAGGCTTTACGTCAAAAATTCTCCTTTCACTATTGCTATAAGTAACCAACAGCTTAAAATCATCAAGAGCTTTTACCGCAATTGCCCTCGGACGCATTAATGTTCACTCCAATCCTCGAATTTTAATCAACTCGCCATCATTGCTATATGCTCTCCATGAAGCTTTCAGTTCGTCGGTATGCAGAAGCACCCATGCTTCAACAAGTTTAGTTTGTTTGCGTGGCAGCTCGCCCGCCAAAATATTGCCATCAAAAGTCTATGGACATTTCATACTCGTTGTACATCGCATGGACATGAGGCACACTGTGCTGCGTACCTTTTTCGAGATATAAGTAGATCAAAATCCCATAGAATGATGATATCTAAGGCATCGGAGTCAGCTCACTTTCTACTGATAGTATATTTTACTTTTTATTTTTCTAATTTATGTTCTATCCTTTTTATTAGTATACCATTTTCTAACTCTTTCGAGTAGTTCTGACGGTCATCTAACAGGAGGATAAGAGCAATTAACGTGTGAAACCCGGCCACTTTGATGTGACCGGGTTTCTTGTGCTTTTCGACAAATTCCGGGAAGTACCAGACCCCTTCTGGGAGGAAAAGGAAGACCCCCGAAGACGAACTTCGGAGGCCTTTTCCGACCCGAGCATGCAATTGGACGGCTGTAAAGTTTCGCCCAATAATAAAACGGATAAGACCAATTGACGTAAGCACAAGAAACCCGGCCACTTTGACGTGACCGGGTTTCTTGTGCTTTTCGACAAATCCCGGGAAGTACCAGACCCCTTTTGGGAGAGACTGGAAACTAGGAAGGAATTCCTGTGATGCCAGTTCCGACCCGAGCAAGAGGATTGATAATTTACGTGAAATATCTTCCATCGTCCTGTATAATGGTATATAAAGGTGGGTGATTTTGATGAAGTATATTACAACAAATCAGCTTTTCGATAAATTTAAGCACAAGGAAATACTGGAATTGTCTGACCTTGTTCAAGCCATTAAAGATGAATTTGATGTAAACGTTTGGATTGAAGAACAAAATGCTGATAGCTTAGACATCGAATCCTTAGCTGAAGATTCTGATTTATTTCATCAGATTCAGCAAAGCCGCGATGATCGGAAATCTGGTAGAGTGTTTGATCAACAAGCAGGGCTAGAGTATTTGCGCGGAAAAGTCAAGGAGTTTGAGCGTGGACAAAACGTATAAGGTTTACTGGTCACAGACCGGTTTGAATGAACTGGCAAACATGTTGGCTTATCCTCCCGAAGTCAAGGAGCGCATCTTCAATGATTCATTTACTCGGTTGTCTCATTCGCCAACTCTTACAGCCAAGCAAATTCCTTACGGGAAGTTGGAAGGTTATTGGGCAAGACTAGGACGCTATCAAGTAATTCTATTATTTGATGTCGATGAACTGAATGCTATCGTTTGGATTGATGGCATTAAACACAAGCGGCAAAATATATACTGGAAGAAAACTTAAGTGCTACTGTGCAACTACCTCCCACTATTGGGAGGTGTATTTTTATTTTGTCTGTCTTTCGACAAATTCCGGGAAGTACCAGACCCCTTTTGGACCCCTTTTGGGACCCCTTTTGGGAGGAACTGGCAGCTAGGAATGGGTTCCTGTGATGCCAGTTCCGACCCGAGCACGAGCATTTGATGTTGAATATTTAAGCCGTATGTTCTATAATGAACGTGGAAAGCATATTACAAGCCAGGATGCGCTAACATCCCGGCTTGTACAACTGGCCGCGATAGGCGGCACCTAATCAAGAGCAAGTAGCTCCCTTCAGGTCAGGGGCGGGCTACTTGCTTTTTCTCGCTTCTTTGATTATCTTGATAACTAATGCAGCGAAAGATATTGCCAGCATCAAAGCCTCAAACACAGTCATAAGCCTCACCCCCCTTCAAGGGGATTCGGCCGCCCACCCGCCTGATTCAGTTGTACACCCTGATTATATCACAATTTTCCAGCAATTAGGACAGGCCTCGAAAAGATTTCTCTCCGAGGCCTGTTTTTCGTTAGTTTATCCGTGACCGATTCGACAAATTCCGGGAAGTACCAGACCCCTTTTGGGAGGAACTGGCAACTAGGAAGGAGTTCCTGCGATGCCAGTTCCGACCCGAGCATTAACTCGCAAGTGGTAGTGGAATTTCAATCCCGGTCCTTAGAATCTCTTGTACAAGTCCAACAGGGTCTGAGTACTCGTCCATTGTAAAGGGTTGAGGTTCAAGATCAACATCAAAATCAGTTGCATATAGAAGCAAAAAGTGGATTCCGTCAACCCTGCTCATATTCTTAAAGTAGTCTGAAAAAACTGCCAAATCTATATCACTGTATTTATGAGGAGTTCCTTTTGCGTAAGAGCCAAACAAAATAACCTTCTGGAGTGGAATCTGCTTGCTTAGTTTCACGATGTAATCTTCAACTATTTTTTGTATTGGCTCAGGGATTCTAACCATTCGAATACCTCCATTCCTTGGTTTAATACTCGCTTTGCTCTATTAACATCAATGCTGGTTGAAATTTTCTCTTTGAATGAAGGATACCTACCGGAAATGTAGTATGATAATAATTCTACAAAGAAGCTCTTGTATTCCGTCAACTTTTCTTCAAACATTTCAACAGAAAAATAGTTTTCAAGAGTAATATCTTTTTTTAGTTGCTTAAGTATATTCCATATATTATGTACCATTGGTGGTTCAGAATCAGTGAATAATTGATATATTCCTTTTGTCATCTTTTCAATAGTCTGTTGACACATGAAAGTAACATAGACGTATCTTCCTGCATTCAGCATAGCCTTAGCCGTTTCGAGGTCATACAGTGCTGCTTCAAGCCAGTATTCGTATTTTTCTCTGCTGGTCATCCTTTTATCACATCCTTGTATATATAATAACCTATATCTGGGAATTAATAAAGAGCCTTCTGATTCCAGTGACTGTTACTTGTCACTAGTTTGTTAAGAGCAATTAGCGCAAGAAACCCGACCACTTTGACGTGACCGGGTTTCTTGAGCTTTTCGACAAATTCCGGGAAGTACCAGACCCCTTCTGGTGGGAACTGGCAACTAGGGTGAGATTCCCGCGAAGCCAGTTCCGACCCGAGCAGGAAATACCTCTTAGGTAATATTATAACTGAGTGATCGCGCGATGTTGAATAAATATCCTGTATGTTCTATAATGGAAGTGGAAAGCATATAAATAGCCAGGATGCGCAAACATCCCGACTGTACAACTGGCCGCAATGGGGCGGCGCATCGTTAGAGCAAGAGCTCCCGGCGAAGGGATGGGCTACTTGCTCTTTTGCATTCCGCGAATTATCAATACAACTAATGTTGAAAAGCAATCGCATACATTTGGCATTCATAGCTCATAAGCCTCACCCCCTTTCACGGGGATTCAGCCGCCCATTCGCCTGATTCAGTTGTACAGCCTGATTATATCACAATTTTCCAGCAATTAGGACAGGCCTCGAAAAGATTTCTCTCCGAGGCCTGTTTTTCGTTAGCCTATCCGAGGCTGATTCGACAAATTCCGGGAAGTACCAGACCCCTTTTGGGAGGAACTGGTAACTAGGAATGGGTTCCTGTGATGCCAGTTCCGACCCGAACAGAGGTAACCCGATGTGGGTGCTGGAGTCACCTACGCCGGAAACATCAGGAGGCGATGCCCAAGAGTGGAGCTGCTCTTGGCTCCGCTGCCGCAGTGGGATTTGAATACTGTAACCAGCTGTTTGCCATTGAGAGGGATTTGGAGCAGCTCTCACCGGAAAAACGGAAATTACAGCGTCAGGAACGATCCCTTCCCGTTCTTGAGGCTTACTTTTCATGGATTGAAACCGTAAACCCTCTCAAAGGCTCCAAATTTGCCGAGGCCATAACCTATTCTGTCAACCAAAAAACATCGCTGAGCACGTTTCTGGAAGACGGGCGCATTGAATTGTCTAATAATCGGGCTGAGAATGCAATCCGGCCATTTGTCCTTGGAAGAAAAGGATGGTTATTCGCTGATACGAAAAAAGGAGCCCAAGCGAGCGCAGTTGTTTACAGCATTGTTGAAACGGCAAAAGCGAATAAACTCAACGCATACATGTACCTCGTACATATCTTCAGCAAAATGCCAGGGTTAGACTTTAAGACCGATCCGTCACTCCTTGAGGATTTGATGCCCTGGTCGCAAAAGCTGCCGGATTACTGCCGCAACACAAAACATTGAATATGATGACCCAAATTGCCGGTACGATGAAAAAGTTGTACCGGCTTTTGATTTTTCAATGCACCCTTTCGTTAAGCGCTTACGTTTGTTAAGAGCAATTAGCGCAAGAAACCCGACCACTTTGACGTGACCGGGCTTCTTGTGCTTTTCGACAAATTCCGGGAAGTACCAGACCCCTTTTGGGAGGAAAAGGAAGACCCCCGAAGACGAACTTCGGAGGCCTTTTCCGACCCGAGCATAATTTGTCGAATCCTGAGAAGGTCAGACCCCGGGGGAGCGAAGCTCCCTCGGTCTAGTTCCAATCAATGTCCAAATGGTTAACGGTTTCACCGTTGGCTATTTCTTTTTCTGATTGGATTAACCTTTCTCTCTCAAGGGGGGTTAGCTTTGTGAAATCGCTGTCCCATGCAAGGACCATTCTTTTAATCATTTCAAACGCTAATTCCTGTTCCGACTCTGGAAGCATATCAATCATATCAATAATTTGCTTTGAAACTGCGGACATACTATCATCTCCCTTACTTGTATATGTCACCTCGTGATCTAATATCCTTAATCATTAAAACTTCTTCATCATTAAGACTAGTATACTCATATAATACCCGATATTTTCCTATTCGTAAACGAAAAATAGGAGGATTTATACCCTGCATTTGCTTAATATCACCCTTTGGTGGTACTTCAAGCAGTCCTTCTATTCCTGTTCTGATTCTCTGCTTTATAGACTTATCAAAACTATTGATTGCTTTGACCGCAACTCTGGAATATATAATTTGCAAGCTCTTCACTCCCACTATAACTTCTAACACCTAATCGTAAGACCGTAGGGCTCATAGCATCCTCTCCTCGGAAGTCTCTCTCTATATGGTATATTATACCATGGTGTAGTTATCCCTTCAAATGCTCATGTATTATCTAACATATTGATAAGAGCAATTAACATGCGAAACCCGGCCACTTTGATGTGACCGGGTTTCGTTGTAATTTGTCGAATCCTGAGGGGGTCAGACCCCGGGGGAGCGAAGCTCCCTCGCGCATTGTGTGGGGGTCGTACCCCGGGGGAACGGGCGACCAGCGGAAGTCCGTTCCCTCGAGCATACCATTTTCTAACTCTTTCGAGTAGTTCTAGCGGTCATCTAACAGGACGGATAAGAGCAATTAACGTGTGAAACCCGGCCACTTTGATGTGACCGGGTTTCTTGTGCTTTTCGACAAATTCCGGGAAGTACCAGACCCCTTCTGGGAGGAAAAGGAAGACCCCCGAAGACGAACTTCGGAGGCCTTTTCCGACCCGAGCAGGATATCCTTCTCTTCCTCGACTTGTCACCGGAGCGATAATAATTGTCCGAAGATGCTCATTCATTTCCAAAGGGGAAATAACCACACAAGGCCTGGTTTTATTAATCTCTGCTCCTTTAGTGGGATTCAGATCTACCCAATACAAAGAATATTGCTCAATGCTTTGGTTCATCCCAAGCCTCCAACGTTTCATTGTCGATTTCTTCAGAGATCAATAAAAAATCATCATTATTATTATTCATAAGTTCAAAAGCTTCAGCCCAGCCTTGGCGAGGAGCTATTACCGGTTTTATGATGATACAATTATCTTTAATTTCCAATTCTACTTTCGAATCTATCCCACATTGTTTTAAGACTGCAAGAGGAAGCCGAATTCCTTTGGAATTACCGATTTTAACAATATCCATCTGCATTGTAATTTCTCCTCGCTAAGTTATTACTTTGTAATTACATTATAACGGTACTATTATGTTTAGACAAGAAATTTTTTAAAGGGCCAGGAATTTCCCGATCCCCTGCAACGGATTCTCCTGGATACCATGCTGCCGCAATACCACGAAAAGTCCCGCCGTCAGCAAACACAGATTAACCAAGGCTGAGAGAGAATTCGCCAGGGCTAGTCCTTTGTGCTCCAAAAGATGTATAAGCCACAGGCTGAGTCCAATATTCACCGCCACGGCAATCAGACCGGTCCAGACCGCTACCACCATCTTTTTTAGGGCAAAATAGATATTTGCAACCATCCCTACCATCGCTCCAAAGTAAAGAGCTCCCAGAAAATATCCGACCGTACCGGCTGTGATAATGGTATCTTCACGGGTAAACGCCCTATGCTCAAAAAGCAACTGAACCAGCGGCAACCGCAGGACAAATATTCCCATAGCTGCAGGAGGCAGCGCCAGGCTCAACAGCCTTACGGAACGCTGGAAACCCTCGATTAATCCCCCCCACTCCTTGCGGGCAGCTGCTCGGGTTAGCACCGGAAATACCACCATGGCCACGGCCCCGGTGAAGCGGAAACGCAGCCCATGCTTATAAGCCGAAGGCAGCTGAATGAGAAATTGCCCTAAGAAAGACCCCACCGCCAACCCAATGAGGGAAGGGGCTAAAATTGTGCGGGGGGCAGACCCCGGGGGAAGACCGAAATTCTGCGGTAACCTATTGTACTTCAGTGCAATTTATTATATACTATTGGTAGGATATGTAGGGAATACCCTACTTTCAAATCCAGACGGGAGGTCTACCATGAGTATTCCTATAGTCGATAACGCAAAAGTTATGTCCAAAGGACAAATCACACTTCCTAAAGATATCCGCTCAAAATTGCGCCTTTCCACAGGAGACCGTGTCACTCTCATCTGTGAAGAGGATCGGGTCATCCTTATGAACTCCGCTGTCTACGCCATGAAAATGCTGCAACAAGAAATGGAGGGCGAAGCAGAAAAGGCCGAAGTTCGCACCGATGATGATGTTATGGATTTGGTGAAGGATGTTCGTGCGGAGATTGAAGGCTTATGAGAGTATTGATTGACACCAACATTCTGATTTCCGCGTCTTTAAGCAACACCGGAAATTCCCTCATAAAATCCAGTCTCTTGAACGCTTTTTGGCGCTGTCGCTTACCGTCCTCGAAGTCGTCCCGACTCCGGTTGTTGATGTATCCGATGAATCCCTTGTTCGGGACGTTTCCGACCGACCAATCCTCCGAGCCGCCGTTCAGGCAAAAGCAAACGTACTGATTACCGGCGACAAGGATTTTCTTGAATCCGGCGTCACAAATCCGAAAATCATGACAGCGGCAGAATTCTTACAAACGGAATAACAGCAACTTTGCAAAGCAGGGAGAAGAAAAACTCCCTGCTTTTTCTGTAGCCTATATCCCATAAGGAAATATAAAATCGCCCTCTCTCCCAATGATAGAGAGCCCATGAACCCAAGTCAGATTCGACAAATTCCGGGAAGTACCAGACCCCTTTTGGGAGGAACTGGCAACTAGGAAGCAATCCCTGTGATGCCAGTTCCGACCCGAACAGGGAGAAGAAAAACTCCCTGCTTTTTCTGTAGCCTATATCCCATAAGGAAATATAAAATCGCCCTCTCTCCCAATGATAGAGAGCCCATGAACCCAAGTCATATTCGACATTCGACAAATTCCGGGAAGTACCAGACCCCTTTTGGGAGGAACTGGCAACTAGGAAGCAATCCCTGTGATGCCAGTTCCGACCCGAACACAAATTCCGGGAAGTACCAGACCCCTTTTGGGAGGAACTGGCAACTAGGAAGCAATCCCTGTGATGCCAGTTCCGACCCGAACATAACTGCCGGGTTGTCACATTATGAGCCGCACACCACGTTTTAGCGCCCTGTCCGCTGGCCCGGTATTCAGCGATCCGAGTTTCCCATTCTTGCTGTAGGTTGGTTTTAGTCATTAAGAAATCCTCCTCACTTCTTGCTTCTGAGAAGGATTATCTAATAAACTCAGGTACAGTTCCAGGTGGGCAAAGTTTGACGCTTACTCCGGAGCGCTACAATTTTATTTTGCCATAAACACCGCGCACTTACTTTGCAGCCAATCCGACGAAGTTTTGCAGCGAGCCTCCGCCGCGGAAATCGGACAGAGAGCCAGCCCGCCCGAAGGCGAACCGGCTCTCTGTCTGCAACTTTTGTCGAATCATGAGGGGGTCAGACCCCGGGGGAGCGGCCGCTAGGTCGATCCCTCGAGCATGTGGGGGTACGACCCCGGGGGAGCGACCGGAGGAAGCTCCCTCGAGCACGAACATGCGGCGAGCCTCCGCCGCGGAGACGGGAAGAGAGCCGGCCCGCCCGAAGGCGAACCGGCTCTCTTGAGATTTTGTCGAATCCTGAGGGGGTCAGACCCCGGGGGAGATTCCGGAGGAAGCTCCCTCGAGTAATCACTCAATATCTTATAGGCCACCTAATGTCATTGTCAAATCAGCAACGTTGGTGTTAGCACTTGTTGAGGTAAAGATTACGGTGTCACTTGGAGCTGTAACTGTAAATCCAAGAACGCCAGCAGTCGTCAGAGCATCTTTGATAGCTCCAGCAACCTGAGCAGCTGTCATACCAGCAGTTACATTAACGTTAACCGGGCCAACAGCAGGGTTAGTCAATGTCACTGTAATGGTCTTGGTGTTATCAGCGCCATGTGTGATTTGGTAGCTAGCAGTTTCTGTTGCAGCTGCAACAGCGTCTACTCCAGGAGTTGAAACTGCAATATTAGTAACGACTACCGTACCGGAGGAAGTAAGTGCATTATTCGATGCACCCATCGCAGCTGTACCGGTAATTTGAATCTCATCAGCAACTGTTTTTGCAATTGTGTAGCTAGCAACTGGTGAACCAGGTTGTGCTTTCGCAGCGTTCAAACCATCAACTACTGCTTGAGCGGTTGTAGCAGCTGTTGCAGTGTTAGCAACTCCTACTGTAGCAGCAGTTCCATTTATGGCGGAAGCGGTAACTACAGCACCGGAAGTTACTTGTACTGTAACTCCGTTGAAAGTATAGGTTTGTGTTGTATTATTAGGGATTGCAGTTACTGCACCGGAATTCCAAACAGGAGCGGTAGCGGCAGAACCTGCAGTACCTTGAACTCTAGCGACTGCACCAACAGTAATGTTAGTACCGAAACCAGAAACTGTGACAGTCTTGGTATCGTCGTTAATGTTGCTAGGAGCATAAGCATTACCTTCTACGTCCTTAACAGTTGAAGGAATTTTAGGAGTAACTGTTACAGTATCGCCATTGTGGAATACTGTGGTGTCGAAGTTAAGGCTAATAACTTTAGCAACATAAGTGGAGTCATGAATAGTCTTAGGTGTTCCATTTACAGAAACTGTAAATCCATCTTTGAAAGCTCCAGCAATTGTGCTGTCAAGAGCCTCATCGAAGGTAACGGTTACTGTATCGCCATCAGTAACTGCAACAGGTGTTGCAACTAATTCAGGTGCAATACCATCTTCGATAGCTATTGTAGCAGTTGCTAAATAACGTCCGAATACGTCTTTGTTACTAGTATTAACTACTACAAGGTTAACCGTGCCATCATTTTGGATTGTTTGGATGTTAGCAGAATTTGTAAAGTTAAGTTTAACATTCTTTCCACTTACAATTACTTGGTCAGGTTGAATAGCATCAACTGTGAAGTTAGCCGGTGCATAGACTGTAAGGGCGTTAGCAGTGTTAAACTCTACAGTGAGTTTAGAGCTAGAAGACATATAGGACTTCGGATAATCAGTTGATGTGTTGTTAACAGTGAAGCTCGTTCCAGTTGCTGCAGATACTGCAACGTTAGCAACAGCACCTGAGAGGGAGTTATCAGCAGCGTCTTTAACACCAATAACTCTTACGTTTGTAAATGTGCTTACATTCTTGTCATTAGCAAATTTGTAGGTAACAGTTTTGTTACTGTTAGATACAGTTGCTTCGACAGTGGATGGGAATACAGAGTAGTTTGTTCCGCCATCTGTGCTGTAGAAGAAGTTAGTTCTATCAGCAATGCTAGCATCGCCTGAAACTGTCATACCTTCACTGAAGTTCACAACGATTTCGTTATCAGCAGTGTAAAGAGCATTTCCGCTAATTGTCGGGTCTGTGGAATCACTTGCACTGAAGCTAAGAGTAGCTGTGGTCATTGTGTTTTCAGATTGGTCTTGAACGTTAGCAATCTCAATCGTGTAGGTTCCATTCGGCAATGGGCTTGCAGTTACAATGGTAACTATAGATTTAGTATTGTCACTATTGTTTGCAGTTGTTGCAGATGAAACTGTTTGTTTGGTACCACTAGCATTTTTAATGGTGTAGTTGCCAGTGTTATTACCATAGAGGCTGCTAACCAGTTCACTGAAGGTAACTTTAATGGTCGAATCATCAACCACTGTTATGCCTTCAACTGTTGGAGCAACTTTGTCATCAGCAGCTGTGAATGCAACATTGTAATCATTGTCTTCATCAAGGACATTACCATAGTAATCTTCAATGTCCTTATCTACTGTGAGTAAGTTAGTTCCAACCTTTACAACACCAGTACCGAAAGCAATCGTAATTTTCTTCTTGTTAGAAGAATCAATTACCCCAAGAGTGGAGTTTGCACCGTTTAATAAGAAGTTTTGACTAACTTTGATGTCTTTGTCAAACATAACGGTAACATTACCGTTTGTTGAACCAGTAACACTTACAACTTTAGGGGCAGTTGTATCATCGATAACAGTTGCAGTTTGGTCACCTTTAACTACTGTAAAGCCAGCCATATCGGAAATCAAAGTACTGGAACCATCGTTAATGGTCAGTGTGTAAGCGCCAGCGGGCAGCGGAGAAGCAAAATCAATATAAACTGTATCTCCGTAAATTACGCCGCTGTCGTTAACGGACCATTTGTAGGAAGTTGTTCCGCTATAAGCACCAAGAGGAGAACCGTTCAACTCGTAACGAGCGTCAACAGCACCGTTTTTAACTGCTTCAGAGAACTTAACAGTAATACGGGAATTACCAGTTACAGTAACACTTTGTACAGTTGGTAGTGTGCTGTCAAAGAACGTAACGTTTTTGGTAGTAGTTGAAATCTTTTCTGTGAAAGAACCATCAGCCAGTACGTTTTTAACTGTTAAGGTTTCTTCGGAGGATTGAGCAGGATTCCCAGCTAATGCATCGTTCGTATCGAGCGTAATGATGACGGTTTTGTCATCTGATTGAAGCTCGAAATTGGAATTAGCATTAAGAGCAGTTGTATTTAATTGATAGTTAGAAGGATTTTCTGCCGTTGTTTCATCAACAGCTTTATTAAATACAACTTTAACTTGGTTCAGGTTAATAGCACTTACACTCTCAACTCCAAGCACTGCAGGAGCAGTGTACTTCACGCCGCCTTTAAGAGCATCAGAGACAACCCCAGTACCACCCAGTGCAATAACTTTGCTGGTAGAAGCAAGTTTGCCGTTTACATAAGATGCACCGGCTACGCTGGTGTTGGCCAGGAGCACAGCAGCTTTAGCTTGAGCAGCCAAAGGAGCGGCTACGAGAGCGTCAACCAAACTTTCGCCGTTGGCGATGTAAACTTTGCTGTACTGGTAGTCTAAGCCTTTAACAACTGCTTCGTTGGTAAGGTAACGGTCATTACCGGCAAGACGGGTTGCGCCGGCATAATCCTTAACAACACCGGTTCCGCCAACGAGATAAGTTTTGGTACCAACAAGTTTGGAAGCGTCAACACTGCCGTCAACTTTGGTCAGTACGATCGCATACTTGTTGGCAGCTGCATAGGAAGCAGCGGAAAGCGCGTCAGGAATCGCATCGTAGCCAACGACGAAGGTTCCTGCAGGGCTGGTCAGTTTAGCATTGATGGCATCAGCTGTAGCCCAACGGTCAGCGCCGGCAAGCTTTTCAACGGTAGCACCGCTGATAGCATTGACAACCGCATCGTTGGCAGCAGCGCCGATAACATATACTTTTTTAGCGCCCAGAGCGGCAATTTTGGCTTTGACATCAGCATTTAAGCCGCTTTTGTAAGTCAAAAGGATAGGAGCATTGGCTTGCCCGGCCAGCGGGGCAGCTGCCAAGGCATCAACGAGGTTAGCATCGTCAGCAGGAGCGAGAATAACGGTGTCTGCTGAGGTCCAGTTAGCGGCCACTGCCAGAGCCGTTGCGATTCTGTCTGCACCGGCATAGCGGTCAGAGTCAGCAGCAGAAGTTGTTGCTGCGAAAACTTGAACCGGAATCATGGCCAAGACCATAGCGACGATAGCTAAGATGGCTAAAGTCTTCTTTGTCTTTCTCATGTAGTGAATTTCTCCTCTCTTTCATGTGGGATTTTTCTTCTGTCTTCGGAGATGGGCTTTAGTCTCAAGGGACTACTTATATTTTCTAGTATTAAACGCCCTCTCCTCACCTGCGCTGCAATTTTTCTGGTCCCTCACCCCCTTAGAGAGTCGCAAAATCTTTAGACATTGCGCAATATCTAAAGGTACCCCACCCTGTTCGATGTGCGGGGGCGTCCCCCCATTTCGAGATGTTATCTCAGGGGTGGCTTACCCTTTAGACGGCAATAATGAAGAAACCTGCAACAGGTTCTACATTCGTTTATAAATATTCTTTAAGAAAGCAGATATTCCTGCTAGTCGGGATAACTTTTTTACGAAGAAACTCTTAATTTTTTCTAAACTCGCAACTGCTCAGGAGTCAAGGAGTCAGGAGTCAGAATGAGAGAACCGGCGAAAACATTTGAAGACCTGAATTCTGAATTCTGACTACCTAAAAAGTAAGACGTAGAAAGCTTATTAAAACTTTCTCATTCGAAAAAATGTTTTCCGGTTTCTACCACACGAGTAACCTAAGTTTACCGCATAGAAGCCTAATTTTCCAGTGCTTTTAGGAAAAATTTTGCTTAAAATGAGGTAAAATTTTCCCTTAAGCTGGCAAATCCCTTTAGTAACCGGAGATTTAATACCCTTTATACACCAGGACTCCCCTGTAAATGCCCAAGGCTGCTTTCTGCTGAACCTCCGGGTTGACGAGCAGTTTAACTTCTGTGGGGTTTGTCAGAAAGCCCATTTCCACCAGAACCGCGGGCATTGTTGTATCAGCGACCACCCGGAATCCGGCGTCTTTGACCCCCCGGTTCTCGTAGTTTCCTCTGCCGTAGACTGCAAGTTCCTTAATCACCTGATCCTGAACGGCTTGAGCCAGCTGAAGCGAGCCGGCTGAGGACGGGTTTTTCGTGCTGTAATAGGTCTCAGTCCCATAGGCATCGGTATTGCCTGCCGAATTGCTATGAATGCTGATAAACAGATCGGCCTTATTGTCTGCCGCTATTTTAACCCGAGTCTGTAAATCAGTCAGCTCCTGATAGTCGGCCCCGGTTGGCAGATAATCCCCGGTGCGGGTCATGACCACTTTAGCACCTGCTCTCCGCAAAATGTCTACCAGATCCAGGCCAATGGCCAAGTTAACGGTCTTTTCCTGGGTACCGTCTGCTCCGATAGCCCCGGGGTCTTTCCCTCCATGTCCGGGATCTACCACGACAGTCAGTCCTCCTAAGAGGTAGGGCGGCTGAACCGTTCCTTCGACTGTGCCTTTGACTTTATCGGAAAGCACCGGTTCCCCTCCGACGAGGGTGACCACCGTGCCGCTGACGGCGGCGTTGCCCATAGCGGAATAAGTGATAGCGGGCAACAAGGTATTGCTTGACATAAAGAGCCATGAGCTCTGTTTGGTGGCGAGAGCGCCGGTGACTAAGGCGTCGGGAAAATCTTCCCCGGTGACTAAATAGGCGGCTTTTTGATCAAGCCCGTCCGGGCCAAACTGCTCCTGGGCGAACCAGTATACCTTGGCTGCTGTCTCGTAGCGGTCCTTGCCGGCCAGGCGTTTGATGCCGTTGATGCCGTTAAGGGTACGGGGCGGAACAACACCTTCGCCCCCGATGACCAAGGTCTGGGAAATTCCTTCCCCGCCGTTGGCCACCCCGTTTTTGTCCAGGGTTTGCATGGCCGTCAGTGTGGCCGCAGGGACTTCCTTTTTACCGGTGAGGAGGATTGGAGTCTCCGTGATTCCGGCATAAGGCCCGACAGCCAAAGCGTCCGGGAAGTCCTCCCCGCTGGTTAAGATCACCTGACCTTTAACGCCCAGACGTGCGGCAACCTGGGCTGCGGTGTCATAGCGGTCTTTGCCCCCGATTCTGTCCAAAGTCTTGCCCGCTTTGACTAACGGTGCGGTGATTTTATCCCCCAGAACACCCGTCCCCCCGAGCAGGATCACCTTCGTGGCACCCAGGCGGTTGATCTCAGTCAAGACCGCCGGATCAAGAGTCTGGGTATAAGTAAGGAGAATCGGAGCATCGAGACGATGGGAAAGGGGTACCGCGACTAAGGAGTCCGGGAAGTCGTCCGCACGGGCGAGAAGGACGGTGTCGGCGTGCTGCCATCCGGTCTGGGAGATTTTAATCGCTGTTTCAATGCGCGTTGGTCCGTATAAGCGTGTTGTCTGGGCGGTTAATGGAGCAGCACCGGCAGAAGTTTGCACCCCCAGCCAGAAGGCTAGTACCAGCGCCAACAGAGCGCCCCATTTAACCCTTGTATACCCCACCGAAATCACTCCTCTCTTCAGGTACTCAGAATTCAGGAGTCAGGAGTCAGAATGCTTCCAGACGATAATCTCCTGACTACTGACTACTGTCTCCTGACTACTGACTACTGACTACTGTCTCCTGACTACTGACTACTGACTACTGACTACTGACTACTGACTACTGTCTCCTGTCTCCTTCTCTCCTGTTACATTCATTCGACAAGGTTCCAGCAAATCCTGCCGTTAATCACTGGGACTTCTGCCCTGTCCTCAAAGGCATCCCTGTTAGCGCACAAACTCCTGCACGGTCTGCAGGACGCTGTCCGTAATGACGCCGCTTCCACCTAAGGCGAAAGCCTCTTTGCCCTGCCACGGCGCCAGCACTGCCCTTTCCGCATCCGTGGGCCCGCTTGGAGGAACAAGGATGATATCCGTCCCTTGGCTGGCGGCCAGGACACCGCCGGTGAGGGCATCCGGGAAGTTTTCCCCGGTCGCGACATACACGGCCTGGCCGCTGGGTTCAAAAGCTTGAAGCACGGCAGCCGCCGTTGCGTAACGGTCAAGACCGGACAGACGGGTGGGATGAGGGAGCTGTTCCAAGAGTGCGGCTGACACGACTCCCTCTCCGCCGACGACGGTTGTATGGGTAACAGCATAACGCCGGAGCAGGTTATCCGTAACCGGTGCCAGGGTCGCCGCAGGAGTCAGTAAGATCGGGATACCCTGTCTGGCAGCGATGGCAGCGATGGAAATGGCATCCGGATAGTTCTCGCCGTTAACCACTACCGCCTTATCCACACTCCCTAAAGCTTGGGCAATCGCGGCCGCGGTGGCATAGCGATCCAAGCCCCCGAAACGGTCGACAGAGGCCATCGTTCTTAATTGCCCTGCAATATCCTCCGAAATGGCACCTTCCCCACCCAGAAGCAGTATTTTGTGCGGAGCCAAGGCTTTTATTTCCGCATAAACATCCTCTCTTAAAGTTTTGGTATCGGTCAGCAGAATGGGTGCATGGTATTTATAGGCCAGAGGAGCGCCTGCCAGGGCATCCGGAAAATCATCCGCCCGCGCCAGGATCACGGTGTCTGCCCCTGTGGGGAAAGCCGCGCGCGCAATCTCCAGTGCGGTTTCAATCCTGTCCAAGCCTGCGATGCGGGTGGAAGCCGGGGGAGAGACATACCCCAGGCGGTAAGTCCCGGGTTCAAATATTCCGACCGTAAGGGAAGCTGAGGACATTCCGCCGCCGACTTGAAGCCAGCGGGTGCCTGACCAGCGGTAAAGATAGCCCAGGAGGTTGTCTGCGGCAACGGAAGAATCGGCGTTTACTTTAAGGTTGAGCAGCTTCTGGGGCGACATTTCTCCCCATTGTACGGAAAAGGCCGGGCCGCCCGGGGTAATTGTATTGGGAAAAGCAGCCGGGGAATCGACCTTCGTGAGCACAACGGTTACGCTTTGGTCGGGACTGCTAAAGGTGCGGGGCGGAACGCTAAGTTCGGCCACCGGATTGAGTGCAGCTTCCTGCACAGTCCCTCCCGCCCAGTTCAGGGCGGCAGGAGATGTAACTTTAAGAGGCTCGTCGGCAAAGCTAACCGCCCAATCGGCATTGATACGGCCGTAGCCGTAAGCGTCATCCCTCCCAGCCGGGCCCAGATCTGCAGCGGAAGTTTCCAGCACCGCCCGCACTTGCTCTGCGCTCCAATCCGGATGTTTGCTCCAGACCAAGGCCGCCACTCCGGCCACAAAGGGGGAAGCCATGGAGGTGCCGTCAGAATAGGCATAGCCGGAGCGGCCCGAGCTCCAGTAGTCACTTAAGATCTTCACCCCGGGCGCAGCCAGGACTGCCTGCGGTCCGGTCTTGGAGAAAGATGCGCTTTTGTCATTCTGATCTGTGGCTGTGACGGCGATGACATCCGGATCGGCGGCTGGGTAATCAATTCCGGCGGTATCTGTGTTGTCTCCCTGGAGGTTGCCTGCGGCGGCGGTAATGAGGCTTCCCTGGGCGCGGGCGTAGGCGATCGCCTCTTTCAGAATATCTTCCTGATTATCTGAGCCCAGGCTTAAGTTAATGATCTGCGCACCGTGGTCTGCAGCCCACACAATCCCATCGGCGATGATATCGTCTGTCCCTTCCCCGTAGCGGTCCATGGCCTTGATGGGCATAATCTTGGCGTTATATGCTACGCCCACTATTCCCTCGCTGTTGCGCGCGGCGGCAGCGATCCCGGCCACATGCGTGCCGTGGCCGTTATTATCCATGAGATACTTACTATCTGTGCTTCCGGTAATGGCATTATAGCCGGGTACAAGCTTGTCCTTAAGGTCAGGGTGATTGGTGTCCACCCCGGTATCGATCACAGCAATGGTTATGCCCTCTCCGGTTGCCCCCACGTCCCAGGCCTTAGGCACCCCTGCCTTATTAAGCCCCCATTGGTCCTTATAACCGGAATCTGTAACCGTTCCTAAGCTGGAGACCGCGGCTTTGACTTCCCCTACTTTATACAGACGGCTTGGCGCGGCCGTTTCTACCCCGGGCATTCCCTTAAGCAGCGTCAGCGCCTGCGCTGTTTCTTTGTCAGAGGGCACCTGGAGGGTTGCGTAGTTTAGGGGTCCCTGCTTAAGCACTTTTGCTCCGGCTTTGGCCGCGATTGCGCTTGCTTCCGTTCCGGGAGCCAGACGGACGATGATGCGGCCGGCAAGATTTTTACCGCCTAAGACAGGCTCCTGCGAAGCTGCCGGTGTAGGCACTATGGACTGAGTAGGGTTTAAGCTAAGGCTCCGAGCCGGTTTGCCAGGCTCTGCTTGAGGCAGACCGGTATTTGCCGGAGTCAGTCCGGTCATAAGTACGATAGAAAGAACTATGCTAAGTGTAAAATTTAATTTTTTCCTCGTCATCCCTTTTCTTCCCCGCTTTATCTCTTTCAAAACTTAACTGAATATCTCTTTAAGTTCGCCAATATGCCTTTATTTCCTTTAGTTTCTACAAACAATTCAGCCCTTTTGACGAATTTTTATGATAAAATATATGCGTCGCGGACTGTTTAGGGCGCGAAGATAGTTCTGGGGAGTAAATTCCAGAAGAGGAGGAAAAGATGTTTAAGCTTAAAAATCAGAGAAGATCCATGCGTAAGAAGGTTTCGCTTGCATTAATAAGTGCTGTAACTGGGTTAACCCTAATTTTCACAAGCTTATTTGTTCCAGGCTTGGTTTCCCCGGTGCGGGCAGCAGGAACCCTCGATTCGCGTTTGGCGGGAGCCGACCGCTATCAGACGGCGGTTAATATTTCCCAGGGTGGCTGGGAAAGTGCAAATACTGTGGTGCTGGCCAGAGGGGATGACTTCCCTGATGCCTTGGCCGGGGCCGTCCTGGCCAACAGCGCCAAGGCCAAGGGGCCGCTCCTGCTGACTGACTCCAAAACGCTGCAGCCGGAAGTTCTGACGGAAATCCAGCGTCTTAACGCTCAGAAAGTATATATCTTAGGAGGCACCGGTGCCGTATCCGACACGGTGAAGAAAGCTCTGGAAGACAACGGCCGCACCGTCCAAAGGCTTGAAGGGACAGACCGCTACGAGACTGCCGCCGCCATTGCCCGCGAAGCCGTGTCAAATTCTCCAAAAGCTTTCTTGGCCTATGGAGAATCTTTTGCCGATGCGTTAAGCATCTCCTCCTATGCTGCGGCCCAGGGGATGCCGCTTCTGCTCACAGACAAGAAGAAAGTCCCCCAGGTGACCCTTGATGCTTTACACAGCTTAGGAGTTGCCTCTATTACCCTGATCGGGGGCACGGGGGTTATCGGCTCCGAGGTAAAAACTCAGCTTGAGGGTTTAGGCTATACTGTCGACCGCCGGGCCGGGGATGACCGCTATTTTACCAATCTTGACGTGCTTAACAACTTAAACTTTAATACCTCTAATGTATTTGTCGCGACCGGCCTTGATTTTCCGGATGCTTTAGCCGGTGCCGTGCTGGCCGCCAAGAACAACAATCCTATTATACTTGTCCCTCAGTCTGATTTAGCTGCTCAGACAACTTCCTATCTGTACTCAAGACGGGCTTCCGCTTCCTCGTTCACCCTTCTCGGCGGCTGGGGTGTCATTAGTTACGGCGTGGAAAGCATCATCCGCACCGGTTCGGCCCATCCCCGCATCTCTCTTCAATATTGGGACGGATATGCCAACCTTGACACTTACCGCAAACAGCTTGCGCTCATTCCGGGCATGGCTACGGATTATGTCGACTTGCTCTCTCCCAACTGGCGCAAGGAAATTAAAGAAGACGGAACTATGGCTCTGCAATGGGGCTGGGACAGCTCGAACTATCTCACCCTGGCCCAGGAAGCTCAGGCGCGCGGCCTCAAGGTGCTCCCTCTGATTAACGGCAGCGGCAGCGTGATTGACACGATGCTGGCCAATCCGGCCGCCCGGGCAAACCTGATTAGCCAAATTGTCAAGCTGGTTGAGCTGAGCAAAACGGACGGGGTGGTCGTAGACTTCGAACTCCTGAGTGATGCCGACGGGCCTTATCTGACCGAGTTTATGAAAGCCCTCACAGCCGAGCTAAAACCGAAGAACAAGCTGGTGGTCATGTCTGTCATGCCGATCACTTCCCCTAAAGTTGAAACATGGCTGGTGGAGTACAATTACCACGACCTCGCCCAGTATGTGGATTACCTGCACCTTATGACTTATGACCATCACTACCGCACTTCTGCTCCAGGCGCGATCGCCCCGGTCGATTGGGTGAAAAAGGTTCTGGCTTATGCCAAAAGCGAGGGTGTCCCTGCCGCTAAAATCTTGATGGGAATTCCTTATTGGGGCCGGGACTGGAATCCGACTTCCGATGGGAAATGGAATTCCACGGCCTTTGGCCTGACGAAAGCGAAAGAGCTTGCGGCCCAGAACAACGCTGAGATTAAGCGCGAGACTTCTGACGGCGACCCTGTGGGCGTTCCCTACTTCACCTACACGGTCACCGGCACGGACAGCAGCCAGGTACCGCATACGGTGTATTTTGACGATGAGCAGAGCTGGAACAGTAAACTTTCCCTGCTCGATGAGTATGGCATCGGCGGCATCGGCCCCTGGGCTATGGGCTGGCTTGACAGCGACAGCGCCGGTGTGCTGTTTCCGTTGCTTAAGAGCCATTTGCGGTAACTCAGGAGTCAGGAGTCAGGAGTCAGGAGTCAGTAGACGGGAGTCAGGAACGTAAGTCTCCTGGGTTTTGTCCGGGCACTCGGAAAGTGCCTGGGCTTCCCAGGAGACTTTTTACGATTCTGAGATTGCTTGGAGTTTGAAACAACACCATAATATGGTACACTAAGGATATAAAGAAAAAGGAGTTGGAAATGGTGGTATTCGTCTAAGTATGGCCATGCAGGCTATTAGTAATGATTCAGCTTTCCGATGGTACAGGAAGGAGTGATTGGCGTGGAAGCTGCTAATTTAGACAAGCTCACGCCGGAGAAAGAGGAATACCGGGTGGTTCTGATTCCGAAAAACATGCTGGATTTCATCAAAGAAAAACTCGGCAATGACGTCCTATGGGTCTATGATGAAGACTCGAACGAGCTTTCCCTCGTCAAAAGACCTGAGTCTTACACAGAAGCTCTCTCGGGACTTGGTGAGGAAATGTGGAAAAAGGCTGGCGGTACGGAACACATCAGCCGTGAGAGAGAACAATGGGACAATTAGGAGAAAGCATCAAAAGGTTCCGGCGAGTAGGTATTGATACGAATTTGTTTGTCTACCTTATGGAGAGAAACCGCGACTATTTTGACATCGCCGAGGAACTGTTCAATGCCGTTGAGACCGGAAAAGTTTTTGCAGTGTCGTCAGTTCTGCTAATGACTGAGGTGCTGTCAAAACCACTGATGGACGGCGATAAGGGCTTGGCTGATCGATACATGGCGTTCATAGGTACTTTTCCGAATTTGGAATTGCGGGAAGTCAACCGCCGAATCGCCTTTAGAGCCGCTAAGCTTAGGGCAAAGTACGGCCTGAAGACTCCAGATGCATTGTTCATCGCGACTGCCATTGAGGAAAAGGCAGATGGTTTTGTAACAAATGACATTCGCCTCCGGAAGGTAGAGAGCATAGAGATCCTGGTATTGGACGATTTCCTGGTTAGATAAGTATGGTTTTGAAAAGTGAGAAGTCTCTCAGGTAACTCCGAAGCACGCGAAGTGCCTCGGTTTCCTTGAGAGACTTTTTTTTGCTTAATAATTCCGCAGAATATCGTGATGTCCGATAGCCAAAAGAACAATAGTATCACTGGTGCGTTCGAAAATTATCCTTATGTCAGTGTTAACATAAGCTTCGATAAATGAAGTTCCTTCAATTTGGTGGGTCTTTAATGAAGGGTGACGGGGGTTGGCGGCAAGAAACCGAAGAGCTTTCAAGGCCTGTTTCTGTTCATCAACAGTTAGCTGGAGTAAGCCTTCATCAAACGGTTCGGTTCTGATTACGGTTGGCATTCACCAGTTCCTCCAGATCCTTTATCGCATCCTCCATATTCTCAAACGTCTTATATTCTCCTTTGTCCAGTGCTTCTTGGCTCCTACGCATTTTTTGCTGCCATTCTTCGGTCCAAAAATACTTTTGGCTTTTGTCCACCCAGTCAACCGGCCGCAAAAAGATTCCACCATCTTTTTCTTCAATAACCACATGATCTCCTTCATGCAAATTTACATCTTTCGCGATTTGAGCCAGGCTTACAAGCATTCTCTTCTGTATTTGTTGAACGATAGGCATAGGCCTTATCAACTCCTTGAAATTTCAGTTTTGCTGTAATTACAGTATAGCTTAAAAAAGATAACTGGGCAAGAATGATATTAAACTATATCCATGTTACAGGAATAACTGCGTTTTTTTCGTTAAGACGCAGGTTATTGTCGTACATACAAATAACGCCGCCCGTGCCTACCGATACCCCTTTGATTTTTTCAAGGACCGAAAAGTTTTCGATATGAGCTTTATTCGGATTGGCTGTTTTCTTGATCTCAACCGGGTAGAGCGTACCATTCTGCTCAACGAGAAGATCAACTTCCTTGGCATCCTTATCTCGGTAATAGTACAGCGAGGGCTCTAAAACGCCGGCATGGTAATAACTCTTAAGCACTTCAGCAACAACAAAAGTTTCAAAAAACGCTCCCGCCATAGCTCCTGCTTCAAGTACCTCCGGCGTATTCCATTTCGTAAGATAGGCCGCAAGCCCAGTGTCGAGAAAATATAGCTTCGGTGTTTTTACCGCTCTTTTGGTGATGTTGTTATGGTACGGTTGCAGTAAATACACTATGTTTGACGTAATTAAGATTGAAAGCCATCTGTCAGCCGTTGGTACACTAATTCCGACTTCATTGGCAACAGCGGATAGGTTAAGCATTTGTGAGGTTCTGGCTGCCATCGCGGTGATAAACTTAATGAATTTAAATTCATCGCCCACCTGTGTGAGCCCTCTCACATCACGCTCGATATAGGTTTTGGTGTAGGCCGCATAAAACATTTGCCAGTCAAACTCCTCGGCATACATGGCGGGCATTGAGCCTCTATGGATAATCTCCCATATCTCCTTATAATCCACTGGTTTGGCTGATATTTTTCTTTGGGATAGATATTCCTCGGTCGGCACAAAGCGCTCGTTGAAATGATCGGCCTTAATTTCACGCAGGGATAGTCCCAGCAGATTAATGATTCCAATCCTACCGGCAAGACTCTCACTAACGTTTTTCATCATCTTAAACTGCTGTGAACCAGTCAGATAAAATTGTCCTTTTTTGCCGCTTTCATCTGCAATCATTTTGATATAGCTAAATAGATTCGGTGCATATTGTATTTCATCAACCATAACAGGAGGCGGTGTTGTTTTGAAAAAACTACCCGCTTCCTCAATTGCACTTTGAAGCAAAATTGGATCATCAAGAGTTAAATAGTGAAGGTCGCCTCTCATATGTTTCAGCAAGGTTGTTTTGCCAACCTGCCTTGCTCCTGTGATCAAAACAGCGGGAAACATTTTGGCAGCCTTGTTTACAATGGTTTCTATATTACGGGTAATGTATCTCATGGCAGCCTCCGGCTAATTTAATATTTAATATTATTATACCCAGAATCCACAAAAGAATGAAGTACCGCAGAAAATATCTGCAATAACAAGTTAACGGGATACCTGTCAATAAGGTATCCCGTTGGTATTTCAGACTACACTATTCTTTATCCGATGGCTTACCGTAGTACCGTTAACATTCACTAACCTGTGATATCCGGATTTATATGTCCGATGTTACCTAATTGCTCAACTGCAGTTATGACCTCGTCAACCGTAAAATAAGGTTTAATACTACGTAATTGCTTTACTAACATATCCTTGGACATTCCGCCACGTCTTTGCAGCAGAACCAACGTAGACCGAAGTTCTAACTCCTTTGCATTAAACTCGCCATAGTCCTTAACAAGCTGTGCGAATTGGGCAGAATGCTTTTCAATGAATTCCTGAGCTTTCTCCCAGATCGCTTCGCCCTGCTCTGACTCTTGGATCGAATAGCCCCGTTGAGACTCTTTTAGTTCGATCCCGCCCATCGAGGCTACAAACTCGATATCTGAAGCAAGATCAGCTGAATACGGACCATAGGTATAGAGCGTATGAACATAACCACTGGGAACACCATACACTTCAGTCAAGAGATAAACCATTTTTTGTAGTGCTGTTTTGCCAAGCTGAGGAGAAACATCTTTCAGTCTTCTGGTTAGCTCAATGATTATGGCATACTTTTTCCAGGGAATATCAACCATAAATCCCATAATCAAACTCCTTTCAACTCTTTAATGAGTTTCTTCGCCCGTTCTTTATATTCCAAGGGTACATAGACCCTTTGTTGCCTAACCGGGCTTAATCCCTTGACAATACTGGAACGATTCGAGAGAGGGACCACTTTCTTGACAGTTGAATCTTCCTCACAAACCAATATATCCTCTTCACCTATTTTGTACCATGATTTTTCGGCATTATCCGAAAATCCCGGGATTTCAGCCTGATCTAATTTCTTGGCGACCCGCTCAAACAGTTCCAAATCAGCGAAAGAAGGAGACTCTACCGTTTGATGCACCGCGCGATAATGTCGACGATTCTGAACGATCTCCCCCTTTGGTCCAGCTTCTCCGCTCGTCACAAGACCCATGACCTTCCAGTCATCCCAGGAAACATACTTGCTTACATTTTCCCGAGTTGTGGGTGGGGGAAATTTATCTTTATGATCAATAAGACGGTCTGACGACTGAACCTTGGCAAGCAGATCTTTCAATATATCAGAAACGTGATGATCATATGCCCTGCGAGTATGTTGAAAATAGACTTGGGTAAACATTTGATACCTGGCCAGAATCAAAGCCTCGGTCGCATGAATCCCACCTTGTTCAACAGCTAGTACAGGGCTTTCCGTGTCCGTGCGTCCGATCGCCAAGGTAACTAGCAGTCTATTCAGGTCATATTGTCCATATGCTACCCCACAGTGATGGGAATCCCGCAAAAGGTAATCAGCGCGATCAGCATCAAGCTGACTAGACAAGATGCTCCGCCAAAGTAACGCTCGACCGGGAAGTGTTACATTGCCCTCGATGAATTGCGCAACCTCTTCCGCCTTGATATGCCAATTTTCATTTAACCTGTGCTTTTCAATAGTATCTTTAAGTAAAAAGCGGACAATCGCTGCGGAATAATCTTCATGCGTGTACGATGCGCCTGCTGCCCGGGGATTACTAACCATTAAATCCTCTCCGGCGTGAGAGAACGGAGAATGTCCAATATCATGCAACAGACAACTTAAACGAAGGAGAACTCTATCACGTTCCAGTCCACCTTTCTCATAATCGAGTTCGTGCCTGAGAAAATCCTCCTCTTTCTCAACGATGGCATCAAACATTCTTGTCGCAACATGAAGTACTCCTAAGGAATGCTCAAAACGACTATGACAAGCTCCTGGATACACCATGTCAGTGAAAGCTAACTGTTTTATCCTCCGTAGACGCTGGAAAACTGGATCATTAATAATCTCTCTTTCCCAATCGTTTATCTGGATAAATCCATAAATCGGATCACGGATCTCGAACAGTTTAGCCAAAAGGCGTTCCCCTTTCCTGCCAAGACAAGTCCATTTCCATACATTCCAGGAAACATTTCTACAGCCAAAGTTAAAAGTCCTCTATATTTTAACCGAATTCCTAATATTTTCATTTTCCGCTAGATCCTTAATACGCCCCTTTCCCCGTGAACACCACAAAGACCGTCTTCCACAGGATCTTGAGGTCGAGCCAGAGACTCCAGTTCTGGACATACTCCAGATCATAGGCCAGAGTTTCCCCGAGCGTGAGCTCGCTGCGCCCGTTCACCTGGGCCAGACCGGTCACTCCGGGGGGCACTTTGAGGCGCTGCCACTGCTCCGGGGTGTAATGTTTGGCGATTTCCGGCACTTCCGGGCGGGGGCCGACCAGGCTCATGTTCCCGAGCAAAATGTTTAGCACCTGAGGCAGTTCATCGAGGCTGGTCTGGCGCAGGAAACGCCCGCTGCGTGTGATGCGCGGGTCATTCTTGTCCTGGAAGACAAAGTTCTCTAAGTCTTTAACCTTCTGGAGCTTAGCCTTCATCAGATCATCAGCATGTGGCACCATTGTCCTGAACTTATACACGGTATAGGGCTTGCCACCAAGCCCGACCCGCTTTTGCGTAAAGATGGCAGGGCCGGGGGAATCAAGCTTAATCCAGAGAACGATCACCAGCCACAGCGGGGAGACAAGGATGAGGAGAACGGAAGCCACAGCCAGATCAAGTATTCTTTTAGCTGCCCGCTGCCAGCGCGGGTAAGTACGTTCTGTGTCTGCAGCCGCAGCTTTCCAGGCGGCTATACTCTCCTTCATCCAGCTAACTCCTTTCACTTTAAGTTACTTCCTGGATCTTTCCACAACCCGCTTTACTGCCTCAATAACATCCTGGGTATCCTGGGCGCTCATCTTCGGATAGAGCGGCAAAGACAAGATCCGATCAAACGTCCCTTCTGCCTGCGGGTAGTCCCCGCGCTTGTAGCCGTATGTCTCGCGGTAATACGGATGCAGATGAACCGGGATGAAGTGCACGCTGGTGCCGATCTTCTCTTCCTTCAGTTCTTCGATGAACTGGGCGCGGTCTATTGTTAGTTTATCCAGGTTAAGCTTGAGAATGTACAAATGCCAGGCGTGGCGGGTATAATCCAGTTCCACCGGGACTTCCAGCTCAGGCATCCGGCCAAAAGCTTCGTTATAGCGTTCGGCAATCTCACGCCTTATGCCCTGCATCCTTTCAAGCTTCGCCAGTTGGGTTAAGCCCAGGGCTGCTTGGATGTCCGTCATGTTGTCCTTATAGCCCGGATAGAGAATCTCATAATACCAGGAGCCGGCAGCGCTGTAGCGGTTCCAGGCGTTGCGGCTCATGCCGTGCACACTGATCACCCTGATTTTATCGGCTAAGGCCTCGTCATTGGTTGTGACCATGCCCCCTTCCCCGGTGGCAAGGTTCTTGGTCGCATAAAAGGAGAATGCGGTTGCATTCCCGATGGAGCCGATCATCTTCCCTTTGTACTGCGTATAGACAGCATGAGCACCGTCTTCCAGGACAAAGAGGTTATGCGCTTGCGCCAAAGTCAGAATTTCATCCATTTCACAGGCATGTCCGGCAATATGCACCGGAATAATGGCTTTCGTGCGGGGAGTGATCTTTGCTTTCACCCTCTCAACATCAATATTCATGGTCACGGGATTAATGTCAGCAAATACCGGGGTCGCCCCGACATGAAGCACGACATTGGCTGAGGCTGCAAAGGTCATCGGGGTCGTGATCACCTCATCCCCCGGTCCGATTCCGGCCGCCGCCAGGGACAGGTGGAGAGCAGCCGTACAGGAGTTGACCGCGATCGCGTATTTAGCGCCGACATATTCCGCAAAGCGTTTCTCAAACTCCATGGTCTTCGGACCTTTGGTAATCCAGTTGGACTTTAAGCTGTCCACCACTTCGGCGATGTCGTCATCTTCAATCAACGGCAGCCCATACGGTAAAAATTCTGAACGAGGCATTATTTGAGGACTCCTTTCATCTTTCAGTACTCAGAATTCAGACTCCCATGCCGCTAAGCGGCACCACTGATGAATGAAAAATTATGCTTCTGACCGGCAAGCTGCATTACCCGCTCACCACGCGCCAGAGCTGTTCGCTTGTTGATTCAGCTACAGCGCCAAACCTCAGGGTAATACCTGTAGTTAACCAGTGACGCTGCTTAACGCTGAATCAACTGTGCTCTCGACGCTCTTCTGCTCGGACGGTTCGCTAAGTAATTGCATCTTGCCTGTTTTTCAGGGCAGGAGTCAGTATTCAGAATACCATGAGCTCCTGACTACTGACTACTGACTACTGACTACTGACTCCTAGTACTCCCCGGTACACTCTCTCCATCTCCGTCACATTCTCCTGCCAATCGTAATGTTCCAGGACGAAGGATCGTCCGGCCTCTCCCATGCGCTTGCGCTCCTCCGGGTGGTCAATCATATATTCCATCGCTGCCGCCAGCTCCTGGACATCTCCGGGAGGAATGAGCAGCCCGGTCTCCTTATCGGTGACGACCTCCGGCAGCCCCCCGACCCGGCTGGCAATGATGGGACGCCCGCAGGCCGATCCTTCCACCGCGGTAACCCCAAAGCTCTCCTGGCGGGAGGGTACGACCACCACATCCAGGCTTTGGTATAATTCCGCGACATCCTTGCTCGGAATTGCCCCCAACCATTCGATCTTGCGGGCGATTCCCAGTTTCAGCGCCAGACGCTGAAGGCGGGCTTTCTCCGGCCCGTCCCCGGCCAGACGCAGGCGGGCTCGCCCAGGGGTTTGCCGTTCGATTTGGGCAAACGCTTTAAATAGAACATCCAGCCCATACACCGGCTGAAAATATTTAGCCACTCCGAAGATCAGAGGCTGCAGGGAATCCTGCCGCTCTTCCGCCGGAGGCTTGAAGCGCTCGATATCCACGCCAAAGGGAATCACTTCAACCGTGCGCCCGGATTCCGTATAACGTTGCATTTCCTGTGCCATGATACGGCTGGTGGAGCACAGGACATCAGCCTGTTTCAAGGTCCATTTTAAGAACAAGCTGTGTACAAAGGAATGGCGGGGGAAAAAGAAGATATCGCTCCCCCAGGCCGAGATGACATAAGGGTGCTCCTTCGCCAAAGCCCCCAGGAAGCCAAAACTCGTAGCATAATGGGCATGAATAATATCCGGCTTAAGCCGTTTGACCTCATCCACGACCCAGTTCCGGCGCAGGATGACATCAAGCTTGCCGCCGATAAAACCCGGGACAACGTGCACGGTGGCATGGGGAATACGGGCCGGCAAAAAGCTGACGACATGAACGTCCCAGCCCCGGCGTCCCAGTTCACTGGCCCATTTCTCAGTATGCGAGCTTGCAGCATTGGCTAACAGACAAAGCTTAGACATCCTAATCCCCCATCGCCGATTCTAGGTCACACATTCAGTTCTGCCAGCCATTCGGCAACAATGCTGTCCCAGGAATAGTGTTGCTCAACATAACGGCGCCCGTTTTCACCCAAGGAGCGTCCTTGGTCAGACAGACCGTAAAGGGTGCGGATCGCTTCCGCCATCTTCTCCGGGTTTTCCGGCTCTACGGTGAGACCGGCACCTGCCGCGCGCATCAGGTCCACGGCCTCCCCTTCCCCGCTGTAGATAATGGGAACAGCGCAGCCCATAGCGGGAAACATTTTGGAAGGGCGCGCTCCTTCAAAAAGTTTAAGCTTCTTCAGCGGCACGATGCTCCCACCGGCCAGGGAGAAATAGCGCGGCACTTCCGTTACCGGCTGAAAGCCCAAGAAACGGACATTATTAAGCTTGAGCTTACGGGCCATTTCTTCCAGCCTCGGCTTTTCCGTGCCATCCCCCAGGAACAGAAAGTAAAACTGCTTCTCTGACAGCAAACGCTCGGCCGCTTCGAGGATCGTCTCCAGCCCTTGGGCATAACCCATGGTTCCGGCATAGATGAGCACGAATTTATCTTTTAGCCCCAGCTTAGCCAGAAGTGCTTCATCAGGAGGCTGCGGCCGAAAAAGCTCAAGATTCACTCCGTTAGGCAAGAAGACAACCTTGTCCTCCGGAATTCCGCGTTTAAGCCAGGTTTCCCGAATGCCCAGGGTTACGGCGGACAGCTTCCAGGACCTGCGGTAGAGCCAGCTTTCAAGGCCTTCTGTTAAGCGGATTAAGGTCTTATTCGTCACCAGGCCCAAGGCGACAGCGGATTCCGGCCATAAATCCGAGACATTGAAAACCAGCCGCGCTCCCTTGAGCCATTTCCCGATGACCGCTGTCAAACCCAGGAACAACGGGGGCGACTCGACAAACAGGACATCGCAGGGGCCGGCCCGCATAATTCCCCACAGAGAGGAAAAGACAAAGGAAAAGTAGTTTAAGAGGCGCTTCCAAAAGCGACCGCGCTGCACCGGGTAGATCCAAGTCCGATAGACTGTAAGCCCTTCAACTTCATCCTGCATAAACCACCGTCCCCGGTATTCAGGGGGGATAACTCCGCTCGGATGATTGGGAAAGGCAGTTACCACTTCCACCTGATGCCCGTGTCTGGAAAGCGCCTTGGCCACTTCTGAAAGCCGGACCTGGGCTGCTCCCTTTTCAGGCGCAAAATACTGAGTCAGCATCAAGATACGCACAGACTGTTCTCCTTTGATCGCGGTTTATAATTCTCTGCCGGACAGTAAGTCGCGGTAGAGTTCTTCCATCTCGGCCATGTTGTTCTCCCAGATCGCTTTGGCATGAATCTTCTCCCGGTTCATGGCTATGGCATTTTCACGTAAGTTGAGGTCCTCCAGGCTCCGGATGAGAGCGGAGGCCAGAGTGTCCGGATCTCGCGCGGGCACGATCAGGCCGTTCACTCCATCTTCGATCCATTCCCGGTTGGCCGGCAGATCCGTGACCACCGGAAAAGAACCGCAGGCCATCGTTTCCAGCAAGGATACGGCTGTCGCATCAGAAGAAGGTACGCTCACCGATACTGCTGATTCATTAAGGTATGTTTGCACCTCGGCATGAGGAAGCTGCCCGACAAAGCTTACATTGCCCTCAAGGCCCAGGGATTTGGTCAAGTTTTTGAGGTTGAAGGTCTCCGGCCCTTCCCCGGCCACGATCAAGCCGGCCTCCGGGATGGCCGCGATTACCTTGGTCATCGCCTTAAGGATTATGTCAATATTATAAATTTCCTGATGGCCGCGCAAACTTAAGATTTGCACAGGGTTCTTCCTTACCTGGGGAAGCTGTTCAAACCAGGCGCGCGAAACTCCCATCGTCACGGTTTTTAAGGTCTTGGGCTGACTCTGGAGCAGGTTCTCCATGCGCCCAGACATGTATTCCGAGTCCGAAGTCAGGGCATCGGCTGTTTGCATAACACGGCGGACAACGGTGCGCAGCCACCGGGATTTTTCCGGCGCAACCAGGACATCTGAGCCCCATGCCGAAACAACCAGCGGATGAAATCCGCTTAAAACCGCTAAGAGGCCGAAGCTGGTTGCATAATGGGCATGAAGAATATCGGGCTTAATGTCTGCAGCCAGGCCCTTAATCTGGAACATCGCCCTGATGTATCCCCAGCGGCCGGTGCTTCCTCCCGCAAGCAGATGAACTTTTACTCCCGGCAGCGGGCACGGTCGGAAGGAGATAACATCCACCTGGTATCCCGCATCCATAAAATATTTAATCCAGCGCTGCAAATGGATACTGCCTGCATCTCCCAGGAAACACAATCGCACTTGTCCCACCTCCTTTACATTGGCAAGGCCAAGAATAAACTCCAATGAGTCATCACGTGTACGCTTACGTGAGCGCATCAAATACCCTAGCAAGACGTCCGGCCAGCTCTTTACGGCTGTACTGTCCGGCAATTTCCCGGTCGGTCGTGGAGGTAAGCCTGCCTGACTGCCAGCGTCTATAGTATTCCATAATGCCCCGTTTAATCCCTGCTTGATCATCCGGATCGATCACAACTCCGGCTTTTGCACTTAAAAGCAGCTCTGAGGCCAAACCCTCGGGAATAAGGGCCAGAACAGGCTTGCCTGAACCGAGATATTCAAAGATTTTCCCGGTTAAAACCCCCCGGCGTGCATCCTTGTTCAAAATCAGCAGCAGGACGTCCGCGGCCAGCATTCTCTCCGTGGCTTCCAGATGCGGCACATATCCTGACACTTCTATTACTCCGGAGTGAGCAGTGCGGAAAGCTGTAATGAGCTGCATACTTTCCACCCCGAATTGGCCGGTAAACTGAATCCGTACGTCTTGATCCCGGAGTTTCCCTTCCCGCAAGAGTTCATCCATGGCTTTAAGAAAATACCTGGGTGAAATTTTATTATAAAAGCTCCCCGTATAGCTAAAAGTCATAGTCAAGGGGCGATCTCCCTGGGACATCTCTGCGCGCAGCTCAGGCACAAGATCGTCTTCATCATACCCGTTGCTGATGACCAGGAATTTATCAGAGTCCTGTTGCGGATAAGTGTGCGCTAATTCCTCCCGCAAGGGCTCAGAAACTGTTATCACTTTATCCGCATGGTGGATACAAAAGCCTTCGACCATACGGTCTAACGGCTGGCGCAGCCTGCTAAAGGGGAGGTACTTGTTCCCTGCCCAGGGGTCCCGAAGATCAGCGACCCATGGCTTGCCGGTGCTCTTTTTGAGGCTCAAGCCGATAAGATGGGCGGTAAAAGGAGCTGAAGTTGTATAGATAAGGTCAATATCACCAGCCGCCATTCTTTCTTTACCCTTGCGCACGGCATAAGGATACCAACGGATTTTATCGTCAGGATAAAAAACAAAAGTATAGCCTAAGAGAAAAATTCCTTTGAGTGCTTTGCGGACCAGCCTTTTTAGGAAGCTGGATGCAACGGCCTGTTCGCTTACCGGGGCAGCTTTTCTTCTCTGCAGGAGCTTACTGATTCTCTCTAAACTCCAAATGTTGGTTCTTAATATTTCTTGATCTTTAGGCACATCTTTAAGCAGAGACTCGTCCCGAAGCGGTATTTTGTCCTCGTCAATTGTAAGCACCACGGGCTCCCATCCATAGGCGCGCAGATACTTGACATATTTGGTAGTGCGCTGCACTCCTCCTCCCCCGTAAGGCGGATAATAGTAAGCTATAAATAAAGCTTTTTTCACCAGGAGAGTTCTCTCCTTTCGAAGATGCGGGCAGACCCGATCAGCCCGGCGGCGACAAAAATATAGCTGTTATCTGTAATATCCCCGCTCAGCAGCGCATTAACCAAACCGTAAACAAGTAAAACCAGGCCAAACAGGTAGATTTCATTCCCCTCAGAGTTAGTCCACAATCCCCTTAGAGCGAGATATGCCGGGTATAGGATCAAGACAAGCCAGAGCAAAAGTCCGATCGGCCCCTGTTCCACCCACACTTCCAGGAATAGGTTGTGCGGGTAGACATAGATGTGGCCGGTAGAAGGATAGACCATATGGAAACTCCCGGTTCCGATTCCAAGGAGGGGATGTGCTTTTATCTCCTGCAGGGTGTACTTCCAGATCAGAATGCGCTGGTTCGCAGTCCCTCCGGCATCTGATTCAAACTTGTCATTAATGGTGATAAACTGGTTGTTATGGGCGGCAGCGTTCTCCAAAGGTTTCGTCAGGGCTGAACCGCTCCAGAAGATGACATAAAACACGATCGTTATCACCAGGATTTTGGCAACCCTGTGCGAAACGGTCTTACCCGTGAAATCAAAAAGCTCAAAAGTTGCCAGGGCACAGTAGAGCGCAATAACCGGCCCGCGGCTGGCATTCAGAAACATCATGGCCAGGAAGAAAAGCGTAGTTAAAGCAAGCAGTGCATACTTGCGCTTCTGTCCCGCTCCCCAAAAGTAATAAAAGAGAATTAAGGTCAACCCGAGCGAGCGCGAAAACCAAATCCGGTTATTCCAGCCGTACATGGCATTCGGCACTCCCAACAGCATTCCGATAAGGGAAGTTAGGGCATAAAGCACTCCAAAGACAAGCACAAACTTCAAAAATGAGTTTATTCTATGTTTTTCCCTGCTTAAAATGATCAAGCTAAAAAAGATGAACGCATTAAGGCTTAAGTAGCGCACGGTCTTCAGGATTCCATAGGACGTGTGATTGCTGTACAGATAAGCAAGAACGAGGTCGAGCGCGATCAGCAGGACGAGCAGGGACAGCGGTTCTGTAATGATATTCCAGAGATCACGCCAGCCGACATATTTAAAGACATACCATCCAATCCCGATAACCGTTACGACAAATATCGAACCCCCCGCGAAAAAAGGAATCCCCGTGTCCGTTAGGAGCAAGGTGGCAATGAACATCCCATTAATGTACACAGCCAGAATCATTTCCGGGATTTTTAAGGCAGCGGCCAGCAAGACAAGAATTGTGGCGATTGCGACCAGTGTGTGCAGACTCATCCGAAAACCCTCCTTAAAAGCGTTTTGAGATCGAGAACCCCGGTAACGGCAATAAGCAGCAGATAAACTAAAGCCCCGAGAACAATTTGGAGTAACAGTTGGAATACACCGCCCTCCGGCACAAGCACACGCCAGAGCCAGAGAAACCCTAGCATTAAAAGAGCCGAGAATAATAGCTTCAAATAATCCGGCAAGTGTAGATTAAAATGAATTTCCCTTTTTGACCAGGCTAGGACGGACATCGCTAATAAGAAAAAGGAAAGTCCCATAGCCAGAGCCGCGCCCCGTGTTCCCATAATCGGTACAAGTCCGAAATTAAGCAGGATATTTAAGACGCCGGCTGCCGCGAACAAGGAGGTTAAATATATGTTTTTTTGCAGGAGCAACAGGCCGTAAAGGTTAATCTGATACACTCCGTAAAATAGGTTTGCTATCGTTAGGAGTAGGATAATATCGGCACTGCCCTGAAAGTCCTTGGCCGAAATTAAGCCTACGATTGGCTTAGCCAGAAAGGAAAGCCCCAGAGCGCCCGGAATCGCTAATGCCAGGTACCACAGGTTTGCCAGGGATATCTTGTTCCTGACTTCATTATGATTTTCTTCTTCCCATAACTTTGAGATTACGGGAAATAAGACAAAGCTAATCGGCATAAAGAACAAGGTCATGACATTGGCTATGGTCATCCCGGCGGCATAAATCCCCACGTCAGCCAAACCGCGAAAGTGGGTCAAAAAATAGCGGCCACTGGAATTTACCATCCAGAGGAAGAAGCTGTTTGGAACGAGCGGCAATCCGTATTTTAGGTATTTTGTGATGTTTCTAAAGCTTATCCCTTTGAAACCTATTTTGCTGTGAATTATGACCGTAAATAGAGTCATAAAGAAAGCCTGATTGATAATAAGAGCAATAACTAGTTTTTCAACTGAATGCGAGAGCAAGGGCACACTCACCATGAGCAAGGCACTGATAAGCCCGTTGATCATGTCAAAGACAGCATAGGTTTTAATGTGGTTTGTCACTCGGAAAAATGAAATAAGATAATTATAGAGTGCCTGGACTGTAACCCAAATAAACGTTAATACAGACAGGGAGCCCATGTTCCGCTCTGAGAACATGACGAAACTCAAAAAGCCGGAATTAAAATAGGCAATCCCTAGAATGGCCGCGCCTGTTAAAAATATAAAAGTACCCATGGAGTAGAAATCCCTGACCCGTTCTTCCTCCGTAAAACCTACCGCAAAGTAGCGGATCACACCCATGTCCAAGCCCATTCCGAGAAGAGGAACGATAAAGCTATTGGTAATCAGGATTTGCGCCCATACTCCATACCACTCGGGGGCAAAGGCTCTTGTCAACGCCGGTAAGGTGATGAGAGGCGCAAGCCCGAGAATGATTCGTGATAAAGCTACCCATATGACACCGGATAACATAGCTCGCCCCTATTCTATCCTAAAAAGTAGCAGGTGTTTTCAGAGGCTGTCTGAAAATGCTTAAGTACAGCGTCAACAAAAAGCGCGGCAGCGTTCCCTGCACCGAATACCCCCGGACGTTCCGGAGGCGGGGTAAACTTCTCTACCGCCCTGATAATTTTGGCTGTATCAGCACCTGCGAGAGTATTCCAGCCAACCGCAACCGTTTCCACCCATTCTGTTTCGTCCCTTAAAGTGATGCACGGAACTTCGGCAAAATATGCCTCTTTCTGTACTCCCCCTGAGTCAGTAAGGATTTTCAAGGCGTTTTGCTCGAGGCTAATCATGTCCAGGTAGCCAACCGGGTCTGTGATCGTTACGTTTTTTCCGATGAAGGCTTGAAGGTTATTTTCCCCGATAATCTTGCGTGTACGCGGATGCAGGGGAAGGACAACAGGCTGCGCTGACTGGGTGATGGCAGAGAGTATAGCGGACAAACGCTTGATGTTATCTGTATTCTCCGCCCTGTGTATCGTACAGAGTAAATATCCTTTTGCATCTAAGCCCAGCTTATGGAGAATTCCGGAATTCCTTTGGGCCAATTCCGCATTAAAGAGAAAGGCGTCATACATGACATCCCCGATTTGGTAAACACGCTCGCGTATCCCCTCGGCTTCGAGGTTTGCAACTGCAGTATCCGTGGGGCCAAAGAGCATCTCCGAGATATGATCGGTCAACACCCTATTTATCTCTTCCGGCATGAGGCGGTTGAAACTCCTTAGTCCCGCCTCCATATGCAGTACGGGTACATGTAATTTGGCGGCAGCCAAAGCCCCGGCCAGGGTGGAATTGGTGTCCCCGTAAACAAGGACTGCCGTAGGACTTTCTTCGATAATTACCTGCTCTATTTTCTCCAGAATGGCACCGGTTTGCGCTCCGTGCGAACCTGAACCCACACCAAGCTGATAATCCGGTCGCGGTATCTCCAACTCCCGGAAAAAAACATCAGACATGTTGGCATCATAGTGCTGTCCGGTATGAACCAGTATTTCATGGCAGTGCTGCCTGAGCAGCCTCGATACCGGAGCAGCTTTGATAAACTGGGGTCTGGCACCGACAACGGTCAATATTTTCATGTATGTCAATCCTTTTAGCAAGTATCCTTGAAATTAGAAGGAGTCAGTAGTCAGTAGTCAGTAGCTCGTGGTATTCTGACTACTGACTGCTGAATTCTGAGGACTGCTTATAACGCTTTCTTTACCGCATTGCTGATTTCTTTTAGCTGTTCTTCCCTAAGCTCCGGGTAGCACGGTATGGCCAAGGCTTCCCTGGAGGCTTGTTCCGCTACCGGAAAATCTCCTTCTTTATACCCGAGATAGCGGAACGCCCGCTGCAAGTGTAAGGGCACCGGATAGTAGATCCCGCTGGCAATGCCTTGTTCATTAAGGCTTTTAATCAAGGCATCCCTTTGCAGGGTACGCAGAACATAGAGATGGTATATGGGAACGGCATTGGGATCTCTGCCTGGCAGTGTCAACGGCAACCCTGCTAACAGTTCGTCATAAGCTGCGGCCTTTTCCCGGCGCGCCTGGTTCCACTGATCGAGATATTTGAGCTTGACCCGCAAGATGGCTGCCTGAATCTCATCGAGACGGCTGTTGTAACCGAGTTTTTCGTGATAATACTTGGTCTGGCAGCCATGAAAACGAAGCATTCTAAGTTCTGCGGCCAGATGCTCGTCACGGGTGACTATCATCCCGCCGTCCCCGTAGCCGCCGAGGTTCTTCGTGGGGAAGAAGCTGAAAGTGCCTGCATGCCCGATCGAACCGGCACGCTTGCCCCTATACTCGGCACCGATCGCCTGGGCCGCATCTTCAATGACTTTGAGGTCATGGCGGGCAGCTATTTCCATGACAAGCTCGACATCAACCATTTGGCCGAAGATATGTACCGGGATAATGGCTTTGGTTTTCGGAGTGATCTTGTCTTCCAACTGCTTCAGATCCAGATTGAGGGTGACGGGGTCGATGTCCACAAAGACAGGAGTAGCCCCGACTTGGGCCACAGTCTCGGCCGAAGCAAAGAAAGTAAACGGGGAAGTAATGACCTCATCCCCGGGGCCTATTCCCATCGCTTTAAGGGTCAGGACCAAGGCATCCGTGCCGTTGGCTACAGCGACGGCGTATTTAGTCCCGCAGTAAGCGGCTATTTCGTCCTCCAAGGCTTTCATCTCAGGACCAAGGATAAACTTAGCCGAATCCAGGACGTTGAGAACAGCTTTATCGATTTCTTCTTTAAGCGCAAGATATTGTGCTTTTAGGTCTAAGAGAGGAATACTCAAGTTCAGGCGCTCCTTTCGAATTGGTCTAGTCTCCCGGCAGGAGTTCTTCTTCTGGAACGTCGCGCACTTCGCGGGCTGGGAAGCCTTTAACGACTTTGCCCTCAGTGGTGTCCTTCGTGACCAGGGCCCCGGCTGCGACGAAGGTTTCAGGAGCCACTTTGACGCCGGGGAGCAGAATGGAAGCTCCTCCGACTCTGGCTCCGCGACCGATCGTTGCACCTTTGACAAGCTTAAAGCGCTTTTCCGTGCGCCCCATAAAGTTATCATTCGTGGTCGTCACCATCGGGGCAATAAATACGCGTTCGGCAATCTCCATATAGGCGGTGATGTAGGAGCCGGTCTGAATCTTGGTATAGTCCCCGATGCGGGTGTCGTTCTCCACAGCCACGCCGCTGCCTATGATGACATTGTTCCCGATGGTGCAGCGTTCTCGCACCATGGCTCCGTCCCCGACCAGGACTTTAGCGCCGTAGTTTGTCCCGGCATAGAGCACGGCGGAACAGCCGACCGTGCAGCCTGCGCCCATTGTGAGCGGCGGGAGGTCAGCCTGAACTTTGACCGTGCTCGTGGCTGCCGGGCGCGGAGCCCTTCCCAGGGAAGAATTGCTGCCGATGAAGCAGCCCTCTCCCAGCACAGTCCCAGGATAAATCGTCGTATGGTCGCCGATCTGAGCCTTAGCCCCAAGCACTGCACCTGCAGCCACGGTTACATAGTTGCCAAGAAAACAGCCCATTCCGACCTGAGCGCCTTCAGCCAGAACACACCCTACCCCCAGGACAACACCCTCCCCTAAGACTGCATCGTCCCCGATCACACAGAAGGGGGAGATTGTGACACTGTCCGGTACTGAAGCGCCGACGGCAATTACCGCATTAATACTTTTTGTCAGCTCGTGCATCATATCAACCCCAAAGCCTTTCAGCTGCTATTTTTAATGCCTTACTCCTCTATCAGCGGAAACACCACCGGCTCCTTTGTCTCCTGGCACTTATAAATGGCCAGGATGATCTCCAGGGCTTTTCTCCCCTCTTCCCCAGGCACTGCCGGAGCGCGGTCTTCTTGAATCGCCTCTATCATATCGGCAATAAGTTCCCTATGCCCGAACCCGTATACATTCGGAGGGTCGCTCTCCTGGGAGGCAAAGATCTCTTGCTTTTCTTGTTCGCTTTCCGGGAATTCCCAGACTTCTATCCTGTTGACAGCGATCCCGCCCACGATTGCCGAACCTTGTTCTCCGAAAACATTCAGTGTTTCCTCAATGTTCTTCGGGAAAATGGTCGAAGCCGCTTCGATCAGGCCGATCGCGCCGTTCTTAAACTTAATGACGGCGGCACCCACATCTTCCATTTCAATCTTGCGCATGTTGGTGGCAGTGTATCCAAATACTGATTCCACCGGCCCAAACATCCATTGCAGGAGGTCAATATTGTGGATGGACTGGTTCATCAAGACCCCGCCGTCCTGGAGCTTGGTCCCGCGCCAGGGAGCCTGGGCATAGTAGTTGTCATCGCGGTTCCAGCGCACGGTGGCCTGACCGTGGGTCAGTTTGCCGAAGCGCCCCTCCTCCAAAGCCCGGCGCATAAGTTTAACGGATTGATTGAAACGGTTCTGATGAATTACCGCCAGCTTCACCCCCGCTTTGCGGCAGGCCTCAATCAGAGCATCAGCGGTCTTCAAAGTCATAGCCATTGGCTTTTCCACCAGCACATGCTTACCCGCCTTAGCAGCTGCGATGCCGATTTCCGCATGAAGCCCGCTCGGCGTGGCAATCGTGACCACGTCGATGTCAGCGCGCTTGAGCATTTCCTGATAATCAAGATAGGGCACCGCTCCGTATTTATCTGCAAAGGCCTGAGCGTGCTCAGGCACGCTATCGCACACAGCCACTAATTCAGCATTCGGCAAAGCCACAATCGATTCGGCATGCTTAGGCGCAATCCGCCCGCACCCAATAATCCCAAACCGCATCCTATCCGACATCCTTAAATCCCCCTACTTTCATTTATCGATCAGTATTACTAGTTACATCAAATAGTCAAGTTGCAATTGCTTAGCGAACCGTCTGAGCAGAGGAGCGTTAGCGAGTGCAGACTGCGAAGCGTTAAGCGCACCGACGGTTCACTTCAGGTATTACCCAGAGGTTTCGGATGCGCTAGCGGAGCAGGCAAGCGAGTAGCTCCGGCGCGTGGTGAGCGGGCAATTCAACTTGCCTATCACTACATCGTTAAATCTTCTTAATCTTCTCCCGGTTCTCCTGCACATCTTTCGTGGCGTTGCGCGTATCGACCACTACCTGGGCCTTGGCGACCACCCGCTCATAGTCCACGGTACTGTGGTCAGTGAGAATCAGAACACAGTCCGCACCGGATATAACCTCATCCGTGAGCGGCACACTTTCGAGGTGGACAGTGCTCCCGCCGTGCGGTTCAATAACCGGGACATAAGGGTCATGGTAGGAAATATTGGCCCCGTTTTTACGTAAAAGCTCTATGATCTTCAAAGCAGGAGATTCACGCACATCCTCAATGTCTTTTTTGTACGCCACCCCCAGGATCATGACCTTGGCATCTTTCAACGATTTGTTCTCATCGTTTAAGGCCCGAATGACCCGGTTGATTACATAGTAGGAAACTTCGACATTGATTTCCCCGGCCAGCTCAATAAAACGGGTATGGAAATCATACTCGCGGGCTTTCCAGGTTAAATAGAAGGGATCGATGGGGATGCAGTGCCCGCCAACCCCCGGCCCGGGCCAGAAGGTCTGAATCCCGAAAGGCTTGGTGCCTGCAGCTTCGACAATCTCCCAAATATCCAGGCCCATGCGGTCGCACAGCAGCATGAGCTCATTAACCATGGCAATATTAATGGCGCGATAAGTGTTCTCAAACACTTTGGTCATTTCCGCCGCCGCCGGAGAGGAGACAGGCACAACATTGACAATGGTCTGGGTGTATAAGGTATAGGCAATCTCCAGGCAGAGAGGAGTCATGCCTCCTACCACTTTCGATGTGTTCTTAGTGGAGAAGCGCTTGTTGCCAGGGTCGACCCTTTCCGGAGAGAAAGCAAGGAAAAAGTCCTGTCCCACTTTAAGTCCGGTCTCTTCCAGAATAGGCAGAATCACTTCTTCGGTGGTCCCTGGATACGTAGTGCTTTCCAAGGTGATAAGCTGGCCGGGCCGCAAGTATTTGGCTATTTCCTCAGCCGAATTTTTCATGTAGGAAACATCAGGATCACGAGTGATCGTTAATGGCGTCGGGACGCAGATAATAATAACATCGCACTCCGCCAAACGGGGAAAATCCGTCGTAGCGGCAAGGAGACCTTTCTGCACCAGTTCCTGCAGTTCTATATCCTTAACATCGCCGATGTAGTTCTGTCCATTATTCACTTGGTCTACGCGCTTGGAATTGAGGTCAAACCCAAGCACCTGAAACCCTACTTTTCCTTTTTCAACGGCTAAAGGCAGTCCGACATAACCTAACCCGATAACTCCCACCTGTGCTTGATGGCTTTCAATCTTATGTTTGAGAGCCTTAGCCTGTGCATCTTGATCTGTAATGACTTGTTTGACTGTCAGCATCTGTAATTTCCCCCTATATTTAGGTATTCAGGAGTCAGTAGTCAGAATACTACGGAAGTAGTTCTCTCATTCTGTCTCCTGTCTTCTGTCTCCTGTTATTGATTGGCAACGGCTTTTGGAGCCTGCTTGCGAAAGGTCGGCACAACTCCCTGCAAAAGCTTGACTACGTCTTCACGGCTCAAGTAAGAACCACGCTGGCGTATGGTATAAATCAATTCTTCAATCTTCTCTTCATTAATTGAATTGGGTTTGGCGACAAAAATGCGCTTATGCTTAGTGGCAGTTGTTCCCTCCTCAGACGTGAGAAGTTCCTCATACAGCTTTTCACCCGGCCTGATCCCGGTAAACTTGATCTGAATATCCACCTCAGGTTCAAACCCGGAAAGCCGAATCAAATCACGCGCTAGGTCAACAATCTTTACAGGTTTGCCCATATCCAAAATAAAAATCTCTCCGCCTTCAGCCATGGCCCCGGCCTGGATAACCAACTGAGATGCTTCCGGTATGGTCATAAAGTACCTCACCATCTCCGGGTGCGTCACAGTGACCGGGCCGCCTTTGGCAATCTGCCTCTTAAACGTGGGGATTACGCTGCCGCGGCTTCCCAGGACATTGCCAAAGCGCACAGCCACATAGCGGGTGGCCGAATGCTTGTCCATGCTCTGGATAATCATCTCTGCGACCCGTTTGGTAGTACCCATGACACTGGTGGGGTTGACCGCTTTATCCGTGGAAATTAAGACGAACGTCTTCACTTTCACGGCATCTGCTGCTTCAGCCAAATTCTTGCTGCCCACAATATTATTTTTAAGGGCTTCTTCGGGATTGCGCTCCATCAGCGGTACATGCTTGTGCGCAGCGGCATGGAAAACCACTCCCGGCCTGTGCTTTTGAAATACAAGCTGGACTTTGTCCCTGTCTTTAATATCCAGAATTTCCGTGATGACTTCAAGCCCCGGGTAATCAGTGTGCAGTTCCTGCTCGATATCAAAGACGCTATTTTCTCCATGGCCGACCACAATGAGCTTGCTGGGGTTAAACTTCGTAACCTGGCGGCAGATTTCCGAGCCGATGGAGCCCCCGCCACCGGTCACCAGGATTGTTTCCCCGGTTAAATAGTCGGCAACCTGGTCAAGATCCAACTCTACCGGTTCCCGGCCCAGCAAATCCTCAACCTGAATTTCGCGGATCGGGTGGGCATCCACCTGCCCACTGAGCACGTTAATAACCCCGGGCATGATTCTCAGGTCCACACCCGTTTTCTCACAGATCTGCACAATCTCGCGCACTGCCTCTCCGGACGCGGAGGGCATGGCAATAATGACTTCATCAATATTATGTCCTTTGACAATGCGCGGGATGTCTTTGCGCGTGCCTAAGACCGGGATGCCCATTAACTGCAGCCTCTGCTTCTTGGCCGCGTCATCGATAAAACCAACCGGGCGTCCTTCCCGGAAATTGCGGTTTTTCAATTCGCGCGCCGCCATGACTCCGGCATCGCCCGCGCCGACAATGATAACCTGCTTCTGCGACCCTGGCACATGAGGAGTAAATACGTTTTCCTGCAGGATGCGCCATATAAAACGCGAGCCCCCGATCAGGAAGACCGTAGTAAACCAGAGCAAGGCCGCCACTGAGTGCGGGATGCGGAGAGGGGCAAAAAAATAAACTAAAGTTACAGTCCCGCCGGTGCCCACGGTAACAGCAAAAATGATAGACATTAATTCCCCGGTACTGGCATACTGCCACAGCCGGTTATAGAGACCAAAAACATAGAAAACCGCCAGGTACAAGAGAGTGGCGGCCCATGCTGTATGATAATAAATCAAAAAGTCCTGTGACGATATGTTTCCTTCAAAACGAATGTAAAAGCTGCCAAATGCCGCCAAGTTGACAAGCAAGGCATCAACTAGCATGAGCAAGAGCGTGCGTTTACGTAATAGCATTGGGCAAAGTCCCTTCCTCGCTTTTCCTCAGGTTTCGTTACCGTTCATCAGTTTACTACAGTTTTTGCAGTTTTACAACTATACATACATTACATATACATTGCATTGCCTTACACGCTTTGCCTGCACATGCAGTGCCCGCATTGCCTAAGGTGCTAACTCTGGGGCTCCCATGCTCTATTCCCTAAAGAAGAAAGTTCCTGTGCGCGGTCTGTGGAGATTGCACCTTCCCCGCCAAAGATATACGCTGAATTTGCTCCCTGCAGTTTTTGAGACAACAGCGAGCTCAGACTGGGATACTGCGTTAGGGATGTGCGGGGAATCAGGATTAAAGATGAATTTTGATGTACTGAGAAAGCTGCTCCTGAGAGCGCATCAGGGTAATCCTCCCCGGTGGCGAAGGTTAGCTTCTTGGTTTCAACTTTGAAAAACTCAGCTACTTTGGCCATGGTTTCATAGCGGTCAGCGCCCCCCAGCCGGATCATCGAGCCAGCAGGCAGCCTCAGGGACTCTTGGGCCTGGGTGTATACTTTTTCCGAAACCACGCTCTCCCCGCCAATTAGATAAATCGTCGCAGGGTTAAGCTTCTGCAAAGCCTCGAGCGTGGCTTGGGGCAATTCAGATTTGCCGACGAGAAGCACCGGCATTTTTTCCCTGCCGGCTATGGCAGCAATGCTCAGGGCGTCGGGGAAGTTTTCCCCGGTCGTTAAAACGACTGAGCTTGCAGGAAGCTTCAGCGCCTTGCTTATGGCGGCAGCCGTCCCGTAACGGTCCGTTCCTGTCAGGCGTACTTGCCGGTCTTGACCCCAACCCATCGTCTGCAGTTGTAAACTTATTTCGGAAGATAAAGCCCCTTCTCCTCCCAGCAGGTACACTTTTTGCGGACTGAGGGTCTGCAAGGCATTTTTAACACGCTTATCTAAAATACCGGGTGAAGTCAAGAGCACCGGAGCATCAAGTTCGGCTGCCAGCGGCACCCCGGCCAGCGCATCCGGGAAATCATCCGCCCGCGCCAGGACAACAGAACTTGCCCCCTGGGGCCAACCTGTTAAAGCCTGACTGACAGCAGTGTCAATGCGGTCACTGCCTGCAAAACGCTTAACCTGAACAGCCTGAGCAGCCTGGGCGAGATCTCCCAAGTGCACGGGCTGCGGCGTTTCCCAGCTTACTGAAGCAGAAGGAACCCCTTGTGCAGGCAGCAACGCAGAGTCAATCTTCGTGATCTCAGACGCCTTAATGAATCTCGACAAAAAATCCGGGGGCTGGGCAGCTAAATCCCAGACCTTATCCTGGTATGCTCGAGGAACCGCTGAAGAACCGGGTGCGGACGGCAGATTAGATCCCGGTAGCGTACCGCTTCCTGTCGGCAGGCCGGATCCTGATGCAGCAGTAGAAGCGGCTAAGGCTCGCGGGTTGTTCTTCTCCGACCAGCTGTTATACGCCCACACCGCGAAATACCAATTTTCCAGCTTATTGCGTTCCCCGTCCCCTATCTTGGGCACCCTGTTCCATTTCTCGTTGAGGAGATCCGCGCCTTTGGTAATGTTGAAATCAAGGTCATCCTTTAAGCGTTGGATGGTTAAGGTGTCTGCATCATTATAAGTCGCAACCTGCATGATTCCGATTGCCGGATGCGGGTCTGAGCCTCCTAAGACTACCTTGCCTTCGCTGGTCCACTGTTTCCAGGTGCTTTCTTGGAAGGCAATTGCTTTAAGAATTACACTCGGGATATTTTTTTGTCGGGCGATTTCTTCCAGCTTTTGATTGATGACTTCCAGCGGGGGATTTTGGTTAGCTGAGGGCTGGGATGTTTCTGCTCCTGATGCCGGAATCACAAAGGGACGGATCGTACTCATGAATAAAATGAGGACAAGCGTGAATACCGCTCTGAATCTTCCTCGTTTCCCCATCAGCCATCCTCCCGCCAAATCCATAGTTCTTCCCAAATACTCTATCGCTTCACCCGAAAATTCGCCGGCAGAGATCCAATAACACAATATATTTCCACAGCTAACCCCCTATTTCCTGCTTTTTCGAGCAACTATCGATTCAGTTCTTTAAAGAAAAAGGAGCCACTTAATAGCTCCTTCTTAAATCCATATAACCCTTTCTAATATAGCCCTTACTGCACCACGGTCTCCCCGGCGATCAGCCAGCGGGAGTTTACTTTAATGAGATTCACCCGGGCGTGGACGGTTTGTTCGCGGGCCTCGCCAACGGGGGCGGAATTAGTCAGGCTGTAATCCCTGGATGTATAACGGTAGTCGGCACGCACAGTAGCTGTGTTAAGATCTTCCTTCTCAACTGTGACCCGGTCAAAGTTGATTGCCAAGACATCCAAGCCAATTCCCTGATTCAAAAACTTCTCCGCTCTCAGGGCATGCTTTTCAAACAGATCTCCGGTATAAGCTTTGGCGAGTTTGGTGCGGAAAGCGGTGATGTCCGCTGATTTCCAGGAGTCAAAAAAAACCCCTAAATCCTGTTTATAATCGGAAATAATTTGATTTGTTTCAGAGTCAAGTCCCAATTCCCCTTCGGGTTCTATACTGTAGTCGCCGCCGAGTGCCGGACTGAAGGGGACACCCTCCTTGCCAACACCTGCAGAAGTATCCGTGCCCGCCGAAGTATTCGCGTCAGCTGTTCCTTGTGTGCTGCCAGGCTCAGCGGCAGCCGCCCCAGGGGTACTCGACCCCAGCAAAGTTTGGGAATTTTCTCCCTTTAAGAACTTAATAAACTCAGGGGTAGAAGCATTCGTGTTGGAAACCATCACCAAGCCAAAAATTCCAATTACCATGCCCAGTCCCAAAGCTACCGAAATAATGAGCCAGTTTATTTTACGCATAAGTCCAAAATCCCCTTTGCCAGTATTTTATTAATATCTTGACCAGGCATAAGAGATTTTAGACATTTCAAAACTAAGGGGGACCTGCCCTGCGGGCACGTCCCCCTTAGTTTATTTAATTTAGTTTTTACCTCTACAAGGTTTTCTTAGTTTACGCCGTTTTCTCAGTTACGCCGACTTGGTTCCGAAGCCAAAACCGGCGTTTTCCTTAAATCATAAACACCAGCTCTTTTCTTCAGCTGCCGCGCCCTAATGAAATGGGCTGTTTATGGGAGGCCAAGTGCCTGGAGCCCGGCTTGTCCCCTAGCGCTTAGTGGCAAAAGGTGTGGCTCCGTAAATCTTGGAACTGCTATCATTGCGGAACAAATGAGTGTCCAGGTCGTGAATCTCCTGATGAAACTGTTCGATGCGCGCTTTGTCCTTAGCGTCAAAGGCATCGATACCCCTGTTAAACATTACATCCAGATAATCGCTCAAAGCTTTGGCGTTAGCTGCCCCGACTTCCTTCTTAATCTGGCCGTCCCAAGATGATTTATGGAAGACAATGTACTTCTTAATATCCTGTTCATTCATCTGCGGCCCGGCATTAGGCCCGAATAGATACCCGTCGACATACTGGTGGATATTCCAGGCAGATCCATAGGCTACTATTTGCGCAGATTCGCTTAAACTGCCTTCTGCAAAGAACCCAGCAATGGACGGGGCCATGTTCAATAATTTGCTATCAGGTTCTTTGTACTTCTTGGGACCGGACGTGTCCCCCTGTGGCGCTACATTTAAGTTCGGACCGGCCACAGCTGCCGGGGCACTTGCGGTAGTACCAGAATTGGGAGCAGCATTAGTGATGCTTGATGCACCCGTATTCTGGCCCCCGCTATCAACGGCGGGCGACTGAATGACTACTTGATCAGACTGATCTTGGTTGCGTAAGACTTTCCAGGCACTCGGACCATAGACCCCAGCGGCAACCACGACTCCGGCCAAAGCCACGGTACCCACCAGGGTGAGGATTCGCCTTTGATCAAATCCCCCAAAACGCATACCCTTCCCTCCTGTCCTTGGATTTTCTTCTATATTTTACCAAGTACCAGGGTGAAAAGTGTGTCGCTTTTCCTGAATGCCAGGGTCATTTTCCGACTTCCCTAGGTCAGATATCCTACTTTACTCTATTCTCTGTGTGATAGTCGCGAAAAACCACCATTATTTTACAAAAGTTTCAACCGCACTTATTCCTTATCGCTCGCTCCACCTTACGTTCTCCCTTACCAATGTCTCCAAGTAAGCCATGAGTTCGGGGGCCAGGTCGTCCCGGCGCAGGGCAAATTCGATTGTGGCCTGCAAGAATCCGAGTTTATCTCCGACATCGTAACGCCGTCCTTCAAATTCATAAGCCAGGACTTCCTGGAACTTGCTCAGTTCCCTGATCCCATCTGTGAGCTGTATTTCTCCACCCTTGCCCGGTGGCAGCATTTCCAGAATATCAAAGATCTCCGGATTAAGAATATACCGACCCATGATAGCCAGTCGGGCCGGAGGAGCATCTTCCGGACTTGGCTTCTCCACCAGGTCCAAGGCCCGGTACACCCGCTCCCCGAAGTTCTCCCCGTCCACAATGCCGTATTTCGATGTGTCTTCCAAGGGTACCTGCTGCACTCCCACGATGCTGGCACCGTGACGTTCATAAATCTTGATCATCTGGCGCAGGCAAGGAACTTCGGCATGGATCACATCATCCCCTAAAAGCACCGCAAAAGGTTCATTGCCGATGAACTTGCGCGCGCTGTGAATAGCATGCCCGAGGCCCAGAGCCTCTTTCTGGCGGACATAATAAATGTCAACTAGACGGGCGATGTCCTGTACCATGTCCAACAGTTCTTCTTTTTCCCCTTTTTGCAAAAACATCTCCAGTTCAACCGAGCGGTCAAAATGATCTTCGATCGCCCTTTTGTTGCGGCCCGTTACGATGATAATGTCCTCAATTCCGGACTCAACCGCTTCTTCTACGATGTATTGAATGGTTGGCTTATCGACAATAGGCAGCATTTCCTTGGGCTGAGCTTTGGTAGCCGGTAAGAAGCGGGTACCAAGGCCGGCCGCAGGAATTATGGCCTTGCGAATTTCGCGCATTTTATCATCCCCTCCTATGCGTTTTGCCCTTTTAGATTATTCACTGTTCCCAAAGAACATACCGCTATACAAGTTAATTATACCATATTTGGAAAGCTGATATCGAGATCCTTACCGCAGGGTGGTCGCATGTAAAATAATGTAATTAGAGCTAGAACATCCCTGCTAGGCGGGCGCATCATAAACGGATCTTGCGTCAATATTAATTCCATCTGAAAAAAGTCTTATGCCTTAACTACTGTAAATACGCCCGGGAGGCGGTCGGTTTGCACACAGAAACAAGTACCGCCTTATATCAATTAAGGCGGTTCGCTATCTACGGGCTCATTGGCCTAGCTATAGAAGTTATTTATACCGGGCTTGCTTCCTTCTTGGCAGGGGATTTAAGCATGCATGGGTTCAGCTTTGTCGTGATGTTTCCGATTTACGGGCTGGCCGTTTTCCTCGAACCCCTGCATACACGCCTAAGGGACCTTCCCTGGTGGGTAAGAGGATTTACTTACCTTATTTTAATTTGGGTGATCGAGTACCTAAGCGGCATGCTCCTGCGTCTGTTTATCGGAACTTGCCCCTGGACTTACACAGATCCTTTAAATATCGACGGCCTCATCACTTTGCGCATGGCTCCGGAATGGTTTGGAGCCGGATTAATCTTCGAGCGTATCCACACCTTCCTCGACCGGCACAATATCTAACATTGCCTACACTAACATTACCAATCGAACCATTTGTTATCCCGGTCACACCCTGAAATGCCCCATCAACTCTTTAAGGTCGCGTGCCAGCTGGTCAAGAGTCTCTGCGGAAGCAAACAATTCCTCAACCGAGGCATTTTGTTCCTCGGCAGCGGCTGCGGTAGCCTGAGTAATAGCAGAGGTAGAGTCCGCCTGTTTAACTACAATTCCCATGCCAGAAAGCATACGCGAACCGTCCTGCTGAACCTGGCCGACAGAAGTTTCAATTTCCTTGGCCAGTTCGGCGCTTTGTTCAACAGAGTGCAAGATCGTGCCGAACTGAGTGGATATTTCTTTAAGGTAAGTATCTCCTTGGTTGACACTGTTCACACTGGCCACCATTCCCTGGCGCGCGCTTTGGGAAGCCCGCTGCATTTCCTGCACCCGTTGGGAAATATCCACGAGGCTTAGCTGCACTTGCTCGGCCAACTTGCGCACTTCTTCCGCCACTACGGCAAAACCGCGCCCGTTTTCCCCTGCCCTTGCCGCTTCAATGGCAGCATTTAAGGCTAAGAGGTTAGTCTGCTGGGCAATGCTGTCGATGATCTGGACAGTTTTGGCGATATCCCCTGATTTCTCATCCACGTTTCCTATAACATCACTTAAACGATGCACCTGCTGTTCGATCTCGCCCATTTGCTGCACAACCTGCTGCAAGGCTTTACTGCCTTGACGGGCCAGGTCGGCCGAGTGCTGGGAGGCGTCGTTAACTTTTTCCGCCTGCTTTTCAACATTATTCATCTCATCGATTACCCTGGCCATGCGCTCCTGATTGTCCGTCATTTCCTGGACCTGCATTTCTGCCTCCCTGGCTATTTCAGACGCAGACAGGGCTACCTGCTCTGCCGCCTTAGCCGACTGTTCCGAGCCGACCCTCATTTCCTGGGAAGTGCGTGCTACCTGATTAGCCATCTCGACGACATTTTTAATGATCTTGCGCAAAGAATCCGTCATTTCACGGAAAGCTTCCTGAAGTTGTAACCCCTCGCGGTTCCAAGCCTTCCAGGGGGATTTTTTCTTGCGCTCAATCTGGCCTGAAGCTACCTCGTTGGCATTTTGGACAAGGTTTTTCATCATTTTTGTTAAAGCGCGGCTGAGGAAAATCCCGATCAAAATGCTGACCAGAAAATCAAGGATTGCCACCACAGCGGAGATCCTGGAGGCCTGCGCAAAGATGTTCTTGGCATCGGTCGTGCTGTGCTGATCTACCATTTGCAGCTTGGCGTCAACCATTTGTTGCAGGATGTCATTGGCAGCCTGGTCGCGGGTTCCGGTGTTGCTGAATATAAAATCTTCCGCTTCCTGTCCCCGGTTCTCCTGAGCAGCTTCCATGGCCGTCTGCGCCGAGCTTAGATACCCAGTCCAGGCTTCTTTAAACTTAATCCACTGCGCGGTCTCGTCCGTACCTTTGGTATAAGAATCATAGGTCACTATATTCTTGGTAATAGCCTCTTTTTGCTGGTTTAGTTTATCCAGATATTTTTGCCGCTCCTCCGGATTGCGCGCATGGACCACCATCAACACAGCCGAGCGATAAGCCTGGGAATGGTAGCGTATTTCAGATAGAAGATTCATTGGCACAACATCCTGCTCGTACACAGTCATGGAATTCGTATGTAGTTTGTTCATGCCGTAAATTCCGATCCCGCCCACAACTGCGGTTGCTGAGGCAATAAAGACCATCAGAGCCACAACTTGAAAACCCATACTCCAGCGTTCAAGCTTCATTTACCCCTCACTCCTTCGCTAGACCCTTTTGCATTTATCTTTAATCTAAATATATTTCTACATCTTGTGCAACATTTCCTTTGTTGAAAAAAAGTTGTTTTTATGTTGGAAATGGGAATCGAGAATGGGGCTATCCCAAACACTTCATGCTTGGAACAGCCCCATTTGAGCATTGTCCGCTCTACATGATAACAGCTTCGTTTTTGGTGCTAACTGCCTTACTTTTTGGGCTCGGCTTTGGCGAGCACGTCATCAACGATTCCATACTCTTTCGCTTCGTCCGCGCTCATATAATAATCGCGGTCGGTGTCAGCCTCGATCTTTTCAATCGGCTGCCCTGTCCTCTCGGCCAGGATACGGTTCATTTTTTCTCGAGTACGGATCAAGTGCTTAGCATGAATTTCGATCTCGGTTGCCTGCCCGGACAGACCATGTCCTCCGATCAAAGGCTGATGAATGAGAACTTCAGCATTAGTCAGAGCGGTACGTTTGCCTTTAGCGCCTGCGGCTAAAAGGAACGCCCCCATGCTTGCTGCCAGCCCGACACAGATGGTGTGGACATCGGCCCGGATGTACTGCATCGTGTCATAGATCGCCATGCCCGCAGTAATCGATCCTCCAGGGCTGTTAATGTAGAGGAAAATATCTTTTTCCGGATCCTCCGCCTCTAAAAAGAGCATCTGGGCCACTACCAAGTTGGCTACATCATCATCGATGCCCCCGCCCAAGAAGATAATCCTATCCTTTAGGAGCCGAGAGTATATGTCGTAAGAGCGCTCCCCGCGGTTAGTCTGTTCTACAACCATTGGCACAAGATAACCCATATTCACACATTCCTCCTTATTTCTCTGGTAAATCCTTTCCAGTATATCTTTACCCGTTAGCACTATTTTAGTACAAAGGTCAATAAAGGTCAAATGTTTTTCGCGCTTATCCTTATTGCTTTTATTTTAAGTTAGTATTACATATTCTTATCGATTTCTTCCTGGAGAGCAGTTTTAATAGAGGAAAACTCAATTCCGTTCTGTGAACAATAGTCCCGGACAGCCATACCGGCGGCAGGTATCTTTCCTTTGATAATTTCTTCGATCTTATCCTGCGGTACACCCCAATCTAAAATCTCTTTGAAGGTAGTTTTTCCTTTGACCGCATCCCCCTCAGCTTCGCCGGAAGCTGTGGCTACAGCAGCACCAGCAGAAGCAGTAGCAGTAGCAGCCGGTTTCACTGTATGGCTTTCGAAGTAGCTGATTTGTTCGGGTGTGAGCTTAGCCTGGGCTTTAAGGATTGCTACCGCCGGTGCAGGCAAGTAAGATTCCTCACTCGTTTCATATGGAAGTCTTGTATAAAGGGCAACAAAATATCTGAGAGAATCTGTTTCAACCGCTTTTCCTTCAGCCTCAGCGTCAGCATATAAAGTCCCCAGATCTTTGACTAAAAACTCAGCCGGATCTTTGACAGTAACCGCAAACGCTTTAGCTAATTCTTCCGGAGCGACCCCAAAAGCGCTGCTTACATCCCCGAAAGAATACGAACCGCGAATATCCGCCGGATTATACTGTCCGGCAAATTCACCTGAGGTATATTTAGCCGGAACCTTAGTGGATTCCGTGTGCCAGACCCCCAGCCCTTTGCTTATTCCTATGCCGCTAAACAAAATTACAAGCATAAATATCGCCGCAATTTTAGAATTTATCTTCATGCTTTCATCCTCCCTCTACAGCGCTAACCTCAAACTGATTGTTCCTTATTCATCCCGTGCTGTAGAAGCTTTGTCCCCAGATAGCTGGTATTGCCGACCGGACAAGCTTCCTCAGACGTGCACTTAAGGCAGGAGATGCATTGGTGGTTGCGTACCACTTCTCCCTTAGACAACTCAATGTTCATGGGACAGGCTTTGTCACAGGCCTTGCAGGATATGCAGCTGTTGGCATTGCGCCGTACCCTGAAAATACTAAAGAGATTTGTGAGGCCTAACACTGCTCCGTAAGGACAAGCATATTTGCACCACGGCCTCTCCACCAGGAGAGATGCAAGCATAACTATAACTAGCGAGATAATGCCGCCCACGGCTATTTCACTGGTCCAGAAGTTAAACAAGGCGTAATACGGATCAATATTTTCAAATACTGTTATTTGCCCGGTCACAGCGACCATGTATACGACCCACGCCAGCATTATATACCTAAGATATCTTAAGAAGCCGTCAACTTTCCGCGGAACTAAATTATTGTAGCGCGAGCGGAAAATCTTTTTCCCTATCTTGCCAATCCACTCCTGCAAACTCCCAAGCGGGCAGACCCATCCACAAAAGAGCGGGCCAAAGGCAAAAGCTGTGATAAAGATTATTATCATAAGTATGAATGAGGATTCGTGAATCTTTTTGACAAAAGTGCCGGTGGCCAGAAACTGATAAGTAGTAGCTACCCCCCCGAACGGACAGAACGCATGGGTTGACGCATCCGAAATTAATGGGAGGGCCAGGCCGTAACCTGCCAGGGTTTTGTTCACTGCAATCAGCACGATCAGTCCGAAAAAGAATAGTTGCAACCAGGTCCTCAGTCGAATTTTTTTCTTGCCTGCCATGAAATGTCCTCCTCTCAAAACTAAGCAGCCGCAGCGTTTCCTTTCAGCGGGACAATTTCGCTTAAGTTCGCTTGACCTCGCTTGACCTCGCTTGACCTCGCTTGACCTCGCTTGACTTCGCTTAACCCAGCTCGGTCCTACGGCTACAGATACAGTCTAACGCTCCTTTGTGGTTAATCTTTTAGGAGAATGTGAATATTTCATGAATATTTGAGAGGAGAAGGTTTCTGCTTTGGTTTGAGAGGCTTTCGTTAGAGAGTCCCTCGCTGCGTGAAATACCTCAAGTAAATTCCTAAAGCTGTCATACTCAGGATAAAGAATATAGCCAGATAATCCTCCAACCGCAAAGTCCGCTCACGTACACCGGTCCAAGTCCTTGTGTATCCATAACCCCGGTTGAGCATAGCCATGGACAGGGCATCAGCCATTTGAATGGAATGAATGATGAGCGGTACCATAATGGGAATATAGGCTTTAATATTTCCCGTCAGGCTCTTTTCTCCGAGGTGGGCTCCCCGCGCCTTTTGGGCCTCAAGAATATGTATTCTCTTTTTGTCCAGAGCTGGGATAAAGCGCAGGGCTGTTACGATCATAAAGGCTAATTCCGGGGGGACTTTCGCTTTCTGCAAGAATTGCAAAAGGTCATCAAGCGGGGTAGTGAGGCTAAACACGGAAGAAGCAAGCACCATCGTCAAGAGCCTAAACAAAAAATTCAAGCCCATGAGAATCCCGCCTACGGTAGCTCCCAGACGCTGTCCGGGTAAGAGATAAAAAATAATATTCTGACTGAATCCATTTCGAAAACGGTCTCCTGGATAACTAAAGGCAGTTACTACTAAAATGAAAAAGAAGATGGGGAGAAGAGGAATTAGCATCGCCCGAGCCTTGGTCAAGGGCATGCGGGCGGAAAAGGCTAAAATTGCAACAAACAGGGTCAACCCCAAATTATAGAAGGGATTCTGAAACATCAGGGCAAGCACCGTGAAGCTTATAAAACCGAGCAGCTTCGTCCGCACATCCAGGCGGTACAGAAGGGGCTCCTGCGCTAATTTGTTTAATGACATCCCGCTTTCTCCTCTCCCGCAGCCGGAACTTTGATCCGATGATTAACGGCCACAAACCCCTGCATTTATGAATTCTTCGACAGTAAGGTAGGTTCTTCCCAGTTCCAGATTTGTTAAGTCCTGGCTGAGCCGGGCGATTTGGGGGGGAACAAGTGCAGCCTCTTGCATTACGCTCGAATTCGTAAACAGGCTACGCGGTTCGGCATCAGAGAGAATCCGCCCTTGATTCATGACAATGACTCTGCGGGCATGGCGAGCGACAATTTCCATATCGTGGGTGATCATCACGATCGTTGTTCCGTGCCGGTTCAACTCTCTGATAAAACTCATGATGGCCTGAGTTCCGTTCCAATCCAAGCCGGTAGTGGGCTCGTCAATCACCAGGAGCTTGGGCTTGAGGGCCAGGATGGAGGCTGTTGCGAGCAGCTGCCTTTTCCCCTTGCCCAGGGTAAAAGGGTGATCTGTACGGTGTTCTTGAAGCCCGGTTAAGTCCAAAACCCAGTCCAGGCGATTCCTTATCTCCTGGTGTCCGAGCCCGACATTCCTTAGACCGTACTCAATTTCCTTTTCCACGGAAACGGCGAAGATTTGGTGGTCGGGGTTTTGAAAAACATAACCCACGGTTTGGGCCAAACCTGCCGTCTCAATGTGGCGCGTGTTGATGCCGTCTACGATGACATCCCCGTCAGAGGGTTTAAGCAGACCGTTGAAATGTTTGGCCAGCGTGGTCTTCCCAGCACCGTTAGGACCGACAAGCGCGACAAACTCTCCCTCTCTAACGGACAAATCAAGGTCCTTAATGACTGTCTGGCCCGACGGGTAGCGGTGGACAAGACCCGACACCGTCAGTAAAACCGGCGTCTGCGCTATAACAGGCCTGTCTGGGATTGCCTGTGCTAGAACTTGTTCAGCCGGCACCGTCAGGACTATTGCAGGCTCAGGTGACTCCGATCGGCCCATTACTATCTTTCGTACAACATTTGCGGCGGCTGACAGATTGAGCGGAACCTCCTCCGATTCGATCCAGCCCCTTTGATAGAAATCCCAGCCAAGCTCGCTTACCGGCAAGGGCTTGATCCCCAGCTGTCGGAGAAGTTCGACCTGGCGAAAGAGGTCTGCAGGCAGCCCCCGCCAGACAATCTCTCCTTCATTTAATACAACGACCTCGTCCGCTCTCTCAATCACTTCTTCGACGTTATGTTCTATTACTAGTATGGTTAGGTTGCGCTTTCTCCGCAGCTCATCAAGGGCAGCATAGAGGTCAACCCGCCCCTGAGGGTCTAGCTCAGAAGCGGGTTCATCTAAAACAAGGATCTCCGGACCCATGGCCAACACACCGGCAACTGCCAGGCGCTGCTTTTCCCCGCCGGAAAGTTCGGCGGTATTCCTTTGATCGTACCCTTGAAGAGCAACCAACTTTAAGACTTCAGCAACTCTGCGTTCAACTTCCATCTCAGAGAAAGCGAGATTGCGGGGGCCAAAGGCTGTGTCTTCCGCCACGGTCCGCCCGAAAATCTGAGTTTCCGGATCTTGCAGCACCAAACCGATGTGCCTGGCCAGAGCTTGTACAGGCTGGCGGCTGACATCCTGCCCTGCCACGGTCAGCCTGCCGGAGAGCTCTCCTTCCAGCAGCTGGGGGATAAGCCCGTTCAAGCACAGGCTTAAGGTGCTCTTGCCTGCTCCGGCAGGTCCCATGACAACGACGAACTTCCCCCGCTCAAGGTCCAGGTTGATGTTTTTTAAGGTAAGGCTTTCCGCATGGCGGTAACGATAACAAAGATTTAAAAGTTCAAGTGCATTCTCCATGATTTGCTCCACTTCCAGGTTCCGCAGTTCTCTGTCTGAACTAAATCAATTTGCTCCCTTTGATCGCTTTATAAGCAATGCCTGCGATGATAACATTTAGCACCGAAGCCAGCACTAAAAAAGGCATAATCCCCAGCACAGCCCCCATGCCCCCCGCCGGGAACGCCGTGAAGGAACCAATAACTCCATTGATAATAATCGCCGCGACGCTTGCCGGAATGAGGCCCAGTTTGCGGTTAACCCAACGGAAGACAAGCGCACATACCGCCATGATCGCGGCGACGATAAGGTGAACAGGAATACTTAAAGGGAAACCTACAACAGCTGATGTGAGCATGTGAGCCACCGCAATCACTATGCTGCCCTCGGCCGCACCGAAAGCAATGGCCGCAAAGTACCCGGGGGCCGAATCCATCCCAATTGTTCCTACCGGACTCGGAATTTTAATAAGGGCACCAACAGCACTTAGAGCAATAAAGATGGAGATGATTGCGATCCTTCTGACACTCGCTACGGATTTAACGGCATTTAGTTGACTCATGAATAATTCCTCCCTCTAAAATTCAATATTCTTAAATTACTTCTTGATTACTTCTTGATTACTTCTTGATCAATTTATAATTACTTCTGAATTACTTCTTAACATTGGGAACGAGTATCCCAGCCTTATGCAGTGCTATGGACCAAAATGCAGACCCTACTCCCGCAAGCTCTCCCAAAGCCGAAGCGGTCAACTCAGCCGGAGATGTGAAAATCAAGCAAGTGGACGGCCCAGCCGACTTTTTCCAGTCAACCTGAGAAGAGCAATCCGGAATAAAGTCACATCCAACATTCTCCGCAAGCAAGTCAGCCTCCCGACGAATCCCTTGAGAACCGATAGGAACAATATCATGAATGCCTTTAATTTTCACGAGGGATAGAACATGTTTACCCTGAACGATCTCTTCATCATCCGGGCTTTGTACCTCAGAACCAACCTTTGGCAGCCCAAGGCAGTAAACGTTGTCTCCGCCTTGGGAAGTTGCAATGCGCAACTCTTCCCGCCTGCACGTGCCGACGATGCTGATTCCCAGACCAGTCTGGCTGGTCGGCATATTCTTCTCCGTACTGACAGCCACCGGCAGAGATCCTTTCTCTGTGAATTTAAGCTCGTCCTTCACTCCGGCCAAGATCCCGTCTCCTGTGGGGTTCAGTTCATTTGATACTGCTACGGTTACAATTTGCGGAACAGCCCCGGCTGCAAGCACTTCGAGCAACGCAACGCGGACGGTTAATCTACCCACTAAATAAGGAGTCACTTTAACGATGTCATACTCTTTCTCCCCAATCGCCCCACACGAATCACAGGCGGCAACAAGGCATTGCCCGTCTGTGAGCATCGCAACTTCCACATCCCGGCCTCGATAGCCCATCCTACTTCACCTCCTTTCCACTCAGTATTAAAGCAAAGCTAAAGTCATTCTAAAAATCGAAGCGATTCGAGAAAAATAAAAAAGCTCACAGTCATTTACCGTGTTACATATAGGTAACAGGCAAATTAACCATGAACTTTACCATGATCCATGAACCGAAAGTTACAGGCAGGTCTCCTGACTTAGAATCATCGCCTTTACACGCCTTCCCAGCTGCCCAGTGGCTGATGTGCAAAAACTCCTCTTTACAGTGGCGGGTCCGCCCGGGACTTGCACCCGGTTCCCTATTCTCCCTAAAAAAGGGCACCTATAACTTGTTTTATTGTTACTAACTAGTTATTCAGAATTCAGTAGTCAGTAGTCAGTAGTCAGTAGTCAGTAGTCAGTAGTCAGTAGTCAGTAGTCAGTAGTCAGTAGTCAGTAGTCAGTAGTCAGTAGTCAGTAGTCAGAATGCCCAAGAATATGCTTCCAGCAAGTTATTAATCTCTTGAAACGCTCCTGTCTCCTGTCTCCTGTCTCCTGTCTCCTGTCTCCTGTCTCCTGTCTCCTGTCTCCTGTCTCCTGTCTCCTGTCTCCTGTCTCCTGTCTCCTGTCTCCTTATGATTTTACCATTATTAAAGCACTCCTTCAAGCCCTCTCATTTTAACCTCATTTCACTCCCTCTCATCATAGTCCTGTCCTCTTAAATCGTTAAGGGTTGAGAAAATTCTGGCTTCAGGGTATGATTTGGGCAAGAGGAAGAAGCTTACTGAAGCTTTCCCATTAGTAGAGGAGTGGAAACCATGGCCAGATTACCGTTGTTAGACGTCGAGAAAATGCCGGAAAAAACCCGGGAGATGATCAGCGGGGGCAAGTCCGAAATGAAAGGGCTAAACATCAACCGCATGGTTGCCCATGCGGAAAAAAGCGCCCGCCACTTTATGCGGCTGGGCAACTCCTTGCTCACTCAAGCGAAGTTGGACAGCCGCCTGCGCGAGCTGTCAATCCTGAGGATAGCGACCCTTTGTGATTCCCGCTATGAATGGTACCAGCATGAAATCCTCGCCCGTAAAATCGGAATTTCTGACGGGCACATCGCAGCGGTGAAGCTTGGCCCGGACAGGCCGGAGTTCAATGATCTGGAACAGGCGGTACTTAAGTACACTGACGAAGTAACCCTGAAGGTCAAGTCGTCGGATGAGACTTTCAACACCCTGGCTCGAGTATTAAGCCATCAGGAATTGGTCGAGCTTACCTTGACCATCGGGTTCTATAATTTGGTGGCACGTATTTTGGAGAATACGGGGGTCGAAATCGAAAGTTAGGCTGCTCTCTGGTAGGGGGCTGTTCCCAAGCACTTCAACTTAGCATTGGGAGCAGCCCCTTTTAAATTATTCCAAAGGAACCAACGATAGCCTCTGAACATATGTTGTACTATCCCGCGTTTACCCATAATATGGAAGGAGGAATAAGCAGATGGCTTTTGGAGCAGGTGGCGGCGGTGGAATCGGTTGGGGATCCGGAATTGGAATTGTTGTGGTCATAATTCTTCTGCTGATTGCTTTAGGAATCGTGTTCTAAGAAGTAGAACTGACACACGAAAATATTAAAAAGGAGGTTACTAGTATGTACGGATACGGCATGTTGGGTGGGTACGGTGCAGGCTACGGCGGCTATGCTTGCGGTACCGGTTATGGCGGTTACACCGGCGGTTATGGCGTTGGGGTCGGCATCATTGCCATTGCAATTCTGATCTTGATTGCCCTGGGCGTTATCTTCTAAATTAGAAATTAACGAATAGCATCACCTGCGCGAGAGTTCCTTTGGACTTTCGCGTTCTCGTAACGCGCAAGAGCATCAAACTTATATGCTCCAGTAGAGACAGTATCAATGGCCCTTGAAAAATCACCTTGTTTGCGTTATGATAATGTTCGAGTTGGATAAGCATCCAACTTGCGATGGGGCTCGCTTTTGCCGTTTGGCTGATGGCTCCTACTGAAAGAAATCAGTAGGAGCTTTATTTTATTTTCGGGGTTTAGACCGATCAGTTCGTGATAGCGAAGCCTGTTTATATAATCCAAAGGGGTGAGCGCAATGCAAAACATCTTCGCCGTAGCTTTAGGGGGTGCTTTGGGGGCATTAGCCCGCTACGGGCTGGGGGCATGGATATCCGGTCGTTGGAGCCAGGGCTTTCCACTGCACACGTTTTTAATAAATATCAGTGGTGCTTTCTTACTGGGGTTCCTGAATATACTTTTTATTGAACGTTTAACGGTAAGCCCTTTGGTCCGGCTGGGAATCGGGGTAGGATTTTTAGGAGCGTACACAACTTTTTCAACCTTTGGCTATGAAGTTATTACCTTGCTGCAAGGGGGCAGCTTGCTTACGGCGGCCTTATACACCGGGAGCAGCATCTTGGTTGGATTTACCGGGGTTGCCCTGGGAGTTGGGCTGGCCCGCTTGCTCTAAGTGCCTTTGTTTGTTGTCCAAACCTCAACTCATATTGTACCAAGGGTTTAAGATGGACTCGCGAACTACGGAGAGGACTTGCGAATAAAAGGAGGTCTCTTAGTTGATTGGCAAAGCTAAACTGCTTAAAGTTTATATTGGTGAGCGTGAGCGTTACCGCAACAAACCACTCTACCAACACCTTGTAACCTGGCTTAAAGATAGAGAAATCGCGGGAGTGACTGTTAATCGCGGAATTGAAGGCTATGGGCAAGACAAAGTCCTCCACAGTTCCCGGCTGTTGGACCTGTCTGCCGACCTGCCTATTGTGCTGGAAATAATCGACACCGCAGAGAAAATCGAGTCTATTATTCCGGATGTATGTAGGATGGTGCCAAGAGGATTAGTGTTTAGCGCAGATATAACAATTCATAAATACGGGACAGAAAGTTCGTCGTGAATTCAAGGTTCCATTAATTCTAAGAGTTTTACTAACTTCTCACTCTTGCGGGCTATAACTTCTTCTTGACTGGTTTCGCTCCAATCAAACAGTCCCTGACCGCTTTTAAGACCGAGCATACCGCTTGCAACCTTGTCTTTAAGGATGGTGGGCGGTTCTTTGCTGTCTTCGAGGTCCGGATAAAGATACTCCGCGATATTCAAGGCTATGTCCAAACCATTGAGATCCCTTTGTTCTAAGGGACCGGTGTGGAGAAAGCGCAAACCCAAAGTATAGCGGACCACATCGTCAATATCCCGGGCGCTCGCCACTCCCCTATCCAGCATAAACAAGGCTTCTCTGGCAATGGCATGCTGCAGCCTGTTCCCGATAAAACCTGGGATGTCTTTGTTCACAACCACCGGCTTTTTCTTGAGAAAGCGCAGCAAATCAACCGTCGTATCTACGGCCTCTTGCTCTGAGTACTCACCTCTGACCACTTCCACCAACGGCATTATGTCAGCAGGCATGTAAAAATGTGTACCTACCACCCTTGCCGGGTGATTTAGATCTGCAGCAATCGAAGTGATAGGCAAGCCGGAAGTGTTAGACGCCAAGGTGACCTCAGGCGGACAAAGCACATCCAGTCTTTGGAATATCTCCTTTTTTAAGTCCAGGTTTTCCGGTACGGCTTCAATCACAAAATCCGCACCGGCCACTCCGTCTGGGAGGGATAAAAATGTATGTAAGCCGGACATGACTTTGTCAAGCTTCGCGTTAGGATTCGGTACAAGATTTGCCTCAGGACCCGGGCCAAGAGTATCTTCAGCTCTAATCTGCGTTCTAAGGATCTTCTTAATTTTATCTTGTGCGTCCCTCAGAATTGATTCCGAGGTATCAATAAGGTTTACACCCAATCCGCCCCGCAAACTGATCGCGGCAATGGAATGCCCCATTGTTCCGGCCCCTATCACCGCCACTCTCTTGATTTCAGCCATCAGCTGCCCTCCTCTTTAATTTCAGCTTATTAACCTCTGTTCAATTTGCTGGTTCGAGCATGTCCTAGCTATTTCCTTTATATGACAGGAACTTCTTTGTGACAGAAGCGTCGAATGTTAAACCTGCTGCTTAAGCCCTAAAATCTGTCTGGCCTCATCCGGGGTTGCGATGTCACGTCCGAGCATCTTCGCTATTTTCACAATTCTTTCTACCTGCTGGGCATTCGTCCCAAGCACGCCGCGGCTGTAGTAAATATTATCCTCAATCCCGACTCTCACATTGCCGCCCAGCAGAATTGCCATGGTGGACAGCCGCACATGAGGCTCGCCGATGATTGAAACATTCCAACGCGCGTTTGACGGCAAGCTTTCCATTAAGAAAAATAAGTTTTTCGGAGTAGCCGGCAGAGCACCTTTCACGTTCAGAACAAAGTTGAAATAAAGAGGGTCTTTTAACAGCCCCTTTTCGGCCAGCACAATTCCGTTATTGATCATGGCTGCATCAAAGACTTCCAGTTCCGGTTTAATATTGTTGTCGAACATTTTCTGGGCCAAGGTTTCAACCAAGTCAGGGGCGTTATCATAGACCCGGTTGGGGAAATTCGTGGAGCCGGTCGTGAGGCTTCCCATTTCCGGGCATAGATCCAAAGCCTCCCCCCGTTGAAGGCCGGAAGCTGCGCGTCCTCCCGTGGAAATCTGAGTGATCATGGGGCAATCTTTGATTTTGAACTGATCAAGGATCTCCGCGAAAACCTCCTTGCGATGCGTGGGTTTGCCCTCTTCATCCCGGGCGTGAAAGTGAACTGCAGCTGCGCCTGCATTCCAGCAGTCGTAGGCATCCTGGGCAATTTCCTTCGGTGTCATCGGAACATGCGGAGTTTGTTCCCTGGTCGGCACGTTTCCAGTAGGGGCTACTGTAATAATCAGTTTTTCCATCGATATCACCTCGTGCTAGATTAATGCGTCAGTTTGCTTAGAATCGACAAAATCCGACTTTCTTCAGAATATTTCTAACATTTTAATTGTAACATAAAAAACCGTGGATAGGCTAAATTTAACAAGAGAGCGCCTCACAAAGAGACACTCTCATCGGAATTCAATTTAGATATGCGATGATCCTAAGCCTAAACTCTTGCAGTTCAAGGGCTGCTCGTTACTTGTACATTTCTTCCAGCAAGGCTTTTACGTCTTCATTCTCCAAATAGTCATCATAAGACATTTGGCGATCTAACAAGCCTTTGGGGGTAAATTCGATAATCCGGTTGGCAATCGTCTGCACAAACTGGTGATCCTGTGAGACAAAGAGCATCGTGCCACTAAAGTTTATCAGCCCATTGTTCAAAGCGGTGATCGCCTCAAGATCCAAGTGGTTTGTCGGCTCATCCAATAAGAGCACATTGGCGCCGCTCAGCATCATACGCGACAGCATGCAGCGGACTTTTTCCCCACCGGAAAGGACGTTAGCCGGTTTCTGTGTTTCATCCCCCGAGAACAGCATGCGCCCGAGAAAACCTCTGACGAAGGATTCATCCTGATCTCTGGAGAATTGTCTGAGCCAGTCAACCAGGTTAAGATCGGTTTCAAAATAAGCGGAATTGTCTTTGGGCAGATAAGCCTGGGAAGTCGTGACCCCCCAAGTAAACGTGCCCTCATCCGGTTCGATTTCTCCCATTAAAATCTTAAACAAGGTCGTTTTCGCCAGGCTGTCCGGACCCACGAAAGCGATCTTGTCTCCTTTATTCACGGTAAAGGAGATGTTATCCAGAACTTTCCCTCCTAAAACAGTGGCCGTCAAGTTCTCAATCGTCAAGAGCTGGTTGCCCGCTTCACGGTCCGGAGTAAAGGCGATATACGGATATTTACGGGAGGAAGGCTTGATATCGTCCAGGGTTAACTTTTCCAAAAGCTTCTTACGGGAAGTCGCTTGTTTAGCCTTGGATGCGTTAGAGCTAAATCTCTGAATAAACTTCTGCAAATCCGCTATTTTGTCTTCTTTTTTCTTGTTGGCATCTCTCATCATCTTCAGCGCCAGCTGGCTGGATTCATACCAAAAATCATAATTGCCGACGAACATTTGGATTTTGCCAAAATCAATGTCTGCAATGTGCGTGCACACTTTATTTAGGAAATGGCGGTCATGGGAGACCACAATCACCGTGCTTTCAAAGTTATATAAGAAGTTTTCCAACCAGGCAACGGATTGAAGATCGAGATGGTTGGTGGGCTCGTCAAGCAGTAAAATGTTGGGGTTGCCAAAGAGAGCCTGGGCCAGGAGTACCCGAACCTTTTGATTCCCGTCCAATTCTTCCATCAGTTTCTCATGGAGTTCTTTCAGAATCCCTAGTCCCATTAAGAGTTCCGCAGCCTCAGCTTCTGCCTGCCAACCATTCAAATCAGCGAATTCCCCCTCGAGTTCGGAGGCCTTCATCCCATCTTCGTCTGAAAAATCCGGTTTGGCGTAGAGAGCGTCCTTTTCCTCCATGATTTCATAGAGTCTGGAATGCCCCATGATTACTGTTTTCAGCACCTGAACCTGTTCAAACTCGAAGTGGTTTTGTTTCAGAACAGCGACCCGTTCCCCTGGAGTGATGATAACTTCCCCTTTGGAGGGGTCAATTTCCCCGGCAAGTATCTGGAGAAAAGTAGATTTCCCGGCACCATTGGCTCCAATTAAGCCGTAACAGTTTCCGGGCGTGAACTTTATGTTAACATCTTCAAATAAAGCTCTTTTTCCGAATCTTAGAGTTAACCCGCTTGTACTAATCATTTTTTAAATCGTTCCTTTAAATAGTTTTTTTGGCACACAATAGTTTATTATATCATTTTAGGTGAAGAAGAGATATAGACTTTGGGTTAATATTGTTAAGTTTAAGTTTGCTCAAATTCAAGAAATAAGTAGTTTTGACAAAATAACTTAAGAAGATTAGAATTAACTTGAGCTGACATCGGGAATACGCATTTAATTGCGTTTCGCGAACACGGAAAACCACCTGCTTATGGACGGCAGGTGGTTTTATCTTTTGGAGTGAGTTTCTGACTTTCAAGTTGATCACTTCGACCTTGATTTACGCCATTGACGGTAACCGAAGTACCCTGCTCCCCCCAGAATCATGAACGGCAAGGCGTAGCCCAAACCCACCACCAGGTAATTCAACGCATTCCAGATCGAACTGATCGTTTTAAGGATTGCATTCTGGGCGGCTTCCCAGGTTTTGCCCCAGGAAACAGGCTGCCATGGTTCATCAATATTGACGGGGTTAGGTTTGGTTTGAAGCTGGACCTGGATCGTTGAGAACGCCACTTCATGGTTCCAGAGTTTCAGCTGTCCCTGAAGTTGTTCAATCTGCATCCGGATATTGCTTAAAGCCTGTTCCACCTTGATGATGTCATCTACGGTTTTAGCCTGATTCAAAATATCCGGTCCGGGAACCCTGATCCTCACAAACCGGTGGATGGACGGGAAAATCCCTTCATAGATTTCATCAAACGAGGAATCACTGTGCACAGTCCACAAGACCTCCTCCCCAGCTCTATTCCTATAGACGTAAGGGTCAGAGCTAATCTGATAGGCAACTGACAAAAAGTTGCCCGTTCTCGATACTTATCGAAACTAATTATACCACACTTATTTCCAATCTAAGGAAACGTTAAAGGCCCTGATTTCGTTACCCGGGCTTATCGAGTAAGAATCACCCATTTCAAAGGGGGGTAAATAAAAAAAAGCCCATGGGCAACCTCCTTTCTCTTATACCAGTCCTTATGGACTGAGCTTCGAGTGGATTTTGCCTCATGGGCCGTGAGCCGAAAATTATCCGAGGAACATTTTCATATCGTCTTCAACAGTGCTGATGCCGCCGATGCCGAAGTTTTCAACCAGAACCTTGGTGACATTCGGAGACAGGAAGGCGGGAAGTGTGGGCCCTAAGTGAATGTTCTTCACCCCGAGGTAGAGGAGCGCCAAAAGCACAATCACCGCTTTTTGCTCATACCAGGAGATGTTGTAGGAGATCGGGAGTTTGTTAACATCATCTAAGCCAAACACTTCTTTAAGCTTCAAAGCCACTACTGCCAGGGAGTAGGAGTCATTGCACTGTCCGGCGTCAAGCAGGCGCGGGACTCCGCCGATGTCTCCCAAGTTCAGTTTGTTGTATTTATACTTGGCACAGCCGGCAGTTAAGATCACCGTGTCCTTGGGTAGAGCCTCGGCAAAATCACCGTAGTATGAGCGGCTCTTCATGCGGCCGTCACACCCTGCCATGACAAAGAAGTGCTTAATGGCACCGGATTTTACGGCATCTACAACAGTGTCTGCGAGAGCCAAGACTTGCGCATGGGCGAAACCGCCGACAATCTCTCCGCTCTCAATCTCCGTTGGAGGCGGGCACTTCTTAGCCTGCTCAATGATGGCTGAGAAGTCTTTAGCCTTTCCTTCTACGCGGTCAGGGATGTGCTTTACACCCTCAAACCCGACTACACTGGTGGTATAGACGCGGTTTTTATAAGAATCTTTAGGCGGTACCAGGCAGTTGGTGGTCATGAGAATCGGTCCGTTAAAGGACTCAAACTCCTGATCCTGTTTCCACCAGGCATTGCCATAGTTGCCCACGAAGTGCGAGTATTTCTTGAAAGCAGGGTAGTAGTGAGCCGGAAGCATTTCCCCGTGGGTATAGACGTCCACGCCGGTTCCCTCTGTTTGCTGAAGGAGTTCTTCCAAGTCTTTGAGGTCGTGGCCGCTGATGAGTATGCCTGGGTTGGTGCGCACACCGATATTTACTTTTGTAATCTCGGGATTGCCATAAGTTGAGGTATTGGCTTTATCCAAAAGCGCCATGACATTGACACCGAATTTTCCGGCTTCCATAGCCAGCCCCACTAAGTCATTGGCACCCAAACTGTCGTCCGTGGTGGCAGCCAGAGCTTTAGTGATAAAGGCAAAGATTTCCGGATCTTTGTAACCGAGAACATACGCATGCTCGGCATAGGCAGCCATTCCTTTGAGACCGTAAGTTAGCAATTCTCTGAGAGAACGGATGTCTTCATTCTCGGTTGCCAAGATTCCTACTGCTGCTGCTTTGCGCTCGAAGTCTGCAGTGTTGTCAGCATACCAGGTTGCGGATTCATGCAGGTTCGTCGGCAGGGTCCCGCCCGCAGCGAGGATTTCGTTTTTGAGTTCAGTGCGCAAAGCCAGGCCCAATCTAACTTTTTCAATAAGACTGTTTTTATCGAAGTTTACATTCGTGATCGTTGCAAATAGGCTTTCCATGATGAATTTATCGACGTCCGCGCGTTCGATACCCCTTGCCCGCGCTTGTACTGCATAGATGGAAATTCCTTTGAGTGTATAGATCAGCAGGTCTTGTAAGTTGGCGACATCTTCAGTCTTACCGCACACCCCTTTAATTGTGCAGCCGCTTCCTTTGGCTGTTTCCTGACATTGATAACAGAACATACTCATTTTCTCAGAATCCTCCTTTTTATTCGCTCTTTAATTTTTCGCAAGTTCATTTAACTGAGTTTATTCTAAATCAATTCCTAGTTGAATAATGTGATTTGGGCATTTTTTTAGGTGTGAGTTTTCTCACACCTAAAAATCCCTCGCTTTATAAGCAAAATATGGTAGAATGGAGTTGCAGAGATTTAACCGGAAAAAATCATCCTGGAAAAGCTAACGCCATTGAGGAGATAAACCATAAGGTTAAGGAGATGAAGACAAATGGAAAGCGATAAATTTCAGGATTTTATGACAGGCCAGTTTGACAAACTATTCAAAGAGTTAAAGGATTTCCGGAAGGACATAAAAGAAAAACTAGAGGAGCACGACAAACGGTTTGATGATCACGATAAGAGGTTTGATGATCACGATAAGAGGTTTGATGATCACGATAAAAGGTTTAATAACCTAGAAAAACTAGCTCTACAACATCATGAGGAACTTGAAAAGGTTGCAAAGCAAGTAGAAAAATTAGTAGTTGGCCAAGAAAGATTACAGCATGATGTAAATTTCTTACTCCGCAAGACTTCCGAGCACGATGAAGATATAATTCAACTTAAAAAAGCTAAGTAGTCCTAAAGGACTTATTAAAAAGACCGGGGTTGTATCCCCGGTCTTTGGATTATACTGCGTTCAAATGCGATAATCTCAAGCTATTTCCAACTAGCTCTTGTCCAAGCTCCAAAGCTTGGTGGTTAAGGGGAATAAAGTTGTGCCGGTGTTCGGGTAATACTTTTATCAAAGCCTGAGTGACAGAATCCTCTCGTATTACCCCGGTGAAGGCCAAATATGCGCCTAATAGGATCATATTCCCGACCTTCTCACTCCCAAGTCTCTCCCGGGCTAAGGTGTTTGCCGAAGCTTTGAAAATTTTAATATCCCGCCGTTTCGGCTCAATGTCTATGAGGGATGAATTCATGATTAAGATTCCCCCCGGTACCAGATCTTGCTCGAACTTCTCCAGGGACGGCCGATTGAGCACGATCAGCGAGCTGGGTTCTGAAAAAAGAGGAGAACTAATCGGCTCATCTGCTAAGGCCACCAAGCAATTGGCAGTGCCTCCACGCATCTCGGGACCATAGGAAGGAATCCAGCTTACATGCTTGTTTTCAATTATGCCGGCATGTGCCAAGAGCAATCCCATGGACAAAACGCCCTGCCCCCCAAAACCGGCGATCATTATTTCTTCATGCATTAGCGGCACCCTCCCTTGCTTTCTCTTCCGTCGATAAGCCCGGCTTTAGCCCGTACTCCAACCCGTGCCCGAGTTCTTGCCCTGATCTCTTTACTGTCTCCGCTGCTTGTCCCAGACTCTGCTCCAACTCTTTCTTGATCCCTAAAGGGTAATATGGGATCATATTTGTACTCACCCAACTGAGCGCTTCCCGGGGAGAAAGACCCCAGTTGGTGGGACAAGTGGAAAGCACCTCAACCAAAGTAAACCCTTTGCCCTCAATCTGGGCTTGAAAGGCTGTCATAATTGCCTTTTTGGCCTTCATGACTTCCTGTGGATTATGGACGGAAACCCTGGCAATATACGCCGCCCCGTCAAGGGTAGCGAGTATTTCCGAGATCCGGATCGGGTTGCCGTGACTTTGCGGACTGCGCCCGCCGCGAGATGTCGTGGAATCCTGGCCGACCAGCGTTGTAGGTGCCAATTGGCCTCCGGTCATCCCGTAAATGGCGTTGTTGACAAAAACAGTTGTAAACTTTTCTCCTCTGGCTGCTGCGTGAATAATCTCACCCGTGCCAATCGCCGCTAGGTCTCCATCCCCCTGATACGTAAACACCACTTTATCCGGATTCACTCTTTTGATTCCAGTTGCAACAGCCGGTGCCCTCCCATGCGCAGCTTGGTGCATATCCACATTGAAATACTTATAGGCCAAGACAGCGCAGCCGACCGGAGCCACCCCGATCGTCTGCTCCCGGACCCCAAGTTCGTCCAGAACCTCGGCAATCAGGCGGTGGATGATCCCGTGCGTACAGCCCGGGCAATAATGGGTCTTAACTTCGGTAAGGCTTTGCGGGCGTTCATAGACTATTGTCATTTGGCTTTCCCCCTGCCTTTTCATTAGTCGTTCCGCAATGCGGCATAGAAATCTTTACTTCGTCTGACGATTCGCGCCACGCATCCTGTCCAGTCTACGGCCTGGGCGTAAGACCTTTCCCCCACATCGTTCCCAGCCAAATGCGTAATCTCTTCTAAAATTTCCCGTGTAGTCGGCACAACCCCAACCCGGCCATAAAAATGTACCGGCACTTTAAACTCAAGGTGATAGCGCACATCTTCCACGAATTGTCCGGAACTGAACTCAACCGTCAGCACATGACTGGCAGCTTTACAAGCTCGACGAAGTTCCTGCGCTGGAAAGGGATAAAGAGTAATCGGCCTGAACAGCCCAGCCTTAATTCCGGCAGTACGCGCTCTATCCACCGCCGCTTTGGCAATTCTGGCAGCAGTACCGTAGGCAGCTAATACGATGTCTGCGTCCTCAGTCAAATAACTTTCCGCCAGGGTTTCCTTCTCCGCCATCAAACGGTATTTGCGTTGAAGCTTGAGATTCACCTTCTCCAGTTCTTCAGGTTCAAGATAAAGAGAATTTATGATATTGCGTTCACGCCCCTGAGCACCGGTTGTGGCCCAGGGCTTTGAGGGCAGGGCAGCAAGGTTCTGGAATTCCGGAAGCTCTACCCCTTCCATCATCTGGCCCAAAATTCCGTCCCCCAGGATCATTACCGGGTTGCGGTATTCGTCTGCCAAAGTGAAGGCCTTAACGGCCAAATCAGCCATCTCCTGAACCGTGCCCGGAGCCAAGACCAAAAGGTGATAATCTCCATGCCCGCCGCCCTTCACAGCCTGAAAATAGTCTCCCTGAGAAGGCTGTATTCCCCCGAGCCCCGGGCCTCCACGCATCATATTAACGATAACACATGGCAGTTCCGCACACGCTATGTAACTTATTCCCTCTTGCTTAAGGCTGATCCCCGGCGAGGAGGAAGAAGTCATCACCCTGGCACCCGAACCTGCTGCCCCATAGACCATGTTAATAGCCGCAAGCTCAGACTCAGCCTGAATGAAAACCCCGCCCACTTCAGGCAGTCTCCAGGATAAATACTCGGGTATCTCGTTCTGAGGAGTAATGGGATAACCGAAGAAGTATCGGCAACCGGCGCGCACTGCCGCTTCAGCCAGAGCTTCATTCCCCTTCATCAAGGCCTGACTCACTTTGCCCCCTCCTTCCAAACTGTGATGGCTACATCAGGGCACATCCTGGCACAAAAACCACAGGAGATACATTTGTCCTGCTCAGTTGCTTGAGCCGGGTGATACCCCATCGAGTTCAAATTCTCTCCTAATTGAATGATATTAACTGGGCAGGCCCCGACACAAAGTTCACACCCTTTGCATCGATCTTCATCGAAAACAACCTTTTGCATCAAATCCCCTCCCCACAAGGTTACACACTAATTTCCCAACATTGCATTTATGCTTTGAAATTTCGAAAATAATTATGACCAGGTGCTAATTTATCACCTGGTCATAATTATATACCATATTTTGTCTGTTCTCAAGACGGAAACTCTCAAATTTCTCTAATTCCGCCTAAAAAGTTTTACGCACGACCCAGCCTAAAAAGTTAAAGTGGCTACCTCGTAGAGATACTCACATATTCTGCCGTAGCGGAATCCCCTGTCTCAGTCCACATATTTACGATGCTCCCAGCTTTGATGCTGGCAATTGTGCCATCTTCAACCGTCCCACCACTTGCGCCGGAAGCTTTGACTTTTACAGGAATCCCCACCGGTACCGTAATTGTTATGTTTCTACCGGTCATAACCTCCTGGGAAGCTTGCAGATTTCTCCGTTCTTCCTCACTTAAGGATTGCATCTGCTCCTGCCTTTTAGCTTTTTCTTCAACTGACAATTGGGCTCCTGTCTGCTGCCGCTGCATTTCCGCAATTAAGACAACATTCCCCTGAATAGATTTAACTTTGCCATAAACCTCTGCTACCCGCTCTGGCTGCTCTGGATCGATCGATGAGCCAGAGACTGTACCCGAATTCGCAGCAGCCGCAGGGGTGGAACCAGCAGTGGCTGAACCTGTTTGAGCAGACGAATTGGACGAGGTGCTATTTGAGGCACACCCGCTAAGCCCAATAAGTAGAGACCCTAATAAAATAAAACCTGTAAGTCTTATTATAGTTTCTGTCTTAGACCTAGATGTCTCAAAGCCCAGTCTCTTAGATCCCGATTTCTTAAACATCAATCCCTTTAATCCTGATCCCTTACCGTGTAACATCATTCACAACCTCCGCCTTTCATATAGGGTACTTTCATATGGGTAACAACCCCTTTTCGCTTACTCGTATCTTAATGACTCAATCGGATTGGATTCTGCCGCTTTTTTGGCCGGATAAAATCCAAAAAATACCCCAACGATTCCGGAAAAGGCCAAAGCGATCAGCACTCCTTGTAAAGAACGCACAGTTTCAACTTGTAAATATTTAAGCAGGGGGATAGCCGCTTCCCCAACTGCCAGTCCCAGCAAGCCACCGAACATACTAAGCGCAATCGCTTCGAATAGAAATTGCCTTAAGATATCCTGCTTGCGCGCCCCCAGTGCTCTGCGAGTGCCGATCTCCTTGGTCCTTTCACGCACTGATACCAGCATCACATTCATAATCCCAATCCCCCCAACCACCAACACAATGACGGCGATCGAGACGAGCAATACAGACATGGTCTGGGCAGTTTCTTGGGCAGCTGCTAAACGGCTGCCGGCATCTCGCACTTGGAAATCATCGGCCATGTTAAGACGGAGCTTATGCGCTTCCCGTAAAGCTTCCGTGATTTCTGCCATGGCCGTCTTCACACTCGCCAGATCCTTAGCCTGCACCGTTAGCCTCGGGGTAACCTTGGTTCCAAGAATATAGGTCTGGGCTGTGGAATACGGAATAAAAACCCCTTCATCAATACTGGTATTCCCCACAGTCTCCCCTTTTCTTTCAATTACTCCCCCTACCGTAAATTTCTTATTATTTATATTAATGGTTTGCCCCACTAAACCTGGTGTCGGTCCGAACAGAGTTTCCGCAATATCCGAACCGAGCACAGCAACCTTTTCTTTGGCGGCGATACTCTCTTCTGCGAAAAAATTCCCGGCGCTAAATTCTAGATTAGTCATGCCCTGATACTCTGGCGTTACTCCAAGCACGGTTACGGATTGGGTATTGGAATTGGCACTCACCGCAGCCTTGCCGGAAATTTGGGGCGCAACTGCCGCTACCGAGGGTGCGTTTTGTTGAATCACTTCGACATCTTTGATATTTAATTTCGAAGAGATAGTTGAGCCTTGACTGTTGGCCATGACATAAATAGTGGTCACGCTCATTTGCGAAAACTGATCATCTACACTTTGTTTGCTTCCCATACCTACGGCTACAACCAGGATGATCGTAGCCGTTCCTATAATAATTCCCAGCATCGTAAGCATGGAGCGTACTTTGTTAAGCCATATGCCATCGAGTGCCAAGCGAATGGTTTCGAGTATCCCCATGCTCGATCCTCCCATCTTTGAACATGATAATACGCTCAGCCAATTCTCCAATGCTACGGTCGTGCGTAACCATGATAATCGTTTTTCCTTCCTGGTGCAGCTCTCTGAAAATGTCCATCACCTGGGTGCCTGATTTGCTATCAAGCGCACCCGTAGGTTCATCAGCGAGGATAATGTCTGGATTCGTACTAAGAGCGCGGGCAATAGCGATACGCTGCTTCTCCCCCCCTGACATTTCTGCCGGTTTATGATTGAGACGGTGCCCCAACCCTACCCTTTCTAAAAGTGATTTAGCGACCTCGCTACGGTCTTTGCGGTTTTGATAAGAGAGTGACACCTCTACATTCCGCTGCGCCGTATAATACGGCAGCAAGTTAAAACTTTGAAACACAAATCCCAATTTGCGGTTTCTAATCCGGGATAGTTCATCATCACCCAGGTTATTGATAAGCTGTCCGTCCAGCACATATGAACCGGCTGACGGTTTGTCCAGACACCCGACAATATTCAAAAGTGTGGATTTTCCGGACCCTGAAGCTCCCATAATGGCTACAAATTCTCCCTTTTTGATTGAGAGACTTACATCGATCAGAATCTGGACCGTTTCTTTTCCCATCGCAAATTCTTTATGGATACCATCTAACTGAACAATGTCAGCGTTCACATCATCCCCTCCTGCCTATTGTTTAGCGGAAACAACTTTCCGGATAATGACCTTGTCCCCAGCTTGCAAACCCTCCTTGATTTCCACGATCTTACCGTCAGTTAGTCCGGCTTTAACCTTAATCCATTCTGAACTTCCGTCGGAATGCTGCACCTCAACACTCGGAGCCCCATTTACCCTAACCACTGCCTCCACCGGAACTGTTATCGCTCCTTTGACCTGTTGCGCGATAAAGGAAACCGTCGCTGTCATGCCATTCTTAATTTCCTCTGCAGGCGCGGTCATTGTCACCGCTACTTTATAGGTAACGATCCCGCTTTGGTCGATGATTGGCGTAGGGGAAATGAAATTCACTGTTCCTTCATACGCTGTATCGGGTATGGCTGTAAAAGCAACTTCTGCATCCTGACCGACTGAGATTTTGCCTATATCATCCTCGATGATATAGGAATCAACAGTTACCTCCTGTGAACCAGCCAGTACAATTAGGGGATTACCGGAGGAAGAAACCAGTTCTCCCACTCTGCCGTTGACAGCTGCTACAACTCCGCTCACCGGAGCCACCAGGACAGCTTCCCTTAAGTTTTTGTTCGCGGTGGCCAAAGATGCTTCCATCTGTTTGACAGCCTCATCGGCTGTAGTTAAATCGTATGGGTCAGCCGGGGTTAACAACGCCAATTGGGCTTTGGCAGTCTCTAACTGAGCTTTAGCCCCTTCCAATTTAGATTCTTCAGCTAAAATATCGGATTCCGTTGTCTTCCCGTCATTTAATAAGGATAATTTGTAATCATACGCTGCTTGCTGAACCTGTAACGCTTTCTCAGCATTATCCACCGCTACTTGCTTCGCTTGCCGCTCAGCTTCACTTGGCCCCGCCACAAGTTTTTGGTACTTGGCCACCGCTGAGTTATAGTTCGCTTGCGCCTGTTTGACTTGATTTTCTAAGTTTTCTGTTTCCAAACGGGCTAAAATGTCCCCTTGCTTAACTTGCTGCCCCTCCTGCACCAGGATCTTAGTTATCATCCCGTTACTGTTAAATTTAAGGTTTGTCACCGGGAAAACTGCTTTTCCGTCCGCAGCCAGCGAAATTTTTACGTCTTTCTTCTGGGCAGTGATGATGGTATTCGTCTCTGTGGTTTGATTAACCGTTTGGCGTGATTTATTGTAGAAAACCGTTGCTGCAGCACCCAACGCGAGCAAAAGTGCCAGTAGCAAAGCAATACCCCTGGGTGAAGGTTTTTTCAATTCCGAACTCTCCTCTCATGCATTCATCAAGCACTCTCGATTACTCTCGATTACTCTCGATTACTCTCGATTACTCTTGGTCACTCTGCTAATAAACGGTTAAGCCTATCTTCTAAGATGGGACTTATAGCTTCCTTGTTTCCGACCACTGTAGCTTCAGAGATATCATTCTTGTTCATTAGCAGAAAGAAATACGGGGCAGTTGACAAGGAAAATCCAGACTCACTGGAGGGCAAAGTTATAACAAACCCTTTGTTTTTGGCAGCCAAGGCAGCGGTAAGCAGCGCATCCCCATACAACCTGCCTCCATTCACATCAGCCGCAGTGACTAAGGCAGAGGTGAAATAGACCGGCGAATCCGGAACAAAAGTCTTGTCCAAGATAATTTGTTCGGTAGCATAACGGTCAATGCCGCCCCAGCGTTCTACCGAGTATTCCTGGCCCAGCTTGTCTTCCACACCCTTGCTGATTACCGCTGTGCCGCCAAGAAGTTTAATATTTTGCGGTTTTAAGGAATCCAGAACGCCTGCCGTCACACCCGGAATCTCATTTACGTCTGAAAGCAGGATAGGTATTCCTTGAAGAGCTGCCGGGGCGCTGGCTGCGAGGGCATCAGGCTCACCGTAGCCAGAGGCTAAATACACAGTATCCGCAGGCCCAACCTTCTCCGCAATTGCGGCTGCCGTGCCGTACCGGTCAAAGCCGGCTAAGCGCTCAGTTTTATAGCCGTGAGCCTGCAGCTCCGACTCGGTTTGCGCGGATACCGCAGCCGTCCCCCCAATAATGTAGACCGTTTGCGCACTTAAAGCCTGTATGTGCGCTAGTATAGCCGGATCAAGAGAATCACGTGCGGTCATTAAGATCGGGGCATCCAACTTTTTGGCTAAGGGCACTGCCACCATGGCGTCAGACAGCATATCATCGCGCGTAAGAATGACATTTTCAGCACTTTTCCAGCCTGCGCGAGCCACCTCAATAGATAGCTCTGCATTGCTTTGCGAAAGTCCGCCGATCCTGGCACCAGGGGTTGTGCTCATTTTGAGCTCAATCGTCTTGACCACGTCCCCTGCGTAAATTACTTTTACCACTCCCTCCTGGGTAGGGGTCATGGAAAAAGTAAAGGTTCCATCATTAAGGGTGGTAAAGTTTTGCACAGCAGGATTCGCTCCCACCCCGGAACCGTCAATCGTAACTGCTTTTTTACCGAGATCGCTTCCGTACAGGTCCGTCAATTTGACCGTGACTGTACTCAAAGTGTCCAAGGTCAGGGTGCCTGATGTAAAAGTCCTTACCAACGAATCGACTGCGCTAAGTATCCCCGTGACAGTATTACCCTCCTTATCTGAGATGTTCAAGGTGTATGTACCGGCAGTACTTAGGCTGACGTTCGCGATGGAATATGGATTTTGCGTGCCCGCGACCGCATACTCCTGAACCGTTCCATCCAGATTAGTTATGCTGGCTGTGATAGTACCCGTAAAATTGTAATTATAGTCCCGGTAGACATTGAAGAAAATTGTTTCAGGCACTCCTGTACTCAAGGTCGAATCAGAATAAGATGCAAATTGTAAACTCAAGGGTTCAGTCGCCAGGCTCACTCCTGGAATTAAAGCGGTCATAAACATACTTAATAAGACCATGAATGCTAAAACCTTTTTGTTCCTGTTCGTACTTGTTCTCTCGATTGTTCTCTCAATTGTTCTTTTGATTTTTCTTTCATTTAGCTCCTTGCTCATTCCTGCTCTCCTCTCAATCTTTTGCACGATCTATCCGCCAAGATTTGCCGTATGCTTAAGTTTAGAGGATAGCTTTGTTCATTCTGTGTCAAGAAAATGAGGGAATCTAAAACAATTTGTGAACAATCTGTGAAGCACTGTGTCCAGGGCAAAAGAAACGGACTGTCACACAAGCAGTGCTTGGAGACAGTCCGTTTCTTATTAGATTGTCTGAAAAAGTCTTTCAGCGTTCGATATTTTCCATTACCCTTCTTCTATCTGATAAAGCAAATTATCTTCAACTTTATAATATAACGGTGCCACCTGTATTTTAGGATAACGCCAGCGCAGCCTTTTCGCTTCACTGACCACAAATGTCAATTCATTATCAATCTCGAACATCGGGGCGAAATTAAGAAAGTGTTCTTCCGCCTCGGCGTAGTCCCACCCGGCTTTAGTTACCAATCCATTAACGAAGTCTGATTTCTTGGACATCAAATTTACCATACCGCAATTGTTATGGGCAATGAGAACAATTGCTCCTACATTTCCCACTCCTATCGCAAAAGACACCTTGAATTCGTTGTACCGCAAGTTCCCTCCCCCTGTCCGGATGATATACGCAAAATTAGGAGGGATATTCAGGCTCTTACGGTGATCCATACACATCCCGATTAAGATTTCCGGGGAGGAATACTTCTTATGAGCTTTTTTCAGATTATGATACTCCAGTAAGCGCCCGACCGGAGTATCTTGATAAGTAGGAAAAATATCGCTTTCAACCTGTACCGGAATTTTATTCATTTCCTTCTCTCCCTTATCTATGCGAACAGTCCGGCAGCTACCGGGTGCGTCAAGCTTCTGGCTACATCTTTAGCCAGAAGCTTGGCTAGTTCCGGTTCCTGGCGGGCAAATTGCTCCAGCATAACCTGCAGTAATGGAAGTTTTCTTCTAAGCAGGGTTTTGTCTTTAAGGTTTTCCCTTATGCTCACGCGCGAGCCGATAAGTGGCCGTGGCGAAACCTCCTTTAACAGCAATCCCTTGAGCATAAGTTCTTCCTGAACTTTAGTTTGAACAAAGAAACGATAGCCCATATTTTCCTGGAGAATTTGCTGGCTTAGGTTTTTTACCTTGGCTTGCCCACAACTGGATAAACTCTGAGAAATTATTTGTTCTAACCCGCCACTGACCCACTCTTTGCTATTATACACTATAAAGACATGTTTCCCAGGAAGAACCTTCTTATTTATTAGGGAAATATTAATATTGGTTTGTTCCTGCAGCGCAACCAGCGCCGTATAGATAGCCAGACTTTCTTTACTACCCCATTTATTCTTTTTATAAGCTGGAACCGCATCAATTAATTCAGGATAAAAGAAGTAAGCCATGGAACTGGGGTTAAGGCTTAGTTCTTGCATTAAACATACCCTCCTGAGCTTAAATTTGCGCACCAGCTTTTTGCAGTCACCGGTTCTAATGAACATGCTCCATTTTCCCTTGGTATACTGGTATACCAATAACCTATTGCAAACACCTGTAAAAGCGATTATAATAGGATTATTCTTAGAAAAAATTTTGGCCCTGGGGATAAGGTAATCGCTATAGTATGGGGTAAACCTGGCAAAGATTACTCCCCTAAATGACAAAATCCGATTACCTCATACCCAGGGTTATTTTTTAAAGAACTTCTACTCTAAACCTTTACGGTGAGAACCCTTATTGACTTAAATTCGTTTTAGACTCCCTCGCTGATTCCTTTATCTATAGACATTCCCGGGCGTGTGGGTTTAGGCAGCTTTTTAACAATCAGAGCGCCTAATGCGGAGGCGAAAGCTAGAACACCTGAGCCCACAAATACCACTGTCCAGCCATAGGTGCTTGCAATCGCAGTCGCAACGACCCCTCCTAAAATACCGCCAAATCCTTTGGCACTATAGAGAAGGCCATAGTTGCTGGCGGCAAATGTAGTCCCAAAGCGATCTGCATTTAATGACGGGAAGAGGGAGAACAGTTCACCCCATGTCCCCATGATAAGGAACATCCAAATAACGTAACCCCAGCCGCTCGTGCCGAAGAACGGGAAAGTTGCGGTGAATATGGCATTGAGGGTAAAGCCGATAAACATGATGTTTTCCCGACCGAACTTATCGGAAAGCCAGCCCCAGAATATCCTGCCACCTCCGTTTCCGATACGGTCGATGGTAACCCCTAAAATAACGAAATACTGGATTACACCGACATCTTTAGCAAACGGCTTGGCATTCGCGGTGAGCATTAAACCCCCGATTGTCATAAAGAGGAACATGATATAGATCAAGTAGAATTGAGGTTGGCGCAAAACCTCCCATGGTTTGAAGCCTCGATTAGGATCACTGTCATCTACTTGAGCATGAGCAGCGTGTTTCTGATTGCCGGGAGGATAACGCAAGAGTTGAGCAACGATTAAGATTACGAGACCCTGGAAGATACCGGTGGAGATAAATGCTGCCTGATAGCCGGATTTTTCGATAATGCTGCCAATAATCGGGATAAACGGGGCAGAACCTGCACCAAAGCCAGCTGCAATTATGCCTGCAGCTAAACCGCGTTTGTCGCTGAACCAGCGGATAGCTACGGCAACACTGCCACCGTAAATGAACCCGGCACCAAGTCCGGCTAAAGCATAAAAGAAGTAAAGACCCTTTAAAGATTCAACTAGACCCATTCCTGTCCAACCGACACCAACCATTACTCCTGCAGCAGTAAAGAACATGCGGGGTCCAAAACGGTCCAGTAAATACCCTTCAATCGGCTGGGCAAAGGTTTCAAACCAGATAAACAGTGTAAAACCAAATTGAATCGCCGTCAGGGAGGTACCAAAAGCTGTCTTAAGGCTAGGTGTAAACAAAGTCCAGGCATACTGTAAATTAGCAATCATGATCATGGCAATAACTGCAGATATCAGTTGGACCCAGCGATTCCCTAAAATCGGACCATAAACTTCTTTAGGGTTGATACTTTGGCTGCTTTCCATAAAACAGACCACCCTCCTTTTTCTTTTCATGCACAAAACAATGCATAAAGCGCTCTATTTCTCTATGTCATACCCTCACCTCCCTCCATGCGCGAATATTCTGATAATTTTCCCCTTTTTTTAGACTCTCTTTTTGTTTTCAGGCTTCTATTACACGTTTTCCAACAAAATAGTGATTGATTTTTCGCGTTTCAGAACCTAGCAGTTTCCAAACGAAAATCCCTAAAGCATTCAATATTTCCATTCGAAAATCCCTGTGACGAACACCAGGCTAAAATTGAGGCAAGAGACGCTCCCCCGGGCCGTAAAACCGACCCGGGGTTGCTTTTTGGGGATATAGTTGGTTTATTACTGAGCAGGGACGCTGACTTCGATACCCACTTCTTTCAACCTGCCGTTAGCAAACTGCTGCAGTTTTTGAATATGTTCAGGCTGCAGATGGGAGAAACGCCCCTGGAGCTTGAGATATTCTTCTACAGGTTTGATCTCTTTGGGCTGATAAGTGAGTTTGTACTGTCCTTCGTGCAATTCGTAGAGTTGGAACATCCCGGTTTCGACTGCTAATTTACCTATTTCGATCGTTTTGTCAGCCGGGAAACTCCAACCTTTCGGGCACGGAGCATGGATGTACAAGAAAGCCGGGCCTTCGGCGTTTAAGCCTTTGCGCACTTTATTCATCAGGTCAAGCGGATAAGACAGAGAAGCTGTCGCGAGGTATTTAAGTTCCGGATGTCCATGAGCCATCATTTTCGGGAGATCTTTAGGCATTAACTTTTTTCCTTCCGGAATAACCGGGCCGGCAGGGGAGAAGGTGGTCCAAGCTCCATACGGAGTAGTGGGTGAAGTCTGAATCCCGGTATTGGCATAGGACTCGTTGTCATAAGCGATAAACAGAATGTTATGCCCGCGGTAGAAGGCAGCGGAAAGAGCTTGCAAGCCAATATCAGATGATCCGCCATCCCCGGCCATGACGATGATGTTAGGAAACTCCGCGTCTGTCTTTTTCTTGCGAATGATTGCTTTGTAGGCAGCCTCAATCCCAGATGCCACAGCGCCACCATTGGTGATCTGAGCATGAATCCAGGGAACTGACCACGGGCCGCAGCCATAACTTGTATTCGCAACATACATACATCCTGTGGGGCCTATAAAGATAGTATTGGGGCCGGCAGCTTTGGCCACCAGGCGGTATTGCAGGGCCGGACCGCAGCCGGCACAGGTGCGGTGCCCCGGAACATAATATTCTTCTTCAGGTGCCTTACGTAAAGATTTGATTTCCTCTAACACTTGATTCCCTCCTTTCAAAGCTTACAGTTCGAATGGCAGCCAGTAGTTTTCTTTGTCCGCTTTTCCGGCTTTAGCAACTTCTTTTAGTTTCATGAACATTTTGTAGAACTCATCATGGGTAATCATTTCACCGCCTAAACCTGCCACAAAACCTACCGTTGGGATTTTGTCACCCAGACCGTACATCGCAGTGCGAGCCTCAGTTAAGAGCACGCCGGCCGCTCCGGAAATACCGAAGTTCACGGAGTTATCCACTGTTCCGACAACCTTAAATTTCAAAAGAGCATCACGGACTTGCTGAGTCGGGAACGGACGGAAGGTCCGCAAACGAACTAAACCGACTTTTTCTCCGAGGTTGCGCAGACGACGCACGACGGTTTTCGCTGTTTCAGCATGGCCGCCTTGAATGAAGAGCGCAATTTCTGCATCATCGGTCATGAACTCTTCGACCCATGGGTTGTATTTGCGTCCAAACAGCCGTCCGAATTCATCATGGACTTCTTCGATCACCTTGCGGGAACCTTCAATTGCCTGATAACGCTGGTACTGCATGCCCGGTCCCATTTTGGGCTCCATCTGGGCTCCGATGATCTGGGGTTTGCGTACATCAAGGACATGGTGATTCTTATAGGGAGGCAGGAATTCTTTGACTTTGGCAGCTTCGGGGATGTCTACTTCCCCTAAAATATGGGATACGAAATAGCCGTCCTGGCAGGCGTATTGGGGCAAGAGCACCCGGGGATCTTCTCCGATCCGATAATACATAAGGGTCATGTCCAAGGCCTCCTGCGGCGTGGCAGCCCAGCCCTGAAGCCAGCCCTGATCACGGCAGCACAGTGCATCCGTATGTTCGGAACCGAAGTCTCCCGGCGGGTCGAGTGTTCGGTCGGCAATCGCCATCTGAACCGGAAGCCTTTCCCCGGAAATCGGGGAGTACACTTCCATGGCATAGGTTACGCCTACGCCTGAACTTCCAGTGAAAGTACGGGCTCCTGAGGCGGAGGCACCATAGACAACGCTTAATTGTCCGTGTTCCCCTTCACCATAGACAAACTCTGCATCCAATTCCCCATCGGCTACCATGCGCGCCAGTTCCGACATAATACCGGTATAGGGACGAATTGGATACGAACAAATCACATCAACATCAGCGAGCTTAACTGCCGTGGCAGTAGCTACACAACCGGAAATCCGCTTGACAACTCCCATTTTTTGTTCACCTCCTACAATCTAATCCTCAAAGTCCAATTCAGGCACCAAACTGATGGCTCCTACAGGGCAGACTTCGTTGCAAATACCGCACCCTTTACAGTACTTCAAGTTAAACTCCATACCCGCAGTTGTCGGTTTGATGGATGAATCCGGACAGCTGATCCAACAGATAAGGCATTCCGTGCATTTGTCTGTATCTAAGATCGGACGACGGGTCCGCCAGCTACCGGTAATCATTCCTTCATTTTCGGTCTTGGGTGAAGGGACTGTTCCGGCAAACGGCACTTCCTTTGGAGCTATACTCACTGTCTTGCACCTCCTAAAAAATATTTGGTTAAGCCTAACCGGCATTAACTAATCTTTTCACTTCCACAACCTGAGCTTTGTCATAAGCAGTTTTAGCAGCCTGCTTATTGGCGATGATGCTGAGAAGATTTTCAAACGAGACAATTCCGGTAGCCTTGACCACTGCCGCCGCCAAAGGAGCTCCAAGTCCTTTACCGATACCGGAGGCATCCGTTGCACCCTCGGCCCCGGAGAGCGTGATAATTGATTTAGCTAAGCTTGAAGCATCAACTGTGATGATTGATTTAAGATTTTCAGTGCCTGTGGTGATGAATTTGAACAGATATTCGGCAGGTCTTTTTGTGTTAACAACCAGGACGGCACCAGGTCTGATACCTTCTAAGATGTCAACCCCTTTGACCAGAGTCTCTTCGGTCAGCACCACAATATCAGGGGTTTCGTTTTCATACACATATTTCGATTCAATCGGCTGATCACTAATTTTCCCGTAAGCACGCACCGGAACATAGATGCGGTCTGGCAAATCAACATAGTTTTCCCAAGCTTGAACATACTTCCCTTCCTTGGCTGCGGCTTCAGTCAAGGCGACAACGACGTCGCGGGCTTCCTTGTTCTCATAAACTCCCCGGGCCCAAACCGTAATTTGTTTTAGGCCTGGCTCTTCAAACAATTTGTTGCTTGACACCATTTTAGCCTCCTCTCCAAAATCACCTTAACACTTCGACTGTTTTTCTCCCGGTCTTCTTCGGTTCACCTCCTTCAATTTCACCCCGAGGGGTAATTTCTGCTAGGGCCTTGCTGAATATCATTTGATCTATCTTGACCCTTGTGTCTTGTCCCATTGATTGTCTCAAGGCAATAAATGAGGCTTTATGACACAAGGTAGCCAATTCTGCACCGTTCATCCCCTTTGTGAGTTCTGCCAGCTCACTTAAGTCCAGGTAAGGGTCAAGCGGAAGTTCCGCCGTATGGATTTTTAGGATTTCTTCGCGCTCACTGGTTTTGGGTAACGGAAAATCTAGGATATACTCAAACCGACCGGCCCTAAAGAGCACGGGATCAAGGAATTCCGGCCTGTTACTCGCTGCTAAGACGGTTACCCCTTCAACTTGATCGATCCCGTCAAACTCTAACACAAGCTGGCTGATTAGCCGTTCTGACATGCCGTTGTTGCCCTCGGCCCGCGAACGCACAAGTCCGTCAAGCTCATCAAAAAACAAAATACAGGGTGCCGTTTGCTTGGCCTTGACAAAGAGCTCATGCAGGGCTTTCTCAGCTTCGCCGAGCCAGCGAGACAAAAGGGTCGGCCCGTTGACCGTAATAAAGTTCAGTTTGGAAGCCCTGCCAATTGCCTTTGCCAAAAGAGTCTTGCCCGTTCCGGAAGCACCAGTGAGCAGTATTCCCCGCGGCGGGATAAAGTGGTATTCCTTGCACATATCCGGATTATGCAACGGCAGTTCTAATAAGAGTTGTAATGTATCCTTGACATCTACCAAGCCCCCGACTTGATCCAGGCTGATATCGGGAATTTCGGAATAGAACTCCCTCGTTGCTGAAGGTTCTACCTCACGCAAAGCAGAGTTGAAATCCTCCATCGCAACTTCAAACGATGGGATCGCGCTGTCATAATCACCCGCAGCCAGTATTTTTCTTAGTGCAGTCATACCTGCTTCTTTAGCTAAAGCTGCTAAGTCTGCGCCGACATACCCATATGTAATCTGGGCCAGATGGACTAAGTCCACATCTGCTGCCAAGGGCATGCTCCTGGTATGGATCTTGAGAATCTGCAGGCGTCCCTCTTTGTCCGGAGGGAGGATAGCGATCTCCCGGTCGAACCGCCCTGGCCTTCTCAAAGCGGTATCAAGCGCGGTCGGAATATTAGTGGCTCCGATAACTATGACCTGGCCCCTGTTTTCCAGGCCATCCATAAGTGCCAATAATTGGGCGACTACCCGTTTTTCTACTTCGCCATGGACGTCTGAACGCTTGGGTGCCACGGCATCAAGTTCATCAAGAAAGATAATGCTTGGAGCATGGCGTTTGGCTTCGTTAAAGACTTCCCGCAGCTTGGCTTCACTTTCCCCGTAGAATTTATGCATAATTTCCGGACCGTTCACATGAATGAAATGCGCCTTGGTCTCAGCTGCCACTGCCCGGGCAATTAGGGTTTTACCGGTACCGGGGGCACCATATAGGAGTATTCCTTTAGGAGCCTCAATCCCCAGTTTTCTGAAAACTTCCGGAAATCTTAAGGGAAGTTCAAGGATCTCTCTGATCTTTTGCACCTGTCTGGTAAGCCCGCCGATATCTTCATAAGTGATTCTTCCCTTATTCACTCCACTGATCTCGGGCACAGAAATATGGATTTCTGTGTCAACAGTTACAACTACCGCACCCGAAGGGGCCGTGCCCAGAACTCGGAAGCCCTTCTCCTGCTGCCCAAAAAACACCAGGGATAACTCATTGTCAATCAGCAGCGGGACACCCCTCAGGACAGTACATATCTCTTTCTCGTCTTCTTTGCGCCACTCAGAGAAGTTTTCCAAGGGCGAAAGAACAACTTTCTTGGCTTTCTTGCTCTCTGTTTTGGTAATTACCACTCTCTCATTGAGGCTAACTCCGGCATTTCTCCTAATCATGCCATCCATCTGAACAATTTGCTCTCCATATACATCGCTGAAAGCAGCTAAAACCTTGGCAGCTGTCGCTCTTGTTCCCTTAACCAGGGCAACCTCCCCGGATTTAAGTCCTAACAAGTCCATATCTTCCTTATTAAGACGAACGACTCCCTTGCGCACATCTTCTGCCAAACCTTCTTTGACTCTAAGTTCGATAATATTATCTCCTGTCAGAAGGCCCACCCCCTCTGTTTTGGTATACGGGATACCATCACAAGGATGGTTATATGTTCTCTTACTCCAGGTTCTCGCTTGTTATGGTATACGGTATGCCATAGCTCTGAAATTTAATTGCTGCCAGCGTACCAAGCATTTATGCTCGTATTAATGAATCCTGTACCGATATAAATGACTTCTATACCGGCTTGGAAAATCCTTTAATTATTTTACAGTATATTACACTACTATTCGACATAAAATTCTGACTCTAACCGAGTAATACTTTCTTTGCTAACTAAAGATATTTGCTGTCGTATCCGGGTATACTTTATCCGATGGCTAAGTGTCACTACGACTTCCGCTTCTTAAGCGGAAGATAAGTGTCACTAAGCCCCTGGATAAGTGCAACTAAACTTCATTCAAAGTAAGTTTTCTTTATCCGATGGCTAAGTGCCACCAAAAGACTCCCGCTTTCACTTTTCCTTTATCACCGAGGAGATGGTATTATGCTGACGTTAAGTTCCAAGGGTTACCGTGCATCCAGGAAGTTTCAACTCAAATACGGGTTTGCTGCTCAATTGCTAGCAGACGGTTTAGCCCTTGCACTGAATCATGACCAGCTCGCCGAGTTCTTGGATACTACCCCTGCTGAGCTTGATCAGTTTTTTGCCCGGATCAATCGTCAGCGCTAGCAATTCGCTCAGCCGCATTACAGATATTGAACATTTCGATGTAATGCCACTCAACGGAGCCGTATCAGTATTATTTGGTATACGGGATGCCATCTGCCTTACTTATATCAACTATATTCCCGATTTGCCAAACCTATTCCTCCAGAAAGCTATTCCTCTTTAAAGTGATTCATCATGTAAGCTTCGAGGTAAGCGTCACGTGAGTTTTCAACGTGTTTAACGGCCATGCTTTCAGCTTGTTTCGTATCACGGTTGCGCAAGGAATTAAGAACCTCCTGGTGTTCCTTGAGGGCTTTCTCCGTCCGTCCGGGTTTGGTATACCCTATCTGAGCAAACTTTCTTATATATTCCCCTAATGTGCTCAGCAAATCGTACAAGCGCGGGCTCTCGGCTGCACGGTAAATGGTTTCGTGAAATTTGTCATGAAGCGTGTTTACCTTTTTCACATTCCCCTTTTGATGCTCCTGATTTATTTGCTCCAAAAGGTATTCCAGCCGTTCAATTTGTTTATCCTCGATCTTCTCAGCCGCAAAGCGGCAGATCAAACCTTCCAGAACACTGCGGATTGCAAGTATTTCCATTACTTCTTCTTTGCTAAACCCTGCCACTACCACTCCCTTGCGTGGGATATGGACTACCAACCTCTCGAGTTCCAGTTTACGGATCGCTTCCCGAATAGGAGTGCGGCTAATCCCGAGCTTTTCTGCGATATCCCGCTCAACAAGGCGTTCTCCCGGCCTGAGTTTGCCGTCTAAAATTGCATTGCGCAGAGTGGAAAAAACAGTTTCTCTGATAGGGCCAAAATCATCGAGTTTAATCGGAGTTAATTGGTTTTTCAAGTTTGGATCACCTCTTTAGTATACGGTATACGGCATCCGGTATACCATCCATCTTACATATTTAATTCTTGAGCTTTTCCCTAATAAGGTTATTGTATCAAAAACTCATCCAAAAATAAATACTTATTTCGAAATTTTTTCCAATCAATAGTGCAGCAGCAACTCGGTAATAAAGCGGTACCTTGCTTAATTCGGGAAAAAACAGAGCCCTCACTCATGTATAAACATGGTGAGAGCTTATAACACCTGACACTATTTCACATTCTTTAAGGCCTTTTCCCCAAATTCCCTGGTCACCACTTTTTCATAAGGGGCAATTTTGTTCAGTTCTCCTGCATCCTTAATAATATCCTGTAGGAGATAGAAGTCATTCTCATTAAGAATGGGGTCTTTTTTCCAGGTATTCTGTTCTTGATAGCGTTTGATGGCACTAATAAGAATCTCATCACTGTCATTAGTGAACTGGGGCTTAATGGCAGTGGCGATTTCTTCGGGAGAATGGCTTGCTACCCAGCGCTGTCCTTTGTAAATCGCATTCGTGAATTTTTGAATCAGTTGCGGGTTATTCGCGATAGTGCTCTTCTTCGTGAAATAGGCGGTATATGGAATTTCCCCGCTCTCCTTGCCTAGGGATGCTACAATGTATGCTTTGCCCTCTTTTTCCATGGTTGAAGCCGTGGGCTCGAAGATAATGACATAATCCCCTTTGCCACCCATAAAGGCCCCTGGCATGGCTGCAAATTGCATCGTAGTGTCGATGGAAACATCTTTTTCAAGCGTCAGTCCGTTTTTACTCAATACATATTGGAGAACAATGGCCGGCATTCCACCCTTGCGCCCGCCGATGACGCTCTTCCCTTTGAGATCACTCCATTTAAAATCGGGATTAGGCTCTCTGCCCATCAGGAAGGTTCCGTCCCCATTTGTGAGCTGGGCAAATACCACACTATAGTCCTCTTTGCCCTCGTTAAAAACGTACACACTGGCTTCAGGTCCCGCAAAGCCAATATCCACTTGCCCAGAAAGGACCGCTGTCATGACTTTGTCAGCCCCTTGGCCATTCGTGAGCTCAATATCCAGTCCTTCTTCCTTAAAGAACCCCTGGGTCAGAGCTACATACTGCGGAGCATAAAAGATAGAGTGCGTGACTTCTGAAAGCTTAACTTTAGTTAACTCACTCTGATTGCCACACCCTGACAGAATCAACGAAATTCCTAGGAGCAGCACGATAAGTATGGGCATGAACCGTTTCATAAGTATCCTCCCCTTTAAGTCTTTTAATTTAATGTAATTTTGCAATGTTATGTCTCGATTTCAGGGATTTTTCACTTCCCTTTGTTTTTAACTAAGAGCTTTTCAAAGTAAACCACCCCCTGGTACATTAAGGCTGCCGCCACACCCAGAATAATTACACTTGTCATAACCAGGTCCAACTTGAACACTTGACCCCCGTAGACGATAAGGTAGCCCAAACCGGCTTTGGATACTAAAAACTCGCCCACGATGACCCCGACCCAGGATAACCCAACGTTAATCTTAAGGGCATTTATGATAGTCGGGAACGAGGCCGGAAGTAATACCTTCGTAAGAACCTGGAATTTCGTCCCACCAAAGGTTTGCACCAGCTTGATCTTTTCCTGGTCAATCGCTAAAAATCCGTTTAACACCTCCAAAACTGTGACAATAAGAGAAATTGCCAGCGTCATGACAATGATTGCTGCTGGACCAGCCCCTATCCACACGATAAATATCGGTCCGAGTGCAATTTTCGGCAGACTATTGAGCACGACTAAATAAGGTTCTAAGACTTTGGACAGGAATTCTGACCACCATAAGATCACAGCGATGATCGTGCCCAAAAGTGTACCCAGCACAAAACCGATGACTGTTTCAAGACAGGTAATGCCAATGTGTTGGAACAAGACCCCCTGTTCATATAAATTAATGATGGTTTTAATGACCCGCGATGGCTGGCTGGTAATAAATGAGTCCACAATGTTTGCTCTGGCACAGATTTCCCACAGTGCTAAGGCCACAATTAAGATCAGCGCTTGTGTTAACCGAACCCTAATCTTCCCCATCCTGACGCGTCGCAAGTATTCTTTATGTTCTGGTGAAGCTTGCATGGACATTTCTTGCGCAGAGTAGGATGAAACTGCATCATTTTTGTAAGAAACAGCGGAAGCCTCTGCCATGGCCGGAGTGTTTTCATACTTCAGATCAGACATGGACATCAAGCTCCTTCCATATTTTTTGGAAATAATAGCGAAACTCCGGAGCCTCGCGGGAGGTTAGAGGGGTCCTTGCTTCAATACTTAAGCTGATGGAATAAATGTTTTTTACCGTTCCCGGTCTTTTGGAGAGGACAATCACTCGGTCTGCCATGCTGATGCTTTCAGCAATGTCATGAGTTACAAGAATGGCGGTTTTATTTTCTTTTTTAATAATGGCAAAGATGTCATCATTGACTACCAGTCTTGTTTGATAATCAAGTGCGGAAAAAGCCTCATCCAGGAGAAGAATTTCAGGATCTGTCACCAGGGTTCGTATCAGAGCCACCCTTTGCCTCATCCCTCCGGAAAGCTGGGTGGGATACTTATTTCGAAATTCATACAGGCCATAGGTCTGCAGCAATTTTAATGCATGCTCTTTAGCCTCGGGTGTCACAGCTTTTCTTATTTCAAGCCCGAGCATTACATTCTCAAAAATGGTTCTCCAGTCAAGAAGGTGATCCTTTTGCAGCATATATCCTATTTTTGCGGAAGTCCCCCTAACCTTTTCCCCGCTGAGCAAAACGGTTCCCGCAGTCGCAGCAAGCAGCCCTGAAATAATGGATAAAAGGGTGGATTTGCCGCAGCCGCTGGGGCCGACAATACACACAAATTCCCCCTCTTGCACTGAAAAGTTAATATTTTCAAGAGCGTTTATTTCCCCATTGAGAGACTGATACTTCATGCTCAAGTTATGTACCTCAACCACAGGTTTCATGGCACTCCCCCCTCAGTGTCTCGATCTTTAATAGTGTATTGGCAAAGGCATTATTGCGTGAGTAATGGGGATAACGAAATAGCCTTCATCTGTCTTGTGGGACAGATAAAGGCTAAGCAGTAAAACGCCCTAATTCCTATATTAGGGACGCTGATGGGTTAATTGCCCGGCAGCAAGGGTAGTTCAAGCTTGGATGCTGGCAATATTTTTCACCTGACTATACAAGGCTTTTATACACCCCATAGAGAAGAATAAGATTTATAATTAAGCATACTGGAACCCCAACCATAAACTTCAAGTGCTTGGTCTTATGCCTAAAAATTTTCATTCCTAATAAGACTCCCAAAGCTCCCATGAAAAAAGCCACCGTTAAAAGGTGGTGTTCACTAATCCTCCATCTGTTTGTAACAGCCTTAAATTTATCTAAACCCATGATTGCAAAAGTTATAACATTCCAGCTTAGATATAGGATTAGCATAATCTCTATCGTCTTTGCTCCCACTCATCTTTCCCCTATCCCACATTGAACGTACCAATTAAATCGTTGCACTTGAAAGTTCTATGACCCCGCTATTAATTTTATTTTTATAAAGCTCAATAAATGCTTCAACTAAAATTGGATCAAATTGTGTACCCTTGTGTTTCCTTAGCTCTTCGAGTGCTTGTCCAAGTGTTCTTGCAGAGCGGTACGGGCGTCTTGAAGTGATAGCGTCTACCATATCGGCTATGCTTACGATACGCGCCAAAAAAGGAATGGACTCCCCTCTTAACCCATCAGGATAACCCGTTCCATCATAATGCTCATGGTGATGTCTGATAATTGGCAGAATTTCTTTCGTAAAATTGAGCCTTGAGCAAATTGTTTCTCCGCGCTCAGGATGAGACTTCATGATTAACCACTCGTCACTGGTTAAAATACTGGGCTTATTCAAAATCGCATCCGGAATGCCGATCTTCCCGATATCGTGTAAAATTGCTGCACGATATAAATGGACCTGATCGGTCTCGCCTAAATTAAGATAGCGAGCAAGCTCCAGTGAATATTCAGCGACCCGCTCCGAATGTCCATGAGTGTAGGCATCCTTTGATTCCATGGCAAGCGTCAAGGTGAAAATAATGTTTTGCGACTCGTCAAGTGCCAACAGAGATTCCTGCAACTTGGAGTTTGTCCGCTTCAATTGGTGATTTGTTTGTTCTAATTCACCTTTTTGGCATTCAATCGTTTTCTTACTCAAGAAGTCCGCTATTTTGGAATAATAGAGGACGATAGATAAAAACAGACTTAACAATGCCAGGACAGTGCCATTAATATAATGCCCCCTTAACATGGCTGGGTTTTGCTGAACGAAGGTGATTCCCACTAAAAAAACTAAATAAGAAGTTAGAAAAACCCTAAGGCTTGCCCATGGTCTAAGGTAAGCGAAGACGGAAATTATTATTGACCCCAAGATATAAACTGTAATCTGTCCATGAATTAGTTGATCAACAATTGAAATCAAGGTGCAAATAATCGTTATCGAATAAGTAACAAGTATTATATAAAAAGAGCGCCACCGCATATGATTGGAGTTGCTATTCCGTGCCAATAACAATAAAGGCAAAAGGGCAAGCATGCTGCACAATAAAAGTAAATGGACATAGAATAACCATTTATAGCCTGGAATTGAAAGCCAGAGACCTTTTTGTTTGTTTAGAAAATCCGTGCCAAGTAAAATTATTGACCCGAATATTAATATGAAAGTTAAGTTCCGCAAACGGTAAAAATTGATGCTAATAAGTTCTTGATCGAACTCAAGTTTTTGAGCCTCAGGTATATACAAGTGCTTTAGGCCAGTAAAAAAGTTTAATGCCTTAGCTAACATAAATTAAACATCCTAACTTAAACTTTTTTCAAATACCTTAGTGAAAAACTTAACTTTCTCCATATAAGTAATAATTTTATTTAGATAAGTTTCATCGATAATCGGCCAAACGAAGCCCAATTTATGCAAGTAAGTGTTTGTAAATGTCGAATCCACAGCTATACTATTACCATAATCTAATTTCTCGTTAATTACAAGCTCTGAAATAATGCCACTTAATATTTCCTTGCCTATTTTAGTTTTTGACAAATGATTAATATAAATATTAAAATCAATATCTTCTAATATTTCAAATGCAATATCTAAATTCTTCAAAATTCGCAAGAAATCGTCGGTAGTTATTTTCTTATTATTAAATATATGGAAAGCCAGTCCATTCGTTTGGTTAACATTAACGATTTTTATAATTGCCTGGGCACAGTAATCAACGGGTGTTAACTCTAAGCTCTGCCCCCTAAAACTAGTCGGCACAACCTTTAGGGTAAAAAGGGATTTAAGTCTCCGGTAAAACGCGTTTTTTTCAATGTTAATTTGAAAATGACCGTCTGAGTAGCGCCCAGTTAAAATTCCCACTCTAAAAATCGTTGCACGTAAGCCTTGTCTTTGGGCTTTGAAAACTTGGTTTTCCGCATCGAACTTACTTTGGACATAAACATTAGATCTATAATCCTGCCCAATAAAAAAGTCATTTTCCTTAAATACGACCTCGGGTTTTTTATAATCCAGTTTGAAATTACCTGAAACACTAACTGTGGAGAGATGGTTAAGTCTCTTATTAAACTTTAAGCAAAAGTTAATTATTTCAGAGGTTCCTTCCACATTAACTTTCTCAAAGTTAGTAAACTGACCATAATGGTCAACCAAGGCGGCACTGTGAATTACGGTTTGAACCTTTCTAGCCAGGGAATGATAATCACCTTCTGTAAAACCAAAATTTTTCTTGGTGATATCCCCATTTAAGACAATAATCCGTTTAAGATAAATAGAAGGAAAGGCAGGGAAATAGAAGTTTATCATGTCATGCAGCCTCTGTTTCGCGTTACTTCCCCGCACAAGGCAATAGATTTCACATCTTGACTGCTCCAACAATTCTCTAAGCAAGTGTATCCCCAGAAAACCGGTCGTACCAGTTAGTAAGACGTTCCCAATGTCCATAGGCTTTAGATCATATCCATCCGCTAATTCCCATTTATCATGAAAGATTTCGTCCTCCGTAATGCCATTGAGCTCAGCCCCACTTTTAATCTTAGCCGCTAGACTCCTAATTGTCGGACATTCATAAAAATCTTGGGCACTAAGTTTCCATCCCTCGGATAAGGCTACAGACATTATCTCGAGAATTGATAAGGAATCTCCTCCTAGAGCAAACAGGTTATCGTCAATTCCTACTTTTTCAAGCTGAAGTGCTTCAGCCCACAAAGAGGCTAACTTAAACTCAGTATCATTGCGCGGAGCAACATATATACTGGATTTCTGCACGCTAGGAATCTCCAAGCGTTCGGATAGCGATTTGCGATCCAGCTTCCCGTTCGGAGTGAGTGGCAAATGTTCAAGCCAGATAAACCAGGCCGGAATCATATAGTTCGGTAAAGATTTTAATAAATGCAATTTTAGCTCTTCATCAGAAATCTCTCTTTTACCGGTTAAATAAGCACATAAATATTTTTTACCCGTTTTATCTTCTCTAACGGTTACAACAGCTTCGTTTATCAACGCATGTTCTACAAGATGGGCCTCAATTTCCCCCAGCTCAATTCTGAACCCTCTGATCTTTACTTGGTTATCATTTCGACCTAAAAATTCTATGTCACCGTTGCTCAGCCATCTCCCTAAATCACCGGTTTTATACATTTTCTTGCCAGGGTTAAATGGATTATCCAAGAATCGTTCTAACGTTAAATCCGGATTATTTAGATACCCTAAAGATACCCCATCGCCGGCAATAAAGATTTCTCCGACCGAACCAATGGGGACAGGAGCCAAATACTCATCAAGCATATAGATTTGCGTGTTGGCAATTGGCCTGCCGATCGTGATTTTTTCATTTGAAGTAATCTTTTTCATGGTTGACCAGACTGTAGTTTCAGTAGGACCATACATATTAAAGATTTGGGCGCGTGTCACTTGCTCAAGCTCAGGCAGCAAAGAGCCCGGGAACTCTTCCCCTCCTATTAAGACATAGGACAAACGGGATAGGGCTTTTTGATCATGTCCCTCATCCAGAATTAGTTTCATTCTTGATGGGGTGGCTTGGATGATATCTACTTGATACTTACTGATCAGGTTCCGCAATAGCTTAGGCATGATCTGCTCATCCTCATTCGCAATAACAACCCGCATCCCTCGGGCAAGCGGCAAAATTGTCTCTAAAAAGAAAATGTCAAAGGAAATCGTAGTCAAGGAAAGCATCGTTTTGCCTTCTAAGTCGATCGCATTAGCAATCCCATGGATTAAATTACATAAAGCACTATGTGGTACCATAACCCCTTTCGGGTTACCTGTGGAACCTGATGTGTAAAGTACATAGGCCAGGTCATTCGGTTCAGCCGCCTTTTCTATATTACTTCCATCAAACCCTTTGTAAATTATTGTGTTTGCGAACGAGATGTGCTCAAACTGGCAATTGAAATCTTTGTCTTCCTCATAATCTATGTTCGTAAGGATAAGCCTGACATCACTTTGCTTAAATATGTAAGCAATCCTGTTATCCGGGTAACTTGGATCAACAGGAAGATAGGCGGCCCCGGCTTTAAGTATCCCTAGAATTCCAACCACCATTTCCAAGGATCTCTTTACCAATAAACCTACGATGGCATTGCGCCCTACTCCCCGGGCACGAAGGTAATGGGCAAGCTGATTGGCTTTATGATTAAGCTCAGCATTGGTTAGACTTTTACCCTCAAATATTAATGCGGTTTTTTCCGGGGATTTGTAAACTTCATACTCAAAAAGTTCAGTTACGGTTTTTGCATCATAGATTAACTCAGTCTGGTTATGCCCTTTTAATATCATGTTCAACTCAGTTTGGGAAAGGATAGACAGCTCCGAAAGCCTCTTTCCAGGATGATCCAAGGCATCAGTAAGTAGATTGCTCAGACTTGCATGCATTTGATCGATTTCAGTTTCGTCAAAGGCTTCAAGTAAATAATCATAATCCAAAATCGGCATCCCTGTGCCAGCCCTATCACTCACAGATAGAGATAATGAATTAGTCTGCGCCCCTGAGTAGTGCCAGATTCCCTCATAATCTATGACAGAATCAAACCTTGCATTATGAAAGTTTAATATAACATCCATCAGAGTACCGGAGAATTGATGTCTTTCGCGAAAATCCTTTAAGATATTACTGTAAGGATACCTTTGATTGCGCAGGTATTTTTTTAATTCCCTAAAAGATTCGGTAACAAAGGCTGAAAAGTCTAAACCGGGGTCAATGTATATTCTGGCAGGGATATTGTGCATAAACATCCCTACGGTATTCTTTTCTATATTTCCGGAGCGGTTGAGGACCGGCGTTCCAATCACGATGTCTTTCTTCGCGGTTTTCTTGAATAAATAGAGTGCAAGCAGTGCGTAGAAAACACTGAATGAAGATACTTCGTTTAACGTACAAAAGTTTTGTAGTTTAAAGCTTATGTCAGGGGATAAGACATAACTTTTTCTTTGCGCTTTGAGATTATGTAAACCCTTTTCAGGGTGAATCTCAATGAATTCAGGCACGGTTTCGAATATACCTGACCAAAAACTTCTTTGCTTGGCGAAGCGCTCGGAGTCTATAAATTTCAATTCAGTGTTTATATGATCGATAAGAGAAGGTTCTACGGCATCATCCCTGTCCACTCCATTTTTTAGAAACCAATACTCCTGAAGTACCTTTCTTATCACCAACACTACGCCCCAAGCATCAACAATGATATGATGAAGATTTAAAAAAAACACGGTTTTATCAAATAGTTTAATTATGGCGAAGTGAAATAATTCAGAGTCAATTAGCGCAAAGGGCTCTTCGGTTTTTTCCTGTACCCATAGCTTAAAATCTTCTTCTCCGCTTTGATAGCAAAAATCCAAAGTATCAACGTCTCTACTTTCAAACTCAGCAAAGTATTGCCTGGGCGTACCGTCAGAGTTAACGATTCTGATTCTGAGAGCGTCATTTTGCTTTATGACTAAATTTATTGCTTTGTTCATCAACTTGATATCAACATACTCATGGATCGTTGCAGTTGCAGCTAAATTTGCTTGACTCGTGTAAGGATACAGATTATCTGCTACCCAAATGGATTTTTGAGCATTAGTCAACGTATAGAGTTCTTGATGCATTTCGAAGCCCCTCCAAAAAATTAAGAAAATTTCACATAGTTACTAGGTAACAAATTCGACAAATCAATAATAAATCCTTCAGGTCTTGACCATGCGTTGGCAGGAATTAGCCTTAATCTCCCCGAATCATGTAGATAGATTTCGGTAAAAAAATCCTCTTCATTCATGTTCGGATTTTTCAATTTAAGCCAGAGAGGACTGAGGGATTTTGAACTTCATCCGCTTGCTGAAATTCGGTAAACAACCCATTCACACGGACAAAATTCCCCGCTTGTCTCCCTGGCCCATCACTTTAATTTACGCTTTCCTTAGCACCCTGTGGATTCTTTTCTCCGACCGGCTGCTCGGTCTGTTTGTGACAGACCACAGGCTTTACGTGGTTTTATCCACCGTTAAGGGCTGGTTTTTTGTCGCTATCAGCGCCTTCTTGCTTTATGCTTTGCTCCGGAACACGGCCCGCAACATTGCTACCGCGGCCCGCTCTGTCGAAAAACACCTCCAGGACTTAGGCGCAGCTTACCACTCCCTGGAAAACGCTCATACCGAATTAGCAGCCACTTCAAGTGAACTGGCTGCTGCCCAGGACGAAGCTGCCCTCCGCCTCCAAGAAATCACCAAGCGTGACGCCTATCTGAAACTGGTTTACGATGGCATCTCTGCCGGCCTTTTGCTTCAAAATCCGGCAGGCCAGGCACTGCAGGTCAACAAATCCTTCTGTCACTTATTTTTCGGGCAACCCTGCAGCCCGAGTCCTAATCTCTCCGTCTGGCCGGAAGGGATATTAAGCGATCATGATGGAACACCTTTTCATTGGTCCAATCTGCCTGCCCGTGCTCTAAGCACGGCTGATCCCAGCCAACCTTTGGAAATCCGTCTCCAGCATCCTGACCATCCTAACCGCTGGTTCTTGCTCCACACCGACCGACTCGCCGCTCCTGACGGCGGTTCTCAATATCTGAGCACCTTCATGGAAATCACAGAACAAAAGCGCCTGACCCTACAGGAAGAGATTCTCTCCGGAATAGACCGTTTGCTTCTGGCCAACGAGTCCTTGACCACAGTCTGGCAATTTCTCTGTGACCGCTTTGTCCAAGATTTAGGTTATCCCGGAGCCTGGGTGGGCACGAAGGAGGAAGACGGCTCGATCATCTTATGTGCCCAGGCAGGGGTATCAACCGGTGGCGACCTGACCGTGCGCTGGGATGACTCCCCTTATGGACAAGGGTCTGCCGGTTTAGCCATACGTACCAAAGAACCGCAGCTCTTTTATCTTCCCGACCACCCGTTGTTTGCTCCCTGGGCCAACTTCCATGCGGAACACAAGCTTAATTGGATTTTTTCCCTTCCCATCGAGCACGGAGGGGAAGCCGTGGCTGTGCTCGTACTCTACGGAAGAGCGGATGAATGTTTCTCCCCCCCTTGCCGCTTGTCTCTACAAAATTTTGCCCTCAAGATGCGCATAGCCTTGGCCCAAGCCATAGAACAAGAACACTTGCTCCGTTTACGTTTTCTCGCGGATCAAGTTAATGATCTTCTGTTTACCATCCGTCCTGATGGCCGTATTGTCGAAGCCAATGCGGCTGCTGAACGAATTTACGGAATCAGCCGGACAGACTTGGTCAAGATGAGCATGCAAGACCTTCGGGCTCCCGACACCTTGGCGGAAATCCCGAAACAAATGGCCAGCGTGCTAAAAGAGGGCTCAATTCTCTTCACGACCCGCCACCGTGACAAGGACGGCAACTCCATTCCCGTGGAAGTAAGCGCCCGGGCCGTCCCTGGCAAAGAGGGCGTCCTCATCCTGGTCGTTATCCGGGACATCCGGGAACGCCTGGCAGCCCAAGAGCAGCTTGAGGCCAGTGAGGCCCGGTACCGCACCATGTTCCAACACATGAGCAATGCGGTGATTGTTTTAGAAGCAATCAATGACGGAGAAGATTTCATCGTTAAAGAGTTTAACCCCGCCGCCGAACGGGTCGAGCACTTGTCGCGCTCCGAGGTCATCGGCCAGACAGTGACGACATTTTTCCCTAAGTCCGATGAGCTTGGCTTTTTAGATGCCTTCCGCCAGGTCTGGCAGAGCGGGAAACCCATCCATCTTCCGGCCACTTTTTGTGATAACGAGCGTATCATCGGCTGGCGGGAGCACGAAATCTACCGTTTGCCTTCCCACGAGATAGTAGTTCTCTATGAGGACATTACTCCACGCAAGCTGGCTGAAGAGGCCTTATGGCAAGAAACAGAACGGGCTCAGGTGACCCTGGACTCCATTGGTGACGCTGTGATCACCACCGATGTGCATGGGGTCGTGGACTACCTCAACCCTGTGGCCGAAAAGTTGACGGGGTGGAAACAAGAAGAGGCCACGGGACAGGACCTAGAGAAAGTTTTTATGATTTATAATGAACAAACCGGGGCCACCGTAGAGAACCCGGTAACACGCTGCCTGCGGGAAGGCACTATTATCGGATTGGCCAATCATACCGTGCTCGCGCACCACCATGGCCGCCGATTTGCCATCGAAGACACGGCAGCCCCCATCCGCAGCCACAACGGTCACATCATCGGTGCGGTGCTTGTTTTCCACGATGTCAGCGACAAACGCATTTTACTGCGCCAACTGGTTTATCAAGAACAGCACGACGCTTTGACCGGACTCCCCAATTTGCTCCTCTTCCGGGAACATCTGACTCAAGCCATAAGCTTAGCGCACCTTGAGCAGAAATTGGCTGCTGTCTTAGCATTGAACCTGGATCGTTATAAACTGATCAATGATACTTTCGGCCACAGCCAAGGAGATATTCTCTTGCAAGAAATCTCCCGCCGTCTGGTCAGCGCGCTGCCGCCAGAAGTTACTTTGGCCCGCCAGGGAGGGGATGAATTTTTAGTCCTTCTACCTCTGGTTGAGCGTGAACGGGATATCGCCAGAACCGCCGACGACCTTCTTGCTGCCTTCTCCCAGGCTTTTCGGCTTGAGGGCAAGGAGCTGTATATTAGTGCTACCGCTGGTATTAGCATTTACCCCACCGATGGCAGCAGCCCGGAGATCCTGCTGCAGCACGCCAATACCGCCCTGCACCATGCCAAAGCCAATCGGCCGGGCAGTTTTAGCTTTTTTACCGTTGGCCTTAACACCCAATTTGCCCGGCGTTTCGAAATTGAAATCAATCTGCGCCGGGCTTTGGAGAACAACCAGTTTCTTCTTTATTACCAGCCGCTGGTCGATCTCCACAGCGGAAAGCTTACCGGAGTTGAAGCACTTATACGCTGGCAGCCCCCCGGGCAGGAGGTCATCCCTCCGGTCGTTTTCATCCCGGTGGCTGAGGAAACCGGCCTTATCGTACCCATCGGACGCTGGGTTCTGGAAACGGCCTGCCGCCAGGTTCTAATGTGGCAGGGCGAGAACCTGCCCGTACCTAAAGTGGCTGTTAACCTGTCTGCCCGCCAGTTTAATGAACCGGATCTAGCCCAGACGATAGCCCACACCCTGACCCAGACCGGCGTTGCTCCGTCTGCCCTAGAACTGGAAATTACGGAAAGCATGCTGCTGGACAACGAAGATCAGGCCCTCCAACTCCTGGCCGCGATAAAAGAGATGGGCATCACTATAGCCATCGACGATTTTGGCACCGGTTACTCTTCCTTTAGCTATTTGCACCGCTTGCCCGTAGACAAACTAAAAATTGACCGCAGCTTCACCACGGACATCTCCGGAGCCAGCGGTGCCAAAGTAGTCATCGGCATTATTCAATTGGCCCACAGCCTGGGACTTAAAGTCTTGGCGGAGGGTGTCGAAACACGGGAACAATTCGAATTTTTCCGCACCCATCTCTGTGATGAGATGCAAGGCTACCTGGCCTGTCGGCCTATGCCTGCTGAGGAGCTTACAGAGCTTCTAAGAAAAGGTACCTGGCCTTGGACGATCCATTCAGGAAATCACTCATAATAAACAGATTTACTGCCAGAATAACTAAATAATACCCCTGCTACCTTTTCACCTAAACTCTTTCAATGACAGAAGAGCCTAAAAAATAAAGCTAAAGCAAGCAAAGATTTATGCCTCGACTTTAGCTTTACCGATAGTAGTTCTGTTATGTTGACAGGGGTTGTCCACAATTCCCCTTGGTACGGCGAAAACTTTCCTAAAAGGCTGACATAGGCCACATTTTCGATAGACATGCTAAAACCCCCTACGGTTACCCTAAAGTCTCTTTCCCACAACGCCGATCCTTAACCCAGCTGTCGTATAACGTCCCGAGTATTCCCGACGCGTCCTAACCACATCCATCTTTGCTAAGTGTTGGGAATCACCTGTTACACGAAGTCAGGTGCCCCGCATACCAGAAGCCGCCATGGACGGCGGCTCCCCGAATAATTCCCTTTATGATAAAGCTCATGGGGCACAGCAATATTTCGACGACCTCTAACTATATTCACCTCTCAACTGGGCATATTTCCTCTGTGAGAAGTCCTCTTGATGGATGTGATCCAAATGCCTGAACTTCAGGATATTTTTAATCACGTCCATCTTAATTCTATGTCTCCTGCTCAGGCCAAAGCCTTTAATATGATTCGTCACTGCCGTACCGCAACACTAGGTTCCCATGCCGAGGTAATAAATTTTTTAGTTTTCATAGTTTCCACATATGTTGGAAAAGATAGTAACAAAGAAAGAAATAATTACTAACGAAAAGAGTGTTTACTTTGATAAAAGACAGACTTCTTTTAGCGTGTTTTGCAGGTTTCATAGGGTCATTAGCTGGATTATTATCCCTCTTTTTATTAAATTTGTTGATCCCTGGTAAAACAATAAATATGACTCAAATAACTTATGAAATTTTTTTAAACCCTGATACTTATCCTTTTTATATGAAATTACTAACTATTGTATGGAGTACTATTGTTGGGGGAGTTTACGCCCTAGTATACATTGCTGCTCTAGACTTTACAGGCTGGGACTATGCTTTGTTAAAAGCCTTCATCATTGTAAATGGTATTTGGCTATTTGGAACCGGTTTTATTCTGAAGTTACTAAATCTTACTCAATTTGTTCGAACTGAACCATTGTCTATCGCTGTTTTTTATGTAGCGCATCTTTTATTTGCTTTCTATTTATACTTTCTTGTAGCTAAATTTGGTAACCCCAAAAGAAAAGATGCTTAAATTAAATACTTAAACGTACTCAACCAGAATAGGGAATTACGCCTAACGTCTCGCGTATTCCCGACGCGCCATACTGCTTTCATCTTGTCTAAGTGTTTGGAATACGCTGTTGTACTAAACCGCTGCGCGGTGGCTACGTAAGAGCAAATAGCCAACCAATTTAATTTGAGACATTGCATCCAAGGTCTCGCCGGATGAACTCAAACAGTATCTTCATGACCGTATTAAACTTTTTTTCAACAAAGTGCTCAATTACCACTGGTCAGACGACGTTATCATCCGGCCCAAAAGGCCTAGTCACCGCCAATGGCGGAACAATCATACTGACAATATGCCAAAGGCCGAAGAATTTCACCGTCAATCATTATCTCACGCGCCACATTTCAAAAGTAGCCGTATACTGCAGGGTCAGCACCACGCACGAAGATCAATCCCAAAGCCTTTCAAACCAGATTTCTTATTATAAGCTTATGGTGAACAGTCGTGTGGATTGGGAACTTGTAGATATTTATGCCGACTACAATCCGGAAAGAGCACTTCCGGACGCCCTGAATTCCAAAGAATGCTGGAAGATTGCAGCAATCATAGGATCGAGATGATTGTTACGAAATCAGTCAGCCGCTTTGGCAGGAACACCGCAGACACCCTTGATGTATTGAATAAATTACGCGCCCTTTTAGTTGACGTATATTTTGAGGCCGAGGGTATCCATACTCGGGAGTCGGGGCAAGATTTTTTAATTTCCCTTCTGGAAGGCTATGCGCAAGAAGAAAACCAGGCCAATGACTATAGAATAATTAAAAAATTCTTTATTAGTACGTGGACCAGAAGATGGTTCACCATGGAATTCTCATAAACGTTTAATGTTAGTCAATAATTTAAGTATTCTAGTTAATCAATTATATACAGTAGGAATAGATGAAATCTTTATTGATGGTTCCTTTGTTGAAGACAAAGCAAGTCCTAGCGACATTGATGGTTACTTTGTTGCTAACCCTTATACACTCCCAGATATAGTAAGAGAATTAAACAAAATAGACCCATATAAGGTGTGGACTTGGGACTGGAACAGCCGAATTTATGATCGTAATTCTGCAAAACCTCAATTACCTATGTGGCACCGTTATAAAGTAGAATTATATCCCCATGTAGGCCAAGGTTGTGGGATTAAAGATGAATATGGAAATGAACAGATGTTTCCAGCTGCTTTTCGAAAAACCCGAGATACATTCTTACCAAAAGGTATTATTCAAATAATTAAATAAGGAGTTGGCTAATATGATTATTAAAAATGAACCAGCCTATCAAAAGGCTATTGAAAAATTGAAGCAAGATCAGGAATTTATTAATAGTGAAAAAAAACGTTTTGAAGACATGGGTTTAAATTCGGAACAAATTAAAATGGCAATACAACCCTTAATATCATTCCATGAACAATTAAAAGCAGAAGTAGAATCTTACGAAAAAATCAAACGTGGTTCATTTAATCCGATATATAAATTTACTGATATCGGAAAAACCCTTATTGCATATAGAATATATTTAGGTATGACACAAGCTGAATTAGCTAATAAGCTGGGAGTTAGTGAGTCTCAAGTGTCTAGAGATGAAAGACACGAATACTACGGAGCTACTACAGAAAAAATCGAAACGGTTATGGAAGCAATGGGAATGAAAGCTACAATAAACATTGAGATTGATGGAGAATTAGGAGCATAATAATGTATCGTTGCTTTCATTTTAATCCTGTTAAAAAAGCTCTCGCAACATGGTTAAGTGATGCGAGAGCTTCTCGGGTTCGACAGTCTGTAGGCATAAAAATCGCCTCAAAACCTGGTGGGCCAAGGGCTAGATGCAATTGTGGATAACATGTCGTGTATCTACGATTTTGAACCCTTCAGAATGGAAATATCCCATATTTTCGCGGGTTCCGGGATTTCAAGCAAGAAAAGAATTCTCTTTTGCGCTTCGGTTAATTCAGTTCTCTGCCATACTTTTCCGTCAATCGATTCGTATTCTATCAAGTGCAAATCTTCCAGCTCCGAACGTAAATTTTCCCACGTTTGGTGCGTGTTCACTTCGGCCAGTCGGACGAGAAGAAGAGCCAACCAACATAGAACGACATGGGCGCGAATGCGTTCTTCCTTGCGATGATACACGGGACGAAGTTCTAAAGTGGTTTTTAACGTTCGAAAGGCATGTTCGACTTCATGCAGTTGCTTAAAACCTAAAGCAACGTCCTCCACAGAAAGCGTGTCATCCGAAGTGCGAATCAAATATTTTCCGTCCAGCCGTTCCATCTCTTTTACGGCTTGGGTATTGATCTTCAGATTACCCTTCGAATCCATCTTGAGATATTTCTTGTAAACCATGTGACTGTTAAGGCGGCAATGTGCTTTGGAATGACGGTCATATCTGAAGTGTTTCCCGGCCAAGACCAGCAGCGAATCGGAATGCCATCCCGAGTGACCGCTAAGCCGATGACGATTTGAGGAAGGTCCGGTCGGCTATCCTTAGAATGCTCAGGAAGCTTAAACTCTTCTTCATCCCACTCATCCATTTCAAAATAAGTTGAGGTCGTATCGAAAAAGAGAAGATCCACCTCAAGGTTAAAAAGATCGGCCACCGCATTAAACACTTCGTGCTGAATCTCCTCTTCGGATTCAAGGAGAAAATCCGTTTTTAAGCTCCACGTTCCACTAAATCGAATTGAACTGCATCCATTTTCTACTGAAATACCATCTCTGCCTATACTGTTTTTCCCATTTCATAAGTCTGATCCATGGCTGTACTGCCGATGATGTCACCCTTGCGCCATGCGCCGACACCATATATGACACCCTTTTCTTTTGCACCGTTCAGACATACCGTAAAACCGCGAAAGCCGTCAAGCGTCCTTTCCATGGACTGCTTACTGCTGTCGGCGGCGGTAACGATGAAATAGAACTCCTTGCCTGTGATTTCTTCATATCTCGGAACAGTTCTATCAATCAGCGTTTTAATCTGAGCGTCCATAGTATAGAAGTAAACCGGCGTCGCCATAACGATCACATCGGCGGCAATCATTTTCTCCAAAATTTCCGCCATGTCATCCTTCTGAACACACTTATGGCTGATATAACATGACTCGCACCCGGTGCAGTAGCCAATCTTTTTGTCTCTCAAAAAAATCTTTTCCGTCTGATTGCCGGCCTCCTGTGCACCAAGCAAAAACTGATCGCACAGCAAATCGGAATTGCCGCCTCTCCTTGGACTTGCAGATAATATCAATACATTTTTGCCCATAAAATTAATTCTCCGATCTTTTTAGTGCTTTTTCTTTTTCAACAACTGCCTGTTCATATACTGCAATTTTATAATCCAGGCGTTCCAGCGTTTTCTTCATATCTTCCATTCTTGCTATGAGCTGCTTACGCTGCTCGATAAAAAGTTCTTTTCTTACCTCAATGGTTTCATCACCCTGTTGAAACAGCGCAACATACTCAATCAATACCTCAATCGGAAGACCTGCGCCTCGCATACATTTGATAAATTCAACCCACTTACAGTCTTCTTCCGTATAATCCCTGATTCCGCTTTTATTGCGGTTCACACGAGGTATCAGTCCGATGCGTTCATAATAGCGGAGTGTATCCTGTGGAATATCAAATTTTTCACTTACTTCTGTAATCGTCATACCGTTTCACCTCCTGATATCCGATATTTTAATGCCTTGAGTTAACTCCAAGTCAAGAGTTTTTAAATAGTAGCACTAATCCATGCTACTATTTAAAAATACAGAATGTTATGTGCGTCCGTCCTTTAAGAACTCGACGGCAAGCTCTATTTGGTCAACAACGTTCGCAAAGTTATCTTATAGCTTTAAAATGCCTTACTGGCAGACAGGGCATAAGTTATGGAAGAAAATCACAGTGCTTTTTCAAGAATCTTTTGGCTTATATCCAATGTAAGATCCTGAGTTTCTGAGAGCGCTGTCATCCCATGAGCCTTACAGTTGCTGGCTATTATACAGAGATCGGTTAAATTGCATGAAACTTAGTCCATTTTCCACTGATATACCGGTTTACGAAAATGATTGCCTTGACAATCCAGTCAATAAACATAGCCACCCATGTGCCGAACATTCCCATATTAAAATAAATACCGAGCAGATAAGCTAGTGCAATACGACAGAAAAACATGGAAAACATACTAACAATCATTGGAAATTTGGCATCTCCTGATGAGCGGAATGTCACAGGCAAGGTATAACCAAGTGGCCAGATTGCTACTGTAAATGCTGCATGCCACCAAACGATTTGTGTGGTCAATGACGTTGCGATCTCAGATAATCCGTAGACATTTAATATGACTGGGAGTAAAGCAAGTACTAATGCGCAGCTTAATACATGTGCCACATACACAATACCCATAATCTTTTTGGTGTAATATTTAGCCTGTTCATAATCTCCTGCGCCGACACTTCTTGATATAACTACAGTTAAACCAAGACCAATTGCCATACCCGGCAGTACTTCAAACATAACAATGGTACCCGACACCGCATTTGCCGCAATTGCTGCCGTACCAAAAGTAGCAACCAGGCTGAGTACAATGATTCTTCCCAAATAGAACAAGCCGTTTTCCAATCCATACGGAACACCAATCTTAAGATTTTTTTAATCATTGGCCAGTTAAATTTGTGTTTGAGTGCCATCCAACTAGACCAAGGCCAAAATGATTTAAAAATGCTTACTACAGGAGATGTGGCTAAAAAACTTGGAGTGTCAAACCAAGCAATTATTAACTGGATAGAAACTGGCAAAATTAAGGCCTTTCAAACTCCAGGCGGCCACTATCGCATACCAGCAGATCAATTCAGGACTACTGACGAGGAGGATGCCACCAGTGAAGCTATTTTCGAAAAGCTATGGACCAAAAGAACCGGCATGCCCCCAATTGACGAAGACAATGATCTGTGGGACTTGTAGGCAATGGATAGAGTTTTGCTTGATACAACTGTTTTATGTGGAGCTATTATTTCACCTGGAGTCAATTATAAGATCATACAGCTTGCTAGGAGTGCCGAATTTTTTAAACCCATTATATCAGAGGTTGTAGTATGCGAATTTATTGAGCATTGTCGTAAGGGTTTAAAAAAGATCACTTATTCCGAAGAAGAGATTGATGCTTTCTTTACAGCCGTTAAGCCGGTCCTGGACTTTGATAACATTAAAAGGATAGGGATTGGCAAGGAATTATGGGTAGACATGTGCAAGTCCCATCCGATGCAAAGCAATGGCCGGTCGGCGAATATACCGGCCAATTACGCTAGTTGCTCTTTAACATTTCCTTTGTGTTTAGGAGCATATACATAAAATCCCTCCCCATTTGCGCTGTAAGCCTTCTGTAATAAAGGCTGTACTTCCTTCTTTTCAACGTCGTTCAGTGATCGGCGAATCAACTTCAAGACGACAGTTTGCCACTGTTTACGAAGCATCTCGAAGGGGATATAGTCATAAACTTTCCACGCGCCGCCTTTTTTCATTCCGCCCATTGTCACAAGCATATGGACATGGGGGTTGAAATTCATCCGGGCTCCAAATGTATGTAGCCCTGCTACTACCCCCGGAAGGGCTTTTAATTTTTTCTTAAAGTACTCCTGTATAATCCGGACCGCTTCGTCCATTAGGTCTTTTAAGAGTTCACGGTGTTTTTGAAAGATAACCCTTAACCCTTCATCAATCGTGAAAATAACATGGCGATGATTCACCTGAAACATTTCATCTGCAATTAATCGACTCCACTCTTCCGTCTCTCCGCTGGAACAAGTGGTACAGAACCTACCTTTACAACGATACGGAACGATTTTTATGTCGTGGCAGGCTTCACATACCAATAGTTTAAAACCGTTTTTGGGATCTCCACATCGATGAAACTTCTCAACCTCTTTGATCACAATCGGCCTGATACGACTACCGTATTTCTCTACAAAAGCATCCCAGTGCCTATGCGAATCAAAGAATATCTCTTTCAAAACATTAGCTTCCATATGCTTAGCTTACCAAATCTGCAAGTAAAGGGGTACCCCTAAAAGTGTAGAGGTACCCCAAAAACTTATACTTTCTGATATATTTAAAAAGGAAGCATAACTTTTCCAAACGGAAAAGTTATGGGTATTGCCACAACAAAACATATTCTTTCTTTTCTGGTAAATTTTGTCTAATAACTCAATCTTTGATACAAATTAACGATGCACCTCCGCTTTTGATCAAAGGGGGTGCATTTGTGTTTTTGGAGGTGCATTTTTAAGGAGGGGTGCATTCCTCATATTTCCTTGAACTGGTTTAACCGCAAAACTCTGAGCAGAATCACGGTCTCAACGTGCCCTGTCTGGGCACAATGTCTTAAAGTGTCTCGCTAGAAATCACAGTGAGACTGAAAAATGTCGGTTGTGAAAATACTTGACAAACTGATAAATTTATGCTTGTAAGAAATACCAGTCGAAGTCACCTCAACCCCGACCGGCATTCCAGTTTAAAGTACCTCCCGCACCTCAACGCCCACCTTAAACAAAAACGGACCTCCGCCATCGATTGAATCATTACCTTTTCCATGAACCTCCGAAATAACACATCGTCAAACTTGCTAATCTTATCTTCCTGCGCTATCAGATAATCCCGCAATTTCTCCACCCTCTTTTCCCCCATAAGCCGTTCGGTCTGTTGCTCTTTGAACTTTTACATCTGGTTTTGGATCAGCTTAATATCGGCACCAAGACTGAGTGTTCCTTTTCATCATCTATTATAGACAAAGGGAAGACACCTCTCGGTTTCTTCCCCGAAGTATTAAATAAAACCTATTTTGAAGGACCAGGCTCGAAATGAGCATCTACATCCTGCATCTCAGCACATAATTTTTTTAAATCTTCTTCAGAGATCGTAGCGTAAATTTTATTTGGATCCATTCCAGAGTCGTCAATATCACTATGACTCCAGATATCTGTACCAATACCGCCTTGAGGTGTAGTAAACCCAATACAATCAGCTGTCAAATCTAATTTATCATTTCTAATTAGAGAATATCCGACAACAAATCCTCCTCCGAATGACATAGTTGGAAAACCGTCCAAAAAGTCGTGTAATTCACCAGGAGATGGTATTACTGGACCCCTGATCCAACCTACCATAATCTGACCATTAAGTGCGCCTAATCCTACATCTTTACCAACTGAATCATAAAACCGGTTATAACGATCCCTATATATTGCCCAATGTACTCCTTTTGCCGCTTCAGCACCAACTTCGACCATATAAAAATCCGGTGTACGCAGATATTTTGTTAGTAAACTCTTTATTGTTGTATTATTATTTGTATTATTACCATCCGGGCCAACAACCGTTATAGTTATTATATTCGAGGCAACAATTTGATGTCCATTCTCATTTGCTCCAGGAGTATTACTGCCAGTTACAAAGACTTCATAAATCCCCAGGTTATTGAACGTACATGGATACCAAAGGTGGTAAGTCGAAGAATTCGTATAGATGTTTTCTGACAAATTTGTATAAGGATTCTGTATAACAGTCCCATCTAAATATCTAATCTTTCGGATTCCAACATTTAAATAGCTAATGTTATTTGCAGTTATTTCAATGGGAATCTCAGAACCTACTTTAATCTCTATGTTATTATTACTTTTATTAACGCTAAGGGGTCCGAAATTTGGGGTATATCCCGCATAACTAGTGCCCTTAGTTGGTAAGGCTTCTGAAGGTTTGGGTATTACAATATTAGATTTGAATGGAAGAACATTATTTGATTTTACTGCCTCATCAAAACCATCAACATAAAAGACTGCAGTCAATTTGACCCCAACGGGAAAATCAGATGCATCAACATACCTTTCAAATGCTAGTCTGCCGAATTCATCGGTAACTTTATCAGATAATAAATATTTTTTTAATAATGTTGATGTCCCTTCTTTATATAAGTTAACATAAATGGGGGGGTAATTTCCATTCTGCTGAGGCGTTTTTTCATCTAACCACGCAGCCATATATATTTGTTGCTTATAATCTTCAATATTATAGTTGTAGATTGGAGATTTTATATTAAGATTATATGCGCCTAGTTTCTCGGCCTCTTGATCCTTAGCTTTTGCATATAATGTAAACGTATATAAACCTGGTGTGGCGTATCCACCGTATACTGGGAATGACATTTGGCTTAAATCAAATTTAGATTCTCCATTCAAAATTCGCCTATAAGTTTGATCGTCAATTTGTTGACCATTTTTCGAAACTACTAGATTTACAACATCCAATGGCAGTTGAGATGTAATTTCACCTTTAAAATAGTGGGCTATTCCTGTAAATTCTTCATCTGTCTGATTTAATGGAAAATCCTTTAAGGTAAACCCATTTACAGTTCCATTTCCATTTGATCCGCCAGTTCCATACATAACCCCAACATAGCTTGGAGGTCCTTGATTTCCCGCCGTATCCTCAGCAGCAATAACGACTCTATATTCATCACCAGCTTTTAATGAATTCGCATCAACTTTAATACTAATATCTTTTGTTTTTCCTTGCTTGACTGAACTCTTATTTGAAAAGTCTGTAACAGAATATGAGTACTGGTTAGCTCCGTTTATGGGATCCCAAGATACTTGGAGATCACCGTTTGCTACTTTAACTAATTGTGCTTGGTTACCATTTACTGATACATCCGGTGGAATTAATACTGGTTTTGGATCTTTTATTGTAAAATACAAATAGGAAGTTTTTTTATTTCCCAAGGCATCAACTGATGCTACCGATACCCCATACTGATGCCCGGCAGAAAGTTGGGAAGCTGCTATAACAAACGAAGTACCTTTAGGATCTTGCTCAGGGACTATTATTTTATTCTCCCTGATATTCCTTACAGATACAAGATAATTTCTTGCCCCATCCACAGGACGGTAATTGTCAAGATAGTTGTCGCATTTGACCAAAATTACTTTATTACACGATGTGTTAATTACGACGAAAACAAGCCCGGACGCTCGGGCGCTTGCCAGAAGGAACTTTTGTGATCTGCGGATCAAAAAGTCCATTCGGTCCTTTAGCGTATTTGTTCGCTAGTGTCACTGGGATGCTAGCGCGCATATCCTCAGCCTTCGGCCTCCGGTATCCCGCGTGCACCCTGACACTTAACTCTTTACTTCGATGAAACAGCCCCTATGATGCATCCGTTTTAGACTCAACTCGATCCTCGTCTTGAGACTTCTCTGGATTAAGCCACACTTCATTCGGCAAGGTCCAGTTCCTTGTTTGTCGTGTCCAGCGTTCTGGATGACGGGCTTTCGCAGCCTCATAGAGCTGGTGCCGTTTCTTAAGTATCTCTTCACCCTGGCCACTGTGACGTTGGTGTGGTGTAAGAAATTTGATCCCACTATGGTGATGGTTGTAGTTGTACCAATGGACGAATTCCTTGACCCATGCCCTGGCATCATTAATCGTAGCAAATCCTCCGATTGGATAGCTCGGGCGGTATTTACAGGTCCGGAAAATGGACTCTGAATAAGGATTGTCGTTGCTAACCCTTGGGCGACTTCGAGAAGGCGTAATACCCAATTGATAGAGTGTTTCCAGCATTGATGCTCCTTTCATGGGGCTACCATTATCGGAATGTAAGACCAAAGGTTCTTCTTGTCGGGTTATATTCTGGGCCATGACTGCTCGCCGAATGAGTTGACTGGCATGTTCTGCACTTTCTTCGAGCCAGACTTCCCAACCGACAATGTCTCGACTAAAGATGTCCAGGATAAGGTATAAGTAAAAGTAGAGCCCTTTAGCAGGTCCGGGGAGATACGTAATATCCCACGACCATACACGATTCGGTTCGGTAGCGCAATGCGTGGCTTTAGGCTTGCTGGAGGGGGCCTTACAACGACCACGATGATTCTGTTCACCGGCTTGGCGCATGATTCGATAGAAGGTTGATTCGGAGGCGATATAGGTACCTTGATCCGCAAGAATCGGGACAATCTCACTGGGCGGCAAACTTTTAAATTCAGGTTGATTGACGATTTCTAGAATCTCCTTGCGTTCTGCTTCCGTAAGTTTATTCGCCGGTTCAGGACGCTTGGCCAAGGGTCTCTGATCGGATCCATGTTCCCCGGCTTTACACCAACGTTGAAAGGTTCGTACGGATATACCAACTTCTTCACAAGCAAGCTGTTGGTTTGCTCCGCTTGCTACTGCTTCTTCTACCAGCTTAATAATGATGTCGCGATTTGCAGTGCTGGTCAGACCTCCTCGTCCTTTGGTCCCCAAATCGCATTGGCTTTTTTTCTTAGCACAAGCAGGGCTGCCGTTTCAGCTAGCGCTGACTCTTTTCGCTGAAGTTCTTTCTTAACCTGTTTTAGCTCTTTCTCTATTTCTTTTTCTCGCCGTTGTGCGAGGGCTAGTTCCTGAGCCACACCGCCGTTGGCCTGCATGCAGTTGTCCTGCCAGGACTTGACCTGTTCAACATACAAACCCTTCTTACGACAGTATTCCGCGAATTCAATTTCACTAAGGGTGGATGTCTCAACCACGATGAGGAACTTGTCGCGTGTGCTCCACTGCTCACTTTGCTGTTCACCAGCAGGGGCAGCAAAGCCCTTTTCACGTATTTCCTTACGCCATAGCTTCAATGTCCCTTCGGGGACACCTGTCTCCTGCTGAATCTGACTGAGAGACTGATTGTTTGGCGGTAACATCTTTGTAATAATAGAGTTTTTCAACTCTTTGGGATATCTCATATCGTTTTCCCCTCCTGTGTTCCTTCAAGGATACTTTTCTTTAGTTCCTACGTCAACTATCCTAACACAGGGGGAGGATCCCACTGTACAGTTATATCACCTAGATCAAGATCCCCATTGCTTAAGGGGGACTTAATATTTGGGAAACTCATGAAGATTGTGCGAACATTGAAATTAACTGTACTGGATGCTTGATTGCCTTTGTCATCGAAAGCAGTAACAATAACTTTATACTGGTGTCCTTGTTCTAATTTATCGGCAGAGATAACGTACTTAGTATCATTTGTTTGTCCATCTGGTAGATCTATCGGACCCGAGTATTGGTCTTGGAGAGAAACCTTGAAGTAAGAAGCCTGATTAATTGCATCCCATGAAATAGTTATTGGAGCTTTGTCCAAGTAAGCATAATTAACCGGATTATTGATATTTGGTGTAAGATTTGATTTTACTTGGACTGTAATATTCGCAATCTGGTTCTGGTAACTTGCTCGTAATGTAGTCGAACCAGCACTTACCCCAGTGACAACACCATTGCTAACTGTAGCAATGTTCGGATTGTCTATTGTACAAGTTACTTGCCCGGCAAGACTATTGTCTGTGCTACCATCGCTGTAGGTTCCGGTTATGGTTTCAATATCAGTAAAGTGAAGTTGTTGGCCTACATAAAGCGTGATCTGGTTCGGTGTGGCCGTTAAACTTGTGAGCTGTTTCGGAGCCGCTGTTACCGTTATCGTTATCCCTACTGATTTCCCGCCATAGCTTACCGTCAGTGTCGTGCTTCCGGCACTAATTCCGGTAATATTGCCTGAACCTACCTGTGCTATGCTCGTATTGGCCATCGAGGCATTGTTGCCCGCTTGCCAGGTGAGATCTTCACTTGTTCCGTCTGAATAGTAGCCCGTTATTTTTACACTCGATACGAAGTTGATGCTCTGTCCCTGTCCCACTGTTAATGACGTCGGGTTACTCTGCAGGCTTGTGAGCTGCTTTTGACCTGTTACCGTTATCGTTATCCCTACTGATTTCCCGCCATAGCTTACCGTTAGTGTCGTGCTTCCGGCACTAATTCCGGTAATATTGCCTGAACCTACCTGTGCTATGCTTGTATTGGCCATCGAGGCATTGTTGCCCGCTTGCCAGGTGAGATCTTCGCTTGTTCCGTCTGAATAGTAGCCCGTTATTTTTACACTCGATACGAAGTTGATGCTCTGTCCCTGTCCCACTGTTAATGACGTCGGATTACTCTGCAGGCTTGTGAGCTGCTTTTGACCTGTTACCGTTATCGTTATCCCTACTGATTTCCCGCCATAGCTTACCGTTAGTGTCGTGCTTCCGGCACTAATTCCGGTAATATTGCCTGAACCTACCTGTGCTATGCTTGTATTGGCCATCGAGGCATTGTTGCCCGCTTGCCAGGTGAGATCTTCGCTTGTTCCGTCTGAATAGTAGCCCGTTATTTTTACACTCGATACGAAGTTGATGCTCTGTCCCTGTCCCACTGTTAATGACGTCGGGTTACTCTGCAGGCTTGTGAGCTGCTTTTGACCTGTTACCGTTATCGTTATCCCTACTGATTTCCCGCCATAGCTTACCGTCAGTGTCGTGCTTCCGGCACTAATTCCGGTAATATTGCCTGAACCTACCTGTGCTATGCTCGTATTGGCCATCGAGGCATTGTTGCCCGCTTGCCAGGTGAGATCTTCACTTGTTCCGTCTGAATAGTAGCCCGTTATTCTTACTCTCGATACGAAGTTGATGCTCTGTCCCTGTCCCACTGTTAATGACGTCGGGTTACTCTGCAGGCTTGTGAGCTGCTTTTGACCTGTTACCGTTATCGTTATCCCTACTGATTTCCCGCCATAGCTTACCGTCAGTGTCGTGCTTCCGGCACTAATTCCGGTAATATTGCCTGAACCTACCTGTGCTATGCTCGTATTGGCCATCGAGGCATTGTTACCTGCTTGCCAGGTGAGATCTTCGCTTGTTCCGTCTGAATAGTAGCCCGTTATTTTTACACTCGATACGAAGTTGATGCTCTGTCCCTGTCCTACTGTTAATGATGTCGGATTACTCTGTAGGCTTGTGAGCTGTTTCGGAGCCGCTGTTACTGAAAAATATACTACATTACCGGCATTTGTTCCCGCGGCATTTGTTACTCCTACCCAGAATTTATAACTATGACCCGCTATTAACTTACTTGCCGGTATTGTATAACTTGTTTGAGTTATAAATGTATCATCAATTGGTTTTGGATCATTAGGTGATACAGAAAGATCCCGCAATGATATTGTGTAGCCTGTTGCCCCACTTATGCTGTTCCAGCTTGCTGTGATACTTTGGCCTGCATTGACACTACTAGGCATACTGATATTTGGTAATGTCGTTATTATCGTTGGTGTACTTGCAGCTACTATAGAAGATTGCATAAACAAGATCACCAGGCTTAAAAGAATAGATATAATTCTATAGGTTTTTTTAGGCATATATTTATTCCCCCTCCTCAGGTTCTTCTATTTGTGCCCAATTGCATAAAGTTTGCCATCGTAAGATCCAACGTATAGAATTCCATTCTGTCCTATGGCCGGAGAAGATGTAATTATGCCACCAGTCAAAAATTCCATCTTCTCGCTTCCGTTAGAATTGATACCGTAAAGCTTTTGATCATTAGTAACTACGTAAACAGTACCGTCTGAACCAATGATAGGAGAACTACTTACGCTCTTCCCTTTTAGGGCTTCCCACTGTTCATGACCGTCTGGGCTAATTGAATATAATCCTGGCCCATCTTCACCCGCCTTTATATTTACAGAAACATAAATCGTTCCATTATCTGCTATCGCGGGAATTGATTCAATTGGTCCAGTCGTTTGGAATTCCCATCTCTTATTTCTGTCACTGGTTAGTGCAACCAGCTTATTATCTGAAGTCCCAACATATAAGGTTCCATCAGGGCCAATGCCAATTGGTGAAGTCTCTGCAGTTCCAACTAAAGACTCCCATTTTTCATTTCCTTGTGGAGTTAGGGCATAGACCTTCCCACCGTTGCTACTGACATAAATCGTCCCATCTGCACCAATAGACGGGGTAGTATCAATGTAATCTCCATTTAACTGGAACTCCCACTTCTTGCTCCCGCTTTTGTCAATGGCAAAGACTTTTGAGTCATTAGATGACGCCGTGTAGATTGTACCGTCCGCCCCAATAGCAGGGCTTGCTTTCATCCACAAACCATTGGTGGCAAAAGACCATTTTTTTGCACCACCAGAACTGATAGCATATAGGTTCCCATCACCGCCCCCTGCGTAGATAGTTCCATCACTATCAATAACAGGTGACCCTACATTTACTCCGATTGGAAATTCCCAATTTTTATTACCATCGTTACCTACTGCGTAAAGTTTGGCATTACCTATACTAAAATCTTTATTCGTTGTTCCAAAGTATATTGTTCCATCAGAACCGATGGCTGGCGACGAATTTATAATATAATCAGTTGTAAAGTTCCATTGGCTTTCCGGGGTATTTGGTCCGATAAATCTGGACTGTCTACTCCAGTTACCATCAGTAGGTTGAGCAGCATTCCTGTCATAAGCCCCGGCCTGGTATCCCGCCCCTTGATTAAATGAGCTACTTAATCCAGTTTGTGTTTTGCCGGAAAGAATATTTTCAACATTAGATATAATACTGTCAGGAACGGCTTGTTCTCCACCAAATGTATTAATTGTAGGATTTATACCATTTTGATAAAGCTGAGTCAGATAAGAGGAAATTGCAGGGGGTAAAACCTGTGATTGGGGATCAATTAGTAAAATTGGTTCTCCGTTTTTTGCAGCTAAGGCACTTCCGGCCAAAGCATCAGCAAAACCAAAACCTGTCGTCAAATAAATATTACTTGGGGCTGGAGCAAAAGTCCTGGCTACTTCAGCGGTTGTGCCAAATCGATCATTACCTTTTAAGCGTATAATCTTTGCATTTGGTACTAAAGACTCTAATTGAGACTCTACATCACTGGTAATAACTCCAGTTCCACCTACAATATAAAACGTACTTGGTTTTGACGTTCCGATATATGTTTTAATTTGTTCTGAAACTGAATCATGTTGAACTAATAGTATCGGCCAACCATAATATCCAGCGAACCCGGATATAGCTAGGGCATCGGGATAATTTTCGCCAGAGGCTATGATGACAGGACTATTGGAGCCAGCATTTATTTCTTTTACTGTATCTAAGTCTGTTTCATATCGATCAGAACCAGCAATCCGTTTGACATTCATAAATCCCAATTTATTAAGACTATCTTCAAAATCTTTGCTAATTACACCTGTACCACCGATAATATAAACGCTACCGGATGGATCGAGGTGCTTAGATACATAGTCGAAAGCATCATTTGATGAATCAACCCCACTATCGACAAGCAAAATGGGGGCACCTAGTTTATGTGCTAGAACGCTTGCTGCTAGGGCATCTGCAAAACCATTACCCGAACATAGTACTACATTGTTAACTGTTCCACTTGCTAGATTTTCCGAGATTGCCTTTGCTGTCTGGTATCTCGAACTACCTGATAATCTTGTGCCAATCTTCCCGTAACCATAGCTTGGTTTAATATTTTGTTGGAAACTAAACAAAACCAGAAGTACTATAATAAATAGTCGTAATAAACTTTGTATCGTCATCATACCCGACTCCTTTAATCATCTTTTGTCTTAATACTAAAATAAAACCTTTAATTGATTAACACTGTGACTGCTTCAACATTAATAAATATACCTCTTAAAACCAAGTGAAAGAGCCTCCATGTTACAAATTAACGGGTAATCAGCGCGAAATCTCTGTTTAGTTGCCTGAAATATTCTTTCATACACCACGCACTCCCTGGTTAAGAAACGCCGGGCTATACCCCAGCGTTTCAAGTTTATTTAAGAGAATGAATGGCTTGATCATTTGTGGTGTCAAATTTGGGGAGTAGAACTATGGAGTTCATTAAAACCCTAAAGGAAAGTGGGTTTTATAATTTGTAAAATTTAATGAGCTCTTAATTAATCATTAGGTTTGCTAAATCAATATATACTCCTAATGGATTCCAATTATCAGGTCTAGAAATCACCACGTCTAATTTTTTAACACCCGTAACATTTAAATTAAGATTTTGCGGTAAACTCCCTGGTGGCAGGTCATATTTCCCTAACGTTGTTCCATCGCCTTTAAATATTACGGTTATTGTATCGGTAGATTGAGCAATGTTAGGATACTTATCATCTAGTCCAATGAGCCCACTAATATTTGTTTCTACTCCGTTTAAATTAAACGATACACCCGTTTTAGAACCGGCATCATATGACGTCAGTTGATATCCTTTTTCGTAAGATTCTGTACCCATTTTCATCAACGGAAGGGGATTAACTTTACAGTCGACAGTGTCGTAATATGGTGCGAATTTATCACTCATAAATTGTTTTTCACTTATTGGTGTAGGTGTCGGAGAAACATTTGGAGCAGAGCCGCTATTATCTAAGACTAAATTCGCAAAATCCACATATATCCCTAGAGGATTCCAATTGTCAGGTCTGGAAAAAACAAAATCAAGCTTTTTAACACCTGCAACATTAAGATTGATATTTTGTGGCAGACATCCAGGTGGAAGGTCATACTTTCTTAACGTTTTCCCATCGCCTTTGATTAATACCGTTATTGTATCGGTAGATTGAGCAATGTTGGGATACTTATCATCTAATCCAATGAGCCCGCTGATAGTTGTAACCGTACCATCCAAATTGAATGAAGCTGCCGTTTCTCCCCCAGCATCATAGGACCAAAACTGGTATCCTTTATCATACGTCGTCTGTCCCATAATCAATTGGGGGACTGGGTTCACTTTGTAGTCATGCTTAGTATAGTAGGGTTTAAATTTATCACTCATATAAGTGGGAGATGTAGAACTTGTTGGTTGCTGAAGTACGTTATCTGGGACAACACTGGTACCGCCTAAAATATTAAGAACGGAACTGCCTGGTAAATTGGAAAGATACTGTTTTGTTGTATCGGACATACCGTATGGATTAATTAGGACGATTGGGGAATTGGTCATTTGTGCAAGTGCTGTACCCGCTAGGGCATCAGGATAGTTCTCACCAGTTGCAAGATAAACCTTCTGCGTTTGGATCTCCGAAGAGAAGTGGCTAATGACCTGCATATTTGTGTCGTAACGGTCAAAACCCCATATCCGTTCAGGATTAGAAGTCTGAGATGCAACTGAATCACTAATGACACCTGTTCCACCAATGATGTATGTTTTCTTAGCATCGCTAGAAGCTAAATACTCCGACACATCAGAAGGAAGGTAATCTTTTGCTGTAAATAATATGGGCCATCCCTTCGCTGCCGCTATAGGGGCAATTGATAGAGCATCAGCATAGCTATCTCCGTTAACTAAAACTACTGTATCTGTTGCTCCAAATTTTTGGGCTGCAACCGCAGCTGAAGTTGCATAATCATCTTTACCTGCTAATCGGATTGTTTCAATTCCTTGAAGATACATTTGGTACTCAAAAACAGAGGAAACATTAGCCAATGTTCCAATAAGGTATGCCTTCTTTACATTCAAACGGGCTAACTCGTTTTTAAGCTTATCATCCAATTCACCGCCGGAAGTTAATAAAATTGGACAATTGTAGAGTTTGCTTAAGGGAGCTGCTATTAAGGCATCTTGGAATCGCTCACCGGAAGCGATAATTGCAAATTCGGAACTCTTCCAACCTTGTTGAGAAATAGCAATTGCTGTGTCATAGCGACTATTACCTGCAAGTCTTACTGTTTGATTTGAAGCAAAAGTGTATATTGGATTAAATGTGAATAATAAAAGCAGGGCTACTATAAATGAGACAAACTTGTGAATTCGAGACATAATCAAACCCCTTTCATTAACTAAAATTGTTCACGCAGACTTTCCTTTACACAAAACTTTCTACGTCCTCCAAAATATGCCTTACTATTTCTTTACTAGTTTGTCACCCTCGGAATCGGTAATGGTATCTCCATTAATTGTAAACCTGGCAGCTCGTCCGCCATTATCAATTGTTATGGTATTTCCATCAATTGTGTATTTACCGGTATAACCATGACCGTAATCATCTTGTAAATACCAGGTTCCATCAGATTTTAATTCTAGATATGACTTGTTATTTTTTACATCTACATATGTTCCTGAGACCGTTTTAGCACACCCAGTCAGAGTATTTAACATAATCAAAACTAGCGTTAACCAAAGTAATCGTTTCATTGTAGAACCGTTCCTTTCCGCCTGAACTCCGACATGTCTAGCTTCAATCTCGCTGGCTAACAGCCGGGCCTCGCTTTCACCCATAAATCTTGCATTCGGCATTACTGCATTACCTCTAATGATCATTCATATTATCGAATACAGGGAAAACATAGTAATCTTTTCCCCGTAAAATAACGTTTGAGGGTATTTCTTCATCATTCTTTTTAAGTAACCCAAGTTTGGCGACATATTTTGCCAAATCCTTATATACCAAGGCTTCCAGGGCACCAACCCCGATATTGTAGACCTAAATAAATGGATAAAATATACCAAGAATCCTATGAATTAAACGTGTTGTGTGGTATACTTATTGTAGTCCTAATACATTCGAATTGGAGGGCTACAATGTTTCTGAAAAAAGTCACCATCAAGCAAGAAGGTAAGACCTACAATTACTATAAAATAGTCGCTTCTTATAGGGATAAAGACGGAAAACCCAAGCACCGCCTCATCCAGAACCTCGGTGTCTTGTCTGAAGCTGATGCCGAACGAATGAGGTTAATCCTTAAAGCACAACAAGATCCGGATCTGGTATTGGCAAAAAGTTCCGATATTGTAGTCATAAAGCATTGGCTGTTTCTACCCATCATTCTGTTGCATGCTCTTTGGGAAACCTTTCAGTTACATCGGTTTTTCCCGGATGGCTTATTGGTAGAAGCTATGGTACTTAATCGCTGTATTGAACCCCTGAGTAAAATCCACGTTGTAGAATGGATGCAGGGTACTGTGCTACCGGCACTGTCTGGTTCTTCCCGGTTACCGGATGATTACGCTGTATACCGGGAATTGGATTTCCTGAACAAACAGGAAAACGCTTTACAAACCCATCTCTATACTCAGCTTACGCGTCTTGATCCTAGTGTTGGAGAAGGATTTTTCTATGACATTACTTCTACGTACATGGAAGGCAGTCAATGCGTGATTGCTAAACTGGGGTATTCCCGTGACCACCGCCCCGACCTTGAGCAAATTGTAATTGCTCTTATGGTTACCCCACAGGGTTCGCCATTTTATTGGAAAGTGCTTGAAGGCAAAACTCAGGACATCACCACCTTACCTGGCGTGGTTAACGATCTTAAAGCGCGATTCGGCTTAAAAACGTGTCATCTTGTGTTTGATCGCGGGATGGTATCCAGCGATCATCTGGATTTACTTGAAGCACAGGGACTTACCTATCTGTCTGCTATGGACAAGGATGAAATGGCCTGCCATCCGTTGTTTCAGGAGTTTGTTCCGGAGCCTGCCCTAAAAGAGGATTATGAGCAGATCCTGGCTCTTCATGAATTCGTACCCACCGACGATCATCAGTTTTTTTATACCCGGGAAGGCCGGGTGGGACAACGACGGTTTATTTTCTCATTTGACGTGACCCGGTTTTTTGAAGATATTGCTACACGAGAGAGACGGATCACGAAAACCATGGCTTGGATTGCCGAACAAAATGCAAAATTAGCTGTAGCTAAGAAATCTCGCCAGAAGGAAGCTGTCGAGCGAGATGTGCAAAAAATAATCTCCAAACGAAGACTCAAGTCATTGATGAAGGTAACCGTTACGCCTATCGAGGTAAAAGTCACTAAAAAGGATGGCTCGATACGAATAGCCCATTCTTTCCAGTTATCTGCGATGATTGATAAGACTAGGGAAACGGAACTTAGACGATTGGATGGTATGACTTGTTTTATCACCAATGATGTAACGATTCCTCAAGCCGAGATCATTCAGAGATACAGAGAAAAGAACAAAATAGAAGAGGCATTTCGGGAAATGAAGTCCCAGTTGGCCCTGAGGCCGATTCATTTAACGCGTCCCGACCGAGTCAAGGCCCATGTCAGTGTTTGCATTTTGGCCTACTTACTGGTAAATACGATGGAGATGATGCTAAAGAAGGCTGGACATTCAATATCCCCCATAGACGTTTTGAAACAAGTGCAAAGCTGCCAGTTAAATCAAGTAGGTATCAAAGGCTCACCCGGTTATTCTCTTACCGTAACAGAAATGACAGAGCAACAATTAGAATGGACAAAACTCTTCAACTGTGAAAACTTATTAAAACCAAAGGCATTAAAACAGATAACAAAATCCTTGGGAAATACGTTGTAGTGACAAAAATATTATTTAGGTATGGCTCAAAGCCTTGCTGCGCCTAGTACTGGAAATTTCTTACGCCAAACTTGGGAAGTAATGCAAAAATAAAATAGAAGATTTTGATAACTTACATTTTAGGTTGTTGCAGTAGCTGAACCTTCAACCATTTGTCCATCTTGAGTAACAGCTTTTATCACTAAAGTAAATTTGTTACCTTTGCTAAATATGTCTTTATCTTTCAATTCGTTTATATAATTTTTAGATACATATAGGTCAAAAGTATATTGTCCTGGGGATAGTCTCTTAAAAAATGCTAATTTATCGTTTTGATACGCGAAATCAGGCCAACCGTCAACAGGATTCCAATTGGTTCCGTCAAAATCCCATGGGAACTTACGGCTAGAACCAAAATTTGTATACTGAACATAAGCTTCTTTAAATTCAATTGGTTCATTTATAATTATTTTAACTTTAAAATGACCATCAGCAACTCCGTCAGGCCCAAATACCCACTTGTCATTTATTGACTTGTTTAACATAACACCTATTTTATCAGTATTTGCGTCTACGAATGTGAAATCTACACTTGCAGGACCTTGTTGGGTGTTTGTTTGAGAATTAGCCTGTTGCGTGTTTTGAGACTGATTATTGCTATTTTGCGGTTGACTTTGGTTCTGTGGTGGTTGAGTTTGGTTTTGTCCTTGCTGTTGAGTTTGGGGTTGACTGGTCGTTTGAGTTGTTTGAGTTGTACCACAACCACTAATTGCGAGAAGTATAATAACCCCTAAAGCTACTAAGTATTTTTTCATTCTGCCTTTCCAAAACAATTCTTTCACTCCCCTTTTTATATGTAGATTTATTACCTTAATACTCCAATATATTTTACCAAATCTTCGGTTGGAATTTTGTCGAAATATTACACCACTACTGACTACATCAAGATACTAAATAAAATCCCAGGCCGTAAAAGCCCACGACTACATTGCAGCCAGCACCTGCTTGGCTAGAGGAAATTTTCGTCAGGTTATGACAACCACCTTCCAGATCTCCCTCCTTGTTGTTGTCTAAAACTATTAATGTCCTTGAGAAATAACAATCTTCCAATCTTCAGACACTCTTTATAAAACATTCAATTACAGGAGCCGTCTGTGACTCGGCAAAGAAAAGGACTTGATACTTACCTGCAACATAGTTTATACACCATCTACTATCTTCTTGAGCGGGTCTTGGATTTGAAGGACCCAAAATGGCCTGAGCTTGACTGAAAGTAGTAGTACCCAGTTTAATACCAAAGGGGTTTACATTTCCACCGGCGACTATATCAATTGACGTAATTTTTCTATCATTTTCACTTTTGTTTAGCTCATATGTGATGTAAGCAACATTATTATAGTTATAGTAAATTGCCCCCTCAAATTCTTTCGCTAGTTCAGGAACACCTAAAATACTTTTCATGGTGGAAATTGATGTCCCTACTCCAACCTTTAGCTCAGGGGCTCTACCTTCGTTAAGTGCTTGCAGGGGGGAAGTTGTAGTGGTGGGCTGTTTCACATTATCAGGTTGAGAATTTGCTTGTTGCTGATTACTTTGGGTGTCTTGCATGGGTTTACTTTGTTGAGGTTTGTTTTCTGCTGTTTCTTCAGGTGTAATATTTATTAACGGTTTATCATTTTCCGAATATGTAGCAACCAACATCTTTCCTGATTTAAACTCACCTACTAAGCTTTTAGATGAGTCGCCCCAAAACCAAAGTGAATCCTCAGCCTTTGATGCTTGCTTCCGCATGGCAGGGGAACCTACTATTTTAGAAGCCTCTTCTATAGTCATACCCACTTTGAGTTTATTAACATGGTCCTTATCCAAAGTACTGACTTTATTTGCATCAAACTTATATTCGCCCGAAGCATCCTTTGAATAGGTCATGCCGTGATTTTCGAACACTACTACATAAACGGCAGCCCCATCTTTAAAGGTTATTCGAGTTTGTATGTTTGCAGGATCCCCCCATGTCGCTAATTTATATCCTGTTTGAGGTGCATTTGGGTCATCAATAAGAGTCGTTTGTCCGAAGACTTTTATAGCATCATCAATACTCATACCGACTTTAAATTCACTCTGTATTTTTGAGAGCGATTCGACTTTATGTTGATTGACTGTAGGCTGATTAGCAGCGCCTGTTTTAGACGCACCACAACCACTAACACTAACCGAAAGAAGCGCAATAAGTCCAACAACCATTAAGTATTTCTTTGTTTTTCCTCTCCGGAACAATTCCCTCACTCCCTCTACACTTTGGTCAAGTGTCATTAACTCTTTTCACAATTCATAATTATAACATAAAGCACATGTCGATTTCACGTAATATTTGTTGTTACTTCTCAAAAATAATCTCCATAATGCCGGATACTAAAATACCAATCCACTTCATAGCCCTATCCCTTATAAGGATCATCAACTTGCGACACCCTGTTGGAGGTCAAATGGTACACCTAACGCAAAACTTTCTCTGTCAAGGAAACCTTGAAATATTAAAACCTCCGGTCGAAGTTACCTCAACCTCGACCGGTATTTATCAAAGAATTACCCTATCTCTACCAACATATTAAAATCAATTATTACACCTTTACCACCGTGCCATCCCTAAAGGTAAACCGGATGTCATCATCAGCAAAGACCGTGACTTTTTCTATAACCGCAATCCAAAGATCTTCATCAAACTCTGTCAGTACAGAATCCTGCTGTAACAACGTGGTAAGAAAGGCATCCAGTTGCTCCCGTTTTGCTCGGCGGGCTTGGCGCAATTCCTCGACTTTTTCAAGCTTACCCCTGGCTTTTTTGTACCTTGTCTCAAAGCTTGCGTAGCGTTGTTGGTATTCAGCCTGGTCTAAATCTATACGGGCATTTTCCTCCACGCACTGACGGGTCAACTCCGTAACCACCGTAATCTCGCTTTTCAGTACTTCAGCTTCAACATCCAAGGCGGCGGTATCGGTCAGCACCTGCTTAATCATGTTACAGTTTTCCAAGATCTCGTCTTTGTTTGTTACAAGTTGGTTAAAGGCGTTCAAGAATAATTGCTTCAAAGTGGCTTCGTCAACGTGCGGCGTTCTACATTTATTGGGGCCTTTGAATTTGTGGTTACATTGCCAAATCGTGCGGCGGTATTTGCTGGTGGAGTGCCACACCTTTGAACCGAAAAAATGACCGCACTCACCGCAGACGATTTTACTTGAGAAGCAGGTTGCCCCACTGTGGCATCTGCCACTTTCTTTTCGCCGTTTCATTTCGTGCTGAACCATATCGAATACATCCGGTTCAATAATGGCCGGATGACTGTTTTCCACATAATACTGAGGGACTTCTCCCTCGTTAACCTTCTTCTTTTTGGTCAGGAAGTCCACCGTGAAGGTCTTTTGCAGCACCGCATCGCCCTTGTATTTTTCTTTGGTGAGAATGCTTTCTACCGTACTGACTTGCCAGTTTGTTTTACCCGATGGTGTTGGAACGCCGCTCTGGGTGAGGTGCTTAGCAATACCCGATGGGGTCTTACCCTCGAGAAACAGCCTATAAATTAAACGCACTGTTTTGGCTTCCGATTCAACAATCTTAGGCAATCCGTCTTCACCCTTCATGTAGCCAAGAAAATGACCATAGGGCAGGCTGACCTTACCATCTGCAAAACGCTTGCGTTGGCCCCAAGTGACGTTCTCGCTGATCGAGCGGCTTTCTTCCTGGGCAAGGCTCGACATGATGGTAACCAGTAGCTCGCCCTTGCTGTCTAGAGTATAAATGTTTTCCTTTTCAAAATAGACCTCGACTCCTTTTTCCTTAAGCTGCCGGACGGTCGTCAAGGTATCCACGGTATTTCGGGCAAACCGTGACACCGACTTGGTAATAATCATGTCGATTTTGCCGTTAAGGGCATCGGCAATCATCCGTTTGAAGCCATCACGCTTCTTGGTATTGGTGGCCGAAATACCCTCATCGGTATAAACATTAACAAATCAGCCTGTCGCAACAGAGCGTCTGAGGCCGCGCAGTCCTGGTTGGCCCAAACGGGTACGGCATAGGTCAGGGCTTTGCTGTTGGTACCCGCAACATCTTGGGCCTGCTCAAGAGTGATGGGAACCTGGGCGACATTCGCCTGGTTAATGTGAACGACCACATAGCAAGCTTCAACATCCCTTAGGGATACGTAATCACCGGTAATGGCGCCCCCGGCTTGAGGGGCGATGGCTTCGATGATTTTAGTGGTTTCAGGAATCATCTGTCTTTACCTCCGTTTCCTTGGATTAGGCTCTATTGGCCAGGGCGACGAACGGACTCAACGTGTTGGAACCCTTGAAAGGCTGTAGCGGCGCATTCCAAACCGGCTGACCATCGACTCGGTAAATAAACCGGAAGACGTTTTCATCGTAGAGAAAGCGCACATGGATCGAGGATGCGGCGTTGATTCCACCCTTGTCGATGAGCAGATACTGTGAAAAGTCAGCCAGGATGATGTCCCCTAAGGTTCCGAGGGTCTCACATTGCTCCAAGGGAATGACCGGGCGGCCAAACAGCGTGCTATACGGAGATCCGGAAACACCGCTGGCTGGCATGTAGACCGGTACTCCACCGGCACCGACAGCCAGAGACATCGTAAAGAGTTGAGGTTCTATGTCTTGGTTAATATACCAAGCCGCATTTTGGCGCGACCGTCCCCAACAGCGCGACCACATATTGACCACGTTTTGCACATTAATGGTGCCGGCGGCTTGTCCCGCTTCTTTGGGCACCGTGACCAGAGCCTTGCTGTTTAAGATGCCTAAGGGCATGCCGGCGCCCGTTCCATTAATGATGGCATCATCCACCTTGAAACCGAATTCCTCGGAAAACCCTTGCATAATGACCGCTTCCAGCATCGGAGAGCAGTTCATCCGTGGCATAGCAGAGTCCCGTGAGTTTCCGTAAATTAAGCTCCATTTGCCGGAACTTAGGTTTACTCCCGGTTAAGGCATCGGCCTCTCCTTCCCAATAAGCCTGAATCCCACCCCATCGGGATCCGTTTTTGCGGCTCGTCTCATCGACGCCGTTGATTTTCATGGAATTGGCTGCCGTGCTTAAAGGAATTTTGTTGCACTTGCTGGCCAAAACCCCGGTCTCGTAAGTCCGTTTAAGTAACTCCTTGGTAAAGTCCTCCTCGACCAGAAAGCCGCCGTCACTGCCCACGGATTCATTTAAGCCGATGGCCGCTTTGATGGAGAGTCTGGGATCCATCGACCCACCCGGTTTGGCTGCTTCCACGACGGCACGTAATTGTTCGCCAAAGGTGGCAAATTTCTTTTCATCCTTGGATTTTGGCTGCGCATAGACGGGAGGATTGATCGGAGTAGTGAGGGTTGCCTGTCGCTCATCGATGGCTTTCTGAGCGGCAAGCGCTTTTTCTAAATCGGTGATTTCCGTTTGCAGAGCGTCAAATTGGGCCTGCTCTTCGGCGGTCAAACCTCTTTCGGCATCCAGCGCGACTTGAATAAGGGCCTGTTGGGCATCGATTTTCTTCTTGAGTAGGGCTTTAAACATGGGCGAGTCGCCTCCTATTGATTTGTATTTGAGCTGTATATAAGTTAACGGGTACTTGCCGGGACTCCTTAGGGTTTGGGGATTCCACTGAGCCCGCAGGCTGCAGCGGTTGCCGCTGTGGTCTAAAGGCATTGTTGCTGTTTTCATCGGTACCAGTTTCGTTCAACTGGTCAAGAACCTCGGCTAATAACTCACTCGCTTGCCTGATCCGCTGTTCGTTGACCGTAGACAAGGTTCTCCCTTCGTTTTGCACACCCACCGATGGGACATTCGCCACTTGTCCTTCCATTTTGGGCGGGTTACGGTACCGGCTAAGGTCGAAGGTTAGACCGTTCATCATGAGGCTCCCATTGCCCATAGAGGCAGCCAGTTGCTTCGACTCTTCAATTTCATCGGCAAAACCATAAGAAACGGCTTCCTCAGCGGTCATCCAAGTTTCGGCATTGACCATTTCGATAATCTTCTCTTTCTCAAGCCCCGTTTTGGCTTCATAGGTTACCAGAATGCTCTCATCGATTTTATCCATATCATCGGCCAGTTTCCGAAAGTCGTTGGCGTTTCCTAACCCAAAGGTCCAGGCCTTGTGGATCATCATCATAGCATTCATGGGCATATATACCCTATCGCCGGCCATCGCTATCACGGACGCGATGCTGGCAGCCAGACCGTCCACGTATACTTTTTTCTGGGCCTTGTGGCGCTTGAGCATGGCGTAGATGGCAAGGCCTGCAAAAACATCCCCGCCGCCGCTGTTGATGTAGATGTTTAAGGTGCTGATGTCCCCTAGATCATCAAGATCCTGTTTAAAAGCTTTGGGAGTTACTTCGTCACCCCACCAGGTTGAACTGGAAATATCTCCGTAGAGTAAAAGCTCGCCTTCATCGGCTCCGGTATCCTTCTTGGACCGGAACTGCCAAAACTTCTTGTTCTTTTTAGGCACTCTTTTCACCCCTTTCAGTGATGAATTTGTAAATTTCCTCGGCCATGGCCTTCACATCATCCTGGGCTTTCTGCGTCCCGGCTTCGATCATATTGGAAGGTGTCAAATAAATGTCGCCATTCGAAATGGGCGGCATGTTTTCGAGTTTGCGGATATCGTTGACACTGAGCCACCCCCACTGTCTTCCGGTGGCATAAGCCGTCGCCCGGCTCTGAGCGTCACCCCGGAGCAAGTTGTCAATCTTAAACTCGATGTAGTAACCCGACCTACGTTCCAGCGGGGTTAACAGTTGCATATTGATATTTTCCTCCCACCGTTTGAACCAGGGGAGCATGGTGTACATGACAAATTCCAGGCTCTGATGCTCAATATTATTGTTCGTCGCCCGATCAAGGTTTTGAATTAAGTGGAGCGGTTTAAGCTCGTCGGCTAAGCGGCACTCATTCTTTTCAGGGACAACCCTGTTGGCAAACATTTCATCTTGAATGGCTTTGCGAACAATGCGCTTAAACTTACGCCAGCTTAACACAGAAATATCGTTGCTTCCTTTTTGCCCTGATCCCTTCTGCGAATTCTCGGTGACTTTGTCAATAAAATCTGCCCATGTTGATAGTCCTTTGAAGTCCGGGTCGTCTTCATCAATAATTTTACTGATGATGGATTCCATTGTTTGCGCAGGGTCGTCAATATTTGAAAACATCATTTCGATGCTCTCTTTATCGCTTGAATATACATACTTGTATTTTTTTAACTGACCATCTTCCATATAACGTTCAACATCACTTTTGGGGAGATATGTGCTTTGCTTAGCTGAGTTGCCGTTGTAATACGGAATGAAGTATTTTACATTTTTGAACGGTTCGGGGGACAAACCTAAATTCTTATACTCAACAAGGGTTTCTTCTTTAGCATTTGGCGTATCTTGTACAAAATCGTTTTCTCTGTCAATGGCCATAAGGTCACAGCCTTTGACGTTGAAAATGACGAAGGCAACACTGTCGTCAGAATCCGTCATACTGAGGTACTGGTCTTGAATCGCCTTCATCAAAAACATTGCGTATGATGTTTTTGATGCAAGCCCCGAAATTCCTGAAATGTTAAGGTGTGCTCCCTCCGGACCCAGTATGAACTTTGAATTCAGCTTTACCGGTAATGTAACCTCGTCTTTTGTACCCTCATACATTTTCAGTGAACCGCATACAAGAGGGTTTTGAATCTTATCCAGTCCCAGAGCCATGGTGATTTCTTCGGCGGAGGCTAAGTAAACTTTAGCGTTGTTGTGAACGGGAGTATAGAGATTATTGTTGTTGAACGAAACTTTGGCTTCAGCATAATTCATCCCAACGCGCAATGTCGGTTCGTCTATTTCAACATCGCCGAAATCGCTGGAAATGAAATTGGTCAGGAAACTTTGTGCATCCGTAATGTGAGAGATGTTTTCAATAACGCCAAAAGTAAACGATTTGTCGATGTGTTCCACTTTAACGATATCGAAAGCATGAAGCTGAAGATTTGCATCTGTCCAAAAATTGAACTTGTCCATGGTTGTAGGCGTTTTTTCAGTGGCCAACACTCGTCCGATAAGCTTGTTCATTTTTTCTCCTCCTCAGAATAATTGCAAAAAGCTATCTGCACTAAGATATTTTGATTTGACAAACGACTCCGTCAAGTATACCGGGTAGATATGGTTCGCCCATCTTAAATCTGAGCCATAGCACACAGGATTTCGTTCATTGATTAGGTAAGCGCTCAAGGTATCAACCAATTCGCTGTTGATACCTTCGCTCACTTCCTCGTCTGTAACGAGTATTTTTTCAATTTTAAGGATTCCATCAAAAGGCGACCGTGTTCTCTGTTGGTCACGTAGTCTTATATACCAAACGGCAAACTGTACGTCACCTAAGTAATCTGGGTTTTCATAACAAGCCACAGGTGTTCTGTGGTAAAGGGGCAAATCGGCTATAAACCCCGGATTTGGTTTTCCATTGACATCCAGGCAGACCTCGGGGTTGAAATTCTTTGAAGCCCCTAAAACCCAGCTGTAATTGTTTTTAAAAGTTTGGTAGCTTTTTTTGTTCGCTTTATCTTTCTGAGTAGGTCTATATTCCAATGAACCATCTTTAATGAGATAGTTATCCTGATTCAACTTGCCTTCTCGGACAAGTTCGGCAACAAGTTCTTTTTCACGTTCAATCATCTTATCCTGGACACAAGCTGTCGCCCTATCTTTGGGTGTGACGTTGACGAATTCAGGAAAATACTCTGGATGCAAGAGGCAATGATAATTTATAGATATAAGTATGACAAAATCAAAAGAGAACTGTATTACAAACTCAAAGGAAAAGAGGTACACTATGAAGACGAGTGTGACCAGACCAACGAATGGTGGCAAAAATTCAATTCTCTCACTGATGAACAAAGCGCAACGCTAAAAGAAATAGTTGCAAAAAACCGTTTCACGGAGGAGGATTATAGTACCAACGACGCGGCAATTCTTGAAGTTCTTGAGTACTATAAGGTGAAACGTGATTAAAAACAATAACAGGAGTTGAGAGAGGCAAAATGGACGGCAACAATTTTTACACAACTTAACGTTTCCTCAAACCTTTTAACGATGCCTATACTTTTTAACGATAGGTAGGACTTGTCCCCAAGGGGGGTCCATCTTTTAACGAAAAGGGTGCAAAAAACGAAAAAGCACCGCTTCGAACGGTGCTCAATCTGCCCTTAAAAGCCGAAAAGCCCAGTAATACTGGACTTTTAATGTTCTTTTATTGTATCAAAGATTGAGTACTTAGTTGGCCAATCTACTATCAAATGATACAATGCACACCCTGCTCTCTGAAAACGTTAGAAGTTAGACTGGGGGGGCATTTTGCACACCCTTCCAAGCACCGCTATTTTTTATGTTTTCATAAAAAAGGTACAAGGGGTTCAATTGTTCACTTTCCAATAGACTGCCGATACAGCTCTCTTTCCTTAACAATATTTATTATTGCATCAAGCTCATCACTCTTCATTCCTTTTGTATCATCAAATATTTCGTTAAAAGCTACAAGTAAATCATAATAATTATTTGCAAGCTCTTTTTTAGAATACTTAGAATTAAACTTAGGGTATAAGCCAATAGTCAAATAAGCTACAAAATCAGAAATAGAGCTGAAGAGCAACTCTTCTTTCATAAAGAGTATATAATGGCGATATATTGAAATATGAGCAAATGGAAAGTCTTTTATTACTCCTTCAGCATTTATCTGGTGGAGTAGTCTCTTGTCTGTTGTGATATTTTCATTTTCACGCCACATTTCTATAATTAATTCATTGCCATATGTATACGTTAAATGAATTAACACATTAAACATCAATCTCCAAGTCAAAGCCATATAACATTGTTCTTTAGAAATTGATGATATTCCTAATAAACGCTTAATTTCATTCTCAGTCATACAGATTGTAAAAGGTTTCATGTCAAGCTCTTTAGCGATACTTGAATACTCCTTTAAAAACGCCCTCTTGTTGCCACCAAGTATGTTTTTGCGACCTAAAATGTCCGTAAAGTGTATATAATCAATATTATATCGTTCAACAAGTTCTCGTAACTTTTGATATATACCAGTGTTCTTTTTTATTTCAGACTTTAATACAACAATACCACTTACCGCATAATGGTCTCCTATATTAGATTCATCAAATAAAACATAAATTACATCCCGTAGTGATTTAACCGGATTTATATAATCATCAGGATAATGTCCTAAAGATTCATAGATACTTTTTTCAAATGTAGAGGTGTTTAATCTCTCAGAACTTATAAATCTCATGGTAGTTCCTCTGAGAGGCTCTCCTTTTCCGCAGCAATCTTTGTATTTAAGTCCAGAGTTACATAAAGAACATATTGAGTTTTTGGGGATTCTTTTAGACATTTTACCTCCTGACTTTTCCTGGCAAAATCTACTTCTTTAAAACTTCAGGCAACACATCCTTCATTGCCTTTTCAAATTTGATCATATTACTTGTCATGAATTCAATCATTTTATCCCAGTCCTCTTCATTGAAGACACTGACATCCCGTAAATAATAAGCTACTCTACTGCCTTTTCCATCATCCAAACGCTGCCAATCAAGCTCATGTCCAAATCTTGATTCTATTTGCTCTTTACGAGAATGTATTTTATCAAAAATCTGCTTATTTTCCTCTTTCGCACCTTTATTAATCCAAAGCTCTATTCTCGCAAAATTACCGGTTATAACATACACATAACCCAAACCGCTGTGACCGGAACCGCAGCTAATCCAGTTATCTTTTGAAGGACTGATATTCTTGAACAAGTCCGACTTTTCATTCATTTTTTGCAGCAGCTTAGCCCAAAATTTCAGCCTCACTGTATGCCTTGTTTGATTCTTTTCTTTATTGATAAACTCTTCTTGCTTCTTGTTGGCAAGCTTTTTCAAATAGTCTTCAGCATCTTTTACCGGTATAATCTGTTCAGTATCTATGAGAACGTTATCTTCAAGAGTATAGGGAGTCACCTTGATGCATTTGATTTTTATATTGTGGTCTAAAAGCCACATTACGGTGGAGGTTACCTCTTTTCTGAAGCTTGCAGCAATTAGTATTATTCTCTGGTCGCCTTTATTGATTTCTGCCTCGCTAAAATCTTCAACTCCCAAAAACTCAGATAGAATTTGATCTGCGCCTTCTGTAACGTTCTGAGTATCAAGATATTTTTGGAAAATATCCCTGATGTCTGCCTTTGATAATCCAGAGCAATATGATACATATTTCAAAGCTTGCCATGTAACATCTCGACCTGTATCATCAAGCTTATTCTCAATAATGACAAGATCTCCACTTTCATCAACAGCAAGTAAATCCAATCTCTCATTCGTATCATCAAAACCACTAAACTCTTTTTGGATTATTAATAACCTTTCACCGAGCATTTCTGTATTCTTGCAAATCCATTCCTGAAGGTGCTTTCTTTCTTTAAATCCAAGCTCCTGAAATGTTTTTCTTTCAAGCGATACAGCCTCATTCTTACTTTTGTTTACTAAAAACAACTTCACCACACCTTTCAAAATAGATGCTTCGGGACAAATCAGCTTTTATTTTTCCATGTGCCTATTGTTTTATATGGTACAGGCTTAACATTTGGATTGTCCAACAAAGTAATTTTATTATGAACCGTTGTCTCTGCATCAGTACCACAACAGCATTTTTTATACTTTTTACCGCTTCCACAAGGGCAAGGTTTGTTTCTTTCAGCTTTTTCAAATTCCGCTTATTTAATCTTTTTTTCAATATCTAAATTCCATCTATCATATGGAGTATTTAGTCCCATAAATAAAGTATCTAAAGCTTCGTAATTATACTCCATACTCTCTGGAAACAAATCAGTGTATAATACATGCGTTCATTTTAACTAAATCGTATAACTACGCAGCTATCATCCCTGTTACAACAGGGAATAATGTCCATTGAATTAATACTTCAGAAATGTTAACAACATCAGCATGAAGTTCAAGTTCCTTGTATTCCTCATCCGAAGCTCCAATATCAACTGACAAATCATGCTTTACTGCTTCTTTCTTTAAAAACGAATAAAACTGGTAAGTTTGTTCAGGAAAACAATTTTTATACCCTTTAAAATCCTCATGAGAAAGCAATAAAATATCTGCACTTTTTATATTCTCCAATAAATCCGGTGATAAATTATCTTTTTGATAAACATCCTCAAACGATACTCTTGCATTATAAATCTGTACTTTTGATTTTTTAATATTTTGTTTAAATGTTTCAATGATGCAGAATGCTCAGTCTTCTGTATATCTAATATAAGGGACATATTGGATATTCCCTTCAACTCTTGCTTTACCAGATTCAATAATTGTATGTTCCAATCGTTCAACTTCACTTCTTGTCAGTTCAAGCACGCTGTGGAATTTAGTTTTATAATTATTAAGGTAACAAATAAATTGGCTCTTCTTATTTTGATCTTGCAAAATTGTTATCGAGTCACATGCTGACAGCAGCGGGAATTCATCACTTTCAATTTGAGCATCTTTTTCTACTATATACTGCACACTGGTAAAGCCTCTATGAGGCTTATCTTCTGTGTTGGGAATCAACCAATCGCGACCATTCTTTTTTGCATGTCTTAATTTCCCACGTCTAATCCATTGCCTTACCGTAACAGGCTCAATTCCAAGCATAGAGGCATATTGCTCAACTGTAAGGTAATCGCATTCAACCGTGATTAATGTGTGCTCTACGGTTGAGGTCATGCTGCTGATCTCGTTATTTTCAACTTCAATATCATCAGCTTGGCAGAGATTTAGCTCCATACGATTTCCAAGAAACTGATATTCATAGTACCACCAAAGTTCTGTCAAAACCGGAAGTTTGCATTTCTTTACTGCTGCAATAAATTTTTCGCAAAGTTTTACTCTGTTTTTTACAACTTCATTTGAATAAGCTGGCTCTTCATTTAATCTTTCGTGTTCAACAAATAGTTCCAATGACTTTAAAATGTCTTCCCGCGTAAATAGATAATTCTCTCGGAATAGTTTTTCTGTAATGTCCACCGAGAACCCTCCAATAACTGTTTGACCTTATTGTAACGCATCGTTACAATAAGGTCAAACAGTTATTGCCACATTTATTCTAAAAAGAATGACGTTTCGGGTGTTATCTCGCTTTTGCATAAATCTATGCTTCAATCTCCGTGCCATCCTTGAAGCTGAATACCATCCTGCCGTCTAGCATAACCTTGACTTTCCCGACTGATACCGCCCAAAGCTTCTCGTCGAATTCTTCTAAAATCAGCGGACGTGATTCAAAACCCTTGATAAAAGTCTCAAGCATCAGAGCTTTATTCTGGCGCTCACACTTCAGCTTCTCAAGTTCAGCCACCCGCTCCGTGGCTTTACGGTGCCGCTCAAGATAGATGTTGTTGCGCTCACTCCATTCATCCTGGCTGACAGCGATGCGGGCGTTCTCATAGATTGCCTTTTTTGACAATTCAGTAATCACTTCGATTTCACGCCTCAGTTCCTCAAGCTCGGCATCAATCTCTGAGCAGTCGCAAAGGATACTCTGGGAGAGACGGCAATTAGCAAGCAGTTCCTCTCGGTCTCCCATCAGCGTGTTAAACGTTGTGAGAAAACGCTGTTTCACATCATCCTCGGTTACGTGCGGCGTATTACACCTTTTGTCACCCTTGTATTTTTCATTGCACCGCCAGATTACCCGGCGGTATTTTGTGTTGGAACCCCAGACTTTAGAACCGTAAAAACCGCCGCAATCACCGCAGACAATCTTCGCCGTGAAAGGACTGTTGCAGCCGGATGGCCTGCCGAGACCCTTGCGCCGCTCGATTTCTGCCTGAACCGCGTCGAACTCTTCAGGCTCGATAATGGCTGGGTGGCTGTTCTGAACATAATATTGCGGAACCTCACCCTCGTTGACTTTAGTGGCTTTGGTGAGAAAATCAACCGTAAAGCGTTTCTGAAGAAGGGCATCGCCCTTATATTTCTCATTGGTCAGAATGCTTTTCACCGTGGCCACCTGCCATGTCTTTTTCCCTGCAGGCGACGGAATACCCTGACTGGCTAGCTGCTTTGCAATCGCCGAAGGTGTTTTACCCTCCATAAATAACCTAAATATCATTCGCACAATCTCAGCTTCAGATTCTATAATCTTAGGCAGACCATCCTCTCCCTTTTCGTAACCAAGGAACTGGCCGTATGGAAGACTGATTTTTCCATCCGCCATGCGCTTGCGCTGCCCCCATGTTACATTCTCGGATATGGAGCGGCTTTCTTCCTGGAAACAGTAATACAAATTGATAAAATGCACACCCCCTTCCTAATTTTCAACGATTTGCGGATTGGGGGTGTGCATTTTTTATAGGGGTGTGCATTTTAGGTACTCACAATTTAAGTTGATACAAGCTGTTCACTCATTTATAGAGTTGACAGTTTTTTATCTGGTGGGATTAAGAAATTGGGAATGTTTGTCTAAATTAAGCAGGTATCCTAATTAGAAGGTCGAACTATTACGTAAGAATTTATATAGTGTAATCATTACGTGATTTAAGGAGGTAAATTTTATGGCTAATAGAACTAAAACATATATTGCTGCGGATTGGGATACCGATGAAGACGCGGTCAAAAAGCTTCATGAATGGAATGATGGCAAAAAGTGGAGTTTGAGTTTTCATGATGCACATGAATTAACACAATCAAGAGATAGCAGTTTATACTGCACAATTAAATCATCTTTGAAAACGAGAATGGATGCATCCAAGACATTCGTCTTGATTGTTGGAAGCAGCACTAATACTGTAACAAAAGGTAGCTGTTCGTATTGTGGAAGCTATAACAGTCATACATCTAGCTGCGCCAAAGGATATTCTGTAGATTATCGCAGTTATATAAAATTCGAGTGTGATAAAGCAGTAGAAGCAAAAATAAAGATAGTAGTTTTGTATAAATCAACAACTGTGAATAAAGAAAAATGTCCTTCAGCTGTTAAAGACGTTGGTACACATACAGCTATGTGGAAGAAAGGCACTGACGGAAAAACCTACTGGGATTATGATGCAGTAAAAAAAGCATTTGATGAATAATTGCAAGTTCAGACGTTGGTATAGAGCGGGTGATGTAGCATTTTGAATAGATGGAATGCCATAAAGAATCTTTTTTCAAAAATAACGTGGTATGATCGCACTCTGTGGAGAAACTATCTCTCGTATATTGGCGTAATTAGCTCTTTAGTAACAATTACTTCCTTTATTATAACTGCACAATTCTATCCGGCGAATATAATATGTGCTAGTATTTTCATTGTTGTACTTTTTATAATATTTATTAAAATGTGGTATGATGCCAACAATTTGGATGAAGTTCATCTGAAGATTAATGGAACAAAGATTATTGTTAAAATCGGCGATATTTTTGAACTGATGGGTAAAGATGCCGAAGCAAAGAAGAAAGAAATCTGCGTTATTCCTGTCAATGATTACTTTGATGTTATTGTAGATAATAGAATTGTGTCAGAAACAACATTGCATGGTCAGTACATAAACAGGTTAATTGCAAATGATAAGCTTGATGCGTTAAATAAAATAATAGAGGAAGATGAAGTTCTCAATGCACCGGAAAATAAGACAGAGAACCCGAATCGGGAAAAGGGAAAGAAAATAAGTTATAAGTTAGGCAGTTTAATTGAGTTTGAATCTTATATTCTTGCAGCATTTACAAAATTTGATTCTAAAAACAAAGCATTTTTATCAGCTGAGGAATATACAACTTTTTGGATGCGTTTCTGGGAAAACACAGATCAGATATATGCTGGTAGGACAATAAACCTCCCATTGGTAGGCGCTGGTGTCACTAGATTCCGAAACGGAAAACCGTCAAAACAAGAACTGTTGGAAACGATGTTATGGTCTTTAAAAATAAGTGGATTTCATAACACATACGGATTCCGGAGTATAAATATCATAATTTATAAGGCCGACGCTTCGGATATTGATTTCTTTCATATTCAGCACAATCCGAATTTTCGATAATGCGCTGCTCTTTTTTTAATTGCTCATTATGTTTATAATCGTGTAATCCTGTTGCTTGTGAACTGCGGAAGATACCTTCCGGTTATCCTATTTCGCAGAATTACAGGTCTTCTTCAAGGTACAGAAAAATGCACACCCCTTTCCTAAATTCAAATAATTTGAGGGGGGTGTGCAACTTTTATAGGGGTGTGCATAGGCAGTATAATCAGTATATTAATCATGCTTTTTATGATTTTCACTAATTTTGAGTAGGCCTTATTTTCGGGGAGAAGACCACCTCCTTTTTATGCGGCAGATCTGCTCAAAATTTCGTGAGCGATTTTCTGCTTATTTGTTATTTCCAGTAGTTCCTCGGCGTTGAAAATAATCTCCAAGATTTTCTCATCCCACTCAATGTTTGAGAAGGAATGTCCAGCCCGTGTGGTCTTCCAAGTGTGTTCCCCAAGTAAGCGTCCCGCTTCTGTAAGAGAATACTCTCCGCAGGGCAGTTTCGTAGCCAATCCTGCTGCAACAATTTTCTTGTTAATTGCCTGTGCAGAACACCACACCTTGTTTCCCAACTCAGTAGCCGTCAACTTGTTTCCAGTAAGATTATCTAAAACCTCGCTGGAAATCACCGGAACAACCACTTTTTCAACTACAGGCTCAATTTTTACAACGGGAGTTGAAATAGAATTAGAGGATTTAAATACGCTCTTGATGGAATCCCAATTTTTAATAACCAGAATTGTGCCAACAGCGGTCACGCCTAAAATAATCAGTTCTGTTTTGTGTTCTTTAACCCACGTAAGCAGGGACTTTTTTTCTTCCATGTGACTCATCTCTCTTTCCTTCATAATTTGATAGTTAATGTATATCTTTAATGCTTGAATAGCCACCAAAGTGCGCGAGTGCTTCAGCAATAAACTTACATCCATCCTTTCCGTAATTCCTTTCGTGAATCACGGCGATGTCCCCTACAGTAAATGAACGGACAATATACCTCACAAATTTCTGTGGTGTCATACCCTCAATAATTTCTGCTGGAAATAAATGCTCGCAATAGTACCCATAAATAAGATTCACAAGAGTTTGCACCACTGGATGTGAGACACCTAATTCTTTGCGTTCCACAAGTTCAATGTAATACTCATGGAGTATAAGAAAATCATCCACATCAAAACCGTCAAAAGCAGTCTCTACTTGCTCAAGATCTGACTCCGTCAATTCTGATTCGGTTTTATTGAGGATAGTTTCAACCAAGTTATGCATCGTTGACATTTGCGGATCTGTATTTACATTCCAATACTCGCGGGCATATTTTATGAAATCTTCAAACCTTATACTGCCCATTTCCTTCGGTAATGGAAAAGACCCTGTTAGTTTCAGTGCTTTTGCAAAACCAATGTACTGTTCAATTTCAGCTTTTTTTCTCTCCAAATCAATGATTCTTTCGCTGAGAGAGGCTTGAAAATCAAACTCAGCATTTTGTGTCATCTCAACAATGTCATTTAATGAGTAGCCAACACCCTGTAGCAATCGGTAACACCAAATTCTCTCAATATCTTCACCGCTGTACTCACGATATTTATTGTCAGGGTTTTGGAAAGTTGTCTTGTCCATTAAACCTTTCTCTTCGTAAATTCGTAACGCTTTTCGGGTTATTCCGAGGTTTTTTTCCACCCACTTAACGGTATATTTCACAGCATCACCTCCATGCAATTACATTCTACAACATTGTCCTTGGGGCAAGGCAAGCTTTATTGATAAATGATAAATTTTCTGACGCTATACATTTATCCATAGAAAAAAATAGAAACCAATTTGCATACCCCTTAAAAATGCACATCTGGTTTCTTGATTTAAATACCTTAAGCTTTATAGTTTTATATATTCATTATATATAGCATCAGCAGTGCTGGTGGCAAAACCCCTTCACGCAACCCAATGCGGCTGATCTCCTTGAAGTTTGTAAACAGCTCATCTTCGCTTTTAGGGTTCCCACGTTCTTTTTGCAATTCAAGTTCTGCCCTTACTAATTTGCACAGCCGATCAGCTTCGAACTGAGGGATAGAATTTACTTCATCGATGATTTTTTGTTTAGGTATTGGGTCAAATGATATGGAATTAAATACCTCTATGAATTCGTCTACCTTTGTGCCATTCGGGATGGGATAGGCGCAAGCATATCTTTTCTTTTTGGCATCTAATGACTTCCATAGAACAGCTACATTAATCAATTCATAAGGTTTTGTAATGGGGAGTGCTTTATCTGCTTCTGAAAAATAGTAAAACCAAATTTTCTCTAATTTACTATTATTAATGCACTTAAATATATGGCTGTCATTATTCGGGGACAGGCCTATAATATGCAGCTCACCCTCTAAATTGCTAAAGGTCTCAAAATGATAATCTGTGCCAAACTTAAGGGTAGGCTTCTGTACGTAAGTACTAATGAACTGAAAGGCATAATTGTCTACTTCTTTCAGTTGCTTGATTTGCTTTTCATATTCTATTCCGTCACGCTTTGATAGTTCAAGCCAGCGATCCATTTCAGCAGATCCTTTTTTAATATCTGATGCTCGTCTGAATTTAAGTTCGCCGCTATAATCTAGGAGTGCGTTGCAAAAGCAATGTTGAAATCCATCAATCACTACCGACTGTCCTAATTGCTGACGTATATAGCCTTGAACAGTATTAGGGTTTTCACTATCGGCAAGAACAGAATAGTCGCCGTGCATATGAAACACACACTTACCGGTCAACGCTTCGATATTGTTATCGTAATTTAAGGAAAAAATATTGTCGAAACCAGCAAAAAACCGTTTCACCTTCTTGTTCATATTTTTATGAACACTGGAGAGCATTCCTTCATTAAATATTGCATCAAGAATCATGCGTTCAAAACCCTGTTTAGCTGACTGCCATTGGTCCTTTAGGTCTGCATTCGTAATAAAGAATAATCGGATCAACAAAAACCAGTCTTCTAGCATAATCTCATAATATTTTTCAACAGGGGTGGTATATCTGTTCTTGAAGTCCTCAATGGCTTCCCGGTCATCGGCATTGCCTATTCCATCATAGTCGCCGTTAATAGTACTATTAGCGATTTCTACAAACGCTTTGAAGATGCCCTCAATTTCTTTGCCCGATATCGAGCCATTAAACAATATATCATAACGATTCACATTAGCATTGAAAATAATCCGCTTCATGATAAAGTCATTGGAATAAGCCTTGTTTCCAAATTGAATATTGATTCCATTACCAATTAAAACAGATCTCATATTATTCTCCAATCGACTTGTTCAAAAATTCTAATAATGATTCTCTAACTATCAATATTCCAATCTGGTGTCATAGCCCACAATGCTTCTTGGATTCCTTTGCAACCGTAAATCACGTAGTTTCTTCTAAAATCCGTGATATTCATATAGGCATGCAGTATGTACTTCTCATCTCTTTTAATAAATATTCCATAGCGCAGGCCGTCACTAACGATTAACCTATTGCAATTGACTTTGTCCTTTGCATAATTGTACGCTTGAGAATACGCCCTCAAGCAAGAATTACCTTTTTTCTTCGCTTCAACAACAGCAATTAAGGTCTCAGCGGTTCTTGGCAAGCGATTGAATATGGCGATATCAACATTATTCCACTCAACAGCCATTTTTTGAGGTGTCCAGCCTAAAGCTCTTAATAATGGAATAATCAGATAGGTCTCGGTTTCGAATTCAGATACTATATCAACTGATTTATACCATTTCGCAATCATTTGTAAATCATCTATTGCAGAAACTAAGCTTTCAATGGAATTACTCGAGGTGCCTTTAGAAAAAAGATATTCCGCGATTTCTTCGATTTTCACTTGGTTATTTGGTTCATCAGGTGGCAAATCTGGCACCAGGTATTCTTTATCAAAATCAAGATTAAGGCTATCTATCCATTTGATAACCTCGGGATGATCTAGTCGAAGGGTCGTTCCTTGTTTTAAGACATTCTTGCCAAAGTCTTTTGGTACAAAATTTCCATCCGGATCTTTATCGGCAACCCATAGCCATTTTACTCTTCTAACATGCTGAATATCCCAGCCATCAACATCCGAGAATAAATCACTCCAAATGTATCCACCAACTATAACTCCAATTGCATATATCTTTTGCAACCCGATCTTCAGGGCAACAATATCACTATCTGACATATCAAAGCAGAATCTTTTTCTGTCAGCAATCGCTATTTTTGAAACTCCATCCTCGAGCAGGATTTTTATAGAATCATCGTTCAAAGGTCCAGCATAACCAGGGCCATTCAAAATTACAGAAAAATCAACACAAACGTCGATATAGTTTCGGTCACCATCACCGCCGCCCTGTTGCCAATAGCATCTTTTCTTAATTGAATCCATAATTACCTCACAGTTTTTAAGTTCGAATACTTCATAAAGAAGATCAGCCAGCCATGCTTTGCTTTCTTCATAAAATACATAAATCAAAATAAATAATAAGGTTCTCCATATTTGGACAATTACCTTTATTTTCAATCAAATTGACTAAGATAAACAATTATAAATTAGTTAAGCTTTGTGAAGCTTAGTTAATTTGCCATTCATAAGCAATCGTCAAACACCCCTTTCCCGAATTCAAATAATTTGAGGAATGGGGTGTGCCTATTATATTAATCGTTACTCCCTTGACTTATCGATTTTGCAGAGTCATTACTACGATAAAACCCAAGGGGGCGATTCGCAATAATGACGGCACGAATTGTCAAACAGATCCCACGGAAGTATCGCTCAGTCACTCCTTTTCGTCCGGTTAGGGTCTGTGCCTATGTCCGTGTCTCAACTAGCCATGACGAGCAACTTAATTCTTTGCACAGCCAGACCGATTATTATGAGCACAAGTTCGCCAATCATCCGCCTTACGCGTTTATGGGCATTTTTTCTGATGCTGGAATCTCTGGGGCCAAGGAAAACCGGCCTGGTTTTCAAGCTATGCTGAAACAGGCGAAAGCAGGCAAGATTGACCTCATCTTTACCAAATCCATCTCACGGTTTGCACGAAACACGCTAATGCTTCGGACGAAGTAATCTTTCAGTGTTGGCCGATCCAACACGGAGTGATGAAAAGATATTGAAGGTTTTGGCATCTCGGGCACCCCCTGTTACATTTTAACTTTGTAGGTGTCCCGGATTCGCAAATTGAATCGCGTATCGTCCAGGATGACATACCACGCATTGCCATACTCCAAGCGACAAGGGATGTTTCGATCCCCGATTCTCAGTTCAAAGCATTCTCCGCAGTGTAATCCATAAGTGTGGCTTCCCAAATTAACGGTCCAACGGTCGGCTTTACGGTCATACTTTAAGTCGTAGTATGAACGCTTCATGACAGCTCCCCCTCAATTACCCGTTTGACCATACGGTCATCAATAATCCGATGACCATTCTGGGCACCATACATCAGGCAATGCGTGCAGGCTTTGTTAATCAGCCGGGCAGCCCCGTTCGAGAATCGGTAAATGTCGTCGATGGCTTGATCCGAAAAGATGTCATGGGTCGAACCGGCGTAGGCTAAGTGCTTTTTCATATAAGCTTCAGTATCTGCCCGATCATAGTGGGTCAGTTTACACTGTAAATCGATCCGCTGGCGAATCGCGGCGTAAGCCTGAAGCTGAAGGCGATCCCAGAGTTCGCTTTGCCCAACCAGGATGAGGGCCATAGGGCTTTCGGCATCCATATTCATGTTGAGCAGAAACCTTACTTCCTCCAGCATCTCCCGGTCCAATAAATGGGCTTCATCCACAATCACGACCGGTTGCAGATGCTGAATGCCACGCATGAGTTCGATTTCCCGATGCAGCTGGCGCTTAGCATCCCCACGGTAAAATTTCGATTCGAAGCCAAGTTGTTCTAAAAGACCCTTGTAGAAATGCCGAGGGGTTAGTTTGGAATCGGATAGATAGAGCACTTTGAATTTCGCTTTATTTAAGGTTTGTGCATAGCGCCGGATGGTGGTGGTTTTCCCCGTCCCACAGTCGCCGGTGACCACGGCAAACCACTTTCGCTCGGCCGCATATTCAAGCCGCCCGACGGTTTCTTCCAGGTAGACGGATTCATAGAGTTCATCGGTTGGAATATCCCGTGAAAAGGGTACTCGGTTAAACCCATAGAAGGCCTCAAACATGTTTTTAGCCCTCCTTATGAGCCGCGCGGAAAGACAGGGCTGGGGCTTGGCGTTCACGACGCTTGCGGTTTTTCTCCTGGGCTGCTCCGAGTAATCTCGATGAATCCGCTGGTTGAGGTTGTAAATACTCGGGGAGTCCCGGACGCTTGCCGACACGCTCCCCGATGACGAGTTCATGGGCTTTCCAAGGAGTATGTCCCTCATATTCAATGGTCAGTTCGCTAATGTCTGCCGGATCATAAACCACATCCACACTACATCCAATAAAAGAGAGTCCCACTTCATATTTTTTGCCCATAAAGTTAATGCAGCCGGATTTGTCCACTTTACGAGATTCACAATGTAAGAACGCGTTGGCCAAAGCCTCTGGTTGGGGAAAGCGAAGGGGCTCTTTATCGCTTTGGTAAGCTATCTCAGGGCTCATGTTATTTTCCAGCGAGGTATGCGGTTTATTCTGGTAACATTCACTGAGCCATACTTGAAATAACTCATTGAACCGATCGAGGGTCTTAGGTTTTTCCAAAGCCGCTTCCCTTAAGAAGTCGTCGACAAGTCGGTTAAACTTTTCAATTTTGCCCTTAGCCTCAGCCGCGTATGGCCTAGCATAGAGTAAACGGATACCTAGCCTGGAGCAGGCTCGCGTCATCCATTTGGTTCGATACTGCTTCCCATTGTCGAAGAATACCGCTTGAGGCAATCCCCACTTTTGAATGGCCATTCGAAAACAGTCTTCCACGATCACGTGATCAAGGGTCGGGTAGAAGGCACCATGCAACACATGCCGTGTCGCGTCATCGATAAAGCTGACAAGATAAACTTGTTTCATGGAGCCTTTTGGGCCGATAGGAAGGTGCGGGCCATACTTGATGTCCGATTGCCACAATTGATTACTACCGTTTCTGAAACCGCCGGCTAGCCACACCTGAATCGGTATACATTCGCATCTGTCTGCTACTGTACCCGCGTTCTGAGAGCTTTTCTTGCAAGGTGGCCCGTTTGAGTTCACCGGGTTTGGCCTTGCCTTCCCACTCTAAGATTTGAATGATTTGAGCAACACTTCTGCTGGGAACTTCCCGACGCAAGAGAATCGCTTGGTCAAGAAGTTCTGGGGCTATGGCCTTTGTTGGAGTTCGACCTTTTCCCTTGGGTTTTAAGCCGGCAAACCCCTCTTGTCGATACGCTGCCAAATAACGCCGCAGCGTTCGTTCTGAAATTCCGTTCGCTAGGCATAGCTGGGCCTTGAGCTCGCGCGCTTTGGCCGGATCGAGCCCTTCAGCGAGGAGGGGTGACAAAAGTTGAACCCGCTCGGCCGCAATCTCTTCGGCTTTTTTCTGATCTTTCATCCGAAAACACCTTTCCTTTCTTAGGCAGATTTCAATTCTCAGTCTACCTTAGGTGTTTAAGGACAAGAATGCAGAACGGGTATGTACCCATAAATTTGCATTGACAACAAAACGGACAATTCTCGCCAGCCAACCGGCTGTATACCCAATGTGAAGTCCGATTGTTTGGTGGGCAGAAAGTGAAGGGACGGACGGCTCCCCCACAGGGGCTTGTCCAAGACGGATTGCAATGGAGTTTAAACAACCAAGAAAGTATGGAAGTAGGGTGTTAAACCACACTCGCATTCGGTACAAAGTGGCATCATCCGCTGCAACGTCTGAAGATTCAGAGTCCTTTGAGACGACACATTCGATGCTGGCGGATTCATAGCGCTTGTAAGGTACTAAACAGTCTGGCAATTCGTGATGAATTCGTCGGCACTCTACACAGCGCAACCTGCGAATGACTAGCACCTTGGTTTGTCCAACACTGTTTTTAGATTTCCTTTTCCGGCTTCCGATGACGCTAAGTTGTTCTCCGCAACACGGACAAGGGACGGACTCTGCACACCTAACAAAAAACTCCAATCTGAGGGTTCTCAATTAGATTATATTTTGATACAATAACCATGATCTTGTTGGGGATGCCTCTGGTGAACCTGTTCGAGCAGGTTTACGGTTAACAGAGGCATCCTTTTCCTTTCCAATGATATGGTCATTATATCTGGCAACTCCCGGACAGGCAATCCCATCAGCTTTTGGTTGTTTTAGGCTAGCAGAAACACTTCACCAATGACTCCCTCATCCTCAAACTCTTTAATAAAATCCTTATCAAAATACTCTTGGTATTTTGGCCTTTCTATTATTTCTGGTTTTACATAATCTAGTTTATTATCCGATTCAATTATTTCCTTAAAGCTTGGTATCTTATTTAAGGTTCTATAAATTCCATCTTGGGTATAGGCTTTCATCACTAACTCGTTTCCATTAGTTATAGCGATAATATTTGATTGAAGAGTATTATCATACTTGACCACTTGCTCTAAAACAAAATCGGTTAATTCTACTGTAGGAGCCTTACATTCTATTACTATTATCGGTACAGATATATCTTCACTATCTGCAAGAACAACTATATCAGCACGTCCTTTTACTCCTCTTTCAACTTTGCCTAATGGAAATTCAACTCGAATATAGTTTTGTGGTATATCCATTTCTTCAATAAGAAACTTTATCATTTTTTGTCTAACACATTCTTCAGGGGTTATCTGAATTAGCTTTTTTCTAATCGGATCAAAGAAACAATCAAGCCCGTTCCTTTTGTATTTTTCCGGCAGAGAATATTTATCCAAATTGAATTCATATAACATATTGTTCACACTCCTAATACCACAACATTTTACCACAAAAAGGATAGGTTTTTTTATCGCTTTGTATCCCACATAAAAAAGCCTCCGTAGTTTTTTGCTACGGAAGCCCCGTTTCATTTTGAACAGGTATTAGGGTTTTAGGTCGGGGACAACCGCGGTCTTATTTTCCGTATAGCAGCAATGCCAATCGGTCCACCGCCTTGTCTTTCCGGTAATACACCTGCGAGCGCTCGATGAACAACTTTTCACTGAGTTTCAAAACAACTGCTGTTTTTGTATTGTCGGTTAGGAAAAACTCCTGAAGTATTAAACGCTCTTCGTCTGTAAGTGCGTCCCAGGCAGGCTGAAACCAGTCCATATATTCCAGCGCCTGTCGATAACGTTCCTTGAGTACATCAATTTCATCAATACAGGCCACGACTTTATCTTCCCCCGCCTTTGGATTACGTAGCTTTGGCATTCCGTCAGATACAGAACTTCGTACACTCTCTAAGCGGTCATGGAGGGTAGCAATATCTTTATCTGTATTGTTGATGATATATTGCATGCTGCCATAATCCTTTAGAGCATTGATCGTTGCCACCTTTTTATCTAAATACTGCCAAACAATATTCATACAATCCCCTCCTTGAGATTCGCCTTGACCGCTTCAATCAAAGCGGACTGAGTTTTGTCTTTTTTATTCAATGCTCGCATCACGCTCTCATCGATGGTATTCTTTGCGATGATGTGGTGAATAACTACCGTGTCTTTTTGGCCTTGCCTCCAAAGCCGAGCGTTAGTCTGCTGGTAGAGTTCCAGGCTCCAGGTCAGTGAAAACCAAACGAGGGTTGAGCCGCCTGCCTGCAGGTTCAGGCCGTGACCCGCCGAAGCAGGGTGAATCACAGCAATGGGAATTTCACCAGCATTCCATAGGTGGATGCTCTCCGTCGAATCCAGCTGTTTTGCAGGAAACCGCTCGAGTATTCGCTCGAGGTCATGTTTGAACCAGTAGGCGATCAGAACCGGTTTTCCGTTGGCAGCCTCAATCAGATCCTCCAGGGCGTCCAGCTTGCGGTCATGTAAATGGGCTACTCCACGGCTTTCGTCATAGACCGCGCCATTGGCCATCTGCAGCAGTTTCCCGGAAAGGGCAGCCGCATTGGCGGCATCGATTTCCTTACCTTTTAAGGACAGCACCATCTCATCCTTCATGGTCTGGTAGTGCTTCTCCTCGGACGCCGACATCCGAACAGAGACTTCATTTATCACCGGTTCCGGCAATTTTAGATAATCACTGCCTTTCATGGAAATCGTGATATCCGAAATCAGGCGGTAGATAGCTTCCTCGGCACCGGGTTTTGGCTTATACGAAAACACCACCTGGGCATTTCGTTTGTCGGGAACAAAGTAGGTGGAGCGGAAGTTTCCGATAAACCGTCCAAGCCTCTGACCCATGTCTAGAAGTCTGAATTCGGCCCACAGATCCATAAGGCCATTACTTGAGGGCGTTCCCGTAAGCCCCACAATTCGCTTCACACCGGGCCGCACTTTTAGAAGACTCCTAAATCGCTTGGCCTGATGAGACTTAAAGGACGACAATTCATCGACCACAACCATATCGAAGTCAAAAGGAAGCCCGCTTTTTGTGACCAGCCATTCCACGTTTTCACGGTTGATAAGATAAACCTGAGCTTTTTGCATCATCGCAGACTTCCGCTCTTTTTCATTCCCGACAGCAACGGTGTATTTCAGGCCATACAGATGATCCCATTTCTCGATTTCAGCAGGCCAAGTATCCCGGGCTACTCGCAACGGAGCTATGACTAAAACCTTACGGACAAGAAAACTGTCCAGTGTCAGGTCAAAGATGGCCGTCAGTGTTATCACCGACTTGCCAAGACCCATATCAAGGAGGATTGCAGCAACAGGATTCTGGAGGATATACTCTGTGGCAAAAACCTGATATTCATGTGGTTCGTATTTCATCGAGTATCCCTCCAATCTGCTCTTCATCATCCATGACATATACCAAAAAACCCAGTCTCCGAAGCATCACATGCCTACTGATCTGCAATGGGCGTGGTTTACATCCCATCGCTTTAACCTCAACAAACGCCATCTTCCCTCCAGGAAGCAACACAATGCGATCAGGCATTCCATCGTAACCAGGCGATACAAACTTCACGGCGATTCCACCGGCTGCTTTGACTGCCCGGACAAGTTTCTGTTCAGTCAATTTCTCGCGCATAAGAACCTCCTTGTGCCGATGTTCATGCCCAAGCGTTTTAAACTATTACGCGCGTATACGCGCATATACGTGCCTATTACTTCCTTATTACTAATAACTACAACATTGAATAGATGAGTTATCGGCACAATGGGAACAAGCACGGTAAGAAGCCTGCTGAATAAAGGGCTCGCGACTTTGCCCACCTTGTGTGCTTTACTCGTTATGGGCATCATCGGCATATGCCTGCACCTCACTTTCAGAGCGAACGAATACACGCTGAGGGCCATAAAGCGGTACATGCTTTTTGCCAGTCTTGTTGCCCGTGAATTTTACCCAGCCACCGATCTTGCCCAAGATACTCTCAATTTCATAAGAATCGCCCTTTTTGATAGTTTCACGGCTTTTGCCAAAGCACTCACACCAGATTTCCATAACGCAAACCTGTTGCCGGCGCTCCGTTCCGACTCGGGTTTCACCGCCGAACTCGCTGCCGGACAGGAAATTGCGTCGCTGATAAAGGTCCATCTTGTCCCAGTCTTCAGGAAGTAAAGCGTCAAGATACTCATCCACCAAACCTTCGCGATCGTCGCTTTCCATAGCATCCCGCTGCTGCGAGACCGCTTCTTCAGCCAAAGCCCCTTTGAGGAAAAGCTCCTCACCAACCTTATAGCGTTCTACGGCCTCGGCCCAGATCTGGTCGACCTCGGTGAGCTCCCACGCATGATATTTGCCATGACCTATGACACGCACCGGCCAGAACCGGCGATTGCCGGTAATATCCCGGAGGAACCCACCGTCAGAGTTAGTGGTGCCAACAATAATGCAGGAGCGCGGGTGGCTTTCCACCGACACGCCATAAGACTGGCGATACTTATCATCGGTTCGTGTGATGAACGACTTCACCGTCTCCACGTCCATCTTCTTGATGCCCGCCAGTTCGCCAAGCTCCAGTATCCAGTAGCCCTGCAGCTTCTCTGGTGCGGTCTTATCCTTCATATCAGAGATGGAGAGTGAGTCAGAGTACCACTGACCGCCCAGCCTAGCAAATAGCGTGGATTTGCCGATGCCTTGAGAGCCGTTTAGGACGAGGATGGAGTCAAACTTTATGCCGGGTCTGTAAATGCGGGCAACCGCAGCCACCAGCGTTTTCCGTGTGACCGCACGGACATAGGGAGTTTCCTCTGCGCCCAGATAGTCAATGAGCAGCGTGTCGAGCCGTTCGATCCCGTCCCATTGGAGAGAACCGAGGTATTCCTTGACCGGATGATAGAGCCGCTCTACTGAAACCACGCCAAGAAGCGCGTCTTTGAACTTGGTCGGTGACCAAATCCCATAGGTGCGCTCAAAATACAGCTTGGCACAAGCCAAGTCGGTATCGCTCCAACCTGGCTTAACTTGCGGCCACGGTAGTTCGCCTACCACTTCGATCAAGTTTTTAAACTGGTTGAATACGATTGTCTGCAGCGCCGGATCAAACCGCAGAATGGTGGAAATATTGGAAAGGGTATCCTTGATCTTGCCGTTCTTTTCAAGCTCAAGCCGGCCTTGCCAGTCCTCGTCATCTGAAAACTCCTCTTCAATCTGGACTTTTCGTTCCTGGGCAAACTGCGCCTTTACCCGCGCATCTTTAACCGCAAATTCGGACATCGCTTTGAACGATGACTTTTCATCGAGATCAGGATATTTATGAAGCCGCACCAAATCAAAAGCGTTCAGCAGCTTCCCGTAGACCGGATCCGTGGCGTGGTGTGAATAAGCAAACTTACCTCCGTAGATTACGACACCAGCACTGGAGTCGGCAGGGATATAGTCAAACCGGCCCTCCGTCGCAGAGGGTTCGTAGACATCGGACAAAAACACTAGGATGGCGTCCTCAATTGTGTAAGCCCTGCAGAAGACACCGACCACACCACTTTTCTCGAGCGGGTCCTTTTGCTGCTTGATACTATGCTGGATGACTTCCGATTGCCGTTTCGAGGTTGGCCACATGGAAGTGTCCCGCCAGTCAGCGTACTTTGAAAGGTAGATATCGGGATCCAGTAGAATTCCATCCTTTTCTTGAAACACGAATTCCCCGTCCGATGATGTGGACGGCCAGTACATCAGGCGGGACGGTTCATAGGTGGTATCGTCAAACATGTCAATACCGATTTCTTTGGCCACCATACGTCCCAGTGCCGGATACTCATCCTCACTAACCTCGCGGGCTAGTGGGATAACCAGTCGAAGACGTGGAGCCTCCGGTGTATGCTTGTGGGTGGAATACAGGCAGCAGGCCCAATCGTAGAGGGAGTCAATCTGCTCCCAGGTATCAGGCGTCGCATAATCCATGTCCAACGTGAGCATGGATCGGCAAAGTACATTACCGTTTCTGCGCTTGCCTTCCCGTAATGCCCCGCCCACGAATCCGCCGATATCCTTGATGGAATCCTGGCGCGCCTTTGTCATCTTGCGATACTCTAACACCGTCTCAGTCGTACGCTTTGTGGTTCGTACCGTGTCTTTGAAGGCCTGCCATGCGATATCCTTGTTCTTCCATTTTTTATCCATGCGGCTGTTACCAATGGCTATCTTCACTCGAAAACCTCCTCACAGACATCGCTGAAACGGCGGATGGGAATGCCGCGTTTCTTTGCCTTAGCGATTTCCCGCTCCATACCATTTGAAATATGGCGGCCAAATACCCATAACTCATCGCACTTGCCGAGCCAGACCATCCCGAAGAACAATCCGAGCTCACGCTCGGAAGGATCGTCTTCGTCCAGCACTTGGGGGTAAAGCAGGTGGGGCGCGAAGGGAATCGCGCCACTCACAATCGCAAACCGCATGTACCGAATGGCTCTCATCGTGTTTCCCGCGATATCCCCCGAAAATGGAGAGCAGATGAACACGCAGGGTTTTCGCGCCTTTGCTTTTTCTTCGCGAGCCACGGCAGCCAGTGCATCGGCGGCCGTGGGATCAGGGTAGTGTTCAGCATTAAACCTGTCCATTGCCGCTACCTCCGCTTAAGAAGTAATTGACGAAATACTGCTGGCCTTTGCCTGTAACCTTGGTAGTCTTGGAAATGGTGACGTGACCGTCTGAATGTGTGATGGCTGTTTCTTTGACCTTGAACAGTCCTAGTTCCATGGCTTTTTGGGTTGGTGCATTGTAGTCAGTACCCTTGCGTTTGATCAGGAAACCGTCTTGTCGCAGCCGCTCAAACAGACGATTCTGTCCAATCTCGACGCCGTTGCCTTTCAGGATTTTGGCAAGCTCACCAATGAGGATTGTGCCATCCGATACTGATACCGCATCGGCAAAGACCACTTTGGGCCTGTCCTCGACAGCTTGAAGCTGGAGTCGTTCTTTTGCCTGGCGCTCTTCCTTAAGAGCCGTCAGAACCTTAATCCAGGCATCGGGGTCGTTCATGATTTCTTCCAGTTTGTCAGAGGTGATGTATGCCCCGTGCCGTCGAATAGATGGCAGAACTTCGTGGGTTACCCAGCGTTTAAAGTTTTTGAGTTTTCGTTCCCTGTCGGTGATGTACTCATCACTTACGCCACGCGCCTTGGTTGGCTGCATGGCAAAGAGCAGGGCATACAAACCCGGTTCGTTTACTACGGCAACTTGCTGGGTTCCGCCAGGGGTACTCATTTGTGTATACCCCTTTTCATCCTCTTCGAGAGCTTGCATAGCACGGTTGCGGTTGGTCTCACCAAACACATCACATACGTCTTTTGCAACCCACCAAGTCTCGCCGTCCCTCTGGATTGTCCTGACCTCTTTCCCCTCGTAGGAGAAAACCTGTAAATCATTCATAAAAGAACCGTCCTTTCTGAAGGCGCGAAGATTTTTATTTGACCTTCGCTTTAAGCCAGGAGAAAGGATAGTTTCGGACGGTCTATAAAATTTTCCTCAATCTTTTTTATAAAATCGGCACAAAAAGCCATCGGCACGTAATAAAAGTCCTTTTGCCCAAGGTGGGACCTTGCTCATTTGCTCACAGAGATCTTCCAGTGACATTTGTTTGTCTGCTTCGATCACAATTTCGTCATGGATATGCATGACAATTTCCGAGTTCTGAAACATCTGAAGTGCATGACAAAGAATGTCGCGGGAAATAGCCTGGACAATGTTTTCCACCAGCTTCGGACCATAGGTCTCAATACGTTCCCACTTCTTTGTTGCACCCACACCTTCGTAAGTTACCGCATCGTTGCCGAATCGGTTTTGACCTATTTTGGGCTTTACATAAGAGAGGCATCTACCTGAAGGCAACCTCACGAACAGCATCCCGCTTTTGCACTCAAAGCGGATCCCGTGGGTATCTGTGATAGTACGCTCCCGGACAGCCGTCATGGCAGCTCTGTCTACGTCCCACCAAAACCGGACGATGTTGGGATTGGCAGTTCTCCAAGCATTAACCAGTGGCTGAAGTTCCTCTTCAGCGATACCCATATCAAGCGCGCCCATAGCTTTCAGCGCACCGACCGACCCGCCATAACCAAGGGCGAGCTCAGCAATCTTGCCTTTTTGCCGCAGGGGACTGCCTTTGGTGATCTCCTCAATAGGCACGTGAAACATTTGACTGGCCGATGCTTCATAGATCCGGCCGTGGGTGGCAAACACCTCGTTTCGCCAGGTCTCCCCAGCAAGCCAAGCAATAACACGGGCTTCAATCGCCGAAAAATCAGCGACAATGAATTGATGACCGGGTTTCGGTATAAAGGCGGTCCGAATAAGTTCCGACAGCACATCTGGCACGGCATCGTAGAGGATTTCCAATATCTCGTAGTCACCAGATTTTATAATCTGCCTTGCTTGATCTAAATCGGGCAGATGGTTCTGGGGTAAATTTTGCACCTGCACAAGTCTCCCAGCCCAGCGACCGGTGCGGTTCGCACCATAAAACTGCAAAAGCCCTCGAACCCTACTATCGGAGCAGACTGCATTCTGCATTGCCGCGTATTTCTTAACACTGCTTTTAGCCAGTGACTGCCGTAGTTCCAGCACCTTTCCCAGTGGCTCTGGTGCAGTCTTTAGAAGTTCTTTTACCGTTGCTTTTCCGAGCGTGTCGGTTTCCAGGCCCTGTTCCGAGAGCCATTCCTTCATCTGGGCGACCGAGTTGGGGTTCTCAAGAGTAGTAATCTGATGCATTGTTTGGATCAGTTCGTGTTTTGCCCGGTTATCAAAGCGGATGGCTTCCTTAACCAGTTCCATGTCTAGCCTGATACCTCGGTCGTTGATTTCCTGATCGAGGATATAGTTCTGCCACTCAAAATCCGGTACGGGAAACCTGCGGAGTTTAGCCTGGATCTCAAGTTCAGTCTCTACATCTCTGGCGTTATAGGCCTTGTACTGTTCCCACTTATCTGAAGCATCTGGAGGCAGGTTACGCTCACGCCCGCCGTTAGTCTTTGAAGGTTTACAGGGCATAGAGAAATAGCGGATCAGTTCTTTACCCTCTTTCAACTTTTGCTTTTCAAGCCCCAGCACCATGCCCGCACCTTCCAGCGAGAGCGGCAGACCCATGTAAGCCGACCAGACCATGGAGCAGCGCCATGATGAAGGATTGAGAAATGGGTTCTCAGGATTACCCTGATCCGGAGTAATGCCCATTCGTTTAACCCAGCGAGAAAGGCAGACCCGCTCAAACTGAGCGTTGAAGGCCCATTTCACTACATGCTCATCCATTAATGCTTTGATAATCTCCTCCGGCAGGGTTTCGCCACAGGCAAGGTCGATGACCATTCCCTCGCTACCATCAATAGAGTAGCCGAATAGGAGAATGTCGAAGTCTGGGGACTCCGAGTATTTGTATACACCACATTTGGCAAGATCGGCGCTTGAATACGTCTCAATATCGATTGATAGTGTTTTCATATTCCCTCCAAAGCGGAAAAGGACGGCAAATCACTCAGCCGCCCCTTCTTATGGTTAATTTTGCCGTTATTCCAGAAAATCTTCGTTATCATAATCTGATGTAAAATCATCGGCAGCACTGGTCCTGCCACCAAGCGGTTCACCATCTTCCATTTTTTGGATATTGCCTAATCCACAGGCAATACCTCGATTGCCGTTGGAATTGAAAGCATAGAAGTTAACACTAACCCTTGCATAGACACCCGAGTAGACCTCCGAACGGCTCATGATTGGATTGAGGGCTTTGTCCACAATCTCCGGTGCGGAGTTACTGTTAGCATTTATGAAGTAACTGTCCGCATAGGCTTCATCATCCGGGCGGTCAATATCGCCGTCACGTAGCGGGAGTTTGAGGGCAGCTCGGTTCGGAATTTTGCCGCCGAACTTACCACGCCCTTCCTCAATGGCAGCATCTACTGCAGCATTGATGGCAGCTATGGTCTTTTTGTCGCTCTTGGGAATAATTAAGCTGACACTGAACTTTTCTGCGCCTCCGTTGATGCTCTTTGGCTCCCAAACGTTGGCGTAAGACAAACGTACAACGCCTGTGACGACCTTTGTAGGGCTAACTTTTGCCCCAGTGTTTACTCTGTTTGCTGTGTTTGACATGTTACATTTCCTCCTTAAAATCGTGTTTTGCGGATGTATTGATTTCCGGGCGTTTGTCGGTTATGGGGACCAGCGCCGGTTTTCCTGGCGGCTTTTCGATAAGATCACCGAGAATTTCATTAAATTGGGTTTTACCCATCAACTTTTCCATCTCGGTGAGTGTGATCAGGGTTTGTCTATAGATGTCGCGGTAACCAGCTGCTCTTGCTACCTCTGCGATGGCTTCTTCGTCCCTGTACTTTCTGTTAGAGCGACCCTCGACCAGTTTAAAGCCGTTCCAGTGTTTGCCGTGATTTACGGCAGCTTCTAGGACATAAGATTTGATGTCGTTCGCCCATGATGTCAGGTCATCCAGCTTAGAGAGGATTTCTTCAATATCCTCGTCGGTGAGTAATGGCGGCAAGGTGAATTCGAACCGAGCCAGGTTCAACTTTTCCTCTGCCCGCGCACGGCACTTTACCGCCGCACGGCAGAACTGGCACCACTCGCCAGGCTTGTATTGGCCGTTGCCATCGAAGGCAAGCGCTGCCGTGGGCTTAAGCACTTCTTCAGCCCACTGGTACAGTGATTCTTTAAACACAATGTAGGTACTGACGTTGTCACGGCGTGGCTGGTAGATGGTCATGGACACCGTGTTGATGTCGTAAATGCCATCGAAAAGCTCCAGGGCACCTAGAGCATACAGCTTCATCTGCGGATTGTCCTCCGCACTGACAAGGATGCCTTGACCGTACTTGAAGTCGATAATGTGGAGTCCCCCGTCTGCAATAATCACGCAATCACCCGTACCGAATCCGTCCGGCACGTATTTAGAGAAGTCCAGCCGCTGCTCAATAAGCACCTGCGGGTCGCCACAAATTTTCTTTACCTGAGCAATCTGCTCCGTTACGAACTCCACGTAGCCTTCTGTGTAGCCGTCCATCTCGTCGGAGTCGTACTGAGAGACTGGTTTCTTCGAACGCATTTTCAGCGCCTTGCGTAGCTTGTGTTCAGCGAGAGCATGTGCGGCAGTACCTTCTGCGGCTGCTACACCGCTGCTATCCTGAAACTTCCGCTCCAGCTGTGCCGAGGGGGTGCAGTTCATCCAGCGATGGGCACCGGAAGCGGAGAGCAAGGCATGTCGCTTTTCTCCGTTCATTTAAGACCCTCCGCATCTGCCAGCAACGCCGCATAATTCGTCGGGTCTATTTGGCTTAGTTTTGGTGCGCCGTACTTTTCCAAAAGCCCACGCACCTCTGCGGTAAACCCTGCTTGGCTCTTTTCTGCCAGAAGGGCTCGTACCTGCTCAAGTGAAACTGCTTTAACCGCGGGTATTGGTTCTGCGACCGAGAGGTTCTGCGGTGCAGGTTCTGCAGGTTCGTTGCCCGCCATCGCCTCCGCTGCCGCTTGGATGCTGTCCGCTAGTGAACGCATTCCCTCAACCACTTCAAGTAACAACTTGATTTTGCTCACCATTTTCACCTCCCTCCTCAACGATGGACAGCTTTTTCACGCTGTCACCAGGAACGATGATCGTCAGCCTTCGCTGGTCACCAAGAAGGAAGCGAACCAATCGCTCTCGTATGGCGATATGCCTGCAACCGACAATACCTCCGCCCGGCGGTTCTCTTGAAACACTGATTTTGAGTGTTTGCCTCATGTAAATCACCTTGTCTTTCTGAAGGCTGGTTTTGTTTGTCCTTCTGAAGTAAGCCAGGAGAATGGCCCGAATCGGACGGCCTATGACAGGATTTTTTTGAGCTTATTCTTCGCACGTTTTACGGCACCGCGAATGGCCGATTCATCTTTCCCCTCAAGTTTAGCGAGCTCTGTATAAGACCAGCCCTGAATACAGCATTTTTGAATTAAGTACTGCTGGCGTTCATTTAAGCATGACAAGAGATGGGAAATACTCTCATCGCCAGTAATCTGTGATTCAAACTTTGCTTCATGATTAAACACATGTTTTGGCTGATCTGGCCTGTTAAAAACAAGAACTGCATGTCCATCAGCGTCCTGAAAAAGATACCTCTCAACTTTTTCAAGCGAAGTATGGCGGTCGATTCGAGAATTCTTACGGTCATTCTTTTTTTCTGCTTCAATTGACTCCAAGTAGAAGGTACCGACTTCTTCGGACACTTCAAGTTCGAGAATTTTGCCATCGGCGTCTTTGTAGTTGATTGATATTGATTTTTTTGGCTGTTGATTGTCATTAGTTGGCATTAATAAGCCCCTTTCTCATGCGAGAAAAGGGCATAACAATCCGCCTAAAAACTCGCCGTTTTTTTAAAACGGGAGCTGTTAGGCTTGTCCACTTTTTTACAATTAGTTTTTAATGCTTACTAAAGAGTCAGGTCCATATGAATTTTTTGTTATAGATACATCATACTCGTGACGTTCTTTTTGCCCGTTGAAAAAAGTTCAACAGGTCGACTCCATATAAAATAAGCTAATTCTTGTTTTTGACGGAACTACATTACATTTACATGAATGTTTCTGTTGAGAAAATTTCAACAAAAAAAATAGACCGGATTTTTCAATCTGATCTATTCCTTAAATATCTACATTTTTATATTAAATTGGCGGACACTTTATAAGATTTTCTAATCCTTGTTCCTTTAAATCATCATATATTTCACTGTAATCTGATGCCCATCTTAATGTTAATAATTGAACATATGTTTGATTTGATGCAGGAGGCATATCCAGCCTAAAAACAATTCTTGCAAGTTCGAGCATCCTCTGACTTACAGGAAACGGTAAATGTATTCCTAAACAAGAAGAAACTACATTAACCTCTGTCATGCTTTCACTTTTTTGCATCTTATTTATCGTATTGTTATCCAGTCCTGTAGTATCTCTTAATAACCTTACACTATAATTACAAATTCTCTTGCTCATTAATTTTTTAAGAGCAGAACCAAATTCAAGGCCATGAATTGCATCAAGCATCTGTGTTGAAATCTCATTAACAAGGCCATATTTTTTCAGAATATCTTCCGTAATTTCATCCGCATAGTTGAATGTCTTATCTGCAAGACGCCCCGGAAGCTTAACATAGTGCAAATTGCCATTTTCATCCGTAATGAACTGAAGAAAACATTCTTCTTCATGTTCTTTGGCATAGGTAGTAAGATTCATTTTACCTTCAGAATCTTTTTCTATATATTTGTCATCATACAAACATACCTTTTCTTCCAAGTAAGCAAAACAGCCAGTTTCCATCATACGCGCCAATGCTTTACTCGAAGAGTGCCATTTTCGCAACGTTTTGCTCTTCACCGAGCGGGTTACAATTTTTTCTGAATTATCGTCTTGCTCGTCTTCCACAATTACTGTTTCAACATCTGAATTAACATTGTTATCAGATGTTCTACGCGTTCGCTCTTCAATATCTGGGTAACTCGGCTATATTGGTACTCATCATAGTTATTCATAGCTATTTTTTCATCATTTTCGGCTCAGATGATATTTTTGAAGGCTACAGGTAAGCTGTATCCCGGAGATAATCCTTTAGGCATGCACAATTATAATTGTGCATGCCTAAACCGATGAAAACACGCAAAAACACTTGTAAACTGCGACAAAATGCGATAAAATGCATAATTATGGGTATTTCTATGCTGACAACGCGCCAGCCAGGATTGCAACAATATTGCGCCCTCATGATATTTCTCACTAACAAACGCATGGAAGACGAAAAGCAACACTTCATGAGTGAGGTAGATTACGTGAAAGAAAACATTCAAGAACGCTGGATCAATGTCGATGAAGCTGCCGACTATTTTGGCGTCAAACCAGCTACCATTCGAGACTGGATTAAAAAGAAAAACGGAATTCCTGCTGTGAAGATTGGTAGGTCATGGAGGTTCAAGTATTCGGAGCTTGATATTTGGGCAAAAAGTGGCGCGGCCGCAGAAGAAACTATTACGGAGCAAAGCGAGGTAGGCAAATTATGAACAAACAGCAATTGGCTGCTACTATATGGGAATCCGCAAATCAAATGCGTTCCAAAATAGAAGCTAACGAGTACAAGGACTTCATTCTTGGCTTCATTTTTTATAAATATCTTTCCGAGAAGGAACTGCATTTTTTCGAGGGACAGGGTATGTCTCAAGAAGATATTACTCACATGGATGAATCTGATGCGCAGTTCGTTAATTATACGAAAGATGCCATTGGATATTTTATTTCATATGAGAATCTGTTTTCCACTTGGATTGCAAAAGGCGATGATTTTGACGTATCCGATGTCAGAAAGGCATTGTCTGCTTTTGATAGGCTCATCAGCCCTACCCACAAAAAGGTGTTTGAAAAGATTTTTAACACCCTTCAGACCGGTTTGTCCAAACTCGGTGAGAGCGCGGCTGCACAAACCAAATCCATCAGCGGACTGTTGCAGTTGATCAAAAAAATACCGATGGATGGTAAGCAGGACTACGATGTGCTTGGCTTCATCTACGAATACCTGATCAGTATGTTTGCTGCTAATGCCGGAAAAAAGGCTGGTGAATTCTATACACCGCACGAGGTTTCAGTGTTGATGTCTGAAATAGTGGCTGACCATCTGAAAGGCAGAAGCGAAATTCGTATTTACGATCCCACGTCAGGTTCAGGTTCCTTGCTCATCAATATCGGCGCTGCTGCGTCCAAATATATTACCGGAGAGAATAAGATCAACTACTATGCGCAGGAGCTAAAGGAAAACACTTACAACCTAACGAGGATGAACCTTGTTATGCGCGGCATAGAACCTGGAAATATCTATGTCAGAAACGGCGATACTTTGGAGGAAGACTGGCCATTTTTCGAGGAAAATGAAACGGAAAAATATCAGCTTGTAAGAGTAGATGCCGTAGTTTCTAATCCTCCTTACTCGCAGAAATGGGATACAAAGGGCAAAAAGTTTGACCCCAGATTTTCCGATTATGGTGTGGCGCCGAAAGGAAAGGCAGACTATGCCTTTCTGCTCCATGAACTTTACCATCTTGAAGATGATGGCATTATGACTATTGTTCTTCCCCATGGCGTGTTGTTCCGTGGCAACGAGGAAGGCGAAATCCGCAAGAACCTGATTGAGAAAAACAATATAGATGCAATTATTGGACTGCCCGCCAACATTTTCTTTGGAACAAACATTGCCACGATCATCATGGTTCTCAAGCGTCACCGGGAGAACAACAACATTCTGATTGTTGACGCTTCCAAGGGATTTGAGAAGTCCGGGAAGAGTAACACTCTCCGCGCCTCAGATATAAAGAGAATTGCGGACACGGTCCGCGGACGGCTGGAGATTCCAGGCTACTCTGTCCGCGTTGACAAAGAGACTATCCGCAGGAATGAATATAATCTCAATTTGCCCCGCTATATAGATTCCTTCACGCCACAGGAAAAGTGGGATATTCACTCCATTATGTTCGGCGGCATCCCCAACAGCGAACTTGACGAACTCATGCTGTATTGGGACGCACTGCCGGGGCTGAGAGAGGCAATGTTCAAGCCGCTCTCTTCAGACTATGTGGAGTTTGTATGCGAGGATATAAAAGAGTACGTCGTGGCACATCCTGTCACGGCTACTTATTGTTCTGCCTATAATACGGCATTCACTGATTTCCGAGAATATCTTGTCGGCAGACTGATTAAGCGGTATAAAGAAGCCTCTCCAACAAAGGAAGAAGAAATTATCACAGATGATATTTTCTCCCGCCTTGCCGTTATCAAGGCAATCGACAAGTATGAGGCATATCAAGTGTTGGATAACAGCTGGAAACAGATTTCTGTTGATCTTGAAATGCTTCAGACCGAGGGTGACGGAGCTCTGACGGCAGTTGATCCTAATATGGTGACAAAACAGAAGGACGGAAAGGACATCGAGGTTCAGGATGGCTGGGTCGGGCATATTCTGCCATTCGAGCTTGTTCAGAAACTTCTGCTGCCGGAGGATCTTGCGGCAATCAAGGAGCTGGAAAGAGAACTGGCTTCTGTCGCTTCCGTTTACGATGAAATCCTTGATTCGCTTTCCGAGGACGAAAAAGACAGCAATATCACCGATGACAGCAACAGCAGCTTTGTCACGAAGGAAGTGCGGGCGAAAGCCGATGAAATCCTTGAAGACATTGAATCCGAGGAAATCAACGCCTTGAAGAAATATCTTACTTTTAATAAGAAATCCGAAAAGCTGGCATATTCCTCTGACTGCAAGGCTGTGAACTGGTCGGACATGAAGCCCGGAACCAACGGCCTGTACAGCAAGTCAGTGATTAGTGCCCGCATCACGATACTGAAAAGGCAGTATGTCTTTCCGACAGAGTCATTTGAGGCTAAGATCATGCGCGTAGTGGATACTATGGAAACCGAAGCCAGACTCAAAAAAGAGCTGAGAGACGCACGGGCGGCACTTCACGAAAAGACTAAAACCACTATTGAGCAGATGAATCTCGAAACCGCACTGATGATTCTTGAGGAAAAGTGGATCACGCCTGTCTGCGATGGTATCAGCGCACTGCCGCACAATTTGATTGTTGCTCTCGTTGCCGCGCTTGAACATCTGGCGGAGAAGTACAAAATCACTTTTGCCGAGGTCGGTGACAAAATATCAGGAACCGAAGTAACCATATCGAACTATGTCAATCTCCTCTCTGGGAATGACTTTGACATGGAAGGTCTACGTGAGCTTCAAAAGCTGATAGGAGGAGCAGAAAATGAATGATACTCCTAAAATTCGGTTCAACGAGTTCACTGACAAATGGGAACAGCGTAAGGCAAAAGGTATTTTTGTTTCGACAGCAGATAAAGGTCATCCTGAGCTACCTGTGTTGTCTGCAACACAAGATCGTGGAATGATTAAAAGAGATGAAAATGGCATTAAAATTTTCCATGATAAGAAAAATGAAGACGGCTACAAAAGAGTCGCCCCAGGGCAATTTGTTATTCATCTCCGTTCTTTTCAAGGTGGGTTCGCTCATTCCTCTATTGAGGGTATAACATCGCCTGCATACACGGTTTTTGGCTTTATCGAACCAGAAAATCACAATGATATTTTCTGGAAATATATATTCAATTCCAAAGACTTTATCAGGCGATTGGCAACCGTTACTTACGGGATTCGAGACGGAAGAAGTATAAGTTATGATGAATTCTTAACGATGAGTTTTTACCACCCCCAAAAGGATGAACAAACAAAAATTGCAGAATATTTGACAGACATTGACAATCTTATCACTCTTCATCAACTCAAGTACGAGCAGATGATGAATGTGAAAAAGTCCATGCTTGGCAGGCTATTTCCGTATTACGGTTCCGAAATTCCACAGATTCGATTTGGGTTTTCTGGGAACTGGGAGGAAGTCAAACTTGGTGATATTGTTTTTCCGTATTCCGACCCGGTCGAAACACCTCGTGATGGTTACATACGCCTTGGCATCCGCAGTCATGGGAAAGGCACCTTCCACGACTATGTACAAGCCGGTCAGGAGCTGGAAACGGCTCAGATGCTTCGGGTTGCTGCCCACAAGTTCATCGTTAATATCACCTTCGGCTGGGAGCACGCGGTGGCAATTACTGATGAAAAAGATGCCGGAAAGCTGGTATCGCACAGATTCCCGCAGTTTTCCATGACTGAGTCAATTGATGACGGCTTTTTGAAATATGTCATCCTTGACGAACGGTTCAAGCATCACCTGTTCTTGTCCTCTCCCGGTGGTGCAGGAAGAAACAGGGTACTGAACATTTCGCAAATGCTGGAGTACAAGATGCGTATTCCCAAAATTGAAGAACAGCAGCAGATTGCGGGATTGCTGGATTCCGTCAACAATCTGATTAATCTCTACGCTGTAAAAGTACAAAAGCTGAAGCAAATCAAGTCCGCCTGTCTTGATGAAATGTTTATTTAGGAGGACTCGCTATGGTATACGAAGAGGAAAAAGTATTTGAGGAAGCTGTCATAAAGCAGCTCATCGAATGCGGCTGGGAATCAAAAGTCCTCCATTACCCCACAGAGGAACAGCTGATTCAGAACTGGGCGAATATTCTATTCAACAACAACCGCCATCAGGACATATTGAACGAGTGCCCTCTGACAGACGGCGAGATGCAGCAGATATTGGAGCAGATTACCCGGCTGCGCACTCCCGTCCGTCTGAATGACTTCATCAACGGCAGAAGCGTATCCATCAAGCGGGATAACCCGGATGACAAGGCACACTTCGGCAAAGAAGTCAGTTTGAAGATTTACGACCGCAAAGAAATCGCCTATGGTGAAAGTCGGTATCAAATCGTACAGCAGCCCCAGTTCAAAACGGGCCCTCGGCTGAACGATCGGCGCGGAGATTTAACACTGATGATCAATGGCATGCCTGTGATTCATGTGGAATTGAAGAAAAGCGGCATCCCCGTCAGCAACGCATACAACCAGATTGAAAAATATGCTCACGAGGGCGTGTTTACCGGGCTGTTTTCTCTGGTGCAGGTGTTTGTGGCAATGGAACCGGAGGAAACGGTTTATTTCGCCAATCCAGGTCCGGACGGAACCTTCAATAAGGCATTCTATTTCCATTGGGCGGATTTTGACAATGAGCTGATCAACAACTGGGAAGAAGTCGTAAAAAGGCTGCTCAATATCCCGATGGCACATACGCTGATTGGCTTCTATACGATTCCTGATAACAAGGATGACACCCTCAAAGTCATGAGAAGCTATCAGTATTACGCCGCCACCGGCATTGCGGACAAGGTCACCAATAAGGACTGGAGCGATACCAATATCCTGGGCGGGCATATCTGGCATACCACAGGTTCCGGAAAAACACTCACCAGCTTTAAATCCGCGCAGCTTATTGCCAGCGCCCATGATGCCGAAAAAGTGATCTTCCTTGTGGACAGAAAGGCACTGGGCAAGCAGTCTTTTGATGATTATAACGCCTTTGCCAGTGTGGGTGAAGAAATCCAGGATACCGCAGACACGGACATTCTGATTTCCAAGCTCAAAAGCGACTCTCATGCAGATACGCTTATTGTCACATCGATTCAGAAGCTGAGCGGCGTAACAAGAGATGCGGAAGGCATCAAGGCGGCTGACATAGATAAGATCGTCGCAAAGAGAATCGTCATTATCATTGATGAGGCGCACCGCTCTACCTTTGGAGAGATGCTGTCCAATATCAAGAAGACATTCGTTCACAGCATTATCTTCGGCTTTACCGGGACGCCGATTCAGGATGTCAACAAGAAAAAGGACAATACGACTGCTTCCGTTTTCGGTGACGAACTGCACCGATACACCCTTGCTGACGGCATCCGGGATAAGAACGTGCTGGGGTTTGACCCATATATGGTTCTCACATATCCGGATGATGACTTGCGGCAGCAGGTTGCCCTTATGAAAGCCAAGGCTTCCAGTGTCAAAGAGGTTATCGGAAATAAGAAAAAAGAAGCCGTCTATTTTAAGTTCATGGATCCGACTCAGGTGAAAATGGTCGGAGAACAGCACGGAAAGAAATATATAAAAGGCATCGAAGACTATGTGCCGAAATCGCAGTATGAACGCGAGGAGCATCAGAAGGCCGTTCTTACTGATATTATAAAGCACTGGCCGACTCTGAGCAGAGGCGGACTGTTCCATGCGATCTTTGCCACCTGCAGCATTCCGGAAGCCGTGAAGTACTATCGACTTTTGAAGACTATGGCTCCCGAACTGAGAATTACCGCCATTTTTGACCCGAATATAGATAACGAAGGAGGTGGTTCTCTCGAAAAGGAAGACGGCATTGTTGAAATTCTGGACGATTATGAAGCGGTGTTTGGGCCTTCCTTTACGATACCGTCCTATGATGAGTTCCGGGAGGATGTGCAACTGAGGCTTGCCCATAAAAAGCCCTATAACAGAGTTTCGAAGGACAAGCAGATCAATATCCTGATTGTTGTCAATCAGATGCTGACGGGCTACGATTCAAAGTGGATCAATACGCTATATCTTGACAAGGTCATGGAATACGAGAACTTGATTCAAGCTTTCTCCCGCACCAACCGTCTGTTTGGAGACGAGAAGCGCTTCGGCATCATAAAATACTATCGCTATCCGCATACGATGGAGCGTAATATCAAAGAGGCGGTCAAGGCTTACTCCGGCGATATTCCCACCGGCTTGTTCGTTGATAAGCTGCCAAGCAATATCAACAGCATGAACTATTTCTATAAAGAGATAGAGGAACTATTTACGAATGCGGGCATTGCCAATTTTGAAAAGCTCCCGGACGAAAAGTCCGAGCGGGCAAAATTCGCCAAGCTTTTCAAGCACTTTAATCTTCGTATGGAGGCCGCTTCCGTCCAGGGATTCAGCTGGAGTAAAACGGTATATTCGGTTATTGAAGCAGATGGTTCCGAAACCTATATAACACTGCTGATTGATGAGCTGACCTATCTGACGCTTGTTCAGCGTTATAAGGAGCTATCATCAGTCGGCGGAGGCGGTTCGGTAGTTGACCCGCCGTTTGAGATTGATACGCACATAGTCGAAATCAACACGGATGCGATAGATGCAGCTTACATGAACTCCCGGTTTGACAAATTCCTCAAGCTCATTCAAAAGGGGGAAGCCGATCAGGAGAGTATCGATAAGACCCTGAAGGAGCTGCACAAGTCCTTTGCCATGCTGTCTCAGGACGAGCAGAAATATGCGAATGTATTTATTCGCGACGTCCGGGCGGGCAATATAGTTATAGATCCAGATAAGACTTTCCGTGATTATATTTCCAGCTACATGAAGAAGGCTGAAGACGCAAGAATTGCCAGGATTGTCAGACGCCTTGGGTGCAGTGAAGATAAGCTCCGGGATTTTCTTGATCGCAAGGTTACCGAAGACAATTATAAGGAATTCGGGCGATTCGATGAGTTGCTTAATTCTGTTGAATTGCAAAAGGCGGAGCGGTTCTTCCGCGCCAACGAACAGCAAAACTATAAGCAGTACAGGCTCAAAATGTATATCAATAATTACCTGAAAGAGTTTGTGCTGAGCGGAGGAATGGATCCGTATTCCAATATCCCCAGTGAAGAGCATCCGAACCCTAAACAGGCAGAGAATCCCTCAGCTGAAGATACAGAAGATACAGCAGATACTGTTGTTGTTGAAGAGGACGATTCCGAGCCCGCAGAGATCTATATCAAAACTACCGTAGACAAGAAGAAACTCCGCCAGTGGCATTCTTCCAGTAAGGCACTGGCGTGTATGATGGAAACCGGCTGCTTCGCATATGTGGAACAGAAGGTTTGCCTTGATGATCCAAAGTATGTCGAGCGTCAGGAAGAGACCGGCAAAATGCGTCTGACTGCATACGCAAAGGATCATGAAGAAGAATGCTTCCTGCAATTTATTGAGGATGATAAAGGAAATCTCCACTATTTGAAGCTTCCGGCTAGTGTTGCCGACAAGGAGTTCAGGTACTCAGATTATATTAATGAAGATATCCTGACAAAGTACGGACTTGTGAATGAAATGGCGAAAAGAATGCTTGAAGCCATTCAAGAAATGGAGTTCGGCCCCGCACTTAAGGAATTAATGAGCAAACGCATCTGCAACTATAGTGTCAACCTGCTGAGATCAACAACCGGTCTCGACAATAATACTATAAGTAAGATGTGGGGTGGACAGAGCCTCACAACGGTGAATGTGGTTTCTGCTTGTCTAGGAATCCACATCCCTTTCCCTGTAAGCAGTGCCATGCTTGAGCTTGCGAACATTATATTCAGAATGGATAAGCCGCCGGAATCGAATATGACATATATTCAGTTGCTTACCCTAAGGTGGGCGTCAGATTATGACGATGTATATGAAGATCTGAAAGCCGAAGGGATGGATGAACTAATAAAACAGCCGCCGCAGCCAATGAGGAAGAAATAATACACGCTCCATTGAGAGGTCAGAGTAAAATCTGGCCTCTTTTTTTGCGCCCAAAATTTCTTTATTAAACTTTATTCAACGAAAAATATCAGTTGCTTCTCACCTGATATGTCCCATGAATACTCGCGCAAGAATTGTCGCGAGTTTTTTTGCCTGATTGCCCACGTTGTAATCGGATATCTGTAAAGAACGTGCGCACCTCCGGTCGATGGTTCATTGAACAATTGTCAAAGGGCAGAAAAAGAAACTGTGCGATAATTGGTCCGTAATCGATTACAGAACTTTTTTGCATAGGAGGAACACATGATGGCGAACAAGGCTTGGAGAGTTTCGATTGAAGACATTGAATATATGGCGAATGCTGTTTGCGAGATATTTGATGAATCTGTTGTAGAATCTTCATTTTTGATGTATGACGCAACATGCCCTGATGATCTTTGTCCCAGCCATTACGAGGCGGTCTACAGCGATTTGCTGCTGAAGTATTCCGATCGCTGATTTTCCATATGTCCGGCGCATGACGTTAAACCGCACCTCGCTTCGACTGCGCATCCCCTGATCAAGGATGCTCTGTAGCAGCCGGGCGAGCCACCCATAAACCATATCCAGTTTTACAGAGGAACTGGCTATCAGCGAAACGGAGGACGTTCTTGATAGTCAGGAAGCAACTGAACAGCTTTGTCATCCATGTACCCCGTTTCGCGGAAAGCGATATGAGGTCAAAAGATGGCAAAAGTAGAAAGAACCCATAATTACAACGGCAAGCCCCTCGTGCCGGGCGAGGTCCTGGTACTGACCCCCTATGATGAAGATGACGTCGAAGCCAACTGCACCAGCAAGGGAAACATCGTCACGGTGCCGATGGCGGGCAGATTTTTCAAGGCTCTGCTCAAGGCTGTCCCCACGGAATTCGAGTCCGTCGCCAAAACCCAGTTCAACGACCGGATCAACTCCCAGCTACCCGCACAACGTGATGGCCGTTGCATGATCCTGCAGGCGAACGGCACTTTCAAAGAATGCCCCCGCAGGAACGGCGACAACCACCCGGCCTGCAAGCGTCCAAGGGAACATAAAACACACTATCAAATTAAGCCCAAATCTCCCAAAACGCTGATACCAAGCTACTTCCGCTCTATCAAAACGACTGTCTCAACGTGCTGCATCCACGGAAACACGTTTTAAAGAATAAGGATTTCTAATATTCAACTTTTATGCCTAATATCAAACGATTTGCCTGAAAATGCACACCCCTACCTATTTTTAAACGATTATTTCCGGCGATTTCCACTTCAAATTCGAGGTTTGCTATAAAATACTCATATAGGCTTATAAAAAATCGAAACAAACGACCCCCGAAAACCTCAGGAACCGCTTGTTTCAAGCCTCTTTGGGCAAAATTAAATCACTTTTTATTATGTTCTTTTTATCAATTTCTAGTAATAGATTTGGTGGAGGCGAGGGGAATTGCACCCCTGTATCGAAGAGCAACCACAAAAGCGTCTACGCGTGTAGCCTTTAATTTCAAATTCGCCTTATTGGACTCCTAAAGGCGGGATTCCGCAAAGGCTAGCTCGATAATCTTAGCTAAGAACTCCGAGCATTGTTCTTAGAGCAGGCCTGCTAATTTGACACCCTGGCCCTTCACCGCAGGCGCAGAAGGCAGGATGTTAGCGGCAATTAAGCAGCTAAAGCGAAATTATCTTCGTTAACTATTGAGGTCCACCGTTTAACGAGACCAGGTGGAATCTCGACGCGCAACTTTTGCCATCGCTTCCCCGAGCGAGTCTAAAACGCCCCCATATTTAATTTGGTATTTATAGTATAACATTTTTAGCGCAAAATAATAGCGGTACTTGTTATATCTTTGACTTGAATTACCCACTTTAGGCATGTTTTCCCTATTGCCGTTCAACAGTCGATTATATCTAATAATTTTTATTGCGCTCGCGCAGGTGCCTTTCGATTTCACGCTTGGCATCGCGCTCAGCCATATCTTCCCGCTTGTCGTATAATTTTTTGCCGCGGCAAATCCCAAGTTCAATTTTCGCCAACCCATGTTTAAGATAAATTTTTAAAGGTACCAAGGTTAAGCCCTGCAGTTGAAGCTTGCCCCAGAGTTTGTCGATTTCCTTGCGGTTTAGGAGCAGTTTGCGCTTGCGCAAAGGTTCGTGGTTAAAGCGGTTGCCCGCCTCATAGGGACTGATGTGCATCTGATGCAGCCATACTTCCCCGTTTTCAATGCGGGCATAACTATCCTTGAGATTGACCCGCCCGGCACGAATTGATTTGATCTCGGTGCCGGTGAGGATAATCCCGGATTCAAGCCTGTCTTCCACAAAGTAGTCATGGAAAGCCTTACGGTTTTCAGCTAATACCTTAATCCCTTCGGATGCCACATTCAGCCCCCCTTTCGTACTGGGATTATAGTATATCACAAATCCTATGATTACTGCTACATGTGAATGTCTACTACCTTTACTACTACAATTCGCGTACAAAGTTGGTTCACAGTTCCAGCTCTGTCGAAATCCCCTGCATCGCCTCAAGCCCGAAGCCCAAAAACTCTTCCAGCGTCAGTCCCAATTCGCTGCAGGCTAAGATCTGCTCGCGGTTTGCCCCCCGGGCAAAGGATTTCTCGTCAAAGCGTTTGCGCAAGAAAGGCACGTCAATGGCAGAGAGCTTTTTTTCCGGCCTGATTAAAACTCCGGCTACAATTAGCCCTGTTAAAGGGTCAGTGGCATACAGGGCTTTATCAAGCAGAGACAGACGCGGCAAACCGTGGCGGTCATTATGCACTTTGACCGCATAGGCAATCTCATCCGGCAAATCCAGCTCAGCCAGCATTTCAGCCCCTCTGACTGAATGAATGTCAGGGCGGTCTTTCGTCTCGTCATAGTCGATGTCATGCAGAAGACCGGCCAAACCCCAGACGTCCGGGTTTTGGTCAAAATGTTTGGCTAAGCGGACCATGACCACTTCCGTTGCCAGCATGTGTTTCAGTAAATTTTTATTGGTAATGTATTTCTTGAGCACAGTATAAGCTTCCTCTCTGGTAAGCATCATTATCATCCTTTCCGTCTGGCAGATTTTTTCGCACTGGCATTTACTTAAGAGGTATTATTCTTAAATAGGCTCAATGCTTTCGATGAAGCGGGCAACCTCAGCGGCTATTTGTTCTCTTTCCGGCCCAAGCGTGAGAATGTGACCGGATTTTTTCCAGTAAATTATCGGAGGCTTGCCATAACCGCGGGCTATCTCTGAGGCGATAAGCTCCACGCTTTGCGGCTGCACGGTTTCATCAGTAACGCTCTGCATTAACAAGGCTGGGCAACTGATTGCTTTAAGTCCCTGGCGCGTCTGACGAATTCCGCGATTCAGGGAGGTAAGCGCTGTAACCGGCACCCGCTCGTATACAAACCGTTCAAGTTCGGAGTTCGAGCCTGAGATTCTCAGTTCAGAATTTGCAGAATATGCTAAGTGAGTCTGTGCTGCTCCGTCATCCGCATTCGCGCTTGATGCACGCGACCCGGTCTGGAGGGAGGATAATTGCTTAGGGGGTTTGTCAACATATTTTTTGAACGGCTGATAGAGAAGGGCGAACTTGGCCCGCCAGTCCTGCAGGATCATCGGTGCATTCATGGAGATTACCCCATCGACTAACCCCCTGCTGGCTAGATTCAAGGCCAGGAGTCCGCCCATGGACAAGCCGACAGCGATAACCCGGTCACAGACCTCACGCAGGCGTAAAATTCCGGTTTCCGCATCCCGGAGCCAGTCCTCCCAGCCTGTGCCGGAAAGCTCTTCGGGGGTGCTGCCATGTCCCGAGAGCTTAGGCCCGAGTATGGTCCAACCCTTCTCTTTTAAGAATTCACCGAGTAGCCTCATTTCCGAGGGCGACCCTGTAAAACCATGAAGCAGGAGACAGCCTGTAGCGCCCCCGGGGAAATAGAAAGGTTCAACCATTTTCTTTGTTATCTTCAGGCTGCAGCCCCCCATTCCGCTGGTACAATAATGAATTCCCAACATTAACATGTATGAAGCCCGAAGCAAGAAGTTTCTACTCTTGCATCGGGCTCTAAAATACATAAGCCGATTTTTTCTCGCTAGTGCTCCCGCTGTGCAAGCAGAGCTTACCTACCTCTAACTAATTTTATCCGATGGCTAAGTGCCGCTAAGACTTCCGCTTCTTAAGTCTAAGATAAGCGGCACTAAGCCCCTGGATAAGTTCAACTAACCCTTATCTTAAAAACGGAGCGATAATAAGCGAGATCGTGCCCATAACTTTAATCAGCGCATTCAGGGAAGGACCGGATGTATCCTTAAATGGATCCCCCACAGTGTCCCCAATAACTGCAGCAGCATGGGTAGGAGTCCCTTTGCCGCCAAGGTTTCCTGCCTCGATATATTTTTTGGCATTGTCCCAAGCACCGCCGGCGTTAGCCATGAAGATAGCCAGCAAAAGACCAGAAACTGTACCGCCGGCCAAGTATCCACCCATCGCATTTTTACCAAGGCCGAAACCGACAATGAGTGGTGTCAGAACTGCGAGCAGTCCAGGAACAATCATTTCACGGAGAGCCGCTTTTGTAGAAATATCGACACAGGCCCGGTAATCCGGTTTCCCTGTACCTTCCATAATTCCAGGAATCTCCCGGAACTGGCGACGTACTTCCCCGATCATTTCAAAAGCAGCCTTGCCGACAGCTTCCATGGCAAACGCCGAGAATAGGAACGGTACAGCAGCACCAAGAAACACACCAATAATTGTCGTGGGAACTAAGATATTAATCGTTTCCAAATGGGCCAACTCGGAGAAGGCATTGAAAAGAGCTAGGGCTGTCAAGGCAGCCGAGCCAATCGCAAATCCCTTTGCTACTGCGGCGGTTGTATTGCCCACTGAATCTAACTTATCCGTGGTTTTACGAACATTAGGCTCCAACTCGGCCATCTCCGCAATTCCACCCGCGTTGTCCGCAACGGGCCCAAAGGAGTCAATCGCCACAACCATACCTGCGGTTGAGAGCATAGCCATCGCAGCCATCGCAATTCCGAAGATTCCAGCGGCGGAATAAGAAATATAAGTAGCAGCACAAATAACTAAGACAGGCAGAGCAGTGCTCTTTAAGCCTACGGCCAAACCGGCGATAATATTGGTTGCCGCGCCCGTTTCTGATGCCTTGGCAATTCCCTGAGCCGGTTTCTTCTGGTTGGAAGTGTAGTACTCCGTGAGCAACCCGATGAGAACGTTAACAACCAAACCTGAAAAAATCGCAATATAAACACCGTTAGGAGTGACATTAATCCCGCTGATCGTGATCGTAGCGGGCATCAGCCACTGCACGAGCACGTAGGCTGCAATCGCCGTGATGAGGTTAGTCCCCCACAGACCCTTGTTGAGGGCGGTTTGCGGGTTGGCATTCTCTCCGGTCCGGACAAAGAAGCTGGCAATAATGGCCGCAACGAGGCCTACAGCACCCACAAGTAAGGGCAACATAATTCCCGGCATTCCTTCTCCTATATTGGCAGCCTTAAACGCGCTACCCCCAATTAACATCGCAGCAATCGTGGTCGCTGCATAAGATTCGAACAAGTCAGCACCCATGCCGGCCGTGTCCCCTACGTTGTCGCCAACGTTGTCAGCAATGGTCGCTGGATTACGGGGATCATCTTCCGGTATCCCGGCTTCTACTTTACCGACTAGGTCTGCCCCGACATCCGCGGCTTTGGTATAAATCCCCCCGCCAACACGAGCAAAGAGTGCAATCGCACTAGCCCCGAAGGCAAAGGAATTAATGACTTCTACATTCTTAAACACTAAATAAAGCACAGTTACGCCGAGGAGTCCAAGTCCTGCCACCGAGAGACCCATCACAGCGCCGCCGCGGAAGGCAACCCCAAGCGCTTTGTTTAAACTGGTGCGAGCCGCTTCGGTAGTACGGGAATTAGCTCGCGTGGTAATGCTCATTCCTACATATCCTGCCACCCCGGACAAAAGTGAACCAGCTAAGAAAGAAACCGCTGTTTGCCAGTCCTTACCCCACCATAAGACTATAAAAATAATAAGTACAATAGGAATTAAGGTACGGTACTCACGATTAAGAAAAGCCATTGCACCTTCCTGAATCGCCTTTGAGATTTCCTGCATGCGAGCGTTGCCAGGGTTTTCACTTAAAACACTTTTGGCAAAGTAAAACGCAAATAAGAGGCCGAGAATCCCCGCCCCCACTGCCCAATAAGGCATTGAAGCAAAATCCATTCCTAATAACCCTCCTCACTAAACATCAAAAAGCAGTCTAAGCTCAATCAAACCGTCTCCACCGTTTCTGAGATGTTCTTGTCTAGGTGAGCAAAGAAAGGCCCAGCGAACTCAGCAAGAAAAGAATCGCGAATACGGAGCTGAGTTTGCCAAAGAGTTCATCCATACCCTTCTTTTTGCCAAAAAAAGATTCGCCTGCCCCGGCAATCGCTCCGGATAACCCTGCGCTACGCCCGGATTGGAGGAGAACTGTCGCTATTAACCCCAAAGAGCTAATTACCAAGAGCACTACTAATGCAATTATCATTTACTCACCCCCTCAGGCACCGGATATTCTTAGCCCTGCGGTACCCATTTTCCAACACAGACGTAAGTTTATCCCTGTTGCCAATGACCTATTTTAGCACAGAGAACCATAAAACTCAAGCGATGCGATCTGGGCAGTCAATGAAGAACAAGAGCAGAAAAAAGAGATGTTTTCATGAATGCATCCCTTTTCCCTGCTGTTTGTCGCCCTGCACAGATTTTCTAGCGGGCTAAGGCCTCACGCCCGCGGTAAATCCCTGTCTCCCCCAATTCTTCCTCGATGCGCAGAAGCTCGTTATATTTAGCCACCCGTTCGGTTCTGGCCGGAGCCCCGGTCTTAATCTGGCCGGCATTCACTGCTACTGCCACATGAGCCATGGTGACATCCTCAGTCTCACCTGAACGATGGGAGACAACAGCCGTGTACCCGGCGCGCTTCGCCATTTCAATTGCATCCAGTGTCTCAGTCAAAGTCCCTATCTGGTTGAGTTTAATTAAGATGGAATTCGCGCATTTCTCTTTAATCCCCCGGGCCAGGCGCTGCGGATTAGTCACAAAAAGGTCATCCCCGACAAGCTGAATCTTGCTGCCCAAACGCTCGGTCATAAGCCGCCAGCCGTCCCAGTCTTCTTCAGACAGGCCGTCTTCAATCGAGATGATCGGATAATCTTCAATCAGTTTCTCGTAGTATGAGATCATCTCTTCCGAAGTCTTTTTAAGCCCTTCCCCCGCCAGGTTGTAATATCCGTCCTGGTACAGTTCAGTTGCGGCCACATCCAAAGCCAGGGCAACCTGCTCTCCAGGCTGGTACCCGGCACGCTGAATCGCTTCCACGATCGCCAGCAAGGCATCTGCATTGGACTCAAGGCTCGGTGCAAATCCGCCTTCATCCCCGATCGCTGTGGCCAAGGACTTCTCTTTAAGCACTGCCTTGAGGCTGTGGTAGACCTCCGCACCCATGCGCAAGCCTTCGGCAAAGTTTGCCGCCCCTACAGGCATGATCATAAATTCCTGGATATCAACATTGTTGTCCGCATGCTTGCCCCCGTTTAAGATGTTCATCATCGGAACCGGAAGTTCTTTGGCGTTCACCCCGCCCAGGTATTGATATAAAGGTAAGCCCACAGACTCGGCCGCCGCTTTGGCGACAGCAAGAGAAACTCCCAAGATAGCATTGGCCCCAAGTTTTCCTTTGTTATCCGTACCGTCAAGCTCGATTAACGTCCTGTCAATCGCAGGCTGATCGAAGGCGTTCATCCCTTCTATCTCGGGCGCTATCAGAGCGTTAACATTTTCGACAGCCTGCTGCACCCCTTTGCCCAGATAGCGCTGCTTATCCCCATCGCGCAGTTCCACCGCTTCGAAAGCCCCGGTTGAAGCACCGGAGGGCACGGCTGCCCGGCCCATTGAGCCGTCTTCCAGGGTAACATCCACCTCGACTGTAGGGTTGCCGCGGGAATCGAGAATTTCCCGGGCGTAAACGTCAGCAATAAAACTCATTTTCAGACCCCTTTCCTATTTCCAAAACATAAGATTTATCTTTGCTACTTAAGTATTCAGAATTCAGTAGTCAGAATACTTCCAGAAGATAATCCGTTCTCCTGACTCCTGCTCCGTTCGGCCGGAAGAATTTCTCTTGGGTTTGGCCGAACGGCGTAACTCTCCACCGGAGACTTACGTTCCTGTCTCCTTTTATTCCTCTAAGATAAGGGATTGCCCCTTCATCTCCGGCGGTTGCGTAAGCCCAAGCAGTTGCAGGATGGTAGGAGCAATGTCACAGAGGGCGCCTTCCTGGCGTACAGAGTAGTTACGTAGTTCATCAGAAACCAGAATAAACGGCACCCGGTTCGTTGTATGTGCAGTCAAAGGAAGCCCTGTTTTTGGGTCTACCTTGGCCTCCGCATTCCCGTGATCCCCCGTGATTAAAATCGTCCCGCCCAAGCGCCCCACAGTAGAAAAAATGTCTCCCAGACAGCGGTCGACCGCCTCCACAGCCTTGACCGTGGCCTCGAAAACCCCTGTGTGCCCGACCATATCAGCATTGGCAAAGTTCAGGATAATAACGTCATACGGGTTTTCCTCAAGCACTTCCAGCAGCTTGGCCGTAATCTCAGGAGCGCTCATCTCCGGCTGTAGGTTATAAGTGGCCACTTTGGGTGAAGGAATAAGTATCCTGTCCTCTCCTTCGTCCGGCTCTTCAATTCCGCCATTAAAAAAGAAAGTGACATGTGCGTATTTTTCCGTCTCCGCCATGCGCAGTTGTTTGAGCTGATGCGCGGCCAGCACTTCCCCGAGCGTGTTATCCAGGTTTTGCGGCGGAAAGGCAACCGGAGCCTTAATCGTAGGGTCGTATTCCGTAAGACAGACAAAATGAACATGCGGGCGCTCCGGTCGCTCAAAGTAAGAAAAATCCTCATCCACAAAGGCGCGCGTTATTTCCCTCGCTCTGTCCGAGCGGAAATTAAAGAAAATAACACTGTCTCCATCCTCGATACGGCCAACAGGCTCTCCGTCCCCATTTAAGATTACGGTAGGGATTACAAATTCATCCGTAATCCGCACATCATACGAGCGCTCAACAGCAGCAAGCGCACCGGCGGCATGTTCCCCCTCCCCATTGGCCAAAGCACGGTACCCTTGCTCAAGCCGCTCCCAACGCTTGTCCCTGTCCATGACATAATAGCGCCCGCTCACTGTGGCGATTTTCCCTATTCCTAATCCCTTCAGCTTCTCTTCCAGGCGTGCCAGATAATCCTTAGCACTCTGAGGGAGCACGTCCCGGCCGTCAAGAAGCGCATGCACAAAGACCTTGCTTAAGCCCTGGTCTTTGGCCATTTCCAGCAGGGCAAAAAGATGCTCTAGGTGGGAATGAACCCCGCCATCAGACACCAAACCCAAAAAATGAAGGGCTTTTCCTCCGTTTTTAGCCTTCGCCATAGCCTCAATTAGTACTTCGTTGGCCTTTAGCTGGCCTGTTTCTATGGCTTTGAAAATCCTGGTCAATTCCTGATAAACGATGCGCCCTGCCCCCATGTTCAAGTGTCCAACTTCTGAGTTTCCCATCTGTCCGGTCGGCAGTCCCACCGCCTCCCCTGAAGCTTTCAAATAAGCATGGGGATACTCCCGTTCCACGCGCTGAAAATTAGGGAGAACTGCATGGGCAATGGCATTGCCCTCATATGTATCACTATGCCCCCAACCATCCAAAATCATGAGCATTAGGGGTTTGCCCGCAGCCAGAGGCTTAAGCACAGCCGGGCTATTACCTATTGTTGTCTGTGGCAATAAATACACCTCACTACAGCACTTTTAGAATTCAATAGTCAGTAGTCAGGAGTCAGTAGTAAGTAGTTTGAATTCAGTAGTTAGAATAGTGACTCCTGACTCCTGAGTAGTTACCGGGTTAATCCAATTACCCAAGGGCATTGCGGACCAAGCGGGCAAACCCTTCGGCATCAAGGCTGGCTCCCCCGACTAAGGCCCCGTCAATATCAGTCTCAGCCATAAGCTCCTGGATATTGCCCTCTTTCACGCTGCCGCCATAAAGGATAGGAATTTCCTCAGCCACCGCTCCGGCGATTCCGGCCACAGTCGAACGAATCCCGGCGCACATTTCCTGAGCATCTGCACTTGAAGCGGTGCGTCCGGTGCCGATCGCCCAGATCGGTTCATACGCGATGACCACTCGGCGCAGTTCCTCGGGACTTAAGTCAGGCAAATCGCGTTCAACCTGTCCGCGCACCGTTGCCAGAGCCCGACCATCCTCGCGCTGGTTCAAATTTTCGCCCACGCACAGGATCGGCTTGAGGCCCGCATTCAAAGCAGCTTTAACCTTCTTGGCGATCATCTCGTCTGTTTCATGGAGGATTTCCCGGCGTTCGGAATGCCCGATTATGACATAGGTACAGGCCATATCCGTAAGCATGCGGGGGGAAATTTCCCCGGTATACGCCCCTTCCCCAGTCCAGAACATGTTTTGCGCTCCCAGATGAACTACGCTTTCCTCCAGCTCGTCTTTTAAGACAGAGAGCGCGGTAAACGGAGCACAGATCACCATATCAAGCTCAGTTATTTCTCCCACCAGCTCTAAGAATTTGACGGCATAATCCCTGGCTTCCCCATTGTCTTTATACATTTTCCAGTTCCCGGCAATAATTTGGCGACGGTTACTCACTTATTAATGCCCCCCTTCCCTAATCACGTATTCAGGATTCAGTAGTCAGTAGTCAGAATTCAGTTCTCCCATGCTGACTCCTGGCTCCTGATCCATTCGGCCATGAGTTGAATTTTTCGCAGTGGCCTCATGGCGTGAATGTCCACCGGACATTCACGTTCCTGACTCCTAAATAGTTACCCTTTATCAGTCTCTGTCTTGCAAGGCCGCGACTCCAGGCAACACTTTTCCTTCCAAAAATTCAAGTGAGGCTCCACCCCCTGTGGATATGTGGGCGATCTTAGGGGCAACCCCCATTTTCTCCACCGCCGCGACTGAATCTCCCCCGCCGACAATCGTCATGCCGGAACAGGCTGCCACCGCTTGAGCCACTTTCTCCGTTCCTTTAGCAAAAACATCTATTTCAAATACTCCCATCGGCCCATTCCAAACAACTGTCTTGGCAGCGGCAATTTCCCGGGCGAACTCCTCCGCTGTGTGGGGACCAATATCAAGAGCCATCTCCTCCGCTGCAATATCCCGGACACTTACTGTACGAACAGGTGCTTCGGCTTTCATCTCCGTGGCTACGACCACATCGAGTGGCAATTTGAGCTTGACACCCTGCTTCTCCGCCTGGGCCAAAAGCTCGCCGGCCAGCTCAACTTTATCTGCTTCCACCAAAGACTTGCCAACTTCAAACCCTTGCGCCTTGAGAAAGGTGTTCGCCATCCCGCCCCCGATGATCAGGGCATTAACTTTTTTAAGTAAATTCTCAATAACGCCGATTTTATCACTAACCTTGGCCCCACCGATAATCGCCACGAACGGACGATCCGGGGACTCCAAGGCCTTGCCCATAACCTCAAGCTCTTTTTGCATAAGGAACCCGGCCACACCCGGAATATAGTGGGTAACCCCTTCAGTCGAGGCATGTGCGCGGTGAGCAGTGCCAAACGCGTCATTAACGAAGACATCTGCTAAAGCGGCGAGCTGGCGGGCGAATTCCGGATCGTTCTTCTCTTCCTCGCCATGGAAACGGACATTTTCCAACAGGAGCACCTGTCCAACTGAAAGCTTTGCCACTTCTTTAGCAGCTTCTTCCCCCACGCAGTCAGGCGCTAATGGCACTTCAGCTTTTAATAATTCACTTAAGTGTTTAGCCACCGGTGCCAAGGAATACTTACTGTTCACCTGCCCCTTAGGACGGCCCAAATGTGAAGCCAGGATTACCTTAGCTCCCGCCTGTCTTAGGTATTCGATCGTAGGCACAGCAGCCCTGATCCGGGTGTCATCCGTGATTTGCCCTTGTGCATCGAGTGGGACATTGAAATCAACCCGCACCAGCACGCGTTTCCCACGCACTTCAACTTCTTTGAGGCCAACTTTGTTCATGCCGACTCCCCTTTCCTATCAATTTTAGTATACCGTTCTGCTTGCTTCCTATTCCAAATGATAAGAGATCGACTGGTGATACTTGACAGCAAACATCCAAGCGCCTCTAATTTTTACCTATTCTCGTCCAAACCCGAAATTCCTGCCCGCAATGTTCAAATAAACATTTTTTTGTTAGAAATCTGTTATCCATTGAACATGGTACAGTTCCCTAACTTCTACCTTCCCTATGCGCACGACGGTAAACGATTATCCCCAAGGCAGCGGCCAAGGCCAACAGAGTCCCTGCCAGGGCCATGCGTTCAGGGCTAACCTGGTGTTTCACCTCATACCCGCTTTTTACGATCTCGACTTCGCGGGCATGGATATCCGTATCCCCGCCGTGTTCCGGACAGCTTAAGTGAAATTCCCCTTTAACCTGGACCCAGTCCCCGACTGTATCATAATCTCCGAGTGAGGAGATTTTCCTCAGGAGATCCTTTTCACCCCAGACCCCAACCGCTGCTCCTTGGTCCAGGATATTAACCCAGGCATAGCTGCCTCGCTCCATCCTATCCCCGATGGCTTCCCCGGATACAATCACTTCTTGGCGGTCCCAGACCCCTTTGTCATTCACAAGTTCCGTCAAGGATGCTGAACCGGCATCAGCGATGTTGGCAAAGAGCAAGATGGGCGCAATAACCGCAGCGCCCCCGCAAAACAGGCCGAGGGCAACGGTAGAAATCAATCGCTTTTTCATGGAAAACCTCCACTTTTGCCAAACTCTCAATCGTAATTCCAAATGAATGGCTAAAACACTCTGCGTGCTTTACGCGTGACTCCGGCAATAATAATCGCGATCAGGGCAAAGACCGAGAGAAATTCGAGCCTTGCGAGGTACATGATCAAAATATAAGTGATTTTCATCCCGGCAGGCATGGCCGCGGAGGTAATCCCGGCCGATAGACCGACGTTTCCCACGGCCGAAGCCGATTCAAAAGCGGCAGCCGTCAGAGGGTAGCCGTACATGGCCCCAACTCCGGAACCCACGGCAAAGGTGAGAATGTACAGAATAATGATCGTCAGGGCACTGCGCACATGCTGGTCGTTTAGGACCATGTCAGAATAAAAATGAAACTTGGTCACCACCACTGCCGATTCCGGATAAAACAAGCGCTTAACATCCTGGATCACGCCTTTGCCCACGATCCCGACCCTGAGCATTTTTAAGCCGCCGGCCGTAGAACCGGTCATCCCGCCAAAAAGCATGGCCAGAATCAGAGCGAAAACAGGCAGCGCACCCCAGCGGAAAGCAAAGTCAGCGCTGTAGACCGTGGCATAACCGGTTCCTGTATGAGCTGAGATCAGCTGGAAAAACCCCTTGCGGAATAAGGCAAATGTTGTGGAATACACGCCGAGGCGGTTTAGGCCCAAGTAAAGGAGCATAAGCAAGGTCATGATCGAAATGATATAGGCTTTGGTTTCGATATTCTGCCAAAGTTCCCGCCGTTTCTTAGTAAGGACGGCATAATGCAGGGCAAAATTTATCGATCCCAAAAGCATAAAAGCGAGTGAGAGCAGCTCAAAAACTGTACTGTGGTAATAAAGAATGCTTTGGGATTGCGGAGTATAGCCCGCCCCGCTCCAGCCGGCAAGAAAAATCCACAGGCCATGAAGCAGAGCCCGGTCCGGACGCATGCCCTCAAGGAATGCCACTGTGCCCAAACTTACCGTGCCGATTGCCAGAAACATTAAGCCGATATACCAGATCGCGCGTGCTGTATGTATAACATTGGGGAGGATCTTATCGCTTTTGGCTTCCCCGACATAGAGCTTAAATGAGCCCGGAGCGTTCTTGAGGAAGAAGGTGAGGACGAGCACGACCACTCCCTGCCCGCCTAGGAAGCAGATAAGCTGACGCCACATGTTGACTCCATAAGGCAAATGATCCAAATCGGTGACTACGGAAAGCCCGGTGGTGGTGTATCCGCTCATGGCATCAAAAATGGTGTCAAGGTAGCTCAGGTAAAACCCGCTCAGCCAAAAAGGAAGCGCCGACACCAAGACCATGAAAATCCAGCTGAGTGAGGCGATGGTCATCCCTTCCAGCCAGGACAACTGCCCTTTGGGCTTGGGTATCAATTGCAAGGCCAAGCCAAAGCTTAGCCCCACAGACATGGACAGGACAAAGTCCACCGCAATGTTCCACTCCCGGTAAGCAAGAGAAACCAAGAGCGGAAATACCATCATCACACTGACCCAGGTAATAATTCGACCCACGTAATAAAATATTCCCTGCAACTGGTGCCAGGAAACCTTGCGTAAGACGCTCAATGTTTTACCACCCCGCTCAGCAAAAACGCCAACACAAAAAAGAACCCGATACCGGCAGCATACCAGGCGAGTCCCAGTGCCACATCCTTGCCTTCAAACAGTTTGTCTGACCGCCCCATTTATCGTTTCCCTCCCAGGATAGCATCCCTTAATGCTCGCTGCACCGGGGATGCAGCCACTGCCATGACCGCGTCTCCCGTCTCCAAAACGGTATTGCCGCGCGGAAAAATTACATGTCCGTGGCGCACGATTCCGATCAAAAGTGAGTCCTTGGGCAGAGCTATTTGGGCCACTTTCTTCCCTACCACCGGAGCATCATGGGTTATTTCCATTTCCACCAAAGTCATATGCCCTTGTTCGAAAACCGCCAATGTTTTGAGACGGTCGAGCGTGACCTCTTTCTCAATCATATTCGTTAAAATATTGGTTGCCGAAACGGAAATGTCTACGCCCAAAGCCAGAAAAATCGGCTCATTCTTAGGATTGTTAATGCGGGCAATGGTTTTGGCAATTCCAAAATTGCGCTTTGCCAGTTGACAGACGATCAGGTTTTCCTCATCCTTGCCGGTAACACTCACTAAGACATCCGCTTCCCCGCAGCCGGCCTCTGTCAGATTCTCTAACTCTGAACCGTCCCCGTGGATTACCAAAACCGGCATTTCCTCAGCCAGCCTTTCGCACAGTTCCCGCCGCTTTTCGATAATAGAAATATTATGCCCATTGTGATATAAGGCTTTAACTAGATTGTATCCTACTTTTCCGGCGCCGATAACGACGATTCGCATTAACTCATCTCCTTGTGCGGTCCCGCAAATGCAAATGCGGCCGATGTGGCAGATGCGGCAATTCCGACTTCTGAAACCAGCGGCGTTTGAATTCCTGCCGGTAAGCATGGGCAATCATGGCCATCAATACATCCCCTTCGGCCATGACTAATTCCACACCGGCCACATATTGGCTGCCGCCCCGGGAAATAGTCATGATACGCACATGTCCGGAAATGTCAATATCCTCCACTTTTTTACCGGCCATGGTCTTGGGAACCGGAAATTCAACCAGATCAGCATTGTTTAAGGTGAGACGGCAGCAAAGGGCATCAGATTCAATATAATTGCGCACAATGTCCGCGCCAATGTTAGTGGGACAAATGCTTTCCAGCCCCAGTTGGTGGTAAGCATACTCCCGCTTGGGATCATAGATGCGGGCGATAACTTTAGGAACTTTGTAGATCTCTTTCGCGACCTGAGCAGCCATAATGTTCGTATTATCATCGCTGCTGAGGGCTGCAAAGACATCCGCCTTGTCCACCCCTGCCTTTTTCTGCACATCAAGATCAATCCCGGTCCCTACCACTGTAACCCCGTTGAAACCGCTCCCCAGCTTTGCAAAAGCGCCGGGATTCTGGTCGATTACTACCACATCGTGATCTTTGACTGAAAGCTGTTCAGCCAATTCCGCCCCCAGCCTGCCGGAACCCATGATGACAACGTACACGCCTTTAAGCCTCCATCCTCGTGCAACTCACCAACCCACTATACCTAAGTCCCTCACAATTGTCTAACCTCTCATTTAGTTTGTTACGTTTAATTTTTCTCATTCATGGTTATTTTCGCAGGAAGATATTGCACTCTCATGCAAAGGCTCTGTGGCTCTGGCTCTGGCTTTAGCTTTCATGTACGTAACGGCTAGGCAATCCCCATGACCACTTGAGCGATGTTTACCACATGCTCATCAACCCCATAAAAAAGGTTAATAAGGTCTACTTTGGCATAGCGCAGTTTTTCTTCATCCCGGATGTCGTCTCCGCCTAAGTCACCGCGCGGGCTTTCAGCCAAGGCATTAAACTGGAGGGAACGCTGAACGCGCAGGATTTCCGGATGTTCCCGGATTACCTCTGCTGCCACCCCAGCATCCCAGCTCTCAAGGGCTTCTAAGACCCTGGCAAAATTGGCCGCAGTTTTAACGTATATTTCTTTTAGCCCCTCCCACTCAGCCTGTGGCAAAGTTAAATCTTGGCGGTGGACTTTAAGGATGATCGTCACCATGGAATTAATATCATCCCCTATGTATTCGAGTTCTTTGAGAATAAACTGGGCATTAATATTTTCTTCTGTCTGTTCATCAGTGAGCCCACGCTTGGACAGCCCGACCAAAAAACGGGAGATGTGGTGGTGATACCAATCGACATCTTTCTCAACCCGGGCGATTTCAAGCGCAAGGGTGTCCCTTTCTGCCAGCAGCGCTTCGGGCAAAGGCCTCATCATGCTCTCATAAATAAACCTGCCCAAGCCCTTGATTTCCTGAAAGGCCTGAGTTAGAGCAATGGCCGGAACCTCAATCGAGGATGCATCAAGATAGCGGAAGCTGCGGTTCCCTCCCACCTGGCGATCAGGCAGGAGACGTGTGAGCGTTTTGGCGATCAGGGAATTGAACGGGAAAAAGATTATAACCATAAAAAGGGCAAACACCAAATGAGCATTGGCAACCTGGCGCTGCAAATCGGCGGTAGTCCACTGTACAAGCCACACAAATTGTCCTAAAAAAGGGAGGACCAAAATTGTTCCCACAACTTTATATCCGGTATTAGCAATGGCCGCCCGTTTGGCGTCAGTCTTTTGCGCTGTTAAGCTTGATAGCAGAGCCATAACGGTCCCGCCTATGTGCACTCCCAACACCAGTGGTACCACTGCCCCCAACGGCAGCAGGCGCTGCCCCGCTAGGGACATCATGATCGCAAAGACTGCCGTGCTGCTCTGGATCACCGTGGTCAGGAGCAGGCCTACAATTATGGCTAATACCGGTTGAGCTGCCAATTGCGCCAGAAAAGTGTAGACCTCTGGAATATTTTTAAGCGGGGCGGAAGCTCCTGACATATGGGACATCCCCACGAAAACCATGCCAAATCCAATTAAAGCCTGACCCAGGTGCTTCCACTGCTTAACCCTCACCCATAAAAGAATAAATCCGATAAAAATCAGTCCCAGGGCGATCGGCAGCATCTTAAAAGCGAGAAGCTGAATGGCGATAGAAGTTCCGACGGCAGATCCCAGAACGATCCCTAAGGCCTGCCCTAATGTCATCAAGCCGGCATTGACAAACTCAACGACTAGTACCGTCGTGGCCGCACTGCTTTGGAACGCCACCGTCATCACAATCCCGAAGAGTACAGCCAAAAATGTTCTCTTGGTCAGAGAGAGGAGAATCCGCCGCAGGCGGTTGGCCGCAAATTTCTGCAAACCGTCTGAAGTTGTTTGCACGCCAAACATAAAAAGTCCTAAACCTCCCAAGAATGTTAGGACCGTAGCTAAAGTAGAAATATGTTTTCACCTCAATTTTGGGGATCGCGGGGTTTAAGGCGGCGCTGGCCGGTTTTGGCATACATATGCATTTCCGCGACGTTGACCACATGGTCCCCCATTCTCTCAAGTGTTCTGGCCATAATAAGGATCAAGCCTGAATTAGCGTCAGTTCCTGATTTTTTATTAAACAATTCTTCCTGAAGCTTAGCATACCCCTGGTCCAATAAATCATCCTGTTCGTCCACATCCCGGTCAAACTCCCGGTCAGCGTGCATAACCTCAACTGTTTCCTCAAACATATGCACGAGGTGCTCAGTCATCGCACGAATACGATCAGGCCAGCTCTGCCCGCTGTTTAAGGCATGAAGCTCCGCTAGGTCACAGGCATAATCGGCAATTCGCTCCAATTCCTGCGCAATGCGCTGAAACCCGAGGATCCAGTGTAAGTCCTGAGGCCTAAGCTGTTGCAAGCTCATCATTTCAAAGCTGCGGTTGAGGATGCGGTCGCGCAAGCGGTCAATGACATTGTCACTGGCCCTCCAGTCTAACTGGGCCGCATCGTTTAAGATGACGTCAGCAGCCTTGCCCAAGTGCGCGCTCACCAAGTTCCCCAGCTCCACCGTAAGAGCGCGTAGCTCCATTAAAGCCTTGTCATACCCTGTTAAACGAACCATGTTCATATCCTTCACCTCATCCCGGATAAAGAAAACAAAGCCACAAACTCCCCTGTTTTCATGGTTCAAACAGCATGGTTTGCGGCCTTTCTATCAGAATTATTATATAGTCAGCATATTGCATTTGCAACTCGGTTTGGGGAACTTATCAGATTCTTCTACCAATACTTGATCCGAAAATTAGCATTTACTATTTAGGTATTCAGAATACTTCCAGATAAACCGTTCTCTTATGCTGACTTCTGTCACAGCTAATATCTCTTTCTCACCGAAGTTGACGGTATCCCCAGCTCATCGCGGTATTTGGCCACGGTGCGGCGGGAGATCTCCATCCCCTTAGCTTTGAGGAGTTCGGAAAGTTTCTGATCGGAATACGGGTTTTTGGAGTCTTCGGAATTAATCAGTTCACGCAAGACTTCTTTTATTCCATTGGTAGTAATGCCCTGCTCCTGGCCGATGCTATTGGCAAAGAAAAACTTAAATTCAAAAACTCCACGCGGGGTCTGGACATATTTGTTGGCCGTAGCACGGCTGACTGTAGACTCATGCACTCCCACTTCCTCCGCAATGTCGCGCAGGGTAAGCGGCTTTAAGTGGCGGATGCCAAAATGCAGAAAATTTTTCTGCCGGTTGACGATCGCATTGGCTACTTTGTACAGGGTCAGGCGCCGCTGCTCGATACTGCGGATAAGCCAAGCAGCAGAGTTAAGTTTTTGTTCCACGAACTTGCGTGTTTCCGTGTCTTCCTGCTGGGTCAATGCTTGGCGGTACGCTTGGTTTATCCCCAGGCGCGGAACAGAAGTATCATTAACAAGAATAATATACTCCCCCGAAATTTCTTCGATAATAACATCTGGAATGATGTAGCGCACCTCACCCGGCCCGGAAAAGCGGCGCCCAGGTTTAGGGTCCAGTTTGCGTACAAGATCAGCGAGTTCCTGTACGCGTGTAAGGGAAATTTTCATGCTCTGGGCAATCTTCTGCATGCGCCCGGCCGCTAAACTCTCGAGATGCGTGAGAAACTCCGGCATTTCCGGCGGGCAGTCAGGCAGATAGGGGAGTTGCAACTGCAGGCACTCCTCAAGGGTGCGCGCTCCAACTCCCGGCGGATCCAAACTCTGGACCACTGCCAAAGCCCGCTCAACCTCCTCCATCGAAGCATGCTGTTCGCGGACTATGTCCTCAAGTGTTAAGGTAAGATACCCTCTGTCATCGAGATTGCCAACAAGGTATTCTGTCAAAGCCAGGGAACCCGCCAACTGCGGCTGGACATGAAGCTGCTCCAACAGATGCTCCTGGAGGGTGGGAGCTGCCGCAATAAAAGGATCCATTCTGGGGTTTTCAGGATATTCCGAGCGCTCCTGGCGCAGTGGTTTCTCATCCCGGCCCTGGAAGTATTCCTGCCAATCTATTTCCCATTTATCCTCAGCTTGTCCCTCTTCCGCAGGCGCCGGAGCCTCCACAGCCTCCACAGCCTCTTTCTGATCTGAACTGTCTTCCTGCACTTCCAGCAGCGGGTTTTCCAGAAGCTGCTCATCGACATAAGTTGAAAGTTCAAGCGCTGAAAGTTGCAAAATAGCAATAGCTTGGCGCAGTTCAGGAGTCATAATCAGTTTTTGAGTTTGTTCGAGATTTAGGCCATACCCTAAGCGCACAATCGTTCCTCCCCAAAATCCTCACTCACACACATATTATCCTGCCCGATTTTTCTCCTCTAACCCCTGTTTTGGCCGAAACTACGATTTCTAATGCGTTCAGCCAATTCATCTATTTTCCTCATTCTATGGTTAACCCCGGATTTTCCGACTTTCGGATTAAGCATTTCCCCCAGTTCTTTGAGACTGGCATCCGGAGCTTGCAGGCGCAATTCCGCCAGTTCGCGCAAACCCGCAGGCAAAGCTCCCAAACCGATCGTACCGGCAACAAGCTTGATATTATCCACCTGACGCACGGCAGCGTCCACTGTTTTATTAAGATTCGCCGTTTCGCAGTTGACGATGCGGTTTACCTGGTTGCGCACATCTTTGAACACGCGCACGTTTTCAAATTCCAGGAGCGCATGGTGGGCTCCGATCAGTCCCAGAAACTCGACAATATGCTCACTTTCTTTCAAATAAACAACATGCCAGTTCTTCCGCACGCTTAGTTTAGCGCCGAGTTTGAACTTGTTAAGAAGCTCGCACACAGCCTCCGCATGCTGAAGATCATTGCTGATTATCTCCAGATGATACGTTCCTTCCGGGTTGTTAATCGAACCCCCGGCCAGAAAAGCTCCGCGCAGGTAAGCCTTCCGGTCACATTTATGCTTGATAAGCTCCCTGGGAATGCCCGGCACAATCTGGGAATCCTCATCCATAAGCCCTAAGCGCCGTAGGTCCTCGACCCCGCGTGGGTAAATCTTTACCATATAGGAGTTATTTTTACGCAAGCGAAGTTTACGGCGCACCACAATGTCGACCTGACGGTCGAGCGCAGTTTTGGCCAAACGGAAAATTTTGCGGGCCACCGGCGCGCTCTCAGTGACAACATTTAAAGCATACTGCTGATTAGCACTGATTTGCAAGGTGCCGTCCATTCTTACAAGTGCTGCCAATTCTGCCATCTGGCAGCACTCCTTGCCCTCAGGCAAGCGGGCCAGTTCTTCTTTGGTCACTGCACTAAAAGACATGCCTGACTCCCCTTTAGGATTCTTGTCTAAGTTTATGACTAAGCAAGTAGGCATCTACCAAAGCAATTCTCTCACCCATCGGCTTCATACGGAAAAGCAGGCGCAAAATCTCCCGGGCCAGGCGCTCAGAGTCGTGGCGCACCACATCCCCTTCCTGCACCAGGTCAGCCTCATAGTATTTAGCACCGAGGCTTTCAACCGCTTTGCTATCCCCGTGCACAGGCCTGGCACCTTCGCGGGCGTAATTAGCCAAAAGCGTGGCCGCAACTTCCTGCCTGTTAGCCAGGACTGCATCCACAAAGCTAGGGCCGCAGTGTTCGAGGATCGCCTTCAGATGGTCGGCAACCGTATACCCGTCCGTCTCTCCGGGCTCGGTCATGACATTGCAGATATAGACACAGGGAGCATTGACCTGTCTGATCTTCTCCCTTAACCCTTTGACCAAAAGATTGGGCAGGACGCTGGTGTAGAGGCTGCCTGGCCCCAAGACGATCAGATCCGCTTCTTCAAGGGCTTGAATCGCTTCCGCAAGCGGGCTGCAATCACCCGGCTCCAGAAAAACACGTTTAATGCTGCCCATGGCCTCCCGGATGGCACTTTCCCCGCGTACCATGCGACCATCTTTCAGTTCAGCCACCAGCACCACCTGTTCCAGCGTAGAGGGGTAGACATTTCCTCTTAACGCAAAGACCTTGCTTACCTGCTCGATCCCTTTTTGGAAATCCCCGAACCTGTCGGCAAGCCCTGCCAGCAACAGATTGCCCAGACTGTGCCCATTAAGAGTTCCGGTCTCAAATCGATAGGAAAAAAGGTCTTCCATGATGTTTTCCGTATCTGCCAGGGCCACGAGGCAGTTGCGCACATCTCCGGGGGGCAAAATGCCCATCTCATGCCTAAGCTTGCCGGAACTGCCGCCGTCATCTGCCACCGTAACAATGGCCGTAAGATTGCGTGTATATTCCTTAAGCCCCCTGAGCAGGGCTGACAAACCGGTACCGCCGCCGATCACAACGATTTTGGGTCCCCGCCTTAAGTGCTGGCGGGAATACATCACGTCAACAATTCGCCCTTCTTCATCAGGCAGTAGTACGGAAATAATTGAATTAAGCAGGCGCTTAAATCCCACCACAATGGCCAGAAAGCCTATCCCGCTGATGACCAGCCCGGTTGGAACTGCGGTTGCAGGCGCGCTTCCTGTCAAGCGGTAGATTACTTCCCGGAACTGAAGTTCCAAGTACCCAAGGGCGATGCCGTCATTCATGACGGAAAATCCGGTGGCAAACAGGAAGATTCCCAAAACCGCCAGCAGGAACCATCTTTTTACTTTGAGATTGGGATAGAGCCACTTAATATAGTTATGAACGCGTACCGCTTTCTTTTTCATTTTTCTGCCACGCCTTTGCGGTTGCGGGCAGAGTCCCTGTGTTTGACATTGATCACATATTCGCGTGCGCGCAGGAATTCCGCAAGTTTTTCCGCTAAAGCCACGGAACGGTGTTGCCCTCCGGTACAGCCGATCCCGATCACAAGATGGCTTTTCCCTTCACTGCTGTAATGAGGAAGGATGAACTCCAAAAGCCCGAAGAACTTCTCCTTAAAATCCTGCGCCACCGGGTTCTCTAAGACATAGTTCTGCACCAAGGAGTGTTCCCCTGTCAAAGGCCTTAATTCCTGAACATAATAAGGGTTGGGCAGAAAGCGGACATCCATCACGACATCGGCATCAAGCGGCACTCCGTACTTAAAGCCAAAGGATATGACAGAAATGGACATCTGGCGCAAAGACTCTGCCTGGCTAAACAGTTCAGCTACCTGCTGCCTCAACTGCTGGGCAGTAAGCTCGGAGGTGTCAATGATTTTATGAGCCTGCCCCCGCAGTTCTTCAAGCTGTTCCCGCTCTTCCTGAATCCCTTCTAAAATCCGGCCCTGGGGGGACAAGGGATGACGCCGCCGCGATTCCTTATACCGGCGGACTAACGTCTCGTCCGAAGCCTCCAGAAACAAAATTTCGCAAGCAAAACCTTCTTTTTCGAGATTCTCCAGGGCTTCTGTAAGGGTGGAGAAAAAAGCCCCGCCCCTGAGGTCGCAGACAATCGCGGCCTTGGAGATTTTCCCCTGAGATTGGGCGCACAACTCCGCAAACTTAACGATGAAGGACGGAGGCAGGTTATCCACGCAAAAAAAACCTTGATCCTCCAGGCTCTGCATCGCCTGCGTGCGGCCTGCCCCGGACAGGCCGGTGATGACGACTAAGTGCAGGTCTTTTTTGTCCATAGCTCTCCCTCCTTACTTTGCGAATAGTTCCTCGGCCTTGGCTTGGGCCGCGGCCAGCGCTCCTGCCGCATCGGCACCGGCCAGGGCGCTGGCCCAGGCTTCGTCCTGAAGTGGGAACAACTTCCATTCCGGAGCGCTTCCTTCCACCGCCCAGGCTCCGGCTAAAGACTGGCTTACCTGAGCTAAGAGGTCTTTATTCCCGTTGAGGAAGCCCCCCTGGTAATAGGACGAGGCCGCTGGCATTCCGTATCCTGCCTGAACAAAGGCATCCTCGACCTCAGGGCTTAAGAGGGCTTTTTCCACAGCTTGGATGGAAGGAACCATATCTTCGCTCGTCTTAATCCCTGAATTAGCAACTACCCATGTGGGCCCCGGCAGGGGCTTTCCTCCGGTCAGCGCGCTCAGGGAGGCACTGCCCCAGGGAACATTGAGTTTAGTTAAAATCTGGGCTTGACTCGCCCAGGCTATGGTGTAAGGCGCACTGCCCCCTGCGAATAAACTTAAGGCATTGGGGTTCACTTCAAGCTGTTTGGCATTACGCCAGGCAAGAATTTGTTCCAGGAAAGTCTGGTTGGCCGGGTCGGTCACAACGGGCTTGCCATTAGCCCACAGTCGTCCGCCCTGTCCGTTCCACCAGGCCGCCAAAGTGGAAGTATCGAGACTCGAAAGAACCGTCATGTTTTTATTCGCAAAGATATCTGCCATACTGGCCGGCGGCACTTTAACCATGTCCGTCCGGTAATACAAGAGAGGGACATCTGTCAACCACGGTTGGGCGAAAAGCTTGCCCCCGAAGCGAAACTGGGCGACAGCGGGCGCATACGCGTCAGAGTTAAACTCAACTACCGGAGCCAGCGCTCCTTCAGCATAAAGTTGGCGTAATACTTCCCTGCGGGTAAGGAAAATATCCGGTCCTTCCCCTCCCGCCTGAGCCAGATATGTCAGGGACGCGAACTTATCCTCGGGAACCGCCTTGGTCCTGATGATAACTTCCGGATGTGCAGCCATTATTTTCTGAACCTGGGTATCCAGGATTTGGGTTTGGGCTCCCTGAAATGAATGCCACACAGAAATTACTGCGGGTGCCTTGCCGCCTGGCTCACCCTGTTTTGGAGCGGCCAAACAACCTGGTAGGAACAAGAGGGCAGCTAGTATAAGTACGGTGAGTTTTCCAAATAAATTTCCGCTGCGGGGATAACGCTTGTTCATGAACTGTTGACCGCTCCTCTGCAAAATCGATGTTCGAGTGGATTCATTCTCATCCTCGGCTGCGGCATGTGGGTCTGGTTAGTTTTCTCCTGCTCCGGGGTAACGATAGGCTTTAGGCCGCCCTTGGTAGAAAAAGAGGTACCACACACCTTGAGCATTCCCCATGATATCCCGGCTAAAGTAGGCTATAGCCGTGCTCCTGCTCCAGCGGCGCTTGTCCATCGTCTTAAATTCCGGGATGAGCTCTGCCCAACGAGGATCAAAACGGATAGAATCACTCTCAGGCACTGTTGGCTTAAGGAACTCAGGCAGCACATGGGGGCGTTCCCACAGGTAATAGTCAAAGCGCAAGGCATCGCGGACTCTTTCCCGGGCTGCCTCAATTCGCAGTTCCGGAGTTTCGTCCCTGAGAACAAGCGCAAATTCCCAAGCTTTCGCAAAAAGATCCTTCCCCTTCCAGGAAAGTTCGAACCATTTCTGCTCCCGCCAATAGCTGGCGAAACGATTGTAAAAATCGAAGGGAGTCGGGAAAAACCGCACTAATTCTTGGAGGGTGTAAAAGAACCTCCCGGAATTATAATATTTATCCACAAGGTCTTCCATGCGCCTTAACTGCAGGATCTCCGCATGGCTTAACACTTTTGTCTGTAAAATAGTATACGGGGGGTCAGGGGCGTAGATCAAACCATAGCGTTTAGCCGCCGCGCGCAGGCCCGAACCTCTTAGAACCTTCAAAAATCCAAGTTGGAGCATATGAGGCTGAACCGCATAAACATCATTAAATGATGTGCGGAAACTGTGCCAATCTTCCGCAGGCAACCCAGCAATCAAGTCGAGATGAAGCGGGATGGTGCCGAATTCCCTGATCTCATCTACATAATGCCGCCATCTCTCAAGATGCTGGGGCCGTGAGATTGCTGCCAACGTGGGCTCATGGGTGGACTGAACTCCAATCTCAAACTGAAGCAGCCCCTCAGGATATGAGCGCAAGTATGCAAGCCATTCCTCATCCAGTAGTTCCCCGGCAATTTCACAATGCACGCGGATACCTCCATCTGGGTAAGACTTTGACTCCTCGCGTACAATGTCGAGAATCCGCATGGCATGTTCTTTATGCACATTAAATGTTCTGTCCACAAACTTTACCGTGCGCGCCCCATATCCTAAAATGCGCCTTAAGAGCAAGCGGAACCGTTCGGGGTCCAAATAGCGAACTCCTGCAATCGTCGAAGACAGACAATATTGGCAATTAAAAGGGCAGCCCCGCGTTGTCTCCACATAAACAAGCCGTCCCTGCAGGTCTTCCTCCTCAGCGTAAGGAAAGGGCAATTGATTCAGATCAAGAAGCCCTGGATGCTCCCGGTTAACAATAATCTTACCTTCCCGCCGCCAGGCCACGCCCAGAACTTTTTCAGGTTCCTGTCCCTTGTTCCAGGAACGCACTAACTCAAGGAACGCCCTCTCCCCTTCGCCGCGAACGACTGCATCAATTTCCGGGTGACAACTCAGAAACTCGGCAGGCTCAAAACTTACTTCCGGCCCACCCACGACCATACGGGTTTCTGGGCATACAAGGCGCAAAAGTCTGATTACGGCCAGAGTCTCGCTTAGATTCCAGATATAACACGAGAAGCCAATGACATCAGCCTTGGCTTCGTAAATCTCGCCCGCAATTCGAGCGGGAGAGTCGTTAATCGTAAACTCTTTAAGTATTACATCCGGAAATTCTGCTCTGATGCCAGCCCGCACATAACGAAGCGCCAGGTTGGTATGCACATATTTTGTATTAAGGGCAGCCAACAGAACACGCAAACATGAAACACTCCTTTTGTCTAGTATAGCGCGTTCTGCCTCAATATGCAATTATCATGCCACCTCTGGCGCGAAAACTTTAGGGTCTGAAGCCACCGGTAAAGAGGATCGGGGTCACTTCCGGACTAAGGACAGCAAAACGATATCCCTGATCCCTAAGGTAGTCGATGATCTGTGGCAAAGCCGCAACCGTGGTCTTCTTGGTGCCGGTGTCATGCATAAGGATAATCGCTCTTTCCTTGCCCGCTATCTGTTTCTTGACGTTTTCCACCAGTTGGCTTGCCGAGACTAAGGGAGCTGCCGCGTCTCCGGTGCTGACATTCCAGTCGTACACCAGATAATCGTCCGCATCAACAGCATTATAATAAGCAATATTGAAATGACCCTGAGTCCCGCCCGGAGCACGGATCATGCGCGGTCGTACTCCAATGGTTTTAAAAATAATATCTTCGTTTTGTTTGATTTCTTGAAGAAAACTTTCTGGACTTTGATAAACTGTGGCATAGTTGTGGGAATAGCTATGGTTGCCGATGCCATGCCCCTGTTCATATTCAGCTTTGAGCAATTCAGGATAACGCTCAACCTGGCGTCCAATCACAAAAAAAGTCGCGCTTACCCCTTTGTCCCGCAGGATTTCCAAAAGGCGCGGGGTAGTTTCAGGATAGGGCCCGTCATCAATGCTAAGGTAGACCGTTTTGGAACGTTCGCTGGCAAAGCGGCGCGCTTTCATGTTTAGCCCCGGAGCTTGCGGGGGATTCCCTTCTCCGTCATAAAACATCCTGAATGCTGTGGGGGAATCAGGCACGCCCTGTCCCGGAGCAGAAGACCCAGCAGAAGCCTGGGAGCCGGAAGCGCCGGTGGAACTCGGTTCTGTGGCAGGCGGCGGGTCTGACTGATCCTGAGCTCCCGTCTGTCCCGAATCCCCCGGCGACGCAGAGGGGTTTGTCGGGACAGCGGGATGCCCTGCATTATTGGCAGCATTTGCTGCCGGCACAGAAGGGGAACACCCGGCACTAAAGCATAGTGCTAGGACTATGACTATGACTACGATTGCAACTGCGGCAAATCTCTGCTGAAGCTTAGCTGTCATCATAACTGCCCCGTTTCTTCCTGTTGTTGCCCCGTTGTGGCTGCACCTAATAGAATTATATTCGCCGTTTAGAGTAGGACATCCGTATTAATATCTTCCAGGCAAGCACACCCGGTAAGAATCATGGCCTGTTTTAATTCATGGGTCATCGTGTTAATTGCCAGAGCAATCCCTTCCGCGCCTGCGCCGTAAGCAGCGATCACAAGCGGTCGCCCGATGAGCACGGCATCAGCGCCCAAGGCCAGCATCTTTAACACATCCGTGCCGGAACGCACGCCCCCGTCCACAAAAACTGTGAGCCTCCCTTTTACTACGGCTGCAATCTCAGCCAGGACTTCAGCTGCTCCCGGAGTATGGTCAAGCACCCTGCCGCCATGGTTGGAAACCACGATCCCGGCAGCCCCTGCTTCGGCAGCAATAACTGCCTCCTCCACAGTCATTATCCCTTTGACAATAAAAGGCAGAGAAGTGGCGGCAATAATCTCCTTCATCTCCTCTTTAGTCTTGGGCCCGACAGGCTGGCCCTTTAAGGCCATCGTAATCAGCCCGGCACCGTCCACGTCCATCCCTACCGCTGCAGCTCCGGCCTCTTCAGCCCGACGCAGGTATTTCAGAATATCTTCCTGCCCCCGCGGCTTGATAAAGGGGATACCCTTCCCCTGCACCTTTCTCAATTCGGCCAGGCCGGAATCATACATCGCCGGGTCCGCTCCATCTCCGGTGCAGGCCAAGGCGCCTGCCTGCAGGCACCCCTGCACAGCCGCTTCCGACCATTCCTCCTCGGTGAGAGCCCCGCCCATGTTGTACGTGTTGCCGGTAATCGGCGCGCCCAGAATCGGAGTAGAGAGTTGTTGCCCAAAGAGTTCAATCGTAGTATCTGGATTCTTGGCCCCATGCAAGGTGCGCATGTTAAGCCGGAAAGCTTTTAAGGCCTCAATATTGCTGCGGAAAGAGGCACCGGTGCCGATCCCTCCCATACCGGGAACTTCTCCGGCACAGGCCTTCCCGTCGCATACCGGGCAGACTCGGCAGTACCCTTTCAATTTCTCTTTCGCCGTCTGGCGCACTGTTTTTATATCCATTCCATTCATTCATTCCTTTCTTAGAACATAACGCTCAATAGCCTGGGCGACTCCGTCTTCTTCATTGGTCCCGGTGATGACATCCGCTATTTTCCTGACCTCTGGACGGGCATTCCCCATCGCCACCCCCAAGCCCGCATATTTGATCATTTCTAAGTCATTGAGGCTGTCTCCCACCGCCATCACTTCTTCCTGCCTGACCCCAAATCTGTGGGCCAGAGCAGCCAAAGCCACACCTTTATTGACCTCGGCATTAATAAGCTCAAGAAAAAATGATTTGGACTTAGTAATATGAATATCCCGCCCAAAGCGCTCTTGCAAATCGAGAATAACTGCATCAAGGCGAGATTCTTCGTCCATTACGAGGATCTTTTCCACCCCTTCCGGCTCAGCGGCCAGAACCGTGGCCAAATCCACCTCTTCAATTTCCACGTTGGCAATGTGTTCATATTCGCGCGTCCACTCGCTAGCCTCCTGCACCACCACCCGGTCGCGCAAATACACCTGGGCATACAGCCTCCGCTCCGCAATCCTGCCCAAGAGTTTCCGGGCTAAATCAGAAGGAATAACCTTCCGAAACAGGACTTCCCCGCTTAAAGCCTGGGAGATCATCGCCCCGTGATAGGTAATAACAGGGATGTCAACTCCTAATTGCTCAACATAAGGTTTGGCCGAAATTGTCATACGCCCGGTGGCAATCGTAACCTTCACGCCCTGCTCCCGCGCTGCCCGGATCGCCTTTACCGTGCGGGAGGATATTGTCCAGTCATCGCGCAGCAAAGTATCGTCAAGATCCATCGCAACCATGCGAATCGCCATACTTAATCCACCCCCAATTCGATATTCGAGGTTCGAGGTTCGAGGTTCGAACTTCCGACTCCTGACTCCTGCTCCGTTCGGCCGGAAGAATTTCTCTTGGGTTTGGCCGAACGGCGTAAGTCATCCTCAGGCGGTAAGCTCTCTCTGGAGTTTCGCCTTCGGCGATGACATCCACTGGATATCATCGTCACCGGAGACTTACGTTCCTAACTCCTGACTCCTGACTCCGTAGATTATAGGTGCCTCTTTAGAAACTGACCCGTATACGAGCCAGGATAGGCAGCCACTTCTTCCGGGGTTCCGGCTATAACGACCTGACCACCCCGGTCTCCGCCTTCCGGTCCCAAATCGATGATATAGTCAGAAGTTTTAATAACATCAAGGTTATGCTCGATTACCAGAACCGTATCCCCCGCATCTACCAAGCGGTGCAGAACCTGCAGCAGGCGGTCCACATCTGCCATATGCAAACCCGTCGTAGGCTCATCCAGAATGTAAATGGTCCGACCGGTACTGCGCCGACTCAGCTCCGTAGCCAGTTTTATCCGCTGCGCTTCCCCGCCGGAGAGAGTGGTGGCGGGCTGCCCGAGCTTGATATACCCTAAACCCACATCCTGCAAAGTCTGGAGCTTGCGTTGAATCTTCGGCACTGCCTGGAAGAAAGAAAGAGCCTCCTCCACGGTCATGTCTAAGACCTGGGCAATATTTTTCCCTTTATAGTGTACTTCCAGGGTCTCGCGGTTATATCTCTGCCCATGGCAAACCTCGCACGGGACATACACATCAGGCAAAAAATGCATTTCAATCTTGATAATCCCGTCCCCATGACAGGCTTCGCAGCGCCCACCCTTGACATTAAAGCTAAACCTGCCGGGTCTATACCCGCGCACTTTAGATTCCGGCGTCTGGGAAAAAAGCTCGCGGATGAAATCAAAGACCCCGGTATAGGTGGCCGGGTTGGAGCGCGGAGTGCGACCGATCGGAGATTGGTCAATGTCAATGACCTTATCCAGATATTCCATACCCTGAATTTTAGTGAAAGTCCCGGGGCGCTGGCGCGACCCGTTTAAGCGGGCGGCCAGGCCTTTATAAATAATGTCATTAACCAAGGTACTCTTGCCCGACCCGGAAACCCCGGTCACACAGGTAAATACCCCGAGCGGGACTTCCACATTAATTTCTTTGAGATTATTCTGTTCAGCACCCAGGACTTTGAGCCACTTCCCATTCGGAGCCCGGCGCACCAAAGGCACGGGAATCTTTCTCTTCCCGCTCAAATACTGGCCAGTGACGGATTCCGGAGTATTAAGAACTTCCTCCAGTGTCCCCTGAGCCACCACCCGACCACCATGCGCTCCCGCGCCCGGGCCGATGTCAATGATATGATCAGCAGTCAACATTGTATCTTCATCATGCTCCACCACCAACAGGGTGTTGCCCAGGTCACGCAGGCGTTTCAAGGTGGACAGCAAACGGGCGTTGTCCCGCTGATGCAGCCCAATACTTGGTTCATCGAGGACATAGAGCACTCCCATCAGGCTGGAGCCTATTTGCGTGGCCAAACGAATGCGCTGGGCCTCCCCTCCGGAAAGCGTGCCCGCAGCCCGCCCAAGCGTTAGATAGTCCAAGCCCACATTTACCAAGAATCCAAGGCGCTCCCGGATTTCCTTCAGGACCTGGTGGGCAATCGTCTGCTCTTTATCCGTAAGCTTTAAAGACTCTAAGAACTTCAAACCCCCAGTAACCGGGAGGCGGGTCAAGTCGTCGATGGATTTGCCGCCAACCTTTACTGCCAAAGCCTCCGGTTTAAGACGTTTGCCCTGACAGACCGGACAAGAGCGTTCACTCATATACTGCTCAATCTCCGTGCGCACCGTATCTGAGCCTGACTCACGGTAGCGCCGCTCAAAGTAAGGAACCAGGCCCTCGAAAGGCGCATTATAAATCTTTACCTGATCAAAGATATTATGATAGCGAAAACGCACCGGCACCTTGGTGCCGTGCAGGAGGGAGTGCCACTGGTCCTCGCTTAAATCTTTCAAGGGAGTACCCATGCTGAACTCTAAGGCCTGGGCCACTGCCTCCAGCAACTGCGGATAATAATCGGAAGCAGAGCGGGCCCAGGGCGCAATCGCGCCTGCGTTCAGGGCTTTGCGCCGATCCGGAATCAAAAGGTCCACGTCGACTTCGAGATTGGCTCCGAGCCCGGTACAGGCGGGACAAGCCCCAAAAGGACTGTTAAAGGAAAACAGACGCGGAGATATTTCCTCTAAGGCAATGCCACACTCCGGACAGGCGAAGTTTTCGCTGAAAAGCACCTCCCCGCCGTCAACCCTGTGCGCGATCACATTTCCTTCTCCCAACGGGAGAGCAGTCTCGAGGGAATCAGCCAGGCGCGGGGCGCTGTCTGGTTTGAGAGCGATGCGGTCAATTATTACTTCAATGGAGTGCTTCTTGTTCTTCTCCAGTTTAATTTCGTCATTTATATCGAAGGTTTCTCCGTCCACCCGGACTCTGACATACCCGGCCTTCCGGATCTCCTCCAAGACCTTGGCGTGTTCCCCTTTTTTCCCTTTAACCACCGGAGCCAGGATCTGCAGGCGGGTCTTCTCCGGCCAAGCCATGATCTGGTCTACCATCTGCTGCACGGTCTGGCGGCTGATTTCCCGGCCGCAGCGGGGACAATGGGGATGCCCGATCCGGGCGTACAGCAGGCGCAAGTAGTCATAGACTTCGGTAACCGTGCCGACAGTGGAGCGCGGGTTGCGACTGGTCGTCTTCTGGTCAATGGAGATCGCCGGGGACAGCCCTTCGATATAATCCACATCAGGCTTGTCCATTTGCCCCAAGAACTGGCGGGCATAGGCAGAGAGAGACTCGACATAGCGCCGCTGACCCTCGGCATAAATCGTGTCAAAGGCTAATGAAGACTTGCCGGACCCTGAAAGCCCGGTGATCACCACCAGCTTGTCGCGGGGTATGTCAACGTCAATGTTTTTTAAGTTGTGGGCGCGGGCACCCCGCACTTTCAAGTATTCTTGACTCATAAGTCCTCCAGAAATTTTATCGCCTAGAGCCTTTGCGGGCGTCGTAGCGGGAACTGCGGCGCTGGGCAGGCAGGCGCAGCTTGTTTTCTTCCCCTTTGAGTTCGATCATGAGGTCACGGATTTCGGCAGCTCTTTCGAATTCCAGGTTCTTGGCTGCTTGGCGCATTTCCTGTTCCAGGGTGCGGATGGCAACTGCTAATTCATCAGGAGAAAGCTTGCCCCCGTACGCCTGTTTCTTCTCTGCTACCATAGTCGCTTCCGGTGCCTCGTGCACAGGCTTACGTATGGTCTGCGGGATAATGCCCATTTTTTCATTATGTGCTTGCTGCATCTTGCGCCGTCGTTCTGTTTCGGAAATAGCTGCGCTCATGGACTCAGTCATCTTATCCGCATACATAATAACCTGGCCATTGGCATTGCGCGCCGCCCGCCCGATCGTCTGGATCAGGGAACGCTCGGCGCGCAGGAACCCTTCTTTATCGGCATCCAAAATTGCCACCAAAGACACTTCCGGCAAGTCCAGTCCTTCACGCAGGAGATTGATGCCCACGATCACATCGACCACCCCAAGTCTAAGCTCGCGTAGGATTTCAACTCGCTCCAGGGTTGTAATATCTGAATGGAGGTATTTTACCTTGAGATCCAGGTTTTTGAGATAATCAGTTAGTTCTTCCGCCATCTTCTTGGTCAGAGTGGTTACAAGGACTCTTTCCTGGCGGGAAATGCGCTGATTGATCTCGCCCACTAAATCATCAATCTGCCCTTTGCTCGGACGCACGAACACTTCAGGGTCTAAAAGCCCGGTCGGTCGGATTATTTGCTCAACCAACACGGGGCAATGCTCGAGTTCGTAAGGACCCGGGGTAGCGCTGACATAAATGCGCTGGGGCACAAGCCGCTCAAACTCCGCGAACTTCAAAGGGCGGTTGTCGAGAGCGGAAGGGAGGCGGAACCCGAAATCTACAAGCGTGGTCTTACGCGAACGGTCCCCTTCATACATGCCGCGCACCTGGGGCAGAGTGACATGGGATTCATCCACGAACAGGAGAAAATCCTCGGGAAAGTAATGGAGCAAGGTATAAGGAGTCTCCCCTGGTGCCCGGAAAGTGAGGTGGCGGGAGTAATTTTCCACGCCGTTGCAAAAGCCCATTTCTCTGAGCATCTCCAAGTCATAGCGCGTCCTCTGCTCCAGCCTCTGCACTTCCAAAAGCTTGTTTTCTCCCTTAAGATAAACAAGCCTCTCCTCAAGTTCTGTTTCTATGTTGTCACACGCCACCAGCAGTTTATCGCGGGCAGTCACATAGTGGGAGTTCGGGAAAATAGAAACATGTCGGCGCTCACCCAGGATCTCCCCCGTGAGTACGTTTATCTCATAAATATGCTCGATCTCGTCTCCGAACAGCTCTACCCGGATTGCCTGTTCCGAGGCTGAGGCAGGATAGATCTCGACCACATCCCCGCGCGCGCGGAACGTACCTCGCACAAAGGCAATGTCATTGCGGTCATACTGGATGGATACCAACTTGCGCAAAATTTCATCGCGGTCGAGCTCCTGACCTTGGCGCAGGGAAAGCACCAAATCGCTGTATTCATCAGGTGAACCCAAACCGTATATACAGGAGACGCTGGCAACCACAATCACGTCCCGCCGCTCAAACAGGGATGCCGTGGCCGAGTGGCGCAGTTTCTCGATCTCATCATTGACAGAAGCGTCTTTTTCAATATAAGTATCGCTAGAAGGGACATAAGCTTCCGGCTGATAGTAGTCGTAATAACTCACAAAATATTCAACGGCGTTGTCCGGGAAAAATTCTTTGAATTCACTATAGAGCTGGGCCGCCAACGTCTTGTTGTGCGCCAATATTAACGTGGGTTTGTGCACTTTGGCAATGATGCTCGCCATCGAGAAAGTTTTGCCAGACCCGGTAACCCCTAAAAGAGTTTGGTGCCTTTTTCCGTCCCTGACACCCCGCACTAAGCCCTCAATGGCCTGAGGCTGATCACCGGACGGTTCGTACGGAGCGCGCAGATGAAATTCCATCTCTAATCTGACTCCTTGCATGGATAAATTTAACTTGCTTATAACTCGTAGTCAGTCTAAATTAAATTATATCACTCCCGGGAACAAAGAGCCAAACGGGAAAATTAGGCAGAGCAAAAACCGGGAGATTCCCGGCTTTTGCTAGTAATCACATAATAATTATTTACTTCCGGCATCGCTGTTATTTTTATTATCTTTTTCTTGTCCTCCGCCGTTGCCGGTTTGCCCTGATTTCTCTGCTTTCTCCTGGCTCCCGCTTTGCCCTTGGTTCTGCATTAGCATTTCCGGCGGAATAGTCCGGACTTGCTCATTCGCATTTTTTTCCGTACCTATGACCTTACCCTGGGCATCCAAATATTCCCTGGTTGTCTCCGTCTTTACTTTTTCCGTAACCTTCTGGACTCCGGCCGGTACACCGGTCGCCTGACCCTGGTTAGCGTTCTGGTTCTGGCTTTGTCCCTGAGACTGGTTTGTTCCCTGAGCTTGGCTTTGTGCTTGGCTATTGTTACTCCCCGCCTGGCCTTGTTTGCCCTGGTCTTGTTGACCCTGCTGCCCTTGCTGTCCTGCCTGTCCTTGCTGCTCTGCTGCTTTTTGCTCTTGGGCTGCAGCGCTTATAGTCGTTGTATAGCTTTTCTGTACGAGTGCCATGTTCTCAGTCGTAACTGACTTAACCGGCAGAACTTTAGCAGGAATCTCTCCCTGTTCACTTGGGACTGAATTTGTTATGTCCAGTGGTTCCTTATTAACAATTTTTTGTGCCCATTGATAGGCATTTACCCCCAATAAATAGGGAGAAGTATCGACATCAGCAACTTGTCCACCGGCAGCCATTCTCTGCAAAGACTGGACATTGGCCTGGCCACTAACTAAAAACACTTTATCTGCCAGCTGCATCTGTTTTAAAACCTCTGAAGCCTGGGCAGCCAGTCTCTCTGTCTGTGCCAGTACACCCTGAACCTTGCCCGGATTTTTCTGCAGGTAATCGATAAAACTCTGCCTGGAAACAGATTCTGACCCAGGAGGGCTGCCAATGACGATTACCGAGATTTTGGAGTTTTTACTTAAAACTGCTTTTGCTCCGGCAACCAAGCTTTGCGAAGCACTGTCATTGGGGTCATCCTCTAAAATCAGAATCTGTCCTTCACCAACTTTAGCAAGGGCGGTTTCAGCCATTAACTGTCCGACCCTTTCCGGATTAGGCAGCACAACTCCTACAGGTTTGATTCCTGCAGGAACTTGCCCTAAGGTGAGAACAGGTACCTTGCTTTGTTCAGCAGCCTGGAGCAGGTTTCCCGCTTTCCCGCCTTGGTAGATTAGAACTTTAGCGCCCTGAAGAGGATCATTATTTTGTTGTCCGGATTTTTGACCGGAGGAGCTTTTGTTATTCGATCCTGAGTTGGATTTTGATCCCGAGTTGGATTTATTATCTGCCTGTTGGCCGTTGCTTGCCCCTTGGGCCTGAGACCCGTTCACAGACAAATATTTTATTTCCATATTCTCTTTTTTAGCCATATCTTCGATCCCTTTTTGAATAAGTATTTTATTGGGATCTTCGTCATTGAGAGCCACTGCAATCACCTGCTTGGGCTCAGAAGTATTTTTAGCAGTGGATTTCTTTTTATTTCCTAAAAGGTCTTGTAGACCACAGCCTGTTAAGGTTAAACTTAGAAGGAGAGTAAGTAGAATCAAAAGGAATCGCATGATACACGCTCCTTTCTTACACTAAGATTTACGCGGACATCATAACAGCCTCCCAGTTAAATATGCTGCTTCTAATCTTTCTCGATCTCACTTAAGCATGAAAAGTTTTTTCCGGTCTTAGTTTTCCCTGGTAAACCTTAAAAATGCGGAAATAAAGGATGGTTCTATGCTAAGCTTTTTGGCAAAACTGCTCATAAATTCCATGGCTTTAATTTTAACAACCCTGTTTGTGCCTGGGCTGCACTTGTCCCGCTTTTCTACCGCGATTTGGGCTGCTCTTGTCTGGGGCTTGGTCAACAGCTTAATCCGGCCCGTCCTCTCCTTCTTCACTTTTCCACTTCAGCTTGTGACTTTGGGCTTATTTACGCTGATCCTTAACGGCCTCATGCTGGCCCTTACGGCCAAGCTTGTCCCAGGTTTCAGCATCCGCAGTTTTGGCAGTGCGGTTATCGGGTCTGTGGTCTTAAGCATCATCAGTCTCGTGCTGATGCATCTATTTGATTAGGCGGCCTGCCAACCTTATCTGAGCGAGTATTTCCTCTACCACAGGATTCTAAAATGATCCTAGTGAATATTTGACAAGCTTGGAGGGATTTCAAGTGCCTGTAAAATTGGAGCACGTACTTAAACGAGTTCAAGCCCTTCCCGCCTTGCCGACTTCTGCCATGCGCGTCATTGCTTTAACGAAAAACCCTGACACTAGTATCAAAGACCTGCAGGCTGCAATTGCCCAGGATCCCGCTTTGGCCGCAGGTATTTTACGCCAGGCCAACTCCGCTTATTACGGCTATGCCCGCCGTATCTCTTCCCTGCAGGAAGGAATCACAATTTTGGGCTTCCAGGCTATCCAGGGCCTCGCTATGGCTTCTGCGGTCGCTCCCATCTTAAGGGTGCAGTTGGCCGGTTATGAGGTAGACCAAGAAGGTCTGTGGCAGCACTCCATGCTTACAGCCATGATCGCTAAAAGGCTGTGTAAATCCCTGAAGCTTTCCTATGGGGACACTGCCTTTACGGCCGGGCTTCTGCACGACATCGGCAAGCTCATTATAACGGTCTATCTCCAGGAAATCGGCTCATATGTACTTAAAAAAGTAAATGACTCCAGTCTGTCGTATGTAGAATTGGAGGAAAAGGTAATCGGGTTCGGGCATGCCACTGTCGGTGGATTTATCGCCAAACACTGGAACTTGCCACCCGATTTGGTCAGCGCTATTTCCCATCACCATACGCTCGCTCCCGCAGATCCTTATCCTGACCTCACCGCCATCGTACACATCTCCAATTCCCTCGCCAACACCCTGGGAGTAGGCGGCGGGGTCGACAGCTTTCTTAATCCTCTGGAAACAAAAGCCCTGGCTCGTTTTCAACTCACCGAAGCTAACCTGGAACGATTAATGGCAGAAATGGGCGATCTCCTCTCAGACGCGTCCTTGTTCGGGTAAAAAGTCAAGTTCCCGCAGGATGCGGTTAAGCAAGTCTTCTCTCAGAGCGTCAACCCTGCTAAAATCAACACTTTCTACATAGATGCTCTTAAGCAGAGACCTTTGGTCATACCAGGACCGCAAGGTCTCTTTTAAGTTTGCGCTCAGCGGCTGCGCCAGGTTTTGATCAGCCAAGGTTTCCGGATCCCCCTGCCAAATGGCCAGGTTGCGTTCCGGAAAGACAATCCCGATAATTTCATTGGGATTCAGGGGATGAAGCACAACTTCAATAACCTGCCCCAATAATTGCGCTTCCCGCAAAAACCAATTTAAAGCTTCCAGGGTTTCCTCCCCCTCAAGAAGGATCTGGTCAAACTCAGTCAGAAAATGGGGCGCGAGGTTAAGCCAACCGTCAGGAGTCACGCTGTGAAGGAAACACGGTGTCACAATACTTTTCTGCAATTTATGCAGAGCGTTCTGCACCAGGGACCAGGGGCCTGATTCCCCTTTGCTGAACCCCCACTGGGTGGGGTTATATAAGGGGAAAGCTTCGTGCATCATGTGGTCTGCACGTTTTGACACATAGTTTGCGAGCAGATAGGACAAGCTTTCCTCAATCTTGGTTTGCAATTGCACAAGGTTGTCTTCCACAGCCAGGATTTCCTGGCGCTGGTTGCTCAGCTTGCGCTCATCGCAAAAGGCTCCCAGATCGAAGAATTTTTCCACCACTCCGGGTGCGCGCCACTGCAAAGGAGCGATCTCGGCGGTGTCAAGCATGGTATAGCCCTGACCTGTCAAAGTAAACCCTGCAATTGAGTCCGGGTCACGTGCGGAGCGGAAAAAATCCAGGCCGTAACCCCGGTCCAGAAGTTCAAGACCGATCACTTTGATTAAGGTTGATTTGCCCGTACCCGGCCCTCCTAACAGGACATAAGTGCGTTCCCAGTTAGGCATCATGACCGGAAGCAATGATATGTACCCCCTGGAAGTCAGACCCTCTGCAAAGTAGTGGCGCACACCCGCCTTCACGCCCATGCTTTCGACCCCTCCCGCTTGCTTAAACTACTCATCAAAATCTCCGGCTCGTGCGTTAGGGTAAACCCTCCATGCCTCTGCCGCGCCACCGGCAGCATAGAAAATTCCTACGAAGCCCTTCTGTGCCACGGAAGACTACATACGCTCGAACTCGAACATCGAATATCGAACATCTATATTACGGGGTAGTTTATGCACGCAAGGCGAAATAGGTCACACCCAGCCCATGCTCCATTCCCTCCAGCAGAGCCTTTTACCCAACCTGTATTCGGTAGGGAGAAACAGTTTCTTCGATCCGCCCCGAATCATCAGGTTTAGTCCCTGGCTCGCTTATGAGTTCACGCATCTCGACGCCGAGGATTCGCGCCAGTTTTAGCCACTGATTGGGCGTCCCTTTCCGTATACCCTCCTCCAGTTGCCAAAGCAATCGTGCATTCAGACCGCTTTTGGCAGCGAGCTGCGCGAGCGTATATCCTCTCTGCAACCGCCATTTACGCAGATTTCTCCCCCACCCTTGCTTTGTCATCGTTTCCTCCTCTTTCCGCCATCAATATTAAGTAGACCTTGCCCGAAGAGAACATATGTTCTATGACAATTATAGAACATTCCTGGCGCAGATTCAATACCTTTTACTTGAAATTTCCAACAGAATCATTTACACCTGTTCTGAATTTGTTGGATTTAGACAAACTAATAGAACAGGCGTATACTTTTCTTGGTGGTGAATAGGATGCCTTTTGACTTATTTTTTAAACTTGCCCAAAATACGAGTGTGATCGTGACGATTGCTTACCTATTAAGCAAAACGAAGGTTTTCAAAAATGCCATGCTCCTGCGCAATAACCGGCTGGAAAAGCTCTTCCTGATTGCTATCTTCAGTGCGATCGGGATCATGGGCACGTATACGGGGATTTCCATCAAAGGGGCTTTAGCCAACTCACGGGTGATTGGAGTCGTGGTGGGGTCTTTACTGGGGGGACCGGTGGTCGGGATCGGGGCTGCGCTGATTGCAGGCCTGCACCGCTATCTTATCGGAGGGTTTACGGCGTTCTCATGCTCGATCGCAACCTTGGCAGAAGCCGGGGTCGCGGCCGTATATGTGCGCAAAATGAATCCTAAAAGCCTCACTTGGAAGATGGGGTTGTTCATCGGAATTGTAACCGAAGCTTTGCAGATGCTTATCATCTTGGCAACGGCGCGCCCGTTTGCGGCGGCTTGGGACTTGGTTGAGACGATTGGACTCCCAATGATCGTCATGAATTCTATTGGAATTGCTATTTTCGTGGTGATCGCCCGCAATTCGATTGAAGAGGAAGAGAAGGCAGGAGCATTACAAGCCCAGAAAGCGCTCGAAATTGCCAAGGTTACTTTGCCTATTTTAAGAAAAGGATTGCAAGAAGAGACCGCCAGGCAAGTGGCGCAGATCATTTTTGACAAGGCGGAGGTAGAGGCCGTCGCGATTACCAACCGCGAGGTCATCCTCGCCCATATAGGGAGCGGTTGTTCCCATCATGTAGCCGGCTCCCCGATCATGACCAAGGCTACCCAAGAAGCGATGGACATAGGTGAGATGAAGCTGGCTCAAGTAAAGGAAGAAATCGGCTGCCGTGATCAGTCCTGTACCCTGCGTTCTGCCGTGATCGTCCCGCTGTTTAGCCGCGGTGATATTACCGGAACGTTGAAACTTTACCGGGGCCGGGATCAAGGGATTGGAAGCGTAGAGATTGAGCTGGCCCAAGGACTGGCCGGCTTGTTTTCGACACAGTTGGAACTCGCAGCCTTGGAGGAACAGTCTCAGCGGGTGGCCAAAGCGGAACTTCAGGCCCTCCAGGCCCAGATCAACCCTCATTTTTTGTTTAATGCCTTAAACACGATCGTTTCCCTTGTGCGCACGGATGGAGAAAAGGCGCGAAAGCTTTTAATTCAGCTTGGAGAGTTTTTTCGCAAAAACATCCAGCGGGGAGACAAGTTTGTCAGCCTGCGTGAGGAATTAGAGCATATCCGGGCTTATCTTAGCATTGAACAAGCCCGCTTTGGGGATAGTTTGAATGTAGTGGAGGAGATTGCTTCCGAAGCTGAAGATTGGCTCGTTCCTGCACTAACGCTCCAACCCCTAGTGGAAAATTCCATTAAGCACGGAATCTATCCCAAGGTCAACGGGGGAACCGTAGAGATCCGCTGCTGGGTCGAAGAACACGTGTTGCGGGTTACAGTTACAGATAACGGGGTCGGGATTGACTCAGCGAAGCTGGAGGCGATTCGGCAAAAACGCTATATTTCGTCGACCGGAGCGGGTGTAGGTTTAGGCAATATCAATGGTCGCTTAAAATATTTGTATGGATCGGAATTGGAGATTCAGAGTGAGCAGGGTCGCGGAACGCAAATATCGGTTAAGATACCGGCACAGACTTAGGAAGCAATAAAAATCACTCAGATCGAAAAGGGGTGAAGGTCGGATGCGCGTAGTTATCGTGGATGATGAGTCCCCTTCGCGGGATGAATTAAAATACCTTTTGGAAAAAATGCCGAATGTCGAGGTTGCAGGCCTGGCGCGTAACGGGCAGGAGGCTTTGGCGATCATTCCTGAGCTGAGCCCCGACGTGGTATTTTTGGATATTCAGATGCCGGATTTATCCGGGCTCAGCGTGGCGCGGGAGTTGTATCTGCGCATGGGCCCGGAACACTTTCCTTTCTTTGTGTTTGCTACTGCGTACGATCAGCATGCCTTAGAGGCGTTTGAAGTTAATGCGATTGACTATGTGTTGAAGCCTTTCAGCGAGGAACGGCTGCAGCAGACGGTTCAGCGCTTGAAACGCAGCCTACAGGGGGGAGCGTGTCCTCCGGAAAAAGTTGAGGGTGGCGGGCTTGGAGGGGAAAAACTCGATCGAATACTCTCTCTCTTGGAAAAACCATTCGCAAAAGCTAAGCTAGCCGTCGAGGAAAATGAACGAATCATTCTTTTGAATGCGGAGGAGATTGTTTTTGCAGGGATAGAAGGACGGCAGGTGCACGTAAAAACGAAGGATGCTTCATACACTACAAGTTATTCTTTAAGCGAGTTGGAAGAGCGTCTCGGTCTGGTGCAGACTCATAAGAGCTATGTAGTCAATAAAGAAATGGTGCGGGAAATCGTCCCTTGGTTTAATGGTACTTATAATCTGATCATGAACGATCGGGAAAAATCCCAAGTTCCGGTGAGCCGGACGTTTGTTAAATCAGTGAAACAGGCACTAGAGCTATAGCGTTTTGAAGGTTGGAGCTAAAAACGTGCAACTTAAGCACGTTTTTTTTGCATGTTTTGCAGACTTTCCCACTGAAAGATAGAATTTGTCGTATGATTTTAACGAGCACGAACCTTAGGGTAAAGGCTTTTGCCACAATTTTCAACATTTTTGAAAAGGGGGAATATACCCGTGCGTGCACTCTATCTATTAATTGCGGCGGCCAGTATCTTGATCATTGGTTACCGCCTCTACGGAACGTTCATGGCGGCTAAAGTCTTAGCGGTCGACCCGCGGCTTGTCACTCCGGCTAAACGTCTGGAAGACGGCCATGACTATGTCCCTACCAATCGCTGGGTAACATTTGGGCATCATTTTGCAGCGATTGCTGCTGCCGGCCCATTGGTCGGCCCGGTGCTGGCAGCTCAGTTTGGCTATTTGCCGGGAACGATTTGGATCCTCATTGGCGGGGTCCTCGGTGGCGCAGTCCACGACATGGTCGTACTTTTCGCTTCCATTCGGCACAATGGCGAGTCTCTGGCGCAAATCGCCAAAAAAGAAATCGGCCCTGTGACTGGGGTCGCTGCCTCGTTTGCGGTCTTGTTCATATTACTCATCACCATGGCAGGTTTGTCAATTGTTATTGTCAATGCCCTGCACGATAATCCCTGGGGTTCTTTTACGGTAGCGATGACCATCCCCATTGCAATTTTTATTGGAATTTATATGCGCTTTCTGCGTCCCGGGAAATTGCTTGAGGCCTCTGTCATCGGAGTTATTCTAATTTTCCTTGCGGTGGCTCTGGGACCGGCAGTCAAGCACTCGGCATTGGGACCTCTCTTTAACTACAGTGCCACGGTGATAAAAATTGCCTTGCCTACGTATGCTTTTGTCGCAGCCGCACTTCCGGTTTGGCTTTTACTCGCACCGCGTGATTATTTGAGTTCTTATCTTAAAATTGGAACCATCGGTGCCTTGGCTTTAGGAATCATTTTTGTCAATCCGGTCTTGCATATGCCTGCAGTGACGAAGTTTGTCAACGGCGGCGGGCCTATTATCGCCGGTAAGGTTTGGCCCTTTGTTTTCATTACGATTGCCTGTGGTGCAATGTCCGGCTTTCACAGCTTGATTGCGGCCGGGACAACACCCAAGATGCTGGAAAGCGAAAAGGATATTAAAATTGTCGGCTTCGGAGCCATGCTGGTGGAATCCTTTGTTGCGATTATGGCGATGATTGCCGCCTCGGTGCTCCCGGTCGGGGACTATTTCGCCATCAATACCATGCCGAACGTCTTTGCCCACCTTGGCCTGCAGGTTGACAAGCTGCCAATGCTTTCCCAAATGATTGGGGAAAACGTGGCCGGGCGTCCGGGAGGAGCGGTATCCCTCGCCGTTGGCATGTCCTATGTGTTCTCCAGTATTCCGGGGCTCAGTCATCTGGTTGCTTACTGGTATCAATTCGCCATTATGTTTGAAGCAGTATTCATCTTGACTGCTGTGGACGCTGGCACCCGGGCAGCCCGCTATGTGGTCCAGGATATGATCGGGGTGATCATTAAACCTTTTAAAAAGATCAACTGGTGGCCTGGTGCGGTTATCAGTGCGGCTTTGGTTTCTTTTGCCTGGGGCTATCTTCTCTACGGGGGGAATATTTCCACGGTCTGGCCGCTCTTCGGGGTGTCGAACCAGTTGCTCGCCTCGTTGGCCTTGGTGGTTGGAACGACCATCATCTTGAAGAGCACGGGAAGGATAAGTTACGCCTTGACCACGTTTATCCCGTTCGTCTTCCTCTTCGTGACCACGCTCACTGCGTCTTACTATAATGTGACTCTGGTTTATCTGCCCCAACACATGATATTGAACGTCGTTCTGTCGATTATCATGGCACTGCTCTCACTCATCATTGTGGTGGATTCCGCGATCAAGTGGAGCCGCTTGATTGCAGATAAAAAAGCCTTAGCACAGCAAAAAGTCGAGCATAATGCCTTGGTGCAAGAGTTAACGGCGAAGTAAGAATTATATACTAGGAATATGTTGAAACAATATGGTGGGGTGCAGTGTAAGACCTGCACCCCGTTTTAGTATCACAGATAAGATCTCCTATACTGTGCTCGCGCGCCACCTGGTGAGCGGGCATTCAGCGCACATAGTTTTAGGATAAGATGAAAGGGGATGAACGAGATGTGGAAAATCTCGCCGGAGGCAATGACGTATCTGGCTAAACAGCAGGTTCAGGAGCTTACAGTCGATCAGCCTGTGACCGTCAGCGGGTGCTGTATTCAGGTTTCCGAACCGCCCAGGGTTAGAACAGGAGAACCGCCCCAGGCCGGGTTGCAGAGCGGTGGAGGGTCTTATGCCGTTCTGGAGGTCGAAGGGATAAAGCTCAACGTTCCTTCCCATTTGGCCGCCTTGGAATTGACGATTGATTTGACCCGGTTTTTTAGGCGGGAAAAGTTGGTCATTGAAGGTTGGAATCTCGTCTAATCCCCCTTGGCCGCAATACTTCTAAACAAATCTTCTCTTGTTTTCGGCAAAGGGGTGGACGGAGGCAGCCATCCTTTTTGCACCAATTCACTGTGCATTTCTAACATCCAGGGAAGCACCAAATCAGCACGTTCTATAAGTTCAGGTCGCCTAAATACTTGGCCGGGTTCTCCGTTCGCAATGATCTCTCCGCAGTGCAAAATGGCTATCCGATCTGACCAGGAATAGGCTAAATCGACATCATGAGTAGATATGATAATCGTTTTACCCTCTTGGCTCAACTTTTCCAGAAGCTCCATGAACTCGCGGGCATGGCGGGGATCTAGCCAAGCTGTTGGTTCGTCAAATATTATTATTTCGGGCTCCATCGCTAAGACACCCGCGATCGAAACACGTTTTTTCTGTCCGTAGCTTAACATGTGAGTCGGTTTATCTTGGAGGTCTGTGGTTTCCGTATCCGACATGGCCTGTTTGACTCTATCCACTACTACTTCTTCAGCAAGTTCGAGATTTAAAGGACCAAACGAGATATCCTGCCATACGCTGGCGGAAAACAACTGACTATCCGGGTCTTGAAAGACAATCCCTACTTTTTTGCGTAATTCTATCAGTGCCTTTTTTTCATAGGAAATATCTTGTCCCAGGAACTTTATACTACCTGTGTTAGGACGATAAATTCCGTTAAAATGCAAGAATAAAGTGGATTTTCCTGCTCCGTTTGAGCCCAAGATAGCCAGCTTTTCTCCCTTTTTAACCTCTAAATTCACTTTGCGTAAAGCATTTGTGCCATCAGGATAAGAAAACTTAATATCAACCGCTTCAAGTATAACCTCAGACAATTTTTTACCTCCCAAGTAAATTTAACAAGATTAACGGGATCTCTAACATGGTTAACACCAGATAGTTTTTGAGGTTAACAGGATATTTCTTTACCAGTACCTTGATCTCACCTGTATAACCTCGTGCCGACATGGTATCAAAGAGTTCGTGAGATTTTAGAAAAACTTTCCCAAAAAGAGCAGAAAAGAGCCGGCTCAAAGAACGGAAAGAACTTTTCATTGAGATATAACCTAACCGCGAAGACTGGGCTCTCCGAATGGTGGTGGCTATTTCCATAAAGACAAAGATAAAGCGATAAATCAGCACCATTAATTCAGTAATAATGACTGGAACCCTCATCTTGCCGAGTAAGGTAATTATTTCAGTCATAGGAGTGGTCAGGGCTAGAAAATATAGACAGGAAACAGCCCCCAATGATTTTAAAAAGAGATGACCCGCTGTGACCAGATCAGGGAAGCGTATTCCTACGGTTAATCCGCCAACGTTGTGAGCAAGCCAAAATCCTGTGGGGCTGGTCGAAACCGAAAAAGCAATGGTTATAATACTTAATAGAAGAAAAGAAAGGGGAACAAGCATAAGCTTGACAAAAACTCTTCCTGGGATGCCTGCTTTGATGATTATTCCCCCGGCCATTAAGGCTAACACGATAAGAGGCGTGATTAGAGCAGGAGATGTTAGACACACGACCAGTGTAACCATGGCAAACATAAACTTTTCTGCCGGATGAACAGTTTTTAGTGTATTACTATAAGCGTAACTATCTATGTTAATCACGACTGCTCCCTCTTGCTCACGCTGTTTTTCCCTTTTGCATAACCCAAATAATAAAAGACAAATCCGCTGCCGAGAGCCGCCTGTAAGGCAAACAAGAAAGATTCGACTTCGCCGCTGGGCGGTTCCCACAAGGGTTTAAACCAAGGTTCATAGTTGGCATTAAGCGTGCTGATTGCCTTTTCGGCTTGATCATCAGCCCCGGCAAATTCGCCGCCACGCACCATAAAAAGCGGAGCAAAGGCCAGGACTGCAACAATTAGCAGTAATATCCCATTCTTAGCAATTGGTTTCATGCTTTCACCCCCTGTTTGCTGCTTGCTAACTCTTTGCCGGTAAATATGGATAAAACCTGCAATTCTTTTTGACTGTAAATATTAAGGACATTAAATACCATCACGGTAAGTATACCTTCACTTATGGCTAAGGGAACCTGAGTAAACGCAAAAATACTCATGAATTTTATTACGGAAGCCATTACTCCGCCCGTTGCAGCAGGAAAAGCCAGCCCCAACTGGAAGGATGTTGTAACATAGGTCATTAAATCTCCTAAAGTAGCTGCCAGAAAAATCGATAGCCATTGGGGAGCCCCCAGTTTCTTTAATCCTTTATAGATACCGTAAGAGACAAAAGGACCAACAATAGCCATGGAAAAAGTGTTTGCTCCCAGGGTCGTTAATCCGCCATGAGCCAACAAAAGTGCTTGAAATATTAAGACAATCATTCCCAAAACCGTCATGGCGGTGGGTCCGAAAAGTATCGCACCAAGGCCTACACCGGTGGGATGCGAACAGCTTCCGGTTACAGACGGGATTTTCATGGCAGACAGAACAAACGCAAATGCCCCTGCCATACCCAATAGCATCTTTAGATTGGGGTAGAGCGTCACGGTTTTTTTAATGGAACGTACACCAAGAATTACGAATGGAACCATGGCAACCATCCAAAAAGCTGCCCAGTTAAAAGGCAAGAAGCCTTCCATAATGTGCATGGCATAAGCACTATCTGGAAAGACGATATATACCGCCATAACGTAAGCTAATAATAAACCAATATTCTTAAACTTGTGTAGGTTCATGAAATAACAACTCCTTTTCTTTCTCTTCTAAACGTCACTAACCCAAAACTATCTTCTTAAGATATCAAATTTTCCACCCATACCACCTTTCAAATAACTTTAGTTCTCAACTGTCTAATATAAATAAAAAAGCCGGACCAAATCATACACCTCCTTGTTAAAGTGATGTGATTCAGACAGGCGGTTAAATTGTTTCAGATTTACGAAAACTCAAGTTAATGCCTTATTTGAGTTCTCTTTCTGTCACAATAATAATCACTTTGCTTAATCCCTCAGGATTACAGCACCTTGTCCACACTTAGAAAGAAAATAAATAAACCTCCGGCACCTAAATGCAGGAGGTTAAAATATGTTAAGAAACATAAATATCCTTACCCCCCATCCATCGTGGGTGTTAAAGACGAATTACAAACGAGCAGGTCTCCTGGCTTAAGTTCATCGCCGCCTTACGTCTTCCCGGTTGCCCAGTGACATTATGTAAGGCCGCTCACTACCACAGTGGCGGGACCGCGTCAGATTGGCTGACTTCCCTTTTAAACACATTCCTTTTCTCAGAATGTGTACTCGTTTATTACCTATTAAATTTCACATTGATTAACACGAGTTTAGCATAGGTAAATTTTTCTGTCAATGATTTTCCAAAGTTCACCGGTTTAGATTGATCAGGTTCTATCTTAGGCCGAGGTTTTTCTGCAAATCATCGTAATCCCAATAAATCCAGCTCTCGCGACGTGCCCGGTAACGGGGGATAGGACCCGCACCAAGCAAGTATTGCCCCCGCCAGTACTCAACCAGTTCTGCGAACGAAAGATCATTGTACAGTGGTTCAACAGTTTTACCACCGAGGAAATCAGCAAGGTTAGCAATATGAGGAATAACAAAAAGCTCCCGGGGTATACCGTGTTGGGCGAAAGAGGCAGGAAGATCCAAAGCGCGCAGCGCCAGGGTAATGACTGTACGTTTAATTTTCGGACCGGTGCCGAATCCGGTTACTTGAAATCCGGGATTGAAAGACTGGATAAAATCCTTTAACTCCCTGTAAAGCTCATCGGAAAAGTGATAGGTTCCCCATCCCGAAGTAAGGCCCAAAGACAAGGTGAGCCAGTTGTTTTGCCCTTGGCTGTTCTTGCCGGCAGCAACCCGGTTATAAATAGAACTGCGGCCAAAAGCCGAGAAGGTGGTGATGGCTACTAACCTGGCCGGCAGAATCTGCTGGCTGAGTTGGGAACGGGTTCCATAGTATTTTTGCTCATAGGCCAGGCGCACATCACGGCTGGCTGCAGCCATAACGGCCAGTTTTCCGGCCAAAAAGCCACTGTACGGCGACAGGGCTCCCAGGACAAAAGCATCCATGGTTTGGTTGATGATTTCCACCTTTTGTTCTTTGGGGATTTTGTAATGCTGATCGCGCTGAGCCAAGTCAAGGGGCGGAGACTGAAGTCCAATGATTCCCATCAATTTGTCGTGATACCGGTCCCAAAGCAAGAAGCGCAGGCGCCTGCCGTACCCTTTGGAATACGGTAATTGCCAGGTATAACGGGCTAAGCGGAAAAGATCCGCGGTGAGACCTTTCTCCACCGGTACGAGTTCCGGTCGCACTTTTAACGGATCCATCTCGGAACCGCAGGCAAAGAAACTGCCATAGCGCATGTAAGCCTGACGGATCCAAGCCCGGCTGCGGTCCAGTTCCCGCTGACGGTGCCAGTGGTGCATATCCCGGTACAGGTCTTTCTCGGGTAGTTCCGGTTCCCCGATTGTCTCGTAGATATGGCCTAATTCCCGGATAACTTTCTTGCGCAACTCGATGACAGGATTGTTCTGCGGGAATTGGGGTCTCAATTTTTCAGGCAGGAAATGTGAAGCGGTAACCATACCGAAGTTTTCGGCAAAACTTTCCAAGATTCCTGCTTGGGAATGTATCAGAACAAAATAACTCCCATTAAGATTGGACATGAGATAAAGTTCGTTATGTTCACCTTCTAAGCATAGAAAAGCCATCTCCTTGTTAAGAGTGACAAGAGATGGCTTTTCTATTTCCACTGCAGAAAATTGGGAAGAGTTTAGCAGGAAATTCAAAAAAAGCGTCGAACGTGGCCAAGGAAATTGCTGAAAGTAGGTGATTTTTTGCCAAGGGTATGGGGATTTTGCCGCAAATCGATGAGACGTGTTGTTTACTGCGGTTCTGAAACACTGCTATTGGAGCAGCAAGGGGCGGAAAGGGAAGCCAGAGGTTTGGTGTTGGTACATAATAAGTAAGAGCAACGATATAAGCAAGGAAATCTTAATTGTCACAGAACAAAATAGAGTCTCGGACAAAGGCAAACCTGGTGAAAGCCAGGGACGCAAAGCCATGGGTCATCCAGTGTAAGCTGATGATTGCCAGGTTACTACGGGGAAATTTGCCGTCATGGAGTTTGAACACATGACGGTTTATTTTTAAGAAAGGAGGTGTTTTTGGTGAATGATGAACAAGTCATCCTCTTTCAAATGGGCGGGGAACACTACGCCGTGCCGATGAATACGGTCAGGGAAATCATCGTTCCCCCACTGATTAGGAGTATACCCAATGCCAAAGGGCATGTGCGGGGGATTATCAGCCTGAGGGGCAAGGTGATTACGGTCTTAAGCCTTGCTCAATGGCTGAAGACGAAGTTGGATTCTTCTTTCCCAGATCATCAGCGTCGCATCATTGTCCTAGAAAATGTGGAAGAACTTTTGGGAATTGAAGTTGATATGGTCAATGAGGTTGTCAATATTGCCCAGTATGAATTGGAACCCCCGCCTGCGGTTGTCGGGCAGGAGACGTTTTTCCTGGGTATCCTTAACTTAAGTGAGAAACTTGTTCTCGTACTCAATGTCCCGACCCTCTTCGCTTCCTGAAATCCTGCTCATGCTTATCCAGCCCTGACTGAAAAGGAGAGCTGTGCATGTGAGGCATATTAAGCAAGCGAAGCATGAAAAAAACGGAAAGGAGAACAGAATATGCTTGATGGCGAACGGGTCAAGGGACCTGAAATTTTCAATAGTCAAGAATATGGAAAGTAGAAGAAACTATATAGGGGGAGAATGGAAAAATGAAATTCATGAATAATATCCCTTGGAAAGTGAAACTGACAGCAGGATTTGTCATCATTGCCCTTTTGGTCGCGTTGGTCGGCTATATCGGCATCAGCGATATGCAAACGATAGAGGCGAGCGGAGAAAGTATTTACAGTGACAACTTTGCGGCCTTACAAGATTTAACCCAAATACAGGCGACGTTTGAGCAAAACCGTGCCGCCAGCATTTTGCTCTACGCTACCCGGGACAAAACTCAGCAGCAGGAGGTTTTACAGCAGATCGAGACTATTAAGGCAGCGAACAATAAAGCCCAGCAGGAATACGACAAGAACTTTTTAGAAACGCTCTCGGCTGAAGAAAAAGGATATTATAATGATTTTAAAGCTGCCCAGGAGGAGTGGCGGAGCCAGCGGGACAAGCTGGTTCAGCTCGTCAATGAGGGGAACTATGCCGAGGCGGGGGCAGTGCTGCAAGAGGCCCTGAAAGGCAATGATAAAGCTTTGGCCAGTTTGGATAAAACAGTGTCTTTTTTAGAAAACGAAGCGAAAAACCGTGTCGATAAAAACCATGAAACTTTTATATCTTCCCGAACAACCATGATTGCAATTCTCGGCTTCAGTCTCCTTTTTGCTTTGGTGCTGGGCCTGTATCTATCGTTCAGCCTCTCCCGACGGCTTTCCCACATCGTTCAGTTTGCGGAAGCCTTTGGACAAGGGAATCTAACCCAGGAATTAGCCCTGCACGGACGGGATGAAGTGGGGCAACTGGGGGATGCTCTTAAGCAGGCGGTAAAAAAAGTGAGAGAGTTATTACTCGCCATTCGTGACGGTTCTCAGACGCTGAGTGCTCAATCGGAGGAACTGTCGGCGACGATGGAAGAACTGTCGGCGACGATGCAGACCATCCAGCAATCGACGGAGCAGATTGCTCAGGGAACAGAAGAACTCAGTGCCAGTACGGAAGAGGTAGGGGCTTCTGCAGTAGAAATCCAAGAATATACCAAACAACTGAATCAGAAAGCTAAGGATGGACAGGAAAACGCTTTGGCGATTAAGGTACGGGCCAGTGAAGTCAAGACCAAAGGAACCAAGGCGGTGAGTGAAGCGGATGATATCTATCGGGATAAAGAAGCCAAGGTCAAGCAAGCTCTTGAACAGTCGAAAGTTGTGGATGAAATTAAAGTCATGGCAGAAACTATTGGTGGAATTGCCGAACAAACCAATCTTTTATCTCTCAATGCTAGCATTGAGGCGGCTCGCGCAGGAGAAGCAGGACGTGGTTTTGCAGTCGTCGCTGATGAAGTTCGGAAGTTGGCAGAACAATCGCAACTGGCGGTAGGAAATATTCATAAGGTTATCAACGATGTGCAGAGGGCATTTAACAATCTGATGGGGAATACGCAAGAGTTACTAACTTTTATTGAAACGAAAGTCCGCCCTGACTACGAAGCTTATGCTAAGACAGGTAGCCAGTATGAAGAAGACTCAAATTTCGTGACAGAAATGTCCAAAGAATTGGCTGAGGCAACGTTAACGATGCACGAAATTATCAGTCAAATCGGTTCAGCAATTCAAAATGTAACCGAGACGGCTCAAGAATCTGCCTCGAGTTCTGAAGAAATATCTTCTAGTGTAGTTCAAACGACAACAGCCATCGAAGAAGTTAACCAATCGGCACAAGCACAAGCCGAGTTGGCCGATAAACTGAGTGAGCTCGTGGCGAAGTTTAAGGTGTGATTGGATAGGTCCTAAGTTGTATAGATTATCGGGCGGAGAAGAAAGAAGGGTTAACCATGAATTTGGTGTTGGAGAAGTTACTACCAAATTCAGCTTTGGAAAAGTTTGCAAGTCTGGACTTATTTGATGAAGCGGGAATTTTGCTCTTGCAAAAAGGTCAACCGATTACAGCAGGCATACAGGAACGTCTTGAAAGGCGAGAAGTTTATATTCTGCGACAACATGAGGATTCAGTTTCATCTTCAAGACAGGTAAAAGCATTTTCGAAAGATATTTATATTAAACTGGTCGGTTCCTTGTGGAGCATTTATCATGAGGCGAAACTCATTAAACCTGAGCAGATTGAAAAGACGGTTGTTCTGGTAGAAACGATTCTCAAAGAACTCCAGACCCCAAACGTTTACTTGAATTTTGATGCGATGCGGTTAGATTTGGAGAAGTTCAAACAACACGATTATGGGACGTTTGTGCACGTTTTGAATGTTGCCTTGTTATCTGCACTCACGGGGATGCGTTTGGGATATAAAGAGAAAAGGCTTAAGTATCTGACATTAGGTGCACTGCTTCATGATTTGGGAAAATTACAAGTGCCAAAGGAAATCTTGAACAAGCCTGGAAGTTTAACGGATGACGAGTTTGCCATCATGAAACGGCATCCTTTGATGGGTGAAGAAATGCTAAGGAACACCCGTTTGTTAAACAGTGTGACAGCGATGGTCAGGGAACACCATGAACGCTGGAACGGGAAGGGGTATCCTTTCGGCTTGAAAGGGGATAGCATCCATCCCGATGCCCAAATCATAGCCGTTACCGACGTTTATGAAGCCTTGACCGGCGACAGACCGTACCGCAAAGGCTTACCCCCCTACCATGCACTGGAAATGATTATTGCCTGGTCGGGGAAAGACTTTAACCCGAAAGTGGTGCAGGCTTTTCGAGAATCCCTCATTCTGTACCCTGAAAATGCTATTGTCACCCTAAACACGGGTGAAATGGGAGTGGTCGTTGCTGTGCCCTTGCAAATGCCAACTCGACCACTTATTCGTCTTTTGTTTGATAGTAACGGAAGGTTCCTCAATCGAGAGATTTATGTGGACTTAATGCAAGATTTAACCCGTTTCATTGAACGGGTGGAGTTTAAGGAGGCAGGGTGAGGGGGAGAGAAAGGTTCAAGTGGGGATAAGGATTCAAGATTCAGGTATTGAGGTCGTTAATGTAGCAGGACAGTCATTTAGCGAAATTGCTAAACTTATTGAAAATGTCTCGGCACAAATGGGAGAAATATCTGCTACGATCCAACAAATAGCTAGTGGCAAAATAGTAACTTCGGTTAAACAAGTTGATGTTATTAGTAAGGAGACAGCAGCCCAAGCCCAAACGGTATCCGCCGGGGTCGAGGAACAAACGGCATCTATGGAACAAGTTGTTTCGTCAGCCCAAAATTTAGCCTCCATGGCAGCGGAGCTTCAAAACATAATCAGTAAGTTTATACTCTAGTACTCGGCGTTACTTCTCCCTTTGGTCGTCGTTTTCAACATACGCAGATTTTCAGCACAATTACAGATTAAAGTTAGCTTTCTATCTCAAGGGGGGATGCGGATGACCATAAAAGGTTTTCACCGGTTTGGGCTCCGGGGACGGCTTCTGGCCGGGGCGTTGGTCCTAATCATGCTTCCGGTTTTGTCGGTAGGATATTGGATCAACTATAGTCTTGCACGATATCGGAAAAATTGGCGTTCCGGAAGGGATTCTCAATAAACCGGGTGCCTTAACTGCTGAAGAGTTGGCCATCATGCGTGACCATGCCCGGCAAAGTTACGAAATTGTTAAACTCAGCTCTTTCTGACTGCAGCAGAGCGGCATTGGAACAATACTGATTGATATCCAACATGACAAACGCCTTAATCTCTTCATTCATATAGGGTACCGGCAGAATCCCGACGTCGTTGCCAAAATAATTCCTGACATTCTCCTCGGTGATGATCTCAAGCAATGTTTTCTTTAGAAATATCTTTAGCCGTAGTATAGATAGTATCTGGGCATATATCATTACAATCACTGGTATCTCTATGTCCAGATACGTCCCATGCAAGGGTTCCATTCATAACCGTACACGCATTAAGGAAAAAATTCCTATTCTTCAATTTTATAAAAATACCTCCCTTATCAATTAAGGGTTTTACGTCATAAAGTTTAATTTTTCCATCGTCAAAAAATATACGTAAACAGTATAATCCTCTTTCGGTAAAACTCCATAAATTTTAGGTCTCATGTGCAACATCCCCTTTGTAAACGCTCCTTCATTGATATCAAAAATAGTCTCTATACCATTATATGTTGCATGGAAATGGGGAGGGGGGAGGATTATGCTCATCATAATACATTGTGATGATAATCCCGTAAAATCTCGATATCTCAGGAATTTGTGTCATCTCCTTCATTCAAGGGACAAAATTCAGAGTTCTTCATTTGCAGGGCAACTTTATCGAAAGCCGGCATCGTTCGATAAACCGGATGCACTCCCGCTAAGGTATCTTCAGATTCAGCAGGCAGCATAAACAAATTCCTGCCTCTCCTGAAATTCTGCGCGCTTACACTTGTTCCAGTTCTGAACTGGTCGGAAATACCCCACGATCCGGCTCCACACCTCTGTCATCCCACCGCAGATAGGACAATGATAGTGCTCCCCGCTAATATATCCGTGAGCCTCACAAACGGAAAAAGTCGGCGTTACCATAAAATAAGGAAGGCGATAGCGGGCAAAGACTTTCTGCAATAAGTCTTTGACGGTATTCGGGTCATCGATTTGTTCGCCCAGAAAGAAGACCGTGCCACCCGTATATTCTGTCTGCAGTGCCTCCTGCAATTCGAGCGCCTCAAAAATATCCACTGTATAGCCGACCGGCAGTTGGGTTGAATTGGTATAATAAGGCTCATCAAAAACGAATTCCTGAACAGCCTGCTTTACCTCTGTATAGGACAAATTGTCCCTGCGAACGAAGGGCGCAAGATACGTATCGAACGACGAAACAGCCTGAGCACCGGCAGCTTCCTCCTGAAGGGTATAAAAGAGATTTGCCAGCTGCCCCAAGGCTGTGCGCAGGTGCGAGTACCACCCTGCCGTCCCTTTTACGGATTTCCTGGAAAACAGCCATATCTCCTCTTCCTTTCCGCACATGATCCAGTCCACAGACATGATACTTTGTTCGCCATCATGACTACGGTTGGCATGCCTGACTCTTTTTCCTGCATCGGTTGCCAGACCGTGAAAATCCTGAACTAAGCCCGTTTTTCCCCAGGCGACAGGATAAAAACAACGCCCCGCGTACGCCCTGACTTCATCCTTCCCCGCTGTTTAGGCTTTTGAGGCTTCTGAATTTCTTCAATTCTTGCACTACCTTTAACCTTTTCTATGATTCTGATCTTGTCGTGCCCCTCAAGCTCTTCAAGCTCATCGTCGATATCCATAAGCTGTACCAACCACTTGACACGATGCTCCCGATCGGTCGCAAGTTGGCCTAAAACTTCTTCCCGCACACGGCGCAACGATTTGACGTATGCCACCATTTTTCTTCATCCTTTCTTCTAACTCCAACGACCATACCGATCAACGATCCATACTGATAGCCCATAACAAAAACCCTTTACAGAATTCCTGTAAAGGGTTTAACTCGTCCGGCTAGCCAGATAATATCTTCCGGTTACCAGGCATCGCTACATTCCCCCTATCCTCCGTAGGTTCCTGTGTGGCTTTAAAGCGAGCAGGTCTCCTGGCTTAAGTTCATCGCCGCCTTACGTCTTCCCGGTTTCCCAGTGACATCCTGTAAGGCCGCTCACTATCACAGTGGCGGGACCGCGTCAGATTTGCTGACTTCCCTTTTCAATACTTTCCCTTAAGAAAGTATACTCGTTCTACGTGTATGATGTTTTTCATGAATAGGCTAGCAGATAAGAACTAGCCTGTCAAGGTGAATGCTCCGTTTTGTTGCCTTTATAAGGGTAGGACCACGGGCCGGTTCTCCATTTGCCCTATCCTGACTTAAACACGGTTAAACGGCTGCTTTCATAACGTTGGGAAACGTACGACTTACCAGCCACGTTATTCCCCAACACCGCCAGGAACTCCCCCCTGGCCAGCAAGCGTCGACGGGAAAGCCCTATATGCTGGCCCATCCGGAACTGAAGACCCTGCCGACGATTGGGCAAGGCGGACCGGATACTCCGCAAGCATCATTCTGAACGATCGCCACAACCTCGCCTATGTCCACCCCTTGTTGCGCACACCACTCTCTTAATTCCCTCATCCCAATCTGCACAGCCTTGATTGCCAAACCAGGACAGATATGCCCATGAAAGTCAACACAGCTTTGCCAATCATCCTTAACCAGTATGTCTTTCTCCATCATCATTCACCTCATTAAAATACTTTCCTTTAACCACGTGCCAGAAGAAGTCTCCAAGTTAAAAAAATAGCCGCCTGCCGCACCCCGGCCTCGGCCTGACCTGCTACGACAGGCGGCAAAGAGGAGGTTGTATATTATTAGATCCATGCCGATCTAATAAACTAAGAAAAGGTAATACCTATTGAAAAAACCATGGCATCATCCAGCGCCATCGTGCCGCTGAAAGACCTCCATGGTCCCATTAAACGATTTTCCTATTTTGCATTGCCTATTGCCCAATTAATACAACGTATTTCGATCGGTTATCCTTATCCTTGATGCTCATGAGCTATGCCCAAAAGGTGGTCAACCAGATGGCTCCGCTCCACAGAAAAAAACCATGGAGCTACCGTACCTGGTCAAGACCTCCATGGCCTTATTTTTCATCATTTATTTCTTCATAATTAATTATATTCTTCATTCATTTCCGTTTTCCTGCTAACACAATAAAAATTTTCTATGTTTTTTCTTTAGTTTTGGCAGTGCCTTAATTCTTGCGTGTCAGGGATAAGCCCCGAGTTCCTAGCCCTTCTGAATATGTTACGGGAGGATGATCATAGACTCAGCTTTTGGGCTGGTTAGTTTTCATCTGCAATCCGGATAATTTTCGTGGATTCGGTCAAACTTAAAGGTGAATGATGATCTGGCGGAGGTCAAGATGGAACAAGAGCGCACACTTGAGATTCTAAGGTCTAATGGGGAAAAAACTCTTTGGGACAGATTTTTAATGGGAAGGAGAAAGAGGAGCTTTTGCCGTTGATGATTTGTCCCCTTCCCTTGTCCGGGAACCGAGCAAATGTATTCGCTGCCGGCGCTGCGTCACCGTCTGCCGTGATCTACTGACTTTTAGCATTTATGACATGCTGCACCGTGGTTTTGATTCGGTTGCCGGTCCTGCTTTTATTATTTTTGGTTGGATCGATATTGGGAAGGAGTAATACCTTCATACTTTTTAAATACCGCCGAAAAGTAACTACTGGAGCTAAAACCGGTTGCTGCCGCAATTTGCTCGATTGTCTCAAGTGGGATTCTCAAGCGTTGTTTCGCCTTTTCCAGCCGCACTTGGGTCAAATATTCCGTAAATACTCTACCCGTCTTCTTATTGAATAGACGGCTTAAATAAGCAGGACTGAGGTGCACGTGAGCTGCTACTTGATCAAGTGTAATCTTATTCGCATGATTGCTTTTAATATAATCCAGAGCTTGACGCAACAGGACCTGATCACCACACAACCGATTCTTAACCAATAGGGCGATACATTGGTCTAAAATAGCTTCTCCCCAACACCTTAGTCCCTCAACCGACGACATATGGGATAACTCCCGGACCATGTTATTTTCTAAAGCTGTTACTTCGGTGGAATCAGCACCTGCAGAAAGAGAAGCATGTACAATGATGACCATAAGCCGTATGCCGAAGGAATGTATTACACTAGCCGAAGGATTTAGCTCTTTACTGGCAAGAAGTTGAAGGACATAAGATAATTCTCGCTTAGCATCCTCTAGGTTTCCTGCTTTTACTTGTTCCTCAAGGCTTGCTAAATCTATGGCCGGACCAGGTTGAAAGTCTTTTTGCGCAAGCCTGTCTAATGCCTCTTTTACGGCTCTAATCAGTTGTTGTGGCATAACCGGTTTGAGCAAATAGTCTGAAGCTTGCGCTTTAATGGCCTGCTGAGAATAGGAAAACTCGTTGTAAGCGGTTAAAATAATTACTTCGGTAGCTGGGTAAGCCGCCTTAATTTGCTTAGTTGCCTCTATTCCATTAATTCCGGGCATCTTGATATCCATGATTATCAAATCGGGACGAATGGTATGAACTTGCTCCAAGGCTTCTCGTCCGTTGGCTGCTTCCCCTAAGATATGAATAGGCAGGTTCTCATTCTGTAATGTAAAGTGTAAAACCTTACGCTCTAATTCCTCGTCATCGACTAGCAATACTTTGTACACCATGTAATGAATCCCACCACCCAAGCCTTATTGATTCGACAACAAAAATTTAATACTCGTGGTAAAAACTTTAATAGGGCTAGTTATAAATCTGACAACATTCTGCTATCATTGCGCAACATACTGGCTGGCATCTTCGTTTGATTATGAGATAATTAAGATAACAATTATCTCATTAATCGAAAGGAGATAACCCAAAATGATTATCGGGGTACCGAAAGAAATCAAAAACAATGAAAATCGTGTCGCGCTGACTCCAGCCGGGGTCGAGGCATTTTGCAAGGCCGGTCACAAAGTTGTCATTGAAAATAATGCCGGTGTTGGAAGTGGGATTAGTAATGAAGAATACATGGCAGTTGGCGCTGAAATCCTGGCTGCTCCGTCGGAAGTTTTTGCGCGTGCCGATATGATCATGAAAGTAAAGGAGCCTCAACCGGCAGAATATGAACTATTTAAAGACGGTCAATTGCTGTTTACCTATCTCCACCTGGCTCCGGAGCCTTTATTGACAGCCGCTCTGCTTAAGAAAAAAGTTGTAGGCATTGCGTACGAAACCGTCCAACCCTCTGACCGTAGTCTGCCGCTGCTCACACCTATGAGTGAAGTGGCTGGTCGTATGTCAATTCAAATTGGTGCTCAGTTCCTTGAAAAACCACATGGCGGTAAAGGTATCTTATTAGGCGGAGTTCCCGGCGTTTCCCCTGCCAAAGTTACCATTGTCGGCGGAGGTGTTGTCGGTACCAACGCAGCCAAGATGGCTATAGGCATGGGAGCCGATGTCACTATCCTGGATGTCAGCATTGCCCGTCTCGGGTATCTGGATGACATATTCGGTTCTCGGATTAAAACATTAATGTCCAACAGTTACAATATTAAGCAAGCCGTTGCGGAGGCCGATTTGTTGGTAGGAGCGGTTCTTATTCCCGGTGCCAAGGCCCCCAAAATTGTGACGGAGGAAATGGTTAAAGCCATGAAGCCAGGTTCAGTTATCGTTGATGTGGCGATTGACCAAGGGGGCAGCGTTGAAACCGTTGACCGCGTAACTACCCATGCCGAGCCAACCTATGAGAAGTACGGAGTTCTCCACTATAGTGTAGCCAATATGCCCGGAGCGGTAGCTCGCACTTCTACCTTTGCTTTGACCAATGCAACTTTGCCATATGCGCTTAAGCTCGCCAACTTAGGGTTCACTGAAGCAATTAGAGTCGATCTTGCGCTGGCCCGCGGTGTGAATACCATCTACGGAAAACTGACCTATAAAGCAGTTGCCGATGCACTCAACTTGCCATACACTCCTTTAGAAGAAGTTACTAAAGTTTCCGCCAATGTTTAGCAGCCTCATATAAAAAGCTCTGCTCGTGTAAATTCTGGTTTCGTGGGCCGGTAAAGGACATGCTTCGCAAGCGTGTCCTTTTGCGTGCGCCCGACAGTTCTACCATACTTAAGCCTCAGGTTTTCCTACAGGCAGGGACAAAGTAGCTGTCGTAAACCCCTGTTCGAGTCCCAGTTTAACGCCAAATTCCTTCCCAAATAGTAATTGCAGCCGTTTATGGACATTTCGCAGACCAATCCCTGTTTTTATTTGATCCCCGCTCAAATCAACGGCAGCATGATCTGAGAGCATACCTACCCCGTCATCGACAACTGAGATTTCAACGGTGCTGCCTAATTTTCTGCCCTTTATCCATAGGTGGCCAATGCCCTCTTTGGGCTCCAGTCCGTGAATACAGGCATTTTCCACCAATGGCTGCAAACTTAAAAAAGGGATCTGTAGACTTTTCAGGTCTTCCGGAACCTCTATAGATAATTCCAACCGGTTTCCAAACCTGTTTTTCTGAATTACCAGGTAGCTTTCGATATAGCTTAATTCCTCCCCAAGAGAAACCAGTTCCCCTGGATGGTCTAAATTATGCCTCAGTAAATTAGAGAGGGCAAAAAGCGTATTTAAACCTTTGTCGTTTTCACCCAAAGTTACTGAGCAAATTACAGTGTTTAGGGTGTTAAATAAAAAGTGGGGTTTTATTTGACTTTGCAAATTTCTTAATTCTGCTTTGTCCAACGTATGTTCCAGTTCCACAATAAGCCGTGCATCCTCAGCAGCTTTAAGTTTTTCCCGGCTGAGCTCTTCTTGCATCTTGGTACGATAAATTAATTCGACAATGTAATTAACCACAAATTGAATTAGTCCTCCGGCAGCCTGACATTTCTCCATGCTGATAACCTGAATTTCCTGAAAAGTCCGGGTCAATTGTTCCGAATTAAGGTCTAAGTCGGAGGTAGCCTGAAGCATGTTCTCGATCTCTTTAGTCTGGGGTCTTTCCAGATGCATCTGCCCACAGGTTATTGACCCATAAAATTTGTCGTCCACAATAATTGGTACTGCCATCAGCATTACACCCGCATGGCATTTGCTCATACACGAAGAGCCTTTTTTCAAGGTGTCAAAACCCAGTTGGGCATTGGATTGAATACATCGCTGCAAACCGGCTTCTTTGGAACGAATGCTGCGGCAAAAACCATAAAAGTAATCATGCTGAACAACGGGAGAACCCATAGCATCATTAATATCTATTGTAATGTCAGTAGCTTTTGTGAATGACTCAATAATTCTTACCAGTTTATCTTTTTCGATAAGCTGAGATAGGTTATCAATCTTGTACTCCATGTCCCATCCTTCTAAACAATCAGTTCACTGCATTCTGTATTGAAAAACCAAGTCACAATTTGGGCATTATAGCTCTCCAGCATTACCTTATCCTCTCAGTTGGCAAGAGTACCTATAATTTTACCAAAAAACACATAAGTAGAATTTTCATTTACACAATATTATTTTTGTGGGCTGTGATCAAGGCTCCATCACTTTCAGGCCTACTGCCTGACTGTCTACGCTTAACGTCTAGGATTACTCCTGGCCGACCAAGGCTCGCTTTTGGTGACGACGCTGCTTATGTCTTACCATGCAGAACTTCCGCCCGCTATATGCTCGGTCGCGACGAAACTTCAGTTATTAATATCATCGGGCTTAAGATAAGGCACTTCTATTACATGTGCACTACAGGATCCTAAAAATATATGAACCTGTGAACTTTCCTGAATAAAATGCTGTACATGTATTGCAGGCATATACTTGTCCAATTTAACCAACAGATTGGGACTGAATGCTTCTTCGTCATACCTGGCATAAACAACATCTGCAATTAAAAGAGTATGATCCCCGGTTACCATAGTATTCATCAGTTTACATTCCAAATGTGCTCTACATTCCTTTATACCGGGAGGTGTAACTTTTACTGAAGGCAGTCGGGTAAATCCAGAGCGGTCGAATTTATTTTCTCCGTACATTGGCCGATATGAACAACCTACTAATTTATCAACTATGCTAAGGTCAGGCATATTCAACACGAATTCCCCTGTTCTTTCTATATTTTCCAGGCTGTGCTGCTTTTTGGGATTATTTAAAAGTGCAAGTGCAACCCTTGGCGGCTTATGGGATACCGGGTTAATCCAGCTGAAAGGCGCTACATGATCTGAACCGTCTTCATTCTTAGTAGTGCATAAAATTGGTCTGCTCGGCTGCAGAAGGAATACACTGTTAAATAGCTCATCTTCAGAAATTCTTTTTTCCATAAGCGTTCCTCCAATGTACAAAATCCCTATTTTAAGAGAAGGAAAAAAACCATTCTCAGGATTATGCTTGTAGCGTTTCGATATAGCTCCGGCGGAAGCGATAATCATTTCGTAATTAGGCCAATAGGAATCTGAACGTCTCCTAAGTCAATCAAAATTCGGGTCGCACTGACAACTGCCATACTCCCCCTACTTTTACCGCCACTTTGTCTGCCGTCAAGGACAATTCAAATTAAACCTACACTTTCTGTAACGTCCTCAATGTTGGCAGCGACCAGCACCTAGCTTTGTTCCAGGCAGAATAGTCAACCTCCAGAGTTTAGTAACCTATCCTGTGGGTCCCCGCCCTATAACCCATTCTCTCCGATACTTCAGCAGCTGCAGAAACCACCTGCCTAGCCAGACTTTCCACTCGGTCATGGGTCACCTGCAACACGGTCCCGGCTACACTGATAGCTGCAATTACCCTACCGTCATGATCAAACACCGGAGCGGCAACGCATCGAATAGACTCTTCATTTTCCATTTCGTCGATGGCATATCCCTGAGCCCGGATTTGGGCCATATGGTCTTTAAACTCCTGCCAAGAGACGATCGTTCGCGAAGTCCGGCGAGGCATTCCTTTTTCTTTAAGGTAGACCTCAACTTCTTCCAGTGGCAGAAATGCACAGATGGCTTTACCTAAGCCCGTACTGTGTAGGTAACTGCGTTGGCCGACAAAAGATGCCATCTTGATGCTGCCTTTACTCTCTACCTTTTCAATGTACACAACCTCTCCATTCGCCTGAACTGCTAAATGCACTGTTTGCCCTGTATCCGCTGCCAACTGTTTGATAATCTGTGCCGCTTGGCTTCGCGGTTCCAAGTTACGGGCAACAACACCACCCAGCTCCATCATTTTTAAGCCCAGACAATACTTATCGCTATCTTCGGCTTTATTAACATAACCTTTAGATACCAGAGTTCTTAACAACCGATGCACAGTAGTTTTACCCAAACCCAAACTTGTTGCCAATTCCGTAATCCTTTTGGGATATCCCTGGTTTTTTGCTAGTTCCTCAAGAATATTCAAAGCCCTTTCTACCGCACGCACCATTTCTTTATTTTCAGCATTCTCCGTCAACGTACCACCCCTCCTTTCTGTAATAATAGACTCTCGGCATTCGCCGAGCCTGATGGCACAAGGCTTTGCTTGAAACCTGTTTTGATTCCGCATGCAACGTATCAGGATTCCGTAATCAATCGTCTCCGTCAGTATTATTCCGGCGGCGTCTTTGTCATCGCCAACGATGACTGGCATAAAGCTGTTTATTGAGTTCTTCAAAAGGTATATATTCAAGATCTGGATAACCGTATCTTGCTCCTCCAAAAGCTTTCTTGCCTTCTTCGGTTGCAATGCATTCCCTAATTCTTTCATCGCACGGTGTCCCTACTACTGCTAAGTTTACTCCTGGCTTCAAGTCAACACTCATTATACCTTTTCCTGTATCTGGATAGAGGATATATGCTCTGTCAGGAAAAACTGATTTAATTTTGCCATCTACCCACACAGCCATGGTTTCATTCTTTACTACCATTTTTGATGTGCTCCCTGCGAACTCTTTTTCTCCCTTTATTATTACATTAGTAAGGTAGAATCCTCCCTTATCTTCTCCTACAACTTCTTCTATAGTCCCTCTAAATAACATTACACCTTTTTCAAGTTTTCTGAAAGCTTCAACAGGATCCTGTCCATTGTTTTTAGCTTCAATAACAGCCTTACCCATTTCTATAGCATGAGTTACAGTTTTAGCTACACAACTTCTCTTTAATTCAGCTCCAGACATGGCATAATGGGCATTACCTCCCATACCACCACCTTTTGTAACTACAAATCTGCCTATTTCATCCGCGTATGTTGAGTCATTAGAATTCATAACTACTATTGTATTTCCTTGATGATCAACTAAAGGCATAGGATTTAGGGAAATACCATGTCCAATAAAGCTGGTCATCTGTGTCTCGGGAGCAGATCTTCCTACAGCATCACCATTAATCATTGGAATTCCCAGTCTTGCTGCAAGTGTCATTATAACAGGGGTATTCAAACCACCAACTTCAAAAGGTATGATATAGTCCAGTTTTCTACCTTTTAGCCTTTCCATTTCTCTAAATGCCTTTATAAGTACAAAGTCATCTTCCCACTTAGCTATAATTTCATCGTAAGACATTTTTTCAAGGGCTTTGACTGAACCCATTATTCCGCCACTGCAAATAAACGCATCATCACTGACATCCTCTGGGTCAACTATTTCACATACTCTACCCTTTGCAAAATCATTCTCAATTATCTTCCTACCCCATTCAGGATCTCCTCCACCACCTGTTCCGTATATTGCCAGACCAATAAGTAGTTCTTCTACTTCTTCACCATTTAATACTCTGCGTGCCATAATTCATTCCACTTCCTTTTATGATATTTATTATTTAGACTCTCAGCAATTGTCGGTGCATGGGCAGTCGCCGAATGCGTTCGATAATAGCTCCACGTTCCATAGAAATGTTCCCCATGATAAGCATGATCCCCTATAACCAAAATTTTGTTCCATTGTATGGACTGTGGTTCCGAAATTATAGTTTCTAAGATTCGTCATGTTTTTTGATTATCCCTGCTTATATTAGAAATGTATACTGTATTTCTCAAAAATATTTGATCTAGATAATAGATTGATTTCCATACATTGGATTCACTGGAAAATTCTTTCCTATTATTTAATTTCAAGCCGCCAGGTGTAGCGGCGCTCCTTAATTGACCGTATTCTGCTTAGATTCAAGCAACACCTCCACTTAACGAATAATCACTCTCATCTGGTCTTTAGCTTAATCCTATCGTTAATCCAGTCGACAATCTCAGTCGTTGGGGTTCCCGGAGTAAATAGTGCCTCAGCATAACCGTCTCGAATTAAACTTTCTGCATCTTCCTCTGGTATGATCCCGCCACCTATCAATAAGATATCTTCGGCTTGTTGTTGTTTTAGCAATTCTTTAACACGCGGGAAAATCGTCAAATGCGCTCCTGACATAATGCTTAAACCTATTAAATCAACGTCCTCTTGGATGGCAGCTTCAACAATTTGTTCCGGTGTTTGATGCAATCCAGAATATATAACTTCCATTCCGGCATCGCGAAGTGCCCTGGCAATGACTTTGGCCCCACGGTCATGTCCGTCGAGTCCTGGTTTGCCAACTAATACCCTGATATGGGTTTGGCTCATATTTTTCACCTTCCCAGCTCATTAAAATACAGCATTTTCTCGATATTCTCCGAAAACTTCTTTAAGAACAGTAATTATTTCTCCTTCAGTAGCGTAGGCCGAGACCGCGGCAATGATCTTAGGAATCAAATTATCTGTACTGCTTGCCGTCGTTCTTAAATCATCAAGAGTTGCTTGAACCTGCAAGTTGTCCCGCGTTTGCCTTAATCTTTGAACCCGTTTTATTTGAGAGCGCTCAATCTCAGTGTCAATTTTGAGTAAGTCAATACTGAGTTTTTCATTTTTAATAAAGTCGTTTACCCCAACAATAATCCGATCCTTATTCTCAATTTCCCTTTGAAAACGATAGGCGGCATCAGCAATCTCCTGCTGAAAGAAGTTTTCCGCAATGGCTGGCAACACTCCACCTAGCTCTTCAATCCGTTTAAAGTAATCTTCTGCCCCAGCTTCCATTTGACTTGTTAGGGCTTCGACATAATAGGAACCGGCGAGAGGATCAATGGTATTAGTTACACCAGTCTCGTAGGCCAAAATCTGCTGAGTTCGCAGGGCAATTTGGACCGATTTCTCTGAGGGAAGTGCTAATACTTCATCCATCGAATTCGTATGTAAGGATTGTGTTCCTCCTAATACTGCCGCCAAACCCTCATAGGCTGTACGGACAATGTTATTTTCGGGTTGTTGGGCCGTTAATGAACACCCTGCAGTTTGCGTATGAAAACGCAAAAGTAAGCTTTCTTCTTTCTTAGCTCCATACTTTTCCTTCATTCGGCGGGCCCAGATTCTTCTCGCTGCCCGGTATTTAGCCACCTCTTCAAATAAATCCATATGGGAATTAAAGAAAAACGAAAGGCGGGGTGCAAAGTCATCAACAGCAAGTCCGGCCTTAATCCCTGCTTCAACATAGGCAAAACCATTTGCTAGGGTAAACGCTAATTCTTGGAGGGCTGTAGCACCGGCTTCCCGAATATGGTAGCCGCTGATGGAAATTGTGTTCCATTTGGGAACGTGTTCAGCGGCAAACTTGAAAATGTCAGTGATAATACGCAGGGAAGGTTCTGGGGGGAAAATCCAAGATTTTTGGGCAATGTATTCTTTGAGAATGTCATTTTGGATAGTTCCGGTTAATTTGTTGGAAGGGATACCTTTTTTTTGAGCTGCGACAATATACATAGCCCAAAGGATCGAGGCCGGAGCGTTAATGGTCATAGAAGTACTTACTTGATCGAGGGCAATACCATCAAATAAGGTTTCCATATCTTGTAAGGAATCGATGGCAACTCCGACACGGCCTACCTCCCCGTATGCTCGGGGATGGTCGGAATCGTAACCCATAATTGTAGGCATATCAAAAGCAACGCTTAATCCGGTTTGTCCCTGATTTAATAAGAACTTATAACGCTCATTGGATTCCTTGGCTGTAGCGAAACCGGCGAATTGACGCATCGTCCAATATCTACCTCGATACATATTGGTACGAATACCTCGTGTATATGGATATTCACCGGGGTTACCAAGGTCTCGATCATAATCTAATTGAGGTGTATTTTCTGGACCATAAAGAGGCTCAATAGGAACACTTGAGACTGAAATAAAAGGCCCCTTGCCCTCTTTTTGGGCACGATAAGACGTTTGCCAAGTTGAGAAGTCACTCATTTCCTTTTTACTCTCACCCTTCTATCATTTTTGCCCATACCTTTTCGGCTAGTTGATAAGGATCTTGTTGGCCGCTTTCTAACCAACTCTGGGGAATCTTAGACCAGAGGGTAAGAAAGATATCCTTAGCCTTTTCTTCAAGATGACGCCATATTTCCCGCTGAAGCTGCTCCTGACGCCGGTGGATTAATTGGCCGCTTTCCAACAGAAAACTCTGGTGTTCAGAAATTTTTATTTTAAGGTCATCAAGCCCTTGATTATCCAACACACTGGTCATAATCACCGGTGGACGCCAAGCCTGGGGTGCTCCGCTCATCTCTATCATCATTAAAATATCATTTTTCAGGCGTTCAGCACCGGGCATATCAGCCTTATTAATCACAAAGATATCAGCAATTTCCATAATGCCAGCTTTAATTGCTTGGATTCCATCCCCGGTTCCAGGGTTTAAGACGAGCACCACAGTATCGGCCAGCTGCATGATTTCAATCTCGGATTGGCCGACCCCAACGGTCTCTACCAACAGGGTTGTATAGCCACCGGCTTCCAAAATCCGGAGAACGTCTGCCGTAGAGTCTGCTGCTCCGCCAAGATGCCCTCTGGTCCCCATGCTGCGAATAAAGACATTTCGGTCTGTACCATGGGCTTGCATCCGGATGCGATCTCCCAATATAGCGCCTCCGGTCAAAGGACTACTGGGATCTACTGCGATAATCCCTACTCGTTCTTCTTGGCGGCGATACAAATGGGTTAAGGCTTCAACTAAAGAACTTTTTCCGGCACCTGGAGAACCGGTGATGCCAGTCACAAAGTGTTCTCCACTGCGGGTATGAGAAAGGATACTAGGCATAATTTTGGAGCGGTCTACGTTATCTTCTACCCAAGAGATGAGTTTAGCAATAGCTCTACGGTCTTGTTGAAAAAGCTTTCCTAACCATTGATCGATTATTTCTTGCTTCAAAATTCTATCCCTGCCTTTGCTGCGATTCCCTCTTGAGCTTAAAGTTAACCTAACTTTCCTTAATAATATGCTTACTAATCACAATACGTTGCATTTCACTGGTTCCTTCGTAGATCTCAGTGATTTTAGCATCCCGCATCATGCGTTCAACAGGGTATTCCCTGATATATCCATAGCCTCCATGCATTTGTACGGCTTGAGTTGTTACCCACATTGCGGTTTCCGAAGCAAAGAGTTTAGCCATAGCCGAAGCTTTGGAGACTGATTTATGCTGAGAAGCAAGGTATGCAGATTGATAAACTAAAAGCCTGGCAGCCTCGATTTGAGTAGCCATGTCGGCTAATCTAAATTGCATTGTCTGGAATTCAGACAAGGTTTTGCCAAATTGCACTCTTTCTTTAGCATATTTAAGGGCTTGCTCATAAGCACCTTGGGCAATGCCAAGAGCTTGAGCAGCTATACCTATGCGCCCATAATCCAAGGTTATCATAGCAATTTTAAAGCCTTGTCCTTCTTGGCCCAGTAAATTTTCAGCCGGCACTCGAACATTATCGAAAACTAATTCATAAGTAGCCGAGGAGCGGATTCCCATTTTTTTCTCTTTCTTACCAAAGGAAAATCCAGGCATGCCTTTTTCTAAAATAAAGGCAGCAATCCCTCTATTCCTTTTGCTTTTATCCATTTGAGCTGTGACGATATAGATTTCCGCTTCAAAAGCATTTGTGATAAAAATCTTAGACCCATTTAGAATATAATCATTACCATGACGAACTGCAGTGGTGCGTGTTGCCGATGCATCAGAGCCAGCCATCGCTTCTGTTAAGCCAAGAGCACCTAGCTTTTGGCCGGTTGCCAACGGAACCAAATACTTTTGCTTCTGCTCTTCCGTACCGAAGATGTTAATAGGATTGGCGCAAAGACTTGAGTGGGCAGAAACAGTAACTCCGACGGATGCATCAACGCGGGAGAGTTCCTCCACGGCGATAGCATAGGAAATATAATCTGCACCTACACCGTTGTACTCCTCCGGGATAGTAATCCCTGCTAAACCGAGTTTGGCTAGTTTGTCCCAAATCTCGCGTGGAAATTCTTCCCTTTCATCCCGCTCGCCAGCTCCCGGAGCACATTCTTTTTCGGCAAAATCACGTACCATTTTACGCATTAATATATGCTCTTCATTTAAATCAAAATTCAATTAATTCCACCTCCGCTTTTAGCAAAAAACAAGGTTTTTGATAACGCTTTTCGTTAAATTCCTAATCGAAATATAATCCGTTCCCAGTACACTTAAGAACTTATTTGAACGAAAGTGAATGCGTATCAAGATGGCGCGCTGCGTCATTAGCTTAATTTCTGAATAGCCTCAAAACCTTTTTCTAAAGCAGCCCGGTTTAGGGGGATAAGATTATGACGGTGTTCTGGCAACACTTTTTTCAACGCCTCAATCACCGAGTCTATGGCCACAGCCCCTGTTAACTTAAGAAAAGCCCCCAACAAAATTATATTTGCCACACGATTGTTACCCAATTCTAATGCCAAGTCATTAGCAGGAATTTCAAATATTCGCATTCCCGACCTAAAGTAACCTGAATCGATCAGAGAAGAATTAATTATCAAAATCCCACCGGGCTTAACAATAGGTCCAAACTTCCCCAGTGAAGGTGAGTTGAGCACGATGACCGTACTAGGTTCTGAAATGACGGGCGAACTTATAGGCTCGGTAGAAATAGTTACAGAACAATTGGCAGTCCCACCTCTCATTTCCGGACCATAGGAGGGGATCCAGGCCACATGTTTATCTTCCAGCATCCCTGCATAGGTTAGGAGTTTGCCCATGGCCATTATTCCCTGACCGCCGAATCCAGCGAGTATGATTTCTTCCAACATCAGCCTTGCACCTCCAGGGGGAGCTTGTATTCACCTAGCGGATAGTAGGGAATCATGTTATTCTCCAGCCATTTCATGGCTTCATCCGGAGTAAAACCCCAGTTGACGGGACAGGTAGACAGCACCTCGACCAAGCTAAACCCTTTGCCGTCAAGCTGTACCTGAAAGGCCTTTTTGATAGCGGCCTTAGCCTTGATAACGTTGACATTATTGTTGACAGAAACCCGTGCTATGTAAACAGCACCGTCAAGAGTAGCCAGCATCTCAGCTACACGGATGGGAAAACCCTGAACAGCACTCCTCCGTCCATCGGGAGTCGTGGTTGTCTTCTGCTCAATTAAGGTCGTAGAGGCCATTTGGCCTCCTGTCATACCAAAAATGGCATTATTGACAAAAACCGTGGTTATCTTCTCACCCCTAGCGGCAGCATGTACAATCTCAGCTGTGCCAATGGACGCCAGATCGCCATCCCCCTGATAAGTAAAGACAATCTTGTCGGGGTGTACCCTCTTGATACCCGTAGCTACCGCCGGTGCCCGTCCATGAGCTGCTTCCTGCATATCTAGGTTGAAATAGTTATGAGCCAAAACCGAGCAACCTACCGGGCTCACACCGATAGTCTCCTCTCTAATATTTAATTCGTCTATGACTTCAGCTATTAAACGGTGAATAATGCCGTGAGTACAACCCGAGCAGTAGTGCATATTTTTTTCTGTCAATGTTTTAGGTCGGTCATAAACAATTTTCATCATTGTTTTTACCCCCTTTCGTGCTTAACTTAACAATTTCGTTGAATATGGCTCTTGCAGTAGGAATCATTCCCCCTACTCTTCCGTAGAAGGAAACAGGCAGTCGACAGTTAAGCGCCAACTTTACATCCTCAATCATTTGACCCATACTCATTTCCACAGTCAAAATTCTAGACGCCTGAACACAAGCAAGGTTTAACTCCTTCTCAGGAAAGGGGAATAAGGTAATCGGTCTGAATAAACCTGCCTTTATTCCCTTTGTACGCGCTAAATCAACAGCGGCCTTGCAAATTCTAGCCGTGGAGCCATAGCTAACAACGATCACCTCTGCGTCAGCGGTTTGATAATCTTCCGCCAAGGTTTCCTGCTCCTTCATCAGTCTGTATTTCTCAAATAGTTTCAGGTTAAGCCCTTCCAACTCTTCCGGCTCTAAATACAAAGTTTTAATCTTATTGGGCTGGCGTCCCTTGGCCCCGTCGGTAGCCCATGGTTTTACCGGCAAATTCTTGACCTCCATTGTAGGAAACTCCACGGGTTCCATCATCTGTCCTAAAATACCGTCTCCCAGAATCATCACAGGGTTACGATATTTATCCGCTAGGTCAAAGGCCTTGACTGTCAGATCCGCCAATTCCTGTACAGAGGCAGGTGCAAGAACAAGTAAATGATAATCTCCGTGACCGCCCCCTTTGACGGCCTGAAAATAGTCCGACTGGGCCGCCTGGATTCCGCCCAAGCCCGGCCCACCTCTAACTATGTTAATAATTACGCAGGGCAGCTCGGCCGCAGCCATAAAAGAGATACCCTCCATTTTTAGGCTTATACCCACGCTTGAGGAGGAGGTCATTACCCTGGCACCTGCTCCTGACGCCCCATAGACCATATTAATAGCCGCAATTTCGCTTTCCGCCTGCAGAAAGACCCCTCCGACCTCCGGAAGGCGCTTAGCTAGGTAATGAGGTAGTTCGCTTTGGGGAGTGATGGGGTACCCGAAAAAATAACGGCAGCCCGCCCGGATAGCGGCCTCTCCCAAGGCCTCATTTCCTATCATCAAAACCTTTGCCATTTAAATCTTCTCCTCCTTCCTCACAGTAATCACCTGATCAGGACACATTCTATAGCAGTTGCCGCAACTGGTACAACTACTCTGGTTCACAACTGATGCGGGGTGATAACCTAATGTGTTTAAATGTTTGGTGAATTCAATAATCCCTTTAGGGCAGGCAGTCATGCACAACCCACACCCTTTACAACGCTCCTCGGCGAAAATAACCTTGTTTTCCACCTTTCTACCCCTCTTTTACAAATCAAAATAATAAGCTTAGTCAAGATGAATGCCATTAATTCTGCTGATGCGATTAATCCTCTCCTCAGCCATGCGATCAGCTGCTCTATAGGTAGGAATTTTCTCGCTTTTGGCAATCTCAATCACTTTGGCGATGTTGTCATAAATACTCTCGACTCTCTTTAAAGCTCGCTCATAATTGTAACCTTCTAATTCGTCAGCTATATTGATAAGCCCCCCTGCATTGATAACATAGTCTGGTGCATACATGATACCTCTGTTGTGGATCTCCTCGCCGTGACGTTCCTCTTTCAACACGTTATTGGCCGCCCCAGCAATTATCTTAAACTTAAACTGAGGAATAGTTTCATCGTTGATTACGGCACCCATTGCACAGGGAGCAAATATTTCTGCCTTAACTCCGAAAATATCCTTCGGGTCCACAGCCTTAGCCCCAAACTCGTCACACACCCGTTTGACGTTCTCGTCATTAACATCTGTGACAATCAACTGGGCCTTTTCCTCATGCAAATAACGGCAAAGATTATAACCTACATTGCCAAGACCCTGAACAGCGATGGTTTTCCCTTGCAAGGAGTCGCAACCGTAAACCTCTTTTACAATAGCCCTCATACCATACCAGACCCCCCTGGCCGTCATGGGGGACGGGTCGCCCGAAGAACCGGAGGTAGTCGAAACTCCGGTAACATAATTTGTCTCCAGACGAATCCACTCCATATCCTGAACACTTGTCCCCACATCCTCAGCAGTTATATAACGACCGTTGAGAGACTGGACATAGCGTCCAAACGCCCGGAATAGTTCCTCACTTTTATCTTTTTTGGGATCCCCCATAATCACCGCTTTACCGCCGCCAAGATTTAATCCGGCAGCCGCGGCCTTGTAGGTCATACCCCTGCCCAGCCTAAGAGCGTCTAACACAGCATCATCTTCACTGGCATAGGTCCACATCCTCGTGCCCCCTAGGGCTGGACCCAAGGTGGTATCATGGATACAGATGATGGCCTTCAAACCCGAAGTCTTGTCTTGACAAAAAACCAGCTGCTCGTAATCATATTTCTCCATGTATTCTAAGATCTTCATTTCAAATTCCTCCTATCGTATTTGGATAATATAGTGTACAGCAAAATTCATGCCAATATGGGAAGGACGTCCACAGCACATAATCTTAGCTAAACTCCCCCACCACAAAAATTTACCCTGCAAAAAACTGCAGATATTGAACAAAAATGCCTGCAATAAATTGCAGGCACAAGATTAGTAATTAGTAAAGTCCACGCTTTTCCATTTTGTAATACAGGTTACGTACTGAGATCTTCAGGAGTTGGGCTGCCTTAGTCTTGTTCCCTTCGGCAATTTTCAGGGTTCTTATAAGCAAGTCTTTTTCCCATTGTGCATAAGACTCCTCGAAAGTTTGCCCAAGGTATAAGTTCGGTTCCTCATTCGCTGAATCAGAAGCTGTCTCCACATGGGCTCTCAACTGGGGTAGATGTTGGTCTTCTATAATGGTTTCGTCGCTGCGCATATTTATAATTGCCCGTCCGACAAAGTTCTCCAGTTCCCGCACGTTACCCGGCCAAGAGTAGCTCACGAGCGTTTCCAAGGCTCCGGGACTGATTCCTTCCACACTACGGCCAAATTCCTGGTTAAATTTACGGATAAAGTGATTGGCCAAAAATTTGATATCCTGTGCGTGATGGCGCAATGGCGGGATAAAAATTGGAAATAAATTTAAACGGTAGTATAAGTCCTCGCGAAAAACACCGCCCTTAATTTTCTCTTCCAGATTGGCGTTGGTTGCGGCAATTACCCTGACGTTCACCGCGATCGGCCTATTGTCTCCAACCCGGACTATCTCCTTTTCTTGCAGTACCCGCAGCAGTTTGGTTTGCAATCCAGAACTGATATCCCCAATTTCGTCCAAAAACAAGGTTCCCCCATCGGCCTCCTCAAACAAGCCTCGCTTGCCCCCTCTTTTGGCCCCGGTAAAAGCCCCGTCTACATAGCCGAATAGCTCACTCTCCAAAATGCTGTCGGTCAGGGCTGCGCAGTTGACCCGAATGAAATGGCGATTAGCACGGTTGCTGGCGTGATGGATGGCATGGGCAAACAATTCCTTCCCAGTACCACTTTCCCCCCTCAATAGAACGGTTGCCGAAGTTTGGGCGGCATTTCTAGCCTTTTCCACAGCGTTGCGGATAATTTCACTCTCCCCAAGAATATCCGAGAAAGTATACTTTGATTCTAAATGTCGAATCCAACGTTTGGCCTGTTCCAGCTCTTCGGATAGTTTCCTTAACTCAGAAACATCATGGATCACTCCTACACTGCCCCTAAGTTTGCCGCCCACGATGATAGGGGAACCGTACACCAGGACTTCCTTCCGTTTAGGACCCACTTTCATTGGGACGCCTCGCATGCGTTCCCCGGTTTTGAGCACCTTTAAGTGCACGCTCTCACCTTCGGCGATGTCGACAGTGGCCGGCTTATTAATCACATCTTCTTCGGTCAAACCAGTTATCCTAGTATAGGCAGAGTTGATAAGGATACCCACCCCATTTTCGTCCACCACGGAAATTGCATCCTGAGTCGCTTCAAAAATTGCGTTCAACAGTGTCCTTATTTCCTGGAGGCTGCTGATCTGTTCCTTTAGACTTTTCACTTCTGTATTATCCCTAAATATTGCTACAGCGCCCACAACCTTCCCGGTCTTGTCGCGAACGGGAAAACGATTCGTAATTATAGTTGTGTCTCCTAGCCTCTGCAGTTGGTTTAATTCCTCTGTCTCTGTCTGGAGCACGACCGGAAGCCTGGTGTTGGGGATAACTCGGCGTACATCCTTGCCGACAGCCTCATCACCACCGGTAATGAGCCTTCGGGCAGCGGAGTTAAAGAACGTGATTTTCCCCTCACAATTCACAGCTACCAGAGCGTCGGCAATATGGTTCAGTATAGTCTTCAGTTCGAATTTGCCAAAGTCCATGATATTTTTTACCCCCTGGCCTATTGCCGTCCAAACCTTACAGGGAGCACTGTGGCACCGCCAAATAACTCTTTGATAATACTGGCCCGGGGCACAGTAATCAAAGACAGTAGCTTCTGTAGGATTTCCTGTCCTTCAGGCTCACCGGCGCCCATTTGAGCCCATTGATCCAGGGAAGCAAAACCATCCATTTGAGTTACTAGCCAATATTCCGTGGGGCTAAGCTCATGGATCGTCTGAAAAAGTTTGACAAAATAACCGCGTTTTCGCCAGTAAGGAAGTACAACATTTAACATAAATTGCTGGACGTCACTCGAGTTACCCAACGGGTTGAACCATTCCACATGAAACATGCGCTCAAAACGTCCACACCATTCAACATCGGGTTCTAAATCGATAAGCACGCTGGCCCGGGCTTCCCCAACCATGCCGGCCAAACAGGACATAATTTCCTGTCCTTTGGCGTCTTTCATCGTTCTGCTGTCCCAGCCATCGATGTCCCCGACTTTCTCTATTTCGGTCACAAACCAAAACTGTCTCGGTCCTAAACCATATTGGGTAAACAAAAGATTTAACTTGAAATTTCGCTCCCGGAAAAACGGAAGAGCTGTATCACGGAAATATGCCTCTACTTGTTTAGCCGAGTTATTTTTGGCGTTAAACAGTTCCACATGGTACATCCGCCGGTTGTTCATGTTTCATCCTCTCCCAGTAATGTCTAGATTGGTTAAGTTTCAAACAGAATTATAACTTTGGGAACGGAACCTCGATCACCAGTACATCTGACGGGGCAAGGAAGAAATGGGTCTGTCCGTCCGGATTACGGTAATGCTCAATGTGAAAGCACGGCGGATTCTGATGCACCTTTAATATTAAGTTCGAAGTATAACACGAGGGATCAAAGCTTGCCGCCACGACTTCACTCACTATGAATGAATGATCGCCGGTGGGGGTAATGGAAAGGACCCGGCACTCCAAATGAGCCCGGCATTCCTCGATTAAAAGCGGTCGAACTTTCTGGGCAGGCGAGGTTTTAAGACCCGCATACGAAAGTCTCTTTACCCCGGGTTTAAATCATAAGAACATTGCACCAGGCGCGCTCGGCTAACTCCAATCCTGGTACATTGATGACAAATTCACGGTGCCTATCGATATTTTCCAACGAATGCTGTTTCTGGGGTTTGGTCACAAGCGCCAAGCTCCGCTATTTCAGATACACGGCAAACTCCTTGCAAAAGCTTTCGATGCGTTCGCGTTCGAACTGATCCATTTGATAAGAAATGGCCCGGCAATAGTCACTGGCAATAACACCCCTTTGTTGGAGGATTATCTTTTCAGCTTTAATGATTAACTCCACCCCCTGCATCCAGTAAGAAATGTACGGTAACAATCGGGTGTGCAAGGTAAGCATATCTGCTATTTGACCCTGTTCATATAACCGGTATAACTCCACATAAATCTCAGTAAAAGAACAACCCGGTTGGAGCCCCGCAGCTCCCCGCTTTAGGGCATCAGGCATTTGCACGCCTGCGTAACCGACAAGAGCACTTAATTGGCCGCCCGAACCGTTCACCAAAGCAGATACATAAGGCCCAGGGGGTTGGGCTTCAACTTTCACAAACTGCAGGTTGTCGTGTTCCTGTTTGAGGCGCAAAAATACGCCCGGGTCGACCTTTACTCCCGTCTGGAGAGGAGCGTATTGCACAATCAACGGAATTTGCACAGCCCGCAGAACTCGTTGCAGGTGCTGCAATATCCCTTCTTCACTCACACCCAGGAAAAAAGGCGGCAGTACCATCAGTGCATCAGCCCCTGCCGCCTCCGCCGCTTGGGCTCGCCGTACGGCAACTTCCCAGGAGTGATCGGTAATGGAGACAATTCCAGCCACCGTGTCCGAAAAAGCAGTGTACCTAAGCATTGTCTCTTGCATTATTTGCTTTTCCGCCTCGGTCAGTTTATAAAACTCTGTGGCCAACCCAAAGAGAGTTAAAGCTCGCGCTCCGCTGGACATCAGGTGTTCCACCAAAGACTGGAAGCTATCGACATCTAATTCGCCTTTGTTGTCAAATGGAGCGGCCACGATCGGGCAAACACCTTTGATCTCTTTCATAACTCAAGACCCCTTCTTGTACGCGTTGCCAGTTTGCGGGCGTTTACCCACCGGCTACGGCTCTCACCATCGCTACTACGTCACTGTCCCGGAGCAACCACACTGGTTTTTCTTTATCATCAATTCTCCTGCCGTTGACCGCAACCAAAACATAAGGAGCAAAAATCTCTTCGCCAACTTTCTGACTTAAAAGTTCCATGAGATCCAGCACCGTAGAGCCATCGGCTAGATTCACCGTGGTTTTTCGGACAGAAGCAATTCCGCCAAGCCCCCCACCTAAGCGTACAGTCACTTGGATCAAAGGAAACTCCCTCCTAATTAGAAATTAACCATTTCTTTATAATCCTGAGCCAGTCTCCGGAGGTCCTCCCACCGACCCTCGCTGACCAGTTGGGGGGAAATAAGAGATGAACCTATTCCTAAGCCCTTGGCCCCTGCCTGCAGAAAAGAGCGCCCATTAGCAAGGGAAATTCCACCAGTAGCTATCATGGGAATATGCCCCAGCGGTCCTTGGAGTTCCTTAAAATAGCCGGCCCCTAAACTATTGGCCGGAAATACTTTGACTAAATCAGCACCCAGGCGGTAGGCGACTGCAATTTCCGTCGGGCTCATAGCCCCGGGCACAACTGCAACACCCAAGGCAAGGCATTTTTTGATAACCTCCGGCACCATAATAGGCGTCACAATGAACCGGGCCCCCGCATTAACTGCTTCCTCTACCATATCCTCCGTGGTCACTGTCCCGGCACCCAATAACATTTTAGTGCCGATAACATCGGCCATTTGTCTCAAAATCTTCAGGGCTCCTTGGGTATTGAGCGTGACTTCCGCCACCCTAATTCCACCCTGATATAAAGCTTCTAAAATGCTCTTTACATCTGCCTCTTTAACATGGCGCAAAATGGCGATGATTCTCTCACTTAAAATTAGATTCCGGACCTCTTCTTTAGTAAGTTCTGCCATCTTAGTCTCTTCTTTCCTACATAAAACTATTTCCTGACCAATCTCCCTATTCTTTCCAAACCTTCCTCGATTGCTGCTTGGGATGAGGCCAAGGATATCCTTATATAACGCTCCCCAACCGGCCCAAAAGTGTTGCCTGGTGCAACCGCCACCTTATGTTTCAGCAATAATTCCTTGGCAAAGGCGGTGGAATCCTGGGAGTTGACATCAACCCACAAGTAAAAAGCTCCCTGGGGATTCAGGTATGGGATTCCATAATGATCGAGGATTTCCCGGGCCAGCCGTCTGTTTTCTTTATAGGTATCGCGCATCATATCTACACAATCCTGCGAACCAGTCAGGGCCGCTTCCGCTGCCTTTTGCGCTACCCCTGGGGTACAGGATACATAAGCTTCCTGCAGTTTGGTGATTAAAGCAGCTACGTGAGGCGCTGCTACAGCATAACCTACCCGCCAGCCGGTCATGGCATAGGTTTTGGAAAAGCTGAAAGCACCCACAACCCGGCCGTCAGAATCAAACGATAAAGCACTGCTGTGTTGTCCTTCAAAGATAATCTTTTCGTAGACTTCATCAGAAATGACATATAAATCATGTTGGCGGGCAAATTCCACCAGTTCACGCATCAGTTTTTGCGGATAAACGATCCCTAGAGGGTTAGATGGCGTATTGATAACTAATACTTTGGTCTTAGATGTAAGGGCTTTTTCAATATTGGATAAATTGGGCAAAAAACCCTGTTCCGGATCTAATTGATACCGTTTGGGCACAGCACCTGCGCAAGCGATGATCATTTCATAATTTGGCCAACACGGATCAGATATGAGGACTTCATCCCCTAAATCCGTCAAAGCGCGCACAGCGCTGGAAACTGCTCCTACGCCGCCAACAGTAATGACAATATTGTCTGCTATTAAGTTCAAGCTGTAATCAGCATTGAGACGCTGGGCAATGATTTCCCGCAAAGACAAAATCCCGGCATTAGGTGTGTATTTTGTAAAACCGTCCTGCAAAGCCGTACAACCAGCCTGGACAATATGCTCGGGCGTGCCAAACAAAGGTTCCCCTACTTCCAGGCGAACAATATCCTTCATGCCCATAGCCAAATCCATGATGACTCTGATTCCAGATCGTTTTAAATCTGAAGCTAATTGCGATAAATCCGGCATCGTCGGACCGCCTCCTTGGTTATTTTTTTCTGTTATTATGTTCCTTCCCATACCATATTGTCTAACCCGGATAGGGGCCGGCACTCCCGCATGACCATCCCCAATTGTCCGACCTACATTGCTGCCTATTCCCCTACCGCCTCCAGAACGGGCAGGGCGTCCGACCAGAACGGGTAACCTTCATAGTCACCCACAACCGTAGTCGCCAAAGCTCCTACTAAATTGGCCAGGTACAGGGATTTGCGCAACGACCACCCTTGCAGGTAGCCAAAAACAAATCCGGCATCAAACCCATCCCCGGCTCCCACCGGATCAACATAACGGACAGGCTGGAAAGGCGGGCAACTGACCAATTCTTTTTCCTTTTTATGTGCTGCCACTGCCCCTTTAGCTCCTCGTTTGTGAACTACTAACTCTACCCCGGCCGCCCAAATTTCCGGCAGGGCTTCAGCAAGTTCTTTCGTGCCGTAGAGATAATTTAACTCACTTTCATTTAAAATAAGCAGGCTGGCCTGGGAAATAAACGGTGCCATAAACTCCCGTACTTTTTCGGCCGCAATCAATTTCAGTCTGATATTAGGATCAAAAGAAACCGGCACCTGGTGCTCGGCGGCTAATTCCAAAAGCCGGAGGTAAGCTTGCCGGCAGGAATCACTGAGGGCCGGCGTAATTCCGGTCAAATGGAGCAGGCGCACCCCCTCCAAGCAACCGGGATCGATATCGGCAGGAGATAGAGTGCTGGCCGCGCTCCCCTTTCTATAGTAATAAACCTTAGGGTCTGCCAGCCCCGAATATTCTTTAAAATAAATCCCAGTTGGATGATCTTCATCGGTTTTGACCAGAGAAATGTCCAAACCCTCGGCTTGCATCGCTGCCTTGATATACTCACCGAATTCATCTTGACCTACTTTGCTTATTAAGCCAGGACGCAAGCCGAGGCGGGCCAGGGCAATACTGAAATTCAGTTCTGCCCCGGCTACATATTTGCGAAACAAAGGTACATGCCGCAAAGGACCGGTACTGTCCGGACTGAGCAATACCATTGGTTCTCCACAAGTAAGCACATCAAAAGTCTTCAAGATTCGTCCTCCTATAACCTGATGTCCCGAGGGTTGCAACCACTATCTCCCCTTGGAACATTTTCGTCTTCTGTCGCTGCCGCTTACGACATAGGTTCTACCCGATCTGCCCTGCGGCAGCCAGTTCTGCGGCTACATCAGCTAATCCCAGTTTTTCCAAAGTTACTTGTTTCGGCCGGCTGGTGCGGACATCCCATTCATGAAGCGTGTAGTACTCGTCCAACATCCCGTCCAGTTCCTCCTGGGAGTTGACTGCAATGGTATCCGGCCGATCCGGGCTCGGTTCGTTCATTAAGCGCCAAGGCAAGGTGTCATCTTTCCTGGTAGCCCCAAGCCGGACATTATAGCATTTTTCTTGAGTAAGGATCCGACGTCCAGCCTGCATGATTTCCTCTTCCGTGAACTCTAACCCAGTAGCGACGCTATAAAGATCCGCCATCATCTGGGGACTGATACCGTACAAAGCCGTAGTAGAAAACGCACAGAAACCTAAAGCATCAGTCACGGCATAACAGTCTTCGTGCCAGCGCACGATTTCCGCCCGTTTGTCCGTAAGGTACGAATTGGCATATTTCTCATCGCCGGTAATTTTTTTGATCAGTTGACGGGCCTCTTTACTCATACCGAATTCAGCAAAAGTTTCCGTATGCAGATGATCACAGCCGCGGGGATTGACAGCAAAAGCCAAAGCATAAGCCTTCGCAGACCTGGTATCGACCCGCGATTGTTCAAGGCCTTTAGCCTGAACAGCCCATTTATACGATTCCCCGCCGGTGCGCTCGGCTGCCCGTTTGACCCCTTCCGCCAATAAATCACCGAAGCCCTGGCGGTAAGCGATTCTTTTCACCATTTCCACGACAGCCTGACCGTTGCCCCAGCGCAGATCTAAACCTTCCAGTTCCTGGCTGCCAATGACGCCTTTTTCATATGATTCCATAGCCCACTGAATCACGGAGCCGGCAGAAATCGTGTCCATGCCATAAATATTGCACAGTTCGTTAGCCTTGATCACCGCTTCCGTCTCCAAGACCCCGCATCCTGAACCTAAAGCGCTCATTGTTTCATATTCCGGTCCACCGGCGTGAGCCCCGGCAAAAGCTCCCTTGCTCACTGTACTGTAACGGTGACACCCTATAATACAGCCGTAGCATGCTGAGCGCCGTTTCAGATAGCCTGATTCTGTCAGGTTGTGCCCAGTCAAAGGATAGACATCGTCCACGCAGCTGCGCTGGAAATTATAGGACGGGAAGATCCGCAGTTCGTTCACCCCGTTCAGGCTGCCGGAAGTTCCGTAACGGCCCAAATCTTTATAACCGGAGTCCGCGGCTAAGCTGTCCCGCGCTTCGAGAACCAATTCCTGAAAACGATCCCCTCTGGCAGCAGCAACTGTTCCACTCCCTCGCACAGCAATTGCTTTCAGATTCTTGGAACCCATAACCGCTCCAGCTCCGCCCCGCCCGGCCGCATTATAGATAGAAAACATAATCGCAGCAAAGCGCACCAGGTTTTCCCCTGCCGGACCGATAGCCGCAGTTTGAATGTCCCCATCCCCAAATTCCTGTTTAATAGCCAGATCAGTAGCACGTACATCCAGTCCCCACAGAGCAGAAGCATCCCGGATTTCCACTTTGTCATCATCGATCCATAAATAGACCGGTTTTTCCGCCCGCCCGTGGATTACCAAGTGTCCATAACCAGCATATTTGAGTTCACTACCCCAGTGCCCACCGCCGCTTGTTTTTAAATAAAAATTGGTGGCTGGACTCAAACAAGTCACCGTGGTCCGACCGGAACTAGGAGCTCCGCTGCCAGTGAGCAAACCGTTACCAAAAATCAGGGCATTGTCCGGTCCGAGCGGATCAGTGCCTGCTTTCACCAGTTCCCATAAGAGCCGGGCATTAATACCACGCCCACCCAAAAACTGGCGTACCATCTCTTTACTGATTGCTTCCCGCCACCAGGTTCCCCTGGTGAGGTCAACGTGCAATATATCCCCGGCGATTTTCCGCATTTCTTTTTACCTCCGTTCCCGTGATTTGCCAAAGCATTGCTTATTCCAAATTCCAACCGGCGACCCGGGCTCGCCGTTTCTCGCGCACGGCATGTTCTAATGGTTCGTATTTAAGAGCTCCGGCAGGACAATATTTAACGCAGTTAGGGCTGCCGTCACAGAGGTCACAGCGCATAGCTGTGCCTTTCTGCGGATGTATTTCTATAGCCCCCAGCGGGCAGGCATTGACGCATTCTTTACACCCCAGGCAAATGTCTGCCGCTACTTTAGCGGCTCCGCTCACCGGATCATGTGTGATCGCCTCTACTGGACACACTTCTTCACAGACTGGCTCTTCACAATAAGCGCAAGTGACCGGAACATTTAAACATTTTTCTTCAAACCGGACCACTTTGACCCGGGCCAAACTGGGCGCATAAACACCCTCATGGACAAATGAGCACATGAGGGAACATTGCCCGCATCCCGTACATAACTGGGGGTCAACGGTAATGTATTTGTTCATTTTCATCCCTCCGATATTGAGTAGGATCTAGTTTTCGTACACATGTGGGGAAACCTTCTCAATCCACGGCACTGGATTATCCCGTCGGATCCGGGCTTGCAGGACTCCGGCCTCATCCACACGGCCCAATAAAACAGCACCGACTAATTTACCTCCCCTGTAAACTAATTTCCGGTAGGTGTTTTTTCCACTCTGGCTCTCGACATCCCAGTCACCTTGCGAACTCGGTCGTACGATACCCATAGATATATAAGGTAGACCTAGGATTTCCAAGGCATTGCGAGCTAGGGAACCTCGGCTATGCCTGACCCATCCCGCCATATTCCTGCCGGCTACCCTTCCCTGTTCGACGGCATGTGGCCAAATTGCCACGGTCCGGTATTCCCGACGGGTGATTTCATACGTGGCGGCCACATCCCCTGCAGCCCATACATTCGGCATTTCAGTTCTCATCCGGCTATCCACCGGCAGTCCCTGTTCCGCCGCAACTTGGGGCGGGAGGAAATCCAAATTAGGCTTGACCCCTTTGGCAGCCACTAACATCTGGCACGGTATCGTCCGGCCATCCGTCAAAATTATTTCTGCAACACCATGGGGTCCACAAATAACGCGTTCGAGATCAGTTTGCGTACTAATCTCAATACCATTGGCCAGCATCCGTTCACTGATTAATTTTCCGGCTTCTAGATCGGCTGCTTGGGACAAAACCGTCGGGGAACTGACGATCATATGCGCAGCGTAACCGGCTTCCCGCAACGCACAAGCCAACTTCACCCCGACCAAACCACCGCCAAAAATAACAACCGGAGCTCCGGCCCGAGCTTGGGCCATGATATACCGGGCATCCTCCAGCGTGCGCAACCCGGTAATTCCAGCTGTCCCGACCGGTATACCAGACGGAATAGTCGGACGGCCCCCGCTGGCGATCAAAAGGTGATCATAAACCAGAACGCTATCATCATCAAGCTTCACGATCCGTTGATCCGGGTCAAGTAAAACTGCTTTTTTGCCAAATAATGCTGTTACCCTCTGCTCCCGGAAAAAATCTTTACTTATTAAATAAAGATTCTCTTCCCGGACATGACCGGCAATCCAATGGGTTAACAAAACTTTGGAATATGGCAGATAATTTTCTTCCGATATCATGGTGATTTCCCCACTGGGGTCACTTGACCGCAGTGCCGTTATTGCAGCCAAACCCGCGATACTGCCCCCAATGATGATATATTTCTTAACCATCGAATCCGCCCTTCTGCTGACAATGTCCGGAGTTCGCCCCCACTCTTTGCAAGCTGATCAGCGCCGCCCGCCGACGCCTGGTCGTTGTAGCCATTCCATGACTCATACGGCTGGCCTGAAGCGCCCCGGTGGGGCAGAATGCGGCACATAAAGGTTCATCCCATTCCAGACATCCTTCACACTTAAGAGCGCGCCCGTCTTGCTCTAGCGAAGAATACCGATTAGGCCTAAGCGTTGTCCCTAAGGAGGGTATTGTCTCCTCTTCTGCTGCGGCATGGGGGAATCGAACCGCCCCAAATGGGCATTCCATCACACAACTACGGCACCCGACACACTTTTCCCGCTCTAAACGCACGATATTTTGTTTTTCGTCGATCATTAAAGCTTTAGCTACGCAAGCATCAACACAAAGGGGCTTTTCACAGTGCCGACAGATGTTGATTATCCTCTGTTCCTTCGCCCCGCTGATGTTTAGCAAAGGCAATGGCAAATCCCGCACCTGCCGGCGATGGTCTAGCCTAGCATTGGATTGTACCGGCCATCCAGGCTGTCCCTGGTCCCGAGCACGGCCTAATGCGCACACCACCTGGCATTGGCCGCAGCCGTTACATTTTCCTTCATCAACCCGTATCGTCAGCAAATTCGTACGTCCTCCGATTTATTTCCGTTCTGTTCGACTCTTAAAATTTAGTGTTTCTTAGTCTAACCGATCCAGCAAAGGCTTGTAAGTAGGATCCTTACTAAGCTCTTGCTTATGAGCCAGCGCTCCGGAGCGCAGAATTAAGGCCGTTTCCACCGCCCGTTTGCCCACGTCCTCAGCCGCTTTTACCGCTAAAAGGGCCGCTGTTTGCTTTGCCTCGGCCTGCTTGCTTAAAGCTTTGCGATCAATATCATTGCTGGTCCATCCTCCAGCCCCGATATAAGATTGCCACATATCCCCGGTAACCGGAATGGATTGCATCAACATAGCATGGTTAATAATTTGCGTCAAAGCATGCTCTTGACCGGAAAAAATGTGCGCTCCTTGAGCAATTCCGCCGATCACTTTTAAAAGACGGGGTAGTTTTTCTTCCCCCGGGTTAAAGAGTCCCTGGTATATAGCGAACATACTGTTACCTAAGCGATCGATAAAACACTTTAACTGTCCAGGAATCCCCATATGGTAAACCGGCACAGAGTAAAGCACCACATCAGCGGCCAACCAAAGATCTCTCAGTTCTTGAAAATCGTCTTTTAGACAACACTCCCCATCCAATTGCGAACAACGAAAACAAGACAGGCAAGGACCTACTTTTTTAGCCCGGAAGGAATACTCCTTAATCTCAACTTGTTCCGGAGCCACCGCCTGTGCCGCTGCCAGAGCCTTAGTCAGCAAAAAGCTGCTGTTTCCCTGGCGAGGGCTACCAGAAATACCCAACACGTTAATCTTTGACAAACGTTTCACCTTCTTTTTCTTAGCATTTAAGTACAGTATGATTTTAGGATTCTATTAAGCAATCCCAACGCCAGCCATCATTAAGCCAAGACGGTCTAAATCCACCTCGTCCCGCCGGAAGCGCCCCACCACTTTTCCGTGGTACATCACAATCACGGTGTGAGATAACTCTAAGAGCTCATCCAAATCACTGGAAACAAGGATCACACCTACCCCATTTTGGGCACTTTCCAATAGTTTTTTATGCACATATTCTGTCGCAGTAAAATCCAACCCCCGAGTCGGCTGACAGGCAATAATCAATTTGGGATTTCCCAACATCGTCCGGGCCATGATCACTTTTTGCTGATTACCACCGGATAAATTACCGATAGGAGTATCAGCCGAGTTGGTTTTCACGGTATAAGCCCTAATCGCTTCGCTGGCCTTTTCATCGATGACCCGGGACTGGACAAACCCATAGCGGGAATATGGTTCCTGGTTCACCATATCAAGAACCAGGTTTTCCGCCACACTCATTTCACTAACCATCCCGACGGTATGCCTGTCTTCAGGAATATAGCCCATACCGGCCAAGCGCCGTTTACCCACGCTCCATTTGGTGATATTTTGTCCACCCATCCGAAGATCACCGCTGCGGGGATGGTGCAATCCCACCAAAGTTTCCGCCAGCTCATTTTGACCATTACCGGCTACTCCAGCTACACCTAGAATTTCACCGGCAGCCACAGTCAGGGATACATCTTCCAATTGCACTTGCCCATTTTCATCGTTCACAGTTAATCCGGTAGCTTCCAGGACCGGCTCAGCCCCGGCCGGCAATTCCTGGCTTCTTAAAGGGGTGATCCAATCCCGGTCCACCATCATCCGGGCAATTTCCTGAGGCGTTGTTGCCAGTTTGGAGACTGTATCGACGTGTTTACCGCCCCGTAAAACGGTAATATTATCACAAATCTCCATAGCTTCCGCGAGTTTATGCGTTACCAGAACTACTGAATAACCGCGGTTTTTTAAGTTCACCAAAAATTTCAATAAAGACTCAGCCTGTTGTGGGGTTAATACTCCGGTAGGTTCATCCAGAATTAAAACCTTAGCCCCTTGGTATAAAGCCTTAAGGATTTCTACTTGTTGCTGTTCTCCGATAGACAGGGTTTCAACCCTGTCCCTTAAACGCACTTGAAAACCGTATTCGGCTATAATTTTCGTGATTTCTTGTTCAGCTTTTTTCCACTGCGGGAAAATATCCCTCCATTTTAAGGTTGGCATGACTATATTTTCCAACACTGTATGATTAGCAATCAAGGAAAAATGTTGATGAATCATGCCAATTCCTTTTTCGATGGCCAAACGCGGGGACCATTTGGCAGGGACCTCGGATCCCTGTATGAAAATCCGGCCACTGTCCTGGCGATACATACCGTATAGAATATTCATCAAAGTACTTTTGCCGGCTCCGTTCTCCCCTACCAGCGCCCGGATTTCCCCCGCTCCCAGGGTAAATGTTACATCATCCAACGCCAGCACACTGCCGAAGGATTTATTGATACTGAGCATTTCGATCACAGGCTTGGTCTGGGTATCATCCTCCACTGCCTGTATAGCCTCCACCCTGGCGCCCATAAACTTAACCTCCTGTTTTCCCGGACCGGGGCCGTACTCAAGCCGGCCAGAAGTCGGCATGAGCACAGCCATGGTACGGTAGCTAATTCATTTAGCAACGGTGTATCTAAAATTACTTTGTTATCTCGTCATGAATAACACGCGGCACTTTCAGTTCGCCTTTTTGATACTGAGCCACTGCATCGCGGATAGCCTTTTCCACGTCAGCCGGGACAGAGCCACGGAAGTCAGCAAACTTGAAATATTCTGGGCCAACATCAGTTATTTTCTTCTCTATTTTACCGCTCAGGTAAGCTTCTGCCATATCTGTATACATCTTGGGTGTATCTATCAGCAAGCTAGTCATAATCGCCTTAGGAGCGTATTCGTATAAATCGGCCGCATAACCGATTTCCTTAACCCCAGGATGGGACGAAACCGCATCATAAACCCCTTTGGTTCCCGGTCCGGTCACGGTAAAGACAACATCGGCTCCTTTATCAATTCCCATATTGGTGATTTCCTTATGCTTAGCTACATCCATCCAGTCCCCGGCCCAGTAAGTAATGACTTTAATATCCGGACGCACGGCTTTAGCACCTTCAATTATGCCACTGAATAGATCTTTGAGGGCAGGGATAGGCATGCCACCCACAACTTCAATTGTACCGCTTTTTGTGGTTTTAGCTGCGGCAATTCCGACCGTTACGCCATAGGAATACATATTGGGGCTCCAAGCTGCTACCTTTTGAGCATCAGGCAGCTTATCGACGAGAGACATCATTACCATCCATTTATCAGGATATTTTTGGGGCAATGATTTGAAAGATTCAATTTCCCCGTTATCCGGAAAAATAATCATGTCAAAGCCTTTATCCATGTAGCCGCTGGCAATCTCACTAATTTTCGGGTATGGTACACTTTCGGCAATTTGAACATCCCAACCGTATTTGTTCTTTAGCACTTGGAGACCGGCATACTGCGCCTGATCCCAGCCGCCGGCATGAGCCGGATCCGGAATAGAAAACAACGCCCCAACTTTAATTTGTTTCTTTTGTCCTTGATCCTGGGAAGCCGGCTGGGAAGCGGTCTGGTTACCACAGCCTGCTAGGAGAAGAGCTCCAATTAACAGAATAGACACGATTATGAAACCTTTTTTCTTCAATTTAATTACCTCCTTCAATACCTTCACCTAGAAATAGAAGCCATGTTTTAAAAAAACTGGTATGTGCGTTAATTACTTTATCCGGTAAGCATCACCCCCTTATATACGGTTTGCCGACATCCCCTGGACCGCGCGATTGACCGGTGATGCCAATAACTAATAAGGTTAAAACATAGGGAATCATCATGAAATAAAAAGTGTTTAACCCAGCTCCCGTAGCTTGAGCCCGGAAAGCCAGCGCTTCCCCGCCACCGAAAACCAACGCCGCTGCCGTAGCAAAGAGAGGATTCCAACGGCCAAAATAAACGGCCGCTAAAGCAATAAAACCACGTCCTAAAGTAATATTCTCTGTAAAACCGCCAACCCACCCAAGCGTCAGGGCCGCTCCCCCTAAAGAAGCAATAATCCCAGAAACCAGCAACACTATAGAACGCACCACCGGTACATTCATCCCAGCAGCATTTGCGGCATGGGCATTTTCGCCCATCGAGCGCAACTTTAGCCCGGTTCCGGTGCGAAAGAGAAACCACCACATTGCAACCGTTAAAACCAAACCGAAAACTTCGAAAAACGTGAATCGCCAAATGATGGGGCCGACAGTCGGTATGATGTGTTGAGCCTGAGCCCCGGCTATCCGGTAAATGAAACTCGTAAGCCCCAAAGCAGTAAGGTTAAAGGCAATACCTGTCACCACCTGATCCGTAGGCAAAAATACAGTTGTTAGGACTTGAATGAAACCGGTTAAGAGTCCGGCCACCAAGGACAGCAAAATACCTACCAAGATACTGCCGCTGAAAACCACACCCAAAAAACCGGTTATGGCACCAGTCAGCATAGCCCCTTCCACTCCGATAAACATCACGCCCGCTCTTTCTGCCAGCAAGACCGCCAGCGCGCCAAAAATCAACGGAGTTGCTTCCCGGATCATAGCTAAAATAAAATCAATCCACCAATTTGCGCTCATTACTTACTCCCCCCCGCTGTAAACATCTCTTGGCCTGCGTCTTTGCTACGCTCCCGCGGGCGGACGACCACTCTCTTAGCATTTAATAATGCTACTGCTTTCAAACAGATAAATACCAGTACCGGAATCCCTTTCATCAAATCGATCAAAGCGGAAGGCACTCCGGTCATTGCCTGCATATAACGGGACCCAGTTTCCATAATAGCTAGCAGAAAAGAAACCGGAATCACCCCTAAGGCATTACCGCCCAAGAACGCTACTGAAATTCCGGTAAAACCCCAGGGCAGAGACCATCCCTCAGCTACCCGCTCCGTGACTCCCAAGACCTCTATTCCACCGGCCAGCCCGGCCATCGCCGCTCCTAATAAAACGGCTACGCTAAGCACTTTATTAACAGAAATCCCCGCCGCCTGGGCCGCTTTCTGGTTATAGCCCACGGCTTTTAGATGCATGCCAAAAACAGAACGCTGCAAAAACCAAAACAGGATTAAAGCCAAAACCACAGCTAACCACACACCGGCATGAACACCCAACGCTTCAGGGATTTTAGGAAGTTGGACCGCTTTGGGTACGGCCCGGGTAGCTCCGTAAAACGATTCTTTATCTTTCATGACTCCGGTCACTAAAGCATAAACTAAGTTCACACTGGCGAAATTCATCATTATAGTCGTAGTTACTTCACTGGCTCCACGCTTAATTTTCAGCAACAATGGGATTACCATACCGATTACCCCTACTAGCATAGCCACCAACAAGGATACCACCATCACAACCAGTGAGGAAGCATGCCAGGTCGTAGCCACAAAAACTGCCGCCACCGCCCCAATTTCTAATTGTCCTTGCCCACCGATGTTAAAAAACCCAGCACGATAAGGCAACAGTACGGCTAACCCGGATAAAATCAAAGGAGCGGTTTCTGTTAATGTAGAAACGATCGATTGTTTACCACGCAAAGCTCCTTGGAAAAGGGCCGTTAACACAGCCAGCGGTTGGGAACCATAAATTAAGGCCGTCACAGCCAGAACCATAAGGGAAAGGATAATCGATATAACAGATATCCCTAACTGGGTCTGCCATAACCATTGCCAGTTTTTGAATTTGCCCGTTGATACATCATGGCTAGCTCCCAAGATTTTTCCTCCTTCTCTAACAACATGTGTTACTCTCTGCTTAGGAAAGGCTTACTTTAAATGCTCCAAGGGCAATGCTCTAGCCCAAGGTTTTTTTAATCTTTCTGTTGGTGCCGCTTGCGGCCTGTCTGTATACCCGGAAAATGCAGTTCTTTCTAAAGGCTCTTGAGTTCCGGGTTAAGTTCCTCCATGGGCACATAATGTAACTCCGGATGTCCGTAACGGGCACCGCCAAACGCTTCGGCGGCTACTGAGTTCTGCAATGCTTCCCGCAGGCGGGGATGACAGGGTTGCCCAATAAGCACCATTTTTTTACCGACAGCAATATCCGTACTCATAATCCCTGCGCCGTTCTGGGGATTAAGCATGTAAACGGCATCCGGGAAAATAGCCTTAACCACACCATCTATCCATAAAGCCATCGTCTCATTCTTAATGACCAGTTTGGCCATCAAGCCGGCAAATTTCCCTTCCCCGCTGAGTTCCACATTTGTAATATAGAAACCGCCCCGGTCCTCGCCGGCACACAGAGTTACTTCACCCTGGAATAACTCCAACCCTTGGACTTCCGCTACAACGGTCGCGACTGCATTTTGGCCTTGTTCCCGCGCCGCTCGAAGAGCCCGGCCAATGGCTAGGGCTTTGGTAATTGTACCAGGAACCACAGCTTTTTTAATTTGCGCCCCGCTCATAGGATAGTGACTATTTCCACCCATACCCCCGCCTTGGGTGATCATCCAGCGTCCGATTTGATCAGCAAAGACGGATTTAACCTGGTCTGTCACAATAATGACATTCCCTTCGGCATCAGCTAATGGCATCGGAGTTAAAGATATGCCATGCCCTATGAAACTGGTCATCTGGGTTTCCGGCGCCGACCGTCCCAGGGCATCCCCGTTAATGGTCGCAATACCCATGCGGGCCGCCAGGGACAGTATGACCGGGGTATTTAATCCCCCGACCTCGAAAGGAACGACATAGTCAACGTTCCGTCCCAGGTAGTTGGCCATGGCTTGGGCCGCCTCCTGCACTTCAAATCTTTGTTCCCAGCGGGCCAGAACTTCTTCTGTATCCATGCTATCTAAGATTTTTACCGAACCCATAATTCCGCCACTGATAATTAAAGCTTCATCATCGACATCCTCGACATCAATCAACGTAATTTGACGGCCTTCCCGAAAATCTTTCCTAAGAATGTTGCGGCCCCATTCCGGGCTGCCACCTCCACCCGTACCAAGGATAGCCAATCCTTCTAAAAGTGGTTCGATATCCGATTCCGTCAAATGGTAAACCCCCATACTTTATCCTCCTCAATTATGTGAATTGCGTTCCAGAACACACTCTAACAACTGATCCATGAGTTAATCCCCTGTCAATCCGGGCAGCCATCTCCTCCATATCTGAGCAAACACTGTTTCCACATCTTTCCGACTTCGACTTTTATCAGGCTTAACCCTTAGCTATCTGAACGGATGCAAAAGTTGCACGAGCTGCCTCTAAACCCTTACCCCGTTCAATTTTAACACCAAAATCAGTCAGGGTATTTTCCAACGCCTCAATAGTAGGCAAGACATACTGGGGAGAAGCTACTAAACCCATGGTCCCGATCCGGACATTATCCGTACCGATTTCTCCGTTCCCAATAGCTACCCCGTAGTTTCCCCACATCAGAGCCCGGAAATCTTTTTCATCAATTCCTTGAGGAAGCTTAACCACAGTTGCCACATCTGACGCTAACTCCTCGCTTTTCGCCACAATATGCAAACCGAGGGCCTGAACTGCCCGGCGTACAGCTCGACCGGCTATACGTTGTCGCTCGATGGCATTCTCCAGGCCTTCCTCCAGCAATTCCTCAAGGGCACCCTCCAAACCAAAAACCAGAGTCGCCGACGGTGATACCTCATGCGGCGCCCTTCCCTCCGGTTTCGGTTCCACACCCCCATCTTGCCACCAACGGTGATAGGCCTTGACCTTCACATCGTGATAACGCCGCCAAACTTCTAAATCCAGGGATAAAGAGTTGGTCACTCGCGGCCGTATTTTTATCTTGTCCCAAGCTTTAGTGCTGACAGCAACCAGGGCTAATCCTTGTGGCCCATTTAAACATTTCTGAGGGCTGGCAAAGCATAAATCGATACCCCATTCATCGGTGGCTAATTCTAGACCGGCTAGCGAAGAAATGGCATCAACTGCATAAATCAGATCGAATTCGGCCGCAATTGCCCCAAGTTCACGGATCGGCTGAATTGTTCCAGTTGTAGTCTCATCATGAACCACAAACAATCCTCTGATATTGCCGTCCCGAACCAGCGTATCCCTGACTAAGTCCAAATCAACTTTGCTCCCATAATCGACTTTGATTTCCACCGGGACAGCGCCCAGGATTTCTAACAGATACCGACTTACCGCACCAAAAACTCCAGAGTTAATTACAAGCACCTTTTCTCCGGCTTCAAATACACTGCGCAAACCAGCTTCAATGCCATATGTACCGCTGCCGGCCAAAAGCAGGATGTCATTGTGAGTCCGGTAAACCTGACGTAACATGGTAATTACCTTTTCTTCCCGCTGCCAATAGGGAGGATAGTAAATAGGTTCATAAATTTGCTGCGACATTTTTGTTAAGGCCTTAGCCGCTAACATTGTTTGACCGCAACTCATGTTGATTTTAGTCATACTCCAACCCCCTTTTTTAGAGCTAATTATTATCTGCGTCAGAGCAACAATATTCCGTCTTTTATTACTACCTTCCCGTCTATCGCCACGGTTGGTGAAAGGATTAACCCATCGAGATGAACACCGGCTTCCGTCATTCCACCTAAACCTTTGTTATCACCTAAAGCTACATGGACAGTGCCAATAGCCTTTTCGTCTTCTAATATATTTCCGGAAACTACAGATCTGGCATTCGTGCCAATCCCCAATTCGGCAATATTGGTACCAGGTACACCACAAGTCTGAACGGTTTCCCATAGCCAATCGGCGGCTTTATTCCCACTAATCGAAGTGGCAAGACCATCTTTAACCGTGATCGTTACAGGTTCATCGAGCTTACCCCACTGAGCTAAAGAACCGTCGAAAACAAGGATTCCCTGAGCCGAACCCTCCTGGGGAGCTATGCAAGCCTCACCGGCCGGAAGGTTTCCGGAAGCACCGGATTGTTGAATTTCGCCTGAATCCACAATTCCGTCACGACCTTCTATTTTCATGACCAAGTCTGTTCCCGCCGGCGAAGTTATGTGTACGGTATTACCCTTACTCAAGGCGTTGGCGTATTTTTTAGTTAAGGTCACCATACTCTCATAATCTACCATAAGGGTTCTGTTCATCATCTCAGCCGTGATCATAGGCATACTGGCAATTCTAGTCCCGGATAGGTTCGCCTCCCGGCGCGCTCTGGTATGGGTAAGAGATTTTGAAGTTGGAATTAACGCCACATCCGCTGCAGCCATGGCAGCAGCAACAGTAAACGGAGGTTCCTCGCCGTTACGCGACCGTGGTGTAAATTCCACCAGAATTGCTTCTTTTGCTAATTCACGCGCAGCGCTTAGAAATGCTCCAACGACTTCGGGTATCTGACCATCGCTAACGATTAGAACTGTTTCCGTATTTTTAACGGCCATATAGTCAAGCAGGGCTCTCTTCGCAATTAAATGTAGGTCCAAGTATTCTCTCCTCCCCTATTTAGGCACATAATCCATGGTTTCCGCTCAAGATTCCTTCCAAATCAAGTTTCATACTTAATTTTGTGCTACTTAAGAAAAGTTTGCATTGCTGTCAAAAAGGAATCGACCGCTTTAGTATCCGCCGCCAGTCCCATGTGTCCCACTCGGAATGTGTTGTCTCGATATGCACCTAACCCCTGGCTAATATATATTTGAAATTCTTTGCGCATATAAGAGACGATTTCAGCCGATTTCACTCCTGGCGGGCACTTGACTGCCGTAACCAGAGGAAGCGGTACCCCATGTCCAAAAGATTCCAGACCCATAACAGCCAAACCATCTCTCAGCCTTTTAGATATATCAGCATGCCTTCCAAAACGTTGTGCTAATCCCTCTACGTGAATCTGATCCAAACTAACTTTTAACGCTCTGACAAGATTAACCGCCATTGTTATCCCATAGGGTTGAAATTCTTTCTGCTTCTCTTCAAACTCCCGCCATATATTTAAATTTAAATACCATCCCACCGCTGAATTTTTTCTGGCAGCCAGGAACTCCCGCATTTTTTCACTAACAGCAATAATGGCCAGCCCAGGTGGGGCAGAAAGTCCCTTCTGGGAAGCGGTTACGCCAATATCAACTCCCCACTCGTCCATATGAAATTCCGTGCCGCCGATTGAACAAACCGCATCAACGAAGAGAGGCAAGCCGAATCTTCTGGTGATTTCGCCAATCGCTTGAACAGGATTAAGAACACCCGTAGATGTCTCACCATGGACGACCGCAACTGCTTTGATCTTGTCATCTTTTTTCAAAACATCCTCGACCTTATTTGGATCAACCGGTGTTCCCCATTCCTCTTTAAGCGTAACAGTTTCAATCCCGTAGCACCGAGAAATGATCTCAATGCGTTCACCAAAAAAACCATTTTCCAGGACGAGAATTTTTTCACCGCTACCTGCCAAAGCATTCACAGCAGTCTCTATTCCAGCATGGCCCGAACCTACGGTTAAATAGATATCTTCTTTTGTGCCAAACAACGGCTTTAGAGCATCACGGGTATCGTTATACTCCCGCACCCAATCCTCGCCATAATGTGGCACCAGAGGTTGACTCATTGCTTTTAGCACTTCTTCACTCACGGCGCATGGACCAGGTATCATCAGCAATGATTCTTTCATGTTTCCTACCCCCCGTTAGTTAAGGTGACAGTCTCGTCATTCAAGCACAATCACTTTTTCCTGAAAAATCTCCGGCTCCCTGGTCAGTAAGCTATATAATCGCTTGTCTTAATGATCTTCGTATGTGAACCCGGTAAGATCATTATGTTATCTGCTAACCAGCTGTTTAAATCGTTTAGCCAATTCAGCTAGTTTTGACCAGTCTTCCTTCGCCAAAATATCCCTAGGGGTCAATGCTGAACCGACACCTAAAACTTTAGCCCCAGCCTCCAGATACGCTTGCCCATTTTCCAGGGTAATTCCGCCCACGGCAGCCAGTGGAATCTCAGGCATCGGGCCCTTTATTTCACGAAAGTAAGCAGAACCCAAACTGCCGGCTGGGAATACTTTGATGACATCTGCCCCGAGAAGATAGGCTTGCTGGATTTCTGTCGGCGAAAAAGCGCCTGGCATAACTGCAACATTTAAAGCTTTAGCAGTTCTAATTACCTCAGGAATCATGGTCGGCATTACAATAAATTTGGCGCCGGATTCGACCGCTTTGTGGACATCTTGACTCGAAGTAACTGTCCCTGCCCCCAACAACATATCTTTACCAAACTTCGCAGTAATTTTTGCCAGAATGGGCAAGGCGCCAGGAGTATTTAAAGTTACTTCCGCAACTTTAATTCCCGAATCCCGGAAGACCTCTATAATTTTTAGAAGTTTAGTTTCTTCCACATTTCGAAGTATTGCCACCAGCTTTTCCTGTAAAATAAATTGCGCTGGGTTATCAGTGGTAATTTCTGGCATCTTCTTCAGTCCTCCTTTGCTTTTTGTTGCTTATATCGCAACATTGTTGTGCAACAATGTCATAATAATTAAAAATGGGCACCCATAAGAGAACTTATGGTTTTCGCAGCCTGTACCGTAGCATCGGCATGTTCTTCGATATCTCTGTTTCCTAAGTTAATAGCGACTGCCGCGACACTTATACTACCTATAACTTCTTGATTGAAATTAAAGATCGGAGCCGCCACACAGCGGATTCCCATTTCATGTTCTTCTAAATCCAGGGTATACCCTCTGGTCCGGGTGAGCTCTAAATCCCTTCTAATAGCTGCTGGGTCCGTTAGGGTAAAAGGTGTAAAGCTATCAAACTTAGTAGTATTAAAAAACGTTTCAATTTCATCATCACGCATAAAGGCTAAAATAGCCTTACCGATGGCGGTACAATAGAGCGGTGCCCGCTTCCCAATCATGGAATACATTTGGATAGGGCTGTTGCCCGAAATTTTATCGATATAGACGACTTCAAATAAATCTCTTAAGCCAAGATGAACGGTATGCCCTATTTCTTTCTGCAAGGCTTCCAGTACCCAGCGCGCAGACGACTGAATATTCATCTCCGTTAATAACTTACTCCCTAGGGAAAATACTCTCATGGTAAGGTGGTAACGCTTCGTCAGCGTTGCCTGCCTCACATAACCTTCCTCAATTAACGTTTCCATTAACCGAAATACTGTACTGCGGTTGACACCTAATTCTTTGGCTATTTCTGATGCCGTAGCGCCCTCTTTACATAAAGCCAAACGTTCCAAGACGTATAGTGCACGTTGTACTGATTGTATTCCATCATACATTGTTATCCACCCTAGCTGTTGCATAATAAACAACGATGTTGTTTCCTAGTACTTAATATTTCGCCAATACTAAAAAAATTCCTTCTTATCTTCAAAATTTTTGTGTCTTTAGTAGGGAAGCCATCTTTTGTATGGTTTTGAATCGACTAACCGAACCCACAAGTAAGCTCGGCGTGAATGATTGGAGACTCTGTGTATCGCCCCGGTTTAATACAGCCCTAGGCTTCGCGCCACCGCAATCTACTTGAACCAGGCCAACTCCTTACCCACGAACGAATTAGCTAAATGATGGAGCATCTGTTTGACCCAGATGTCCCCTTCGATAATAACCAAGCAGAACGGGATGTACGGAAATTTCTGATTCATTACTACTATAAATTTTTACCTCTATTTACTTCCTATCTTCTTGTTCAGCACATCCACAGCCGTTTGCAATTGGGGATCAAACTTGGTGTCCGTCGGGGAAACGGTCGGGTCTTGCCCCTTGGTTAGCTCGACTTGGACATCAGGTTCGATTCCTTTTTTGTGAATATCGAGCTTATTGGGAGTTAAGTATTTGGCCGTGGTGAGCTTGACACTGGTGCCATGATCGAGCGGGAAAATGGTCTGGACAATCCCTTTGCCAAACGTTTTGACCCCGATTAAAGTGCCTGTGCCTTTGTCTTTAATCGCCCCGGAGACAATCTCGGCTGCGGAGGCGCTTTCCCCGTTGACCAGGACTACCAGCGGCATATTCAAATAGTTGTCACCGGCATATTTGGTATCGATATTGCCGTTTTTATCCACAATGTAGGTCACCGGCCCCGGCGGGACAAAGTAGCTCGCTACCTGGACCGCGGCTTCCAGCTCTCCGCCCGGATTATAACGCAAGTCGAGAACTATCCCTTTATACTTTTTGATGTCCATGCTTTTTAAAATCCCGGCCAAGTCATTGCCCGTTTCCGAAGCGAACTGGGAAATTTCAATATAGGCTATTTCCGGATGACCTGGCAAAGCTTTACCCTCAACCGTGGGCACTGCTATTTTCTCGCGTGTAAGGGTTACGGTAACATTTCTTTTCTCACTGTCGCGGTACAAGACCAAAGTAACTTTAGTCCCAGGCTCCCCGCGCATGAGGGTGACTGCTTTATCCTGGTCGATGGTGGATGTCTCAGTGTTGTCAATTTTTACGACAACATCCCCGGCCTGGATACCGGCCTTAGCTGCAGGGGTGCTTTTTAAGGGGCGCAGGACCACCAGCTTTTTCGGATCCTTGACGCTAAGCAGAATCCCTACCCCGCCAAATTTGCCCTCAATCTGTTCAAATAGTTTTGCATTTTCCTGAGCATCGAGATAGGTCGAGTAGGGATCTTTGAGAGAATCAACGATACCGCGGGTCGCACCGTCAACCAATTGTTCTGTGCTGGCCTTGTCCAGATATTCATCGTGGATCAGTTCAACTACCCGTAAAAAACGGCCAATGTTGTTAAAGTTTGCGACGACTACCGAGCCAACGGCTATCGTTGTTACGACTGAAAACAAAAGAAAGATAGCCCCAAAATATTTAAGTACTCTTTTTCCATTCCACTCCGCCAAAACCTTAGCCCCTTCCTGCCCTGCCCGGGCTTAAGTATCCTTAAGCCCCGTTATCCTAATTATTTAACAAGCCCCTCTTTATATTTCAAAGCTTGTCTTTGATCTCTGTGTAAGTATATGCTTGTTCATCAATTGAAATACCTTAAAGGATCAGTGGGGTTTCCGCCAACCCTGACCTCAAAATGAAGGTGAGGTCCGGTGCTCCACCCTGTGGAACCAACATACCCAATAACCTGTCCGGCTTTGACCGTGTCTCCATTGCTCACAGCAATACGGGACTGATGACCGTAAAGTGTGGACGTTCCCTCCCCATGGTCAATAACAACCGCGTTGCCGTAGGCACCATACCAACCGGCGTAGATTACTTCCCCGTCCCCTGCCGCCTGGATCGAAGTCCCGGTGGGAGCGGGAAGATCAATACCGGTGTGTAATTTGCGCTGGCCGGTGATCGGGTGAGTGCGGTAGCCAAAAGGTGAGCTTATCTCATACCGACCCGGAAGAGGCCAGTTACTGACTGAACCGACAACTCCACCTGTACGGGACCGCTGCAGTTGGCGAATCTTTTCACCAATTGCGTTAGAATCTTTCTCTAACTGTTCAATCTGATCAGACAGCTCCTGCTGTACTTTTTTATTCTCAGTAAGAGAGATCTGGAGCTGATTATTCTTGCTGTCCAATTCTGTTTTGGCTGCAGTTGCCTGCGCCTGCAAGCTTGCCGCCTGATCGCGCGCAACTTTTAATTCCTCAGTTTTTTTCGCTATTTGCTCTTTCTCCGTGCGGATATCTGCCAGCAGTTGCCGATCGTTGCCCACAAGTCTGCTTAAGTATTCGACCCTTGTGATAAAATCGCTGATGTTTGAAGACTCGAACAGGATCTCCAGATAGCTTACCTGACCATTCTCATAGATGCCGCGCACCCTTTGCGCCAAGGCCAGCCGCCGTTTATCAAGCTGCTCAACCTTAGTCTGCAGTTCCTTTTCCGAAGCGCTCACCTGCGCCTGAGCCTGTTTATAAGAGCTCTGCTTCTGATTCAGGGTGACTGTCGCTGCAGAAATCTGGACTTTCAGCTCATCCTGCTGTTTCTTCATTTTATCTGCGGTATAGGTCAGCTGGTTTAAGCGCCCTTGCACTTGATTAGTCTGCTCCGTTAGTTTCTGCTGCTCGCGCACGGCTTGATCCAATTCATCCGCTTTAAGCGCAGGCCCGGAGGAAATAAGCAGGGCTAAAGAGAGGATAAGTGCCGGAACAACTTTTTTCAAAATGAGACCCCTCCTCAAATTTCTCAGGAATTCTAACATTGGTGCCTTTGTTCTTCCTTGCAGCTTTCGTTGAGGACTATATCTTAAGGAACTGACGCAGGGAGATCGCAGTGCCAATGGCCCCAATAACCATCCCGGAGAGAAGCAGTCCTCCTAAGACCTGCCAGAACAACAGCGGGTTTTGCACAACCGGCAGGAAGGTGAGCGTGCTCAGAACGTACCCGCTCAGCCAATCATAAGTGACCCCGACAGTCCCTGCTGCCAAAGCCCCTCCAACCAAACCCAAAAACATTCCCTCAATGAAAAAGGGCCAGCGGATAAAGCCATTTGTAGCGCCTACCAGTTTCATAATCTGAATCTCGCGGCGGCGCGAGAAGATATTCATTTTAATGTTGATCGAGATCAGGACAATCGAGGCGATGGCAAAAGCGATTATTACCCCGATGCCGACCCAGCGCAGCCAGTGCGTGAACTGTAAAAGCTTGTCCACAAAGTCCTGGCCGTAAAGTACATTTTCCACCCCTGTAAGCGTTTTAATTCGCGTGGCCAGTTCTGAAACCGCTTGCGGGTCAGATGCCTTTACCGTGAGTTTATCCGGGAAAGGGTTGACCCCCCCTAGATCTTCAAGTAAATTATTGTTCCCGCTGCTCATTGTTTTGCCGAACTCAACCAAAGCCTGTTCCTTACTGACAATGCTTACAGAAGCGACCTGAGGCATCTTTTGGATCTCTGTTTTAAGACTGTCGAGTTGCTGGGGCGCAACATTTTTCTCGATAAAGACTGCAATTTCCAGCTCAGATTCAAAGGTCTTAGCCATATTAGCGGCATTGGCCAAAAAGAAAACAGAAAAGCCTAAGATTATCAATGATACCATGACGGTTAGGACTGAAGCCGCACTTAACCAGGGATTGCGTCTGACTGAGTTAAGGGTTTCGCGGATGATGTAACGCAGGGAGTTAAGCTTCATAGCCATATCCCCCCTTCTCCTCATCCCGCACCAGGCGCCCGCCTTCAATGGCGACCACGCGTTTTTTCATTTGATCTACGATGTCTTTAGCGTGCGTTGCCATGATCACGGTGGTTCCACGTTTGTTGATGTTGTAGAGCAAATCCATAATCCCCCAGGCATTCTCAGGATCGAGATTGCCGGTAGGCTCATCCGCAACCAGCAAACCCGGGTTGTTAATGATGGCGCGGGCGACACATACTCGCTGTTGCTCGCCGCCGGAAAGCTGATGGGGAAAAGCTTTCCCTTTGCCACCTAAGCCCACCAGTTCTAAAGCGATGCGCGTGCGGGCCTGAACTTCCCGGGTGGACATACCCAAGACTTCAAGCGCAAAGGCGACATTTTCTGCGACCGTTTTGTTAGGAAGAAGTTTGAAATCCTGAAAGATTACTCCTATGCCCCGGCGCAAATATGGTACTTCATATTCACGCATGCGTACTAGGTTTTTGCTGTTGACTAAAACCTGACCCCGCGTTGGTTTCTCTTCCCGGTACAAAAGCCGGACCAAAGTGGATTTCCCGGCCCCGCTCGGCCCGACCAGGAACACGAACTCCCCTTTGCCGATTTTAAGGTTAATATCAATAAGGGCCCGGGCACCGTTTTGGTAAATTTTCGATACATTACTAAGTTGAATCATCTAGTTCCTCCTTGATTTGTGTGCAAAGCCCGGTTTCCCCATAACTACTGTTAAATTCGACACAAGAAGTAGATTTCCTGTTAACAAAAAAGAAAACGGGCTTAGATTAGCCCGTTGATAGCATTTTTTAATACATATAAATTCACTATTCTACTTCCGCTCCATGACTGCACGAACAGCTTTAACAATCTCGTCCTTGGTGAGGCCGTACTTTTCCAAAATTTCCAAGGGACGGCCGGATTCCCCAAAGCTGTCTTTAAGCCCGATCCTCAGCATGGGAGTAGGCCTATTTTCCCCCAGAACTTCAGCGACGGCACTGCCCAAGCCGCCGATGATGTTATGTTCCTCGGCCGTGATCACGGCTCCGCACTCTGCGGCAACGCGAATGATGGTTTCCTGATCGAGAGGCTTGACGGAAGCAACATTAACCACGCTTACTTCAATCCCGGAGGAGGAAAGTTCGGCTGCCGCCTCCAGGGCTTTGGACACCATGATCCCATTCGCAATGATAGCTGCGTCTTTGCCCGCACGCACAATGTTGGCCTTGCCGATTTCAAAGCGGTAGTCCTTGTCGAACAGAAGCGGCACATCCAAGCGGCCCATACGGATGTAGACCGGACCGTGATGCTTAGCGGCAGCATATACCGCTTGGCGCGTTTCCTCCCCATCAGCCGGAACCAATACTGTCATATTGGGCAGAGTGCGCATGATGGCGACATCTTCGATCGCCTGGTGCGTTGCCCCGTCTTCTCCTACCGTAATTCCGGCATGGGTGGCAGCAATCTTCACATTAAGCTTGGGATAAGCAATAGAGTTGCGGATTTGCTCAAAAGCGCGTCCGGTGGCGAAGACGGCAAACGTGCTGGCAAACGGAATTTTCCCGGCAGCAGCAAAGCCGGCTGCGGTCCCGATCATATTCTGCTCGGCAATCCCCATGTTAAAAAAGCGGTCTGGATAGTTTTTGGCAAAGTCAGCGGTCTTAGTGGACTTTGAAAGGTCGGCATCGAGCACCACAATCTCAGTGTTTTCCGCGCCTAAAGCCACGAGAGCTTTGCCATAAGCGTCACGGGTTGCTTGTTTTTCAGCCAAGGTTAGCCGCCTCCTCTTCCAGTTCTCGGATGGCTTGCTCAGCCTGCTCTGTGCTGGGAGCATTGCCGTGCCAGCCCACCTGGTTTTCCATGAAAGATACCCCTTTGCCCTTAACTGTGCGCGCTATAAGGATAGTGGGTTTGCCTTCAACCGCTTGAGCTTCGGCCAAAGCCTTGAGCAAACCCTCGATGTCATGCCCATCCACTTCAAGCACATGCCAGCCAAAAGCCTTCCACTTTTCCGGAAGGGGAGCGGAAGACATGACACTGTCAGTCGTTCCGTCAATCTGGAGGCCGTTAAAGTCGAGAATGGCCGTAAGGTTGTCCAACTTATAGTGGGCCGCAGCCATAGCCGCTTCCCAGACTTGCCCTTCGTCCATCTCGCCGTCACCAAGCACGACATACACGCGATAATCTTTGTGGTCAAGCTTCCCTGCCAAGGCCATGCCGTTAGCGGCAGAAAGTCCCTGCCCGAGCGAGCCGGTGGTCATATCTACCCCAGGGGTATTTTTCATATCCGGGTGTCCCTGGAGCATGCGTCCGGTCTGACGCAGCCCCCATAACTCATCTTTGGGAAAATACCCTTTTTCAGCTAAGGCCGCGTACAGCACGGGAGCTGCATGTCCCTTAGACAGGACAAAGCGGTCGCGCTCCGACCAGTGCGGGTCCTGAGGCTTTACGCACATGACCTTAAAATACAAGGTAGCCACAATATCGGCGGCAGACAGGCTTCCACCCGGGTGCCCAGACTTCGCTGGAACTAACATTTTGATGATGTCCTGACGGATAGCATTAGCCATGCGTTTGATTTCCGTGGTTGACAACAGGATTCCCCCTTAGCATAAATCTAGCGTTACTATTCAGGTAGTCAGAATTCAGTAGTCAGAATTCAGTAGTCAGTAGTCAGTAGTCAGAATACCATGAGCTTCTGACTCCTGACTCCTGTCTCCTGGATTACTGCACCTTTTTTGTATGCTGCAGGTAGGCAGCGATAAACTCCTCTATTTCCCCATCCATCACAGCCGAGACGTTCCCGGTTTCCACATTCGTCCGGTGGTCTTTCACCAGGCTGTAGGGGTGGAAAACATAAGAGCGGATTTGGCTGCCCCAAGCGATCTCTTGCTGTTCTCCCCGGATCTCGGATATTTCTTCCTCCTGCTGCTTGCGTTTCAGCTCCAGGAGCTTGGCCAGCAAAATGCGCATGGATACAGCCCGGTTCTGGATCTGGGAGCGTTCACTCTGGCACTGTACCACAACCCCGGTCGGCAAGTGCGTAATGCGCACAGCGGAATCTGTCTTGTTGACGTGCTGGCCGCCCGCGCCTCCGGAACGGTAGGTGTCAACGCGCAGTTCTTCCGGGTTAATATTTATTTCTGCGTCATCAGTGACTTCTGGGATCACATCGACTGAGGCAAAGGAGGTGTGGCGGCGTCCGGAGGCGTCAAACGGAGAGATGCGTACCAAACGGTGCACCCCTTTTTCCGACTTGGCGTAACCGTAAGCATTCTCCCCGGCCAACGATAATGTCACACTCTTGACCCCTGCCTCTTCTCCCGCCAGCAGATCGAGGGTCTCGACTTTATACCCCCGCCGTTCTCCCCAGCGCACATACATACGGTAGAGCATCTGAACCCAATCCTGGGCTTCCGTGCCCCCGGCACCCGCATGCAAAGTCAGAATGGCATTATTGCGGTCATAAGGCCCGCTAAGGAGGATTTCCAATTCTAGATTGGCAAAGTGGTCCGTAAGTTTTTTGACCCCCCGTTCAATCTCTCCTTCGAGAGTGTCATCCCCTTCTTCCGCAGCCAGCTCCCAGAATATTGCCTGGTCTTCCAGTTCGCGTTCCAAATTCCGGTAAATCTTAACTTTGCTCTGCTGATACGAAAGTTCCTGCATGGTTTTCTGGGCAACAACTGGATCTTCCCAAAAATCCGGCCGGTTTAACTCCTGTTCCAGCCCTTCAATTTTCCCTTCGCGTTGAGCGACGTCAAAGAGAAACCCTCAAATCTGCCAAACGCTTGGATAAAAGCTCAAATTCACGCTTCCACTCTTCAAGCACATCTATCATCCCTTTCAATTAGCTATTCTGAAAAACTCCCGGCAATCTGCCTTGCCGAGACAGTCCACTGGGCTGTCTCGCACCACGCGCCGGAGCTGTTCGCTTGTCGACTCTGCTACCGCGCCAAACCTTTGGGTAATACCTGAAGTGAACCTGTGGCGCGGCTTAACGCTTCGTCGCCTGCGCTCACAACGCTCCTCTGCTCGGACGGTTCGCTCTGCAAGGCAGCTTGCCTATTTTCATCTTCTGCTAGTACCACTCCAGCGCCATAGGACTACTCAAGCGCTCGGGGCCTATGCCGTCCGGCCGCAGCACTTCTTGTATTTCTTGCCGCTGCCGCAGGGGCAGGGGTCATTGCGACCGACTTGCTCCCCGATGTGTACCGGCTGCAGCGGCTGCGCTTCGTCGCGGTTGGTGCTGAGATTCTGCGGTTCCTCTTGGTGTGGCTCTTGCTCCGCAGCTTGCGGCGTTACGCGCATCAGATAGCGGACAATATCTTCCTGAATACTGTCAATCATGCCCTGGAACATGTCAAACCCTTCGTGCCGGTATTCGACCAACGGATCGCGCTGGCCGTAAGCCCTAAGCCCAATCCCTTCCCTCAGCATATCCATCGCATCCAAGTGATCCATCCACTTGCTGTCCACAACCTGGAGCATGACCGCGCGTTCGATCTCGCGCATGAGCTCGGCACCGAACAGCTCCTCGCGGCGTTCGTAGTAAGCAGTGGCTTCAGTAAGCAGAAGCTCCTGCACCTCTTCTTTATTAAGGTTCGCGATTTGCTCCGCTGTCAGCTTATGCCCGGGGAGAAAGAGATTGTCACAGTATTCAAGGAAGCTCTTAAGATCCCACTCTTCCGGATACGGGCTATCTCCGCTGAACATATTGACTGTGTCAGTCACTGTTTTCTCTAGCATATCCATAATGTTGTCACGCAGATTCTCACCCATGAGCACAGCCCGGCGCTGGGCGTAAATGACTTCGCGCTGCTGATTCATTACATCATCATATTCGAGGACATGCTTGCGGATATCAAAGTTACGCTGTTCAACACGGTGCTGGGCGTTTTCCAGGGAGCGGGTGATTATTTTGGAAGTGATGGGGATACTGTCATCCATCCCCAGCTTGTCCATTAAACCCATAATATTTTCCGAACCGAACAAGCGCATCAAATCATCTTCAAGGGAAAGGAAGAACTGGGATGAACCGGGATCACCCTGGCGGCCTGCCCGCCCGCGCAACTGATTGTCAATCCTGCGCGATTCATGGCGCTCAGTCCCGATGATGTGGAGCCCGCCTACCTCCGCCACACCCTCCCCGAGGACGATGTCTGTCCCGCGCCCGGCCATATTGGTCGCGATGGTAACCATTCCCCGCTGTCCGGCCTCAGATACGATCAGGGCTTCCTTTTCGTGGTATTTGGCATTTAAAACCTGGTGCGGAATTCCCCGTCTTTCAAGCATGGCACTGAGGCGCTCGGATTTTTCGATGGAGACTGTGCCGACCAAGATCGGCTGACCCTTAGCATGGCGCTCTGCGATTTCCTCAACTGCGGCTGCGAACTTCCCTTCCTCTGTCCGGTACACAACATCAGGCATATCATCCCTGATCATGTCCTTGTTCGTGGGAACTTCGACCACATCCAGTTTATAGATCTTGCGGAACTCCGGAGCCTCAGTCATCGCGGTACCGGTCATCCCTGCAAGTTTATTGAACATACGGAAGTAATTTTGGAATGTGATCGTGGCGAGAGTCTGGGATTCTTTTTCGATCTTTACGTTCTCTTTGGCCTCGATAGCCTGGTGCAACCCTTCACTGTAGCGGCGCCCAAACATGAGGCGGCCGGTGAATTCGTCGACAATAATGACTTGACCGTCTTTCACCACATAATCACGGTCGCGCCTGAACAAAGTGTGGGCTTTAAGAGCCTGGTTCACGTGATGGGCAACCTCTGTATGCAAATCATCATAAAGGTTGTCCACGCCCAGCATGCTTTCAACCCGGCCTACTCCATGCTCAGTCAGGGTCACAACCCGGTCCTTTTCGTTCACGTGGTAATCATCCTCCGGCTTTAAGCGCGGAATCACTTTCGCCACATGGTAGTACAGTTCTGTGGGCTTGTCAGCCTCACCGGAAATAATAAGCGGAGTGCGAGCCTCGTCAACTAAGATGGAGTCCACTTCGTCCACAATCGCAAAATTGAGTTCGCGCTGGACCAGTCCTTCCGGCCTGGTTACCATATTATCACGCAAATAATCGAAGCCGAATTCATTATTGGTGCCGTAAGTTATGTCGGCATTATAGTTCTCTCTGCGCTCAGCATAATTAAGCCCGTGCACAATCAAGCCGACAGAGAGACCGAGGAAACTGTAAATCTGGCCCATCCATTCGCTGTCCCGCCGAGCGAGATAATCGTTGACTGTAACGACATGAACCCCGCGGCCACTCAGAGCGTTTAGGTAGGACGGAAGCGTTGCGACCAGGGTCTTTCCTTCCCCTGTCCTCATTTCTGCAATCTTGCCCTCATGCAGCACCATACCCCCGATAAGCTGAACATCATAATGGCGTTGGTTAAGCACACGCCGCGCCGCTTCCCGCACTACGGCAAAAGCCTCCGGGAGCAGATCATCAAGGCTTTCCCCGTTCTCATGCCGTCTGCGGAACTCTACGGTCTTCTGCCTAAGTTCATCATCACTTAAAACCGTAATCGAAGGTTCTAGTTCATTAATTTGTTTAATGCGCTTTTGATATTTTCTAATCTCACGCGCATTGTCATCCAAAAGATTGCGTAAAAACCCCATGCGAACCACCTTTCTTCGTCCTGGGCATCACTTTATTGTAACATCACCTGCTATAAGGCCGCAACTGTCCTTGATGCTTCTCAAGTGCCCTCAAGTTTCCCGCAAGCGTTACTGAAAGCGTTCCAAAAGTTAATCGGGACGCACCTTATGCAAGCACGTCCCGATCATCCCAAATCTTTTTCCCGTTGCATCATTTCTAAACCTATTCCCTACCGCCGAAAAATGTCCCCGCCTTTCACATCACCTTAAACGCGTGTTCTTAAATATCCGGCTCCAAGAGACCGTAATCCCCGTCTTTGCGGCGATAGACAACATTCATTTGCTCCGTGTCAGCATTGGTAAAAACATAAAAACTATGTCCAACGAGGTTCAGTTGCATGATCGCTTCATCGACTGACATCGGTTTAGCCGGGAACCTCTTGTTCCTCACAAGTTGATGTTCTTCATCTGCTGCTGTCAGCAAATTTGGTTCATGATCCTTAAGGGCTTTGGTACGCATTTTTCTAAGAATCCGGGTCCGATATTTATCAATTTGCCGTTCCAGCTTCTCTAAGACTAGGTCAATGGAGGAATACATATCTCCCGTTTCTTCTTCTCCGCGTAAAATCATCCCGTTAATAGGTGCCGTTACTTCGACACGGTGACGATCCCGTTCGACCAGCAAGGTCACAGTAATGTCCTGAAATTCATCCGTGTACTTCTCTAACTTTCCGACCCGCTTAGCAACATAGCTTTTCAGGGCATCAGTCACCTCAATGTGCTTGCCGCGAATAATAATGTTCATCTACTCAACCTCCTTTTTACCTGGTCTATAGTATACTATTCCCTCCTCTTAACAAAAATCCTGCTGAAACCCGTTAGATATCGTCTCTATTTTTCCCAGAAATCCGCTAAAGAAACATTAAGGGTTAGTAAAAAGCGTGCCCTAGTCGAGCACGCTGTCACAGCGATTCTTTAATAAGGAATTTTTAGCTTTAAGACATCGTTACATTAGAAGCCTGCTCGCCGCGCGGCCCCTCGATGACATCGAACTCAACATCTTGGCCCTGCTCTAAGGTACGGAACCCGTCCCCAAGAATTGAGGAATAGTGCACGAATACGTCTCGTCCATTATCCCTTTCAATAAACCCGTACCCCTTCTGCTTGCTAAACCACTTAACTTTACCTAACACCAAAAACAACCTCCTTGATTTCTGGGCTTTACGCCCTTCCTTCTAAGGATAACCAGTGCCGGTAAAAATTAAACAAGGGGGGTTAGTATTTAGCCACTTTGGGCTTAGAGAATCTTACTTAGAAAAGACTGGGTCCGCGGATTGCGGGGATTGGCAAAAACTTCGACCGGGGCTCCTTCTTCCATAATGATTCCTTCATCCATAAAGATAACGCGGTCTCCGACTTCGCGCGCAAAGCCCATTTCATGGGTCACTACCACCATAGTCATCCCCTCGCGCGCCAGATCCTTCATGACTGACAAAACCTCACCCACCATTTCAGGATCAAGGGCGGAAGTAGGCTCGTCAAAGAGCATCACCTTCGGTTTCATAGCCAAAGCCCTGGCGATCGCCACCCGCTGCTGCTGTCCGCCTGAGAGGCGTTCCGGATACTCATGCGCTTTATCTGAGAGCCCAACTTTGCGCAGGAGTTCCAAGCCCGCTTGTTCCGCTTCACTCTTGCTCATGCTCCTTACAATCTGTGGAGCCAAGATGATGTTCTCCAAGGCCGTCATGTGCGGGAAGAGGTTAAACCGCTGAAACACCATCCCGACCTCGCGCCGGATGGTGTTGACATTCGTCTCAGAATTCAAGGGAATCCCGTCAATCACGATCTCCCCGTCCGTAAGCTCTTCAAGCTTGTTGAGGCAGCGCAAAAAAGTGCTCTTCCCGGAGCCGCTGGGCCCGATCACAACCACGACTTCTTTTTCTTTAATATGGCAGTTGATGCCTTTAAGCACTTCCAGTTTGCCAAAGTATTTGTGGAGGTTCTTAACGAATATCACTCTTGCCCAGCCTCCTTTCCACTACCGCCAGCACCCGTGATATTGCCAAGGTCATCACCAAGTACATGAGGGCAACTTCGATGTAGATAGGAACAGGCTGAACCGTACGGCCAACAATGATTTTACCGGTATAAAGAAGTTCTTCCATGGCGATAACTGCTACCAAAGAAGAGTCCTTGAGCATAGCAATGAATTCATTCCCAAGCGGTGGAATTACCCGTTTAATAGCCTGAGGCAAAATGATATGACGCATAGCCTGGCCCTGGCTCATGCCAAGAGAGCGGGCTGCCTCCGACTGACCCCGGTCAATGGACTGAATCCCGGCGCGGAAGATCTCCGCAATATACGCGCCCGAGTTCATCCCCATCGCTAAAATCGCAGCGATCCATTCCCATTTTGCTGGGGTGCTAAAACCAAACAGAGGGGGAAAAGCAAAATACACGATAAAGAGTTGGACCAAGAGCGGGGTTCCGCGTAAAAAATCGATATAAACTGTAGCCACAAGGCGCACCAATCTTATACTTGAAAGCTTGGCCAAAGCCATAAACAGCCCAATCACTAAGCCCATGGCGACTGCTCCGGCAGTCAGTTCCAGGGTGACTACCGCACCTTTAAGGAGAATGGGGAAGCTTTCAAGGGCCAACCCCCAGTTAATGTACACACCAAATCCTCCTCATCCAATTTTGACACCGTAGTCAAGCACCCAGAATAACTCGCTTAGAACTTGGGGGCATCCTCGTTAAACCACTTCTTGTAGATATTGTTATAAGTTCCATCTTCTTTGAACTTCTTCAATGTAGCGTTGACTTTATCAGCAAGTTCGGTGTTGCCAAGTTTAAAAGCAATCCCGTAGAATTCCGGGGGCACATCCGCTTTCACAAACTCGATGTTGGCATTCGGATTTTTCTCGGCAAAATAGATAACTACCGGAGCATCAGCCACTACGGCTTCAACGCCACCGTTCACCAAATTATTCAAAGCATCAGGGGTAGTATCATATTTTTTAGGAGTAACTCCTTGTTCCTCAACCACAAACTGCCCAGTGGTGTCAAGCTGTACGCCGACTCTTTTCCCTTTTAAGTCAGCAATCGTCTTAAAACTGGAGCCTTTTTTGGAGGCAATATATTGCACAGTTTGGAAGTACTTGTCGCTGAAGAGGATGCTTTTCGCACGTTCTTCCGTAATGGTCATCGCTGAGATTACTGCGTCATATTTTCCATTTCCCAAAGACATCGCTAATCCGTCAAAAGAAGACGTTTCGAAAGTCACCTTATACCCGAGATTCTCTCCAATCGCCTTCATTAATTCGATGTCGAACCCCTGCGGCTCATGCTTCTCATCCATAAACTCAAACGGAGCGTAAGCAATGTCAGAGCCGACTTTCAGCACCTTCTCCGTCGCGGCCCCGGAATTGCTGCTGCCTGCCGGAGCGTTGGCACTGCTGCTGCCACAGCCCGCAAGGGCAACTAAGCTTAAAATAAGTAAGGTTACAATGGCAAGTCGTGATCCTTTTTTGAACATTCTCTTTTTTCTCCCTTCGCACACTCTAATACCTGATTTTTAGTCTATGCTTGTCCAGACTGTTAAATTATACATACGTCTGTAACTATATTCAATAGCTATTTCCTGGATATTTCCAGGGTAACACTGTATACATTCAAAACTAATTTTACCTTTAGGTTTAGCTGCCGCTGATCAAGATAAAAGTTATTAACGCACTTTAGTCACAGGTGCCTGTGGATAATGTGGATAACTTTGGGGAAAAGGCGTTTCTAAAGGGGTACCTATGTGGATAACCGTGTGCGAAAGTGGTGTGTTCCTTAAAAAAGAGACAGCTTGCTTTTATTTCTGGGAGTAAACCGGGCTTTTCAAAATTATAATATTGGCATTACCCCCGACCGAGTGGCCGAAGCTTATGCTAATTTTTAGTGAAACAGCGCAAAAGAAAAAACGGGAAACCCTCTCACAAGAGCTTCCCGCTAATTTCAAAGCTTACTATATATTATTGACGTGCCGGGCGATGGTGTTGATAACACTCACGGCAGTAGACCGGACGATCTGAAGTCGGTTGGAACGGAACTTGGGTTTCTGCGCCACAGTCCGCACACACGACAGTGTACATTTCGCGAGATCTTCCTTCGGAACCGTTACGAGAAGCCTTACGGGCACTACGGCAGTCCCGGCAACGGAGAGGCTCATTTTCAAATCCTTTTTCAGCATAAAATTCTTGTTCCCCTACTGTGAAAATGAATGTTGCCCCACAGTCTTTGCATACGAGTTCTTTGTCTTGAAACGCCATGAAAAATATTCCCCTTACATAATAATGTGACAGGCATATGCCCACCCAAAAATATTATACCGTTAATCTCCAGCGCTAACAAGATTTTTTTCAATTCCTGCCGCCAAACAAAGCCCGTAAATTTCTCCCACCTCCACTGCGCGCAGCGCTTGCGCACACGCTTCAAGGGTCGCACCGGTGGTGGTGACATCATCTATCAGCCAAATAATATGCCCGCTAAAAATTTTCTGGTCGCGAACCTTAAAGGCCCCGGTGAGATTATGCAGGCGCTCCTGGCGGGAAAGCTCTGCCTGAGAACGGGTCGGGAGCACGCGCTCAAGCCCGTTTAGCAGCGGAATCCCCAACTCCCACCTTAGCACCGAGGAGATCACTTCAGCCTGGTTAAATCCGCGCTCAGCCAACCGGGAAGGGTGCATAGGCACCGCCACGATGCCATCCGGGGGCGGTAGTTGAGTTACGGCCCATTCTGCCAGCAAGTGCGCCATCTTCTGCACCAGCCGTGGCTGGGCCTGGTATTTGATGCGGTGGATAAAATCACGCCAGCCCCCGGCATAATGACCCCAGGCCGTTACGCGCGTAAGGGCTTGCGGTCCTCTGTGCTCCAGGCAGTTGCGGCAGTAAGTGGATTCTCTTGCTATCAGCTTGCCGCAGGCTTGACAACGCGCCAGTTCCGGATGAAAGTATTCCCGGATGCAGGTAGGGCATATTGGTCCGTCTTGCCCTCCGCACAGGAGGCAAATCTCTTCACCCTTATACCAGAGAGAACGGAGAAACTCCTGCATCTCGTTAATAATGCTTGAGGCTTTGCTCATGACATTGCTCCCCCAAATCGTGGTTCGATCAGTCCAGCAGACCGGCCGTGCGCGCGAGCTCGTTTTGCTCGTTAATCCAGCGCACCGCAGTGCGCATGGCTGTTGTTTCCCGGGCGGCGAAAAATATTACTCCCCCGCTTGGGTTCGCCCGCGTGCGCCCGGCTCGTCCTGCCATCTGGACTAAAGCGCGTTCGTCAAAAACCGGGTGATCTGCAGTCATGACAGCCACTTGCGCCCCTGCAATCGTGACTCCCCGTTCAAGAATTGAGGTTGCCACAAATAAGTCAAAGTCCCCGCGGCGTAAACCTACGAGCTTATCCAGTCTTTCCGGGTCGCGGCTGTAACTGCCGGCAATACTCCAGCCAGGGAAAATACTCTTTAAGATTTCCGTCCAGGCGTTGACCGAGGAAATCTTCGGGACAAAGAAAATTACCGGGCCATGCTCGCGCAAGGCCGCCAGCATGCTGCCAAAACCCGGCTGCATCTTGCTTAAGAGAGAACCTGAATCTTTAACCCTACTCCAGTCAGGCATTTTCTTAAATACGGGCACCGGCAGCGGACGGCGGTGATGGCGGGCCGGGAGACGGATTATTTTTCCTTGCTTTCTCAGACGTTTAAGTATGGCTTGATCCGGAGTAGCGCTCAAAAAGAGAATTTTGCCCCCTGGACGCAAAGCCTGGGTTACCCCCCACTGCAGCATGCGGCTGTCACGGTAGGGAAAGGCATCTAGCTCGTCCAGAAAAATTAGGTCAAACGCCTGGTAGAACCGCAATACCTGGTGGGTAGTGGCTAGGACCAAGTCGCCGGCACTAAATTTAGCCGCAGAGGCACCGGAAAGCACAGGGATGGACAAGTCAGGGAAAGCCTGCTGCAAGCGCGGGGCCACATCGTGAACCACATCCTGGCGTGGAGCGGCGAAAAGCACCGATTTCCCCTGTCCTAAAGCCCATGCCGCCGCAGGAAAACAAACTTCAGTCTTCCCAGCCCCGCAGGCAGCCCATAAGAGGGCTTCGCTTTCAAGCGTACTTTGCACAAATTCCAAAACCTGCCTCGCAGCTTTTTCCTGGGCGGGCGTCAGAACTAAGTCTGAGGTATTGCTTAGGGAATGCAAACTAAAATTTTCTCTTGCAGGAGCCCTTAAATCACGGTAAATCACCTTGAGTGTAGAAGATGTGCCTAAACTGCGGCAACTCGGACAGGTAAAAGCCGCGCCATAGATGCTGGGCCACTCTTCCAACTCACTTTCTCCACAGCGCTGGCAGCGCCAGCCCTTGCGCTCCCGGCGCACAGCCGGAACCCATTCCCCTAGACCCGCACGCACCAAGAGATGTGCCTGCTGCCATACCTCTTCAGGCTTAAGCCCATAGGAAGTAGCCAGCATCCTTAATTCATCTTCAGTCAACTTCCGTCCTCTCAAGGATTTAACTATTTCCACGTTTGGTTCTCTATCCCCTGGGCCTATCACCATGCCTGGCAGATGGTCTTTCAAGTATTCTGAGTCCTCCCAGTGCCAGGGGAAACTTTTTAAGACATTCTCCCTGGCCAGAGCCTTCAATATTGATTCTGATGCTTTTACACCTGTGCTTGCTCCCGGACCGGCAAACATTTGCACTGCAACCGTCTCAAGGTAAGCAAGAGGAACCCCGGGAGTCAACACGGTATAAGGTTCTATGTTCTTTCCATCTTCCTTGAAGCCGCCTCCTTCGAAGTAGGGCTTGTCCAATTCCGGGAAAGGCGAGAGCACAAGCTCTCCTTTCGGAGTACGCATAAGATAAAAGAGCATAAGCTCCCGTCCTCCTTTAACCTTTGGGCACAGCCTTTAATGCCCCTATACTGAATTTTCAAAGATGCTCACCCTGCGCTCCTGCTTCACGGATTACGCTGGCCGGAAAACGCCGTTCCACGAGCATCCGCGGGTTTATGTAAGATTGCTCAAGACCGTGTGCAAGCTCAACCACTAAGAAAAGTGGCACACCCAGGGCGCGTTCAGCCTGAACCAATTCCTTTGCAAGGCGGCGCAAAGCTTCTTCCGGTCTCTCCTCCTCACGCCAGCTGGTATAAAACGCACGTACCGGAGCACCCAGCCTCGTCTGCACCTCAAGTATTCTTGTCTGCAGCCCTTGCGGCAGCCGCCATTCCCAGCCTGCAACAATCCACAATACCAAAGAAAGTAACAAGATTACCCCTAACATTCGTCCCACCTGCCTACCTTAAGTTATGTTTAAGAGTTGGCAGTGGTGCGTTGTCTATCTCTGGCATATTCAGCCAGGAAGTTTATTACAGGTGTGGGACGGAAGTTCGCCCACTCAGGCCATAAAGCACCAACAAACGGTGAAATTCTTCCCCTTTTGTCTTCGATACGGTCCGGCACCGCCTGGGCCCACCGATAAAGAGACAGTATCTCTTCGCTCTCCGCTACGGGTTTCGGCTCAAGCATCTTAAGTGCAGACTTTGGCTCAACCACCCCAAGGGAAGTTATGCTGTCCGTACCCTTCTGCGCGAGCTCTAGCTTGTCTCCCTTAAGCCCAGATCTGGCGTCAGCCGCTTTTAGGACTGCACCCTGGGCCCATTCATAAGCATTAAGGTCAAAACTGCGCCAGGCCAGTGCCTCCTCTACCGCCCTCAGTCCTGCCCCCACATCCCCCTGGGCCAGTTCCAGCTCGGCTAGGTGCCTGCGCCAGGAAATCCGGGTCTGGTCCCAGCGCAGGCTCTGCTGCCAAAGAAGGGCGCTCTGCCTTGGAGCAACCGGCCCCAGGCGCTCCGCTTCCCGACTCAAGACCTGGCCCGGGTTAAGCAAGTCAGGCTGAATGAGGGCAGCACCGGACAGGAACAGCAAATAGAGCGCGGCCAGGACGTAAATCCCCGCGCGCAAGAGGCGTGCCGACGGCAGGTTCCTCCGTGCAGACGACAAACCACGCCGGGCAGTTTGATAGAAGCTTAAGGAGGATGATTCCGTCTCATTTAAGCCGCTTAGCAGCCAAAAGACAAGGCCCAGGGCACCAAAAGCAAAGTCGGCATCGAGCAGGGAATGAAACACCAGAAAGAGCAAGGCCCATTTTTCCGCTCCAGCTCCCAGCCTTCGCCACGCTCTCACGGCCCAGGCTCCCATCAGCGCAAGCCCCATGATTCCCTGGTTTAAGAGAATATGGATAAAAGCCGAGTGGGGATGGCTGGTCCAGTAAGGAAGAGATTGAACTGTAGGAAACGCCAGCCAGCCACCGGCCCTGGGCCAACCTTGAGCCTGCCACGCCAGGGACAGCCCGTCGCGGTAATAAAGCAGGCGCTGGCCGATACTCGGAGAGAGCGGGTTCCAGGAACGGAAATGCTCCCAGGCGTTAGGGAAAAGTTTAACACTCACACTAATGATCAGGGCAGAAACTAGTATTATCTTTATAATTCTTATAAGTGGTCCTACAGCCTGAGCCCCGGCAGACCCTTGCCTTCGCGCCCCCAACTCTTTCAGTCCCTTCAGTGCAAGCACAACAAGAACTGCCATTAAGGCTGCCCGCGAGCCTGTGCTCAGAAAAGATACGGCCAGAAAAGCTTTGAACAGAATGTTGCTGCCTGGAAGGAAAAAAGCTGCCCCGAAAAAGGCTGCCGCCACATTCGGATAGCCAAATACCGAACTTAAACGCCCCGCCTCCGACACTGGGGGCGCAGGCCAGATAAGCCCGGCCCAGGGCAGCCAGCCCAGGACGGCCACGGCTATGGCAGCCCATTGCACCTGAACCAGCAGGCGCTCACTGCTATACCCCTCCTGGCGCACTTCTGTAGCTAGGCGGAAAATAAGCCAGTACACAAGCCAGCGCAAAACCTCAATCAGCCCCTCTTCCACTTGCACAGGGCGCAGCAGGCCGAGTGCAGACAGACCTGCCATTCCAAGGAGCACGAAGTCTGTAAGCCCTAAAGCGGGTAGCTCCACCCTCAGACGCGGCACTCTCGAACGGAGGTCGTAAGAACCCTGCACCTCCTGCCGCAGAGTGAGGAAACCCAAAATCCCCTTGTCTAAAGCATACAAACCGAGAATTCCACCCAGGATGAACCACGCCTCTTTGAAATACATTCCGGAAGCAAGCAAACTTAGCCAGAGAGAAAAAGCCAGGATGCGCTCATTGCTGCTCCTGGCTTTGCTGACTTTTTTTAAAGTTGTTCCGATCATTGGGCCGGGTTTTTGGGCCCAAGCGCAAACATCAGTTTGCCTGAGGCCGCCAGTTCATCCCCAACCATAGCCTTGCCCTCAGCCATCCCCACGCCATGCTTTAAGCGAAGGACATCAACTTCCAAACGCAGCTGATCCCCCGGTCGCACCTGGCGCTTGAAACGCACCTCATCCATCCCGGCTAAAAGGGCAATCCGCCCGGCATATTCCTCTTTGCTAAGCACGATCACTGCCCCCACTTGGGCCAGGGCTTCCATAATCAAGACTCCCGGCATCACAGGATATTTGGGGAAGTGCCCCGCAAAGAAAGACTCGTTAGCGGACACGTTTTTTATCCCCACAGCCCTTTTCCCTTCTTCAAACTCAATAATGCGGTCGACCAGAAGAAACGGGTAGCGATGGGGTAAAATCTCCTGGATTTTATCAATATCAAACATGGCTTACCTCCCTCAAAAAAACAGCTTCGTCCATGGCCTTAATTTTGTCTAATGCCCGTACAGCTTTTTATAATAGCTCTGGTACTCCCCGCTGATGATTGCGCGCCACCACGGTTCATGCTCAAGATACCACTTAACAGTGAGAGCAATTCCTTCCTCAAACCGGACTTGCGGCTCCCACCCAAGCTCGCGCTTGATCTTCCCGGCATCAATCGCATAGCGGCGGTCATGCCCGGGACGATCGGTGACAAACTGGATCAGTTCCTCTGAGCTACCGAGCAACCTAAGGATCGTTTTGACAAGCTCAATATTCGTACGTTCATTGTTCCCGCCGATATTATAGACTTCCCCTGCCTGGCCGCGCCTGAGCACCAAATCAAGGGCCCGGCAGTGGTCCTCTACGTACAGCCAGTCCCGCACATTTTGGCCGTCCCCGTACACCGGCAGGCTCTTTCCTTCCAAGGCGCGCCAGATCATCAAAGGGATCAGTTTTTCCGGAAACTGATAGGGGCCGTAATTATTGGAACAGCGTGTGATTGAAGCGTTTAACCCGTAGGTTTCGACTGCGGCGCGCACAAAACTGTCTGCCGACGCCTTGCTCGCTGAATACGGGCTGTTAGGCTTTAGGGGAGAGTCTTCTGTAAACAACCCGGTCGGCCCCAGAGAGCCATAGACTTCATCCGTGGAGACCTGAACCAAACGCTCCACCCGGTATTTCCTACTTAAGTCCACAAGCTGGAGGGTTCCGAGTACATTCGTCTCCGCAAAAGCTAAAGGGTTGTCAATACTGCGGTCAACATGAGATTCTGCCGCAAAATGAATGACCGCCGCCGGTTCCTCTTGGCGAAATACCGCTTCAAGCCCCGCACGCTCCCGGATATCTGTTTTATAAAACGTATAGTTCGGGCTGCCCTCAATTTGCGTGAGATTACTTAAATTTCCGGCATAAGTTAAGGAATCTACATTGATGAAGCGGTCCTCCGGGTATTTCTTCACCATTGACAACAAAAAGTTGGAACCGATAAACCCAGCCCCGCCAGTTACCAAGATATTCAAGCTTTCCCTCCGTTCCCATTACTGCTCAAGTAGTCAGAATTCAGTAGTCAGAATTCAGTAACGTGAATGTCCGGGGGACATTCACGCCATGAGGCCATACTAAGAATTCAACTCATGGCCTAATGGATGATTTCTTGCATTCCTTTAGGGTTTTAAACCCCTAATTTGTACTGAAAAATTCTTCTTCTGACTCCTGCTCCGTTCGGCCGGAGGAATTTCTCTTGGGTTTGGCCGAACGGCGTAAGTCTCCACCGGAGACTTACGTTCCTGACTCCTGACTCCTGACTCCTGACTCCTGACTCCTGACTCCTGCGTAGTTTAGCGCGGCCTGGTCGTCCAGTCAAACCCAATGCCCGGGTCATCCCACGGTATGCGCAGTTCATCCGGATCATCACGGCGGTAAGATTCAGTCGTAAAGTAAACAATGATGGCCGGTTCCTCTCCCAAGACCCGGTAGCCGTGGGCCACTCCCTTCGGGATGACGAGCAGCCCGGGATTGTCCTCCCCCAGATAAAATGTATTCGTCTCCCCGTGGGTAGGAGAATCCGCGCGCAAGTCATACAGCACGACTTGGGCATTGCCGCACGGAAAAAACCAGAGGTCATCCTGCCTTTCGTGATAGTGAAAAGCCTTGATTACTCCCGGGTATGACTTAGACAGAGATGCCTGTCCAAAGCGCTTTAAGAGTTCGTCATCATCGCGCAAGATCTCCATGAAAAAACCCCGGTCGTCAGCGTGTCTGACGAGCTTCTTCAACACTACGCCATCGATCATAAAAGGTTCAGCTCCTTTAGCCGAGTTTTTCAGTGATTCCCTCGTAGACTATAGGAACCCTTCTGTTCAGCCCCTCTTAGGGAAGCCTAAAACATCAGATATCTCCCCGCCTAAGCCTGTCTCGAACGCCAGCTTGTTTGCCATAGACAGGGACTCGAAAGTCCCGGCGTCAGTCCACCAGGAAGAGAGTGTATCATACCTCAGTCCTCCCCGTGCTATGTAGCTGTTATTGACATCCGTAATCTCGAGTTCCCCCCGCCCGGAGGGCTTTAAGGTCTTGATCATACCAAAGACATCCGGGTCGTAAAAATAAATTCCGGTGACACAGTAGCTGCTTTTGGGCTCTCGGGGCTTTTCCTCAATCCCGATGATGCGCCCGTCCTCAACCTCAGCCACGCCATAGCGCTGCGGGTCAGGGACTTCTTTTAAGAGAATCCGCGCTCCCTGCCCCTGGGCTTTGAACTCAGCGGCAAATGGTTTAATGGAGTCAGCGAATATGTTGTCTCCCAGAATCACCGCGCACAGGTCAGACCCGACAAAGTGTTCCGCCAGCCCCAAAGCTTGGGCGATGCCACCGGCCTGGTCCTGCACCTTAAACGTAAATTCCAGCCCGAAGTCGGCACCGCTCCCGAGCAGACTGACGACATCCCCCATATGCTCTTTCCCGGTCACAACGAGCACTTCCGCGATCCCCGCCTCTTTAAGCTTGGCAACCGGGTGAAAAATCATCGGATACTGCCCTACCGGCAGCAAATGTTTATTGGTAACTTTCGTCAAAGGATACAGGCGTGACCCAGTTCCGCCTGCTAATATTATTCCCTTCATGAGTGCTCCTCCTCAAGGTTAAAGTTTGCGGCTGCATACCACGTATCCTTCACCGCAAAGTGATTCTTTAGGGAAGAAACTGCTGTACCTTGCCCAACTCCAGCCTGTCAGGGTCAGCGATATATCCCTCATAGAATATCTGATAAAGCTGCCATGGTTCTCTCTTGATAAGGATACGAACCAGGGCTTCCAGAAGAAGATAACCATAAAAGATTACTCTTTGCCCTACGCGTGCATTGCGGCGCATGAACACAATCCGGTTGTGGTTGAGGAAATAGTAACCCAATCCCTGAAACTTGGAAATAGTAGCTGAACGCTTGTGGTAAACACGGCTGGCGTGGAGACAGACGAGCTTATAACCAAGTTTTTGTGCTTTCAGGCATAATTCCGTTTCTTCAAAAAACAAAAAGTAATTTTCCGGGATTAAACCGGTCTGCACTAAGACATCCGCTTTAATCACAAAACAGGCTCCGCCTAAATAGTCTACTTCGCGCACACTCTGCGTAATTCCTGCATACAACTTACCTTTGGCAATCCCCTGGGCCAATCCGGTATAAAGAGAAAGTGAGGCACCCATGGTCTGCACTAAATCCCTTTCATAAAAATCACAGATCGTAGGTCCGGCCATTGCGATTTCCTTGCTCACCGACAAAATATCGATCAGCGGTTCTAAAAAACCCGCCTCAACTTCCACATCATTATTGAGAATGCAAATATACTCTGCCCCCTGGGCCTGAGCATACTTAATCCCAACATTATTACCGTAAGCATACCCATAATTTCCATCACTCTGAAGAAGGGTATGCTGCAAGCTTCTCTTTAGAACTGCCCACGAGTCATCTGTTGAACAATTGTCAACCACAACGACTTTGTAGTTGGGATAGGTAATCTGCTCTACCCCGGCTACACAACGCAGGGTTTCCTCAGCCGCATTAAAGTTAAGGATAATTAAATAGACGCTGGGAGCGTTCACAAAGCGATAAACTCCTCTACCTAATCTTTGTAAGTTCTCTGTTAAGCTTAGCACAAATTTCATCCCAGTTAAACTTTTGGCGGCAGATCTGAGCGCTTTGCCTAGACAACCGGTCTAAATCAGGGCGCTCTATAAACTCTGCCAGTTTGGCGGTGAGGGCTTCCAGGTCATTCACCGGAACGACCGCTCCATTGCCCTCCTGTACCAGCTCCGAAGCGATGCCCACGTCAGTGCTAACGATCACGGTCCCGGCAGCGGCGGCTTCGATTAAGGAAAAGCCAAAGCTTTCATAATCAGAGGTCAGGCAAAATATTTTCGCCCGGCTGTACTCTGCCCATAGTTCACTGCGAGCTTCCACACTTCCCTTAAAAATGACATATTCTTTTAGCCCGGGATTCTCTTCCCAAAACCCTTCCAGGTAAGTGTTAAACTCCGGTGCCACCGGCCCCACCAACACTAATTTCCAGGCTCGCTTTCCCCCTTGTGCCAGGCGCGCAAAAGCCTGCAGCAGCAAGGGGGTATTTTTCTCCTGGCTGCCGATCCTGGCGACCGTGAGAATAACATTTTCTTTCTCGGAGTAAACAGGCCCAAGGTGGTTGCGGTCGAGATAGCTTAAATCCACACCGTTAGGCAGATATATTATCTTCCTCTGATGGGCTGGGAAAATCTCCATCATCTCATGATAAAGCTTTTCCTGTTCCACGCCTACAAGCATCACTTTGTCCAAGAACAGGTTAAGCAACCTCATCCGGAATGTTCCCAGACTTCTTAGTTTCTCGATCAGCTTGATACTGCAGTCAAGCTTAAGGAACACTTTGCCGCCTGGATTCAAGCTTTTATAGAAATAGGCAAATAACACGGACCTAAACGTCATGTGAAAAATCTGTAACACGTCGATTTCCCTGGCTTTAAGGCGGAGATAATTAACCCCATCCCAGGTTGGGTGGTGCAAAAACCGGGGGATAAAATCCAGCTCCAGGCCCGGAACTACATCCTGCAGGTAGGGGTATACCCCGTTGTCATAAGCAGCCAGGACAGCGCGGTAACCATAAAGCTGTCTAAGCTTGTACGGGATCATCCCTACGTCTTTAATGAGATGGACGTTGTGGGCCTCCGGAAATAAGACACAATAGTGCATACCTGTTTGGCACCCTTTTCTTATTTTGCTCGCCCGTCACGACTTACTGAAAAATATCTGGGCCAATTCTCATGCAAAAAAGGTTTTTATTTCTTCGATTCTAACAATTCGCAGGAGGAATGCAGCCCCAGCATAAATAAGTATTCCAAGCACAATACTTATCAGTACGGGTAGATGTCCCCTAAGCAAAAACAACGCTCCGCCCATCAGCGCAGACGGGAGCACCGCCTTAAATATATGGGGCAAAACCGCTGTTCGAACCACTTCGGCCGCAGCTTTTTGCATCAGTATTAGGTTCATTGTTTCCGAAATGATGTTAATGGATGCGGCAAAGTAAATCCCGTAACGGGGAGTTAAGATTAAGTTAAGGGCCAGGTTTATCACTGAGGAGAGCCCGATAATCTTTAGATAAGACTTTTCCAGATGCCAGGCATTTAACTGATACCCGAATATCTCCCGCGTAAATAAGAGCACGCTGAAAATAAGGAGGATAGCAAAAGGACCGGCAGCGGGGGCGTACTCCTGTCCGTAAAGGAGGATTATTATCCTCTCAGCCAGGACGATCCCGCCCACAGCCACCGGAAGAATAAATAGAGAGATGAACTTGGCCACAGTGGCAGTCAGGCGGGATAAGCCCTCTTTATCCCCGTCATGATGGTGCTTGACCAAGCGTGGAAATACCGGCACAAAAATTATGGCTACGACGTTGGTCAGAAACAAGATAATATTATAAGCAGCAGAGTAAAGTCCCAGCTCGCTGTCTGTACGGGAGAAACCGATCACGATCCGATCAATGTTAATATTAATCATGGCCAATAGCCCTGATAGAAAAAAGGGAAAGCTCACCCTCAGGTATTTTTGCACCTGAGTCCAGGGCAGCCCCAGTTTATAACGTATTCCCTTTTCTTTCAGGATAGAATATTGATACCCGGTAGCTACAACCAAACCGGCGAAGGTAGCAAGGGGAACAAAATTTAGCTGTCCCTCGTTATGTAATAAAGCCATGAGTAAAAAGAACGGAAACGCATTGCGCAGGATGTTATACACCGCATTGTGCTGCATTTCCTCGATGCCGGAATAAAACCAATCAATGTTCAAAGCCGTGGGCAGCAATGTCAGTCCATATAGGATAAGCAAAATTTTGAAAGAAAAGTCCTTGGGCAGAAACACTGCCAGAAGAAAAAGCGCCGCATACGAGAGGACAAAAAGAGAAAGCCTGGCCGTTAAGATTTCGCCCAGGATAAGACTGTGACTGGCACTCCCTTTCGAAACTTCCCTGACTCCGTGAGTCTGCAGCCCAAAGAGAGTAAATATGGAAAAGTAAGTTATGATGGCCTGGGCCAGATTAATGCTGCCAAACCCTTCTTTCCCGACCACCCTGGCAATATAGGCAATCGTTAAAAAGGTGAGGAATTGGGCAAACACACTGGAAAACCCTACAGAAATAAGATTTCTGGCGACTTTATTAATTGCTGGCACCTTCCCGCCGTTATTTTCCTACCAACTACATCCTTCATTATAACCAAGGTTAGGGCAGATTTAAAGGTGCCCGATAAGCACAGGTGTTCCCCCTCCGACCCGCTTCCTTATTCCCTCCCAGAACGCTCACGTTCTGACTCCCCGCCGGAGGTTTTGCCTGACCCGCGCTCTTTATCCTCGTCCGTGGTATCCTGTTTCATACGTTCGATTTCATTATCCTGCTTCCGTGCAGCGGGTGAATTGGGAGTGAGTACTGGAACAGAGTGTTGGGTGGAGTTTCCCCGCTCCTGTTCTTTAGACTCTTCGTCCCCGGGTTTTATCGGAACCGTCGGTTTGGAATCCTGCTTCCCGGATTTGCCCGCAGACCCCGCAGCACGATTGGCGGAACCTGTATCCGTGCGCTCAGCATCTTCGCCATCATCTTTATGGTTCAGCCGATCCTCTGCTTCCGAGCTAGCTTTCCCACCAGCCTCTGGCACGTGCAGCGCCCCTTTGTCTTTAAGCACTTGCGCCTGGATCTCAGGAGCTTCGAGCAGCCGCACACGCTCAGTCTTCGTTTTTAACTCTGTGGCTTCAACCTTGACCCCTGCCTTGTCAGCGCTTTGCCAAAGGGCATATTCCCCAATGCTCACACCTGTTTGCTCGGCCTTGGCCCGCTCCTGGTCTGTTAATTGAAGGACGGCTACCTTGGCTTTAACCTTCTCTTGAACTGCAGCACTGGCCGACTTCACCGCTTCCTCCAGCGCAGGGGAAAGCGGCCTGCCCCCGCTTGGAGCTAAGCCTACTAAAACCCAGGAGTGTTCATTCGTTAAATATCCCATGCCAACAGCCTGCTCCATTATCTTGGACATAGCCTCAAGCACAGGCAGGTTTTTGAGCTCCAAATTTTGAAGAATTTTTTCCCCATCAGAGTTCACAGCGCTGACTTTAAGAACCTGCTCACGGGCATTGACAGTAAGCTCTACACTGGGGTTAATATCAAGCGAAACAAACGCAACTGCGGTTGAAGCCTGTGCAAAGTTCCAGCCTAACGCTACCGTGAGTGTCAAGAGCAAAAGCGCTGCCGCTGCCGCCCAAGCTTTCCAGGCTTTCATGCCTTTCATGATGTTTATACCTTTCATGGCATCCCAGCCCGCGTCAGCTTTTAATTCAATTTCTTCCCCTACTTCAACGCCATACTTATTGGGAAGGCGGCGGAAAGAGCCGTCATCCACAAGTACTGCGCACTGGGAACCCGATATTTCCAGGACAACTGCTTTAATCTTTTTCATCGCCTTATTCCCCTTTCCGGGGGAAGTACATACTCCCTAAGATAGATGTAATCATTTTGCTTAGCAATTAAGATCGCTACAGCTAGGATATATTTGCGCCCCCGTTCCAGGACTTTGGGATGAATCCCGCTCCTGAGAGCCAGAGCTTGCATCGGTACCTTCCCTTTCTCGCTTACCTGCTGCCATAGATCCTCATCCAGAGCCAAGATCCTGGCCACCCGCAGTAAAGTTTCCCGGGAATCGCGATGTTTGGGGGAAACCTCAACAAGATCGGAAAAAGTGAGACCCCATTGCCCTAATTCCTGCGCATACTCCTTGATCTCGGTCGCCCGCTCCCGGTTTTGCTCGTGTTCACGAAAATCGTGCAGGCTGAGGGCAGCCTCTACTGCCAATCCCACTTCCACTTGATCAAGCGGCAAGGCTTCCCGGGACCGCTGCCGCCGATAATAGTCAATAAGGCGGCGCTTAATGAGAACGCGAGCATAGGCAAAAAACGGCACTCCCCGCTCAGGCTCGAAGTTGTCTATCGCTTCATTAAAAGCGACAAACCCTTCAGACAGCTCTTCATCCCGACCCCACTCCAAAAGCCTGTGACAGGCCTGGCTAGCGACATGACGGACGAAAGGCTGGGAGTCGTGCAAGAAAGTTTCTCGCGTGTCCTGGTCCGTTTTGATGCGGTCCCACGGCCATCTCTCCTCCCACTCCGGCATTTCTCCATCCTCCTACTTCTTAATACGCGCCCGTTTCTTTTTTTCTGGGGGTTAGGGGGGCTATTCAAGTATTCAGGAGTCAGTAGTCAGGAGTCAGAATTCTACTGACTCCTGTCTCCTGTCTCCTGACTACTCGTAGTTTGGGCTAGAACCTTAAGCACAAAACGGGGCAAAACAAGCTGGCGTCTGAGCCGCCCAGGCTCACGCACTAAGCGGTAAAACCATTCAAGGTGGGAATCCTGCATCCATTTAGGGGCGCGTTTGACCACACCAGCCAGCGCATCAAAGCTCCCCCCCACGCCGATGCTGACCACAGCGAGGCCGGGATGCTCTGCCAGCCAGTATTCCTGGCGCGGGCTGCCAAGGCCTGCGAGTAACAGTTGGGGGCGGAACTCTTTAATCTGGCGTACAACTTCCGCTTCCTCCGCTTGCGAAAAATAGCCATGGCGTGCCTGCCACACAAGCCCATTCTTATCCCAGGCAACCTTGCGGGCAGCCATTTCCGCGACTCCCGGCTGCCCCCCCAAAAAGAAGACCCGCCATTTCCCCTGGTTCGCCACTGGAAAAAGTCCCTCTAACAAGTCTATCCCTGTCACTCTTTCCGGCAGTGGGGTTTTTAACCTAGCTGCTGCCCACACGACACCGATGCCGTCAGGAGTCACGAGCCCCGCTGTGTTTATGAGTTGACGCAGACGGGCATCCTGGGAAGCCCGGAAAACCATTTCCGGGTTCGCCGTTACTACACGCAAGAATTCATCAGCCTCAAGCGCGCGGGCAATGCGGGCTATACTCTCAGTCAAACTTAGGCTGTCTATATTTACACCTAGAATGTCTACTCTCATTCAATCTAATCCTTATCCAAAGTAAACTACTCCAAAACCTTAAAGCCTATATTTTCAGGCACCAAAGGACATTACAACATTTCCATAGTTAAAGAAAATCCGGGGACCCAGGCTTTGCTGCGCAGCCTTGATGCCCCGGGACTAGAGGGATCTGCTTGTATCTGCTATCTCCAGGACTAATCTGTCTTAGAAACTGCCGTCAAGGACTTTGCCAGTTCCTAAAGCCACACAGGATATAGGATCTTCGGCCATCGTGACCGGCAAGCCGGTTTCAAGCGCCAGTCTGGAATCAAAACCATAGATTAAGGAGCCTCCTCCTGTCATAACGATTCCTTTATTCAAAATATCAGCTGAGAGTTCGGGCGGCGTCCGTTCCAGCACTTCCTTGACTGCTGCGACAATCGCTTCGATCGATTCCTCTAAAGCCTCAAAACATTCCTTTGAGTCGACTACAATCGTCTTCGGCAAGCCTGTTACTAAGTCACGCCCGCGCACATCGATGATGGCATTGTCTGAGCGCCCTTCCCTAACGGCTGCTCCGACCGCAATTTTTATCTCTTCGGCGGTTCTCTCCCCAATCATAAGATTATGTTCCCGCCGGATATGGCGCGTTATTGCTTCATCAAATTTATCCCCGCCTACCCGCAGGCTACGTTTGCACACAATACCCCCGAGAGAGAGGACAGCAATGTCTGTCGTCCCGCCGCCAATATCCACGACCATGTTCCCGGTCGCACCGCTAATATCCAGTCCGGCCCCAAGAGCCGCAGCATAGGGCTCCTCCACCACTTTTACTTGCTTGGCTCCGGCCTGGTAAGCAGCCTGTTTAACCGCCCGCTCCTCCACCTCTGTGATACCGGAAGGAATGCAGACTACTACCCTCGTGCGGAAGAAAGGCCATCTCTTGGCCCCTGCTTTCTCCAGAAAATACTTAAGCATCAGTTCTGTAGTCTTATAATCTGCGATCACACCGTCCCGCATCGGACGCACCGCAACAATATTGCCAGGAGTACGTCCCAGCATTAAGCGAGCTTCCTCGCCTACCGCAATCCGTTTATTCGTGTTCTTGTCAATTGCTACTACGGACGGCTCATGCATTACTATCCCTTTGCCTTTGGCATACACAAGCACGCTGGCTGTTCCCAAATCAATCCCTAAATCAATCCCGAACATGGAGTGGTGTACCCCTTTCCTTTGCCTAGCTTGTCCACATAAAAAAGAACTTATAAGCAAAAGCTAATCCCCCGACGGGAGATTAACCTTAAGCTTGGTTCGCACAATTTCTTATTCGTTAAAAACCTTTCATTTCCTTTATTTTACCCAACTTTTTTGCGAAGGACAAGAAAATACCAGCGCTTTCCTCAGTTTTCCTGATATTTTTTACGTGTCGCTTCCCCACCACGAATATGCCTTTCTGCTTTATTATTTTCTAAGACCTGTTTTACTTCCATCGCCAACTTTTCATTAATTAGCTGCAAACGCTCCGTCACATCCTTATGGACCGTGGATTTCGATACCCCGAAGACATCAGCCGTTTGCCTTACCGTCGCGCTTGATTCCAGGATATAATTCCCGATGTCCAGTACCCGTTTGCGAATGTATTCCTGCACGCCGAGCCCTCCTTCTTAGCGGCCAATTTTTTGTACATCTATATGCACTTGCCAAGAAAAAAGACATCCTTAAAGGATGTCCTACCATTGGTAAATGCTGTATAAATTTTTCCCTATAGACATTCACCACTCGATCTAACACAATTTCGCCCGCGTGATTTGGCCTCATATAGCAAATTGTCTGCACGCATAACAATACTGTCCACCGTATCACCCGCACACGAACCTACCACGCCAAAACTTGCTGTCACCCTGCCCACGCCTGGAATATCGAGGTTAATTAACTGCCTTCGCATCTCTTCGGCCAGATCCACTGCCCCTTCCCTTGGCGTATCAGGCAGTAAGAGGATAAATTCTTCGCCGCCCCAGCGCGTCAGAATGTCGATTTTGCGGATCCTTTTTTGGATCAGGTCGACGAGACTTTTCAAGACCAGATCCCCTGCGGCGTGCCCAAAGCGGTCGTTTATACTCTTAAAGTGGTCCAAATCAAACATGATTATGGAAAAAGGTAGTCCAGTCCGCCGCGCCCGCTCGATTTCCTGCTCCAGTATCTGCACAAAATAGCGGCGGTTGTACGCCTTTGTCAGAGGATCCGTGATTGCCTGACGATGAAGCTCTCCCTCCATTTTCTTATATTTTGTGACATCGACCGTATAGTGTAAGTAAAGATTGTCATCGACAGGCACCCACCAGGTATCCCAAATCACTCCATCCAATTCCACTTCCGAGTTCTCGCTTTTCTTTCCTGCCATTGCCTCATCCGCACGGCAAAAATAGCATTTCGTGCCTGGAAGCGCTTGCCCTGTCGCTTGAAAAGCTTTGCGTTGGGCAGGTGAAATGGTATTTAAGTCATGGATGCCCTGCCAACAATAATCCCCTTCTGAGGCTCCAAAGGCCTTGGCGGCTTCATTCTGAGCAAGGATACGACGTTCCCGCGTGATCAGCCAGGCAGGATTGGGTATGGCCTGTAACATGGTGTGTACCAACTTACTTTTACGCTGCAACTCTTCCTCCACCTGCTTGCGTTCGCCGATGTCGCGCACAATTCCCACCGCATGCCAGGCATCCCTAATCTTCAAAGCAGCCAGTGAAAGCTCCACATCAAGCTCCCGCCCGTCTTTATGTTTGGCTTTCAACTCAATTGTTTTCCCTATGGCATTGCCTTCCCCGGTTAACTCAAAATGATGGAAAGCTTCTTGATAGATCTTAAAACTTTCATCAGGCACCACTAGCCGGTGCAGGTCTTTCCCCAGGATTTCCTCCCGGGAGAAGCCGAAAATCTGTTCTGCTGCCGGGTTCCAAAACACAACTTTCCCCTGCCCGGCGAGCATGACGATAGCGTCCCTGGCCGAACCCATAATTGCACTTAGCATCGCTTCCCTGTCTCGCAGCTCTTCTTCCATAGCTCTGCGCTCTGACAGGTCGATAATCAGCGCCAGGCACAATTTTTCTCCCCTGTAGTCGAAAAGCTGTAAGTTCACTTCCACAGGATACAGGGAGCCATCCTTCCGGCGGTGCACTGTGTTGAACGAAATCTGTTCCTGCTCTCCTCTGATCAACGGTTCAAGCAACTTTCTGAAGCTCTGCCGGTCAAATTCAGGCTTGATGTCAAGAGGAGTCATGGTACTCAGTTCTTCACTTGTGTAGCCCAGGTTTTCCCTGGCCCCACGGTTCACCGCCATGAAGTTTAGGGTCTCAGGCTGGAATAGATAGATCTCATGCAGGGAGTTTTCGAAAATCCACTGGTACAATTTGGCCTGGCTGTTGGCGGCAGAATGTTGGAGGGCCATGTCCACGGCAGAGACGAGCACATGTTCGCCCGTCCCTTTTACCACAGAGCCGTAAGCGGTGACTAAACGGATTTTTTCCATGATGTCCTGTTCCGTGTGGGCGGTAAGAAAGACCACAGGCACATCGCTGAACTGCTGGATAGCCCGCGCAGCCTGCGCCCCATCCATACCTTGCCCCAGTTCGATATCCATGAGGATAAGGTCAGGGCATTGGCTACCACAGACTTTCTCGACCGCTTCTTCGCCCGTCACAACAACCTCTGTATGATACCCGTAGTTATTTAAGATTGTGGCGGTCACTTTGGCATTGAAGCCGTTATCTTCGACAATAAGAATTCTCTTATCATTAAAGGCGTTCACGGATAAACCTCCCACCAATGTAAACATTTTTCGGGAAAACCTTTCACCTTCTCAGGCGAAGTAACCCAGCTTTCCTATATTTGGCCAAACAGCAATTTTGCTTCGCTAAAGGGAAGTAATTCTTGGGTATTCACCATCGGATTGCCAATTGTTTCAGGCGTTGAATCCTTTCCTAGCCATCTGTCCCCAGGCTTTTTCGCGCCGGAAATATTGCCAAAGCCCCTGCAGGTGCCACCACACCGTAAGCTGGCGAAGGGCGATGGCCAAAAACATAAGCACATATGAGGCATCCGCAATCCCCAAGGCGAAGGAAATAAAGAGAGATATATAACCAATCCATTCAATGAACAGACTCATTTATTCCCGGGCCGCCGACCGTACAGCGTTGCGCCCGGCGGCTTTCGCCTCATAGAGCAGCTTTCCTAAACATTTCCTGAAAACTTCCTGCACTCTCCTGTAATTTGTTGATAGTCAGACTTAGATTTTTTCAGCCGTATACGCTCCACTGAAGCACCGCTCCCTCGAGTTTCATCTCTATCTTTTAATCTTTTTCTCCCCATACTCTACATCAGACAGACTTAACCCTCGGATAAACCTCAGCCGTCTGATTGAAAAATACTTGCACACCATCTGCCGGCAGCGGCGGACTGAAAAGATACCCTTGAATGATGTCACACCCGAGCACACCCAAAAGCGTCATTTGGTCTGCCTGTTCTACCCCCTCAGCGATCAATTTCAGGTGCAAGCCTTGGGCCAATTGAACAATGGCCTCGACAATCGCTGCATCTTCCGCATGGGTGAGGATATCCTGAATAAACCCGCGATCGATTTTCAACCACTCGACGGGAAACTGCTTTAAATAATTCAGAGAAGAATAACCCGTGCCGAAATCATCCAGAGCAAAACTGATTCCCTCTTTTTTCAGACGGTTAATGGTCGCCCGAGTGAATTCGACATCCTGCATGGCTGTGCTTTCCGTGATCTCCAAAACCAGGATATCTGGGGGCAGTTCCGTTTCCTGGACGATGCGCCTGACCGTCTCGACAAACTCCGGATGCTGGAACTGTTTGGCCGAAACATTGACCGCCAAATGAAAGAGGGGTACACCCTGGCGCAGCCACGTTGTGGCCTGGGCACACGCCTGGCGCAGCACCTCTTCCCCCAGCGGGATGATGAGCTCGCTCTCCTCGGCGACCGGAATGAACTGAGCCGGCGAAATCAGACCCAGTTCCGGATGCTGCCAGCGCACCAGGGCTTCCAGCCCGACCAGCGTACCCGTTTTCAAATGGACCTGGGGTTGATAATACACCACAAATTCTTTACGTTCTAGAGCGCTACGCAGGCGATTCTCCCAGGTCAGGCGTTCGAGCACCTTCTCCTGCATACCCGGCTGATAGAAGTGATACGCCGTCCCCGGCTTTTTGCGTGCTTCATCCATGGCAAATTCTGCCGCTTTGATCAAATCCTCCACTTCATGTTCGTCCGTTTGGCTCAATGCAATCCCGATCGCCAGTTCAACCCAGATCACCCGTCCACCGGCTTGGAAGGGAAGACTCATGGCCTCCTGCACCTTTTGGAGCACCGGCACAATATGTTCCGGGGAAGCCACTTTTGGGAGCCAGAGGATAAATTCATCCCCTTCCCATCGCCCCAGCACGTCCCGCTCCGACAAAAGCGTGGTTAAACGATCCGCCAGCTCTTTCAGCACCTGATCCCCACCAGCCAGACCGCATAGGACATTAATTTCCTTCATGCCTTTCACATTAAACGCCAAAACGGCATAACCGGTGGAGCGCCTCTCATAACGTTCAAGCAACAATTTCACCCGCTCCAGGTAATAGAAACGATTAGGAAGACCGGTTATCAGATCATGCGTAATTTGGTGACGTAACCGTTTTTCCAGTTCTTCCTGCTTGCTGAGATCGGAAAAAATCACAGAATAATGTTGAATACGTCCCTCATGAGCTTTCAGACCCGTAATCGTAGCCCAGAGTGGATAGCTGGCCCCATCCTTCCGCCGGCACCAGATTTCTCCCCGCCATTTTCCTGTTGTTTGAACAGAGATGATGATCTCCGCATACCCATCGTGCAATAGGTCAGAATCAGTTAAAAGCAACCGTTCCGGCTTGGACCCAATCACTTCATCTGGCCGATAGCCCGTGATTTCCGTAAAGGCCGAATTGACGGTTTCAATCACACCTTCCGCATCCAGGACCATGATCCCTTCTACCGCATTGTCAAAAACAGCCTGTGCCCGCTCCTTCTGCTTCCGAGCCTCCCGTCGCTCCCGCAGATCGGTAACCGTCAGCAGAAAGGCATCCCCGGCGTAATCTTCCACATGCCTGGCCCGCACCTCGACCGGAATAACCTCCCCGTCCCGGCGCAGACTCTGTGTTTCAAAGGGCAGTGCTCCCTCCTGTCGCAACCAATCCTCAAAATCTGATGGGTTACTGGTCTGCTCTGGATCGAAGAGGAAAACAAGGGGCCGTCCCAGAAGCTCCTCCCGCGTATAACCCGTCAAATCACAGGCTACGTGATTCACTTCCAGAATTTCGCCCGCAGAAGAGATCAACAAAATGGCCTCGTTCAGCGCATTGACCATAACAAAATATTTCTGCTCGCTCTGTTGCAAAGCGCGTTGCACCTTATGCAAACGGTCGTAGGGTTCCCGAATGCTACGAATAAAGACATAACGGTAGATGAGGAGAACATCCAGAGCTTTGTACACGTGCCCCATGGCGTCGGCGAGACCCGTTGTGGCATTATATTGAGTAAAAGTCCATTCGGAAAGGATGGCAAAGAAAAGGATAAGCAAAAAATCGGCCTCATCCGAACGGAACACGGCCAGCGGCCGCTTCAAGCGCCTGTTCCTCAGCCGCACATGATAAGCCATAATGGCCAACACCAGAAGCCCGATAATCAGGTACTCTACCCTCACCTTGGTAGCCGTCTGATGGCCGTTCACATAAAACTTAGGCAAAACCCAGGGAAATCCCAGGATGATAATATAGACTGCTAAGCCACAGACTATTCCCACCGTCAAAATAGCGGTGCGGGAAACGGGGTGTTCCTTTCGAGAATGAGCCCGACGCACGTTAGTCAAAGCAAACCCCAGCAACAGAGCACTCTCCAGCCCGCGCGCCGCCAGCCAAAACGCGATGCTCTTGTCCGGTGAATTGACGGTAAAAAAATCAGGCATTCCCGGATATGACAGAAGATGACCCAAATCAAGCAGGCCCACAAGGAGAAAACCCACAGCCAATCTCACCAGCCCTTTGGCCTGCGCGTGCTCCGGATTCCACCAACCGACGGCAAAGACCGAAATGAAGATTATCACCGCAAGAGTCTCTACGGTCGTACGGAAAGGGAGGTAGAACGCCGTCGGGATGACGACATCCCCGCCGGCGACCTGGAGGGCGGCCAACACGAACAGGAAACTGAAAACGACAAGCAGCTTAGGCGCAAAGGCTTTCATCCGGTCACGCTCTCTCATGGGCAATGCACCTCCTGTATATTGTTCATAATTATTTGATGAATTAGCTCCCTTAGAGCGAAAGGAATAACCCGTTTTCAGGACCTTCATCTACACCCTGTTTATAATATTGCTACTCTGCAGCAACTAGCTGACCGCTGTCTGGTGCCACTACAATGGTGTTTTTTTCTTTCATATTCGAGAAGAAGCGCCCATAACCACGAAAAGCGTTAAAGCCAAAGAGAGATTTCTTCTTGTCGGTGTTTTGTCATTTCTTCTCAAGCTCAATAATACAAGCGGCGAACAAAGCATGATCCTGCTTCTGGCCCAACAATCATCCTCTGTTTACAGCCAACAACAGAATATCCTGAGAAAATATTCTGCAGCAAACCCCAAATTCCTGTATGGCCGGCAGGAATTCAGCCGTATTGAAGCGAAATTAGATAAAAATACAAGAATAGTGTTACTCTATAGACTGTAGGATCGATAATCGTCAACTGTGATGGCATCTGCCGGAAAGGAGCCTGTTGTGATGAATTCGAAAGTGCTTTATAAACTAAGTTATGGTTTGTACGTCATCAGTTCCATCAACGGCACCCAGTCTAACGGACAAATCGCCAACACCGTGTTTCAAATCTCTTCAGAGCCGCTAACGATCGCGGTCAGCATCAATAAGAAAAACTTGACCCATGAATATATCGAGAAAAGCGGTGTATTTTCCGTGTCCGTTCTGCCTGTGACAACACCCGTGGATTTCATCGGGCAGTTTGGCTTTAAATCGGGTCGCGATGTGGACAAGTTCGCAGGCGTAGCGTACCGCACCGGGCTGACAGGAGTCCCCATCCTCCTGGAAAACAGTATTGGTTATTTGGAGGCCAACGTGGTTCAGCATTTAGATGTTGCAACCCATACTCTGTTCATCGGCGAAGTCGTGGAGGCAGAGGTACTCGGCGAAACAGAACCCATGACCTATGCTTACTATCAGGCCGTAAAGAGAGGTTCGGTGCCTCCCGCAGCGCCCACTTACATCAAGCCTCAGACCATGCCCACTGGGGCAGAGGGAGAAAAACACAAATGCACAGTGTGCGGTTATATTTATAATTCCGCCCAAGGCGATCCGGCCTCTGGACAGGCTGCAGGGACCTTATTTTCAGCCCTGCCTGAAGCTTGGGTCTGTCCGGTCTGCGGTGCCGGTAAAGAAGAATTTGAGGCACTGCCTTAACCAAACAAGGAGGTACACGATGGCTGTAAAATTGAGTGATAGCGTACGTTGGGTGGGGAAAATTGACTGGGAACTGCGCAGATTTCATGGGGAGGAACTTTCAACCCATCATGGATCATCCTACAATTCCTATTTAGTACAGGATCAAAAAACAGTTCTAATCGATACGGTATGGGGACCTTTCGCCCAAGAGTTTGTGAATAACTTGAAACGAGAAATCGATCTGCACCAGATCGACTATATTGTCGCCAACCACGGCGAACCGGATCACAGTGGGGCATTGCCACTCTTGATGCGCGAAATACCGGATACGCCAATTTACTGTACGGCCAATGCCGTTAAGTCTCTCAAAGGGCAATACCATGAAGATTGGAATTTCAAGGTCGTAAAAACGGGGGAGCGCTTATCCCTTGGGACCAAAGACTTGATTTTCGTCGAGGCCCCGATGCTGCATTGGCCTGATACAATGTTTTCTTACTTGACCGGGGATAATATCTTGTTCAGCAACGACGGTTTCGGTCAGCATTATGCCTCACATCAGATGTTTAACGACCTGGTCAATCAGGAAGAACTCTACTACGAAGCCATGAAGTACTATGCAAACATCCTTACACCCTTCAGTAAGATGGTTGCGAAAAAGATTGCTGAAATTCTGGCTCTCAACTTACCCCTTGAGATGATTTGCCCGAGTCATGGTATCATGTGGCGACAAAACCCGCTGCAAATTGTTGAGCGCTATCAGAAGTGGGCCCAGGACTACCAAGAAAATCAAATCACCATCGTGTACGACACGATGTGGAACGGCACGCGCCGGATGGCGGAAGCTATTGCGGAAGGGATCAAGCAGGCAGACAGCCAAGTTGAGGTCAAACTCTTCAATTCCGCCCGGGCCGACAAAAATGACATTCTCACTGAGGTCTTTCGTTCCAAGGCTGTACTCGTCGGATCACCGACAGTGAATAAAGGCGTTCTCTCCTCGATCGGTAGTTTTTTGGAAGAGATCCGGGGACTCAGTTTCAAAAATAAGAAAGCCGCCGCCTTTGGAACTTATGGCTGGAGCGGCGAATCCATGGCCACCATTTCAAAGGGGTTATCGGAAGCTGGCTTTAATGTCGTCTCTGACGGCCTGAGACTTCTCTGGAACCCTGATGCAGAGAGTTTGGCGCGCTGCGCCGATTTCGGGAAAGAGTTTGCATCAAGTTGCCTCTAGGCTAGCAGATTTTGCGGCTCTTAGCCTGTTCTAAGGATGACCGGAGCGCAGGCATCCATTGCCCTGAAAAAGGCCTCAGAATGTGGAAATGCGAAAATGGAAAAGGATTATAATGAAGGGAGACATGTTCGAAGAATATAACGATTAAAAATGCTGAAAGTGGGGCGCAGTGAAACTTTGGTTTTGCTGCGCCCCTTCAATCACAATGCGCTCACCTGCCTGCAATCAAAGGAATAGTCGTCGAAATAGCAACACGAGAACAAGCAACGCTGATCAACAAGACTATCGGCCTGAAGTATATCTGGCAGGGTGTTTCCTATTGGCTTACCAACCCTTGAGCAATTCCTTGCGTTTTTCCTGCTTATCAAGGACAAACTCGCATTTTTCCCAGTCGGTGCTGTCGGGGATATCCATCTCATATTTCAGCTTAAACGGGTTTCTCTCCGGTATCCTGTTGATAGCTTCCAAGGCCTTTTGCTCGTCGTTTTGAGCCATGGCAATCCACACATCTTCCAAGACCTCCGGTATCTGACCAAAGATACCATAGATGCCCTTGAGGCGTTCAGACAGCTTGGAATGGACGCGGTCTTCAACTGAATCCTTATAGCGCATATTGTAAATCAGTATCTTGTCGGCTATCTGACCGATACGCTGAATACGGCCTTTACGCTGCTCTAGCCGGGTAGGGTTCCACGGTAAGTCGACGTTTATCAGGGTTGACAGCGTTTGCAGGTTTAAGCCCTCCGAGGCAGCATCGGTACCAACCAAAATTGTGATCTCCCGGTTCTTGACCATAACCTTGAGGTTATCCTTAGTTTCCTTGGTGAACCGGCCATCCTGATAAATGCCCGACTTATCGCCACCGGCGTACAGACCGATTTTTGTATCTTTAATATCCAGAGAAAGAAGCCTTGCCACATAGTTTGCGCTGTCGAAGTATTGGGAAAAGATGATACAGCCCTTGTCCTTCCAAGCGCCTTCAGTCTCTACGCCCTTTAACAATATTTCCAAAACCTTGTTATATTTAGGGTCGGTATCCTTGTTATCCCGCAGTACCTTAACCAGCCTATCAAGGCAGTCAACTTCCTCAGGTGTCAGCTCCTTGATCTCGCTGTGCTGGCCTTCATTTTCTTCCTCGTCCTCGTCAAAAACGTCGTCATACAAATCCTTAAGGCGTTCCTTGCCCTCCAGCGTCCATGCAAGCATCTTTTTAGCTGTGCTCTCACCGGCAAGCATAGTGCTGCCGATACGCTTAAGCATCAAGGTGGACATGAAACCACCACCCTTAACCCGTGAGGAGAGTAAGGAGCAAAATTCCTCGGCAATTTGATATGCCTGCAAGAGGTAACCCTTTAATTCCAACGCTTCATCGCTTTTTTCACCCAAGAGTTCTACTTCAATCTTTTGCAGATAAGGCTCGCCAGTTTCTTTGTTGATGGTATTCTCCAAAAAGTCACGTGTTCTGCGCACAATACAACGAATGTAAGGGTTATGATTGATGATAAACCTGTCATCATAATATAACTCTTTTATTTTTTGCTTTTGCGCCCGGCGCAGGCCACCATACAAACTCTGATCCAAAACAAAGGTATCGTCTGCAAGGTCCAGCTGATTGCGAATAATCCCGATTCGCCGGTTGTTCTCCGTCCTTTGAGGAAAGGGGTTGCGCACAATGTTCCACATTTCTGCGTCAGCGTCGGGTGGCTGCTTGTTTTCTGAAATATAATCAAGGCTCGTTTGAGGCAGCGTTCTCCAACTGCTGTACTTGTCACCCAACACTTTGTCGGTGGGCAATGCCAGCGCATTCAATAAATCGAACGCTTCAATCGGGTTCATCTGCACCGGGGTTGCCGTAGCCAGCAGCAAACTTATTGTCTGGAACGAAATCTCATTCAAAAATGCCAGCAAATTATTGGGTTGCGCCTTATGCTCATCAGCATCCTGGTTCATATTCTTTCTTCTTGCACGGTGCGCCTCGTCCAAGATAACGCACTCATACTTGAGTTGCTTTAGGTATTCCGCTGTTTCGGATTTGCGAGTGATAAGCCCTTGCGAGATAATGCCAATCCTGCGGGGGCACTTTTGAATACTTCTCGCGCTGTCCGACGGATACTCATAGCCGTTCTCATCGATCCAACATTTGCCCGACCAAACGGCGCTGGGTAAGTCCAGCAGGGTAAGCAGCTCGTCTTGCCACTGAAACAACAAGGTCTTAGGCACAATAATTAGGATAGGCTTATCCCCATACAGTGCCATCAGCTTTGCCGACATTGCTAACTGAACAGTTTTGCCCAAGCCTACCATGTCAGCGAGCAGGAGCCTTGCGCCGCCTTTTTGCTTGTGCTCACGAAAGGCGCGTTCAACGAAGTATTTTTGATGCTCCCATAAACCAAATTCTTTTCTGTAGACAGGCTCTTCAACCGCAACGCTGGGCACGATATCTCCGCTGTCCTCGCGCCAGTCGTGAAGCGAGATTACAACCCGCTTTGAGATGCGGTCAATATCGGACACGATGAAGTCGGACAGCGGCACGGCATAGCGGTTGTTCCAAAAATAGTCAAACTCCTGCTGCACCCAGGCCACAGCCTCGGCGCTGTTGTCCTCCCAGACCATTTCATAATTGACGGTATAGGCGCTCCTTGTTTCGTTGATGCTCCCAAGGAACGAGGTGGCGCTGCCATCCTTATAGGTGATCACACCGGCCTTGCCGTGCATCAGCCCGTAAATATCGTCGGGTATCACCTTGATTTCTAATTTGCCGGAGGATAGCAGTGTATAGAGCTTCTTGAGCCTTTTGGCTGCCGCCTCACTGCTGTATTTTTCCTCTGGCAGATATTCACACCATTCCTGCTTGAGCCGCATATTGGCAAGGTTTGCAATATTAACATCCTCAGGCGATAGGGTTGAATTGCAGACGATGCGCACCTTGCCCGCAACCCCCTCGATGGCCTCACCGGCTATCTCTAAGATGGACGAGCAGAAATAGCCTGCAATGCGGTCATAGCTTGCGGCATCCTTTAACTTTTCCTGCAAAAACTGTGTGTCTAACTTGCTTTGCCTTGAAGAGTAACGGCCAATCATCTGCTCACCTCATTTCGTCGTTTTCTTAGATGTGGTCGTTTTCTACCAATACATACAGGTGGTCTGCCATTTCGGCGGATTCCGCCCAGTGGGGCATGTTTCCGATGTCCTTTGTATCCTTCAAAAATTCCAGAAGCTGCTTTATCATATCGCGGGAGCCCCAATAATCAGGCAGGTTGTTCTTGATGTGGAACAAGCCCTTTTCGGGACGTCCGTCCTCTTTGATGGCAATGTGGATAGCCGCTAATATCAGGCGCAGGGTGGAACTCTCGAAGTCCGGTACTTCGTTGAGGGAGCGCATGGCAAACTCCACCGGAGTTTTAAGCCGCGCCGTATTGGCTTTTTCGTTTGCCATAAGCTGACTGTATGAGCCAATGGCAAAGCCCCGGGCAAATTCCTGATAGGTCGAAATCTGGTAGTTGCCGCGTTTTTCGCCCTCAAGCCCTTTGATATAAAAGCGTTCCGCACTGCTCATGTCTTTCCAGAGGTAACTTTCAAAGTCGGTAGGAATGATGAAGTCGAAGGCGATCTTTTTGGCTCGTTCAATCAGGCTGACCACCTTGGATTTTGCCGGGTCGTTGATGGCAAGGTTCAGCTCATAATCAAGATCCAGCTCACCGATATTTTTGTAGGAGGTCAAAACCTTTAATGAGGCGGCATAGGCAGCAAGCACATAGTCGGGGTCTGAGAAATTCGGCTCCTCCTTATCGTCTAATGCCTGCATGGACTCAATCTGCACCTTCACCTCATTTTTAATGTCCACATTGATTTCGTCAAGGTAGGCGGTATCGCTACCGGTCTGCTTACGCAAAACGAGCAATACGGTGCCCTTGACATAGTTGCCATCTTTTAAACCTCCACTTTCGGTTTCTGTTGCAATATTCCACGCTGCGCTCACTTTTAGCCCAGCCTTCCACATAATGAGGGCAAGTTGTGCCCACACCGCTGAATCGGAATGTGTGAACATGACCACTTGCAAGCCGTTATTGTCCATGTGCTTGGTAAGATTAGAGTATATCTCTATCATGCTGCGGGAGAAATGCTCATCACCCTTGATGGCAAGAATACGCTTGCTGTCGGTATACCATTCGGGAAAGGCTTCTTGAAGCAGCCTTTTATCCCATGCAAGGAAGAATTCTGAAAGCTCGTGGTAGTTTACAGCGTCAGCATAGGGTGGGTCGGTTATCCAAAAATCAACATCTGTTGATATGTCACGTGCATCGTTAAGCTGAACCTTGGCGTTTCTATTTATTGGGTATGCACTTGCAGTCCAAAGCCACAATGTGCTAAGCATTGTTAAGCTCCTAACACCCCAATTCATGAGCGTGTTCAGAGCTTGATTATAAAATGTGTTTTCGCTTTCATCTCTACCAGAATGCCAAACACATAATCTCGAATTTCTATCAACCGTTTTATTCAGGTTTAAAATACCAATGACTTTTCGTTTTTTATCGGTTTCCTGCATGATATACTTCATGAATAAACTATTTATCAACAACTGCCGTGCATTAAACAGATGATTCCAGTGCGTCCAACCACGATTCCGAATAACCTCTTTAGTTTTATCACCGTCTTCTATCTCCATGGACGGAACAAGTCCCTGCTCCTGCCAAGCAACAATATTATCCGCTACAATCTGCTTTACCTTTACCTCATTCTGTAAGTCGCGCTCGTTGGGCGCACGATAAAAACGGGTGCCATCAGAACGTTCATAACGAATGGCATACAGCCGTTCGCTGTAAACATCGTCTTCCCTGAAATCAAAGTCGCCTTTCTCCCACAGACGCAGACCGTATACCGTGTTTCCGTTTTCATCTCTGCGGTCTTTGCGCAATGCAGTGATTGGCGTGTTTTTTCTGCAATGTGGGCAGACCATACCTCTCGATGTTGCAGTTCCAGCTTTTTCTGCTTCCTTCATTTCATCAGCGGTAACATTCATTTTAATTGTTATATCATAGGCTTGTCCGTTTGGCGATAGCTTTGCAACAACTTTTCCGGCTCTTATTCCCACAACCAAAGACGGGAGCATAGGGACTTTCATGCCGCATTCAGGACAGACCGCCTCAACACAATACAGATATGTTAGGGCACGGTCGCCATGTTCGTTTTGCTCAATCCCCAAGGCGGTAATCTCTCTATCTACCTTGTCGAATACTTCCTGCTGAAACTTCTTGATCTCTGCCAGTTCTTCCTCGCTTGCACCGCAGATGTTAATACTCGCCCAAGTGAGCAAACCGGCGATGGGGTTTAAGTCGGAAGCATAGGTATCACAGCCCATGCGGGCTGCTTCAAAGGGTATAGAGCCGCCGCCGCAAAAGCAGTCGCCTACCCGGACATTTTTACCAAACCTTTTAACCGAAAGCTGCTGTGTTAGCTCTTGCAAGCTTTTGGCGTTTGTGCCTAAGTGGTGATTGATTTCGTTCCATGTCTGCGGGTCGAGGTTTTCAAGCTGCTCGGGGCGCTTACACTTCGTCAGCTTCTGGTCATACCCCAAGGAGTTGAATATCCTTTTCTCAACCTCTTTTTTATCTACGCCTGGATTTAGCTTGATTTTGCTGCCGGTTAGATCAAACCACTGCGCAATATAAGAAGATAGCTTTTTGTCTTTAGACGCAATGTCATACATCTCCTGCACGGAGAAGGTTTTTTCTTTTCTCAGGAGCAGACCGTTGTTGTCCATGCTCATGATTTTAAGGAAAATCTCCATATCCCGCTTGGGATTATCGCTTGCCGGCATAAGGCATCCCAGAATGGCGGCACGCACCAAAACCAGAGGCTTGCGCCCCCACCATTTTCCCAGTCCGGTAATAGTCTGGCCTTGGGACGATTTGCGTTCTTTATAGCTTTCCTTGCTCACCTTTGAAACAGGGAATTGCTTTTCAATAAATGACTGCATTGTTTCACCACCCGGTTATATTATTCATCCAGCATATCAAAGATGCTAAGCTGCGGTTTCTCATCTATGGGGTTTTCGCACAGCGCATAGCGCAAAGCAATGCGCCAACCCTTTTTATCCTTCATGTGGCCTGTAGAGGCATTGGTCATGGTATAAAGCCACCATCGTTCTTCAGGCATAAGCCCCCTCCAGTTGCGAATGGCCGTGGGAATAACAGACGGATCACAATCCTCGATGCCCCACAAAAGAACCATTAGTTCCTTGCCAAACAGCTTTTCGACAGGAGTGCCGCCTATAATAAACTTGCCTATTTTTAGTTTTTCTTTTTTCAGCCTGTTGTTGAATTCAGATGCCAGATCACTACTTACAAGATTCCATTTATGCTTGGATAGCTCCAGCCGCAAAATGTCCGAACGTTTAAGAATCTGTTCCTCTCCGTCCGTCCAGCCGTAGCGCTCATAAACCTGTACCGGCTCATTTCCCTTTGGAGGCACCACCACATAAAAATGGTTGGTACTTAAGGCAGGATCGACACCAAACCCATAGGTCTTGTGTTTAGCGCTCATTGGTTAATCGTTCCCTTTTTTTGTATTTCCATAATGTCGTACTTATTCATCTCGATCCAGTCCTTAAACTGCAAGCCTGAAATGAACAGCAGGGTCTTGTAGTCGAACTCCACGACTACATCCTTACCGGCAAAAGCAGACTCACGGATGAGGTCAATGGTTGCCTGTAAGTTATCAGCATCATAAGGCACATTGGCGGTAGAAAGCTCCATATAGTTGTCGGGGTTGGATTTCTCGGAGATAACCACCGTGAAGTGACGAATAAACGCCCCGGTCAGCTTCTTGAGCTTTTCAAGCTCGGAGTATGTGCCTTCTGTATCGCTGCACTTTTTCTGGTTGTGAAGCGTGTATTGAAGAGGTTTGCTATCTTGAATCTTAAACCTTTCAGCCTGTTTTTTCTCGACTATTGCAATGTCTTTTTCTTCTATAACTTTTCCCTTATACAGTACCGCCGTTCTGACAAACTTGCAAGAAGGGGGCAACACAATCTCGCCGGTATATATTCCGCCGCTTTCCTTGGGGTTACTGCCGTCAGTGGTATAACGAATTTCAAAATCCTTGTGGGTCTTCAGCTCCAGCACATTACCCTGCACACCTTGACGCTGCTCGTAGCGCAGGGGCACTTGACATATAAACTCTTTTACACTGCCCGTCGGATGGGGGCTGCTTTTGCTCGAATCCACGCAAATGAAGCTAACCAGCGGCTCTTTGATGATAAATGGCGTTTGGGTCACCTCTGCCGACGCAGTGGTAGGAGCTGCACCGATATCATAATAGATGCTGTCGCCGTGAACGCCACGCACCTTTAAGGTGAATTCGCCTGTCTGCTCGTTATAATTGGTCTGCTCAACCGCAACGGAAGTAGGCTCCTTTTCAAAGGGACCTTTTACAATATAGCCGCCGACCTCGCGCCACTTATCCTTTTTAATGCAATCCTTGCGCAGATCTTCAAACTGGCTGGGGTGATACCACTGCCAGATGGTTTCAGTTGCGGCACGTTCCTTGATCTGGTTCCAGGTCATCTCTTTTTGAGTGAAAAGACGCTGTTCGCATTTTTTCTGCATGGTATCCATAAAGTCATCGTTTGCCTCGTAGTCCTGGAACTTCTCTGCCTCAGCTAAAACTTTGATGATCTGGTCTTCGCCCTTGAAGGCATTCTCCTTGAATTCCAGCTTGAAGTCCTCGGATATAATACCCGCCTTGGTGGGAAAATAGAGAGTGACAAAGGTCTCGCGGATTGTTTGCAGCAGAGCTTGCGTGGCCTTATCCTGCTGGTTCTCTGCCTCTTTGTACTGCTGATCTGTTGCCGGAACATGCTCGGCCTTCATGGTTGAAATGATCTGGCGGATAGCCGTTAAACGCTTGCTGTTGTTATAGAGCTTTTCCATGACGTTGCGCTGCCCGGAAAGGAACATCACCCTGTTTTTATAAGGCGCATTGTCATAAAAGGCTTGCAGATCCGAGTGAAGCTTTGCTCCGGCGTACGGTTCGAAAATCACAAGCGCAATCTTGTTCATATCAAGCTGTATTTCATCTACAGCCGGAAGCACATATAAAAGCTCGTAGCACTTTTTCATGCTCGGCTTGAAGTTCTCTTCGAGAAACTTTTTAAGCTCTTTTTTAGCGTTCTCGTTGCTGTAGGAATCAACCAGTGTATTCATCTCAGCGACCATGTTCTTAGTGTTTTGGAAATAGTAGCGCCCACGGTTGTCCATTTTTAGGTACCAGCTCTGGGTTTTTACTTCCTCGAACGCCTTTTTGTAGTTGTTCAGCTCGATATTGGGCTCGCAAAGGAAACCCAAGGCCTCCGAATCGGTAAGACCCTGCAAACCATGAGCAGTATCGCATAAGGAGGACATGAGCAACAACTTGCAAATATTCTGCGCATAGGGGTAGGGGGCCTTTTCCTGATCATCTATTGACTCAGCCACAGACTTGCCTGCTTGTGCAATATCATGGCTGATGGCAGCCTCCAAAGAGGGCTTAATCTGCTTAATATAGCTCAGCATGTTTCTGTCGTTAAGGTCTATATCGAAAACACTGATAAGATGCTTTTCCTGTGCCTTGCCGCTTTCATAGAACTGACGCACAATCTGGCGCATCAGCTTTATAAGGCCACGGGTTTGCTGAAAATTGGTGTTCTCCTTAAACCGTGCATACAGTTCCTTGATGGAAGGATGGAAGGGGTAGGAATCCCGTATGCCTAAAAACACCTTGTCGCCCGCTGGATTTGTAAGTCCCATCTTGTTTGCACGGGTCAAGGAGTCTCTATACTCAATAGCGATTTCGTTGACAGCAGTGGAGGCACTCGACGCACATTTTTCAAAGAGCCTCTTTTTCAGGATATCGTATATTTCATCCGAGTTCAGTGCAACCGGCTCAATGTTTATAGCAGAACGATTGGCTTCACTTTCCAGTTCCTTAAAACTTGACTGCAAAAACTCGCTGCCGGATTCATATGTAGCTTTCAAATCAGAAAAGACCAAACAAACATTAGACAGTTGCTCTTTGCCCAAAGCAGCAAAGAGGTTTGCCAAAGCTGTAATGCTAACCTTGCACAAATCAGAGTTGCCGACTGTAATTGATTTGGCATTCTCCAAATAGGGAGGTAGCTCGTCAAGCAGGATCAAGATATTCTCACCTTTTAGCAGTTTAATCCAGGCACTCTCACCAGGTGCTCTCAAAGGAGAGTATAGGTCTGCAAACAATTCCTTTTTACCGAGCTGTTCGGCAATGCTGCCCCAAATGCCAAAAGGCGCGTCACTTTCACGCCCGGAAAAGGCCACAACTTTGACAGCGCCGATATTATCATATTCCATGCCTACAATTTTTCTGCGCCAGTCAAGGTTTTCTGCAAGCAAAGCCAAGGCTAGCATATTATGGGTTTTACCGCCACCCATGGCCTGTGTCAGCTTAATAACGCCTGTATTAGTTTTACCCTGAAACCGCTTAAACGCAGTATCAAAGAGAATGTCCATGCCTTTTGTCTTAAAGTTCTCACTAAAGAATTTGTCTGCGTCTATTCTCTTTTCGACCAAGTCACTTAAATTCAGAACATCGTCTCTCGTGGTATCAGCAAAGACGCTTCCTCTTGGTTTACAAAGCTCAAATATCGTTTGCATGATATATCCTCCCATCCTGTACATGTCCTTCTAGTCTAACACCTGTGGTGTACTAAAAAAAGGTCTGCTAAATCTCCAACTGCTTCAATGCCATCCCGATGAGTTTATCTGCATAATCTGCCATGAACAGCGGGATATTCAGCAAATCATCGTCCAGCCGAAGGTTGTTAAGTGAAAAACGGACACGGAGTTTGACCTTATCTCCGTATTTCTCTTTAAACTTCTTCAGACTCTTGCTTTCTACATTGCTCTCCGATTTTACCTCAATGGGGAAAATATCGTTTTCTCTCTGAATCAGAAAATCCACTTCATAACGGGGATTATCCATCGTCCAATAACGTGGCATTGCCTCAAACTGGTTTTTCAGCGCTTGGAGCACATAATTCTCGCTGAGCGCTCCCTTAAACTCCACGAACAGGCGGTTGCCTTCGCTGAAAGCAGAGGGTGCCAGCAACGACAGACGGCGCAAAAGTCCCACGTCCACCAGATAAAGCTTGAATACAGACAGATCGTCAGAGGCCGAAATTGGCAGTCCCGGCGCACTGCTGCGGTAGATTTTATAAGTCAGGTTCGCATCACAAAGCCATTGCAGAGCGTCTTCATATTCTCTGGCCCGGGCGCCTTCTTTGACCACCTTATAGATGAACTTTTTATTCTCTCTCGCGAGCTGCGAAGGAACTGATTTCCAGATGAGCGAAATCTTTGGGAAATCCTTAGTGTCTGGATGTTTGGCAAAGTCCCGTTCATATGCCCCTAATATATTAGAAAGCACCTGCTGCATGAGCTCAACATCCCGATCTTCTGTCCAAGATCGAACGGATTCCGGCATTCCACCGGTGACAAAATACATCTTCAGCTTTTCATAAAGGGGATTGAAGAAAGCATCCGGAATGGTTTCAAGGCTATCTATGCTGTTCAAGTAGGCAACAAGATTGCCGTCACCATTGGCCATTAAAAATTCGGTGAAGGTCATGGGCCCGATCTCCAAAAAATCTACCTTCCCGACGGGAAAAGAGGCAGGCTTCGACAAGGCAATGCCCAAAAGTGAACCTGCGCAGGCCACATGATGTTCCGGTGCATTTTCGCAGAAATATTTGAGCGTATTCAGAGCATTAGGGCATTCCTGTATCTCGTCGAAAACAATGAGGGTTTCCTCCGGCTTCACTGTTTGACCGCTTGCCATCATCAGGTTTTGCAGAATGCGATCAACATCCTTTGTTTTTTCAAAAAACTGCTTGTATTCCTCGTGCTCATCAAAGTTAAAATAGGCGATATTTTTATAATAACGTCTGCCGAATTCCTTGAGCAGCCATGTTTTGCCCACCTGACGAACGCCTTTTAAAATGAGGGGCTTACGGTGTTTGGATTTTTTCCATTGCAGCAAATCCTGCAAAATCAGTCTTTCCATAGCGTCACCTCCCAGATTATCACATAATTATACATATTTTGCGTTTATTTATCACACTATTATTAATAGTATACCCATGTATCCGGCAAAAAGTCAATATGTCACATAAATATAATAATATTTAGCAATATAATCACATTTTTATGTATTATTAGGTCAATCTCAGGAAATATAGGGTACTCTTGGTGCGCAGTTATTCTCCCTCCACAATTTATCAGGGTATGTATAGCAAAAAAGCATGACGCCCTGCAGCACAAATAAAAAGAGCACCACAGGTTTTTATCATGTAGTGCCCTTAAAAATAGTTGTAATTATCTTTTCAGTACAATTAAAAATTCAATGGCTTCATGTACTGTCGTGAATGCATGCGTTCCCTAATACAGCCAACGGTTGCGGTTATCGGTATCTTCAAGGGTCGGCAAGCCATCATCCACCAGTGAGATTAGCGTCCATTTTCCGTTTTCGATGGCCGTCTCGTAATTTTCGGCGATCTCGCACGTGGTGTCATAGTCTCCCTTTTCATAAACTGGCACATACCTTTTCACCCGGTCTTTCATGCGCTCTTTATCAGCCGGAGATGCAATTGCAGGTGCTGTGCGCTCGTAATGCAAGAGCATCCAATACTCCATACATGCCGTCGTCATGAGCAGACGAACCTTTATCCGAGGCTTACGCAGTTTTCGCAGCTCTTTGATGATCTTATAATTTTTCTCCCAGTGCACAGCCTTCTCAAGCTTGGTGTCAAAGAAAAACCAAATTTCATCCGTTACCTCAGCGGTGTTTCGATACTTAGGGCTGTTCCTGAACATATTGACTGCCTCAGCGTACTCAAAAAACGCCCAATGTAACCGACACCAATTCTAAACACTGTATGAACCGTGCTTTTGCTTACTCCAAACACATCTGCCGTCTGCCTTACGGTTGCGCTTGATTCCAGGATATAATTCCCTATGTTACAGTACCCTTTTGCGAATGTATTCCTGCATGCCGCGGCCAATTTATGTACATCTATGATACGTTTTAGCTTAATACGTTACTCCAACGACTTCAAAGCCATCCCGATCAGTTTATCCGCATAATCTGCCATGAACAGCGGGATATCCAGCAAATCATTGTCCAGCCGCAGGTTGTTCAGCGAAAAACGGACACGGAGTTTGACTTTAGGAGAAATACAAACGCTTACCGATTTTGTCCAGGAAGCCATGGTTCAAAATGGCCGTAATATTGAATTTAACACTCTGTTCATCGCTAGTTGCTACATCAGCAGCTTTATGATAGCATAAGATTATCAGTCATGGAACAATAATCCAGTTGAAAAGCCTCATGGGGGAGGTTGACGATATGCCCACACCACAACCGGATAAAAAATATACCTACACAGACTACCTTACATGGCCGGAAAACGAACGCTGGGAGATCATCGAGGGAGTACCGTACCTGCAAACTGCGCCGACCTGGCAACATCAGAGTATCTCGGGCGATCTTTTTAGACAAATCTCAAATTATCTGGTCAATCATCCTTGCCGGGTGTTTGCTTCCCCTTTTGATTTGAGGCTTCCGGAAACGAACGAAAAGGATGAAACCACCACATTTGTTGTCCAACCAGACATTATCGTTGTTTGTAATACCAAAGGGCTTAAAGGAACGGGCTATTACGGAACGCCTTCGATGTTAATAGAGATCACGTCCCCGTCCACCAGTAAGATGGATCGATTGTATAAGTTCAATAAGTATGAAAAAGCCGGGGTTAAAGAGTACTGGATTGTGGAAGCGGAAGCGAAAATCGTTAGTGTCTTTATTCTTCAAGATAATGGACAATATGGAAGACCGAAGGTGTATTCAGAAGAAAGTCAAGTTGAAATAAGTATTTTTCCGGATCTTATCGTGGATCTAAAGTCTATTTTTGAGCGCATTTAGATATTTTCTACTTAGACTTGACCGTTCCTTCTCATTTTTGCTCATGCCAAAAGCCATCTCTTGATTATTTTTCAAGGGATGGCTTTTCTACTTTGCAATGCAACGAGTTCACTCCATTACTTCGTCCCCATATCTTACTTCATAATGCAACTGGGTCTGCCCGCTGACCGCATCTGGGCCGCCATCAAGGGCAACCTGACCCAGAACGGCCTGCCGCTCAACTTTATCCCCTACTTTTACCCTGAGATTATCAAGACAGCCGTAAGTCACAAACCAGCCTCCGCCACAGTCTATTTCAACCTTTTGGCCCAGGAATGGATCAACGCCTGCATAAATTACCGTGCCCCCGCGCGTGGCTGTGATTATTGCTCCTTCAGCCTGGATATAATCCGTTCCGGAGTGAAAAAGATTATCCTGAATATCTTCAAAATAGTAGCTGCCAACAGCCCGCAACTGCGGTCCCTGCACCGGTGCCGGGAAATCCGCGAGCGTAAGTTCGTTAATCTGGGCTCCCTCCGGCACCGGTAAAGCTGTCTGAGGGTCTGTACCTTCTTGCCGGTTTGAACTTTCTTGCTGCATTGCTTCTTCTTCCTGATTCGGAATCTCATGCAATTGTTCCCCCTGAACCGGTAATGACAGTTCTGCATCATGGCGGCTGTCAGCTGTCACCGTCATCAGAGCCAAGCCAGCAGCTAATAGTGCTAAAGCCAACAAGCCTATTCTTAACCATATTTTTGTCCACTTCGTCCATTTTCTCATAATCTCACCCCGGTTCTATCCTGCCCACAACCTGCAGCATTTAGACCAGGCTAAGATTTCACGTTCACCCTTTTTTCAGCCCTTGATTGTGGCCTTAAGACCACTCTGCTATACTGAAACAGGGTGAGAAAATGCTTAATAATTTGTTACATATTCTTCTTTATCTGTATATATTTTTGCTGCCATTTCTTCCCCTGAGTTTCGGGAGCGTAACCGTCCCGGTCTCCGGCGATATTTTTTTGGCAGCGATCTTTGGAGTTTTCGGGCTTACCCTTCTGGTTCCGGATTCCAGAAAGCGTCTTCTTACGGTCTTGCGCACAGCCCGTCCCGGAATTTTGGAGTTTTTTCTCGTCCTGATGACCTTGCTCATGCTTGCTTCTGTTGCATATGCTTTGGAAAAAAAACTGGCCCTCAGCGAAAGTCTTCGTTTTATGAGCTATGTTTTATTATTTTTAATCATGAAGTATTCTTTGGATTCCTTCTCAGTTCTTAAAAAGTTGTTAGGCTCATACATACTGAGTGCGACTGTCCTCAGTGTAACAGGAACTTACCAATATTTCTTCAAGCCTGAGTTTCTCCAACAATGGATGAGCGCAGGTGGAGATGTCGTACGGGTTCCCGCAGCTTTCGGCAACCCTAATTCTTTCGGAGCTTATCTTGTGCTTATGCTGTTCCCGGTTTTGATACTTGCGTTTACCCAGCGCAAAAACCGATCCGGCCTGGTCTACGGATTCCTTTCCCTACTGCTGTTATTGAACATTGTTTTTACAGGCTCGCGCAACGCCCTGCTCGGCCTGATTCTCGGTTGTCTGGTGCTCGTATTTGTCTATAATTGGCGTATTATCACTGCCTTTGTTCTTCTTGCCCCGGTGGCACTGCTGTTGCCGCAAGTCTCTACCCGTCTCCATGACCTAGGGAACATTTCACAAAACATGTCCCGCATTAGGCTCTGGCAAACAGCACTTAAAATGATCCAAGATCATCCTCTTCGAGGAGTAGGAAATGGGAATTTCGTAAGTTATTATGATCAATACATTGCAAAATACCCCGACTTAGCCTGGGAAGATTGGAAACGCTACCCTGTTCACAACTCTTACCTCAAAGTGCAAAGTGAGTTGGGAATAGCGGGAAGCGTCTCCCTGGCCGGGATTCTTGTCAGTGCCTGGCTAATCGTCAAGAAAGCGGCGAAATTTATTTCCGACCCGTTTTTAAGTAGCTTTTTTACCGGCTTTTTAGCTTCCATACCGGCATTTTATTTTATGAACTTGTCAGATAACCTCCTGTTTGTACCCAAAGTTACGTCCTATTTCTGGCTTATGCTGGCTATTGCCGCCAGTGCCCTAAGGCAGGCTGAGCGTTAGTCCCAACTGTCCCTTTCAGGCACGTGTTCTTGAAAGCCTGTCCAATACAGCTTGTGCCTGTGACATCCTGCCTAAACGCGCTTACTTGGATATTGTAAGAATTTTAGTGCCCGGGTAGAAGTGAGCAAGAATCTCTTCATATCTCTGGCCTTTTTGTGCCATATCATTCGCACCGTACTGGGACATTCCGACTGCATGCCCGTTGCCGTAAGTGGTAAACGTTATTTGCCCTGGTGCGACTGACCACTCAATATCTGTGGAGGCCAGCCCCAGTAAAGTACGTAGCTGGGTAGCCGCATATGTCCGTCCAAGCAGCGTAAGGGTGCGGACCCGTCCTGTGGTCGTGCGCGATACTACTTTGACATCTGCGGTACTAATATTAGTCGGCACTTGGGATAAATTTAACTTTTGGGCCAGTTCTTGTACGCTAAAAGTAAACTTTTTTACGAAACGCTCCGGATTTTCTTCCCCTGAACTCACATTTTGCAGATAAGGACGGGCTTCGCTCCACACGTCTTCCGATCTCTCAGTTGGTTTACGGCCGCTGCTGCTATAAAAAAAGGCATCAATGTATTCCCCGTTCGCTACTAACACCTGGCCGCCTGTACCTTCTACCGCTTTGGCAATGCGTGCCCGGTACCGCCAGTAACCAACAAGCCCCCACTTCGTGCGCATTTGCTTGTCAGATAGCCAGGCTTGGGTTAGCACTGTCGTATCGACATCATAGCCAGGATCAGGCACCGGTACGTGGCTTAGGCGTTTGGCAGCATAAGTGCGGGCAGCCACCGCCTGGGCTTTGAGAGCCTCGGCTTTGAACTCAGCAGGCATCTCCGCCGCCACGACCCCGATCAGGTATTCCTCCAAAGGGAGCTTGTCAACTTTGCCGTCAGGCATTAACGCCCGGATCTGATAGTCTCCCGCCGGTTTTTTATGCCAGCGCAGAGCAGTCCACGGGAGTATCGCTACAATACAAACTGAAAGCACGATGATCCAGAGCCATTCTCTTTTCATTTCTATTATCCCTCCCGTTAGTTTGGGCGCGCACGCAGCATCTTCCGGCACGCACGCGTACAAGCTTCTGCTTAAAACTATGCGAGAAGGATTTGGAATATGGCTTTGATAAAAATTAAACCGGATTCAGATGATCCCTGATCCGGTTAGCTTCCTAATTTAGACCCAAATGCCAAAATGCCATTTAGATGTGACACCAAAAAGGTGCAAAGGTTGGCAGGCTGCACACGCTAATTAGCTATTGTGAGACATGCCTACACCCTTCTGATATCTGCACCGAGGCCGAGAAGCTTCTCTTCGATGCGCTCATAACCCCGGTCAATGTGGTGGGTCCCGGAAATCTCGCTTGTGCCGTCAGCCGTTAGCGCAGCTAAGATCAAGGCTGCTCCGGCCCTTAGATCTGTAGCCGTAACCGGGGCAGCGGTCAGGGAAGGGACTCCTTTGATGATTGCGGTTCGGCCCTCGATTTTAATGTCTGCTCCCATGCGTTTTAATTCGTCCACATGCATAAACCGGTTCTCAAATATTGTCTCCGTGACCATCGATTCGCCTTGCGCCCGGCTAAGCATACCCAGAAAAGGAGCTTGCAAATCCGTTGAAAACCCAGGATGAACCTGGGTTTTAACGTCCACGCCCTGATAGCGTCCATCTCCGCTGATACGGATTCCGTCTCCTTCTTCAAACACCTGGATTCCCGCTTCCACCATTTTCGCCAGCAGGGGCTTTAAATGATCAGAGATTACATTTTGCACCAACACATCTCCCCCAACTGCCGCAGCGATCAAAAGAAAGCTTCCGGCTTCAATCCGGTCCGGAATCACGGTGTGAGTTGTGCCATGCAGTTCCTGTACCCCTTCAAGGTGAATTACACTTGTGCCTGCACCACGGACTTTTCCACCCATCTCATTGATAAAATTAGCTAAATCCACTATTTCAGGCTCCTGGGCCGCGTTTTCGATCACGGTGACTCCTTCCGCCAAAGTGGCAGCCATCATGATGTTTTCCGTTGCCCCGACACTGGGAAAGTCTAAGTAAATCCGTGCCCCTTTCAGAGTTTGGGCCTTGACATCAAGAAAGCCGTGATCCATCCGTACCTCTGCTCCTAAGGCCTCCAAGCCCTTAAGGTGCCAGTTGATCGGACGCGAGCCAATGGCGCACCCGCCCGGATGGGAAATGCGCACCCGCCCTTGCCGGGCCAGGAGCGCACCCATAATGACAATCGAAGCCCGCATCTGGGTCACCAGGTCGTGGGGTGCCTCAATACGCTCAAGCACACGCGCCTGAATATGCAGCTGGGAACCGTGCCGGGTAACGCGCGCGCCCAGGGACTCAATCACCTCGGTCATCACGCTTACGTCTATTAAATCAGGCGCCTCCTCCAAAATTACCGGATCCGCTGTCATCAGACTGGCGGCTATAATCGGAAGCACCGCATTTTTGGCACCGCTGACTGTCACCGTCCCCTTAAGGGGTTTGCCACCTTTAATTAAGAATTTGTTCAAGTTACGGAGTCACCCCTCTTGCGCATCTAACTTCGTCCAACTTCGTCCAACTTCAAACAACTTCAAACAACTCGTCTTACTTCGTCTTGCTTTATCTAACTTCGAGTATTCTCTCACAGAGGTTGTTTTTCCTTCTTTATTTCGACCCTTTTAGATGTTAAAACTCTTCCAAAAGAGTGGGCAACGCGAGCACACTTTTCCCTGTTCCAGTTCCTGAGCGCGTTAATACTTGTATATTTATACGGTCAGGCCCTGCTTGCACTGTTTTACTGCCATCAGGACGGTAGGCCGCAATCGAGTGTGTCTGATCAGCTGCCATCCATTGGCGCGGCTGGGCCTCTACTTGGGTCAAATAAGCGGCTATGTCCACTGTCCCTGCAACACGTTCATCTAAATATAAATACCCGCCATTTCGCTCCACTTTAGCGGCGAATCCGGCGTACCATTTATTGATCTCTGTTTCTTCATCCCTGGTTACTAAGCGTCTGCCTAAAACTGTTACAGCTTGTGTGCCGCCCGCGGTTTCTTTGACGCTTGTTTGCCATTTCCACTCTCTCTGGGCTAATTCTTGGCGTAGGACACGCGGAATCTGATCACCGTTAAACCACAGAATCAGGCGCACCTCTGCCTGAGGTGCGTCCACTAACCCGGATTCAAGTAACCAGGGGAGTCTGGAATTATGCTGAGCTCCCGCGAGCAAAGTGTCATTTCGAACATACTTAGCATTAGACCATATTAATAATAATGTAAAAACCAGGGCAAGCACAAGTAACAGTTTTTTCCCTTTTCTGAGAACGTGGAATTCCGAACAAACCATCGTTTTCTCCCCTGCAACATTTTTCTTATTCATATTCTTGCCAAAGGAGATAAAAGAAAACATGCCTTATGTATTTTGACTCTACGAATTATAACTACTCTGGAAAGAAATCACCCCAAGAATATATTCGGTTTGAATATATATTTTTAGTGGGTATGCTCTAAAATACGATTCATTTTTTGCAAAAGAATATCTGAAACTCGACACTTGACACATCCGTATCTTCACCATAGTCGCACTTAGCGCCCGGAAAATTATGCTTTTAGAATAGGCAAAAAAAAGATCACGTCTTATTTGCCGCGACCTTTTTTAATAATCCTATGAATTATTTGCCTTCTGCTCCGCCAGCACACTAAAGTTTACTTGCAGAGTCTCTCCCTGATAAGAGTTATCTGCGTCCAGAGGTAGAGTAACCCAAAAGTTAAGTTGGGACATGTATCCACATTAATAGGGCCCGCCGTGAACTCCTTTGGAAGATCAATAAAGTCACTCAGGGTACCGGATGCTACCACGATATTCCCAGACGTATCCGTTGAGACTTTTACCTGCAATTTGTCGGCTAAATGCCGGCTTCCTGGGGTTAAAGATGCTTGTACAGAATTTATGGCATCCACTCGTTCTTAATTAACAGTTACTATCGTTGTCCCTTGAATTTGATTGTCAAAGATGGTATTTACATAAAGTGTTGTACCCGGTGGGACGTCGGTACTGTCAAATGGTGGATCTCGTCTTATCCACTAATTCTCTTTTAGCGAATAACCAAGTCCAAAGCTAATGGATTAAAATCGAGTTAAACATTTGTTTGCCTTGCCTGAAGTACAGCTAGCAATCCTACTAAGCCTACGGACCGATATACTGACCTTGAAGCTGTCGCTAGTTCCTTTCTTGGAGACTGTTTGAACGATTTCCTTGCTCCAAAACGACAAACGCTTTCCAGCATACGGCCTGTGAGTCGTCATATACAGTAGCGATGTAGGTCGCATTAGTGACAACTGGGAAGTCAAAGGTGGAGAAGCGAGCCAAATAATGCGGTTCATCGAGGTGATTATCAAACTTAAGAGTACCGTCGCTTGTTCTAAAGAAATATGTAACCGTCCCTCCATCTTTTGCCGGCCCTGTAACCTCAAGACGAACATCATTATCGATACTTGGCTCATGCAAGTGGAATTTTATAGGAACTGTTGATTTTTGATGCAGCGTGAATTGAACATTACTAAACGGGGGTTCAAAACAACTTTCAACCGGGATATCTTGATCGTGCCCTACTGCACTAAATACAAATGAAACTGACGTTGATTGACCTTGAACGTCATTGTTACATTCTTTGGGCAATGATGCCGTAAAGCTCAAACCGGCCTGGCCCCCGGCAGAGATTGTTCCAAGCGGAAAATCCGCTAATTCACTTAAGAAACCTTCAAAAAGCGGACCATTATTATCTGAGATCTTAAGCAAGAGACTGTTAAAAAGTGCTTCCGACCCAGACTCCTGATTTGTATTAACACTATAATTAAAATCAAGATTACCGGTGTTGAGCACATTCACGAAGGAACTGACCTGATCCCCCGGTGCCATATTATCCGCCGTAAATAAGGCACTAGTCGGGTTCGTAGCAATGTTGAGTTCGTAATAAGTAGTATCTGCGCGCGTGCTTTTTACCTGCCAAAATATGGTTATAAATAGTAGGGATGCTAACCCAATCACAATCCAGAGGGGAAATACATTGCGTTTCATATTTTAAACCCTCGCAGTTACCCGGCTGCGGCCTCAACCGGCTGCAGCCGGATTAGTACCTTGAGTAAACAAATAGGTTATTAAAGATTATTCTTAGTTTGTTCAGCTTGGAAGGAGAAGTCGAAGACAAAATTCTTGCCTTGAATGGCATTGCTAGCTTCTTCACTTAAGGTCACCGTGAAGGTAACGTTGACTGGCCCACCGTTAACAGTGAGAGCCGGAATATTAACCCAGCCGTCAAGTAGGCCGCTAAGCTTACCGGTATACAACGTCTTGTTGTTAGTCGGGTATAAAACGAGCACGTTCAACTTGTCGATAAATTCGTTGTAGGCTTCACCTGACTTCTCAGAAGAGTCGGAGTTTACTGTGGCCTTAAGTTTATTGATTTTAGCGGTCAGGGTACCTCTGTTATAGATCGTCATGGCACGGGAAATCTGATCACCAGGTGCCATTCCGCCAATTGATTCGCCTCCTGGAGGCTGATTAGGATCATTTTTGTTCGTGTCATACGGGAAAGCACCAGTGGAATCAGATTCCGCGGTGTAGAACATAGGGCCCGGAATATTATCTCCCATGTCACGTTCTAGATCCAGAATTACTGTCCCACTACTAAAGGTATTATTCGTATTAGTAGCCGAGCTGGTAAAAATGGCATAAGTCGCTCCGCCAACTGACAACCCGATGGCAAGCATCCCAGTTATGGAGAGCAAGGCCAGCTTTTTCTTAGAGATCATATCAACCCTCCTAAATTATAAGGGTGGCACTGCCACCCTTATCCAATTAACGCTACTTATTAGCGCTTCTTAAAAAACTTAGGCTAATCGTATATATTATTAGTTGTTCTTAGTTTGCTCAGCATCGAATGTGAGACCCAAAGTTGCGCTTGTGCCTTGGTAAGTGTTGTCAGCAGCCAATGGAAGAGCCCACCCGACTGTCAAAGTTTCACTTGCTCCTGCTGCCAGTACACGGTTGTTGTCTCCAGGAACAATTACGTTTCCGGCAGAATCCGCAATAGTAACTACTAAACCGTTGGGAGCAGCTGCAAGAGCCCCTGCCAGAGTCTCTGAAATGTCATAACGCAGTTCCAAAGAGCCCTCATTCGTTACAATAACTGGTGCTGATCCGCCGTCGCCAGGGGCTATGTTAGCGATGTCAAAATACTTGGTGCCGTCAGGTTTGTCCAGGCTGATTTCTACTGTACCCGCTGTGAAGGTGTTACCGGTGTTTGTCGCTGAATCACTGAAGATTGCGAAGGTCCCTGCTCCGATTAAGGTAGCTCCCAGTGCGGTGGTGGCCAGTGCGAGGCCGAACTTTGTTTTGATACTCATTGTTTTTTCTTCCTCCTTGTTTTTTGCCCCAAGTTGGGGTCAATTTGATTATTTTTGAATTCCCCAAAACCCGGCTCAAGTTGGCGAGGCCTATTCCGTATCGTTTTGAGAAATTTCAAACATTATTGCGCAAATCTTCGACGGTCAAAGGTTCATCAGGCTTGGCCTTTTCTTTTTCCATGTGTGAAATCGCGCGAAACAGAGAGACTAATTGCCACAAGATCAGTAGGGCTCCGGGTACAATCAGCAGCGAGATTACGCCTATTTTCGATTTAGCGAACGCGAGCGTATATCCCAAATAGGGGATTGTTATATTGGCATATTTCCCAACTACATTGCTTACAGGAATGGGTTTAGGATCTTCGGCATTGTTAGCATCCCCTTTGGTGGTAAAGCGTGTACTGGCCTCTACGCCCTCTATGGAAAGGATTCTGTGAGTTATAATTTTGTCTTTATCCTCCGGAGAACGGAAGGTTATGATATCCCCAACTTGTAATCTACTGATGTCTACCGCTGGATTCACTACTATCACGGACCCGGTATGAATAACCGGTTCCATCGAACCTGATAAAACTGTCATTAGCTCATGCCCAAAAACTTTGGGGGCCTCCCCGGATAGTTTTGCGGAAATCGAAAAATACGTAACAAGCAGCAAGCCCAGTAATAAGACTGCTGTTATAATATTTCCAGTCCATTTGAGAAAACGCTTCAACTTTAACCCTTCCCTCTAACAAACTAAACTTGCACCTGAGGTGCAATTTCTATATCTATTATCTGGTTTAGCCCTCGGATTTTCTTCACTCCAACGACTACGTTTTCTAGGACGAAAGGTACCCTCTTTGCTTCCACTTAAGATCCCATTGTTATTATCCTATGGAGCCATTCGCTGTTATCCTATCCGACACCAAAAAGAAGCCGGCCTAATGGTGATCAAGCCGGAAATGAAAAAAACCGAGAACGTGAACATCACAGTTTCTCGGCTTTAGATCGGTTGTATTCGAACCAGAGCATCGTCGATTACAGCGAAAAATTTAACGGATCTCTTGCCCGTTCATGTCAAATACTTTGTACCCTGGGTTTGCGGCAGCCGTAATCTTTGCGCCCTCCAAATTTACAAATGCCCCCATTTGGGATTTGGAGTCGGACCAATCTCTGCGCACTCTGTACCAGTGGGTATACGTTTGCACTTGTGCTTTGGTACCTTCATCCACATGACTTGCGCTCTCATGGCCACCGGATCCTGGCTGATCTTCTGATTCCAAAGGTGCTGCCCCAGCAGGAGGGATGTCTGGCTCGGAATTAACTGGCCCGGAGTTGCCTGGCTCTGAGAGAACCGGATTTGCGGATTCTTCGTTTTTTTCCTCCGATTCAGTTGCTTCCTCCGACTTCTTGTTTTTCTCCGGTTCGCTAACCTTCTTATTAAGCTCATCCGTTTCAAGGCCATCCACAGCCTGAGGATCACAACCTGTTGGGGGCGGTGCTGCAAAGGTCTGGGCCGCGGTGAATGTCATCGGCCCGGCGGAAACCTGAGAATTCAGGACAGCATACGTGCTTGAAGCTACGCCGGCCAGTAACACGACCAGGCCTGCTGCAGAAACTGTTTTCCACATAAGTTTGGAGAGCGCACCCTTACTCTTCTTCATATCCTGCTCTATGTCAGAGATACAGTGCCATTCCCTAGGAAGATTCGCTTTCTCATGGTCGTTGTGATTACTCATATGTCTCCCCTCATTTCCCTTGAATATAACCTTTGTTTCCCGGAACAAAAAATCCGGATAATTCCTCGTGCTAGAGGCTCCTCTTGTTAGCATAGATCGCCGCCTGAGTGCGGTCAGCCAAATCAAGTTTCGCCAAAATCTGGCTCACATGCTTTTTAACCGTGTATTCTGTAATATAAAGGCGTTTGGCAATATCCCTATTATTAAGCCCTTGCCCTAATGTTTTTAAGATTTCCTTTTCCCGCCGTGTAAGCTCATTCATAGGATCTTCTTCTTCTTTCATCAAAAGATCTATGATTTCAGGGTCGAAATATCTCCGTCCATGATGTACTAGCCTAATGGCCAAAATAAGTTCCTCCGGTAAAGCTTCTTTTAAAACATATCCGTGAACTCCGAGTTCCCCTACCTTGCGAAATTCCTCTTGCCCTGCGTAAGATGTTAGGATTATGAACTTGCATTGCAGCCCTTCTTTTTTACATGCACATATGATATCCAAACCTGACTCCTTTCTAAGTTTTAAGTCAACCAGCACGATATCCGGTTGGAATTCTTTGATCACATTTAGTCCATCCGCAACTTGTGCAGCTTCTGCAACTATATTAATACCCTTTTCCAAAGACAACACAGTGGCGATTCCGTGCCTGACAAGGGGATGGTCATCAATCATTGCTATGTTTATCATGCCGCCCCTCCCCGTTTATCCGAGAATAATAAGTCCTCGGTTTTATGAATATCCAGCGGGATTGTGATATCGATGTTTGTCCCAAAATCTGAAGAACTCTCTAAGTTAAACATTCCGCCATAGGTTTGAACCAAAGCTTTCATGTTCGTTAGCCCCAGTCCCATGTCATTTTCATTGATTTTTTCCCTGTTAAACCCTTTACCATCGTCTTTAATCATTAGCCTTAACATATTTCCTTTTACGAAGACGGAGATTTGGATGTTATGGCACTCTCCATGGCGCACAGCGTTACCCAATGATTCTCGAATAATTCGATGCAAAGCTTTTCTTAGGGAATCAACAATAATTACATACTCCACGCCCGTCTCAAGTGAAATGCTGACATCATACAGCTTTGAAAAATTGTCCAGGTACGTTTGGATGCTTGCCCTGAATGTTTGTTCCGGTTTCTGCTTTGAACTTAGACGATAAATAGAAGTGCGAAGCTCGGAAACCGCTTCACTTGCCGTCTCTGAAATTAGGTCAAGTTGTTCTTGCAGCTTTTCGCTCTGCATGTTTTTCCAGCTTCGTCGTAAGGAATAAATTCCATAGGCAATACCAAATAGACTTTGGGATAGTGTATCATGCATCTCGCCGGCAATACGGTTTCGCTCCTCAGTCAGTAAGTGCTTATATTTCACTTTATCTAAATATATTTTATCTAAGATACGCGATGTTGTTTGAGCAAGTTGAACAAGAAGTGACAAGGCCGTCGATATGTCTTGTTGCGGCTCATCCCATTCGATGCCCAATAGACCATAGGCATATTCGGAAGATTTTACAACCGTAATTAGGAAATGATGCTTACCCGAGGACCAGATGGGGGAAGCTATTGTGCCAGTGCTTAATTGTGCCCAATCTGACTGTATCCGGTAAGAGAGTATAGCGTTAAAATCGGGAGACTGGATTGGGGCTGTATCGAGTAAAGTGCAAAACCATTGAGACGGAGCTAACCAAAAAAAGGAGGTCTCACTTTCTGTAAAATGTCTGGCAACGAGCGCGCCTTGGTGAATCAGTACCCGCAAGTCATCTTGGTTATGGGTTTGAGCGGCTACTCGGTATAGGGAAAGTGCCTGATCCCGTGTCCGCTCTGTTTTTTCTTTCGAAGCTCGTAGTGACCCATTTATATCCTGTAAATTATTCTGTAAATTCAATACTTCAAGACTTAGGTGATCGCTTCTTTTAGCTAAGGGCACCGCTAATGTAACCAAGATCAAAACTAAAATCGAGTTCGCAATATCATGAGATAATATTGCCAGTGCGTGCGGTTGAGAGTATATACCTATCATTGAAGTGGCCGCGATTAAAGAAAAGTATAACGTCAGGTCAAGCCAGCAATACACCAGAGGCAACGAACTTGCAGCCAGCAATATCGGATTTAGGGCATACCAAGTGAATGGACTGCCTAATCCCCCCGTTAAAATAAGCAACAACGTGATCCCCACCGTTTCCGCAATGACGGCTATTCTAACCGCTTTGACTGAACCATCCCCATGTACATACAAACCGGTGATGAGTGCCTCTGTCAGTAGTGCCAAAATGATTGCTGCCTTTAGGATCAGGGAAAGGTATTCATTCCCCCATACAAAAAACAAGGACGTCAAGAACCATGAAAGATAGCGATATCCCCTTAAGAGCTTTGATACTTGGGAATTACCTTCAGAACAGAGCAACCTTTGGAAAGTAACCGGGAGTCCTTTTTTTAACCTATTCGTAAACATCACACCCTCAATATAGACTGTCTATGTGCGAGGAGTTGTTAAGCTTTTTGTTGAGCAAAATAAAATTGGCACACCTCAATAAGGTGTGCCGGTTTCACTACTTACTCCCCATAGCCAAAAGTAACCACATAAGGCTACGGATCATCATGTTCACACTGAGCAATATATATGCAGTTCGAACGCAGGCGATTACTTAACCGTTATCTTACTAAAACTTAAGTTCTTGATCTTATTCCGCTTGCGTCAGACGCCACCCTAATTCCACTTTTTGTATCGGTATTACGCCATGATGTATTCTTCACCAAATGGAAAATCCCTCCATGCAAAAATCCAAACTTTCTCTTAGAAAGCGGGCTGCTGCGACACAACCTGTAGCAATCCCCTAATAATTTAGTCAATTCAAACTGTTTGATGTAAAAATTTGCCAATTTTTAGGGTATAAAAATAGGGACCCCCTCAAAGGGTCCCTGCGATCAATCACTTAATCTCTAATGTGCTTCCTATTTCCGGACTTCATCTACCGCCTGGATGCGGGCCACTGCCTTGCGCAGGGCAAACTCCGCCCGGCGCACATCAATTTCCGCCGTGCGCTGGATCAGCCGTTTCTCAGCCCTTTCCTTAGCAGCTAAGGCGCGCGCCAAGTCAATCTTATCTCCGGGCTCGGCATTATCAGCCAAGACTGTAGCTTTGTTATCCCCAACTTCCACAAATCCGCCGGACAACGCCAACTTCCGGACTGAGCCATTCGCGGTATAACGCATAACTCCAGTTTGCAGTCCGGCAATCAGAGGGGCGTGATTGGGTAAAATCCCTAGCTCGCCGGACTCTCCGGGCAGGACAACATACTCCACTTCTTCTTTAACTACCAGTCCTTCCGGGGAAACCACTCTTAGAGTAAATGTTCCTGCCATGGCTTACGCCCCCAATTTCGCTGCTTTTTCCACAGCCTCTTCAATCGTACCCACCATGTGGAAAGCAGCCTCGGACAAGTTATCGTGTTTGCCATCAACGATTTCCTTAAATCCACGGATACTCTCTTTAAGAGGCACGTATTTTCCAGGCTGGCCGGTAAAGGCTTCAGCCACATGGAAAGGCTGAGACAGAAAACGCTGAATCTTACGGGCTCTAGCCACAATGAGTTTCTCTTCTTCTGAAAGCTCGTCCATACCCAGAATGGCGATAATATCCTGCAATTCCTTATAGCGCTGGAGAATCTGCTGCACACTGCGGGCAACCTGATAATGCTCCTCGCCCAGAATTTGCGGGGACAGGATGCGGGAGGTTGAGTCAAGCGGATCCACGGCCGGATAAATTCCGATCTCAGCAATAGCCCGGGACAGAACCGTGGTTGCATCCAAATGGGCAAAGGCTGTTGCCGGTGCGGGGTCAGTTAAGTCGTCAGCAGGCACGTAAATCGCTTGTACGGATGTGATGGAGCCCTTACGGGTGGAGGTGATGCGCTCCTGCAGAGCGCCCATTTCCGTAGCCAGGGTCGGTTGGTAACCAACAGCCGAAGGCATCCGACCCAAGAGAGCAGACACTTCCGAACCGGCTTGCGTAAAACGGAAAATGTTATCGATGAAGAGGAGCACGTCAAGTCCCTGTTCGTCCCGGAAGAATTCAGCCATTGTGAGACCGGTAAGTCCCACGCGCTGGCGGGCTCCCGGGGGCTCATTCATTTGCCCGAACACCATGGCCATCTTGTCGATAACTCCGGACTCCTTCATCTCATTCCAGAGGTCGTTTCCTTCGCGGGTGCGCTCACCCACCCCGGAGAATACGGAAATACCTCCGTGCTGCATGGCGATGTTGTTGATCAGCTCCTGAATTAAAACGGTCTTGCCAACGCCCGCGCCGCCAAACAAACCAACCTTGCCACCCTTAGCATAAGGAGCGAGCAGATCTACAACTTTAATTCCAGTCTCCAAAATCTGCGTGGACGGATCGAGGTTCACAAATTCCGGTGCCGGGCGGTGGATCGGGTAATTAATTTCCGAAACGACAGGCTCCTGCCCGTCAATCGGATCACCCAAGACGTTAAACATCCGGCCCAGAGTCTTCGGTCCCACCGCGATCGTGATCGGAGCCCCGGTATTGGTTGCTTGCAGCCCGCGCTGCAGGCCGTCTGTCGATGACATGGCAACACAGCGTACGGTATCATTTCCTAAGTGCTGGGCAACCTCCAAAGTCAAATGAATCTTTTGCTCGGGATAGTCGACCTTAACGGCACTATAAATTTCCGGCAGTTCGTCGGGAGCGAACTCCACATCGACTACCGGACCCATAACTTGCACAATCTTGCCGATATTCACAGGTGCCAAAACCTCCTTTTTGGGTATTTCCGGCAGCTTATTCGAGGGCGGCCGCCCCACCGACAATCTCAGAAATTTCCTTGGTGATTGCCGCCTGGCGGGCTCTGTTCATTTGCAGCGTGAGACGGTCAATCATGTCTTTGGCGTTATCCGTTGCTGAGCCCATGGCCGTCATCCTGGCTCCTTGTTCACTCGCCTTGCTTTCGAGCAAGATACGGAACACCACGGTCTCCACATATTTAGGCAACAAGCGGGCCAGTATTTCCTCAGGGGACGGTTCAAAAATATACTGCCTGCCCAGTTCGCCCTCAGGCTGCTCAATCGGTAAGACCTTCATGAGCGTTGGCTTTTGTTGGATGGCCGTGATAAATTCCGTGTACAGCAAGTGAACCTCATCAAATTCACCCTTCTGGTACAGATCCATTACTTCCCGGGCAATTTGCTGAGCTTGCAGGAAGCTGGGATCATCTCCGAGTCCGGTAAACTCCGCCAGGATTTCAACTTTGCCGCGGCGGAAGAAATCCCGGCCCTTGCGACCGACAGTCACCAAACCCTTACCGTTTGCTTGCTCTGCCAGGATTCCTGAAGTCATGCGGATGAGGTTGGCGTTAAACCCTCCGCACAGGCCGCGGTCCGAAGTAATCAGGACATACCCCACTCTGTGCACAGGCCGTCTGTCTAAGAGAGGATGGCTGACATCGACCTGCGCTTGAGCCAGGCGGGCCAATATTTCTTGCAGCTGGCGGGCGTAAGGGCGGGCGGAGACAACTTTCTCCTGCGCCTTCCTAAGCTTAGCAGCGGCAACCATTTTCATCGCCTTCGTAATCTGCTGCATGTTGCGCACGCTGCGGATGCGGCGACGAATATCGCGTACTCCTGCCACCTAGTTCACCTACTCCCTTTACATTAGGACAAGAAGCCCTGCTTAAATTCCTTCACGGCAGTCTCAAGCTTAGCGTTAAGCTCGTCCGAAAGCGCTTTCTTCGTGCGAATTTCCTCTAAGATATCCGCTTTAACGGAGCGCATGAAACGCAGATACTCCTGCTCGAACTTACCAACCTTAGCAAGATCGAGATCATCAATTAAGCCTTTAACCGCAGCGAAAATTACAACGACCTGTTCCTCAACCGGCATCGGCTGGTACTGACCCTGTTTAAGCAGCTCCATTGTGCGCTGCCCGCGGGCGAGGCGCATTTGTGTGACCTTGTCCAGGTCAGACCCGAACTGAGCAAAAGCCGCTAACTCGCGGTACTGGGCTAAGTCAAGACGCAACTGGCCTGCAACCTGCTTCATGGCCTTAATCTGGGCTGAACCGCCTACCCTGGATACGGAAATACCGACATTAATAGCAGGCCTGAATCCAGAGTAGAAAAGGTCGGACTCAAGGAAGATCTGGCCGTCCGTAATGGAAATAACGTTCGTTGGAATATAAGCGGATACGTCACCCGCCTGGGTCTCAATGATCGGGAGCGCAGTCATTGACCCGCCGCCCATCTCAGGAGAGAGCTTGGCAGCCCGCTCCAGCAAACGGGAGTGGAGATAGAAAACATCCCCTGGATACGCTTCACGTCCGGGCGGACGCCGGAGTAGCAAGGAGAGTTCGCGGTAAGCAACGGCTTGTTTGGACAGGTCGTCATAGATAATCAAGACGTGCTTGCCGTTATACATAAATTCTTCGCCCATAGCGCACCCGGAATACGGAGCGATATAGAGCATGGGCGCAGGCTCAGAAGCTGTAGCCGCGACGACGATCGAGTATCCCAGCGCGCCGTGATCCTCAAGCGTTTTAACCACTCCGGCCACCGTGGACGCTTTCTGGCCAATCGCGACATATATACAGATCACGTCTTGCCCTTTTTGGTTAATGATCGTGTCAATTGCGAGGGCGGTTTTCCCGGTCTGGCGGTCCCCGATGATCAGCTCGCGCTGGCCGCGACCGATTGGAACCATGGAGTCAATGGACTTAAGCCCTGTCTGCAGAGGCTCGTGCACAGATTTACGCGCAACAACCCCGGGTGCCATAGATTCGATCGGGCGGAATTTATCCGCTTTGATATCCCCTTTGCCGTCAATTGGCTGGCCCAGAGAGTTTACAACCCTGCCGATCAAAGCCTCACCGACCGGGACTTCCACGATCCTGCCCGTGCGCTTAACTTGGTCCCCTTCTTTAATTTCCCTAAACGAACCAAGAATAACGCACCCGATGTTGTCCTCTTCGAGGTTCATGGCCATGCCGTAAACCCCTCCGGGAAACTCGAGCAGTTCCCCGGCCATGGCTTTCTCCAAGCCGTAAATACGGGCAATCCCGTCTCCAACTTGGATAACAGTACCCACATCTACTACTTCCATCGTATCTTTGTATCGTTCGATTTGCTGCTTAATAATCGAGCTTATCTCTTCTGGACGTAAATTCATCCTGTCATCTCACCCCTATTCCCTGAGGTTCTTTCTCCGGAGTCTTGCGCAGTTCTTCCCGCATGCGCTCGAGGGAATGGGCAACCGAACCGTCAAATACCCGGTCCCCCACCTGGACCAAAACTCCACCGATAAGCTCAGGCCTAAGTTCACTTTTCAGGCGGACATCTTTCCCGGTCAAACGGCTGAGTTCCCGTTGTAATCGTTCCTCTTGGCTGGGCGTTAAGGATACGGCGCTCGCAATTTTGGCCTCAATCACTTGACGCTTGTCATCTGCCAATTGGATAAATTCGCGCGCAATCAGCGGCAATAAACTCTGCCGCCTGCGGTCAATAAGCAAATACAAAAAATTGCGTACGGTCTCCCCGACCTGATCTCCCATCAGCTTGTCCATGAGTGACTTCTTCTCCGTCAGGGAGATATGAGGATGGTACAGAACCTGTTCTACTTCGTCATAAGTGCGTATAAGTTCTGTCAACCCCATTAGTTCCCCTTGAATCTGATCCAAAGAGGATTTCTCCACGGCGAGTTCAAACAAGGCTTGGGCATACCGGCGGGCCAGCGCTCCGCTTAACATGGCATATCCCCTACCTCTTGAATGAATTGCTCAATCAGCTGTTCCTGGCCGCGCAGATCAAGTTTCTGGCGGATGATTTTCTCGGCGACAGCCACAGACATCGCGGACACTTGGGCTTGAACATCGGCAATCGCTCTGTCCCTTTCCCTTTCGATATCCGCTAAGGCGGCTTGCTTCGTCTTCACCGCCTCTTCACGCGCCTGGGCTAATATCTCATTGGCCCGCTCTTCACTCAACTTAGTGGCTTTGGCGATAACCTCCTGGGCCTCCTGGCGGGCTTTCCGCATTTCTTCCTGATATTCACGTTTAACTTGCTCCGCTTGCTCACGTTCCCTCTCTGCCTGGGCTAAGCTGTCTGCAATAAACTTGCGCCTGTCTTCCATTATCTTCATGAGCGGTTTCCAAGCGACCTTGCTTAGCAAAAACACTAAGAGCAGGAAAGATATTAACTGGGCAGGGAGCGTAAGATCAAATGCCATGGGATTCACCGGTTACCCCCCTCTCAAGTCTTAACATAGGGAATTTTTTCAAGGGGGAACTGTGCGTCCCCCCTTGATGCCTGCGGGCTTAAAGCCCGTTTCAGACTTACTTAGTGAAAATGAGAAGAAGGGCAATAACCCATGTAAGCAACGGCAAGGCCTCGATCAAGCCAACGCCGATAAACATAGTGGCTTGCAGCGAACTTTTAGCCTCTGGCTGGCGGGCAATACCTTCCACCGTTTTTGTAATAACACTACCATTACCAAGCGAAGCTCCGAGGGCTGCTAAACCAGCAGCAATTCCTGCACCAAGTGCAGCTGCAGCAGATACATCCACCGAAGTTTCCTCCTTTCCTTATTCCCCTAAAATTTTATTTTATTATTCCCTCAGTGCACGGAAGCGGCACTGAAAACAGACATTTTAATGGTCCCCGGCCGCGACGGCCTGGGCGACATAAGCGGTGGTCAGCACCGTAAAGACAAAGGACTGAATTGCCCCTACGAAAACACTGAATCCGAGCCAGATCACATCCGGTATAATTCCGGGCAAAACCCAGATTCCTGGCAGCATCAGAATAACTTTAAGCAGAATCTCGCCCGCGAAGATGTTGCCGAAAAGACGGAAGCCTAAAGTCATCGGTTTAGATGCCATGTCAATCACGTGAATCAGCAAAAAGGCTGGATTCGGTTCAAGAAAATGATGGAAATACCGACCACCGTGGTGCTTTACACCCATCGCAATCACCAAAATGATTGTGAGCAAGGCCAAAGCCAGGGTGGTATTAATATCGGCCGTGGGCGACATAAACGATGGTCCTTCAAAAATCTTATTTAATTCTGCAAACTCAACGTGGAAATACTCGAACAAATTAAATGTAAGGTTAGGTACAAGACCAAGCATGTTAGAAAAAAAGACGAACATAATCAGGGTAACCAAATACCCAAGCAGAGGACGCCCTTTCTCGTAACTCATGTTATCAGAGATCAACTTGCTTACAAAGTCAAACACCCACTCCAGGACATTCTGCATTTTCCCTGGCGTCCGACTCGAAAGCTTGCGCACACCGAGCAGCGCAAAAATGATAATGATAGCCATCACAATCCAGGTCATGACAAGAGTTTTGGCGTGCAGAGTGCCGCCAAAGAAATTCCAGAGGACTAATTCTTCATGCACTTCCTATCCCTCCTTTCCCTCCCTAATCTTAGAAATAATTGAAGCCGACATCGAAATCAGAACCCCGGCAGCGATTCCCGCTGCCAGACCCGGCAACCATCCTGGCTGGAAGCGCGCTGTCGCTGCCACCGCCAGGGTGATTGTCCCCAAACGCGCAAAAAAGCCCCGGCGCATCCTCTTCATGGCCGTGATCGCGTCCATTTCTGAACTTAGTAAAGTATCACGATGAAGCCACCCCGTCAGGAAAAACCCAATTGTATAACCAAGGAGCGCGCCTAACAAAGCCAGGCTGCCGCTCACGGAAACCCCTGTGAGAATGAGAGCCGACCCGCCCCCAAAAGCAATAACCCTACTTTTCACTGTCAGCCATCCCAAACTTCTTTAAGGTCACCACCAGGTAGGCACCCCCGAAGGCCAGCCCCGCGAGCATGAAAACAAGCTCCAGCCAAGGAGTTAGCCCCCAACGCTTATCTAAATAGCGTCCGAGGAGGTAACCGCCCCCGACTAAGCCCGCCAACGTGGTCGCAATACTGGTACCGAAAGAAACCGCTTTGAGCCAGGTTTTCCTGTTCTCTGCCATTCTCTTCATCCTTATTAACACACATTGACTTTATTCGCGAAACTATCCTAAAATTCCTGCTCGCAATACGTAAATATTTAGTATTCTTTTGCATAGAAACTATTTTTTGCAGTAATTGATAATCCTATTCATTAGTACACTTTATACACAAACTCGGGTTCGCTCGTTCAACTCTTTAAAACCTGCTCAATGACATCTGCTATCCTGGCGGCAGCGTGGCCGTCCCCGTAAGGATTCACGGCCGTGGCCATCGCATCATAGGCGATTTTATCACTGAGCAAACGTCGCAGTTCAGACACCACCCCCTCATATGAGGTGCCCACCAGAGAGACTGTCCCGGCTGCGACCGCTTCCGGACGTTCCGTTGTATCCCTAACCACCAGCACAGGTTTCCCTAAAGAGGGGGCTTCTTCCTGAATCCCGCCGGAATCCGTAAGGATCAAATAAGAACGTGCCTGCAAATTAACAAACGGCTGGTAGTCAAGGGGTTCGACCAAATGTACCCGCGAGTGTCCGCCTAAGACTTCCTGCACAACTTCCCGCACTTTAGGGTTCTTATGCACAGGGAAGAGCACGTAAGTATCCGGAAACTCTGTAAGTATGCTCTCCAAGGCATGATAAATATGGCGCATCGGTTCTCCCAGGTTTTCGCGGCGGTGTGTGGTCACCATCAGCATGCGCCGATCCTTCTCCAGAGTGAATATCTGTTCGAGGTTCGGATCGTTGAACCGGTACTTTTCATCCACGGTAGCCAACAGCGCATCAATCACGGTGTTGCCTGTTACATGGATCAGTTCAGGCTTAATCCCTTCCCTAAGCAAATTGGTGCGGGCTGTTGCAGTCGGAGTGAAATGAAGCTCAGCCACAGCTCCTGTGAGTTTGCGGTTCATCTCTTCCGGATAAGGGGAATACTTGTTGTGCGTGCGCAGCCCTGCTTCCACATGCCCGACCGGAATTTTCTCATAAAAGGCAGCCAAGGCTGCCACAAAAGTCGTTGTCGTATCTCCGTGCACCAAGACCAGATCCGGGCGTTCACGCGTGAAAACCCCGCTTAACCCGGCCAACGCTCCGGTGGTAATGGATGTCAAAGTCTGGCCCGGCTGCATCAGGTTTAAATCGTAATCCGGGGTGATCTTAAATAATTGCAACACTTGATCCAGCATTTCTCTATGCTGGGCAGTTACCGCCACTAAACAGTGGATCGAATCCCTGCTTTTCAAAGCCTGAACCACCGGAGCCATCTTAATTGCTTCCGGCCTGGTGCCAAATACGACGATGACTTTGCGCGGTGTGGACACGATATCTTCCTCCCGACTTACCGCAACCCCCCATGCCGCTTAAGCGGCAGAGAAAGGAAATTCCCCTATGACTCCTGACTCCTTATATCTCAGGTACTCAGAATTCAGTAGTCAGTAGTCAGAATACCACGAGATCCTGACTCCCTTCTTCTGTCTCCTGTCTTCTGACTCCTAATCAGACAGGTGCACCAGCTCCAAGCCCGCCTCCAAGGCCATCTCCACTGCCAGTTTGTCCGGGTAGGGCGCTTCATACACAACGCGCCTGATACCCGCATTGATCAGCATTTTCGTGCAGAGAACACACGGCTGCACCGTCGTGTAAATATCCGCGCCTGCGATGGCTACGCCATGTTTAGCGGCCTGTATCAAAGCATTTTGTTCCGCGTGTACCGCTCTGCACATTTCATGCCGTTCTCCGGACGGGATCATGAGACTTTCCCTTAGGCATCCCACTTCAGCGCAATGCCTGAGGCCGGAAGGGCTTCCATTATAGCCTGTGCTTAAAATCTGCTTATCCTTGACAATTACCGCTCCCACCTGCCGCCTTAGGCAAGTGGAACGGCCCTGCACCACCCGGGCAAGTTCCATGAAATAACTGTCCCAACTCGGGCGTTTAGGTACAGGCATTACTTGGTACCGAAAAGCCGGTCCCCTGCATCCCCGAGACCGGGCACAATATAGCCATGGTCATTCAGACATTCGTCCACCCCACCGACGAAAATATCGACATCAGGATGGTTTTCTTGGACAGCCTTAATACCCTCGGGTGCTGCTATTAAACACATCAGCTTAATATTACGCGCCCGCCGCTCTTTGAGAAAAGTGATCGCTGCCACTGCTGAACCACCGGTAGCCAGCATCGGGTCAATCACAATCAAATCCCGCTCTGGCACATCAGATGGGAGTTTGCAGTAATACTCCACCGGTTTCAAAGTTTCCGGGTCACGGTATAACCCCACATGCCCCACTTTAGCAGCCGGAATCAGTCTTAACATGCCATCGACCATGCCCAAGCCCGCGCGCAAGATCGGCACCAGCCCGACCTTGCGTCCGGAGATCATCCTGGTCTTCGCCATGCCTACAGGGGTCTTAACTTCTACTTCCTGCAGCGGAAAATCCCGGGTAACCTCATAGGCCATCAGCATGGCAACTTCTTCAACCAGTTCCCTAAAGTCTTTGGAACCGGTATTTTCATCCCTGATTAAGGCTAATTTATGTTGGATTAGGGGATGATCAAGAACGTGTACATCTGCCATTACCGTTTAATCAACTCCTATGCCGAAAAATTCTAATCCAAATCAAGATAAAGCGGGAACTCCTGGCACAGGGCATTCACTATCGCCCGCGCCTTAGCCAGTTTATCAGGTTCACTAGGAGAGGTCAAGGCAACATCTATCGCCTCGGCGATGCGCTCCATGGCCGCCGGATTCATGCCACGGGTAGTCGCGGCCGGGGTTCCGATCCTAATGCCACTGGTGACAAAAGGACTGGCCTGATCAAACGGAATCGTGTTTTTGTTCACGGTTATGCCGATTTCATCGAGAATATGCTCGGCATCTTTGCCCGTAAGACCCTTCGGGCGCACATCCACCAGCATCAGATGATTATCCGTACCTCCGGACACCAGCCGGAAACCCTTGGCCGCAAGCGCCTGGGCCAGAGCCTGAGCATTATCTATGATACGCTGTTGATACGCTTTGAACTCAGGTTTGAGGGCTTCCCCAAAAGCCACGGCCTTGGCAGCAATCACATGCATCAAAGGGCCGCCCTGAATACCCGGAAAAATCGCTTTGTCAATAGCCTGAGCGTGTTCCTGGCGGCAGAGGATAAGCCCGCCGCGCGGGCCGCGCAGCGTTTTATGCGTGGTCGAAGTTACGAAGTGTGCATATGGCACCGGATTTGGATGAAGACCGACAGCCACAAGACCGGCAATGTGGGCCATGTCTACCATGAGGTAAGCTCCTGCCTCATCCGCAATCTCTCTTAGCTTCGCAAAGTCAAACTTGCGGGGATAGGCGCTGGCTCCGGCCACAATCATCCGGGGCTTGTGTTGCTGCGCCAGAGAGCGCACCTTATCATAGTCAATCTGTTCTGTCTTCTTATCTACCCCATAAGGAACAAAATTAAAATAGACCCCGGAAATATTAACCGGACTTCCATGCGTCAGATGTCCACCATGAGAAAGATTCATACCTAGAACCGTGTCTCCCGCCTTAAGCATCGCAAAATAAACGGCAGTATTGGCCTGAGCCCCGGAATGGGGCTGAACATTGGCATGCTCGGCCCCAAAGAGTTCCTTAATTCTGTTCCTGGCTAAATCCTCCACCACATCCACATATTCGCAGCCACCGTAGTAACGTTTGCCAGGGTATCCTTCCGCATATTTATTGGTAAGTACGGAACCCTGAGCTGCCATCACCGCTCTGCTGACAAAGTTTTCCGAAGCAATAAGCTCAATTTTGTTCCTCTGGCGGTTTTCTTCCTGCGCAATCGCTTGGGCAACTTCAGGATCTTGTTCCTGTACCCACTTCCTTATGTAATCCACTGATATCGCTCCAATCATTTCAAAATATTAGGGATACTGCGCGCGCGGGCCTCCGATGAGGCGCGGGCGTGTGCGGGCGAGCGTGAGATGCGCTTGTCCCAGGGAATTGACCGGGAGGCGCAACGGCACGACCACCGAGCGCAGGTGCATACCGATAAAGGTGTCCCCGATATCAATCCCGGCATGTCCCTGGATCTTCTCTACCGTAACCGGAGAGTCAAAGCTCTGCCAGGCCTTGACCGTCATAGCTCCGCCGGCATGGAGGGCAGGCAGGACAGTCACAGCCTCAAGCCGATAATGTTCAACACACTCTTCTTCCACGACCAAAGCTCTATTAATATGCTCACACCCCTGAACGGCCAGAAAGACATTGGCGGCGCGGCAGCGCTCCAACAGTGGCGGAAGCAAAGCTTCCGCCACTGCCGTACTGCTTCCTTGACCGATACGATGTCCTAAAACCTCGCTCGTACTGCAACCCAGCACTAAAATTTGTTGAGGTCGCAGATTGGCCTGCAAGAAAAAGCCATTGAGGACATCCTTCCACACTGAAGCTATCATGTCTAGCTGTTCTCTCTGCTCTCTCTGCCCATTCTCAGCGGGCATCCTATGCAGTTCCTCCGGCATCCGAACCCCCTCCTCCTAAATAACTTCTCCCCGTTCAACCGCTGTAATTAGGTCTACCCGATGTGCATGGCGTCCCCCTGCAAATTCAGTCTTCAGGAAAATGTCTACGATGTCCAGAGCCAGACCTACCCCAGTCACTCTCCCGCCCAGGGCAAGGACATTGGCATTATTATGTTCGCGTGCCATTCTGGCCGAATAGGTTTCGGTACAGACAGCAGCCCTGATCCCAGGGACCTTGTTGGCCGCCATCGAAATTCCCAGGCCTGTCCCGCAGACGATTATCCCTAAATTCGCTTTCCCACTGCGGATTGCGTCTCCCACAGCAAACCCATAGCGCGGATAATCTACTGATTCAGTCGAATATGTGCCCAGATCCAGAACTTCAATTCCCTGTCCCTGCACATAAGTCTTAATCTCCTCTTTTAATTCATAACCCCCGTGATCTGCTCCTAGGGCAACTTTCAAAGAGTTACACCTCCCAAACGCTATTTAGTTTAAGGCTTGTCCCCATCGCTGAGCTTATCAAGTCCATGGCGCATATCAAAGAGCAATTCCTCGATCTCAGCTGCACAAATTCGGTATTCCTCAAGAGAACGCCCCCAAGGGTCCTGCACATCTCTTGGGCGTTCGCTCCACTCCCCCAGACGCACAATCTTACGTCTATATTCCGGGAACAGAGCTTTGAGCCTCAGCTCATGGGCTTTAGTCATAGGAATTACCCAATCAGCCCCGGCTATCAGCTCCCTGCTCACTCTGCTTGAGCGGTGCCCGGTCAAATCTAGCCCCCGTTCCCGCAGAACTGCAACAGCCTCTGAACTGGCCGCCGAGTCCTCCCAGGCGTCTGTGCCTGCCGAGCTAATTTCCGTGTGCCCACCAAAAATCTGCTTGGCCAAAGCCGCAGCCATAGGGCTGCGGCAGGTGTTGCCCGTGCAGACAAAAAGGAGCTTCATCCCTGACACCTCACCCCGATATACTCTAATCTATACTTCCTAAAAAAACAGCTTTACTCCTATGAGAAGCAAGGCTAAACCGCCTAAAAGTTCGGCTCTTTCCCCGGCCCGCTTGCCCAGAAAGCGGCCTAAGATAAGCCCAGTTCCGGTCATTAGTCCGGCCACTGTTCCCATAATCAAAACGGTCCCGCCGATGGCACTGCCGAGAGTTCCGAGAGAAAAGCCGACGCTAAGCGCATCAAGGCTCACGCTGAACACCAGAGCATAGATCCCATATCCGCTAAGGGATACCCCCGACGGCATACCCCTTGGCTGCAAAAGTCTGCGCGCCTCCCCTAAAGGCAAGCTTTCCTTTGCTGGCTTATAAACATTATAAACCATCTTCCCGCCTAAGCCTAACAGGACTATCGCCCCCAGCGTTTGGGCCAGCCTGCCCAGAAACAGCCCCAAGGTTTGCCCCGCCAAGAGCCCGGCCAAGGGCATTAAGACATGAAAGAACGCTACCAGGAAAGATAAGCGTAGTATAAGGCGTTTGGGTATACCCACTAACCCAATGGCTATAGCCAGAGAAAAAGCATCTGCACCCAGAGCCACCGAAACTGCCAAAACCCAAGCAAGGTTCAATGCGCGCACCCCCCTGTATTTTATATGCCCGCAGGTGCGTGTTCGATGCCCCGGCCCTAATCCTTTAGGTTGTCACACGTATAATGTCTTATGGCCTGAAGCTTTTTCCAGCCTGTTCATAATAGCCAGCCCCAAACCTCCTTCCTCAAACCCCTCGGCCAAGACCAAATCAATCCCCCGTTGATCACAGAGCCTAAGCCCGGCAAACAGGCTGGCAGCGACCTCGCGCGGCCGAGCCTGCGAACCCAGGACATAAAGGAGGTCAGGTTGTTCTGTTTGCATCTGGGGTGCACTTTCCAAGGTACACAGAATTCCTATTTTCTTATGTTGATAATGCCCTTTTTTAATCTCTTCACTGATGCGGTCAAGCACTTTTTCCCGCGACCCGACCACGACGTACATTTCTCCGCGCGGCGCATAATGCCTGTACTTTAATCCCGGAGACCGGGGTGCGGAACTCGCGCTCGGACGGTCAAGCTCCACCGGCCCCAGCACTTTTTCTAGCTCCTCCCTGGCGAGTCCGCCTGGGCGCAAAATAACCGGGACTTCCCCGCTCACATCTAAAACAGTGGATTCCAAGCCCACTTCACAGCTCCCTGCGTCCAAGATTAGCGGAATACGACCACGCATATCCTCCCACACGTGCGACCCAGTGGTAGGGCTGGGCCTGCCGGACAAATTGGCGCTGGGGGCGGCCAGAGGGAGTCCGCTTTCCTCGATCAAAGCCAGAGCCACAGGGTGATCCGGCATGCGGATAGCCACGGTATCCAGTCCGGCTGTAACCCTGTCCGGCACTAAGTCGTTTTTGGGCAGGATAAGCGTAAGCGGCCCCGGCCACAAAGTGCTGGCACAGATTTCTGCCGCTTCCGTCCAGCGTGCAACTAGCTTGTCTGCCATCATCCGGCTGTTGACATGCACAATGAGCGGATTGTCCTGGGGTCTGCCTTTCACTTCAAAAATCCGGGCACACGCCTCTGCATTGAGAGCATTAGCCCCTAGACCATAAACTGTTTCCGTTGGGAACGCTACAATTTCCCCGGAGCGCAGGAGCGCCGCCGCTTCTTTCAAAGCCTCCGGGTCAGGATATTCCATGTTTATGTATGTTCGTTTTGTTTCCATGCTTCTGTCTGATCCCCCCCTGCCACTTAGGGGTTGTCGGCTGCACAGCAGCCTGCCAACCTAACACTACTCGATCCCGCCCGGCCAGATCCTGATATACTTTCGTCCCGAAACCGTGCTTACGCAAAATATCCGTGACGGCTGCAGCCTGATCCCAACCTATTTCCATAATCATTTTCCCATCTTGGGCCAACAACTCTGCTCCCTCCCGCGCGAGGCGGCGGTAAAAATCAAGACCGTCCTCCCCTCCCAGGAAGGCGAGCACGGGTTCAGCTAGAATTTCCGCTTCACACGCGGCATAAGCTTCAGGAGAAAGATAAGGGGGATTCGTTACGATCCAGTCCCATTTTTCCCCTGCCGCCGGCTCAAGGAAATCTCCTTCACGCCACTCCACCACTAGGCCGAGACGTTCGGCGTTAAAACGAGCCACGGCCAGCGCTTGGGCGGAGATGTCAACCCCCACCACTTGGGCTTGGGGCAAAAAATGCGCCAAGGAGAGAGCCAAAGCTCCACTTCCGGTTGCAACATCAAGAATCTTAAGCGTCCGGGAGAACTCCTCTTCAGCAGCCAGCCCTCGCTCCTCAAGCAGCCCTTTTTTAACTTGTTCAATTAGCTTTTCAACTAAAATCTCACTGTCCGCTCGGGGAATGAGCACCCGTTGATCAACATAGAACTCCAGCCCCATGAACTCCTGGCGTCTTAACAGGTACTGAAGCGGCACACGCGCGGCGCGCCGCCTGATCAGTTCCCGGTACTCTGCCACCTGCTCAGGCTCAAGCTCAGTTTCCCGCTCCACATACAGGCGCTCGCGCCTCCAGCCTAAAACGAACCCCAGCAAGAGATCTGCATCAAGACGGGCATTGTCCACCCGGGCATCCTTGAGCCTGCTTTCTCCCCAGCGGACCAGCTCCAGCGTTTTCATCCAACTTCAGCCTTCATGCGCTCAGCTTGATCAAACGTGATCAGGGCGTCAATGATTTCATCAAGGTCTCCCAGCAAAATGGTCTCAAGCCTGTGCAAAGTTAAGCCGATGCGGTGGTCTGAGACCCGTCCCTGCGGGAAATTATACGTGCGGATGCGCTCACTGCGATCTCCTGTCCCTACCTGGCTTTTCCGTTCCGAAGCGAGTTCCCCCATTTTTTCCTCTTGCACCTTTTCCAAAAGGCGCGCGCGCAGGACCCGCATCGCCTTATCCTTGTTCTTATGCTGGGACTTCTCATCCTGACAGGATACTACAATCCCGGTAGGCAGGTGCGTAACCCGGACCGCGGATTGGGTCGTGTTTACAGACTGCCCTCCCGGCCCGCTTGAACAAAAGATATCTATGCGCACATCATTGGGGTTGATGTCTACTTCAACCTCGTCCGCCTCCGGCAGCACGGCCACTGTGGCCGTGGACGTATGAATCCTGCCCCCGGATTCCGTGACTGGAATCCGCTGCACGCGGTGAACACCGCTTTCAAATTTCAGCTTACTGTAGGCTCCTTGCCCTGCCACTAAGACGATGATCTCCTTGAAACCGCCGATATCAGTGTAACTGGCACTTAAAAGCTCTGTTTTCCAACCTTGTCGTTCAGCGTAACGGGTGTACATCTTAAAGAGGTCTCCGGCAAACAGGGCAGCTTCCTCCCCGCCAGCCCCGGCCCTAATCTCGATGATGACATTCTTATCATCGTTAGGATCCTTGGGCAGCAGGAGGATTTTCAGGCGCTGCTCCAATTCCTCAGCCCGTGCAGTCAACTCTTCAAGCTCAAGTTCGGCGAGTTCGCGCAATTCCGGGTCAGGCTTATCCTGAAGCAGGGCTTCAGTGTCTTCCTTCTGCCTCACAACCTCTTTATACTCGCGATAAGCATTGACAATTTCCGTAAAACCAGCCTGCGCTTTGGCATATCTTTGCCACTCGCTTTGATCAGCCAAGATCTCCGGGCTGCTAAGCAGATTACTCAGTTCATCATATCTTTTCTCGATTTCCATAAGTCTGTCTAACATTTTCTAATAACACCTCGAATCTTTACGTCAACTCCTGGCCGGATTCCAGCACCTCGCCCAGTGCTGTTAAAGCGACCTCCATCTGGCTGTCATCCGGCTCTTTCGTGGTCAGCCGCTGCAGCATGAGGCCAGGGACAATAAGCCAGCGCAGCCAAGGCGATTCCAAATGGCGGGCAGAAAACTTGAGCAATTCATACGCGATGCCGGCAACCAAAGGCATAAGCAAGATACGAGAAAGGAACCGCCACCATAAAGGATGAAGGCCCAAAAAGGCGAACACAAAAATGCTGACGACAACCACAAGGAGCAGAAAACTAGTGCCGCAGCGGGGATGAAGGGTCGAAAACTTACGCGCATTCTCGACGTTCAATTCCTCTCCGGCCTCATACGTGTAGATTGCCTTGTGCTCAGCCCCATGATACTGAAAAACCCGCTGGATATCGGATAAACGGGAAATAGCTATAATATAGATAAAAAAAACAACAAGCCGGATAAAACCCTCCAGCAAGTTCTGCCACACCACTCCCTGAATTTTCCCTTGCAGCAAGTGGGCAGCCCCTGTCGGCAGCCCCACAAACAATAACAATCCTAACCCCAAAGCAATCGCTATCGTTAAGGCCATTTCCCCGAAACCAAGTTCTTCTCCCTCTTCTTCCCCCACAGCGCGGTTAGCGGAATAAGTGAGTGCCTTCGTTCCAACCACCAGGGATTCAAGCAAGGCTACAAATCCCCTTATAATAGGAAGTTTAAGCAGCGGGCGCGCAGCCCAGGCGCGGATTGGCTGTCGCGTAACTTCAATCTCACCATTCGGAAGCCTTAATGCAATCGCACTTTCCCGCGGACCACGCATCATTACACCTTCAATGACTGCCTGGCCCCCATATTGTACCGGTCTGCCCAATCCACTCGCTCCTTTATCAGCTCATAGTTAAGAAAAGAGCAGAGCTGGCGCTCTGCTCTTTTCTTAAGCAACGACCGCAGGCCGTTGTTATTGCATTCCGTATTTCTTTTTGAACCGGTCAACTCGACCGCCGGCATCAACAAAACGTTGGACACCTGTATAGAAAGGATGGCATTTAGAACAAATTTCCACCTTAATGTCTTTCCTGGTACTTCCTGTATGAATTACTTCTCCGCATGCACAAGTAATGGTGGTTTGCTCGTACTTCGGATGAGTGTTTTCCTTCATGTTTTTCACCCACTTTCTCCGGATCAACTTTAAATATTTTAGCACAGAGAATGGGGAAAGGTCAAGGGCCAGCAATTTCTTTAGTTGGATACTGCACTTGCAAGAAGTTGTTTTGGAAGTACTTTCAATGGGTCTATGGTTTGCCCGGACAACCTCACTTCAAAGTGAAGGTGGGGACCGGTAGTTTTTCCGGTATTACCGGAAACTGCGATGCCTTCCCCTTTTTCCACTGAATCCCCGACCTTAACCTTAAGCTTGCTGTTGTGAGCATATAATGTTTGGACTCCGTTGCCGTGGTCAACCACAACTGTCAGTCCATAAATAGGGAAGCGTCCGGCTTTGCTTACGCGCCCCGGGCCGGCAGCCCTTACTGTTATTCCTGGTGGAACAGCGATATCGAGCCCGTGATGAAAATCCCCTTCGCGTTGTCCGTACGCAGATGACACCGGGCCTGACAAAGGCCAGGCCCAACTGCTGGTAGAACCGCGCGAGACCTCCTGTTCAAGGTAATTTTCTTTAATAGTAAGATTTGTTCCTGGCCGGATCATTTTGACCTTAGGGTTTTCGCGCAAGATTTGCTCCGCTGTAGTGTGGTAGCGCTCAGCCAGAAGCGGGAGTTCCCTCGGCGAGTCAACTGTGACTATGGAAAAACTTACATCTGGGCCTGCTAAAGTTTGCGAATATCCCGGTTTGGCCAGTGCCAGAATCAACCCAAGCGCAATTAAGGCGAAAACCGACATCAGTATGAAAGCGGCGCCCCTTTCCCATATGCGCCGCCTTCGCTCAGTATTCATAAAGAAGAAATACCACCTCAGATCACACTTTAACAGTATTCAGGTATCCAGAATTCAGTAGTCAGAATTGAGAATGTAGTCTTCAAATGTTTTCGCACGTCATTCTGACTCCTTGACTCCTGGCTCCAGTAGTTGCTATAAAGAAGGCATTCCTCTTTAGTGTTGCCATGTTGCGATAGATCTATACTGGTTGTAGGTAATCAGAATTCAGTACTCAGAATTCAGTAGGGTTTTAAACCCTTAATTTGTACCCAAAAATTATTCTGACTCCTGACTCCTGGTAAACTTAAGAGTTAACTGCACCTTTCATCATGTTCTTGGGTTTCTTGTCAAACCGGTGGCGTGCCTCAATAAAGCGCACCGTTCCTGACTTTCCACGCATGACTACAGTATGCGTGAGCGCCCCTTCAGCCGTGAAAGTCACTCCGCGCAGAAGATGCCCTTCCGTAATTCCGGTCGCAGCAAAAAACACATCGTCACTGGCCACTAAATCATCCATTGTCAATAATTTGGATACATCTTTAATCCCTAAGGCTCGGGCCCGGGCAACATCAGACTCGTTTTCCGGCCAAAGCCTGCCTTGCATTTCTCCGCCCAGACAGCGCAGGGCACTGGCGGCAAGCACTCCTTCGGGGGCTCCGCCAATTCCCATCATAATATCAACCCCGGTATCCTCGAACGCACAGGCTACAGCCGGGGAGACATCTCCGTCACTGATCAGGCGGATCCTTGCGCCACAGGCACGGACATCGGAAATCAGCTTGGCGTGGCGCGGCCGATCGAGAATTACAACCGTCAGATCATCTATACTCTTATCTAAAGCCTGGGCAACCTGATTGAGATTTTCCTGCACAGGAGCATCAAGGTGAATACGCCCAGCTGCCAGTGGGCCTACCGCAATCTTATCCATGTACATGTCCGGGGCGTGCAAAAGCACTCCCTTTTTCGCAATAGCAACAACCGCAATTGCACCCGTCAAACCCTTGGCCACAATATTGGTCCCTTCTAAAGGATCGACAGCCACATCCAACTCACGCCCGTCTCCTGCTCCCACCTTTTCACCGATGTAAAGCATCGGAGCCTCATCCATTTCCCCTTCTCCGATAACCACGGTTCCGTGCATATGAATGGTATCAAAGACAGCGCGCATTGCCTCAACCGCAGCATCATCCGCAGCTTCCTTATTCCCGCGTCCAACCCAGCGGGCCGAAGCCAAGGCAGCCGCCTCTGTTACCCGGGCAAATTCCATCGTTAACTCTCTTTCCAAGTCCCCGCCCCCTAATATTTTCTTATAATAATTCTATGTCATATTTTCTTGTCCATGACCTATTCTGCCATAGTGAATCGGTCATTGCAATGACTTTGACTGGGGTTAGGCTTCAAGCTTTTTCCAGTCATCAAGGAACCTCTGGATGCCGGCCTCAGTCAGGGGATGCTTGAACAACTGGCGTAAGACACTGAAAGGGATCGTTGCATAATGTGAGCCGAGCTTAGCTGCCTCCAGCACATGATAAGGGTTGCGGATGCTGGCGGCGATCACTTTCGTTTCAAGGTCATGGACAACGAAGATCTCGCAAATGTCCTCGACTACTTTGAGCCCGTTTTCTCCGATATCATCCAGCCGCCCTAAGAATGGACTGACATATGCCGCCCCGGCCCTGGCCGCGAGCAGAGCCTGCACCGGAGTAAATACCAGGGTGACATTGGTCTTAATCCCTTCCCCGGCCAAAACTTTTACTGTGCGTAGTCCTGCCTCAGTCATCGGGATCTTGACTACGATATTGGGATGAATCCCGGCCAAAACCCGGGCTTCTCTCAGCATGCCTTCATGGTCCAAAGCAATAACCTCAGCACTGACAGGACCGTCAACTATGCCGGTGATCGTGTGCAAAAGGGCGTGAAAATCTTTGCCCTCTTTCGCCACCAGGGTTGGATTGGTTGTCAAACCGGCGATAACACCCATGTTCCAGGCCTCAGTGATTTCCTCAAGGTTGGCCGAATCTAAGAAAAACTCCACTTCATTCACCCCTATATCATATCTTTTATTCAATCTTATCGGATAAAATCTCCGGAAAAGTCGAGATAAACGTAAGATGGAGTGAAACCTCCATCTTAAAAAGTTTTTTTATTTTATTTCAGGCAGCCGCAAATTATGCTTTGCTATTACTGCCGAAAACCCGGATTTTATCCCGGATGATTGCTGTAGCAGCTTCCCTTGCCGGCCCGAGCATTTTGCGCGGGTCAATTTCCTTAGGATTATCGTTAAGTACTTGGCGGGCCGCTAAGACAAAGGCCTCTCTGATGTTCGTGTCAATATTAACCTTGCGCACTCCCAAGGAGATTGCTTCTTTAATCGCCTCGTCCGGGACCCCGGAGGAACCGTGAAGGACGATTGGAATGCTAACACGCGCTTTAATCTTCTGCAACCGCTCAAAGTCCAGTTTCGGGGTTCCTTTGTACTGGCCGTGAGCCGTGCCGATTGCCACTGCCAGCGAGTCAACCCCGGTAGCTTTCACAAACTTTTCTGCCTCCTCCGGGTTAGTGAAGAAAGCATCCCGCTCATCTACGCTGATGTCATCTTCCGTACCGCCGATTTTGCCGAGTTCAGCCTCAACCGAAATTCCAAGCGGCCGGGCGGCTTCAATTACTTTGTTGGTAAGTGCAATATTTTCGTCAAGCGTTAGCTTGGAGCCATCAATCATGACTGAACTAAAACCATTGCGTATGCACTGCATGACCTGATTAAAACTGGTGCCGTGATCAAGATGAAGGGCTACGGGAACAGCAGCATTCTCAGCTGCCAGCTTCGTCAGAGCCGTGATATATTCGATCCCCGCGTATTTGATTGCCCCCTGACTAGCCTGGATAATGACAGGAGCGTTCTCAGCCTCAGCCGCCGCCACAATCGCCTGCACAATTTCCATGTTATTGCAGTTGAACGCGCCCACGGCATACCCTCCGCGTTCGGCTTCTGCAAGCAAGTGTGCAACAGGAACTAAACTCATACTTATTCCTCCTCATTCGCCTTTGCCAGGTGCTGCCCCCGCACAAGACGGTTAATTAACCATGTCTTATTCTCCTCCAAAAAGATAGAAGTCATGCTCTCCACCGGCCTGATTTTATCCGCACTGTCAGCGTAGATGATTCCAAGCGCTTCGCAGGATTCGCAATATAATTCTATGCGGTCAGGCAAGAGTTCAAACGCTAAATGATTATTGCCGCAGCTACAGCCCAAGGCTCCGTTTTTCGACAAGTAATGAAGGTGATCCAAAAGCCTGAGCATCACTTCAGGGTTTTCAAATTCCTCTTCATACCCCAGCTCCGTGGCCAGTTCGGCAATAGATTTCTCCCGTTCCTGACAGGATTGGGCCACTTTTTGTTTCGGGCCCATAAATCCGACCGCGGCTTCCACCTCATGGCACATGAGCGGCAGGACCTCCTTACTCCAAATCAAACGACGGTTTAAGCGTATATAATGAGTTTGACCACAAAAAGCACAATTAAAAGCCAAACTGAACTCCTTCCGATTAAGACTGGCGACAGCTAACAAGTTGGCACCACATTGGCAGTTAAGATTAACCCTTCCTTGCCTTGAGAAAGCAAAGAGGGAGAGCGCCTGAAATTCTAATTCTCCACACTGCGGACACTGGATGGCGATAGTAGTCGTTGTCGCCAGAACCACAATTCCCACCTCTTTTCTGTACAGCATAATACTTCGGCATTTAAGAATATTTTCCTGCCAAAAGGTAAAAACTTTAAGCTTCTTAAATTTCGAAAGTCGGGCTTAAGCCGTTAATAAAGTTTCAGACGGTAAGGAAATGACCATAGCTAAAGCCTTCGGCAGAGTTTATAAATTAGCCGAAGGCTTCTTTACTAAAATTGTTCCATGCCCAATATAAGTAAATTTGCTCAAAGATCATGAGCATGGCACATTCATTCTAACTGGCCTCTGCTAAAATCTCTCGCACTTTATCGCGCAGCTCAAATAGATCAAACGGTTTGCTTATGTAGTGAATAATCCCCAGTTCCTGTGCCTGCTCCATATTCTGGATATCTCCATACGCAGTCATCATGATAACCCCTACTTTTTGGTCTTGCAGGCGGATTTGGCGCAAAGTCTCGATCCCGTTCATGCCTGGCATCTTCATGTCCATGAGAATCAGATCAGGATGAAAACTATGTAGAAGTTGTAACGCCTCAGTTCCATTAGCAGCCATTTCTACCTCATCGTTTTCTTCACGGAATGTTTCGTATAAGAGGCGGCGCACTCCAAGTTGATCATCCACAATTAGAATCTTACCCAATCTATCATCCCCTTTACTCAGTAGCTCACATTTTTGCTAAGTAAATTATTCTGCCTGCACAAGGGAAACTCCTTCTTCTGTGAGCGTGCGCTTTGCATAAATCCTGCCTCCGCGCCAATACTGCCTGAGCAAGCGCGGATTGGCCTGCGTGCGCCGGAGTGGAATTTTTACCTCATCTCCGGGAGCACAGTTCACCTGCCCTACGTCAAGCACCGTGAGCTGCATTCCTATTTTCCCGGCAACATGAACAGAACGTCCCTGGAGTTCGATTCTTTCCTTGCCCAAGGTCAAGCCAAATAAAGAGGCAATGTTTTTAATAATAATTTTAATTAAATCCCATCCTCCTTGCGGAACGAGATGCGGGACCACCCCAAACCCGTCGGCATACCCGGCCGGGATGACAGCCAAGTTCGTCTCCGTTTTGGTCTTATAGATACTTTGGTATCCTACATGCGTCCCCTTAGGCACCCGATGAACGTAGAGAATATTGGTTTTGGCGGCCCAAGGATCCTTAAGGGTGAGTCTATCGCTGAATCCGGGTCCTGGCACATGTCCGATCAAGAGCGTACCCACACGCACGAAATCATGATGATACTCAGGATAATCAAGGAAGGCTCCACTGTTGCATACATGTTTCCACCCGGGCACGATCCCATGGCCAGCCAGAGCGGCAACTCCCGCCCCAAAGCGTTCATACTGCCGTTGCGTAAACTCATGATCACGCTGAGCCGCGCGCGCAAAATGCGTGTACACCCCGGCGACCTCCAAATGAGGAGATTTAAGCAGAAGCTCAGCCAGCCCCTCGAGTTCTTGCAGCCCAAACCCGGTTCGGCCCATGCCGGTTTCAAGTTTAAGATGTATTTGCACTTTTTTGCTCATATTCCGGCAAGTTTGTTCAAGCTGAAAAACTACGCCCGTATCAGCCACAGTAAGGTGCAAATCCTCCTCCAGCGCTAAAGCCCACTCCTGGGGCAAAGCCGGACCTAGAACAAGGATAATCCCGTTAATACCGTGACGGCGCAAGATCAGCCCTTCCTCCACCGTGGTTACGGCAAAGGCTTCACACCCTTCTGCGGCCAGGGTACGCGCTACTTCCACAGACCCTAAGCCATAGGCATCAGCCTTGACCACTGCCATGCAACGAGCCGGGGGCTTTACCAGCTTAACGACTTCCCGGTAATTGGCCGCTATGGCATCGAGGTCGATGTCAATCCAGATCCCAGCCATCGTTTCACCTCCTCCGCCAACGTCCGATCAGCGGTTTCAGGACATCGGAGTACAGGGGTTCCAACCGAGTCCATAAGTAATACACCCAGGGGCGGTATACCAAGTCCCATTCCCCGATGAATTCCGTGTACTCCCCGTTAAAACCCTTCTTGAAACGAAAGAGCCCGTACAGAGGATTGTCCTCATCAAGATCCCCAGGCACCCCTCGGAAATCATAGAGCGTACACCCCAAAGATTTGGCCCAGCGTATCATCTCCCACTGTATGAGGTAGTTAGGCATGACATTGCGGTGACTGTTAGACGAAGCTCCGTAAATATACCAGGCCTTATCCCCCAGGACAAAAGCCAGCGTCCCGGCCACAACCCGTCCCTCATACTCCCCGATGAACAACTGGCCCAAGCCTGCAGGCACCAGGGTGTCATAGAGATCTTCGAAATAGGAATAAGCGCGCACCAGAAAGCGGTCCCGCTCTGTCGTTTCTTTAAGCACTTTGTAAAACTCAGGCAGATCTTCCTTCGTGCCCAAGCGGATCTTTACCCCTTTTTTCTGAGCCACGCGGATGTTATAACGGGTTTTTTGGTGCATATTGCCTAACAAAGTATCCTCATCCGGCACAATATCAAGCCTGAATACGTATTTCGGCTGTACACCCTCAAACCCTTTTCCTGTCTCTGCCGAGCGAAACCCCCGGGAGTGCAGGTATTGTTCCAGTTCCTTGTCTGCAGAAGGTACGTCAGGGTCCAGCTTAAGGAAAATGGCCCCGCGTTTGTGGGCAAGCATACGGATTTCTGCCAGGAGGCGGTCAAATAGGATTTGATCTTCAAGGTCAAGTACGGGCCCGCGCGAAGCGTAAAAAATGGGGGTTTTTATAAAAGGCAGCCTGCGTTCCAAGATCGAAGCCGCAGCCACAACCTGCCCCCCCTCTTCGAGCACCAGGCGCCACGGGGTCCAGCCGGTATGACTTTTAATCTCACCCCATTCCCAGGTCTGCAAGACATGACCTTTGGGATGGCGGGCCAAAAAGGAATTAAAGCGCTCACGCTCCGGGTCTTCAAGCCAGCTTGCTTTAATATTGCGTTCTTTAACGTCTGCCATAATTATTATTCCTTTCGTATTTTAAAGCAATAAGACAAAGAGCAGTCCTAAAGATCCTGCTCTTGCTTCGTTTGTTATATTCTAAACCATTTTCGTTTATTTTCAGACTTAAGCTAAAGCCTAAGCTTACCTCAAAGTAGCTTTCACAAATTCCCGGAAGAGCGGATGAGGCCTATTCGGCCGGGATTTGAATTCCGGATGGAATTGGGAAGCCACAAACCAAGGATGGTCAGGGAGCTCTGTTATCTCCACCAGGCGCTCATCAGGGGAAGTGCCGGAGAAGAAGAGACCCGCTTGTTCCAGCTCGGCGCGGAACTGATTATTGACCTCATAGCGGTGGCGATGCCGTTCATAGATAACCTCGTCCTGGTAAGCTGCAAAAGCCTTACTCTCTTCTTTGAGTTTGGCCGGGGAAATCCCTAAGCGCATCGTGCCGCCCTTGTCCTCAATGTCTCTCTGCTCGGGCAAAATATCGATAACCGGATAGGGCGTGTCCGCATCGAACTCTGTACTATTGGCCCGCTCCATCCCGCAAACATGGCGGGCAAATTCAATCACTGCACATTGCATTCCAAGACAAATTCCGAGGAATGGCACCTTATGCTCGCGGGCGTAGCGGATGGCGGAGATTTTCCCTTCAATCCCGCGATCCCCAAAGCCGCCGGGCACCAAAATCCCGTCCGCTCCCTCCAAACATTCTTCCGCATTCGTGCTCTCAATTTCCTCGGCATTAACCCAGCGCACCTTTACTTTGGCCCCATGCTCAGTGCCGGCGTGGCGCAAGGCTTCGGCAACACTTAAGTAGGCATCCGGAAGCTCCACATATTTCCCGACAAGTGCAATCTCCGTCTCTTTTACCGGAGACTTGATTTTTTCCACCATGGCACGCCACTCGGTCATGTCCGCCGCCGGAGCTTCAAGCCCCAGTTGGCGTAAAACGATGTCATCAAGGCCCTCTTCCTGGACGAGCAGGGGTACCTCATAAATGGTAGGCGCATCAACAAGCTGAATAATTGCTGCCCGGTCTATGTCACAGAGCAAGGATAATTTCTCTTTCATCTCGTTTGACACCCGTTTTTCCGAACGGCAAACTAAGATATTGGGTTGAATACCGATTGCCCTAAGTTCCTTAACGGAATGCTGGCTGGGTTTCGTTTTCAGTTCACCGGAAGCTGCTAAGTAAGGGACGAGGGTAACGTGAATATAAATCACGTTGTCGCGGCCAATATCACTGCGTATCTGCCGGATGGCTTCTAAGAAAGGCAGAGATTCAATATCTCCTACGGTACCACCAATTTCTGTAATCACGATGTCCGGATGGCTTTCCCGTGCCACCCGGTAAAGCCTCTCCTTAATTTCGTTTGTAATATGTGGGATGACTTGAACCGTCCCTCCTAAGTAATCTCCTTTACGCTCCTTGCTAATAACCGACCAGTAAATCTTGCCGGTGGTGACATTGCTGTTTTTGGAGAGCGGAACATCGATAAAGCGTTCATAATGCCCCAAGTCAAGGTCAGTCTCTGCGCCATCATCGGTCACAAAAACCTCCCCGTGCTGATAAGGGCTCATGGTTCCAGGATCTATGTTGATATATGGGTCAAATTTTTGAATTGCTATTTTCAGGCCTCGATTTTTTAATAAACAACCTAAAGAAGCAGCTGTAATTCCTTTGCCTAAGGAAGAAACCACTCCGCCGGTTACAAATATGAATTTTGCCATAGTTCAACTCCAATCCTTTCCCAACATGAAAAAAGCTAGTCCGCAATACGCACTAGCCCTATTTTTACCCACTGGTGTTTATTCTAGCTAGCTTTACGGGCAATGTCAAGCAGTGAGGTTTATTGAGTTGAGGTTCCTACCCCCATTTGTCCTCCCTACCCTCCTCAGCATCTTCGAGAACTTCTTCATCAAGCTCTCCATCCTCGTCTAGTTCAAGCATTTCATCATCCTCAAGGCCCAGTTCGAGATCATCTAACTCGTCTGACGTTTCCTTGCCAGTCTCATCAAGACCCGGCCTTTCCCCGGCATCCTCATGATGATCTTCCGCTTTCGTAGCAACTGCCAGAGAGGGCAAGCGCCGGGAACTACGCTGCGGCACCCAGGCCTTAAGACCCCATTCCCCCTGTCCGACATAAGCAAACCGAGAATCGAGGTTGATCTGAGTTAGTACTGCGGCAATCCGCTGAGGTTCCTGGGAAAGGCCCATCCGGCTAAGCACTTCTTCCACAAGGTTATAGTAGTGCTGAGGCCGACCTTGCGTATGCAAAATTTCAAACACAATGTCAACTTCAGATGGCTTCGGTTTTTGGCTGAAAGATTGAGACAATGTTTACCACCGCCTTCCTCATTATGGATTAATTATATTCGAGCAAACCGTGAAAATTTCCTGCTAGGAATTTACATCCTTTCAGGAGCATTAACTCCCAATACGGCTAAGACATTAGCCAGCACTTGTTTGGTGGAGCGCACCAAAGCCAGGCGGGCCCGGCGCAAACCCTCATCCTCTACCAGTACCCGCTGGCTGTTATAGAAGGTATGAAAGGAAGAAGCCAAGTCAAGCACATACCTGGCCAGACGGTGAGGCTCCATCAAACGCGCTGCCAGGGCAATTTCCCCCGGCAAATCGGCGATCTTTTTCAAAAGGTCGGCCTCTTCCTGACTGTTTAACCGTTCCAGTTCTCCGGCTGACGGCGGTTCCTCCGTAATGACTCCTGTTTCTTCAGCCTGACGCAAAATACTGCATAAGCGGGCATGAGCATATTGAACATAATACACAGGATTGTCGGCAGACTGGGACTTCGCCAGGTCAAGGTCAAACTCGACCGTTGAGTCCGGGTCACGCATAATGAAGAAGAACCGGGCGGCATCTTTCCCCACTTCATCCATTAACTCACGCAGGGTGATATACTGGCCGGAGCGTTTGGACATGCGCACGATTTCCCCGTTTTGAATCAGGCGTACTAACTGCATCAAAATGATGTGCAAGGAGTCCGGATTATATCCGAAGGCAGACATTGCGCCTTTCATGCGGGCGACATGGCCATGATGGTCCGCTCCCCAGATATTGATTACGGGGCTGAAACCACGCTCAAATTTATTGCGGTGATATGCGATATCTGCCGCAAAATAAGTAGGGATACCATTACTGCGCACAACCACTTCGTCTTTTTCGTCTCCAAACTCAGTAGATTTAAGCCATAAAGCTCCTTCCTTTTCATAAATATACCCACGCTTCTCCAATTCTTCCATCGTAGTGCGCACCGCTCCAGAGTCATGGAGAGATTGCTCGCTGAACCAAACGTCATATTCTACCCCGAACTCCTTTAACGTTTCGCGAATTTGCCCGAGCTTTTCATCAAGGGCGTAGCGTACCAGGAATTCACGTCTCAACTCAGATTCAACATTCAAATATTTGTCTCCAACCTTGGCAATTACCCCTTTGACCGTATCAATCAGGTCTTCCCCGTGATACCCTCCCTCCGGAAAAGGAACATCTTGGCCCTGGAGCTGCAGATAACGGGCTTCAAGGGAAAGGGCAAAATTCTGAATCTGATTGCCCGCGTCATTAATATAAAATTCCCGCTGTACTTCATACCCTGCCATGCCCAAAAGGGAAGCCAGACTGTCCCCCAAAGCAGCACCGCGGGCATTTCCCATATGTAAAAGCCCTGTTGGATTGGCACTCACGAATTCTACCTGTACCTTTTGCCCCTGCCCAAGGTTAACCCTGCCGTAATCCGTGCCTTGACGCAGAACCTCGGGGATAACCCCGGTAAGCCAGCGCGGGTTCAAGCGGAAGTTAATAAATCCCGGACCGGCAATCTCAAAACCCTCAATCCACGTACCATCCGTACTGAGATTTTTAAGGATAATATCTGCTATTTCACGCGGTGCCCGTTTGGCTTGCTTAGTCAGCAGCATCGCCAAATTCGTAGCCAAATCTCCATGCTGCCGCTCGCGCGGTTCTTCCAACACAAACTGGGGCAGGCTCTCAAACACAAGCTCTTCCTTAGCTTTGGCCTTAGCAACAGCTTCGTGCAAATTTAGCATGATCTGTTCTTTTATTTTTTCATAGGTGCTCATCGGGAGGCTCCCCCTTTATGATAATCCTTAAACTATTATGACTTACTAATTCATCGTCAACAAATAGGTCATATTTTAGACTAATATGTCCTCCTTGTGCTGTCAAGTTGATTTTATAATTAAGCGGGTATTCTGCACCGCAGGGAAAAAATCCTTTCCGCAAAAATAATTTTCGAGTAGAAGCTAAATATCTATTAGCAATGGCTGCGCTAGCCAAAATTAAAATAAATAAAGAGAGGAAGGTTTTCTCCCCCTCTCAATTAGTCTTGCCAGATTAGCACGTTTTATATCCTGAAAAGAGCTTGTCGGCTACACAGCCCGTTGACATTTTTAATCCTGATGCATGGGTTATTGTAGATACTCCCCGCGCGGGGTCTTGATAATGCGCTGGATTTTTTCCTCATTTCCGTTCAGGGCATTAATATACAGCAAATACTCTTCGCCCTTGTACTTTCCTCTGAATTCCCAGGAAAATACTTCTTGGTTGCCCATCTTGGGAATAAGTGCGAGCCTGCTTTCGCTCACCTGGAAATCCGAGCGCAGTTTGCGTTTGGCATTATCCGCGGACAGGGCTTTGTTTTTACTGACATCGCGGTCCGTGTGGTAAGCATAATACGGAGTAGCATCGAATCCTACCAGCTTCCCACTGTCAAGCCCCACCATTAGGCGGACTTTATCAGGGTAAATCCTGACTCCGTCCTGCTCGCTTATGGCCTCTAATTGCAGGTAAGATCCAAAATCCTCGCTGGAAGTTAGAACCATGGTGTTCCAGCCCAAGGCCTTGAGCGCGGCCAAAGCTTTGCTCTTGGCGTCCTCAGGAGCAAGTGTGCGGGTCTGCGGCTCGCGCTGGTCGCGGTAAATCGTCACAACTCCCCCCTTCTTACTCACTTCGAGTGAGGCATCCCCCTGTTTCCACTGGAATCCTGCAAAAGGCCCCTGAGTCTCCCCGGTAAATTCAAGGTTGTCAGCCGCATACCCTATTTTCGTCAGAAAATCCCTGGCCGCTGCCTGTGACTGTTCACGACTGACCTCACCGGAGGGGAGCCCCAGGGGCTTATCCACGTATTTGGTGGAAAACTCCCCCGTATAACTAAAGGGTGGAAGTTTCTGCAGGCTCGCATCCAATTGTTCCAAGCCGCCGCGTACGGACTGAGGGGGACCCTCCTGGCCCTCAGCAGCGGCTTCCGCCACCTGCGTTTTGCCCAGTCCTAAGCGTTGGCGCAGGGTAGGAGACTTTGTAAGCCAGGCCGTTTGCTCCGTATTCATAAGATTTGAGATCTCATCTACTTTACGGCTAACCACCGCCACCCTATCGTGGACATCCCTGAGCATGTTTTCTTCCGCCGGGGCAACTTGCCCACCACCTGCAACTCTTTGAGCCAAAGTGCGGCCCAGATCCCCTGTCTGATTAAGAAACTGGTCGATGTAGCTAATCCCAACTTGCTCAGCTGGGAGCTGAGCCAAATCTTTCATTGCTGACTCGCTATTTCCCCAAACCTGAGTTAAGTAAAGTATCCTTTGATTGGCTCCAGTGGCGACCTGGCTTTTAGCGAGATCAGTCTCAAGTTGATCGAGGTGGCTCGACAAATCTGTAAAGGCCCGACGATACTGGTTTTCCGTGGTCAAACGAAAGTTCTCCGCTTGGCGGTATTGACTGTATCCCCAAGCCAGAGAGAGGACTAAAGCTGCACCCAAAGTACCCAGCCAAAAATTCCTACGCATTCCTTTTCCCCCTAGCGTGTAAACAGATGGTTCCCGATTTTAATGATTGGCGGCCGGGACCAAATGAATTTATTTTTTGTTTTAGCCGGATTAAAGAAAAATAGTGCTCCATACGAGGGGTCCACCCCCGTCATAGCTTCACGTGCCGCCCTGATGGCAGACGAATCGGGGGCTAAGTTTATCTGGCCGTCACTAACACTGGAAAAAGCCGCCGGCTGATACACGATATCTGCGATGGTGTTGGGAAACTCAGAGCTTTTAATACGGTTGAGAACTACCGCTGCCACCGCGACCTGGCCCTTGTACGGTTCCCCCCTGGCCTCGGCGTTGACAAGCCTGGCCAATAAATTGACATCACTGTTTTTATACCCCACCGGTTTGCCGGATGCGGTCGTGCTTTCCCCGCTAAGAAGTTTAAGTTCTTTGATAGTCTGGGGGCCGGCGACCCCATCCACCTTCAAGCCCCGCTCCCGCTGAAACCTCGTGACTGCGGCCTGGGTCTTGGCCCCGAACTTGCCGTCAATCGGACCTATTACATACCCCAGTCGTGCCAGTTTTTGCTGCAGTTCACTCACTTCCGGACCCCTCGCCCCCCTGCCCAAGACATGGTCACCCAAAGCCGCATATGCCACTGCGGTCAGCATTAAAGTTAAGACCACTCCGATAATGGCAAGACCCAGGGGCCTAACGCGTACTTCCTTCATACCCTCACCCCGCTTTAGATTTCTTCCTTAGTTTGGCTGAGGAACTAAAAATTTATCCATGGATGCACTTACATGTCAAACGGACGGTTCCGATGACATGGCTGCTCTTCATCTCCCCCCGGTTTAGCGTTCCAAATCCCCTGTCTCTGTGGTAATATTAGGTTAGTGAAGCCACAAACCACAAACCATTGGATTTGCGAATACCGAATGTTGTTTATAATCAGGAGGTAGCATTGCCGTGTTGTATGAAGGAGCGATTTACCGACCACCCAGCGAGGCTTTCAGCCTCATTTTACAGATTACCGTAGGCTGCCGTCATAATGCCTGTAGTTTTTGCAGTGTCTATAAAAATAAACGTTTTCGTATAAAAAATAAGCAAGAAATCTCCGACATCATTACCTGGGCCAAGGAATACCACCCCACTACCGAGCGCATCTTCCTGGCTGATGGAGACGCCCTCACCGTGGATACCCCGCTTTTAACTTCCGTGCTCGACCGACTGTATCAGAATTTTCCCCGGCTCGAGCGGGTAGGAATTTACGGTGGGGCTAAAGATATCCTGGCCAAAACCCCTGAGGAACTAGCTCACCTCAAAGCACACGGCCTGAGCATTGTCTACTTGGGTGTGGAAAGCGGAAGTGAACGCATTCTTAAAGCTGTGCACAAAGGGGTGACTCCGGCGCAGATGGCTGCCGCCGGACAAAAAGTCAAGGCCAACGGCCTCACTCTCTCCTGCACAGTGATTGCCGGGCTTGGAGGCAAGGAATTCTCCGCAGAGCATGCCCGCGAAACCGCCAAAGTGATAAGCACTATCAACCCTGATTTTTTGGCACCCTTAACCCTAATGGTGGAACCGGAGGCACCAATCGCCCGTACGGTCAAAGCAGGAGCCTTAACCCTCTTAAATCCACTAGAATCTCTGGCCGAAATTCACTCCCTCGTGCAAAACCTTGAATTAACTGACTGCACCTTTCGCAGCAATCATGCCTCCAACTACGTTCCCCTTAAAGCTCACTTACCCGAGGAAAAGGAACAGCTTTTACACACAATCGAGGACATTCTTAACCATAACCGGACGGAAGTATTGCGTCCCGAAAGCATGAGAGCGCTCTAGGAGAGCGCTCTTTTTGCTTACACGGGCATACGCATCCTTAGCTGCAATCTCTCTGGAAGAAGTACAAAGAAAAAGCGTGCCCCTACTCGGGCACGCATAATGGGCACGCTGTCGCTATAGTTAATTATATTCAAATTTTACTATTAAAAAATTAGGCTGATTCCCAAGTTAACTGCGAGCCACTCGTGGGAGGTCGTCTTCATCCTGTGCCGCTCCATTCACAATCCGGTTTCTTAGTTCCCCTATCATTGCAGGCACATTAATTTGCATCGGGCACCTTTCCACACAACGCCCACAACGCAAACAGGTATATACTAGTGGAGCCGCTTTTTCTATCCCGGAGACAAAGGCTGTCCAGACCGCACCGATTCCACTCAGGTAGGTGTGCCCGAAATGTCCGGCAGTAACCTGGAACACCGGACATTCATACATGCAGCCACCACAGCGCAAGCAATGCAAGGCCTGGGTGAACTTTTCATCCCCAGCCATCTCACTGCGTCCGTTGTCCACAAAGATCACATAAAACTCCCGCGGTCCATGGGCTCCGTAGGTTGTGACCTTTTCAATGTCGCCCGTCTTGCTGGGACCGCTGACAATGTTGACATAACCAGGCACACCGTACTGGGCGTAGCGCCAGGTTACTTCAGCCGTTTTCATCGCTTCCTGGAAAGTGGGCACTATTTTTTCAACCCCCACCATCACAAGATGCACTGGCGGAGCACCACTGGCCAGCCTAACATTGCCCTCATTTTCGATAATAACCACAGCCCCGGTATCGGCTGCTACGACGTTAGCGCCGCTGATCCCCACGTGGGCACTGAAATACTTCTCGCGCAGGAATTCCCGGACTACTCCCACTTCCTCGGCAATATCAGGGGGAACTTCTTTATTAAAAAACTTACTGAAAATTTCTGCTACCTGCTCCCTAGGCACATGTATCGCAGGAGAGAGAATATGCATGGGACGGTCATGCTTAAGCTGGAGAATGAACTCCCCTAAATCCGTTTCCCAAACCTCATTCCCTTTCCCTTCCAAATACTCGCGCAGGTGCAATTCCTCTCCGAGCATGCTCTTACCTTTAACAACTGTTTTGCCAGTTCCAATAATCCCTGCGGCAATTTCCAGAGCCTGCTGCTGATCTTTGGCGTAAAAGGCTTTTCCTTTATTGCGCTCGACTGAAGCCATAGCTTGAGCGAGAAGCTCTGAATTATTAGCCATGGAGTGTGTCTTGATCTCCCGGACTTCGGCTGCCAATTCAGGGGTATGGGGAAATCGTTCCAGGGTTTCCGCGACTGTACTGCGGTAGGCTTTAACCGCTCTTGTGATCGCTGTATTAATATGTTGGTCCTTACTGGCCTTATTCAAGTTCTTAGTATAGTCATTAAATTCGCTCTGCAAATCGATTTTCATTCCTTAACCCCCCTATAGAGGAATTCGATTAAGTCCTCAATTGCTGTCTTGCTTTCTTTTTCCTGAGCTCCTTCGAGAGCTGACAAGCAATAAGGGCAGGCTGTGAGAATAACTTCTGCTTCTGTTTGCTCAAGCTCGGCTACCCGGCGTCCGGCAATAGTATGGGATACCTCTGGGAATAGGAGCTTGCTCGGGCCGCCGCAACAAGTGGTCCATTTCCCCCGGCACTGAGCCTCACGTACCTGAACCCCTACAGCCCCCAAAATATCCCTTATTTCCTGTTCAATATCGAGCTCACGGGCCAAGCGGCAGGAGTCGTGAATGACGACCGTTTTATTGAAATTTAAGGATGGGAGTTTGTGCCTTTGTTCCCAAACCATCTCAATAAAAGTTTTGACCTCAAGTTTGAAATCTCCAATTATTTTCGGATAAACAAACTTAAAAACCTCAGCCGCATGCGGGGAAAGGCATACAATTGTCTTGGCTCCGCTTTGCTTAATAACACTTGCCACTCGCGGTGCATACTCCTGAAGGTCTTGCCAGTACCCTAATTCATAAAGCAGTGCCCCGCTGTACAGTTCCTGTTCCCCGCCATAGCAGAGATTATATCCTAATTTCTGTAAGATAACAGCCGCTTTATATGAAACCGCGTTGTATCTCTCTTTGTCTTTAGCCAGCACGGACGCGTACATTTTTTCGGCGCTGATACCGGCCTTGTTTAAGAGATTGCGCGCACCCATCATGAGGGAAAACCCTTTGCTCCCCTGATCGACATAGGTCATCGTCTTCACTAGGGAATCAATGTACGGAAGAAGCTGGTACTCCCCACCCGTGTAAAAAAGAATATCTCCTCGCATTGGTAAATTCAACCCTTTTGCCCAAGAAGAGATTTCAGGGCCCTTAAGGGCAAGGGGATTGCCATGTTTGACGATATTGCCGCGAATAATTTCCAGTACCGGTGGCAACTTCAGTTCAACTGCCATCAAGCCCACCTTCCTTCCATTTCTAATCGATCGTTCTTGCTTCATCAGAACAGAGTCTGTTTAGGATAACGAATAAAATAACTTACCCTCTCATTAAAGCAAAAAAGCGGAAGGAAAGTAAACTATATTTGGTCATGTATTATGTATTCACTAGGAGCGCGCAAGCCGTAATATCTCTAAGACATCCTTCTTATTGAGCTTCATAAAGTTCCCTACCGGGCCGGAGTGTGTGCATTTAGCTGCCATTTCCTCAAGCCTGTCCTCCGGAACATCGAGTTCTGTCAGAGTAACCGGTAACCCAATTGTCCGGAAAAATTCAATCAAACGTTCAATTCCTTCCCAAGCCGTGCGTTCAGGCGCATCAAACGAATACTCCACATTCCAAACACGCACTGCAAACTGGACAAAACGGTCAATGTTATGCTTAATCACGTATTTCATCCAGGCCGGGAAAACTGTGGCCAGACCTGCACCGTGGGCCACGTCATAAATTCCGCTCAACTCATGCTCTATCCCATGCGAAGCCCAGTCTCCTTCCCGTCCGGTACTTAGGAGATCATTATGCGCAATTGTCCCTGCCCACATGATTTCCGCCCTGGCATCATAATTATCCGGCTCCTCCAAGACGATAGGGGCATTATAGATAACCGTTTTAAGAGTCGCCTCACACAGCCTGTCCGTCAGATCCACATTCGTGACATTCGTAAAATATCTTTCCATAATGTGAGCCATGATATCGGCAACACCGGCCGCCGTCTGATGAGGCGGCAAAGTGAACGTGAGTTCCGGGTTCATCAGGGCGAACCTGGGGCGGGTAATTTCTGCGCCAAGCCCCCTCTTTAACCAGCCATCCTCATTGGTTATGACCGAACTATTGCTGGCTTCGCTTCCGGCGGCGGCAATCGTTAAGACTACCCCTACAGGCAGGGTTGCTTGGGGCCTGGCTTTACGCTCATAAAAATCCCACACCTTGCCCGCATAAGGAACACCGATGGCAATGGCTTTGGCTGAGTCAATCACACTCCCTCCGCCCACAGCCAAAATAAATTTAATCCTCTCTGCGCGGCAAAGCTTTATCCCTTCTTCGACCAGACTTAAACGGGGATTCGGTTTAACCCCGCCCAGTTCAAGGTAGTCAATTCCTTCGGCCTTAAGAGAGTTTACTATACGCTCATAAAGCCCGGACTGTTTAACGCTGCCTCCGCCATAATGCAAAAGCAGCCTGCCCCCTTGACCCAAATATTCTTTAACTTCCTGACCAACATGGTTTTCCACACCGCGGCCGAATATTATCTTTGTCCGTGATTGAAAAGTAAAATCGTTCACGCTAGCTCCTTTCTCTATATAAGGCAATCTAATTTAGACCATCTAATTCACACCATTTTAATAACCTCAAATGTATCTGAGGTTGTGCCGTTACTAGGAAATTCCCGCTTAGTTTTCCTGGGACATCATAAAAATATGTGGATAAAACGCCGGGTCAGTTTAATGTTTATGTTTTTTTCGCCTAGTCAACCAAAGACCTAGATAAATTGTAACCACGCTAACAACTACAATTGATAGTCGCCCCATGTTTTTTTCATAGTTAACAACATCATGCCCAATGATAACTTCTAACGCGGTTGATGGGAACTTTCCAATAAGAGTCGCTAAAGCATAGTCGCGGAAACTTATTTTACTCAGCGCACCGACTGCAGTTACAATACCTGACGGAAAATATGGAAGTGTTCGAGCGACCAGCATCATTTTGAACCCATTCTCTCCGCTGAAGTCATCCAATTTCTGCATATATGCGCTTTTTGCAATAAGCTTCTTAGCAGAGTCGCGCAAAACACTTCGCATCAGCATGAAGCTCAAAATGACGCCCACGCACTCTGCCAGCCAGGAGATTATTATTCCTGGCACTACACCGAACAAAACACCATTAGCCGTAGATATGAAGATAGAGGGTAGAAAACCTAAAGCATTAACCAGAACATTCAGCAAGAAACTGAATACCACTGCCCACATATCATAAGAACGTAAATACTCTTCTACCGCCTTAACATTTCCACTTGATACAACCATCCACATTTTCGGGAAAAATCCCGGATTTAGAAAGTAAATTACTGCTATAACAAAAAGTATTAGGGCAGCAATTAACACCTTTACCCAAGCTTCAGCTTTAATATTTTTCAACGGCTAAACCTCCAACTACTCCCAAGACTTCCATACATCCGGCTCATATCCTACTGTAGCTTGTTTGCCGTTACGTACTATAGGAGTTTTATAAAGGCTGGGATGATTTAAAATAATCTCTTCCCTAACATTAGTGCTTATTATCCGATCCATATTTAACTTCTTATAATCCGCAGCATCTCTATTAATTAGCTTCTCTAAGCCTACAGCAGCCTTGACACTCTGCAATTCCCCCTTGCTTAGCCCCTTCATCGTTAAATCAACAAACTGGTATATTATTTTTCTCTCTTTAAAGTAACGTTCGGCTTTTTTCGTATCAAAACATTTCTTGACACCGAATATTTGAATATTCACCTGTATCTCTTCTCCCTTTTAAGAAAAATCCCTCCGGTACCTTGATATCTGAATTCGCCGTCACTTATGGTATGGCTCTCCCCGGCTAATTTTGAAAGCCCGATAAACCTGTTCCAGGAGAACCAGCCTCATTAACTGATGAGGGAAAGTGAGCTTGGAAAAAGACCAGCGCATGTTGGAACGTTCTTTAACAGCCGCAGACACCCCAAGGGAACCGCCAATAACAAAAGCTAAAGCTGAGCGCCCATCCATAGCGAGGTCCTCTAACAAGCGGGCAACTCCAGGGGAGGCCAACTGTTTGCCCTCAATATCCAAAAGGATCACATAATCCTGGGGGGAAATTGCCCGTAAAATCCGTTCTCCTTCCTGAGTTTTCAGCTTCTCCTCTTCACCCGCAGATAATCGCTCCGGGCAAGGTTCATCCGGAACTTCCACTATCTCCAGGCGTGCCAACGGACCAAGTCGTTTCAGATATTCCTTGATCCCATCCTGTAAGAATTTTTCGCGGACTTTTCCAACAGCAACGACTTTTATTTGAAGCATCGCTTAATCATCCTTTTGAATTGGATATACGAAATGGAGGCGTGGTGCCTCCATTTCTGGTTATCTTTCGCCAATCATTTTGCTATGGTAAATATTAAACTTTGGGAACTCACGACTTTAACTCTCCCAGCGCCACCTTAACATCCTTGCTCGTTCCCTGCCGGAAGTACGTTACGGTAATACTGTCACCCGGCTTGTACTTAAACAGTTCGTGTGTAAGCTCAAGGGAATTGCTGATTTCAACGCCGTTGATTTTCGTGAGCACATCACCTGCTTTAATCCCTGCTTTATCAGCCGGTCCGCCTAACGAAACTTGCGCTACATAAGCGCCGGCAGGCCACCCTCTTTGCGAGGCGTACTCCACTGTATAACGGTCATCGATCTGAACCAGGAGTCCCGGATGACTGGCATATCCTTTTTCGATCAACTGTTGTACGGTAGGCATGGCATCAGAAATAGGAATAGCAAAACCCATTCCTTCAAACCCGGGTTCCTGATTCTTGGCGGAATTAATTCCGACCACCTGCCCCTGATAGTTGACTAACGGCCCTCCGCTATTGCCCGGGTTAATCGCCGCATCCGTCTGAATCAAGTTAAAACTGGATTCCCCTTGAAGCATTAAAAACCTGTTGGTCGCAGAGACCACTCCTGTCGTTACTGAGCGGGCAAATTCCTGTCCGCCCGGATTGCCAATCGCCACAACCGGTTCCCCCACCTGGAGCTTGGTCGAGTCCCCAAGATGTACTGCCGTCAGGTTTTTCGTATCATCGATCTTGACAACAGCCAAGTCTGTGCGTGTATCTGCCCCAACCACTTTACCATTGACATTGCGCCCATCGGCCAGGCTTACCACGACTTTTTCCGCTTTTTCTATTACGTGATTGTTTGTGACAATGTACCCGTTTTTGGCATCAACGATGAAACCGGACCCGCTGCCCGCTTCCGCTAATTCCGACCCGCCAAAAAAACTTCCCTGTGTCCGAAAGTTAGCAATACCCACTACTGCCGGTCCTACCGCTTTCGCAATCTCCACTACCGGAAAGTTTGCAGAATTAGGGTTAACGCTTACGGGCGGCGAACCACTTTGCCCCAAAATCACTTGCGGGGATGTATTGGTTTGTTGCTTGCCATAGAGATTTTGAGCAAACAACCCGCCAATTAATCCGCCTAAGAGTGCACTGATGAGAGCTACTACAATAAGCGGAAAAGAGCGCGGTTTCCGACCATTAGAGTAATTGGAATTGTCATAATAGCTCATGACCACTTTTCCTCCTCTTCCTAGTTTTCACGCAACACAATTAATTCATGCGGAGTATAACGGGGTGCCACCCGCAGGCGTAGTTCTTTATTGTTTCTTAGAGAGCGGGAAGTTCGCAAAGTCCGGACCACAGTAGTGAGAGCAAGTTCAGGTGTGTTATTCTCCTCGCTTAAATGGGCTAAAACTACCCTTTGCGTGTTTTCTCCAATCCACTCCAGAAGCCCCTCAGCCAACTGCCGGTTGGCCAGATGCCCATAGATGCTGCTGATTCTTTTCTTAAGATACCATGGATAAGACCCTTGCCACAACTTGTCCTCATCATGATTAGCTTCCACGACCAAGGCATCACATTCCTTTAAGCAGCGGTGCATCTCTTCCGTAATTATACCGCTGTCCGTAGCAATCCCAAGAGCAAGCACTGCTTGACCAGGCAGACGGCGTTCGATCCGCAAACCATAACTTTCTTTGCTGTCATGAGAGGTCGCAAACATTTCTATTTCTAAACCGGCACAGCTAAACTTATTGTTTACTTCAATGCGCTGATTATCCGCCAGTTTTCCGACAGACTGTTCCATTTCTCCCCAAATAGCCTGTGACGTATAGATAGGAATTTTTAATTTACGGGCTAAAGCACCAACACCTTTGATATGGTCAATATGTTCGTGAGTCACAATAATCCCTTCGACTTGGGCAGGCGGAACATTAAGAAGAGTCAGGTTATGTAGCAGGCTTCTCATACTGATTCCCGAGTCTACCAGAAAACTGCGCTCACCCTGACCTACCAAAATTGCATTGCCCGAACTTCCGCTGGCCAGTGTTGCGAAATGCAAGGTGAATTTCTCCTTCCTCCGGACATTATTTTCCAGTCAACGAAGCTTCCATCTGATCCTGCGCTGCCGCGATCAGAGTCTGCAGAATTTGCTTGTCCTGGTCTGAGGAGCTCACTCCTGAGGCCTTCTGCCACACGCGCACAGCCCCTGCATAGTCCTTTTTGGCATCAAAGAGAAACCTGCCATAGTTGAACAAGGCGGGGTAAAAATCTGGGTTCTCGGCTAAAACCGCTTGGAAACTCTTTTCGGCCAGATCATTGTTCCCGGCATTAAAAGCAGCAGTTGCCAGATCGGCTGTGATATTAATATCTTTTTTACTTGCGAGCACAGTCTGATAGACCGTGACAGCCTGTTCCAGATACCCTTTAGCCTCATTCGGAGCCAAATCAAAGGCCATCATCCCCAAGTCGTAATAGGTATTGCCTAGCTGCGTCTGGAGCTCGAGATTGTCTGGGTTCGCCTTAACCGCTTCAGTTAAAGCTTGGGCCGAACTTTTCAGGTCTGCAAATTCGCGCGCCGGATCAGGGGCGCTCACTGCCGCAGGGTTACCCGCCGGAAGCCCCCCGCCATAAAAATAACTCAAAATAGCCGAGCCCACCATGCTAAAAGCCATAGCAATAGCCAGGACCATCGCTCCAATGCGGTGCCTGCGTTTCACAGTCACATACCCCCTCGTATAATCGAATCCATGAAATCACAAATTCAGTCCCTAAATCCTAAGGCAATGTCAGCACTTAGTCCAAATACCATTTACGGATTTCACAACGCACATCATAATACGAGGTACCCTGTCCTAGATCAGACAGCTCTGACGCAATCAACTGATTGACCCCAAAACCCTCGACCGTCGCCCCTTCAGGGACAACCACTGCTTCCGGATGGATATCTTCAGACACGGCCACACGCGCCTTAAGCTGACCGACCTTGGTCTCCACCAGGGTCCAGTCTCCCGGCCGCAAACCGCGTTTAGCTGCGAGCTCAGGATGAATATAGAGGGTAAACACGTCACTGTCTTGGAACTGGGAGTGCAAACCCTTGGCCGGATGCGGTGTCACCAGGTACCAGGGGAATTCGCGGGCATCCTGGCTTCTACCCGCGGGCACAAAGGCAGCAACCGCATCTCCTGCCTCGGCTCTGGCCTTGGCGCTGGCCAGTTCTATTTTGCCGCTGGGAGTGAGAAATTTCCTCTCCGCCCACGCGACCTGGGGTATATAAGGAGCACGCACAGCCCCCTGGCTCAATTCTGCGAGCGTAATCCCAAAAGGCTTTAATGGTTCAATGATATATTCAAGCCATTGGCGGGCTGTAAACGAAAAATCCTGTTCATGGCCCAGCCGCCGCGCTAGCTCCGTGAAAATTTCCGGTTCAGGCCTAGCTTCCCCCTGCGGCTCAATAACTTGCTGTGCGTATTGGATCAGCGGACCCCAGGAAGTGTAAATCAAGTCCTCCTCTTCAAAAACAGTTGTGACTGGGAGCACGAGATCAGCCTGGCGCGCCGTCTCAGACATAACTGTATCCAGGACGACCTTAAAGGGAATCCTGTGCCAAACCTCCCGCCACAGCACAGAATTGGGCTGCTGCACCAAAGGATTAGAACGGGTAACTACCGCCAGTTCGATTGGCGGCTCCGCTGTGTCCAATTCTTCTGCCAAACGAGCGTGCAGTATTATGCGGGAGCGATAATTTTGAGGAGGCAAAAGCACCGTATTAAGGCGACCGCGATGATATTGATGGGCATATTGCACTCCTGCGCCAGAAACTCCCACATTACCGGTGACAGCTGCCAGGGCGTCAATCGCCCTTACTGTGCCGCCCCCTCCTTGGTAACGCTGGAGCCCGAAACCGAGAAGAATCGAGACCGGCTTGCCATGAGAGATCGTATAAGCGAGGGAGCTTAGTGTTTGAATGTCTATTCCGGTAAGTTCAGCAGTTCGCTCAGGCGGGAACTCCTTGGCGCGCAAAGCAAACTCCTCCAGGCCGTAGACATGCTCCCGCACAAACTCCCAGTCAAGCCAGCCTTCCCCCAGAATTATATGGCTTAAGCCCAAAGCCAAGGCTGCATCAGATCCAGGCCGGACTGAAATGTACTCATCTGCAAAGTCCGCACTTTTGACCTTGACCGGATTAATCACAAAGAGGCGGGCACCCCGCTTCCTGGCCTCCACCAGGTGTGGCATTAAGTGAATATTGGTAAGAGCCGGGTCCCTGCCCCAAAGGATGATTGTTTTGGCATGATACAGGTCTTCCCAGTCGCTGGCGTAGACCGCGCCAAAATCGATTTCCTGGGCCCGGTATCCCGCTCCCCAACACATGCTCCCGCCCGGCTCCGTCACTCCGCCCAAAGCTTGAAAAAACCGGCGGTCGAGATTGCGCAGAGCGCCATTGTGCCCATAGTCATAATGATGGAGAATCCCCCAGGGTCCGGTCTTGTCAAGGGTGCTCTGAATTTTCCCAGCTAAGAGCTCATATGCTTCTTCCCAGGAAATTCTGTGCCAGCCTTCCCCCTTGCGTCTAAGCGGAAAACGCACGCGGTCAGGGGAAGAGACCCGGTCAAGCAAAGCTTGCCCTTTGGAACAGATAAAACCCTTAGTAATTGGGTTTTGCCTGTCTCCGTGGAGGCGCAGGCCATCTTGCTTAACTTCAACCAGAAAACCACAGCTATCCGGACAGTTCAAGGGACAAGCTGAGCGCATCATCTTCATAACTGTGCACACCTCCGCCGTATCTTAAAGTTCTTGTAACTACTCAGGAGACAGGAGTCAGGAGTACGGGATGGGAGCCTGAATTCTGTCTCCTGAATACTGACTGCTGAATACTGACTACCTTGAAAAACTCCTTAAGCCTGCAGTTCCTTAACCTTCAGATAAAGCGCGACTTCCAGTCGTTTCTGCTGAAGTTCACACCCTAAAGTATACACTTGGGTCAGGTCACCGGTAAAGGCGGTATTGGCCGCATGGCAACCCCCACTGCAAGCAAAGCGAGTCCAGCACTCCCGGCAAGCGGGCTTGGCATAAATGTGGGCCGAGCGAAAAGCCTGCACCAGCCCGGTATCAAGTTTAACCCCGTCATCTCCATTAAGCGACCCCATCTTATACTGCTGTTGGCCGACAAACTGATGGCAGGGATAGAGATCCCCTTCCGGAGAAATTGCCACGTACTCATGTCCGGCCCCACACCCAGCCAAACGCTTAGGCAGGCAGGGTCCCTGGTCTAAACCCACATTAAAATGGAAGAAGTTAAAATCCCGTCCCTGCCGACGGCGGACAAGTATTTCTTCCCCTAACCGGTCATAGGCCGCACGGACCTCCTCCAAATCTCCGTCCCGAAAAGCGTAAGCATCTTGCGGCCCGGCGACCACAGGCTCCAGAGAAATTTGCCCGATCCCTAGCTCAGCCATGTGCAAGACATCGCGGTCAAAATCCAGATTGAAATGGGTATAGGTGCCGCGCACATAGTAATATGTCCCAACCGCGTAGGGAGAACTTTCCGGCCTTTGCGCCACAAACTTGCGGATAGCGGGAACCACTTCCTCGTAACTTCCACGCCCATCCGCATATGGGCGCATGCGGTCGTGAACCTCCGGGCGGCCGTCCAGGCTTAAGACTACACTTATATCTTCCGCTTCTAAAAAAGCCTGAACCTCATCATCCAGAAGCACAGCGTTGGTGGTCAAGGTAAATTTTATGCTCTTGCCAGCTTTAGCCGCCGCTTCACGCCCATAGTGCACCAGCTCTTTCACTACTGGAAAATTGAGGAGAGGCTCTCCCCCAAAAAAGTCCACTTCACAATGCGAACGGTGCCCTGAGGCCTCGAGCACAAAATCTATTGCTTTCGCACCGGTTTCAAACTCCATCAATGTGCGCGCTCCTCCGAATGCCCCAGTTCCCGCAAAACAGTATTCACAGCGCAAATTGCAGTCATGGGCAACATGGAGGCAGATCGACTTAACCACCGGCTTTGCGGGATAAGACGGAGGATTTTCCGGCGCTTCCCCGGCAAAGAGTGTCCCCTCTTGCTGTAACTCTGCAAACTCGCTTAGGATCTCCTCTAGCTCCTGACGCAAAGGATCCGTGCCTAAACCTTCAGTATCCTCCATAGTATTAAATGAACTTGCTCTAGCTAAGCTAAGCAGGTTTGCGCCAGTAACCGCTTGACCCTTCTCTTGTAATTCTTCCATGAGTTTAATCGTTTGATAAGCAGCCTCATCCAATATATGGATAGAGCCAGAATTAACATCATAGGCTATGAAAATATCCCCCTGCCTGTAAGCATGGACATTTTTCTTAATAAGATATCCTTCTAAATTAAGCATTCTATCCTCTCTCTCACACAATCTAATCTTAACTACTATGGAGTCAGGAGCCAGTAGTCAGTAGTCAGAATAATTTTTGCGAATAAATCAAGGGCTTAAGACCCAAAGAATACTGGATACTGAATTCTGACTCCTGAATACCTTAATACTACTTTACATCAAACAGAAAGAGAACCCATCCTTGAAAGGCGGGTTCCGGTCAGATGCTTCCCTGATGTTATTATTGATTAAAGTTAGGCCAATGGACAGTTACTTCACGCACACTTGATTGCCTACCGTGCAGGAAGTCTTGCAGGCAGATTGACATGAAGTCTGGCACTCCCCACAACCCCCGGTTTTAAGTGTTGCGCTTAGATTAGCTTTCACAACTGTTTGAATGTGCTTGGACACCCAAACCCCTCCTCCCATCTCAAACTACCCTGATTATAGCATGCGGGCAAGTTAAATGGCAAAGCACTGTCACAACATCTTGTGTCAAAACATCTTTTTCTTCGCCATAGCCAGCGCTGCTACGACACAGGCCCCCACAACAATAACCACAATGATTGCAAAAGCGTGGGGATTGTCGTGCAACGGAACATTTACGTTCATGCCGAAAAAACTCGCGATCATGGTAGGAATAGCCATCACAATGGTTACTGAAGCCAAAAACTTCATGAGGATGTTTAAGTTATTCGAGATAACTGAGGCAAAAGCATCCATTGTCCCTGTCAAAATGTCGCTGTAAATCTTGGCCATTTCGATTGCCTGTTTATTCTCGATAATGACATCTTCCAGTAACTCAGTATCTTCCGGGTAATTTTTGATACTTTCTGTGCGCAGCATTTTTTCAAGTACGATTTCATTAGATTTGAGGGAGGTTGAGAAATAAACAAGGCTTTTCTCAAGCTCAAGTAATTGAATAAGCTCTTTATTCTTAGTGGATTTATGGAGTTTGGCTTCGATCAGACTGCTTTCTTTGTCGATCCTTTTCAAATACTGCAGATATTTGGCTGCATTGCGATACAGAATTTGCAGAATAAAGCGGGTTTTTTTGTAAGTGTAAAATGTCTTGACCCTATTATCCAAGAAGTCCTTGATGATCGGGTTTTCTCTCAGGCAAACAGTAATAATGCTTCTATCAGTTATGATAATGCCGAGGGGAATGGTTGTGTAAAAAGGAGAGTTGCCATCATACTCGGCGATTGGAATATCGACGAGTATCAGGGTGGAACCATCGTCATCAATCTCAATACGAGATCGTTCTTCTTCGTCCAGAGCTGCCCGCACATAGTCCGGATCGAGCTTAAGCGTGCTGCTTACTTTAAGGACTTCTTCCTCAGTCGGATTAACAAGGTTCACCCATGTTCCATCTTCATAGCAGTCTAGGGTTACCAGCCCATCCACTGCAGATTTCAATATTTCCATCATAGCCATTAGTCCCTTCTTACTTGACTAGTTTAGTATGCGATTTCAGAAGCTTAAATAACCTAAGTTTCTGCCTGACAAGTGCATCTTGACACGAGCTGAGTTTAACTTAACGTGCACGTGCTTACACAGGCAAAATTTAGGCCTGGCCGGTGTATCCGGCTTGTTCAGTCTTAACTGCTAACATACTACACGGGTCTCCGTCCACACCAACCACCTCCGTCTTTCAGAATATAATGGCTCTAACAAATTTAGTACTAAAAAAACCCTTTCACTACGAGTGAAAGGGAATATAAAGCCAACAACGGCTTTACTTGCATCTTCACTCGTTCAGCTTTGGCACTACACAGCTTTGGATTGAATCCAGCTACATTAGGTAAAACCTTATTTCGGTAATACCTGTTAACCCTTGGGCATCTTTCGATGGGGCAGGGCAGCAGCCTATATCCATGTAGGAGCCTCACCTAACGAAGATCTTTAACAATTCATTTTTAGATATCCTAATTAATAATACTCTTGTCCTTCGGCCTTTTCAATAGCAAAAAAAATAAACCCCGGCCAAGGCCGAGGCGCTACCACTTGTTTAACTTCGTCCGCTTAACCGGCTCTGCTTACAATCGAATAATACTGATTAAGCAGACGGTCAAGTCCCTGACTAATCTGCACCACGTCAGGGTCTGTAAGTGATCTTTCTCTGGCGGACTCGTTCATCCGCCGCCTTGACTCCTCAATCATTTGCAACAGGATATCTAACTCCAGCTCCACCTCTACATACCTCTCTCCACATCATTCAAATGCGATTATATGTAAGTTTGCAAGTTCCCCTGGAATATCTTAGTACATTTTTGGTGTCTTAGCAAGGTACTTGGTATTAATTTAAATTATTTAGCCATGAAAATGTTTGATGGTACCAAAAACGTCGCAACTTCTTGCGACGTCTAAATTTCTGATGGAGCGGATGACGGGATTCGAACCCGCGATCCTCGGCTTGGGAAGCCAATGCTCTACCACTGAGCCACATCCGCAAAATAAGAGAACGATAATAAGTATAAACTGGCTTTTACATTCTGTCAACACGCTCACAATCTTTATAATTTTTATGTTTTTTGGAACCAAAATCTATCAGACCGGATCTGCACCCTATTGAACTTCGACAACTAAATTAGGCAGAGAACTGTAACCAGCGCTTAGACAAATAGAGGAGGAAAAATCTCGGCTAGTCCAACTGGCTCAGCAATATGCCGGTACACATCATCCGCTGGGATACGCCCAAAGCCAGTGGTTAGATCAGCTCCTGAATTTATTATGGCACTCCGGAGCAAGCTCTATCGGCACCGCTCTAAGCACTTAAGTCGTTTCCTCACTCAGACCTGTGAACCATATTGTTGCTTAAAAAACCCTCCTGTTCCATCTTTGAGAAAAGAGGAAGCAGGAGGGTTTAATGTATAAGTGGTGCCCCAGGACGGAATCGAACCGCCGACACGAGGATTTTCAGTCCTCTGCTCTACCGACTGAGCTACCGGGGCGTAAATCGATATTCGATATTCGATGTTCGATGTTCGAGACTAGAGATTATATCATGATTTTCTTTCGTTCGAACGACGAATATCGAACCACGAACCTCGAGAATGGTGAGCCATCCGCGACTCGAACGCGGGACACCCTGATTAAAAGTCAGGTGCTCTACCGACTGAGCTAATGGCTCAACTATACCTCGTCCCTCCACGGTAAAAATGGGACGTCACAAATTAGGATTTTACCTGAAAGTGTATAAGCTGTCAAGAGTTCTGAGTAAGCTTCTGCTCAAAAATATTTTTCTAAAAAATATTACCCCGGACAATTGTCTGTTCCCTTCCCGGCCCCACGGCTACCAAGGTAACCTGTACCTGAGTCAATTGCTCCACGCGCTGGATAAAATTTTGCGCGGCTGCAGGCAAGTCTTCAAAGTGCCTGATTCCAGTAATTTCTTCGTTCCAGCCTGGCATTTCCTCATACACCGGCAGGCTGTCCCGGAAAATTTTCTGGCTTTGCGGAAACTCGTAAATAACCTCATTGCCAGCCCTGTAGCCAACACCAATTCGGATCTTTTCCAACCCGGTTAGCACGTCAAGCTTAGTGATAGCTAAATCCGTCAAACCATTAACCCGTGCCGCGTACCGGACAATAACCGCGTCAAACCAACCGCAGCGGCGGGCGCGCCCTGTGGTTGTGCCGAATTCATGCCCGCGTTCGCGCAGGATTTCTCCTGTTTGATCCAGGAGCTCCGTAGGAAACGGTCCTTCCCCGACTCTGGTGGTATAGGCCTTGGCTACCCCAACCACCCGCTGGATGCGGGTAGGCCCGACTCCAGCCCCGATACAAGCCCCGCCCGCTATTGGGTGGGAGGAAGTCACGTAAGGATAAGTCCCATGATCAAGATCGAGCAAGGTTCCTTGCGCTCCTTCAAAGAGAATTCTCTCTCCTTTTTGGATACTTTCATTGATCACCAGGGAGCTGTCCGTAACATACGGACGTAGCTTTAGAGCATATTCCTGGTACTCGTTGAAAATCTCTTCAAACTTGAGCGGTTCAAGCCCATAAAGTTTAGTAAGGATATTATTCTTTTCCGCTAGATTACGCTTCAATCGATCGGAAAACTCGTCCCTGTCAATTAAATCACTGACCCTTATCCCAATGCGCGCAGTTTTATCCATATAGGCAGGTCCAATTCCGCGTTTGGTCGTACCAATCTTATGCTCCCCGCGGGCATCTTCCTCGAGGGAATCAAGCAAGCGATGGTACGGCATAATCACTTGCGCATTGCTACTGATTAAAAGCTGACCGGTTTTGATACCGCGTTTTTCAAGATAGTATAGTTCCTCCAACAGAACCTTGGGGTCAAGCACGACGCCATTGCCAATCACGCACGTTTTGTCTTCATAAAGAATCCCTGAGGGAATTAAGTGGAGCTTGAATTCTTCTCCATTGACTACCACCGTATGGCCTGCGTTGTTCCCCCCTTGATAGCGGACTACCATTTTAGCTTTTTCTGCCAGGAAATCCGTAACTTTTCCCTTACCCTCGTCTCCCCATTGCGCACCTATTAAAACAACCGCAGACATCCTGATTCCTCCCTTATAAAGAAAACTTACTTCAGGTGGAGTTTTAACTCCATCTGAAGTTTAGTTGCACTTATCCAGGGGCTTAGTGCCACTTATCTTCCGCTTAAGAAGCGGAAGTCTTAGTGGCAGTTAGCCATCGGATAAACTCGAACCCTTCAGCAGGTTGCAATCCAACTGCAGTGCATCCTCTGTTGGTGCCGCATTACGCGGACCGGACATCTAATTTAAATATTGCTCACTTTATCTTTTTTCATCCCATTCCTTTTGGCATGACGTCTCTCGTGTAAGGCCAGGACTTTTATTCAGGCTTTATCCACTAAGTCGCGAGCCACCACGATCCCGGTGGTCGAAGCCTGCATCAGCCCACGGGTAATCCCTGCGCCGTCCCCAATCGCATACAGGCGTGGGATAGCGGTTTCGAAGTTGTTATTCACCTTCACTTTAGAAGAATAAAACTTCACTTCCACCCCATACAGCAGGGTATTGCGGGAATAAAGACCGGGAGCAATGTTGTCAAAAGCCCGCAGGGTTTCCGTCAGGGAAATAAGATAGCGCTCCGGCAAGACATAGCTCAAGTCCCCAGGCACAGCCGATTTCATGGTTGGAACAGTTGTCGACTTGCGCAGGCGGCTCTCATCCGTACGTCTCCCCTGCAGCAAATCCCCCAGGCGCTGGACCATTACCCCTCCCCCAGTCAACATATTGGCGAGGCGGGCAATATAGCGACCGTACTCAATCGGCTGGTTGAAAGGCCGGGTAAAGCGAGTGGATACCAACAGGGCAAAGTTAGTATTTGAAGTTTTCCTAGCTGGATCCGCATAGCTGTGGCCATTTACCACAGCGATCCCTCCGTCATAGTGTTCCTCTGACACCACTCCGCCTGGATTGACACAAAAACTGCGGGTTTTGAGCTCAAAGGTGTCCGAGTAGTACACTAATTTGGGTTCATAAAGATCCTTCGTCAAATGGTCTAAGATGGAGTTCGGAACTTCAACCCGCACCCCGATATCTACCTCATTATTTTCCGTCTCGATTCCCAGGCGCACTGTCTGCTCTGTCAGCCAACTGGCCCCGCCGCGCCCGGGTGCGACGACAACATAGCGCGCTCTAACCTCGATAATCTCTTCCTGGCCCCGTTTTTTAATGCGGGCACCCGTTATCCCCTCGGGAGCAGTCAAGATGTCAATAACCTCTGATAATTCCCAAAACTCCGTCCTGGTGTTATTTACCAGGTGTTCGTACATTGACCGCAAAACTTCGGCAGCCAGTTCTGTGCCCAGATGCCTTACTGGGGAATGAATAAGCTGAATATTGTAGCGGGAAGCCTCGTACTGAATTTCCTCAACCCTTCTGGTGTCAAGCCCATGCACAGAGTCCCTGGCCCCAAAGCCTCGGTAAATTGAATCCGCATAATCTATTAGTTCCTGGGCTTTCCCCTCGCGCATATATTCAGTGAGCCTGCCTCCAACCGCAGGGGAGAGCGAAAGTTTGCCATCACTGAAAGCACCAGCTCCAGACCAGCCGCTGGTGATGGCGCACGGAGTGCAGTTTTTACAGACTCCTGTCTCACGGGCCGGACATTTACGCTTCTCAATTGTATTTCCTTTATCCACGATTAAAATATTCAAATCAGACCGGTGTTTCGTAAGCTCCAAAGCGGTAAAAATGCCGGCAGGACCGGCCCCGATAACTAAAACGTCTACTTCATGTTTCAATTTTATATCCTCCTCTGCCTCCGACCTGTCCGTCACATGTTTTACGCGCGGAAACGGCATGCCACAAGACTAGAAAAGTTACGATTGATTAAACTGCACCAAACACAAACAGCTTAATATTAACAATGTTAAAGGTCGTTGTCAATGAATAAATCGAACATTAACTTGTTTCATCTGAAAAATATTCGACATGATCCCTAACAATACTGCTTAATTTGTGTTTGTGTTCGCGTTTACATGCCGGAGTGGTTTCGATCAAGGTTTACAAACTTAGTAAATTCCTTAAGATACCCCAGTTCCAAAGTCCCGACCGGGCCGTTGCGGTGTTTGGCCACTATTATCTCTGCAATCCCTTTCTTCTCGGAGTCGGGATGGTAATACTCGTCTCTATAAATAAAAGATATAACATCGGCATCCGCTTCGATTGCTCCTGACTCTAAGAGGTCAGACATAATCGGACGTTTGTCCTGCCTTTGCTCAACTCCGCGGTTCAGCTGAGACAGGGCGATCACCGGAACCTTAAGCTCACGCGCAATACTTTTTAGCCCGCGCGAAATCTGGGCCACTTCCTGCTGGCGGCTCTCAGCCCGTTTCCCTACCGTCATTAGCTGTAAATAATCGATAACAACCAACCCCAGACCGTTCTCCCTTTTTAGCCGCCGTGCCTTGGAACGCAGCTCAGCCAAGGAAATACCGACTGTATCATCGATAAAAATAGGCGCTTCCGACAAAGGCCCGACTGCACGGGTAAGCTTGGGCCAGTCGCTGTCCAACAACTCCCCTGTGCGCACCCGCTGCTGGTCGACCATAGCCTCGGAACAGAGCATCCGCTGTACAAGTTGTTCCTTAGACATTTCCAGGCTGAAGACCACTACCGGGACTTTGGACCTTACTGCCGCATTCTGAGCCATGTTTAAGACCAAAGCCGTTTTTCCCATCGAAGGTCGGGCAGCAATAACTATCAAGTCCGCTGCCTGCCAGCCTGAGGTCATGCGGTCAAGCTCATGGAAAAAAGTCGGGACCCCGGTCAAGTTCCCTTTATTGTTAGAGAGATGTTCAATCTTTTCAAATGTATTCAGTAAAATTGTCCGAATAGGGATAAAATCATTTTTTACCTGCTTGAGGGATAATTCTAAGAGCATTTTCTCCGCTTCTTCCAATAGCTGAGTTGCTTCTTCCCCCGGTTCATACCCTCTTTCCGCAATCTGGGCAGCAATTCTGATCAACTGCCGCATCAGGGACTTCTCCCCAACCATAACCGCATAATGGTCAGCATTAGCTGCTGTGGGCACAGAACGAGCAATCTCCGCGATGGTGGCAAGCCCCCCCACCTGTTCCAGCCTGCCTTCGCGGCGCAACACTTCCGCCACCGTAACAAGGTCGATGGGTTCTCCGCTTTCAAAAAGTCCCCTGATAGCCGTGAACACTAAACGGTGATTGTCACGGTAGAAATCCTCAGCCTGCAGAATTTCAAAGACACTGCTCCCGGTCTGAGGGTCTAGCATTAAAGCGCCTAAAACCGCTTGCTCCGCTTCCAGGCTTTGGGGTGGAACTTTCGGCAGCTCCATCTCACATCTCCTCCCGTAAAAAAGAAAAAGAAAAGCCAGAGACGTTTTGTCCGGCCTTAATCTTGTACGAAAAACCACAACTCCTATGAGAAGGAAAATTAATAATTCATCACCTGACTATTATACACCAACAGGCAGCACCTGTTTAAGTGCCTCTTCAATCGTGCTTACAGGAATAACCTCTATCCCACGCAACCCTTCCGGGACATCAACCATGTTTTCCGCCGGAATCAGAACCGAGCGCACCCCTGCCTGCTTGGCCCCGAAAATCTTCTCATAAATCCCGCCCACGGGCTTAACCTTGCCGCGCACGGAAATCTCCCCCGTAACTGCCACATCCTGCCGCAAAGGCTGTCCTTTGAGAGAACTGAAAATAGCCAAGGTTGTGGCTAGCCCGGCCGAAGGCCCGTCAATCTTGCCCCCGCCAATTACATTAACATGCACGTCATAATTGCTCAGGTCTTCCCCCGTCAGATTCCTGATCATCGCCGTGGCATTAAACACCGCATCGCGGGCCATGCTCCCAGCCGTTTCATTAAAACGAACCGAGCCTTTCCCGTTGCGGTCAGCAAAAGTGATCACTTCAATCTCCAACACAGACCCTACAAAACCTGCCACTCCCAACCCCAAGATACGTCCGGTTTCCGGTTTGAATGCCGCCTTATTGGCATTATAGGGAGTAAGGCGCGCTGAACGCAGGACTTCGTAAACATCGGCACCGGAGACCGTAATCCTCTCTTGCTCAGGGTTACGAAACCGCGCCAAGCCGTAAGCATCTGTCAAAAGGCTGGTTGCTTTGCGGCCTTCAATCACGTACTCGCTAATGATTTCCGACACATTTTTCTCCAGGCTCACTCCCAGTTTGAAAGCTGCCTGGCGCACGATATTCTGAACATCCGCAGGTTCCAGCGGGACAAAGTAAACCTCAGCACAGCGGGAACGGAGTGCTGGGTTAAGTTCACCGGGATCGCGTGTGGTCGCCCCGATCAGGACAAAATCAGCGGGCGCGCCTTCCTCAAATAATTTCTTAATATACTGTGGAATATAGGGGTCGCCCGGGTCGTAATAAGATGAATCAAATGACACCCGCTTGTCTTCCAATACTTTTAAGAGCTTATTTAAAAGGAGACTGTCCATTTCCCCAATCTCATCAATAAAGAGAATCCCGCCGTGAGATTCACTCACCAGACCGAGCTTGGGCTCAGGAATTCCAGTGTCAGCCAGATCGCGTTTAGCTCCCTGATAAATAGGGTCATGCACCGAGCCCAAGAGGGGATTGGTCACATCCCGGGGATCCCAGCGCAATGTCGTGCCGTCCACTTCGACAAAAGGAGCATTAGAGGCAAACGGGGAATGAGGATGTTTCTTCACCGTCTCCAATGCCACCCTGGCGGCGGACGTTTTTCCAACTCCCGGCGGCCCGTAAATCAAAATATGCTGGGGGTAAGGAGTGGCCAGCTTTGCCAGCAAGGCTCTGACTGCACTTTCTTGCCCAATAATCTCCTCCACGGCCTGGGGGCGAAGAATATCCGCAGCCTGACTCCCCAGTTTAGTCTGGTTCATAACCTCAAGCATCGCTAGTTTCTTCAAAGTCTGCGCATTTTCCGGGCTTGAAGTTTCTTTCAGGACCTGCATTTTTATGTCTTTAACATAATCTTCATGCCGCTCCTGCATTTTGTCGGCGACCGCTTTTTCCAAGCGGTCTTCCACCGAGCGGCGGGCCAATAAATCCGCAATCTCTTCCTCAATCTCATCCAGAAGCGCAGGGATCTCCTGCTTCCGGGGAGTTGGCTTGACCGTAGGGTCATCACTAATAAGCTTTTGCAGCCCGGCCACCCGCTCGGGCAGGCTATCTGAACGCATTAGGCTCAAGGCTTCAAGTTTACTCGCTTTTAACACGAGTTTATCAGAACCGTAATAATTTGCCAGCAATCCGTAAAGGGCATCGACCTCACGCTGCCATTGCTCCTCGTCGTCCAACCGTTCGCTCCAAGTATTATGCTGCAACCATTTTGTTAATAGCCCTTTCATCGCTGTCCCCTTCCAGTCTGAGTTTAGGAGGCGATAACCTTTACCTGTATGCGGGCGCTGACTTCCGGATGGAGTTTAGCCGCAAGCGTATACTCCCCTAAAGCTTTAATCGGTTCTTTAAGTTCCAGCTTCCTCTTATCCAGCTCGATGCCGTAATTCTTCTTAAGAGCGTCCGCTATTTCCTTCGTAGTGACCGAACCGAATAAGCGTCCTCCTTCCCCGGTTTTCGTACCCACTTCCACGACCAGGGAATTGAGTCGGCTAGCCAACTCGCTCGCATCTTGCTTTTCCTTGTCTTTGCGTTTTTCTTCGACCGCCTTTTTATGAGCCAAGTCCTGGAGATTGCCGGAGGTGGCCTCCACCGCCAAGCCCTTGGAGAACAGGAAATTGCGCGCATACCCATCTGCAACCTCGCACACTTGTCCTTGCTTGCCCAAGGCTTTAACGTCAACTTTCAGAATAACCTTCATCTCAACTCACCCCACATCGTTTAACCCTTCGACTCAGGCAGCTTCCTAAAATTAAGCACCATGTCAAAAAGGCCGAACATAATAATACTGACGAAACTGAAAAAGAAATAAAAGAGATTGACCAGAATAAGCATCCACTTAAGGAACCTGGGCACCTGCGGCGACTGTAAAAAATAAAGGTAGACTGAGATCCCAATGACCATAGCCAAAGCCACATACACAACCATTAGGTTGAGCCCCACTCCGCGTAAAGCATGCCAGGCTAACTCATCTCCCAAAAGGTAGCTGGCGAGAGCAAGGATAGCCCCCCAGATCGCATACCAGGGCAAACGCCAGCGGGCAAACGGAACCATGCCCTCATTCTTATAAAACCAGCGCCGGGCAAAATAAGCAACCACTCCAAATTCAAGCATGCTCGCAAGCGCAGTAAATGCCGGAGTTAACATGACATAGAACGGAAGATACTGCTCTAGAAAAAGGCGCAGCTGATACTCGTCCACTCCCTGTTGCTGAATCGCACTAAGCATACCGGAAGAGCGGTAGAATTCAAGCGCATAATTGGTAAAGTCTTTAATTGACTGTGCTTCCAAACTCTGAAGCGCAATCGTTACAAAAGGCAAGGAGCCTAAGACTCCGGCTAAGACTAAACTCCAGAAGTAGACCACCCGCTGTGGCCACAGTTTCTGCAACCCCAACCCCGCCAACATGGCAGCCCAAGGAACAAAGCTCATGTGCGCAGAGGCTGATAAACCGTGAATTATTAAAGGTAAAACATAGCCTGCGCCCAGGAATAACATTGCCCTGCCGGGACCGTGACGCCTGATCGCCACAAATACCGCCAGCATGATCAGAATTTCCAGGAACCAGCCCCATAAGTTCAAGGCTATTCCTAGCAGCGGCAGAAACAAAAGCAGAACCAGTCCCAGATAATCAATGACCTTCTCATCGCTGATATACATTAAAGCATTACTCCCAGCTTAATCTTCGGGGGCAAGGTAGCTATAAAGCAAGCTCAAATCCCCCCACTGGCTTTCAAGACCCGCCATATCCTGTGCCCGCCATTCTTCCAGGCGCTTGATCAAAGTTCTGTCCAAACGGGAAAAATCAAAGCCTAAGCGCTTGCTCACGAGGTAGCTTAAGGCTACCATGTCCGCCAATCCCTGAACCATCTCATTTTCCGCTCCGCTTACAGTACCGTGCTGAAAGAGCCATTGTGCCTGAAGCAGATTAACTTTAAGCTCCTCAATTGTTCTTAAACTCTTCACTACATCAACTTCAATTTGCTCCAAGGCCGATTCCTCCCAAAAAATAAATACTGGGGCAAACTCCACCTTGGTAATGAATTCGTTATCTGGCAAAAATTCTCCTGCTAAAAACGAAAAAAGGGAGACGTGCTCCCTTTTCTTTACTCCACACTATATGGCAACAATGCAATACTACGCGCGCGTTTAATCGCAACTGTCACTTGCCGTTGGTGCTTGGCACAGTTACCGGAGATGCGGCGCGGCAAAATTTTACCGCGTTCAGTAACGAACTTGCGGAGTTTACCGGTCTCTTTGTAATCTAAGGACTCTACCTTATCCACACAAAAGCTGCATACTCTTTTGCGCGGACGGCGTCCACGTTCACGCTTCATACCCTACCCTCCATTCGAAATGGCCTAAAACGGAATATCATCATCTAAGCTTACTTCATGCCCATAACTGCCAACAGCGCCGGCAGCGTGTTCAGTGCCGGTATTTTGTGAATCTTTCGGGCTTAAGAAGCGAACATCTTCTGCGATAACTTCCGTAACCCACCGTCTTTGCCCGTCCTGAGCATTATAAGAACGAACCTGAATGCGGCCGTCAACAGCAGCCAATTTTCCCTTAGCCAAATAATTTGTCACCAGTTCTGCCAATTGACGGTAGACTACACAGGGAATAAAGTCTGCTTCCCGTTCGCCCTGCGAGTTTTTGAAATTACGGTCAATAGCTAAGGTAAAATTAGCAACAGCTATCCCATTCGGAGTGTAACGCAACTCGGGGTCTTTCGTTAAACGGCCAATTAAAACGACGCGATTCAACACGGGAACCCCTCCTAAAAATTCCTACTATTCTTTCTTGGTAGTCAAGAAACGCAAAATGGTATCGGAAATTTTCATAATCCGTTCCACTTCTTGCGCTGTACGGGCCTCGCCATTAAAGGTCATCAGGACATAATACCCTTCCCGATAATCATTAATCTCGTAGGCCAAGCGGCGTTTGCCCCATTTGTCAATGGACAGGTCAGACCCACCGTTGGTGTTAACAATCTCACCATACTTGTCCACTTCGGCGGCAATCGCCTCATCATCCAGATCAGTCCGGATGATATACAATACTTCGTACACTTGCATGTGTGCACCTCCCCTCGGACTTAGCGGCCCCGTCTAGCGGAGCAGGGATTTGGCAAAGCTGCCAATAAAAAATTATAGCAGTTTAAGGAAGAAAACGCAAACTTTATTAATTCATTTACAATGGAGGAGTTGCAGGGCGCTCACCATGACGCCGGAGCTACTCGCTTGTCGGCTCCGCTGACGCATCCGAAACCCCTTTGTATTACTGCATGTGAACCTTCGGTGCGTCTTAACGCTTCGCCGACTACACTCGCTTAACGCTCCTCTGTCGAAATGGTTCGCTATCCCTGCAACCCCTCCATAGGTTTTTTTAGTTTCTGCCTTACGGCCTCAGTCGTAGGAGTGTCAAACATTGAACCTGAAGTGTACGATATCCCCGTCCTGCATAATATAGTCCTTGCCCTCAAGGCGCACCAAGCCCTTGTCCCGGGCTCCGGCGACCCCGCCGTTAGCGACAAAGTCTTTATACGAAACAACTTCAGCCCGGATAAACCCGCGTTCAAAATCTGTATGGATAACTCCGGCCCCTTGCGGTGCCTTTGTCCCTTCCCGAATTGTCCATGCTTTTACTTCCATCGGGCCTGCCGTAAAAAAGGTCATCAACCCCAGAAGGCGGAAGGCTGCCCTAATTAAGCGGTCAAGCCCTGACTCCTGTAACCCTAAGTCAGCCAGGAAATCCCCTTTTTCCTCGGGATCGAGTTCAGCGATTTCCGCTTCGATTTTAGCACAGATGACCACCGCTTCCGAGCCTTCGGCCACGGCAATTTCGCGTACTTTCTGCACATATGGGTTTTTATCCGCCGTGCTAATCCCGTCTTCGCTCACATTGGCCGCGTAAAGTACCGGTTTAGCCGTAAGCAACGGAAAACTTTTGAGAATCTCCAGTTCTTCTTCCGTAAAAGTAAGCGCACGTGCCGGACGCCCCTGATCAAAGGTCTCTTTAAGCCTGTCCAACAGCGCAACTTCGGCCTGCGCTTTCTTGTCCCCGGATTTTAAGAGTTTAGAAGTCCGCTCCCAGCGCTTGTCCACGCTCTCTAAATCGGCCAGGATCAGTTCGTACTCGATCGTTTCAATATCCCGTTTAGGATCGACACTGCCCTCCACATGCACGACATTACTGTCTTCAAAACAGCGCACAACGTGGACAATGGCATCAACTTCCCGGATATGGGACAAAAACCTGTTCCCCAGCCCTTCCCCTTTGCTAGCACCCTTTACCAAGCCGGCAATGTCCACAAATTCTACCGCAGCCGGAACAATCCGATCCGGTTTCACCATTGCGGCTAAGACCTGCAACCGCTCATCCGGGACTTGAACAATTCCGATATTTGGATCAATGGTGCAGAAGGGATAATTGGCCGCTTCTGCACCCGCTTGCGTTATAGCATTAAACAAAGTCGACTTTCCCACATTGGGCAACCCGACAATTCCAGCTTGTAAACTCATGTGTACCCTCCAAGTGAAAAAATGCCCTGAATTTGCCTGTACTGATTATATGTTATGTTAAACTACCACGCAACCATCTCAAAACTACAAGCCCGTTATTTGATTCAAGTTCATACCTGGTAATTATACAAATTACTCACTTTTAGAAAGAATCTCTTTAATCTGCCTTTCAAGCTTGACCCGCGGAATCCACGCTTGATGACTGCATTTAAGACACTGAATCCGGAAATCCATCCCCGTGCGCATCACTTTCCAGTCATAGTTGCCGCAGGGATGTGGCTTGCGCAGCCTCACGACATCTCCGACATTTAACTGAATCAAAAGGGCTACCTCCCTACCGTGATTTTTCACCCATTATAACAATATTCTGCGGCTGTGGTATCCGTATTCCTTCCTCCAAAAATGCTTTATGAATCCGCCGCCTGAGTTCCCGCTCCAATTCCCATTGTTCATTAGCCTTAGTATAAGCGATAACCCGCAGTACAGCATTGCGTTCCCCGAATTGAATCACTCCCTGCACAGAAGGAGGCTCAACAATTTTATCCTGATATTCCTGGCTAACCTCCTCGCAGACTGCGTGCATAACTTCCATGGCTCGGTCTAAATCTTCATCATACGGAACTTGGATGTCCACCATGGCGCGCATCTTGCCGCGATTATAGTTGGTCACTGCCGTAATGCTCCCATTCGGGATAATGTGCAGTTCCCCGCCCCAATCCCGTAAACGCGTAGCTCTTAAACCTATCTCTTCTACAGTCCCCGCAAACTCCCCGACTTTTATGTATTCCCCGACGGAAAATTGATTTTCAAAAAGGACAAAAAATCCACCTATGATATCTTTAACCAGACTTTGCGACCCAAAGCCCAACGCAACTCCCAGCACACTCGCTGATGCCAGTAAAGTCCGGGTATCAAAGTTAAACACCCGTTCAAGCAAGTGCACAATCACGGTGAATGTTATCACGTAAAAGGCAACACTGCGCAATAAGTGATAAATCGTATTGGCTTTACTTTCATCGAATAGAATTTTTCTTGTGCGCACCAGCAAAAGACGGTGCAACAAGTAAACTAAAACTCCGTATGAAATTCTGGCGATAACTAAAACCAGAACAGCATAAATAAGCTCGTTTAGAGCTTTGCTGGCAATATCTTGCCAATTTAGATTCCAGGCGGCTGTAAACCAATCGGTCATAGCACTCTTCTTCCTTAAGCTATACTTCGGGTAAGCAATCCTTCACCAGACGGATACCTTTGGTTAACCGCTTTAAGGCATCCGTCTGATCCTTCAGGCTTGGCAAGTTCAGATGTTAACTTCCCTCTGCTAGTATCTGCAGATCTTGCGCGCTCAATCCTGTGCGCACTTAATACCATAGTCCTTTAGGAATATTAAGCCAGAAATTTTCCGTTACTTTTACCGAAAATACTTTGATGAGAAGATCAAAGATACTAAGCAGATAGGGATATAAATAAGAACTTTGGATAAGGGTGAACGCATTTCCGTCAAAACCAAGCTTGACCAGTGGAGAAACTAATCCGGCTAAAACTGCCAAACCTAATAACGAACCAAGCCCGCCGAGAACAAGCCCACCTCCGCGGTTGGCAGCACCCCCGACCATGCCAAACGGTGCCATAATCATGGCCCAGACAAGCTGAACCAGGGTAACAATTACCAAGTACACCAGTGCAAAAGCCAGCAGGTAGAGCAGATTCTGACTAATTATCCCTGCTAGGCGGTGGGCTGCTTCCTCGAAAACCGACTGCGGAATCGTCTGCGCTGAGAGATTCGGTAATGCCGGTAAGCCGCCGAGCAAATCCCGCCAGCCATCCGGCAAAGCTGCCAATACATCGCCTAAGCCCTTTTGGGTAGTCAGTTGACTCTCAAGTCTGGGCAGAATAAGTTTATATACCCTCCCTTCAAGCATTCCCTGAAGGGAAAATGTCCTTTCCAGCCAGTTATAAACATTCAAGTATTGGCTGGCAGCAAGCACAAGACCCGCAATGCTGGCAAGCAAATTAACAAGTCCGGTCAAAAGCCCTTTGCGATACCCTTGTAAAGCACCAAGCAATATAAAACCAATAATCAGGACGTCTACAAGATTCATACCATCCTCCTGTTCTTAGCTCTAGCGAAAAAGTGCCTTGATTCCCTTCCAAACGGTCCGCTCACTGCAGGAAAACTAAATATACCCTATTCTATCTCAAGAAATATAAGTATTCGTTCCAGGCAGGAAAAATTCCTGCAAGAAAGTCGGTATAATGGTCCCCAGAACAAAAAGGTAGCACCCGTACCCTTTTACACAAACGAAAAAGGAGTACCGATGCTACCTTAAAACTTTATTAGCAATGTTTTTGATTTTCTTTTGAATTGGCGGGGATGCGTGCGAATCGAACACACCTCGGAACGTTCTGCGTCCCGACACGCGGATTTGAAGTCCGGGGGCAGCACCAGCCACCATCCATCCCCATTTTGTATTCCGGGTTGTTATTATAACATAATTTAATCTACTTCGCCAAAATATCTTTTAAAAACTTTTTGCAATATTTCGCAAAAGTAGTATTGCCACCAAAAATTAAGGCAAGACTATACTTAAGTCTGAAAAATGAGGAGGTCGAAGGCTTGACTGACCAAACTTACCCAGTTGCCCGTTTGTCAAAACAAGAACTGGATCAAGTGACAGCGCTTGAACAAAAGCTGAACTCCGGTTCCGGTGTGCAAAAAGTCTTAATTGCTTACACTAAGGCCTAATCTAGGTATTCTTAGGTTCAATCTTCGTCAGATACGTCTTAAATTTTTTGTACTTATCCTAGCAAAAAAATTTGTTTGAGCAACGGAAAACAGGGCAGGCTATTTGCCCTGTTTTCTGATTTTAGAAGTTATAGTATTTCACCATCCGATTGGATTAGATATCTTCACTATTGGTTTACCCTGAAATGATAGCAGCTTCCCCTCAGATAGTCTTCGGTCTGCCTTAGGATATCTTCCTCCTTTAGAGTCAAGCGCATAAGGCTGTATTTTGCCTGCACTAAAGCCTTCACACATTCCAACGCCAGATCCGCCAAATGAGTGCATCCAGTCTGCGATCCTACAGCTTCTAGAATCTGCTTTCTCACTCCGCGGGCTAGCTTCAACCCGACTAAGTTATGTATCCTGTTAGCGGTCTGTTTACAGTCAGGATGAGGAAACCGCCTTAACTCCCCATCGGCCGCCGTGATCGCAAAATTAGCCATATCAACCTGAAGTGTCAGACAGACTTCATGAAAACTGTCAATGAACACTCCGTTAACTGCAACGGTCTTTCCTTCATCCTCACTCTGTATGTTGATGTTGATCGTCCTGTTAAATACATACATTTTATCTGCTCCCTCAAAACCCTTTTTACTTAGTTTATGCTATTTTGGTTAAGGTAGCAAATATCATATTAACCCATTCGCAAAGGCCGGATAATCAGTTGGATCATCCGGCCCTATCATTGATATGGTTATGTGATCTTGTTATGAATCAAAGATAATTTACCTTAGCTTTCAATGATATATCCCTTATCAGTCAAAGCTCCTTCCACTTCCTCTACCCGTTCCCCGCTTAATCTAAGCAGCATTTTAATCCTGTCTTCTCCCGGATGGTAGATGGCTAAGCTGGCTATATTCACTCCAAACTCCTTGGTTGTTGCAGCCACATCACACATCACACCGACTTTATCTGTTGTTTCGATCACAATGCGGTCACCTGGGCTGCGAAGGCCGAGAATATTGAGGAAGGCATCCAAAACATCCGTTTCCGTAATAATCCCGACCAGACGCCCGTCTTCAACAACCGGAAGGCCTCCGATTTTGTGGTTCCGCATTACTAGTGCTACATCTTCGATTCTGGCATCCGGGCTACATGTAATCACGTGTTTAATGGCAATTTCACGAATCGTAGTTTTCGCGACCAAATAATTTAATTCAAAAATACTGAGCGTAGTAGCGGGGGATGGAGAAACTTCACGCAAGTCCCCCTCAGTCACTAAACCAACAATTTTTCCATTTTCAACGACCGGCAAGCGGTGAATCTTTTTTTCCCGCATTAAGGCCATCGTATCTGCAATCGTATCAGTTGGGGCTACCGTAATAAGATCTGTCGTCATTAATTGCCTCACGAACATGTAACCACTTCCTTTCAATTACCAACCCGTATTTAGCATACAAGTGAACGATATGAAAAATTACGGTCTTTGATAACCACCCCCTCGAATTAGCTTACACCAAAAAGACCCAAGTCAATAAACAAAAGTCTTGTTGACTTAGGCCTCACCTCTTTGTGATAAATTTAACTTTCTAAGAATATTTTATATGCAACTTATCCGTGTGTCAACGTGCTTTTAGCTCGCTCACAAAAGAAATTTACCACGTACCACGTTGACAGTGATACGTGTAAATTGTACTCACTTACTTGTAAATTAGTGCTCATACTCATAGTATCCACATCCAAAATTATCCTATTTTGCGCTTATCCTTTCAGGACACAAAAAGCTCCTTGCATAATATTAGCCTAGCCCTTGAAGACTAGGCTAATATCATGCGGTCATTGTTAATGTGCGTGCCGCTCGCTTTCTCGAACATTTCTAAGAGGCGGGCGATTGTCATGTTAGAGCGTTCGCTCCCTTTGATATCCAAAATGATCCGGCCTTCATGCATCATGATCGTGCGGTTACCGTAAGTTAAGGCATGGTCCAGGTTATGCGTAATCATCAGGGTAGTTAAGTTTCCCCCTTCGATGAACTTCGATGTTAAATCCAAAACTTTTTCCGCTGTCTTGGGATCGAGCGCGGCAGTGTGTTCATCTAAGAGCAGTAGCTTTGGCTCCTCTAAAGCAGCCATGAGCAAGGTCAGAGCCTGACGCTGGCCGCCTGAGAGCAGGCTGACCTTGTTCGTCAAGCGGTTGTCTAAGCCGAGGCCTAAGAGGACGAGCTTTTCCTTAAACAAAGTGCGCTCGCGCGGGCTGATCGCCCGTCTGAGTCGTCTGGTCTGCCCCCGGCGCAAAGCCATCACCATGTTTTCCTCGATCGTCATGCTGGCTGCTGTCCCGAGCATCGGATCCTGGAAGACGCGGCTAATGAGCGCAGCCCTTTTATGCTGGGGAAAATTCGTAATTTTCTGGCCGTCAATCACAATCTCCCCGCTGTCAACTGGAAAATTCCCGGCTACGGAATTAAGGAGGGTAGACTTGCCGGCACCGTTGCTCCCAATGACAGTAACAAAATCCCCGGGAGCAAGTTCGAGACTTAAATGATCGAGTGCCACTTTCTGGTTGATGGTGCCTTTATTGAAGACTTTAACGATTTGGCGCATGGAGAGCATTTAATTCTCCCCCTTTCCGCTCGCGACAGGGTTTCTAGCCTTGAACTTCTTTTTGAGAGCAGGTGAGATTAAAGCGAAAATAACGATGAGCGCTGTAACAAGCTTCAAGTCAGTCGGTTTCAAGCCCAACTGCAACACAACCGCGATAATAACCCGGTACAGAACCCCGCCGACTATGACCGCAATGATCGTGCGCAGAATCGTCGAAGTTCCGATCAGAACCTCACCGATAATTACGGAAGCAAGTCCGGCAATAATCATCCCGATGCCCATGCCGACATCGGCAAACTGCTGGTTTTGCGCGACATAGCTACCGGCAAAAGCCACTAAGCCATTGGAAAGCGCCAGACCCAGAATCTTCATGACATCGGTGTTGACCCCCTGGCTTTTAATCATCATTTCATTGTCCCCGGTAGCCCGCAAGGCCAGGCCGATCTCCGTCTCCAGGAACAAATAAATGACAATCCCAACGATGATAACCGTAATTAAAGTTAAGGCCAACACTCCATGCGTTCCCATAAAGGGGAGCTTTTCGAAGTCCGTAAAAATCGTGCGTGTGCGCAAGAGAGAAATGTTGGCTTTGCCCATTACCCTCAAGTTTACGGAATAGAGGGCAGTCATCGTAAGAATCCCGGACAAAAGCGGAGTAATATTAAATTTTGTGTGCAGCACACCGGTGAAAATACCGGCCAGTAAGCCCCCGATAAAGGCCAGCGCTGTAGCGGCCCAAGGGTTGTACCCTGAAGAAATTAAGATAGCGGCAATGGCAGCTCCCAGGGTGAAGCTGCCATCTACCGACAAATCTGCATAATCGAGAACGCGGAAAGTAAGGTACACACCCAAAACCATGAGCGCGTACATTAATCCCTGTTCGAGCGTACCCAACCATATTTGCAAGGGCATTACAAACACCTCAATATCTGCTATGGCTTGTAGTTCAACCGTAATGCCGTTCTACAAATAAAACTCACTTACAAAGCCTTATATCTAAGATACTTTACTTCTTAGTTTCTACCAGTTTAGCTGATTTCAAATCATCCGGAATGGTAATGCCAAGCAGGGCGGCATTGGTTTTATTAATTACGGTATCGAACTCTTTTTGGCTTTCTATGGGCATATCCGCCGGTTTGCTGCCTTTTAAGACTTTAAGAGCCATCTCCCCGGTTTGTTTCCCTAAGTTCTTGTAGTTAATCCCGATTGTGCCTAAGCCGCCTTTATCTACAACGCTGCTTTCTCCGGCAATTACCGCGATCTTGTTCTTGTCAGTAACTTTCAGAACTGCATCGGCAGCCGTTACAACCGTATTGTCAGTGGGGACATAGACTGCGTCAACTTTGCCAACCAGGGATTCTGTCGCCTGCATCACGTCTGCAGTACCGGTTACAGTAGCCTCTACAATCGTAAGGCCCATACCGACGGCTACCTCTTTAACTAATTTTACCTGGACTTGAGAATTAACTTCCCCTGCATTGTAGATCACTCCAACTTTCTTCGCATTAGGGATAAGTTTCTTCAGAAGTTCAAACTGCTGTTTAACCGGGTTCATATCTGTAGTTCCTGTAACATTCATGCCTGGTTTTTCCATGCTATTTGCGAGCTTGGCCGTGACGGGGTCTGTAACTGCGGTGATGAGAATCGGCACATCCTTCGAAGCGGTGGCCATGGACAGAGCAGACGGGGTAGCGATGGCTAAGACCAAATCGAGTTTGTCTGAAGCAAATTTTTGCGCAATGGAATTGAGTGTGGATTGGTCATTTTGCGCGTTTTTGTAATCAACAGTGAGGTTTTTCCCTTCCTCATAACCGTTGGCTTTAAGCGTCTCTAAGAACCCTTGGCGCGCGGCGTCCAATGCAGGATGTTCAACAATCTGGATAATCCCTATTTTGATTGCTTTTTTGTCCGTGCCTGAATTTGCTGCAGATGATGTACCATTCGTTGATGAGCCAGCAGTTGATGAGCCGCAGCCCGCAAGAGCCAGTGCCATTACCAAACTTAATCCCAGAGCCACAACTTTTTTAAGTTTCATGTTCAATATTTCCCTCCTCATAATTCTCGGGTTAAGCCTTGTCGTTCAGCGGCAAAACTACCCTTATGTAGTTTTATATTCCATTCTACCGTACTACTTGCATAGTAAAACTTATGAAAGTAATTGTCAATGAATTCAGATTAGTGCGAAATGGTGTTAAACGGCAGTCGGAATATATAAAAGCACCAAAAAAACACTCCATAGGAGTGCTCTCGCGGCATTTCTCCTACTGTTCTACCATCCTACCACTATAAACTTCTTTTTTATATTAAAGGCAGGAAAATACCTTGTCAATAACTAATTCGTGTTTCAAACACATTGCCATAAATTACCGATAGCACTTTTGGCAATTTTGCTCTCTAAATAGTGTTTTGTAAAAAGCCGTTGTCTAAAACTTAACCCTCTTGTCTCCTAATCTCCGGGTAATCTTTTGCTGATCAAAAAACTCGAGCAGGGGAACAGCGTACTTACGGGAAGTGCTCCATAGTTCGCGAACATCTGCCACCGTAACTTCTCCGTGCTCGTTTAAGTATGTGACGAGCGCTTTTTTTGCCTCCTCCAGCACTTGCTTTTCAAAGTAAAATCCCCCTGCCATACTCCAGTCTCCTAACTCCAAGAGATATTGGGCATATTCCACAGCTGATCCTTTGGGAATGCCGCAGTCTGCGGCAATAGCCTCAAGCTCGGGGGGAGTAAGCCTGGCTTCATGCCAGCGCCCGCGCAGGCAATCCAGCCTTTGCGCAATCCCTGACGACAGCTCTGCACCTGCCAGAGATTGGACTTTCCCGCCGCTGATCCGGTAATAGCCCCGCTTCGCTCCTTCCTCCAGTACTATCTGCCACCGGCGGTGGCCCCAGGACACCCCCAGGCCTGCCTTTAATTCTTCACGCCCGAGGCCAAGCCGCAAAGGGTATTCCTGCTCGTATTGTTTGACAATGGCACCAAGTTTCCCCCGCCAGGCTGTGGCAGGGGCTTTGGCCCAAAAAAGCTCCGACCCTTCTTCCTGCCAGATCTCCAACCTCTCCTGGTTTTTTAGTTCTCCGAGCAGTTCTTTAAGCTCTGCTACCGGAGCATGCAGGATATTTCCCAGTTCAGAGAGTGTGCGCGGCTCATTAAGTTCTTCTTCCAAAAGCTGTAAAGGGTCACCCTGATCTTTGAGTGCCATCTGCGCGAGTACTCCCTCTTTGAAGCGTTTCTGTTTGCGTTCAGACACCCCTAAAACTTTACCGCCGCCAATCGTAAATGCGGGGGAGTAAAAACGTAGCACGAACCGGTCTTCCGGCGCTGCCAGCACCGGGGATTCGAGCAGAATCTGAGCATACCCTTCCGCTCCAGGTACTAGTTCCTCATGTTCAAGCAAATGAATTCTGCCTAGCACTTCACTTGTCCCTAAGTGAAAACGCACTCTTTGCCTTTGCACGATAGGCTTGTCCGCAGATGCAAGATTTAAGAGTTTAAGGTCCAGGATATTTCCCACTTCAAAAGCTTTAGGAGTGGCCAACACTGCTCCCTTCTCGACCTCGGCCACCTCTACCCCGGCCAGATTTATGGCTACGCGCTGTCCGGCATAGGCTAAAATCACTTTTGTCCCATGAACTTGAAGGGAACGGACCTTAGTCAAGAGGTGCCCCGGTTCAATTGTTAATTCTTGACCAAGTTCTACGGTACCACTATAGAGGGTCCCTGTAACCACCGTCCCAAAACCCTGAACGCTAAAAACTCTGTCAAGGGGCATGCGCACCGGACCGTCAGCTTTTTTGCTCTCGGCCTCGTCCAACTGATCCTCGATAATTTGCATCAGTTCCGGTATCCCTGCTCCTGTTACGGCGGAGACAGGGCAAAGAGGAGCATCCTCCAGGAGCGTGCCCGCCAGGTCTGTCCGTATCTCTTCTACTATAAGTTCCTGCCATTCAGTATCGACGAGATCAATTTTGCTTAAGACTACAATCCCACGTTTTATTCCCAGCAAATTCAGAATGCTTAAATGCTCCCTGGTCTGCGGCATTATACCCTCATCTGCAGCGATCACTAACAGCACTACATCCATACCGCTGGCTCCTGCCAGCATCTGGCGCACAAAGCGTTCGTGCCCCGGCACGTCAACAATCCCAACCGACCGTCCGCTGGGAAGAGTCATGTGCGCAAATCCAAGTTCGATGGAGATCCCTCGCTGTTTTTCTTCTTTCAAGCGATCTGTCTCAATGCCGGTGAGAGCTCTTATCAACTCGGTCTTGCCATGATCAACATGCCCTGCAGTCCCTATTAGAAAATGGCGGTCATCCATTGTGCTCCCCCTCATTGCTGTGATTTTGGCCAAATGTGTGCAAAAACCTGACGCCAGCTCTTCTTAGCCCCTAACTTATGTTTATTGTCTAATCTTTTGGCCAGCTTCATTTCCCGTATAAATTCACTATAGCAGTTTAGCTGTTTATAGACAACAGCCAAATTATGATGGGGCACGCTATAATCCGGGTCCAGGGAAGCTGCCTTCTCGTAATATTCGCGGGCCTTGTCCACATCTCCGGCCTGGCGGGCCAAGTTGCCCAAATTATTATAGGCGTGAGGCAGGCCGGGATCACACCTTAAAGCATCTTCAAAACACCTTTCTGCCTCCTGAAACCGATTTTCCTTCGCATACACTACACCTAACTTATTGTGAGCCTGGGCATCCCCGGGGTTTGCCTGCAGGTGGAGTTTTAGTGATGACTCTGCTTCAGCGAGCTTCCCGGCTTCTATCTGCTCTAAGGCATGTTCATATAAAGAAGTCAAGCAAGTTCACCCCTCACACACTTTAGGATAGTTTACCCAATATCCGATGGCTAATCGCTAGTCGACTCCCATTTCACGGGAGTCATCTAGCGCCTAAGCCAGTTATAAAACAAAGTCGGCAGAAAGATGAGGCCAACGTAGCCAAAGATAGGGTAACCTATTTGTACTAATTGGGAAAATTTAATTCCAGCCATTGGCATTACCAAAGCGAGTAACAGCAAGGTACTTTGAGCGTAGCCAAGGTAACCGCCGGCTGCCACCCTGCTGACCAGACTAAACCCGTTTCCGATTGCTGCCGTTACCATAGCCAACCAGAGCACGACCATGTATAAGAATGCCGCCCATTTTCCAAGTTTTCCGGCTACAGCTACCATCGGAATTTCCAGACCCTGCACTTCCGGGAAGCGCAAGAGAGCAAGCGCAATGACCAGGGCAAATGCCCCCAGGGCAAGCCCGCCCAACATCGCGCCCATACGCGCCCCGGGTTTATGAACTTCTTTGCCCAGGGAGGCAAAAACCACCATCGCCAACGTCAGGTTAAAGGAAACATAAAGCACGGCAGCCAAAATCCAATTATTTACTATCGGATTTGACAGTTGGGCTACTCCTTCACTTTCACCGGGATGAGCCCACAATACCACCACAACCCCTATACCCAAACAAAATACAAACTTAAGAGGTATTAATACTGTATTAATCCATAAAACTCCTTCTCCCCGTTGCCAGAGCGCTGCAGCTATCACCACCCCGGTCAGAAAAATCCCTGCCCAGCGCGGGAGCGCAAAGTACTGTTCAAAGAGGGCACCCGCTCCGGACAGCATGGCGAGCATTCCTATAAATAACAGGACACTGACAAGAACGTCTGCACGTTGCCCCCATCTATGCCCAAAGAGGCGTCTGAAGAACTGAGAGTAGGAATATATTTTCCAACGCTCCTGCAGATCTAACATCATCCAGCCCAAAAGTGCAAACAAGCCTGCGCTTATAATTATTCCCCAGAGCCCGTATGCCCCGTAACGGGCAAAGAACTGCTGAATCTCCTGGCCCGAGGCAAATCCCGCTCCCATAACAGCCCCGACATAAGTAGCCGCGACTTGAAAAGCTATTCTCCAGCTCATGTACTTCCCTCCTCGCATCATGCATATGGGCTAAAAGCCTATCTCATGCATAAATGGTTTGAGGATTGGAAATATTCTAAGAGAATACCTAAAATGAAAGCGCAGGGCCTTACCGTGAATTTACTCTCAGTTTTCACCGAACCACAGAAATTGAAGGCACATATGGACGATAACCTAGGCACAGCCAAACTGGAAAATCGTTTAATCAACTTGTTTCAGTCAGCACAGCAACGACCAGCCATTGTGCTATGTATCGGTACTGATCGTTCCACGGGGGATTCCCTGGGGCCGCTAATTGGCACTAATCTCAGCCGTTTGGGCCTGCCCCAACTCAATGTTTTCGGCACTTTGGATCAGCCCGTGCATGCAACTAACTTAGTGGAACATTTAACCATGATCGATAAATCTTTTGTAAATCCGTTTGTTATTGCGATCGACGCCTGCCTGGGAAGATTAGATTCAGTAGGCTGTATCACCCTGTCAGAAGGGCCGCTGCGTCCGGGGGCAGGGGTACATAAGAATTTACCTGAAGTGGGCGAAGCCCACTTAACCGGGATCGTAAATGTCGGCGGTTTTATGGAATATATGGTCCTGCAGAACACCCGCCTCAGCTTGGTATGGCACATGGCAGAATCCATGAGTTCAATCATTTCCCACGCCTATGTTAAAAATCGGTGTGCCCAGTAGAATTACCCATCGGATAACTTCTCCCGGGCAAGCGCTTTCGTTATAGTCTCCTGTTCTTCCTTACTCAAGTTATAGCTGGACTCTCCCTTAATTAGAGGTTTAGCGTAAACACGCGATTCCTCCCGGCTATGTATTGAAGAGAGTATTACTCCATCCCCTACCTGATTAAGTATTGCCAAGGCAAAACTGAGATCACTACCCATGTTTTCGAAGGCATTATAACGCAGTAATTCAGTTCTGTCGATCGAGCGTCGCACAGCAGTTTCCGTGCGCTCTAGTCTGGCATCCGCTGCGCTCAGCCTCTTCTCCAGGCTTTGAACTTTAGTCACATATTGTTCAAGCATTTCATCCAGGTTCTTACCTGAGAGAAATGTCTGCAAAGCTAAGTAAGCAGTTTCAAATTTTTGCAAGCGGCGTCTGAGCATTAGCACTGTTATTAGCATAATTATAATCAATACTGCCAGAACTCCGATTACCAGCCAGATAATCATATCTAATTGCATTTAGTTATCCTTCTTTCGTTCATCCGATATTGAGAGCTGTTAATATTAGGGTTAATGGGATGGCTGCGAATATTGCAGGCAGGAGATTCCCCACCCTAATCTCAGTTATTTCCAATATGTTCAGGCCAATCCCCAGGATCAATAGGCCTCCTGTCGCACTCATTTCCGCTATCACGGTGCTCGAGAGAACCCCTTGGATCAAACCCGCTGAAAGCGTTATTCCTCCCTGATATAAAAAGACTGGCACGGCAGCAACTATTACTCCTGCCCCCATGGAGGACGCAAACACCACAGCAGAAATACCATCAAGCATTGATTTTGCATACAGAATACTATGATTGCCTTTAATCCCGCTCTCTAAGGAACCCATAATTGCCATAGCACCCACGCAATATATCAGGCTGGCCGTGACAAATGCTTTTGTAAAGCGCCCAGACTCCCCACCGTGGGAGATATTTTTTTCTAGCCACTGCCCGAACCGGCGCAAACGCAGCTCAATATCTATTATTTCCCCCATAATCCCTCCTATAACCAGGCTTGCAATAAGCACAAGGGGGTTTTGGGTCTGCAAGGCCATGCTTAAGCCAATCAGGAGCACTGCTAAGCCAATCCCTTGGATGACCGTAGTTTTTATCTTATCAGTCAAGGCCCTGCCGAACAATAGCCCGAGCAAGCCTCCCATCACGATTGCAACCGTATTTACTATTGTACCGAGCAAGGTATTCTTGTCCTTTCTTTTATAGTATTCCGACATCAATGTTCCACGTGGAACAATTACCTGGAATTCTGCGGCTAATGTTCCACGTGGAACATTCTTATTCTATTTCAATCTTCCACAAGTCTAAAAGGCGATTCAGTTCGTCTTGAGAGAAGTACTCAATCTCGATCTTCCCGCGTTCCTCACTGCCGTTAACACGAACTTTGGTCTGGAATACAGATCTCAACCTGTCTTCAACTCCGCGCAAGGCCGGAAGAAGTTGCTTTGTAACCTTAGTCTCAGCCTTTTTCCCACCGAGACTATTCAACAGTTCTTCCATCGCCCGTACTGAAAGTTGTTCGCGCGCAGCCTTGTCCGCTATCAGAACTTGTAAGGCCGAGTCATCCAAACCAACCAGTACTTTAGCATGCCCTAAAGAAATTTTTTCCTCTCTTAATACCTTTAATACCGGCTCCGGCAGCTGAATAACGCGCAACAAATTTGCTATGGTGGGCCTGCCTTTCCCGACTTTCTGCGCCACTTGCTCCTGTGTCAGGTTAAACTCATCCATCAGCCTGCGGTAGGCCAAACCCTCTTCCACAGGAGAAAGATTTGCCCGCTGAATATTTTCGACCAAGGCTCTTTCCGTCATTTCTTGCACGCTGCACTCTTGCACAATACAGGAGATTTTCTCAAATCCGGCTAAGCGGGCAGCCCGAAAACGGCGCTCCCCCGCAATAATCATGAACTTCGAACCGTCGGGCCGTACTAAAATGGGTTGGAGCAAGCCGTGCACCCGCAAAGAATCCGCAAGCTCCTTCAAGCTTTCCTCATCGAACTCTCTACGGGGTTGATCCGGATTAACTTCAATGTCCCGCATGGCTAGCTCCCGTATCCCCTCAGTCCGAGGCCCCTCGTCCGGAATTAAGGCTTCGAGTCCTCTTCCTAAACCCTTTTTAGACACGCTCCAAAACCTCCTTCGCTAAATCCCTGTAAACTTCCGCACCTCGCGAACGAGAATCGTAAAGCACAATCGGTTTCCCGTGGCTCGGAGCCTCTCCTAACCGGACATTACGCGGGATAATAGTCTGAAACACCTTGTGCCGAAAGTATTTCTTAACCTCATCCACAACTTGAATAGCTAGGTTGGTGCGCGCATCAAACATCGTAAGTAAAGCCCCAATAATGTTTAGCCCAGGATTAAGAGATTTGCGCACCCTTTCGAGCGTATTCATAAGCAGGGTTAAGCCCTCCAAGGCATAATACTCACACTGAACCGGAATAAGCACATCCGTGGCAGCTGTCAAAGCATTAAGGGTAAGCAAACCTAATGACGGAGGACAATCGATAAATACAAAATCATATTGCTCTTTAACCTGAGAGAGCGCATCTTTTAACTTCGTCTCCCGCCCTTCCAGCATAACTAACTCTATCTCCGCCCCCGCTAACTCGATGCGGGCCGGAGCAATCTTCAAATTTCGGGAATCTGTTTTCTCTAGGACATTTTCAAGCGGTACTTCGTCAATAAGTACATCATACACACAGTGCGTCAGCTTATGTTTAGGGATTCCCAGCCCGCTGGTAGCGTTGCCCTGCGGATCTAAATCAACAAGGAGCACTCTCTTGCCCAATTCAGACAGACAAGCACTCAAATTAATAGCAGTGGTAGTCTTGGCAACACCTCCCTTTTGATTGGCAATGGCAATAACCCTGGTCATAAGTGCGCACCTTCTTTTCTCCAAACTTACCCCTATTCACGGCAAAACTGAGACATCCCCTAGCGATTTGCAATTGCAGTCGCTGCTCCCTCCTTATAGTACCAGAAGCACCCACAGAAAAAAAGCGCCCATCCGGGAGCTACGAAAATATTCACAGCTTATAATAGAGTTGGCAGGCTGCGCCTAGCCCAAAGGCTTCTTTCCAGGTAGCCCAGGCTTACGCGGGTAGGCCGGGGGAGTAGACCGCATTTTCTCTACCACGATCACAGCGCGATGTTCTGCCTCCTCACCTAAGCTGAATTTCTCGACCGCGCTGATTCTACATCCTAATATTTCCAGCGCTTTACTGCTTTCTGTGACCTCTTCCTCAACTTGTGACCCTTTGGCAGCTAAAAAACGCCCTCCAATCTTTAGCAAAGGAATAGCATATTCAAGGAGCACCGGAAGCCGCGCAACTGCCCGTGAAGAAACGTAGTCAAATTGCTCGCGATAGTCCTTATTTCTGCCTGCCTCCTCGGCCCGGGCATGAACCGCGCACGTGGCCTTTAAGTTAAGTTCCTTAATCACTTCCTGTAAAAACTCAACCCTTTTACCCAGGGAATCAATGAGTACAACCTCAAGCTCAGGCAGCCAGATTTTGAGGGGAATACCCGGGAACCCTGCCCCTGTGCCAATGTCGGCAAGCCTTCCGCCACTAAGCCAGCGTGCCAACGCCAGAGAATCGATAAAGTGCTTAAGTATAACTCCCCTTGGTTCGACAATACTCGTCAAATTCACCCTCTCGTTCCAAAAAACAAGCATATCTCCATAGCGGCAGAATTGTTCAACTTGCACAGAACTGAGCTTAACCCCCAGCTTGGCCGTGGAGGTTTCTTCCAAGTAGGCAGCAAAATCTTTAAACATTGCCCGAACCACCTCTGCGCCTTTGTTCGAGATAGACGAGAAGTACAGATATATCTGCCGGAGTAACCCCGGTGATACGGGAAGCCTGCCCAATATTAGACGGCTGAACTTCCATCAGCCTCTGCCTGCCCTCCGTGGATAAGCCACGGATATCTTCATAAAGTAAAGAAGGCGGAAGACTGCGCTCCTCCAGCTTAGCAAACCGTTCGATTTCCTGCACTTGCTTTCCTATATATCCGTCATACTTTAGTTCAATCTCTGCTTCTTCTAAAATTTCATCATCCCAGTCCGAACTCGCCGGGAGGAACTCTTTAAGGTGTGAAAGGGTAATCTCCGGTCTCTTTAATAAATCAGCAGCACTTACTCCGCTCCTAAGCGGAGCAGATCCCGAGCGCTCTAACACTTCCTGCACATCTTCTCTCTGAGGGGAAAACATGGAGCCTTGCCATAGTAATTTTACTTTTTCTAAGCCTTCCCGTTTTACGCAAAACCTCTGCCAGCGCTCATCACTTACCAGCCCAATTTCCCTTCCTTTGGCGGTTAAGCGCAAATCCGCATTATCCTGGCGCAAAACCAGCCTGTATTCAGCCCGGGAAGTTAAAAGCCTGTACGGCTCCTTAATCCCCTTTGTCACCAGATCATCCACCAGCACGCCCAAATATCCATCAGATCGTCTAAGAACAAAAGGTTCTTGCCCCAGGATCTTAAGCGCAGCATTAATTCCGGCTACTAACCCTTGAGCTGCAGCTTCCTCATACCCGGAGGTGCCGTTTAACTGCCCGGCGGTAAACAAGCCGGGCAGTTGCCTTACCTCAAGCGTCAAAGCCAATTGGTGTGGTTTGACATAGTCATATTCAATCGCATACCCTGGGCGCAGCATCTTGACATGCTCCAGCCCGGGAATGCTTTGCAAGATCTCGACCTGAACCTCTTCAGGCATGCTGGTGGAGAGTCCAGCTACATACATCTCGTTATTTTCCCAACCTTCAGGCTCCAAGAAAATCTGATGTGCCTCCCTATGCGCAAAACGCACAACCTTATCCTCAATCGACGGACAGTAGCGGGGGCCAATGCCCTCGATTTTCCCACTGAAGAGAGGGGCACGGTAAAGGTTATTGCGAATAATCTCATGAGTTTGAGAGGTGGTGTAGCCTAGCCAGCACGGAACCTGTTTGCTTGCGTCTCCCTGCCAAAACTTGCTCACAGTGGGCAGGAAGGAAAAGCGCCAGGCCCGTTCATCTCCCGGCTGGATAGAAAACTTGCTAAAATCCACCGAAGGCTTGTGTATCCGCGGCGGAGTCCCGGTCTTGAACCGGCCCAGTTCCACCCCAAGTTCGCACAAATTATGTGACAGGTTAACTGCAGGCATCTGGCCATTAGGCCCGCCTTCATACATGGCGGCACCTACAATGATGCGGCCGCGCAAATATGTGCCGCTCGTAACCACCACACTCCGGCTCTCAAAACGGGCCCCCGTACGGGTAAGGACTCCTGCGATTCCGCCCTCCTGCACAACCAGCTTTTCAACCAAGGCCTGGATCAAAGTTAACTTGGGCTCGGCCAACAAGACAGCAAGCATCCGGCGGTGATAAGCCTTCTTGTCTGACTGCACGCGCAGGGCATGGACCGCCGGCCCTTTGCCGGTATTAAGCATTCTTACCTGGAGCGAAGTCTCATCCGCTACTATCCCCATCTGCCCGCCCAAGGCATCAATTTCGCGTAGCAAGTGCCCTTTAGCCGGTCCCCCGACCGAAGGATTGCAAGGCATATGGGCAACAGTGTCAAGATTAAGGGTCACAAGTAAAGTTTCACACCCCATGCGGGCAGCGGCCAAAGCTGCTTCACACCCGGCATGCCCGGCACCGACAACGATCACATCATATTTTCCGGCAAAGTACTCCATTTAACCCTGTCCTACTTTCCTATACAAAATCGGGAGAAAATAGTTTCCAGGAGATTTTCCTGAATTTCATCTCCTGTCATTTCAGAGACCGCCTGCAGCGCCTGGCGGACATCTATTGATAATATGTCCCACGGGACTCCGCTTTCCACTGCAGTTAAAGCAGAACCCAGAGAGGAACGACAGCTTTCTAAAGCGGAAATTTGCCTGACATTAGACAAAAGGGGTTCATCCTTACTTAACGCTTGCCCACGATACACCCTGCTTTTAATCTCTGCTTCCAGTTCCTTAAACCCCAGACGCTTATGTACGGAAAACGGAATCCAAGTTCCCTGATCAAAGCTCGGCGCAAATTCTGCCCGGTCTTTAAGCAAATCGACCTTATTGGCTAAAACGATAACTCTGTCAGGCTGTTCTTCAATAATTTTCTGCTCCTCCGGCGCTAAAGAGCTGTTAGCTCTAACTACCAAGAGAATAAGATCCGCTTTGTCAATCGAGCGCCAACTCCGTTCAATGCCCAATCGTTCGACCGGGTCAGCACTTTCCCTTAGACCGGCAGTATCTATAAGCTGCAACAAAATCCCGCCAACATTTACACCTTCCCGAATTTCATCGCGGGTTGTCCCCGGTATGTCCGTGACGATGGCCCGCTCTTCCTGCACCAGGGAGTTAAGCAAGCTTGACTTACCAACATTAGGCAGCCCCACAATTGCGGTCATAAGCCCCTCGCGCAAGATCTTTCCTGTTCTGCTCCCGGCCAGAATCTCGTCCACCTTAATCAGAATAGCCTGAAGGCGCTCTTGCAAAGCCTGTCTGTCTAAATCCTCAACATCATCTTCAGGAAAGTCGATCCCTGCTTCGATAAAGGCCAGTATCTCCAAAACCTGTTCCCGCACGCCCAGTATTTTATCCGAGAGCCCACCGCTTAACTGAGCAAACGCCAGCCGGGACCCTCCTTCAGTGCGCGAACTTATAAGGTCGATAATAGACTCAGCCTGAATCAAATCCAATTTCCCATTCAGAAAAGCCCGTTTCGTAAACTCCCCGGGTTCGGCTAAGCGTGCACCGCACTTGAGGGTAACTTCAAGCAGCCGCTGCGCCAGATAAGGGCCGCCGTGGCAATTAATCTCAATCACATCTTCCCCGGTATAAGAATGAGGACTGCGCATACGGCTAACCAAAACTTCATCTAATTTTTGCCCGCTATCATGGAATAATCCTAAATGCAAGGTATAGCTCTTACTCTCTAGCCAGCGTGCAGAATTATGCGGCTGAAAACAAGCGTTAATAATCTTTTGCGCCTCCGGCCCGCTGAGGCGCAAAACGTGAATACTTGCTTCCCCAAAGGCCGTTGCTAGGGCAACGATCGTATCGTCCATTACATGTTCATCTCCGTTATCTATCCCTAAAATAAAGAAAACTTGGCTTGCGCCAAGCCTTAGGGCGCAGGCGGAAGCCTTAGTTGCACTTATGCACCCACAAACTTATACTTTCTGAGATGTAAAAATTAAAGGGGGCAACCCCCCCTCATTAAAACCTAAGAAATATCTCTGCTCCTTTTAAGTGAAATCACCACCCGGCGATTCGGTTCTTCCCCTTCACTGAAGGTGGAGATTCTATACTCTTCTTGCAAAGCGGTGTGGATAATCCTGCGCTCATGAGGATTCATGGGTTCAAGTACAACGCGGTTGCCGGTGCGTTTAACTTTTTCCGATAATCTTTTAGCTAACCGGATCAGGGTCTCTTCCCGGCGCTGACGATAGCCCTCAACATCAACAATAATCTTAACCCTTTCTGACAACTGCTTGCCCACAGCAAGATTAGTCAAATACTGAAGCGCATCGAGCGTATCTCCCCTGCGCCCTATTAAAATACCCAATTCCGGTCCGGTAATATCCACATGCCAATGTACATCACGCTTATTTACATTACAAACAGCATCCACACTCATGGTTTGGCATATTTTTCCGATAAACTCACAGGCCAAGGCACCCGGATCGTCTTCATAAGACACTTTTACTCTCGCTAATTTGGTGCCCAAAAGCCCGAACAATCCCTTTTTAGACGGTTCTTCAAGAATCTCTATCTGGGCACGTTCCCGTTCTACTCCAATTTCCTGAAGGGCCGCTGTAATAGCGTCTTCCACCGTCTTGCCCGTCTTTTCTGCGACTTTCATGCACGATCCCCCTCACCGCAATCCATTGACTATGCAGGATTTGCCTCTTTATCCTTATTGAGTTTCTTGTTAATAATAAGCTGCTGCAAAATAGACACTATATTCATGGTAACCCAGTATAAGCCAAGTCCGGCAGGTACTGTAGCACTAATATACCCTAAAAAGACCGGCATAATATAAAGCATCATCTTTTGGGTCGGGTCCTGGGAAGCATTCGGACTGGTAACCTTCGTCTGGAAAAAAGTAGTGGCTGCTGCTAACAAGGGTAAAGTAAGATGGTATGGCGAAGTGAACCCATAGACTTGCGTGAGATTGTAACCCAGAAAATTAGCACTGGCGGCGCTACCATACGGAAAATGAAGTAAAGTACTATAGAGAGCCCAAAATATCGGCAGTTGAACTACGAGTGGCAAACAACCTCCTGCCGGGTTCACCTTATTCTCTTTGTACAATTCCATTATTTTAGCATTCGCTTCTTGCGGTTTATCCTTGAATTTCTTTTGAATTTCTTTAATTTTCGGCTGCAGATCCACCGTTTTGCGCATGGAAACCATCTGCTTCCATGTTAATGGGAAAATCAAAGTTTTAATAATGATCGTCAACAGAATAATAGCGACCCCATAATTAGCTAAGCCTACGATCGATGTTAAATTATAAAGCCACTTTAATAGCTCAGTCATCCATTCAACAATTATATTCACAAGAGCCCTCCTTAAACTGGATCATAACCTCCGGGATGAAACGGGTGACATTTCAAAATACGAACGATGGATTTCCAGCTTCCTTTTACCAGTCCGTATTTGGTTAAGGCCTGAACTGAATATTCGGAACATGTCGGATAAAACCGACATGAGGGCCGTTTCAGAGGAGAAATGAATTTTTGATAAAATTTTATTAATCCTATAAAAATTTTTTTCATCTAATCATCTCTTACCTATTTTTCTTGACGCTTAGTCAATAGTCAGTCACACCTCAAAATAAAAACCTCAAACTCACAGATTAACTGACCTTTTTTAAGCAGTGCGATTTACGCTTTTAATATTTTGGCTTTTTTTAGAGTCTGAAGGATTGAATATTCGACTTGAGCATAAGAAACTCCTTTGATTGTGGAGCGGGCAATTAAGATTAATTGAAAATCTTCGATCAGGTTGTCCAAATTAAGCCTGATAATTTCGCGCATCAATCTTTTAGCGCGGTTTCTGTGGACTGCATTCCCAACTTTTTTTGAAGCGATAAAACCGAATTTGCGCGGACCTTTAAGCACATAAATTACGGCATATTTCCCGGGATAACTCCTACCGGCAGTAAATACAGCCTTAAATCCTGACCGCTCGCGTAAGCGTAACTCCCTTTTAAGCATACTTCCTCCATTATGTACTCTTAGATCCTTATTCTATTTTTGCTCTCGCATACACTCTTTAAACATCCACAGCCCAAGATTTCAAAAAGTAACAAATCTAAAAAATCGGACGACACAGAAATAGCGAAAAAAAGGCCACAATACTGCGGCCTTATGCTGATAATTTTTTCCGCCCTTTTAAGCGACGACGTTTAATTACATTTCTTCCAGTCGTAGTGCTCATACGCTTTAAGAATCCATGAACGCGCTTATGGCGCCGGTTTTTTGGTTGATAAGTCATTTTCATTTAAGAAGACACCTCCTTTTGCACAAACAGAAGACATTCTCCAACGATTATACTCTAATTTTTTTTGACATGTCAAGCTAATCAAATACCCTGTGGATAAGTACTGGATATTGTACTAGTTATTCACTGTGAATATTAAGTGGAAAGTACCACTCTACCTGTTGATAACCCCAAGGAAAATTGATATCATGTTTCTGCGAAGTCTTTTTATCCCTATATAATCTTTAGCGGTCAATCCACAGACTCAATAACTGGGAAGTTATCCACAAATGTGTATAAGTTTGTGTATAACTTTTTTATTGTCATATTTTCTATACCTTATTTATCAAGGGAGGTCAATTAATGCCACCCCATAACAATTCTTTTTTCGCCATTTGGCAAGAAACACTTGCCAAATTAGAAGGAGAACTCTCGAAGCAGAGTTTTGACGTATGGCTAAGTTCAACACGCTTAGTCGATATACAGGGAGATACGTTAATCATAAGCGTTCCTAATGAATTTGCTAAAGATTGGTTGGAAAGCCGTTATTCCTCTCTTATCCGTTCGGCTGTCCAACCCATTCTTGGCCATTCCGTAAGCTTAGTCTTTTATATTCCAACCGGGAAAGATCACTATGAAGTTATACCGGACCAAACCGTCACTCCGGCTGTCCAACCTCAAGAGCGCTTTCCGAATTTCCTCAATCTCAAGTACACATTTGACACCTTTGTCATCGGGAACAGCAACCGTTTTGCCCATGCTGCCTCTCTCGCTGTGGCTGAATCCCCTGCCAAATCTTATAATCCTCTGTTTATTTACGGTGGTGTGGGTTTAGGAAAAACCCATTTAATGCACGCTATTGGGCATCATGTTCTCGAACATTCTCCGAACGAACGGGTGCTCTACGTCTCCAGTGAAAAGTTTACGAACGAGTTAATTGACTCAATTAGGGATAAAAAACAAATCGAATTTCGCAACAACTACCGTAACGTAGATATTCTTCTGATTGATGACATTCAGTTTCTGGCTGGCAAAGAACAGACTCAAGAAGAGTTTTTCCATACCTTTAACGCACTTTATGAAGCGAACAAACAGATAATTATTTCTTCTGACCGCCCTCCTAAAGAAATCCCTACCCTTGAAGACCGTCTCCGTTCCCGCTTTGAATGGGGGCTTATCACAGATATTCAAGCACCTGACCTGGAAACGCGAATTGCTATTTTACGTAAGAAAGCTAAACTGGAAAATCTCCAAGTTGCGAACGAAGTCATGGTTTTTATAGCTGATAACATTCAGTCTAACATCCGGGAACTTGAAGGAGCCTTGATTAGGGTTATGGCTTACGCTTCCCTCAGTAAAAGCCCAATAACTCCGGAAATTGCCGCCAAGGCTCTCAAAGATATCCTTCCTCTTAGTACGCCTAAAGAAATTAGCATTGAAATGATTCAAAAAGCAGTTGCGGATTATTTTCATCTTTCTTTGCCTGAATTTAAGGCCAAGAAAAGAACACGCACAGTTGCTTTTCCCCGCCAGATAGCAATGTACCTTGCACGCGAACTAACAGACTGTTCGCTGCCCAAAATAGGAGAAGAGTTTGGCGGACGCGATCACACCACAGTTATCCATGCCTATAACAAAATCGCCGAAAACTTAGGGAATGACCCACTTTTAGAAAAAAGGGTAAATGAAATTATTAAAAAAATACAATCCGCTTAACCTGTGGATAGTTTGTGACTATACCCTTAATAACATCTGAATAATTTATGGGCACACACAAAACTTGCTAACATGTGGATAAATACAAAGGGTTTATGCACATGTTATGCTAAGGAAAAGCAAGGACAGAGGATGCCCTTGCCCCAGATATCCACATTTAGACAAGCTATACTACTATGACGACTACATTTATATTATTATTATTGTATAGCGTAACTTATGCCAGAGAAAAAAGTTTAAAATTTCAGGAGGTAGCACATGAAAATTTTATGCACCAAACATGATCTCTTAACCGGAGTAAATACGGTGCAAAAAGCGGTGTCCAGCAAGAGCACGCTTCCAATCTTGCAGGGCATTCTTTTAAAAGCCGAGAATCAGAAGCTCGTCTTTGCAGCTACTGACTTGGAAATAGGAATAAGGTGTGAAGTTCCAGCCAACGTCATGGTTGAAGGAACGATCGTTGTACCTTCCAGGCTTTTCGGAGAAATTGTGCGTAAACTTCCAGACGTCATACTCTCATTGGAGCTTACAGACAACACGCTTAAAATTGAATATCAGCAATCAGATATAACGCTCAAAGGGTATGATGCTGAAGAATTTCCCTTGCTTCCGGAATTGATGGATGCAGTGTCTTTCACAATTCCCACAGCCTTGTTAAAAACCATGATTAAGCAAACCGTGTTTGCCTGTAGCAGCGAGGGCAGCAGACCGGTCTTTACCGGACTCCTGATGCAGATCGAAGGGGGCTCAATTCGGCTCGTGGCCACAGACACTCACAGATTAGCTTACCGGATAGCAGAGATTCCCGGCCAGGACGAGCTGCATTTTTCCGGAATAATACCGGCTAAGACAATGTCGGAAATATATAGACTTTTACGGGAAGAAGATGAGATTTTAAACATCCGCTTTAATAAAAATCAGGTTGAATTTGAATTCGGAACAGTAAGGCTTCTTTCACGTTTAATAGAGGGACAGTTTCCAAATTATAAACAGGCAATACCGCAAGCCTGCGAAACAAAAGCATATGTGTCTGTACGTGCTTTTCTCGATGCGGTGGAAAGGGCTTCCTTGATGGCCAGGGACAGTCATGTAGGAAATATTGTCAGGCTTACCCTCACTAACGAGAGTATGCACATAGCTCAGACTTCAGAGATGGGCAAAATTCTGGAACAAATAAACATAGGCATGGACGGCAAAGAAATAGGAATTTCTTTTAATGCTAAATTTATTATGGACGCTTTACGGATTCTGGATACAGACGATATCGTCATTGAATTATCCGGGCCATTCAGTGCGGCAGTCATAAGGCCTCTTGAAGATCCCAATTATCTTTATCTTGTACTGCCCGTTCGCACTGCGTAAATCACTTTATGATTATAAAAGGACTTGTTTTAGAAAACTTTCGCAACTACCAGCAAGAACAGATTAAATTAATAGATGGTATTAATATTTTCTATGGTGAAAACGGCCAGGGTAAAACCAACCTGCTCGAAGGGCTTTATTTTCTTTTGACAGGGAAATCCTACCGGGTGCAGCGCGAGCAGGAATTAATCAGATGGGGTGAAAAGGGGTTTCGGCTTAAGGGAGATTTTGTGGTCAGGGACCGCCTTATTCGTTTAGAAAGCCGCTATGCTGACAGGCGGAAAATCCTAAAAATAAACGATCTTTCCTGCCGCAAGCTTTCGGAATATGTGGGTACAGTAAATGTAATATATTTTTCGCCGGACGATTTGATTTTGGTCAAGGGGGGGCCAGGTGAGCGCAGAAGGTTTTTGGACTTTCATATAGCACAAACAAAACCGGGGCATATTAGTTTGCTCAATTCCTATAATAAGGTGTTGGAGCAAAAAAGAGCGCTCCTAAGAAGCAATATCAGTATCAACACCAAAAAAGCTCAGCTTTCGATTTGGAATGAAGAACTCGTTCAGTTCGGAATAAAAATAATTCTTAATCGCTCGCTGTTAACCCAAGAACTGCAGGAAGCCTCTGCTCACTTTTATAAACATATCTCTGAAGGGCGGGAACAGATGGAGATTTTTTACCGCCCCCTGGGTTTTAACAATCATGAAGAGGCAACTTCAGCTTTTCCACAGGTGCTGGAAGAGAATGTTGGGCATGAAATTGAGCGCCAGGCCGTATTAATCGGTCCGCATAGAGATGATCTCGCTATCTTGCTTAATCAGAAGCAGGCCCGTCTCTTTGCTTCGCAAGGACAGCAGCGTTCTTTGGTTCTTAGTTTAAAGCTTGGAGAAATGGAGCTGATTAAGACCAAGAAAGGGGAATATCCCCTGTTACTGCTTGATGATGTTCTGTCTGAACTTGACCGTTTTCGGAGAAAATATTTATTAGAATTCATTTATTCTTCCTCGATTCAGACAATGATTACGATGACCGGAGCTGAAGAAATGCCGACCGGATCTTTAAGCCGCTATGCAGTACGGCAGGGACATGTCAGGAGGGAAAATTAAGTGTTTTTACATTTAGGTGGAGATTTTTTGATTAATCAGGAAAAAATCGTGGCCATTTTAGATTTTCAAAGTTCATTAACAAGCGGAAGCGCGGAAAATTTCCTGCATAACATTAAGGATTCCCAAAACGTTTATTATGTTTCAGAGCAGGGAAAAGAAAAATCTCTGGTGGTAACTACTGATGGCTATTATGTGTCTCCGATCTCATCTACAACCCTGCTTAAACGATCCTTGTCCCTGGTTGAAAAGGATGACTAAGCTTCCAATAATTGAACAATACCCTAATTTATCGTATAATAAAAAGGTTAAAGGTTTAGTTGGGGGGAACGGCTTTGCCAGATATTACTGAAGCACAAGATATTAATAATCTCAGTGAGTATAATGCGGGACAAATCGAAGTTCTGGAAGGATTGGAAGCTGTTCGCCGACGTCCGGGCATGTACATCGGAACGACCAGCAGTCGGGGTCTGCATCATCTGGTGTATGAAATAGTTGATAACAGTATTGATGAGGCATTGGCAGGTTTTTGCGACCGGATTGATGTAACGATTCATAAGGATAACAGTGTTTCTGTCATAGACAACGGCAGGGGGATTCCGGTCGATATTCATCCTAAGATGGGCAAACCTGCAGTGGAAGTCGCTTTGACCGTGCTGCACGCTGGGGGCAAATTCAGTGGTGGAGCTTATAAAGTATCAGGTGGCTTGCACGGGGTTGGCTTAAGTGTGGTGAACGCTTTGTCCAAATGGCTGGTGGTAGAAGTAATGCTGAATGGTAATATTTATCACCAGGAGTATGAACGGGGCAAAACAATGACCGAACTTAAAATAACCGGTAAAACCAAGGGGAAAAAGAGCGGCACCAAAATCGTATTTGCTCCGGACCCGGAGATTTTCGAAGAAATAATTTTTGAGTTTGAAATTCTTGCCCACCGCTTGCGCGAACTTTCTTTTTTGAATAAAAATGTTACAATTAACCTCTTGGATGAACGCACAGACACCAAAGAGGTTTATTTGCACACCGGTGGAATCAAAGATTTTGTCCGCTATCTTAACAAAAATAAAGATGCGCTCCATCCTAAGCCTATTTATTTTGAAGGGGAAAAGGACACGACTCAGGTCGAGGTGTGTCTTCAGTATAATGATGGATATTCGGAAAATCTTTTTTCCTATGCCAATAATATTAATACACAGGAGGGCGGAACACATGAAGCGGGATTTAAGGCCGCTTTAACTAGGGTCATAAATGATTATGCGCGCAAGAGCAATCTGCTTAAAGGCAATGATGCCAATCTTTCCGGGGAAGATATTCGCGAAGGTATGACAGCGGTTATCTCCGTTAAAGTGCATGAGCCCCAATTTGAGGGGCAGACCAAGACCAAACTGGGTAACAGTGAAATTAGGTCAATCGTGGATTCAATTACCGGGGAAGGTTTGGGAACTTACCTGGAAGAAAATCCGCAGGTGGCCAAGCGTGTGATCGAAAAGTCCGTACAGTCGGCACGGGCTCGTGAAGCTGCCCGCAAAGCCCGGGAACTGACCAGGAGAAAAAGTGCCTTAGAGAGTACTTCCCTTCCGGGCAAACTGGCGGATTGCTCGTGGAAAGATCCGGATCTATGTGAGATGTACCTGGTCGAGGGTGACAGCGCCGGCGGTTCAGCCAAGCAAGGCAGGGACAGACGCTTTCAGGCTATCCTCCCTCTGCGGGGTAAGATCTTGAACGTGGAGAAAGCGCGCCTGGATAGGATCTTAGCAAACGAAGAAATCAGAGCCATGATCACAGCCATGGGCACAGGGATTTCAGATGACTTTGATTTAGGCAAGGCACGTTACCATAAACTTATCATTATGACTGATGCTGATGTTGACGGTTCCCACATCCGCACTCTGCTTTTGACTTTCTTCTATCGGTATATGCGCCCGCTGGTAGAAAATAATTATGTTTATATTGCGCAGCCCCCTCTCTTTAAGATTAAAAAGGGTAGGGATGTGCACTATGCTTACAGTGATGAAGAACTTGGCAAAACTTTAGCTCAGATTGGGAAAGAAAAATCTGAAGTCCAGCGCTATAAAGGCTTGGGAGAAATGAACCCCGAGCAGCTTTGGGAAACGACCATGGATCCAGCCAAACGTACGATTTTACAGGTTAAAATGGAAGACGCGATCAAAGCAGATGAACTTTTTACAATTCTGATGGGAGATAAAGTAGAACCGCGCAAGGAATTTATCTACCGCCATGCCAAAGACGTGCGCAATCTGGATATTTAAAGGAGTGCAGTGAATGTCGATCGAACTCCAGGGAGGGAAAATCCTTCCGATTGAGATTTCTGACGAAATGCAGCGGTCTTTTATAGATTACTCGATGAGTGTTATTGTGAGCAGGGCTTTGCCTGATGTGCGTGACGGGCTTAAACCAGTGCACAGGAGAATCCTCTACACCCTGCACGAGTTGGGGATGACCCCTAACAAACCATACAGTAAATCAGCACGCTTGGTCGGAGACTGTATGGCTAAGTTTCATCCCCACGGAGACTCTGCCATTTATGATGCAGTCGTGCGCATGGCCCAGAATTTCGCCAGCCGTTATCCTCTGATTGACGGTCACGGTAATTTTGGTTCCATTGATGGGGATTCTGCTGCCGCCATGCGGTATACGGAACTGAGAATGTCTAAGATGGCTACCTATATGCTAGCAGATTTGGACAAAGACACCGTTGATTTCATCCCTAACTATGACGAGAAACAAGAAGAACCGAAAGTTCTGCCCTCTAAGTTCCCGAACCTACTTGTTAATGGTTCCTCAGGCATTGCGGTAGGGATGGCGACCAATATTCCTCCGCATAATCTGGTGGAAGTGATAGACGGGTGTGTGGCCTTAATTGATGATCCGGAGCTAGGCCCGAAGGATCTAATGAAATATATTAAAGGGCCTGATTATCCCACCGGCGGCACCATTATGGGTACGGACGGAATCATAAGTGCCTACACCACCGGCAAAGGGAGCGTTAAGACCCGGGCTAAAGCGCATATCGAGCACATGGAAAAGTCCGGCAAAATGCGCATTCTTGTCACAGAAATTCCTTACCTAGTAAATAAAGCGAAGGTCATAGAAAAAATCGCAGACCTGGTCCGAGAAAAGAAACTGGACGGGATTACGGACCTTAGGGATGAATCTGACCGCACCGGAATGCGCATTGTGATTGAACTGAGGCGGGATGTCAATCCGCAAGTGATTTTGAATCAGCTGTATAAACACACGCAATTGGAAGAATCCTTTGGGATTATTATGCTGTCCTTGGTCGATGGGCGACCGCAGGTTTTGAATCTCAAAGAAATGCTCCATTACTTTATCGAGCACCAAAAAGAAGTCATTGTGCGCCGTACCCGTTTTGAATTGAATAAGGCGGAAGCGGAAGCCCATATCTTAGAGGGCTTGCGCATTGCTCTGGACAATATTGATGCGGTGATCGATACGATCCGTTCTTCGAAGGATGAGCCTGAAGCCAAGGCTAACTTAATGAGCAGGTTCGGGTTAAGTGAGAAACAGGCGCAAGCCATTGTGGATATGCGCTTAAAACGCCTGACCGGCCTGGAAAGAGAGAAACTCGAAAGCGAGTATCAGGAACTCTTAAATACGATATCCTATTTGCGCGCAGTTTTAGCTTCAGAAAAAATGGTGTTCGAAATTATCAAATCCGAGTTAACTGAGATTAAACAGAAATTCGGGGATGAACGGCGGACGAAGATTTCCTTTGATGAAAGCAAGATGGTACTCGAGGATCTAATTGCGGAAGAAGATGTCGTGGTCACCGTGACGCACGATGGTTATATTAAACGCCTGCCTCTGAACACTTACCGCAGCCAGCGCCGCGGCGGCAAGGGCGTTCATGGCATGGCTACGAAAGAATCGGATTTTCTTGAACATCTCTTTATTACTTCAACTCATCATTATATCCTGTTCTTAACCTCCCAGGGGAAAGTATATCGCCTGAAAGCCCACGAACTTCCCGAAGCGGGGCGCACGGCCAAAGGGAACGCTATCGTCAACCTTTTAAATTTGAACCAGGACGAGAAGATTACAGCCGTTATGGCTATCAAGGAATATAATGATAAGGAATTTCTTCTAACTGCCACCAAGCAGGGGATAGTCAAAAAAACCCGGCTTTCAGAGTACGATTCCGCCCGTAAGGACGGCCTGATTGCTCTGACTTTGACTGAAGGGGATGAACTTATCGGAGTGCGCCTGACTCACGGGAATGATGATGTGCTTCTGGCTACCCGCCGTGGTTTGGCCATCCGCTTTTCAGAAGAAGAAGTACGGGAAATGGGACGCACCGCGCGCGGGGTCAAAGGAATAAACTTAAGCCGTAACGATATTGTAGTCGGCATGGATGTGGTACGGGATGATGCGGAACTTTTAACCATGAGTGAGAACGGGTTTGCCAAACGTACCGATTTAAAAGGATTCCGGGTTCAGGGCCGCGGTGGCAAAGGAATAATTGCCGCTAAGACTAATTCCAAAACTGGAACGCTGGTAGGGATTAAAGTTGTAAACCAGGAAGATGAACTTATGGTTATTAATTCGGACGGAATAATCCTGCGCCTAGAAGTAGGCGGGATTTCCAAGCAAGGACGTTCAGCGCATGGAGTAATGGCCATGCGAATTGGGGAAAGTAAAGTTGTGGCCATTGCTAAAGTAGTGATTAAAGACGAAGATGGAAATAATAGTGATGAGGACCTAAATTGACAAACCCTTACCGAGGTGTTACCATGTCATTCGAAATTGAAATAGGTTAGAGGGGGAAGGAAAATGGCGGAAGTGGGTTCTTGGAAAGTTAAAACAGGGTTAGCGGAAATGCTTAAAGGCGGAGTCATCATGGATGTGACTACCGCTGAACAGGCTAAAATCGCTGAAGAGGCAGGAGCCTGTGCGGTTATGGCCTTAGAGAGGGTACCGGCTGATATTAGGGCTGCGGGTGGCGTAGCGAGAATGGCCGATCCGAACGTGATCTTACGCATTATGGATGCGGTAACGATACCGGTCATGGCCAAGGCCAGAATAGGTCATTTTGTCGAAGCTCAGATTTTAGAGGCTCTGGGAGCGGACTACATTGATGAAAGTGAAGTTTTGACTCCGGCTGATGACTTATACCATATTGATAAAAACCAATTCAAAGTGCCGTTTGTGTGCGGCTGCCGCAATCTGGGGGAGGCCCTGCGCCGAATTGGCGAAGGTGCGGCCATGATCCGCACCAAAGGGGAACCTGGCACCGGTAATGTGGTTGAAGCCGTACGCCATATGCGCACGGTTATGAGCGAAATACGGCAATTAACCACGATGCCCAAGGAAGAATTGATGACGGCAGCCAAAAACATGGGAGCGCCCTATGATTTGGTTCTGTATGTGGCAGAGCACGGCAAGCTGCCGGTTGTTAACTTTGCGGCGGGCGGGATTGCGACTCCGGCTGATGCAGCCTTAATGATGCAGCTCGGTGTTGACGGGGTATTTGTCGGTTCCGGCATTTTCAAATCATCCGACCCGAAATCCCGGGCCAAAGCGATCGTGCTGGCAACGACGCATTATAATGATCCCAAGACATTGGCTGAGATCTCCAGGGATCTGGGAGAACCGATGCCCGGTTTAGAGATATCCACAATTTCCGCAACTGAGAGGATGCAAGATCGGGGTTGGTAATATGAAACGGCGCGTTGGCGTCTTAGCCTTACAGGGGGCTTTCCGCGAACACCGTTTAGCCCTAGAGAATTTAGGCGTTGAAGTGGTAGAAGTACGTAAAAAGAGTGAGCTGGAAGAAATTGACGGCTTAATCATTCCAGGCGGGGAAAGCACCACCATGGGTAAGCTTTTGAAGGTAGACGGCCTGGGAGATGAGATAAAAGAATTAGCAGCCAAGGATCTGCCGATATTTGGCACTTGTGCTGGTATGATTATGTTGAGTAAAAGGATCAGCCAAAGTGAGCAATACACCCTTGAGCTTATGGATGTGACTGCCGAACGCAATGCTTTCGGCCGCCAGATTGCCAGCTTTGAAACGGATCTTAAGGTTCCGGCCCTAGGGTCTGAACCGGTGCGCGCGGTATTTATCAGAGCGCCTTATATTAGGGATATTGCGCCTAATGTAGGGATTTTAGCGGAATACGAAGGCAAAGTAGTTTTTGCCCGCCAGGGCAACATGATCGCGAGTGCTTTTCATCCGGAACTCACACCCGACCGGCGCGTCCATCAATACTTTTTGGATATTGTCGAGGAATATGCCAGCAAGTAAGGCAAGGAGCATGGGAGGGTTTCTCTGTGTTGGATCTCAAATTCGTGCGCACTAACCCGGAAATTGTTAAAGAGGCTTTGGCTAAACGCAATTCCACGCTTAAGCTTGATGATTTTCTGCGCCAGGAGGAACAAAGGCGTAAAGTCCTGTATGAAGTGGAAAATCTGAAGGCGCGCCGCAACCAAGTATCGGAAGAAGTTGGCAGGCGCAAGAAAAGCGGGGAAGCTGCAGAGTCCTTAATTATTGAGATGCGGGATGTAGGCCAGCAAATCAAATCTCTGGAAGAACGGCTTATGAAGTTCGAACAAGAGATGGAAGCGGTTCTGTATGAGATCCCGAATATCCCTCATGCCTCAGTGCCTGTCGGAACAGATGAGAGCGACAATGTTCAGGTGCGTTCCTGGGGCATGCCCCGTAAGTTTGAGTTTGAGCCTCTACCACACCATGAGCTTGGAGAAAGGCTTAACATATTGGATTTTGCCCGCGCCGGGAAAGTGACAGGGGCCCGTTTTACTTTCTACAAAGGGTTGGGTGCCAAGCTCGAGCGAGCCTTAATCTCTTTTATGCTTGATCGGCACACTGCCAAAGGATATCTTGAAATTCTTCCCCCTTATATGGTGAACCGTACTTCCATGATGGGGACAGGGCAGTTGCCGAAGTTCGAGGAAGATGCGTTCAAGGTAACGGGGACAGATTATTTTCTCATTCCTACGGCTGAAGTTCCGGTAACCAACCTGTACCGGGATGAGATCTTGGACGGGCAGAAAATGCCGATTTACCACTGTGCCTATAGTGCCTGTTTCCGCGCAGAAGCCGGTTCAGCCGGACGGGATACCAGGGGTCTGATCAGGCAGCACCAGTTTAATAAAGTAGAACTAGTCAAATTCTGTCTGCCGGAAAACTCGTATGACGAACTGGAGAAGCTTACCGGAGATGCGGAGAGCATTTTGCAGGAGCTAGAACTTCCATATCGTGTCATGACTCTAGCCACCGGTGACTTAGGGTTCAGCTCAGCCAAGACTTATGATCTGGAGGTATGGTTACCGAGCTTCAACACCTACCGCGAGATTTCTTCCTGTAGTAATTTTGAAGATTTTCAGGCCCGTCGCGCAAACATTCGCTTTCGGCGAGAGCCCAAAGGGAAACCGGAATATGTGCACACCTTGAATGGCAGCGGTCTGGCCATCGGTCGTACGGTCGCCGCCATCCTGGAGAATTACCAGGAAAAAGACGGGAGTGTGCGTGTGCCTAAAGCATTGCAGCCTTACATGGGCGTGGAGGTAATTGGGTAATAATAAAGTAGTCAGAATTCAGTAGTCAGAATTCAGAATGATTCCGGACGATAATGCCTCTCTCTTATGTTGACGCCTGATCCGTTCGGCCGGAAGAATTACTCTTGGGTTTGGCCGAACGGCGTAAGTCATCCTCAGGCGGTAAGTTCTCTCTTGAGTTTCTCCTTCGGCGATGACATCCACCGGATGTCGTCGTCACCGGAGACTTACGTTCCTGAGTAGTTATCTATTATAATCTCTATGAAAGTATTCTTACTTTTTTATTAAGATGGTATAAAGTAACGGATTATCTAAAAATATGCTGATTGTCAGCCGTAAAAATATGTGTTATACTTTTTTACGGTTGTCTCATGGAGGGGTGTCTGAGTGGTTTAAGGAGCTGGTCTTGAAAACCAGTGACTCCGCAAGGGGCCGTGGGTTCGAATCCCACCCCCTCCGCCATAAAAATATGGCCTCGTAGCTCAGGTGGATAGAGCGGGGGTTTCCTAAACCCTGTCTTGCGGGGGTTCGAGTCCTCCCGGGGCCACCAATTTGACTTGAGGTATTAAATGGTTCACCAAGATTGGATGCGCCTGGCCTTTGAACAGGCTCAAATTGCTTTTGAGTTGGGTGAAGTACCCATTGGGGCAGTTGTTGTTCAGGGGGATAAAGTTATAGCTCTGGCCCATAATGAAAAGGAGCAGCGGCAAGACCCGACTGCTCATGCGGAAGTACTTGCTATTCAAAGAGCTACAGAAGTTTTAGGCTCCTGGCGCTTGTCTGATGCCACTCTCTATGTCACGCTTGAGCCTTGTCCCATGTGTGCCGGAGCGATCATTCAAGCGCGCCTGCAGCAGCTTGTATACGGGGCCGCAGACTTAAAAGGCGGGGCAGCGGGCTCAGTCATGAATGTCCTTGATGTCACTCGCTGGAATCACCGGGTTGAAGTGATCGCCGGGATCATGGAAGAAGAATGTTCCCAGATCCTCAAAGATTTTTTCATGCAACGGCGTTGAGTTTTCAGCGTTTATTTCGCTAAGTCAATATTATGGAGAGATGGCTGAGTTGGTCGAAGGCGCTCGACTCGAAATCATATTTTTAAGGCTGCGCCGGTCAAAATTAAACATGGAGAAGTAGCGAAGAGGCCGTAACGCGCCGCACTCGAAATGCGGTTGTCCGCAAGGGCACGTGGGTTCGAATCCCACCTTCTCCGCCATAAAGATCACGAAAACCCGCATAAACACTAAGTTTATGTGGTTTTATTAGTATATCAGTATATCAGACCCCATGCCGCATGGCGGCACCACTGATGAATGAAAATTATGTCCATACTACTATTATGGCTGGCGAAGGTAGGTCGTACTTTCTTGGTGCCGCGAGCCCGTATATCAGACGGACCACAACGACCCGGTGCATCGCAGATTGTTGCTCCTTCGGGAAGCACGCAGGGTAGAATAACCCTTTTTGGTTTTTGCACCAGCCTTAAAACTAACCAGTCTAAGGAGAAGCAGGGTTATGGAAGTATTACACGAGCGTTGTTGTGGGCTGGATGTTCATAAGAAGAGCATTACAGCATGCATCATCACTCCCGAAGGAAAGGAGATTCGGACTTTTGAGACAATGACCCGGAACCTGATGGAACTAGTGGACTGGATCAAAAGTAAGCGTTGCTCCCATGTCGCGATGGAGAGCACGGGTGACTACTGGAAACCAATCTATAACCTCTTAGAACCGGAGGACCTTCAACCGATGGTTGTCAATGCACAGCATATAAAAGCCGTGCCTGGGCGAAAAACGGATGTCAAAGATGCCGAATGGATTGCCCGTTTATTACGTTATGGTCTGGTCCAAGGAAGCTTTATTCCAGACCGGGAACAAAGGGAATTGCGGGAGTTCGTCCGCTACCGGCGAAGCATCATTGAAGAACGAACACGGGAAGTGAATCGTCTCCAAAAGGTATTAGAGGGAGGTAATATTAAGCTATCCTCTGTAGCTTCGGATGTTCTGGGCGTGTCAGCACGAAATATGCTAGAAGCGATAATTAAGGGTGAGAAGGATACTTCGATTTTAGCGGATTTTGCGCTAAAGAGATTAAAACGTAAAAAAGAAGAATTAAAACTCGCGCTAGAAGGACGAATAGGTGACCATCAACTACAAATGATAGAGATACAGTTAGCCCATATTGATTATATAAATGGGGTGATCAACGGACTAGATGAAGAAATTGAAAAACGTATGGCTCCTTTTGCGAAAGACCTGGAGTTATTAGATTCGATACCAGGTGTCGGTAAGCAAACTGCTGAACAAATCTTAGCAGAGATCGGTACGGACATGTCACGATTTCCCACACCTGGACACCTATGTTCGTGGGCCGGGATGACTCCAGGTCATGATGAAAGCGCGGGAAAGAAAAAGTCATCAAAAACACGAAAAGGTAACAAGAAACTACGAAGTGCCTTAACTGAAGCAGCAAAAGCGGCGTCTCGTCAGAAGAACACATATCTATCTGCACAATACCATCGAATTGCTGCCCGACGAGGAAAGAATAAGGCAGCTGTAGCTGTCGGACACACTATCTTATCCCTTGTTCATATCTTGTTAACGCGAAAACAAGAATATGTAGATTTAGGATTCAATTATTTTGACGAACGCAAAAAAGAAATTGTAATTAAAAACTCGATTAAAAGATTAGAATCCTTAGGGCTTGTTGTTACTGTCCAAGAACAAACGGCATAAAGTAAGCAAATATACCTAAAATCGTTTAAATTGCCCATGGAGAATACTTTCAAGATAAAAGAGGTTAGGGTAATTCTTTAAAAGACGGGTAACCCATGGGTTTGATTTCCTATTGTCAAAATCTATATGGAGTTGCTATTTAATTTTCAGGGTAGAGAGCTGGTTGGGTAGAATAATGAATTGTGAATAAAGGTATATTTTGGTATAATTTATCTGAATAGAGGAACTTCTCAGAAAATGATATTACCCCCTCGAAGGGTTAAAATTTTGGACTGCTTTACTTCGAAACAGGGGTAATTTATTTTGTATTGTTGGGGGTAGAGAGATGAAAGAAAACAAAGCCGAATATCTGTCTATGGTACAGGAAGCGATTTCCAGGATGTCAACAACCTCTGGAATCCTGAAGGGGTTTTCTGCTACTGTTATAACGGGCATTGCAGCTATTTCGTTTACAGAGGTTAACAAGTGGGTTCTTCTTCTGTCTGTCTTCCCTATCGTTTCTTTCTTTGCCCTTGATGTTTATTATTTAAAATTAGAGCGTAAATTTCGGCATTTATTTAATCTTATTCGTACTGACAAAAAAGATATTGATTTTTCAATGGATATACGTTTCGACAGAAGTCAATGTAAAGATGCAAAAGCGCACATCAGAGATTGCCTGAAATCTCCAAGCATATGGATCTTTTATCTTCCGGCAATCGTGGTGATATCAATAATTGTGATTATGAAATTCTGGGGGTGTATCTAATGGCACATAAAACATTTATATCCTACAAATACAGTGAAGCACAAAAGCTGAGAGATGACATTATTACCGCTTTGGGCGATGATGCCACTTACTACAACTCACATTCCGCAAGTTAAATTTTGGGAAAAGTTATTTTATTCCATTTAAAGGATTTCAGCTATTTCGTGTCGAATGTTATCTCTAAATTTTCATGGAGGTAACATTATGACGAATTCATTCGCTGATATCCGCACCATACGAGCATCAAGTGTTCCTGTCGCTGCGGCCCTGTGCCGTACGGCAAAAATCGCTCAGACGGTAAACCAAATGGTTCACTGGAAAGAAGCTAATTCAAAGATTTCTCCCGGTTTGCTCATTGAAACCTTGGTGATTTGTATTCTTTGTGGCCGCAAACCCCTGTGGAAGATCGAACAATTCTGGGCCCAACAAGACTTGCCAAGTTTATTCGCTGATGTTGAACTCAGTGTTGAACAACTTAATGATGATGCTTATGGCCACGCCTTGGATAAGCTTGCCGAGGTATCGATGGAACAATTGGTCAGTACAGTTTCCCTATCCTTACTCCAGGCACACTCCCTTGGCATAAATGTTGTTCATTTTGATACGACATCAAAGTCCGTCCAGGGGGCGTATACCGGTCAGGCCCATGATGAATTTGAGATTAATCACGGGTTTAGTAAGGATCTGCGCCCCGATCTGAAACAGTTCAAACTTGGTGCCGCTGTTCAGGAACATGGATTAGTCATAATGGGTGAATTATTAGCCGGCAATAAAGCTGACGTAGAGTGGAATCCGGATGCTGCTCTCAAGATACAGGAGCTTTTCACCAAGCAAGGATTCAAAGACGTCATCTTTATCGCCGATTGTGCCCTGATTTCTACCGGAGGCTTAAAGCGCTTAGCCGGACAGGAGGTGCAGTTTATCTCTAGGTTTCCCGAAACCTTTGGCTTAGCCAGGGAATTAAAACAGTTGGCATGGGACCAAGACGATTGGCAGGACATCGGGATGCTAGCGAGTAGTAATGCCAACCAGGCAGCTCGCTATCGGGTATTTCCGGTACAAAGAAAACTGGATGATCGAGCATACAACTTCCTGGTCGTTCACTCTAGCATGCTGGAAGCCAGCAAGGAGAAAACCTTGATTAAGAGGATAAGCAAACAGAAAGAAGAATTGGAACGCAAGGCGAAAAACCTAACTTCCACAGCTTTTGCCTGTGAACCGGATGCCCAGAGCGCTCTCCAAGCTTTTGCCAAAGAGGTTGCTAAGCTAAGCTACTCATTTTCTGGAACAGTGGAGTGCCAGACTGTCACAACCTATGCACATAAGGGACGCCCGAAGAAAGGTGAACAACCGATCGAGACGGTTAGTTACCGAGTTAACTGCACAATAGGAGACTTGAATCCTGATCTTTTTGAACGGCTGCGCCAATTGGAATCAACCTTCGTGCTCATTTACTCCATACGGGATCAACAGAAATATACTCCGGCAGCCATTTTAGCTGAATACAAGCGTCAAATCTTGATCGAAACGAAGTTTCGGTTTTTGAAAAGTCCGGTGTACCTAGGGCCGGTTTTTCTAAAGAGCAAGAAACGAATCCATGCGCTGGGATATGTGTTTATTTTGGTGCTCATGTTGGCATCTTACCTTGAGTATCGGGTACGACAGAGTCTTAAGGAACGAAATGAATTTGTCCAGTTACCGGGAAATAAGAAGACTGACACTCCATCAATAGCAACAATTCTGGAGGTGCTAGCCACAATAGAAGTTGTCGTTGTGCAAGGGCAACGATATTTCCCGAGCAATTTGAATCGCCAGGCTTTGGACATGGTGCAGTGGGCAGGTTTTGACCCATCAATTTACCTAAAGCCTGCTGAAAGCATCCAGTAAGACATTGTAAGGATTTACCATGTCTTAAATTAAAATGAGTGAATCTGAACTCGCGGAACAAGAGCTACAAAGGAGAAACAAGTGATTCCCCTGATTTGACTGATACGAAAACGGAAAACATCAGAAAAAATCTTGCGGATATGATGTATGATACCTCCGTCACAATTGTAATTATTTCTCCAAACATAAAGAAGAGTAAATGGATCGATTGGGAGATTGAATATTGCTTAAAGAACTATTCGCGCAAAGAAAGAACATCGCAAACAAATGGTGTCGTCGGAGTTATTATGAAGCAAAACGGTGGATATAGCTGGTTTAAAAATAGTCATACTAATAGCGACGGTTGCGAATCATCTTCCTATGAAGAGTCAAAGGTTTTTGATATTATCAACAATAACAGGTTCAACCAAAACCCTAAAAAATATCATTGTAATACCTGCAAAACCGTAGATGCCTTGACCGGCTCTTATATTGCCTATGTAGAGGAAGAAACATTTCTGGCTAATCCTCAGAAATACATAGATAATGCTTATGATAAAAGCGAAAATAATGCATCCGGATATGATATAACGAAATCAAGATAATTTTCCCGAAGGGGCGGTCTGGAGGAAGAAAATATGTCAAATTTAAACGCTGAGGAATATAAAACATTTGAAAGCATAAAGCATGTTCGGGAAAACGGAACAGAATTCTGGTATGCTCGTGAGCTTGCTGAAGTCTTAGAATATGTTCAGTGGAGAAATTTTCAAAAAGTAATTGACCGTGCGATTCTTGCCTGCAAAAACAGCGGATTTGAAGTTTCTGATCATTTTGCTGAGGTCAGCAAAACGATAGAAATGCCTAAAAAAGCTAAAAAACATATACCTGATTATGAACTCACACGATATGCGTGTTATCTGATTGTTCAAAACGGCGATCCACGCAAAGAAATAATTGCTCTGGGACAAACTTATTTTGCTATTCAGACACGCCGCCAAGAAGTTCAGGATGCTTTTAATCAGCTTGATGAAAATAATAAACGATTAGTTGCTCGTGGAAACATCAAACAGTGGAATCAGCTTCTTGCGGAAGCAGCGCATAATGCCGGTGTGATTACCGATGAGGAATTTGCAATTTTTCAAAACGCTGGATATATGGGTCTTTATGGCGGTATGACTGTTGCGGATATCCATGCAAATAAAGGCTTGAAGAAAAATGAAAAAATTCTTGATTATATGGGAAGCACAGAGCTGATTGCCAACCTGTTCAGAATTTCTCAGACCGAAGAAAAACTAAAGCGTGATGAAGTATCCACCGCCGTCGCTGCAAACAACACGCATTATGAGGTGGCAGAAAAGATACGCAAAGCGATTATTGAAATGGGTGCTACTCTTCCTGAGGACTTGCCTGTGCCGGATAAAAGCATTCAGACGATTGAGCGAGAGGAAATACGTAAACTCAGAAACTCAAAGAAAAAGCTGATGCTTGACGAATAAGTGGTAAGAGGTTTATGCCAAAACGAATTTGTCCGCGATGTGGATCTAAGAAAACGGCGAAAATTTTATATGGTATGCCTGCGATGAGTCCCGAGCTGGAAGAACACCTTAACATGGTTGATGTTGTGCTTGGCGGGTGCTGTATTACAGATTGTGATCCTATGTATCACAGTAATAAATGCAAAAAAGACTTCGGAGCGCCGACCGCAGAATTAGAAAATGAAGCGACTTCTTTTTATTTTAGCATCGGAGGATTCTTTGGCGGGAGTCAAATGATTATGGTCTTAAAGATGGAAGATGGCGCCGTAGTGCACTATACCTTTGGCCCCGGTTTTTCGGATACAGAACCCACTGCTAAAGAACAACTTAGCCCAGAAGAATGGAAAGCTTTTATACATAGTATTTTTCACTGCTATATTACCGACTGGAAAAAGCGTTATGTTGATCAGCATATCGTGGACGGAACGCAATGGGAGTTAGAGGTTCGTTTTTTGAATAGAAAACCGATTAAAATATATGGAAGCAACAAGTATCCAGTTTATTGGGACAAGTTTATCCGGACCGTAAAGACTCTGGGGTTTTATATTGCGGAATAATCCTAATTGTCATTAAAGGGATACAAGTGAAGTCAGGGGGTATAAAATGTTAATTACAGTAGGTTCTGTTATCCAGGATGGAGAAGAAAGTTCATATATTCTTGATGAAATGATTGGCAGTGGCGGTTTTGCAAATGTATTTAAAGCGCACAGAGAAAGTGACGGTCAATTATTCGCAGTTAAAACTTTGCTACCTTCTTTTGATAGCAATGAGGGTCTTCTTTCGTTTCAAAAAGAATTACAGCAAGCTGCTACAGTAGAATCGCCTCATGTTATAAGATACCAATATGCCCATGATGGGACTAAATACACAGAATATCCTCCGTACATCATTATGGAATATGCGGACTCCGGCACTCTATCGGATTTAATAGTACAACAACAAAAAGCCAGAAAGCCTTTTGACATCGAGCTACTAATGCAATTATTTATACAATTGGCTTGTGGAATGGATGTTATTAACCAGGTCTTAGTTCACAGAGATATCAAACCAGATAATATTCTGATATGCGGTAATACCTTGAAAATTAGTGATTTTGGACTGTCAAAGTTTTCTGGGGAGAATACTCGCACTTTAACGTTTAAGGGATACGGAACGGCAAAATATGTTGCGCCTGAAGCATGGGATAACAATAAAAATACTATTCAGATGGACATCTATTCAATGGGGATAGTATTTTACGAGTTAGCAACACTACAATACCCATATGACACAGGCGGAAGTCAAGATATCTTGGCATATAGAAATGCTCATCTATATCAACCTGTGAAAAATCCTGCATCATTCAACTCTGAACTGCCACCGAATATTGCATCCGTCATCATTCGCATGCTTGAAAAACCTATTCAAAAAAGATTTACAAATTGGACGGATATCATAAAATCACTTAAAACAGCGCCGATGCCGCAAGATAAAATAAATAGCTTTGTTGATGCGGCGTTAAAAACTCGAAACGATGCAGACATCCGCATACAAAAACAATTATCTGAAGAAAAGCGACTGGCTCAAGAGAAAGAGGATTTTTGCCGTTTAATATATTCTCAATATGAGAGTACAGTTATTAATCCGATACGCGATTTTGTTTCACGATTCAATAGTCAGTATGCCGGTACAGGAACGTATAAATTGACTCCTGAAAAAGGTTATCCAAATGGCGAACGGTTCTCTAATACGATAACCACACCGTCGAATAACAGGATACAAATTGAGATGGAAGCAATACTTATGGAGAATCATGTCCGGAAAGTACATGTTGATCGGATTTTCAGAGATGAAGGGTATCGTAATGAACACTATATCCCTCAATGTGAAAAACGGGATATTTTAGCTTGGGGTCGGGTATATGATTCTAAGGGGATAGGGTTTAATCTTCTGTTGCTGAAGGCTGGCGATGCTTTATACGGGGATTGGTTTATATTAAGTAACACAAATAGTGGTCTTGGTAGTTCGACGAGACCAGCCCCGTTTGGATTTAAGTTGGACGAGCTTCCCCGTGAGATTGAGTTGATCAGAGCTGTACATATTTATAACTCTGAGCTTAAGGCCTTAGTAATTGAGGATGTACTCGGCTTTATTTCAAGTTGCGCCTAAATTTGCAGTGATAATTTATACTACCTTACGAACAACCACCGGTCAGGGGTTCGAACCTCCTCATCTCCACCAACTAAGTACTCAATAATTGATACAATAAAAAGTCCGGTAATACCGGGCTTTTCGGCTTTTTGAGGCAGAAAAAGCATCGTTTACAGCGGTGCTTTTTCTATTTTTGCACCCTAATCGTTGAAAGATGCACCCCCCTTGAGGGAAGATCTTACCTTTCGTTAAAAAGTTAGGAATCGTTAAAAGGTTTGAGGAATCGTTAAAAGGTATAAGATACTAACAAAAATAATTTTGTTAGAGATGCTTTTACGAACTGCTCACGTTGAGATAATAGTAGAGCTATATAGTTAGGGTTATAAGATTTGGAGTAAGGATTGACCGTTGCCAATACTGTTGGAATGGATTAAGTAAAGCAAATAACAACTAATATTCAAAGCATCTGCTAAGAGGGGGTATGCGCTTTATTGTAGACCATTACATTTTGTGAGTATTGAACAGCCAAAAATTCTGTTTTTATTCTGTAGTATTCGTATTGGATATATTCGTATAATTGGCAAGCATTGAAAGTGTTTCAAGCACTTGATTACGTTGTGTAAAGCTCAAATGCTTCAATACTTTTTCAGCTGCATCCTTTATCGCAGCTTGAATTTTTTCAACATAAGGTTGTGCAGTATCTGTAAGCTGTAAGAGTATAGCCCGACGATCATTGGGGTCAGGGAGACGGACAATAAGATTTTCCCTCTCAAGGGCATCTATAAATTGAGTAACAGTTCGGGCTTGAATGCCCAATCTTGTTGCTAAATCACTAGCCCGTATTTTATCCCATTTAGCAACAGCAAGGAGAATGCGCATCCTTGGGCCTGTCAATTGAAATGGTGTATTTAAGTTGGATAAATTTATCTCAAATTGTCTCTCGAGATAATGGGTGACCCTAATTAATGTATGCAATACGTCCTCTGCTGAAGGAGTCGTTCCTTCAAACAATAATTTCTGCTCAGTCATAAAATCCTCCTTGACAGGGTTGAACATAGTGGTTACACTCATATTGAGTATACTCATTATATGTAAACTCAATATGAGCATTAAACACAATATTACTTTACTACTTTTTAACAGGAATAACAAGGAGGAATGCATATGTCCATTTTAGTTACCGGCGCGACCGGTCAATTTGGTAAACTCGTTCTCAATCATTTGTTGAACAAGGTACCAGCGAGTGAAATCATTGTAAGTGTTCGAAATCCTGAAAAAGCTGATTTTTTGTCAAAACAAGGAGTAGCTGTTCGTCAAGGAGACTTCAACAATTCGGAATCATTGGATAAAGCATTTGAGGGAGCCTCTAAAATTCTAATTATTTCAATTTCTGAACCTAACCCTTTAGTCCGGATTCGCCAACAGCTTAATGCGGTTGAAGCTGCAAAAAAGGCGGAAGTGAAACAAATTGTTTTTGCTGGAACAGGGAAAGCTTTTCCAGAAAAGATAGTACCTACAGTCAGTGCATTAAGAGCTTATAGCCATCAAGCTACTGAACAAGCGATACTTGCTACGGAAATTCCATACACATTTCTTCGCAATGGATTCTTTCTGGAAGGATTTATTAATTCCCAACTGCTAAAAAATGCTGCTGAACATTGTGAATTCATTTCCGCTACTGGAAACGGACCGTTGAACTTTGCTAGTTACAGTGACTATGCTTTAGCTGCTGCGGTAGTGCTGACTGAGTCTGGTCATGAAAACAAGACCTATGAATTGACTTCCAACAATCTTTGGAGTTTTGCAGATGTAGCAGAAATTGCTTCGAAAATTTCCGGTAGGAAGATCTTGCATCGGGCTGTAACTGCTGCTGAACTCAAAGAAATCTATGTTAAGTCAGGTATGCCGGAATTTATTGCAGAAAATATTACTAAGATTCATACTGATATTGCTAACGGTGTTTTTGGAGTGGTTTCCAGCGACTTGTCTAATTTGATTGGTACTTCGTTGACTTCACTGCAAAAAAGTGTGGAAAAAGCTTTACAAGTATAAGCAAGTTAAAGGAGGGCGAAACTAATCGCCTTCCTTATATGCCATTTTTCGTATTACATTGAGTGTAGCTTAAATATTCGGGCTGAAAATATACATTTAATAGCTCGCTCAACCTTGGTTTCGATATGTTAATTTTTGGCATAAAAGATTGTAACCGCAGATATGTCCTACTCCGGTGACGCGTTGAGACGATCGTTCGCCTGCAAAGAAAACACACTACAATATATAGTGTGTATTGATCGAAATAAAACTTGATGTAGTGTTTTCTAATGAGGCGTTTCCTTGTACATATCAATGAGTGTAGAAACATATCAGTCATAACACATGTGTTTTCTTTTGAGCCGATGTGCCGATTCGATGCACGTTGAGACGGTGGTTCGGCTCGATAGAAAACACACCACTAAATAGGGTATAAACCCAGTGATAGAGCCACTATATATTGTGGTTTTGGCCAAAAAATGATGTGTTTCCTCGTACAGCACGTTAGTGTGGGGAAACATGTTACTAGGTTATCTGTAGGGTGTTTTAGACTTGCCAGAGTTTGCTCTCTGGCATTTTGCGTTGTTTGACAATAGAAGGAATAAACCCCGTTTCTGATAATTGGCTTTGCGCGATAGCTGTGCGCAACCTTCGAAGTATGTCTAGCAAGTTATCCGAAGTTAGGCGTAAAAAAGCTCAAACCCGAATCAGAGCTTGAGTAAATTAGAAGCAGGTTCTAGTGGAGAAATTGCTTGCCTAACTTTGGATAATTACATTGCACGAAACCGCGTGATGGGTGCTCTTCGCTATGGGGATTGAACATCTAATCGCCCACCTAATTTAAATGACCTATTAGGAAACTAGGTGGGAAAATGTATCAGAGCAGGCTTAATCATGTTGAAATAGATATAGTTTCCCCCTCCCCATGACAGGGCAATTTTTTAAATACATGCAGTTTGGATCGTGAGAGGGGGAGATTTACCTAAGCTCATAAATCGTTTAGATTTTTCCGATCCGCAGATAGGACATTTAGATACATCTATTCCGGTTAGCTTCTGGATGAGTTGAAGCGTAGATGCTTTTTCTTCGGTTAAAAGAGGCGTATGTGTAAGCTGTTTGCAAATCTTCAGTTTGGTTGTCTTGTTACGATTGCCTAGCAAGCCGTAGTGTCTTATTTTCATAAAGCCACTCGGTAGGATATGAATAAGAAATCTGCGGATAAACTCCTCAGCGGAAAGCGTCATAACCTTATGTTTACTGTCATCCTTGTAGTCCCGCCATTTGAAGGAAACTGTATCCTTTTCAATGCTAACGATGCGTTTATTGGATATAGCCACTCGGTGAGTATATCGGCCCAGGTATTCAACAACACAAGCAGAATTTCTAAACGGCGGTTTGCAATAAACAACCCACTCTTTGCTATAGAGAGAGGAGAGAAGTTTTTCAAATTCATTATCGTCGGCAAAATAGGTTTGACTGCCGTGAAATTCAAGCTTGTTTAGGACGTAGAGTTGTTTAAGGTAATACAAAAACTTACCTCTGAACTTCCGGGATAAAACCTTAACCGGAATGAAGAATTTCATTCTGCTGTTCACCCATTTTTCGATGGAGGATAATCCGCCGCCGGGTACAATGCAGTGAATATGCGGGTGGTGCATGAGGTTTTGTCCCCAAGTATGCAGAACCGATGTGAAGCCAATCTTTGCACCGAGATATTTTTTGTCAGATGCTAAATCGGCGAGAGTTTCAGCAACGGTCTTAAACAAAAGGGTATAAACTGTTTTTTGATTTTGGTAGACCATTAAATTGAGAGTATCTGGGATGGTAAATACCACATGGAAGTATCCGATGTCGAGCAAATTGCTTTTCTGGTTTTCAATCCAGCGTTCTTTGGCAAGAGCTTGGCATTTAGGGCAGTGCCTGTTACGGCAAGAATTGTACGAAATTCGGGTATGCCCACAACTATCACAAACCTCCTTATGACCACCTAACTGTGACGTTCTGCATTTTTGAATGGCCGACATCGCTTTATGCTGCTCAAGAGTGAGCTTGTGGTTGGTTCGATAGTTTTTACCGTATTTTATGAAGATATCTTGAACCTCAGCCATTGGTTTTTTCCGATTCAGCCATCTGATCAAGAGGACTTGTTACTTTGAGAGATTCAATCTTAACCAAATGCAAGTAGATGCAGGTCGTGTTGATATTTGAGTGACCGAGCAGTTGCTTAATGTGATAAATACTTGTGCCGGATTCAAGCAGGTGAGTGGCGAAACTATGACGCATAGAATGGACTGTCACGTTTTTAGTGATGTTAGCTTTCTTTACATATTTATTAAAAAGATTTTCTACAGCTCTAGGAGTCATGTGTGTGCCGGTATGATTCCTGCTGTAAAAAAGCCACTCTTTGGGGCGGTAAGCTTTCCAGTAAGCTCTAAGAATCTCGAGATTGGCTTGAGAAAGCAGAGCATATCGATCTTTGCCGCCTTTGGCGTTGCGGATGAACAGTTGCATTTTATCGCTATGGATATCTGAGACTTTTAGGGAGGCCACTTCGCTTAGGCGGAGTCCCGCACCATAGAGGGTCATAAGAATGCATTTATCTCGCAAGTTGTCGCAGGCGTTAAAAAGGGCTTGTATCTCCTCTTGGGTAAGGATGTCAGGGAGTTTACGTGGTTTCCGGTGGCGAGGGATTTGCCTATGGTTTAAATTAACGTTCAAAGTTAAGCCATACAAAAAGCGGAGGCCGCTGTTGTAGGTATTCACCGATTCAGGAGCAAGCTTCTTAACTGTAGTGAGATAATGAAGAAACTGTCTGACATCTTCTACGCCTAGCTCAGTTGCAGGTTTATCGGGAAGTGGTCCTGAAAGAGTTTGACTTTGGTATAGTATTCATCCTGGGTATGCTTACTAAATCCTCTAAGCTCAACATCAAATTTCAGTTTGGTTAAAACTTCTTCTTTTGTCATAGTTCAATCATCTCCTGCAAAATAGAATATCCAATGTTTTACAGGAGATTCAAACTGGGGGTGATTGCTAACAACAATATTATTCGGGGACATACTTAGAAACCACCGCGCTAGCGGTTTAGTGCAATGTCTATAATGTGAACTTGGTATATTGCGGGGGACGGCTAGTGCAGACCTCCTTTTTCATTTCATAATTCCGGAATGACTGGAATGATATTATGGAGTATACTAAATTAAGGTAATTGTTTTCATTGACTAGAAGAAAAAATATCTGACAATAGGGTACACTCGAAAATACGAGATATATCGAAGGGACATTCCCAGATTTAGTTAAACAAATATTACAATATTAAAAAATTTATGTAGGTGAAATTTTTGGAAAACAAAAAACAGCATTACATACCTCAATCATATCTGGAAAGCTGGTGTGACCCTAATATTCCTGAAGGTTATGATAAATATGTTTGGATGTTTGATTATAATGGCCAAAAAGTTAAGAAAAAGAGTCCTAAAAATATTTTCTATGAATCAGATATGTATACTATTTATGACGAAAAGGGAAATAGATTTTTAGATATTGAACGGGGTTTATGTGGTCTCGAAGGAAAATTTGCATCAATCAGAGATAATAAGTTACAAGCAAAGAAAGAGTTATCTACAGAAGAAAAATACTATATTCTGGCCTTCGTTGCGGCGATACATAATAGGACGGTCGCAATAAAAGAACATATATCCGAGCAATGGGGTAGGGTTCTAGAATTAGGAAGAATGATGAAAATGGAATATGAAAATGCTTCACCCGAAGGGAAAAAAGCAATGGCATCAATAGGGCGATTAAACGATGGTCAATCATATTCATTAGAGCAGATAGAAAAGTTTTATAATGAGCCTATGCAAACTCAATTGATTCCAAGGATTAACGCAGAATTTGACTGTTATACTAAAATGCACATGTCAATACTTAATACTGACGATGAAGTGGGATTTATTACATCCGATAATCCTTGTGTTTGGTTTGATCCTGAAGCATATAAAAGACCCCCTTTCTATCGTTCAGTTGGATTAGGATATGAGAAAGTTGAGGTTACACTGCCAGTTTCACCGAAGCAACTCATTATAATTTCGCATACACCTTTACCTTTATATATTTCTGTACAAAGGAAAAGTGTTGACAGTATAAACAGAAAGACCAGATTTTTAGCAAATGAACATTTTATTGTCAATAGGAATTATAAAAATGACTTTTGGTTTAAAGTAATTGAACCTCCCGTTTAAACGTTTTGTATATAAATTGAAGTGAATAATTTATATATTTCACATTATCCATATACCGTAACATTCCTCTTGTTTCTTCCAACTTCCATTCCGGTTAGGACGGACTTCAGGCGTATTCGGTATATAAGGTAGGGGCATTTCCCGCTCGTGAGACGCTACTAGGGAGGGCTACACTTTAACTATCTTTTATAGGCAATTTCTTGTCCTTAGACTTTACGTCTTGGGACTTTTTTGTGTCTGCATTAGGTGTAGGCGTAGATGGAATATGCGGTATGACATTACACAGCGATGGATAGCGAGAGAAATATTTTGTGGTTATTGGAGGAATTTTCAGGAAGCGTGCGGAATGTTTTTAATCATCGCGCTAGTTGAACGGAGGAATATGGTAATGGATTATGGAGATTTATTGGGGAAACTTCCGGAAAGAAGTGAAACCCACGTCAAAAATGATATGGCTCGATTAGCCTTTCGAAATATATTTAGTGACCCTTTATTTATTGTGCGAGAAGAAACCGATAACGATTATGGTGTTGATATTTGCATAGAAGCACTTATTAATAATGGCACTTCCCCGACAAATGTCAGGTCACACGTACAGCTAAAATCTTCGAGCAAAAAACCTAATGGCAGGGGAGATTATTCTTATAGCGTATCATTATCAAATTTGAATTACCTTTTGAATCATCCATGCTCTTTTTATTCTTTGTATGCTATTGAAGAAAATGTACTTTATTACTGTTATGCGGAGGACGTATACGCAAAGCATTGTTCTAGTAAAGAGAATTGGAATGAGAATAAAACGGTAACAATAAATTTCAGTAATGTCATAGACGCTGAAACTATACACTCAATCCACCAACAATTGCTAGATACGACAATTCTCTTAAAGGAGATACGTCTTAAACTATTCAAAGATGGCATTAAGCCTGGGGTAAAGTTTGTTTATGGAGATTTCCTTTTTGAGTCTTCAAATCAAGCATTCCAAGAATATCAGGATAAACACGGCGTTTCTTATGCTTATACCATGGACAAAAACGGTAAGGTAATTTTCATGCATAATATTATATGGGAGTCTCATCATGGCCCTATTCCTAAAGGGTATCAAGTGTTCCACATTAATGGAAATACGTTAGACAATAGAAGTAAAAACCTTGATATCATAAAAACGCTGGAAATCTTAGACGTTGATAGGTTTCAGAAAGAAATTGAGGCCCTACAGGAATATAACATTCTTTCCCTAATCGTTGGAGGTTCTGAAGCAGATTTTCAAGATGTTCCTCCTCCCCCCAAGTCAATGTTTAATAGAATCATTAATGAGTTAAAGGCAGAAGGCTGGAATGCCTCGGAGGAGGAAATGACGAAGATTATGCATGATTTACACGTTAACCTTGGGATGGAATTTGACTTATAATGTTCACATTTAAACGATGGAAACGTGACAAATATACAAAGCACCAGGCGTAACAGCCTTATGAGGTGGGGGCATAACTTCCGCTAATTCTTATACTGCCAATAATCAGTTTGTATGGGGTTTTACCCCATAACTGCCTTCCACCCGGAATGATGGCTTAATTCTCCGGAGAGGTGGCTCAATGACTACCGGAATAGTGGCTCTTTTAGACCTTCATAATTCGATAGTGGGGTAACTTCATTTTATGCTCAAAATCGCCGATGCTACATTCTGATGTATTTCACATATTCAGGAACAGACATAAGCTCTTTTTGGAGTCCTGCTTTTGTTTCTTCTGAAATGCTATTTTGTGTTGCCATTTCATAACCTGCTTGCTCAACAACTTTCAAATAATCATCAACAATACTTTTAATTTTTTCGTCCTTGCTTTTCAGTAACTTACCACAGTTTCGATAAATCTCCAAAACAGGATTACAAGACTTAAATACAACTTTCATCGTTTCAAAGTTGTTGTTCCCCGGAAAACCACAATTTGAAATAACCATAAACTGCTGTGTTTTGGGAGCAGAATCGACGAGGTCAAAATTGTCGTCTTTATTTACTATCAAAGGGCTTTTTAGAGGGGCAAGACGGTCAACAAAATTCTTTAAAGCTGCAGTCATGTTCCATGTGTAGACCGGAGAAGCAAAGCACACAACGTCGGCAGAGTTATACTTTTCAAGTAATCCCTGCATATCATCTTGTAAAACGCATTTCCCCGGTGTTTTAAACCAGCATGAAAAACAGCCTTTACAGTGCCCGATATTTTTCTCTATCAAAAATATATTTTCGGTTTCAGCACCTGCTCGCTTTGCTCCGCTTAAAAAAGTCTGTGCAATTACATTGGTGCTACTACTTGACGCAGCAGGACTTCCATTAAAAACAATATATTTCATACTTAAACTCCTTTATATTAATTGATAAAATAATCCGTGCCTAGTACAGTACCAAATAAGCATTCCATGACCTCTTTTTGGTATCCTAAGTTGCATATCCCATTCGGGATATTGCTTGATAATCTGAACACGGTCGCCGGTTGCAAATGTGACAAAGGATATATAGTGTTCTTTGTTCATTGGATGAGCCGCTGTGATATACCAGTCCTCTTCGATTACTTCGACAGAAAGCATCTCGTTTTCTTCAGCTTTCTGCATTTGATGCTGTTCAATTTTTCTGCCACAGCATGATACTTCTGCTTCACCTGTGCAAAGTGAAATATTATGACACACAGGGCAGACATAGTATTTTGTCTTTTTCATATTTCCTCCTACAAAGTCATTGGGGGCTAAATCGCCACTTAATAGTTTACCGATATCAACCTCAAGGAGGTCGGACAGTACCGAGAGCAGAGAAACATCGGGACAGCCTAAACCACGTTCCCATTTAGAAACGGTTTTATCGCTAATATTCATTTTATCCGTAAGCTGTTTTTGCGTCATTCCTCTTTCTGTACGTAATTTACGAATAATGTTGCCAACATTTATATTTTGCATTGTCTCTACCCCCCTGTATAAATTGTAATGATTGAATAGAGTTTTTCAATAAACGCTCCGTAGAGTTATTTGTTTTCGAGATGGATTGTCCAATAAAAAAGGCTTTAACACATAAATAGAACCGCCGACTTCTGCAAAAGTGGAGCGGCGCGCTGACGATTGCAGAAAACGAAGAGGCAGGGAGAGAACGGGTCAAGGTCGAACGCTTCTTTAACAAGCACCGCTAACCCGTCAATGGACTTACGCAAATCGGTCGCACCACAGGCAAGATAGACCCTGTCCACAGGAGCTTCGCCTAGCATAACGAGGACAGTATCCGAACGACATCGGAAAACAGTGTTTGATCAAACCCGGATTTTACTTCGATACTTACGGCTCCGCCTCGAACCAGCAAGGTATTTTCTACCGGATGAACAGGTTAACTTACGTCAAGAGGAAGCCATCGGGTCAACTCTACAGAGTGGGTCTTACCCTCAATCTTTTTGAGCCAGTACCATAATCTCTCGGGCTTAACATCATGTGCTGCACACCAGGCTTTGGCACTTAGACCACTGGCACGGTATTCTTCAAAACGGGCTCCCCAAACTTGACGCATTTCCGCCCTTGTCATGAAAAAATCCTCCTCATGTAATCGCTTTTGAGGAAGATTATCCTACATATCTAACAAAGCTTCTATGTGGGGAGAGTTTGACGCTTACACAGACACCATCTTTTAATTATGCTTAATTTGTTCCAGTATATTCCTAATCACCGAACTTCACAAAATTCATACAACTGGAATGCTTTTTGGTCCTAAAGATTTGTTTCCCTAGACTGCGAGAGTAGTCCGGGGTAACATTTACTTTTTGGGGTTGAGACCTACTTTTTTAGAAAGAACTTTGAGACTGTACTTCGGCTGGATAGAAAACACATAACTAGATGATGCATAAACCCAGCAATGACGCCACTATATGTTGTGGTTTTGACCGAAAGCGCTATGTTTCTCTATACTGCAGCAAGGGGTGTGGGGAAACATTTTCTTTTTAGCACATGTTTCTGTACAGAAAACACGTGGAGACCGTGGTTCGGCTCGAAAGAAAACACACCACTAAATATGGTATAAACCCAGTGATAGAAACACTATATATTGTGGTTGTGGCCAAAAATTGATGTGTTTCTCTATACTGCGAGAGTAGTGTGGGGAAACAATTATTTTAGATGAGGTTTCTGTACAGCTCTTGTTCCGCGAGTTCGGATTTACTTACCTTATTTTAAGGCATGGTAAATCCTTACAAGTACCTATTGGATCCTATTAGGCTTTAGATAGATTGATGGGTCAAAACCTGCCCACTGCACCATGTCCAAAGCCTGGCGATTCAAATTGCTCGGGAAATATCGTTGCCCTTGCACAACGACAACTTCTATTGTGGCTAGCACCTCCAGAATTGTTGCTATTGATGGAGTGTCAGTCTTCTTATTTCCCGGTAACTGGACAAATTCATTTCGTTCCTTAAGACTCTGTCGTACCCGATACTCAAGGTAAGATGCCAACATGAGCACCAAAATAAACACATATCCAAGCGCATGGATTCGTTTCTTGCTCTTTAGAAAAACCGGCCCTAGGTACACCGGACTTTTCAAAAACCGAAACTTCGTTTCGATCGAGATTTGACGCTTGTATTCAGCTAAAATGGCTGCCGGAGTATATTTCTGTTGATCCCGTATGGAGTAAATGAGCACGAAGGTTGATTCCAATTGGCGCAGCCGTTCAAAAAGATCAGGATTCAAGTCTCCTATTGTGCAGTTAACTCGGTAACTAACCGTCTCAATCGGTTGTTCACCTTTCTTCGGACGCCCCTTGCGTGCATAGGTTGTGACAGTCTGGCACTCCACTGTTCCAGAAAATGAGTAGCCTAGCTTAGCAACCTCTTTGGCAAAAGCTTGGAGAGCGCTGTGGGCATCCGGTTCACAGGCAAAAGCTGTGGAAGTTAGGTTTTTCGCCTTGCGTTCCAATTCTTCTTTCTGTTTGCTTATCCTCTTAATCAAGGTTTTCTCCTTGCTGGCTTCCAGCATGCTAGAGTGAACGACCAGGAAGTTGTATTCTCGATCATCCAGTTTTCTTTGTACCGGAAATACCCGATAGCGAGCTGCCTGGTTGGCATTACTACTCGCTAGCATCCCGATTTCCTGCCAATGGTCTTGGTCCCATGCCAACTGTTTTAATTCCCTGGCTAAGCTAAAGGTTTCGGGAAACCTAGAGATAAACTGCACCTCCTGTCCGGCTAAGCGCTTTAAGCCTCCGGTAGAAATCAGGGCACAATCAGCGATAAAGATGACGTCTTTGAATCCTTGCTTGGTGAAAAGCTCCTGTATCTTGAGAGCAGCATCCGGATTCCACTCTACGTCAGCTTTATTGCCGGCTAATAATTCACCCATTATGACTAATCCATGTTCCTGAACAGCGGCACCAAGTTTGAACTGTTTCAGATCGGGGCGCAGATCCTTACTAAACCCGTGATTAATCTCAAATTCATCATGGGCCTGACCGGTGTACGCCCCCTGGACGGACTTTGATGTCGTATCAAGATGAACAACATTTATGCCAAGGGAGTGTGCCTGGAGTAAGGATAGGGAAACTGTACTGACCAATTGTTCCATCGATACCTCGGCAAGCTTATCCAAGGCGTGGCCATAAGCATCATCATTAAGTTGTTCAACACTGAGTTCAACATCAGCGAATAAACTTGGCAAGTCTTGTTGGGCCCAGAATTGTTCGATCTTCCACAGGGGTTTGCGGCCACAAAGAATACAAATCACCAAGGTTTCAATGAGCAAACCGGGAGAAATCTTTGAATTAGCTTCTTTCCAGTGAACCATTTGGTTTACCGCCTGAGCGATTTTTGCCGTACGGCACAGGGCCGCAGCGACGGGAACACTTGATGCTCGTATGGTGCGGATATCAGCGAATGAATTCGTCATAATGTTACCTCCATGAAAATTTAGAGATAACATTCGACATGAAATAGTTAAAATCCTTTAAATGGAATAAAATAACTTTTCCCAAAATTTAACTTGCGGAATATGAGCTAAAGAAACGGATGGAATTGAAATCGTTTCAGTCTGTGAAATGGAGAGCTTTGATGAATGTTGGAGCGATTGGCTTACTTGCGATAACGAGTATGCTATTGGTGACCGAAAATCTATGAGTGCAGGAGCTGGTGAATACATGAACTTTGTAGCAATGATCGTACGCAGAAAATGAGTTGAAATAGGAGTATCACATAATAGCTATTCAATTTAAACAGTTACGGTGATTTGAATAAAATAATTCAGTATGTTGTATGTTCCCGTGGACGAGTGTTTCACGGGATTTTTTATTAGGGGAAGTCTGAGGAATCGTTAACTCGGGTTCGACAGTCAAACAGCATTTTAGGCACGTGGAAAAATTTGAGACCCAGTAGCCCCGCGGGTTTGAGGGTTTATCCACAAGTGGATAATTCCGAAATGTGTAGGCACACGAAGCTGTGGATAACTATAAATTTTGTTATAGGTTATCTTGATAATGGTAGGCATCTAATGTTAAAATATACTCATGTATATTCGTGTAACTTCTCGTAAAAACAAAGATAAAAGTACGGTTAAATATGTCCAGTTAGCTCATAATGTTCGAAATCCTAAATCTGGCTCACCGCAGGCAGAGGTGATCCATAATTTCGGGCGATTAGATCAACTGGATCTGGATGTTTTGAGACGACTCGCTCGGAGTATCCAGCGCTTCCTTGGGGAAGACCCTATACCGACACTATTTAGTGAAAGTACGCCGGAACTGAAATTCCTCTCCAGCCGCCCGATGGGTGGCGCCTACTTTCTTAATGGACTCTGGCATCGCATCGGAATCGATCAGGTCTTGAAGAAGCGCCTTAAGGATCGAGAATTCAGGACGGAAATTGAACGTGTCATCTTCGCGATGGTTGCTAATCGGGCTTTATCGCCTTCCAGTAAGCTCAAGCTTGAAGAGTGGATTCCTAAAAAAGTCATCATTCCGGGTCTTCAGCAACTCGATGTTCAGCACTGCTACCGAGCCATGGATTTTCTCCTTGAATCCGAAGAGGAGATTCAGCACGAAGTGTTTAATGCGGTGACCGATCTTTTTAACCTTGAGGTGGATCTTCTCTTTTTCGATACGACCTCAACTTATTTTGAAATGGATGAGTGGGATGAAGAAGAGTTTAAGCTTCCTGAGCATTCTAAGGATAGCCGACCGGACCTTCCTCAAATCGTCATCGGCTTAGCGGTCACTCGGGATGGCATTCCGATTCGCTGCTGGTCTTGGCCGGGAAACACTTCAGATATGACCGTCATTCCAGAGGTTAAGCGTGATCTTGTCGGTTGGAAACTCGGTCGAGTCATTACGGTAACGGATCGTGGATTCTCATCGGAGGAAAACCTAAGATTCCTGCAACAAGCCGGAGGGCACTATATTGCGGGTGAACGGCTATCAGCAGGCAAACCCGAAGTGGAAAAAGCCTTATCCCATCCAGGGCGCTTTAGAGCCATTCGCGATAATCTAGAAGTTAAAGAAGTCGTTGTTGGTAACGGCGAGGCCCGTATTCGCTACGTATTGGTTCGCAATCCCGCCGAAGCTAAGCGCGATGCGGCAACGCGCGATAAGCACTTAGAAAAGCTTAAAAATGAACTCGCAAAACTGAACGAACTCGATGGGAAAGCTCATACCAAAGCGCATTGCCGCCTTAATAGTCACATAATTTACAAGAAATATCTCAAGATGGATTCGAAGGGTAATCTGAAGATCAATACCCAAGCCGTAAAAGAGATGGAACGGCTGGACGGAAAATATTTGATTCGCACTTCGGATGACACGCTTTCTGTGGAGGACGTTGCTTTAGGTTTTAAGCAACTGTATGAAGTCGAACATGCCTTTCGAACGTTAAAAACCACTTTAGAACTTCGTCCCGTGTATCATCGCAAGGAAGAACGCATTCGCGCCCATGTCGTTCTATGTTGGTTGGCTCTTCTTCTCGTCCGACTGGCCGAAGTGAACACGCACCAAACGTGGGAAAACTTACGTTCGGAGCTGGAAGATTTGCACTTGATAGAATACGAATCGATTGACGGAAAAGTATGGCAGAGAACTGAATTAACCGAAGCGCAAAAGAGAATTCTTTTCTTGCTTGAAATCCCGGAACCCGCGAAAATATGGGATATTTCCATTCTGAAGGGTTCAAAATCGTAGATACACGACATGTTATCCACAATTGCATCTAGCCCTTGGCCCACCAGGTTTTGAGGCGATTTTTATGCCTACAGACTGTCGAACCCGAGGTGCGCCGTGTAAAGTTCTTGGTTAACCAGTAGGTTGAAACGTACCTACCACGTCAATTTCTCGTTCAACGTGAAGTCAGCGGGCAATCGGTAGGGGTGACCCGAAAGATAAGCTGCCCGAAAAGGCCGCAAGGTCGAGACAGGATGCGGGCCGTAGCGCAAGCGAACCCGAGGTGGCCCCGAAAAGACAGTTACCGTTAAGGCGACCATGCCTCGAGAATGGGAAGCCTGCCAATCTATCGTGAAGTAACGAGAATATGCAGCGATAGAAACGGTCGTGGTGATTAGGGATGGCACGTATCCAAGGTGACCAAGGGAACACGGGAGACCTTGCCGGACGGTAGTGGCGCTACCAAAGGTAGGATATAAGGCAAAGAAGCTGAAGTTTCTACCTGTCTGGTAAGGAGTCGGAGGTGCCCATACTATCGATGAGGGACGGGACAACACAACCCGCCGGAGAAAAGGGGCACTACTTCATCAACGTTTGCATGAAGGAGGATACCTGATTGCCTAGGCTAGCACAGGGATTTGAAAATGTCCGTACCTTTCAGCGCAAACTCTATGTTAAGGCCAAGCAGGAAAAGGAATTCAGGTTCTACAGCCTCTATGACAAGATTCATCGACTGGATGTACTACACTATGCCTGGACAAAGTGTAAAGCTAACAAGGGTGCACCGGGGGTCGACGGACGAACCTTCAAATCCATTGAGGAAAACGAGGGAGTAGAAAACTTCCTCAATTCTCTGGCGACCGAACTTGAGAACGGAACCTACAGGCCACAACCAGTCAGGAGGGTTTATATACCCAAGCCAGATGGTAGTCAAAGGCCTTTAGGTATTCCTTGTATCAAGGATCGGGTAGCACAGATGGCATGCCTCATTGTCATCGAGCCCATATTCGAGGCAGACTTTCTGGATTGCTCATTCGGATTTCGGCCCAAAAGAAGTGCGCACCAAGCCAGCCATCAACACCATTGTAAGCAATATTAAGCAAGGATTCACAGCGGTGTTCGATGCCGATCTTACAAAGTGCTTTGGTGCGCCGGGCTAAGCCGGCTGTTTCTAGTAGGTGAAATTCCTGCTCGGGAAAAGGGAAAGCCGCCCTACCCGAAATCGAGCCTTGGGCCTGTGAAGGTAACGACACGGGCTAAGCGTAGGCAGAGCGACGTTCAGGCCGTAACGCAAGTGAAGCAATTGAGCCTCGTGATACGACCGAGGGCCGACGGAGTCGAATTTCCGGAAGGCAATAGTAGATTTCCGCTAATGGCGAGGAAATCGGAGACCTCGGCGGGGTCTGAGAGCACGGCATGACGGAAATGGAAACAGCACGGAACCCGGGAGGCCCACCGCGGTCTTCGGAATAGGAGTACGCCGACTGAAAGGACCATCCACAGGAAGGCGGATGCTGCGGTGGGAGTCGGACCCGCTGGTAGTACTCGGAGTGTGGGAAAGCCACATACATGGGGAAGCGGCGGGGCAGAATGAGTTCCTGGCAAGGACACATACCCTACACACATAGAGGTAGATAAGTATGTCAACACAATTGGACAGGATAGCAATTAAGGCTCGCTTTGATGCGAAGGCCCGCTTCACCTCGCTCGCGTACATCATTACACCGGAATTCCTAATGGAGACATGGCGAATGATGAACCGAAAAGGGGCAAGTGGAGTCGATGGAGAGACAACGAGACAGTTTGAATCACAACTTGAGGAAAGAACACAGGATATATGGTCGAGAATGAAAGCCAACTGTTACAAAGCCCCGCCGGTGCGACGAGTGGAAATACCCAAGGGAAACGGCAAGACAAGACCGTTGGGGATACCTACAGTCGAGGATAGGCTGGTACAACGGGCAGTAGCAAGAATTCTCGAAGCCATATTCGAGCAGGACTTTCTTAATTTCTCCTATGGGTTTAGACCGGGTCGTAATCCTCACCAGGCCTTACAATCCCTGCGTAGCACAATTGTGACAAAGAAAGTGCGCCACATATTCGAAGCGGATATCCGGGGCTATTTTAATCACATTAACCACGAATGGCTGATGAAAATGCTAAAACAGCGCATAGCTGACCCGGTAATTCTGCGGCTAGTGGGGAAATGGCTAAAAGCAGGAGTAATGGAAAACGGCGTAGTTACGCGAAACGAGGAAGGAACTCCGCAAGGAGGCCCCATCAGTCCAATACTGGCTAACATTTATTTGCATTATGTTTTAGACTTGTGGTTCGAGAAAAGATGCAAGAAATGGTTCCAGGGGGAGGCGTATTTAGTACGTTTTGCAGATGACTATGTGGTGTGTTTTCAGTACAAGAGGGACGCTGAAAATTTCCAACACTATATCACAGACCGAATGAAGAAATTCAATCTGGAGTTAGCGGAGGAAAAGACTAGGCTTATCCTCTTTGGACGTTTCGCCCGAGAAACAAAATCCCAATATGGAGAGAAACCGGAAACGTTCGACTTCCTGGGATTCAAACATGTTTGTGGAGTAGGTACAAAAGGGGAATTCGCCCTCATCCGTATCCCGACTGTGAAGAGTTGCCGGAAGTTCCTAGACCGGGTTCACATGTGGCTCAAAGGCCACATGCACTGGAAAAGGCGCGATCAACAGAAACAGTTGACCAGCATGTTACAAGGCTTTTACCAATATTTCTCCCTCTACCACTGTAAACCTAAATTGGACTACGCAACGAGGTTGTCATGCAGTGGATACGGTCGCTTCGGCGTAGAAGCCAGAGACATCGATTATACTGGAGCTACTTAAATAGTCGGGAATGGTTCAAACTACCGTACGCCAAACTTATCCATCCAAACATCTAAGTAAGCAAGACTGCGAATTATTCTGGGGAGCCTGATGCGGGAAATCTGCACGTCGGGTTCTGATTGGGGCTGATAGCACAAGGCAACGAGGCTATCTTCTACCAACCATAACATTCCACATGCTCAAATTATGGAGGCCCTATCCAAACGCATTTCGGACAGGAAGGTACTGAAACTGGTCAAGGGCTGGCTAACGGTACCCGTGGTGGAACCAGGCGGACCGAAACAAGGAAACAAGAGCCGCATCGGGGTTCCCCAGGGCGGAGTAATATCGCCGCTACTTGCCAACATTGTATTACACCAACTTGATGCACAGTGGCACCGCCCCGCGGGTCCACGGGAGAAATATAATGCGAGGTTAGTCCGCTATGCCGATGACCTTGTCATTTTAGCTCGGTACATCGGTAACCCTATCCGGAGCGAAATTGACCGCATTATCGGTACTCTGGGGTTAACATTCAATGATAAGAAGACCAAGGTCCTCAACCTCAGAGGGGACGATTCCCTGGATTTCCTCGGCTACAACATTAGGTTGGGTCATGGTGATATCAATCGGCTCCATTTGAGGCCAAGCAAGAAGGCTGTCAAACGGTTGAAAGAGCGTGTTCGGGGAATCACCTCACGTAAGAGACTGTACTGTGGCATAGAGGGCATCATCAACGAGCTAAATCCTGTCTTAAGAGGATGGAAAGCATATTTCAGGCTTAGTAACGTAAGTCGGATATTTTGGAAGCTGGATTTCTTCATTACGGCTCGCTTCTACAGAACCGGGCGTAAAACGAGTCAAAGACTGAGTAAAGCGTTTAAGCCAGGCGTTTTTACAACTCTCGAGGAAAAGGGATTGTACAACTTAGTCAAAGGTTGACCTGTGAATGCCTAACATGAATGGTGTCGGAGAGCCGTATGCCTTAATAGGGCACGTACGGTTCGACGAGGAGCTTCTGGCAATTGGCCAAGGTTGGATTAGTGAGGCACTCTAGAGGAAACGAGGAGAAACAGACAGGTCTTGACCTAAAGTTAGTTGCCAGGGTTTACTCTACTTAGAATCTCTCGATAATTGGTCATTTGATGACCTCCTAAGAATGTATTTACACTCATATTCTGAGTGCATAGCTACATTCTAATAGGAAGTTTCATCTGGTGGCTCTCTTATCGGAAGGGTGGCTCTGAAAATCCGGAACTGTGGCTCTCACAGTCCGGAATAGTGGCTCATTTTGTTCCGGATTATTCATAAGAGTTCCAACCAGAAACTCAAGCTTCTATATCTAATGAAAATGCTGCTTGAAAAGACAGATGAAGAAAATACAGTGACACTCAACGATATGATAGCAGAACTTGAACGCTACGGCATTACTGCTGAGCGAAAATCAATTTATGACGATATAAAGCTCTGCGTCATTACGGAATTGATATTGCTACTCGAAAAAGCAAAACTACGGATTATTTTGTAGCAAGCCGTGTCTTTGAATTACCGGAACTGAAGCTTTTAGTTGATGCTGTCCAATGTTCAAAATTTGTTACATATAAAAAGAGTAATGAACTTATAAAAAAAATAGAGAGCCTGGCAAGTTCCCGTCAGGCCATGTCGCTTCACCGCCAAGTATATGTGGCCATCAATGTCGGGATTGCTGGCATACTGCTGCTTTTTTCTTTCGTGGTGCTTCTCCAGCGCAGACGCCGGTCCGCCTCTTCTTTTTTCAAAACGCAAAATCGCATAGGGCATAATTCAAACATCTCCTTTCTGCCGTGAGTACGGCGGCAATCGTCAGCTTCACATCCCGCCCCGCCATGCTGAAACCGCAGCCGCTCCCCATCATGCCAAGCAACTTGCCGGCTGCGTTTTCCCGCCCGCCAAAATGCCCGGCCCCACATGGCGGGCCGGGCATTTTATCGTGCGGTTGTCGGGGCGGTATAACGCACTAGACCTTGCGCCCCGGTGGGGCTGCAAGGTCGTGCGGCCAGGGACACCCCGGCTCCCCGTTTCGGCGGCTTCGCTTTGGCAGTAAAAAGGCACTGCCCGCGCCTTTTTACTGCCTTCGCTTCGCCGCAGTTTGCCGCTTATGCCTTATAGTGATGTACCCTTGCGGCAAAAACCAGGAGCAGTGCAGCATGGTACCCTCCATAAACGCACAGGTTTGTTCTGTTAATCCCGTCATGGTCACCTCCATTTGCGCATGAAAAAACCGCCCCGAAGGGCGGCCTGATTCAAGAATCACATTATTATATATAATTTGGTGTAAAAAATCAACATTTTTATATCTGGAGAGCTTTTTGCTTTGTGGTCATTTTTATTTTGTGGCTGTGGAACTGGAACACTCTTACACGGGTTAAATGCGTTATTTTAAATCAATGAAACAGCTTTCATGGCATTAAACATTTTACCATTCCCAAAAAAAGGCATACCAGTCCTGTTTTATTCACAATTTAGGCCTGTGGATACTTTTTTCGAAATAGTTGTCCACATGTGGATATTGTTTAAACTGCCCTCACTAGACTTCTCATTTTGTCTGCCTGTTTTTCTTTCACTCGTCCCAGAGCCATCGCTAACATGACGCATAGCGCCAACCCACACCGGACTTTCATTTTCGCCATGCCCCGGATCGTATGAAGTTCAAAACCAAGCGATACGTCGAAACGACTGTTAACTCGCTCAACGCTGGTTCGTTTATCGTATTCTTTTTCCCACTTGTAACTCGCCCGATCAATTGGCGTAAAGATTCTGCGATCTTCCGAAAGTGATATACGTATCCCTTGGGTAACAGGGCATTGAGCTTGTCCTTTGCATTCGATTCCGTAATACTCGGCCGGACAGAGCTTCTTTAAGGTATTCCGGTCTTTTTCAAAGCCACCGCTGGGCATCTCCCGCCGAGTATTTGTTTTAGGGCAATAGCAGTACACATTGCCTTTGCCAAACCATTTGACGATCTTTTCCCATAGCTTGCCTTCTTTGGTTTTACCTTTGTATTCTTTTCTTCCATAATCAGCGTCATTATCCCGTCTGCCGTCCGGTGTTTGATTTTTATTTTGCTGCTTGGCGAATGACGAAATAGCTTTACTGTCCATGGATAGATGCTTACCGAAATCAGGCAAAAGCTCTCGCAATTGCTCAACGAGTTGGAAAAAGATTTTATCAACCTCTTCCGCATGTTCGATAAGAACCTTTAAAAACGTGTATAAACCCATGCTGGAGGGACTTCCTTTCCCTTAAATCCGCACATAGCACGGAGTTGGCCGTTGCGACCCAGTTCCCGCCGTAGTTTCTCGACGTTATCGTGTTGAAACACAATGCCAGCGAGTACTGAATTCCACATCGACCGCACCGGATAATCATCTCGGCCCTTTCCTCGTTTTTCTTCCAACAGCCGCATTAGGTTTTCATCCGGCATGTACTCTATTACAAGGCGTAACCGCTCCAAGTCGCCCAGTTCTTCGATTTCATTCCAACTAAATAGCTTAAGTTGTGGTATAATGGCCATGCAGGTATCCCCCTGTTTTGGTTAATGGTTTGTTTAGTCACTTACTATTTTACCATTTTGGGAGATTACCTGCCTTATTCTTTTATGAAACATGGCATTAGATCTGGGAAAACGCCACCCTTCATGGCTTGTTTCTTGGGGTAAAATATATTTTTAAGTTCCTCTCAGCCCTTGTCCCACATGACTTCTAGAACATCGCAATTAGCTCATCTGAACATTCTACACTAAAACACCGACGTTTTTTTAATTTCTTCGGTACTTTAGTGCAATCAAAGAGCATGAACTTATACAATACTGTCCAGAATTTCTGAAATGGTCCGGCAGATATCCTCATAGGAAATGTCGTCGGCGTAAGAAAACTCACGCTGATAACGCCGCCAGAAATCCATAAGCCGGGAGCTGTTTTTGATTTGCTCCATGATGGTTTTGTGCCGGGACAGCATGTCCATACTGCCTCGCTTCACTGCAGTCTGCTCATTGTCGCCCGAGTATCAAGTCCAACGATAGCGGCAATCAGAAATCCGCCTTTCAGAACGAAGTTATTTTTATATCTGGACAGAGAAATCCGTTCAAGTAGCCGCTCCATCATATAGTTCTGCATGACGATTTGAGCCGATATATTCTTTTCCGCAGCCTGCTTTTTAATTAGCGCTTTCAACTGCATCGGATTATTTGTAATCACAGTAGCACCTCCATATAAGTCAAAATCCTTGCCTTGACCCGCAGCTGCTCGGCATATCCGACTAGCTTGGATATGTCTTTGTTTTTCGAAGCGGCATAGGCTTTCATGGCCTGGCTGACGACTTGGATGTCGGATTTGTTTTTTACAATATCGCAAAGGGTACGCTCGATGTCGTATACTTTCAGAGTGTGGCCAGCAGGAGAAACTATATCTGTAAGTCCTAATCCATAATGCTTTGACAAAACTTGCTTGGCCGTGATATTTTGCTTTTTGGCATTACTCGTATTATATCCATGCGGGAATGTCATGGTATAGCGATGAGGAGTACGGTCTGTCATGCCGTGCAGATATAACGCTGTCTCATGTGAATAAATACCTTTTGAGAAGCGATACTGGAGAATAAATAACTCATCCTCCCAAACCTCCGGCAGAGCATAAATACCCCGGTCAACTCTTACGACAACTCCGGCATCCGTCATCTCAGATAGGCATCGCCTTGGGATTCCGGCGTCAGTAATCTGTTCCGATGTAATAAAGCCGTTGTTTTCTGCCAGCATTTGATTTATGATTTGTCCATTGTCCATCATGACATCACCCCCTTAAAATTATTGTACATTCATGCTTCAAATTATACATTATTGAAGCATGAATGTACAGAAAAATTTTTCGATAATAACACCGATTTAATACACGGTTAACGCACGCGTGCATTAAAACGTGCGTTGACCGTGCGTTAAATTCAACTATTAAACACTGTTGAATACCGTAAAATGCTCACACCCCGCTCACACTTATCCAAAAAACCTGCATCCTGTTAGCATTTTCCCCGAAGCCCCAACCGCCTGCGCCACAACCCTCAATCCCGCATGAATACAGCATTTTTACCGTTCCGAAACGCACCGAAAAAACCTCAAAAAACACCCATGAACACTCAATTTCAACGACTCGAAATCGAGTAGAGCTGTGAGGCTCTCGTGGGTTCGAATCCCACTCTCTCCGCCATTCATTAAAATTTAGCGATCAATCTGAAACTGATATGTTAACGTTTCATATATCGATTAATTCTATTATATTTTATAGGTATACATAGAAATCAAGGGGTTTCGCGCTTTGCCGCGAAACCCCTTTTACTATTATTGGATATGCGGTTGGCGGAGCCGACGGGTGGGCCGACGGGTGTCACCATAACAGAAAACAATTTTACTATTGTGAACATTAATTGATAGTTCAAGGGAAGCTTCCGATTCCAAGCAAATCGAACTTATCAACAACGAAAGTGCCATAACATATAACTTTATTCAACCCAATCATCTAGGGATTTTCAATGAAATATTGAGTACTTCAGAAATAAATAGGCAAACTCCTGTTGATGATAGCTATTTCATTCGAGAAAATGATATTTTACTTAAACGACTTAATCCAGACATAGTAACGCTCGTAAGCGAGGATATTTCAAATACAACCTTTTCTAGTAATCTCTTTGTTGTTCGTGTGTTTAAAAACTATTACCCGGCCTATATAGCCTGCCTGCTCGAAACCCAAGGTATGGCTTGGCTAAATAGCAATATTGTCGGCTCGGTTACAGCTATTAAGTCCATCTCGACCAAAGCACTGGCTGTATTGGATATACCAGCCATAGAATATGAAAAACAAAAAGCAATTGGCGAGATGTGGCTATTATACAAAAAACGTAAAAAACTTTTGGGTGATTTGATGGCAGAAGATCAACGGCTGATGGCAGCAATAATAAATAGCATTACCTCAAGCGAGGAGGAAGAATGATGGCTACTACAAGAAAAGACATCGAGGCTGCGCTTTGGCGAGGGGCCAATACATTTAGAGGAGCCATTGATGCAGCCAACTACAAAGACTACATCCTGCCAATGCTTTTTGTAAAGTATCTCAGTGACACATATTTGGAAAGAATTAAAGAATTGAAGAAAAAATATGATGATCCTGTAAGGCTGCAAAGAGCGATAAACAGACTTCCGTTTGTTATTAAGGAAGAGCACAGCTTCTCTTGGCTTTATGAAAGCAGATATAACGAAAATTTGGGGGAACTCATCAATGTGGCTTTGCGCGGAATAGAAGATGATAATCCTTCACTATTTGCAGGGATATTTAGGAACATAGACTTTAATAGTGAAGCCATGCTGGGCAACCATAAACAAAGAAATACTCGCTTAAGGGAACTACTTGAAGATTTTGAGTCTCTTGATTTGCGTCCTTCTTCCATCCTGCCGGAGGATGGTAAAGTGGCTGCTGAAACCGTTGGCGATGCCTACGAATATATGATTGGTGAGTTTGCCGGTCAGGCCGGTAAAAAAGCCGGGTCTTTCTTTACACCGGCTGAAGTTTCGGAACTAATGGCACGTATTGTCGACCCTAAAATTAGTGATACCATGTACGATCCTACATGTGGCTCCGGTTCCCTGCTCATTAAAACCGGAAAGACAGCACAAAGCACATTAATGATATTGTCAAAGCTTATGAAAACCGTATGGATATTGAAAAGTTTGCCCATGTGGCTAGCCTTGACGAGTTAAAAGGCAACGAGTATAACCTGAACATTCCTCGTTATGTTGATACCTTTGAAGAGGAAGCCTTGATAGATATTGAGGAGGTAAAAAACAATATCGCAAACATCCAAAAAGAGCTTGCCGAAGTCGAAACGCAAATGGCCAAGTATCTGAAGGAGTTGGGATTATGAGAAATATTCAACAATATATTGAACTTTCTCGCTATGCCTGCTATTTAATCGTGCAAAATGCAGACCCGAGAAAGAGAATTGTAGCGCTTGTTAGCTCAAATATCGTTATTACTTCCTCCTCACCCCGAACAAACCGCTATTGGGACATGCTATCCACAGCAGATCGAGAAATTGACCTGCATATAAAGCAGCTTGATCAACTGAAAAAACAGAAAAAGGTACTGATGCAACTGCTGCTGACAGGTATTGTGAGAGTCAATGCCCAGGAGGTGCCCTGATGCCCAACCATACCATATTTAACGAACGCCCTGAGAGTCAGGATCGGGTGATCAAAGTATTAGAGAGATTAGGCTATCAATATATACCACGTTCGCATGCAGAAAACTTGCGTGGTCGACTTTCAAATGTTCTGTTTCCTGAGGTTTTGCGTGAGTTTTTGCATCGCCAGTCCTTTGTTTATAGAGGCAAGCAAACGCCATTTTCCGACCGTTCTATCGGCAAGGCGATTACCGATATTGACGTGCCACTTGTTTCTGGTCTGATGTCGGCCAGCAAAATCATCTATGATATGCTCCTTTCCGGCAACAGCTATGAAGAGGAGTTGTATGACGGCGGTCGCCAGTCTTTTGATTTAAAGTTTATTGATTGGGAGTATCCGGAGAACAATATCTGGCAGGTGTCAGATGAATTCTCGGTGGAACGGCCAAACGGCAAGTATGCACGACCGGACATTGTGCTGCTCATCAACGGTATTCCCCTAGTGGTAATCGAGTGCAAAAAATCAAGCATCGATGTGGAAGAAGGTGTAGCCCAAAATATACGCAACTGGCAACCCAACTACATCCCCCAGCTATTTAAATTCGCTCAAATTGTGATGGCCATGAACCCAAACACTGTTAAATTTGGTACGTGTGGTACTCTTTCTGAGTATTTTAATATATGGCGGGAAAAAGACTATCAAGGCAAAGCGCTTTGACCGACGATGATTTGAGGAAGTTGTTTTATGAAAGGCTATCAATATTTTCTCGCCTATTAGATTTAGCTATGGGAAGCTATGCCTTGTATAGTGCCATCGGCTATGACCAGATGCAAAAATATAAGCAAGATTTACTTCATTTTCAAAAACTTCGTGGGGCAATTTTGCTTCGTTACAATGAAAAAGTGGATTTTAGTCAATATGAAGACGGCATTCGAAGCCTGTTGAATAACTTTGTACTTTCTGAACCAAGCCAAATTATTGTTGAACCTGTTTCGATCCACGATACCGAAGGGATGAAAGAGCAGCTTGAAAAACTGGACAGCAAAGTCGCCAAAGGTGACGCCATTCGAACCCGGATGGTTGGAGAGCTGGAAACAAGCCGCTATGATGATCCTTTACTATACAAGAAGTTTTCTGAGCAGGTCAGAGAAACTCTTGCTGAGTATAAGGCGTCAAGAAATGATGATTCTTATCTCTTTCAAATGGAGAAAGTGGCGGATGATTTCAAAAGAGGTTATACTGGTCATCAGTACCCTGCCTGCATAGATAATGACAGTGATGCGAAAGCTTTTTATGGATCGATTCAGAATATCATTACCGAGGCGATTAAAGACGTGTCGCCAGAAACAGATGAAGCAATGGGACAATTAGCTAGTGCTGTCAAAAAGGCTATATCCAGTCGTGCCAAGGTGGACTGGCGTTTTAATGTGGCAGTGCATAGAGATATGGAGCAAGCGCTTGACGACCTGATCTGGGATTTTAGCGAAGAATTCGAAATAAAACTGCCTGTTGAAAAAATCGATCTGATGCTGGAAGGGCTTATGAAAACAGCAGTAAGCAGATATTAGGCTATGGATATAAAGATTTTTATGAATTTCTGACAGTGCATATGCCGGATTGGAAAGAGCGTAAAAGAATACTTGACTACGAGATTGTAAAAGGGCTTAGGTATTGAAGATAAAGTCGCCAAACAGCCACCTTAAAGCAAAAAAGTGTCGCAAACAACTGCAAAAGATTGTAATGTGAAGTGCCTATGTTAGCTACAAAACAGATAACAGGAAGTTTAGCGTAAGAGACTGATAGGAGCGGTAGATTTGGAAAAACACGATATAAGGTATGGCTTAACCAAAGCTGTGCCAGTGATTTTAGGGTATATGCCGATTGGCTTAGCCTTCGGAGTTTTGGCCAGGGAGGCTGGGCTTAATCTCACCCAGGTTTTTTTAATGTCTTTATTGGTATTTGCCGGGTCATCCCAGTTTATTTCTGTGGCGATGTTGAAGGCTGGGGCAGATATGTGGAGTATTATTGCCACTACATTTATTGTAAATCTGAGGCATTTACTGTTTAGTGCCTCCATCTCTACTTTTTTAAAGGGAATTTCTCAGTCCAAGCTGGCTGTTTTATCGTACGAGTTGACAGATGAAAGTTATGCTGTTGCCATGGGAGAGTTTACGGAAGAGAAGAGAAGTGCAGGATTTCTTTGGGGATTGTTTCCTGCAAATCATCTGGCCTGGATCCTAAGCACGGTATTTGGAGCGGTAGTCGGCAATTTGATTCCCAATCCAGCGATTTTTGGTTTTGACTACGCGCTTACCGCTATGTTCATCTGTCTCCTAATTTTTCAGCTCCAAGACAAGATTACCAATTTAACGGCGTTAGTGGCAGTGGTTTTGGGCATAGGAATTTATCTGGTTATGCCTAGTCGCTGGAATATTATTATCGCTACAGTTGTGGCAGCAACTATTGGAGTGGGGGTAGAAAAATGGCTGAAATCTACTTAATTATTATCGGAATGGCAGTCGTAACTTACCTTCCCCGGATGTTGCCTCTAGTGGTACTAAATAAGATTGAATTACCACCGCTGTTAATAAGTTGGTTGCGCTTAATTCCTCCGGCAGTTTTGGCCGCCTTGACTGCTCAGAGTATTTTCGTACGGGAAACAGGGGTGTCTTTTAGTTGGCGCAATATTTATTTGTTGGCTGCCATACCCTGTTTTATCGTGGCGTTTAAAAGCAGGAGTTTAATGTGGACGGTTGCTGTGGGACTTATTAGTGTTATAGTTCTTAACCAGTTTAAACCGTTCTTATTCTAACTTTTACAAGGATAGGTTAACTGAGGGTCTGTCCTAGTGATAGGGCAACCCTTTTTGTGTGAGATGAGTCCAGCTTTCAAATTTTATTTTTGTGGTTAGGGTGAATTAATAATAGAGAAAGCCGTTGCTCGGAAATCCGAACAACGGCTTTTCTCAACATTTACAGACTAAAAGGCGGGAGCGTATTGCAAAGCCAATGCAAGAGATGTAAAATTTTAGCAATAGATAATTTCATATTGCAATCATCAGTGTGCCAAACAGTTGACTGTTTAGGAGGTTGTTTAATGAGTATTGACAAGCTATTCTATCAAAATCTATTTAGGAATTTGTTCTCTAATCCTTGCCAAGTAGAATATTGGGACGGCGATATCGAAAAGTATGGGGAAGGTGATCCTGAATTCAAACTTGTTTTGTACGAACCAATCCCGAAGGCGGATATAATTAGCGACTCTTCCCTGGCCTTTGGAGAGGGGTACATGCACAAAAAAGTCGAGATCGAAGGAAGTGTCCAGCGGGTTATTGAATCCTTGTATAATAATCAAGCCAGTTTTTTGCATGACAAAAATACATACACAAAATTAGTGAAGCTATTTTCCAACAACCTAAAACGGAGTAAGGAAAATGTGCAACACCACTACGATATCGGCAATGACTTTTATCGCTTGTGGCTGGATGATACCATGACTTATTCATGCGCCTATTTCAAATCACCGCAAGACTCGCTGACTCAAGCCCAGCATAACAAAGTACACCATATTTTGAGCAAGCTCAATTTACAGGAAGGCCAGACCTTGCTCGATATCGGTTGTGGCTGGGGAGAGCTGATTATCACAGCTGCCCGCAACTATCACGCGAAGGCTCTGGGCATTACGTTAAGCTCAGAACAGTACGAACGGGTCTCCGAGCGAATTCGGGAAGAGGATCTTCAGGATTTTGTAGAAGTCCAGCTGCTGGATTTTCGTGAGCTCAAGAACCGGTTTTTCGACCGGGTGGTTAGCGTTGGAATGATTGAACATGTCGGCAAGGAGCATCTTCGGGAATATTTTTCCACAGTCAATCGGCTGCTCCAGGATGGAGGGGTTTCTTTACTGCATTCCATCACGAGCTATGAAGAAGCAGCAACGAATAGTTGGATTGAAAAATACATTTTCCCTGGGGGCTACATACCATCTGTTCAAGAGCTCATTAGAGAGATGGCTGCTAATCGATTCTTTGTTCTCGATGTTGAGAGTTTACGCCTACATTACGCCAAAACGCTGGAGCACTGGGCTGCTAACTTTGAACAGGCCTTGCCCGTAATTAAAGAAACTAAAGACGATACTTTCATTCGCATGTGGCGACTATACTTAAACGCCTGCGCCGCATCCTTTAAGTGTGGCAATATTGATGTTCATCAATTTCTGTTCACAAAAGGCGTGAATAACGATTGGCCGTGGACAAGGGACTATATGTATCAAGAAGCGGATTATTCATTTACGCACGACAAGAACTGAGGGGGGGCTAATAAGCCCCCCTGTTACTTTGTCAACACCTTGTCTATATGAGCCATAAGTTCGTTGGCGATGCGTATGCATTCTTGGATAAACCTTTTAGGTACTTTTCCGCCGCTTGCTGGCAAAAGTAACATACGGTATCGTTGTCTCCTCCATGCTCATAGAGCTTGTTCTGTTACAAAAGTTGCTTTGTAGAGCTGACCTGCCTGCACCTCATCTTGGCCTATGAACAACTTCTGAATGCGCTGCCCTCTGGGGTTTTCAATGCGGACAAATAGGCGGTAAGGCCGAGACAACGCTTAACATATCCTCCCATTTGCTGGAATGGATCAGCAGAAAATGTTCGCTCAAGGTTCTGCCGCCCTTTCTTTTAACACTTCGGGGCTGTAGGCAAACTCCCAATGTACGGTCATAGCATCCAACCCTAAATTATTCAACAACGGAACTAAGATTTCTCCCTTAGTTTGAACAACGGGATAAGTGCCGTGAAAAGTGTCGCCATTATCACAAAAAAGGATATTGGGATTTTCTGCCCGAATCTGCTTGACCAGAGCAGCAAGTCTGGCATACCCTCTTGTTTGTCGAAAAATGGCTTGTCTTCCCTGCCAAAAAAGTTCCTGATGTAAATCCAAGTAGCCGTGTTCGTCATTAATTTGTACAATGGTCAGTCTTTTGTTTCCCATTAAATCTTACTCCCTTTTAATTTAATTGTTTTAAGTATGTACAGAAGAAATGTCTAAGATTCCGCATCGGTTAATTAAGAATTGATGGCTCGATCCATGATTTGTCCAGGTTATTATTTTTAATGGGTAGACAATTGGCGCACACTGGCTTAAAATTATTGTAAACATATCTTAATATGGAAGTTTACAATGAGGTGATAAACATATGTTAATGCATAACAAAGGCTCTTTTATTACCGGTACTGATGCCAGAGTGTGGGAAACCGTGATAACAGTAGACTTTGTAACGGTCATTCATCCATTTGGCAATGCAATTTCCTGATGTTATAAAAAATGTTATTGAAAGGGAGCAGCAATGATAAATATGAGTAATGTTGATTTAATTAACCGTTTAGAGGAAAAGGTATTGGCCGGTCAGGATATTACCCGGGAAGAGGCACGAAAGTTGGAAGAATTGGCAGGGTCTGACCTGTATCATTTGTTTGCTGCTGCTAGCAGGATTCGTGATATACGGGCTGGCAAAAAGGTGGATCTTTGTTCTATTATCAACGCCAAGTCCGGTCGGTGTTCAGAAAACTGTAAATTTTGCGCCCAGTCTGCGCATCATCAGACTGGAGTGGACGTTTATGATTTGTTGGATGGGGAGACAATTTTAGAACGAGCACTTCAGATGGAAGCGGAAGGAGCCCAACGGTTCTCCCTGGTGACCAGTGGCCGGGGGATAAGTGAAGGCGATTTTGTTAAGGTCTTAAGCATTTACCGGCGTTTGGCCCGAGAAACCAACCTGAAGCTTTGTGCATCCCTGGGGATAATCACCGAAAACATGGCTCGAAGCTTAAGGGAAGCTGGTGTAAGCATGTACCATCATAACCTGGAAACATCGGAAAGCTACTTTCCTCAAATATGTACTACGCACAGTTATCAAGACCGCATCAACACCATAAAAGCGTGTCAGGCCGCGGATTTGGATGTTTGCAGCGGCGGGATTATTTCGATGGGTGAAACCATGAGCCAGCGTTTGGAGATGGCCTTTACTTTAAGGGAATTAGAAGTGCAGTCTATACCCATAAATATTCTCAATCCCATCACAGGTACTGCCCTGGAAACACAACTGGTGTTGCCTCCCTTAGAAATATTACAAACTATAGCAATTTACCGTTTTATTTTACCACAAGCAATGTTGCGGTTCGCAGGTGGTCGCGAAAATGCCCTGCGAAATTTGCAGTCTATGGGTTATTTAGCAGGTATCAATGCTACATTGGTGGGTAGTTATTTAACCACCTCCGGTCGTACTGTGGCGGAAGATATTCAAATGATACTGGATATGGGGTTAGTAGTATAGTAATCAGGAAAAAGTGAGCTGCAACCGTTAAACCCGGAGGAATCAACGGGCTTCGCACTTAACGCGGAGTCCCTTTTGTCATTCGGAAAAAACCGCTGATTAACTGCTCATCTTGGCTTTTGTTTTACATCTTTAAAGAATCTTTAAAATTGAATGTTATAGTCTAAAGGATACGACTACAAAGGAGGGAAAAAGATGCAAGATGCCCTACAGGTTGGTCCTTTTCTGCTCAAGACGCAATGGTTGGTTATTATTCTTTCCGCTTTAGTGGGTTATTTTGTTATAAAATACCGTTTGAAGACAGCTGGATATCCAGATCAACGGATGATCGAGACGATCGAAAACAGCTTAATTATCGCTATGATGGTATGGAAATTTAGCTTGATTCTTTTCGATCCGGTAAGTGTTGTTATCAACCCTTTGACGTTGCTCTATTTCTCGGGTGGCGAGCGTGGGATCTGGCTGGCCGCGGTAGCTGCAATCTTTTATTTTTACCGTCGTGCGCAAAAGGACCAAGTTTCAGTTTGGGTTTATGGGGATTTATTAGCTGCAGGTTTTTTGGCTGCCACCGTAGTGTACTATATGATTGACTTGATTAGGGATAATCAAATGGTTTGGGTTGATGGGAGTGAAATTATCATCGCCTTGCTTATTCTCCTGCTGATTTTTCGGAGAAGCAAAGAAATCGGCAAGCCGTCTGTCTTGAATCAAGTTTTATTGTGGTTTAGCTTGGGTCAAGTGTTTATTTCGTTTTTGAACCCGCTCAAACAGAATGATTGGTGGGGGTTTTCCCAAGAGCAAATTCTCTATTTAAGCCTTGCCGCACTTTGTCTTGGGATAGATTGGGTTGCGGGGAAAAAAAGACTTAACAAAAATGCATAGGGGGAAGTTCGGTGGAGAATGTTTCAGTTCTATTTGCCTTTACGGCAGGGATGTTATCGTTTTTGTCGCCGTGTGTATTTCCCTTAATTCCGGCTTATGTTGCCAATCTTACCGGTTCAACGCTTGGAAACAATAGGGTGGAGGTTTCCAAACGATTGTTGCTGGCTCGTTCTCTCAGTTTTATTATGGGTTTTAGTTTAATCTTTGTGCTGATGGGGGCATCGGCCAGCGTACTGGGACAGATTTTCACCCATAACCGGGATATTGTCCAAAAAATAAGCGGGCTTTTGATCATTATCTTTGGTTTACAGATGGCGGGAATCCTAAAACTGCGTTTTCTCATGATGGAAAAACGTTGGGAAGCTAAACAAACAGGGGAAAAGAATGTTTGGCGATCCCTCATTCTGGGCATGTCATTTGGAGCCGGCTGGACACCTTGTGTCGGTTTGGCGTTGTCTTCAATTCTCCTGCTGGCCGGATCTGCAAATACGGTTTATAGTGGGATGTTTATGCTTTTCGTTTATTCACTGGGTTTAGGCATCCCGTTTCTGGCAATTTCCCTGATTATTACGTATTCTTTGCGCGTTGTGAGGAAAATTAATCGAAGTTTAGGCGTTTTATCCGTAATCAACGGCTGGATTCTCATTGGCATGGGCTTATTGTTGTATACAGGCCAGTTGCAGAAGCTAAGCGCTTGGCTAGCCGGTTTTACCTATTTTACGTATTAGAAGGGAAGATTTAGCAGTGAAAAAATATTTAACGGTTGTTGTTTTAATCGGACTGGTGATTTGGGGGTTATATTCAAAGTCCAATTCAGCCGGAGTGTCAACAAATACGGATCAAGGGCAGCAGGCGACGGTCGGTCTGGAAAAAGGGAATCTGGCGCCGGATTTTGAACTGCGCACTGTAGACGGGAAGGCAATGAAGCTTTCCAGCCTCAGAGGGAAAAAGGTGATTGTCAACTTCTGGGCAACCTGGTGTCCGCCCTGTCGCCTGGAGATGCCGGAAATGGAAAAGTTTTATACCAAAAATAAAAACGAGGGGATTGAAATCCTGGCCGTCAACCTGACCAAAGCGGAAAAGAGCCGGGCGGATGTTCCGGCGTTTATAGAAGCGTATGGTATTACTTTCCCTGTACTTCTGGACGAAAACAGCGATGTAGCCCGGCTTTACAAAGTATCGTCTATTCCTGCCAGTTATATTCTTGATACTCAGGGAGTGATTCGGGAGAAAATTGTCGGACCGATGACCTACGAAGTGATGGAAAAGATGCTGGGCGCGGTCAAATAAGGCAACGGTTTAACTTATAATTAAGCTCGGATGGAATGGGTCGGCGTTAGCGCAGAGCGGATGGAGGTGTGTTTATGAACACTAAGGGGAAGTCTGTTTTAATTGTCGAAGACGATGCTAAAATCCGCCAGCTTGTTAAGGTATATCTGGAAAGAGAAGGGTACGAGGCCTTGGAAGCGGAAGACGGGGAAGACGCTTTAGAAAAGTTTAAACAATTTGACCCCTGTTTGGTGATTTTGGATTTAATGCTGCCCGGTCGCCTTCTAAAAACTGGTTTTTTTGGCAAAGAAGTATTTTGGCCAAATTAATTCTGATTAATCTGCTGATTATTGCGATTGTGATTTGGCTGGCAGGCGTTTCCGTCAAAGATTTCGCCTGTTTGCTTGCCATGCAATATCAGGTTATTGGCGGAGCATCGAGCAATTTGTTTGACCGGACCATGCAATTTTATCTAATACGAGCAAGTATTCTGGCGGTGAGCGTGGCCGGTATTCTTTACTATTTCCTGGTAAGGAAGCTGATCTTGCCGTTGCAGCACTTGGGAACTTCGGCTCAAAAGATGGCCAGAGGGGAGTTTCAGCCTTGCCGGGAAATTTCGTCCGAAGATGAAATTGGCCGCCTTATCTCTGACTTTAATCATCTATCCTCCAAGTTACAGCAAACAGAGGAACTCCGGAAAAAAATGGTGAGCGACATAGCTCATGAACTACGAACGCCTCTCACGAATCTTACAGGCTATCTGGAAGCTTTAAGCACCGGCGTCATTCAGGGTGATCTGGGGCTTTACCGCTCATTGCATGAGGAAGCGCTGCATTTGACCGGTTTGGTGGAGGAACTTCATCAGTTAAATATTTGGGAATCGAAAAGGCTGGGGCAGAACGAGCTGCCGAAAATCTCCGTGGAGAATGTTCTTGAATCAACCCTTAAAAGTTTTGAATTGGAAATGAGAAACAGGGACATCAAAGCAGAGGCTAATATCCAGGCTGCCAATGTTTTAGGAAACAAAGAGGGCCTCAAACAGGTCATCACCAACCTGCTGAAAAATGTCCTGAAATATGACCGGGGTGGCTGGGTGAAAATCGAGGGAAAAACGGAGGGCCATGTCTATAAAGTCGTGGTGACCAATTTGGGGCAACCCATTCCTGATGACAAAGCGGATCAGGTGTTTGAACGTTTTTACCGTCTGGATTCCTCCCGCAACCGCAAGACCGGAGGAGCGGGTCTCGGATTGGCTATTGTCAAAGAAATTATTGACCAACACCGTGGGGAGGTCGGTTTAATTTCCCGGGAAGATGAACATTCCTTTTGGTTTACAGTTCCTTTAGCAGATGTAAGAGAGGAGAAATAGACATGAATCATTCCTTAATTAAGAAAATTGTCCTTTTTACGCTAAGTGCTTGTCCAATGGGAAGATCAATGGGAACAGTATTGAGAGAAGTAGCTGCTTTATTACCTCAAGATGGGTTTTGTACAATATGTCCGTTGGGAAGATTGCTATAAAGTCTTGGAAAAAGCAAAAGGGGTCTGCAAAAACAGCAATATCAATGTCGAAGACCATTTTCGTGATGTTACGAAAATGGTTGTGAATCATGCCTTAGGATCTCTGACAACACGTTTATCGCATATAACGGTACATTAGTCAGCCATTCCTCTTTTCTGTAATCCGACATGGATGAACGCAGCGCAACCCTTGGCTGGTATTTCTGACAGTAACTTTTAAGGCTCTTGGCTTGTAAGTTTTCGGACGCCTTAACCTCAATTGGAATAATATCAGTCCCGCTTTGGAAGATAAAATCAATTTCGGCGGTGCCTTTTTCAGCCGACCAATAGAACGGTGTGATCTCCCTGCTGGCAACAAGCTGCTGCAATACATACTGCTCGGTTAAGGCCCCTTTAAATTCCGCAAAAATCCTATTACCCTCAAGCAAAGCTTTTAAGTCAAGTCCGCTCATAGCAGCCAGCAGCCCTACATCAAGTATAAATAGTTTAAACGCATTAAAGTCTTGATAGGCCATAAGCGGCATATCCGGCTTTGTAACTCTGTGCACTTTGTAAATAAGACCACAATCAAGTAGCCATTGCATAGCAAGCTCGTACTCTCTCGCTCTTGCGCCCTGTCTAATCAATCCATAAATAAACTTGCGGTTTTCCTTTGCAAGCTGAGCGGGGACAGAATTCCACAGCATTCTGATTCGAGGGACTGTTTCATTGGGTGCGTGCTTTGAAAAATCCTGTTCGTAGGCCATCAACAATCGGTTTTGCACCTCGCGCATCTTCGTATAATCCTGCGTATAAATAAAGGTAGAAACCGCTTCCGGCATACCGCCAATATAGTAATATTGCTTTAACAAATCGATATATTTGCCCTTAAAGCTTGTTATCAAGCTAAATTCTCTGTCCTTAAGAAGCTGCGTCAAATTTTCATTGCCGGTTGTTGCATTCATAAACTCCAAAAAATCAAGGGGATATAAGTTCATAAAATCAACCTTGCCCACCGGAAAAGATGTTCCGGGGTGAAGTGCAACTCCAAGCAAGCTGCCTGCTGCCACAACATGATACTGCGGTGCATTTTCGTAAAAATATTTTAACGAGGTCAAGGCTCGTGGCACCTCCTGTACCTCGTCAAAAACAATTAATGTGTTATCCGCTTCAATGGTTACCCCTGCTTCAATTTGAAGGGCTGTTATTATTCTGTTTAGATCAAGATCGCTACTAAACAGGCTTTCCATTCTCGCGTTATGATCAAAGTTAATGTAGGCACATTTTTTATACTGAGCTTTCCCGAACTCTTTCATCAGCCAAGTCTTTCCGACCTGTCTTGCGCCACGAATAATGAGCGGTTTTCTATGTGCAGAGGCTTTCCACTCGATTAAATCTTTCATAGCATTTCTAAACATGACGACACCTCCCTATTGCGGATAGTCTACCCATAATATAGCACGCTTATCACAAAAGTCAAAGGACTTTTGTGATAAGCGTGCTATCTGGCATCGTTTGAACAGCTTTATATATCAATGGCGAGGTTTTCACGGTTACTATTATTTTAGGCAAGGGGTTATAACCTTTGGGATCCCATTCATCTCGGCATTGAAATGTCAAGCCTTCTGGCCGAGTTAATCGTAAAAGCCGTTGTTCCGATTTCCGAACAACGGCTTTCTCGAAATTTACATTATTATCGTGAGCTCAAGAACAGGTCCTTCGACCGGGTGGTTAGCGTTGGAATATTTGTTCATCAATTTCTGTTCACAAAAGGCGTGAATAACGATTGGCCGTGGACAAGGGACTATATGTATCAAGAAGCGGATTATTCATTTACGCACGATAAGAACTGAGGGGGGGCTAATAAGCCCCCCTGTTACTTTGTCAACACCTTGTCTATATGAGCCATAAGTTCGTTGGCGATGCGTATGCATTCTTGGACAAACCTTTTAGGTACTCCTCCCATTACCATATTATAACATCGATTGGGATGGGGTACTAGGCCTATAAGGCTTTATAGAAAGAAGTTTAGAAATGTATCCCTTAATTCCCCTGTCTTAGGGGGATTTTTTTGATGAGTGTAGAATTAAATTATGTTTAATGTGTATTTTGAAGTTGTTATTCACGAGCTTTGAGGTATAGTAAAAAGGTAGAGTAAAAAGACAAGTAGTAAGACACAGTAACAAGACATGAAGTTCGAGGAGTGATACGAATGGTCATTGTAAAACCTTTTCACGCGCTACGGCCTACATCCAATTTGGCCGACAAGGTGGCGGCACTTCCATATGATGTCATGAACAGCAATGAAGCAAGAGAGATGGTAAAGGGTAATCCCTATTCATTCCTGCATGTCGATAAGGCGGAAATCGATCTCGATCCGTCAATTGATCCATATGATACGAGGGTATATGAAAAAGCCAGAGACAATTTGAAAAGAATGATTGAAGAAGGCACGTTTATTCAAGATGGCAATGCCTGCTTCTATATCTACAAGCAGGTTATGGATGGCCGGGCCCAAACCGGACTTGTGGGCTGTACCTCAATCGATGATTATATCAATGATATTATCAAAAAGCATGAACATACCCGCGCAGATAAAGAACGGGATCGAATCAACCATGTCGATTACTGCAACGCCAATACTGGACCCATATTCCTCACCTACAGAGCAAAGCATGAAATCAATGTGCTAGTCAACAGGTGGATGGAAGCGCATAGGCCGGTTTATGATTTTGTGTCAGAAGATACTATCGGTCATACGGTGTGGGTCATTGACGATTCGGCTGTACTGGAAAAATTAATGAGCGTCTTTGCCGAAGTAGACTACCTGTACATTGCTGATGGACATCATCGTTCCGCCTCTGCCGTTAAAGTCGGAATAAAGAGGAGAGAGCAGTTCCCTGGATTTAACGGTACGGAAGAATTTAATTACTTTTTGTCCGTGCTGTTTCCGGATGAGCAGCTATTGATATTGGATTACAATCGCATAGTTAAAGATTTAAACGGCAAATCGGAAGAGGAGTTTATCTCGGAAATAAAAGAAATGTTCGAGGTGGAAGAGCATAAAGGCGGAGGACCATATAAACCGGAGGAGAAGCATACCTTCGGGATGTACCTTGAGGGCAAGTGGTATAAGCTGATGGCCAAACAAGGAACCTATGATCATCATGACCCGGTTGCCAGATTGGATGTTTCCATCATGCAAAATAATCTGCTTAACCCGATTCTGGGCATCCAAGACCCAAGAACGGATAAGAGGATTGATTTTGTGGGTGGCATCAGGGGTCTAACTGAACTTGAGCGCAGAGTAAAGGAAGGCATGAAGGTAGCTTTCTCTATGTACCCGACAACGATCGATGACTTGATGGCCATCGCGGATGCCGGCAAAGTGATGCCTCCCAAATCCACTTGGTTTGAGCCTAAACTGAGAAGCGGTTTATTCATCCATGAACTATAAGAACGAGGGGGGATAGCAATCGCTTATTCATGAACCGGAAGTCGGCAATGATTGAGAGTGGGGTGTTCACCGTCTCCGTGCTGCCGGTGACGGCATCGATGGGTTTGATTGGGCAGTTTGGCTTCAAGTCCGGACGGGAAATAGACAAATTTGCAGGGGTATCTTTCCGGCTGGGGACGACCGGGGTACCCATCCTTCTGGAGCACAGTATTGGCTACTTGGAGGCAGAAGTCAGCAAACGTTTGGACGTTGAGACCCATACGGTGTTTATTGGCAAGTTGGGGCGCGAATTCCGTGGCAATGACACAGAGCGGCAGTGTCTGCTGGGTAGAAAAGATCAATGATAGAAAAGACCTCGGGGAATATTCTCCGGGGTCTCTTTCTTATTGAAAAAGACAGCCTCTGGCACCGGAATATAACAAGGGTGTTCTGTAGATATTTGGAAAATGTTAGGTCTTACTCTGTGGAAAACAGGAATTTTCGTGGATTATTAATAAAATAGTGGCTTAAAGTAGTAAATGGAAGGAATTACAAAGAACATCGCGAAATATTATATGATTGACTATGATTGTTTTTGGATGGAGGATGGTTGATGCCAGAGGAAGTACACGGAGGCCGCTGGACCTGGGGTCTGGTGGATCAGATCAATGAGGCATCCGATTTGAAAGAGGCGCTCCAAGTGTTTGTCGGAGGGTTGTGTGAAAAATATAACTCTCGGGCTGCATCAATATGGCAATGGAAAGAGGAGCAGTGGGTCCAGGTTGCCGCCCAGGGTGAAAGCTTGGGCCAACCCTTTATCTCGTCCCTATTGGCCTCCATAGCAGCAGAAATTAATAAGCCTGAAAACGGGATCATACGGATATTGAAGCCGGAAACGCGGGAATTCTTTATTTTGCCATTGCGCCAGAAACGGACCCATGCTTTGTTAGCTGCCTGCGTGTCTGAATTTGATCGGGAACTATCAAGCCAACTGCAAGAGGACATGTCCCTTTGGCTGTTACGCTTCTCTTGGTTGTTGGCGCTTCATATCGAACAGGAAGAACGGGAACGAACATTCTGGTGGCAACAGACAGCCGTTAGTTTGCTTTTGAACGGAACCAATATCTTAAACAGGGTATCTACTGAAACCGAGCTTTTTACGGAAGCAGGAGAAATGGCTATGGGTATCCTGCATGTTGATAAAGGGGTATTTATCGTAAATGACGACCTGAAGTCGGGAAAGGTATGGCTTAATGGCTTTGGCAGACTGAAAGATTTGCATACTTCAGTGGAGCGCTCAGAATTAGCCGCTGAAAGGAATACTTTCTGCGATGCAGAGGGTGTAAGCGTAGATAAGCTTAGGAGTCTTTGCTCAATCTTTACCGATAGCTGCGATAAGTATTTGGAGAAAGGCTGGAAACAGGAGTTTATCTTATCTAAGTTTCCTGTGAAGAATAATGGAGAGACGGTGGGAGAACTATGGGTGTTGCATGATCCGCATGAATTCGATGAATTAGAGCGGGAGATGATGAACTCCTTCGTTTTTCAAATTTCTTTGGCTTTGGAAACCCTGCGCCACCGGGCTGCTTTGGAGCGCTTGGCTACCCATGATCCCCTGACAGGACTATTGAACCGAAAAGGCCTGGAAGAACGTTTGGAAACGGAGTGTGCCCGGGCCGGACGCCTTGGGGAAGCGCTCCTGTTTATCGTCATGGATCTGGATCATTTTAAGAAGGTGAATGATACTTATGGGCATCCGCAGGGAGACCAGCTTCTGATAAAGCTCGGGCGGGTGCTGGCAGCAAGCGTTAGAAGTTATGACCTGGTGGCAAGGCTGGGCGGAGACGAATTTGTCATCGTATATTCTGGCTGGGAGGACACGCCGGAGAATTATGCCAGGGTTGCTGAATGGTTAAAACAGGTACTGGCTCAATTGCCCGATTTGGGGATTAAGCTGGGTATGAGCGCCGGAGTGGCTCGCTTTCCACACTTGAACGACTTTCGCTCGCTTTACCAAAAGGCGGATGAATATCTTTACCAGGCAAAGCAGCAAGGCCGGAACAGGATATGCGGCCTTGTTGACGGAAAATCCATTCAACTCGACAATGACTCAGTTAAAACCATTCAGCAAATCGACCTTTAGGGCAACAACAAACTCCGCACTATTTTATTATGAGTGATGCGGAGTATCTTTCTGAAAAAACCTATTTTCGAAGTGCTCTTTAAGGTTATCCAAGCCGCTTGGAAAATAGCTTATCGGCCTGAAATGGTTGTCCATGGGCAGGATAAATTGTCTTTACCCCTTCTTGAAGCAGTTTAGCCCAGCTTCTATAGCAGGCCTCAAGGTCATATAAGAGGATAGGCTGGTAAGGTGTTCCGGTAAAATTCAGCATATTGCGGGCAGCATCCCCCACAAAAGCGACCTCCTCCGTAACCAGGGAAATGCTGTCCAAAGTATGCCCTGGCGTGTATAATATTTTGCCGTTAATGCCCAGCTCAGGGAGCAGGGTATCATTATCCCCTTCGATCAATCGATCCTGCGCACGGCTGACATAAGGGGTGAAGCGTTCTGAAAAGTGCTTGTTAAATCGAGCAAATAGGCCGATCAGCAGGTGCAAGCCTGGGTTTGCATAATGCTCATGAATCGGTTGGAAATGGTGCCCGGTTTTTAAGTAATCCGCACAGGTTTTACTCATGATCACTGTGATATCCGGATTGGCCGCTATCAGGAAAGGCAAAAGTCCACAGTGGTCATTATGGTGGTGGGTTAAAAAAAGATAATGAATATCGGTGAGGGCAATATTTTGCTTGCGGATACTGTCTAGAAATACCGGTTGATTTACCTGGTTCCCGCAATCAATCAGCAAGTAACCCTTTTTTGTTTTAAGCAGATAGCAATTCGTTTGCGCTAGTTTGATGCCATCAAAAGTTACCATTTTAACCCCTTCTGTTTGCGAAAGTGTTAGAATATTTTTCACATTTCACCCACATGGGTGATACTTCATGCCTAGTGATTCCATTATACTATGGACAAAAATATGTGATAGGTCGGGTGGGAACATGGATCATCTAAAGCTACTGAAGCTGAATACGTTAATCAATAACGCCTATGAATGTTTTTCTTTCGAAGAATTCTTAAAGCTTTCGATTCTGAAGCTTCACGAACTGGTCATGTATGACAGTGGCATGTTCTTTTGTGCAATCAGCAAGGATAGCAGCTTTTTCAAGCCTTATATCGGTGGGAATATCGAAGCCTATTACAAAAAGCAAAGCTTTCCGGAAAGGGAGCAGTATTTGAGTCAGGCTGAGAACAGCCATGCAGGTAGTGAAGCGTATGTGTACAAATCAGTGGATTACAGCCATGGTGTTGTGCAAGTGAGCGATGAGCCACGCAGTGCATTCCTTTCCTCGCAAAATAGTTTTAACATCGTCTGTATGCGTATCATTTACAAAGGTCAGTTCTTAGGTGAAATCTATCTGCACCGAGGCAAAGACAAACCCGATTTTGATGATGAGGATTTATTTATTCTGCGCCTGCTTCAACCCCATGTATCCACCGTTTTTAGTATGATACATACGATTATCGCGGTGAAATACCTTGAAACAAACCAAGAGACCAGTGTAAGAAAAGGCATATGTTTGTTTGACAGGGAGCTCGGCCTGACCGGAGGAAACGTAACCGGGATTGAAATGCTAAAGGTCTCCACGGTGTTCGGGTCAAGCATACTTTACCACATCAAGGAGATGTGCGCTGATTTATTGAGTGATGAAGCAAAAAAAAGCAGTGCGAATGCTCTCTTGTATTCAAAATTGCTCAAGACGGTAAACGGCGATATGCAAATCGACATCTTCGTTAAAAACGACCGCAAAATGAGTAAAAACTTACAGTTTGTTGCCATCATGGAGTTCTGCGATGAGGAGCGGAGCACAGGCGATTATAAATTCAAATTTACCCGCAGAGAAGCGGATATTATCGACGGGCTGATCCAGGGTAAAAACAATTCCCAACTGGCAGAGGCTCTGAGTTTATCCCAAAATACAATCAAGACTCATATTCAAAGCATCTATAAAAAGACGGGTGCTAATAACCGCACTGAGCTTACCTATATATTAATGCTTAATCAGAGATAGCCCGCAGGTCCAGGCCCATGGATTTGCGGGCTTTTTAGCCTCAAATCCCATAGTACTTGGCAGCAACTTGGGCGGCGCATTCCGGTCCGCATACGGCACAATGATCATGGGTAGAGCCGGGGGCCAGCGCTGACCTTGTTTTCTCCGGATCAACGGAAAGGAGAATTTGCCTGTTTGTATCAAGGGTTACCCGGGCCTTGGCCATGTGCAAATCTCGTTCCCAGGCCTGTTTGTTCCCCCTGGCCAAGTCTGCGGCAAAGGGCTCCGTTGCACACGCGTTTCTGAATCTGGATGGTTGCTTCCACATGGCTTGCGCATGGCATCAATATCTCCGCTGACGCTTAAATCCATAATAGAATCTGTTCCTGCTTCCACGGCTGCTTTAATTTTGTTGAGCTCCATGTCCATCCTGCTCTCCCTGCCATACAAACCGATGCTGGCACTTACTTGGTTCTAAGCCCCTTACCGATGCCGGTTGCAAGCATGTTGCGGCGTTGCGTGTTGCGCGGAATTACAATCCTGCCTTCCGCAACTCCCTGCCTGACGAATTCCGGAGCCACACCTTCCCGGGCAGCTACCTGTTCCATTTCTCCTGTGATTGTCCCATCTAAGGCACTGCTTAACTGTGTCAAAATACATTCCCCCTCTTGTGTAAAATAAAAAAATCCACGCTAGAAAAAAGCGTGGATTTTACCATCATCCTCACCTAAACCAACTTTTCACCGAGTTGGGCATAGTGTGTTACAGGCAGGTCTCCTGACTCAGGATCATCGCTTCGTTGCCCCTTCCCCCTTACAGAGTGGCCTTGGCAACAGCTAACCTTTACAGTGGCGGGTCCGCCCGGGAATCTCACCCGGTTCCCTATTCTCCCTCACGGGCACCTGAAACATTTTGAGTTGAACATATTTTATTCATAAAACCTAAAAAGGTCAAGTGAGTTTTTAACAGGGAGAGTCCGGATCTTCGTCCTGCCGCGCGTACATTCCATACTTTAAGATCTCCAAGTATTCCGCGTACTCTTCCATAATCTGATGAATGTCATCCAACAAACTCTGTTCCCGTCCTTCATAGACTTTGCTGTATTTTTGCTCCAAGCTTCCCAGGAAAAGTGTTATGACTTCCAAGGCCTTGGTGGGATTGACCCCTGGGCGGAATTTTGTGTAATCGATCCCATCAAAAACAGGCGGCATGAACTGAGCATAAAGCTGCGCATATTTTGCTTGGATTTCAGTGCGGATATCTTCCGGGGCATTAATGAAAGCTTGCGCGATTATTTTGCTGATTTCAGGGTTGGTATGAGTGATTTGGAGCTTAACCATCCCGATTTCCATGAGCTTATCAAAGATGTCATCCGAATAATGCATAGGGTAACTCTGAAAACTTGTAATTATAATTTGCAGACAATAGTCTAGGACATAAAGAAACAGGTTTTTCTTGCTGCCAAAGTAATGAAAGAGCAGGCCTTTGGAAATACCGGCTGCTTGAATGATCTCGTTGGTGGATGCTTTTTCATACCCTTTTTGGGCAAACTCGGTCACGCAGGCCCCTATAATTCTTTGCTTTTTTAATTCATCAAGGTTTTCAAAACTTTTGTTCAAGGATTTTCAGCTCCCGAGTGTACGATTTAAGAGCAATTTAAGTTTATTATGATTTCAGATCCTTTCGCTGATAAGCCAGGTACGTACCCGTAGTCATGAGCACAATCACTGCGATCATAATGATCAGGTAAACCATATCGATCCGTTCGTTCTTAATGATGCCAGCCGGATTGATATATTGGAAGGGGGTAATATACTTTAGATTCACCAATTTCTCTGATACAACCGAGGCGATGCTGATAAAATAGGTTCCCAACACGATACCGAGCGCCAGAGGGGTAAGGGATTTTGAACGTACCACGAAGACCGACAGGAAGAAGCCGATCGAAGCAAACGTCCACAGAACCAGAAAAGTGCCGAGCGAAATCAGCAAAAAGGCCTTGAGACTGTAAGCGCTGTTTCCTCTCACAGCTTCAATCGCCGCATAGTTAGCCAGGGTTAAAACCAGATTAAACAGCAAGATGTAAAAAAGAGTTGCCGCATATTTGGCTGTCACGATCTTGCTGCGAGTTACCGGCTTGGCCAGCAGGAAATCAATGGTTTTCTCATCTTCTTCTTTAGAGAGGATTCCGGCTCCCAGGAGCATGGCATAGATGGAAGCAAAAAGAATGATATAAGGGATAACGTATGCAAAAAAGTCCAGAACCTTGGCAAAATCGATATTTTCAACGCCCAGGCCACTTGCCATGGCTTTGGGAGAGTTCTTCAGCAGTTCCGTGTACTTGTCCGCTTGGTCAGCTATGCTCGGGAACATCGCCATCATCCCGACACTCGCCAAAACCAAGATGATGGTCCAGATCAGGAATTGTCTGCGATTCCTTGTTAATTCGCGCCTAAACATAAGCATACGCTCATCCCCTTAAATTGAAATTTTGGGCATCAGTATTTGGAGAACGATCTCTGGGGTGAGGACTATGAGTTACTTCTCGTAATAATGCATGAAAATTTCCTCTAAGGAAGGCTCTTCAATCAGCAAATTATTCACACTTACTTGAGTCAGTCGTTCAATTAGGGCATTTAGGTTTCCGCTATAAAGAAATTCAACATGCCCATTCTTGAACTTGCGATCAGTAATCCCTGACATATCAATAATCCGGTTGTTGTCTGACTCTGTTAATTCCAACTTGATTTTCTTAAACCGATTGTGTTTAAGCTTTTCCACACTCTCAACCCTTAAAATGCGGCCTTCTTTTATGATTGCGACCCGGTGGCACATCTTTTCCACTTCGCTTAAAATGTGCGAGGAAAAGAAAATGGTCGTGCCTTTAAGGTTTTCTTCTTTTAGCAGTTCAAAAAAGTGGTTTTGCATCAGGGGATCCAATCCTCCGGTTGGTTCATCTAAAATTAAAAGTTTGGGCTCATGCAGAAGGGCTTGCACAATCGCTACCTTCTTTTTATTGCCTAGAGAAAGTTCGCCAATCCTTTTATCTAAATTAAGTTCAAAAAGCTCACTCAATGACTTGATTCGGGCTTTGCAGTCCTTACCATAGAACTTAGCGGAATAAGCGAATAATTCCCCAACTTTCATATCATCGTAATAATTCACTTCCGCAGACAGATAACCTACTTCGCGTTTGATTAAAGCTGATTGGGAGAAGCAATCTTTAGCGAAAATCTGAGCGCTGCCCGAGTTGGCATAGATGAATGCGAGTAAAGTTCGGATGGTTGTGGATTTTCCCGCACCATTAGGCCCAATGAACCCGAATATTTCCCCTTGAGCGACCGTTAAATTTAAGTCAATGATTCCCCTGGCTTTACCATAGAACTTGGTTAGGTTTTTCGTCTCAATGGCGTTCATGCAATCATCCCTCCCGGTTGACCACGTGGTCAATTCAACATTAGAATACACCACCTTGACCATATGGTCAATACACAATAGAGAATCTCGCTTGCGATAATAATTTCTTGTTTTAGCAATCTTTGCGCAGGAACATGATCTCATGTTGCAGAAATTTATATACACTAAATAAGCAACAGGGGTGAATGTTAAGTGATTTACGGAGAGTGGATAAAAGAGTTTCCGGGTGGAATCATTTTAACTGATGCGGAATTAGCACTGGAGATACCTTTCGATATGCAGAACTATGTTAGAGGGTAATATTCCCTTTTAAGCCAGGCGTTATAGTAGTTTAACGCTTGTTTTTTTTATGGTGTTGGGATTCAATTAACCTTAGGTGGTAAATAAATGAAAGTTAGGCATAAAGATTATTATCCAATTATTCACTGGCGAGATTTTAAATTAAAAATATTTTTAGAAGGCATCATGGTAGGACTATTGTCGGGCCTTGTTGTGGTAACTTTTCGGTTAGTGCTTGAAAAGGCTGACTTGTGGCGCAGCAAGCTTTTTCCTTTGCTGCAGGAAACGGGACCGATGGCAGTCTTGCTTTGGTTTGTCATTTTGGTAATTTTAGCCTTTATTTTAGGCTTTTTAGGCGTAAAAGAGCCAATGGCCGCAGGAAGCGGAATTCCCCAAGTTAAGGGTGAACTTGTTGGCCATCTAAAAATGAATTGGGCTAAAGTGCTGGCCGTGAAGTTCGTTGGCGGAATTTTAGCGATTGGAGCGGGCTTATCTTTAGGGCGTGAGGGCCCTTCCGTACAGTTAGGGGCAGTTACAGCGAAGGGCTTTAGCCGCTTTTTTAAGAGACTTAGGATTGAGGAAAAATATCTAATTACAAGTGGGGCCAGCGCCGGATTGGCTGCCGCCTTTAGTGCACCCTTGGCGGGCGTGATATTTTCCTTGGAAGAGCTTCATAAAAATTTTTCTCCGGCAGTTCTTATGTCGGCAATGTCAGCTTCATTAACAGCAGATTTTGTGGCGCAGAAAGTTTTTGGGCAAAGACCGGTTTTTGACTTTCCTAATCTTCCGGTTTTGCCCCTAAGTACCTATGGTTATTTAATAGGCTTAGGTGTCATTAGCGGAGTTCTGGGGGCCCTGTTTAATTATACTCTTATCCGGGTTTTGAAAGGATATGATTATTTCTCACGCGTTCCGCGGGCAGTTAAAATAATGATTCCCTTATTTGTGGCAGGGATTCTGGGTTTCGTGTTGCCCCAAGTCCTCGGCGGAGGCAATGCTCTGGTTGATTCTCTGGCAGATACTAAATACGCGCTTAAGTTTCTACTGATCCTCTGGATCGTGAAATTCCTGTTTACCATGTTAAGTTTTGGTTCAGGAGTACCCGGTGGAATTTTTCTGCCTTTATTAGTAATTGGTGCCTTAACGGGAAATATTTATGCCCAAGTATTAGAGCACTTTTTCAATCTGAACCCCGTATTTGTCAATAACTTTATTGTATTTGCGATGGCTGCCTATTTTACGGCCATTGTTAAGGCCCCCATTACGGGAAGCATACTTATTACGGAAATGACAGGAACTCTGGAACACATGTTTGCACTTGTTACTGTTTCGATGACCGCTTATTTAGTAAGTGATTTACTGAAAACCGCTCCCATTTATGAGAGCTTGCTAGACAGGATTTTAGCAAAGCAAGCTCAAAGCACAAGTCATATTAATGAGCACACTGGCAAGGTCATTACGGAGGCCGCCGTTTCGATGAATTCCAAGTTCGCAGGCAAAATGGTCAAAGATATTTCCTGGCCTCAGAACTGTCTCTTAGTTAGTATTAAAAGAGGAGATAAAGAAATTATCCCTAAAGGGGAAACTAAAATACTGCCAGGTGATTATATCTATGTTCTCGCTGATGAGAGTCAGGTTGTGAATGTTAGAAATCATTTGCTCGGTATGGCTGAGGAAAGCATGATGGAGTAACGGCAACTGGCAGCCAGGGTTACAGAAAGCCATCTCTTGTAATTATCGGCTGTCGGGATCATCTTCTATGTCTATGCCCGCATGGTTTAGGGCAAAGCGGCTGATAAGATTATGAAGCACGAGATCGAGAAAATTAATGTAGCTAAGTAGCATTAATCAGGAACAGTAGTGGGAGTCTTCTCGTTAATACAAGATATATGATGTAGATTTAGACTTAGATATAGCTAGGGGCTTCGCGTTAAGTGCGAAGCCCCTGAATTTTTTCAGACAATTCATGTAAAATCTTGAAATCTGTCGTAAAGAGGGGAATTTTAGTGACTTTAGTAGGTAATTGCCTGTGAGCATCCGTCAGCGAGATTTATATGTCAAAGTCAGAGATTAAGAGTACTAAAGGGATTTGACCCATATGCACGCCGGGGATAAACTTATTTTATGCGTACCTCGGGGTAAGGGAGAATTAGAGATGTTGTTTTATAAATCCATGTTTTTACTGATGGTAGGCCTGCTCTTTCTAGGAGGCTTACTTTCTTTTTTCACCCATAAGAGAGAGCGCTTAAGTGTATATCTGGCATTTACTTTTGCCACAGCGGGGTCTCTTGCCGGGATTATCTTTGGGGTATCTGCCCTTTTGAGCCGAGTGACGCTCGAATTAAGCCTAAAGTCCTCAGCAATTCCGACTTTGGATTTTTCCCTGAACTTGGATGCGCTCTCCGCCTTTTTTATAGTGGTGATCTCCACAGTTTCCCTGGCGGTATCTGTTTTTTCCTTTGCGTATATGAAGGAGTACATAGGCAAGCATAATGTGGGGGTGCTCGGGCTTCTATATAACTTTTTTCTCTTGTCGATGATCTTCTTGGTTGCTAGCGGAACTTCCTTTATGTTTTTGTTCTGCTGGGAATTAATGTCCCTCATTTCCTACTTCCTAGTGGTGTCTGACCACCGCGATCCCAAGGTGAGACAGGCCGGGTTTATCTACATCGTAATGACGCATATCGGTACTGTATTCATTATTCTGGCATTCTTGCTGCTGTTTCGGGAAACAGGGAGCTTTAGTTTTGCTAAAGCTGCTGAGCTGGGGCCAAAGCTGGCTCCGGGTTTGAAAACAGTCATTTTTTTGCTTGTAACCTTGGGCTTTGGCACCAAGGCGGGGATTGTGCCCCTGCACATCTGGCTGCCCAAAGCGCACCCGGCTGCGCCCAGCAATGTGTCGGCGCTCATGTCCGGGATTATGCTCAAGACCGCAATTTACGGCTTCGTGCGCGTCGTTGTCCAGATCTTGGGGGGTGGCCCGGTCTGGTGGGGGGTCTTGATTCTGACCATTGGAGCGGTTTCTGCTCTCCTTGGTGTTATGTATGCCTTAATGGAGCATGACATCAAAAGGCTCCTGGCTTACCACAGTGTGGAGAATATCGGGATAATTCTCATGGGTATCGGGGTTGCGCTTATCTTTATGGGGTACGGTCTGCCGCAAGCGGCTGTGGTCGCGCTGGCTGCCGGGCTATTCCATGTATTTAATCATGCGGTTTTTAAGGGCCTGCTGTTTTTAGGGGCTGGTGCCGTTCATTATGCCACAGGTACCCGCGATATTGAAAAAATGGGAGGTCTTCTACGCCGGATGCCATGGACCGGCTTCTTTTTCCTGATCGGTTCGATCTCGATCTCGGCTCTGCCCCCTTTCAATGGCTTTGTTAGCGAGTGGCTGACCTTTCAATCATTGTTGATGCTGGGTTCAGGACCGGGGGGAACTGCCCTCAAAATCTCCGGGCCGGTGTTTGCGGCTTCCCTGGCTTTGACTGGGGCCTTGGCCGCAGCCTGTTTTGTAAAAGCGTTTGGAATTCAGTTTTTGGCTCAGCCACGGAGCGTCAACGCGGAAAGGGCCAAAGAAGTGCCTGTAAGTATGCGGGCCGGGATGGGTATTTTAGCTTTGCTCAGTTTCGTGGTCGGGGTGTTCCCGGTTACCATCATAAAATTATTAAGCCCGGTGACCGCCGCCTTGCTGGGAGTAGAGAGTGTACAGACCCTAGGGGGCTACCGCTGGCTTAGTGTTAATTTGGGTGTTGGCGCAGCAAGTGTTGCGGGCACAACATTGTCCCCGCTGCTCGTGCTAGGGCTTTTAGCTGCCGTAATTTTAGTGGTTTACATTATTGTGAAACGCGTTGGGCGCGGGGGTACGGTCAGAGTTGAGGAAACCTGGAACTGCGGCATGGAACTCACGCCGCAGATGGAGTATACGGCAACCTCGTTTTCCAAGCCGATTAGGATTATCTTTCGCCGCATTTTGTTTCCCACCAGGGAAGTTGAAAAGGAATATATCCTTAAGCCTTATTTTACCAGGCGCATTCTCTATAAAGGGGCAATTAAGCCGGTGTTCGAAGACGGAGTCTACCGTCCACTAACCGGATATTTTCTTAAGTTTTCCGCAAAAATGCGCTTTTTACAATCCGGGAGTATCCATTTGTACGTAGGTTATATTTTCGTCACCTTAGTGGTTCTGCTCATTTTCGCCAGATAGGAGGTGCCAGGATGTTAAAGGTAATGCTTAGCGTGTACCAGCTCTTATTGCTGGTGGCGGCAGCGCCCTTGCTCGTGGGCGTTATTAAAAAGACCAAGGCTTTTTTCCAGAGCCGCCAGGGTCCGAGTATTTGGCAGCCTTATTATGATTTATCGAAGCTGATGAACAAAGAGTCCGTGATCTCGGAACATGCTTCCTGGATCTTTCGCATTACCCCTTACATTTACTTAGGCTCGATGCTGGTCATTGCCTCCTTGGTGCCGGTTGCCTCCACCCGCGGTGGCGGGGCTTTTACCGGAGATGTTATCCTGATTATTTATCTGTTGGCTTTGGCCCGCTTTTTTCTAGCTTTAGCGGGATTGGATGCGGGGAGCGCTTTCGGAGGGATGGCCAGCAGCCGGGAAGCCGCGCTTTCCTCAGTGGCTGAACCGGCGATGATGCTGCCCTTGTTTACGATGGCGCTCGCTGCCGGGACGACGAACCTCACGGCGATTGTGGCGGGAGTGGCTCAGGTCGGCTTGGCAGTCCTCACGCCGACCCATTTGATGTCATTAGGGGCCCTGTTCGTAGTGGCCATTGCGGAAACCGGGCGCATCCCGGTGGACAATCCCGATACTCATCTGGAACTTACCATGATTCACGAAGGAATGCTGCTCGAATACTCGGGCAAGCCGTTAGCCCTGCTTACTTTGGGGGCTGCGCTTAAACAGATCCTTATTTTTGCATTGGTGGCCAACATCTTTTTCCCGTGGGGGATTGCTCTGGATTTAGACTTGGGCTCGATTGCAGTGGGGACCGGGGTCTTTATCCTAAAGGTATTTGTGTTGGGCATTATCATGGCGATTATCGAGACATCCTTAGGCAAGATGAGGTTGTTTAAGGTTCCTGATCTGTTGACAGGTGCTTTTTTGCTGGGATTACTGGGTTTGATTACTAACTTTCTGCTCAGGAGGTAAGGGAAAGTGGCTTTAGGCAATTATTTGGGTGTGGTTAATTTTTTAATTACTTTGATCTTAGGGACTTGCTTTGCAGTGCTGGGTTCGCGGCGGCTGGACACGGTGATTAAGCTGGCCGTTGCCCAGGCGTTGCTGCTCGCCGGACTTAGCGCGGTATTGGGGTGGGCCACCGGGATCGGGGAAATGTACATTGCGGCCCTGCTCACACTGGCGGTCAAAGCAGGGGTGATTCCTTATATTCTTACCAGGGTTGTGCGCGGCGTGGGGGTCAGCCGTGAAGTAAACGCTTACGTCAGCCTCAGAATGTCTTTTCTGATTGCGGGAGCGTTAGTGATCGTTTCCTACCTGGCTACTGGGCAAATTGTAGGCAAAGGTTCCGGCTTAGTGCATGAAGCACTGCCGGCGTCAGTGGCCATGATTCTGATGGGGCTGTTTGTGATCATGACCCGCAAGTTGGCGGTCATGCAGATTACCGGGTTTCTCCTGATGGAAAACGGGATTTCGCTGGCTGGATTGGGCACCACGAACGGCATGCCTTTAGTGGTGGAACTGGGGATTTTCCTGGACATTTTAATCGGGGTCTTAATTATGGGGGTTCTGGCTTTTCGCATCAACCGCACTTTTGACACCCTCAACACAGAAAATCTGAGGAATTTACGGGGATGAATGCAATGCCGCTTGTTTTATTAACCTTACCTTTACTGATAGCCCTTTTAAGTATCTTAACCAAAAATAAAAAGACCCTTACTTTCATCAACGCCTCAGGAGGGGTCTTGATTGCGTGGGCAGGGCTGTCACTCGCTTCAGGAGTGTTCCGGAAGGGAACGTTGGCCTGGCTGGGGGGCTTTATCTATATTGATGCTTTAAGCGCCTTTGTGATCAGCATTATCGCGGTGGTCGGATTGACTTCAGCGTTATACTCAATCTCTTATACCGGGCGTGAACTCAAGGAGGGGGGAATAGCCCCCAGGCGCTTACATTGGTATTATTTTTGGTTTTATATCTTTGTGTTTACGATGCTTACGGTCGTGATGGTCGGCAACCTCGGTATTATGTGGGTGGCCATTGAAGGGACAACCCTGGCGTCTGCCCTCTTGGTTGGGTTTTACGAGCAAAAAGGCTCACTCGAAGCGGCCTGGAAGTATATTATCATTTGCACGGTTGGGATCATCTTCGCCCTGTTTGGTACGATTCTTTTGCATTATGCGGCTGTGTCAGTCACAGGGGAGGGGCGTTCTCTTGATTGGCCCAGTTTGGTTGCGCAGGCCGGGAATCTAAATCCTAAACTGCTGAAACTGGCGTTTGTCTTTGCTTTGGTCGGGTATGGAACCAAGGTCGGGCTGGCCCCGATGCATACCTGGCTCCCGGATGCCCACAGCCAGGCTCCTTCACCGGTCAGCGCCATGCTCTCCGGGGTTTTGCTGAACTGCGCTTTATACGGGATTCTAAGGTTTCACTTAATTGTGTCCAAGTCGCAAGGGGTCTTTTCCTTTAATCTGTTGCTTATTTTTGGCCTGATTTCGATTGCGGTGGCATTGCCGTTCATCATTGTCCAGCATGATTTGAAAAGGCTGTTTGCTTATTCGAGCATTGAGCATATGGGGATTATCGTGGCCGCTATAGGGCTGGGGAGCCGCCTAGCTCTGTACGGAGCTTTTCTTCATATGCTCAATCATGCGCTGACTAAGTCCTTCCTCTTCTTTGCGGCAGGGAATGTGACCCAGCATTACCACACGAAAAAGATCGGGAAAATCAAAGGAGCAATGTCTGTCATGCCTGTTTCCGGAACAGCACTTTTCCTGGGGGCTTTTGCCATTGGAGGGGCACCTCCTTTTGGTATTTTCACGAGCGAGTTTACAATCCTGAGTGCCGGATTTGCGGAGGGTAAGTATGGGGCTGCGGGCCTGATGCTGGCTCTGATCACGCTGATTTTTGCCGGGATTGTGTATACTGCGGCTAAAGTCGCTCTGGGAGCACCTCCCGGGCGCATCAAAAAAACCCAGTCAGATCGATGGTCCTTGGCTGTGCTTTCCCTTACCCTTGTGCCCATGACTCTGATGGGATTTTACATCCCTCCGTTTGTTGACGGTATCTTGCGCCAAGTCGTAGCAGTGATGGCAGGGGGGAACTAAAGATGACAAAGGAGTATGCTGTAAGCGAAAAGGATAAGAATGAGGTTCGGATCGGGACTCAGGTGAAGACTCAGAAAGAGACTCAGTCGAAAACTCGGATGAAGACTCCGGTAGAGGATCCGAGGGAGATTCCCGAGTCAGGGTCTAAATTAGCGAAATTCCAAGAGTATATAGATCATCATGGGAACAGACAGGTTCAGGTAACAGAGAGTAATCCTGACGAAATCCACCTGACAATCCCCAAAGAGGAGATAGCCGAGTTGGGAGCGAAACTCTGTCACGAGCTGGGATTTGAGTTGATTCAGCTTCTCGGAAGTGATGAACGGCAAATCCAGGGGCAATTTGCTCTTTATTATGTATTTGCTCAGTACCAGAAAGGGTATGTGGCCGTGTTGAAAACCGAAGTGGCAGAGGGAGAGCCATTTTTTCCTTCCTTGACTCCATTGGTGCCTGCGGCGCATTGGTATGAGCGGGAAATCAGGGATTTGTTCGGGTTGGAGCCTAAAGGGCATCCGGAAATCCGCCGCCTGGCTGTGCATAAAGATTGGCCTAAAGGGCTGTTTCCTTTGCGCAAGGACTTTATGCTAAAGTCTGAAGTGCCGCGCTCAGACGGCAAGTTTACTTTCAGCAGGGTGGAAGGGGAAGGAGTAATGCAAATCCCGGTCGGGCCGATCCATGCCGGGATTATCGAGCCTGGGCATTTCCGCTTCAGCGCCGTGGGGGAAAATGTGCTCAATCTGGAGGCTAGGTTTTTCTATACCCACCGGGGCATGGAGAAGGTAGCGGAAGGTAAAACCCCGCGCCAGGGAGTGTTAGTGGCCGAGCGCATGTGCGGTGCCTGTTCCTTCGCGCATGCTACCGCCTATTGCCTGGCGCTTGAGAAACTGTCCGGGACTGTTATATCCAAGCGGGCTGAGTTTATCCGTACGATCGGCCTCGAGCTGGAACGTCTGTATAATCATATTGGAGATGTGGGGAATATCTGCGCCGGTTTAGGTTTTGCCTTTGGCACGATGTACGGGGCCAGGCTGAAAGAGGAGCTGCAGCACCTGAACGAAACGGTCTTTGGCAGCCGTTTTTTGCGGGGGATTAACGCTCCCGGCGGTGTTCGACGTGATATCAGCGATCAGAACCGGGAACTTATCCTGGGGACTCTAGCCCGGGTAGAGAGAGAATTTCGGGAGTTGACGGAGATTCTCCTGACCACGGAATCTTATCTCGATCGGGTTCAGGGCACCGGGATTTTACGGCATGAGATAGCCCGCGATCTGCACGCGGTTGGCCCGGCAGCCAGAGCCGCGGGGATTGCGCGGGATACGCGGCGCGATCTGCCGCATTTGGCCTATGGGAGCCTGGACTTTGAGGTTCCAGTGTACACGGAAGGGGACGTGCTGGCCCGGGTCAAAGTGCGTATGGATGAGACCTTTCAGTCAATAGGTATGGTCAGGCAGGCTTTGGCGAGCATGCCAGCCGGGGAACTGCGCTCGCCTTTGGGAGAGATCGCCCCTTACAGTCATGCCGTTGGGATCACGGAATCAGCGCGCGGTGAGAATGTGCACTTTGTGATGGCTGGCGGGGATGGGACGATTTTTCGGCATATGGTGCGTTCTGCTTCCTACTGCAACTGGCCGGTGGTACCTTCTACCATACCAGGCAATATCGTGCCGGATTTTCCGCTGATTAATAAAAGCTTCGAACTATGTTACTCGTGTTTGGATCGCTAAGGAGGCTAGACTAAGTGCTCAGGCTATTTAAAAAGAGCCTTAAAACTGGAATCGTTACAACTTCTTACCCACAGCAGCCCGATTTCCCGGCGGAAGGTTTTCGGGGCTTGCCTACATGGGCTCAGGAGAGGTGTCAAAGGTGTGGCAACTGTGCCGAGGTCTGTCCCAGCGGAGCCATTGCCCTGAAGCAAGGAACTGTCGGTTCTCCGAATTCTTCTTGGTATTGGGCGCTTGATCCCAAGCGCTGCCTTTTTTGCGGATATTGCGCCGAGGATTGCCCGAACGGAGCGCTAACCCTGAGTACAGAGTTCGAACTGGCGGAAAGCGCACAGAGCGCAGGAAGAATTGACGAAAGCGCAGCGAATTCGGGAAGTTTGGGGAGTGTAGGAAGTGTAGGTGGTACAGGCAGTGAGTCTGGGGATATTACCAGAATCTTTGGCCGTTCTGTGCACATCCGGCACCTTGATGCGGGCTCATGCAATGGCTGTGAATGGGAAATGACCACGCTTACCGGTCCGGTCTACGATGTACAGCGCCTGGGCTTTGATTTTGTAGCTTCACCTCGCCATGCGGATGTCCTGATGGTAACAGGCCCGGTGACCAGAAATTTAGAGATCGCCGCTTTAAAGACGTATAAGGCCGTACCGGCCCCTAAGTTGGTGGTAGCGGTGGGAACTTGTGCCTGCAGCGGCGGCATCTGCGGGAAAAGTTATACCAGTGCCGGCGGGGTCAATCATATTCTGCATGTCGATGTCTATATTCCCGGCTGCCCGCCCCGGCCCCAGGCTTTGATTCAAGGTCTGCTTAAGGCAGTGGGCCGTTCGAACAAGCCTTAATCACAAAATCCAAATAGACACGAGAAATAGACACGAGAAATAGACACGAGAACCGTCCCCGCGTCCTCGGGACTCGCTAAATGTAGGGAAACTGGCGAGGGATCTCAAATAAAATAGGGAGAAGGGCTTGCTTTCGTACAAAGAATCGTTATAATACTTTAACAGATATACCTTATGAAGTATGTTATGTAAACATTGATTATACGAGGAGGTAGGAAGATGAGCAATTCCTCAGTTGAGACACGGGAATTTCAGACGGAAATCCGGCAGTTGCTGGACATAGTCATTAACTCTCTCTACACCGAACGCGAAATATTTCTGCGCGAGCTGATTTCGAATGCTGCTGATGCCATGGAAAAGGTAAGGTACCTGCAGCTTAGCGGGCAAGAGATTAAAGACAAGGATTTGCCTTTAGAAATTTCGCTCGAAACTGACGAAAATTCTCACACCTTGGCCATCATAGATTCCGGGATAGGGATGACCAAGGAGGAACTGGTGGAAAACCTGGGCACGATTGCCCACTCCGGCTCTAAAGAGTTTATTAAACTCTTAGCTCAAGGGGATAAAAAAGATTTGAACTTAATCGGGCAATTCGGGGTTGGGTTCTATGCGGCCTTTATGGCTGCGGATAAAGTAGTGCTTTATACCCGTTCTTATCAGCCTGACGCCCAAAGCTATGTCTGGACTTCAGAAGGAACAGGGAGCTACCAGATCGAGGAAGGGCCAGAGCTGGCACGCGGCACCAAGATCGTCCTGCACTTGAAAGAGAACGCTTATGAGTTCAGCACCCCGGACACGATCAAGCGCGTGATCCGGCAGTATTCCAGCTTCGTGCCTTACCCGATTAAGGTTAACGGGGAAAAAGTCAACACCGTTCAAGCCCTTTGGACTAAAAATAAAAGCGAGATTACGGACGAGGAGTACACAGAGTTTTACAAGTTTATTGCCAATGCGTATGATGAACCACTTTTCCGCCTGCATTTTTCATCGGACGCACCGCTTTCCCTTAATGCTCTCTTATTTGTACCGCAAGAGAACTTCGAGAAGTTCGGCCTCGGTCGCATGGAACCGGGAGTGAGTGTTTATTGTAAAAAAGTCCTGATTCAGGAGCAGTCCAAGGACATCCTGCCCGAGTGGATGCGGTTCGCCAAAGGGGTAGTGGACAGTGAGGAACTTCCGCTGAACATTTCACGAGAAACCATGCAGGACAGTGCTCTGATTGCTAAAATAAATAAAGTTGTAACTGGCCGCTTTCTTAAATTCTTAAATGAACAGTCTACCTCTGAACCGGAAAAATACAAGGCGTTTTGGGATAAATTTGGGACGTTTATTAAGGAAGGGGCTGCTACGGACTTTACGCACAAACAGGAACTAGTAAAGCTTCTGCGTTTTGAGTCATCTGCTGCGGACAAGGGCCATTTGATCTCCCTTTCTGAGTATGTTGGCCGCATGAAAGAAGGCCAGCAGTCTGTCTATTATGTCAACGGACCGACCAGGGAGGCTATCGAAGCAGGCCCTTATCTTGAGGTTTTCCGCAAGCAGGACTTCGAAGTGATCTATACGCACGAACCGGTCGATGATTATATCCTAAGCATGGTGGGAGAATTCGAGGGTAAGAAATTGGTGTCAGCAGACCAAGCCGACCTGGATCTGGCCCAGGGGTCAGAAACAGCTGGTGCGGGTTTACCTGCAGAGGAAGTTGAGGCTTTAAGTGCCTGGGTGAAAGAGGTGTTAGGGGAGCAAGTGACAGAAGTTAAAGAGTCGAAACGCCTGGTGGACAGCCCGGCCATCGCTTTAAGCGCATATGGGACATACAGCATGCAGCGCGTAATGCAGATGACGAACAGAGACCTTAATGCTCCATCTCCCAGTGTGTTGGAGCTAAATACTGCGCATCCCATTATTCAAAAGCTAAATGAATTGCGCAAACTGGATGACCCGTTTGCCAGAACCGCAACCGAACAAATTTTTGAAAACGCGCGCATAGCGGCAGGGTTAATCGTCGACCCGCGCGAGATGGTGAAGCGACTTAATGAGATTCTGGAGAAGGCCCTAGGTTAGTTTTTGGTGAACAAATCAATGAGTAATACCTAATCAGTTCGAAAAAGGAGGAGATCCCTCCTTTTTCTTTTGAAGCTACAACTTTCTAAATAAGTTAGGAAGTTGTAGCTTTTTACAACTCTCATAGAACTCCGGGTGCATATTTTCAATTTATCTGGAACTTTAGTCGTGGAAAACTATGCAAAAACTCTGACTTTATGAAAATTCATACTAAAAAAGCTATATTTAATATTACTTCTTTGTTTATTTTAAGTTTTTTCTTTACAAGCAGGTGTATAATTAAAGAAACCTAATAGTTTTGGGCATTTTAAGTCCGCAAGCTTCAGTTTTGGTTAAAGAATTATCACTAACTTGGAGGAGATAACGATGGATATTTTTGAAGCATTAATGCTTTTGTGTTTTGGGGCGGCTTGGCCTTTTTCAATTTACCGGTCGTACAAATCAGGCTCGACCGAAGGCAAGAGCCCGCTCTTTTTGATTGTGGTGATTGTAGGGTATACCGCCGGGATTTTGCACAAAGTTCTGTATAACTATGATTTTGTGCTCTATTTGTACTTCATTAACATCGCCATGGTTACTGTTGATTTAATGCTTTACGTGCGCAACAGCCAAATGTTCAAGCCGTTTAAGGCTTCGGCAATACGGGTCTTGAATTATTCTGCTGGGTCAAGGGTACATCAGTAGCTTCAAAAAGATTTTACATTAGACGGAATGTATCGTAGACAAGATAAAGGAAAAAAAGAGCCAGCAAGATTTCAGTTCACTCTTGCTGGCTCTTATTATTTCCTAACCCTGATTATTATTTTCTCAATAACTTACTTTGCGACCTGAAGGTGCTTACCAACCGAGACCTTTACCAGATCCCCATTATGCAAAGAAAAAGCATTTCCTTCATCAGTGTCAATGTGCATAAATAATGCTGACTGAGGGCTAACCCGCACCAGGACATTGTTAAAAACGCCGCCGCGTGGGCCCGGGATTTCTACGGACACATGTGCTCCGTCTTTCAGGCCGAACTTCAAGCCTTCTTTAGGAGTCATGTGGATATGCCGGGCAGCAATAATTATTCCGCATTCAAGCTCAAGCTTGCCATTGGGGCCAACAACCTGCAGGCCGGGCGTACCCATCAAATCGCCGGAATCCCGTACAGGCGGCCTGACCCCTAATTTGAAGGTGTCAGTTGCTGCCAGCTCTATTTGCGAAGCAGACCTGGCCGGGCCGAGCACACGCACACCAACGATTGACCCTTTCGGGCCGACAAGGGTAACGGTTTCGGTACAGGCAAATTGGCCGGGCTGGCTTAGTTCCTTGTGTGGAGTAAGCTGATAGTCGGGGCCAAATAAAGCTTCGATATGCTCCTGGGACAAATGGATGTGACGGTTAGATATTTCCACAGGAACTTGCAAAATAGCCATTCCAATCAACCTCCTGTTTGGTAAAAACCTGCCACTGCTTTTTGCACCCTCATTATACACCTTGATTCCCAAAAACCGCCGTGTCTGAATTATTCTCCTAGTGGAACTTTTTGATTTGGTTATAGGGGTAAAGAAAAAAATAATGGGATTAGAGGTTGTTTATGGCAGGATTCTTAAAGCTGACCATGAATATTATCTAGTACTACATAAATAAGAAGCATAATTAATTTTAATACAGGGGGTGAACTATTAGATTGTGAATGTAATATCTTTATCAATATTAGCCTAAAAAAGAGAAGGGAGTTAAAAGCATGGTTGCAAAACGGAAAGCGTTAACAATCTTCCTGGTTACAGTCCTGTTGATCACGCTGATTTTCCCGGCAACAGTTCTGGCTGACACGAAACGAATCGGTGGGTATGACCGTTTTCTGACTGCAGTTCAGGTAGCCAAGTCAGGCTGGGCCAACGGGGCAGATAACGTAGTCTTAGTTAATGGCTACGCTGCCAACGATGCCGCCGCCGCTGGACCACTGGCCTATAAGCTGAATGCGCCTATCCTACTCACAGATGCAGCGGCAGTGCCGGAAACCACCGCGAAAGCGCTCAAAGACTTCAAGACTAAAAATGTTTACCTTATCGGAGGCACCGGGGTTATCTCCGCTCAATCCGAGACCGAATTAAAGAAAAGCTATAATGTTACGCGCTATGACGGTGACAACTTCTACGCAACCGCAGCCAATATAGCTGCCGCTTTAGGCAAAACAGATAAAGCAGTTATCGTGTCCGGCTATGCAGATGCCCTGCCGGCCACGAGTTGGGCTGCAGCCAACAATGCCCCAATTCTTTATGCAGAGAAGGATTCCTTGCCTCAGGTTACGCAAGATGCTTTGACTCAAGCTGGAGTCAAAAGCACAGTTGTCCTTGGAGGAGAAGCGGTTATCGGAGCTGGGGTATATGCGAAACTGCCAAGCCCGCAACGTTTCTTCGGTGTTGACCGCTTTGAGACCGCTGCCAAAGCTGCCGCCGGGCTTCAGCCAAACGCGGAAACAATCTTTGTGGCAACCGGTCTGGATTTCGTTGATGCCATGGTAGGTGCCAATCTGGCAGCCAAGAACAACGCTCCTCTTTTGTACCTTGACCAACAGGTGCCAGCAGCTATCACAACGTATCTTAACTCTGTCAAAGGGAAAGTTAAAAACATCTCCATCATTGGCGGAACCGGAATCATCACCTATGACCAGAAAACTGTACTATTAAATCTGACTTCAGAGCAAGACAGCAACAAGGTGTTCACTGATGCGGCAGCTGCTTATTTCAGGAACATGGGCTCAGACAGTTATAAAATTGCGGAAGCAGTACTGCGCGATGCTCTTGCTAAAAACCCTGAGAAATATCTAGTGGTCGATATTCGACGCAAGGATGCTTATGACAAAGGGCACATTCCGGGAGCAATCAACGTAGCTTTTGGAGTCGACATCGCCAAAAATTTGGAGAAAATCCGCAATGCTGCCAAAGATAAAACAGTGGTTGTAGCCTGCTACACCGGGCAAACCGCAGGGCAAACTGATTCTCTCCTGAATCTGGCCGGGATTAAGACTGTTTCGTTAAATTTCGGCATGGGCAAAGACGGCTTTGAAAAAGGCTGGTTAGCGGAGAATGCCAAAGACCCGAGTTTTAAGTTGTCGACAGATCCGGTGGCTATGCCTGACGCTGTGACCGTAGCAAGCCCCAATGCTGTACTTGATGATGCGGTTAAAGAGTACCTTGAAAATATGACTGCAGATTCTTATAAGATCGGTAATCCGGAACTGAAAGCCGCGCTGGCCGCTAACCCGGAAAAATATTTTGTGCTCGACGTACGCCAACCTGACGTATTCACTAAGAGCCACATCAAAGGGGCAGTCAATGTTCCTTTTGGAGCTAAGATCGCGGACAATCTGAGCATGATTAAGGAAAAAGCCAAAGGCAAGATAACAGTTGTTTATTGCTACACCGGGCAAACAGCCGGCCAGGTTGATTCCCTCTTAAACATTATCGGAGTTAACGCCAAGAGCCTTGACTTCGGTTTTGGCATGGACACCTTTAAGCATGGATGGAGCGCGGATCCGGCCAATGAAGTTGTGGAAGGATACAGTGACGCTGTAGCCGCCTATTTCCAAAACATGCCCACTGACAGCTACAAGATTGCCGAAGCCGTACTCAGAGACGGATTGGCCAAGAACCCTGACCAATATGTGGTGCTTGATATCCGCAAGAAAGATGCCTATGACAAGGGACATATTCCGGGGGCGATTAATGTCGCTTTCGGCGCGGACATCGCCACTAACCTCGACAAGATCAGGGCCGTGGCCAAGGGCAAGACCCTCGTAGTAGCCTGTTATACCGGCCAGACAGCCGGGCAGACAGATTCCCTGCTAAACTTGGCCGGAATTACAACCCGTTCCCTAAATTTCGGGATGGGGAAAGACGGCTTTGAAAAAGGGTGGCTAGCAGAAGCCGCCAAAGACCCGAGCTACAAACTTTCCACTCAGGCGGTTGCTATGCCCGATGCTCCGGCTGTAGCCAGTCCCAACAAGACTATGGATGACGCGGTGAAAAATTACTTCACTAACATGCCGGCGGATGTGTATAAGATTAGTAATCCTGATCTGAAAGCTGCCCTGGCGGCCAATCCTGAGAAGTACTTCGTGGTCGATGTGCGCCAAGCCGATGTCTATGCTATAGGGCATATTAAAGGAGCCATTAATGTTCCGTATGGCCCGAAAATTGCGGAAAACCTGAGTATGCTCAAGGAAAAAGCCCAAGGCAAGATCATGGTGGTTTACTGCTATACCGGCCAAACCGCCGGGCAAGTGGATTCACTCATGAACATCCTCGGCATTACTTGTAAGAGCCTCGACTTCGGCTTTGGCATGGAAACCTTCAAACACGGTTGGAGCGCCGATTCAAGTTATGAGATTGTAAAGTGATCGCCCACAATGGAAACTAGTTTCAATTGAATAAACGCTCTAATAGCCTCTGGCCGCTCGGCCGGGGGCTATTTTCTGGAGTTTGATAGTGGAAGAATTTGGCCTTGAGGGGTATAATAATATCAATACTTAAAGCCTATGTTATATAGTGTGAGTAGGAGGTTAACGTTGCTACGATGAAGAATGTAACCATTTTTACGACCCAGACCTGACCGTATTGTACGATGGCGAAAGAGTTTCTTTCCCAGCATAATATTTATTTCATAGAAAGGGATATTAATAGAGACGATGCTGCCCGGGTGGAACTGCAGAAAAGAGGGATTAGCGGAGTGCCCACTTTTATGATCGGGGATGAACTCGTAGTGGGGTTTGACCGGGCTAAACTTTTGCAACTGATAGACCACCGCTTAATCCTCTGCGAAAAGTGTTCCCAAAAGATGCGCGTGCCTGTGAATATGGGCAGAATTAAAGTGACTTGTCCCAAATGTACGCATGAGTTTACGGTGGCTACTTAGTGCCCCCTGAAAAGGGAACGCTGTACGACTTTTTCAGGGCAATCTAATAAAAGAACAGGAGGGAAAGTAATGAAGGATCTGCTGAAAAAAGGATTGGCTCTTGGGCTTGGGGTAGCGGTTGCGAGCAAGGAGCAGATTGAGAAGGTTGTCGATGACTTGGTCAAAAAAGGAGAAGTTTCGGCGTCCGAATCCAAGGAACTGGTAAATGAGCTTATCGTCAAGGGGGAAGAAGGTCAAAAAGAACTGCAGCGAGTGATCCGGGAACAGTTTAACAAGCTCCTGACTGAACTGAACATCCCCACCAAAGAGGAAATTAAACGCCTGGAAGAGCGTTTAGCGAAGCTGGAAGGGAAAGACAGCTGATACATGCTGGGTAAACGCATTCGCCATCTTGGGCGCTACCGCGATGTGGCCGCTGTCTTAGTCAGGCATGGTTTTGGCTTGGTGGTGGAGGAACTGGGGCTTTCGCAGCTGCTTTCTCTACCCATACGCTTATTCCGGGAGCGGGAGGAGCCTGACCCTAAATCAGTAGGGGAACGGGTGCGCAGAGTTATCGAAGAATTAGGGCCCACTTTCATTAAGATAGGGCAGATAGCCAGTACGCGACCGGATGTGATTCCGGCAGGGGTTATTAAGGAACTGGAGCATCTGCAGGACAGAGTGCCCCCTTTCTCTTTTGTGGAAGTTAAAACTATTATCAAGGAAGAATTAGGTGCGGACATAGGTGAGATCTTTCTTGAGTTTGAAGAGTCTCCTCTGGCGGCGGCTTCGATTGGACAAGTACACCGGGCAGTCCTACTCAGTGGGGAGGAAGTGGCGGTTAAAGTCCAGAGACCGCAGATCAGCGGTGTGATCCAGACAGATTTGGAAATACTCCTGGACTTGGCGGCCCTGGCTGAGCACCGGTTAAGCTGGGCTGAGCAGTACAAAGTGACCGAGATGGCTGGGGAGTTTGCCCGTTCCCTGCGCGCCGAACTAGACTATACCATCGAAGGCAGAAACGCGGAAAAGATTTCTCGGCAGGTTGCTGATGATCCCAGGATACATATCCCGCAAATTTTCTGGGAGCATACCACTAAGAAAGTCTTAATTATGGAGTATGTTGAGGGGCTAAAGCTCAGCCGTCTTGAAGAATTGGAGGAGCAGGGGTATAACCGCAAGGGTATTGCGGAAACCTTGGCCAAGACGATTTTACAGCAAATCTTAATTGAGGGTTTTTTCCATGCTGATCCCCATCCGGGAAATATTTTAGTGCTGCCGGGCGGGGTCATAGCCTTAATTGATTTTGGTATGGTTGGCAGACTTTCACCCGATATGAAACAGCACTTTGCCTCGCTCGTGATTGCCCTCATGAGGCAGAAGACAGAGGACATGATCAGGGCTATTTTGCAAATGGGCCTGGTTCCGGACGATGTCAAGCTTCCGCTCCTGCGCAAGGATGTTGACGATTTACGGGAGAAATATTTAGGAGTGCCTTTGAGCCAGATTCATTTGGGGGAGGCGGTGAATGAACTGTTCGCAGTAGCTTTTCGCCATCGTATTTTGATTCCCGCAGATTTGACGCTTTTGGGTAAAGCTATTCTTACTTTAGAAGGAATTGTAGCCAAGCTCGACCCGGAGCTGAGCATACTTGACATCGCTAAGCCTTTTGGGCTTAAACTTTTGCGTGAGCGTTATCGGCCTGTGAATGTGCTTAACAAGGCCTGGGCCAATATTAATGATTACGGGGAAATTCTCTTAGAGTTGCCGCAACAGATGAAAGACCTCCTGCGCACAATGCTGCGAGGACGAACGCGTCTGGAGATAAGTGTGCGGGAGCTTGATAGCTTTCTGAGAAAGCTGGACCGGATCGGCAATCAGCTTTCCTTTAGTATTGTCTTGCTCTCCTTCAGCATTGTCATGTCTGGACTTATCATTGCCTCCTCGTTAGGAAATAAGCCGGTGATCTTCTGGAAAATCCCAGCGATGGAAGCAGGGTTCGTGGTGGCAGCCCTTATGTTTTTATGGCTCTTGTTTTCAATCTTTCGTTCCGGCAGGTTTTAACATAACTTGCAAGGAGCAACCTGGCTTTACTTGGAATATTATGGTATAAAACTATGGGCAGCTTCAGCGTCTTAAGGGCCTAGCAGTCGTGGGCTGAAAAGGGTGATAGAGCATTGGCCGTTACCAGAGTAGGAGATTCAGGTTGAGCGTAACGGAGTGAGGGAGTAGAGTGAGTGAACAGTTAGGGTTTAATCCTTATTATTCCCCGGGCAGGCGCTATCCTGGGAATCATACCTATGTTTTACCTCAGTCTCAGGCTGGTACAGGCAGTCCTTCCGGCAAATCCCTGCTGCTGGGGCCTGTTCTTCTGGGCACGGGAATTTCCCTTGTTATCGCAGGGGATGGCAGGGAAGTGGAGGCTGATGCGAAAGGGGTTATGCTTGCCATTAACCTTTATTCTGTGTTTGCGGCTGCGGCCCTGGGTGCTTATATCCTGCTCGAGATTGTTGATCATGATTCCAAACCTACGGACGGCTTAATTCCGATCGGTCTTGCCTTTAATCTTTGTATGTTATACTTTGCTTCAGTGTACGATATGGTTTATACTCTATTTCCACAGTCTTTTACCGGTAAGATAGGGGAAACGTCGTTGGAAAAGTTTTTTTCTTTCGTATATTTTAGTATCATGACCTTTGCCACGGCCGGCTCCGGGGATATTGTTCCAGAAACAATTGGGACGCGGATGCTTGTGAGTATGGAAGTGCTGTTTTTTATCTTCATAGCCACGTTGGGAGTTTCTTTCTTTGTACAGGCAGCGCATAAAAAATAGCCCGCTCGCAAGGCTCAAGGGCTAGGTGTTTGCGTGCAAAAAGCAATAATGACAGGGGAGGAATTTATGGACACTTTTGTGCGCAAGGTACTGGTAACAATCGGCATCATTGCCGGGGTAATTCTCTTACCTCTGGCTTTTTACTACCTATTCCCGCATTTTCTGCCATTCATTGCGGCTTATCTCTTAGCCTTAATCGTGGAGCCGGTAATTCAGTGGCTGATGAGACAGTTTACAGTTAAACGCTTTGCCGCTGTTAACATTACCTATTTTTCTTTTCTGGGTTCAATATTTTTATTGGGGTATTTTGTAGTTACGAAGTTTACGGCTGAGATACTGGATTTTATTAAGCACTTGCAGCGAAATTTCCCGGAAATTCAGGCCTGGTTTTTCGGGATGTACAACAGTGTCCAAAAATCCTTCCTGCTTGTGCCGCCGGAAATAGCTGAACAAACCAACCAGGCTCTGGCAAAGCTGGGAAATGAGCTTACCAACACGAATTTTATTGGGCTAGTAGGCAGTCATGCTTATAACATAACAACCTTGATCCCGAATCTTTTTATTCTCCTCATCTTAATTGCGGTCTCCCTTTACTTAATCAGCCTAAATCTTGAACACATCAAAAGAAGCTTTTTCGGAGTTTTCAAAGACCGTTCGCGCCATAAGTTAGAACTTGTGTTTAAAGATTTGCGCAAAGCGACGATAGGGTTTCTGGAGAGCCAGGTAATTTTAAGCTCTATAACTTATATCATAAGTTCCATAGGCTTAATGATCCTCGGAGTCCGGTATGCCCTGGCGATCGCCCTTGTAGTAGTATTAGTTGATATCTTGCCGATCCTGGGCACAGGGACAGTGTTTATTCCCTGGGCTATCTATGCTTTGAGCAAGGGAAACACTTTCCTGGGAGTGGGGCTCATCATTCTTTTTATTGTGATTAATGTTGTCCGCCGAATCATTGAACCCAAGATTCTGGGCGAGCGCATCGGGCTTAGCCCCTTATCGACTTTAATCAGTATCTGGGTAGGGTTTAAAGTTCTGGGGATAGCGGGGGTATTCCTAGGGCCGCTCGTGATTATTCTGTATCGGAGCTTGGTGAGAGCGGGAGTAATTCGCTTTCGGGTGCGGATATAAAACCCCATTAACGACCCCATTAGAGGATGTTGCGCAGAGTCAGGGATTCTGTATCCGCAATATGATCGAACAGTTTCTTTAAGACGGCAAGTTCAGCCAGGGATAAGGAAGAACCTTTTGTTTCTATGTATTTAGAGAGCCGTTCTAAAGACAGGTCAATATTATCGATCTCCTGGTGATGTAAAAGAATAGACCACCAGTATTTGGTCTTTTCCCAGCTATCTGTGGTTAATTTAAGTTGTTCGGTTGCTGTATTCCAGTCTGAAGACTTTAGAGAGAGCTCAACCTTTGAGATTTCGCTTACCATATTCTGAGCGGAACGATCGATGAATTTGTAGGAACCGATAGCAAATCCGCCCAGTACAAAAGATATTATCAGGATTACTGCTACTGTGCGCAAATTTTTCACCTCGCGATAACAATTTTAACGATTCAAAGCATGGCAAATGCGAACGGTTCATATACGATGCGGCGCTGGAAATCCCGTTCATGTCTATGATGCCTGGTCTTTGCCCTGAACATAGAGCTGACCTGATGAATCGAGGCTTGCCAGCAAAACATCCTCAATCTTGCTTAACTGAAATTTTTTGATTTCCGTTTCCAGCCAAACCCTGTCGACCCGAGCCTTCATCAAATTATCAATATTTAGCTTACCGTCCATCACTAAAGTAAAGGGTAAACCTTCATATTTCGTTTCGAGCTTAAAGTCTTCGGGAATGGCAGGACGCTTCTGAGATTTAAGGATTATGCTCAATTCCCCGTTGGTTTCAAGAATGGCATATTCTACGTCTGCAATGTTAGGAACGTTTTTAATTCGCAGTTGTTCCAATAAGTCGCTTAAGGTATACCGCATTCTGTGTAATTCGGATTCTAAGATTTTCCCTTTGTCAATTATTACCGTAGGGTTGCCATTTAAGACAGACCGGGCTTTCTCGCTTTTTAAGTTAATGTAAGAAAGGGTTAATTCTGCCAGCAACAGAACGATTATGGGGATGGCACCGCTTAAGAGCGGAATTCCGGCATTTTCGCTCGGGACTGAGGCTAATTCGGAAATCATGATAACCACTACTAATTCAAAAGGCTGTAATTGTCCGATTTGACGTTTGCCAAGTACACGCAGGACTAAAACTACCAGACTGTAAAGGATGAGCGTCCGGACGATGGCGATTAACATTTGACGTTTTCCTTTCTTGAATAAGATTAATTTTCCCTGAGTTATAATTTCCCCTGAGTTAAGGATGTTATTACGCTTTCTAAAATTTTTGTGGCCAAACGAATTTGAAGCAGAGTCGGGTGGAATGAATTGGGCAAAAAAGAGGTTGAAGCAAGTGCTTCAACCTCTTTTTTGCCCTGATCTCTTTTACTTTGTAATCAGCTCCAACGCAACTGGGATACTCGCGTCAACTTTCTCCCCTTTAGCCACTTTTAGTGCTGTCTCTACCGCGGTTTTACCAATCAGATCGGGTTTCTGTGCGACTGTGGCCGCCATTTTTCCGTCTTTAACGGATTTTTGAGCGTCATCCGTAGCATCAAAACCTACCACCAGGATGTTGTTCTTGCCCGCTGCTTGAATGGCACTGAGAGCTCCTAAGGCCATTTCATCGTTGTGTGCGAATACAGCTTGGATGTCTTTATTTCCTTGAAGGATATTTTCCATGACCTTTAATCCTTTAGCACGATCGAAATCCGCGGGTTGGGAAGCTACGACTTTCACTCCGTCTTTGCCATCCACGATATTATGGAAACCTTTACCCCGATCACGTGCTGCCGACGTTCCCGCAATCCCTTGCAACTCTACGATGTTTCCTTTATTGCCCAGAGCTTTTAGGATATATTCAGCAGCCATGCTGCCACCTTTTACGTTATCGGATGCGATATGAGAAACCACTTTGCCCCCATTGGAAGCCCGGTCAACCGTGATGACCGGAATGTTGGCTTTGTTAGCCGATTCCACAGCCGTAACGACCGCAGCACTGTCAGTTGGATTAATAAGAATCACACTGACTTTTTTCTGAATCAAGTCTTCAATATCGCTGATTTGCTTTGCTGTATTATCGCGAGCATCCAAGACCAGCAGATCGGCACCAGCGTCTTTAGCTGCTTTTTCAGCTCCGTCCTTAAGGGTTACAAAGAATGGATTATTCAAAGTTGAGATCGAAAAACCAATCGTTACTTTACCCGTAGTTTTAGGCGTTTCTTTGTTTTCTAAGTTGGATTGGGTCGTTCCGCACCCAATGAGAGCAATGGCCATGAGGACTACGAGCATCATCATCCATACGTTATATTTTCTTTTCATTTTTCTTCTCCTTTCTTATGGTAGCACTAGCTACCAGGCATCCATTCCGATGAACCAGCAAAATTATAAGAGTCAATTACCGTGATTGAGCCTTCGCACCCTCCTCTTCTAAGAGAATCTATATACCCACAACCGAATGAAACCGTTAATCCATTCAGTCGGAGATACCGCAGATTTACCCGTTCTGCTCAGGAATTGATTATTTCCCTTTCGACCGATCCAGTAAGACCGCCAGCAGAATGACACCGCCTTTTACAACCTGTTGGTAGAAGGATGAGACATTTAAAAGATTTAATCCATTATCTAGAATACCAATGATCATGGCCCCAACTAAGGTTCCTGCAATCCAACCTTTACCTCCCGAAAGGCTCGTGCCCCCTAATACTACAGCCGCAATCGCATCGAGCTCATAAGACGTCCCTGCCGTTGGTTGAGCGGAATTCAGGCGCGAAGTCAGAATAATCCCGCTCAAAGAAGCGAGCAAACCGCTAATACTATAAACTAGGATTTTGACTTGATTCGTATTAATCCCGGAAAGTCGCGTCGCTTCTTCATTTCCTCCCAAGGCAAAAACGTGGCGTCCAAAGGATGTGAATTTCAAAACAACATAAAGCGCCCCAAAGGCCACCAGCATCCAAATCACGGGCATCGGGATTTGGAAAAGATACCCCCGCCCAATTATTCCAAAAGTTTCCGGAAGTCCGGTAATCGGTTTTCCTTCCGTATAAACCAAGGTTAATCCACGGAAAATCGTCATCGTTGCGAGAGTGGCAATAAAAGGTGCGACTTTTCCTCGAGCAATTACTACCCCATTCACTGTTCCCATCAAAGTACCAGACAACAATCCTACCCCCAAAGCGAACCAGGAATTTGTTCCCGTGGCCATCATACCTGCAGCTAATGCGCTCGAAAGCGCAATAATAGAACCCACAGACAGGTCGATCCCTCCCGTTAGAATAACAAACGTCATCCCAAAGGCAATCAAGGCATTGATGGAAACCTGACGGAGCACGTTAAAAATATTGCCGACGGTCAGAAAGTCTGAACTGATAATCGATAAGATGAAGATGATAAGAATCAAACCCGCAAGAGGTCCCATGCGCTGCAAAATTCCGCTTTCCCCCCGCTCTTTATCCATGACTTTTTCCCCCTGTCGCAGCAACCATAATATTTTCCTGTGTGGCATTTTCACGCAGGAACTCCCCGGTTATTCGTCCTTCATGCATGACCAGTACTCGATCGCTCATCCCAAGCACCTCTGGAAGTTCTGAGGAAATCATGACGATGCCAACCCCTTCTTGAACAAGTTGATTCATTAAATCATAGATTTCTCGTTTCGCTCCAATATCCACACCCCGTGTCGGCTCATCCAGGATTAAGACTTTAGGCCGAGTCGCCAGCCACTTACCTATCACGACTTTCTGCTGATTTCCTCCACTTAAGGAACTCACCCGCTGCCCTGAATGATGGGCTTTAACTTTGAGCTTCTGAATACTATCGCCTACAAAATCTTGTTCCAGCCGATGGCTGACAAACCCAAAGTGCGACAGTGAGCGTAAATTGGGCAGAGCTAAATTTCCTCGGACCGAGAGTTGGAGGACAAGACCTTCCCCTTTCCGGTCCTCCGTAATCAGTGCTATCCCTGCATTAATTGCTTCGATTGGAGTTTTAATCGTCACAGGTTTGCCATCAATGAATATCTTTCCTTTATACGCCCCTGCTCCAAACAGAACTTTGGCCAATTCCGTCCGACCGGCTCCCATTAAACCTGCAATTCCCAGGATTTCTCCCGCACGCACACTGAAGTTGATATCGTGAAGTTTTCCTTCTTGAGCTAGCCCTTCCACACGGAGACGCTCTTCACCGATTTCCGTTTCTACCTTGGGGAAGCGTTCTTTGATCTCCCGGCCAACCATCATCTGCACTAACTCATCCATCGTTGTGACTTTCGTATCCCGCGTGCCTATATAACACCCATCCCGCAGCACAGTAATCCGCTCACTGATCTGGAAGATTTCGTCCATGCGATGGGAAATATATATCATCCCCACCCCTTGGGCTTTCAACGCCGCAATGACCTGAAAGAGTTTCTCGATTTCTCGTTTGGTCAAAGCGGCCGTTGGCTCGTCGAGGATCAGAAGTTTTGCATGCATGGAGAGTGCTTTGGCGATTTCTATCATTTGCTGTTGTCCGACGGAAAGTTCCCCCACCAGAATATCAGGGTTCAAATCCATCCCGAGTTGCTGTAAATATTTCTTCGCTTCTGCACGCATTCGGCTCCAGTTCACGAATCCCGTCCGACCCCATTTAAACTCACGTCCTAAAAACATGTTTTCCATGATGGATAGATCCGGAATCATGTTGAGTTCCTGATGAATGATCGCAATTCCTAAACCTTGAGCAATTTTAGGCGAAGAAACGGTGTACTCTGTTCCGTGAATATGGATAGAGCCTGCATCCTTACTATATATTCCAGAAAGGATTTTCATCAGGGTTGATTTACCCGCACCATTCTCTCCCATCAGGGCATGGACTTCCCCTTGGCGAAGCGAAAATTGGACGTGCTCCAACACCTTTACACCACTGAAACTTTTGCTGATTCCTTCCATCGTCAAGAGATCCGCCATACCTGCATCCCTCCTTTGGATTTTTAGAAAATTACACCCGCTTCAAGGATGACATTAGCATAGGGGGTAAACTCACCCGTGCGGATCACAGCCTTCGCCTGATGAGTTAAGGCTTTTAACTCTTCGTGCGAAATGAATTTGATCTGAGCCCCAGGCAAAATCGCAATCAGCTCTTCCTTTTTGGCAGGGCTCGCCGATTCCATTTCTTGAGCCAAATAAGCATTTTCCACACACATTTCCTGAAGGACGGTCTCAACGGTCTCAATGAAAGACGGGACCCCTGCTTTCAAAGCCAAATCAATCCGTTTGACATGAGCAGGAATCGGTAAACCGGCATCAGCAATCACGATTTTATCCATATGCCCAAGCTCGCTGATCACTCGGGAGATTTCACTGTTTAAGATCCCGATCTTCTTCATCCTCGTCCCCCCAGAAATACTCTTCTACCTCGGCCAAAGTGGGCATCCCACCCTGAGCTCCAAATTTGGTAACAGCGAGTGCCGAAACCTGGCCTGCAAACTCTACAGCTTGCCGAATGGATTTCTTCTGGGCTAGAGCATACGCCAGGCCGGCATTAAAGGCATCTCCAGCTCCCGTAGTATCCACCACGGAGACCTTATGGCCCGGAACTTTAACTAAGCTTCCGCCCTTTTCCATAAAAGCGGCGCCCTCAGCTCCAAGAGTCGTGATGCAACACGAAACTCCAACATCTAATAATCGCTCCATTCCTTTAGCAATCAAAGATTCTTCTGACATCCATGCGATCAAGGCGAGTTCGGAACGATTTGGGGTTAAATAATCCACCTTGCTGAGTAGATCCTCCGATAGACTTTGGGCTGGGGCTGGATTGAGGATCACGGTCTTCCCATGCTTTTGTGCCAGTTTGACCGCATACTCCACCGTCACAAGCGGAATCTCTAATTGCAGGAGCATAAGATCGGCTTCGGCTATCATTTCTTCATACCGGTCCAAATCCTCAGGTAAACACCGGGCATTCGCTCCTGGAACCACCACAATGCTGTTATCTCCTTCAGCCAGTAGAATCGAGGCAACGCCTGTGGCTGCAGAATCGAGCACCTTTACGCTCGAGGTGTTCACTCCATCCTTTTGCAGGGTCTTCTTGAGTTCCTCTCCAAAAGCATCTGATCCAACCGCTCCAATCATCGTGGTCTCAGCACCCAATCGGGCTAATCCCACCGCCTGGTTCGCGCCTTTGCCACCGGGAATGAAATAAATTTCTTCCCCCATCACAGTTTCCCCGCGTTTAGGAGCACGCACGGCTTTGACGACCAAATCCATATTTAAACTACCAATGACAACAATCTTGGGCCGATGGTTCATTTAAGTCTCCCCCTTTTGGGTCGATTTTCTGGGAATCAAAGTAACTTCCAGTTCAATGATCGTATTCTCACTGATCCCGCTCTCGATTTCATTCAGCAAAATCCGGGCAGCTAATGCTCCCATTTCATAAATTGGCTGTGCCACCGTCGTCAATTCCGGTTCGGTAATTTCTGTCAAGCCAATCCCATCATAACCGCAGACCTTGACCTGTTCCGGGACCCGGATTCCTCGTTCATGCAAGGCTTTGAGAGCCCCTACTGCCATGAGATCATTTCCCACAAAGATTCCATCAATATCAGGAGAACGTGCAAGGAGCTGTTCCACAGCGTTCCGTCCACTCTCGATATCAAAATGCCCTGGTACCATCAGACTGGGCGAATACCCATCTAATCCTCCGACGACATCCTCATACCCGAGCAAGCGCTCTTGAGCCGTAATAAATTTCTGTGGCCCGTAAATATGAGCGATTCTCCGACAGCCCTGCTCCATTAAATGCTGAACAGCGAGTTTCGCTCCTTCCCGGTTTTTTGAACGAATAACTGGGCAGGTTGCCGTATTTAGGCCCCTATCCAATAGCACCATCGGAATTCCATCTTTTCTTAGAAATTCGATATCCTCTTGACGAATGGTATTCGAAGCGAAGATAATGCCATCTACATACTTTTTCTTAAGGACCTTGATATAAGAACTTTCTTTTAAGCCTAAGCCATCTGAGTTGCCTAAAATAACCGTTAGGCCTTTCTTATGGGCTACATCTTCGACCGCGCGGGCTAAAGCAGGAAAAAATGGATTCGATATATCCGGCAAGATTAAGGCAATCGTCCCAGTCTTCTTGCCCGCAAGGCCCCGAGCTACAGCATTCGGTTCGTATTGAAGCTGCTCAATCGCTTTCAGTACTTGTCCAGCGGTCTCGGGATTAACACAGTCCTTTTTGTTAATCACTCGGGAGACTGTGGCTACAGACACTCCCGCTAAACGAGCAACATCTCTAATCGTCGCCATTTGGTCACACCCTTTATCCACTTCTCTGTAATCGGTTACACCTTTGTTATACTTCGTGTTATATATTGCGCTTATATAGGTGATTCAACGCCTTGTTTTACAAATGTAATCGGTTACATTTTTCTGATTCCAGTTTATCCTTTTCAGAATACACTGTCAATCCCATTTCTCGATTTTTAATTGCCCTAATATGATGAATTAATTATATATATTGACTAAAACAGTCAGGTGGCTTATAATAGCTTTCGTCACTTAATTTAATAAACAAGCTTTTTATTTATGACGGACACGGAGAGATGGCTGAGTTGGTCGAAGGCGCTCGACTGGAAATCGAGTAGGCGGGCTATACCTGTCTCGAGGGTTCGAATCCCTCTCTCTCCGCCATATAAAGTTAGCAAGCCTAAGTATTCGACTTTGGCTTTTTATTTTGCTATAATTGATTTGGCTGTGCTAGACGGGGAGGTAGCGGATCCCTGTAACCCGTAATCCGCTGTAGCGGGGTGGAATTCCTGCGCGAGGGCTTCGCTTGTGGAGCAGTCTTTGGTTAAAGGCGATGAGATCTGGGTCTTGCGCAACAGGACTCTTCGAATCGTGTCAGATCTTGACGGAAGCAGCACTAAGGAGTCAGTTCTGTGTGCCGTGAGTCTGCCTGGGTCGAGCCAGTTAACCAGAGTAACGGCCGGAAGCGAGTGTCCGGACAAAGGTGCACGGCCTTTATTTAGCTTAAGGTGGTCTAGTACCATCTTTATTTATTATTTTTTATTGTTTTCTTTTTAAGAAATCGGTCCTGCTGTAGTTTGTAAACGGGGTGACTTGAGGCATGGCTTATTTGGCTCTTTACCGGGAATGGCGGCCGCGCCGTTTTCAGGATATGGTCGGGCAAGAACATGTAACAACGACTTTAAGAAACGCCCTTAAACAGGATAAAATAGCCCACGCTTATTTGTTCAGCGGTCCGCGTGGAACCGGCAAGACCACTGCGGCCAAGATCCTGGCCAAAGCCTTGAATTGTGAAGCCAAGGATGGGGTGGAGCCGTGTGGAAGCTGTTCATCCTGTGTCAGTGTCGACCAGGGCTCGGCCATGGAAGTCTTTGAGATTGACGCCGCTTCCAACCGCGGCATTGACGAGATTAGGGATTTGCGGGAAAAGGTTAAGTTAAGCGCAGGCCAGGGGAAGTTCAAAGTTTACATAATCGATGAAGTGCACATGTTAACAACGGAAGCGTTTAACGCTTTGTTAAAGACCCTGGAAGAGCCGCCCGCCCGTGTGATTTTTATTTTGGCCACGACCGAGGCTCACAAAGTGCCACTTACGATTCTGTCCCGGGTGCAGCGTTTTGAATTTCGGCGCATTCCGGAAGAGGATATCAGACAGCGCCTGGCAGAAGTTTGCCACAGCTTGGGCAGGGAAGTTGAGCCTGGGTCCCTGCAGGTGATAGCGCAGAAATCGGAAGGCGGTCTGCGGGATGCCTTAAGCATCCTGGATCAGTGCCTTTTACAAGAAGGCTCTTTAACAATTGAACAAATATATTCTGTTTTGGGGATTGCCGGGGAAGAATACAGTTCTCAGCTTGTTGCTCCTTTAATAGCTTCTGATTATGGAGCGGTTCTGTCCTGTCTGGCACAGGGTATAGAGCAAGGAAGAGATCCCCGGGTAATTATGCGGGAACTTTTGGATTATTTGCGTCAGGTGTTGTTATATTTAAGCGCTGGTCAGATGCCGGTGCTGCCGGGGAAGCTGCAAGCGGTGTTCACCCGGCAAAGCAAGGAGATTGGATTAGGACGCTTATTAAGCTGGATTTCCGTGCTCCTGCAGGGGGAAGGGCAATTAAAATTTTCTGCGAACCCGAGGCTGGCGGCCGAGATGCTCTTAGTTAAGACTATTTACGATGGGGAGGAGCGGACTGGGGAAGCTTGGCCTGAAAGCGCAGGCGCTAAAGCTGTGGGAATGTCCCGTGGGTCACACGGCGAAGGAAGGTCTGCAGACTCTCAAGCCGGAAGAAGGGATCAGACGTCTGAGGCTCTAGGGAAATCCCCGCGGGTTCAAGCGGAAGGGCAATTTCCTAAGTCCCGGGCTGGAGAGAATACATCAAATATTAAGTCTGTGACTTTGGCCCAGATCGAGGGTAGATGGCAGGAGATTTTGGAGCGGGTGCGCCAGCAGAAAAAATCTACCCATGCTTTTCTGCTCGAAGGAAAGCCCGAGATTCTTGAAGGGGAAGTTTTAACGCTGGTGTTTAAGGATGGTTTTTCCTTCCATCGTGACAAGGTTAATCAGCCGGAAAACCGCCTGACGATTGAAAAAGCGCTCCTGGATTTATTCGGAGTTTCGCTTACGCTTAAGAATGTGTTAGAAAATGAAGTGGCAAGCGCAGATAAAACCCAAGAATCTGAAGAAGAAATTTTGATTAAAAAGACTGAAGCTATATTTGGCAAGGATTTTGTTGAAGTAAGACAGGACTAAGTTGGATTAAGTTGTTGTAGTTGTATAGGTCGAAATTAGATTAATTAACTAAAGGAGTGTGTTAGTTATGGGTTTTAAAAACATGGGTGGCGGCGGTATGGGCAACATGAATCAAATGCTCAAACAGGCGCAGAAACTGCAGGAAGAGATGGCCAAAACGCAGGAACAGCTTAAGACTAAAACGGTGGAAGCTACCGTCGGCGGCGGGGCTATTCAGGTTGTGGTAAGCGGCAAATTGGAATTGGAAGAGATCAAGATTAAGCCTGAGGCTGTTGATCCTGAAGACGTAGAAATGCTGGAAGATTTGGTCAAGGCTGCGGTCAATGAGGGTCTGCGCAAGGCCCAGGAAATGATGTCCTCTGAGATGGGGAAATTGACCGGCGGCTTAAAACTCCCCGGCCTGTTCTAAGACCAGATGGACTTGCTTAATTATCCTCAACCATTAGCTGATCTTATTAGCAGCCTTGCGCGCTTACCCGGGATTGGGCCCAAAACGGCTGGGCGCCTTGCTTTTTATTTATTGCAAGAGCCTGAGACAGCCCAAGCTCTGGCACAGTCTATTATGAAAGCTAAGGAAAAGATTAAGAGATGCTCAGTCTGCTCCAATTTTACTGAGCATGATCCCTGCGCTCTCTGCCAGAGTGAGCGGCGTGACCGCACGGTGCTTTGCATCGTGGAACACCCGCGTGATGTGGCGGCCTTAGAGAAGACGGGAGAGTTTAAAGGGCTGTACCATGTCCTGCAAGGGGTGCTTTCCCCTTTGGAGGGGATTGGGCCGGAACAGTTGACAGTGCAGCAGCTCCTGCGGCGCTTAGAGGGTGTGCAGGAAGTGATAATGGCCGTGAATCCGACGGTTGAGGGGGAGGCTACAGCCTTGTATCTGGCGCGACTGTTAAAACCCCTGGGCCTTAAAGTGACCCGTATCGCTCACGGGCTGCCGGTAGGCGGGGATCTGGAATACGCGGATGAAGTTACAATTGCCCGCGCCCTTGAAGGCAGAAGGAGCCTATAGGAAATCCCAACGCTAAATCAAGTGAATGGACTGTTGAAAATCGGTGTTCTAACTTGTCCGTCTGGTGCATATTGATCAACAGTACTTAGAAGGTATGTGCATTTAACAGGCGAACGGGGGAACGGCGGTGACACTTGTCTTTCTCGGGTTGTTGCTTGTGCTTATGGCCTTAGTGGTGAGATCTTCCTTAGGTCAGCCAAATTTATTCCTCAGGGCTACGATCCACGTCTTGGGGGGAATAGTTGGCCTGTGGGTTCTTGACTTGCTTTTAAGCATTTTGGGCTTAGAGATTCCGATTAATGTGTTTACGATACTAATAGTCGGATTGCTAGGGTTTCCGGGCGTGATTACTCTGTCCATTCTACAGTTCTTAGGGATATAGACAGCTTCACCTAAAGGGTCACTAAATCATTCGTATGGACATGTGAGCCCTAAGGGCATGAATATTGTATATTAGAGCGCAAACTCTTGATAAATAAAAGAAAACAGGGGTATACTGTTACTATTCAGGGGGAACTATCTAACAATAGTTCCCCACTTATTTTGGCGTGCTTTTCTCCAGCTTTGGCCTGCTTTTATGCTGCTGCAGGGACTTTGGCATGGTTTACATAGATGAAGAATTTTTTGCCGGGAAGAGTAAGGAGTGAACAAGCCTGCCTAGAATAGTGGAGGCATATGTTGGCGAATATGCCAGTGGCAAAAGTGAATGTGCAGTTAACCGGGCTTTAGAGCTGCTTAATAATCCCGAGGCTGAACACCCTATAACCCTTGTGGATTTGGACACAGTGGAACCGGTTTATACTTTAAGACCAATCCGGGAAGAACTGAAGAATTATGGGTTGGAAGTAGTGGCCTGGGCGACCTCAGAAACTATGGGCCTCGGGGAAGCCGGGTCTGTGATTCGTCCGGATATGCGCTGGGTTCTTAAACGGTCTGGTAGTATAATCATGGATATAGGGTATGGGGTTAAAGGGGCGCGTGCGCTTAATCTCGTTGAAGGAGCCTGGGAAGAACCCGACTTGCGCATTCTGGCGGTACTTAACCTGGGACGCCCTTTAACCGGGAGTTATGAGGATATGCTGGATTATGTGCGTGAATTAGGCCCGGTGCACGGGCTTATTAATAATTCCCACTTGGGTGAGGACACTGATGTTGCTTACATACTTGAGGGAGCACAAATTGTAAGCAGAGTGGGAGAAGCCCTAGGCAAGCCGGTAATTGCAACGACTGCCGATGAACGTTTCAGGGAAGAATTAGGGGAAGCAGACGGCTGCGGACACCCGGTGCGTTATCTCAAACGCTTTATGCCGCGCGCTTTCTGGTAAAAAAATTGGTAATATGGGTTTTTAGCCCTTTTACATTCGTTAAAACATACAGGAGGTGTACACTCAATATGGCTAAACCAATTGAGGGGGAAAAGCGGGCGTTCATGACCGGCAACGAAGTAGTCGCCTGGGCTGCACTGGCTGCTCAAGCTGATATTATGTACGGTTATCCGATTACGCCCCAGAATGAGATTATGCATTATTGGACCCGCTTAGGGCCGAAATTCGACAAGAAGTTCCTGCAAACTGAAGACGAAATTTCCGCAGGCTTCACCACGGTAGGCGGGGTGCTTTCCGGTGCCCGCGCTTTTACGGCTACAGGCGGGCCTGGCAATATCCTGATGCAGGAATCTCTTTCGATGGCGGAAATGATGCGGATTCCAACGGTGATGGTGATTCAGCAGCGGGGCGGTCCGTCTACCGCTACCGTTATTTATTCGCAGCAGGAGGTTACCCTCACGACTTACGGCGGCAACGGGGAGGGGCACCGCATCGTATACTCGACCGCAACGCATCAAGACTTATTTGACTATACGATTAAAGCGTTTAATACAGCCTGGAAATATCGTTTTCCGACTTTTGTCCTGGGAGACGGCTATCAGGCCAAGATGCGCGAATCTTTAACCATTTATGATCCGGAAGCACGCGGGGTTAAGATGGTTCCGACCGTACCCATGGTCGGACAGGAAGGGATGCCCGGAGTGGACCGCAATCCTTCCCACTTGCGCAACACCTTCAACACGGAAGAGGAACTGTATGCGATTATTAAAGACTATCAACAAGAATATGACCGCATCGCGCCGGAACTGGTAGAACATGAACAGTTCGACTGTGGGGATGCCGAGATTGTGGTTATTTCCCACGGAGTGGTGAGCCGCTCTTGCAAAATGGCCGTACGCGAACTGCGGGCCGAAGGGATTAAAGTGGGGTATTTCCGGCCCATAACCCTGCGCCCGTTCCCGGCTGAAGACTTGAGCCAAGCAATAGGAAGTGCCAAGCTCCTCCTAGTGGTAGAGTCTGCCGAGGGGCAACTGGTAAAGCTTGTGCGTCAAAATCTCTACGGTGCCAGCACCTTGCCCATCGAAGGGCTGCTTAAACCCGGCGTTGGTGTGACCAGTGAAGAGGTTGTGGACAAAGTCAAAGCCTTGTTAACGAAATAGGGAAGGGGGTAAATTAAAGTGTCAATAGAATTATCTATGCCTAAATCTTGGCGGGAAGAAACCAAACCGCATAAATTTTGTCCGGGCTGCGGCCATGGCCTGGTGCTGAAAGCCCTGGGCCGGGCCATTGACGAGCTTGGAATTCAGGATAAAGTTGTGTTCGGGTGCGATATCGGCTGTTCCCTGTTAGCCTGGGACTTCTTCAACGTGGACACGGTCCAGACTCACCACGGACGTACTACTCCGGTAATCACCGGTATCAAACGGGCCCGCCCAGACCGGGTCGGGGTTGCTTATATGGGTGACGGGGGCGGCTATGCGATCGGTTCCCAGCACCTGGTCAATGCGGCGATGCGCAATGAGAGAATGACGGCAATCTTAGTAAACAACGCGAACTATGGTATGACCGGGGGTCAGATGGCCCCGACCACTCTCCCGGGCATGAAGACAGAAACATCCCCCTACGGACGCGATCCGGAACTTACCGGGATGCCGATGCAGGGGCCGGAGATGGTGGCAGCCATTGCCCGCGAAGGGGCGTATGTGGCCCGCGGCACCATGGCTAACGTGCGTCAGGCTACCACTTTTATTAAGCGTGCACTTGAAAATCAAATAGCCGGCAACGGCTTTTCCTTCGTCGAGATTCTCTCTACCTGTCCGACGAACTGGAGCAAAAATGCCAAAGATACCTGGCATTTTGTGGAGCAGGAAATGCCCAAATACTTCAAAGTCGGGGAAATAAAAGTCCCGGGCAAGAAGGAGGAGTAGAGCCATGGCAAAAGTCGTGAAGATTGCTTTAGCCGGTGAAGGTGGCCAAGGGGTTCAGTCAGTGGCGCAAATCATGACGAACGCTGCCAATGACGAGGGCAAAGAAGCCCTGTATATTCCGAACTTTGGTGTAGAACAGCGTGGCGGGGTTTCTATCGCTTTCTGTCAGATTTCGGATGAGCGAATCGGCGCTCCTAAGTTCGAAATCGGGGATATTGTCATCGCCTTAAGCGACCGGGCGGTTGTACGCACCCAGCAGTATGTGGGGCCGAAGACTATATTTATCTATGATGCTTCCATTGAGGGTGTGGAAGAATCTTTGCCCACCAACGGAGCCAAAGTCCTGGCAATTCCGGCCTTGAAAATCTCTAAGGAGGAACTTCATCCCCGCGTCTTTAACGTCATGATTCTGGGAGCGGCTTTGGAGGCTACCGGAGTCCTTACTTTGGATCAAGCTAAAAAGGCTTTGGAGAAGAAATTAGGGTATAAGTTCGAGCAGAATCCCAAGTTGCGTGCGTTGAACCATACAGCTTTAGAGCGCGGCGCAGAAGTGATGAAGGAACTGTTAGCCGGGAAGTAAAACGGGTTGTCATTAACCCGTTTTGAGGCAATTAACGCTATTGACGGGAAACAGATATTCTGTAGGATCATGTGAAGTCCGGAGAAAGGAGGGACTATTATGTCCTTAAAGGATAATGCGATAACGATTGAAGGACCGAAAGCGGTGTGGACAGTTTTCCCGCACCTGTGCAAGGGCTGCGGTCTCTGCATTGAGAAGTGCCCGGTAAGGACCCTGGAATGGTCGGACAAGTTAGGTGTCTATGGCACCCCGGCCCCGCACGTGAAAGAGGAAATTCCCTGCATCGCCTGCAATATGTGTGAACTCGTTTGCCCTGACGCCGCCATCACAGTCGGCAAGGTAAATCAGGCCGTGCAGAAATAGAATCTAAGTCTCAGCAGGATTAATGATGAAATAGCTTAATAAAGCATAAAGACTGGTTTAACGCAGATCTGCGCAGGCCAGTCTTTTTTCTTGCCAGATTTGAGTACCATGATGGACAAGATGTGTGTGTCAAGGGGGCTGATCCCTTGGTACTAATTAAGGATCGATCTTTCCTTGTTTCTTTGATATAATAAATTCAAAGAAACTTTGCATATTAAGGTATACATAACATATACTAAGAAAGGATGAATGTTTATGTCACTGACAGTTCTAATGGGAGGTAGTACTATGCTTAAAAGGCGTATTTCCGTATCTAAGAAACGTCAAATTACTATTCCTATTGAGTTCTTTAATAGCCTTGGCATTGAAAAAGAGGTTGAATGCTATGTCCAAAATAATGCTATTGTTATTCGTCCTGTACGGGAAGGGGGCGGGGAATTTGATGAACAGATTCTTGCCGATTTAATTTCCCAGGGACTCTCCGGGCAGGAGCTTCTCGCCAAGTTCAAGGAGACACGCCGTGAAATTCGTCCCGCCGTAGAGCGCTTACTTGATGAAGCCCGTCTTGCCGCAGCCGGCAAAGCACAAGCTTCCACCTACGAGGATGTTTTCGGTACGGAGGATAATAATGTATAGGCTCGTTATATTACCTCCTGCCGCACGTTTTCTAAAAAAGCTCAAAGAAAAGCCAATCAAGACCGCTTTTCAAAAAGCTGTTGATGAAATCTTGGGAAATCCGTATATTGGCGATCCGAAAACGGGCGACCTCTCCGGCGTTTACTCATATGATATTTTCTATAACAAAACAAACTATGAGCTCGCTTATATAATAATTGAAGAAAATGATGAAACCATTATCCTTATCCTTGCGGGTACTCGAGAAAACTTCTATGATGAGCTCAAACGCTATATGAAAAAACTTTAAGGCTGGCTTAACGCAAACTTGCGAAGCCAGTCTTTTTCTTAAAACGCACCAAGCCTAATGTGTATAAGCCACCCAAGGGAGGAACACAATAAGCTGGATAGGGAGGGAAAAAGATGCGCAGTTGGATAAAAATGCTTTCAGATCTTACTTCGAGGCCCCATGTTCGCCAGATTCGCAAAGTTCCCCCTATGCCGGTGGATTCTGAGCTGGACAAGCCCCTTTCACCCAAACTGATGCAAACTATTTTGGGCCTAAGTACGGATGTTATTTTCCGGGAGTTTAGTTTACGCGGACAAGAGGAGATTCCCTGTACCCTAGTCGCGGTGGACGGCCTCATAGACAAACTGCTTTTAGATACTTTTATCCTGCGGGTGCTAATGGTAGATTTTGCGGGTCAGAAAGAGCTTGAACAAATGACGGTTGACAATGCGCTCGCGACCGTTTTCAAGTTCTTGGCTCCCGCTATTGAGCTTAAGATCATAAATAAGACGGGGGATGCGGTTGATGCTATCCTCTCCGGGGATGCTGTACTCTTTTTCGGGGAGACAGGAGAGGCTTTAGTCGTAGGGGCCAGGGGCTGGGCTAACCGCGGTGTGACTGAACCTGAAACAGAGTCCGTGGTGCGCGGGCCCAGGGAGGGTTTTTCCGAGACTTTGCGCACAAGCACTTCCCTCTTGCGCCGCAAGATCAAACACCCTTCCCTGCGCATGCAGTCCCTGAAGATTGGGGAGTTGACCAAGACTGATATCGTAGTGACTTATATCGAGGGACTGGCGAAGCCGGATATTATTCAAGAAGTAATGAGACGGCTGCAAAGGATAAAGATTGACGGCATTCTTGAGTCTGCCTATATCGAGGAAATGATTGAGGATGTCCCCTATACCCCTTTTCCCCAGGTACGGCACACGGAGCGGCCTGATGTCCTAGCGGCCGCACTTTTGGAGGGGAAGGTAGGGATCTTGGTCGACGGCACGCCCATCGCCCTCCTGGTACCGGCCGTGTTCATCCAGTTTATGCAGGTGTCGGAAGATTATTATGAAAAAGCGGTCATAGTTATTTTGGTGCGTTTCATCCGCTATCTTGGGGTGGCTGTAGCCTTGCTTGCTCCAAGCATTTACATCGCAGTCGCAACTTTCCACCAGGAGATTATTCCAACTACGTTGGCTTTAAACATCGCCGGGGGTAGGTCAGGGGTGCCGGTAACGGCTTTGCTCGAGGCTTTGCTCATGACCCTTGCCCTGGAGATTGTCCAGGAGGCGGGGCTGAGGCTGCCAAAGCCGATAGGCCAGACGATCGGGATTGTGGGTGCAGTCGTGATCGGGGATGCGTCAGTCAAAGCCAGCCTGGTGAGCCCTCAGATGGTGATTATTGTCGCGCTCACGGCCATTGCCACCTATTCCATACCGTATTATGACTTGGCTATCGCCATGCGCCTGATCCGCTTTCCGCTGATGATCCTGGCTGGGACGCTTGGGTTTTTCGGCATTGGCCTTGGTTTATACGGCTTGCTCATCCATCTCTTAAGCATGCGCTCTTTCGGACATCCCTACTTCAGCCCGATCGCGCCCTTAAGAATCCGAAGTCTGCTCCAGGATACCTTTGTACGCGCTCCCTGGTGGGCCTTGAAAAGGCGTCCGCAAATCACCGATGTTGATGAGCCACAGGGGGGGAGTAAGTAATGGAGCGGATTTCTGCGCACCAGTTCATGGTGCTAGGGGCTGGTGTCTTGATGGGTACGACATTTTTCCCCATAGCACAGACTGCCATGGGTATCGGGGGCAGGGACGGCTGGATGGCTGTGCTTCCTGCTTACGGACTGGGCGTGCCCTTGGGGCTGATGGTTTTGGCCTTGGTCAGAGACTACCCGGGCCAGAATTTAATCAAGGTTTCGGAAGCAGTTTTCGGAAAATGGACGGCGAAGGGCATAGGCATCATCTATATAATGATAAGCACTTATTTCGGTTCCTTATTGCTCGCCCAGGTGGAAGATACTTTCAAACGCTCAGTGCTGCCGCTCACACCTCACTTTGTTTTTATCGGCGGGGTCTTGCTCCTGGTCGTACTGCTAACGTGGGCCGGAATTGAAGTGATGGGGCGCTTTGCGGAAGTAGTATTTCCCTTAATTGTGCTCGGGCTGGTGGGGAATATGCTTTTAACCCTGCCGCGTTTTGAATGGGAGGAGTTTTTGCCGGTATTCGGGGACGGATTTAAGCCTATTTTGCTGGCCGTGTTAAAGATAGCCCCTTATGCCTGTGAATATGTGTTATTTGTGGCCGGTGTTATAGCTTATGTGCCGCAGCGGGGACAAGAGAAAACTCAGCTAAGGACAGGGGTATGGCGGGCTGTCCTGCTGGTAGGGATGCTTAATGCCCTGCTCACCTTAACCGAGCTGTTGGTATTCGGCCCGGCTGAAGCCAAACGCTTGAATTACGGCTTGCTCACACTTGGCAAATTGGTGGACATAGAGAAGACAATTTCCGGGGTTGAATCGGTTTTTATGCTTATCTGGATGGGGGCAATGATCATTAAGGTCGGCGCTTTGTATTTTATGAGCATGTGGGGGCTGCAGGCAGTATTCGGAGTGCAGGATGAACTCAAGTGGTACTTAATGTTGTCAGGGGCATTCCTTAGCATTGGTCTCTTTTTTCAGAACGGAGTGGAACTGGTTGAAGAGATAACCGTGGTCGATGATTATTTGATTCTGCCGTTCACCCTGCTCTGGATTCCCCTTGTATGGGGAGTTGCACGCTGGCGCCAAAGGAGCAAAGAGGGATGAGAAGAAAACTTCTGATTTTAATAGCAGCAAGTTTTTTGCTCTTGTCTATATCAGGCTGTTGGGGCAAACGGGAAATAGAAAGTCTGGCTTTTGTAGTGGCCATCGGACTTGATTTTAACACGAAGACAGGCAATTACCAGGTTACTTACCAAATTGCTGAGCCAAGCAAGGGGGGAGAAGGCGAGCCCAAAATCGAAAACCGGACGATAACCATCGAAAGTAAAAGTATGGTGGAGGTTTCAAGCAGGAGTTTTGAATTTCTCAACAAAGAAAACTTTCCAGGGGCCGTCAAAATTTTAATTATCGGCAAAGACCTGGCGGAAAAAGGGATGAACGAAAGCCTGGATTTCTACCAGCGGCTTTATCAGCTGCGGCGTACGGTATTTTTGCTCCTGGCTGAGGATAAGGCCCAGGATATACTCAATGTTAAACTGCGCAATAAGGACCTGCCTGCCCTTAGTTTGCTTGAAATCATTGACAATACCTCAGATTGGTCGATTACGCCTTCAGTCCGTCTCGGGCATTATCTTACGATCTTAGGCAGGAAGAGTGAGGCCCCGGTGATTCCCGTGGTGCGCCCGGTGAAGCCGGGGGAGGGGGGGATCATTTATAAAGGTCAAGAAGATGGGGAGGCAGAGGAAGTACAGCTTATAGGTGCCGGGGTTTTCACAGGGGACCGCCTGGCAGGGTATTTAACTGAAGATGAGACCAAGGGCTATTTGTGGCTGCAAGACGAGGTTAAACAGCGTTTGCTGGACACATCGGATGAGGCTCCTCCAATATATGGAGGGCGGGTGATTAAGAGCGGAACCAAGGTTAAGCTTGAAAGGGTTGACGGGGTCAAAGGAGTGCGCTTTCTAATCTCAGCCAAGGTTTCGATCGATGAATACCAGTGCCGGGATCAGGCTGTTAATCCCGCGGACATGAAGCCGATTACGCATGATGCAGAGGAGAAGCTGGCGCAGGCGATCGCCAAAGAGTGTGAAGAGGCTATTGCCAAAAGCAAAGCGTTAAAGCTTGATTTCCTGGGAATTGGCAGGCAGATCGAAATGAAGGACTCCAAGCACTGGAAGGAGATTAAAGAGAGCTGGCCTGAGATGCTGGTGGAGATGCCGGTTGCGGTAGAGGTCAGGGTCAAGGTTATTAACACCGGAGCTACGTTCCAAGGTCCGGTTAATTCCAAATCAGACGGGGAAGAATAAAAGTAAAACTTATAGTTACGCTAAATTTGGATGAAAGGGCGATATTCAGTGAGTGCCAATATTTTTCCTGTATGTCACGCCTGCAGCCGCGTCCCGCGCCGGGGGCTTTACGATGGATTCCGGCTTAAAGGAGCGTTTTTCTGTTCTGACTGTGAAAATAAGATGCTGACAATGGAGATCGGGAGTGCAGAGTATGAGAAGCTCTTCCGCGATGTACGCACTCTTCTCTTCCCCAGGCTGGGAACGGATTTTTTAAGAGGGCCGTTGCAGGAGCGTACGTACAAGCCGAGGATTCCTTTGTTCAAGAGCTTGCACGGTGAGACTGAGTAGGATGTTGGAGTGTTCCGAACGAGTATTCTGAACGCAGATGAAAGTTATCCTGGAATATGATAAAATTAATTCAAAATTCCTAGGAGGAATGTTTTTGTCAGTTTTAGGGGACGGGCTCAGCCGTTATCTGGAACAAGGGTTCTGCTCCTTTCACACTCCTGGGCATAAAGGCAGGCAGGAGTTTTTTTGCGGATTGGATTTCCCCGCAGCTGACTTAACAGAGCTTCCCGGGTTAGACATGCTCCATGCTCCGGCTGGCATTATTGCTGAGGCTCAGGCCAAGGCAGCCCGGATCTTTGGGGCGGAAGAGAGTTTTTTTCTGGTTAACGGGGCGACGGTAGGCAACCAGGCCTTGTTTATGGCTATTCCGGACAATAAGCCTGTGCTTATAAGTCGGTCAGCACACCGTTCGGTATTCTCAGGTTTGATTTTGTCCGGGCATAAGGTGAAATACCTCCGGCCGGTGATTCATCCTGATTTTAATCTTCCCTTAGGCCTCGAAGTTAACGAGGTCGGGGGAGCTCTGGCCAACACCGCCGCCTGCCATTTGACTTATCCTACGTACTATGGCAGCTGTTGTGACCTTGGGGCTGTGCTTGAGGTCAGGAACAGGGATAATTATGCTATTCCCATGTTAGTAGATCAAGCGCACGGTTCGCATTACCTGGGTGCGCTCTTTCCTCCCAGCGCCTTGACCCTGGGAGCGGATGCGGTTGTACATAGCACCCATAAAACGCTGAGCGCTTTAACGCAAGGGGCTATGCTCCATGTCCAGGGAAGCTTGCTGGCCCGTGAACGCTTGCGGCAAGCGTTGGAACTCTTACAGTCCTCAAGCCCCAGCTATTTGCTCTTAGCATCTCTGGAACGGGGAGCTGAGTCAGCTCTGGTTCAAGGGCACTGGGAGGCACTGCAGACGGAAGTGGAGGAGATTCATCGCAGCCTGGGCGGGAGCTTGCGCATACTTAGTGCCAAGGATGAACAAAAATTCGGAATCGCACTGGTTGATTGGTCGAGAATCTTGGTTAATACCCGGCCATTGGGAGTTGCAGCCCCGGTGGGCGTAAAGTTCCTGCGTAAGAGATTTGGGATTGAGCCGGAACTTTGGGATGACGAAAATATTTTATTTGTCCTTGGTATTGGCAGCAAGCCGTCAGATATCCGGCTGCTGCGTCAGGGCTTGGAAAGCTTGTGTCAGCTGAAGTCAGAGGCTGGGGCTAAGCTTACAGAACACACACGCCTCCTGCCGTTACTGCCCCCCGTACCTCCGCAGCGCCTGACACCGCGCCAGGCTTTTCTGGCTCCGAAGCGCCTTGTCCCACTAAGCGAGAGCCTGGGGCACATTGCCGGGGAGACGATTTCTCCCTATCCACCCGGAATTCCGGTGGTGGTTATGGGAGAAGAGGTGACGGGAGAGGTCTTGGAGATACTGCGTGCTAAAGGGGAAGGGCGCTGGCAGGGATGGGAGCGAGCGGGCGAGGAACGGATTTGGGTTGTGGAGGATGAGTAAGCGTGAAGATGGCAGTTACAATTGTGCAGGATAAAGATGTAGGTAAACTTCTGGACAGAATCACCAAAGCGGGGTATAGTGCAACCAAGCTGGCAAGTTCAGGAGGGTTTCTGCGTTCAGGAAATACAACTTTATTAATTGGGGTCGAGGAGGAAAAGCTGGAAGCTCTGCTTGAACTAATCAAGGAGACGTGTAAGCAGAGGACAGAACTCTTAACCCAGGTGCAGCCGATTATGGGGCCGGTGGACGCCCATGTCCCGGTACCCATCGAAGTTCCGGTCGGCGGGGCCACGGTGTTCGTGCTGGATGTGGCGCAATTCTTGAAGGTGTGAGTATATGAACAAAGAATTGCTGGAAGCGGCTGCTCGTTCAGAACGGATGGGGCACTTTTATATTTTTCATGGCGGCAGCCCTCGGGAGAGACGGGAGTTTGCCCTGCATCTGGCCATGATCCTTAATTGCAGAGAGATGGGGAAGCCTTGTTATCGTTGTCCTTCCTGCCGCAAGATCCAAAGCGGCAACCACCCGGATGTTTTTATTCTGGAACCGCTTAAAGTAAGTTTAGGGATAGAGCAGATTCTTGCCTGGCAGGAAACGGTTTACCGCAAGAATTATGAAGGAGAGTACAAGGTTTCCTTGATCGAACAGGCTGATTCGATGACCGCTCCGGCCGCTAACGCTCTCTTAAAAGTAGTGGAGGAGCCTCCCGGGCAAACTGTGATAATCATAAGTGCGCACAATGCGGAAAGGCTCTTGCCGACAGTGCGCAGCCGGGCTCAGCTCTTATACTTCCCGGAATCAGGGTTTGGGTCTACGCAGGCAGGGGTAGCTGAGCCGGAATGGGAAGAAGCCTTAAGGCTCAGCGGCGGTATGCACGCTCTGGCAGAGGAGATTAAGCGGCATGGTCCGGCTAAAGTCGTGGAATGGATCGGAAAGTTTAGGCGGGCGGTGGCAGACCAGGATTTTGTGGCTTTGTTTCCGCTGTTTCCGGTCGAGAATGAGGAAGCTTCCCTTTATTTACAGGCTCTTGCCGTTGAGTTAGAAAAAGAGATTATTCAGGAAAGTGGGTCTGTTCCTGCACTGCTTGCTGTTCGCGAAGCTTTGGCAGCACTGCAGCAGGCCAATTCCAGATTGGTGATCGAAGTGTTGGCATTGCGATTATTCCAGCAGGGAGGAAAAATTGGTGATTGAAGTTGTAGGAGTACGCTTTAGGGCTGCCGGCAAAATTTATTATTTTTCACCCGGGGATTTGCAGCTTGGAGTAGGGGACAAAGCGATCGTTGAGACTGCCAGAGGGGTTGAGTTTGGGGAAATCGTGATCTCTCCCCGTTCTGTGAGCGAGGAAGAAATAGTGTTGCCGCTAAAGCAGGTTATCCGCAAAGCGGGGGCGGAGGATGAGCGTATAGTCGAGCATAACAGAGCCAAGGAAAAGGAAGCTTTGCAGATTTGCTTAAAGAAGATAACCGATCACAAGTTGCCGATGAAGTTAATTGATGTAGAATACACCTTTGACGGGAATAAGATTATTTTTTCTTTTACAGCGGAAGGAAGGGTGGATTTCCGGGAACTGGTCAAAGACTTGGCCGCAGTTTTCCGCACCCGCATTGAATTGAGGCAAATCGGGGTCAGAGACGAAGCGAAGATGCTGGGGGGGATCGGTTCCTGTGGGCGGATACTCTGTTGTTCTTCCTTCTTAGGGGATTTTGAACCTGTCTCAATCCGCATGGCCAAGGATCAGAAGCTTTCTCTTAATCCTACTAAGATTTCCGGGATTTGCGGTCGTTTAATGTGCTGCTTAAAGTATGAGAATGGTTGCTATGGCTGTGATAATAGAGAAGGGGCAGAAGACGTGCCCGAACTGGTGGAGGAAGTGGTACCTGATAAAGAGGCGGTGCCAGCCGTTTCTTCTGCGAGACAGCAGTATCACAGGAAAGGGGACAAGCAGAAAGGAAAGAGTGAGAAAGCATGAGCCAATTGACCCAGGCACTGGTGGAGATAGAAGAACTTTTGGCTTCTGTTTTGCGCGAGGTGCAGAGCCTGCGCTCTTATGTGCAAGTGCTCGAAGAAGAAAATATGAGGCTTAAGCGGGAAGCCGCTCTACCTGCCCAGGAAACGGAAAGGGTTATCGCTAATGCCGAGCGGATTCAGAATGTAGCGCACGAGAACTTGCTCCGTCTCTATGATGACGGATTCCATGTCTGCCACTTGCACTTTGGGCAGCCTTTGGAAGGGGACTGCCTGTTCTGTATGGGGTTTTTGAGGAAGGATTAGTATGCTGGAAAAAGGTACTCTGTACGTATGTGCGACGCCGATCGGGAATCTGAAGGATATTACGCTGAGGGTTCTTGAGACTTTGCGGGAAGCGGATGTGGTGGCGGCTGAGGATACGCGGCATTCGGGCATCCTGTTTAAGCATTACGGGATAACGACTCCGCTTACGAGTTATCATGAGCATAATGAAAAAGGAAAAGCCCAGGAATTGGTGGCCAGGCTTAAAGAAGGCCAGGCTGTGGCCCTGATTTCAGATGCGGGCATGCCCGGAATTTCCGACCCTGGTTTTGAGGTGATCCGGCTCTGCCGGGAGGAAGGGATCAAGGTAGACGTGCTGCCCGGACCGAATGCTGCTCTCACGGCCCTGGTTCTATCTGGAATGCCAACGTCAAATTTCCTTTTCCATGGTTTTCTGCCTGCCCAGGCGGGGCCGCGGCGGCGGGCTCTGGTGGAGTTTGCCGTGTTACCGTTTACCCAGATTTTTTACGAGGCACCGCACCGTCTCGTAGCTGTGCTGACAGAGATGGAAGCCGTGATGGGTGCGAGAGAGGCAAGGGTTGTGCGCGAACTGACAAAATTGCATCAGAGCGTGCACCAGGGGACTTTAACGGAACTAATTGCAGAGTTCAAGGGTACTCCTCCCCGAGGAGAGTGCTGTATTATGGTCGCGCCCTATGAGGCACAGCGGCCGAGCGGGGGGCCGGAAAGCTGGCGGTCTGAAGTGGAGGAAGCAGTCGCTGCCGGTCTGGCACGCCAGGAAGCGATGAAAGAAGTTGCGAAACGTTATGGGGTGAGCAAGCGCGAGGTCTACCGCAGTCTAATCGAGCAAGAGAAATAATTAAAAAGGCCCGCTGCCTTGTTAGGGGCTTCGGACCTTCTTAACTGATCTTAGGATGCAAGTCTGAATTTCTATGTACTCTTCAGAACAGTGCCTATTAGGATCAGGGATGTGGAAATCTGCAGATTTAAGTCAATCAGACAGCTTTGGTGTCAACAGAGGTTTCGGCGACAGATTCGCCCATAGCTGCTGCGCACTCGCGGCAGACATTCTTACCTCTGAAGATTTGAACGTCGCTCGCATTGCCACAAAAAACACAAGCAGGCTCGTATTTTTTGAGGATAATTTTCTCCTGATCGACATAGATCTCTAAAGCGTCTTTTTCGTCGATTCCCAGGGTGCGGCGGAGTTCAATTGGCAATACGACTCGACCGAGTTCGTCTACCTTTCTCACGATTCCAGTTGATTTCATCACAAATGACCACTCCTTTTACAACATCTTTCGACAGGAAGCATCACCCTTATGATACCAATGGTTCCATTAAAAGTCAACCATTTTTATCTATATTTTTCATTTGTCCCTAAAAGTGATATTATTAAACGAAAATGGCGTGTAAGGCAGAAAATAGGCTGCTTTGAGCACAAAATGTCATCATGGGTAAAGGAACAAGGTGAAAATTTCTATATCTACAAGGGGGATGCTGCAAGGTGAAATATTACATAACAACACCTATTTTTTATCCGAATTCTTCGCCGCATATCGGCACGGCCTACACCACGATTGCGGCTGATGCTTTGGCCCGGTACCACAGGCTGCGGGGAGATGATGTTTATTTCCTCACAGGTACGGACGAAAATGCCCAGAAGATTGTGCGTACGGCTGAAGGTAAGAAGATGAACCCCAAAGAATATGTGGACGGGGTTGTAGAACGATTCCAAGAGCTGTGGCAGCTTTTAGATATCTCCAATGATGATTTTATTCGTACCACTGAGGAACGCCATCATAAGGTTGTGCAGGAGATATTTGCCCGCCTGTATGAACAGGGGGATATTTATAAATCTGAGTATGAGGGCTGGTACTGCACCCCGTGTGAGACCTTCTGGACTGAAAACAAGGTGGTTGACGGGAAATGCCCGAATCCGGACTGCGGACGGGAAGTAGAGCTGCTCAAAGAGGAAAGCTATTTCTTCCGCCTTTCCAAGTACCAAGAGCGCCTTCTCGCTCATATCAGGGCGAATCCGGAGTTTATTCAACCGGCATCGCGTCGTAATGAAATGATCCGCTTTATCGAAAGCGGCTTGGAAGACCTCTGCGTTTCCCGCACTACTTTCCAGTGGGGAATTCAGGTGCCCTTCGATCAGAAGCATGTAGTGTATGTCTGGCTTGATGCCCTTATCAATTATATCTCAGCCTTGGGCTATTCAGAAGGGGAAAAATATGGACATTACTGGCCGGCTGACGTGCATTTGATGGGCAAAGACATTGTGCGTTTTCACGCGGTAATCTGGCCTATTATTCTGTTGGCTTTAGGCGCGCCATTGCCCAAGGTGGTGTATGGACACGGTTGGTTTTTGAGTAAAGAAGGGGGCAAAATCTCCAAGTCCCGCGGCAATGTGCAGGATTCGTTTGAACTAATCCGGCGCTACGGATCTGACGCTATCCGTTATTTCCTGCTGAGGGAAATGCAGGTGGGCACTGACGGAACGTATTCCGAGGATGCCCTGGTCGAACGCTTAAACAGCGACTTGGCCAATGACCTCGGAAATTTTGTTTCCCGCAGCCTGGCCATGGTTGTGAAATACCGCGGGGGGATTGTGCCTGAGCCCGGCCCTGACACCCCTCTCGAACAGGGGTTAAAAGCTTTAAGCCTTGAGGTCAAAGCCGGTGTGGAAGCAAGAATGGACGCGTTCGATCCTGCCGGAGCGCTGGAACAGATCTGGCGCCTCGTGGCCCGCTGCAATAAATATGTGGATGAGACTGCTCCCTGGTCCTTGGCCAAACAGGGGGGGCAGGAGGGGCGGCTCGATACGGTGCTGTATAATTTTGTGGAAGAGATTCGCATCCTTAACATTCTGTGCGCTCCGTTTATGCCGGGACTAGCGCCAAAAGTCAGCGCTCTCATCGGCCGCGATGTCGGCAAATGGGAGGAAGCGAGCCTGTGGGGTATTGTGGCTCCCGGCACGAGAGTGAAAAAAGGAGAGCCGCTCTTCCCGCGTGTAGATATTTCACAGTTGCTAGAAGGAGAGAATGAAGACATGGATGCAGAAAATAAGACGACACTAGCGGAGAGTGCAGCAAAGGATACAAGTATTCAGCCTATCCCTGAGTTTGAGCCGGTCAAGGAAGAAGTAAGTATTGAGGATTTTGCGAAGCTTGACTTCCGTGTGGCTAAAGTTGTCAGTGTGGAGAAAGTGGAGAAAACAGATAAACTTCTCAGGCTGGAACTGGAGGTAGCAGGGGAAGTGCGCACAGTGGTTTCCGGAATTGCGCAGCATTACGCTCCGGAGGATTTAGTAGGGCGCAAAGTTGTGGTGGTTGCTAATCTTAAACCTGCCAAGCTTAGAGGGATTACTTCGCAGGGGATGATTTTGGCGGCTTCGCACGGAGGCGCTCTGGAAGTGCTCACTCTGGATAAGGATTTGCCGGGAGGCGCACAAGTCAAATGATCTGGGATACTCATGCTCATGTGGATGATCCCCGCTTCCGGGAAGATTTTGCTAAAATGTTAAAGCGGGCGCAGGCTGCTGAGGTTACCCGTATCCTCAATGTTGGCTATGACTTGCCCTCCTCTGAACGCTCAGTCAATCTGGCCCGGGTATATGACTTTATCTATGCGGCGGTAGGGATTCACCCGCATGATGCCAAGGAAGCCTCTGACTTAGCCTGGGATACCCTCCTACAGCTAGCTGAAGATCCTAAGGTTGTGGCCTGGGGGGAAATCGGACTTGACTATTACCGTGATCTTTCTCCCCGCACTTTGCAGCAGGCGGCGTTTATCCATCAAATAGAACTCGCTGACCAGGCAGGTTTGCCAATCATAATCCATAACAGGGACGCACATGAGGATGTCTATAAAATCGTTAAGGAACACAAGCCCAAGCATGGGGGTGTGTTTCATACCTACTCCGGCTCCTGGGAGATGGCCAAGCTCCTCCTGAATTTGGGTTTTTACCTCTCTTTTGCTGGGCCGCTGACGTACAAGAATGCCCGCCAGACAGTAGAGGTAGCTGAAAAAGTGCCGCACGACCGTTTCCTGGTTGAGACAGACGCCCCTTATCTTACTCCGGAACCGTATCGCGGCCAACGCAACGAACCGGCATATGTGCGGGAAGTGGTTGTACGGCTGGCCCGGGCTAGAAACATGTCCCTGGAGGAAGTTGCCGCCCAAGCCTGGCGTAATGCGGAAACGCTGTTTACACGGCATTAATCATAACAATAATTGGCAAAAAGTAATTTTTCCCCCCTTGTCTTCATAGATTGAAGCAAGGGGGGAAATTAATGTATTCGTTGCCTATTACGCCTTTTGCTGATTATTGGCGTCAGACCCAGTTTTGGAGTTCATATCTGGGAGGAACAGCACTGCTGGTAGCAGGAACGAGTGTGTTGGCTAATTCATCCCTGGGTCAGATTCCCTTGACAATTCCGACAAGCATGCTACCTAAAAGCGAAACGTTAGCAGTGCCCTATGTGCTGCCTCCACTTGAACAGGAGAGCACCAACGCTCCGCTTAATCCGGTTGAGAGGATTACAACAGAAATACGCCTGGAAGATGTACCCGTGAATGCCCCCACGGAGTTCCGGGAAACGAACAAGATTCCGCCGGGGATGAGCAGGATACTGGAGGAAGGGCAAAAAGGAATGCAGCGCCGGGTCGTTAAGAGTATTTTAGTTAATGGAGAAGTTAATGAAGAGTATGTGGTTAATGAATTTATCCTCAACGCGCCCAAGAAAAGGGTAGTAATCAGAAACACCAAGCCCGTTAGCGGAGAACAGGTCGATATAAGCAAGCTTGAGATAAGCCGCTCATTTGTGATGGAGGCTACCGCTTATACATATACCGGCAATCGCACTGCAACCGGCGTTTACCCGCACGAAGGCCTGATCGCCGTGGATCCGAAAGTGATCCCTTTGGGCAGCAAAGTTTATGTTGAGGGATATGGGTATGCCATCGCTGCTGATACCGGGGGAGCAATTAAGGGGCAAAAAGTAGACGTCTTTTTTTCCTCGCTCAACCGGGCCTTAGAATGGGGCAGACGCCCAGTTCAGGTCTTTCTCCTCAAAAATAACTGAAGTGTTTCGACAAATGTTACCTTTTTACTTTTACACCTTAGCTTTGACAACAGACCACTGATCCGTTACAATGAAGTTGCAGGATATATATGGAAATAAAAGGATATCATGCACGTTTTCAAGAGGTAAACTCACTGGATTGAGGGGCAGAAAGTTAGAAAAAAAGATTTGAGGAGTGAAGCGATTAGATGTTGGGACAGACCAGGATTAGGGTGATGACCCTGATCCGCCGCTTTGGCAAAGTCAAGCTTGCCCTCGCCGGTCTAGCCTTGTTGGCATTGCTCATTACCCCGGTTTTGGTTCAGTTGAAGAGCATGAGTGTAGAAATTGACGGTCAAACCAAGAATGTAAGAACAATCTTTAACACGGTCGGAGGGGCACTGGAACATTCCCGCCTTGGCATTTACCCGGAAGATGCGGTGGCACCCTCCCGGGGAACGCGCCTAAGCAAAGGAATGGTTGTCCAGGTTACCCGCAGTGTTCCTGTTAAGCTAACGGTAGATGGCAAAACATATGAAACCCGCACGGTTGCCGCGACTGTCGGAGAAGCTCTGACTGATTTATCTGGACGTTATAATTTAGACCTGAAAGAAGTTGACGAGGTAAATCTGCCCCGCTCGGACACTCTCCCGGCAGGGACAGAGCTAGCAGTCCAGCGCTCAATTTCTATTCATGTGCAGGCCGATGGCAAGGAATATGATACATACTTAGCTCCACGCTTGGTAGCGGAAGCTTTGACCAAATTAAATATTACGGTAGGTTCCCTAGATAAGGTTTCTCTGCCGCTGGATCATATGCTTGCGCCTAACGACCGGGTGCAGGTAGTTAGGGTCGTTGAGAAAATCGAAAGTGTTAAAACAGAAATACCTTATCAAACCGTGGCTCAAGCTGCGGATTTTCCAGTTGGGCTTCCGGACAAGGTGCTTAAACGGGGCGCTAACGGGCTGCAGGAGCAGACTGTGAAGCTGGTCTTAGAGGACGGCAAGGAAGTTGACCGGCAAGTCATGGCCCAACGCGTAGCCTTGGCTCCGGTCAATCAAGTGGTGTCAAGAGGAGCACAGACCTCGATTTCCCGGGGTGGCACCGTGGTGAATTTTAAGCGGGCTTACAAGGTGAAGGCTACCGCTTATTGTGAGCCTGGTGGACGCACTGCCACCGGTGCTGCGGTGCGCTGGGGTGTTGTGGCCGTTGACCCGCGGGTGATCCCGCTGGGGAGCAAAGTTTACGTTGACGGATATGGTCAGGCTGAGGCGCTTGATGTCGGCGGAGCTATCAAAGGAAACCGGATCGATTTGTATATGGATTCGGAAGAAGCAGCTAGGTCATGGGGAGTGCGCTATGTCATTGTGTATGTACAGTAAGTAAGACGGATTATATAAAACGTGAGGCTGTTCATGGTTGAACAAGCCTCACGTTTTTTCGTAAGAGTCCTTGAATTTTTGGGGGGTACAACCCCTTTACGGAGCGTTAGCCGAGCCCGAACAAAAATCCCACGGAGGTGTATATTCCGTGGGATCGCTTATTTGTGTTAGGGTTACAGCAGCTATGGATTTCAAGCTTAGTCCCATTGTCTTGTTAAGCTTCCATATCGATTCCTAACAGGTTATTTTCCAAAATCTGCTCGCGCTTAAAGTGTTCCAACTGAAGGAAATACTCCAACGAATTTATCAAAGACTCTTGAGGCAAGGTTCCCACGAGTTCAGTCCCGACCACGGACACCCCGTAGCGGGCCGCTTCTAATTTGACCAGTTCATACGTGCGGTAGAGCGGGGTTTTTACATAGTCAAACATATTCATGGACACGGCCACCTGGTTGCGGTCCTCAAACTTGAGACCTACAGCACGTACCGTAGAGAATCCGCCGCTCGGGCCGCGGACGATCTTGGCTATGGCTTTAGCTATATTTACATCCGGAGTTGCCAGGATCACGTTAAACGCGACCAATCCGCTTTCCCCTGCACTGACGATCACCGCACCGGCTGTAGGGTGTAAGGCTGCCGGGCCAATATCCGGAGCCCTTTCCGGTAGATGAACAACTTTTTTCAATCCTTCGAACTGACCGGCTCTGATAAAGTCTAGGCTTTTTCTTTCGGGCGTACGCGCATTTTCTCCGGAAAAGAAAACAGGTACCTGATAAAGATGATATACTTCTTGTCCAATTTCTTCAGCTAGAGCTGTACATTCCTCTAAAGTAATATTTTTCAATGGAAAAATCGGGATTGTATCCTGGGCTCCAATGCGTGGGTGGCTTCCGGATTGTTCTTCCATGTTGATAAGACGGATCGATACGCCGGCCATCTTTAGAAGAGTTTCTTTCAAAGGTTCAGGTTTGCCAATAACTTCAACGACCGTCCGGTTAAAATCCGCATCCGGAAAATAATCAATCAACCTTACGCCCGGTGTATCTCTGAATACTCCTACGACTGATTCAATAACTTCTTTGCGCCGCCCGTCACTGAAATTAGGGACAGCATGGATATACTGTGCCATAATAATCATCCTTTCTGTACAGCTAATTGATTAATTTACGCTGCAACAGTTATTCATGCAGCTAGTGCAGCGTGAAAAGTTAAGACATCTTTATTCCCCTAGGTAGGCTTTGCGTACCCGGTCATCATGCATAAGGATCTCGGCATCCCCGGCTAAAGTTATTTCCCCCGTTTCCATAACAAAAGCTTTATCTGCAATAGATAAGGCGAGGTTGGCATTTTGCTCGACAACCAGGATTGTTATTCCCTGCCGATTCAATTCTCCAACGGTATTAAAAATTTCCTCAACAACAATGGGTGCCAAACCCATTGAAGGCTCATCAAGCATTAATAAATGTGGCCGCGACATCATCGCCCGTCCTATAGCCAGCATCTGTTGTTCTCCTCCGCTTAATGTTCCTCCTAATTGTTTTTCCCGTTCTTTTAATCGGGGGAAAACTTTATATACTCTCTCAAAATCACTGTTTACGCCATCTTTGTCCCGACGCAAGTAGGCTCCCATCATCAGATTTTCTGCCACAGAGAGATCTGAGAATATCTTCCGGCCTTCGGGCACATGGATAATACCCATGCCCACAATCTTATCACTTCGTTCTTTGGTGATATCCTGTCCCTTAAAAGTAATTTTACCTTCTGTAGGTCGTAAAAGTCCGGAAATAGCTTTCAATGTAGTTGTTTTTCCGGCCCCATTGTTACCAATCAGAGTGACTATTTCCCCCTCGTTGATTTGCAGAGAGATGCCTTTCAAGGCGTGAATGCTTCCATAAAAAGTGTTTAATCCTTCAATGGTTAGCATTCTTATCCCCCCTTTTCCCCAGATAAGCGGTAATTACCTTTTCATTTTGCTGCACTTCTTGAGGTAATCCCTCGGCAATTTTTATCCCATGGTCAAGTACGATTACCCGCTCAGATATTTCCATCACTAATTTCATGTCGTGCTCAATCAGGAGAATTGATAGACCTTGGTCGCGAATGCGGCTGATTAATTGAATGATTTCTTTTTTCTCCTGTGTGTTCATCCCTGCTGCCGGTTCATCAAGCAATAATACTTCCGGTTCAGCTGCCAAAGCTCTGGCTATCTCTACTCTGCGCTGGTTGCCATAGGAGAGATTAGCAGCGATCTCGTCATGGAGGTCGGCTAAACCGATAAAATCCAAGAGCTCCATTGCTTTGGCCCGAGATTCGTTTCCTTCTTTCTTAAATTTAGGTGTATGAACCAGGGTATCCCACAAATTGGCTTTGGTGCGCGAAAATTGCCCCACCATCACGTTTTCCAACACAGTCATGGTTTTGAACAGGCGGATATTTTGAAAAGTGCGGGCAATCCCCCGAGCGGTAATCTGGTAGGGTTTAAGTTGCCCCAGTGGTTGTCCGTTGTACAGAAGTTCACCGGAAGTCATCGTATAAACCCCTGTCAAGAGATTGAAAAAGGTTGTCTTACCCGCACCATTGGGGCCAATCAGACCGATGATATTCCCCTTGTCCATGCTCATATCCACATGATCAACCGCAACAAGTCCGCCAAACGCTTTAGTGGCTTGACGTGCTTCAAGAATTGGCATGGGAGCGGCCCCCCTTCTTTAAACTCAGTCGGATAGATTTTGGTTTGATTTTCCCTTTCAACAATTCCATGCCAATCATACCCTGAGGGCGGTTGATCATCATTAGGATAAGCAGCATACCATAAATGGCATAACGGTAAGTGGAAATGTCGCGTAAAAACTCTGGCAAGGAAGCCAGAATGATTGCCCCGGCAATAACACCCGGAATTGATCCGCTCCCCCCCAGAACCACCATGCACAGAATTGCTACCGATTCCACATAGGTAAAATTATCCGGATTAACATAATGGATATAGGAAGCAAAGAAACTTCCCGCTGCTCCGGCAATCGCTGCCCCGAGCACGAAAGCCATTATTTTTAACGTCGTTGGGTTAATCCCCATAGCCTCGGCCGCAATTTCATCGTCTCTAATCGCAACCAGGCCTCTGCCCAGGCGAGAATTGAGCAAGCGACTGGAAATGACTACCGTCAACAGCATCAAAGCCAAAATAATATAGTAATAACCTATATTTGTATGAATCTTATATCCGAGTATGCTGGGCATTGGTATTCCCGGTATGCCCGCGGGACCCCGGGTAAAACCAACCCAGTTGATTAATACCAGACGTACCAGTTCGCTAAAGCCTATCGTGGCAATGGCTAGATAGTCCCCTTTTAAGCGCAAAGTAGGTATTCCCAACAAAAAACCAAACAGAGAGGCAACCACAGCACTTGCTAATAAAGCCAGCCAAAAGGACCACTTGGCCTCAACCGTCAAAAGGGCAGTTGTATACGCCCCGATTCCATAAAAAGCAGAATGGCCCATGGATAATTGTCCCGCAAAACCAATGACTAAGTTGAGGCTAAGAGCTAGGACAATATACAAAGTAATAATAATAACCGTCCGAAAAAGATAGGGCATGTTGCCAATCATAAAAGGCAGAGCTAATAAAATGATAAGGCCTCCCAATACGGCTGCCAAACGGGGTCCTTTGGAAAGGTTAACTATTTTGTAAGTTATCAAGTCGAAAATATAGGAGCCAAACCGAATTAAAATATATAGAGTTATTCCCCCCGCCGCTAAAGTTAATAAAATTCGCAAGAGGTTCTGCATGCACTCTTCCCTCCTTTAGACCTTTTCCTGCTGAGCTTTGCCAAGCAAGCCCGAGGGTTTAAATAATAAAATGATGATCAGGATGATAAAAGCGATGCCATCCCTATAGCCGGAAGAAATATAGGCTGCACCGAACGTCTCAGAAATCCCCATAATAAGTCCTCCGAGCATAGCGCCGGGGATACTGCCGATGCCTCCTAAGACGGCTGCAATAAAGGCTTTAAGTCCGGGCATAAAGCCCATCATTGGGAAAACAGCCTGATAGTACATCCCCACTAAAACTCCGGCTGCAGCTCCCAATCCGGAACCCAAGGCGAATGTCATATAGACAATTCTATTCGTGTTAACACCCATCAGGCGGGCGGCATCCATGTCCTGCGCAGTGCAGCGCATAGCGCGGCCCAATCTGGTTTTATTCACAATATAACTAAGGATAATTACCAAAACCACTGTTGTACCAAAGATTGCAAGTTGGAGGGTTGAGACGGGGAAACCGGCGAATCGATAGACCGTATTGTTGATCAACTTCGGAAAACTGTTTGTTTGCGGCCCCCAGGCCAGCATAGCGAAGTTCTCCAGGAAAATTGACGCCCCAATTGCGGAAAGAAATAGGTTAATGCGTGGTGCTTCGAACAAAGGTTTGTAAGCCAAACGCGCCAGTATTACTCCAAAAAGTCCAGCCCCTATCATTCCTATTAAAAAGGCCGGAATCAGTGGCAGGTGGAAAACAGTGATCGCTGTTAATGCCAGAAAAGATCCCAGCATATATACATCCCCATGGGCGAAATTAATTAATCGGACGATCCCATAGACCATTGTAAACCCAACTGCAGTGAGGGCATAAATACTGCCAATCGCCAAACCATTACTTAACTGATCTAAGAACATAACATTACCCCTCTTCGGTATTACTTGTTGAAGATTCTGCTAAGGGATATAAACACGACACACAGGTTTTACTAAAAGATAGTTCCGGGAACGGTAGGGGTAGGGACTCCCACCGTTCCTTCTTCTAAAGCCAGCAATTTTCGGGTTCCGGAAACAGAATTTTTCCACCTTACAGCTGCTGATCTGCGGGGATAATTTTTCCGTCTTTAACCGTAAGGATTATGATTTTACGGGTAACGTCATGCTTAGAGTCGAAACTGATTGGGCCTGCTACACCGGGAAAATCTTTGACCGAACTGAGATAAGTTTTAATCCCTTCCCGGGTTGCTCCGTTTTTCTTAACAGCTTCCAGGATTAATTTAGCCGAATCATAAGCAAGTGCCGCATAGGTATCCGGTTCTTTTTGATATTTGGCTTTGAAGGCTTGGACAAATTCTACGGTACCCGGATATTTAACCTCGGGGTGAAAAAAGCCTGTAAATCTTATGCCTTCAACTGCTTTTCCTCCCAGTTTAATCAGTTCGTCTGAGCTGATTCCGTCAGTACCAAGCATAGGGACATTTAAGCCTGCAGTCGCTGCTTGCTGGGCAATTAAGGCGGTTTCTACATAATAGCCCGCGATGAATAGAAGATCCGGATTTTCCCCTTTGATATTTGTTAATTGCGGGCTAAAGTCTTTGGATTGTCCCTCGAAATATTGCTCCTCTGCCACAACTTTACCACCGGCCTCAGTGAAGGCCTTAATAAAATCTGTTTTAATGCCTGTGCCGAAATCGTTTGCGGTATAAAGAACGGCGGCATTGCGTTTGCCCATCTTGTCGTAAGCATATTTCGCTAATTGAGTAGCCTGTGTTGTATCAGTCAAGGAAACGCGATAAATATAAGGAGTTGTTCCGTCGGTGATCGTCTTATTTACAGAATCAGTGATAACGGGAATCTTGGCTGAGTCGTAGATGCCGCGGGCTGCTAAAGTACAGGAACTGTTCCAGTGGCCGATGACAGCAAGAATGCTGGAATCAGAGGCGAATTTTTGGGCGACATTCGGAGCCTCTTTGGGGTTGCCGGTATCGTCCCCGACGGCAAGTTTTGCCTTACGCCCGTTCAGCCCGCCGGCATTGTTAAATTCATCGATTGCCAGTTGAATGGCTTTGACCTTCATATCCCCAAATTGAGCCGAGTCACCAGTCATGGGATTAGCACTGGCAATAACGATGTCACCGCTGGAAGCTGTGGATTCAGCACCACACCCGGCTAGGGAAACGGCAAGGAGCAACGAAATAAGTCCTAGAGCGATAATTTTGGTCCAACCTTGGTTCATAGATTTTACCTCCCTCAATAAAATTCGGATTCGCTCCTTTCTTATTGCAAAATTCGCGCCATTTAAAATCCATATAAAAAACAAGAGAAGGAAGAGGCTTTCAGTACAAAGCCTCTTCCCATAAGGAGTTGATGATCGGTTTATTTCCTCTTGGATTTTAGAAAAGCCTAAACCTTGTCCGTAAAGCCTGCAAATTTTGCAGGTTGGGATATTTTTGCCGACATCGGGTCATACTTGAGCGGTGGCTGCGTAGTCTTTTAGTTTGTAACGCAAATTACGTTCACTGATGCCAAGAACACGGGCCGTTTCACGGCGATTTCCTTTCAGTTCGTCAAGCGTTGCTAGAATTACTTTCTTTTCTACAGCAGTAAGTGGTTCCCCAAATTGGATAGGTATCCAGGGGTTGTGTGCTGCAAATTTGTGTATCCCGCCCAGAAGCTCGGGCGGCAAATCCGGTACTTCGATGCGGGGACCGGGGCTTAATGCAACCAGTCGTTCAATGATGTTTTCAAGTTCCCTGACATTGCCGGGGAAATTGTAGTTCTCAAGAATAAGGGCGGCTCCACGGGAAAATCCTGTAATTTCCCTATGCATCTGCATGGTATACTTGGCTAGGAAATGTCTGACCAGGCCTGGCAGATCATCTTTTCTTTCCCGCAAGGGCGGGAGGTAAATCGGTATCACGTTGAGCCTGAAAAACAGATCCTCCCGGAAATTTCCTTTAGCTACTTCCTCTTTGAGGTTTTTATTGGTCGCAGCAATTATTCTGGCTGTTATGGTTTTGGTGACTTCTGAGCCCAGGGGGTTAATCTCACGGGTTTGCAGCACCCGCAACAGTTTGGCCTGAAGCATTGGGTTCATTTCCGCGATTTCATCCAAAAACAGGGTTCCAAAGTTAGCAAGTTCGAATCTGCCTTTTTTAGTGTGTAGAGCCCCGGTAAAGGCTCCCTTTTCATAACCGAAAAGTTCGCTTTCCAGGAGCTGTTCAGGGATGGCGGCACAGTTCACCGCTTCAAACGGGGCTTTCTGCCTTTTACCCAGATAGTGAACAGCGCGGGCCACCAGTTCTTTCCCGGTGCCGCTTTCCCCGCTGATTAGCACAGTGGAGTCAATGTCTACTATTTTATCTATCTGGTCGAAGACATTGCAAATGGCCTTGCTCCTTCCAATCATCCCCAGGTCCAGGTATTTGTTCTGTACTTCCCGGGATAAGTTGGCAACTTGACGGTTTAGATTTTGATAATCCAGCGCTTTTTGGATTTTAACCTTTAGTTCAGCCATCACTAAAGGTTTGGTCAAATAATAGTAGGCTCCTCGCTGCATGGCTTCAACAGAGGACTCGATACTGCCATAAGCCGTCATGGCAATAACCAGGGTTTGTGGGTGCTGCATCCGGATTGCCTGCAGGACTTCCATCCCGTCCTCAGGCCCTAGGCGCTGGTCCAACAGAACCACATCGATGCTGTGATTATTTATGATTTGGAAGGCGGAACCTGAATCACATGCGGTAAACACTTGGTACTCATCTTCCAGGGTGAAGCGCAAAGCCGAACAGATGGCTTCCTCATCGTCAATGACCAAAATCGTTGCCATAATACTCCCCCTATCTTATCGTACTGTGTACATGTTCCTTGATGATTACCCCCTGGAAAAAAGCATGGTCACGGTTGTCCCTTTGCCCTCGGCACTTTGGATCGTAATTTCCCCGTTGTTCTCTTTTGTAAGTTTATAAACGATAAACAAGCCCAGCCCGGTACCTCCTTTGTGTAAGGAAAAGAAAGGCTCAAAAACTTTGAGGAGATCTTTTTCCGATATTCCTTTGCCGTTATCCGAAACTTCAATACTCACTTTGTCTTCGTCTTCGGCCCAGGCTCTAACCGCAATTTTACCCCCGGTAGGAAGCGATTGGAGGCTATTTAGGAAAAGGTTCATAAAAACTTGCTGCAATTGTTGAGGGTTTACCATCACATTTAGGAGTGGAGGGACTTCCACCTCCACACGAACCTGCTTTCCGCGGGCCTCATTCTCGACTAACGCCAATATCGATGAGGTGATATCCTTTACCGGCACGGATTGATGCTGTAGTTGTTGCGGGCGGGTATAATTGAGTAAATTATCAATTAGTTGGCTTAAACGGCGGATTTCCTGGGGAACAAAGCGCACAATTTGTTCCCTGAAGTCCGGGTTGCCCAGCTTTTGGGGAATGAGTTCCACAAAAGCCTGAATCGAGGTTAGGGGATTTCTTAGTTCATGAGCAACTCCGGCAACAATCTGCCCGAGAGATTGGATTCTGTCCTGCAAATACAGTTTTTCCTGCAGATGTTTTTCTTCCGTAATATCACTAAAACCAATAACGATCCCTTCTACCTCAGATTCGGCATTAAGGATCGGGGACAGGCTATAAGCAAGAATTCTTTCCTCTCCTTCCGGCGTTCGAAAGGCAGCCTCTTTCACCCTTGTAATCTGTTTATCCTCTAAAGCCCTGCGTACGTGTTCAGAATCGAAATAACTCGCTATGTCTGAATCTTGTAACGGTTGACCAAGATAGCCTTTATCCAAGCCTAGGATTTTTTGGGTCATCGAATTGTAGGAAAGAATCACTCCGTAAGCATCACAGGCGATGATGCCATTCAACGAGCTTTCCAGAATTTTTTCCTTTAAGCGGTTGCTTTTTTCCACCTCTTCCTTCTGGCTGAGAAGTTCTCGGTTTACCTTTCGCAATGACAGAGTATGTTCGGCCACTTTCTGGTGTAAAGCCCTGTTCCAATAGAAAATAATTAGGATAATTACAAGGGCTAGTCCGACGACGAGTAGGGCAATCGTCAGCCGTTGCTGTAAAAGACGGGACTCATCAATAATTTCTTCCCCAAACCATTTATGATAGATTTTATTATAGGTGCCATCCTTCTTGATCGCAGCGATACCTTGGTTGATCAAATCCAGTAACTGTTTATTTCCCTTAAGTACGGCAACCGCATAGTCCGTAGGATTAAGCGGTTCGCCCACGATTTTCAATTCCTCGGTTTTGTGTTCTTTCTGGCTGAAATAAAGACCGGTTAAACGGTTCCCAACAAATGCATCCACTTTACCTGCCAATAAATCGGACAGGCCTTCTTCCTGGTTGGTTCTTTCGACTAAATGTACTCCGGGGATCTGGGATAACATTTCCGTACTGATGTCTCCGCGCTGGACAGCTACCGTTTGAGCTTTTAAGTCACCTAAGTCATTGATGTAACGGTTGTCTGAACGCACGAAAATAGCCTGAGTGTTAGTTACCAGAGGATCGGAAAAATCATAGGTAGCAGATCGAGTCTTGCTATACGTCATGCCTTGGATTAAATCAATCTTCCCTTGCTGCAGGGCAGCTTGAGTATCATTCCAGGACATGGAGGTTATTTCAATATCAAGCCCCAGTTCAATACCAATCGCCCGCATGACATCCACATTAAATCCCTTATAAATTCCGTTAACGTCCAAAAATTCGTAGGGCGGATAATTATTGTCACCGCCAACGCGGATAGTTTTTTGGACGCTCTTGGTGTTGAGGTTTAATTTTTCGGCTCCGGCGGTAGGAGTAAGAGTAGGAGCAATGCCACAACTAAACAACGCAGTCAAAAAGAGCAGGTAAATCGTAAGCATAGTTCTAAAGACCTTGTTTATGTGCTTAAAGTATTTTCTCACGGCTTTCGTTATAATCATCTCCTACAAAACTCGCTTTTATTTCTAATATGTTCGACGGTAAGAGCTTTAACCCTCTGGATTTTAGCCTGTACGGAGAAAAACCGTTTTACCCGAACACCAGTTCTACGTTAGTCTGTTCTGTGGTAGATTCCCCCAAAGATTCCCGGCCAGGGTCTTGGTATTATGGACTTGGGCTCCACATATTTTTACTAAAGGAGTAGTCTCAATGCCAAGAAACGGGGGGGTCATGCATGCGCAGGCTGGTCATGATACCGGGAAGCAGGCTCAAGTCGGTGGCAGTTATTTTTGTCCTGGGAGTAATGGGTGCTTTGGTGCTCTCTGTGTTTTGGCAAGGGTCGGCGGTTGTCTTAAACTACGCGAAAGACCGGCATGTGGTTATGCTGGACCCCGGGCATGGCGGGTACGATCCGGGGGCTATTACCAAACAGGGGGTCTATGAAAAAGACATTAACTTAAAAATGGCCAACAAAATCAGGGATTTTCTCAAACCGAGCGGAATCGAAGTCATTCAAAGCCGGGATGAAGATGAAGACTTTGCACCTGATCGCGGAACGGGTAAGACTACCAAAAAACAAATCGATCTGAATTATCGCATTGCCATCGCTCAGCAGGCCAAGGCCGATATATTCGTAAGTATTCATGTCAATGCAGCGATAACTTCCCAAAAGTCCGGAGCGGAAACTTTTTATCATTTCAGCTCTGACTCCGGTAAGAGATTGGCTGAAACTATTCAAAGCGAACTGATAAAAATACCCGGTATGAACCGTCGTGTTGCCAAACCGGCCGACTTTTATATTATTCGCAATACGGCTATGCCTGCTGTAGTCATAGAATTAGGCTATCTGTCAAATGCCGCCGAGCGCAGCAAACTTCAGCAATCCTGGTACCAAGATCAATTGGCGAAAGCAATAGCCAAAGGAATTGCTCAATATTTTGGGCTGCCGTGAATTGAATATCCTTAAACACTTAAGTGCAAATATCTTATAATCAGAGACTTAAACCCTGAAGAATTTGACCACTATTTGTAATCACCACTTAAATTTCAAAAATCGACTTAGAAAATACATAAGGAAAATTCAAGAGGGGAAAATAGAGTCAGTCAACCGAATCTCTGACAGAAGGAGTTGAACAATTATATGAAGCGGTTTCTGACTTTTTTATTGATAAGTACCCTCTTGTTGGCTCTTGCCTTAACGGGCTGTACCAATGTCCAACCTCCTGTACCGCCGCAGCAGCCATCGCAAACATCTGAGGCTGGCCAGCCGCCGCAGGCCGAGGCTGAAACCCGTCAGGATGTGCTTGGGGCCGAGAAACGGGTGGTAATGGGATTTTACACGGACGCTGAGGGCTCGATTCCCGGATCTAAGGATTCCATGGTCAAAAATATTAAACTAATGGATGAAGTAGCGTTTTTCTGGTACACATTCGATGATTCCGGCAAGGTAATCCCAACAGGGAAGCGCGATCTGGGCGTTAAGGATATTGCGCAGAAGAACGGGGCCAAGGCTTATGCTTTGGTGCATAATATGCGCGGTGGAACTTTTGATGCTAATTTGGCGCATAAGGTTCTAGCAAATTCAGGGACAAGGTCAACTTTTATCAATAACCTTGTTAATCTGACGATGAATGAAAAATGGGACGGGATTTCCGTAGACATTGAGAAAGCCCCTCCCGGCGATCGCAATAACTTCTCCGCTTTCGTCGCTGAGCTGCAAAAAGCGTTGCGCGCCAAAGATAAAGTCTTAAATATTTCGATTCCGGCGAAGTTTATTGACTATCCTTCTGATTTATGGTCAGGTGCCTATGATTATGCAGCCATCGGGAAAGCGGCTGACCAGATCATACTCATGACCTATGATGAACACGGAATGGGTACCAGCCAAGGCCCGATTGCCTCACATGCTTGGGTTAACCGTGTAATTACTTTTGCTATCGGAAAAATCCCGCGTGAGAAAATTGTGATGGGCCTCCCGGTCTACTCTTTCGACTGGGGTTCTAATAAACCGAATCTCCCTGCATATCTCTCGTATGCACAAAGTGTAGAACAGGCAAAGAAACATGGGGTAGAAATACAATTTGACGAAGAAAATAAAGTGCCGCACTATGCTTATACGGCCAATGGAGTCCGGCACGAGGTCTATCTTGAGAATGCCAAGAGCCTTCAGCCGAAAATGGAATATGCTCGGCAGCATAAGCTTCATGGTGTAGCCATTTGGCGTTTGGGGATGGAAGACCAAAGCATTTGGGACAGCTTGATTAAAACTTACGGCACCAACAAAAATAAACAGTAGTGGGTAGAATGAAGAAAACAGGTTTGCACTTGCAGACCTGTTTTCTTTGTATATTGCAGAGGATTTGGTTAAGATAGAAGGGAATTAAAAATTTTTAGGTGTAGAGGTAGGGTAATGATTAGAGAGCTTATTGTAGTTGAGGGGAAAAACGATGCTCATGCCGTGCGGCAGGCCTTGGGGGATGTCGATTTGATCTGGACGGAGGGCTTTGGGCTAACAGCAGACAAGCTCTCCTATATTGCTGCCATAGCAGAACGCCAGGGAGTTATTGTTTTTACTGACCCAGATACAGTCGGGGAACAAATTCGGGACAAGATCAGGCGCAGAGTTCCCAGGGCAAAGCATGTCTATCTCGCTAAGACTAAAGCCCTCAAAAACGGGGACATTGGGGTGGAAAACGCTGACCCGGAAGAGATCAGGCGGGTGTTCGCCAATGTTAGAGAGATTAGAACTGAACACCAGAATGAACAAGTAGCTAGGGAAGAACTGTTTAGTTATGATGACTTGCACCAAGCCGGTCTGGTAGGGCAGCCTGATTCTCAAGCCAAAAGAGCCGCCTTAGGCCGTATTTTGGGTATCGGAGAAGCCAATGCCAAGCAGTTTTTGCACCGTTTGAACCGCTTCGGCGTCAGCCGGGAGGAGTTCTGGCAAGCGGCTGAAGGAATTACACCAGGGCCAAAGTAACAAGCAGCTATGACGATTTCCAGGTATGGAATTAAGCAGGTGAATCAATCACTAGGAAGCAAAGGAAATTGGGCGAGTGGAGGAAAGTGATTTAATGGAGAGCGCGGCAGCGTATACAAAACGGCTTCTGAATCAGGGCGCACGGGCCCGCAAAAGCCTCGGGCAAAACTTTCTAATTGATGATGGTGTTATTCAGAATATTGTTAACATGAGCGACCTTGGACCAAGTGCGCCTGTGGTCGAGATCGGCGCAGGGCTCGGTGTGCTGACCCGGGTGTTGGCAAGGCAGGTTGATCGTTTATGGGCGGTGGAACTGGAAGAAGCTAAAGTTAAAATCTTAGAGCGCGAGTTGGCTGACCTGCCCGTGACCATAATTAAGGGAGATGCGCTTGAACTGGACCTTCACACACTTTGGGGAGAGGAACAGGGAGTATTAATCGGGAACTTGCCTTACTACATAACAAGCCCTTTGCTCATGCATTTTCTCGAGCAAAGTGAGAACCTAAGACAAATGACAGTGATGGTGCAAAAAGAAGTGGCAGACCGTCTTGGCGCTGTCCCTGGGGGCAAAGCGTACGGGGTCTTGTCAGTGGCAGTTCAGTTAGCTGCCGAAGTGGAAAAGCTCTTTGATGTGCCACCTCACGCCTTCCGGCCTCAGCCTAAGGTAACGTCAGCGGTTGTGCGTCTTAAGTTAAGGCCGTATCCCAACTTAGCTGTTGAAAAGCACCAATTGCTACGTGTAGTCAAAGCTGCTTTCAGCCAGCGGCGCAAGACCCTGGGTAACTCCCTGAGCGCAGGCTTAGGAGCGGATAAAAGTAAAGTGCGGGAACTCTTGGAGTCAGTCAGCATCGATGAAGGAAGGCGGGCCGAAACTTTGAGCATTGAAGAGTTCCAGGAAATTACCCGGATCTGGATAGACTTACCAACTGGAGAGTCGGCTGAGCTTGACTGAAGTTAACTCAAAGAAACTAAACAACACTATATACAACTAAACCGAACCTAAACGAACTAAAACCATTGACTTATCAACTAAGCAGAGTTAGAATAAAGCTGTCTCGTTAACGAGGAGGTAAAAATGAGCGCTAATTTTTCCCTCACAGTCGAAGAAGCCGCCCAGTTATTGAAAATCTCTAAATACACTCTTTATGAGTTAATTAAGAAGGGTGAGATTCCCGCTCAGCGCATTGGTCGCCAGCTTCGGCTTGATCGGGATGTACTTGAAAATTTTCTCCGAGGCGCAGGGCCGTTGCCAGAAGCCACAAGCCGCAGCCGAGGGCAGAGCCATGCTCAAAGCCAGGGAATTATCCAGTCGGGTGAAGTGTTCGAGCGAATTCGATTTGCCGGGAGCCATGATCCGGTGGTTGAATTGCTCCTGGAATTTGGCAGCCATGCTTCTCTCAAAATGGAGACATCCTTTGTCGGAAGTATGGAAGGGTTAATAGCGCTTTACCGGAAAGAGGCTGATCTGGCTGGCGTTCACCTTTGGGACGATAAGACTGAGGAGTATAACCTCCCGTATGTCGAGTATATTTTGCCGGGAGAGCAAGTTGAGCTTGTGAACTTAGTGCAAAGGGTTCAGGGCTGGATCGTTACTGCCGGAAATCCACTTGGGCTTAAAGCGTGGGAAGACCTAGGGCGCAAAGGTCTGCGCTTTGTCAACAGGCAAAAAGGTTCCGGGACAAGGCTAAGGATTGACTCCTTTCTGCGCAAAGCCAAGTTAAGCCCTGCCGGTATTTCCGGGTACAGTACGGAAGAAAGCACACACTACGGGGTTGCTTACCGAGTTGCATCCGGGGAAGCCGATGCCGGGATCGGGGTTCAAGCAGCAGCTGACAGGGTCGGGCTGGACTTTGTGCCTTTATTTCATGAAAGATATGATTTGGTAGGCCGACTTCCTTTTACCTCAGGCGAAGAATGGCACCGTCTGCTAAGCATTCTAAGCACTCCGGTATTTCATAAGGCGGTGCAAAGACTGGTCGGGTATGACACTTCCCTCACCGGGAAGATAATGAGTTCCCGAGATTAGGGGAGAGTTACCAAGAGAGGAGATTAAGATGTCTAGAACTTTCAGTAAGCGGGGAATTTGGACAGTTCTTATTGTACTTATCGCTGCACTTGTGCTCAGTGGGTGCGGCGCTGCGGGGAACCAAGGAGGGAGCCGGGCGGGAAGCCAGAACGCGGACAGCGGGCAGCCCCCGAAACCGGCTAATCCGGACTTAATTCTCGCTACGACAACCAGTACCGTGGATAGTGGACTTTTGGATGTTCTTGTTCCGGAGTTCGAAAAGAAGACCGGATATAAGGTAAAGACTATTCCTAACGGTACAGGAGCAGCCCTGAAAATGGGTGAGCAAGGAAATGCCGATGTCCTCTTAGTTCATGCTCCGGCATCGGAAAAGAAACTTGTGGACGAAAAAACCGCCGTTAATTATCAGCTTGTGATGCATAATGACTTTATTATTGTCGGACCGGCAGAAGACCCGGCAGGAGTCAAAGCCACTAAAACTTCGGCTGAAGCTTTCAAAGCCATCGCGGCCAAGCAGGCTGTTTTCATCTCCCGGGGGGATGATTCCGGGACGGATAAAAAAGAAAAAGACCTTTGGAAAGCGGCCAAGCTAACTCCGTCAGGAAAGTGGTACCAGGAGAGCGGAAGCGGGATGGGTCAAACTTTGAATATCGCCTCCGAAAAGAACGGGTACACTTTAACAGACCGGGCCACTTACTTAGCAAATAAGAAAAACCTGAAACTCGAGATTGTGCTGGAAGGAGAAGCGTCGCTGCTTAACATCTATCACGTCATGCAGGTTAACCCCGAGAAATTCCCGAAAGTGAACAAAGACGGGGCGCAAGCTTTTGTCGAGTTCATGGTAAACGCGGATACGCAAAAGATGATTGGAGAGTTTGGCAAGGATAAGTTCGGTCAAGCGTTGTTCTTCCCGGATGCCGGCAAGAAAGATTCTGATTTGGGTAAGGCAGCTTAGTTAATGATGAAGAGGGGAGTAGTTCAGGTTTGGATCTGATCTGGCAGGGAATTCTCGAAGCTTTACGTCTAATATTCACCGGGGATCGGGAAATCCTTGACATCACCCTGCGCACGTTGCAAGTTTCGGGGAGTGCCACTTTAATTAGCCTGATATTGGGGGTTCCGCTTGGAACCCTTTTGGCTTTGTCAGAGTTTCGAGGTCGCAGGTTTCTCCTGAGTTTATTGAACACGGCCATGGGCCTGCCCCCGGTGGTGGTGGGGCTATGGGTCTCGATATTCTTGTGGCGTTCCGGGCCTTTTGGCTTTCTTAACATAATTTACACCCCAACTGCGCTAGTGGTGGCACAAGCAGTTATAGCATGTCCGGTCGTGATCGGGCTTACGAGTGCAGCCATCCAGCAGACTGATCCGAAACTGCGCCTGCAGATCAAAGCTTTAGGCACCACCAGGATGCAGTTTTTGTGGCTGCTTTTAAGCGAGGTGCGCTTTTCCTTGCTGGCGGCGATTATTGCCGGGTTTGGCGCGGTGGTGTCCGAAGTGGGAGCGTCAATGATGGTTGGCGGCAATATTAAGGGATCGACTCGGGTTCTTACGACCGCGACTGTGCTTGAAGTTTCCAAAGGAAACTTCGATGTGGCGATCGCCCTGACGATTATCCTGTCTTTAGTCGCCTATGCGGTTACACTGTGGCTTACACTTCTCCAACAGAGACGACACGGAGGTTAAGATGCTGAGGGCAGAAAACATTACCTGGGAACAAGGAGGAAAAACCATCCTCACAGATGTTACTCTCCACCTCAAACATGGAGAGTGGGTAGGGCTTGCCGGGCCGAACGGTGCCGGGAAAAGCAGCCTGCTCAAAATCCTGGCTTTTTTGGAAGAGCCGACGAACGGGCAGGTGTTTTTTCAAGGAAAAGCAATTGAAGGAAAAATTCCGCTAGATCTTCGCCGCCGCCTTGCGGTAGTGTTTCAGAATGCTCTCTTGCTCAATACCACAGTGTTTGAAAATGTGGCCGTAGGGTTAAAGATTCGCGCTCTGCCCAAGGCTACTATCAAAGAGCGGGTGGCAACTTGGCTTGAGCGCTTTGGGGTCGCCCATCTTGCAAAGCAGCAAGCCCGCTCTCTATCCGGCGGGGAGGCCCAGCGGGTCAGCCTGGCGCGGGCCTTTGCCTTGGAGCCGGATGTGCTGTTTCTGGATGAGCCGTTTTCCGCTTTGGATGCACCGACCAAGTCGTACCTCCTGCAGGATTTAGCTAAGGCGTCTGAGGACAGCCAGGTCACTGCGTTGATGGTGAGCCACGATTTTAGGGAACTTGCCCGGTTAACACAGCGGACGTTAATTCTCAAAGAGGGCATGATTTTGGCTGAACAGCGACAAAACGTCTATGCAGAAGGAAATCCCAAGGATTTACATGATTATTTCTCGACAATCTGGGAGGAATTTTAAGCGAAACGTCGAATTAATCAAATTCAGAGCGCTTTTGTCACACTATATCGTAGGCAGCTTATGTAGGCAGGTAGGAAAAGCGTGCGTCTCATGGTAGGAAAAGTAGAATGGGAGGATGGAAGCATGCGTTTCGCGTTACTGGGGATTTTTATTGCCATTTTGGTTATGAGCGGTTTATTGAATGTGCGTAAAAATACGACCGTTCAGAGTTTTTTTCTGGGGGATCGGGGAATCGGTCCTTGGTTTTCCGCTTTTGCATATGGAACGACGTATTTTTCAGCAGTCATCTTCATTGGCTATGCCGGCAAAGTGGGCTGGGGTTTTGGTCTTTCTGCCTTATGGATTGTCTTAGGCAATACCTTGGTGGGAAGTCTCCTGGCTTGGAAGATTCTAGCCCGGCGCACCAGGGAGATGACTGTTCGTTTAAATGCGATCACAATGCCTGAATTTTTAGGGGCGCGCTATCAGGATAAGGGGCTTAAGATCTTTAGTGCCATAATAATATTTATTTTCCTGGTGCCGTATTCCGCCTCTGTATATATGGGGTTAAGCTATCTGTTTGAGCAAGTATTTGGGATACCTTACACTTATGCCTTGGTTTTTATGGCGGTGTTGACGGCGGTGTATCTGGTCTTAGGCGGCTATAGGGCGGTCGCGGTGACGGATTTTATCCAAGGGATGGTTATGGTTGTCGGCGTGGGGGTTCTCCTTTATTACATTATCGGCAGTCCTCAAGTAGGAGGGCTGACAAGTGCTGTTAAGAAATTAGCTGAGATTAATCCCGGCTTGGCAGCGCCGGTAGGACCGCCCGGATGGCTTCCGCTCTTTTCCTTGGTGGCCTTAACCAGTATCGGGCCTTGGGGTCTGCCGCAAATGGTACAGAAGTATTATGCCTTGAAAGACGAAAAGTCGATTAGACCGGCGATGATTATTTCCACGGTGTTCGCTTTGATCGTCACCTTTGGCGCATATTTTACCGGTTCCCTGTCCCGGCTCTTTTTTGAGAAGCTTCCAATCGATCCCACGACCGGCGTGGCCACTCCCGATCTGCTGATGCCGCAAATATTATCCACGGCTTTGCCTGAATTGGGAGTCACGATCATTTTTCTGCTCGTGCTTTCGGCTTCAATGTCAACGTTGGCTTCCCTAGTTTTGGTTTCCAGCTCGACCTTGGCGGTGGATATGGTTCAGGGCTGGCTGAAGCCAAACATGAGTGAACGGGCGGGAGTAAGGCTGATGCGCCTGTTGGTGGTCGCGTTTGTCGCTTTATCTTTGCTCGTGGCCATGGTTAAACCGGCCTTTATCCTCACCTTAATGGCCTTGTCCTGGGGCACGGTTGCAGGCTTTTTCCTGGCTCCTTACCTGTACGGACTCTTCTGGCAGCGCACCACCAAGGCCGGTGCTTGGGCCGGAGGATTGACAGGGCTTTCGGTTTCTCTGGGTTTGTCGGTTTATTATCATATGGATGCCGGCCTGATTCCGCTGATCGGGGTCTTGGGTATGATCATTCCTCTGGCCGTCGTACCCTTGGTTAGCTTGGTTACACAGCCGTTGCCTTCAGTGCATCTCGACAAAGTATTCAACCTCAATCAAAATAAAGAACTTAAGCCTAAGTCGTGGCAAGCATCACAGGAGGAGAAAGTGTATGATATGGGATGAGCTGGAAAAGTGTAACCGTAGAACCCTGGAGGAGGTGCAGCTGCAGCGTTTGCAGCAGTCAGTAAAGCATGCTTATGACAACGTGCCCTTTTACCGGGATAAGTTTGAGGCTTTGGGGATTAATCCCAACCAGATCAAATCTCTTAAGGATATCCGCCATTTGCCGTTTACCGTGAAAACCGACCTGCGGGACAATTATCCTTACGGTCTGTTTGCGCTGCCGCGTAAGGAAATTGTGCGACTGCACGCTTCCTCCGGTACAACCGGTAAGCCGATTGTGGTGGGATACAGCAAAAAGGATTTGGACACTTGGTCTAATCTGGTGGCCAGAGTGGTGACCCTGGCGGGTGTGAATGATGAGGATATTGCCCAGATTTCTTTTGGCTATGGCCTTTTTACCGGCGGGTTCGGTCTGCATTATGGCATGGAGCGGGTGGGGGCAACGGTTTTGCCAGTGTCCGTAGGCAACAGCCGCAAACAGGTGATGCTGATGCAGGACTTTGGCACCACGGTCTTAGTTTCAACTCCTTCGTATTGCCTGCAGTTAGCGGAAGTGGCTGAGGAGATGGGAATTGACCCCAAGTCCCTTCCGGTCCGGCTCGGCCTCTTTGGCGGAGAGCCATGGAGCGAAGCTACCCGTCAGGCGATTGAACAGCGCTGGGATATGAAAGCAACAGATAATTACGGTTTAAGTGAAGTGATGGGACCGGGGGTGACTGGGGAATGCGAACGGGCAGACGGTCTCCATATCGCAGAAGACCATTTTCTGCTAGAGGTTATCGATCCAGAGAGCGGGAAACCTCTGGAGTATGGGCAAGAGGGTGAACTGGTTATTACGACTCTGACTAAGGAAGCGATGCCAATTATTCGCTACCGTACACGGGATATTACAGTCCTAAACCCTGAACCCTGTGCCTGTGGCCGTACCTCTGTCAGGATGAGGCGGGTGTCCGGCCGCACGGATGACATGCTTATTATCAGGGGAGTTAATGTCTTCCCGTCTCAGATTGAGAGCGTCTTATTGGAAGTTGAGGGTGTGAGCCCGAACTACCAGTTGGTCGTGGATAAACGTGGTTTCCTGGATGATTTGGAAGTGCAAGTGGAGGTGCCGCGGGAACTACTCAATGATCATATGGGATCAACTATCAGGAAGAGGCTCCAAGGTGTATTGGGTATCTCGGCTAAGATTACCTTGCTGGAACCGAATACAATTGAACGGGTGCCTGGCAAGGCGAAGCGCGTGATCGACCGGCGGGCAGAAAGAAATAATTATGAACACTGAAAAGTCTATTAAAGTAGACACAAAAAGACCCTTGGCTTGTCAATAGCAAACCAAGGGTTTCCTTTTGCGTATATCTATTAAATAAGAAAATAATCTTACCTGTTCGTGGTTAGTCCTTTTTCTTTTCCACCTTTGGGATGCCCAAGAGGGGAGCAGAGTGGTCGCGTCCGGTGTAGAAGTTGTACCAGGATGAAGTTTGGTACAGATCCCAGTTAGCCGGTGGGAGCCGGTAGGAATTCAGCTGGGATTCTTCCCCGTATTTCTTCAAGCGGGCATAGGCTCTTACCCACACGCATTGTTTCTCGTTCGGGTAGACTTCGCACCAACCGTTGTAACTGCCGCCGCAAGCCCCGTTACGCTGGTTCTTCGGGCATTGGGACATCGGACAGAGGTACCCTAGATCAAGCAGGGCACAGTCGCCGCAGTCTTTGCAGTCATAGAGTGCAACTTTAATAAGGTGTTCCAGACCATGGTGACGCGGATTTTTCTTGCCGGCATAAATACTGCGCATTACAGGAAAGAAATTTTTCCCCGGGTTAAATATCATAGAGTGCATAAAACGGCTGAGTGTTAATCCTGCGCCGGCAGGGGCATCAAGCGGGAGGCCTTTACGGTTGGTGGGTTTGTCGCTGTTGAGGCCGGTTTTCCCGTCTTTCTCGAAATAGTAGAAGCCGTTCGGCTGCGGGTAGTCGAACTCACGCACCAGATCCATCCAGTTTTGGCTCAGTTCTTCACCCTTTTCAATGACATATTCCACTTGCTCGTATTTGATGTTGTGGCCGCCGATGTGGACACCGGCAAAGCCCATGCCTTTCATGAAGGCATACATCTTGGCGGCACGGAGTAAGCGGGCTCCAACTCCTTTATCCGGGGCGTTCTTCTCCTGTTCGAGTTTAGCCAGGAGTTTATCTGTAACGACACAGCCAGGCAGGAGGTTTTGGTTCATGATCTTGGCTGCCCCAAATGGCAGGATATAAATGTTGCCCACGATTGGAACATCGATATTATTTGCTTTGGCAAACTGCAGAACTTCATGGAACTTACGGGCGTCATACCCAAGCTGGGTTACGATGAACTGGGCTCCGCCTGCAACTTTTTTCTTCATTTTGAAATACTGGACCATCAGTTCCGCTTCCGTGGCTTTGAACGGTGATACGGCAGCCCCGGCGAAAAAGTCACTGGGTTGGTGGAAAGTGGAACCTTTGGGTCCCGGAATTTCCAACCCCTTATTCATGGTCCCGATGAGTTCTAAAGCTTGACTGGGGTCAAGGTCAAAGACCGGCTTGGGGCGTCCTTGGAAACCGGACACCGTATAGTCTCCGGTCATGACCAAGAGGTTGCGTACACCTGCCCGGTCCAAAGCATAGAGCTGGCTTTCCATTTGGTTGCGGTTTTTGTCTTTGCAGGTAAAGTGAACCAAAGGCTCAATGCCCAGCTTGAGTATTTCCATACCCAGGTAGTCTGCCAGCATCGCTGGGTTGCCGCCGGGGTTGTCCGTAATGGTGAGCGCGTGTACTTTCCCGCCTTTAGCAGCCTGCTCCGCAGCAGCCAGTGCGCTTTCTTGGGCTTTTTCTCTGGCCCCTCTGCCCGGAACCAGCTCCCAGGTTACGGATAAGTTGTTCTGATCCAGTAGGGATTCCTTAAAACGATTTTCCATATCCTTCTCCACCTGTCCTCTCTAGGTAAAATAATAATTTATTAAGAATTAATGAAAAACAAAATTAAATTAAAGCTCTGCCTGTCTATCTAATCAAATTCGATTTTATCATATTTTTCACTATTTTTGTTAGAGAGTTTTATTTTTTTCTAAGGATTTGAGGAGCCAATACTTCCTGTTTTGTTCGAAGAATCTAAGGTTGCCAAAAGAAAAACTGACAGCGTCTTATGCTGTCAGCTTTTCTTTACACATTCTTGCGGTAAGGGCGCACACGGGATAATCAGATGTTGTTCATAGAATCTGTTCTCTGTGGCCACTGCTTCTTCCCACTGTTCGAGGATGTCAAAGCGCCGTTCCGGGTGGTATCCGAGAAGTTCGTGTTTGCCGAGGGAACGGATGACGGGTTTGCCCTGAGCCAGGGCCAGGCCCATGACACAGTCCCCGATAATCGTTTCCATGATCAGGCGGGCATGGCGCCTGTGCTTGCGCGGAGAGCGCAGTTCTTCATGGCGGATGGAGGTGCTGACCTGGATTTTAAGCTCACTTTGCTTGGCCCAGACCAAGCTTATGGGGGGGATGGCAATTGCAAGTGCGGGAATGTCTTGAAGGGCTTTGGCTGAGAGTGCATGCGGGCCATGAGTGGGAGTTGCCAGGCCCAGGGGTTTCAACAGGTCGAGCTTGTGGTTTAGGCGTGAGCGGAATTTGAGCACGAGGTTTGTCAGCTTGGCGCGGTTGGTTATATAAGGGTAGCAGTTCGTTAGAGCCATGTCCGCCCCGTCCTGTAAGGCTCTGAGCAGGTGTTCGAGATTGGTGAAAATATTGCCGGACATATCCCCGTCAACGAAAATTACTCCTTCCGCTCCCAGATGGCGGGCATAGAGTGCCCCGATTGCCCGTGGAATGTCGATCCCCAGGGACTGGGCGAAGTAAATAATATGAATACGGGGATCGGGGATGGAGCGGATCAATTCGAGGGTTCGGTCGGTACATCCATTTAGAACGGGGACGATACACCCTACCGGCAGGCGCAGGACATTAGCAAGGACGGCCAAGATGCTCTTCTCTTCATTTTGCACAGGAATGACTGCTGTGAACATCCGTTGACCCCCTTGTGCAGATATTTAGTTGGGTTTGAATACCGATTCACTAATAATATATGCCATTTCGACTCAGGCGACATAGATTAGAGGCAAAGGGGGGAAATGGTATGTTTCAAGCAGGGGATATTGTGGCCCGTCGCTCGCATCGCCAGGACATTTACTTCCGGATTGTCCGGGTGGAAACAGCTTTAAGCGGAGAACGCCACGCTGTGCTTAAGGGGATAAACCTGCGTCTGTTGGCGGATGCGCCCTTAACAGACCTGGTGGGCAAAAGCCAGCTCGATGTGGCCCATTACCAGCGCCGGGATTCGCGCGAGATTTACCAGAAGTTGAACATGGTTATACAGCAAAGAAAGGTGACCCAGCAAGAGCAGGGGGAGTATTTCGAAATCCCAGGGAGAGTGGTTCATTTGGACGGGGATGAAGAGTACTTAGGCCAGTGTCTAAAAACGTACAAACAGCTGGGGCTGGAAGCAAAGGGGATTTGCAAATCAGAACTCGAGCAGGCTAAAGTTATTTCTCAGGTCTTAAAAGACAATCCCACTGACATTCTGGTGTTAACGGGACATGATGGGCTTTTGAACGGAAAAAAGGACTTCAAGAGCCTTGACAGTTACCGTAGCTCCCGCAATTTTGTGGAATCTGTGCAGGAGGCGCGGCGTTTCCAACCTAATAAAGATGCCTTGGTGATTTTTGCCGGGGCTTGCCAGTCAAATTATGAGGCCATTTTGGAAGCCGGCGCAAACTTTGCATCATCTCCGAAACGGATGCTTATTCATGCTTTTGATCCGGTATTTATTGTGGAGAGGATTGCTTTTACTCCGATCGACAGCATGGTTTCGTTGAAAGAGGTGATTAATCACACGATCACCGGCACTGACGGTGTGGGCGGGATTGAGACGCGCGGGCAACTGCGGCGCGGCTATCCGCGCAGCCCATATTAATGTAGATAAGAAGAGAAGCCCGGTCAGCGGCAAAAGCTTGGGCCTTGCTAAAGGGACCAAGCCCGACTCGCCCTCCGGGCTTTATGCTGTGCTCCCAGCGGAGTGGATCATACTGGCCGGTGATGTTCTCAGCTACAGTTGTGTTTCAGAGTTCGATAATCACAGGGGTGCTTACTTCGACATTGCGGAAAAGTTCTTCAACGTGATAATTGTACATCCGGATGCACCCTTTGGAAACGGCTTTCCCGATACTTGAAGGGTCATTGGTGCCATGGATGCCATATCCCGGCTTGGACAGGCCCAGCCAGCGGCTACCGAATACCCCTCCTGGATCTAAACGCTTGTCGGCAATGGTGAAGCGTCCGACCGGGGTCGGAGTGCCGGCTTTGCCGATGGCAACCGGAAAACGGCGCAAGAGTACGTTGCCTTCGTAAAGTTCAAGCTGACGGCTGCTTTTATGGATTTTAATCAGGCGGGAAGACATCTAAATTCACTTCCCCGTTTTTAGTTTCCATGTATAATATGGCGTTTTGGTTAAATATGAAAATTGTACATAGGTTGCATAATTCAATCCCTTTTGCGCTGAAACTAATTAAACTGGAGGGATTTATTTGAGCGAACACGTCGAAGGCAAACTTTTGATCATCGGAGGGGCGGAGGACAAGGAGGGAGAGTGCCGCATCTTAAGACATTTTGTGGCTGAAGCAGGGGGACGGGAGAGCCGAATAACTGTGCTGACAGCCGCCACTGAATATCCGCGTCAGGTCGGGGCGCAATATGAACAACTGTTTTCGCGGCTGGGGGGGAAGGAGGTAGATGTCCTTGATGTGTGTGACCGCAGCCAGGCGAACTCAGAGGGTCTGGTCCAACAGTTAAACAAGGCTACGGGCGTGTTTTTTACCGGGGGAGATCAGTTGAGAATTACCGGCCTGCTGGGGGGCACTTTAGTGGGTAGAGCCCTCCACCGTCTGTATGAAAAGGGCGTGATCATTGCCGGGACCAGTGCCGGTGCTTCAGTTATGTCTGACACGATGATCGTGGGAGGAGAGACCGGTACTCCCAAAAAGGATAAGATAACGATGGCGCCAGGCCTAGGCTTAATTAGGGCAGTGGTGGTAGATCAACATTTTGCCCAGAGGGGCCGTACCGGCAGGCTCTTGGCAGCAATTGCCCAAAACCCCTATGTGCTCGGGGTGGGAATTGACGAAGATACGGCGATTCTGGTAACCCAAAATGGACAGTTCACGGTTGTGGGGAGCCAGAGCGTGACGGTAGTAGACGCCTCCCCGTCAGCGGCGACCAATGTATCGGAATCTTCGCCCGGGCAGCCTCTGGTTCTAAGCCCGGTCTTCATGCATGTCCTGTCTGAAGGATATAGCTTCGATCTTAAACGACGGGTTTCCGTCCTGAATACATAAGGCTAAAAAGGTTAAAAATAATAAAGTGTATTTTAACTTAGAAAATGCCTAAAGCGGCATATTTCCCTATACTCTAAAGGAGGACTTACAGAGCGATGGAGATTAGACAAGTCCAGGCGATCGAGGGGGCTAATGTGTATAGTTACAGGCCGGTGATTCGAGCGATTGTAGATCTGCAGGAATGGACGGATGTAACGACAGATACCCTGGGTGATTTTAATCGACGTCTGGTGGACTGTCTGCCGACGCTGGCAGAGCATCACTGCGCGCGCGGAAGAGTGGGCGGTTTTTTGGAACGCCTGCGGGAGGGGACCTTGCTCGGCCACACGCTCGAACATATGACCATAGAGCTGTTAACCCTGGCGGGACAGCATATTCCGTATGGCAAAACGATGGCCTTGCCGGAGCAAAAGGGCTTATATGAGATTATTTTCAACTATGATTCTCAGGAAGGTGCGATGGAAGCATTTAAGCGGGCATATGACCTTCTGCTCGAACTGCTTGCCGGCAAAGCAGTGGGACCTTCAAGTGTGACGGCTATGGTGACAGCCTTAAATAAGGTTATTGCGAATAACAGTTTAGGGGTTTCTACTAAATCCATAATTGAAGCCTGTCGGGAGCGGGGGATTCCGGTTCAGCGCCTTTCCAGCGGTAGCCTGCTCCAGTTGGGCTATGGGCGCTACCAGAGGCGTTTGCAGGCTGCGATGACTGACCACACGAGTTGTATCGGGGTGGATATAGCCTGTGACAAGGTCTTAACGAAAAAGCTTCTGAGTGAAAGTGGTGTGCCCGTGCCGTATGGAAGCGTGGTTGAGAGTGAAGACGAGGCGGTTGAGGCTTTCCACTCACTCAGAGGGAAAGTTGTTGTCAAACCGTACAACGGGAACCAGGGCAAGGGTGTCAGCCTTCGCCTTAAGAATGAAGCTGAAGTGCGCTCAGCTTTCAAACTTGCTCAGAATTACGGGCAAGAAGTGATTGTGGAAAAATATATATCCGGGCGTAATTACCGCTTGCTGGTCATAGGGGAAAAATTGGTTGCTGCGGCTGAGCGTATACCTGCCTATGTCACCGGGGATGGTATGTCCACGATTGAGGAGTTGGTAGAGAGGGCCAACCAGGACCCGGAGCGCGGGGACGATCACGAGAAGGCTCTAACCAAGATCAAGCTCGATCCGGTGGTGCACTTGACCCTGGCGCAAAAGAAGCTTACGCTCGCATCTGTGCCCCGGACTGGGGAGGTGGTATACTTGCGTGACAGCGCTAATCTGAGTACAGGGGGCTTCGCGCAAGATGTGACTCCGATTGTCCACCCCGACAATGCACATTTGGTCGTGTATGCGGCTAAGATTATAGGGCTTGATGTCGCAGGGGTAGACCTGGTGCTAGAGGATATTGAGAAATCTTATCGGGAGCAAAGATGTAAAATAATAGAAGTGAATGCTGCTCCTGGGATTCGCATGCACCAGTTCCCTACGCTTGGACAGGCGCGTGATATAGGTAAATTAATCGTTGAGCAGGTAATGCCGGTTGGCAATGGCCGGATTCCGATCGTAGCGATTACCGGAACCAATGGGAAAACAACGACAACCCGCCTGATCGGGAAAATGCTATTGGATCAAGAGCTGGCGGTAGGGATGACTACCACGGACGGTATTTTTGTGAGGGGTAAACTTTTGCTCAATGGAGATACGACCGGCCCGGAAAGCACCCGCATTATTCTCAGGCACCCGGATGTTCAGGTCGCGGTCTTAGAGACCGCGCGCGGCGGCATTTTGCGTTCCGGACTGGGGTATGATTATGCTGATGTGGCCGTAATCACCAACGTCTCCGCCGACCATCTCGGCCAGTACGGGGTGGAGACAGTGGAAGATGTGGCCCATGTCAAAAGTTTAGTGGCCGAAGTTGTCAAACCTCACAGCTATGTCGTGCTCAATGCTGATGATCCGTATGTCGTGCACATGGCCCGCCGCACCCAGGGTAAAGTCATCTATTTCAGCGGCGAGAAGGATAACATCCATATACGCAAACACCTTGCCCGGGGTGGAGTTGCTATCTTCGTGCGGCGCGGCCTGATCCTTATGTGTCAGGGCTCACGGGAGTACAAGATCTGTTCTGTGAGGCAGATCCCCATCACTTGGGAAGGGAAAGCCAGGCACAATGTGCAAAATGCGCTGGCGGCAGTGGCTGCAGGATGGGCTCTGGGCTTAAGTGCTGACGCTATCCGCGAGTCCCTGCTAAGCTTTGCTTCCGATGAAAAAGATAACAGGGGCCGCCTCAACTTTTACCGCCTGGGCGGGGTGGAGGTTGTCGTTGATTACGGGCACAACCCCAAAGGAATTGAAGAGATTGCCCACACCCTTAATAAATTCAAAGGGCGCTCGCTTGTGGGATGTATAACCGTACCCGGAGATAGGCCCGATCAAACCATGAGAGAAGTTGCCAGAGTGGCTGTTAAGGGTTTCAATCGGCTTATTATCCGGGAAGACAAGGATTTGAGGGGTCGCCAAAAAGGGGAGATTGCCCGCATTCTGTATGAAGAAGCGGTAGCGGTGGGTATGGATCCGAAGAAGATTACAGTCGTGCTCAACGAAAGGGAAGCCTTCTGTTATGGCCTGGACACCTGCCTGCCCGGGGATATCTTCGTGATGTTTTATGAGCACCTGGATCCGATTGAAGCAGAGATTAAGCTCAGGCTGGAGCGCGAGTGTGCGGAATCTAAATTTTCCTCCGCTGAAAAAGCCATGGGAGCGGGCACTTGAGACTAGGTTAGGTTCATAAGGGCGCGTGAATTAGGCAGAGCTTATGGGTTCTGCCTATCTTAATTGCCACTGGAATTAAACAGTACTAATGGGTATAATAAGAGGAAATATAACCTTAATGTTCGGAAAGGGCCGTTGGAATGACGAATTCTTTTAAAGAAACGTTCGCTTACGCCAAGATTAATCTGGCCCTGGCGATTACCGGTCGCCGTGCTGACGGATATCATGAACTGCAAAGTGTGATGCAGTCCATCTCACTTTATGATGTCATAAGGGTTTGGCGCAGGGGGGATGGGATTACCTGCCGCTGCGGTGAGCTGAGCGGACCGTTTAATTTGGCTTACCGGGCGGCGGAGAAGTTTGTGCTCCGCCTGGGTAAAACAGCCGGAATTGAAATTGAGATTGAGAAGAAAATACCGCTTGAAGCCGGTTTGGCGGGAGGGAGCAGTAACGCCGCCGCAGTTTTGCGGGTATTAAACGAGCTTTATGGCTCGCCGCTCTCCGGGGAAGAACTGAGGGAGCTTGCCGGGAGTATTGGGGCTGATGTTGCTTTTTGCCTGGATGGAGGTACGATGTGGGCTACAGGGAGAGGGGAAATATTGGCGGAGCTTCCGCCTGCGCCCCGGCTGGAGCTGGTAGTGGCGAAGCCCCTGGCCGGAGTTAATACCAAAGAAGCGTACCGCCGCTTTGACGAGGAGGGTCAAACGGGGAGTCTTAATCAAGATGACTGGATACAGGCTTTGACAGCGGGCAGGCCTGAACAAGTAGCCGCGCTGCTAAGTAATGACCTCGAAGAGGTTTCAATCCGGATGGTCCCGGAAATCGGGCACATTAAAAGGATCATGCTGAAGTCCGGCTGTTATGGTGCTTTAATGTCGGGGAGCGGGTCGGCGGTTTTCGGACTGGCCTACGGACAGGAGCAGGCATTGACCATAGCCCGGGAGTTAAGAGCGCAAGGACATAGTGAAGTGTGGACAGCATCAACAAACTTTTCAGGATGAAGGGAGAGTTAGGTAATGGAAAGAAGGTTAGTTCCAGTTACACTTGACAGTTACAAGCCGTTAAGGGAGATTGTGTTTGAGGCTATGCGGGAAGCAATCATCAGCGGGGTGTTAAAACCGAGCGAAAGGCTGATGGAAATTCAATTGGCGGAAGAAATGGGAGTAAGCCGCACTCCGGTGCGGGAAGCAATCCGTAAACTCGAGCTTGAGGGTTTTGTGGTGATGATTCCGCGCAAAGGAGCATATGTGGCAGGGGTATCGCATAAAGACGTGGCCGATGTGTTTGAAATCCGGGCGGCACTTGAGGGTTTGGCTGCCGGGCTGGCGGCCGAACGGATTACAGACGATGAAATCGAACAAATGGAGAGAGTTTTACTGTATAAAGAGGGTGAAGAACGTGATTTAGAGCTGATTGTAAAATCCGATACGGATTTTCATGCCCTCGTGTATAAAGCAAGCCGCAATCAGCGCCTGGTACAAATCTTAGAAAATTTAAGGGAACAGATCCAGCGTTTCCGGGCAACGTCTCTGGCAGTACCGGGCCGGGTCAGGGATGCTATCGAAGAGCATCGAGCGATCGTTGAGGCCTTGGCTAATCATAATGTGGAGAAGGCTCAGGAACTGGCAAACTCGCATATTGTGACGGCTGAAAATGTCATGTTTGAAGCGTTGCGCACTCAGGCTCTGGCAGCTAAAGAATAACTGAGAAGGAATAGGATAGGGTATGGCAGCGGATAAAGTAAAACGGGCGGAACGCATGGTTGCGATTACCCAAGTGCTGATGGCCAAACCAAATGTGCTGATACCGCTTACTACACTTGCGGAACGGTTTGGTACAGCGAAGTCCACGATCAGCGAGGATTTGCTCTCAGTAAGGGAAAGCCTGCGCCTGTCTTACCAGGGCAGGCTGGAGACTCTACCGGGAGCAGCCGGGGGAGTTAGGTATGTTCCGGAAATATCAGAGAGGGAGGCAGACCTGGTTCTGCACGAGCTGGCACTTAAGCTCAGCAGCCCGGAGCGGATAGTGGCCGGGGCTTTCTTGTACATGACTGATTTGCTGTTTGACCCGGCAGTTCTTAGGCCGTTGGGGCTTATTTTTGCGGGGGCTTTCCGGCAGCATAAACCGGATGCGATCGTGACAGTGGAAACAAAAGGAATCCCCCTGGCTCTGATCACGGCCGAAGCCTTGGGACTGCCGATGGTGGTGGTGCGCCATGGCAATAAGGTTACAGAAGGGTCTTCTGTCAGTATCAATTATCTGTCAGGCTCTTCGGGCAGGATTCAGACAATGTCCCTTTCGCGGCGGGCTCTTGACCCTGGTACAAAAGTCCTGCTGATTGATGATTTCATGAAAGCGGGCAGCACTGCCCGCGCTCTGATTAATCTTATGGCCGAGTTTGAAGCCACCGTTGTCGGAATCGGTGTCTTAATGGAAACCGCTCTTACGCGCGAACCTAAATTAGTGGAAGACTATTTAGCTCTCCTTAGACTCGAAGAATTCGATCCTGTGAGCGGGATCACTGTAGTTAGACCCGTGCCCTCACAAGTTGAAGGTCAATAGGCAAATGTTTGAGAATTAAGCACTCTGAGCCGGAAATTGAACATATTCAGTTTTTACATAAATTTTTTCTCGAAACAGGCAGGATTTTTTTACCAAGCAGAGAATATATTATCAATACCGTACACAAGACCGGCGTTTAGCCCTGAGGCAAGGGGAAGGGTGGTGAGCATTAATGATGAATATTACCGACGTACGGGTCAGGAAAGTCAATGTGGAAGGCAAGATGAAAGCAGTGGTGTCGGTGACTTTTGACAATGCGTTTGTCGTGCACGATGTGAAAGTTGTCGAAGGCACCAACGGTCTTTTTGTTGCTATGCCAAGCCGCAAAACACCGGAAGGGGAGTTTCGCGATATAGCCCACCCGATTTCCGCCGCTGCCCGTGAGGTTATCCAAACGGCAGTACTCAAAGCCTATCAGGAAGCTATCTAATGCCATGCAATACTTAGTATTAAAAGGAGACCCTATGGGGGTCTCCTTTTTTCCGATGTTTAGATTAAGTAGCTGTTAATGAAAATTAAAAAGCTATTGTTTAAAGTCAAGGAGTCGGGGCTTAAAAAGAGGAAATTTATATAAATTGACGAATAAATAAATTTCGGGTATAAAGATTGCATTGAGGATAAACTAAAAGTGGAGGGGAAAGAAGATTATGCCTGTTTGGGCACCAGTGGTAATGGCTGCGGGCAAAGGGACGCGCATGAAGTCTAAACTGCCTAAGGTCATGCATAAGTTAGCCGGGAAACCTCTAATTGAACATGTTTTGGATGCGGTCAAGGCTTTGGGCATTGAGCGCCCTTTGGTCATCCTGGGTCATGGCCGAGAATTGGTGGAAGCGGAGCTAGGCGGGCAGGTACAAGTTGTTGTGCAAGCTGAACAGCTTGGAACCGGGCATGCCTTGATGCAAGCCCTTCAGTACCTTGAAGGCGTGGACGATGTGCTAGTTTTAAGCGGGGACCAGCCCCTCCTTAATGAAGAGACTTTGCGTGCACTGCGGCAGCTTCATGAGGTGGAGGATTGTAGGGCAACTGTCCTAACCGCTGTGCTCAGCGATCCCTATGGCTATGGCCGCGTTGTTAAAGACGGGAACCAACTGCTTAAGATTGTGGAAGAAAAAGATGCGACAGCAGAAGAACGTCTGATCCGGGAAATTAACACCGGGACATACTGTTTTAATGTCAGAGCCTTGAAGGAGGCTCTGGCCCAGATAAAACCGCAAAACGCACAAGGAGAGTACTATCTTACAGATGTTTTCGCCTTTTTCTTGGCTAGGGGCCAAAAAGTATTGGCCTATGTCACAGAAGATCCGACAGAGGCTTTAGGGATTAATTCCCGCAGGCAACTGGCGGAAGCAGAAAAGATTGTGAGAGAGCGGATTTTGCACTATTGGATGGATGAAGGGGTCACGATTACTGATCCTGCTTCTACTTTTATCGAAGCCGGGGTTGCGCTAGCGCGAGATGTTACGATTCTGCCTTTTACCTTCCTTCAGGGAAATACCCGCATTGAGGAAGACACCGTGATTGGGCCGCACGTTCTGCTGGATTCGTGTCAGTGTCAGGAAGGGTGCGAAATAAGCCATACAGTAGCCAGAAATGCTGTGATCGGAGCCCGCTCAACGGTAGGTCCGTTTGCCTATCTGCGTCCGGGAACGCATTTGGAAGATAATGTAAAAATCGGGGATTTTGTAGAGATAAAGAATAGCTTTGTCGGGACAGGTTCGAAAATCCCGCACTTAAGTTATATCGGAGATGCCAGTGTTGGCAAAGCAGTCAATATTGGCGCGGGAACCATAACCTGTAATTATGACGGAGTTAAAAAGCACTCGACGCGGATTGGGGATAATGCCTTTATTGGCAGCAATACTAGCTTAGTCGCTCCTCTAGAAATTGGAGCAAGGGCCATGACCGGGGCAGGGTCAACCGTTACGAAAGATGTCCCTGATGATGCCTTGGTTGTAGAACGCAGTCAGCAGGTTGTGAAGGAAAACAGGCAGGACCGAAGGAAAAAGTAGGGGGATAAAGAACAAATGGCAGCGAAAGAGTTGAAGATATTCTGTGGGAATGCCAACCGTGAACTGACCGAGGAAATAGGGGAGTATCTGGGCATCCCGCTAGGGGAAGCCAGAGTCAGCCACTTCCGCGACGGGGAAATAGCGATCCAGATTAATGAAAGTGTACGCGGGGCAGATGTTTTTGTCATCCAGCCCACGTGCAATCCGGCCAATGATAATATTATGGAATTATTAATTTTAATTGACGGCTTAAGAAGAGCTTCAGCCCGCCGGATTACCGCTGTCATGCCTTATTACGGGTATGCCCGCCAGGAGCGCAAAGCGAGGGCGCGCGACCCGATCACGGCGAAGCTAATGGCTAACCTGATTACCACAGCAGGTGCAGACCGGGTTGTGACGATGGACCTTCATGCCCCGGCAATTCAGGGCTTCTTCGACATACCGGTGGATCATCTTTTGGGAGTGCCGATTTTGGCTGAGTATTTCCGGCAAAAAGAGTTGTCTGATATTTGTGTGGTGTCCCCTGACTTAGGGGGAGTTACCCGGGCGCGTAATTTTGCGGAGCGGATCGGAGCGTCCATTGCTATCATTGACAAGAGACGCCCTGAACCCAACGTTTCCGAAATCATGCATGTGATTGGCGACCTGGAAGGGAAAACGGTAGTCATGATTGACGACATTATCGACACTGCCGGCACGATCACGCAAGGGGCACAGGCTCTATTAGAGCGCGGTGCTAAAGAAGTGTATGCGTGCTGCACCCACCCTGTCTTGTCTGTACCGGCGATTGAGCGCTTGGAAAAATCTGTGCTGAAAGAGGTCGTGGTCACGAATACCATTCCCCTGACCCCGGAAAAGAAAATAGCGCGGATTAAGGTTCTGTCAGTGGCTCCTCTGCTCGGAGAGGCAATGGTGAGGATTCATGAGGATTTGTCTGTGAGCAAGCTCTTTAGCTAATCAGGCTTCTTTCACGTCCTTCTGCTCTGGAGCTTCCGATGCCAGGTCGGGGTCTGCCTCACTGACAGGGGAATCTGAGGAAGTTATAGCCGCGGCAGAGATGTCCTCAGCATTTATCGTAGTGTCGGTGGCCGGCTCGGTAGTGTCCACGAGACTGGCCACTTTTTCTTGCTTGTCTTTCTTGAAGTATTGGCTTACGTTTTGTGTGGTCTCGGAGGCAAAATGGGAAGTGGTGTGAATGATGTTTTTGAACGTATCACTCAGCCCCTTGTCTGAAACCATCAGGACGGTTTCGCTCCCTTTGTGAGCAACGATGACATCGTGGCCGATGGTCACGAGCTGATCGGCTTGCAGCCGGGCTTTACCGGTAAGGAAGCCTTCAATTTTGCCACCGGAAATTTCGATTTCTTTGACTTTGCCGGTTTCAGACTCAATGAAGTATTCGTCGGCGGTGCCCAAGACTTTGCCGCTCTCCGTGACTACTCTGGTGCCAATGATGCTTAGTTTTTCTTTAAGCAGATTAAGAATTTCCGGGAGATTGGCCGGTTTTTCCACCTGGCTGCTCTTGTCAATGGTGATCGCGTCATCCCCGACACTTACGACTTTGCTGTAAGGGATGATGCGCTGGTCCTTGAAAAAGCCTTTGGGGTCTATGACCAGGGCTGCCAGGGATTTGGTCCGGGGATCAAGGATAAGGCTCTTGACATATCCTATGTGTTGTCCCTCGTGTAGAGTAATGATCGGAAGGGAAAGGAATTTGCGGCTAGGCTTCACGATTTTCGCCCCCTTTAGACTTGATTGGTATCTTATAACCATATATACTCTGTCCTTGGCAACTTATGCCCGGCACGCTTGGTTGGAGGATTAATAAGATGAAAATTATTGCAGGTCTGGGTAATCCGGGCGGGGAATATGCTGGAACCCGTCATAATGTGGGCTTTATGCTGGCTGACTTTCTGGCTGAGGAGGCGAACTTAAGTTTTAGGCCTAGATTCCAGGGGTTGGCGACCGAAGGGAATATTGAGGGGGAGCGTTTTATCCTGCTGAAACCTCAAACCTTTATGAATTTAAGCGGGCGGGCGCTTAGGGAAGCTGCAGGGTTTTATAAGGTGGCCGCCCAGGATGTCCTGCTCGTCCATGATGACATGGACTTGTCTCTGGGCAAGATACGTCTGCGCTCCCAAGGAGGTGCCGGGGGGCATAACGGGGTGCGTTCTGTGATCGGGGAATTAGGGACAGAAGATTTTTGGCGCCTGAAAATCGGAGTGGGTCGGCCGCCTGAGCAGTGGGACCCTGCGCGCTATGTGCTTTCCCCTTTTAGCAAAGAAGAAATCCCCGTGCTCACGGAAACCCTGAAGCGCGCTCACCAAGCGCTTCTTCTCTGGCTTAAAGGGGACGGGGTCAAGGCAATGAACTTATATAATTAATAGGCGTGAGTATAGCCTTCATAACCTGCGGAAAACCTACGGTTAGGGAGGTGTTTGCCAGTGCTCATGCTTAAAGTGTGCCATGCCTGTGACAGTATTTTAGGAGAGATCGAGCTGGATGACTTGACCGGGGAAGTCCCAGATTCTATAATGGATATCGTTGGGAATGTCGCGTATGCTCTCTGTCCTGACTGCATGAGGCAACTTGACCTAGAGCCTGATCGGGTGCTGCACTAAGCGCAGCATCCTAAAACAAAGGATAAACCTCAAATTTCGAATATCGAACCTCGAATATCGAATATCGAACATGGGGGTCCCTGCGGACGTTCACTTTTTTGTGTTGCCTTGGAAAGGATGGACCAGCTTTTGAAAACAATCTATGACCACCTGCGGCAGGGCTTGGAGTTCGGGGATGAAGAATTTCAGGAGTTTTTCACAGAGTGGCCGCAAATGGTATACAATCTGACCGGAAGCCAGAAGGCTGCCTATGTGGCTCAGCTTGTGCGCGGTCGCAAACCGGGGCTTATTCTTACTTTCTCAGACGAGCAGGCCCAAAAATGGGTCAGTGACCTTAAGACCTGGCTTCCGCATGAGGATGTGCTCCTGTTTCCGGCTACCGAGTGGCTTCCGTTCGAGCTTTTAGGACGGAGCCGTGAAACGACGGCTAAGCGTATTGCTGTGCTCAGGCATTTAGCTTATGACAACAACTGCACGGTCGTAAGCCCTGTGCTGGCAGTAGAAAGGCGCTTATTTCCTAAAGAAAGATGGTTAAAATTCATGCTGGAGTTTAAGACGGGGGCTAGGTATGACCTCCCTGAAGTCTTAAGCCGGCTGATTACGGCAGGCTTTGAGCGCCTGGAGGTGGTCGAGGGCAAAGGGCAGTTTGCTTTGCGGGGCGGGATTCTGGATATTGCTCCCTTAGAGGGGGAGCCTGTTAGAATCGAATTTTTTGATGATGAAGTAGATTCAATCAGGACGTTTGACCTGGAAAGCCAAAAGTCGGTCTCTGCGATTAAAGAAGCGATTATCCCGCCGGTACTGGAATATATACTCACCGCCGAGGAGCTGAAAAACCTGAGTTGGGAGATCGCAGGTCAAGCGCGCAAAGCTTTGGGCAGGCTGGAACGGGCGGGACGGGAAGAGGCTGCCGCTAATTTGGCCCACAAGCTTGAAAGTCTGAAAGAACGGTTGGGTCAGGGAATTCTCGATGAGAATGTCTATCCGTATTTGAGTTTAGTGCCGGAAAGATTAGTGAACTTTTTTTCATATCTTTCCGAAGACCGCTTGCTCATTCTCGATGAACCTTCCCGGCTTAAAGAACAACTGGATTTTCAGACCAGGGAACGGCTTGAGGAATTCACCCAGCAGCTTGAGCAGGGAGAAGCTTTCGTCAGCCCTGAACCGCAGTTTATCTCCTACGAAGACGTCCTGGCTTTCGGGCAAAAATCCAGCTTGTTAGGGTTGTCCACTTTACCGCGGGAAGTACCCGGGTTTGTGCCGCGGCGGATTGTTAACCCTAATTCCCGTTCTCTGACCGGATTTATGGGCAAAACGGGTGTGCTGGCCGAAGAAATCGAGCACTGGCAAAAAACCGGGAATGTAGTTGCCCTCTTTGCCGGAGACAAGGAACACGCTGACCGCCTGATCCAAGGGCTGAAAGACCGGGGTCTGACTTCCCGACGGCGCAGCATGGAAGACCTGGTCGAGGAAGGTGGGGTTTATGTTTACCCCTATTCTCTTGACCAGGGCTTTGAGCTGCCCTTGGGCAAACTCGTTATTCTATCGGAAACGGAGATCTACCGCAGGGAGCGCAAGACTCCGGTCAAGCCTCTGCCGACACGGGCCAAAACCGGGGAACGGCTGCAGTTTTCCGATCTTAAGCCAGGGGATTTTGTCGTGCACGTTCAGCATGGGATCGGACAGTTTGTGGGCATTGAAAGGCTACAAGTCGGCGGCGTGGAAAAAGACTACTTTAGCGTGCGTTACGCCGGGCAGGATCGTCTTTATGTGCCGCTTGACCAGCTCTACCTTTTGCAAAAATACCTTGGCGCTGATGGGGATAACGTCCCCAAGCTATATAAACTTGGCGGCAATGAATGGCACAAAGTAAAGAACAAGGCCAGAAGCGCGGTCAAAGAGATGGCGATTGACCTAGTTAAGCTCTATGCGCAAAGGGAAGCCAGCAGCGGATTTTCTTTCTCCCCGGAAAATGTCTGGCAAAAGGAATTTGAAGAGAAGTTTCCGTACGAAGAGACAGCAGACCAGCTCCAGTGCATTATTGAAGTCAAGGAAGACATGATGCGTTCGCGCCCGATGGACAGGCTCTTGTGCGGGGATGTGGGTTATGGGAAGACAGAGGTGGCACTAAGGGCAGCTTTCAAGGCTGTTCTCGACAGCAAGCAGGTAGCGGTTCTGGTACCGACAACTATTTTAGCCCAGCAGCATTTTAATACTTTCCGCGAGCGGTTTGCGGGTTATCCTGTCGTAATCGAGATGCTGAGCCGTTTTCGTTCCCCCAAGGAACAGAAAAGAATTCTGGCCGGGCTTAAAGACGGGAGCATTGACCTGGTAGTGGGGACACACCGCCTGCTGGCAGATGCGATTAAATTCAAAGATCTGGGCCTGCTGATTATTGATGAGGAACAACGGTTCGGGGTGGCGCACAAGGAAAAATTAAAAACCCTTAAAGCGAATGTCGATGTGCTCACTCTCACTGCTACTCCGATTCCGCGCACTTTGCACATGGCGATGGTGGGAGTACGGGACATGAGCGTGATTGAAACTCCGCCGGAGGATCGTTATCCTGTCCAGACGTATGTTGCTGAATACAGGCCGGATCTGGTGCGGGATGCCATCAGGCGGGAAATTCAGCGGGGCGGCCAGGTTTTTTACGTTCATAATCGGGTCGAGGACATTGAGCAGGTTGCGCATTTTCTGGGTCAATTGGTTCCGGAGGCGCGCTATGGTATTGCTCATGGCCAGATGAGTGAAACAGAGCTGGAACGGGAGATGCTCGCTTTCCTGGAACAGGAGCGGGATGTCTTGGTCTGTACGACGATCATTGAGACCGGGCTTGACATGCCCAATGTTAACACTTTAATCATTGACGAGGCAGACCGCCTCGGTTTGGCTCAGCTGTATCAGTTGCGGGGGCGGGTAGGGCGCTCGAACCGCAAGGCTTTTGCGTATTTATTATATAAACCGCAAAAGATCCTGACCGAGGTGGCAGAAAAGCGCCTGGGGGCTATCCGGGAGTTTACGGAATTTGGCTCAGGCTTCAAAATCGCGATGCGCGATCTCGAAATCCGGGGGGCCGGCAATTTGATCGGAGCGCAACAGCATGGACACTTAGCTGCTGTGGGCTTTGACCTCTATGTGCAGATGCTGAAAGAAGCGGTGCAGGAACTGCGGGGAGAACAGGTGGAAGAGGAAATTGAACCTTTAATCGAGCTGCAGGTTGACGCTTATCTACCGGATGACTATATAACGGACCGCCAGGTAAAAGCTTCTCTTTACCAGCGGATGGTTGTGATTAAAAATGAAGAAAGCTTAAGCGAGATGCTGGATGAATTAGTTGATCGTTTTGGTGCTCCGCCGCGTGCAGTCGACAACCTTTTGCAGATTATTCGCATTAAATGGCTGGCTGCTGCGCTCAAAATAGAACAAATTCAACAGCTTAAACAATATGTACATCTCCGGTTCGCGCGCGATCCCGGACTTACCGGAGAAAAGCTGATGGAGATTGCGGCTGCAAGTCCGTATCCGTTAGCTTTTGGGACGTCAGGCAGCGGGAATTTGGAGTGTAAAGTCCGGCTGCGTACGGTCGGACAGGAGGAAATTCTAAAAGCAGTGCGCAAAGTACTTTCGACTTTTTCCGACATTGCTTCGCGGACAACTCCTTGATATAATACCCTCATTGGAGTAGGAAAGGTCGTGAAAAGATGAGAAAACCCCTGGTGGGTATATTGAGCGGACTTTTGGCTTTCAGCCTTATCTTAACAGGATGTTCTCCTCTTGGCGGAGGGAAATGGGTCGCTAAGGTAAACGGGGAGCAGATTTCCCAGGCTGATTATGATTCCCGCGTACAATCAATGCAAAAGATGGTTGAAGATAACTCAGGGAAAAAGCTGACTGCTGACCAGCAGAAGCAGCTAAAGGATGCGGTACTCCAGTCTCTTATTGGCAGCAAATTAATCGCCCAGGAAGTGAAAAACCTTGGCGTAGATGTTAATAACGCCAAGGTGACAGAACAGATTGACAACGATAAGAAAGAGGCCGGCGGGGAAGACAAGTTCAAGCAGCTTCTTGCTATGCAGTACCTGGCCACGGTTGAAGATTACCAGAACCAGGTGGCTCTGGCGCAAAAGCTTACAGGTGACGTTCAGGTGAGTGACGCTGAAGTAAAGGGGTATTTCGATGCCAATCCGGATAAATACGGAGGGAAGCCGGAACAGGTTAAGGCCAGGCATATTCTGGTGAATACTGAGGACGAAGCGAAACAGATCATTACGCAATTAAAGGGAAAGGGCGAGGCAGATTTTGCGCAACTGGCGAAAGAAAAGTCAATCGAGCCGGCAGCGAAAGAGAGCGGCGGGGATTTGGGTTACTTCGGTAAGGGCGATATGGTAGCCGAGTTTGAACAAGCTGCTTTTGCCCAGAAAGTCGGGACAATTTCCGAGGTGCCGGTTAAGACTAAATATGGATACCATGTGATATGGGTCGAAGACCACAAAAATGCCGTACCCGGCGACTTTAACAAGTATCAGGACCAAGTCAAGAAGGATGCCTTGGCTGATGCCAAAGGGAAAAAACTGCAAACTCACTATGATGATCTTTATGGCAAAGCCAAGATTGATTATAACTCTGAGTATAAGCCACAGGACAACAATAGCCTTATACCGAAATCCTAATCGTATTCTCTGGGAGGGCAGCTTTTAGAAAAGTTGCCTTCTTTTATTATCCTTGGGAAAATAATGAATAATCCGGGATGCCGGGATATATACTATCATTGAATTGATGATCGCAGAAACAGAATGACGCAGAATGACAAAAAGGAGGGATGAGCGTCCAATGAAAGCAACAGGAATCGTGAGAAGAATTGATGACCTTGGCCGTGTCGTTATTCCCAAAGAAATTCGTCGGACACTTCGCATACGAGAGGGAGATCCGCTAGAGATTTTTGTCGACCGGGAAGGAGAAGTTATACTTAAGAAATACTCTCCGATAGGCGAATTGGGTGATTTCGCCAAGGAGTATGCTGATTCTTTATATGAAGCAACCGGACATATCGCTTATATTGCGGATCGGGATACGATTATCGCTGTCTCTGGTGCCTCCAAAAAAGAGTACCTGAATAAACCGATCGGCCCCGCTGCCGAACAGGCTATGACAGAACGCAAAACACTTCAGATCGCTAAACCCGGAGAACATACGGCCTGCAAGACTTGCCCGGAGAACGAAGAGGATCAGTGTAAGCTTACTAACGAAGTTGTGGCTCCGATTATCTCTGAAGGGGATCCAATCGGGGTTGTGGTGATGAGTTCGAAAGATCCGAATGTTAAAATGGGAGATCTCGAGGTGAAGTTGGTCGAGACTGCGGCTGGTTTCTTGGCGAAGCAAATGGAGCAGTAGTGCATACGGGGGGCTGTCTGTAGAGACAGCCTATTTTTTTGCTTAGGGCGCGTGCCTCTGTTACAATAGCCCTGGAGGTGGCGATTTTGGGAAAGCGGCTGCATATTCTCGGTCTGGGACCGGCTGGCCTGGACCGTATAACTTTGGGAAACTATCGCCTGCTTCTTAAGGCTGAGAAGGTTTTTGTGCGCACAGCGCAGCATCCGTGTGTGCCGGAACTGCTGGCAGAAGGAGTGAAGGTACAGTCTTTTGACAAGGTGTATGAGACAGGGAAGTCTTTTGAAGAAGTTTATGACGAGATAATTTTTCAATTGCGGAAGGAGCTTGAGCGGAGCGGGGAAACGATATATGCTGTTCCCGGGCATCCTTATGTGGCTGAGAAAACCGTTCGTTTAATTGGGGACAAGCTTGTGCCTGAGTGTGAGGTGGTGATCCATCCTGGGCTTAGTTTTTTGGACGAGATTTTTCGCGCGGTGCCGTTTGATCCGATTGAAGGAGTATCTGTTCTAGGCCAGGAAAGCTTAAAGGAAGCCGGGATCGACAGCAGGCAATGGCTTATTATTCCCCAAGTGTATAATAAGCTGGTGGCGTCAGAGGTAAAGCTTGATCTGATGCGCGTGTATCCGGACGAAGCTGAGGTCATCGTGGTACAGGCTTTGGGGACAGAGGGAACTAAGGTTTTAAGGCTGTCCTTATACGAACTTGACCATCAGGATTTCGACCATTTAACAACGGTAGTCGTTCCTCCCTGCGCTGAAAGCTATACTTATAGGCGCTTGGTTGAAATCATGGAAATTCTGCGCTCGCCCGGCGGTTGCCCTTGGGATCGGGAACAGACGCATGAATCCCTTAAACCTTATGTGATCGAAGAAACTTACGAAGTGATTGAAGCCATAGAAAACCAAGATATGTATAATTTGTGTGAAGAGTTGGGAGACTTACTATTGCAAGTTATTTTTCATGCCCAAGTTGCGGCTGAGGCGGGGGAATTTGACTTGGCAGACGTCTTGCGCGGGATCATAAGCAAGCTTGTCCGGCGTCACCCTCATGTATTCGGTGAGGGGAAGGCTGCAACTGCCCGTGAGGTGATCCGCACCTGGGAACAAATAAAAGCCGAGGAGAAAGCACAGGATAAAAGCGGGACGGAGCGGTTCTTCGAGGGTTCCAAGAGTCTCCCAGCGCTTATGTGGGCTCAGTGGACACAGCGTAAGGCAGCCAAAGTAGGATTCGACTGGCCGGATTGGCACGGGCCGTGGGCAAAAGTGCAAGAGGAGTGCCGTGAGTTGGAGACTGCGATAAGTGAAGGCACTGGAGTTAGGGAAGAATTAGGGGATCTCCTCTTTGCAGTTGTTAATCTGGCGCGCTTAATGCATTTTGATGCAGAGGAGGTTTTAAGAGAAGCTGTACGTAAATTTCACAGGCGTTTCGACAAAATGGCCGAGTTTGCAGCTCAAGAAGGGCACAGATTGGAAGAGATGTCCTTGGAACAAATGGATGTTTTCTGGGAAAGAGCAAAATTCCAAGAAAAAAACGGTAAACTTGCTTCACTTTAAGCTTTTTATGCAGGAGTTTGGTATTTTATCGCGAACTATAAAAGATGTCAAATCTACATATTTAGGAGGGAGCACTTTGAATAAAGCTGAGTTGGTCGCTGCTGTTGCCGAGAAAGCTGATATGTCAAAAAAGGATTCCGAAAAGGCCGTGAACGCTGTCTTGTCCGCCATTGAGGATGCTCTGGCCGGAAAAGACAAAGTGCAATTAGTTGGTTTTGGTACCTTCGAAGTGAAAGAACGGGCGGAAAGGACCGGTAGAAACCCCCAAACTAAAGAGAAAATTACGATCCCAGCTTCCAGAGTTCCCGGGTTTAAGGCGGGCAAGGCACTTAAAGACGCTGTCCAAAAATAAAATCAGCCTTGAAAAATCAGGTTCGTACGAACCTGATTTTTCTGTAGATGCCTTGGGTTACCGGGTTATGACGAACTTAGTGCATATGGAGGAATGTGTGCGGATGCGCATTGATAAATATCTCAAAGTGTCGCGTTTAATCAAAAGGCGGACTGTGGCCAAAGAGATTTGCGAAGGGGAAAAGATCAGTCTTAACGGCAAGATTGCCAAACCCTCGAGTGAAGTTAAAGCCGGGGACGTTCTGACGATTAGCCTGGGGAAACGTACCCTGGAAGTTAAGGTTGTCTCTACTCCTAATACGGCACGGGCAGATGAGGCCCATCTTCTGTACGAAGTTTTGCGGGAAGAAAGAAAAGTGGAATAGAAGGTGTCCCTGTGAATTTGCGGCACCCACTCCCACTAGGCGTTCGCAGGCCAAATCTTCACTCAGGCTCGGTTTGGAGCACGAGAGTCTCCGGTGGAGACTCTCGCCGAAGCCGTCCGCCTCAAAGAATTTCTGCACGGCTGAGGATGTTTCCCGCCAAACATCCGCTCGTCGGAAGTCAATCTCATAGGGTTGTCGCCTCACGGCGTTAGTCTCCACTGGAGACTAACGTGGCATCCATGCCTCAATTGGCGGCTTCACGCCTCCGGCGCTCAGCCCCTCTGAAGTTAGGGTGTTCGCCTTCGTATTGTTTGGCATCTGCCCACTTAAAAGTGTTCGCTTAGTGACCGCAAATTCACACGGATAAATTTTGTAGCTAGATTTATATACGCTGTTGCTCTTAAGGGGCAGCAGCTTTTTATTTTACGCGTCTAAAGCTTAGCTTAAGAGAATATCGTTTAAGAAGAAAAGCTATAGGGGGATGGGCGCAGTGGAGAAAGTTACCGGCAAAGGCCACCGCTTGCTGATGGAAGACAGGCTCAAACTTTCGTTAAACGGGGTGAAGAAAGTTCAGTCTTTTGATCCCAAAGAAATTGTGCTCGAAACGGAATACGGGATTTTAAGTATTAAAGGGGAAGGGCTGGGGATTAAGCAATTAGACCTTGAGGACGGAGTGGTGGAAGTTGAGGGGCATGTTGATGCTCTTAATTACCCCCGCCGTTCCAGCCAGAGTGGAAGGCAAAGTCTGTGGGGACGAATCTTCCGTTAATGGTGAAAGGGGTGACTTTCGATCTCAGAGTTCGAAACTTTTTTTTGGTTGGCTGCAGGCGGCTTTGCCATTGGACTGTGCTTTGACGTTTACCGTTCCCTGAGGCGCTGGCTGAGGTGGGGTCCGATTCTGACATTTGGGGGAGATATTCTTTTTTCCTTCGGTGCCCTGATTATCTTTCTCTTGTTTCTGGAAAAGGCTAATGGTTTAGCTTTCCGTTTCTATATCTTTTGGGTCAGTTTGCTAGGGCTGTTCCTTTATCTTAGGCTCTTGAGCAGGTTTGTCACCCATACCCTCTTAACTACACTTGACTTTATCTTAAAGACCCTGCTATGGCTTAGAAGCCTCCTGAGGTTTCCGTACCGGGCTTTGGTCCTATTGATGAAGCCGCCGTACGCAATTTTGCGTTGGCTCAGTCTGCTCTTCTACCGCATGGGTGAGGTTATGCTAGTGCCCCGGGCAGGGCAAATTAAGCGTGGGGCCTTAGACTGGTGGGATAGGCACTTTCCTCCTAGGACTAATGGGTAATTTTTCCTGAAGATGGATTGATTCTTGCCGGTGAGCCTTGTATAATAAGAATGTCCATTACTTGTCCACAGTATGTAGTTGGTTTGTACACATTTTATTCACAGGTTGTGCATAATTTAAGGGATAGTTAGGATGAGCTGATGTGCACCTCGAAATCCGAGGGCTGGAGAAGTTGAGTTTTCGTGAGCGTCAGGCCGTTATTCTGAAGGAATCCGGGCAATCGCTCGAGCAGATAGGAAAAAGGCTGCGCTTAAGTGCCAGTTCTGTAGCCACTCTGTTAGCTAGGGCGAAAAACAAAGGATATGAGATTGTGTGTATCATCCCAGGAGGAGAGCTTGGGCTGGAAGGAGAGGACATTATTGACGAAGAGCCAGACTAAGAAACGCAGAACTTCCGTCAAACGTTTTCGTCCTGTATATTTAATGGCCTGGGCTTTTTTCCTCGCTTTAACAGGCAGCTCGGCCTGGAACCTGTGGAATCTTCATATAAATACGGAACAGAAACTGGCACAACTTAATGCTGAAAAGGCCAAGCTTATTCAAGAGCAGAAAGATTTAGGGGAAGAGATCGTTCTCTTGAAGACTCCGGCGTATATCGAACAGTTAGCGAGGGAACAGTTGGGTTTGGTTAAAAAAGGAGAAATATTAATCGCGCCGCGAAATCAATAGACACTTTTTCCCAGGAGCGCTTTTCTTGACAGCTCTTGCGTCCTAGGAATATAATGACATTAATTATATCTATTTTTTATTAACAAGGAGGAGTTTTCTTCGTATGGCCATCGCGGTTGGCAGCATAGTTGAAGGAGTGATAACCGGGATCACAAACTTCGGCGCTTTTGTAGAATTACCGGATAAGGTTACCGGACTTGTCCATATTTCGGAAGTGGCAGATGCCTACGTTAAAGATGTCAGGGATTATCTTAAGGAACAAGACCGCGTCAAAGTTAAAGTGATTCATGTTGATGACAAGGGTAAAATCGGTTTATCAATTAAGCAGGCCAATCCCAATGCCCGCGCCGGTCGTGACAGACGTCAGCCAACCGTATCTTTTGAGGATAAATTGGCCAAGTTTATTAAAGACAGTGACGAGCGCCAGCTTGAATACCGCCGGGCTACAGAGTCCAAACGCGGCGGCAGAGGCTCAGGCCGTTATTAATAGTGAGTAAATTGATTTTGCATCTAGAACCGCCTGTTGTAGGCGGTTCTAGATTTTGTACTTGGAAAGTAATATATCCGTGCCAATTTTGGCACGCGCGCGCAGAGGGAACCGATGCGCGCCTTTCTTGTCGAAACTTGTTTACGCGGTGTGACTTCTATAGACAAACTTTGCCATTGCCTTTAAGTTATAATGTTTCCATAAAGTGGTAAGAGGTGACGTTATGGCTGAATGGGCAACTCTTAAAGCCGGACATTCTTTGCGGCAGGAGAGGAATTTTTTTAGCAATGCTTTAGTTCCTTTGATTTTGGGTGCGATATTAGCCCGCGGGAGCGTGCTCGGGGTTCATCCATTTGGGGTGGCTTTTGGCGCTGCGCTTATTCTTAGGGGCAGGAAGGGTTTTCAGTTAGGCCTCTTAGGGGTAGTCGCAGGCGAGCTTTCTCTTGGAGATCCAGTGGCTGCTTTACAGGTACTGCTGATTTTTGGGGCCTTGACGGTGGTTTTTCCGAAGATAAGGGAGAACAAGCGTGAAGGCTTCTATTTGGCTGCTCTCACAGCGTTGGCTGCCGCCCTGGTCGCTGCTGTTGCTTTAAGCTTCTCTGATCCTGACCCGCTGGCACTGCTGGCCGTGGGTCTTTACAGCGTTCTCTCCGGGGGGATTGCAGTGGTCTTTTGGTTTGCACTAACCCATCAGGAAGCGGTGTGGCGGGGGGAGTTCAAGGGCGAGCAGGGAGTAGCCTGGCTGCTGATTCTGATCGGGGCTTTAAGCGGCCTTAATGGGCTGCAAATCGCGGAGTTTAATTTTCCGGTGGTGGTCTTAAGCTTTTTTATCCTGTTTGTGGCCGAACGCTATGGGGCCGGGACGGCGGCAGGGGTGGGAGCTGTGCTCGGATTTCTTCCTTCCCTGAGTTTAGATGGACAAAACTTTATTAATGCGGGTATGTATGGACTGACCGGATTTCTGACCGGGGCCTTCCGGCGTTTTGGCAAGCTGGGATTAGGCGGAGCCTTTTTGGCGGTCACGCTCATGTTCAGCTATTTTATGCATCAGGAGGAGTTGTATTCCCAACTTGTCTCTTCCGCCTTAGGGCTGGTGTTATTTTTGCTATGGCCGTCTGCTGGGGTTAAGCCGGATTTCCTCAAGGAAAAGCCGATACCGGAGGTTGAGGCTACTGTTTCTAAAGTAAAAGCTTTGGCTGAGATTATGGATCAAATCGCACTGAGCTACCAGGCGGCGGAAGCGGAAGCCACAGATGGTCGCCCGGAGATTCCGGAACTGATGAATGTATTGGTGGAGAGAGTGTGCCACTCGTGTCCGACGATCAATGTTTGTTGGGAACGCGAGTTTTATAAAACTTACCGCTACTTTTTCGATCTGTTTGAACAAGTCGAGCGGCGCAGGAGTCTTAAGGCTGCCGATCTTCCGGTAGAGTTGCGCCGTCATTGCGGTCGCACTAAAGAGATGCTTTTAGGTGTGCAATTTATTATTGAGAAAGAGCAAAATCATGAGGCTTGGCGCAAACGCCTGGCGCTCAACCAAGAGGCCTTATCCAAACAATTCAAGAATGTAGCTCAAGTTATCGGGCAGTTTGCCAAGGAACTTCATGTGCGCCATAATTGGGAGGATGACAAGTCATCCGGGCTAGCCCGCAGACGCCGCAATTTCCTGGATGTGGGGGTTGCGAGCTTCTCGAAAATTGGCAACGGTATCAGCGGTGATAATTATGCTTCGTTGGCGCACGCTCCTACCAGTCACTCTTTTATTCTCTGCGATGGTATGGGTGTGGGCGAAGGTGCGGCTAAAATAAGCGCAACTGCGCTCACCCATCTGGAACAACTCCTTAGTACAGGATTTGAGCCGGAAGGTGCGATTCAGGCTCTTAATTCAATCTTGGTCTTGCGCTCACCGGAAGAAAGTTTTGTGACAGTGGACATGGCTGTCCTGGATCTGGAATCGGACGTGGTGAAGCTGATTAAGGCAGGGGCATCTCCATCTTATCTTAAGCAAAAGGAGAAGCTCGAAGTGCTGAGTTCTTCCGGCCTTCCAGTGGGAATTCTAAACCAGATCGAACTGCAGGTGCTGGAAGTTGAAATGGGCGTGGGAGATGTTCTGATTATGGTAACAGACGGGATTGATGATGCACTTAAGGATGGCACGGAATGGCTGAAATACTTCTTGGAGGAGTTGACCTTCAAAGATTCGCAAGAGCTGGCTAATGAGATCGCCCAAGAGGCGCGGCGCTTAAGCAATGAACAGATGTACGATGACGGGGTCGTGCTGGTGATCAAGAAGGATTTTTGGGATGATTAAAGGGGCTGGAAGGCCCCTTTTCTGTAGCTGAGAGAAGTCTATGTAAACCACCGTAGTCGAAAAAGGCACTCTTTGTAACTTCTGTCTTTTCCATATAATTATTAAATGGCGTTTCTTACAAGGAGGAATATTCAGGGAACAATTACGGCGGAACTTAGGGACATTTTCGAATTTTGCTATTTCCTTTTCGTTTATCTCGGCAACGACAGGGATTTTCGGCTTATTTGGATATGGGTTGGTCACAGGTGGCCCTGCGTTCGTGTGGAGTTGGCCGCTTGTGTTTATAGGTCAACTTTTGGTGGCTTTAACAATGGCAGAGGTTGTGTCGCATTTTCCGATTGCCGGTTCGATTTATCAATGGGGAAAGCACTTGGTTAACCTTCCTTACGCTTGGTTGGCCGGATGGATGTATTTAATTGCGACTATCGCCACAATTGCAGCCGTTGATTTTGGAGCGGCTCCGTATTTAGCTCAACTATTTGGAATGGATGCATCCAATCATGCAGTGCTATTTCTTTTTACGGTATTATTGGTTTTTCTACAATCGATTATCAATATACTTGGGATAAAAGTGACAGCGTTTATTAATAACATCGGAATGGTCGCGGAAATAATAGCCATGATCGTTTTAGCCGTAGCTCTTTTTGCCGTTGGTATCCATCATCCTGTCAAGTTTATGATGGATACCGGAGGAACAGCTGTTGGAGGCGCTTATTTACCGGTTTTTCTTGCAGCAATGCTAACCTCCACGTGGGTGTTATATGGGTTTGATTCGGCAGGCAGTCTTGCTGAAGAGGTAAGGGATCCTCGTCGTGCGGTGCCCAAAGCGCTTATTTCTTCGCTGGTATTGACGTTTATCATTGGTGGACTTGCTTTAGTGGCCTTTATACTGGCAATTCCTGATTTGACAGAGACTATGAATTCCCCGGTTCCATTGACGTATATATTAGAAAGCAACCTGGGCACTTGGATGACAAACGGATTTGTAGTTATTGCAGTAATTGCCATGTTCGTTTGCGGAACAGCGATTCAGGCGACAGTTTCCCGTCTGCTGTTTTCTTTTGGCCGGGATAACAAATTACCAGGTTCAAAGTTATGGGTCAAGGTATCTAAAAGATATGAAACTCCCGTTCCCGCGATAATTTTTTCAGGGATAGTTGCTTTGATACTGACAATCTCTGCTTCGGCTGAATCATATATTGTGAATATTTGTGTCGTGGGAATATATATAGCCTATCTCAGTGTATCTGTAGGTGCCTTAATTGCCCGTTCTAAGGGTTGGGATAATACGAAAGCACCATGGAATCTGGGAAAATGGGGGTTACCTGTAAATTTTGTCGCTGCCGCTTGGGGTATATTTGTAATCATTAATCTATCCTGGCCCCGTACCCCGGACGCTGTATGGTATGTAAATTATTCGGTACCATTATTGGCGTTGGCAGCTATAGCTATTGGCGCTGCCTATTATATCATTGCAGTTCGTCCCCAGGAAAAAATTGAGGCTGGTATAGCCGATAATGGGAAAAACAAAACAGTATAGTTGTCTGAAACATCCTCGTTTGCCGGTGTGTTGGATAGAGCGGAATCAGAAATAATATACGAGTGGAGGAATAAGTTGTGTCTTTAAAATTCAAAGCCGATAATTGTATCGGTTGCCGCTTATGCCAACTGGCTTGTTCAGGGGAAAAAGAGGGGGTTTTCAATCCTGAACTGGCCAGGCTGAAAATAATTTCTGCTTATACTAAAACTGGTTTAATAATTAGAAATTCAATTTGTAATTTGTGTTTGGCCTGCGTTAGTGTATGCCCCACGGAGGCCATTACTTACCAAGACGGGCACCTTATGTATGATCAAAGCATGTGTACCGATTGCGAGTCTTGTGTGCAGGAATGTCCTGAACATGTAATTGGTATCAGACCTGACGGTGTAGCTGTTTGCGACCTCTGTCAAGGTTCACCAGCGTGTGTAGAATGGTGTCCTCATCACGCGTTAACGAATGAGGAGGCGATCTAGGTGTCTTACACGGGAAAAGTGCTCCGGGTTAACCTAACCACGGGCAACAGTCAAACTGAGAATCTTAAGACAGAATGGGCTGACGAATATATTGGGGGAAAAGGTCTCGGAATTAAGTATCTATATGAAGAACTTTCTCCTGGAATCAATCCGCTGTCTCCTGCCAATAAGTTAATCTTAATGACTGGGCCTTTTACGGGAACCATCATACCAAACCAGAGGAAGGGGAACGGATACTATCTGTTCCCCTTAATTAATTCTGACCCACGGATGATGAATTCAAAAACATTCTTCCCTTAGTGGGAAGCAAGGCTATCCCCGGCACTTTAATGGGTATGATATAGAAAGAAAAGAAAATTCTTTATAGGTTTGCACTATCCTCAGGAGTGTACTTTCTGGTAGTATTAATTAGTGTTGGGTTAAAATTCAATCCAACTTGCAGAATAAGGATTTTATAGGAGAGAGACCTGGATGTATGAAAAATTACGGGCTCAGGTGCTGTCTGGGCTCATTCCTCCGCAGGCGAAAATATTGGTGGCAGTGTCCGGTGGACCGGACTCCGTGGCCTTAGCGCATGTTCTGTGGCGCTATGCCCGGGATGAAAAGGAGCGGGAGCTTGAACTTGTAATCAGTCATATTAATCATGGCGTGCGCCCGGAGTCTGCTCAGGAAGAGATGCTGGTCCAGGGGTTGGCCGAGAGATGGGGCATTCCTTGTTTAATTCATCGTTTCGATGCCAAGGAGTATGCCAAGTCAAGCGGGAGTTCTTTTCAGGAAGGAGCGCGCGCCTGGCGCTATGAACGCTGGGAGCAGGATATGCAGGAACTTGGATGCACACACTTGGCCACCGCCCACCACCTTGGGGACCAGGCGGAGACTGTTCTTTACCGCCTTCTTCGAGGGAGCGGGACGGCTGGACTGGCAGGAATCCTACCCAGTCACAATCGGGTGCTCCGGCCTTTGTTAAGCGTTACGAAAGAGGAGATCCTTGCTTATTGTGCAGGGGAAGGACTACCATATGCTCTTGACCGGTCTAATGAGGAACCTATTTATGTGCGCAACAAGATTCGCCTGAATTTGCTGCCGGAATTAGCCAAGGAATATAACCCGCAGATTGTACAGGCTCTCGGGCGTACGGCCATCTTAATGCGCTGGGATGAGGAGTATGTGCAGGAAAAGGCGGAAGAGATTTGGCGGGATAACATAATTCACTCGCATGACATAATTCCTGCGGATAACCCAATTTCATGGAGGTATTCCAAAACGGCTGCCACAGATTCAGCCATGGGTTCAGACAAAGTGTCAGCTAAAGAAGTATGCTTAAATATAAGGGTGCTTGACCAGCCCCCCGCTCTGGTGAGCCGCATCTTGCGCCGGGCCGCGGCCCAGGTGAGTGGGGAGCCGCGCGGCTTGGGTTATGATTACATAGTAAGGATTATGGAGCAGGGGATTTCCACCCGCGCCCAAGAAAATTTTGACTGGAGGCAGGACTTTCCGGGGTTTCAAGTAGAAATTAATTCTGAGGGAATTTTGTTCAGGAGAAGCACCCATGAGCAGAGAGAGAAACATGCGCACGATCACGGAGGGAGACCCGAACTGAGAGGAGAATATGAGGGAAAGCCCGCCGGTATGAAGGTTGAAGTTCAGCTTACTGAGGGGACTTGGGCGAATATACCTGAATTAGGTATTAAAGTGGGGATCTTTACAAATTATAGTCAGGAAGTTGTGGACGAGGTTGCTGTCTTCGATGGGGAAACGGTTCTTAGCTTTCCCGAGCCTTTGGTTTGTCGCACGCGCAGGCCGGGAGACAAGATTTATCTTAAGGGAGTGGGGCATAAAAGCTTAAAAAAGGTGTTTCAGGAAGAAGGAATTGGGATGGATATGCGGAAAAGTCTGCCCTTGATTGCATCTGGGAGTGAGGTTCTGTGGATACCCGGGGTTAAAAGAAGCGATGCGGCCCCATCCAGGCAGAACAGGGGGCAACTTTATTGCGTATTAAGAAGTGCGTCACCAGCAGAAGCATAAAGGAAACTTACTTCAGGTGGAGTTTTAACTCCATCTGAAGTTTAGTTGAACTTATCCAGGGGCTTAGTGCCACTTATCTCCCACTTAAGAAGTGGAAGTCTTAGTGGCACTTAGCCATCGGATAAAATGGATGAGTTGTAGACCGGCATTCTATTTTCGGAGGTAGCGCAAGGCTTTAACTGAGGCTTTGAGTTAGAGCTAAGTCTCGTTGTAAAAGGCGTTTGACCGTGGTATAATATGTAATATTGCGCCGGAAATACAAGGCGGTTTTCCATCAGAGGGGAGGACCCATCGTTGAAGTTTTTTAAGAATGCGGCTGTTTATCTACTCATTATCCTCTTAGCGATAATGTTGATAAGATGGACAAATACCCCGGTCAAACAGGACCAGGGGTTAGATTATAATGCTTTCAGCAAAGCCGTTGTCGAAAATAAGGTTGATAAAGTCAAAGTTGTCCAGGATAAAAGCGGGAATATGTATACGGTCACGATGAAGGACGGCAAGCAGTTTGATGTGCTTGGGCCTTCCGATGACCCTCAACTGCTTACGGACTTAAAGGCTCATGTAGGTCCTATTGATTATGCTCCTCCGACGGAAGCTCCGTGGTGGACAGGACTTCTTACTACTTTGCTTCTGCCCCTGATCATCGTCGGCATTTTCTTTTTTATGATGCAGCAGACTCAAGGCGGGGGCAACAGGGTCATGCAGTTCGGGAAAAGCAAGGCCCGCCTGGTCGGGGATGATAAGAAAAAAATAACATTCAGTGATGTGGCCGGCCTTGATGAGGTTAAGGAAGAGCTGGAAGAGGTCGTGGAATTTCTTAAATACCCGAAAAAGTTCAATGAACTTGGGGCCAAAATTCCGAAAGGAGTTCTCCTGTTTGGCCCACCCGGAACCGGGAAAACCCTGTTGGCGCGCGCAGTTGCCGGAGAGGCAGGAGTGCCTTTTTTCAGCATCAGCGGGTCTGACTTTGTCGAGATGTTTGTCGGTGTGGGAGCGTCCAGGGTGCGGGATTTGTTCGAGCAGGCCAAGAAAAGTGCCCCTTGTATCGTGTTTATTGACGAGATTGATGCCGTTGGGCGCCAACGGGGAGCAGGTCTTGGCGGTGGTCATGACGAGAGAGAGCAAACTCTGAATCAGCTCTTGGTTGAAATGGATGGTTTTAATGGTAATGAAGGAATTATTATTATTGCAGCGACCAACCGTCCGGATATTTTGGACCCTGCGTTGTTGCGGCCGGGACGTTTTGACCGCCAGGTGACGGTGGATGTGCCCGATGTGAGGGGACGGGAAGAAATTCTCCAAGTTCATGTGCATGACAAGCCGGTCAGCGCTGATGTGGACTTAAAGGTGTTGGCCCGCAGGACTCCCGGGTTTACCGGAGCGGATTTGGCTAACCTTGTGAATGAGGCGGCCTTGCTCTCCGCCCGGCGTGGTGAAAAAGAGATCAGAATGCATGCTCTCGAAGATTCGATCGAGCGCGTGATTGCCGGCCCCGAGAAAAAGAGCAGGGTTATCAGTCCGTTCGAAAAGAAGCTGGTTTCATACCATGAAGCCGGGCACGCGCTTGTGGGAGAACTCTTGACTCATACAGACCCCCTGCATAAGGTTTCGATTATTCCGCGCGGTCGGGCTGGCGGGTATACCCTGCTTCTGCCCAAGGAAGACCGCAATTATATGACCAAATCCCAACTGCTTGATCAAGTGACAATGCTTTTGGGAGGCAGGGTTGCGGAAGCTTTAGTCCTGCATGAAATCAGCACCGGTGCTTCCAACGATTTGGAGCGGGCTACCGGACTCGTGCGCAAGATGATCACGGAGCTTGGGATGTCTGACGAGTTAGGGCCTTTGACTTTTGGCCATAAAGAGGAACAGGTCTTCTTAGGACGGGACATCGCGCGCGACCGCAATTACAGTGAGGCTGTTGCCTACGCTATTGACAAAGAGGCTAGGCGCATTATTGACGAGTGCTACCAAAAAGCTCAGAATCTGATTAAGCAAAACATGCATAAGCTTCATGCCGTTGCCGAGGCTTTGATGCAAAAAGAAACACTTGAGGCGAAGGAATTTGCCGCTATCATGGCGAAATTTGATAAGGGTGAGCTCGAAGAGAAACTACAGCCAGACGACGGTGGCCAGCAAAGAGAGGCCGAATTATCGGACGGCAGTCTGGACGAAGGTCTCGGTCGGGATTTAGAAGTGGAAAAGGACAGAATAGACTGAGGAGTGAACACGTGAATGGAAAGAACATTTTTAATGCTTAAGCCTGACGCAGTTCAGCGTGGGTTGGTTGGACAGGTAATCGCCCGTTTTGAGAGCAAAGGATTTAAGCTCGTAGGTATGAAGCTGATGCAAGTTGACCGGGCCTTGGCTGAAGAGCATTACGCAGAACACCGGGGTAAACCTTTCTTTGAGCCTACAGTAAATTACATCACGTCCTCTCCTGTGGTAGCGATGGTCTGGGAGGGAAAGAATGTGGTTGCTTCAGCCCGGGAGATGATGGGAGCGACCAATCCGGCGAACGCCAGCCCCGGCTCGATCAGGGGAGCTTTCGGGGTGGACATCAGCCGTAATATTATCCACGGTTCTGATTCCGTAGGGAGTGCGAACAGAGAAATCTCTCTCTACTTCAAAGGGGAAGAGCTTGTGGCATACCAAAAAGCAGGCGAAGAGTGGTTAAGTGAATAAGAGAAGGGCACCCTGACGGGTGTCCTTTTTGCAGACAGTGCTTGTAAAGTTAACAGGAGGGATTTTATGCGCTGGCGTACCGATGTCAAGCACCTGGTTACAGTAGCGTCCATCTTGATTGGGTTCTTGTTTGTGGTGCTTCTAAAGACCCAGGGGGTATTGGGCGACCAGGCAGCTCAACCCGAGGTGGCAATTTCCAATCTCGTGCAAACTGAGCAGGATAATCAGCAACTGGCTAATGAGAATGAAAAGCTGAGGCAAGAGCTGATCAAATATACAGAAGGGTTGAATGCTTCCGCTCTGGCAGAGCAGCAATTAGCAGAGGCCCGCATAAACGCTGCACTTGTCCCTGTGAGCGGCCCTGGCATCCGCATCACGCTTGATGATTCAAACATGCGGAGTCCCGATGTGGAAGACCCTCAGAACTATGTAATTCACGAGGAATATATCCGTTATTTAGTTAATTACTTATGGAATGGCGGCGCGGAAGCGATTGCGGTTAATGGTCAGCGCCTTACCAGTACCACGGAAGTTTTTTGCAGCGGGGCGTTTATTCAAATAAATGGTACGCGCCAGATGCCGCCGTATAAAATTGAAGCGATCGGAGACAGCCGTAAGCTGGAGTCCGCGCTCGATTTCTACATGTGGGAAATGTTAGGTAACTTCCAGCGGCAATATGGGATCACGCGCAATTTAGAAGTAGTCAATAATTTGAAGCTCCCCGCGGGCAGTCTTAAACAGTTCCGTTTTGCTGAACCCTTGAAGGAGGGGACTTAAAATGTGGAAGAGAAGCTTAGCCCTGCCTGTAACCTTGGTCGCAATTGCTTTGGGGTTCCTATTTTCGCTGCAAATTGAAACGCACAAGAATGTTTCAGATGCAGAGATGATAAATCAGCAGAGAATGGCTTCGATGAAGACTATTCTGACCAATGCCAAAAAAGAGAATACCCGCCTGCAGGAAGATAATAAGGCTCTGGCAATCCAGCTGGACAAGGCACGCAAGGAGGGTGGTATTAACCCGAAAGTCCTGGCTGAACTGGACCAGCTTAAAATAATGGACGGCACTATGGCTGTGCAGGGGCCGGGAGTTCAGATCCTAATTGATGACCGCCAGCAGGATCATAAGGAAGTGTTGCCCCTGGCGACGGAGGATCTTGCTCGTATTATCAATACGTTGAAGTTCGCCGGAGCAGAAGCGATCAGTATTAATAATCAGCGCATTGTAGCCACTACGGACATTGTCTTAAGCGGTAATTCCATGATATTGGTGAACCGGGTACCGGTCAGCAAAGCTTCCGGCGTACCGTATGAGCTAAACGCTATCGGGGATCAGGCGACTTTAGTTGATTATTTCTCTAACCTGGAGGCAGAAATGCTCAAGGCCAAAGGGGTAACGGTAAGTATTACGCGCAAGGCTGTGCAAATACCTTCTTTTAAAGGCGCATACGCTTTTAAGCAGGCTAAGCCCTAAAAAATTAAATTTTCGTAGAAAATATCGGGCATGCTAGCAGGGAAATTAGGATCTGCGGCGAATTCACTTTATAGTCTGGTCAAATTACAAGTTGGAGGAGTGAACCAAGTGAAAACGGATATCGAGATTGCACAAGAAGCGCAGATGAAGCCGATTACGGAGGTTGCGAAGATAATCGGCCTGTCTGAAGATGACATCGAGCTTTACGGGAAGTACAAAGCAAAAGTATCCTTAGACGTCTTGAAAAGGGTTAAAGACAAGCCTAATGGCAAGCTGATCCTGGTTACAGCGATTAACCCAACCCCGGCTGGAGAAGGCAAAACCACAACGACTGTTGGCCTGGGACAAGCTATGGTTAAAATGGGTAAAAAAGCGATGATCGCTTTGCGTGAACCCTCCCTCGGACCATGCTTCGGGGTTAAAGGGGGAGCGGCCGGTGGCGGTTATGCTCAGGTCGTGCCCATGGAAGACATTAACCTTCACTTCACAGGGGACTTCCACGCTATTACCTCGGCCCACAACTTGCTGTCTGCAATGTTGGATAACCACATGCAACAAGGCAACCTGCTAAATATTGACCCCCGTCAAGTGGTGTTCCGCCGGGTTATGGACATGAATGACCGCGCTCTGCGCAAAATTGTAATTGGCTTAGGCGGACGCACTGAAGGCGTACCTCGCGAAAACGGCTTTGATATCACGGTTGCCTCCGAAATTATGGCTATTCTGTGCTTAGCGAGCGATCTTATGGATTTGAAAGAGCGTTTCGGCAAGATTGTGGTAGCTTATACCTATGACGGCAAGCCTGTTACTGCACATGACTTAGAGGCAGAAGGTGCAATGGCCTTATTGATGAAAGATGCAATTAAACCGAACATGGTACAAACACTTGAGAATACTCCAGTCTTTATTCATGGCGGACCGTTTGCGAACATAGCTCACGGCTGCAACAGTATTATCGCCACTCAGCTTGGCCTAAAACTGGCTGACTATATGATAACGGAAGCCGGGTTTGGAGCTGATTTAGGGGCTGAGAAATTCTATGATATCAAGTGCCGTTTTGGCGGGCTCAAACCTGATGCGACCGTCATTGTGGCCACTGTCCGCGCGCTCAAGATGAACGGCGGGGTTGCCAAAGCTGACTTGAACGCCGAGAATCTTGACGCTCTGGCCAAAGGGATTGTCAACCTTGAGAAACATATTGAGAATATGGGTAAGTTCGGAGTCCCGGCGGTCGTTGCGATTAACCGCTTCCCGTCTGACACCGAGGCTGAGCTTGCGTTTATACGTAAGCGCTGCCAGGAACTGGGGTCGATCGTTGCTCTGTCCGAAGTCTTCACTAAAGGTGGAGAAGGTGGAATTGAGCTGGCGGAAACAGTGCTCAAGGTTATGGAAGAGAAGAAGTCCAACTTCAAAGTTCTGTATGAAGCCGAACTGCCGATTAAAGATAAGATCGAGAAGGTCTGTACCGAAATTTACGGCGCTGACGGGGTTAACTTTGCTAAAGAAGCTGAAACCGCTATCCAAAAATACACTGACTTGGGTTATGCGAATTTGCCGGTTGTGATGGCAAAAACTCAGTATTCCCTCTCAGATGACCCTGCACTCCTTGGTCGACCGAGCGGATTTAAGATCACGGTGCGCGAAGTTCGTCTGTCTGCAGGAGCAGGCTTCTTGGTCGCCATTACCGGTGCGATCATGACCATGCCTGGGCTGCCCAAACGTCCGGCGGCTATGAATATGGACATCGATGCTGAAGGAAAAATTACAGGATTGTTCTAAAAAGGGAGTAAAGAGACCCTGGGTCAAACCTGGGGTCTCTTTCTGCTTCGAGAGCTAGAGGCATCCACCGTGGTTAGAACTATTGGGATAAAAATTCCGGACTAAGGATATTCTTCGATCCTTGGTTAAGACTAGGAGGTAGAGCTCCTTGAGTTCAATGAACCGGGTGAATAACCTTATTGATCACCCTGAATTCCAACAACATTTAGAGAAAATCGAGGAGTTAGAGCGGGAAAGGAAGTTCTGCAAACACGGGTTTGAACACGGGCTTGCGGTAGCCCGCATTGCCAATGCTTATTTATTGGAAGAGGGAGCAAACAAGCTGGGTCGGGAAGTCGTGTATGCGGCAGCGCTGTTACACGATATCGGGCGCTGGGTTGAGTATGAAACCGGGAAAGATCATGCTGAGGCCAGTGCGGAATTAGCTGCCCCGATTTTGGCAGCCTGCGGGTTTGCGGGAACGGAGATTGAAATGATTGCGCAAGGAATTCGCGAGCACCGGCTCCACCGACAAGAGGGGCTTAGCCCGTTAGGGCAGGCCTTGGCTTTGGCTGATGACTGGGCCAGAGACTGCCGCAACTGTGCGGCGCGTACGGATTGTTATAAGTTCGGGGATTCGATGTTGCGCATTACATATTAGGGGGCTAACAGATGAAGGACTACGGTATGAGATGGGTTAAACTGGACAGTGTGGAAGAGGGGAAGCGGGCTTTAGCCCACATAGGCGCTGATCCGCGTGGGGTCGCTCTGATGGCTGGTAAGGCCGTCGGGCGGGCGGTCAAGCTCGAAGGAGTTCCCCTGCGCATCGCCCATATTCTGAAGCAAGAGATGCTGGCTGCCGACGGAGATGCCGCTGTCCATCGCGATGTGATTACGAACGGAATTGAGGCCACAGATGTAATGCTCGTGGGTACAGTGCGCCAGTTGGAGAAGGTGGGGAATAAACTCCTGGCTCAGCCGTTCGGCTTAAAGGATATGGGGAAAGCTCTCAAAGTACTCTTGGGCAAGCTTGAACCCGCACAACCGCGGATTCTCAAGTGCCGCGGCAAAGAGCTGAAATTGGGGGAACGCACGCTCATTATGGGTATTCTCAATGTTACCCCGGACTCTTTCTCTGACGGCGGGAAGTTTTTTGATATTAAAGATGCCCTTAAGCAGGCAGAAAAGCTGATTGCTGACGGCGCGGATATCCTCGATATCGGGGCTGAATCAACGCGGCCGGGACATCGGGAAGTGAGCACTGAGGAAGAATGGAGCCGCCTGAAGCCGGTGTTGCAAGAACTCGTAGGGAACGTGGCGGTTCCGATCTCGGTTGACACTTATAAAGCAGAAGTTGCCGCCAAGGCGGTTGAAGCAGGTGCCCATATGATTAACGATATCTGGGGACTGCAACGGGACCCGGATATGCCCAAGACCGTGGGGGAGTACCAGGTACCGGTCATTGTTATGCACAATCAGAATGGTACGGAGTATCGGAATTTGATGGGAGAGATTTTCTCTTTCCTGCGTCACAGTATTAATTTGGCGGAGGAAAACGGGCTCAGTGGAGATCAAATCATACTTGACCCAGGGATTGGGTTTGGCAAGACTACCGAGCAGAACTTGGAAGTAATGGCGCGACTGGAGGAGTTTAGGGCTTTAGGACACCCCGTCCTCTTGGGCACATCGCGCAAGTCGATGATCGGGAATACCTTAAAGCTTCCGGTCGACGAGCGTCTGGAAGGTACTGTGGCCACCAGTGTGCTCGGGGTTGTGGCTGGAGTAGAGATTGTAAGGGTGCATGATGTCAAAGAGAACCTGCGGGCAGTACAGATGGCAGATGCGATCATGCGGGCTCAGAGGGGGGTTAATTTTGGAGGAGCATAAGGATGCCATCCATTTGCGCGGACTGGAGTTTTTCGCGTATCATGGCGCAATGCCTGAGGAAAATGTGCTGGGGCAGAGGTTTATCATTGATGTTGACCTCTTTCTGGATTTAGCCGGCCCGGGTAAGAGTGACAAAGTTGAAGATACTGTCAGCTATGCGGAAGTATATGAGGTCGTCCGTGGCTGCGTCAGCAAGGAACGGCATAAACTTTTGGAGAGCTTGGCCGCAAGCGTTGCAACTAAGATTTTAGCCGGGTTTCCCTGCCAAGGGGTGCGCATCGAAGTGCACAAGCCCCAAGCACCGGTACCGGGGATATTTGCCGATCTAGCAGTGGAGATTTGGAGGGAGCGCACAGACAGTTAAGCTCTTAAGCACAAGCAGAGAGATAATGAACGGGAGCAAATACATGCGAGTATATCTTAGTCTGGGGAGCAATATGGGGGATAGAGGGTATTATTTAAGCGAAGCCCTTAAACTTATAGAAGAGAACAAAGGTATTAAGATAATTGCCAAGTCCCATGTGTATGAGACCAAGCCCTGGGGGCTTACGGATCAGGCTGATTTCTGGAACCTGGCAGTCGAAATCGAGACGGGCTTAGAGCCGTTGGAGCTTCTTAAAACCTGCCAGGATGTGGAGAACAGCCTGGAGCGAAAAAGGATTATGCGTTGGGGGCCGCGCACGATTGACATTGACATTCTTCTCTATGATAATAGAGTTAGCAACTTGGAGGAAATTACCTTGCCCCACCCGCGGATGGAGGAGAGAGAGTTTGTGCTCGCCCCACTGCGGGAAATCGCCCCGGAGCTTGTGCTCCCTTCCGGACGTTCGATCCGGGAGGTAAGCGGGGAAGGGGAAGTAAAACGGCTGGACTTAGGGCAACAGAGCGGGTATGCAGACAATATTCCCCTCTGCCGCAACCCAGCAAGCCATGGATAGAGGAAGACCTGGTTCTAAGGCGGTGTCATCCAAGAGGAGACATACGCTCAAGAGAAGGTAGGCTCACTCAGCGCTCATTTATTTTAAAGTGTAACCGCTTGGATCGGCAGGACCGAGACGGTGAAGGATTAGGTAACCAAGGCACCTTCACGTCAAGTGGAGGTGTTTTTCTTGTAAGGTCAAGAAAAAGTGTGTTTTCCTGCATGGGAGTATGGATGGGATTTTAGCCTGCGAAGATATGGAGGAAGAAGATGAGATTTGGGATTATCGGAACCGGGGTGGTTGGCACCGCTCTCGCCGTTAGACTTGAACAGGTAGGGTACGAATGTGTCGGAGCCACTACCAGAAGTGAAAGTTCATATGCCAGATTCAGAAAATATCTAGACAGGGATTTCTTATCCTTAGAGGAATTAGTGCCTCAAGTGGACATACTCTTCATTACCACACAGGACGGTATGATTTCCACGGTAGCGGCAAACTTGGCTAAGCGCGGCCTTTTTCGGCCTGGGCAACTGTGGATCCATTGTTCCGGCTCGCTGCGTGCGCAAGTCCTTAAGACTAGGCCCGACCTGCCCCTAAAATACCTTTCTCTTCACCCTCTTCAGGCATTTGCCAATGTCGATGAAGCTTTGGCGATTTTAGAGGGTACGCATTTTGGGGTCGAGGGGGAAGGGGAAGAAGAGGGTGAGGAGATTGTGCGCGCGCTCGGCGGAATCCCGCACCGGCTTAACTCGGAGTACAAAGCTCTCTACCATGCGGGGGCTGTGTTGGCTTCTAACTACACGGTGGTCTTAGCGGCGCTCGCTGAAAGGTTATTCAGGGAGGCGGGCATAGAGCCGGAAGAGGCTTTGGAATCCCTTCTGCCATTAATGAAAGGAACCTTACATAACTTAAGCAAAGTAAAAGTGCCGCAGGCTTTAACAGGGCCTATTGCCCGCGGTGACACGGAGGTAATAAAAGGTCATCTGGCCCAGCTATCCCCAGATATTGTCCCGACTTACCTGGACTTAGGCAGGCATGCCCTGGAACTAGGCAGAGAAAAATTGGAGATGTCAGGTAAGGAGTACCTTCCGGGAGTATGGCAGGAATTAACGGAGATTTTTGGAACACAAAGGAAATAAGCAAGAAAGGATTGAGCGGGGGATGATTAGGACAGGATTAATTGCAGAAGTGAGAGCGGTAGTTGGGGAGGAGAGACAAAGGGGCAAGAAAATTGCAATTGTTCCGACCATGGGCTACCTCCACCGCGGGCATCTCAGCCTGGTAGAGGAAGCGAAACGGGATCATGCTTTTGTGGTCATGAGCATTTTTGTAAATCCCCTTCAATTCGGGCCACAGGAGGACTTTGGCCGTTATCCGCGCGACTTGGAGCGGGATAGCGCGCTGGCTGCGGAGGCGGGTGTAGAGCTTTTGTTCAATCCTCCGCTTGAGGAAATGTATCCTGAACCGATGCTGACTTTGGTGGAGGTAAAAGAGCTTGATTCCGTGTTGTGCGGGAGATCTAGGCCGGGCCATTTCAGAGGAGTGGCAACGGTAGTTACCAAACTTTTTAACATTGTGCAGCCGGATTTGGCCTATTTTGGGCAGAAGGATTACCAGCAGGTGCAAATTATTAAGCGCATGGTGAGGGACTTGAATATGCCGCTGGATGTGAGAACGGTTGCGATCGCGCGCGCAGAAGACGGACTGGCTCTTAGTTCCCGTAATGTCTTTTTAAGTCCGCAGCAGAGGGCGGAAGCGGTGGTGCTTAATCGAAGTTTGGAGGAGGGTGCGGCTGCGATTCGCGGGGGAGAGCGGGATGCACGCACGCTCGAAGAGTTAATCAGAAGAAGAATTAACGCTGAAAGCAGCGGGGAGATCGATTATGTCGAGGTACGGGGCGCAACTGACTTAAAGGATGTCACAGAGATTGAAGGGCCGGTGGTTATCGCTGTGGCCGTGCGTTTTGGCGCGACACGCCTTATCGATAATAAAGTGATAGAGGTGGGGACGGATGTTTAGGCACATGATGAAATCTAAGATTCACCGGGCTACAGTTACTGAAGCGAACTTAAAATATGTTGGGAGTATTACGATTGATTCGGCTTTGATGGAGGCTGCTGATTTACTTCCTAATGAGCGGGTCCAGGTAGTGAATAATAACAACGGTGCGCGTCTGGAAACTTATGTGATCCCCGGGGAGGCGCATTCCGGAGTGATCTGCCTCAATGGAGCTGCAGCCCGCTTGGTACAAGTAGGGGATGAAGTTATCATTATCTCCTACGGGATCTTTACGGATGACGCTTCCCGAACTTACCAGCCCAAAGTTGTGTTCGTGGACACTAGCAACAGGCCGCTAAAAATAGCACAGGAAGAAATTCACGGGGAGTCTTAAAAAAGGATCAAGTGTAGAAATAGAAAGTGCGGGATGGTATGATTCGCCATAAAATTTTGGACCTTTTGGTGGCACGGCCCAGGGAATTCGTGTCGGGGGAACAGATCAGCCAAGAGCTAAATTTAACGCGTGCAGCTATCTGGAAACAGATAAAAGGGTTGAAGGAAGCGGGCTATGAAATTGAGGCTCAGACGAAAAACGGGTACCGCTTGCTGGCAACCCCACTGGCTCTTGATGCCTGGGCTGTTGCGCAAGAACTAAAGACAGAGAGGCTGGGTCGGGAACTTTATCTGTATGAAGAAATATCTTCGACCAATGAGAAAGCGAAAGAGCTGGCGCGCCAGGGGGCAGCGCATGGGGCGGTGGTAATCGGAAGACGGCAGACTGCCGGGCATGGGCGCATGCAGCGGCTGTGGGAATCACCGCCCGGAGGGCTGTGGATGTCAGTAGTGCTTAGGCCCAACCTTTCCCTGGCAGACGCCTCTAAACTCACGCTGGTTACAAGTGTGGCTGTTGTCGGCGCTCTGCGGGAGATGGGCGAACTAAAGCCCGGAATCAAATGGCCCAACGATGTTATTTTCGAGGGTAAGAAACTGGCGGGGATTCTGGCTGAAGTGGTCGGAGAGTGGACTACCATTCAGACCATGGTACTTGGCATCGGAGTTAATGCCAATCTGGAACGCAAGGATTTAAGCCCTGAGCTTTCGGCAGGTTCCCTGCAAGAACTTCTTGGTTGTCCGTTGGATCTGAATAAGCTGGCAGCAGGCATCTTGGAAAAGCTAGAAGAGGGGCTTAATATTTTTGAGCGGGATGGGTTTGCCCCTCTGCGTGAACTCTGGCTCGAGCGCGCTCTGGGTATCGGCAGGGAGTGTGCTATTGAAAAGGGCGGCCAGGTTTATCGAGGCATCATGCGTGGGATTGCGGCTGACGGGGAACTGGTGGTGGAAGTAGACGGTCAGGACCATAAGTTTGCGGCCGGGGAAGTGCGTCTGCGCGCAGTGAACGGGGAATATTTTTGATAAGCGAGCAATGACAATTTTTTTAGGGCATTTATTCGAACGAGTTCAACAGATGAATGGATTACTAATAAGTGTAGATAAGATTATATTTAAGACGAGCGAGGAGAACTGCCATGATTTTAGTATTCGATGTCGGCAATACCAACATTGTCTTAGGCGTGTACGAGGGAGGCCTGTTAATCCACCACTGGCGTGTTTCAACTGAAAAGTCGCGCACTGTTGATGAGCATGCGGTTGTGATCAAAAATCTGTTTGATTTTAGCGGTCTTAAGTTTGAAGCGATTAAGGCGGTAGTGATTTCCTCGGTTGTTCCGCCGGTGATGCCAACTTTAGAAGCTCTGGCACGCAAATATTTTGGGGTGGAGCCGCTGGTGATAGGGCCTGGGGTTAAGACCGGGATGCCGATTATTTATGATAATCCGCGCGAAGTAGGAGCGGACAGGATCGTGAATGCGGTAGCCGCTTATTCTAAATACAGCGGGCCACTCATTATCGTTGATTTTGGCACAGCCACTACGTTCTGCGCCATTTCCGCGCAGGGAGAATATTTAGGAGGAGCAATTGCCCCTGGCGTTGGGATTTCGACTGAAGCTTTGTTTCAGAGGGCATCCAAGCTGCCGCGGATTGAACTGGTAAAGCCTAAATCAGTTATCGCTAAGAATACGATAGCCGGGATGCAGTCCGGGATTTACTTCGGGTTTACCGGTCAGGTGGATGGGATTGTGGAACGCATGAAAGCGGAACTCGGACCTGAGACAAAAGTGGTTGCCACCGGAGGACTGGCGGAGTTGATTGCGGAAGAATCACGTACGATTGAGGTTGTTGATCCATTTCTCACGCTGGATGGACTGCTGATTATTTATGAACGAAATTTGCGCAAGGCGTAAGAAAGAACATATCTATGAAACTGGGACAATACGAACTTAACACCCCTGTATTTTTAGCTCCGATGGCCGGCGTGACTGACAAGGCTTTGCGGGAAACTGTCTATGCTGTGGGCGGGCTCTATACCTGGACAGAAATGATTAGTGATAAAGCTTTAAATTACCAAAACCCGCGCACGTTGAATATGATAGATGTGAGTGGGGAGCCTGAGCCGCGGGTTGTCCAGTTATTCGGATCTAATCCTGACACAATGGCTAGAGCTGCCAGCTTAGCCATCACCAGGGGTGCCGATATTATAGATATTAATATGGGTTGTCCTACCCCCAAGATCGTTAAAAACGGAGAAGGTTCTGCTCTCCTGCGCGATTTGCCCAGGGCTCAGGAAATTGCGGCTTACGTCGTTGCGGCAGCACTAGATGTTCCTGTGAGCGTTAAAATGCGTCTGGGCTGGACAGCGGATGAGTTTGTCGCGCCCGAACTGGCGCAGCGCGTGCAAGAGGTAGGGGTCAAAATGATTACGGTGCATGGCCGCACCCGGGAACAGTATTACGCAGGCAAGGCTGACTGGGAGTTGATTAAGAAGGTTAAAGAGACTGTCACCATTCCTGTGATCGGGAACGGAGATGTCTGCACCCCGGAGGATGCGCGCCTCATGCTTGACCTTACCGGGTGTGACGGGGTAATGATCGGTCGCGCTGCTCTCGGCAATCCTTGGCTCATCGCGCGTACCCAGCAGTTTCTCTTAACCGGAACATTAGAGCCTGAGCCCGGACTCTCGGAAAAAATCGGGGTGGCTTTAGAACATTTTGAGCGGCTTCTTAGCTATAAAGGAGAAAAAATAGGGCTGAACGAAATGCGCAAGCATGCCGTGTGGTATATTAAAGGAATTAAAAAAGCGGCTCATATACGTGATCTGATTATGCAGACACAGACTCCGGACGCAATGAGGGCTATCCTTAAGGGAATCTTAGAGCAAAATACGCATAGTTTTAGTGGAAATAGGTAGAATAGAAGCGCGTCCGAAATACGTAATTAGCCGGTAAAATTTACGAGGAGGGAAACGGTATCCTTGACAATAATTTGCACCTTTCTTATAATAACGAGTAATTGAGTTAAAGCCTAAAACACTAAATCAGTGACAGATAAGTCAAAGGGCTTTATATATGGCGTGTTCAGATACCGACGCCTTATAAGGCATAGGACGAGAAAAGGGAGCGAGAAGGAATGCCCGAAAAAGAAGTGATTTTGACCCTGGAAGGATTAAAGAAGCTGGAAGATGAGTTGGAATATTTTAAGACGCAGAAACGCAGGGAAATTGCGGAGCGGATCAAGCAAGCCATTGAATTCGGGGATATAAGCGAAAACTCTGAGTATGAAGATGCCAAGAACGAACAGGCTTTTATCGAAGGGAGAATTATTACTCTCGAGAAAATGCTGAGAAATGCCAAAGTGATCGATGAATATGAAGGAACGGATCTAGTAGTTTTAGGTGCTACGATTCTGCTCAAAGACATCGATTACGGCGATGAGGAAGAATATACGATCGTCGGTTCGGCTGAAGCTGATCCCGGAACCAATAAAATTTCCAACGAGTCTCCGGTTGGGAAAGCAGTGTTAGGTCAAGTCAAAGGAACAGTGGTCGAAGTTACTGTTCCCGCAGGAGTGCTGCATTATCAGATCATGGATATTATGTAAGGCTAGTGGCACTTTCTCTGTGCCTAATTTGCGTTGCATTTGACTTAAAAGTTGGGATTGTTAAGGGAGGTTTTCGCCTCCCTTTCTGTGTTACACCTTGTTTATTAACAGCGAAGTTTGGTAAAATTGATAAGATAAGATATGGGCGGAGGAATGTTGAATGGATAATGAAAATGATCTTTGGCGTGTTCGCCTGGACAAGCTGAGTCTACTGCGCCAGCATGGTATAGAGCCATATGCAGATCGCTATCAGAGAACCCATCAGGCCGTGGAAATTCTAGAACAATTTCAGGAGCTTGAAGGAAACAAAGTAAAAGTAGCCGGTCGCATGATGGCTAAACGGGATCAGGGGAAAGTCATTTTCACGCATATTCAGGATTTTAGCGGGCGGATTCAGATTTATATTCGTAAAGATGACGTAGGTGAAGAAGTTTTCGATTTGATCTCCAAGTTTGACATAGGGGATATTATCGGGGTTGAGGGGGTTGTTTTCCGAACTAAACGGGGAGAGATTTCCATTCACGCGGAGAAGGTGCAAATTCTCAGCAAGGCCATGCGGCCCTTGCCTGAGAAATTCCACGGACTTACGAATGTAGATTTGCGTTACCGCCATCGTTATCTTGACTTGATCATGAACCCTGATGTGCGCAATGTGTTTGTGATCCGGAGCAAAATAATTAGGGCAATGCGCGAGTTCTTAGAAAGCAAGGGCTTTCTTGAAGTAGAGACTCCGACCCTTCATACCATAGCCGGAGGCGCGGCCGCAAGGCCATTTATTACGCATCATAACGCCCTCGATCTTGATCTGTATTTACGGATAGCCCTTGAACTGCACTTAAAACGGCTAATTGTCGGTGGGTTTGATAGAGTTTTTGAGATTGGGCGCAACTTCCGCAATGAGGGAATTTCTATTAAACACAACCCGGAATTTACGATGATGGAACTCTACCAAGCCTATGCGAACTTTGAAGATATTATGGAACTTACGGAAAAAATGATTGCTTATATTGTGGAGAAGGTTCATGGCACTCTTAAAGTGACTCACCAGGAACAGGTACTGGATTTTACCACTCCTTGGCGCAGGCTGCCGATGCTGGAAGGGATTTTAGAGTTTGCCGGGGTAGATTTTCGCACGATTTTAACAGATGAGGAAGCGCGCAAGGTGGCGAAAGACAAGGGGCTGAATGTGGAACCGCACGCGTCCAGGGGTAAAATCATCAATGATTTCTTTGAAGAATATGTGGAGCCTAAACTTATCCAGCCTACTTTTGTTACAGGCCACCCTGTTGAGATTTCTCCTCTGGCTAAGCGCAACAGCGAGCATCCGGAATACACCGACCGTTTTGAAGTTTTTGCTTTTGGCCGAGAGTTAGGGAATGCGTTTTCTGAGCTTAATGATCCTATTGACCAGCGAGAGCGTTTTGAAGCCCAGATGGCAGAACGGGCTAAAGGGGATGATGAAGCCCATATGATGGATGAGGACTTCCTCCAGGCGCTCGAGTACGGTTTGCCGCCAACCGGAGGGTTAGGGATAGGCATTGATCGCTTGGTTATGCTGCTTACGGATTCCGCTTCTATCCGCGATGTCATCCTGTTTCCGACCATGCGTCCTAAGGAAGAAGGAGGGAAGGAATAGGATTGTGGGTTATATTATTAATGCCATATGGTAAAATTAAAAGAAAAAATGGAGGATTATAAAGTGAAAAAATATGAGTGCATAGCATGTGGATATGTGTATGATCCTGCTCAAGGTGATCCGGATTCCGGCATCGCCCCGGGAACTGCTTTCGAGGACATTCCGGATGATTGGGTCTGCCCGGTATGCGGCGTATCTAAAGATCAATTCGAAGCAGTAGAGTAGATTCCAATAAATTTAGGAGGCTACCAATGAAAGAACTCAAAGGAACCAAAACAGAGAAGAATTTGATGGAAGCTTTTGCGGGGGAATCACAAGCCCGCAATAAATACAGCTATTTTGCGTCAGTGGCCAAGAAAGAAGGATACGAACAGATTGCGGCCTTTTTCCTGGAAACGGCGGAGAATGAAAAGGAACATGCCAAGATCTGGCTCAAAAAACTTAGCGGAATTGGAAATACCATTGATAATTTAAAAGCAGCAGCTTCCGGGGAAAACAGTGAATGGACCGGGATGTATCCTAAAATGGCGGCAGAAGCACGCGAAGAAGGGTTCGACGAGCTAGCCCAACTTTTTGCGGGAGTTGCCCAAATTGAAAAAGAGCATGAGGAACGCTATAAGCGGCTTCTGCAAAACATTGAAGAAGACAAGGTCTTTAAAAAGGATGGAAAAGTCTTTTGGAAATGCAGAAACTGCGGCCACATTCATGAAGGACAGGATGCGCCTGAGATGTGTCCCGTTTGCGCTCATCCAAAAGCATATTTCGAAACGGTCAGCAGGGATTATTAATCATAATTCTTGCTGGCTAAGATCTTTCCCAAGTTTCCTCCAGGAACTGGCGGACTTTGCTGGAGTTTTTAAAATGCAAGAAGAGCATTTATCTAACAGGATAAGTGCTCTTCTTTATATACTACATCGGTAAGATGTAAACGACCATCATAATGAAGTGCAAAACCCCGCCCAAAGCCACAAAGATATGAAACGTTTCGTGAAAGCCCAAACGCCGGGGCAGGAAGTTTACACGTTTTCTCGCATATATCAAGGCTCCGACGGTGTAGGAAATTCCCCCTGCCACCATCAGAGCAATCGCTCCCCGTGGTAAGCTTTTAACTAACTGAACAAAAGGCACTACAGCAATCCAGCCTAAGAATACATAAAGGGTGGTGGAAAGAATACGCGGGGCATTAATAAACCAGAGCTTTAGCAGGATGCCTGCGAGGGCTAGGCCCCAGACAGAGCCAAGCATTACCCAACGCCAGACCCCGTGCAGACCGTAAAAGAGCACAGGGGTATATGATCCGGCAATGAGTAAATAGATTGCCATATGATCAATTTTGCGCAAGAGCAGCTGCTTGCGGGGGCTGACTTTTAACCAATGGTAAAAAGAGCTGGCTCCGAACAGCAAAATCACGCTTATTGCATAAATGACCATCGTGATGAGCTTCGCAGGGTTTTCCCAGGTGTTGACGATGATAAATACCAAGCCGCCGATAGCTGCCAGAAACGGAACAAAGTGTGTCCAGGTATTTACGGGCTCTCTCATTCCTATGACTCGGTGCATGCTTAATAACCTCCGTTCCGTTCGGTATTGTCTTAAGTGTAGAGCAATGAGTAGGTAAAAGCAACTTTAACGGCACTCGAGAGTAAAAGATTAACTCTATAAAAAAAGTAACAATACATTAGGGAATCAGGACTTACAGGCATGACTGTAAAAATTGGAAGACGCAGGCCGTTTGGTCCGTATTCAGACTGAGATTGCCCGGTTCATGAATTGGCGAGAAATCCTGCCCTATGTCCGGGAATCGGAGGGCAAATTTGGCGAGGTTACAGGGTATTACGCCACCAAAGAGGACCGCTGGGTAGTGAAAGTTAAGAAGGGGTATATGTTATCAGGTTCATAGTTTATAATTAATTTATAAACCCTTAAGAGAAAAGCAAGACGCTTGACTTATAATAAATTTAGGAGGCTTCCTAAAAAATTAAAGGAGTTGAATGCATGAAAATAAAAAAGAAAACAGCGATGCTTATGAGTTTCACGCTGGGCACGCTGCTGTTTGCGACCACGGCCTTGGCCGATATCGCCAACAAGAGTGGGTATGAACAATTGAAGGATTCGCTGAAAGTGACTGCCGCCAAGGCTACGGAAGAGTTTAACAGTTTTACTCTGGATATCTCCTTCGTGGTCAAGGACAACGGGAAAATCATAACGTCACAGAACGAATTAGAGAAGTATGACCGAAAGAATAGCGCGAGAGAAAGCACATCCGCGCGTGAAAGCGTATTCGGGGAAAAATACAATGGCTATAATTATTCTGACAAAAAGACAATGATTAGCTTTGGCAATGGGGATAATACTTACCACGTGACGGAGTTTACGGATGAGCGAAAGTTCAATTCCTTTGACAACCCCTTCAAGCAAGGGCAGGCTGAAGATGTTGAGAAAATCGCGGATGCAGTCGTCGGCAGCCTTAAAGACTATGTGGTAGTCAACGAAAATCCCGATGGCACCAAAAAACTTTCCGGTTCTCTGAGTGAGGTCCAGATTCCGCCTTTGGTCAATGCGGTTTCTTCCTTAATGCTCAAACAACAGTTTAATCGTCCATACGAGCAGCAAGGGCTGAATTTAACGAAGGATATCTATGTTAAAGAAGTAAAGGGTACGGCTTCGATCAACAAGGATGGGGTCATGGAGAATATTCTGGGCACAGCCGTGTTGTCCGGGAAGGATGAACAAGGGCAGGTTCATGAAATAAGCGTCGAAATTCTGGGCAAGATGACAGACATCAACTCCACGACGGTTACCAAACCTGACCTTACCGGTAAAAAAGTTGTTAAAGAGACAGCTAAGGCAACCGAGTTCGGCCCGGAATTCTCTAACCCGCAAAAGTTCGTGGGTACGTTCAAGAACGATATCGTGACTGAAAAAGACGGCAAATTCGTGAAAGCGGGCGAGAGGATCTTAGAGATAGCACACATAGACGGTCAAACCGTTGCCGGCAGGTATCACGAAGAGTACAAACCGGGATTTGAACTGTCAACTGCGGCTAAGAAAGATTTCAAGTTTGATGCCCGCTTTGTAAATGATAAGAACACACGGAATGCCAGCTTTGAGTACACTGCGGACTCAGGCAGCAAGTATAAGGGAGACATTTACTTTGATGACCGCATGGGGAAAATATTTTTCAATGTAAACTACCTTTTGAGTAATCAAGGCTATGATTCGGTCTTCAATCCGGCTGTGGAGTAAATAAGCATCTGAAAATGAAAAGGGATTGGCTGTCGGGTTAAAGCCCCGGCAGTCTCCTTGCGCGCGGCTTACATAGCCAGCCGCAAAGCGGAGAGCTTCCTGACGAACTTTTTTGGAGGAGAATGCATGGACAAAGCGATCGAGATCCACAACTTGAGCAAATTATATTCCAATGGGCGGGGAATTAACGATATTAACCTTAATATCTATCAAGGGGACATTTTTGGCTTTCTGGGTCCGAACGGGGCTGGCAAGACTACAGCGATGAAAGCAATGGTTGGCCTCATCCGGCCTGATCGTGGGGATGTCAAAATTTCCGGCTACAGTGTGACCGAAGACTATGAAAAGGCGATGGCTAAAGTCGGCTGCATTATCGAGACAGCGGAGTCTTACCCTTACCTCAGTGCCTTTGATAACCTGAGACAGATGGCCCGCTACTATCCGGATGTGGATCACAAACGGATTGATGAGGTGCTCGAACTGACAGGGATACTTAAATATAAGAACGAAAAACCGAGGAAGTTTTCTTTGGGGATGAAGCAACGCCTGGGGATCGCGGCGGCCATTCTCTCCCGGCCCAAGATCGTGATTCTCGATGAACCACTGAATGGGCTTGATGTCGAGGGGATGATCGATATGCGCAAGCTGATTAAGCATTTAGCGGAGAATGAACAGACGACCTTTTTTATTTCCAGTCACCTGATTCATGACGTTGAGCTCACGTGTACCCGCATCGGGGTCGTATACAACGGGGAAATGCTTAATGTCGAGAGCATGGACAGCATCCTCAAAAATTACGCGACCCTGGAGAATTATTTTGTGAGTGAGGTAGAAAGAAATGGCCGTGTTCCAAGCCGCGTTTCTTAATGAAGTCGAGAAACTCTATAAAAAGAAAAAAGCTTTCGTCGCCGTATTACTGTCCCTGACTATGATTGTGGTCGGACAACTCATTATTGTCGGCGTGAGAAGCGGATTTGGGGTAAGAGGAGTAGGGAGTGCGGAGTTTCCGATTCTGGTGCTCTCGGTCGTGGTGAACACCATTCTCCCTCTATTTACGGCTTTGGTCACGATCGACAGTTTCTCAGGGGAGTTTTCTCATAATATCATGCGCATCACGCTCACCAGGCCTGTGAGCAGATTCAAGATTTTTACGGCCAAAATCACGGCCATCTCCCTGTTTTCCCTGGCTAATCTCCTGTTGCTGCTGGTTTTTTCTGAGCTCGCGGGTTTTCTGTTTAATACAAACTCAGCGAGCTTGGGGGCTTTTGCCAGGACGGTTGTGGCTTATATTGTAAGCTTCCTGCCAATGTTAGTTTTGGCTTTGGCGATTGTGCTCTTGGCAAATATTTTTAAGAGCGGCATAACTGTTTTTTTCCTGTCCATCTTGGCCTTTCTGGTGCTGAAAGTGCTGGGAGTGTTTTTTTCTCAGTATGCAAGTTTATTCATCACGACCCAGCTTGATTGGTATAATCTGTGGCTGGCCCATTCCTTCCCCTTTTGGAAGATCTTACGCCAGTTATTGATTATGACTGGATATGGTATAATGTTGTTCACAGCCGGGTTTTATCTTTTTGATAAAAAAGAGTTTTAGGGTGAGGACATGAACCTCAAACGGCGTTTAGTTTTAGCCAATGCGGCGACAGTAATCATTCCCGCAATGATTACTGTTGTTGTTGCCTTGGCTTTTGTTTTTGTCTTCGGAACCGTATCTGATACCAATATTTCATTAGCAAATTACCAGAGATTGTCTGAGATTAAGCTGGAACTGATAGAGAGCGGGAACAGCATTCTCAAGCAAAAACCGGAAGCGGTTGAAGAGGTGAGCTTTCAGCAGCATTTGCAGGAGCAGTTGGCTGCCATTAACGGAGAGCTTGTCATTATCAAGGATGAAGAGGTCTTATTTTCCTCGCGTAATTTTAGTAAGATCGACCTGGCCAAGTTTGCGCTTGAAGGAAATAAAAAGTGGGGGAAAGAAGCGGTAGTTGTCGGCAGCCTGGCCTATACCGTCGAGGCGATTAATCTTAAATTTCAAGACGGAGGCCAAGGGAATGTCTTGCTCCTGGCACCCGTTGACCGCTCGCTTAGCAGCTTCACGGGTTTATTGATTTTAGTCGGGGTGGTATTTGTTCTGGCGTTCGCGGCGGCCAATATTCTGGTTTCCTACCAGTTGTCGCGGGCCATCTTAAAGCCCCTCAATAATTTGCAGCAGGCGGCGGCAGAGATCAGCCGGGGGAATCTCGAGTGTGAGATTGTCGAGGAGGGGGATAAAGAGATTCGAGCGCTCTGCCGTGATCTGGAACTTATGCGGATTAAGCTTAAAGACTCAATCCGCGCGCAGCTAAAGTATGAAGATAACCGCAAAGTGCTGGTGTCAAGCATCTCTCACGACTTGAAGACTCCGGTGACTTCGATCAAAGGGTATGTGGAAGGGATTTTTGACGGGGTGGCCAATACCCCGGAGAAAATGGACCGGTATTTGCGTACTATTTATGCTAAAGCAGAGCAAGTGGATATCATGATCGATGATTTACTCCTCTATTCCAAGCTGGACCTGAACCAAATTCCTTTTAATTTTGAAAGGATAGAAATCGTGGAGTTTCTTCAAGGGTGTTTGCTGGAGAGTGAGCCGGAGTTAGAAAGGAATCATATTAAGACAGTTTTTCAAAAAGAAATCGACAGTGAACGCACGGTCCTCTTAGACCGGGACAGGATGAAGAGGGTTATCATCAACATCCTTGATAACTCGCGCAAATATATGAACAAGGAGCAGGGAGAAATCAAGATGATTGTGCGCGAGACCCTTACCAGTATCATTATTGAAGTGCGTGACAACGGCTCCGGGATCAGGGAGCAGGATCTGCCGCACATCTTCGATCGTTTTTATCGCTCAGATACCGCCCGCACAGAGATTAAAGGGAGCGGTCTGGGGTTGGCCATCGCCAAACAGATCATCGAGGGGCACAGTGGCAGGATCTGGGTTGTAAGCCATGGGGGCGCGGGGACGAGCATTATGATCTCGCTAAGTAGAATGTAGGTTGAGGGAGGCTCGAAGATGAAAAAGATTTTGATTATTGAAGATGACGTCAGCATCGCGGAATTGCAGAAAGACTATCTTGAACTGGCAGACTTTGAGGTCGACATCTGCCCGAACGGCTTGGACGGTATAAGGATGCTCAAAGACAAAGAGTATGACCTTTTAATATTAGATATTATGCTTCCGGGGATGGATGGTTTGGAAATCCTGCGCAGCATGAAGGATGAGAAGGACATTCCAGTGCTCTTGGTGTCCGCCAAAAAAGATGAAATCGACAAGATCAAAGGCTTGAGCCTGGGCGCGGACGATTATATCACCAAACCCTTCAGTCCCGGCGAACTGGTGGCCCGAGTCAAAGCCCATTTGGAGAACTACGAACGATTGAAACACAGATTTAGAGACGGGCTTAACCGGAGCAGTACCTTGATAATTCGCGGCCTTAAAATAGAGAAAGGCTCCCGCCGAGTCTTTGTTAACGGTCAGGAAGTGAATCTGGCCCAGAAAGAATTCGATTTGCTCTCCTACCTGGCGCAAAACCCGAACCGGGTCTTCGGACGCGATGAGTTGTTTGAACGGGTCTGGGGCCTTGAAGCCTTGGGTGACTCGGCCACAGTCACCGTACACATCGCCAGGGTACGTGAGAAAATCGAAGGCGACCCGTCCAATCCGCAGTACATCGAGACCGTTTGGGGAGCGGGGTATCGGTTTAGGGTGTAGGAGGCTTGTCTGTTAATTAGCCTTGGTGGAAAACAGTTGTCTAGGCGAAAAATTAGATTCGATAGGGGGTATTGGACATAGTGGAGGGTTTTTATGAAAACAAGTAGAATAAAGAGACCAACCATTATATTATTGGCAACTATTTTGGGCCTTTTTGGTTTTATTTATTTTAGCAACAACACATTACAAATTTCCAAATATACCGTAGATTCCATGAAACTGCCGACCGACATTAATTACTACAAAATTCTGCAGTTGTCTGATTTGCACAGTAAACAATTTGGTCAGGGTAATCGAAGATTGCTTCAGAAGATCGATGATGAAAAACCGGATATCATTGTGATGACCGGTGATATGATTAACACATCGGATGACAACTTTGACACTTTCTTAAAACTGGCTCAAAATCTAGCCCAAAAGTATAAAGTCTATTTCATTGTGGGAAATCATGAGCAAATTATCAATAACTATCGTCTGAGCGAGAGTCTCAAAAATTATGGGGTGACAGTGCTCGATAATGAAAGAGTCAAACTCGAGAGAGGCAAAAGTTTTATTAATCTGTACGGAATGTCGTTCAGTCTCAAATATTATAAGGACAAGAACAATCCTTATACCAAAGACATTGAATATGACTTGGAGACGATGCAGAAGGCATTGGGCCGAAGCCATGCGAGTGAGTATAATGTCCTCCTGACACACAACCCAATGTATTTTCCTACCTATGCCCAGTGGGGAGCTGATTTAACTTTATCAGGCCATGTGCACGGAAGGGTAATAAACATACCGTTCAAAGGTGGGTTGCTCTCTCCTGAGAGAGTGATTTTCCCTGAATATTATGCGGGTAGTTACTTAATTGAAAACAAAGAGATGATTGTAAACTGGGGCTTAGGGAATGGAAATGTCGGGATACGGGTGTTTAATAGACCGGAGATATCAGTCATTACTTTATCGAACGAAGCAAATTCCAGTCCGTAAGAGTTCATGAATGTGACAGCAAGGTCTATGTCCAAACACGCGTCGGCAACATGGAACAAGTAGAGATGTTTTTTCACTTTGGTCTGTTATGAAGAGAAGGCCGAGAAGATCAGACTGCTGATCATGCCGGATATCGGAATAGACCAGTTATGCTGTTGCATATGCAGCAGCCCATTACAGTGATACAAGCAACTCAGTTTTTGGATATAACTCAAGCGATGATTGTCAGAATTTTGCTTCTCAGTGTGTTTGGGCAGGTTTAGGTGGAAACGGTACTGACAAAACAGCACGACCCGCCGTACCCACGTCAAGGGCTGGTTCTTCCGCTTTTAACGTATGGTGTGCCGTACAATCTACGAGTTATTATGATTATTACCAGTATAACTGGGCTTGGGACAACTCGGGTTTTCTAAACTCATGGTAGCCAGTACTCCGACAGCAGAAGGACCATTTGGCAATTTCTGGGGATGCGAGGAGGAAGAGATGTTTTTCAATGGTGCCTGGGGGTCATTCGGGACTATATAAAAGAGATTTCAAATTAACCTACATCATAAATTCACCACCCTATCTCTGTGTTTTTTAATATCCTCATCATGTGTAACAAGTATGATTGTTTTACCTATCATGCTGGTGTTAAGGCGGCGATTTCTGTTTGCAACCTAATACTGTATGATATAATGAAAGTCGGGAACGTTTAAAGGAACGGTGATACTGATGAGTATACCTAAGGAAGATCTCCACCGTCTGGTAGATCTATTGCCCGAAAAAGCAATCTCGATTGCGAAAAGGTTCATGGAGTCCATAATACTAGAATCACGATTAGAGGACATCAACTGGTTAAATGCTGAACTGGCCGATTGGCCTCCATATGATTGGGGGCCCGAAGGGGTACCCAAAGGTAAGCCCGTGCGCTTTGTAGAAGGCAAAGGGCTGGAAATCGAAGGGGGCCAGAAAAATTGAGTACCGGCATCCAACCAGGAGACGTAGTTCTGGTCAACCTTCCTACTCATGAACCAAAGGGACATGAACAGGAAGGCCTTCGGCCAGCAATTATAGTAGCTGTTCCCAGCGGGTATCTCCGTTTCCCGATTGTTTTAGTTGTTCCGGTGACTTCGCAAGGCGGAAATTGGGCTAACCAAAATCCAATTCTCTACCATCAGATACCCCGCGGCACAGGTGGGCTGCCAAGGCCATCAGTAGCTTTAATTGACCAGGTTCGAGCGGTTGATATGAAAAGGATAACTACCTACCTGGGAGCATTGGAACAGCAGCTACTTCAAAACATAAGACATAGTTTAGTCGAATTGATCACGGCATAAGAGTATATCATTTGGGGTTTGACAGAATACCCAAGATTTTCACAATTTACAGGTACCAAAAATTGATTCATAATTATCTATGTTTCTATATAGGACATGAGGAGATGATTGATAGTTGATTCGACAGCAGCAACATGGGCAAACATTAGAAGAGCATTTAGCCGACCCTATTTATAATGATGAACCGTGGACTGATGAAGATGAACAAGCGGTCGCTGAGGCTGAAGAGGATATAAAGGCAGGGCGTATTTATACCGTGGAGGAAGTGGAAAAGGAATTGGGCTTATAAAGAGAAGTATATATATCAAGGGCTTATTTAAAAAAGCGTGCCAGCTTAGGCGCGCTTTTTTAATGAGAACTTCGAAACAGTGCTCGACAGAGGGCAATCCCATCCGCTTAAATGTAAAGAATAGCTTGACAACTTCTCTCTACACTTGTAGAATGAACGTAAATTCTACAAGTGTAGAGGATGGTAAAAATGAATAAGATTCCTAAGATATCGGATGCTGAATGGCAAGTTATGAAAATATTGTGGGAAAAAGCGCCTGTCACATCCAGTGAAATAGTCGAAAGTTTGCGCTTAAAGACCGGTTGGAGTCCGACCACCATTTACACGTTAATTAACAGGCTGGTTAAGAAAAAGGTTGTGGCGATTGAGAAAGGTTCATCTCCGTATGTATGTAGACCTCTTTTATCCCAAAAAGAGTGCCGCAGCGAAGCCCGCAATTCTTTCCTCAAAAAAGTTTATGATGGTTCACTAAACCTCTTGTTGACCAACATTCTAGAAGAAGAAGGACTATCAGATGAGGAGGTTGCCGAACTCAAACGCATTTTGGATAGCAGTAATACCAAGGGGGGGTGAGATGGTTGGGCTTCCTGTATGCTGTTTTTGATTGGGTCGTGTTTTCTTCCTTAGTAGCATCTCTGATGGTTCCGATTATTCTTTTAGTAAAGTTCGCGTTTAAGGACAAGCTGCCTCCTTCCTTACATTACATCATTTGGTTTCTCTTGCTGATACGGTTGGTATTCCCGTTTACACCCGCAAGTTGCATTGAGCATATTTTGTAATTTTCCATATTGCCTTTAGCATTTTACTGGCTCCCTTGGTTTTGTTCTGGGGGCCTTTTCAAGCCCTTAAAATAGCGGCCGTTGGTTCAGTTTACACCTCACGTCATCCCCAAGTGGTGAAGGCGTTCCTGTCAGAAGAGGAGATTAACACCATATTGAGTTCCTATGATTCGGGTGACACGGGTATCACTCCCGTCAAACGTCAGCAGGTTCAAACAGACGACCCGGCTGCAGGAGTAATGATTGAAGATATTCAGGGGAACGGTTTCAAAGGTAAAGTTATGCTGGTGAAGAATCCTCAGCGAGTGAAAGTGGCAGTGACTAAAGATATTGGTGTTCAAGGGGAATGGTTAAGCAATATGGTTAAAGACGCCGGGGCAGTTGGCGGCATTAACGCCGGCGGTTTTTATGATCCGGATGGCAAAGGGAATGGCAGTTTTCCCGCCGGCATTACTGTGCATGAAGGAACAGTGGTGCATAATAATGCCGGCGAGCAAAGGGCCGGTATTATCGGCTTGAATGATAAAGGCGAGTTAATCATTAGCGATATGTCAGTGGCTGAAGTAGCTAAAAACCGCATCCAAGAAGCTGTGACTTTTGGCCCCAAGCTAATAGATAAGGGCAAACCGGTGGTCATAGGGGACGGCGGTTGGGGTATTGCTCCCCGCACCGGCATCGGCCAGACAGCTGATAGCACACTAATTTTTGTAGTTATTGACGGTCATCTGCCAACTTGGAGCCTGGGAGCTACTTTGCGTGACCTCATGAATGTTTTTTTGGAGTATGACGCGATTAATGCCGTAAACCTAGACGGAGGGTCTTCAACGGAAATGGTGTATGATGGCAAAATAATTAACCCGGTATTAAGTTCTATTATGTGCCGACGCTGATCAACAGGTCAAGAGATGAATTCAGGATGGTTCCGGCCTGGGCTTTTGAGCTGGAACAGGTAAGGACAAACGACAAAGGTGAGCAGGTTGCTGTTCATAGCAGAATTATCGTCGATGCGAGCACCGGGGGTGAAATCCTGTGAAGCAGCTTTTGGGCAATGCCAGGATAGATTTCCGTCGGGCCTTCTTTTCCTTTGGCTTTCTCCTGGCTGTGACCGGTATGAGCGTGGCACTGTTTTTTAGCGCCGGCACTGAGGGTAGAATGTTAGAGGAAAGCTATGGGGACGTGTTATATCTATATCGGGTTGCCCATGTCCAGGGTTTTTCGATGCTGTCAATGATCTTTGCCACCCTGCCGTATGCGACCAGTTTTTGTGCGGATTGGAACAATCAGTTTATGGGGTCCCGCCAACATTTTAACGAAAATATACGCTAAGACATATTATGGAAGTGAAAAGACGGTTTCCCTTACTCTAAGGAGAAACCGTCTTAATTATTTTTATCGTTGTATTTAAGAGGTCGCAAGGATTTTAATGTGGTTGTTTGTTTTATATCAAACTTATACTCACCCAAAAAGTTTATATGTTCCCATCCAAGAGGAGAGATATGATTCAGTAGTTCCTCTTGGAAATCTCCTTTATTTCTCCTAAGTTCCGTTGCTTTAGTTAAATAAACAGTATTCCAAACGCTAATAGCATTAATTATAATATTAAGCGCACTGGCTCTCTGAAGTTGGTCCTGAAGTGCCCGTTCGCGCAGCTCACCGAACTTTCCGAAGAAGATTGCTCTAGCTAATGCGTTCATAGCTTCTCCTTTATTTAATCCTCGATGGATACGTCTTCGCATAGCTTCGCTTGAAATATAATCTAAACTAAAAATAGTCTTTTCAATGCGTCCCATTTCACGTAGTGCCGTAGCTAAACTATTCTGCCGGGAATAGGAGCCTATTTTCCCCATAATTAACGAGGCAGACACTGTGCCTTCCCGTACCGAGTGAGCAAGTCTTAGTACATCGTCATAATTTTCTTTAATAACTTTAGTATTAATTTGCCCACGCAACAATTTCTCCAGTTTAGGATATTCGCTGGCTTTTCCGATGCAATATAGCTTTGAATCAGCTAAATCCCTTAATCGGGGAGCAAAGCGAAAGCCTAAGAGGTGGGTTAATCCAAAAACCTGATCGGTATAACCAGCAGTATCCGTATAGTGTTCCTCTATCACTAGATCCGTTTCATGATGTAGAAGGCCATCAATGACGTGTACTGCATCCCTGGCATTTGTATTGATTACTTTGGCATAGAAACTAGAGAATTGGTCGCTAACAAAACGGTAAATCGTTGCCCCTTTTCCAGTCCCATAATGAGGATTAGCATCCGCATAAAGAGCATCAACACCAATTTGAACACGCATACCGTCTGATGAAGAGGTGGTACCGTTTCCCCAATATGACGATAAGGCTAATTTATGATGAAAATTGACCAGGACTGCTTGTGCCTTGTTCATAGCGTCCTCGTATAGCCGCCATTGTGCAGCATTGGCCATCTGCCGATATGAGATACCCGGTGTAGATTCTGCCATTTTGGTGAGCCCAATATTAGTACCCATGGCCATCAGGGTAGCCATCAGAATGATTGTTTCTTCCTCACTGGGAAGACGATTGGTGGATGCATGTATGAACTGTTCATGGAAGCCAGTCCAATAAGCAACTTCCATAAGTAAATCTGTTACCTTAATACGTGGCAGCAATTCGTAAAGTGATAAACTAAAATTTCTGGCCTCATCCGGAACGTCTTTTTCTAAACGGTCTATATGAAGCTTTCCGTTTTCAAGATTTACACCTTCCAAGTCATCTACGTTAGAGGATACCCATTTCAGACGCTTTAACAAGGATTCAGTACGTTCTTCCAGGTATTCTTCTAGTTTTGGCTTGGGTTATTTGGCTCCATTCTTCTTTAGAAAACAGATATTCCTCAAAGTTTTTATGCTCGCGGCTGCCGACAATCGAAACATCCCCCGACCGAATAGAATTGCGGAGTTCTGTTAAAACGGCCATCTCATAATAATGGCGGTTTATATTGCCGTCATCATCATAAATATGTTTTTGCCAGCGATTAGAAATAAACTCAAGTGGAGCGTCTTCCGGAACTCTCCGTTTGCCGTTTTCGTTCATATTCTTGATTGTTTCAATGGCCTTTAACAAGGGTTCAGCAGACTTGGTTGAGTGGAATTCTAATGAGGTTAACAGGGTTGGTGTATATTTACGAAGTACATAGAATTTCTTTTCAAGCAGATCAAGGTAATCGTAGTCAACCGGTCTAGCTAACTGCTTTGCTTCTTCGACAGAGGCAACCAGACGATCCCACGGTAAAACTGCTTCAAGTGCTACATAGGGATCAATTCCTTCCTTACGAGCCTTAATTAGGGCAGCTCCTAAATCGGCTAGGAGAACTACTTTCTCGTTAATCGTTTTACCGTTCTGCTTTTGAATTTCCTCCTGGGCTTTTCTCCCTTTAGAAAGTAAGGACATGATCTGTCTATCATGGATATCGAAAGCTAGATCGGTCAAATCCTGTATCAAGTCGAGCAAATAAGCTACCAAAACAGCATACTTTTTGGGGTCATTGAATCTTCGGAAAGAGTGAGGTTCATAACGAGCGCCTATTTTGGACAGTTGCCGTAGCCGGTTTGGATGGATTCCACTTGTATCCACCTGAAGTTTTAAATCACGTATGTATTCAAGCTTTTCAATAACCTTTAAAAACGCATCAGGTCAAAATGTACCGGGGATTTCCCTTAACCATGCCAGGTAGGTCTTGTTGCTCTCGGGCATAGGAGATACAATTTTATCAAGCTTTTCCATTTGTTCAGCAGTAAGGGATGCGCCCAAAATCTTAAATATTTTACCTTCGGTTCTCTTACGTGATTCCCAAACGGCTCTCTCAATCGTAGCCATGGCGGGAAGAAGGATCTTGCGTTTACGCAGCTCATCCAAAGCGACTTGAATTAAATGAAGTGGGTTGCCATTAGCCATAGCCTGGGGATAGAGAAACTTAGAAAGTTCCCGGTATTCATGAATCGTAAAGGATGAATACCCGTATTTTTCTCTAATTTCTTCAAGATGTTCATATTTGGTTGCCTCACGTTGGGAATATGAGCTAAACTCTTTAAAGTCAACACTAATTTGTTTAGCGATATATCGTAATATTTTCTCCGGAATATTATTTACATCAGATAAAGGCCAGCCAAGGAAACGGAGAACACAAAGCTGGACAGCAAATCCAAGCCGGTTGTAATCTCTGCGCCGCCGTTGGATCACTTCAATATCATGCTGGGTTAATGTAAAGTAGGTACCCAGTTCCCACTCACCTAGATTGGACGGTATTTGAGTATACCGCAATCTTTCTTCCGGAGTGAGCAGTTCTTTTACCCTTGCATACATACAATGCTTTACCTCTTAATCCCATGAGATTTTTTCAACTTCGGATTGCAGATCAGCGCGGGTTGCTTTAACATAAATCATGGTCGTATCCAGGCTGTCATGCCCCATAATTTGGGCTAATCGATGTAAAGGAGTGTTTTCGGCCATAACGTATCCAAAGCGATGCCTTAGATCATGAGCACTTAGTCCTTCAAGCCGTGCTAGTTTCATGTACTTTTGAATCACGTGTCGCAAGGCCCGTTCACTGAGCCGTTTACCTGTCTTTTCTGAAGGGAATAAATAGACACTACCTGGTGATAATTCAGCCATGTATTTTTCCAGTATAGCACGACATGTTGAGTTTAGAGGAACCTCTCTCTGTTTATTGCGCTTTCCTGCCCTAACAATAAGTTGACCACTACGCTTCCCAATGCTTATATCTCTTGGGCTTAAGTCGCATACTTCCATGGTACGTAATCCGGTATGTAACATAACAATTAAGATAGCCTGATCCCTAAGCGTTCCGTTATGTTCTGCAGCTGCAACAAGGGCAGCTTCTTCTTTATCAGTCATTTGTCGTGGGCTAACCTTTTCTTCCGGAACTAACTTTACTGGCTTGGATGGATCACGGCGAATAAATTCTTCAGCAATAGCCCACTCAAAAAAACGTTTAAGTGTTATAAGCCGCCGGTTAATCGTTGCCGGTTTTAGTTCACTAATTCTTTGCATTACGTCCCGATACCGGGTTAATGTCGGTGTAGATACATCTTCTATGCGGAAAATAATATTTTCTTCCTGGTGTTCAGGAGACTCGAACCAACCAACAAATTGTTTTAGATCACTGGCATATTCTTTAAGCGTCTTTGGATTCAAATCTTCTTGGTTAGTTAAAGTATCAATAAATTTAGCAATAATGAGTTCTCCCTGAGTAGATAGATCCATTACAGAGCTCCTCCTACGCTTGATTTACATTAGTGGACATGGTAATTTTATCTTAGCTGAAACGTTAGCGGACATCAAGCCTTAATTTTAGGCATAGAAATAGCCGCTAATGTTTATTAGCGGTCATTAAATTTTAGGTAGTTGAGCCTCATGGTTATTCGGAAAGAAGATATTCATAACTTGGTTGAGCGCCTTAACAGACAGTGGTGGTAAAAGAACGATCAAAAGACATAATGAGATAGCCACTAATTATGGAGTCAGTCCACAGTTCTGACGGTCGACGTGAACTGGCTCAATAAAAACAAGAGTAAGTTTTGGAGATCCGGGAAAGAAAGAGCTAAATACTCAAATTGAAATTTGAAAATGTAAAAAAATGCTCCCTATAAGTAGATGACAGTAAGTGACACTACCTATAAGGAGCTTTAACTTGGTCGGATTTAGAATATTAGTTACATACTATTATGATATCCATGTTTGTTCATATTTGATGTTAAAAGTAAATCCATACCAAAATGAACCTGCACCACCTATAGCGACGTATCTCCATCGTAGTTGAAGTTGAGCAGGAGTTTCTCCAATTTGTGTTTGTCTAATCAAATTAAAAGTTTCAGAGTTTGTTTCTCCACCTACTGACCATGTCATTGGGTTACTATAGGAATTAATCGTACTCATACCAGTCCAAATATCCGGCGAAGTCGTATACGTACAATCATATCCTCCGCCAGTTAAAGTGAAGTCATATTGTATCCATTCAGAATGAGTGATAAAACCACTTGTTATGGCTAAAGTGTTTAAATCACTTGTCTGAACAACTTGTTCCTGGTTTTTATCTCTGTTGTAGAGTAATTCATCAACTACTTTTCTATCCCCAATAGTATCTAACAGCTTTTGTTCATTTTCAGGAATAATTTCTATTACTGATGCTTTTACATATGAACCGTCAGGGAAAACATATTTTTTTTCTGAATCAATGTTTGATAAAGAAAAAAATCTTGAGGTATAGCGTTTAGTTTTTCCGGGTTTATTGAATCAATTAATTCCCCATTCATAATTTTCTGTATAAGTAATTCTTGTTTATCCTTTGGTACTCCCTCAGAATTAAATTTCACCTTTAAATTGCCAATTGCCTCGTCAGTTAACTTAGTTGTATTTGCTGGAGCACCATACACAGGAATTACAGACAGAAGCATTACCAAACAAAGTACGATTGTAGTTAAAAATTTCCTTTTTATCATTGAATTTCCTTCCTTTCCATATTAATTTATCCGACCATTTAAATTATAATACTTAATACCCGAGAAAATTGTCATAATAAGTTGCCGATTTGTTTAGTAAGAATAAAGGTATATTATTCCTGGATGTCGAAAAATTCCATGTGTGTACTAATGAAAATGGCGAAATCGTAAGGGCTTTTTAACAAATTAGAGAAATTGAAAGGAGTAAACAGGACTATGGACGCCACACAAGCTACTCTTGGTGTTCTCTTAATTCCTTTGGCTATGATAGTTGCATTTATCATTTTTGTTGTATGGCATGTGAGGAAATTAAATAGCATTAATGAGACTGTTCGTGACATTCTTGAAAGGTTAAAAAACGATTAACGTATAATTTAAGCTGTTCTGTCGTTGAACCTTTTACAAAATTGTTTGGTGAATATCAATACGCCTCATGCTTCATAACATCTTGTCAAATCCGAAATGGTTTAATCTAATGACTCCGGAAGACTTTCGAGCTTTAACACCTCTTGTTTACACTCATATCAACCCTTATGTAACGTTCAAACTTGATATGCATGAACGCCTTCCGCTGGAGGAAGGTGTGATCGCATGACGGAAAAGAGAACTTCGGCTAAAAAGAAAGCTAAGGAGTTGGCCAAGTATCTTCGGGGTGAACGACCTGACTATGCCTATCTTAAAAGCATAATTCAACAACCTGAAAGCTGAGTTGGGAATAGAAATACCTAAAACGGCTAAAAATCTTCCTTATGTTCCAACGGAGAAGAATTAAAGCGATACTATAATGGGGGTTTGGAAAGCTAAAACTTTAAGGATATGATGATAGTTAAAACGCTGCTCTATACGGGCGTAAGGGCGAGTGAGTTGATAACATCAAGCTTACAGACGTTGATTTTCATTACTGCCAAATGCGGATAAATAAAGGGAAGGGAACAAGGATCGCATTGTCCCGTTCACCCAGTCATTTAAGGAATTGCTGAATATAACGATGTTATTAATAAGTTTCCCATATAGTACCATCTACTTTGCGGGTGGTTATAGCTACGCTGTTATTACCCCAAATAATCAAAAGCCGGTAATCCTTAGAGTAAGGAAAACCGGCTTTTTGCTTCCAGAATATGTCTTAGCGTATATTTTCGTTAAAATGTTGGCGGGACCCCTTTATCCGCTCAACGGTCATTCGCACAAACAAAAAAAGCTATGGGATTTCTAAAGTTTTTACCAGCGCTTTGGCGGGCGGAAGCGCTGTGGCCTTGGGAGAAATTCTTTTTATCCTATTGCTGCGCTTGTACCTCCCGCTTGTGAACAGTCAAAGCCCCATGTTTGAGAATGCTGTCTCAGATTCGGTGTATGGAAGTCTGCTGTCAGGGGGGAATTTTACAACCTATTTTGCTGCCAAGATTTTGATTAATTTTTTTGCAGCGGCCTTCTTTGCCGTCCTGGCTCTGGGGATTTCAACTTATCTTACCAATATCTTTGTAACATTTGCCTCCCCTATCCTTTCTTATTATTTTTTTATCAAACTTACCAGTATAATCGGATTGCCGGATTGGTTCAACTTAAAGAGTATTTTGTTTGGAACAATCTCTTCAGGCAAGCCGTTATTTTCTCTGCTTTACTCTGCTTTCTTTGTAACCTTATTATGTATCCTGATGGGAATTCTGATCGTGCACCAAATCCAAAGGAGGCTGGAGCATGGCTAAGATCTTTAGAATTTTGTCCTGCAGCACTCAAAATTTGCGCAAATGGTCCGCCAACCCCCGGATCTATGTGCTCGTACTGCTCCTTTTAGGATTGTTAAGCGAAGTGATTCGACCGATTGCCGATTTTTCTTCTGCCGTGCAGGTGGCGGCAACCCCGTGGGTGTTTCCTTATCTCGCACTCAGTCAAAGAGTACTTTTATTGCTTATGCTCGGGATTGTCCTGCTGTTTTGTGATGCGCCGTTTATCGACGCCCACCAGCCCTATGTCATTATCCGATCCGGTAAAAAGGATTGGCTGTGGGGTCAGATTGTCTATATTATGCTGGCTTCCGCCCTCTACTTCCTCTTTATTGCGATCATTTCCGCCCTAATGCTGCTGCCCAATTTGACCTTTTCCAGGGAGTGGGGGAAGATTTTCGGAACCTTGGCCCTAACGGATGCAGGAAATCAATTTAACATTGGATTGCCCATCAGTTACCGGCTGCAGCTTGCGTACACGCCCGTTGGGGCGATGGCCTTTAGTTTCATGATGAATTGGCTGGTCGGCACATTTTTGGGGTTGCTCATGTTCGTGCTCAATATGCGTTTTGCGAGGGAAATCGGAGCCGTTGTGGTTACCGCCTTCGTTTTTTTAGAGTATTTCGCCTTTGAGGCTAACGGCTTTCTTCTGTTTAGTTTATCACCGGTATCCTGGGCAAGTCTTGGTACTCTCGATATTACCCATACTTCAGCCTTGCCGTCACTCACTTATGCAGTCAGTGTTTTAAGCGGACTTAACCTCACACTAATCTTACTGGCTGGTTTCTTTATGCGTAAAACGAACATCGATGTTTTGCCGCCAGTGTAAAGGGGGAGATAAAATGGCTGAGAAAAATGCCATAGTGATTCAAGAAGCAACGAAAAAATTCAAGAACGCTACCGCGCTTGATAAGGTTTCAGCTTCCTTTGAAGCGGGCAGGATTCACGGTATCGTCGGGCGCAACGGGTCGGGCAAGACGGTTTTATTTAAATGCATCTGCGGTTTTATGCCACTTTCCTCAGGCCAAATATTCGTCGACGGCAAACAAATCGGGAGAGAGGTAGACGTGCCGGTTGACATTGGCATTATTATTGAGGCTCCGGGGTTTCTACCCCATTATAGCGGCTACAGGAATCTCAAGCTCCTATCACTCATCCGCAAGAAAATTAATGACAGGAGAATTAAGGATACTCTGAAGCGGGTCGGATTAGACCCGGAGAGCAAAAAGTGGGTTGGCAAATATTCTCTCGGAATGCGGCAACGCCTTGGCATCGCCCAGGCGATTATGGAAGACCCTTCTCTTCTCATATTGGATGAACCAATGAACGGTCTGGATAAGCATGGTGTTGAAGAAGTGAGGCAGCTTTTGCTCAAGCTTAAAGAGGAAGGGAAAACCATTTTAATTGCTTCACACAGTTCCGAGGATATTGATCGATTGTGCGATACGGTATGCGAAATGGATGCCGGGATATTAACGAAGATCCGGTGAAAAAAATGCAATAGAATTAACTGAAAATCTGGATTGTTAACGATATATTTAAATTGAACAACCTCCAAGAAAAATTTTTCTTGGAGGTTAGTTTATGTCCAATGGAATATTTAACAACGTTAAAACTGAAATCGACATTCTTGCAATCTTTTTGTGGTTATGGTTTTAGAACTATAGACGAAACCCATTGATAAACTTTTTGTGCTAAATAAACTGCCTGAGTGTATTCTTCTGCGCTAACGGGTTCCCAGTCACCTGGGTAGCGGGTGGTTACGGCGTAGTCAGTAAGGATGGAAGCCTCGTTTAGGTCCCTGGGAATCCGAATCGTTCCGTTTTTCTCAATTAACTGTAACAAGTAGCTTATCGAATGGGTTTTCGGGATATTGATGCCCAAATATGACATTAAGCCTTTGAGACTTTTTTCGACAGCCTGCTGGGTATCAAAACATAGGTCTTCGTAAAGAATATCGGGTAATTGTCTGTCAAGTTCAGCTCTTTTAAGATTACTATTGGCCCGTGATAGCCAAAGAAGCCATATATCATCGTTCATAGATTACCTGTCCCTTTGCAGCGTCCGCATACACGAACCCAGGTGTATGAATGTGCTTCTCCAATCGTTCCGGTGTTTCAACGAGGATATCTACTGCGGCAGGTATATCAGTTAGATTTCGGTAAATTTCATGAGCGACTGCCCGTCTGCTTTTTATGCCATGTTTTAGGACTAACAGGTCATAGTCGCTGTCAATTGTTTCGATACCCTTTCCCCTAGAACCAAAAAGAATTATTTTATCGGGATCAACTATCTTCACAATTTTGTCAATCAGTCTGAGTAAGACACTCTCCACGAGGGTACCCCCCTTTTTGCTTAGGATAGAACCTAATTGCAGACGTGCCTAGTAGCCGGAAGTAACATACGAGGCACAACGTTATAGTTCTTTGTAAAATTATACCATGAATCACGGGATCAACTCAACGAATATTTTTGGACTCCGAACATGTTTTCGTGAATAGTTGTTCTAAGCTGTTGCTGCATACATGCAGTTGTTAATATTTCTTAAGAAATTTTGTCACTAGAAAAAGTTATGCTAAAATGACTTAGTTACAAAGGATTATTCTTTTTTCCGAGGGTGAAGTAACCTTGTGCTTTGCCGTGAAAAAGTCAGCTCATTTTTAACTCAGGAGGAAATTATGCAACACAAATTTTCCCGTACCGAACTTTTAATCGGGTCTGAAGGTACCACTCGCTTAAGTCAAAGTACAGTGATTATTTTCGGCATCGGAGGGGTAGGCTCTTTTACCGCCGAAGCTTTGGCTCGTGCCGGGGTAGGCCATTTAATATTAGTAGACTTTGATGAGATCTGTTTGACGAATATTAACAGGCAGTTGCATGCTTTGCATTCAACAGTCGGTCAAGCCAAAGTGGACGTCATGAAAAAACGTATTCAAGATATCAATCCTCAAGCCCATGTCGAAGCGATAAAAGAATTTTATACTGAAGAGGACGCGGAAAGTTTGCTTGGACAGAAGCTTGATTATGTAGTTGATGCGATTGATACCGTCTCCGGCAAAATCAGCCTTGCTAAGGAATGCCTTGCCAGAGGCATTCCTTTTATCTCCAGCATGGGGGCTGGCAATCGGCTTACTGCGGCGAATTATGTGGTCGCGGACATTTCCGAAACCAGCGGTTGCCCCTTAGCTAAAGCCATGCGCAAGCTGCTCCGCAAAGAGGGTATTACGCGAGGAATCAGGGTCGTATATTCACCCGATCTGCCGCAAGAGCCCAGGCAAAATATGCCCGACTGCAGCACCAATTGCATCTGCCCGGGAGGGGATGCCCACTGTGCCAAGAAAAGACAGATTCCGGGAAGCATTTCTTTCGTGCCCTCGGTGGTAGGTCTACTCATAGCAGGAGAAGTTGTACGCGATTTGCTGGAGGCACATAGACCTTAATCCGGTGCTACGCTAAAACCGAACTCAAAATTCTTCCCCATCTTTTTGTGTTCAGCATTGGCAACATTCCCTGTAACAGTTACCAAGATGCCATTTTCAGGACCGTAATCTGACTCAGGGTTTTTAAATTTTAAATGGAGAGTACGGGTTTTTGAATCATATTGGTAATTAAACATATTAATTATAAAACGACTGTGCATACCCTCCATAACCGTTATATTTTCAGGATTCAGGGTGGATATATCCATATTTTGATTAAAGGTAATAGAAATATCTGTCTTTTGAGAGGCATTCCTCTCTCCGTTAAAAGGTTCAGTTGTAAGAATCCAGCTATTTTCATTAGTTTCATATACTTGGGAGTTATTCGCTGTTTCCGTCTTAGGAGCTTGATCCATTTGAATTGACGGTTCAGGATAGTTCGATTGGTCTGTTGGTGTTATCTTTTTTGGAGTACAAGATACTACAAAAAAAATCACAATGAAACACATAACTATCAGAAGAAATGTGAGCTTAGTGGTTCCAGTTCTACAAAAAAATACCACTATAGAAACCCTTCTTTCATAGCCTTGGCAGTAGTAATATGTCGGTAAACCAAGTATGAATTGCAAATTTCTTCGAAAAAATTTTTCGTGGGGACAGTTAAAATCAAGCGGTTATATTCTATGTGTGAGTTTCGAATTACGGATGAGACCCGTTCATAAACTTTCTGTCCTTTTGCGGCGTCTGCATACAGGAGTCCAGGTGTATGAATGTGCACCACCCCATACCTCGAACGCAGCAGCACGAATTATTTATTCATCAAGAAGACTTGTTGGAAAACTGGGAATTGGCAATGAAGGGAGAAAGAGTACTCTCGATAGAACCTTTAAGATAGGAGGGGTAACTCATGAATCCGGAGGTTATTGGTGTTAAGCCTCAGGACGATTATACATTAATCTTAACTTTTGATAACGGTGAGGTTCGTGTATTTGATGTCAAACCGTATCTGGATTATCCATTTTTTAAGGAGTTAACTAATATGGATTTCTTTCGAGCAGTGAAGCCAGCGAACGGAACAGTTGAATGGCAAGGTGGCCAGGATCTATGTCCAGATGAGATGTCCGAAGATAGCATTCCTTTAATGAAGATTGGGGTTTGACAGAATGCCAAATCACTTGACAATTACAACAATCGAAGTCAATTCCGATACAGCGTGCCCCGCTTCGGCACGCTCCTTTGTTTTTGGGTCTAAATCATCAAAATCAACATATATTCTCCCGTCGTCATTAGGTGAAAAGTAAAAGTTGGCATATAACCATGATACTCCCACTGTTGACAGCGTAGCATGATATATTCCATCTTCTTCAAGATCCCAAAACTCTGTCGGCTTTGACGTGGAACGCAAAGCTCCATTCAACATATCCGACACAGGGACATTACTATCCACATTCGAATCCGTTACAATAGCTGCACCCGGTTCACCTTGGGATTCTGCCGCAAAAGCAATGCTATTTAGCGAAAACAGCATTGAATTTTGGATAATATTTGATTGCGTTAATCCGGGATTGAATAATTCAAATACATTCTAAATTCGCCGATTACAGTTTTGCCATCTGATTCATACAGGGGGACTGATTCGTATCCGACAGCCTCGATAGTTTCTTGGTAGGCTATGGCCTCTTCCGGTGAAGAAACCGATGGGACCATATCGGTGGCTTTTACATATCCAATAATCCCATTTTCTCCTTCCGCGCTAATCAAGTCCGGTTCTTTTACTGGTTTGTTTTCAAAGTAAGGCAAAGATCCATACGTTTGTCCTTGCTCATTGACAGGATAATCAGGGACTATTTCTGCAGCCGCAGTTGGATTATTCGTTAAAGAATCTTCTGCCACAGCAGAAGCTGTGGAAAATACGGTTATGGTTCCGGCTACAATAATAAATGCCATTAACACACTCAAAACAGTAATTTTTTTGGTTTTCATAATAGATGTTATCCTTTCTTCAATAGCATTTCTGCTAAAATAGTTTCCAATTGGATTGGCTTTGAGTTTATGTTCTTCAAGGCTGATGAGAGCCATAGCGTACGAGGTTTTTGAAAATTGTCCACCCGTTGTCCGAAGTACTGTTTCATCACAGGCTAGCTCAATATCACGGTTCGCCAACACATACATGATCCATACAAACGGATTAAACCAATGTATAGTTACTGCTGCAAACAAGAGCCATTTCAACAAAACATCAAAATTCCTAATATGAGTCAGATCATGAACAAGCACAAATCGCAGTTGTTCTTCATCTAATTGTTTTAACGACTTAGGGAGCAAAATGATCGGCGTTAATATTCCATATGTGACAGGAATCATGATGTTTTCGCTCTGCTTTACCTGTACCCGCCGCTTGATATGGTGTTCTGCAATCCATGCGTTTAGTTTGTCATCCTCTACGGGTATTGCCGTTTTATTGACATGGCAAAAGCGTATATGTGGAATTAGAAATGCAAAAGCAGTTATCATAGCACCCACAGACCAAATAACCACAATCCAGTTAAAAGACTCCACTGATGAAACTGGAAATTTTGAAATAACGGAATTGATATACAATTCGGTAAAAGAACTTGACGGTGCAGTTATTGATCGTTCCGCTATTGCACTTGTTTGTCCCATATATGCGTTAACATGGTTTATCAGCGTATAAACACTATATTCAGACGTAAATGAAAATGGTAAAAACAGCCGACAGAGAACAACACCCCATAAAATCATAAAGACCTTTTTCGGTAATTTGTGCAGAAACAGCGCACGAATCACTACCACTGTCAAGATTATCGACCTGATCAATAATGGATAGAATTTCGTCTTTAGATAAAACACAGGGAAGCTTTTTCGGCCTTTTGGGCCGGACGATAACGTTATCTGACCAGTTGTACTTAAGCACCTTGTTGAAGAAGAGTTTGAAAGCATTGCAGGAAATATTAATGTTACTGTAGCTGAGCCCGGATTTAATCCGGAAATAAAGATACTCTTTGATTTCATTTGGGGAGACCTGGGAGGCTGGTTTATTAAAATATTTTTCCAGGAGCCTTAAATGGGTGAGATAATGTTGCAGGGTTTGAGGGGAAAGACCGCGAAGTTCCATTTCGAACTTCATTTGTTGAAGATGGACAGGCAGCGTTAAAGAGTTTTGAGTCATGATAACCATCCTTTCGAGATTAATAGGGGTGTCAGAAAAGATGATATCATGACTCAAATTAAATTAGTTTGCTATAAATAGCCACCGCGCAGCGGTTTAGTACAACTAAATTATACGCCAACTGCGGGTTCTTCGGGACCCGTAGTTTGTTTTTAGCTATGAAAAAGGGGCCGTTACCGACGAATTATTTTAGCTCGTTGTGCAACAGCCCCTTTGTTATTAAGTAATTTGGTGAATATTGGCACTTTGCTTGTACTATTTTTAACTATGAGCAGGACATGCTTCATCACTATCCAAGAGCCAAGGCCCGTCTTTAGTAACCTTTACTACAATAAATATACGATGTTGTGGAAGGGTGAGGGCAGGAACAAGGTTTTTATCCTTTACTGTAATATCAAGGTCTGCGTAATAAGTTTTTACTGCATAATAACTTTGTTCCGTTGGGGTTATATTAACTTGTGGATCATTCGTTATATCGTGGAAATTCTTAATAACTGTATTATCAAGGTTAATAAGATATTTTCTATATTCTGGAGAGCCCATAAAAGCAAGCTGTGGGCCAAGAAGTTTAACAGCTTCGTCATATTGCTTATTATTTAACATTTCATAGAACTTTATTGGAATATTCGCAGCATCTGAGTTGGTTTCTGTAATCGTTGCCGCGGTCGATTTTGAGGAATTTTGAGAAAGTAAAGTATCTTGATTTTGACTTATATTACAACCTGAAACAGTAGCAACCGCTATAACTAATATTATTAAAATAATCAATTTATTCATTTTTTTCATTCCCTATTTGTTTTGAATAATTGTACGACACTTTCTATTGGGATATTGCATCTCCTGAAGCAGTTCCAGAAAAGATACCTAAAGTTAAGATAATCGAGGTGATAATTGGGATAACTTTCCTATGCATTTTTCTTCCTCCTTGTAAGATAAATATAGGGTTCAGGTCTTAAAACCAACCCGAACGTTCTTTGATAACCTAATCCTTATTGTTCAGATGAATTAGTTGACACTCTACAGATCTATCGCTAAATATCATGCTATAATCATTTTTGTCAGAGAGATAGATGTGCGTTCCTCCTGGATCCCTCTTCTGAGGTCTTATCCGTGAAATAGCGTGTCACTCCACAAGAATGATTCGATGTTTAGCTGGTTGGGTCACTATCTAGTGCTACCCGTTTCAAATGCAAGGTTGTTTGACATTCTTCTTTAGTGGATGCTCTGATTCATCTGTTTGAAAGGTTGTGTTATTTTGTCTCAGTTCCTAAACGATTTCGTTGTTGGAATCGATGTTTCTTCCGAGTTTTCCATTATTGCAATGCTCGCTCCCACCGGAGAACTTATCCGCAAACCGTTTAGGATTGATCACAATCCTAGTGGCTTTCACAAACTGCTCGATATTCTTAAAAAAGAAGAAGAGCGGTTAAATCGAAAGCCCATCTACTTCGTAGAATCTACGGGTATCTTTCATTTACCACTCTTCTTCTTGAGGTCGAATGACCTCAAAGGTTTTATGCTAAACCCTTTGAGTGTTCATTCTATCAAAAATTTCGACTTAAGAAAAGTGAAAAATGATAATAAAGATGCTGAAGCGATCGCCAGGCTGGCTAAATACCAAGATGTTAAGGTTTCCATGGTGCCTGAGCCCCAAATTCTTGCTCTTCGCATGATGACGAGGGAGTATTACGCTCTTTCAGATATGCTGACGGAAATGAAGAACAGGCTCTGTACAGATCTCTACTTACTCTTTCCTGGATTTCTTGACGTGTTCTCCGGGACCCTTGGAAAAACGGCTTTAGCCATTCTAAGGAGTTATCCCTCTCCAAGAGCAGTTCAGGATGCTGACCTAGAGACGCTCACTTTGCTAATCTCTAAAACCAGTCGTAAGAGCTCTGAATGGGCTTCTAACAAGGTGAATCAGCTTCGAGAATGTGCTCAGTTGGCTTCTTCTATGCCCCATGAATTTGCATTACTTGACGCTAAAATCAAGGTTCATATTGATGGCATAGAAAATATGCAAACCAGTTTGAATGGTATTGAGAAACAAATCCACGCAATGATTGAGTCCGATCAATTCCCTGCGAATGCAAGAGGAAATATTGAGCTTCTGGATAAAATACCCGGCATTGGCTTTCTGACAGCCGCTACGCTCATTGCTGAGATCGGAGACTTCAGTCTTTTCAAATCCCCTAAAGCCTTCACCGCTTTCTTTGGTATTGATCCCTCAGTCAATCAGTCCGGTAAATTCAATGGGGATCGAAACAAAATCTCTAAGCGAGGCACACGCATAGGGAGAAGAATACTTTTTACAATCGCTATGGCCTCTATTCGAACCACCCGCAGTGGCCAGGAGATTAACCCTGTTCTTCGGGATTACTACACCTCAAAATGTGTCAACAAGAAGAAAAAGGTAGCTCTCGTGGCCGTAATGCACAAACTTCTCCACTACATCTTTGCGGTTCTTCGTGACCAAAAGCCCTTTGAAATCAGAAAACCTGAAGATCATCAATCTTGGAGAAAAACAAAGCTTCAACAAGCAGCGGCTTAAGACTAGAATATTTCGATGCGATAGACCGCTGGTATCGTGTCAAGGGTGATGCGAGGGATTACCGGAGGCCGTAAGGCCGAGGATATGATCGATTATCATTCCATTGACACGTGCACCATACCCAAACGCTTGAAGACGGCAAAGTCTCTTTTACCCCAAAGAGCTACCCCAGATTAAAAGAGATTTTGCTTGGCAAGCGCCGAGCGTTTCGTGTCCCCTATTCAAACGTTGGTTTAGTCATTGTTCGGATTTTTCAATGGCTTGGTTTGTTTTACCCTCCTTTTCTGAACCAGCAATTAAAGATTAATCAAAAAAACTCTTGACTTTTATTAGCTGGTCTTTAATATCATACTTACTTTCCCTTGCTGAATGCTATTTAAGTGATACTATGGACATGCAGAAGTGTAGCATAATGACCCCCTCACTGTAATCACTCCTTTCAGTCAAGGCCTGATTTACTGATTCTATAATATAGAGACATTTACTCCCCTAAAACGTGACAAAAATTTAACAAGAATTTTACGACAAATTACTACAATCTTAAGTTTACCCAAGTAAGTATGTTGCCTTAAACTACAATACTGACTAGCCTAAACACTTTCAGGGGTTCCGCAAAATTTCTAGAAACAACACGAAACCCCACGAAAACTTATTCGTGGGGTTTGGGTTCTAAACCCCATACCTCGACCGCAAGAGTACGAATTCATTGACCATCAGGATAAAGAACACGACCGTTAGTCCCCCGGCCACCATGAGACCGCCGCTGAGGCCGTCGACCGTGGACCATCCCCAGAATCTGCTCAACTGCACAACAGCCGGTCCAGCCAGCAGGGAAAAAGCAGAGATCCAGCGTTCCGGGCCGAGGGCCGAGGTTGCGGTACTGGGGTCTTTAAGCATTTCCCGGGCAACCAAGAGGGCTCCCAGAATCCCCTCCGCCAAGGCTAAGGCGGCCAAGAGAATGAGTTCACGTCCGGCTAAAAACGGCGAGGCAAAGATCAAGCTGATGAGTACCATCATCAGCCCGATGGTTAAGACGGGAGGAGCAAGCGTGCTTAGGATCGCCTGCTTGGGGGTGATCGGGAGCAGGCGGAACAGTTCCATGTGCTGGAGGTCATCCTGCCAGGAGAAGAGGAATTGGGTATAGCCCTGAAGGATTAAGAGGGTTAGAGGCAGCTCGAATCGGATCAGAACGTCAACCATCCTGTCCATGGTTCCGCTGTGCAGAAGCGTTAAAAAGCCGGGAAAGAACAGGCGGATGACGAAGAGCGGTAGCAGAAATGAGATGAAGACCTGGGTCCAGTTGGCGCTGCGCCAGGTGAGCAGTCCTTTCCAGGATAAAGCCCAAGCCTGGGAGACATATCTACGCCCTAACAAGCGACCGATGAACCCAGGCCCTCTCCTTGCCTGCTGGTAGCGCTTGAGTTCCCGTTGGTCGCGAGCACGGATGAGGGTGCGCAGGGTATGAACCTCCTGGCTCTGGCTTAATGTCGGTTCCCACGCTCTGCGGGCATAGAGGGCAATGGTTAACCTGACTAGGACGATTAGGGCGGCAGCCAGGATGATCCAGGCCCAGAAGGGCCAGCTAGACCAAGGCAGGGAGACTGTAGTGAGAAGGTGGGCATCGAGGGTATCTAGGTTCGGAAATGATGCCGAGCCGGCTTGCCCGTAATTGGCTATGCCTGCCCCGGAATTCGGAGTGGGGATAAGCTGACTGCTGCCAAGTAGGCTGCTGTCCCGTAGTCTGATGTCAAGCAGCCTGATGCCCAAAAGGGCTAAGGTGCCGATGGTGATTCCCCGCTTGAGCCACAGGATCAATCCGCGTACATAACTTCGAACAAAAGCCAAGAGCCACTGCAGGGTCAGCCCGAAAAGGCCTGATAAGCCCCACACAGCCTGGGTAAGTAATACGTTGCCGAAAGGGAACTTTACCTGAAGGAGAGTTAAGAAAGGCCAGATAAAGAGCGGCCCAAGGAGAGCGAGGACAATTCTTTTGGCGGCGGGCCAAAGCCATTGTTCCAGAAAAACGGTTGGCTTGGGGAACGGGAATTGCGGCAGATGATGGACGTCTGCCGGACTTAAAAGGATTGCCGTTCTCCCGGAAAAAACAAACGCTGCTAGCAGCCACAACAGAGGTACTGCCCACAGAATCCCCTGGGCCAAGCGCTCGATACTGATTAGGACGGGGAAGGGAATACGGGTAAACGGATCATATAAGTAATAGCCCAGTACAATGAGAACGAAGGCCAGAAGGTAAATATAGGTCACCGTCCCGGCCCAATCAAAATAGACACTTAAATAATGCAGGCGGCGTTTAAGATGATTGCGTGTCACACGCCAGTGTAACAAGAGAAGGGCTTTCATACGCGCTTCCCTCCTCCGGTAAGAGCCAGAAATACGTCTTCCAGAGAAGAACCGGGCAAGCCTGCCGCTGCTTGTAATTCTGCCAACGACCCCACGGCGGCTTGCTGCCCATCATTAAGAATGAGGAAACGGTCGCAGATTTTTTCCGCCGTGTCCAACTGATGGGTGCACAGCAGCACCCCACCGCCATTGTTGACGAGTTCCCGCAAAAGATCCTTAAACTCCCGCTGCCCGTGAGGGTCGAGCCCATTAAACGGTTCATCGGCAATGAGAATCTGGGGACGGTGAATCAGCGCGCATAACATGGACAGCTTTTGCTCCATGCCTTTTGACAGATGAACCGCGGCCTTGTCTTCTTTCCCCTCAAGATGAAACCGCTCCACTAATTCGCCGTAGTAAGCCTGTAACTCTGCTTCAGGTATTCCGTAAGCCATCCCGAGGAAATGCGCGTGCTCGCTTACAGTCAGATCCGAATAAAGCACCGGGAATTCCGGGATATACCCGATCATCTGCTTGGCAGCGACACCGGAGATGGACAACTGCTCAGGCCCAACGCGCACCTGGCCTTGTTCGGGTTGAATTAAACCCAGAAGTGCCTTAATGGAAGTGCTTTTCCCTGCGCCGTTGGGGCCAACGAGCCCTAAAATCTCTCCTGGATTTAAGGTGAAGGTTAAGTTCTGCACTCCGAAGTGTTGGTCATACTTTTTAGTTAATTTTTCCACCGTTAATAAAGACATTTCTCACAACACCTCATAATTTTATCCGATGGCTAACCGAATGCCCTAAAACTCTCTACCGGAGTAAAAACGCACAGATAAAAGGTAGGACAGTCCCATGAGAGCCAGGCCGATGATTAGTATGATGAAAGCTAGGCCATATTCTGATTGCCGGGATAGCCACTGAAGCACAAGCTCGATGCTTGGCGGCAAAGGGGAATTGGCGAGGCGTTTGACGATGCCGAGGACCAGCCCTCGGCTGAAGAAAAATGCGAAAAAAATTACCATTCCGTAAATATTTGACTTTAAAAGACCAAACTTAAAATACACCGGATAATATAGGGAGCTCATCAGAATGGCAGCGATAACGACTCCCACAGTAGCGCTCAGGGAAAGAGGGAAAACGTGAACCGGAATACCGGTGTTTACTACTATAACATAAGCGATAAGATAGGATACAAGCCCGAGGGCTGCATAGAGAAATACGGTGAGGTATTTCGCCGCAACGATGGTTTTTCTTTTTAGAGGGAGGCTGTTCAGCATAATTTCCGATTTGTTTTTATCATCACGCGCACAGGCCTGAAGCATGAGCAAATAAGTAATAGCTACGGTTGAAGCGGTTAAGGCTGCATCCGGGATACTTTGAAAGCCAACAATCATAATTAAACCATATACCAGGACGAAAGGGAGAATCTTCCTTAAGTTCAAAAAATCTTTAAGAATGAGCGTAGACATTTTTTTCCCCCCTCACAGTATAGAGCATGATGTCTTCCAGGGTTGGCTTTTCTAGCAGCGCTCGGTCTTTGAAAGTTCTGCGGGCCAGAGCCTTGTCTCTGACCAGCCCCTCAAAGCCAAACTGATTCGTTCTTAAGCCCACGAACAATTTCTCAACCTCCCTGTCCAACAGTTGTTTGTCTCCTTTCACAATCCCGTATTGATCCAGGATGTCATCTTTGGTTGCGCTAAACACAAGCTCTCCGTCATGAATAAAGGTAATATAATCCGCGATTTTGTCTAAATCGGTTGTGATATGGGTGGAGAAAAAAACGGATTTCCCTTCATCCTGAATAAGGTCAGTCAGGATCTCAAGCAGTTCGCTGCGCACTATCGGGTCGAGGCCGCCTGTGGGTTCATCCATGATCAGGAGATCGGCGTGGTGGGAAAGGGCGACAGCCAGGGAGAACTTCATCTTCATGCCCTTGGACAGTTCTTTAATTTTAATCTTGGGGAACATGCCAAAATTCTTGAGGTGTTTGTCAAAGGCGGTCTGATCCCAGCGGCTGTAAAAGGGTGCGATAATTTTTACCACTTGCGCGATGGACAGTTCGTCATAATAATAGTTTTCGTCAAAAACAAATCCGATTCGATCTTTAATTTCCTTTTCTGATTCAATATGGTCAAGGCCAAAGACCTTGATTTGTCCGGCATCCTTTCTAAGCAGATTCATGACCAGCTTGATTGTGGTGCTCTTGCCTGCCCCGTTAGGTCCGATAAAGCCCATAATATAGCCTTGAGGAACATTGAAGGTTATTTGTTTTAGGGAAAAAGCTTTAAAGTTTTTCGATAGGCTAGTAATTTCCAGGACATTGCGGGTTGGGGTGTGCGTGTTGCGCATGTCTAGTCCTCCTTCATAAAGCATTAGAAATAAAAGTCAGTAACTCGAGATTAAACGCCAGAAATAAACCCAGAAATAACATCAGAACTAAGCACCAGAGTTTAACCCTCATACATGAGGTCTAACATTTCCCGGAGTTCCGTGCGGCTAATTCCAATTGTTCTGGCAGACGCCACAGCCTCGGCCAGCTTTTCTTCCACAATCCGCAGGCGGGTTTCTTTTAATAGTTCCTGGTTTTGCGCTGCCACAAACGAACCCTTGCCGGGGACGGTGTGAATATAACCGTTTCGTTCAAGCTCTTCATAGGCCCGTTTGGTGGTGATCACGCTGATTTGCAAATTTTTGGCCAAGGTTCGGATCGAGGGCAAGGCTTCGCCTTGGGCGATTTCCCCCCGGATAATCGAGTTTTTGAGCTGGGTGATAATCTGTTGATAAATTGGCTCCTGCGAAGCATTGGAGATGACAATGTTCATCTGTGCATGTCAATCCTCCCTAATATAAAGTCCATACTGTATATATACAATATATACAGTATGGACTTAGATGTCAACAGCCCTTCAAAGTTTTTATATGTCGCATGTTTACGTACCTTGTTCAATCGGTGTAGTTCGGCAAAATTATTTTGTAACTAAAATCTAACTCTTTTTCACTTTTGATTACCTAGGATCTGGCGGTATTTGCGGCTGACTGTAGCCTGGCTTACCCCCAAGGCCTTGGCAGCTTTAGTCGTTGACTGGTATTGTTTCATCGCTAAGGAGACTAATTCTTCCTCGACTTGTGCAAAAGCCTGGTGCAGCGGGATGACTTGGGCGTGTTTCCCTCCCGGCTTGTTGAGGGCAACGTCCCCGCGCATCAGAATTTTTTCGATGGCGCTGGCATCAATGACCTCACCATCGTTTTTGATGGCGACGCGTTGAATCAGATTCTGCAGTTCCCGTACATTGCCTGGGAAGGGATAGGCTTCAAGCAGGTCAAGGGCTGAGTTTGATAAACGCAAATTGCGTTGATACGTTTGATTAAATTGGGTTAAAAAGAGGTTGGCCAAAAGCGCAATATCCTCTTTGCGGTCACGTAGGGGCGGAACCTCAATCGGAAAGACATTGATACGGTAGTACAGATCCTCCCGGAATTTTCCATAAGATACCAATTTAGTCAGGTTCCGGTTCGTGGCCGCAATAATTTGAATGTCAAACTTAACCGGTGCCGTGGAGCCGACCGGATATACCTCGCGCTCTTGAATAGCGCGTAGGAGCTTGCCCTGAATAACGAGGGGGAGTTCAGAGATTTCATCCAGGAAGAGGCAGCCCCGGTGGGCTTTGACAATTAAGCCGGTCTTGCCTTGCTGATTCGCTCCGGAGAAAGCGCCGCGTTCGTAGCCGAAAAGCTCGCTTTCCATCAGGGACTCCGGAATCGCTGCACAGTTAATTTTGATAAAGGGTTGCTCGCGGCGATCGCTTAAAGAATGGATGGCGTTGGCGATTATTTCTTTGCCAACCCCTGATTCCCCGTGCAGGAGCACGGTGGCTGAGAACTGAGCCACCCGTTCCACTTCGCGCATCACTTCGTGCATCAGGGGGCTGGCATATAACGGGAGTGTCCCATGAGCCTGACTGACGCGTTCGCGCAGTTGTTCTAATTCTTGTTTATAGCTTTCACTTTGCTTGCGGGTTTGCTCCAATTCCCGTTTAAGGCGCGCCATTTCAGTAAGGTCGCGGGAAGCGATGACAATGCGTTCCAAGTCCCCGCCTGCATCAAAGATCGGGTTGCCTACGGCAAGCAGTGGGGAGTCCCCTTCGTTTTGCATGAAGGAGACTTTTTGTTTTTTCTTTTGGACTTCGCGGATTACTTTAGGAATTAGGTCATTGACTTTCTTTAATCGTAAAATTTGCTGCCCGATCAGGGAATGAGGGGGGCGTTTCCACTGGGATGAGATATAATGATCGCTGGCGCGCAGGAGTTTTCCCCTGGCATCCACGACAATAATCTCATCGTAAATGGTGGAGAAGATCGCTTCCAGGTCTTGATTAAGCTGTTTCACGGAGTCGAGCTCCATTGCCATCGCTTCGATAGAGGGCAGATCCTGGAGCACGAGGGCAAAGCCTGTTACAACTTGGTACATAACCAGCGGCACGAAATCAATCAGGATGGCCGCCTGGCTTAAAGGGGTAGTAATAACCTGATTTAAGAGTGAGTTCTGCGTGCGATAGACATACTGGAAGTTGTTTAAGCCAAGGATTTCATGCATTCTAAGCTGAGGCAGATCGGAGCCGCTGATGCGCAACATCCGTAATGCTTCGGCGTTGCTATTCACCACTGCATAACCTAGATCCACTATCATTAGACCCCGGGGAATGGAAGCAAACAGGCTGCGCAGCCAGGCCAACTCGCTGCTCGTGCCCGTAGAAACCATGGTAAGGAGGAAATCTTCCCTAACGATGTACTTTAATTGATCCTCGTACTGGACAAGAGTTACCAGCTCTGCCAGCACGTCAAGAACGCGCGAAGTCAATTCCTCAAACTTAATTAGGGTAAGCGGAGGCTCGCCGGCAGCGCCCGTGATGAGCTGCGGTAAGCTCTGTTCTTGGCTTAGCAGAAAGTCGAAGTTCTTGAGAGCGTAGACTTTATCCTCGCGGCGTGTAAACACATAGGGATGTTCTTCAGCTTTGATCTGCTCAGAAATCACTGTCCAGGACGAGCTTGCCTCGACAAATATAGGATCGCGTAAAAAAGTTCTTAAATCCATGTGGAACTCCCCTTTTATGCACGGGTGAATAAGTAATGCATGAGCGTATAACCTGATGCAGTTAATATAGCATAAGATTCGGATAGTTTCAACAATTAAGAGCTTTCTAGCATTGGCATAAAAATTGCGTAAGTTTAGTTAAGCATAAGTTTAGCATAAGTTTAGGGAGGGGTACCATGAAAAAGTATGATGAGATCTACCGGTATTCGCAAAAAGTATTGGATCTGATTGAAAAACCGGAGATCAACCAGGAGGAGGTTGATTGGGTCAAGCAAGAAACTTTAACAGGTTTTCGCGAGTATGTTAACCCAGGCTTTCTGGAATACCGCAAATCAGTGACTCTGGGGGCACTTGATGCAGCAGTAGAATGGTCTGACTCCGGGCCTAACGGTTTCCGCGACATCAACGGCAAAGAGTATATTGACTGTCTGGGCGGGTTCGGGATTTATAATGTCGGACACCGTCACCCCAAGGTAATGAAGGCAGTAACCGATCAGCTTAACCGCCAGGCCTTGCACAGCCAGGACCTGCTTGACCCGCTGCGAGCAATGCTGATGAAGATCTTAGCCGACATAACTCCGGGAGAACTGAAATATTCCTTTTTAGTCAACAGCGGTACGGAATCAGTTGAAGCGGCCCTGAAACTTGCCCGGGCGTATAATCCCAAGAAACCCTCTATTCTCGCCGCGACCAAGGCTTTTCACGGCAAGAGCTACGGTTCCCTGGCTGGAACTGCCAAGGGAGTATTCCGGCGGCCATTTATGCCGATGCTTCCCGGGGTTCGCCATGTAGCTTTCAATGATTTGGATATGCTGCGCAAAACCATGGAAGCCTGTAAAATGGTCGGCGAGGACGTGGGCGCGGTTTTGCTTGAGCCGATCCAGGGAGAAGGAGGGGTAAATATCCCGGATGACAACTATTTGCCTGGCGTCCGTCAGTTGTGCGATGAATTCGGCGCTTTGCTGATATTTGATGAGGTACAGACCGGGATGGGCCGTACCGGGAAAATGTTCTGTGCTGAACATTATGATGTTGCTCCGGACATTCTCTGCCTGGCTAAATCCTTCGGGGGTGGCATTATGCCCGCCGGGGCCACAGTGGCAACGGAAAAGGTATTTTCTGTCTTATTTGAAAACCCATTCCTGCACACCACCACCTTTGGCGGAAATCCCCTGGCTTGTGCGGCCGCGATTGCCAACATCAATGTTCTCATTGAAGAAAAACTTCCGGATCGTGCCGCCGAAATGGGAGAGTACATGCTCAAAGGCTTAAGGGCAGCGGCTAAGGGACATGAAGACAAGATCGTGGACGTGCGCGGTAAAGGTCTGCTCATGGCTCTTGAATTTGTGGATGATAATATTGGTTTTCAAGTATCGAAGCATATGTTTGATAATGGAGTTTTGGTGTCCGGGACTTTGATCAATGCGCAAGTGATCAGGGTCGAGCCACCGCTTACCATTACGAAAGAAGAAGCGAATAAGGTATTTGGAACTTTAGCCCTAGCACTTGAGCGGGTCCAAGCGGGAAAGTGAAGAGGCACTAAAGAAGTTAAGAATATGGGATACGATCCCAAGGTAAAAAAAGGAAGGTGATATATGGTATGTCCAAAGTAAAAGAACTTCAGCATGATGTACTCACCAAAGCTGATTCCGTAATCATGGGAATTGCAGGGACTGCTCCCGCGTACTCGCTGTCCGCGAGTACGGCGGCCTTAATCGGCGCTGTCGGTATGAGCGGCCCGGGTTCTATCTTTTATGCGGCCATCGTGATGTTCGGAATTTCCTTTGCATTTATGTATTTGAACCGCTGGCGTCCGGATTCAGGTGCCAGCTATGCCTGGGTTGGGCGGTCTATTAATCCTATGGTTGGGTTTATGAGCGGGTGGGCCTTAATTGTGTCAGCGACATTGTTCATGGTTGCGGGTTCTCTGCCCGTGGGTGCGGCAACTTTAGATTTGATTGCTCCCGAACTTACTAACAATGTAGTCGCGGTCACGGTCGTAGGGGCAATTTGGTTTTTGGCTATGGACATATTAATCATTATGGGGATCGAAATTACCAGGAGTTTCCAGAAGATTATGACAACGATTGAAGTTGTGGCTCTCATAATTGTTGCTATTGGTGCCTATGTTAAGTTCGGGGCCAACCCTGTGAATCATTTTTCCTGGTCTTGGTTTGCCCCTGGGGGACTCGATACGTTCATGGCGGGGTCGCTGGTCGCGATCTTCTATTATTGGGGCTGGGACGTCACTGCCAATCTGACGGAAGAGACGGTTGACCGTCATCGTGCTCCGGGTTATGGTGGGGTTTTCGGGATGATCGGTATCTTTTTCCTCTTTGAGCTGCTGCAGATTGCTTTCCAAATGGGGTTAACAACAGGACAGATCGAAGAAGCGAGTGCTAATCTTTTGCCGGTCGTAGGGGATATGATTTTCCCCCGCCCCTGGGGCACCATTGCTATTTTAGCGGTGATTATCAGTACGGTTGCCACTTTGGAGACCTCGTTGCTGCAGGCGAGCCGCACTCTCTTTTCGATGGGCCGGGATAGGGTAATCAGTACCAAGTTTGCGGAAATTCACCCGAAATTTCAGACCCCTTGGCTAGCCAGCGTTATCATCGGTATTGTGGCTTTATTCAGCTTTGTAGTCTCAAGTTTCAGTTCGAGCGTAAATACCCTGATGACGGGAGCTATCACCGCGATTGGCTTGCAAATTGCTTTTTATTACGGATTGACCGGGTTTGCCAGCGTCTGGTATCATCGCAAGATGTTCAGCACGGACAAGAAGGCTCTTTTTATGCGTGGGATCTGGCCCGGTTTGGCCGCAGTCTTTTTGTGGGCCGTAGCGATTTACGATATCCCGCAGCTAGGGTTGACCACGGACTTAATCGGAATAGGCGCATTGCTTATTGGCTTAATTCCCATGCTTTATTATAAAGCTAAGTACAAAAGCGAGTTTTATAAAGGTGATTCTGAATGCCATGGGTGTCAAGGCACTGCTGCCGGGACTGTTTCAGCTAAATAGACCCACATGCCGCTAACGGCACCATCAATGAATGAAAATATGGCTATTTTCAGGATGAATTGAAGAAATTAGTTAAATGCTCATAAGAGTTTTGAGGGCGGAGAAGAATGTTAGATCCTTCTCCGTCTCTCACTAATGGAGGGAGGCCCGTTTATGGCTTTGAAGCTTGACCCTGCCAACTGTATAGGCTGTCGCTTATGCCAGCTGGCCTGTTCAGCAACTAAAGAAGGGGTGTTTAATCCGGAGTTGGCGCGCTTAAAAATAGTATCAGTGTATGATGAGTCCGGACTAAATATCAACAGCTCTATCTGTACTCTCTGCTTGGCGTGTGTATCTGCCTGTCCGGCCGGGGCCATTGCGTATGAGAACGAAAGACTTTTGTTTAGAGAATCAGCCTGTACGGATTGCGGGCTCTGTCTTGGGGCCTGCCCGGAGGGGATTATCAAAGCGCGGACCCACGGGGTGGCGCTCTGCGATCTGTGCGGGGGTACTCCCGAGTGTGTTGAGTGGTGTCCGCACAATGCTTTAACGAACGGGGAGGTGGGCTGAGATGAGCTATGCGGGCAAGGTTCTCAGGGTTAATCTTACGACCGGCGACAACCGGGTTGAGAAGCTGAATGAGAAGTGGGCCCACGATTATTTCGGGGGCAAGGGCTTGGGGATTAAGTATCTGTATGAAGAACTTGCACCTGGGGTTGACCCGCTGTCTCCGGACAATAAGATGATACTCATGACCGGGCCGTTCACGGGGACAACGGTTCCCGTTTCCGGGAAACTGGGAATCATCACCAAGTCCCCGGCGACCGGCACCGTGCTTGACTGCTCGATCGGGGGGCATTTTGCCGGGGAACTGAAATTTGCGGGCTATGATGCTGTTATATTGGAAGGAAAAGCAACCTCCCCGTCTTACTTGTATATTGAAGACGGGTTGGTTGAAGTGCGATCTGCTGCTGACCTGTGGGGGCGTGGGGCCCAGGACACGGAAGTGGCTTTGCGGGCAAAACTCAGTCCGGAGATCAAAGTCTTGGCGATCGGTCCCGCCGGGGAAAACCTGGTTACCATGTCCTGTATCACTTCGGAGTTATACAGGCAGGCCGCGCGCGGCGGAGTCGGAGCTGTCATGGGCAGCAAAAACCTCAAAGCCGTGGCTGTACGCGGGAGCGGCAGTGTATCCGTGCCGGACATGGGCAATTTTATGGCAACCGTGAAAGAGATCATGCGCACAGACACCCTGACCGACACCAACCTTTGGGCGTTCACAGACGGAACTCCCATGCTGGTGGATCTCTCACAGAACACAGGCATTTTACCCACGCGCAATTTCCAGGAAGGGACGTTCACTGCATTTGAAAACCTTAACTCTGATTCGTTAAAGAAAGTACGGGCCGGGAAGAAAGGGTGTTTAAGCTGCGCCCTGGGCTGTGGCAATTATTCCAAAACAGGCAGGGCTTCGGTCGAAGGACCTGAATACGAGACCCTAGCAATTGGCGGCTCCAACTGCGGCATTGAGGATTTGGAGGGGATCATTAAGTTTAATGACCTGTGTGATAACTTAGGGATTGATACGATTTCCGCCGGGAATGTCACCGCTTTTGCCATGGAATTAACTGAAAAAGGAGTTAAGGATTTCGGCCTTAGATTTGGGGATACAGCAGGGTATTTACAGGTGCCGGAGTTGATCGCCCGCAGGGCAGGAATCGGCGCGGATTTAGCGCTCGGAGTTAAGAAGCTTGCGCAGAAGTATGGCGGCGGTGAGTTTGCTATGCATGTCAAAGGGTTGGAATTCCCCGGGTATGAACCCCGCGGCTCTTGGGGTATGGGGCTTGCATATGCCACCTCTGACAGGGGTGCCTGTCATTTACGGGCGTGGCCGGTGGCTGAGGAAGCTTATGGGGAGAGAGATCCCTTTACAATTGAAGGGAAAGCGCAACTAGTCATGGATATGCAGCACTATAATGCGGTCAAGTTTTCTCTGATTCTGTGTGATTTCTGGGCCCTGTCACTTGAGACTATGGCACAAATGCTATCGGCAGCGCTCGGGCGCAGTATTAATGAAGAGGATTTGCGCCAGGCAGGGGAAAGGGTTGTGAACCTGGCCAGGCAGTTTAATGTGAGGGAAGGATTTAGCAAGGGCGAGGATATCCTGCCGGAGCGGATCTTCAAAGAAACACTTAAAACCGGAGCCACAGCCGGTAAACTGCTGCCCCGGGAGGAATTTGAGCATATGCTTAAGGAGTATTATGCTTTGCGCGGGTGGGATAAAAACGGTCGTCCGTCTGCGCAAACCCTGGTCAGGCTCGGGGTAGCTGACTAGAATTTGACGACCTCGATATTTCCGTCCTGCACCGGCCACAGCTGCGGGAACGGGGTGGTTAGAACCCAGTAGCTCACCCCGCGCAAGTTATATTCTTTGATCAGGTTAAACTTCGCCTGAACACTGCGGGCGTCCTCAAACCAGACCTCGTGCTCATGGCCCTGTTCGTCGCGATAATGAAAGAACGGGGCCTGGGCTTTTTGATCATACTCAATCGCTGCGTTATATTTTGTGGCTAAGCGTAAGGCCTCTGGGGGACTTACTGTTTTGGCATAGGGGCCACCCTTAATATATGGTAGAACCCAATCTCTGCCATATGTCGGCATTCCCATCATGATTTTAGAGCGAGGAATAACGGTTATTGCATAGTTAAGAACCCGCTTAACAGCGTCAATCGGTGCAATAGCCATAGGGGGGCCACCGGCCCAGCCCCATTCATAGGTCATAAGTACGGTGAAATCGAGCACTTCTCCATGAACAGGGTAATCATGCGCTTCATAGAGAAATCCTACCTGGTCGGCCTTTTCTTTGGGAGCCAAGGCGGAAGACACGAATAAACCGCCCTGGCGTGCGCGGCTTGCAAGCAGGTGTAAAAAGCGGTTATAGGCTTCACGGTCTGAGGGGTAAAGATATTCGAAGTCGATGTTAACACCCTGGTACCCTTTGGTGCCCGCAGTGCTCACGATGTTGTCAATCAGAGTCTCTTGAATTGAGGGGTTTTCGAAGATTGCATGCGCCAATTCGGAGTTGAATTTACGACCGTCAAAGTTGGTGACCACCATCAGGGGTGTGATTCTCTCCGTCCGGGCGGTATTTAGGATGAGAGCATCATCGAGGTCTGAGAGCGTGCCATTGTTACGTATGCCATAGTTAAAAGGGCTTAAGTAAGTAAGGTGTTCCCCAACTGCTTGCACAGCCCGGTTCCCGGCGGCGTCAAACCGGGTGGTATAGGCATTTACTTCTTTGCGCATTTTTTTAGCGGACGGGATGATTAGTTTTTGCCCGGGATAAATACGGTCAGGGTTAGAAATTCTGTTTGCTTGCACAATCGCCTGTACGCTCGTACCGTAATTACGGGCGATTACCCACAGGCTTTCTCCCTGGGCCACTGTGTGTTGCCTATAGGGGGAGGGAATGACCAGAGCCTGACCTATTACAAGCACATCCGGGTTGGGAAGTTGGTTAACCTCCGTTATTTGGGAGACGGAGATACCGTAACGCTCGGCCACGGCCCAGAGGGTATCCCCTTTTTGCACCACATGTATTTGCACTTTAAACGACCCCTTTGCAGCTTTCTCTATTATTGCTATTCGGCAGCGAAAGAAGTGTTACAGTGCTTGAATAAAGTGTCCGTTTATGGAATAATTAAATGGTGAAGGAAATCAATGGCAGGTGGAGGGAGTTGTATTGGATATGTCTTTTGTTGCTGTCTTAGGAAACCTAGGCCTGAGCATTTTATTCGGAATTGTGGGGATTATCATTTTGGCTGTCGGCTATGTACTTTTTGACAAACTAATTCCTTTGGATTTTAACAAGGAATTGGAGAAGAACAATAGCGCCGTTGCCATCGTGATCGCAGGGCTCTTAATTGGAATTGCAATTATCGTGTCGCGCGTAGTGGCTGCCTAAGGCGGATAAAAAGAAACGGCTTAAGCTAAATAGGCTAAGCCGTAAGGAATGAGGCAAAAGTATAAGTTCTATGAATGAGTGTACGTTGTGGAGTTTGGTGGTAAACAGTAATGTTTTAATAGGGTTTAGCAGTTAGTAACATGCAGGCTTAAAGTTGATCTGCATGTTTTTCTTTTTCGTGTCGGAGCGCGTCATACTGAAAACGGAATTTCTGGTTACAAAACGCACAATGCACGAACTTGCCGTCTTCACTGATTGTAGGCATGACTATCAACCCCCTTTGGCTCTAGTTATAAACAAATTTCCGAAAGTTAATACATTAGGGCAGCAAAATTCTGTCTTGGCGTTCCAACTCATAAACTGATAAGGGGTGAAGTTTTATGCGGAGGAAGATCTGGCAGGATTTAGCCATAGAATTTTATTGGTTAAAAAGGGATTTATTACGCCGTTGGCGCTTGGATACTCCGGCTGGAGTCGCGGGCATAATAGCCGTAATATCCGGAATTGCATTAATGCTAATGATCTGGCAGGGACTGGCAACGACTTTCCGCCATCTCGTTCCCTGGGTTGCTGGTTCTCAAGTAGGTCAGGTTTACTGGTCTTCGGTAGCTTTTAGCTTAAAAGCGAGCTTCGTTTTTCTAATATTTTGTACATCCTTGATTCTTTTTATCATAGTCAAGCTTTCTTCGAAACGATAATTAGATCCTAGTGTAAAAAGAAAAGCCATATATTAACTTTTCCTTAACTTTTAATCCTATCATTAATTTCATGATAAAATTAGAGCCGTGAGTTCTAATGTGCTCTTAAACTCATAAATTATAGATGGGACAACCTTGCGCTTTGAGGGGGACAACCCTGTATTAAGAGGCAGACACCCGGGGTGCCTGCCAACTCGTACCTAATTTTGGAATTGTTTCTTGCATAGAGGAAATTGCTATGATAAAATTTTATCGGTTAAAGGGGAGGTTTGAGAACGTGGATTCGTTTTCGGGAATAACCGGCACCGAGCTTTTTAATGTTATTATGGTTCCCATTCAAGTCGTGATAATCTTTTTTACTTTTTACTATTTTGTGTTATCTATGTTTGGCCTCTATCGCAAACGGGAAAATAAAATACTTATTCCTGAAAAATCATTTGCGGTAGTGGTTGCAGCTCATAATGAAGAAGCTGTCATAGGCCCTTTAGTTGAAAACTTATTTCAGATGGATTATCCCAGGGAACTGTTTGACGTTTTTGTGGTGGCGGACAATTGTTCAGATAAGACGGCGCTCATTGCCCGCGATGCCGGGGCTAATGTGCATCAACGTTTTAACAATGTCAAAAAGGGTAAAGGATATGCCCTCGAGTGGATGTTTAACCGGCTTTTCCGGATGGAAAGGCAATATGATGCGGTTATTATCTTTGATGCGGACAACCTGGTTAAAGAAAACTTCTTAATCGAAATGAACTCTAAACTTTGTCACGGGGATAAGATTGTTCAGTGCTACCTTGATTCCAAGAATCCGTTCGACACTTGGGTTACTAACACCTTTTCGATAGCTTTCTGGCTGACCAACCGCTTGTTGCAGCTTTCCCGTTATAACCTAGGGCTGTCTAATGTCTTAGGCGGCACCGGGATGTGCATTTCGATCGATGTCTTAAAACAAATGGGCTGGGGGGCTACTTCCCTTACGGAAGACTTGGAATTCAGCATGAAAGCCCTCTCACACGGAATTAAAACAACATGGGCCCATGATGCAGTGGTCTATGATGAAAAGCCCCTGACTTTTGCTCAGTCGTGGCGGCAGCGCAAACGGTGGGCCCAGGGACAGGTAGATGTGGCAGGGCGTTATCTCATTCCGCTGCTGACAAAAGGAATACGCGAACGGAAAATAATGTATATTGATGCAGCTGTCCATCTCTTCCAGCCGGCTTTAGTCATGATTGCAACGTTCTTTATGCTCACGAATGTTGTTTCCGCTTTTCTGCCACAATATGCCAGGATCTTCTCGATGGTGATGCCTTGGACCGGCTGGCAGATTCTCTCTGCTATTCAATATGTGTACCCCATTGCCGCTTTGGCCTTAGACAGCTTGCCCTGGCGAGCCTATGTCGGTTTAATCCTTTACCCGGTGTTTATCTATAGCTGGATTCCGATTGTATTCTTGGGCTTCATCAACCGCAAAGACAAGGAATGGTCCCATACGAAACATACCCGTTCTATCAGCTACGAAGACGTTATCCGCGAGAAAAAGGTATCCACGAATTAGCTGAGCATGGATTAAGGGACGCTAAGCAAGATAAAGGAAACTTACTTCCGGTGGAGTTTTAACTCCATCAGAAGTTTAGTTGAACTTATCCAGGGGCTTAGTGCCACTTATCTCCCGACGGTCATGGAGGACCTAGTGTCGCTGAAGCCATGAATGGCGAAAAGCGACCACTTAAGAAGTGGAAGTCTTAGTGGCACTTAGCCATCGGATAAAAGGGATAGTGTTAGGAGTGAGGAAGGCCTTGGCACCTTCCTCTTTCTGATTCTGTGAAGCGTGATTAATGATTAGGTGTTTACTGACATCGCTATGGTACGTATAGCATCGTGCTATATTACGAATAGAATGGTATGAAAGCATAGTCGCGACAAAACTCCTGTATTTTGGCATAAGCTTGTTTTTTGTGTTTATTTTTGCGGGCTTTCTGCTATAATATTTGTTGTATTTTTGGGTATGGATATAGTGAAGGAGATGAAGAGATTGTTACCGACGCCGAAAAAATTCTTTATAACTGCAGCCAGTGCTGAAGGACACAGTAAATTGACCGCGTTTGACAATGCTTTATTAAGAGCGCGGATCGGGAATGTGAATTTATTGCGGGTGAGTTCAATCTTACCACCAGGATGCGAGTATGACCCGGCTCTACAAATTCCAGAGGGTTCCCTGGTACCTACGGCTTACGGCTCGATCGTGAGCGATGTTGCGGGAGAACTGATTGCGGCTGCGGTCGCGGTGGGTTTCTCTGAAAGTACCTTCGGGGTAATCATGGAGTATTCCGGCAAGTGCAGTGCTGAAGAAGCCCGGGCTGTTATTAAAAAGATGGTGCAAGAGGCTTTTGAAACCCGGAAAATGAAGCTCGTTGACATCAAAGTAGCGGCAACTGAACACAGGGTTGAGAAAATTGGGTGTGCGTTTGCGGCTGTGCCATTGTGGTATTAAAAGGAGACGTTGGTAAAATGGAATTATGGTATACGGAAAAGCAAACTCCAAGCGTGGGCATAACCTGCAAAATTCGCTCGACTTTATATACGGAACAGAGCCAGTTTCAAGATATTGCCCTAATTGATACTGAACAGTTCGGGCGCATGCTTGTGCTTGATGGTATGGTTATGACCACGGACAAAGACGAGTTTGTTTATCATGAAATGATTGCGCATGTGGGGCTTAATACGCATCCGAACCCGGAAAACGTGCTCGTGATCGGTGGCGGGGACGGGGGAGCGATCCGGGAAGTTGTAAAAAATCCCAAGGTTAAACATGCGACCTTGGTTGAAATTGATGGACGGGTCATCGAAGTGTCCAAACAGTACTTGCCACAGATTTCCGCAGCTCTTTCAGGCAATCCTAAGGTTGAGGTCATTGTGGATGACGGAATTGCCCATGTGAAAAAGAAGAAAGCTTTCTATGATGTGATCTTGGTTGACTCGACTGAGCCGATTGGGCCGGCGGAAGGATTGTTCGCGCTGGATTTTTACAGGGAGATCCATGCAGCTCTTAAAGAAGATGGGCTCATGGTCGCTCAGACAGAATCTCCGTTCTTTAACGCTGAGCTTATTTCAAGGGTAGTTAAAGATATTTCAAGTGTATTTCAGGTAACAAAATTGTACCTTGCTTCGATTCCAACCTATCCAAGCGGGCTATGGAGTTTTACGCTGGGCTCCAAGCGCTGGGACCCCGAAAAAGTTGAGGAAGCCCAAATTCCTGAGCTGGGAACAAAGTACTATAATGCGGGTGTCCACCACGCTTGTTTTAAGCTTCCGAACTTTGTCAAGGAACTTATCAAATAGGAACTTTATTAAATTAGGAGAAAACTGATGCCTGAAAAAGATCTGTTGGAACTTGTAGACAAACCGGGGGTATTCATGGGAGCAACCGCCTCCTACGCGGAGGCAGACGCGGTCATTTTAGGAATCCCTATGGATTTTACCGTCAGTTTTCGCCCCGGGACGAGGTTGGGTCCTTTAAGTATCCGCAATGTGTCCATTGGAATAGAGGAATACAGTGTTTATCAGGACAAAGACTTGGCTGACTACTTGTATTGTGATCTGGGCGATTTGGCTCTCCCTTTTGGTAATGTCGCTAAGTCGTTGGAGATAATCGAGGTAGCATCGCGGCAGATCATTAATGATGGAAAGTTCCCTATATTCTTAGGCGGGGAACACCTTGTGAGTTTTCCGCTAATTAAGCCTTTGACCGAGAAATATCCGGATTTGTTTGTTGTGCACTTTGATGCCCATGCTGATTTGCGTTTAGATTATCTCGGGGAAGTCAATTCTCATGCGACGGTGATGCGCAAAGTCGCGGAGATGTTAAAGCCGAAGCATGTATATCAATTTGGGATCCGTTCAGGCACCAGAGAAGAGTTTCTCTATGCTAAAGAACACACTAATCTGGTAGTTGAGGATGTTCTGGAACCGCTACAGCGGATTCTTCCGGAATTAAAAAACAAACCGGTTTATGTAAGCCTTGACATTGATGTGGTAGATCCTGCTTTCGCTCCCGGAACAGGAACCCAGGAAGCGGGAGGAGCAAGTTCAAGGGAGATATTAAAAGCTATTCACTCCTTGGCTGAACTTAATGTAGTTGGGTTCGACCTGGTTGAGGTTTCGCCTGTACTCGACACAAGTGAAAGAACTGCGCTTTTAGCTGCAAAACTGGTGCGTGAAGCTATTTTAGGCTTTGTTGCCAAAAAATGATAAGAGCTTAAGAATCACTATAATTTGGATAAATTACCGCTTAAAAAGCCTTTGACAGGAAAAGTATTTTTGTGTATACTAAAATTCGTCACAGCGGGCGATTAGCTCAGCTGGGAGAGCGCCTGCCTTACAAGCAGGATGTCGGCAGTTCGATCCTGTCATCGCCCACCAAAACAGAGGTCAGAGGCCGGCGGACTTCGGGCATCGTACCTCGGACATCGATAATGGCCCCGTGGTGTAGTGGTTAACATGCCTGCCTGTCACGCAGGAGATCGTCGGTTCAAATCCGATCGGGGTCGCCATACCTGCCTCGGTAGCTCAGTCGGTAGAGCAGAGGACTGAAAATCCTCGTGTCGGCGGTTCGATTCCGTCCTGAGGCACCATGCGGGTGTAACTCAGTGGTAGAGTGTCACCTTGCCAAGGTGAAAGTCGCGAGTTCGAATCTCGTCACCCGCTCCAGTTTCCTTATTTTCCCAGTATTCTAGGCGTGTAAGTGGAAAGTGACTTCTGCTAGCCTTGGAAGCAAGTAAAAGTATGGTATCAGTATTCCTGGCGGCATAGCCAAGTGGTAAGGCAGAGGTCTGCAAAACCTTTATCCCCCAGTTCAAATCTGGGTGCCGCCTCCAAATCAACATGCCGAAGTGGCGGAACTGGCAGACGCACGGGACTTAAAATCCCGCGGGCCCAAAAGCCCGTACCGGTTCGATTCCGGTCTTCGGCACCAATATGGGTTTGTAGCTCAGCTGGTTAGAGTACCGCGTTGACATCGCGGGGGTCGGAGGTTCGAGTCCTCTCAAACCCACCATATTGAGCAATTTAGCCTCCCTTTTAGGGGGGCTTTTATTTTTCGTCAAGAATAAGAGCTCACCGATCCGGCAATAGTAGGTAGTATGTGCCGTGGTGTCCCCTTTGTAAAAAACTTTAAGAAATTTTCCGCATAGGGGGCAAAAACGAAATATGACTTAAACCAGGTCATATACTCTACTACGGAGGGATATCGGTGGAACATTTAGTACAGCTAGGAACACAGAACTACCGGGAGAGCATATGTGACCGTCTCCTGAAATTGCGTGATGAAGAGAATCTCCCGTTTCAATTTATTGAATCACGCCAAGGCAAACATTCTTTTTTTGACTGTCATTTTCACCTGGAAGGCGGCGGGTCAGAAGAGTCAGGAGCGTTGACTAAAATACATCAATATTATTTGGCAAATGCCTTGGCTGAGATAATCCTAAATAACTGGGAGCCCGATTATGTGAAAAGAATGATCAGACATAAGTACAGTTTAAAGGACGGGGAAAGCGAAGATGTTGTAACCAAGGCCATGGAGAGATTAAACACAGTTCACGGCCAAGGCTATCGGGTTCACCGCAAAACGCATTTGGTCGAGCAAATTCTCTCGAGCTTGAATAGTGCCCAGTTTTTTGATGTTGAGGGTTTTTTGCGCTTCCGGGCGAACCAGTATAAGGAGGAGCTGGACAAGGCTGTCTCATATGCAGTGGATGATTATGTCTTACAGAAAGAGTACCTGGAATTTATCCGCCTCTTAAAGTATTTTCTGGACACGCAAATCCCGCGCCTGGAAACTTTACACGTTGTGATCAATTCGTTCGGGAATTTCGACCTTTATAATGAACAAGGGGTTAAGGTAACTCAAGAATTTTTGGATGACGCTCCTCTTGATGGTCAAAACAGTGATTTTTCCTATGAGGACTTGCTCATAAGTTCGCTAATAGCGGCAGCGCCCAGACAAGTAGTTCTCCACATCTGCTATGAGGGTTATACGGACACTTTGCAGACCATTAATCAGGTTTTTGAGGACAGGGTTAGTTATTGTACGGGCTGTTCATTTTGCGAAGAACTTTAAAAACTCGCACAGGTATAGTAGAATACTAGTTAAGGGCATGCGGCTGCGGCTAAACCTGATGTCCTGACTATACCGAATAAAGCGATGACAGGAAGAGTAGCTTGCTAAGTTCGTGTCAGAGAGGGGATGCCTGAGGCTGTAAGCATCGCTCGCGGATTGTAAGCGAAAACCGCCCTGGAGTGTTGAACTGAAGTAATAGTAGGTTCAGCCGTGTACCCGCGTTAAGGGTCTGAGGAAGGACAGCATGTCTGGAAAAGTTGGGTGGAACCACGGGAGTAACTCTCGTCCCTTTTGGGATGAGGGTTTTTTGGTTTAGGGGCCGTTTATTAATTAAGGATTTAAGAGCTAAGGAGTTGAGTTTAATGGTTAAAGTTAGTCTGAAAGACGGATCAGTACGTGAGGTTAAGCGGGGGACATCCCTCAAAGAACTCGCGGAAGGGATTGGGCGCGGCTTGGCTAAGGCGAGTGTGGTCGGGAAAGTCGATGGGGAAGTGCATGACCTTTCTTACCCCCTGAACGATGATGCTGCAGTAGAACTTGTTACGCTTGAGAGTGAAGATGGATTGGAAGTCCTGCGCCACTCCAGTTCCCACTTGTTGGCCCAAGCCGTGCAGAATTTGTTTCCGGGGACGAAGCTGGGTATCGGCCCTGCCATTGCCAACGGTTTTTACTATGACTTTGATTCTGAGCATGTGTTTACCCCGGAAGACTTAGAGAAGATCGAAGCTGAAATGCGCCGCCTGGCCAAGGAAAACTATCCGTATGCCCGCCAAGAAGTTTCCCGCCCGGAAGCTTTGGCCTTTTTTGGGGAGCGCGGGGAAAAGTACAAGGTTGAGTTGATCGAAGACCTGCCCGAAGGGGTCACAATTTCCATGTACACGCAAGGGAATTTTACCGATCTCTGCGCCGGGCCGCATATCCCAGCTACCGGCCTGATTAAAGCTTTTAAGCTGCAAAATCTGGCCGGTGCCTATTGGCGCGGCAGTGAGAAAAACAAGATGCTCCAGCGGATTTACGGGACGACCTTTGCTAAAGCTTCAGATCTTGAGGACTACCTGTTTAAGCTGGAAGAGGCTAAACGGCGCGACCACCGCAAGCTGGGGCTGGAGTTGGACTTGTTCAGCCTGCATGACGAGGGGCCGGGTTTTCCCTTTTTCCATCCCAAAGGGATGATCCTCCGCAATACCCTGGAAGATTTCTGGCGTAAGGAACATCAAAAACGGGGTTATCACGAGATTAAGACCCCGATTATTTTAAACCGGAATTTGTGGGAACAGTCCGGCCACTGGGATCACTATAAGGAGAATATGTATTTTACGCAAATAGATGACCAGGATTATGCGGTTAAGCCTATGAACTGTCCTGGCGGCATGATCATGTACAAGACGAAGTTGCGCAGTTACCGGGATCTGCCCCTGCGCGTGGGTGAGCTGGGGCTAGTGCATCGCCACGAACTCTCCGGCGCTTTGCACGGGTTATTACGGGTGCGAAACTTTACCCAGGATGATGCCCACATCTTTATGCTCCCGTCGCAGATCAAGGACGAAGTTATCGGGGTGATTGAACTGGTAGATTACTTCTATAAAGTATTTGGCTTTGAGTATCATGTCGAGCTTTCCACCCGGCCGGAGGATTCTATGGGTTCGGATGAAGCATGGGAGCTGGCAACCAACGGCCTCAAAGAAGCGCTCGAAGCTAAGGGCATGAACTACAAGATTAATCCCGGAGACGGAGCTTTTTACGGGCCGAAAATCGATTTTCACCTTAAGGACTGCTTAGACCGCACCTGGCAATGCGGGACAATCCAGCTTGACTTCCAGATGCCGGAGAAATTTGATTTAACCTATATTGGGGAAGATGGGCAGAAACATCGTCCCGTCATGGTTCACCGTGTCGTCTACGGCAGCATCGAGCGCTTCATCGCTTTGCTTACTGAGCAGTACGCCGGAGCGTTCCCGGTATGGCTGGCCCCGGTGCAGGTACGCATCCTGCCGATCAGTGAAAGGCACCATGAGTACGCCAAAGCAGTTGTGGACAGGTTGCTTGAACTTGATATCCGAGCGGAAGTGGACGAGCGCCGGGAGAAAATCAATTACAAAGTCCGCGAAGCTCAGACAGAGAAGATCCCCTTTGCTTTGGTGGTTGGGGATCAGGAAGAAGAACAAAAGAGCGTGGCTGTCCGCCGCTACGGACAAGGAAATGCGGGAGAGAAGATGCCTCTTGCAGACTTCATTGCCCTGGTTCAGGAGGAAATCAGGAGCAAGAGCGCTGCGCTTGCCAGGGCAGAGAATAAGCAGTGAAATTTTCTAAGCTCAATTAATTAAACCTATTGACAAAGTCGGGATTTAATGATTATAATTTATTCATAGTATAAAGGAAACTTACTGCAGGTGGAGTTTTAAGTCTATCCAAAGTTTAGTGGAAAAATTTAATAGTTCTCTCTTATCAAGAGTGGCGGAGGGACTGGCCCGATGATGCCCGGCAACCGGCAGCGCATGCTGCAAGGTGCTAATTCCTGCAGAACCTAAAGGTTCTGAGAGATGAGAGCGGTATTTGCGTTTAGTTTGCAGATCTGCCTCTTCTCTCAGAAGAGGCTTTTGTTTTGTAAAAGTCTTAGTGGCACTTAGCTATCAAACAAATTTAAGGAGGAAAATGAGATGACAGCAGAAAGAAAACTTGGTTTTGAGACCCTGGCCCTGCATGGAGGGCAAAAACCCGACCCGGCTACAAATTCCCGGGCGGTGCCTATCTATCAGACTTCATCCTATGTCTTTAATGACACAGACCATGCGGCCAACCTGTTTGCGCTGAAAGAACCGGGCAACATCTATACCAGGATTATGAACCCCACGCAGGATGTGTTTGAACAAAGAGTGGCCCTCCTGGAAGGGGGAGCAGGGGCCTTGGCTACAGCTTCCGGTCAGGCGGCAATTACGTACGCTATCCTTAATATTGCCGGGGCCGGGGACGAAATTGTGGCTTCCAGTTCCTTGTACGGGGGCACGTACACGCTCCTGGCCAATACTCTCGCCAGATTAGGAATTACGGTTCGTTTTGTGGATGTTGACAACCCGCAGGAGTTTCGCGCAAACATCAATGATAAGACCAAAGCGCTGTACGTTGAGACGATTGGCAACCCGCGCATCAATGTGGCTGACTTGGAGAAGATTGCGGCGATTGCTCATGAACACGGAATTCCTTTAATCGTGGACAACACGTTTGCCTCACCGTACCTCTGCCGGCCATTTGAACACGGGGCTGACATTGTAGTGCATTCCGCGACTAAATTCATCGGGGGTCACGGTACATCCATTGGCGGGGTAATCGTAGATTCCGGGACGTTCGATTGGAACAACGGCAAGTTCCCGGGGCTGTCTGAGCCTGACCCCAGCTACCATGGGGTAGTGTTTACCGAGGCAGTTGGCTCCTTGGCTTATCTCGTGAAAGCCAGGGTAACGCTCCTGCGGGATACGGGGGCTGCCATCTCTCCGTTCAATGCTTTTTTGTTATTACAAGGATTGGAAACCCTTAATCTCCGGATGGAGCGCCATGTTGAGAACACCCGGAGAGTGGCCGAATTTCTTGAGCAGCACGAATTGGTAACCTGGGTGAACTTCCCTGGTCTTAAGCAGAGCCCGTATTATTCCTTAGCTCAAAAGTACCTGCCCAAGGGCGCGGGAGCGATTCTTACCTTCGGCCTCAAAGGTGGGCTTGAAGAAGGCAAAAAGTTTATTAATAGTCTGAAGCTTTTCTCCCACCTGGCGAATGTCGGGGATGCCAAATCCCTGGTGATTCATCCGGCCAGCACGACGCACCAGCAGCTTGATGAGGAGTCCCAGCTCCAGGCCGGAGTGAGCCCGGATATGATTCGCCTCTCCATCGGGTTAGAGACAATTGGCGACCTGCTCGAAGATCTTGATACTGCTCTTAGTGCCAGCCAGAAGTAGGGCCGCGGCCTCTGCACGGATATCGGTCGCCTAGGTCACGCACCGTTCGCAGGCCATTGTTCGTATGCTAAAGTCGGCGTCCCAGGAAGCAACAAGGAGTGATAGCATATGCCGATAAAGATTCCGGATCACTTGCCGGCAATGGAGATCCTAAATTCAGAGAATGTCTTCGTCATGGCTGAAACCAGAGCCTATCACCAGGACATCCGGCCCTTAAAAATAGCTATTCTGAACCTTATGCCGCACAAAGATGTTACCGAAACTCAGATTCTCAGGCTTTTAAGCAACTCTCCCTTGCAAGTGGAGATTACCCTTCTGCACTTGGAGAGCCATACTCCTAAAAACACGGCGCAAGAATACCTGGACACTTTCTACACCACGTTCAGCGTCGTGAAGCGGCGTAAATTTGACGGTTTGATTATTACCGGTGCCCCGGTTGAGCAACTGGAGTTTGAAGAAGTGACTTACTGGCCGGAACTCAAGGAAATAATGGACTGGACCCGCACCAATGTGACTTCTACGCTCCACATCTGTTGGGGGGCGCAGGCCGGTCTGTACCATCATTATGGCGTGCCCAAACATCCCCTGCCCGAGAAAATGTTTGGAGTTTTCCCGCATAAAATTTATAAGACCGGTCCGAGTGCCTTAAAACTGCTGCGCGGATTTGATGATGAATTTTTTGCGCCCCATTCACGTCATTCGGAGGTGCGGCGTGAGGATCTGGAAAAAGTGCCGGATTTGGAGATCTGGGCAGAATCGGATGAGGCCGGAGTCTATATGGCTGCGGCCGCTGATGGCCGCCAAATCTTTGTCACAGGGCACTCGGAGTACGACCTTAATACTCTGAAAGACGAGTACGAGCGGGATCGGGCCAAAGGGCTTTCTATCAAGATTCCTAAGAACTATTTTCCGCAGGATGATCCCGCTCAAATCCCGGTGCATAAGTGGCGCTCCCATGCGAATCTGCTGTTTGCCAACTGGCTTAATTACTTTGTGTACCAGGAAACACCTTATGAGTTGGAGGAGTCTTAAGGGATTCAAGGTCTTATAATCTATAAAACAAGCAAACATGGAGTTTTTCCTTTAAATGTTGACACACCGTAGTTTCAAAGGTATAATATCTTTTAGTCAAGTAGAAGCCATCCGCTTCTCACCTCATGGCTGAAGTCGATGAGGTATCTTCGCAATCTGAGCTAGTTTATTTTTGCTCATTTGGGAGACGGGTGGCTTATGCCCGTCTTTTTATTGTGCTGGTGTTAGGGAAAAAATTATTTGGAGGTGGCTAATTATTAGCAAGGATTTACGGATTAATGAAGAAATCCGGGCCCGGGAAGTGCGCCTGGTTGGAGAGGAAGGCGAGCAACTCGGGATTCTGTCAGGGCGTGATGCTCTGCAAATTGCTCACGAGAAATCTTTAGACTTGGTGGAAATTGCGCCGACAGCGAAACCTCCTGTGTGCAAGCTGATGGACTATGGCAAGTTCAAGTATGAACAGTCTAAAAAGGACAAAGAGGCTCGCAAAAAGCATAAAGTGACCGAGATCAAAGAGGTTAAACTGCGCCCTAATATTGAAGATCATGATTTCGAAACGAAAGCACGCAATGCCCAACGCTTTTTGAACGATGGAGACAAAGTTAAAGTTACGATTATGTTCCGGGGGCGGGAGATTACTCATCCGGACTTAGGAAAGAAATTATGCCTGCGTCTTGCTGAGTTTGTAAAAGTAGAGGCAAATATAGAGCGTGAACCCAAGCTTGAAGGCCGCAATATGATTATGATTCTGACTCCTGTTAAACATGACTAACTGAGAGGGGGATATCCCAACATGCCTAAAATGAAAACACATCGCGGTGCCGCCAAACGCTTCAAGAAGACCGGGACAGGAAAAATTGTGCGCTATCATGCCTTCACCAGTCATATTCTGGAGAAAAAGTCGCCCAAACGCAAGCGTAATCTGCGTAAATCCGGCGTTATGGCTAAATCCGATGCCAAACGGGTTGAGCGCTTGATTGCCTATCTTTAAGATTGAAGTTATGAACTAGAATCAGTAAATAAAAAGAAACAGTTATTAAGGAGGTCTTCGCTATGGCCCGAGTTAAAAGAGGGGTTACGAAGCATCAGCGCCATAAGAAAATATTAAAATTAGCCAAAGGTTACCGCGGTGCAAAAAGCAAGCTTTTCCGCCCGGCGAATGAACAAGTTCTTAAGTCTTTAGCCTATGCATATGTGCACCGTAAAGATAAAAAGGGAGATTTCCGCAAGCTGTGGATTGCCCGGATTAATGCCGGTGCCCGCTTGAATGGGATGTCCTATAGCCGCATGATCAACGGCCTCAAGAAAGCGGGAGTGGTTGTCAACCGCAAGATGTTAGCTGAGCTGGCCATCAATGATGCCGCTGCCTTTGCGCAATTGGTGAACACTGCCAAGGCTGCTGTTAATCAGTAAATAGTTAGGGAATAGGATGCTCAGGCATCCTTTTTCCATATCTGTATAGGGGTGAGTTTAGATGCTCACATCATTACACAACACCCTGGTTAAACACGTGGTTTCTTTGCAGCGACGCAAAGGTCGGGAGCAGGCTGGGGAGTTTATGATCGAGGGACGGCGCTTCCTGGAAGAAGCCTTGCGCAGGGGGGCTGCCATCACCCAGGTGTTCCTGGTGCCGGAGAGGAAGCAGCGGGAGTGGGAGCCTCTGTTAGCTGAGCTTGCACGCCGCCGGATTCCCGTGGAGGAAGTGGATGAGCGGGTCGTGCGCAAACTGAGCTTGACCGTGGAGCCCCAAGGGCTGTTGGCTGTGGTGAAACAGCCGCAGTATGGCTGGGCCGCTGTCAAACCGGGCCCGGATACGGTGCTTTTAATCCTAGACGGAATTCAGGACCCGGGCAACTTGGGGACGATTCTGCGCACAGCCCTGGCAGCAGGAGTACAGGATGTTTGTCTTACTAAAGGGACGGTCGATCTCTATAATGACAAGGTCTTGCGCAGTACGATGGGGGCGGTTTTTTCCCTAAAGATTCTTTGTAATCAAGAACCGAACGAGATTCTAAATTTCTGCCGGGCCAACTCGCTGCGTTTAGTCCTGGCTGATGTTGAAGGGACTCCTCCTTACAGCACCGGGCTGTTAAAGCCCCCTTTAGCTTTAGTGATCGGAAATGAGGGTAATGGCCCGCACGAGATATTCCGCTCCGCTGCCGCGGAGAGAGTGGCGATACCTATGTTCAACCAGGTGGAGTCCCTGAACGCTGCGGTTGCGACCGCGATTTTGCTCTATGAGACCGTGCGCCAGAGGGATTTCTTGTAAAAAGTAAATTAAGTGTGCTATAATCGGGATGAAACGGTTCAGAAAGTCCAAGCCGAGAAAGGTGGTTCTCCGATGTCACCTACTGATTGGTTGTGGAAAGTTTTCGAGGTAACCGGTTCCCCTGATGCCTATTTGCTTTACCGGCATTTTTTGAATGACCTAAGTGGGTTTGAGCAAGTGATTAATAAAACCCTGTAAAAATAGGCTAAAACGATGATCAGGTTAAAAGGAGAGCTTTCTTTCAGGGAGGGAATGGCCGGAGACTGGAAGCCAGCCCAGAAAGTATCCTCCTCGCTGTGCGAGGTTAAAGTTCGCCTGAGAGTGGCTTATTGATAATGTAGATAAGCCCGGATGCTCTGCCGTTAACGGAGGGAAAGCGTGGCTTTGTGCCGAATCAGGGTGGTACCGCGGGTAAGATCTCGTCCCTTTGGGGATGGGATTTTTTTTAATATGTTTAAGAAAAACAGCTTATGTCTGGGAAGGGTGAGTCGATTTGAAAGAGGAAGTTAGCCGGATTGAGGGACAAGCTCTGGCTGAACTAGCGAAAGCAGGGTCTCTTGAGGAGTTACAGGATATAAAAGTGCGGGTGTTGGGAAAAAAGGGAAGCCTGACGGCCATGCTCAAACAGATGGGGACTCTGAGCCCGGAGGAACGCCCAGCTTGGGGACAGGTTGTCAATGAAACGCGCGATCGTCTGGAACAAGCCTGGGCTGAGGCTGCACAAAGCCTGGAAAAGAAAGCCTTGGCCCTACGCCTGGAGGCGGAACGGTTTGACATTTCCCTGCCGGGAACTATGCTTCCCCACGGGCACCAGCATCCTCTGACCAAAGTAATTGAGGAAATTGAAAATATTTTCCTCGGCATGGGTTTCCGGATTGCGGAAGGGCCGGAGATTGAGACGGATTATTATAACTTTGAAGCGCTCAATTTGCCGAAAGAACACCCTGCCCGGGAAATGCAAGATTCTTTCTATATTACGGAGGAGATCCTTTTGCGTACCCAGACTTCTCCGGTGCAGATTAGGGCGATGGAGAAGCTTTATCCCGAGCTGCCGATTAAGATCATTGCGCCGGGTAAAGTGTACCGCAAAGATGATGATGCGACCCACTCTCCCATGTTTCATCAGGTGGAGGGCTTGGTTATAGACAAGGGTATTCGCATGTCGGATCTGAAAGGAATTCTCCTTAATTTCTCACGCCGGATGTTCGGGCCTTCCCGGGAAATCAGGCTGAGGCCCAGCTTTTTTCCGTTTACGGAACCGAGTGCGGAAGTGGATGTTTCCTGTATGTTGTGCGGTGGCTCGGGCTGCCGCACTTGCAAAGGCACAGGCTGGATTGAAATCCTAGGCTCAGGCATGGTGCACCCACGGGTGTTGGAAATGGGCGGGTATGATCCTAAAGAGGTGACAGGCTTTGCTTTCGGCATGGGTGTGGAGCGGATTGCCATGCTCAAATACGGGATCGAAGATATGCGCCTGCTGTTTGATAATGATTTGCGCTTTTTACGGCAGTTTTAGGGGGTTGGCAAGATGAAAGTAAGTCGGGAATGGCTGCGGGAACTTGTAGATATAAAGCTTAACGGGGAAGAGCTGGCTGAAACCCTGACCCGGGGCGGGATTGAAGTCGGAAGTGTGGAGAGTTTAAGCGAAGGCTTTGACAACGTGGTGATCGGGCAAATCAAGGAGATGGAGATCCACCCGGACGCGGACAAGCTCTGGCTCTGCCGGGTAAACACGGGAGCAGCAGTCTTAACGCTGGTCACAGGGGCGCAGAACCTGTTAGTCGGAGATAAAGTGCCGGTTGCCTTGGCCGGAGCGGAGCTTCCGAACGGGACTGTGATTGGGGAGGCTAAATTCAGAGGAATAGTTTCCCAAGGGATGCTGTGCTCGGCTGAGGAACTTTTGCTTGATCAGGGCGTTGGCCTGGAACGCAGTGAAGGCGGGATTTTGATCTTGACGCCTGAAGCCCCGCTGGGGGAAAATTTGGCTGATTTCCTAGGGCTCAAAGACAGTGTCCTGGATTTGGAACTGTACCCGAACCGACCGGATTGTCTAGCGATGGTTAATGTGGCCCGTGAAGTTTCTTCCCTGACCGGAGCGCAAGTGAATTTGCCTAAGTGGGCGCAGGCGGAAAAGCTCGGGGATGAACTGGATCTGCCGCAGGCTCAGGATGTTAAGATTGTGATTGATGAGCCGGAATTGTGCTGGCGTTATGCCGGTCTTATCGTTGAGGATGTAAAAATTGAGCCCGCGCCCGAGTGGATGCAAAGACGGCTGAGGGCAGCAGGGGTGCGCCCAATTAACAATATTGTCGATATCACCAACTATTGCATGCTTGAATTGGGGCAGCCTTTGCACGCTTTTGACCGTGACAAGATTAACGGGGCTGTGCATGTGCGCCGGGCTTATTCTGGGGAAGTTCTCACTACTTTGGACAAGGTGGAGCGCAAACTGGAGACTGACATGCTCCTTATTGCAGATGAAAAATCCGGCCTGGGGCTGGCAGGGGTGATGGGAGGCCTCGATAGTGAGGTTACGCCTGCGACTAAACGGCTTTTAGTTGAAGCAGCCCACTTCGCGGGCGTGAGCATCCGGCGCACGAGCCGCCGTTTGGGACTCCGCTCAGAAGCTTCCAACAGGTTTGAAAAAGGGATTAACCCTTACGGAGTGCTGGCAACGCTTGGCCGCGTCAGTGAATTATTGCTGGAGACTGGAGCCGGACGCCCGGTCGGGTATGTGGATGAAGTGGGCTACCTTCCGCCTTTGCCGGAAGTATCAGTTTCTGTAAGCAGGACTGGGGATGTTTTGGGGACAGAAGTGACAGCCGCAGATGTTAAGGATGTCTTGGACAGGCTAAACTTCTTGTACACAGAAGTTCAGGACGGTTTCGCAGTCAAGATCCCGTCTTACCGTTCAGACATTCAGATAGAGGAAGATTTAATTGAAGAGGTAGCACGCCTTACCGGATATGAACGCATACCGACCACCCTGCCCGCAGGAGACTTGACTCAGGGAATGAGAACTCTCTCGCAGGAGATTCGGCTGCGTCTGCGCCAGGCCTTGATCAGGGTAGGGATGAACGAAGTCTTAACTTACTCCTTCACTCGGCCCGAGGCTGATCGCAAATGGGGTAAGGCCGAACAAGCAATTGTCCTGATGAACCCGCTTAGGGAAGAACTAAGTGTGATGCGCACCTCCCTCTCCCCCGGGCTTTTAGATGTAGCAGCACGTAATCTAAGTCGGCGCAATACCAATATTGCTATTTTTGAAATCGGCAATGTCTACCTGAGTGAGGAACAGACACTTACCCAACTGCCACAGGAACAGCTGCGCGTAGCCGGTTTAGCTGTGGGCAAGGGTGAGCGCCACTGGCTCAGCATTCCAGTGGACTATGACTTTTATTTTCTTAAAGGAGTGATTGAGGAAGTCGGCCGAGAATTCGGTTTGTCTTTTAACTACAAAGCACTTACGGAGGAAGACCTGCTTCATCCCGGACGCTCAGCGGAAGTTTATCTGGGAGATGAGAAGATAGGGTTTTTAGGGGAGCTTCATCCTCTCGTAGCCAAAGAGTGGGATTTGGAACGGGCGGTTGTGTTTGAACTGGAAGTTCAGCCTTTAATCGAGCAAGCTGGCACGACTGTGCTCGTAGGGGCTATCCCGCGCTTCCCGGCAGTGCAGAGGGATTTGGCCCTGATTGTCTCGCAAGAGACTCCGGCCGCCGCTGTCATGGCCAAAATCCGGAGCTTAGGCGGGGAACTCCTGCAGGAAGTAGAGATTTTTGACGTTTATACCGGTAAACCTGTGCCCGAAGACCGCAAGAGTCTCGCCTTTAGCCTGCGCTATCAGTCCCACGCCCGCACGCTCACCGATGAGGAAGTGAATGAACTAAATTCGCGTATTTTAGAGGGTATTCAGCAGGAATTCGCAGCAGAATGGCGAAAATAGTAGACTAATCAGTTAAGAAAAGGAAGCGGGGGTAAAGCGTGGCTCACGAAACGCAAAAGGTCGAGATTTTCGGGGAAAAGTATGTTGTGCGCGGGGAAGCAAGCTCTGAGCAAATTCAGGCAGTTGCCCGTGAGGTGGATAAAAGAATGTACCTGACTGCCCAGCGTTTCCCCCGTTTGCCCCACCACCAGGTCGCTGTCCTTACCGCCTTGAACTTGGCCGATGACCTGGCCAAGCTGCGTGAGGAACAGGAGACCTTGATGCAGCTTTTAGGAGAAAAAACTGAGTAGGCTTCACGCGAGGCACGTAAGAGACTTCATGCGAGCATCTGGGGTGACCAGGTGCTTTTTGATATGCCGGATTTTTCAGGGAAAGTTGGATACAGTAAACGAATAGAAGGAAGTGTGACAGAGAGTGGGGGAGAAGTATGCACCTAGTGATGTTTTTTGTAGACGGATTTGGTCTGGGAAGCGAAGAAGCTAATCCTATTGTTGCAGCCAATACTCCGGTAATTGATAGGCTTTTGGGAGGGCACCTGTTGTGGGGGGAGCGTGTTTTGTCCCATGAGCAAACGATCCTAAGGCCGCTCGCTGCTTCCTTAGGAGTTCCAGGTGTACCGCAGAGCGCCACCGGGCAGACTACACTATGGACGGGCGTGAACGCGGCCAAGGTTTTAGGGTATCACCTTAACGCCTACCCGAATGAGACTTTAGCAAAGATAATTGCGGAGAAAAGTATTTTTAAGCAACTGGCTGAGCGTGACCAGAAAGTAACTTTTGCCAATGCCTTTACTTCTGTAATAGATCAGCCGTTTTTCTTTAATGCCATTAATAAAAAAAGATATTCCGCTTCTACTTTGAGCGCTTTAGCGGGCGGGGTGCGCCTGCGCCGGACGCACGATCTGCTGGAAGGGAAGGCTGTTTTTCAGGATATGGTTAATGAGATTATGCGCGAACGGGGAGAGGATGTGCCCTTGTTTACCCCGTTTGAGGCCGGGCAGAACTTAGCCCGCGTCTGTCTTGAACATGATTTTACCTTGTATGAATATTTTCAGACGGATAAGAAAGGGCACAAACAGCTCTGGCCGGAGTGTGTGGAGATCGTTGAGAGAATCGACAGTTTCTTGGGGGGGTTCTTCTCTCTTGTGAACCAGGAAGAATTCGTTAAGGACGAAGAGGTAGCCTTGATCCTGACCAGCGATCATGGCAACATCGAAGATTTTCGGGTTAAGGGGCATACCCATAACCCTGTGCCCGCCTTGTGCTGGTCTAACCGACCCTTGAAGTGGCCGGAGTGGAATAGTATTGAAGAGGTTACTCCTGGGATTGTGGAGTTGTTTATCAAAGGAGAGACAGTGGATGGATTTAAGGCCGAAAACAATGGAACTGTTGGCCCCGGCGGGGAGTTTTGAAGCGTTTAAGGCTGCGGTCGAGAACGGGGCGGATGCTGTTTATTTAGGTGGACAGAGTTTCAATGCCCGCGCCAGCGCGGCCAATTTTGACTTAGACAGCCTGCGGGAAGCAGTGCGCTATGCTCATGAACGGGAAGTCAAGGTTTATGTTACGGTCAACATTCTCATTGCTGACCGGGAGTTCCCTGAATTTATAGATTACCTCTTCTCTCTGTATGAGCTTGGGGTTGATGCAGTCATCCTCCAAGATCCAGGGGTTGCGGCCTTCATGCAGAAGGTTTTGCCGGAACAGGAAAAACACGCGAGCACGCAAATGACCGTCAACACAAGCTGGGGGGTTAAACACCTCGAAGGCCTTGGATTTAAGCGGGTGGTGCTGGCGCGGGAAACCTCGGCGGCCGAGATGAAGGAGATCGCGGACAATACCCCGCTTGAGATCGAGGTCTTTGTGCACGGTGCTCTTTGTATCAGTTATTCCGGGCAATGCCTGATGTCCAGTTTCATCGGGGGACGCAGCGGGAATCGCGGCACCTGTGCCCAGCCGTGCCGTCTTACTTACCAACTGGTGGGGCCAAAGGGGCAGGATTATTTGGCGGGGGAGAATATCGGGGAGCACTTGCTAAGCCCGCGCGACCTCAAGCTGGTAGATTATCTGGCTAAGCTTCAAACCAGCGGGGTTGACTCCCTCAAACTTGAAGGCAGGATGAAAAGGCCGGAGTATGTGGCGACCGTAGTGCGCCTCTACTGCCAGGCCCTTAACAGGCTGGCGGAATTTCCCGGGGCCACGGGCCGCTTGGAATTGCTTGCTGACCAAGAAAAACGTGAGCTGTTACAGATTTTTAACCGGGATTTTACCCAGGCTTATTTTCTGGAACATCCCGGGGCCGAACTTATGAGCTATAAACGGCCCAACAACCGGGGTACCCGGCTCGGGCGCGTGCTCAAGACTGAAAGTGGGCGCCTGTTCCTGAAGCTTGAGGCCGGACTGCAAGTGGGAGACGGCATTGAGATCTGGACCGGGCGCGGGCGGGAAGGGCTTACGGTAGATCAGATTTGGGGTCCGCAAGAGAAAATGGAGCAGGCAGGGGCCGGAGAGACGGTGCAGGTTCCTTTTAGCGGTCAGGCCCGGCCCGGGGACAGGGTTTTTAAGACGCATGACTCAGTTCTGATGGAGAAAGCGAGACTCAGTTTTCAGGAGGGCAAGGAACAGCGTAAGCGGCCATTAAGGATGAAACTTAGCGGGAAAGCCGGGGAAAAACTCATGCTTGAAGCGAGCAGCGGTGAGCTTACTTTTGCGGTTTTCTCCGCTGCCCCAGCCCAAGCTGCCCTCAAACGACCGTTAAACCATGAGTATCTGATGCAACAACTGGGGCGGCTCGGAACGACTCCGTTCTGGCTCGAAGGACTAGAGCTTGATTTAGAAGGGGAGATCATGCTCCCGGTCAGCGAACTGAATGACATGCGGCGGCAAGCAGTGGAGGGGTTGCTTCAGGAACGTGAGCGCGAGCATCTTCCTGTTTCTGTGTACAGAGAAAGAGTTTCTTCGTGGCAGAAGGAGCAGAGGAAACTAAAGATAGAGCTTAAATCGCAGACAGAGACTCGTGCAAAGATATTGTTAAAGCCCGTAGTAGCTGTGGCCGTAAGTGATCCGGAAACGCTTAAGGCTGGGCTTAAGGGAGGTGCGCGCCGTATCATACTCGGGGGAGAGCAATGGCGCTCGCGTCGGGGCTTTAGTCTGGCTGAAATCCGTGAAGGGATGGAACAGTGCCACCGTGCGGGAGCAAGTGCTGTTTGGAGAATGCCGCGGATTCTTAACCAGGAGCAGAGTCGGCTTTGGCTTAAGCGGCTTGAGGAAGCATCTGCCTGGCCTAAGAGGCCTACGGTTATGGTAAGTAACCTGGGCCAACTTGAGCTGCTGCGTTTGCTTGATCCTGCCTGGCCGTTTGAAGTGGATTACTCTCTTAATGTCTTTAATGAGGCCAGCCTTTATCATTTCTTTAAGCAGGGCGCAGGGATGATTGCTCTGTCTCCGGAATTGCATCATGAGCAAATCCGTCCCCTGGCTCACTGGCCTAAGGTGGAAGTACTGGCTTTTGGAGATCTGGAATTGATGGTCAGCGAATACTGTCCGGTAGGGGCGACCCGTGGGGGTAAAAAGGGAGAAAGCTGCGCCCGCCCCTGTGTTCAAGATTCTCATTACCTGCGGGACCGTCTGAAATACGATTTTCCGCTGGAGACTGACCAGGAGTGCCGGATGCACCTTTTTAATGTAAAAAGGTTGAACTTGTATCAGGAGCTTGAGCAATTAGCAGGTATGGGAGTCGCTTCCGTCAGGCTGCAATTGGTGAGAGAGAACCCGCAAGAGGTTTTGGAGGTGGTTAAGCTGTTTACTGTCGCCTGGGAGACGATTGCTGCGGGCAGGAAGCTTGGCGCAGCCGAAATCGCACAAGGAATGGCTACCCTGGAGGGGATGTTTCCGGATGGCTTTACGAAAGGGCATTTCTTTAGAGGGGTGCTTTAGACGGGTGTAAGAACAACTTTAGTACAAGGATTAGGAAAGAGGATTATTGTATCTATGAGTATTCAAGAAAGGGTACTGCAAAAGCTGGATTTCCCGAAGATCAAGGAGCGCTTAGCTGAGTTCTGCCGGTTGCCGCGTTCCCGGGAATTGGCGCTGGCACTCCGCCCGTATACCGAAATTGAACGGGTCCGGTTGCTCCTGCAAGAGACTGACGAAGGGAAGGAGCTATTGCGCCTGAACCCCCTTTTTTCGGTGGGGGGGGCCAAAGAAGTACGCCCTTACTTAGAAAGATGCCTGCGCGGGGGAGCGCTCTCACCTGAAGAACTGCTCCAGGTCAGGGATACACTGCGTTCCGGGAGACAGGTGCGTAATTTTTTCAATGAGGAAAAAGGAGATTTCCTCCGCTTGCGCGAAGTTGCGGGGCGAATTGTCCCTGACAGGGTAGTGGAAGACGGAATCTCGGTTGCAATTACTGAAGATGCAGCAGTATCTGACAATGCATCACTCGAACTGGCTCAACTGCGCAAAGCTAAGCTGCGGGTACAACAGCGGATCAGGGACAGCCTAGAAGGGATTTTGCGCAACTCTGCCCAGCAAAAGATGCTACAAGATCTGCTGATCACCCAGCGCGGGGACCGCTATGTCGTTCCGGTAAAGCAAGAATACCGCGGAGCGTTTCCGGGGATTGTGCACGATCAGTCAGCCAGCGGAGCAACTTTGTTTATTGAGCCGTTGGCGGTGGTTAACCTCGGTAATGAATTACGGGAAGTTATACTTAAGGAACAGCGGGAAGTAGAGCGGATCTTGAACATGCTATCCCGTCTGATCGAAGGGAAAGCTGAGCAAATCGCGGATCTCCATGAAGCGCTGGCCAGATTGGACTTTATTCTGGTCAAAGGCCATTTAAGTGCTCAGATGAACGGAGGCAGCCCTAAACCGGCAGAGGGCCAGGTGGTCAAACTAACTGAGGCTAGACATCCCCTGCTGAGCGGGAAGGTTGTGCCCCTGTCTCTGGAACTTGGAACAGAATTCTCTACTCTCGTAATCACCGGTCCGAATACCGGAGGGAAAACTGTTGCGCTTAAAACGATCGGGCTCCTGTGTGCGATGGCGCAGGCGGGGCTTCATATTCCGGCTGAGAGTGAGTCGGCCCTGGGAGTCTTTACGCAGATTTTTGCGGATATCGGGGATGAGCAAAGTGTGGAGCAATCTTTAAGCACCTTTTCCGGGCACATGAAAAATATTGTAGAGATCGCAGCGACTGCGGATGGAAATTCCTTAATCCTTCTTGATGAGATAGGCGCAGGCACTGACCCCACGGAAGGGGCGGCTTTGGCGATGGCGATACTGGCAGAGCTGCATGAGCGAGGATCAAGGATTGTAGCGACCACGCATTATGGGGCTTTGAAAGCCTTTGCCTATGAGACCCCCGGAGTGGAAAACTCCTCGGTCGAATTTGATGTGGAAACTTTGCGCCCGACGTATCGTCTGTTGGTAGGGATTCCCGGGCGCAGCAATGCCTTGACGATTGCCGGGCGTTTAGGGCTTGGGGAAGGGATTCTAAGCCGTGCTAGGAAGTATTTTTCCGAGCGGGAGATCCAGATGGAGGATCTACTGGAAAACTTGGAGGACACTCACCGTGAAATCGAAGCTGAAAAACACAAAGCAGAACTTGTGCGGGCAGCAGTAGAGGAAAAACATAAAGAAATTAGGCTTAAATCCTTGAAGTTGGATGATGAATACGAGAGGATTATTAATAAAGGCAAAGACGAGGCTGAAAATATCATCCGCCAGACCAGGCGTGAGGCCGAGGAACTGCTGGCTGAACTTAAAGAGGCTGTGAAGAAGGAGCACAAGCAGCAGCAGGATATTGAGCGAGCGCGCCAGGGTCTAAAAAGACTTGCGGGGAAAGTTGAAGAAAAGGGTCAAGGCCTCGTGAGTAATAGTTCAGGGTTGAGAGCGCAAGATATTAAGCTCGGGCAGACAGTGTATATGACAAAACTGAGGCAGAAAGGGCAAATACTCAAGCTTCCGAATGAGAGCGGAGAGGTGTTGGTGCAGGCGGGGGTGCTAAAAGTAAGTGTTTCCCTCGCCGATCTAAGACTGGCTGAGGATGAGAAGCCTGTAGTGCCTATGCGCTCGGGTGAAGGGCGCCTAGGGAGAGGCAAGATGGAAACGGTGCGCACCGAAATTGATCTCAGAGGGATGCAGATCGAGGAAGCAACTTATACTCTGGATAAATACCTCGATGATGCGGTTTTGTCCGGGATCAGCCAGATTTACGTGATTCATGGGAAAGGGACCGGGGCTCTTAGATCAGGCATGCAGGAGTTCTTGCGCGGGCATCCCCATGTGCGGTCTTTCCGCTTGGGCCAGCATGGGGAGGGCGATTTGGGAGTAACGGTGGTAGAATTAAAATAAGGGAATATAAAAAGGGGCACATACCCAAATTTACTTTGGGAGGTGCCCCTCTCGGTGAGTGGTGGACAACGCGTGATTAGTCCGTTAATTTAAGCTTAACACTGTTAGATGGCGGACCGACAGCCTGGGTTTTCGGGTCGATGACTGCCGCCCAGAATTTGTAGTCCCCCGGAATTATTCCGCTGCCATCACCGCCTATCGGAACGGAGATTTGGGACGACTTACCGCTGACACCGCCCGGGATGTAGGTCTCCAAGCTAGTTGCGCCCGGACGGAGAAGATAAATTACGACCGAGTATTTGTTGCTTCCCGGTGGAAAGGAGAGGTTGAGGGTGGCAATTGCCGTTGAAGGTTCATAAGCTAGACGGCCTACTTCCGGAGTTGGTAATTTATCATCCCCTTTAGGAGGGGAGATGCTGGGCTCTGTAGAAGCTGCCGGTGCTGACGGGGCATATTCGGTCGGCATCCGGTAAGGAGCCTCATCTGAAGGCCATGGCCAAGAAGGATCACGATCAGTTATATTTAAGAAAACTTTAGGTAACTTATGCTTGGTTGTGTCAGACGCCAGGTAAGAGGGATTGTCTTCGTCCACTTCTTTTTCAATCCAGATACCGCTCACTGTGGCAGGGAAGTCTCCCTGGGCAGCTATTTCGTTAATGATGAATGGGGACGGAGTCAGGCTGCTGGGCAGGAGACCGGATTTGGTGTCGATCGAACCGCTGACAATCCCACTTGGTTTGGAGAATGAAGCTTGTGGCTGCTCACCGGCGAGAGCCGCAGTCATGACGGCCTTCCAAATCTTTGCCGGGTAGCTGCCGCCGTAAACTTTGCGCAGGTAATGCTCCTTGTCTGTTTTGTCATACCCCATCCAGACCACAGCTGTGTATTTCGGGGTATACCCGGCAAACCAGGCATCGGGGTTGCCGGATCTATTGCCAAAATCCTCAGGAAGGGAAGTGGTACCGGTCTTGCCGGCAACTGCCCAGCCGCTTATCTGAGCACTGCGTCCGGTCCCTTCTTTAACGACCGTACTCAGCATGTCGTTAATTAGGTAAGCGGTTGTGTCTTTCATGACATTCTGCTTGGTGATTTTAGGTACGGCAACCGGGTTGCCTTGAGAATCGAGGATTTTCTCGACGGCATGGGTAGTTGTACTTACCCCATTGTTGGCATACACTCCATAAGCGGCTGCCATATCTAAAGTTGAGACCTCGGTGGTGCCAAGGGCAAGGCTTAGGTTATAGCGCTCGCTGTCTTTAAGGGGCAGTCCTAGTTTTTCTTTGCCGAACTTCCAGCCATACTCAACTCCAATCTGGTTCATGAGTTTGACGGCGTAGACGTTCACTGAGTTCCTTAAGGCTTCGCGCATGGTGATGAGCCCTTTCCAACCGGAGGTTTCCGTGTCAAAGTCTACCGGAGCCCAGACTTTGCCGTTGCCTGCACTATATTTTACAGGCATGTCATCAAGGACAGTCCCTGGGAAATATCCTCCTTTTTCCAGGGCGGGACCGTACACGACCAGAGGTTTAATTGTGGACCCGGGTTGCCTATTGGCCTGCCAGGCGCGGTTAAGCCCGCGAGGAGTATAATTGCGCCCGCCAACCATAGCCCGGATCGCGCCGTCCCCTTGTTCGATAACGGTCATGGCCCCTTCAATTGGTATTTTTGAATCAACCGACTGTGGAAAATTCCCTTGCTTGGCAAACTGAGCCTCAGCTTCGCTTTGAATTTTAGGGTTTACCGTTGTGTAAATGTGCAACCCGCCACTGAAAATTTGATCTTCGCTCAGATTATAGGTTGATCCTAACTCCTGAATTACATAGTCAACAAAGTAAGGGAATTTATAAGAGGTGCTGGCGACCGACGTTTCTTGATTACCGCTGCGGTCGGTATTTTTCATTTGCTCAACATAGGTGAAAGGTTCTTCTTTATATTTGGCATACTCTTCTTCGGAGATGATTTTAGAGTCTTTCATTAATCCCAGGACAATATTGCGGCGGTATTTGGCATTGTCCGGATTAATGTAAGGGTCATAGCCGCTGGGTGCTTGTGGCAGGCCGGCCAAAAGGGCCACTTCCGGTGGGGTAAGCTGATTTAGATCATCTTTGCCGAAATACGTTTTAGCTGCTGTGCGAATGCCAAATGAAGATTCGCCGAAGAAAATTTTGTTTAGATAGAATGTTAAGATCTGATCTTTCGTGTACTCGTGTTCCAGTTGGAGAGCTAAAGCAGCTTCCTGGATTTTGCGGGTAAAAGTTTTGGCTGTGGGGTCTTCGATAAAGGCATTGCGTGCCAGCTGAATCGTGATGGTGCTCGCGCCTTCTTTTTTGCTGCGGGATATGATATCATTGAAGGCCGCCCCGACAATTCTGATTGGATCCACTCCAAAATGCTGGTAAAAGCGCCTGTCTTCAACTGCTACGAAGGTATCTTTTACTAACTTGGGTATATCAGTAGATTCAGCCACGAGGCGGTTTTCATTTGCGTGCAGGGTAGCTATCTGCTGACCGTCCTTATCATAAACAATGGATGACTGTTTAAGATCAGTGATAGCACCCGGATCCCATTTGGGAGTTTTGGCAACGCTTTCACCAACAAAAATTAAAGCGCCAAGCATGGCTATGCCAAAAATGCCTATGGCAGTGAGCAGAAACAAACGCCATTTAGACAAGCGTCTTTTACCCTTTGTTCTCTGAGCTTTTGTTCGGGGTGACATATCTGTGCCTCCTGCCTCTTTTAAATTAAGGGGAATAACTCTCCTTGGATTATAGCATATTTTTGTATTTCAAGGTACGCATCTGCTGGAGTGCATGCGCTCAGGACAGGACACAAGCTGGTGTTCGATGTATTTGTACTTTTTTTTGTTCTTGCACTGTGTAGTAGTTTGTCTTTTATAGTTAGTATATTTTAGGCTGCTTGCCTTGCACTTTTGCCTTATAAAAGCTATAATAATATAAACTGTAAACTTTATACAATTAACGGTATGATTGAGAAGAAACTTGCGTTAAGGATTCAGAGAGTCGGTGGCTGGTGCAAACCGAACCCTAAAACCAAGGTATACACCTCAGGACTGGAGTTAATACCTCCCGAGGAAGCAACGTTACTGCTTGAAGAGATGGCTTTGTAGTATTTGGGTCTTTGTTATTACATGGCTAATGTGGGTGGTACCGCGGAAATTTTTCGTCCCTCAACTTAGTTGAGGGACTTTGTTGTTTAAGGGGTAGAAGTGGTTTCGGGTAAAAAGTGATTCGGGTAATTATTAAGGGAGGGAATCTTATGGATATCTTTAGCGATCTTAAGGAAAGAGGACTCATATACCAGCATACTGACGATGAAGCTTTACGTACAAGGCTGGCGGCAGGGCCAATTACTCTATACTGTGGTTTCGACCCCACTGCCGACAGTTTGCATATTGGAAGCCTGCTCCCTATTTTAGTACTCAGAAGGTTCCAACTGGCGGGGCATAAGCCCATAGCGTTAGTGGGCGGGGGTACGGGTCTAATAGGGGATCCCAGCGGCAAGGTATCAGAGCGCACTCTTAATCCCAAAGAAGTGGTGGAGGAGTGGTCTGAGAAAATCAAAGCGCAATTAGCACAGTTCTTAGAGTTTGACAGTGGGGATAATGCAGCTACCTTGGCGAACAATTATGAATGGCTCGGTTCGCTGAAGGTGATTGATTTTCTGCGCGATGTAGGTAGAAACTTCTCCATAGCGACGATGCTTGGCAAAGAGTCTGTGGAATCGCGTCTGAGCAAAGGGCTCTCTTTTACAGAATTCAGCTATATGATTCTACAGTCTTATGATTTTATGAAATTAAATGAAGTTTATTCGTGCGAACTCCAGGTCGGCGGTAGTGATCAATGGGGCAATATTACCGCAGGAATTGATTTAATTAGAAGGATGACTCAGAATGAAGACAAGACAGTACACGGCCTGACAATGCCGCTGGTCACTAAGAGTGACGGAACTAAGTTTGGCAAAACTGAATCCGGCACGATCTGGCTGGACGCTGCCAAGACGTCGCCCTATAAGTTATACCAGTTCTGGCTTAATACGGATGACCGTGATGTGATTAAATTTTTGAAATTCTTTACTTTCTTGCCCCTTGCTGAGATTAACGCTCTGGCTGAAGAAGTGGAGAACCAGCCTGAAAAGAGAAATGCCCAACGGATATTGGCTCAGGAAGTTACTAAGCTTGTACATGGAGAGGAAGCCTTACGCCGGGCGGAAAACATCAGTTATGCCCTCTTTACCGGCGGAGTGGAGAATCTTTCGGGCATTGAGATTGAGGAAGGATTAAGCGATGTCCCGTCTGCTACGATTGGAAATGATGAAATTTCTTTTGTCGATCTGTTGGTAGAAGTAGGCGTAGTATCCTCGAAGAGACAGGCCAGAGAGTCAATTGAGAGCGGAGCAATTTATGTTAATGGTCAAAGGTATACTGATTTGGCGTTAACTGTTAAGGGCTTTAAGCGGCTTGATGGCAAATATCTTGTGGTCCGTAGAGGTAAAAAGAACTATTACCTCGTGAAGTTTGCCAGATAGACGTCAATGCTGCAATTTACTCAAATTTTGATGCTTGATTTTTTGCTTGACTCACTATAGAAGTTCATGATATATTAAGTCACGTTATCGCAAGTGCCGGAAAAAACTGATGCTTAATAATAAAGTTTCAGCAGATTAGCAAAAAAGTATTGACAGCGATAAACCTGCATGATATTATGATTAAGCGTCACGACAAGCGATGCAAAAAAACGCTGGTAACAGCGGACGGAACAAAAAAGGTGTTGACATCAAAAAGGTGTTATGCTAATATAAGATTCCGTCAGTCGCCAATACGGCGATGTGAACCATGATCCTGATCTTTGAAAACTAAACAACAAGACGCCAATGTAACTCGTCAGTTTAGCTGAGCAATCAGCCGTAACTGAGAAATTGATTTTGAGCGATCAAAATCTCTTAAGAAGAATCGAACTTCTAAAGAAGTAAGTTGACAAGACAAACTTTTAAAGAAGTAAGATAAAACTTTTATGGAGAGTTTGATCCTGGCTCAGGACGAACGCTGGCGGCGTGCCTAACACATGCAAGTCGAACGGAGAATCTTAATAAGCTTGCTTAGAAAGATTTTTAGTGGCGGACGGGTGAGTAACGCGTGGGTAACCTACCCATAAGACCGGGACAACCCTTGGAAACGAGGGCTAATACCGGATAAGCTTAAGGCTCGGCATCGGGCTTTAAGGAAAGGTGGCCTCTGAACATGCTACCGTTTATGGATGGACCCGCGTCTGATTAGCTAGTTGGTGGGGTAAAGGCCTACCAAGGCAACGATCAGTAGCCGGCCTGAGAGGGTGAACGGCCACACTGGGACTGAGACACGGCCCAGACTCCTACGGGAGGCAGCAGTGGGGAATCTTCCGCAATGGACGAAAGTCTGACGGAGCAACGCCGCGTGTATGATGAAGGCCTTCGGGTTGTAAAGTACTGTCTTTGGGGACGAACGGTAGTTATGTAAATAATGTAGCTACATGACGGTACCCAAGGAGGAAGCCCCGGCTAACTACGTGCCAGCAGCCGCGGTAATACGTAGGGGGCAAGCGTTGTCCGGAATCATTGGGCGTAAAGGGCGCGTAGGCGGGTAATTAAGTCTGGTGTGAAAGGCAGAGGCTCAACCTCTGGATTGCACCGGAAACTGGTTATCTTGAGGACAGGAGAGGAAAGCGGAATTCCACGTGTAGCGGTGAAATGCGTAGATATGTGGAGGAACACCAGTGGCGAAGGCGGCTTTCTGGACTGTAACTGACGCTGAGGCGCGAAAGCGTGGGGAGCAAACAGGATTAGATACCCTGGTAGTCCACGCCGTAAACGATGAGTGCTAGGTGTAGAGGGTATCGACCCCTTCTGTGCCGCAGTTAACACAATAAGCACTCCGCCTGGGGAGTACGGCCGCAAGGTTGAAACTCAAAGGAATTGACGGGGGCCCGCACAAGCGGTGGAGCATGTGGTTTAATTCGACGCAACGCGAAGAACCTTACCAGGGCTTGACATCCACAGGATCCCGTGGAAACATGGGAGTGCCCGAAAGGGAACTGTGAGACAGGTGGTGCATGGTTGTCGTCAGCTCGTGTCGTGAGATGTTGGGTTAAGTCCCGCAACGAGCGCAACCCCTATCTTTAGTTGCTAACATGAAAGATGAGCACTCTAGAGAGACTGCCGGTGACAAACCGGAGGAAGGTGGGGATGACGTCAAATCATCATGCCCCTTATGTTCTGGGCTACACACGTGCTACAATGGCCGGTACAGACGGACGCGAAGCCGCGAGGTGAAGCAAATCCGAGAAAGCCGGTCTCAGTTCGGATTGTTCTCTGCAACTCGAGAGCATGAAGTCGGAATCGCTAGTAATCGCAGGTCAGCACACTGCGGTGAATACGTTCCCGGGCCTTGTACACACCGCCCGTCACACCACGAAAGTTTGCAACACCCGAAGCCGGTGAGCTAACTCGCAAGAGAGGCAGCCGTCGAAGGTGGGGTAGATGATTGGGGTGAAGTCGTAACAAGGTAGCCGTATCGGAAGGTGCGGCTGGATCACCTCCTTTCTAAGGAGACATGTTTAGCAAGCTATTGCTAAACTAATCCTATGGTCGAGACTCAAATCGAAGTTCTGCCCCTTAGTTTTCGGACTAAGGAAAGAAAACTGGATGAGAGTTTAATGAAGTTATAACAGACTTCAAGCCGGAAACGGCAAAACCATTGGCGGCGTGATTGCTTTGGCAATCTGCTTAAGTCTTGTTGTTTAGTTTTGAGGGACCAGGAAACAAATGTGGGGGTATAGCTCAGCTGGGAGAGCGCTTGAATGGCATTCAAGAGGTCAGCGGTTCGATCCCGCTTACCTCCACCAAAGTTAAGATTAGTGGTCAGAAGCCAGGTCAGAAATGGCAGGGCTTAAAAAACGGGCATAACCCGGTACTTTTATTTCTGGCCATAACAATCTAAAACCTGGAAACTCAAGCAAAAATTATGACGATAGTCTCCAGTGATGATAGTCTCCAGTGACGATAGTGTCCAGTGGACACTATCGCCGAAGGCGCCTGCTCTATAGAATCACTTATCGCCTGAGGATGACTATCACCGAAGCCGATAACTACTAAGTATAACCATACGGCTGAGGATGATTATCGCCGAAACCGCAAACTGTCAAAAAATACATTTGCGGTGAGGATTGCAACGTTAAAACAGAAATGTTAAACTAACAATCCAACATTGTGTTCTTTGAAAACTGCACAGAGAGATCTTTTTGTCAAAGGATTCATAAAAAAACGAACCTTAAAGTGTTGGCGAAAATAGGTCAAGCTAATAAGGGCGTACGGTGGATGCCTAGGCGCTAAGAGTCGAAGAAGGGCGCGGTCAACGGCGAAACGCCACGGGGAGTCGCAAGCAGGCTTTGATCCGTGGATACCCGAATGGGGCAACCCAGTTGGAGTCATATCCAGCTATCTCTAACTGAATACATAGGTTAGAGAGGACAACCCGGGGAACTGAAACATCTAAGTACCCGGAGGAAGAGAAAGAATAATCGATTCCCGTAGTAGCGGCGAGCGAAGAGGGAAGAGCCCAAACCGGATTCTTCGGAAGCCGGGGTTGTAGGACTTTCTATTAAGCAAGGAAATCTAATCGAAGCGGTCTGGAAAGGCCCAGCAGAGAAGGTAACACTCCTGTAGGTGAAAGATAGACTTGCTGTGAAAGTATCCTGAGTACCGCGGGACACGAGAAACCCCGTGGGAAGCAGGGAGGACCACCTCCCAAGGCTAAATACTCCTTAGCGACCGATAGTGAACCAGTACCGTGAGGGAAAGGTGAAAAGCACCCCGGGAGGGGAGTGAAAAAGAACCTGAAACCGTACGCTTACAAGCAGTCAGAGCTCTTAGGAGTGATGGCGTGCCTTTTGTAGAATGAACCGGCGAGTTACGGTATGTAGCGAGGTTAAGGCGAGAAGCCGGAGCCGAAGCGAAAGCGAGTCTGAATAGGGCGACGAGTTACATGCTGTAGACCCGAAACCGTGTGATCTACCCATGGCCAGGGTGAAGTCCGGGTAAAACCGGATGGAGGCCCGAACTCACTGTCGTTGAAAAGGCAGGGGATGAGCTGTGGGTAGGGGTGAAATGCCAATCGAACACGGAGATAGCTGGTTCTCCCCGAAATAGCTTTAGGGCTAGCCTCAATTGATGATTATTGGCGGTAGAGCACTGAATAGGCTAGGGGCCTTACCAGGTTACCGAACCTTATCAAACTCCGAATGCCAAATAATTTAGATTGGGAGTCAGACTGTGGGGGATAAGCTTCATAGTCGAGAGGGAAACAGCCCAGACCATCAGCTAAGGTCCCAAAGTATACGCTAAGTGGAAAAGGATGTGGAATTGCCCAGACAACCAGGATGTTGGCTTAGAAGCAGCCACCATTCAAAGAGTGCGTAATAGCTCACTGGTCGAGTGGTTCTGCGCCGAAAATGTAACGGGGCTCAAGCGTATCACCGAAGCTATGGCTTGCCACTTATAGTGGCAGGGGTAGGGGAGCATTCCAAGTGCAGCGAAGTTATTCTGTAAAGAATGGTGGAGCGCTTGGAAGAGAGAATGCCGGTATGAGTATGCGAAAAGGAGGGTGAGAATCCCTCCCGCCGAAAACCTAAGGATTCCTGGGGAAGGCTCGTCCGCCCAGGGTAAGTCGGGACCTAAGCCGAGGCGAAAAGCGTAGGTGATGGACAACTGGTTGAAATTCCAGTACCACTCTTAAGCGTTTGAGTGAAGGGGTGACACAGAAGGATAAGTTAAGCGTGCCGTTGGTTGAGCACGTCCAAGCCAGTAGGGAGTGAGGTAGGCAAATCCGCCTCGCTAAGTCCTGAGAGGTTAAGGGGAGCGAAATTAAGTAGCGAAGTAACTGACTCCAAGCTGTCAAGAAAAGCCTCTAGCGAGCGAGAGAGTGCCCGTACCGTAAACCGACACAGGTAGGTAAGGAGAGAATCCTAAGGCGCGCGAGAAAACCCTCGTTAAGGAACTCGGCAAAATGACCCCGTAACTTCGGGAGAAGGGGTGCTCCTAGGAATAGGAGTCGCAGAGAAGAGGTCCAGGCGACTGTTTAACAAAAACACAGGTCCCTGCAAATTCGAAAGAAGAAGTATAGGGGCTGACGCCTGCCCGGTGCTGGAAGGTTAAGAGGAGAGGTTAGCGCAAGCGAAGCTTTGAATTGAAGCCCCAGTAAACGGCGGCCGTAACTATAACGGTCCTAAGGTAGCGAAATTCCTTGTCAGGTAAGTTCTGACCCGCACGAAAGGCGTAACGATCTGGACACTGTCTCAACGAGGGACTCGGCGAAATTGTAATACCCGTGAAGATGCGGGTTACCTGCGACAGGACAGAAAGACCCCATGGAGCTTTACTGTAGCTTGACATTGGATTTTGGTAAGGAATGTACAGGATAGGTGGGAGACTAAGAAGCTAGGGCGCCAGCCTTGGTGGAGTCGCCGGTGGGATACCACTCTTTTCGTACTGAAGTTCTAACTTAGGCCCCTGAATCGGGGTTGAGGACAGTGTCAGGTGGGCAGTTTGACTGGGGCGGTCGCCTCCTAAAGAGTAACGGAGGCGCCCAAAGGTTCCCTCAGAATGGTTGGAAATCATTCGCAGAGTGTAAAGGCAGAAGGGAGCTTGACTGCGAGACTTACAAGTCGAGCAGGGACGAAAGTCGGGCTTAGTGATCCGGTGGTACCGAGTGGAAGGGCCATCGCTCAACGGATAAAAGCTACCCTGGGGATAACAGGCTTATCTCCCCCAAGAGTCCATATCGACGGGGAGGTTTGGCACCTCGATGTCGGCTCATCGCATCCTGGGGCTGTAGTAGGTCCCAAGGGTTGGGCTGTTCGCCCATTAAAGCGGTACGTGAGCTGGGTTCAGAACGTCGTGAGACAGTTCGGTCCCTATCCGTCGCAGGCGCAGGAAATTTGAGAGGATCTGTCCCTAGTACGAGAGGACCGGGATGGACGGATCACTGGTGTACCAGTTGTCTCGCCAGAGGCACCGCTGGGTAGCTATATCCGGATCGGATAAGCGCTGAAAGCATCTAAGCGCGAAACCGGCCTCAAGATGAGATTTCCCACAGCATAAGCTGGTAAGACCCCTGAATGATGATCAGGTTGATAGGCCAGATGTGGAAGCACGGTGACGTGTGGAGCTGACTGGTACTAATCGGTCGAGGGCTTGACCTAAAATTAAGCCACACAAGAGGTTAGGCTCACTTGGGCTCAAACTAAAGTGAGTAAATGATCCTAAGACAAAAAGATCTGTGCAGTTTAGAGAGAACAACTCTCAAACTAAATCTGGTGACAATGCCGGAGGGGTTCCACCCGTTCCCTTCTCGAACACGGAAGTTAAGACCTCCAGGGCCGATGATACTTGGATTGCAGAATCCTGGGAAAGTAGGTCGTTGCCAGGTACACGAAGAAGAGCATTTATCTATACGGATAAGTGCTCTCTTTGTGTTTATAGTAAGCAAATTAGAGACTACGAGAAAATCGTAGTCTCTAATAATTATGCATCAGGCGTGATTACGCCGAAGGCTTTCTCACTATCTATGGAAGGAGCTTGGTTTCCAGGCACTTTTCTTAGTGTCTGACTTATCCCAATTATTATTTCTACGGCTTCTGTCAGTTCTGCTGTATGGTTTAGTTTCAAAAGGCCTTCTTTTGGCAGTTTTCGTCCGAATGGGGGCAACATCGGTTAATTTTATATCGACTGTATCCGGTTCTTTCGTTAATAATTTTAGCGCTGCTGACACTAGGGTAACAGAGTCCGTTTCTTCCAATAAGTCTTTTGCCAGCCCCTTATACAAGTCAAGATCTTCTTCTGTAACGACCCGCAATATCTTTTCCATGGCTAAACGTTGCTGGCCTTCTACCGCCTCAATAATTGTTGGAACCGATTTGCGAATTATCTTACGTTGAGTAATCTTCTCAATTAGCCGTAAATGGTCCATTTCCCGGGGAGTTACTAGAGTAAGTGCTAAACCTGTTTTTCCTGCGCGACCCGTTCGTCCAATCCGGTGAACGTAGCTTTCCGGATCTTGTGGAATATCAAAGTTATAAACATGGGTTACCCCACTAATATCCAAGCCGCGGGCCGCGACATCGGTTGCAACAAGCACTTCAATGGTCCCGTCCTTGAATTGCCGCATGACACTATCTCTTTTACTCTGAGTTAAGTCTCCGTGGATTCCTTCTGCAGAATAACCGCGTTTTGTTAAAGCCTCAGAGAGTTCATCCACGCGCCGTTTAGTACGGCCAAACACAATGGCAAGTTCAGGTGACTGGATGTCCAGGAGGCGGCAAAGTACATCAAACTTCAGTTTTTCCTGTACTTCCATGTAGTGTTGCTCGATATTGGCTACCGTAATTTCTTTGGACTTAGTGCGGATTATCTCGGGATTTTTCATGAAACGCTGAGCTAGGTTCTGAATCTGCATGGGCATCGTCGCTGAGAAAAGTAAGGTCTGGCGTTCTTTGGGAACTTCTTGAAGTATAGTTTCAATATCTTCCACAAACCCCATGTTTAGCATCTCATCCGCTTCGTCTAAGATAACTATTTCAATTTCCTGAAGACGAATGGTATGCCTTCGCATATGATCCATTAAGCGTCCGGGAGTGGCCACAATAACATGGGGCCTTTTTTTTAATGCTTTGATTTGGCGCTCAATCTCTTGTCCGCCATAAATCGGCAGAGTTCGGATCCCTTTAAACTGTCCTAGCTTATTTAGTTCTTCAGCTACTTGAACCGCTAATTCGCGTGTAGGAGTTAACACTATTCCCTGGATATGCTCAGAATCTACCGCCAATCTTTCCAGAAGAGGTATGCCAAAGGCAGCGGTTTTCCCGGTTCCGGTCTGAGCTTGTCCGATTAAATCCCTTCCCTGCATTGCCAGGGGAATAGTCTCCTGTTGAATGGGAGTTGCTTCTTCAAAACCCATGGTTGATACGGAACGAATAATTTGCTCACTTAAACCTAAGTCACTAAATGTAGTCATTTATCTTTCTCCTTAATAATATGTTTGCTTTACTAAGAAAAAGGTTCCCCAATTGCATTGCGGTCTAAACACTAAAGTTGTAGAAATGCTATAATATTTTACAAAATATATGATGAGGAGTTGGACTAAATGCTTTTACCCATTTTGCAAGTAAACTCTGAAGATCTACCGGAGATCGCTTTAGTATGTGGGGATCCAAAGAGGGCAGAATACATTGCCCGGCGCTTGGATAATTCGGTGGAACTCGCCTTCAGCCGCGAATACCGCACTTTTGCAGGAAAATACTTGGGAGTAGATTTAGCTGTTGTCAGCCATGGAGTAGGATCTCCTGGTGCAGCAGTGTGCTTCGAGGAGCTAATTAAAGGAGGGGTAAGAACCATTATCCGAATAGGGACAGCTGGATCATACACGTTGGATGTTCCCCCAGGTAGCCTTGTTATTAGTACTGCCGCTGTTAGGGAAGAGGGCTTGACGCGTCAGCTTGTGCCCCTTGGTTATCCTGCAGTGGCCGATAGCCGGATTGTAGATGTTTTATATCAAGAAGCAAATGATTTAGCCGTTAATGTCAAAAAGGGAATTACTCTTACATTGGATGTCTTTTTCATGGGAGTGGAAGAGTTTCCACATAAGAAATATCAGAGGGCGGGGGTATTGGCCGTAGAGATGGAGACTGCAGCTTTGTATGTAATTTCTTCCCTGCGGGGAATTAGAGCAGGAGCCATTCTTGCTATTGACGGGTATGCAGATTCTGATTTGGCTACAGAATATAATCCTCATACTGATGTTGTGGCAAAGGCAATTGAAAATGAGGTAGAAATTGTGCTGCGCTCAGTGCCTGCATTGCTAAAATTCTAAGGGTAGTTTCTGCAATTGGCTCAAATAGAACAAAGAATTGAAATCGAATGGGACAATATAACTTCTTCCTGAATATATTGGAAAGAAGGGAGGGGGCAGGCATGCCGTTAGGTCGTATGAATGTTTTCGGACAACAAAATTATTCTGGTCAGGAAAGTCCAAATCCCCAGGGCGGAGCGGGCATGAATTTTCTTAATCAATTTCCTATGCCTCAAGGGTTGCAAAGGATTGCCAATAAGCTTGGTGTAAACAGTTTTCCGATGCCACCCGGAGTTGATCGTTTTATGCAAAGGTTTGGCCCAGGCTTCGGAGGATCCGGCCAGGGCTTTGGAGGAAGCAACCAAGGCTTCGGGAGAGGGAACCGTGGTCTTAGAGCGGGGAATCCAGGACCCGGAGCGGGGAATCCGGGCTTCGGAATAGGGAACACGGGTTTTGCAGGCGGTGGCCAAAGTTTCGGAGCTGGCAAGCAGTTGTTCGGGGGCGGTGGCGCAGCGTTCGGAGGCAGCGGTTCTGCTTTTGGGGCTGGCAATAGGGACGGTGCCGCAGGCAATGCGGGGATTAGCGCTGGATTCTCCCCTATGAACGCAAATCCGGTTCTTAGCGCGGGCAGTGGTGTTAACATTTCTGCTGATGGGCCTAAGCCAAAGAAAGGAATCAAAGATTTCTTAAGCCAGTTCTTTAGCAAGAAGAGCTGACCCGAAAAGGTTACTCTAAAGCTGTAGCAACTGTAGCGATCGAAGACGAAAATTCATCTTAACAGTCACACGATAAAAATAGAAACTTTCGGGTATAGATAATAAAAGGGACTATGCCATGTGACCGGCTAGTCCCTTTCGCTTTTCGTATCGTTCAAAAAAGGGCACCCATTATCGATTATAGTTACAATAAATATTTTTGGCAAGCAGTTGTAATTCCTTTTGAAAAATTGTATAGTTAGCTTGTAAAGGTCTATACACTTTGTCTTTTATACGTAAGACAAGGGGGTGAACATCAAAGCACGATACGTTATGTCCAGGCGGTGTTAACTTTTCCGTAGATGTACACATGAAGGTAGTTCTGATCTAAGCCGTTAAGCATTCAAGTCCTTGTGAAAGTAAACTCATGAACAAGGAGGCTCCCATGAGTACCAAGAAACTTAATCAGGCAGCACTCGAATCCTGGGTAACTTCGATGATTGCCGCACAGCGCGTTTTTGCGGTGCAGGCCAAAGAAGATCGTTTTGCTTTTGCACCCTTATCTCAAGCACAAGACTTACGCCTAGATTACGATGTCACGATTCTGCCTCCCAAGAAATACTTTCTCCCCCAGCGCGAAGACCTTATGGAGTTTCATGTCAAGGGGGAATATCGAAGCCTCACGGAAAAAGAACCGTTTATCCTTTTGGGTGTTCATCCCTATGATGTGGCAGCCATAGCTCAAATGGACAGAATTTTTAGTGCGGATAACTATGATGTTCACTATATGACCAGACGGCGCAATGCGACGATTATTGCCTGTGATGTTCAGCGCCCCTCGCCTAATGTGTTTGCCGGTTATATGAACACAGCTACGGTTGAAGACGGGTTTGACGTTCTCTTAACCAAAATAGGGGATTCTTACTTGGCGGACGCCCGCACGCCGAAAGGAGAAGCTTTGCTTGAGCAAGCTAAGCATAGCGGGCAGCCTACGGAAGCAGACTTTGAGCAAAGGGAACAGGTCTGGAAGAGTAATAAAGGTCTTCTGCGCAAACAAAAATTAAAATGCAAAGCGGAAGAGCTTCCGGACATTTTGGAAAACTCATATTACGACCCGATTTGGGAAGAAAAATCCAAGCTCTGTTTTTCCTGTGGTTCCTGTAATCTGGTATGCCCGACGTGTTACTGTTTTGATGTCCAGGATGACCTTAATTGGGATATGCAGACAGGGACACGTACGCGGGCTTGGGACGGCTGTTTGCTCCGGGATTTCGCGGCCGTGGCCGGAGGGCATAATTTCCGCAGGCAGCGGGCAGACCGATACCGGCACCGCTATTACCGCAAGGGGAAATACATTGCGGAAAAGCTGGGCCAGATGGCTTGTGTCGGGTGTGGGCGCTGTGTGAGTGCCTGTGTCCCGAATATCGCCAATCCGGTTGAGGTGTACAACCGTTTGTTCATGAGCAGCAAAAACATTTATGTGCCTGAACCTGCCACTCTTTTAAAGGCGTTTCCGGTCACGGACAAAGAGACTTTCTATGAACTGAAGCTTGATTCCGGCCACGAGCTCGGGCACGAACCAGGGCAGTTCATTGAAGTATCCCTTCCCGGAATCGGAGAAGCGCCCATTTCCGTTTCTTCCTCTCCGACTCAAGAGGGGGTTTTTCAACTGGTGGTGCGGCGAGTCGGGAATGTGACCACCGCTTTAGGCAAACTCCAAGCAGGAGATAAAGTCGGAGTTAGGGGCCCGTTCGGCACACAATTTCCGGTGCATGATGTCATGAAAGGGAAAGATGTCCTGTTCGTGTGCGGGGGTATTGGCCTGGTTCCTGTTCGTTCGGCGATTCAATACATTATGGATAATCGCAAGGATTACGGGCGTGTAACCATTGTCTATGGGGTGAAAACCCCTGCCGATATCCTTTTTGCCGACGAACTGGAGGAGTGGCGCCATGTCCCGGGAGTTACGGTATTGGAAACCGTGGATTGCTGTGATGATACCTGGAGCGGCAATGTAGGAGTTATTACGAACCTCTTGCCAATGGTCCGCCTTAACTTAAAGAATACGGTGGCGGTAGTGTGCGGCCCACCGGTTATGTACCGCTTCGTGCTTGGTGAACTCAGTCAGATGGGAATGCCGGAAGACTCCATTTACATCTCTTTGGAAAGGCGCATGAAATGCGGTGTCGGAAAATGCGGCCATTGTCAGATGAATGATGTCTACGTCTGTCAGGAAGGGCCTGTTTTCAAGTATTCCGAGATTAAGGATGTTATGGAGGCAATATAAATGAGCAAACCTAAACTGGCCATATTTGATTTTGCCTGTTGTGAAGGGTGCCAACTGCAGATTGTTAATATGGAAGAGGAGATTTTGAACCTTATTTCCATCGTGAACCCGGTGCAGTGGCGCGAGGCCATGTCCGAAGAGAGTGACGAGTATGATATCGTGCTCATCGAAGGGTCGATTACCCGCCCGGAGGATGAAGAAAGGCTGAGAAGGATTCGGGAGAAGGCGAAAGTCCTGGTCGCGCTCGGTGCCTGTGCAGCCGGCGGCGGGGTAAACAAGCTCAAAAACACGCTCAATTTACAGGAGGCTAAAGAAACTGTTTACGGAACGGCAGCGAATATGCCTCACTTAAATACCTCCTCCACGAAAGCGGTTGATGAGGTGGTCGCGGTCGACTATAAAGTGTACGGCTGTCCGATTGACCGCCGAGAGTTTGCGTACATCGTGCGCTGCCTAGCCTTGGGCAAGACCCCGGAGATACCTGGCTATCCGGTATGTGTGGAATGTAAACTCAAAGAAAATGTGTGCCGCTACGAATACCGGGAAATCTGCCTTGGGCCTTTAACCCGGGCTGGATGCGGCGCGCGTTGTCCTTCCCTTAACACCTGGTGTTTTGGCTGCCGCGGTTCAATAGAAGAGCCAAACATTGACTCAGCTAAGGAAGTTGTCAGCAAGTACGGCAAAACCCTGAAAGATTTAGAAAACCGAATAGCTCTATTCGGAAGTAAGTAGAGGTAAGGCCGATGAATAAGAAAGTAGAAGTTCATCATGTCACCAGGATAGAAGGGCATGGGAATATTGTGGTAAACACTAAAGACGGAAAAGTTGAACAGGTAGAGTGGCAAGTTCCCGAGGCCCCCCGCTTTTTTGAAGCTATGGTTAAAGGCCGAAACTGGCAGGATATTCAAAGTATCGTGACCCGGATCTGCGGGATCTGTTCCATTTCCCACTCTCTGGCGTGTATCAAGGGTATCGAGGCAGCCATGGGCATTGCGGTTTCGGAACAGACAGAAAAACTCAGGCTGCTGGCGCACTATTCTGAGCAGTTCCAAAGTCATGTTCTCCATGTCGGGTATCTGGTTGCTCCCGACCTCTTAGGTGCCAAATCCGTAGTTCCGCTTGCTGAAAGCCATTATGATGTGGTGAAACTGGTGATTAAACTGCACCGGATTGCGAACGCCTGGTCCGATTTGCTGGCAGGGCGTACAACTCACCCGGTTACCTTTAAGCCCGGCGGTTTCAGCAGGATTCCGAGTGAAACAGAGTTGCGCGAGCTGAGAGAGACTTTGGCGGGCATTGTCCCGGATCTCAAAGCTTTAGCCGGTGTGGTCTTAAGCCTGGCGGACAAATTGCCGCAATTCGAACGGGACACGGAATACATTGCCCTGGTTCAGCCGGGAACCTACTCATTTTATCAGGGGGACATCGGAAGTACAGATATGCCCTCCACCACTCCGGTTGACCGGTTCGAATCCGTGGTCAATGAATATGTCCCGGAAGTATCAACGGCCAAATGGGCGCGCTGGCACCGGGATTCGTATGCGGTCGGTGCCTTGGCCCGCTTTAACCTGAATTCCGCGTATTTGTCTCCCTTGGCGCAAGAGATTGCCCAATCTTTCGGGCTTAAGGCGAAGTGCACCAACCCCTACTTCAACTCGATTGCTCAGTTGGTGGAGTGCGCCCAGCTGGTGGAGGCTTCCCTGGCTTTACTGGAAGAGCTTTTAGGTGCCGGGCTGAGACAGGAAAAACCTGAGGCAAGGCCTCAGGCCGGTGAGGGCGTGGGTTGCGTGGAAGCGCCCCGGGGGATTCTCTTCCACCGCTATGCGTTCGATCAACAGGGGAACTGTCTCGCCGCCAATCTTGTCATCCCCACGAATCAGAACCATGGCAATATCCAGAAAGATTTTGAAGCTCTGGTGCCGCAAATTTTAGACCGCAGTGAGGAGGAGATCAGGCTGCTCTTGGAGATGCTGGTGCGCGCTTATGACCCGTGTGTTTCCTGCTCAACGCACTAGGTTGCTCTTAGCTGGGGGGGTTCAGCAGATCCTGGGGAGCGGGGCTCCGGCCAGCATTTCAAGCAGGCGGGTCCCGCCCAGGGGAGTTTCTAAGAGGACCCGGCCCTGGCCGGAGCGGATTTCCCCGATAATAGCCGGATTTAGGCCGCTGACTAAGCCATTCACTTCATAATAGTCCCTGATAAAGCTGAGGATTTCCTCAGCTTTTTGCGCTTCCACAACAAGCATCACTTTGCCCTCGTTAGCCAGGTAGAGGGGATCAAGCCCCAGCAATTCGCAGGCTCCCCGCACTTCGTTTTTCACGGGAATTTGTTCATCTTTAAGCCAAATGTCTAGTTTGGCCGAGAGGGCGATTTCTTTGGCCGTTGTCGCTAACCCTCCTCTGGTGGGATCACGCATGAACTTAATAGACGATCCAAAGCGGGCAAGCAAGGCTTGGATCAGCCCGTTTAAGGCGGCACAATCGCTTAAGAGCGGAGTAGAGAATGAGAGCCCGGACCGCTCAGCGAGCACAGCTACCCCGTGTTCGCCCACCCCGCCGTTAATAATCAGCTGATCGCCGGGCTGGATTTTATCATAGCCAAGATGAATCCCCGGCTGCATCATTCCGATGCCGGTCGTGTTGATGTACATTCCGTCACAGCGTCCGCGCTCTACCACCTTCGTGTCTCCGGTGATGATTTTGACGTGAGCAGCACGGGCGGCTGCAGCCATGGAAGCTACGATTCTCTCAAGCAGACTCAGGTCCAAACCCTCTTCCAGGATAAAAGCGGCGCTTAAATACAACGGCTTGGCACCGCTGACGGCTAGGTCGTTCACGGTGCCGGCAATTGCCAGTTTGCCAATGTCCCCGCCGGGGAAAATAAGAGGGTTGACTACGAAAGAATCAGTGGTCATCGCAAGCAAGTTAGTTGGCGCAATATATGAATTTTCGTTCGGAAATACTTCGGCATCTGGAGCAGGGAAGGGCAGAATAGCAGCATCGCTCAAAGCCGCAAGCTCCGCAGAGGTAAAATATTTATGAAACAGTTCCTGTATCAGGGTATGGGTCAAAATCCCTCCGTCCCCGTGGGCGAGCAAGATGCGTTCAGCCATAGAGGGCACCGTCCCTTCGTTCGTACTTATAGTAAGCGGCACAAGTCCCTTCAGCCGAGACCATGCACGGCCCCACCGGGTTAAGGGGATTGCAGGCAGTGGCAAAATGCCTGCAGTTAAAGGGCAGGGCTTTGCCCTTAAGAATTTCCCCGCACAGGCAGCCTTTAGGCAGACGGGCCGTCGGCACGGACACTGAGTAACGGTCTTTGGCATCAAAGTGTGCATACTCCGGGTGCAAGACCAGGCCGCTTCCCGCAAGTTCCCCGAGCCCGCGCCATTTGGCTGGCCCTGGTTCAAAGAAACGCTCCACTAAGCTCCAGGCTTTAGTGTTTCCTCCTTCGCGCACAACCCGGGGATAAGCGTTGAAGGTATACGATTTGCCGTTAAGCAGCTGCTTCACGATTTCCTCCACCCCTGCGAGCAGGTCTAATTCAGCAAAACCGGTAATGGCAGCGGGCACTCCGAACCTTTGCCCGACAAAGTCAAAATGACGCCGCCCTGTGATCGCGGCCACATGCCCGGGCAAGATCAGACCGTCCAGCTTAAGGCCTTCGTCTTCGAGAAGGTTCGCGATAACCGGAGCGGCCAGCTTATGCACGCTGTAAAGGCTAAAGTTGTCCAATCCCAGAGTCTCTGCCTGGGCCAAAGCGGCGGCCACAGTCGGCACGGTGGTTTCAAAGCCGATGCCGAGAAAGACTGTCTGGCGTTTAGGGTTGGCTTCGGCTAAAGTTACGGCTGCCAACGGAGAGTAAACAACCTGGACATTCGCCCCCTCGGCTCTGGCTTGGGCCAGGTTGCCGCTGCTTCCGGGTACGCGCATCATGTCGCCGAAGGTTGCAACCGTGATCTGAGGCAGAGCAGCCAAAGCCAGCATGTTGTCGATATCCTGCTGATCTGTAACACAGACCGGGCAGCCGGGCCCGCTTTTGAGTTCAAGGAAAGGCTTGAGCAGTTCACGGATACCGCTTCGGGAAAAGGCAACGGTATGAGTTCCGCACACTTCCATTAAAACCAGGCGGCGGCCGGATTTGTCAGTCCATTGGTGCAGGAGTTCTTGTACGTTCGTAAGCATTTTGCGGCCCAGTGCCGGATCGCTAAAGTCCGATAGCATAGATTTCCCTCCACAAGACCAGGCTCTCCAGGGCGGATTGTTCATCAATCACTTGGATTGCGAACCCGGCATGAACCAGAACATAGTCTGCAAGCGCGGGCGGGTCGATGAGCATGGTATTCACGGTGGTGCGGCTGCCGAAGGTTTCCACTTCGACAGACTGCTCGCCTAAGAGCGAGACGACTTTAGCGGGTATTGCCAGACACATGCATTTTCCACCTCCAGTAAGCTGCAACGGCTTGGCCCAAAGCCAGGCCGCCGTCATTGGCCGGAACTTGCCGGTGAGTATAAACATCAAAACCATGGGCAGTTAAGAGTTGTTTCGTTAAGGAAAGCAGATAGGGGTTTTGCCATACTCCGCCGCTAAAGACCACGCGCTTAAGTCCGGTCTGCGCCCGAACGTCGGTCACGGCTTTGAACACCATGGCAGCGACAGTGTGATGAAAACGGCGGGCTATCTCCTGCCTTTCCTTGCCCTGTTGTAGGTCGGCCAGTATTTCGGCGAATAGTCCTTTAACTTTGAGAGTCCCAGCCTCAAGCGTAAAAGGATAGGGATTTAAAGCCGATCTTGTGCTAGCTTCGGGTTCATGAAGCTCTTTGATCAATCCCTGATTCGGCATCATGGCAGTGAGCGCCAGCTCTCCCAGTTCGATCGCGGCCTGGCCGTCATAGGTATTTTCCCGGCAGAGCCCCAGGATCGCTGCAACGGCGTCAAAAAGTCTGCCGGCACTGGATGAGTAAGGAGCGTTAATTCCCTTTTCAATCATTTGGAGGGCAATAGCCAGTTCTTGTTCTCGCTCTGGAAACAGGCTTAAGGCTTTGTCCCAACCGGCCTGGCCGAAGCGGGTCCAAAGATAGGCAGCGGCCGTGAGCCACGGGTTGGCCACCGCCCGCTCCCCGCCGGGCAAAGGGATTTCTTCTAAGTGAAGGTGGCGGGTAAAGTCGTTGTAATCCCCGGAAAGGATTTCGAAGCCCCAGAGGCGGCTGTCCGGGCCGTACCCGGTACCGTCCAAAATAGCCCCGATGACTTCCCCGCGGAGGCCGTTGTCAGCCATGGCAGAAACCAGGTGGGCATGGTGATGCTGAATCGGAAGCTGGGTCTGGGGCAGCTCAGGGTGTTTTAACACGGAGTTAAGGCTGTAACTGGGATGAGGATCGTACCCAAGCACCAGCGGGCGGATTGACAGGAGGCTCTCCAGTTGGGATAAGGAATAAGTATAGTTTTCCAAACCCTCGAGGGAGCGCATGTCTCCCAGGTGTTGGCTGAGAAACGCCTTGTTCCCTTTGATCAGGCAAAACGTGTTCTTCATTTCCCCGCCTAAACCGAGAACCTGGGCTTCCGCTTCAAAGGGCAAGGTCAGAGGGGCTGGGACATAGCCGCGGGAGCGGCGGTAGAAGTGGATGTCCTGGCCGATCACGCGTACCACGGAATCATCGCAGCGGTTAATGACCGTTCGGTCATGAACTAAGAAATAATCAACGTAGGGAGCCAATTCTTTGAGGGCTTCTTCATTATCCTTGACAATCGGCAGCCCCTTGGCATTGCCGCTGGTCATGACCAAGAGATCAATTTCCGGCGGAAAAAGCAGAAGATGGAGAGGGGCGTAGGGAAGCATAACCCCGAGGGTGGGGTTGTGCGGTGCCAGCCCCTGAAGAGCATCCAGCCCCTGAGGAGGAGCCTCTCTAGCCCTGAGAATGACGATCGGGGCAGCCGGGTCTGAGAGGGCTTGGATTTCTCTAGGATTAAGATGGCAATATTTCTTTACTGCTTGAAGATCACGGGCCATTACGGCCAGTGGCCTAAACGGCCTTTTCTTGGCTGAGCGCAGTCTTTGTACGGCGGCATCATCCAAGGCGGAACAAACCAGGTGAAAGCCGCCGATTCCCTTGACCGCGATGATTTTCCCGCGCCGTATCAGGTCATGGAAGTTTGCGAGCCAAGAGCCGGACAAGGCTTGGCCGTCCTTCGCAAGTAACTGAACTTGAGGCCCGCACTCACGGCAGGCTGTGGGCTGGGCATGGAAACGGCGGTGAGCGGGATTATGGTAATCGTGTTCGCAATCTGCGCACATGCTGAACTCGGACATCGAAGTCCGCACCCGGTCATAGGGAAGAGCCTTAATCAGGGTAAAGCGGGGTCCGCAATTCGTGCAGTTGGTAAACGGGTATTGGTAGTAACGGCTTGCGGGCGTGAAAACCTCATCCCGGCAGTCCGGACACATAGCCAGGTCCGGGGGAACTAAAACATGGGCCTGCGGGGACACTTCGCTCTCTAAAATACGGAAATCACGGTAGTTTTGCGGCTGGACTTCCCGTTGGCTGAGGTGTGTGATCTGGGCCAGGGCAGGTTTTTCCTGCGGCAGCGCCTGCAAAAATCCGGCCAGATTTTCCGGGCGGCCCTGTACTTCCAGAATGACTCCGCGACCGGTGTTTTCCACCCAGCCGGCAAGCTCCCACTCTTTCGCCAGACGGTAGATAAATGGGCGAAATCCGAGCCCTTGCACCATGCCGGAAATTTCGAGATGCCAGCATTTAAGTAAGGTATCTTTTTGAGCTTGGTGAAGGGGTTGGTGCGAGTTTATGGACATACCGGCGTTATCCTCTCTGGGCTTTCTTAAGGGCGAAGCCCGCCAGCTGTTCTGCGAAGGAGTCTATTCCTGTGTCTTGGCGCGCGGACACATAATGAATCTGCAAATCAGGATTAATTGCCAGGACATCATGCTCCAATTCCTTGATGTTAAAATCCGTATAAGGGAGAAGGTCTGTCTTATTAATTACGAGGATTTGGGCCTCGCGGAACATGAGCGGATATTTAACGATTTTGTCATTCCCTTCGGTCGTGCTTAAAAGCGCGATGCGCAGGTCTTCTCCCAGGCTGAATTCAGCCGGACACACCAGATTGCCGATGTTTTCAATGATAATCAGATCCAGTTGAGCCAGATTTAGCTGTTGCAGCGCCTGGTAAATCATGCGGGCGTCTAGGTGGCAGCCTCCGTCCGTGTTGAGCTGCACGGCGGTTACCCCCTGGGCTGAAATGCGGTCCGCATCGCGGGTGGTGGCAATATCTCCTTCAATGATGGCCACACGCACTTTGTTTTTGAGCTTGGGCAGGGTTTTTTCCAAAAGGGTGGTTTTCCCGGCTCCGGGGGAGCTCATAATATTTACGAGGAAGATTCCGTTGTCTGCACATACATACCGGATCTCGGCCGCCAACTCGTCATTGCGGGCTAACAGGGTTGTTCCCAGTTCAACTTTAATAGTCACGAAGCAGGTTCCTCCTCCCCTTCAAAATGATCAATGTACAACTCGCGCCCGGAGAGGATGTCAATGCGGACGCTCTCACACGCAGGGCAGACAAAGAGGTAGTTGTCGACTAAAGAAAATGAATGGCCGCACGCTTGACATTTCCCCAGAGTTTCCCGCTCCTCAATCTCCAACAAAGCTTGTGGGCTTAAAGGAGGCTCTCCCTTGAATACTTCGAAGGCCAACCGGAGAGCATCAGGCAGGGCCATAGTCATTTTTCCCACGACCAATTTGACCCGGGTAATCTCACGGATGTTGTTTTCCTGGGCACTTGCGGCCAGGAGGGTGACCATTTCCGACATTAAGCTCATCTCGTGCATCATTGACGCCGCCTTTACTTCGGGATATCCAGCTTGAAATTAGTCTGCACTTGTTAATCCTTTGATGGCATGGGGTTTTAGTTAATAGTTTCTAATGTTCACATAAAAAGGCTCGAATTATACACCGGCTATTATAGCTACTATACATTTACCATTTTAAATGGATCATTGAATTTGTGCAAGTATGAACAAGAACAAACACAAATAATTTAATAGGCGGGACTCGTCCTGCTCCCGCCTAAAGCTTTTGTTGCTTTTTCTTACTTTTTCCCTCGCAGTGCCTCGTCTTCAGATAAGCCGTGCCAGTCTCTCGAATCTGTGCTCGGCTGTTCTTCAGGTCGGTGGGGTGTTGGTTTTGTGTTCGGGTTCGCGTTCTTATCGGGGAATCCTTTTTTCATACGTTAGCCTCCATATTGCTTTTAAATAATCCGCTCTACCAGTTTATCCGTATTTGCCTAAAATTATCGGGCATGGGCTTAGCTTTTTCGCATGAAGGCTACACCTTGCTTCATGGGTGTTAAAGAAGTTAGCGTGTAAGGGCCAAAAATGCAAAAATAGCGCCCAGGAGGATAAGCTGATGAACCAGATAAATCATCAAAGAGTGTTTGCTGAGACTTGAGATCAATGAAGTGGGTAGGAAGGTTCGTCTGGGTTGGGGGAAACCGGGATTTTCCCTGCGAGCGTTCAAGTAGAATAGCTGATAAGCGATAAGTCCTAAAATGGATACGGAAAGGTAAGGAAAGATCGGGAAGTAGTCGATACTCCCGAACTGGGGATATTTTACCCCAAATGGCAGGAGCAGAGGCGTTGCCAGGTAAAGTTTTTTAAGCTTGAATCCGATGATTGCGGATAGAATAGAGAGTATGATGAGAATGGGGATTTTTTGCTTGCGCAAGAAAAATAAAATAAGGGTTGCGACTCCGAGGAAATGCAGGATTCCGAAGCGGACGTATTGCTCCGGCATGACCAAATAAGTAATAACGGTGATAATCAACCCATACGAAAATATTTTTAGACCTTGGCGCAGGGGATTGCGGCTTAGTCCGCTGGTAACGCCGGACACAAATATAAAAAGCAGGGCCGAAGTTTTCTGCACAGTATGCCACAACGGGGCATGGTAGTCTATGGGGAAATTTGCAAATTCCTTTAGGTCGTAAACAAAGTGATAGATAACCATTAAAACGATGGCCAACGCTTTGATCAAGTCAAGTTCACGGATGCGTGTGTAAGAATTAATATCGACAGCCAAAATCTTCTAATCCTCCGTTTCGTTGACAGACGTGTTTGAAATGTTATTAGACTAAATTAAGTATCATAGATATTTGTTCGTGAGAATGAGAACGAGCGATGTTTTGGGCTCTAGGACTATTGGGGTGGACCGTAATAGTACTTCCGGGGGATTGACATACTATATATGGTGTTGCTAAAATAACTCATGTACTACATATGGGGGTGAGCCTGTGCGTTGTCCGTTTTGTGGAAATGAGGATACCAAAGTCCTCGACTCCCGCCAAGTAGAGGAAGGCTCGGCGATACGGCGGCGGCGGGAATGCGACGATTGTTCCCGGCGTTTTACCACGTATGAAAGGTATGAGGATGTGCCTTTGGTCGTGGTCAAAAAAGATGGACGGCGAGAAGGGTTTGCGCGGGCCAAACTGATGGCAGGCATGCTTAAAGCTTGTGAAAAGCGGCCGATTACTGTCGAACAGATTGAACAAGCGGCCTATGACATTGATAAGGCTTTACGCAACAGTCATGAACGGGAAGTTTCAAGCGAAGAAGTAGGGGAGGCGGTGATGGAACATCTTTTTAACCTGGATGAAGTAGCATACATCAGATTTGCTTCGGTTTATCGTCAGTTTACAGATGTTCAGCGTTTTATGCAAGAATTGAATGAACTGATGGAGAAAAAGGGCAGGCAGTTACGATAAAAGATGGTTGGGGGAATCGACATTGAGTTTCGAAGAAAAAGTACCGAAAACATGGCCTAAGGCAAACCTTACGCCTAATGCTCGTGTGGTGCTGGAAAAACGCTATCTGAAGCAGGAAAACGGAAAAGCGGTGGAAAGCCCGGAAGATATGCTTTACCGGGTTGCCACGGTGATTGCACAAATTGAAGAAGAAAAGTACGGCAAAGGGAAAAAGGAAACTCAAGCTCTGGCTAAAGAATTCTATGCCATGATGGCTAATCTCGAATTTATGCCTAATTCACCGACCTTAATGAATGCCGGCAGGGATCTTGGCCAACTGAGCGCATGTTTTGTCTTGCCTGTTGAGGACAGCATGGAAAAAATCTTCGATGCGATTAAGAATGCTGCCATTATTCATAAATCAGGGGGAGGGACGGGATTCAGCTTTTCCCGCCTGCGCCCTAAAAACAGTGCGGTCCGCTCGACCGGTGGAGTCGCTTCCGGTCCGGTATCTTTTATGAAAGTGTTTAACTCAGCTACGGAAGCGGTGAAGCAGGGGGGCACCCGCCGTGGCGCGAATATGGGGATACTGAGGGTGGATCACCCGGATATTTTGGAATTCATTCAGTGCAAAGAAGACAACAAGGAAATAACGAACTTCAATATTTCCGTTGGCATCACCGAGCAATTTATGGAAGCCTTGCGTGCGGGACAAGCCTATGACTTAGTTGACCCTCATACAGGCAAAGCAGTGATGCAGCTATCCGCGCTGGAAGTGTTTGACAAAATTGTCGACCATGCCTGGCGCAACGGGGAACCGGGCGTTGTGTTCCTGGACCGCCTGAATAAGGACAACCCGACTCCGCATCTGGGAGAGATTGAGGCGACCAATCCGTGCGGGGAACAGCCCCTTCTGCCGAACGAAGCCTGCAACCTTGGTTCGATAAACCTTAAGCTGATGGTTACGGAAAAGGACGGCAAGGTTGTGGTGGATTGGGAAAAGTTAGGGCACATCACGCGGCTGTCTGTGCGTTTTCTGGATGATGTGATTGATGCCAATCAATACCCGCTGCCGAACATTGAGGAAATGGTCAAGGGGAATCGCAAGATTGGCCTCGGGGTCATGGGTTTTGCGGATATGCTGATTTTGCTCCAGACTTCCTATGCTTCGGAAGAGGCCGTAGAGTACGCGGAAAAAGTTATGAAATTCATGCAGACCGAGGCGCGGCTCGAATCAGAGCGCCTGGCAGCAGAAAGGGGCACTTTCCCCAACTATTCCGGCTCTATCTATGACGGGATGATGAAGCTGCGCAATGCGACCTTGACCACGATTGCTCCGACCGGGACGATTTCTATGATCTGCGGGGCTTCCAGCGGAGTGGAGCCATTATTTGCAGTGGCGTATACAAAGACCGTGATGGATGGCACTTCCCTGGTGGAGGTCAATCCGATTTTCGAACAGTTTGCGAATGAGTTTTCCTTCTACTCCCCGGAGCTTATGCACAAAATCGCTGAAACCGGTACAGTCTTGGGCGTCCCTGAAGTGCCGAACTGGGTCCAGGAAGTCTTTATCACCGCTCAGGAAATCGAACCGGAATGGCACATCAAAATTCAGGCCGCTTTCCAGAAATATACGGACAATGCCGTTTCGAAGACGATTAACTTCGCTAACGCGGCTACGCACGAGGATATTGCCAAGGCTTACCGCCTTGCGTATGACCTTAATTGCAAAGGGCTGACCGTGTATCGCGATGGCAGCCGGGAGGAGCAGGTGCTCTCGACCGGTACGGCAGCAGCACAGAAAGACAACGGCAAGAACGCCACCGGCGGCGATAATACCGCTCTTCCGCCCAAAGTGCCGTTTGTGCCCGAAGTGAACACGGTAATGCCACGCCCGCGCCCGGCAGTGACGATGGGGGTTACGGAAAAGATCAAAATCGGCTGCGGCAACCTTTATGTCAGTGTTAATGCCGATGAGAAAGGGATCTGCGAGGTCTTTACCAATACCGGACGGGCCGGAGGGTGCTCCTCACAGTCCGAAGCCACCGCCAGGCTGATCTCGATTGCGCTTCGTTCCGGGCTGTCCGTAGAGGCGATTATGGAGCAGATTCGCGGCATCCGCTGCCCCGCCTGCATCCGCCGTGAGGGCGTGACCGTCACTTCCTGCCCGGATGCCATTGCCCGCGTCATCAAGAAATATATGGACATCGGCCCGAATGGCAATGGAAATGGAAACGGTAATGGAAATGGTAACGGGAATGGAAATGATGCAGCCATGAAAATGGTGAATGCTTCAGGTCCAACCGCAGCAGAGAAGGCTGTTGTGAAGAAAGCCCGGGCCGGAGTGGCCGTGGACAATGCCTGCCCGGAGTGCGGCATGCCGATCAATCATGAGAGCGGCTGCGTTGTCTGCACCCATTGCGGCTACTCGAAGTGCGGATGATTGACTGTATTAGGATAATAAAGTCTGCTACTATACTGTCTGAGTAAAGGTTCCACATTAGCTTAACTTTCTCCAATACAGGATATTGTGAAGAGAGTTAAGCTAATGTTTTTTGGGTGCGATCCACTGAGAGTTTGTAGACTTAGTTCGCTTGGTCGCAGAAGATGAAGTGTTAGACAATATGTTTCAGTGGACGGGGCACGTCGAGACGGTTTGTTGTCTCAACAAAAAAGACATCTGAAACCTCCTTAAATAGCTGGTTTCGGGTTTTTAGGCATGTGTTTATGTGGGCAACGTGGGACGGTGAAGGAAATATAAGGGTTTATGTTCTTGAATGTACGTAGTGGGTATGTTCAGGGGAACATACTAATTATGTAAATTTAACCATGTTCTTTGCCAATTTATAGTGCATGTGGATACATCAGTTTCTTCTTTTGATTAGGCTCCCAAAACTCATACCTACTAAGTGTGATATAATAAACACAATTATTTGGAAAGATGGTAAAAAAAGATGGAGGACTGTTGTACTATTCAAATCGAACCAATAAAATTCGACTTAGGGTTTAGTTGCCCGGAGTGCGGCGATAAGGGCAGACCAATGAAAATCATCACTTTGAAAAGCCTGTTAGTGCGTGCATTAGCTAAACTAGAACCTTCAGCTTCTTACAAAACGTGTACCAACAAAACCTGTTCCGTAGTTTATTTTAGTGAAAAACAAGAGGTATTTGAAACGAAAGACATGAAAGTCGAAGTCTATACGAAAAGCGATAACGAAGACTGCCCAGTTTGTTACTGTTTCGGATGGACTAAGAAAAGAGTACAACAAGAATTAGCGGAAACTGGCAAGAGTACCGCCTTAGAGGAGATAACCGCACATACAAAGGCTGGTCGTTGTGGCTGTGAGGTAAATAACCCAGAGGGTTCTTGTTGCATCGGTAACGTAAAACGCCTTTTGGAGTCAATTACTAAGGAGAGCTAATTCGTGTTTAACGCAATTATACTATTTATTCTCGCTGGTTTAGCCGAAATAGGGGGAGGTTACTTAGTGTGGCTTTGGCTCAGGGAAGCAAAGCCATTTTGGTATGGGATTTTAGGAGACTAATCCCCATTCTTTACGGCGTCATACCCACTTTTCAGAAGTACCCGAACTTTGGCAGAGTTTATGCAGCATATGGAGGAATTTTCGTTTTTTGCAGTCTTATGGGGTTAGGGAATTGATAAGAAAGTACCAGATATGTATGATTGGATAGGAACTGCTATTTGTCTAGTTGGTGTGTCTATAATGTTGTGGGCACCACGTCATTAGCACCTACTCTTTTTTAGTTACCCACATGATAATTCCTCAACTGCCCTCGCCAAGTCATCCTCGTGCAGCACCGTGTAGACCAATGCCTGCTCCACGTTCGAAGTCCTTTTTGTCAAGGTAGTTTTATTAGACTTTATTCCAGCTAGTGCGGACATCCGGATTAACGCTGTAAGAGGCAGGGCCATTTCCCATTTCATACACCACCGTGGCTAGTTATATCAGAATGAACAATACCCCACCAACGCTGATTTCAACGTTAGGAGGGCAAGTTGTGGAACAACGAGGTGTCCTTAGGAAATGTGGAAAGATAGTTCTGGTGAAGCGGTGATAGAATAGGTGACGACCAGAACGTTTTGGATGCTCTGGCTTTTTGCACGGTAGAATAACCGATTATTTAATCGGTTTTGGGACGGATTCAGATACTGAATTTTAAAAACCATACGTGAGGTTCAAGCCTAGGAGCTGGTCCAAGCTGGAATACATGCTTCCGCCGGTCGGCGTACCCACTGTTGACACTGTATTGACGCTTGCATCCTTTTCCACAGAGCTTATCAGGTTGCCAACCGTGTCATAACCATAGGTCATGCTCGGACCGCTCATAACGGATGAACTTGTGAGATGCCTTTCCAAATCATAGCCTAAGTTATAAGTGGGTCCACCGGAGAGGTTGATTTGACTCAAATTTACCGTAATCGTCGTAACCAGCACAGACACTGGTTCTTTTTGGATTAGCCTTCTGGGTTATTCTCCCATCTTGGTTATAACTGTAATTCGTGGTATGATGATCGGTATCGGTTTCCGTTAGAAGATTGTTATCCCGGTTATAGGTAAATGAACTATTATCATAAGAAGACATCCCTGTAATGGAAACATTTGTAACATTGCCATTGGCATCCAAATTGTTTGTTGTTATATTTCCCGCATTATCTGTCACCGTGCGCAGTTGTTCTTGCCCATCATAACTATATTAGGTCGTTGCTCCGCTTGGTAACCTGCGTTGGCTGGCCGAAAGGGTCATTTTGATAGCTTAAAGAAATATATTATAAACATCCAGAATTGGGCAGAATGTATCTCACAGTTCTGGCTTTTATCTTTCGTTTTTTTATAAGTGATAAGTAGCCTGAAAAAACAGTACTTCGGTGAATGCCTCGATCGGAGGAGATCTAGAATAGGAGTTGTAAAAATGGATTTAAAGGAACTCCACAATATTCCAGTCTTGAGCTCTTTGAATGAGGAACAGCTTAAAAAGATCCAAGAAGTTGCTCGCGAAAGCGCATTTAAGAAACGTGACAGCATATTTACTGCCGATGAAACGGACAATTTCATAATCATTCTTATAACAGGCAAGGTTCGCATCTATCTGGCCTATCCTGATGGCAAAGAATTTACTATTGCATTCCTGGAGCCCGGGGATCTTTACAGTAGTCATTCACGGACGTTTGCAGAAGCCATGGAGACTACTAGGATTTTGGCGATCGATATAGAAACTTTTTTCCGTTTTATGATCAATAACACTGCTATCCTCGTCAATATGGTTAAAGTTCTGGGCCAAAGCCTAGGGAATACATTACATATCATAGAAAATCTGGCTTTCCGTGATGTGGATAAACGTCTCGCATGCTTTCTTTTGGATGCTGCTAAAGATAGGGGCATAAAAAACCATGAGGGAATTCTTATCAGCTTGGACCTGACGGTCGAAAATATAGCCTCAGTAGTAGGGAGTTCCCGTCAGACTACATCCACGATCCTGAACCGATGGCAAAAAGAAGGAATACTAAGACTCAATCGAACATATTTTGTTCTGTTTAATGTCAGTAAATTGCTTGAAATAGCGGGAAAAGATGATTTACAAAGTATGTTGTCAAAAGAATAAAAGCTGTCAGATATCTGACAGCTTTTTATTTCACTCTGAGCTAAAATAATTATCAGAAATGTAAAATATTTTGGTGAACACTCTCGGTTAAAAACCTTGACCTGAAATTAAACGGATTTTCAAGATTGTAAAAGTGTTTTAATAGGGATCTACAGTAAAAAAGGCATAGCAAAGCTAGCCCTGGCAACGAGCTTCTGCGTTAAATGTTTAGATCGCGAGATTTAAGCCGCCATGATGATTCAAGTATTGGTGTATCTCCGATAAAACCTTTTTCACGAAATCAGTTATAAACCATCGGGAATCCGCATTTGCAGATAGGTGTTCCTGTTGATGTAAGCTTAAACTTCTCGTGCTTAGAGTCAGATTTCTTACGGGGATTAACAGCAATAATGGGGGTGATATCCCACGAATCAAGCAAACAGTAAATTAGATAGGCATCATGGGCAGAGTCCAGGCTCAGCTCAGCGAAGGAGAACTCCGGATAAAACTTACGGGCTTTGTCTAAGGCAGACACACACAGAATACTATCATGACGCTTAGCAGCCGCAAGCATAAAGTAGATAGGCAAGTCATAAGGGCTGTCAGAGGCAACAAACTCGTAAAGGGAACGCCCCCAAAAATACTCTTCTCGATAGCTATCCCAACCCCAGGAAGCGTCTGGATCGGAAAAGGATCTTGGACAGTCGCAGTTATAAACACCTTGTTCATGGCATGAACAAGTTTTGCGACCCAATCGGTTTGACCCACTCCTGACGGTGGTAGCGTCACCGGCAAGAGAAAGATTCGAAGGATCCCCTAAGAGACCGAAATGGGCCGAAGGCAGGACGAAGCAATGTTTAAAGAGGTTCATAACAACCTCATAGGGAGCAGATGGTGCCGGAGAGTCTTGGGACTTGGTAACCCGGTTCACCAAGCGCTCAACGCTACCTGGGTGTTTGGGAGTTTCCATTTTCTCATTTCTTTTACCCTTTTGGCGTGGTTTTTGGTTAGGGGATTTTAGGCGAGGTTTGGTATGTCCCTGCGCTAACCAAATGCGGTCAATAAACTCGTAGAAAGTACCAATGCCAGGAGTGTCGTTTGGTTCAAATCCGCGGAGAATAGCAAGCACTGGCTGCGATTTCAAAGCTTTAACCCATTTAGTAATACTAACGAAGCCTTCCAAGCCCATCACAAAGAAAGAGCGCAACATAGCTAGGGGATCGCGAGGAACCTTGCCACGCTTAGAGGAAACGTAACAGGGCTCAAGAATAGGAATCGCTCTTGACAAATCTGCAAGCCACACCTTGGCAATGGTCGCCTGATAATTTTTCAGAATTCGTCGCTTTTTCGGTGAGCTATACCACTTGGAAAAGTGAGTGACGAGAGACTGACGGAATTGATCATGAGATTTCCACTCGATAACCAGAAGAAATCACCCCTTGAACCGTAGTAGGCAGTAAACAATGCCTCCATCACGATTATTGGGGTAATTTCTAAAAGTCAAGGGGTTTTAAGTCGAATGATATCTTTATTATTCGACACAGGTTTTGTAACTACTGATACAGATTTGAGGGCAAGAACCGTTAAAAACCAGATTAAAATTTGCTTTTGCTGGAGGAAAACTAATTTTGGTGTATTCCGCAAGGCAATAAAATAGCCCTCGGAAGATAATCCGAGAGCGTACTTTGGTATTAGAGGAGGAGACCGAGATGATCCCAGTTACTGATCTGTCCACGGATTCGGGAGTTCAACAATTATTAATCAAGGCACAGGCGGAAAATGTAGAGACAGCGTTTGAACGTGCCAAAGCACAGCAGCCTCATTGCAAATTTGGGCTCACGGGAGTGTGTTGCCGCCGCTGTTTGCAGGGTCCTTGCCGTATAACCTTCAATGGCACAAAAGGCGCCAAGCGCGGTGTGTGCGGAGCCACTGCCGACCAGATTGTCGCCCGGAATTTACTGTCACTTATCGTTGAAGGCACCACCCCTCACGTTGAGCACGCTAGGGAAGTCCTTCACACTTTTTTAGAAGCTGCTCAGGGTAAAGCAGCGTACGATATTAAAGGAAAAGACAAGCTCTTGTCTATTGCAAAGAAACTGGGCATAACCGTCGATCATAGAGGGCTCGACGAAGTTGCAAAAGAAGTGGCTTTAATAGCATTAACGGATTTTCAGCAACAGTCAGGAGTGGCGAATTGGCTTCGCTTGCGGGCCCAAGACAAATCAGTTGAAACCTGGGAAAGGTTAAACATTCTTCCTTCAAATGCCCACCTGGAAATTGCCAATGCGATTAACAAGACGGCTATGGGTTGTGAAAGTGATCCAGTAAGCCTTCTACTCGCGATCATGAGAATGGGTCTTGTCGAAGGCTATGATGGGTTACATCTTTCGACGGATTTGCAAGATATTCTATTTGGAACCCCCAGGCTTGTCAAAACTCAGTACCGCATGGGTGTCATTAAAGAAGACTACGTTAATATTGCCGTTCACGGGCATATCCCTATGGTGTCCGAGAAAGTTCTGGAATGGAGTCGGAAGCTGAATCATGAGGCTAGAGATTTGGGAGCAAAAGGTATCAATATCGTGGGAATCTGTTGTAGTGCCAACGAACTCTTAATGCGCCAGGGCGTATCGGTTGCTACTAATTATGCAAGCCAGGAATTGGCTATCATTACGGGGGCTCTAGAGGCGATGGTGGTTGATGCCCAATGCATCATGCCCGGTTTAGCCCAAGTCGCAGAATGTTATCACACAGAACTTATTTCGACTCTACCGAATATTAGAATCGAAGGAGCCAGTCATGTGGACTGGACGCCGGAAGAAGCTGACAAGATGGGCGAGGAAATCGTTCGCCGGGCGCTCTCCCACTATAGCGAACGAGATGCCTCTAAGGTTCAGATTCCGCCGGACACCGTAGAAGCTTACGTGGGTTTTTCTACAGAACAGATCACAGAACTCTTGTCAACTCTCAATGGGGAAGACCCGCTCAAACCGTTAGTTTCTGCTATAGTCGACGGTGATATTCTCGGGGTGGTAGCCATAGTAGGATGTACAAATCCTAAAGTGAAACAAGACTGGGCCAACACAGAAGTTGCTAAAGAACTGTTAAAAAACAATGTCTTGGTAGTCGCTTCCGGTTGTTCCGCCCATTCTCTGGGTAAAAATGGCCTATTATCGCCAGATGGATTGAGGTATTGCGGCTCGAAACTTGCGAAAGTATTGACCGCGATCGGGCAAGCTAACGGTCTGCCTGCTTTACCGCCTGCACTTCATATGGGGAGCTGTGTTGATAACTCCAGGATCGATGATCTTCTCATAGCCCTGGCTGATCATATGGGTGTGGCTGTCAGGGAACTTCCAGTGGCCGCGTCAAGTCCAGAAAATCATAGTCCAAAAGCACTGTCGATAGGCACGTTCTTTATCGCCCAAGGTGTTGATGTTCATATCGGAGTCAATGCCCCAATAACCGGCTCACCAATGGTTGAACAGGCTCTTACCGCGAATAAAGGAGATTTTTTGGTGACTACCGATGAACTCTTTGGGGCAAAACTAATTTATGAAGAAGAGCCGATTTCGGCTGCTCGTACTCTTATCAATCGGATTATGCAAAAACGGAAGGCTTTAGGGCTTATTTGTCCTGAAGCCATAGAGAGTGCTGCGAAATAAAGAAAATGGAGAGAGACTTTATGAGCGATAATAGCATTAAAATCGCAATTTCAGGTAAAGGGGGTGTCGGCAAGACTACGCTAGCCTCACTATTGTGCCACCTCTATGCCCGTGATGGAAAAAAAGTACTGGCTGTCGATGCCGACCCTGACGCCAATCTAGGAACAGCTTTAGGTTTTCCACGAGAGTTGTTGGACACCCTTACCCCTTTATCAGAAGAACGTAAACTTATAAAAGACCGCACCGGAGCAGAACCGGGCACAATTGGAGCTATCTATAGTTTAAACCCGAGAGTCGATGATATTCCAGATACCTATGTAGCGGAATATCAGGGGATTAAACTGCTTAGAATGGGCTCTATAACCCAAGGAGGAACTGGCTGCGCCTGCCCTGAAAACACCCTGCTCAAAAATCTTTTAGAGCATATTGTTCTCGTAAGAAACGAGACTGTTATTGTTGATATGGAAGCGGGCTTAGAGCATTTTGGGCGTGGAACAGCGAGAGGGGTCGACGCTTTCATCGTAGTAGTGGAACCCGGTCGACGCAGTTTTGAAACCGCTCATTCCGTAGTGAAGCTTGCTTATGATCTTGGGGTTCACAATGTTTATGCAGTTGCCAACAAGGTTCATGGAGGACAATTGGATGACATCGAACGTGAAATTGATTTTCTCCCCATACTCGGTTATTTCCCCTATGATCCGACCGTGGTGAACGCAGATTTAAACGGAAAAAACCTTTTTGAACTGGAGCCGAAATTCGTTGAACAGGCGAAGAAGATCAAGGAAAAAATCGACTCCATCTTGACTTGACAGTGTCTTCTTCAATTTCAGTCTTAACCTTTGTAATTTTCAGATGAGAACACGAAAGTGGCACGATGGTTGTGCAACCTGTTTGCTCAAACCACGTCATTGCCAACCCGGGGTTGTTTCTTGGAGTTTCGGAAGAACCTTTTGGATCATCTCGACATCACTCATGCTGTTGGGATCCAGTTGGTAATGGGTAATGATTTGAACTGGGTTGTCTTCAGCGCAGGTCTCCGCAAGGTTGACCACATAGCCAACATGATCCTCACCTGCCTTTTTCCGGTACGTTACCTCCGTATCATAGGCGGATTGCAGAGAACTTGCTGCGATAGCTTTGTGCTCTTTAGCTAACCATACCTTGCGTTCATCATTAAAAACCGCTTGTTCGTTGAGAAATCGTTCGAGCAATTGAATCTTTAGATGGTGTTGAGTTAGTTCAGCCCCCAAATTCAAAATCTTTTCCAGGCGTGAAAAAGTTTCGGAATCTTTCACCTTGTAAAGGAGTTTGGTTTTGTAGTTGGGTTCTAAAAATTCTTTGAGGGCAGGGCTGAGGATTTCAGGGGGGCAAGCCTTGATCCCTTGAAGTAAAACATCATAAGCCAAGGCAAGCCTTCCGGCCCGTTTGATGTTGGACATGATCTGGGAGGAATCCATTCTCTGTTCATCGGTATTTAACTGGGCTACTTCAATAAAGTGTTGGACGAGTTTTTCAAACTGTTGAAAGATCATATCGCTTTCCTGGGGGTGATCTAGCGTGTAGTTATACAGTCTGGCCCGAAAACCATAGAAGGTCCGAGGTGCAAAATAAAGTTCTCCTATACTTCGCAGGCCCAAGGCATAGGAAATCTGATAGTTATAGGCATACTCGTCAAAAAGGACTTCGTCGACATAGCCTTTTAAATGCTTGATGATATCGAGACTGGCAAAGATGTTGACAGGAAAATTAGGACCCCTATTGTCACTGGAATAAAGATGAGCGAATAACTTTTCATTGATTTGAGTAAAGACATGTTCATAAAACAGTCCGGTCCAGCTTTTTCCAGTCTTTCTTTCAAGCGGGTGTCCATTCCACTTAAACTATTAAAAAGGTTCGTTTGCAAGTGAGCCTTATTCTCTTGTTTATTTTAAGATATCTTCGAATATATTCATAATACTATATATTTCGATATAATGTGTTTGAATCCCTGCATTTAGGCAGAAAAGCCAGGGGGATTCTGCAGTGAAATCAAATCTTAAATATTAATTTAGGGGGGGTCCGGTGGCTATTTCAATTGGGCCTTTAGCGGATGACATTGAAGAAGTTGATAAAATTAATGAAATTAAATTTGATTTTCAGTTTATTAAAAGAAGTTTTGACGCGCTAACTGAGGATTTACTGTTTTTGCATGAACGTCTAAACGTGCGAGCTTCACTGGCCGCGGTGTTTGTTGAAGCTATTGAATAACTATATAAATCCGCTCAAGAATATTCGCTTAAACGATGGAGATTACCGTAAACTCGAACAATTAGGCCTTGCTCCGCATGAAGAGGACGTAATAAGTATTTTGATGATGCTCGAAAAAACCTTTGATGCTGCTGTCGAGCAGGTCGCCAAACGAAGGGGGAATCCTTGATGAATTGGCCGGTGCGCCAGGTTTGCCTGCGCTGTGAGGAGTGTGTGCTCCCTAAAACGGATGGACTATGTCCAATCCGCTTGTGCGCTAAAAGCATAGTCAGTGGTCCTTGTGGAGGTGCCATCAACGGAAAGTGCGAGGTCAACTGCTTATCGTTATGTGTCTGGAATGCTATTTACCGGCGCTGGGCAAAAATGAACACGCCGGAATCGTTGCCTCAATTTTACAAAGATTATGCCCGCCCTGTAATTTTAAACCAAGAGGGAATGTCCCATGTCTTTTGATGAAGTTTTGCAAAAAAAGGATTTTCTGATTACAGCAGAGTTAGTCCCGCCTAGAGGTACAGAGATTACCAAGCTGTTACAACAGGCAGCAGACCTGGAAATTTTTATTGATGCCTTCAACCTTCCGGACAATCCCGGTGCCCGCTTGCGTGCTGCACCGCTGGGATCAGCGCACATTCTTCAATCCAAAGGTTTTGAGATGATTTATCAGGTTACCTGCCGGGATCGCAACAGACTTGCTCTGCAAGCTGATCTTTTGGCAGCCGGAAGCTTGGGTATTCGCATCTTTCAAGTTCTTAATGGAAGCTGTGAAAGACATACCGGTTAAGATTCTGGCAGGTATCCTGCCGCTCCGTTCAGCCCGGATGGCTCGCTGGGTAAACGAGTATGTCGCGGGAGTTTCCATTCCTCCTAATATCATACGCCGGTTGGAGACTGCCAAAGATCCTGTTTTGGAAGGATGGCGCATCGTAGAGGAAACCATCGATGCCATCAAAGAGGTTAGTGACGGCTTGCATTTCATGCCTTTAGGAGATAGTCAGGGACTGGCAACATTTCTCAAATCACTGCTTTGATTAGGAATAGGGTTAGTCTTTTAAGTAGCGAAGAGAGAAGGGCAATGCCTTCTTAAGTGTGAAACAATCACACTACGAGCAAGGTAACACCTTGTGAAGTGCGAAGGATCTCTGGGCACTTGGACAGTCTAAAGAAGAGGAACATCAAGATACAAAGCTTGGTGGTCAAAAGATTAGACTAGCATTTGAGTAAACCAAGTAATTGATGGGTGTATATGGGTGCTAACATTTAAGCCTGGGATTACGTGGGAAGATTCAAATGGGATGGCAGTCCAAGGTCAGAACCGGACTCGGGAAATCCGACCGTCCGGGATCGCAGGGGGGCGTCAGGAAACGTGGTCTTGAACGAGATGCGCGCGCCTGACATCTATTCCGACTAGGCCACCGAATGGTGGCCTTTCTACCCGGAGTACGTGCTCAATTGAACCAAGGAGCAAATATTGTGACACTCTCAGAGGAAACGGAGAGAAACGGGGAATACAAAGCGTCTCCTAAAGTTCGAAAGGCACGTATCTACTCGACCCCACACAACGGGGAACAATTCTGATTGCGCCAGGATAAGTCTGGTAAAGGGGAATGCCATTAGGCTGAAACCTTTAGTAGGAACCTTGCAGGGGGAGGTACCCTGTCCGGCAAAGTCTGGTCAACAGCCGGAAGCGAGTCTTGCATGGTAGGAAGCGATTTCTAGCGTGAAGCGTAGACAGCGAGTGCAAAAGCCGTGTAATTGAGCCTCGAAAAGTTCAATGTTGGAGCTTTCGTTTTTCAGAAGGCGGGGGCAGCATAGTGGTGCTGTACAGACCTGGTACCATTGTCCGACCAGGGTCGGAGAGCAGGGCAAATGCACAAGAGGTTTCCCAGGAACCTGGGAGAAACTGTTACGTCCATCTTAAGTGTCCGGTGGGGATACCGGAATAACAACCCCAGGCTTTCCATGGCTTGTTCTCAGCCGTTGGGAAGAGCGAACAATGAGAACAAAGATGGTACCGCCGAACGAAGGAAACGAAGTGCGGCGGGATGCGGTAGCAGTAGTCGTAGTGCCGCCATAGTACCGAGGAAGTAGGAGAACTCACCCGAGAGGATCCTATCGAGGGAAGGGCGTTGCATCTTATTAGGGAATCGTTGAGAGGAAACACTATGAATGCATCGGAATGCAGTTCGGTGTCAACGAAACAACAACGAATAGCACAATTGGCGAAGCAGTCGCCGGAAATGGTTTTCACATCGCTGGCATATCACATGGATGTTGAATGGCTTGAAGAAGCCTACAGGCGGACAAAGAAGAATGGGGCAACAGGCGTAGACGGAGTGACAGCTGAGGAATACGAAACCAATCTGCAAGAGAACCTTAAGGGTCTCCTAGAACGAGCTAAGTCAGGACGCTACCAGGCCCCGCCTGTTAAAAGAGCCTACGTTCCCAAAGGGCATGGAACAGGAGAGCTGAGGCCAATCGGCATACCCACCCTAGAAGATAAGGTGCTCCAAAGGGCGGTATGTATGCTAATAGAACCGATATACGAACAGGATTTTGAAGACAGTTCGTTTGGGTTTCGTCCAGGGCGGTCACAGCACCAGGCACTTGATGCCATTTGGAAACAAACCATGAGAATAAACGGCGGATGGATATTGGATGTCGATATTCGAAAATACTTCGGTGCGCCGGGCTAAGCCGGCTGTTTCTAGTAGGTGAAATTCCTGCTCGGGAAAAGGGAAAGCCGCCCTACCCGAAATCGAGCCTTGGGCCTGTGAAGGTAACGACACGGGCTAAGCGTAGGCAGAGCGACGTTCAGGCCGTAACGCAAGTGAAGCAATTGAGCCTCGTGATACGACCGAGGGCCGACGGAGTCGAATTTCCGGAAGGCAATAGTAGATTTCCGCTAATGGCGAGGAAATCGGAGACCTCGGCGGGGTCTGAGAGCACGGCATGACGGAAATGGAAACAGCACGGAACCCGGGAGGCCCACCGCGGTCTTCGGAATAGGAGTACGCCGACTGAAAGGACCATCCACAGGAAGGCGGATGCTGCGGTGGGAGTCGGACCCGCTGGTAGTACTCGGAGTGTGGGAAAGCCACATACATGGGGAAGCGGCGGGGCAGAATGAGTTCCTGGCAAGGACACATACCCTACACACATAGAGGTAGATAAGTATGTCAACACAATTGGACAGGATAGCAATTAAGGCTCGCTTTGATGCGAAGGCCCGCTTCACCTCGCTCGCGTACATCATTACACCGGAATTCCTAATGGAGACATGGCGAATGATGAACCGAAAAGGGGCAAGTGGAGTCGATGGAGAGACAACGAGACAGTTTGAATCACAACTTGAGGAAAGAACACAGGATATATGGTCGAGAATGAAAGCCAACTGTTACAAAGCCCCGCCGGTGCGACGAGTGGAAATACCCAAGGGAAACGGCAAGACAAGACCGTTGGGGATACCTACAGTCGAGGATAGGCTGGTACAACGGGCAGTAGCAAGAATTCTCGAAGCCATATTCGAGCAGGACTTTCTTAATTTCTCCTATGGGTTTAGACCGGGTCGTAATCCTCACCAGGCCTTACAATCCCTGCGTAGCACAATTGTGACAAAGAAAGTGCGCCACATATTCGAAGCGGATATCCGGGGCTATTTTAATCACATTAACCACGAATGGCTGATGAAAATGCTAAAACAGCGCATAGCTGACCCGGTAATTCTGCGGCTAGTGGGGAAATGGCTAAAAGCAGGAGTAATGGAAAACGGCGTAGTTACGCGAAACGAGGAAGGAATTCCGCAAGGAGGCCCCATCAGTCCAATACTGGCTAACATTTATTTGCATTATGTTTTAGACTTGTGGTTCGAGAAAAGATGCAAGAAATGGTTCCAGGGGGAGGCGTATTTAGTACGTTTTGCAGATGACTATGTGGTGTGTTTTCAGTACAAGAGGGACGCTGAAAATTTCCAACACTATATCACAGACCGAATGAAGAAATTCAATCTGGAGTTAGCGGAGGAAAAGACTAGGCTTATCCTCTTTGGACGTTTCGCCCGAGAAACAAAATCCCAATATGGAGAGAAACCGGAAACGTTTGACTTCCTGGGATTCAAACATGTTTGTGGAGTAGGTACAAAAGGGGAATTCGCCCTCATCCGTATCCCGACTGTGAAGAGTTGCCGGAAGTTCCTAGACCGGGTTCACATGTGGCTCAAAGGCCACATGCACTGGAAAAGGCGCGATCAACAGAAACAGTTGACCAGCATGTTACAAGGCTTTTACCAATATTTCTCCCTCTACCACTGTAAACCTAAATTGGACTATGTACGCAACGAGGTTGTCATGCAGTGGATACGGTCGCTTCGGCGTAGAAGCCAGAGACATCGATTATACTGGAGCTACTTAAATAGTCGGGAATGGTTCAAACTACCGTACGCCAAACTTATCCATCCAAACATCTAAGTAAGCAAGACTGCGAATTATTCTGGGGAGCCTGATGCGGGAAATCTGCACGTCGGGTTCTGATTGGGGCTGATAGCACAAGGCAACGAGGCTATCTTCTACCAACCACACCATCGACCATGCACAAGTACAAGCGATGCTTCGACAACGGGTAAATGATGGAGTCATCACAAGGCTTATAGGTAAGTGGCTAAATGCAGGAGTACGAGAGAAGGGTCAGCTCAGTTATCCAGAAACTGGATCTCCTCAGGGCGGGGTAGTCTCGCCGATCTTGAGTAATATCTATTTACATCATGTAATGGATATGTGGTTCGAGACGGTGGTCAAACCGCATATGAAGGGGAAGGTATTCATGGTCCGTTTTGCCGATGATATTATCGTAGGATTTTCGGACAAACAGGACGCCATGCGAGTGCTGGAGGTTCTCCCTAAGAGGTTTGCCAAATTGGGGTTAACAGTGCACCCTGAGAAGACACGCTTAGTTCCCTTCAACCGACCGAGGAAAGAAGACCAGAAACCAGATGAGCAATGCGGAACATTTGACTTCCTGGGTTTTACCCACTATTGGGGACGGAGTCAAAAAGGGAATTGGGTTGTCAAACGGAAAACTGTAAGTAAGCGTCTGAGCAGCAAAATACAAGGAATAGCGAAGTGGTGTCGGGATAACCGGCATCTTCCCATACGGGAACAGCATGAAACCTTATGTGTCAAGCTGCAAGGGCACTACCAGTATTATGGCATCAATGGGAACTACAGGAGTCTTTGCGCTTTCCTTTATGCAGTAACGCGATTGTGGCTAAAGTGGCTCAATCGACGGACGCGGAAAGGCAAGAGGAGCTGGGATTCGTTCAACGATTTTCTCAATAATTTACCACTTCCGAGGCCGAAGATAATGCATTCCAACATTTAGCGAAACCATAATAAGAGGAACCGGATGCGGGAAATCTGCACGTCCGGGTCTGTGGGGGTTGTGGGCGTGTAAGCGCCCATTTCTACCCGGCCAATTCAGGACAGAGCTCCTGGCGAATGGGCCTCTGAGGGGGAAACCTCTCCGAGGCCTTTTTGCATCTTTGCGAAATAGATAAAAGCTCCACATTCTCACGATGAACGTGGTTTTTTGCGTTAGGGAACCATCGAAAGCCGAACTTGCCACACAATCGCCACGAGTTTGTAGGAGGTGTGCGCGAGGGAAGAGTCTAACACCCGAACCAGACCAGCTTTGCTTTTATGTCCGATCGTTTTGACGCTGAATAGGTGGTTTTTTTGTTTTAATTTGGAAGAATTTAGCAACTTACGAAGAATCTTATAATATATAATATGGTTATTCACCGGATAGGCTCGAACGATAAAGGCCCAAAGTATGAAACCTGGGAATAGTTGCCGGATCATTCTAAGATGGGGAAGGGTGTAATGCTCACAAAGGAGGAACTGGAGAAGTTGAGGGATGTTTTGAATAAAGCGGATTTACAAGGAGGGAAATATTTTCATGCCAACTATCCAATGGGCAGGAACATCAAATTACAGTGCCGGTAGAACCGGAAAAAAGATTATTGCTATTGTCGATCACATTACTGCCGGAAGTTATCCGGGTGCTTAAGTTGGTTGCAAAATCCTAAAGCCCAGGCCAGTGCTCACTATCTGGTAACCAAAGCCGTGCAGATTTATCAGCTAGTTAAGGATGAAGACACCGCCTGGCATGCAGGGATTGTGAACAAACCGAATTGGTCTTTGTATGACGGAACAAATCCAAATAAGTACACGATAGGCATTAAGCATGAAGGCCAGCCAGGAGATGTGTTCACGGAAGTACAGTACCAGGCGATACTTTGGCTGCATAAAGAACTGATCCGGAAGTGGGGAATCCCGATAGACAGCGACCACATTATTGGTCATTACCGCATTGACAGTGTAAATCGTCCCAATTGTCCCGGCTCTGGGTTTCCGTGGGAACGATTATTCAGGGATTTGAAAGGAAGTGACACCGTGGACGAGGGAATATTAATCTTTGGGCCAGACGACTTTGTGACAGCAAACAGGCTTGCGGCAACCTTGGGCAACGAGGTTGCTGGCCTTAGCCTTGTTCTCCAACGCCAACGCCGAATTAAGTGCATTGTTCTTTACGATTGCTGCCACGATTACAGTAAAATTTCTGGCCGACATCACCGCCAAAGTTACGCAGTTATTTAACGGAATTCAAAGCCAAATTCAAAGTCCAATTAATGTTACACCAGTGGGTCAATCTCAAGCTGCTCCAACGGGAGAAGATACAACTCCTGCACAGCAAGATTCTTCTCAAGCTACTCCAGCGGAGGCAAAGTAAGATGAAGGATGTATGTGCTGAGTGTAACCGAAAGGCTTATTGTCTTGAGCCATGTGAACAGTGGCTAATCGAGCATGACAAATGCCCCCTGTGTGGAAACAAGCTCATTCATCGTGGCGGATGCACCGAGTGTAACACTGGGGATTGGGCCAAGTGCGGATAATATAGCAGTATAAACCCCGGTGTTTTTCATGACACCGCGGTCGCACTAAAGACAAAACCCTCCCTTCTGAGGGAGTGTAACTTCATTTGAGTTTTTTATAAGGTTAATGGCCACTTCTGTTTGACGCTTTTTTTCTTAATTCTTTAAGAAGCCTTTTGCCTTCTTCGGCTTCACGTCTGGTCTTCTCAATTAGTTCCTCAGGTTTCATATCTTTTGTGTTTTCGTAGTTCTCATATCTTATTTTGTGAATGTCATCAATAGTAAATTTCTCGCTTATCATTTTATTCGTCTCCTTCCAACATCATAGATGGTGGTAATATACTAATTTCACTATAATCCAACAGCTTGTTTACAGCCTGCACTTTGTTAATGGTCTTGATATTAACAAAGTGTTTGAAATTCCAGCTTACAATATACTTGCATCCAACGATGGTTGAGATAGCTATATGGCGGCAATCATCCCTGCTTTTCGGGTTTAACACTCCGTACTTTAAATATTCGTCTGCCAAGGCAATAGTTTCTTGCGTTTCCTGTACTTCTTCGTAATCCATTTGATTTAAATACTGGAAAAGAAGTGAACGTTTTGGTTCAGGACCATTTGGTTAATTCAGCGATAGTAAGGTCTGAAATAGTCACAATATATTTGCCATTTTTTAATTCCTGCCAAAATTGCAGGGTATCTTGCATTTTTTCTGGGGTATCCTCAGCTTCTAAATGGCTTATTACCGATGTGTCTAAGTATATTTTAATCTTATTCATAGTGAGCCCTCCACTCTTAACTCTATAATACTATTAACTCAGGGCATTATCAATATTTACCAGTACGATATAAACTGAGATTGACTTGCAAATCAGCAGGTCCGAGCAATCATGCCTTAAAAACGGGTCAGGTCTTGGGCATTGGGGCGATAATTCGAAATAGCGCTCAATATAGAACTTGAAGCAAATTTCTCTGTGTATTGGGAGGACGGCTCGTTATGTTTTCAACGATCCAAGTAAGGACAGTTTTTGAAGAAAATAAAGTATGTGATTAGCGGGGGTGTGGCATGGAAACATTAGTCAAGCCGGTATTATCGGTGAAATATGAAATAGCTCGGCAAATAATATTGAGCCTTCTGCAAAAGGGATTGATATCAAAGGCTGAGTTTGATGCAACGGGATAAAAAATGTTTCTGGAAATACCAACTGGAGTACCAGCGTTATCTTAGGTATGTTGAAGAATGAAAAGTATATGGGGGATGCCCTACTTCAAAAATCGTACACGGTTGATTTTCTAACCAAAAAGCGTGTTAAAAATGATGTCATGTATGGGGAACCGGCAAGAATAGAAAGTATATGTGGCAGTGCATCAATAGGGAACTTAATGGGACGGATGGCTGCAGTACAAAGCCGGTCAAAGAGAAGGACCTGGAGATGGCATTTTTACGGGCAATGAACAGGGTTATCGAAGGCAAAGAAACATTTATGAAAACGCTCATGGAGAACATCTATCGAGGGCTTGAAAATCCGGAAAGGGAATATACGCTGGAGCAGCTTTATGATCGACTAACAGAGCTTCAGCAAGATTTAATGAGCCTGGTACGGCTCAATGCCAAGACGGGCCTGGATACTGGGGTTTACGATCAGCAATATTCTACGCTTGCTGCAGAGATTGAGCTTATGCGGGAGCGTAGGGAAAAGCTGAAGGAAGCTGAAGCCGAGAGGGTTTTGCGGGTAAACCGGGTCAAGGAAATCGAGGAGTATCTGGCGGCACAGGGATCGCCGCTTGATAAGTTCGATGGGGACTTGTTCCGCAGGCTGACTGAGAAGGTTAAGGTGCAGTCCATGGTGGAGGCAGTGTTTGTGTTTAAGACGGGGGTTGAAGTACGTGAAATTCTTTGATAAATGAAATGCCGGTCGGGGTTAAGGGTAACTTCGACCGGGAGTTTTCTTATATATTGTTAGTAATACCGAGTGTGACCGAACACTGAGGTGTGAGAGTTTCTTGCAAAGGGATGGCTCCTCCGTACAATAAAAAGACGATCTCTCACGAGAACGCCTTATTATCATTTTTTCTAAATCCATTTCTGTGGGCTTAGAAATTCAGTCAACTGATTAACCACGAAGTATGAAATAAAGAATTGCTGCAAAAATTCCTGCAACAGGAAGCGTTACGACCCAAGATAATACCATATCTCGAACTACACGCCACGAGACTCCTCCTGACCCCTTTTTAAGTCCAAATCCGATAATGGCCGATGAAATAACATGGGTTGTAGATACAGGAAGACCTAGTTTAGACGCTGTGCTAACCAGTATTGCAGTCGTCAAATTAGCTCCTAATGCTTCACGGTCATCCATTTTTGTAAGTTTTTCAGCAAGCAGACGTGTCACTGGAAGACCTTTAACATAACTCCCCAATGACATCGCAATCGCAGTAATGAAAAATAGTGGTGTAATCGTTGACGCATCAAGCCCGGTTGTTGATGTGATAAAGAAACCGAGTGCGACGATTTTAGGCGTATCATTGACTGCTCTCGCAAAGGTAGCAAACATACTCGACAGGAAATGGACTGAACGCAGATAACGACCGTTGGGCAGCCTCATGAAGATATTATATAAGATATATGCAACGATAATGGAAATGACAGGACTAGCAAGTAATGGGATAACTACTTTGCTGTTCAATGCTGTCCATTTAATATGATTGACTCCAAGGGACAGCACTCCCGCTCCGATGATGGCACCAGTAATCGCGTGTGTTGTCGATACAGGCATTGAGATTCGTGTGGCTATGGCAACCCAGAGGATTGCTCCTACTAAGGTAGCCAGAGCAATCGACGATGGAAAATTGGTTCCATCCAGTAAACCTGATGAAAATAACTTAACCATTTGCCGTCTCAACCACGCTGATGTTATTCCGCCTAGTAAAGTTGCAACTGATCCGGTCAGGATTGCTATACGGTAGTTTGTAACTCCGCCACTGACTAGTGTTGCAACACTTTTGGAAATATCGTTTCCACCATTCTCAAAAGCCAACCACGCCATACAAGCCACACCAAATGATGTAAGCCATCCGTTATGAAAAAGAAACTGGGATGCAAGAGCAGCCAAAATCATCATTAGACCGGTACTTAACCAATTAACAGGTATAGCTGACTGCTTTGGACTTGTTGAAATCACAGAATCTCCACTACTCATCTTTTATCCTCCCTCTGGAAAATCTTTTATGTTTTTTATAGATTGGATTTAATTCCCTTGCAGTAATTGAACTATGATCTTACTCGCAACCTCAGTCATTTTAATAATTGCTAATTCTGATTTCGGGCCAAGTTTACTCCTTTTCTCACCGTGTAAAGAAAGTTTCTGTTCCTTGAGGATATCCGGCAGGTAAACTTCTGCATCCACATGCTCACCTTTATCTCGAACTATTTTGGAGGCACAACGATCTTTGCATCCATTTAGAACCAATATAGGGTAGTCATTGATGAAATCGAGATCTTCCTGAATGTTTACCGATAGAGCAGGTGGACAGACCAGAACGGTATTGTCCGGATAAATTTCTTCTACCAGCTTATAACCTGCTTCTCTTGTGATCGGTCCAAAAATCTGTCCAATTCCAGCACATGGCGTTACAGCAACTTTCGTCCTATTTTTCTCCATCAATAATCCCCCTCCATATTAAAGACGATTTTCCTTTACTACTGCTACTCTTAGTTTTGTCGTATACCATATGGGCTTCTTCTAGCATCTTTCCAATGGATTGACGATAGTCTTCCAAAGTATCAATCCAGTGAGAAAGGCACTCTTTTCCCTCGTTCGTTATATGGTAAATTCGTTTTGCTGGTCCCGAGTCATCCAAAGACCAGGAGGATTCGACCAAACTTCGCTGCTCCATTGCTTTAAGAAAACGATAAACACCGGTTCCATCCGGTTTATGTCCTTTACACATGGGCGATTCAGCCATTCGCTGAACAATTTTGTACCCGTAAAGGTCTTCCTGTGCAAGAATAATTAGAATCATTGGCTGAATAAATTTATCAAGGTTACTTCCGTAACAAGGGCATTTGTTAAATTCCATAAGACATGCTCCTATAGTAGATTTAGTCTAATATCAATAATAAAATATTAGCTGTATTTGTCAAGATAGTTATCTCTAAAAATGTAAGTAGTTAAATCGTCATATAGCAAATTTACCCTCCTACGCTGATTTCAACGTATGGGAGGGCGTTTCATGAGCGTTCATCGCGAATGGATGGGGTTCTTAAAACGGATAATATTATTTTGCTTGTTAAAGTGGATATTTAAGAAACCTTATTTGGATGACTTTTATCTATATTGGTTTATATTTCGAGTATAATTCTGGGTTAAAATTACCTTGACCGGGCATTTTACCTAAGCATATAATCGTGATGTTGTCAACTATTTTCTAAACTGACATTATTCAGCCTCAATGTGTTTTCTATCGAGCCGATGTGCCGACTCGATGCACGTCGAGACCTGCGTACTGCTATATCATAAGGATTATAAGGTAGGGGAAAAGGGAAACCAAGTTGCGGTTGAGGTTGGAATGTATAAGTAAAGCTGAATAATCCACTTATATTTAAGGGCATCTGCCGGAGTGGGGCAGGTGCTTTTTAATATGGGTGGATTACAAAATACTGACTAGCAATCTGTTGCAATGCATGAGAAAATGGGGGTAGGTTGGCGAAAAGACGTACGGGGTGCCCGAGCAGTTTTACTGTGATAATGGCAGCGTTTTTTCATCCCATCACCTCGTTCGGATCTGTGCAAGATTAAAAATTCGCCTCTCTCATTCCCGACCAGTTAAGGCGAGGACACCGGAAGTGTCCCCAGCGTCGCAGCTAAACTTTTTCGAGATGGCTGAACAAAAACGTCGCAGCGTGTGGAACGAAGATCCCATAAGCTTAAAGTTTACGTCTTTAGCCCATCTCATTAATGCGGATCTACTCAGAACCTGTCACTTAGAAATGGACGGTAAGAAAGCCACCGGAGTCGACGGAGTGACCAAAGAGGCATACGCCGAGAACCTGGAAGAGAACTTGGAAGACCTTGTCGCCCGTATGAAGCGAGAAGCCTATCGGCCTCAACCTGTACGCAGGGTATACATCCCGAAACCGGGAAGTGACAAGCTAAGGCCGTTGGGAATTCCTTCGAAGATTATAGCCTTCGGACGCTACGCGGCCCAGACGGCTCAGCACAAAGATGTTGCAGGGAATGACAGAAAAGGCGGCAAACCGGAAACTTTTGACTTTCTAGGCTTTACCCACTACTGCAGCATTGGCGCGAACGGGAGATTCCGGGTCAAACGGAAAACCAGTCGGAAGAAGTTCCGAGCCAGTCTGCTACGGATTAAACTATGGATTCAAAAGAATCGGCACTTGCCGAAAGATGAGATCATAAAGATGCTTGGGCGTAAACTTCGGGGACATTACCAGTATTATGGAATCACGGATAACAGCGAAATGCTTAGCAACTTCCTTGATGAGGTCAAACGACATCTGTTCAAGAACCTCAATCGAAGAAGTCAAAAGAGTAGCTACACCTGGGATAAATTCGTGCTCTTCCTTAAGAGATATCCCTTACCGAGGCCGAAAATTTACTTTAACGTCTTCGAGAAACGAGCAAACGTTAGACAACTTCTGTCAATGGTAGAATGAAGAGCCGGATGCGGGAAAACCGCAAGTCCGGTTCTGTGAGGGGTGCGGGCCGTGAGGCCCGTATCTACTCGACCTTCCCGGAATTTGTCGAATCGGCCTCGAAGAGGGAAACCTTTCCGGGGTCTTTTTGTGTTCTGCATGAGGGAAGGGACTTCCGGGATTCAGTGGGACTAGGGTTCGACAGTCAAATAGCATTTAGAAACATGGAAAAAATTGAGATGAGAATTAGAGGTGTTCTTAATGTTTATCGCTTTCCCAGCGGATGAAAAAGCCAAGACCTGCGTATTTCGGACGCATCCGGACACCCATTCCGGTAGGATCCGGACAGCAGTATAAATCTTGTTTGACCTCATACTGTGTTGTGTCAGAGGTCATTGTGGCAAAGCTAAATAATTATCAAAATAAAGATAAAGCAGTGGCATATCGATTGGGCGAGGTAAGAAGTATAAAAAGCCACTCACGCTTGCTGATTTTGGGATTAATTTCGCACCACAGTCATTTGTATATGTATAAAGAAAAAGCAGGGTTTTGGATTACTCCTTTTCCCTGCTATTTTTATATTTACCTTTATTAAGACCACCCCTGATTTGTTACACCTCTTACGCAACCTCTCTCTTCCTACTGATTGCTTTTAAAGCCTCAGCAGCTAATATCAAAGCAACAGAAATAGTAATTAGTACGGACGCTATTGCCGTTAGAGTTGGATCAATTTCTAACCGCATGCCTTCCCACATTCTTACCGGTAAGGTCTTAGTGAAAGTGTTCGAAACAAAAATAGCAATAATTAACTCATCAAATGAGGCGATAAACGCAAATAGAGCACCGGATATTAAGGCAGGAGAAATTATAGGTACTGTGATTCTCATAAACGCCTTAAAAGGAGACGCCCCTAGGCTAACGGCAGCTTGCTCAATGGACAAATCAAAACCGCGGAGTGCGCCCATAACAACAGTTATAACATACGGTATGGCCACAATTGTGTGGGCAATTACCAAGCCTAGAAAGGAACCCTGTAAGTTTAAGCGAATAAAAAGGCTATAAATAACAACCGCAATGATTATCAACGGAACGATCATTGGAGTAACCATAAGGTAATAGAATAGATTGTTCAACTTGGAATTGCTTCGAGTTAAAGTGATTGATGCCAGTGTTCCTAGAATAGTTGCTACGATCATTGTCACGATACCCAACCTTAAACTTAGGAAAAAAGAATTCATCCACTGAGAATTAGAGAAAAAGTCTTTATACCATTGCAGAGAAAAACCTGGCGGAGGGAAATCAAGATAGCGTGCCGAACTAAAGGACATAGGAATAATGATAAATGTCGGGAGCATAAGGAATACAAGGACAATTACTGCAAACAAATAAACCAAAATCTTACTTAAGCTTAATTTCATTTTCTCACCTCACGGTCCAAATGAGATTTTATCCAGACCAAAGAATTTATTAAATAGATATAGCAACAGAAGGACAACACCCAAGAGTATGAGCGCAATAGCAGACCCAAACCCCCAGTTTAACTGCTGACCAATCTGTTGAGCTATAAGCTGGGAAATCATGGTATCCTTGCTGCCGCCTAGCAGAGCGGGCGTTACATAATATCCAATACTAATAATGAATACGAGAATTGAGCCAGAAACTATTCCTGGAACAGATAAGGGGAAAAGAACTTTTCTAAAGGATTGAAAAGGAGTTGCCCCGAGGCTTTGGGCAGCTGTTACCAGATCAAAATCGATGTTCTTCATGACACTGTAAAGCGGAAGAATCATAAATGGCAACATGACATGAGTCAGCCCGATTAATACTCCCGTAAAATTATGAACCATTTTTTACACCGATACCTCTTTTGTGAGGGGGGGTATGGGTTACTTCATCCGGGCCAAGAAAAATAGACCCCCCTGTAGGCGATTCAAATCCCGAAATCATTTTTAACAGTGTCGTTTTCCCAGAACCGCTGGGGCCGAGAATAGTAAAAAATTCACCGTTCTGAATATGCAATGTGGTTGACCTTAACGCCACAAAATCCCCGTATTTTTTAGTAATGTTGTCTACAATGACATCTAATGACATATCAACCAACTCCGGTTCCAAAATTCTCACTTAAAATTATTAATAAGCATCGAAGAAATCAGAAAAAAATTCTGAATATTGTGTAATTCTGATTTTAAATTAACGCCGCTAGAATACCCATCAAAGGTATCCACAGCGGCGCCTTTGCCGAAAAACCTTTCCAAAAATTACGCTCTAAATTCAGCTTACAAAGACAGGTACTATTTGTAAATTTGCTCATCCACAAACTTACTAACGTTTGAATATGCTAATATACTCCATCCGCCATCTCTAATTCTACACTCTTGCTATATATTCGTATGGTAGGGATAGCACAGTACCGGGATGCTTGATTTGTTCAATAGCTCCTAAGCTGTCACGAAGAATTTTCTTCTGCATCACGATATTATTAGGCTCGCCGGCATTTGCCCCCATCGGAACCCGCGGAGCCGCAGTACGCGGCGCACCTTGTTGTTGTGCTATCGGCGGAAGCGCTGCAATAAGGACAGTTGGAATACCAATACTTTCAATGCACCTCTGCACCAACACGGCAGAGCGGTGACACGTCCCTCAGCCGGCGGTGAGTAATGCAATATCCACGCCCTTATCTTTTAATAATGCCGCTATTTGCGGTCCTGTTTCCTGACGGAATTTTTCCTGGTTTCCTCCTCCACCCATAAAACCAATCATTACCGGTGAGATTCCGCCGATAAACCCTTCCGTATGCAACTCTCGCAGACGGTCAATGGGGAACATACAGTTAATATCTTTATTGACATCAGCATTGTCATATCCCCCATGGGTAACCATCAACTGTTCAGATTCGATGTCACTGGGTATTTCCCGGAAAGTAAAATCTCCTGCCAGTACAAAAGGGCTTTGGTTTTTTAAATGTACTCCGGCAGCGGTTACCAGAGCTACGACTGAGTCACGCAGAGGCTTTGATGGCTCTGCCCAGATGGGGGATGGAACGTCAGGCACATAAATCTCCGACTGCAGACCTTCTACAACTGTAAGTTTCATATGAACTCACTCCTTTCCCTTACTCTTCTATAACCTGAATATAGCTCATATTGAGTTCAACGGACTGACCCACAGCAATTTTAGCATTACTAAGTACTAATCGTAAGGGTATATGTAGATTTCCCATGCGACCGGAAAATTCCACTTTCACCCCCGCTTCAGATACTTCAATAATTTTACCTGTGATTCGCCGGACCAAGTTGTCCCTAACCATTACCACTTTGGCCCCTCCCATTCACTAAGGCTTGATTGTGAATTAGCACTTCCTTTGACCATCTTCTTGCAGGCGCTAAGATTTCCATCCCGGCAATCTTATTTTTCAGCATAGCAGCTGCCCTGCGAGCATCATCGGGACAAAGGGTATTTTCAGCCAGTACCTCGGTTTCTCCCCCGGTTTCAGACTTATTTAAGTCTACCAGAGCATCCATATAACGGTTACCAATAATCAACGCTCCTTGAACTGAGGAATAGGTCATCCCAACAACAGGAATCCCGCGTTTACCTATCTGTTCGATATGGCTGGCGAAATCGATATGGTTATTTCCAAAACCTTCAGTGGTTATGATAACTCCATCAACGTCCATTGCTTCGATTAGAGCCCCCAGCCTCCTTGAGACATAAAATTTCTCTTGATTTGCCTGGGGACTACCGACAAAAATAATACCTATTAGATTTAACTCCTCATCGGAAGCCAGTTCCTCCACTAATGGTTCCCGAAAATAATGCCGTGTCGTTTCCTTAGATGCCGGACCGACGCAAACCAATGCATGGATTCCCCCGTCTCTTACTTCATTAGGCGTAAGCAAAACAGGCAGATTTCCTAAATCGACATTTGGTCGTCCCTCGATAACTCCTGCAGGTTCTTTGGGCAGAATGATATTATCATGCATAGCTCCCTGGCCCATAATTTCTTTTACAATCAATACTCGCGGCCGGCCCGGCCTGTCCACGTCATGGTATTCCTTTTCATCACCGGCATTTTCCGGACCAAGTTTTTTGAGATATTCACGCACGTTCTGTATAATGTAGTCTGTTGCTTTATGGGTAGCATATGGTCCTTGGCGTTCCATACCTGTACCGGCAGCAATTACTACCCTCACCCTGATAATGATATCCTCATGATCGGGTGCACCCGGTCGTCCAAATTTAATTCGTTCAGAGAGTTTGCCTGCCGAGGAACCAAATTCTCCAATTTGTTTTCCATCCTCGTCAACTCCCGTGAGGATTACGACAACTCCCTGAAATACATTCGTTACCCCTTCCCCTAGTTCGCCTTGAACTTTTGCAGCTATCGGAATCACATCCATAATTGTATCTGTTTCTTGGTCCCGGTCTCCAGGATTTATTACATCAATCGTAACGTTCTTAACTAAAGGATCAAATTCAATTGCTTTTAATGCTAAGACCTCATCGATGGTTAATGTTCCATCCTTCCAAACTGTTTCTTTACCCAACACTACCTGATGTACGGCAATCTGACGGATTATGAGAGAACGTTTGACCCTTTCCTGGCGACTCCTATCACTCATGACTCGCTCTTCATCTTCAACCAGGTTATCCCGAAGTAACGATTCATTTGATGCAGTCGATAAGACAGGGGCCAAACCCTGAACTCCTTCATCGTTCATATCTAAAAACTCTATGGGAATCTCAAAAGAGATATTTTCCCCCCGGCCGATATTCAGCCTCAAGTATTTTGCACCTTTTGCATGGCTGCTGGTTATTTTGGAAACTTTGCTTGAATACTCCTCATTCGCTTCCTTCTTTTTACCTGTTTTGAGATGAATATCTTCCTTTTCCAGAATAATAGTTTCCTCTAAGACATCAGGAGTTACCGGAGTAAGGGGATCCAAAGTCTTAGTCAATTTTTTCCCTAAAACCTGACCAATCGTTAAACAATGATCTAAAGTCAGAATACCCGAGTCTACCAAATCCGGGATAATAACCGGATCTTCCAAATGTTCAGCCCCAAGTATTTGCCCGGATTCCTGACGGCAACAAACCACTGCCGGCTCATTTTGATACCGGAAAGCTTTTTCTCCACTAATAGACATTATCTAAGCCCTCCCAAACCTACGAATTAAAGGTATTCTCATCGTGCGCATCACATGATCAGTATGATGATAAACAGTTAAATCCATTTTTCTGGCTACTCCCATCGCTGTGTTAGTACAATCATTACACGTACCTAAGAGAACAGCCTTTGCTCCCATTTTCTTCAAAGACGAAATTGATCCGGCTTGACCTGGACACTTACCGGGATTTTCACATTTTAATCGTTCCCTTACTTCAAATGCCTGTTTACAACGTGTAACCCCCACTACTTCTGACCCCATATCATGGGCTATTTGTCTAAGGCGGAATTCATCTGCACCACAAGCACATACAAGCAATCCAAGAGGACGTTTCTCTTTGGGAAATGGAATGGTCACCAGGACACCGCCTGTACTTTTGGATATTATGCTGTCTAAGGTTCCGCGGCTACCCATAAATGGTCCTCCCAACAGGATTTCTCCTATCTCACCGTTAACCCCGCCATAATCAGCCAGGATTTTTGTCACCGGTGTACCGACAGGTACCTCAAGATAATAGGGACCCTTTTGCTCCTTAAATCTACCCGCAACAGTAATCCATTTTGATATTACCGGGCGTTTCTCATCAATGGCACGGGAAATATTCATGAGAGTTTCCACATTACTGACAACAGCTCCCGCCTGTTTTGGCAACTCCTGTGGTTGTAAAAGCACACCCAGGATCTCCCTAACCAAGGCTCTTTCTTCACCCATGGGATAAATATCCGGCAACATTTTAATGGTCAAGCGGCGGTCCTTGATACCTTTTGCCAATCCCTTCGCAGCTCTTTGATTTTTAGCTTTAACAGCAAGCACACCCCTGGTGGCCCCGGTTATTTCCATTGCATACTGCAATCCCCGGATAATTTTTTCCGGATAATTTTCCATAAGGTACACATTATGTCCGATAACCGGCTCACATTCGACTCCATTGGCAATTACTGTTCCTCCAGTTAGCTTAACATCTAATTTTATATGAGTAGGAAATCCGGCTCCACCGGCTCCCACTACACCGGCAGTGGCAATGAGTTCAAGCAAATTTTCACCGGTTTCATACACTATCATATAATCCCCCGTTAGCAGATTAGGTTGTTAATTCCCCACCATTAATATCACGGTAATGAAAGTATTATTGTTACAACGCAATACCCCTATAAATAGCAAAAAAATGACCAACTCGGGGCTCGTTTCGACGAATTGCCGTTTTTAGCTACCGAATGGTCATTTTTAATTAATGATTGGTCGTTTTTTAAGGCTTAATGGTTTCGAGCTAACCTGCCCTAAGTTATAAACAGCTTCCCAATCTGTCGAATTTCCGACATTTTCACGTCAGTTTATTGACGTATTTTTAAAATATTCATTTTGTAATAGAGACTGCTGCGCGGAATCCCTAGGATTCTTGCAGCTTCTGCTATATTATTGCCTGCGTTCTTGAGTGCGTCCACAATTATCTTTCGTTCCATCCGTTCCGTTAAGGTAGACAAATTAATATTTCCTTTTGGTTTCTCTATAATAAAGTCAGAAAAGTTATCGACCTTGAGATCACCCGGAAGATTCTCGTATTTTACGATACCCTCATCTGCCAGTATAACGAGTCTTTCTAATACATTTTGAAGCTGACGTACATTACCCGACCAATTATAACTCATAAAAGCGATCATAACTTCTGGTTCAAACTCAATATTATCCTTTTGATAAACTGCCGAAATTTTCCGGGTTAATAGATAAACTAATTCCGGTATATCCTCTTTTCGTTCGCGTAACGGAGGAAGGGAAAGAGTAGCAACATTTAATCGAAAATATAGATCTTCCCTGAATTTCCCCCCTTTGATCATTTCTTCCAGGCTGCGGTTTGTTGCAGCAATAATCCTGACATCGACTTGAATCGGCTTGGTACCCCCAATCCGGTAGAATGTTTTTTCCTGCAGAGCCCGCAAAAGTTTAACCTGAGAACCTAATTCCAGTTCGCCAATCTCATCTAAAAATAAGGTTCCTCTGTTGGCCTGCTCAAACTTTCCGGGCTTGCCTTCCTTTAAGGCTCCGGTAAAAGCACCGCCCTCATACCCGAAAACTTCACTTTCAAAAAGCATTTGAGGTAAAGCCCCACAATTTACCGCAACAAAAGGCTGCTGGCTGCGGTTGCTTGCTTCATGAATTGCCCTGGCGAATAACTCTTTTCCGGTTCCGCTCTCGCCCTGGATTAATACCGGAGCTTCAGTAACAGCAAACTTTTGAGCCACTTCAATGGTTTGTTTTATGATGGAACTATGCCCGTAAATTTTTGCAAAAAAGTCGTATTTACTAAGAGAGTTAAGTTCCTGTTTTAATTGCTTAACCTTAACGCTGGTTCGTGTAAGCTCTTCATTTAGGTATACTACATCCCCTATATCCCTTTCCATAGACAAACTTCCGATCAGCTTATTGCCCACCATGATAGGAGCTGATGTGATTAAAACATGAGAACTTTCCCGCGGTTGGTGATAGCTATCTTTTATTACTTTTCTTTCTCTCAGAGTTTGTGAGATCATATCATTTGGAAAATATTTCTTGATTGGTTGTCCCAATATCTCTTTTGCCTTAATATTATACAAAAGTTCAGATTTTGGGTTCCAACATTCCACTTCTTCCTTGTCATTAATAATACAAATGGATTCATTAGCAATTTCCAGAATCTTATCAAATTGTGCCTGACTCCTCTGCCAATCTTCAAAAATCAGGCTGACGAGTATATCCGTTGTAATGACACCACTTATTTTGCCATCCTTATCTTTGACTAAACTACCCATGTTTTCTTTTGTTATTGCCGGAATAACCCTTGTAACATCATCTTCTTCACCTACTATTAATGGAGGAATTAATGAAATAACTTCTTCCACAGTAAGTTCTTGTTGTCCATGAATCAACAGTATCAGTTTTGTGCTAATTACACTCTTGGGCTCATCATTGTTGTCGTAAAAAACCACTGCCTCCCATTTATTTTTCTTTAATTGCTCTTGCAAAGCCGACATTGTTATCCCAATAGGCTGCTTTATAAACGAAGTTGTCATAAAATCTTTTACCTTACGCACAAAAATCGGCTCCCCCCCTCTGAAAATAACAGAAAGCGTCAGAAAATTGACACCTTGGGTTGTCTAAAACGTTCTTGATATTGTTGCATTTTTCCTGCAAATAAAAAACAAAATGTCAATAAGCTTTAGCTTATAATCAAAACCTAAATCTATAGCAACAGCCAAGTCGTCCTCCAGATGTCCGGTGCCATAAGTTTTAAGGCAATAGGGATACTTTTTGCCTTTTTACGGAGACTTTTCATGAACCCAGGCCAATCGCTCTGTTTTTGAATTCCAGGAGGTGCCGGAAAGGATATAGCCGGTTCACTAGGAGCCAATCCTGAAAGCTCTTGCGCCCTACCTTGAAATTCTACTGCCTCAACGGTAACAGCACCCATGTCTGCGCCTTGTCCCATTTGAACTTCCAACATATCAGCGGAATCAATGTCTTCCTGATTTCTCGCCCCCTACGCCCAGCGTGAAATCTGTAGGACGTATTTCCCGGCTTCCGCACGTTCCTCCGGTAGAAAGGGACCTTCCCCGGAACACGTGGTAGTTTGCAGGCTTTTCGCTGCTCTGGCCAAGGCCCTTTTAGCTTCCTCGCTGAGTGCTATGCCATAGGCCATTGCGCTGATCATAATGGGGATATTGATAACGAGCGGCTTTTGGGCTTTGGGCCAATCGTTACCTGCATGTTTAACGGGGTGTTTTCCTTTAGAGAAAGTGCTGTCATTAGGCGGGGAGCAAACTTCAGTTTGTAAAATCCAGGAAAATGTTTTGGAGTTCCTAGCGGCCGGGTGATTATTTTCTCATTCTCGGCGCGCAACCCTATCTCCAGGATATTTAGAACCGAAATCCGTTTTCCTGCCGGAAATACTTCCATTAGGTTCTGAGTATATTTATCCGAAAGCAATCGGCCGACAACATCACTAATCTGTTTGCCAACAATGTAACGGATAATGCAATAATCAAATAAGGGTTTAGCAGCAAACGAACCTGCATAAAATCCATACATAAGACCCGCCAAAGATAGGTCTCGATAAAACCGGCAACCAGCAGGGCTGAGGCCATGGTTATCAGTCCGCCATTGAGTAAAAGTACAGCCAGAACTCCGCCCCTATAGCCCTCGGGTGTGGGTTCACTGCCCCGGCTCAGAACATAATAACACCCAGCGATGACCAAAAACCCAGGGTGCCGAACAATGCCAAATGGGCATGAGCGGATGTAATAAAAGTCCCATACTACTTAAATTAAAGAGTTCGATAAGTCTAAACGGTATCTGAATGTATGGTCTGTCCTGTGGTGGCAGGCTTAATTTTTTGGGCGTAGTTTCCGTAGGGCTTTGAGGTAGCCCCTAGCTTTATAGCATAATTCCACGGGCAGTTTGTCTTAAATGACAGATTCATGGTGCGGACGTTTCTTGACGCTCTGGCTTTTTGTTAATAAGGGAAATTCAATGGTTGCAGGATACTGGTGGTAAAAATTAAAGGTTGCCTAACGGCAACCCTTGACGGAACTTTTTTAACTTTAGGGTTTAAAGGTTTTACAAATGGTATCATCAGAAGTCTGAGCACTGCTGACTTGGTTGTTAACCTCGATACCATCTGCAGTACAATGGTTACCGCTCCCCCAGTAATTACAGGTATCCACTGTACATTTCAAATTTGACATTACCATAAAGATCACCTCCGAGCATAATGTTTCCAGATGCTACGCCGTTTATGTGTAAGTATCTGCCAAATATTTGGATCTTAACCATTGCAAGACAAGTAAAGTGAGTGGAACTATTGAAACCGCTAATCTTGATGAGATCGCGATTCTTTATTCAATCCCTTCAGCAGAGGGTGCCTTTCGGCCAGGATAATCCTAAAATGAAGCCTAATTCTCTTGTTGCACACATGAATAAAATCCCCGGAACCACAAATACTACACTGATAAGTTGGCTCGTTGGTGGGGATAATGTAGATAAAATAATTAAGTTAGTGACACGAAGCCCTTATAGCCATGTTGTAAGTGTGGTTAACCCCAATCAAGTAGTAGAAATTCTTCCTTTGTCAACAGCAAGGTTCAAAAAAATACAGGATTATTCTGGACGTTCTGACGTGTTCACTTGTGAACGATTATCCAACGATGACCCAAGAAAGATTGTTAGCTATGTGACGGGGAAGATCGGGACCTCATACGACTATTACTTGATAACCTGGGAAGCCTCACGCTACTTGTTTAACTGGGTATGGCCCTACAAGAGTTTGACGTATCCTTGCTCCATTTTTTACCTTTTACGGAAGTTTTTTAAGTATAGTGGTTAACGAGAAGAAATCATAATTTTTATGGAAGCGTTGCCGTAAATAGCAAACATGGTTCCAAGACAACAACTTTGCCATAAGGCTTGAGGATTCGCTGAAATTCAGAGAGATAAGGTGCCAAATCTTCTGAAGCGATGTGATGTAACACCGCTAACGAAAGGATGTAATCGACAGAATTGTTCTCCAGAGGCAAATTGGTACCTTCCAAGACTCGAAAGTTATAGCCAGGGTTTAAACGTCTGGCATAAGCAATGCGTCGCGAATCCGGATCTACCCCTGTATAGTGGGCTTTCGAACACAGGGAGCTAGCTGACCCAATTCCTGAACCAAAATCAATACCTTTTTGTCGGAGAAATTAAAATATCGGCCCAGAACACCTTTTATGTACAAATTGTTCTAGCCAAACAGGGCCGTATGAATATGTGCAGGGGGTGTCGGGTATGCGGCATTTCTGGTGTGACTGTGAAACCTCGGGTTTGAGAGTATGAGACCGGGGGCATTTCACAAAGGGGTGGCTAGGTGGAATGGTCATCCTATACGAGTCAGTGTGTATGGTATTTATGACATTCGGGAATACCTAATAAGTGATGGCTACAAGTTACGTGATTTCCTGGGGGTTCAGTCCATTGGCTGTTCAAGGATATTGAATTGGTTAAGTTTTGAGATTTAGGTGAGGATTTGCTTAACGAGTTTGATGAAAAGATTGTAGGGCTTGCTGAATAGCGTTCCCTTCTTAGGCTGCCTGCTTGAAGTCGGGCGGCATTGCGAATCACGTTTGCCGGAGTAAAGTTAAAGCCGCATAAGCGGCTTTTTTCTTTGGCATCCTAGCGGATAAAGGAAGGTGTTTTTTATGAGCATTCATGACAGCAAAGTCGTCATAATCGGAAGTGGATTTGTGGGGACGAGTATCGCATATGCTACTTTGATCCGGGGATTATGCACGGAATTAGTAATAGTGGATATCAATAGGGAAAAAGCGGAAGGCGAAGTCATGGATTTAAGTCACGGACTGCCTTTTGTTCCCCCGGTTGAAATTCGGGCAGGGGGGTATGAGGAATGTGCTGGGGCTGAAATTATTGTGATCTCGGCAGGAGCTAATCAAAAACCAGGGCAATCCAGGTTGGAACTTGCTCAGCAAAATGCTAAGATTCTTCATTTGATTCTCGGGGAAATAGAAAAATATGAAAAAAATGCCATACTCCTTATTGTAACAAACCCTGTTGATGTGTTAACAACGCTTGCCAGTCAGCATAGTCAGCTTCCACCTGAACGAGTGATTGGGTCAGGTACGGTCCTTGATACAGCGCGTTTCCGGTACCTTCTCAGTCAACGTTGTGGGATTAGTGCGAATAGTATTCACGCCTACGTTGTCGGAGAGCATGGAGATTCGGAAGTTCCTCTTTTTAGTTCGGCTAGTATTGCCGGAAGTCCATTAAGCCTTCTATGTAAAAATTGTATCGGTACCTGTAATAAGAATTGGCAGGAAGAAGTAACAGCAGAAGTACGCAGGGCAGCGTATGAGATTATAAACCGCAAAGGGGCTACTTATTACGGTATTGGGTTAAGCTGTGCATATATTCTTCAATCTATCTTACGTGACGAACAAAAAGTCCTAACCGTATCGAGCTGTCTAAATGACCAATACGGGAACTTGGGTACCGCGCTTAGTGTGCCTTCTGTACTGGGTAAAGAGGGGATTAACCGTCGGCTTCAAGTAAGTATGAATCCGTTTGAAAAGGATATGTTTATAAGATCGGCGGAAATGTTGAAGGAATCCGTACAAACCATAAAGAAGCAATACCTCTCATCCATTGGAAAGGGCATGTGTACCACGTGATTTATAGATATGTCATGCTGAGGAGGAATATCAAAATGAAACGTCTAAATCAAGTCCAAAACATCAGCGAATGGGTTGCCCCCATAGGTTCTCCCTTTCCATATCATATTAAGGTAGTTAATTCATGCACGTTCTAGTGATCAGAGGGGCTATTGAAGGGGGCACACAAAATGGTTGAGGGTCTGAAAAGAATTCGCTTGGCTGTTATAGGGGGAGACGATCGGGAACTGTATCTTATCCCAGAACTACAGAAGCAGGGAGCTTACATAGTCGGAGTCGGCTTCGAGAAAGCAACGTCTATACCAGAAATGTTACGGACATCATCCGTTCAAGAGGCTGCTGGAATGGTTGATGCTTTGCTTTTCCCGATGTTTGGTACCGATGAACGCGGGGGGGTGAAAGCTAAATATTCGGATTTTCCCATTGTCCGAAATGCAATATTGAGTACAGTAGCATAGCATGGGATACGGCAACACTGAAGGCTAAAGGTCAGAACAAGATAAATGATTTTAGTGATGATGATATTGAGTCTATCGAGATGCAAATACCGAACTACAGTTACATTTGTCCTGGGTGTGGGGCAGAATCAGTAATTGGTGTCGCAGGTTTAACTTAATAACATTCTAATCGCTATGAAAAACAGATGTACCATACGAAATTCTAATAAACCTATTAACCCATTGTTACGAAATCGACCCGGCACCGCCGAGGGCTTTATTGATAGGTACATCTCTGACAGGGCTTAAAACTCAACCTCATGTTTTAGAATTTCTTCAATTCGTCTTTCTATTTTATCCAAATCAAGTTGGGCTTCTTTTCTAATACTTTTTCGAAGCATAGGACCTATCTGATGAATATCATCATAGATGTCATGTAAAAGTTCTAGGGCAGCTGTGGCTTCCATAACTTCTTTGGGGGTTTCCACTATATTGGCTAAAACCGCTGTTTCGGTCCGTGAAGCAATTAGGGGAATACCTATTTGTTCTACATACACGCGTGTTCTCCGTCCGGGACCTCGGTCTTCCTCGATTGGCTCCAACGCAATGACCTTATCGGAGCGTACGAATTTTCCATATCCCAAGGGAATAATGATATTTTCTCTAATTTCCAAGTTGCTCCAATCCTTTCCTAAATACCTTATCCGTAATTTCCCCGATACGTTGGTAATTATGCCAACCCGGAATCCCAATCCAGTTTAAGGAGTACAACTTGTATAAAGCAAAAGTTAACCTTTTGGTAAAAACAAAATAGCCCTCTCCCACCTAAGCGAGAGAGGGCATACTCATATGTGCTGCAATTAATCCCAGCGTTTGCTTGACCTTAAGATTTATCTTTACCTATGATGGTGCTGGAATGTTCTACCACTAGGTACTTGGTGGCACTCCGCTTCTATTTCCCACCAAGAAATATTTATAGGTAAACCGGGGTTAGGGCAGGAAGAATTTGCTCCTCCCGGCTGCAAATAGAGATAAATCACATGAAAATCGTTAAAACCGGGGATATTATTGCTTGAACTGATAGGAGGTAGTTAAGAAATGGGCTGGTAGGAGGTAAGTTAAGAGATGGAAGTCTCTGTCAGGAAACTATTGTTTTTAGTGAGTGTTTTTACGCTGCTATGGTTCACGACTTACAGTTTTCTAAACAACTCCAATTTCGGGATACCAGTTCAGCAAATACCTGAACAGTCTATAATTGAGCCGGGTCCGGCTTCTGAAATTCAACCTGGAGACATTCTTTTAATACGTGGTAATACTTGGGTAGACAAAATAATTAAGTTAGTGACACGAAGCCCTTATAGCCATGTTGTAGGTGTAGTTAACCCCAATCAAGTAGTAGAAATTCTTCCTTTGTCAACAGCAAGGTTCAAAAAAATACAGGATTATACTGGACGTGCTGATGTGTTTACTTGCGATCGATTATCAGTAGATGACCGAAAAAAGATTGTTGATTATGTAACGGCCAAGATCGGGACCTCATACGATTACAACTTGGTAATCTGGGAAGCATCACGCTACTTGTTGAACTGGAAGTGGCCATACAGGAGTAAGGATAGCAGCCTTTGCTCAACGCTTTGGGCGGACGCTTATCGAAAGGCCGGGGTTGATTTATGTCCTAATATTAAGTTTCCTGTTCCCGGGGATCTTGCGAAGTCACAATACTTACACAAAGTCAGAGGCCGGATAACACGTGTATCAAACATCATCAATGTCGGTAAAAAGTAAATATGAAGATTTATGCTACCTAACAAGGTTTAGTCCGAGTCCTTGGGCCAAATCTAAAGCTTCCTTGTATTCCCGTTTGGACATTCTTTGGGATATCTCGGAATATCTAGACGCTTGATGGGCCGGGTAATACTGGTCCATTAAGTTTACTACGCAATCGGGCGACAATTCTTGCTTGATGTATTTTAAGACTTCTTTGGTATCCTCCAGTCCCCCCGGCATCATTAAATGCCTAATAATCAATCCTCTGTAGGCGATCCCTGCCTCGTTCACCTTCAATCCGCCTACCTGACGGTCCATTTCCTTTAAGGCTAACTTCACCTTTTCAGGATAATCCTTCACCTTGGAATAGCGGCTTCCCCTTTCAGCAAGATGATACTTAAAGTCGGGCATGTAAATGTCAACTACACCATCTAACAAAGCCAAAGTTTCAAGACTTTCGTAGCCGCCGCAATTATAGACCAGCGGGAGGCTTAATCCTTTTTGAGCCGCCATAAAAACAGCGTCCAGGATGTTTGGCGCAAAATGGGTTGGTGTTACAAGATTGATATTATGACAGCGGTAATGATTCTGGAGCAGGAGCATAATTTCCGCTAACGTCTCGTTCGTAATTATTTGCCCTTCGCCGCCGAAACTAAGCTCGCAGTTCTGACAAAAAACACAACGCATGTTGCAATAACCAAAAAAGATCGTACCTGAGCCATTGTGTCCAACTAAAGGCGGCTCCTCCCCGTAGTGTGGACCATAGCTAGCGATCACAGCCTTGTCGGGAGCCTGGCAAAAACCAAGTTTTTCTTGCCTGTTGACTCCGCATTGGTGAGGACAAAGATTACACTTTGTCAGATGTTCTTTGGCCTTGAGCACTCTTTGTTCCAGTTGATGGTTTTTCAAGAGTTTGACGTATCCTGGTTCCATTTTTCACCTTTTTCCAGAAGTTTTTTTTAAGTATTGTGGTTAACGAGAAGAAATCATAATTTTTATGGAATCGTTGCCGTAAATAGAACTTCGTTATACAAAACCTTCTTAAATTCTGTTAGGAATTCGGTTTTAAAGTCTTTTAGTTCAAAAATTTTAATGTACGAGTCGTAATCTCGAATAAAGCTACCGTTATCACATAATTTCATAATGGAGTTATAAAAAAAAGATTTTTTAAGCAGACATGGTTCCAAGACAACAACTTTGCCATTAGGCTTCAGGATTCGCTGAAATTCAGAGAGATAAGGTGCCAAATCTTCTGAAGCGATGTGATGTAACACCGCTAACGAAAGGATGTAATCGACAGAATTGTTCTCCCGAGGCAAATTGGTACCTTCCAAGACTCGAAAGTTATAGCCAGGGTTTAAACGTCTGGCATAAGCAATGCGTCGCGAATCCGGATCTACCCCTGTATAGTGGGCTTTCGAACACAGGGAGCTAGCTGACCCAATTCCTGAACCAAAATCAAGTACCTTTTTGTCGGTGAAATTAAAATATCGGCCCAGGACACCTTTTATATACAAATTGTTTAAAATATCTGGACGGACAAACCAATGATAGAGGCGAGGGGATAGTTCCATGCATTTTACCTCAATAATTTTTTGCAAACACATGGACTAATATTCCCTTAGTTTAAAGAATTTATTTAATTTTTTGGGTAAGCTCGCTTACCATTCCTAAGCAGGTAATTGGTCCAAGTCTAACGTTGGCAGTGAGAATTACCGGTTTTTCTATTTCTATTATAAAAATAAGCCTGTTTAGAAATACTATTTTCTGTTTACGAATTTTTGCTAGGAGGGGTTTCTTTGACTGTTCAACAAGACCTACAAAAAGCTATTGCTACTGCACAATCCGCTCTTGGTACCTATTCAACATTTGCTCAATCGACCCAAGATCAAACCGCTAAACAGATGTTTCAGGAGTTATCTCAAGATGCACAGCGTCATGTTGAAGTACTTAGTGGCCGTCTACAGTATGTCAATCAAGCTGCCTTGTGAATTCTAAGGGACATCGCACGAACATCCTGAATTCGGCCTATAACTACATCGGCATCGGCATTGCGGACAGCCCCAAGTACGGGAAAGTCTTTGTGCAGATGTTTATCGGGAGATAGCATTTCGAAGAAATATGTCTTGATTGATTATTTGAACGGATAAAGTGTGCAAGTTCAGGTGTTTTGTGCCTGCAACTCGCTTATTTTTTTGTGACTTAGCCTGTGTGTCAGAGTATTGCGTTGTTAACTTTTTAATGTGTGTGCAGGGTTTATCTGGAAAGTACGCAGGCAAAGGGGTAAAATATACAAAGCGGTAACTTCTTTGTACAGTAGAGGAACGGGTGCGTATTTGAGGAATAAGTGTGAAAACATTTAGAAAACATTTCAGTTGAGAGGGGCGGTACTATGCCTGAGTTAAAAATCACGATCCTGGTCGAAAATACGGTGGGAGTCCCGGCGGGAGTGATCGGGGAATGGGGCTTAGCCATGCTTTTAGATTTTGGAGATGAAAAAATATTAATCGACACCGGAGAGCAGGGGAACATCGTTGGGAATGCCGGAACCCTGGGAATTGATCTGCACCAAATTGACCGCGTGGTACTGAGCCACGGGCATTATGATCATACCGGGGGCTTGATCGAGTTTTTGAAAGTACGGGGCAAAGTTCCGGTGTATGCTCATCCGGAGATATTCTCCGGTCACTACGGTCCGGTATTCAACGGAGCCGGGAATAGATATATTGGGGTCCCCTTTCGCTTGGAACAACTGGCGAGTGCCGGAGCAGAGTTTCATTGGGTGCGGGAGCCGGTGGAGCTGCGACCGGGTTTGTGGCTCAGCGGGGAAGTCCCCAGGCGGACGGAGTTCGAACTGGGAGACCATAGACTTGTTCAAGACCAAGCCGGAACGATGGTTCAGGATCCGTTGACAGATGATTTTAGCGTATATTATCGGACCGATAGGGGTTTAATCATTTTATTGGGCTGTGCCCATGCCGGGGTCGTAAATATCATCGAGTATGCCAAGGAAGTGACCGGTGAGCGCCGGGTAAGGGCGGTGATCGGCGGGAAGCACCTTGGGCCGGTGGAAGCCGAGCAAAAGGACAAAACGATTGAGTATCTTAAATCCCTAGAGCTTGAGTTGTTGGCACCCAACCACTGTACGGGTCTGCCCATGGCTGGGAGGCTTGCCCAGGAATTCCCCGCGCAGTTTCGTTGGGCTAGTGTAGGAACGGTTATTGAGTTTGAGTAAATGCTTATATAATTAAGGTAAAAACGAAAGATTCCGGAAGGAGAAGCGAATCGATGCGAATTCTTCATACCTCGGACTGGCATTTGGGCCGGATGCTGGAAGGGCGGAGCCGGCTGGAAGAACAGGTGAAGTTTATCGATGAACTATGCAGGATCGTGGAGAAGGAAAGGGTTGAGCTGGTGCTGATTGCGGGGGATGTCTTCGATACGGTAAATCCTCCCGCGGCTGCTGAAGAGCTTTTTTATGAGGCGCTTGACCGTCTTGCGGCCGGAGGTAAGCGCGCGGTGGTGGCAATCGCCGGCAACCACGACAACCCCGATCGCCTGTGTGCGGCAAGCCCTTTGGCTGTGAGACATGGCATTACTCTGTTCGGGCTGTCCAAGGAAATCTTAAGTCCTTCCGTTTTGGTGCGCGAAGACCGGGTATACAGGGCTGCGGCCGGGCAGGGCTGGGTCAAGCTACATATTCCGAATTGTCCTGATCCGGTTGTGATTGCGATGCTTCCGTATCCGTCTGAATCCAGGCTCAATGAAGTGTTAAGCGAGAGCTTGGACGAAGAAATTCTCCGAGCTGAGTATTCCCGGAGGGTGGGGCAATTTTGGGCTAAATTGGCGGAGAACTTTGAAGCGGATGCGGTAAATTTGGGTGTGAGTCATATCTATGTGCGGGGCGGGCTGGAGTCCGATTCTGAACGGCCCATCCAGCTTGGCGGGGCTCCGACGGTGGAACCTGAAATGATGCCTGCCGGGGCTCATTATGTTGCCCTTGGGCATTTGCACCGGCCCCAAGCGGTGAAGGCGGCACCCGTGCCTACCCGTTATGCCGGCTCTCCTCTGGCGTACAGTTTCTCCGAGACAGGATATGCCAAGTCCGTGATGTTGGTGGAAGCGTTTCCCGGGCGTGAGGCTCAATTGCGGGAGATTCCCTTGAACTCCGGCTATCCCTTGGTAAGATGGCGGGCCACAGAAGGGCTGGCCCAAGTGTACCGCTGGCTTGATGAGGGCAGGGATCTTAATGCCTGGATTGACCTCGAAGTTCACGTCACCAACGCCCTTAACTCGCAGGACGTTCAGACGTTGCGCCGTTCGCGGGAAAGGATTGTTAACATCCGGCCTGTCTTTCCTACAACAGAGCAGATTGTGTCGGAAAGCCGCTCCCAGCTGCCGCTGGAGGAACTTTTCCGCCGCTTTTATAAGGAAAAAACAGGTGGAGCGGAAGCGGAAATTGAACTGGTGGCGCTCTTTTTGGATTTGATTCATGCGCAAAAGGATGCAGATACTTTGGAAACAGATGTTATTGATCAAGATAGAAATGTTGAGGAAGGCTTTTCTGGGGACAGTGATGCCGGGAATAAGGTGAAAGAGGCGGCTGTTAACGAAAGAATCCGCAGGGAATTAGAGGGACAGGCTGATCCGGCAGTGGATGAGGAGGTTGAAACCGCATGAAGCCTCTGCGTTTGCAAATTGTCGGGTTAAACAGTTTTCGGGAAAAGCAGGAGATCGATTTTACCCAACTCTGTGAAACGGGGGTATTCGGGATTTTCGGCCAGACGGGCAGCGGCAAGTCCACGATTTTGGATGCCATCACCCTAGCCTTATACGGGACCGTGGAAAGAGCGGCCAATAATACCCAGGGGATTTTGAACCATGCTGAAGATGTTTTGTCAGTAAAATACACTTTTACCCTTGGACTGGGTGCGGAGCGGACAACGTACCGGGTGGAACGGTCTTACCGGCGTTCAGGTGAGAGAACCGTCAAAGCCGCTGTCTGCCGCTTAGTGGAAATCAGCGCCGGATCTGAAAAAGTTCTCGCATCCAAGGCTGAGGAGGTTACACAAAACATTGAGGAGCTGCTTGGCCTAACGGCGGAAGATTTTACCCGGGCCGTGGTTCTGCCCCAAGGGAAGTTTGCCGAGTTCCTGACAATCAAGCCCAAAGACCGGCGGCAAATGTTGGAGCGGCTGTTTGCGTTGGAAGCGTACGGCAAAGAGCTTACAGCAAAATTAAGCGAACGGTTGGATAACACTAAATTTACCCTCAATGGGGTGGAACAAAGGCAGCAAGGCTTGGGGGATGCTTCGGCGGAGAGGGTGGAAGAGGCCGAAAAGGAATTTAATAGAGCTTCCACAGCCGTGGCTTTAGTCGGTCAAGAGTTGGAGACTCGCAAACAACAATTTGAAACGGACAAAGAAGTTTGGAACCTGCAGCTGGAATTAGACCAAATCAGGGAGAGGGAAAAGGAGCTAAAAACCAGGGAACAGGCTACTCTCTTACTGTCCGAGCGCTTAGAATTGGCCGAGCGGGCAGAGCTGATCCGGCCTGTGATTGAAGAGCTGAACCAAGCGCAAACCCGCCTGCAGGAGGCTCTGACCAAGGCGGAAGGTGCCGAAGGCAAACTGGAGTCAGCCAGGCGGGGACAAGAAGATGCTGAGATTAAGTGGTCAAAGGCTTTCCGTAAAAAAACAGAAAATGAACCCCTACTGCAGCGCCGCCTGGAGCAGGTGGAACAGGCCAAAGGTCTGGTTCAAGAGATTCAGGAGCGCAGTGCCAAACTGATCCAACTGCGTGAAGATTATAAGAAGATGGGGAAAGTTAAAGAGGGACTGGAGCAAGAGATTCATTCAGTTATTGAGGAAAAGGCACGCACTCAAAGCACCGAAACGGAATTTAAACAGCGCTTGCGCGAAATCGTGATTGAGCCCTCGCGGCGCACGCAGGTTCATGCTGCGGCTAAGGCTTTGGATGCCTATGAAATGATCGACGGGCAAACAGGGACGTTGCAGCAAGATTTGAGCGCGAATGAAGAGGGACTTGCCCTTCTGCAGAGTCAGTTGGGAGAAGCTGAAAAGTATGCAGGGCGGTGTGAGGTTTTAGTCGAGGATTTGAAAGGCCAACTCAGCGATTTCCAGCAAAATCCCCCGGCCATTGAAGAAAGCCTGGGCGAACGGGCGCAAGAGACGGAGCGTTTCCGGGCTTTGCTTGCGAACATTGAACGGGCCGAGATCGAGTTGGCTGAGGCCAAAGAGAGAATTAAGAGAAGCGAGGAGGAGAGTCAGGGAGCGCATACTGAGGTTGCGCGGCTCGAGGCTGAGTCTGAAGTGATCTTTCAATCTTTGCAGGCAGCTGCTCTTGCGCGCGCAGAGAAAGCCGGAATCCATAAGGAACTGGAACAGAATAATCTGGCCGCAATTTTAAGGCAAGGGCTGATCGAGGGTGAGTCCTGTCCGGTTTGTGGCTCATCTCACCATCCTAACCCTGTTGAACATATAGATGATGAAGCTTTGGCCAGAGCTAAGGCTGAATTGGAGCAAGTTGAGCAAGAACTGCAGGCGCTGGAGGGGCAAAGAACCGCTGTAAGTACTCAGCTCGCTGTAGCCCAAGCCGGCTTAAAAGGGAAGGCCGATAATCTGGGACGTTTCGCTCTGGAAGCGGATGGGAAGCTCAAACAAGTAAAAGATTACCGGGATTCCTTAAATGAAACGGATCGGACACGGGCTGTTGCAGAACTTAAAGGCAAATTAGCGTTGGAAGAGTCCGATCTTGCCGCAACACGCCTCGCTTGGAACGCGTGGAAAGAAGAGCAGGAGCAAAAGGTGCGACGGTTGGACGCCCTCCAAGGGGACCTGACCGCAGCTGTTGCCAAAGCAGCCCAAGCCCGGACTCAAGTTGCTTCTATAACCGGAGTGGGGCAGGAGATTCGGACCCGTTTGGAAAAGCTGCTTGCGGAACGCACGCGCAAGCAAAAGGACCTGGATGCGGTACGCGGAGATATCCCCGTTCCCGACATTCTGCTCCTGCAGGAGCGCTACGCTGCCTGGGACCGGGAAACGGCGGAAATTGGGCAGAACCTGATTAAGCTCGAGCGCGAGCTTAAGGTTCTTGAGCAAAAGCGTGAAGACCTCCTTCAGAAAAAAAATGGCTGCGAGCTAACCCTGCAAGATTTAATGACGGCTGGACGGGAAGCCGCGCAAGCGGTTAGTGAGTTGCAGGCTAAGCTGGAAGGGATGATAGGAAAACAGGACGCCGAAGAACTGCTGGAGTCAATCGGAAAGGAATTGCAGGATCTTCAAAGTGCTGAAAAGCTTACGAAAGAAGCCCTTGAGCAAGCACAAAAAGCCCTGGTTCAGGCGCAACAGGAGCAAGCCGTTTTGGCCAAAGAGCGGGAGTTGAAACAGGAAGCCCTTGATGCTGCTCAAAGTCGGCTGGCCCAGGGGCTGAAAGACGCCCAATTCCTAACCGTTGCGGCGGCCCAAAGCGCTTTGTGCGATGTCTCCGAACGTGAAAAGATGAAAGCGGAAATTAAGGCCTATCAGCAAGAACTTGTGTCAGCGCAGGACAGACGATCTCAAGTGGAAGAAAAACTAAAGGGACGCACCCTCGCTCCGGAGGTATGGGTGGCTTGGCCGGTAAGGCTTAAACAGGCCGAACAAGAGCACGCTAATGCGGTAGAGAGCCGGGGGGCTGCCCACACGAATTTGTCCCGGCTGAAGGAACAGCATGGGGAATGGCTGAAGCTTGAGGCCGACAGACTGGCTTTGACTCATAAATACAATCTGCTCAAGAAACTGCAGGCAGTGTTCAAAGGAAACTCTTTCGTAGAATTCGTAGCAGAAGAGCAGCTGATGACTGTGGCACTTGACGCGTCTGAACGGCTGGGGCAGCTCACCAACCACCGCTATGCCTTGGAAGTGGATTCAGAGGGCGGCTTTATCATGCGCGATGACGCTAACGGCGGCGCGCACCGCCCAGTCAGCAGCCTTTCCGGCGGGGAGACTTTCCTGACATCCTTGGCTCTGGCCTTGGCCCTCTCCACGCAGATCCAACTGCGCGGAGAAGTTCCTTTGGAATTCTTCTTCCTTGATGAAGGTTTTGGTACTCTCGATCCCAGCCTTTTGGAAGTCGTGATGAATACCCTGGAGAAACTGCGCCTGCAAAACCTAACGATCGGCATCATCAGCCATGTACCGGAGCTTAAAAACCGCCTCGCCCGCCGCCTCATCGTCACCTCAGCGGAACCCGGGGGAGCGGGCAGTAAAGTGAAGCTTGAGCTTGCGTAAGGGGATGTTTAAGCCGGTGTAGGGGGAGCGATTCTTCAAATGCGCCTAAGACCCAATCGAATTCCCTCGATAATATATCCGGTGTGCGAGGAGATGGGCTGCCAATATGATGAGCTTACGCATGAGTATAAAAAATGAACAGAATATGATAAGAGTAAGTACGGTTAAATGCAGATTGATAATTCAGTCACGAAGCGAACCAGAAATAGCCGGGTGTGAAAGGAAAGTGGTAGGGTGATAGAGCAGCTAAGCATCGAAGATAGGATTGCCGGGGCACTATTCGGAGTAGCTGTAGGAGATGCGCTGGGAGGAACTGTAGAATTCATGTCCCGTGCTGAGATTGCTCAGACCCATGGAGTCCTGAGAGATATAATCGGAGGCGGAGTTTGGGATCTGGAACCGGGGGAGACCACTGATGACACAGCCATGGCGCTTGCTGTTGCCCGGGGCATTCTTGCTAATCCCGGTGATCCGCTGCCTTTTATTGCGGAAGAATTCGTTGCCTGGTTCAAAACTGATCCCAAAGATGTTGGAAACATCATCCGCACGACTTTGACTGAAGGAATTAGACGAGGTGCCTCTACTGAAGAGGAATGGCAGATCGCGGCCAAGATAGCGCATGATGCTAACGGTGGCAAAAGTGCCGGCAATGGCTCGCTTATGCGGACCTTACCTGTTGCCCTCGCTTACGTTCGGAGAAGTGACCGGGAGCAAATGCGGTCGCTTGCAAGAAGGCAGTCTGCTTTAACGCATTTTGACCCATTGGCCGGAGAATGCTGTGCTTTCTATTGTGACTTGATCCGCGAACTGCTTTTGGGAAAACCGCTACACCAGGTGCTTGAGAGCGAAGTCAGTCATGCTCCTTTGCCAATAAAACTCAGAAGTCCTAAGGAAAAGCTGAAAGTAAGCGGGTTTGTTGGGGATACTTTAGAGACTGCTTTAGCCTGTGCTTATCAGACGTCTTCGTTCGAGGATGCATTGATCATGGCAGTAAACCTAGGCGGAGATGCTGACACAATTGGGGCAGTGGCTGGCGGCACTGTTGGAGCGGCTTACGGTTTTGCTCAGATACCGAAACGTTGGCTGAATCAGGTTGAAGAAAAAGAAGAAAAAGGAGAGCTATATAGCTTAAGCATAGCTTTTGTTCAGGACTTTTTCCGCTCCAACTGACATAATCGGGATGATTTGGCAGATATTTGGCGAAAATCTATTTAAGATTGTGTAAACTTTGTCCTTAGGTCAGTGAGGAGTAGATAAGCTATGAGCGTTTTTATCAGAAAGGGAAGCGAAGAGAAGCTACTTGTTAAATTTAGGCATTATTTAGCTCCGGAAAAGTTTGATAAACTTAAGGCAATTGAAGGAGCTCGGTGGAACGCGGAGATTAAAGTGCTGGATAATTAAACGTCTTACATTTTTTTATGCTAGCCAAGATTTTGAAGAAATTTCAGACGAACAGGTACGTCAATGAGTGTTTTAAGGTTAAAGCTAAGAAAATACAGGGGTTTTCAGCAAGCACTCCCCATATGCCTCCTTCCGGGATCACATATCCGAATTCCGCCTCCGTTCGGCTGATCAGATCCGGGTACAAGTCTGCCGTAAGCCTCAGATAATACTGGGTCGCCCGGAAATCGGTATGCCCCATGTAGGCTGCTAGGTATGGTAGGGCATTCATAAGTTCCGTACCGGAAAGCACCCATTTTTTCAGACAGCAGACGGCGAAAGTGTGACGGTTATGGAGAGCTCTCCATAAAAGACATTCGTTCGCCACACATCTTTTAGAAGGCGGAACAGATTTAAGATATATTCAAGAACTCCTGGGACATGCTAACACAAAAACTACTGAGATATATACTCATGTCTCTGAGAAAGATATCCGCCGCATTCGAAGCCCTCTTGACTCGATTGTGCAGATAAATAATGATAGTGAGGGCAGCTAAAGGAAATATTCCCGACACCAGAGTCGTAAATACCGCATTATAATAAAGTATTTATGACACATGTCGGGAAAAAGACGTTAGGTGAAATGTCCGTTTCGGAGCGTTAAGTTCGGGAATAAATTATACACATGATTTTAAGAAAACAGGATGTAATTCCGTTATAACAAAAACCCCCTCGACATTGAGGGGGCGAAAAATCGCGAACTGATAGATTACTCGGTAGGTTGGCAACCCTACATCTCTTGAAAGACCACAAAGTGGCGTGGCAGCTGCCTGTTCTGCCCTCAAGTAATCTATCAATCTTATCTTATTTTAATAATATCAATATTATTCCAGGTTGTCAATTTGCTCAAATTTACGGACGGTTTTGCTTTTCAAATAGCTTTGTAGGGTTTGTTCGCTAATCGGGTAACAGGAACGAAAATTCAAATCGCCACCGGTTCTAATTCTGACTCCAACTAACATTATTCGATTAATTCTTTTAATGTATTGAATACTATTGTCGCTTGGGTGCAGTCCAATATAGTCTGGATTTTTAATAATATTTGGAATTTGTCCGATATGACTTAAAAATTCCTGATCATTATCAAAGTCAGCCTTGTGTTTCTCGATATATTTTAATCTATCTTGCCATAGTTAATATTTCCAGGTTCCCGGTCTAGATTTAGAAACTTAATTACTTCTGTAGTCAACGTACCTATAATAATCTTCTTCAATCCATCGTTAAAACAGTTGGGATCCAAAATATCCGTCACTTTTATTCAACTCCCCCGTGCTATCATCATAATTTCGACAGCAAAGAGGATTTTCCTACTGCCAGGTCAGATAAATTATATTATGATTGAGAATGTCTGGAGAGCGGACACTTCACCTAACAGAGTATTCCCGACACTTAGCCATGATGAAAGCGGTATGGCACGTCGGGAATACTCGGGACGTTATATGACATTTCCTGCGGGGCCACCCGCCGTCCATGGCGGGATTTTAGCGAGATGGACTTCAGAGTCTTTAATAAGAGGTATTTGTAGAAAATAGCGAACTACTTATATCTATATATCAATATAAAAATGTAGGATAAAACATAGGTAATATTGGGAGGAAAACAGGTTGGGAAAGAAAAACATATTGGTATTGACCGGAAGCCCAAGAAGGAACGGAAACAGTGATATAATGGCAGACGCTTTTATTAAAGGAGCGTTATCGGCGGGGCATGAAGTGACAAAATTTGAAACGGCAAGGAAAGAAATCAGTGGCTGTAAAGCCTGTAAAACATGCTGGAGCAAAGGAAAACCGTGTTCTTTTCAAGATGACTTTGAGGAGCTTGCACCTTTATTAGAAGCGGCGGATGTCATCGTTTTTTCCACACCTTTATATTGGTTTGGCTTTCCTGCACAAATCAAAGTAGCCATTGATAAAATGTATGCTTATATGGGGAAAAGCTGTAAACGCCCTCTGAAAATCAAAGAAAGCCTTCTGCTGGTATGCGGGGCAGATGAGGGTATGAGAATATTCGACGGAATCATAGCAACCTATAGAGAAATTGCCCACTATATGAAGTGGGAAGACAAAGGAGTGCTGGCAGTACCGAAGGTTAATGAAAAAGGAGATATTGAAGCAACGGACGCACTTGTGAAAGCAGAAGAGCACGGGAAGTCATTGTCGTAAAAGCTTTTTGGCTAAGGATTCAATGTTATAATACCGATATTTGACTTGTATGAAAATATAGTTCGCAATATTTCTAAAATGTGAAGCAATATGAAATGATAATTACCAATGGTCCGGGGGCGCGCCGTCCGTGGCCCACTCTGGCTTCGTGGGGCAGGAAACGTCATATAACAGAGTGTTTGCGACACTTTGCCAATATGAATGCGGGTTGAGGCGCGTCGCAAACACTCAGGTCGTTATATGAAATGTCCGGTTTAGAGAAAATAAAAAGCTCCCAGATAGAGGGAGTCTTTAGCCTTGAAATACGTCATACCGCATACTAATTGCGCGGGTTCTGTTCTTATTTTCCTTCTCATTATTTACAAATCCGTTTTTCTCATAGAATATGGGCGTTTCAGGATTTTGAGTGATATCTGCATCTACTACTAGGAAGCGACATCCAACACCAGCTTCGTTAATGTGTTCTAGGACGCCTAAAGCTAACCAAAGCATGAAAGAACCGTAAGGTCTATCCTTATATTTGCGATCAACTGCTAGTTTTCCAAGCTTTAGAGCCGGAATCGAGTTAATTGGAATATTTTAATTTTCTCATCTTTATCCAAAAGAAACGAATCAGTACTCAGAGCCATGTAAGCAATAACATCAGCAGTCTGCTTATGTATAAGAAGCCTGACCTGGGAAATATTTTGCTCTACATAATATCGGGCATCATTTGTTAGGAATTGATTGTAGTCTTCAATTCCACAATCAAAGTCCCCGAGTTTATATCCCGGGGAGTATGGAACAAAAACTACTGCCAGTAACATATCTTCGAATTCGTCTTCACAATAAAACATGCACAAAAACTACCCTTTCGTAACAATCTGTAGGGCTTTTAATGCTTTTTGTCTACGATCTTTGTTCGTATCGGGTTTATTTAAATCCTTAACCAAGTTCACCAAGTCCTTACCCTTTAATACGGGTGTTGAAGTGATAGGTGCTGCCATGAGTTTAACACTCCCTTCTTCCGGCAGAAGTTCGTCCATCTTCTCATCCATATTGTACCACCTTCTCTAATGATCTTCAATAATATAGTATTACCGGCCGAGAAGGAGGTATGACCAAAGGATAGAATATTTTAGATATATGCATGTCCGGACACTTCATATAACAGAGTATTTGCAACAATTCGCAAAGATGAAAGCGGGTTGGGGCGCGTCGCAAACACTCTGTACGTTATCTGTCATTCGCATATCGGAGAGGTTTCATACTGCTTTTACTATATTGTGAAAGAAAGTTTAACATGAATTTATTTAAGTATGAACACAGAAGGATTAGGGGGTAGAAATATTGTTTAATTTTATTTCAATTGGTGCAATCATCATAATAATAACGGTTTCTAAATCATATCAAGAAGATGCCATATGGGCTTTAGCAATGCTCATCCCCATTATTCTGATGGAAACATTTTATACACTAAATAAATATAAGAAAATGGGAGCCCAGTTAATTAAGCTGAGGAAGACTTCAATTGGAAAAAAATCTATATTGAGTACCTTGGTTATGTTTACAGTAGTCCTTTCTATCATTGCTATAACTGATTTATTGAGTAAAAGCCATAAAATTTGGATACCTTTTCTTATTTATTTAGTATTACGAATTTTATCTGAAAAATATTTAAAGAAATTTATGCAAAAGTGTCTTATGGATAAAGGTATTTGCATCGATAACCGTCTTATAGAGTGGGACAGAATTCGTTCATACAAATGGGTCATTCCTAGAAAAAAGATGGATTTCGCAAGTATGGAAATCAGCTATTCAAAATACTACTCTAAACATTTAATTTTTATGAATGTTTTAGACGAACAAAAGGAAGAGGTAAATGAATTTTTCAAAAAGATGACCAGAGTTTAACGAAGCCTGCGAACGACAGATAACAGCGGATTCCCAACACTTAGTAATATGCAAGTGATATGGCGCGTCGGGAATCCGCGAATCGTTATACGAAACACGGGTAATGACAAAAGTTAAGCTAGATGTTACAATGTATGAGTGGGTAAGTAAAATTCTGGGAGTTGAATATATATGAGTGAATTAATTTCAAGGCTTCCGGAGGACTTTCAGAAGGACATATATTCTGCAATTGAGATACTAAAGAATGCCGGATGTAAAGAAGTATATATTTTTGGCTCCTTAGTAACCGGAAATTACAGCGAGAATTCTGATATAGATATTGCAATTAAGGGTTGTTTGCCAGAAGATTATTTTACACTCTTAGGCCAATTACTAACTTCTTTGAAACGTCCTGTTGACTTGGTTAATTTGGATCGGGGAGATGCATTTTCAAAGTATTTAGAGAGAGAAGGTGAGCTTCACCGTGTCTCTTGACAAGGCAATTTCCCAAGTAAACTTTGAAATTCAGCAAATTGATGAGTTGCTTATTTCTTATAAGGATTTATTTGAAAACAGTTTAGTAAAAGAACCTTCGCTAATTGAACTTACGGCAATAGGGTCAGTGCTTCATTCTTTTTATAATGGTGTTGAGAACATCTTCGAATCAATCGGAAAAAATATTGATGGCAGATTACCAACGGGTAATCATTGGCATATTGAACTCCTGAAACAAATGACACAAGATACTCATAAACGGCCGCCTGTTATTTCAGAGGGGTTGAAAGGTAGGCTGACTGAATACCTAGCTTTCAGGCACTTTTATCGAAATTCGTACTCATTTTTCTTGAAATGGGATGAGTTAAAAAAACTTGTCAATCCAATTGAATCGATATGGGCAGAGTGTAAGAATGAGTTAACAACGTTTTTTAACAGAAATATATAGGAGTGTACCCCGGAATTTATTCTGGGGTTAGCTATGCAAGTTAATTACCGGTATATTCTGCGTAGAGAAAAGAGGTCTTGATCAAAATAGGTTAGAGGGTTTAAAAGATTTTTGGCTAAAATCCCTCCCAAAAAACAAGGGGGCAGCTAGAATTAGACATTCTCTCTGTCCCCTTGTTTAAATTCTGCAATTACCATTTTTACTTTATACCATTTAACCGATCTATTTCTCAATTAATCTAAATCTTAGATTTTACTTTTACCATTATTAATTTCTTCATAGGACAGTGTTTGAGGCTTCGTGTCCCCTACAATGTGAACGGGTTTGTGTAAAGAACGGTCAAAGGTAAGACTTAAAAACCCAGGTGTGGAATAATGCCCTGCAGTATCAATTAAAAATTTCCCAGGTATAAGTTGTTCTAAGTCAATATCGGCATAGGTAATCCCTTCCTCATCGTGAGCTAAGGGGTTTCCGATCTCAAGACCGTTTGGAGCAATAATTTTTGTGAAACCGTATCCTAACTTCATATAATTCTTTTGTTCTTCAGTTTCACATATCCTATCGCGTTGTTCCTCCGTCCAGATTTGAGATGAAAGCAGACAAAAAACTTGATTGGAAAGAGCATAGTATTTTGCAGCAAGCACACATTGCTCGCTCCCGAATAAGTGTCCTTCATAGGGCATTCCTATTGGCCAGGAGGATACATGTATTTGTTCATTTTGTGAAGCCATTGCCGATATATTTAGGGGCAACATATGCTCCCAACATTGAAGTCCACCTAAATTTCCATATTCGGTTTCAAAAACAGGCATCATGCTACCGTCACCATCTCCCCAAATGGTTTTTTCAGCATTGGTAGCTTTTAATTTTCTGTGTTTTCCGATTAAATTTCCTTCAGGATTAAACCAGATTTGTGTTAGATAGAGAGAACCGCCATCTTTTTCTGTAACTGAAACGCAAAAATATACTTTATTTCTTCTGGCTGCTTCACTTAACTTTTGAATGGCTTGACTGGGGATTTCCACGGCATTTTTATAGAGGTCAATATAATACTTCATCCCATAATCTGCATTACCCATCCAAATCCACCAGGGATAACCTGGAATAAAGGCTTCAGGAAAAGCGATAACCTTAGCACCATTGGATGCAGCTTCATCAACAAACCTGCAGGTTTTCTCTACGGTTGCATCCAGGTCTAAGAGAACGGGGGATGCTTGTACAGCAGCTACTTGAGTTTTGGGTAAGTTGACATTTTTAAACCTCCTTTTATAATAAAAAAGAATGCGAAGATGCCTTAACAACTGTAAGCACCTTCGCTTTTGTTAGTTTGGATTATATAATAAAATGATTGCGAATGTCAAGCTGGGGTTTGACGGTAAACCGTCCAGAAATGGTGTAATTTAAATGTACTTATCGCTCTACAAGCGGGTTTATGAGTTTGGTTAAGACTAAAATCAGGCCCAAATTCTGAAATGTAGTGCCGCACACTTCCAGAAAATTACTGTCGCTGTGCGACGATAGATGGTATAAAAGTGTTGCTATGTATGCAAGAATAAAAACTGCTTACAATCGAGATCATTCTGAGCGCCGCTATCTACAAATCTGCGAAAGCCATCGCGAAGGAAAGAAGGTTAATCAAAAGGTTCTCTGTAACTTGGGGAGAGTGGAGGATCTCCAGAATGGGAAACTTGATGACCTTATCCGTTCCCTCGCCAAGTTCTCAGAGAAGCTTTCTGTGGTATCTGCGGCTGAAGATTTGTTTGCTGACTGGAGCAAGGAATACGGCCCTTCCGTGGTTTTTCGACGGTTATGGGAAAACCTTGGTCTCCATCAGATTATTGCCGGATTGCTTTCCGATAGAGAGATTTCTATCGATATTCAGGAAGCGGTATTCTGCATGGTGCTTAACCGCCTGACCGAACCTACCAGCAAGCTGGGGGTTAACGACTGGAAAGATAGTGTTTATCGGCCCCAATTTGATGCTCTGCAGCTTCAACATTTCTACAAGGCTATTGATTTTCTAGATGAAAACAAGGATGCCATTGAAGAAAAGCTGTTTTATCGCCATACCGACTTGTTTTCCAGTCAACTCGATTTGGTGTTTTTCGATACGACAAGTTCCTACGTTGAAGGTGAAGCCGGTGCCTTTGACCTTTTGCAATACGGTCATTCCAAAGACCATCGTCCAGACCGCCTCCAAGTCATGATCGGAATCCTCATGTCACGGGACGGAATGCCCATCGCTCATCAGATTTTCCCGGGCAATACACCGGATACTGAGGCATTCATGGAAGCGATTAAGGACCTTAAATACCGATTCAATATCCAGCGGGTCATTGTCGTGGGTGACCGTGGCATGATGGGCAAACGGACCTTAGAGCTCCTTGAGGAGTTGGGACTTCAATATATCCTCGGTGTAAGGATGCGCAACATTAAGAGTGCTCCGGAAATTATTCAGGATCCCACCCCCTTTGAAATCGTTGAAAAGAAAGATAATCTCAAGGTTAAGGAAGTGGCCATTAACGGTAACCGTTATGTGGTCTGTCTTAATGAAGAAGAAGCCAAACGAGACAAAGCGGTTCGAGAGCAAGTTGCAGATAAACTGCGAGAAAGGCTTAAAAGCGGGAACATCAAGGACCTCATTGGTAACAGCGAATATCGGAGATACATAAAGGCCGATGACACCAATGCATCCATCGATGAAAAGAAACTTGAGCAAGCTGCCCTTTTTGATGGGTTATATATCCTCCAGACCAACACAACGCTTCCCACTACGGAAGTCGCCACAGCATATCGGGATCTTTGGCAAATTGAAAGAGCTTTTCGCAACCTCAAGTCAACCTTGGATCTAAGACCGATGTACCATTGGACCGAAAGACGGATTAGTGGCCACATCACGCTTTGTTTCTTGGCCTTAGTCATGCAGATAAAGTTTCAGAAGCTCCTTGAAGAGAGTAACAGCGAATACGGATATACAGAGGTTATTCGGGTTCTTCGGAAGGTTCACATCGTCAAGCTTGGCTTTAAAGACCAAGAACATCTGGTTCGGACCGAAGTGCACGGCGCTGCAGCTATGGCGTTCAAGGCCGTTGGGGTCCGAGTACCCGAAAGAGTACAGACCGTGCCACTACAATTCCCAAAAAAAGGGAATTGTAGTGGCACGCTTAATTTTAAACTAAAAAGATCCTTTATTCATGAGGGTTTCAGGATTTGGGGTGTCAAACTCCAGTCAAGAAAAAGTTGAGCCACTCGCAGGGAAACGTCAAAGTCCTAGTCATAAGTTTGCGTTTATTGTAATTAATTAAGAAGGTTGGTTGGAGGTGGTTAATCAAAATTTTGGCGACATAAACTTCTAAACCCAGTGATACCTATTGTTTCAGGACTCTATCAACTAAAATCGTAGTCGTATTAAAAGAAAACTACCGTAAACTGTCACTGGAAGATGCCATTGATGTACTGAACAGATGCCTACTGAACAATATTGAGATTAAGGATCTGAAAAAGGCAGAGAATTTGATGTAGTCCCTAAATTACATCGAGAGAAACCCGGAATGCCTTGCTACGTCTAGTGATGGGAAAATCTTACGCCAAACTCGGCATAATAATTTTCATAGCCCAACGTAATTTAATGCAATTTCCACATTCCGACCACATTGACGAAGAGCCTGCGCTGTGTTTTTAACTTCATGTAACCGAAACAGACTTATGGCTAGGTTGCGGAGGGTGGCCATGACTCTTGGCCCTTCGCCGACCCGGACCTGGGAACGGTCTTCATCAAATGTCACATCCCTAACCCAATGCAACCGATTTTCAATACACCAATGACCACGATTTAAGGATAGTAGCCGCTGGGCATCAGCCTTATCGGGGGACAAACTTGTTATGCCATAGGCGACTTCGCTACGCATTAATTCTCCGTTTAGTTTATAGGTAACCCGTTCAATCCGGCAAACTTGGGCTACGTAAGGAAATTCGTTAACACCGTACTGGTCTGGATAATACGCACTTCAATCCGGCCATGGCCTTTATCCAATGTTTTGTATTCAGGGGGAAAAATCCCCGTCGTCTAAATCTTCGATGGCGTGCAAAAGCGTTTTTTGATTACCCTTTACTGTAAAGAAATAGTCAGCTTTTTTCTGCTCCTTGAGATATTTGGCATGTTCAACCTGAGTGTGCAGTGCGTCGGCTGTCACTACTTTATCTTTTAAATCCACAGGATCTACTAGGGATTGGAATTCTGTTATCTCGTTAGTCTTTTTATCAACCGGTCTTTGAGAAACGACAACACCCTCTTTATGCAAGATGGCGGCCATTAAGTGCAGTTGTCTTCCATTAGCATCTTTCGCGCCTTTTAAGGTTTTACCATCTATCGCAATAGCATCCGGGTCGGTTTGCTCCACCAACCACTGACTCATGATTTCATCAAGCTTCTCGGCGTCGATGCTTTGTAAATGGCGACGTAACGTAGGTTCGCTGGGATGGATATAGATGCGTTTTTCCGGATGAAAATAGCAACCAAGTCGCTTCAGTAAATCCTGTGGTAAGTCAGCAGACCATTCTCCAATCGCTACAAAACTACGGGCGCCCGACAACACTGCACAAATTGCCACTGCAAGCGTTGAGATTAAAGGATGCCGGATACCGCGGCGTTTACGGGGATCTTCCAATCGCTGTAATCGGTCTAACAAACCGCTGGAATGGTTTAAGTTGGCTTGATTTAAATCGACCAAAGGTATCGGTCCTCCACTCAATTCTGGTACCAGAAAAGGAGCGGACAACCACTGCTTAGCTTTCCGTTGCAACGGCAGGACGAAAACCGTCTTCGTTCTTCCATGAAAGTAATACTGACCTGCATTTCGACCAAACCCACGGGTTTGACCAAGGCAGATCCATCCTGCTGCAAGATAACACGTTCCTTTAAAACGCGAGTGGTCGACAAACGTTTCCACCAGTACAAGCGGGTGACCATAAACCGTCTGCCAATCGGAAGACAGCCTTTTTACGTTAACAGACAGAATCTTAGAGGCGAGGTTCGGAATCTTAACGCCCGGGAGGATCAGAAATCGCAAGTTGTTGGCCACAAATAGCAGTCGAGTCCATTGTTGCTCTCTTGACCAACCAATCCATTCATCGCGAACTCCACACTTAAAGGCGGCTGTGCCCCATCCCATCAAGGCCACCCATTCACCGTTGATTTCTGCCACATACTTAATGGATTCACCCACAAGTTTTCTAAATCCCAAGTAGTGGTGGGCAGCCATTAATTCATTCCATTTCGATTCCTCATCATGACGAATTATGCGGACCAATAAAGAATATAACTCAGTTTGTACTGGCATATACGCTCCTTTGGACTGGAACCTTTTTTATTTAATCATACCAGTTCCAAAGGTAAAAAGCCAGCAAAACTTTGAATTACCCGTCATTCCTCAATGAAAAATAACTTTGACGGAGTCCTGGAGCCACTCGCTGAAAAAATGTTGAGCCACTAACGCCAGAAAAAAAGTGAGCCATTTTACATAAAACGCTGAGAAAATAATGAGCCACTTACTGGTAAGATAATGCGCGTGTAAAATCGGAGTGAGGACGTAGCCCGAATGGAGATTTTACACGCGCGGCTCCTAATCCGCCTTCAGTTTCGGCTAATAATTCTTTGCCAGAGTCGGATCCATGTTTCGCCTCATAGGATCACGGTATAATCTGTAAGAGGATGGAGTGTAAATCGTGTTTTTGGCAGGATAATATACCAACTTTCATCGCGTTCTAAGCGGCACTGATAGTTTTTATTGCCAAGACCCAGAAGAAACGATTCACCGCAATACATGGGATAAAACTTCTGCCCAATTTGCGCAAACCATTGATCTTTTTCCTGATTAAAGCGTAAGACGGCTCTCTTTTTCATGACTCTCTTCTCCTCTCATAGTGAAAGGTTTGTATGGGGGGACATGAGATGACCTTTGCAATATTGCTGGAGGGGTAAGTCGGTTTATATCAGCTAAGGGTTTCTCACCAGAGTTTGCTCCAGGCGATATGATTCATTGACATTCATATTTAAAATATGAGATCTAAAGGTTAAACGGTCAATCAAAGCCGCAACCATGATTTCATTCTCAAACAGATCCGTCCAGCGCGAAAATTCAAGGTTCGTCGTCACGATAACACTGGCTCTTTCGGAGCGTTCGGAGATGACTTGGAAAAGCATTTCCGATTGATGGCGATTAAACGTTAGGTAACTGAGTTCGTCAAGTATGAGAAGCTCTACTTTAGCGAGGCTTTTCTCAAGCTTTGACAGTCGGTGGAACTCGATAGCCTCGGCAAGTTCGTTCGCCAAGTTGATTGCTGTATAGAATTTAACGTTAAATCCAGCGTAACAAGCTTTTAGACCGAGCCCTACCCCAAGGTGAGACTTCCCAGATCCTGGGTTTCCAATCATTACGACGTTCTGCCGCTTTTTTATATAATCACAAGTAGCCAGTTCCCGGATAAATGACTCCGATACATGTTCCAAACGATTATACTCAAACTCATCAAGCGTCTTCATCACAGGAAACCTGGCTTTTTTGATTCGGCGCTTTTGACTGGCAATTTGCCGTTGAGAGACTTCAAGCTGCATCGTATCGCAGAGGAATTTATCATAACCATCACCCGGAGAAAGTTGCCTCACCACATTTTCATAGGCTTCGTCATCATCTAATTGGTCTGAATAGCCGTTATCTTCAAAAGAATTGCCGCCGCATAGAAGCCAACTCTTTTATTGCCATCTACGAAACAGTGGTTTTTGGTAAGGAAATACCAAAGCATGGCAGCTTTCTCAAAGGGAGTAGGATATTTATCATAGCCGAAATGAGAATATTGCTGGTCAAGGATGCTTTTAATTTTAGTCTCCGTATCCCTGTAAAATTCGAAACTTCCGCCGAACATTTCAATGGCTTCTTTATGAATCACAAGGATATCGTTTAGATATAAAAGTTCCATGCTATCTATAACTACTCAGCTAATTTCTTAAGGAGTTTTGAGTGTTGAGATGTTACTTCCTTAATAGCCTTGGAAATTTTTCGATTATGATCACTGGAAGTATTCTGCTGAACACGGTTTTTTGGTTCTTTGGCAATAGCCATATGAACATCCCCCATATTATCTAAACTATCTTTATCCATATTGTACCACCCTTCATCAGTTCGAACAATTGTTAGTAGTTAATATGAAGGGATATAGTCTTAAATAGATAAGTTGAAAGAACGGGAACACTTCAGCTAACACGGCATTCCCGACACTTTGCCAATATGAATGTAGCTAAGGCGCGTCGGGAATACCTGGACGTTATATGAAATCGCTCTAATAAAGATGGTAATTCTGACCATGAACTATGTTTGTCGAATAATCTCTCTTTACGGGAGCTTTTGGAAAATTGCAGGATATTGCCATCCTGGGGTGGAATATGGAGAGAAAGGGAGAAGGGGCAGGGATATTGGCATGGCGCACATCATCAAAGAGCATAGTACTTTACAGGATCAATCGAAACGGAACTGGACAATCCTTGGTATAGTGTGGATAGTGGCGCTACTTACGTTGCTATTGCCCATCTTTGTTAAAGGGGCATTAGGAATATACTTTGTTCCCCTAGTTGTGATTGGAGTGGCGGCTCAGCTTACGTGGAAATCAATGATTATTATTCGGGGTAATATAGGAGAAAAAAGGGTCTTTAGGGAGTTAAAGGAGTTGCCCGAGGATTATTACATATTAAATGATGTGACGGTCAAAGTGGATGATAAAGAAGCCCAAATTGATCATTTAGTCGTTTCGAGTTACGGGTTATGGTGTGTAGAGACTAAGTCCCACTTTGGTAGGATTTCATAAGAATTCTCATAAAAAAGCCCATGGTAAATTCCGCGGCATCGAGCACCATCACTTTGGATTTACCGCCATCTTTATAATCCTTCCAGGAAAAACTGACCGACTGACCGTCAAACGACTGAATTCTGGAATTACCGATAGCCACTCTGTGCGTGTAACGGCCAAGATATCGCACAACATGAGCCGGAGATTTGAACGGTTTTTTGCAAAAGACGACCCAGTCATGGCGGTATAAACAGTCAACAAGGGAGAGAAAATTGCCCTTAAGTGCCAGCTTGGTTGCCTCATTAAAAAAGTTCAGGTTTCCCTCACAGTAGGCTTGCTTCAGAAGGTAAAGAAACTTTCCTCTGAACTTCTTCGAAATCACTTTAACCGGGATAAATAACTTCTTGCTTGAACGGACAAATCGAAGTCCATCATTGGAAAGGCCACCACCCGGCACAATACAATGAACATGAACAAGTGCGAAAGACATGTCTTTCGGGATGAAATGACAGATTCTGCCCCCAGGTATGCAGTACGGAAGTAACCCCGGTTGTCGCGCCAAGAAACTTAGGGTCCTTGGCCAGTTCAATTAGAGTATGTCCTGCTGATTGAATTAAGATAGAATAAAGCAGCCTCTGATTTTGAAAAACAAGGGTATTCAGTTCCTGCGGGATCGTAAAAACGAGGTGGAAGTAGCCGACAGGCAAGAGCTTGTCCATCTGAGTATCAACCCATTGCTCTTGAACAGAATGTTGGCATTTGGGACAATGCCTATTGCGGCAGGAGTTGTAAGAAACCTCCACAGAGCCGCACTCCGTACAAACCTCGGCATGGTATCCAAGTTTTGCGGTACGGCAGTGACGAATCATATTGAAGGCTTTGGCCTGAGCAGGAGACATAGAATCAAGACGGACGTGATTAAATATATCCTGAAGCTCAGGCATTTGAACCACATCCGTCATGAGGACTTCTTACAGAGGCAATATGTTTTGTTGATAGATGAATATAGTTAGAGGTCGTCGAAATATCGCTATGCCCCATAAGCGTTTGGATCGTACGCAGGTCGGCATTGGACTCAAGAAGATGGGTAGCGAAGCTGTGTCTAAGCGTATGAACAGTGGCAGGTTTCGAAATACCGGCCCTGAGCTTGGCAACTCGAAAGATACGTTGAATGTTCGTGGCGGCAATAGGTTTAATGGTGACTTAATAAGAAATTTGGTTAAGATTATCCAATATAAAACCAAAGCTACTTAGAATTAGAGCTTTGGTTACAGAAGTATTTTTACCAACGATTTCAAGGTCTATCACCGCGCGCTAAAATTAAGTCTGCTGCTAGTTTCTGAGATTTTGCAGCTTCATCTGAAGCTTTAGCTATTAAGCCTCTTAATGTATTGTCGAATATTTCTGTTTGAATAAGTGCAAATGCCAGCGCAGCCATTCGCGTATCCTTTTCGTAATCTTGCAACATATCCATATCACTAAAGTTCACTTGTATCACTCCTTAGTCATACTTTCATAGTATTGTTGAAGTTTACTTTTTGCGTTTTTAAGTTTTAAAGACTCGCTATTAAAGAAATTTTTGAGTTCTTGATCGAAACATTGTAAGGAGTAGTAGTCGCATTTTCGAGCAGTGACCTCGGTTTCACTAATTATTTTTACTAAATAAGCCCCTTCCTTGATCCTCTGTATTGTGGTTGGGTCTAGTTCTCTTAGTTGTGGCTGATTATAGTTAATCAGTTTAAATATGGTTGATAAGTCTAGTAACATTAATAAAACCTCCTAATGATTTATCACTATTTTATGCTTTCCCAAAATGTATTAAAAATTCCCATCTAATAGATTTTATGAAACCAATGAGACTTAATAAGAGGAAATAATCAATGGTGTTTGAAGAATTATTTAGTTTCCATCAGTATTGTTTAGGGGGCTACTGCAGATAACAGCGTATTCCCGACACTTGGTCAAGATAAAAGTGGTTGTGACGCGTCGGGAATATGCGGAACGTTATGTGCAATAACGGTACATGTTCCAATTTTGGGGAGGGAATCAGAAGTTGTTGTTAAGATTTTTGGCGGGGATGGTCTTAATCGTTTCTCTAATTTCCGTTAGTTACTCGGCATATTTTTACGGCTTACAGACTTGGCTATCTGGACGTAAATTGTTAGCTAAGATAAGGAGCGTAAAGATTAGTCCCAATCACCGCCTAGTTTTTATGGAAAAAGCCAAGACATTGAAGCGAGAGGAGGTAACCACTTTCTTCCTTGATTTAATCACTCTAGACTCTAAAGTAAAACGACGTATTATATTCTATGCATTTCCGATATCGGTAATATTAAGTATTCCTCCTAGTATTTTGCGCTTTAGTAAATTCACCACTTGGTTAGGTTTTTTTTGTGTGGTAATTACTCTATTAGGATTAGCAAAATTTTTAGGTCGGAATTATTACGGATACTACTTTGATAAAATTGGCTTTTATTTCTTGAAGTTATGCATATTTGCGATCTATAGTTTAAGCTTTTTTGTTGGGTATCTTAAATATCCAAGTAACGATGTATTTTTTATTTTTTCTCTATTAACAACTATTATTTTCTCAGTTTATTTCTTAAAGAGTATTATTGATGGTTTTGAACATATTTGGTTTTGTGTAGCAAACCTTCTTCTCGTATACGTGTATGATCTTTTAGCCATAGGATTACATTTCGGATTTTTCTACCTGCAAAATAATGAGATTTTCAAGTTGTTCGCAAATATACAGCAGTATAACTCATTGAACTTGGTTAATCTCTTGACGATAATTCAATTAGGCTTATTAAATTTTTACTCATTATCAACTTCTAGCATGGGGTTTGAGTCGTTGAAGAATTTTGCTCCATTTTTTGAATATATGTTTGGTGCTGTATTTAACGTGGGAATTATAGGTTTTTTTATTTCTTACATGGCATCAAAAATCTTTAAAAAAGCGTTAGATGAGGAAAATCGTAAGGGGATAAACAGCTTATAGGTGAAAGCAGTTTTTTGGGGGCCCGTTACTGCACATAACAGCGTATTCCCAACACTTGGTAAAGATGCATGTGGTTGGGACGCGTCGGGAATACGCAGAACGTTATGGGAAATTGGACGGAAAGGATGATATTAGTATGTACGAAATGCAAGGAAAAAAGATTGAGGTTCATCCTTTAAAACCCGAAAATTGGGAGAACTTCGTGAGTCTGTTTGGAGAGCATGGTGCATATGAAGGTTGTTGGTGTATGTGGTGGAGGATTCCGGAAAAGGAGTTCGAAGAACAACTCGGAGATGGAAATAAAAACGCCATGAAGGAGTTAGTACAAACAGGGACTATTCCAGGGATCTTAGCATATGTAGAGGAGCAACCTGCTGCCTGGTGCTCGCTCGGACCTAGAAGTAATTTTCCACAGTTACATAATAGTAATCTTCTGTTAGAAAAGGCTGAGGATAACGAAGTTTGGGCGATTGTCTGTTTCTTTATTGGAGAGTCATTTAGACGTAAAGGGCTAATGGTACCACTAATCCGTGCTGCGACAGAATATGCCATTTCTCAGGGAGCTAAGATTGTGGAGGCATATCCAATAGATCCGACAGAGGATTTGTCAGGATGTAAAGGATATACAGGAATTGGTTCCTCTTTTATAACAGCCGGATATAAGGAGATATTCAGAGACAAGGGACAATTAATCACGAGATATTGTACTTGAGATATTCTTTGGGGTGTCCAACTTCGCATAAACCAGCTAATTGCTGTCAAGGAAAAGTTTCTTCAGGCTATTGGAAAGAAAAATAAGGTATAGCAAAACTGGCCTACATAATGTAAGCTTAAAAAAGGTATGTAAATAAAAGGAATATAGTTGAATAATTAATTAGTGGAGAAGCGTAATAAATGAAGATTTATGAATTTGACGCAACGATTTAAAACGGATGGGACAATTGATTGGGGATACGTTGAATTTCCCTTTGACGTGGAAACAGAGTTCGGAACCAGGGGACAGGTTAAGGTAATTGCTACGTTCGATGGATACGAGTATAGGGGATCCTTGGCAAGAATGGGACACCACTGTCACCTCATCGGTTTAACAAAGAAGGTTAGAGCCGAAATTGGTAAAAACCCTGGTGAAGGAGTTCATGTTGTTATTAAACAGGATGTGGAGCCTAGGACGGTGGAATTACCAGAGGACTTTGAAAAGCTGTTAAACCAAAATCCGGAGGCCAAAATGTTTTTCGATAAGTTGTCATTTACCAATCGAAAAGAGTATGTACAGTGGATTACAACTGCGAAAAAAGTGGAAACAAGGGATAGGAGACTTAGGAACTCTATTGATAAATTACTTCAAGGTATTAAGGAGCCTTAAAAGCGGATCCTATAGGGTAGTCCTCTCGGGACGCGCCTTTTATGGTTGCGGTTGGAGGCTTATTCGGCTTCGTATGTATCTGACACGCTTTTTGCAGTTGCGTACACTTGACACTACTAATTTGTGGAGGAAATAAGGATGGCAGTAAGTGAAGGTTTCAAAGATTACGTCGTCGACCAACTTGAACAGTTGGGTTGCGTTACAATCAAAAAGATGTTCGGTGGTGCCGGTATTTACTATGATGGTTTAATTTTCGGGTTACTTGCAGATGACGTCCTGTATTTTAAGGTGAACGACTCCAATAAATCAGACTATGAACAAGCTGGAATGGAACAATTCCAACCATTTCCTGACAAACCCATGGTAATGCCATATTACGAAGTACCTGTTGAGATTATAGAAAACAAAGAGCGGTTATCGGATTGGGCTCGGAAAGCTCTATTGGCATCCAAGAATAAGCCTTCTAAGGCCCAAAAAGGCAAGAAATCTGCAAAATGATAAACTTCTAAAACTAGTCAATACTTAGACGGACTGAACAAATCAGCAACAGTACAAGTTTGCACTAGGAGTGGGTACGTTTAGTGTGGTTCGGGAAATCTGTGTAAAAGTATAAATGGATTTGTGCAAGTAGGCATTTGCCGACGTCCTAACACTAAGCCAAGATGCATGTGGTTACAAATTTGCAAAGAATTTCTTTAGAAAATCCAATTATCGTTGGCCTAATTATATTAATAATTGTACTAAGTTTCAGGCTGAAGATATTTTTTTAATACGGTCGGATGAACGCTTTGGAGAGATATTTTTAACGGCTTTAGGTTTATTTAATGCGCCCCTAGACGTTTTCGAAGTTTATCCCAAAAAGAAAGGATCCCTTCGTTGGGTACAGGCTGAGACGTTTTTCCCCCAAGAGTTTGGGCCATTTGGAGGATACGACGAGAAAAATCCAAATGTGGATGGGACAGAAAGAGAGGAAAGCGCTCTTTAATAGAACGGGTAATCCATGGGTCAACGGGGAGCCAGCCTAAGGTAACGGGTTCCAAATTCAAAAAATGCCTTGAGGCATCCATAAGTGAGCGAATGCACTTTCGTGCCTCAGATTCTGATTCACAGCGATTCATGACAATATGGGGTCGAATCCCTGGATTCTGATAGGCTAAGGCTTTTAATAAGGAATAGGCATCCATTAGTGCATGGGGCTCTGGATTAGAGAGGAGAATGAATTCATCAGCCACGCCAAGAAACATAAGAACCAGTTCTGAAATTCCAGCACCTGTATCCAATATTAAGACATCACAGTCTGCTTCCAAATCTCGAAAGCCCGCTGAAAGACGATTAAATTGAATGGGATCTAACCGGGTTAAACTACTAATACCACTGGAGCCAGCCAGAACTTGGAGTCCACCGGGGCCTTTTTGAAGAATTTCCTTTAAGGTGTACTCTCCGGCAATGACATGGCCAAGGTTTAGAGAGCTCTCAAGTCCAAGAAGTACATCGATGTTAGCCATGCCGAGATCAGCATCGAGGAGGATGACGCGATGGCCTAATTGACTTAGGGCCAGGCCAAAATTAATCGAAAAGGTCGTTTTACCCACGCCGCCTTTACCACTTCCCACGGCAACGACTTTGGTAGCGTGAGGAGCAGAAACGGCTTGAGGCAGAGTGGTGCTCCAACTTTGGGTTTCTCTGGACAGAACCGTAGAAACACAGTGTTCTAGCCCGGGTGATAACCAACGAATTTCCGTACCAACGGGTAGCAAAAGGAGATAACCGCGATACAAGGAAAGGAGTAATTCGATTCGATCAGGAAAGACTGCCCGCACTTGAGCTTGGTATGTGTCTTGATAAAGGGAAGAGTTTGTCGTGAAGAGGAGAGATTGCCCCGACTGTATCACTGTAAGCGTTCACCACCGGTCGAACTTTTTTTATATTTTCGACAGAAGGGAGTTTATCCCCTTTTTAATCTTAAAGAAAAGGCTCATTTCTTTTAATGAGAGGTTGCTTATAAGATCTCAAGAGTTTTTAACTTGCCAATTGATAATGCTTGGACTTGCAATCGGATTTATTCCAACTGGAGTAGGTATGCTTTTAATTTATCAAATAGCCAAGAAGCACCCGGGTTCAGCTAGGAACTTACAACTTGAACAAGAGGAGCGGAATATCTATATTAACTCTAAGCTGGTCATACGGCTTTTTGGATTTCCTACTGGTATATCTTCCTTGCTTCAGTATTTAGCAATGCCGTTAACGTGTCAATGCAGGAGTTTGCAATCTTCACACTGATATTGATGCCCGTTCTATATTTCCTTTTTGTTGCAATATACCATAGGAAATATTAAGTCGAATTAGCGAACAAGTCGTTTGAGACGGCTATAGGGGCCGCCGTCCATGGCGGCCTCTAGCTTTGGGGGCGTTCGGCTTCGAACAGAGTGTTTGCAACATTTTGCCAATATGCAAGCGGTTGGGACGTGTCGGGAATGCTCAGAATGTTAGCCGAAATATCCTACCCACGTAATCCTGAATTAGTTATGCCTGAACTGCTTTGTGGTCTAGTTTGTGTGAAATGTCTTTGGAGAATGAGAAAAGACCCCCTTGGTAGAGGTCTTACAGATTCACAAAGAAAAATTCCGTGTATATTTCTTGTATTTTTAACGGGTCATCGATGTAAGCAACGCCTATGATATGGATAAAAACCGAACGCTTTAGTGGTATTGTCTTTGATATTCTAGTTGTAAAAGGATAACCAAGACTGGGTCAAAATAGCTTTGAGGTATCGATTGCCTTTCTTGGTTTTAGCGGGCCGCCGAATACCGCCCGTCTCATTATTTTGAGGACATAGTAGGGTTATAGAGTGCATTTATCGGAGAAACCAGCCGGTGGGACTCCTAAGGCCTGGATCAACCTGGCCCAATAATTGACCTGTGCAGCAGTAGAAGCTAGTATAACAATTTCCCGTTCGGAAAAGTTCTTCCTAAGTTCCTCGATTAGGGGTGCGGGAAAGGAAAGGGGACTTTTTGATACACATTTTGCATATTCCATCGCAAGTTTTTCACGGTCGGAAAACGTTTTTACTTTACTTTGTTCAGTACGTCCTTGGAGGACTGACATTTCTTCCTCGGTTATCCCGACCTTATCAAATTCGAAGGAGTTTATGTCAATACAGAAGGGGCATGAAACTGTAAATGACGATTGTAACCGAACTAGCTTAAGTATCCGCTTGTCTAAATCCTTTTTACCATCAGCCACAAGGGATTCAAGGATTCCCGAACCGATCGCGGTTTTTGGATACCAGGCAAGAAGTTTAGGCGGAAGAAGGTCCTTTCCTGTAACAAGTTTGGTAATCCAAATCCCTATTCTCAAATAGAATGGTATTTTCCTTGGTGGATTGATAAAAGCTTTCATGCATTAACCCCATTTCAACATTAATCTTGCCTTTAATTATAATCTCAAAGTCGATTGTAGTCAGTATGTTTACGAAGGAGTCCGGAGAAGGCCTTTCCATCGAGAATTCCCAACTTAGCCCAAGATGTATGTGGTTCGGGCGCGTTGGCAATGCGCGGAACGTTATATGCTATATCCGCACATATAGCAGAAGGAGTGGATTATTCTGGCATTAAAGTACAACTATCAATCTGAAAGGCCAGTATCTCGTTCCAATTTTCGCATGTTTCTGGGGAAGTTATACTTCACCTGGCGTCGTTATTATATATGGAAATTTAATCGGTCAATAAGATATGCATCCACTTCAAGAACGATAGAGCTTCCTAACATAGTGACATCTCATAAAACTCCATTGTACAGACGGCTGCGTAACGTTGATATGTGGTTACAAGAGAATAAAGTAACTAACCTCAAGTTAGCTTCTGAAAAACTTAACGGGATCATGCTAAAACCCGGAGAGACATTTTCCTTCTGGCGTTTGGTTGGGAAACCAACAAAAAGAAAAGGTTTTTTGGACGGGATGGTTCTAACAAATGGTTCATTTACCGCTGGAGTAGGCGGCGGCCTATATCAACTTTCAAATCTCATCTATTGGATGGCCCTTCACACGCCGTTAACGGTCACGGAACGTTGGAGGCACACACATGATGTTTTTCCTGATGCAAATCGGACTCAGCCATTCGGAAGTGGTGCAACCGTTGTTCACAATTATGTGGATTTACAGATCAAGGATGATACACCACATAATTATCAACTTTTAGTCAGGGTTGGAGATTCGGACTTAGAGGGCGAATGGCGATGTGAGCAACCATGCCCATTCAAATATAAGATCTATGAGAGCGAACATTTAATAAACCAGGAATGGTGGGGAGGGTACATGCGCCATAACGTTATCAGGCGTAAAGTTTTAGACCATAACTACAATGAAATAGCAGATGATTTTGTTACAGAGAATCATGCGATTAACGATAAGCTTTCTATCTTTAGACTTTTTTATTGTATGAACGAACATAACTAGTCGCCCCCTTAATATATATTATTGGTTTATATATTAAATGGTTCACCCATTAGAAAGGAATAAACATGTTTCTACGAAATTAACAGCACCCCGGGGGTATTCCTCATGGGTTCGGCTCATCGGCGTCGTGAATGCCAAGCTGTTATGTAAATTGACATAAATCCCTGATAAAAGTTACGAGGAGGGCACATATGAAAAGAGATGCCCATTACTATGCTATTCTGGCATTATGTCGAGCTTGTGGTTTTAACAAAGTCAGTGCTCATGTCATTGCGTATGCTTCACAATTTGTGGATGATGCTAAAATAAATCTTATGTTTTTTAATCATTCAAAAATTAATATTGAGTATGATATTGTTGAAAATCGGCCTGCTTTTTTTAATATGGCCACTTGCCATTCTTACTTTCGGATTAAAACATTTAATTACGAGGCTATGGTAAACAATACAAGTGCCTTTCATTTTGTGCCAGGGTGTAAAGGTGAGAACTTCACGAAAAAGCTTCGTTGCAAGGAAGAATCACCGGTAATTTTAGATATATTAAACGATGTATTCCTTGTGGATGACTTAATTAAGCTAGGTATCGTTTTGCACGCATACGCAGATACATTTTCTCACCAAGGTTTTAGTGGGATATTAAGTAAAGTAAATGATATTAAGTATTGTGAAGCAAAAACGGAAGCACGCTTAGGGTTAATCGACAGAATTATGTATGTACTTAGGCAATTTAGTCAGGATAAATATGAGGAATTATTTGATCGTATTATGCCTGCCTACGGACATGGACAAGCAATGGAATTCCCAGATATACCCTATTTGATGTGGTCGTATGAATATGACTATAGTGATGAATTTAATGGTTCTTATACGATGGTAGAGATAGATAATAAAGATAGATTTAAACGAGCATTTAATAGTATTAAAAAACATTTAGACGTATATTTAATTAAACATAATCAATATCTTGATAGTACTTTGAAGTTTGGAAACTTTGATATGCTTATGGATACGCTTGTATTGGAAAACACGGATAAAATAAGGGAAGAGAATTGGATAACATTTCTAATAGAGCATGGACTATTTAATAAGGATGACCTTGATTTGATAATCTACGAGGAAAACACATGGCTGAAAGAAGCTTTTGCTAATTTTAATCCGCAAGTTTTTGATCGTCGGAAAGTAGAAGGAGTTCAATTGGCGGATGACTTTATGAATTCTCACTGGTATCATTTTTATTTAGCTGTTAAATGGTATAAGAAAAAGTTCTTCCAATACTGTTCCAAATACCAATTAAGCATTCCTGTCTAACGTTTATTCTTTTAAGTGTGAGGATGAGGTTGGGACGCATCGGGAATAATAATCCAATAATCTTGACGTGAAAATCGATGGTGTCATATAATTATATGATACCGATTGGTTGCCGAATTCATATAAATGGAGGGCTGTGATGTCACTTTGTAAACACAACTTCAGACCCGTACCTTGCAAAATACTGGAATTTGGCCCTGCGACAAGTTGGATAAGGATGAGGAATAGGAAACCGAAGACACGGATAGCGGCTATCATTCAGGGCCTACACGCGTCGAGCGGAAATAGATGAATCTAAAAATGTTATGAGAAGAAGGTGGAAAAAATGGCAACATGGAAATGTTCTCAGTGTGGTGAAGAAAAGGAAGGAAGATGCAGGCCACAGAAGTGTCCCAAATGTGGAGCAACTAAGGAGTCTTTTGAAAAGAAAGAGTAAAGGACCAACTATTTATGGGTAAAGACCAGGAGGAAAACATGAAAAGTGCAAGTCCTTTTGTGATTGTTGACAATTGTAAAGAAGCAATTGAGTATTATCAAAATATTTTTGGCGGAGAAGTTAAAATTCTTAATGAACACGCTGGAAAACTTATGCATGCCGAATTACATTTAGGCAGTAGCCTAATCCATTTTGCTGATTCTATGGGCAAGGTATTTTCTAAAGGTGAGAACGTAAAAATAATTTTACAATTCGAGAACGAAGATGAAATTAAAAAAGCATATCAAGCACTAAGTAGTGAGGGACAAGTCGTTGTTGAATTACAAGAAACATTTTTTGGAGCATTACATGCAGATTTAACCGATAAAAATAATATTGAATGGGTTCTCAATTATTTTAGATCATAACTAACGGTAAACTGACCGGACAGTACAAAATTTAATTAGGAATGGAAGTTCTCATAAGATAGTATTTATTGTTGCAATTGGATTTGAAGTATTATTTGAAGCTTATTTCGCTTCGAAAAGGAAAATCCATTGACATGAGGTTCCAAAATTACTCACTGCTAAGGTAAGCTCCAACCCTTACCAGCAGCTGCTTGTCCAATTCCACTTTAACCAAAGTCGCGCTGTGGCTATAGGCTACATCAAGGACATTGCCATGAGCGTAGAGCCATGAAATTATCGCCCCATCTGAAAATGGTACAGATAACTGAACTTGGACACGGTTGGTGTAGAGTGCACTTTCAATAGCCTGCTTAAGTTTATCAAGTCCTGTGCCATGTTTAGCGGAGATCTCGACAATTTGGCGATCTTCATGCAGCAGGATGACGGGGTTGTCTGCTGTCGACTTATCAGTCTTGTTCAATACGACCATAGCCGGTTTCGAACCCGCGCCGAGCTCAGCAAGAATTTTATCTACGATATGCACATGGTCCTCTACTTGAGGGTCGGACGCGTCAACAACGATCAGGATGAGATCGGACAGTGCCACTTCTTCTAAGGTGGATTTGAAAGCGTCAAGGAGGTTGGGCGGGAGCTTGCGGATAAATCCGACCGTGTCGGTGAGTAGTACCGTACTGCCGTTGTTCAACCCTAACTTGCGTGTGGCCGTGTCGAGTGTCGCGAAAAGTTTGTCTTCAGCGAGTACATCTGCCCCACACAGGGTATTTAGCAGAGTTGATTTACCTGCATTGGTATAACCTACGATCGATACAACCGGGATGCCACTCTTCTTGCGATAACTGCGCAACACTTCCCGCTGGCGACGGATATCTGAAAGCTGTTCCTTTAGGTATGCGATGCGCCTGCGTAGGGTGCGGCGGTCGGTTTCCAATTTAGTTTCTCCGGGGCCGCGTGTTCCGATGCCCCCGCCCAGACGGGAAAGAGCTTGTCCGACTCCCATGAGCCGGGGAAGCTGGTATTCCATTTGTGCCAGTTCCACTTGCAGGATGCCTTCCCGTGAACGGGCCCGCTGGGCAAAGATATCCAGAATCAAGCTGGTCCGGGTCAATACTTTCAGTCCGACCGCTTTCTCGACATTACGCTGTTGAGCGCCGGTCAATTCTTCATCAAAAATTACAATATTTGCTTCCGTCGTTTGGGCCAGTAGCCGTAGTTCCTCAATCTTACCTTGACCCACGATTGTGGTGGAATTACGGGTTTCACGTTTTTGCCTAAGGTGCCCGACTACAATTGCTCCGGCGGTGTGGGTGAGTTCTTCAAGTTCAAAGACTGAAACATCTGCCTCGTCGACACTGCTCTGATGATGAGAGTCTCGCGTATACAGGCCAACTAAAATGGCGCGCTCTTCCTTATGTTTGTTTAAAGTTATCGTTTTCCGTAGAGTTTTATCAGCATCGGCGATCCGTTCGAGCAAGATGGCAAAATCTTGATGATCGGGACTATAAGGCCCGATCATCTCAACTTCGTCAGGGCTTAGCGCTGAAAGTATTCCTACATATATGTCCTGTGGGCTTCGATTCCGTACCCCTACGGCAATCATGGCATCAAGCCGCAAAATCTTGAGAGAACTAATATCGGGAGCAGACAACAGACCGCTTCCATTCGGATGGGTATGGATACACCGGGTACCGGAAAGACGACTGATATTTCGTTTGCCCTCGACCGCTGATAAACTTACAGTACTATTGTTGCCGACGCTTACGTCGATAATATGTCCCTTCCGGTCAAGGTAGAGCGCGAGTTCGCGGTTGATATCCGCTGATATATAAGAGATTTTCAGGAGTAGCTCTTCTGTCCACAGGGAGTCCTGGGGAATAAGCAGATCAAATAGGGCATCCAGTTCTGCCAGTACTGAATTTTTCAGGCCTTCCGTTTCGCCGTTGATTCTCATAATAACCCCTTTGTAATTTAATGAAATTAAGGTAAGCAAAACCTCTTGTAGGTTTCCATTTCCGGAATTTCGGGCATGTGAACACCTCCGGCCTAGTTTTTTTAAGTAAAAAGGTGTAAAAGCGGTTAATAAGCCTCTAATGGGAGATGTTAACACAATTAGTTTCGATTTTCCACTTGATTTATTCCGATTATATCCTTATAATAAATTAGACTCGTTAATACTGGTGAAGTAACAGAAACCTTCCGATTGCCCTGGCTCCGGGAGTAATGAATGTCTTCCCGGAACGAGTAAAAAACAAATCGGAGGTTTTTCAAATGTTTAGTGACAAGGTTTTAACATGCAAAGATTGCGGTCGTGAGTTTGTCTTTTCAGCTTCAGAACAAGAGTTCTATGCTGAAAAAGGATTTACCAACGAGCCGGGACGTTGCCCTGAATGCCGCTCTGCCAGAAAGGCACAAACTAGATCAAATAGAGGCGGAGGATATGACCGTGGCGAGCGCCAAATGTATCCTGCTGTTTGTTCTTCCTGCGGCAAGGAAACCACTGTTCCGTTCCAACCGACTGGCGACAAACCGGTATACTGCCGCGACTGCTATCAATCACGCAGCCGTCGCAGCTGGTAAGTAAGAGCTGGCAAACCTTCCCCGGATTTAATCTGGGGAAGGTTTTTTATTTTACTTGTTCACTCAAACTGGATGGCGGCCCCTATTGTTCCCGGTCCTGTATGAACACCTATCACCGGTCCTACCTGAGTAAAGATGCTGGTCTTCATTTCAAAAGTATTTTCTAAGGCTTCTTTAAGATACAAGCCTGCCTGGTGAGCGGCTCCGTGGGCAACCGCTAAGCGGATGTGTTTTTTGCCTCTAGTGAATTCCTGCAAGGCTGTAACTATGGTTTCCAGTGCCTTGTCCTGACTGCGGGCTTTTCCGTACGTATGATATATTCCATCGTCTCCGACCCTAACGATTGGCTTAATATTTAGAATCGCTCCCATCAGACTCTGGGCGCGACCAATTCGTCCGCCTTTTTGCAGATATTCCATAGTATTAAGGGTGAAAATGGTTTCGATGTTTTTCCTTGCTTGGGCAAGCTTATCGACGATTTGGGAGGAATCCAGACCTTCTTTAATATTTTTGGCTGCTTCAATTATCATTAAACCCATGCCCAGGCTGATCGTCTTAGAATCAATGATGTGAATTTTCCCTTTCAACTTCTCTTTAGCCAGATGGGCAGCGTTCAAGGTGCCGCTTAGGCCGGAAGATAAATGAATAGAAATAACCTCATGATAATTATCCAGCAACTTGCGGTATAAGCTGGTAAACTCTTCAGGAGAAGGCTGTGATGTCTTGGGGAGTTCTTTTTCCGCAGCTAAACTCTGATAGAATTCTTCATTGCTAATCTCAGTGTCAAAATATTCTTGTTCCCCGAACCTAACCTTTAACGGAATAATATGGACTTCGCACTGATTTTTCAATTCTTCCGTTAGGTCAGCCGTACTGTCTGTTACCAAGGCAATTCTTTTCATGCGCAACCTCCACGTACACTATTATTTTCCCAGTACAAAATTCGAGGTCTCACAACTACTCCCAAACCAGCAACTGGGGGAAATGTTGCCAAAGCTCTTTCTGCTAGGCTAGTACTTCCAATTATACTACATAAAGCATCGGACAGCTTAAGAACTTTAATTTTGCTAACTTATCCTCAGGCAACAAAATCCCGAAGTTTTAGCTATAATAGAAAATAGATTGTAGTTGTTTAGAGTGTAGTGTAGATTAAGCTAACATGCAAGCGCGTTGCTACTGTCGTAACCCTGCAAATGCTGGCCTTTTCCTGGATCTTTACGCGCTGGGAAAAGAAACATGCTTAAGGCAGTCATGACCACGGCAGTTAAGAGGAACTCTGGTGTGGCACAGGGTTAGCCTCTTGAAAACAGGCAATACTTTAATTAATGTGCAAACATTGACAAGACGGGCCTAAACCTTGAAAATAATAACTAGAACCTTAAAGAGGGGGATACCGCCATTACTACTGAATTTACGCCAGCTAACTTTATTGAGAACATAATTATAGAAGACCTTGAGCAGAGCAAAAATGAAGGAAGGGTCCACACCCGCTTCCCACCCGAACCTAACGGCTATCTTCACATCGGTCACGCTAAATCTATCTGTCTAAACTTCGGGATCGCAGCCAAATTTAAAGGGCTGTGCAATCTCCGCTTTGATGATACCAACCCGAGCAAAGAAGATATGGAATATGTAGATTCAATTCGGGAGGATGTGCGCTGGCTGGGTTTTGACTGGGATGACCGGGAATTCTACGCCTCCGATTATTTCGAAAAACTCTATCAGTATGCTGTCAGCCTTATTTCAAACGGTAAAGCCTTTGTCTGTGATCTGAGCGCACAGGAGATTAAAGATCACCGGGGAACCTTAACAGAACCGGGGAAAGAGAGCCCATACCGCAACCGTTCAGTTGCGGAGAACCTTAATCTGTTTGAACGGATGAGAGCGGGGGAATTTGAGGAAGGCTCCAGGGTTCTGCGGGCTAAAATTGACATGTCTTCTCCCAATCTGAATATGCGCGATCCGGTGCTTTATCGGATCATTAAAGCATCCCATCACCGAACGAGGGATACCTGGTGCATTTATCCTATGTATGACTATGCTCACCCGCTTTCGGATGCGATTGAGAGTGTGACGCACTCTATTTGCACCTTGGAATTTGAAGATCACCGCCCCCTGTACGAATGGGTGATTCAAGCGGCACAAACAGAAGCGAGGCCGCAGCAGATTGAGTTTGCCCGCTTGAACCTTAGTCATATGATAATGAGCAAACGCAAGCTGCGCGAGTTGGTTGAAAAGGGATATGTTAATGGCTGGGATGATCCGCGTATGCCGACAATTTCTGGTCTGCGCAGGCGCGGCTATACCCCGGAGGCTGTCCGGGACTTCAGTGACCGCATCGGCGTAGCCAAGAGCAATAGTTTTGTGGACATTGCCCTGCTTGAGCACTGCATTCGGGATGACCTTAACACCAGAGCTCCACGCGTTATGGCCGTACTGCACCCGCTCAAGGTTGTGATCGAGAATTACCCGGAAGGCCAGGTGGAATGGCTGGAGGCAGAGAATAATCCGGAAAACCCAGACATGGGCACACGCCAGCTTCCATTCGGACGGGAAATATATATTGAACAGGATGACTTTATGGAAGATCCGCCGAAGAAGTTTTTCCGTCTGTCGCCAGGTCAGGAAGTGCGCCTCAAGCACGCTTATATAATCAAGTGTGTCGATGTGGTTAAAGATCAGAAGACAGGGGACATAAGCGAACTTCGCTGCACTTATGATCCTGATACCAAGAGCGGGGGGCCGGCCAGCGGGCGCAAAGTCAAAGGCACGCTTCATTGGGTGTCGGCGGCTCATGCGATAGAGGCAGAAGTGCGCTTGTATGACCACCTCTTTGTGAAGGAGAATCCGGATGAAGTTGAGGAGGGTCAGGACTGGAAGGTAAACTTAAACCCTGATTCCTTGGTAAGACTTGTTGCCTGTAAAATGGAGCCCAGTCTGGCTAAAGCTGAAAAGGGCAGCCGTTTCCAGTTTCTAAGAAACGGTTATTTCTGTCTCGACCGTGTGGAATCAACACCTGAGCATCTGGTCTTTAACCGCACGGTGCCATTAAGGGACTCTTGGGCCAAAATTAAGCAATAACTTAGGATATAATCAACGAACCTCCTTGTGTGCCAAGGAGGTTTTTCACCGTAGAGAATGGAAGTTAATGAGGATTACGCTTGAATAAATGCAAAGCGAGGAGATGTATCATGAATATTGCCCTAATTGCCCATAACGATAAAAAGGATGAACTAATCGAGTTCGTAAGAAAACATCAAGAGTTTTTTCGCGGCCAAAATCTCTTAGCAACCGGTACTACCGGGCGCAGGGTAACGGACGCAACCGGACTTAAGGTAGCGTGCCTTGCATCAGGACCTTTGGGCGGGGACCAGCAAATAGGGAGCAAAATTGTAAACGGAGAGGTAGACTTGGTGCTGTTTTTCCGCGACCCCTTGACCGCTCAACCGCACGAACCTGACATTAATGCTTTAATCAGGATCTGCGATGTCCACACAATACCTGTCGCTACGAATATAGGGACAGCTAAGCTGGCGCTAAAAGCCTTGGAGGATAATAACCTTAGTCCTGATCCTCTTAATCTTTAGTCTTTATAGGTAGTCTCGCCGTCCCTGCCATAATCCGTACGGCCGTCTTTATCGGGCACATGCTCGCCCGGCTGGCTTTCGCGATGCGGGAACGGTTTCTTTTTAGATTCGTTGGCCATGATAAATCCCTCCTTGTGCTTTTAAAATGCCCTGTCTGGTAAAAATCTTGCATGTGATAAAAGTAAAAAAGTGATTCTGAATGATACACAATATCAATGAATTGCCGCTGGTTGGTGAGATGAAGGAAGGAGTTGTTTGTGTGCTCGAGGTTAATATTCCCGGCAGAGAGTCTTTAAGCATCAAAGCGCTTGTATTAGACTATAACGGGACGCTGGCCGTGGACGGAGTTTTGTTAGACGGGGTAAGAGAGCAGATTGTTCGTTTGGCTGAGATGTTAGAGATATATGTGTTAACCTCAGATACCTATGGCAGTGTAACTGCACAATGCCGCAGCCTGCCTGTGCGCGTGCACGTATTGGAGAGCGCAGAACATACACAGGAAAAAGCAGATTTTATCGCACAGTTGGGACAAGATGAGGTGGCAGCAGTGGGTAATGGGGCTAATGATCGCCTGATGTTGGAGCGGGCAGCTTTAGGGATAGCAGTAATAGGTTCTGAAGGAGCAGCCACGGCGGCTCTCATGAGTTCTGATATTGCAGTTAAGGATATCCGGAATGCCTTAGGTCTACTCCTCAACTCCCGCAGGTTAGTGGCTACGTTAAGAAGGTAAAGTGAAATCCCTTGAAGTTGAAAGAGGACACCGTTATGCCTTAGTGTATCGAGTTTAACTGTTTGCATAACTTTAACAGATTAGGGTGGGAAGATTATAGTGAACCAACTCGTGATCGGCACGGAAGTGATTCCTTACGAGGAAAGGAAAAGCGTGCGAGCCAAACGCATCATCATCACGGTATTTGTGGACAAAGTGCGCGTGTCTGTGCCCCGAGGGGCAACGAGCAAAAAAGTACAAGAATTTGTAAACGCCAATAAGCAGCGGATTTTAGAGCATTGGTTAAACCTCCAAGAGAAACAAGAAGCCAGGACAGTACATTCAGAGATGCCCTCAGTCCCTATGCAAGGGACGATTCCTTATCTTGAAGGCACTGTCTCTTATCAGACCTATATACAAAAACAAACCCATATTGGGCTTGAGTTTAGTGAGCATTCTTTAGATATTTACTTGCCGGAAAGTTCCAGCTCGGAGAAGCGCTCTCACCTGATCAGGGAGGTTCTGATTTATTGGTACAAAAATGAGGCCAGAAAGGTGTTCCAGGCTAAATTAGCGCATTATGCTGCTGCAATGGGAGTAAGGTACGGGCAAGTGCGCATTAAAGAACAAAAGACGAAGTGGGGGAGCTGTTCGGGTAAGGGGAATATCAACCTTAACTGGCAAATCATCAGGGCTCCGGAAAAAGTGACGGATTATGTAATCATTCATGAATTGGCTCACTTGAAGCATATGAATCATTCTCCTGATTTTTGGAAAGTAGTGGCTCAAGAAATGCCCGAGTATAAGGTCTGGAAAAAGTGGCTTCGGGAGCATGGAAAGGAACTCGTATTTTAGCCAATGATTTCTTTACGGCTAAGGCATTCAGAATTCAGTATTCAGTATTCAGAATGCTTCCCAGGAATATGAAAGCCGATAAACCGCAAGCACGAACACATGCGCCTTCTGCCATACCAATAAGTCTTCAAATGCTTTCGTCGATTCTCTCATTCTGCTCCGTTCGGCCATAAGCATTCGTTAACGGCTTGGCCTCACGGCGTTAGTCATCCTCAGGCGGCAGGCTTTCTTTGAAGATTCGCCTTCGGCAAGAATCTCCACCGGAGATTCTTGTCACTGGAGACTAACGTTTCTGACTCCTGACTCCTGACTTCTGACTCCTGAGTACCTACTTAACAGAATAGAGGGTCGCGAGTTCCCCGATAAGCTGCACGCCTGTCTTGAGCGAAAGCCCTTGGTTAACAGAGTCAGACGCTTCGATAACACTGAGGCTGAGAGCGGCAATCTTAAGCTGGCGGTACTCTTCCAGCGTGAAGAAACCGATGTCGCTTACTTCTGCAGGCTCTGCCTGTAAGGTTCCGCCTAAATCCCGCATCAGAAAAACTATATAGGCGTCGTGCTTATCTCCGGGGCGATCCCTGAGCGCTATAATCGATACAGGTTCAGCAAGAATTCCAGTCTCCTCCTGGATTTCACGGGCGATAGCATCCTCGATGCGCTCGTTTTGGTCGACATACCCTCCGGGGATTGTCCACACCCCTTTTCCGGGGTTGTAAGCGCGCTGAACGAGCAGAACCTTATCCCCTCTCCACACTACTCCTCCTACTCCCAAGGAGAACTCTCCCCAATGCACAAATGAGCAGCTCGGGCAATTTTCCCGCACCCGGCCCGCGACTTCAGTGTTCTGTAAGGAATGCCCGCACTGGGGGCAATACTTATATTCAGTAGCAAACATAGACATCTCTTCATCAAGTCCTTTCGAGTTTGTATTTTTACGTTTGTGAAGGTAGGATAGGTTTCTTCACTAGCCGGTGATAAAGCGCGAAAGCAGTAAAGCTTAAAGCCATAAATACAAGCGCCAGGAACCAGGCGACTGAGCCCCCGCCTTGGTCAAAGGCGAGTCCGCCTAGCAGAGGCCCGAGCATTCTCCCTCCGGAGCCTGCTCCACCTACTATTCCCTGGTAAACCCCATCTCTTCCTAGCGGAGCAAGGTGGGCAGCGGCGGCCGGAACAGCGGGCAAGATCAACATTTCCCCGATGGTTAAAATAAGCATGGCCAAGATGTAAGAGAAATAGGGAAGACGCCCTAATAAAATGATAAAAGAAAGACTGATAAGCAGACAGGCGAGGTAAAACTGCCTGACAAAGCCAGAGGCCCAAACCTTAATGATCCAGCCCGTTAAGGGTTGGAGCGTGACGATGAACACTCCGTTAAGGGTCCAGAGAATACTATAAGCAGGCAAAGGGAAGCCGAGGTTGCCCATTACAACCGGCAGCACGGTTGTCCACTGAATATAAGCGCTCCAGACCAGGAAGATACCGGCGCTCAAGGCCAGCACCACGGAAAAAGAGGGCTCTTTATTCAATTTCGCGGAATGCCGCTGATCAGGGAGCACGTTAATCCTAGGATGGTACTCGGAAATTCCCCATAATACCAGGAAAAAATAAACTACAAATGAAAAGGCGTTAATCATAAAAGTGAAGCGGAAAGAAACCGTGGCGACCAGGCCCCCGATCGCAGTTCCAATGGCCACCCCTGCATTGTTAAAAACGTAAAGGAGGTTATATCCACGCCGCCCTCCTTCCGGCCAGGCGGCATGAATCAAAGCATTGAGCGGAACGAAAATAAAAGCTTGAGCCAATCCGAAAAGAATAAACGCAGGCGCATACACCGACCACACCGGAAAAAGGGCTATCACCGCCAAAAGCAGGATAGCAGCAGCAATCCCTCCCTGCATAATCCTTTTAGGCAGGAAGCGGTCAGTCAAAACTCCGCTCCAAAACTGGCCCAAGAGCGAGACTCCTGATTGGAGGGCGAGAATCAATCCGGCTTCAGTCAAGCTTCTCCCCAAGACATTGTGCATAAAAAGGCTGTTCAAGGGCCACATCAGGGAGTTACCGAGAGACTGAATAAATCCGCCTGCGACTAGAATCAGAATAGGCTTTGGAATTTCCCCGGACTTAAGTGCCTGAATATTCAACAGTCTTTACCACCTTCTACGCTCAGCCGCATGCTCAAGGATGCACGCTGTAAAAAAAGGCTGCACACACAGCATACGCCAATTGCGGGAAAAGTAGTAGCGATAGACCAAAAAAATTCCTATGAGCAACCCACAATCAGTAAGGGCTCTAAGGAAGTTTTACAGCCGGGGATGGTCGTAGCGATCGAACCGAAACTTGTGTTTCCGGGTCTGGGCGCAGTGGGCGTGGAAGATACCGTCGTCGTGGAAGGACAGGAAGGAGCGCGGTATTTGTGTCCAGTGCCGCGTGAAATAGTGATTATCTAGGCAGAAAATAATTATAACTTTGCAGCACAATTCACAATAGTTATAGACAAATAAGCATTTGCGGTATATCCTGATAATAGGGAAAAAAATACGAAGGGGGCGGTGGAATATGTTTAAGAAGATTCTTGTTCCTACCGATGCATCCGAGTATTCGCGGCGGGCATTTGCCACTGCGTTGGAAATGGCGCGCACATTTGATGCGGAAGTTATTCTGCTTCATGTCAGTTATACGCCGCAGGCCTATTGGGGTTATACGATATCCTATGGTTTGACTATTTCCCAGGAAGATTTGTACAAAAACGGAGAAGCAGCTTTGGAGGCCACGGTGACTGGTTTTGATCTCAGCGGCCTCAAAGTGAGTCAGAAGCTGGAAGCCGGGCACCCGGCCACAGTCACCATCGATCAGATTGAGCAAGAGCAAGTTGATCTAGTGGTGATGGGCAGCCATGGCTATGGGCCTATCGTAGGCTCTGTCCTGGGCAGTGTGAGCCAAAGGGTGCTGCAAAGGGCTGATATCCCGGTAATGATCGTCAAATAATCCTTAAATAAGATTAGTCCCTGCTGCGGCAGGGACTTTTACGTAAGAGCACGGAAAGGATGGAAGCATGAACACAAGCGAGCTGTGGCTGACGCAGGAAGAAATCCGCTTAATGCTTGACGGCAGACTTACATGGGACGAAACAGCCTGTATTGCTCATGAACGCGGGCTTGAGAATAAGCGTGACAGGACGCAATCAGCGGAAGGCGGTACTCCGTTGGAGAATCCGGGGATAGAAGATCGTGAGGAAATAGCTGTCCCGGATCATAGGGAGGAGAGAGCCGGAGGCTTTCGCCTTGCAGGTACTCCTGTAATCGCCCTGGTCAGTGGGACAGGCTTGCTCACATTTTCCCTGTGGTTTTACTTATTATTACGCTAACGTAAATAAATAGTATTTTAGTGGCACTAACTAATGATTAACATTAAGGCTTATTAAACAGAGGTATGGCCAGGCTGAACATGACAAGGCCGAAGCCTGTAATGGCTGCCAAGTCTGTGTAGATCGAAAAATGATAAATATTAATAATTTGCCCGCGCATGGCATCAACCCCGTAAGAAAGAGGATTTATGGCGGTGAGTAGTTTAAGCCAGAGCGGCAGGTTCGTAAGCGGGTAGATTGACCCGCTTAAAAAATACATAGGCATAACCACAAAGTTGGAGATCGCGCCAAAACCTTCGAAGCTGGACATGCGGCTAGCTATCAGAATTCCAAGCGACGTGAGGGAAAAAGAAATCAGGATCATCAGCAGAAAAATACGTACGATCTGCTCAGGAGTAGGCCAAATCCCGACGAAAGGCGCAAAGAGGAGAGTAATCGTTCCCTGTACCGTAGCCTGCGAGCTGCCCCCCAAAGCTTTGCCCAGAACGATGTCCGCTTTGGACATGGGTGCTACCATCACCTCGCGCAGAAAGCCGAACTCACGGTCCCAAATGATTGAGGTGGCAGACTGAATCGAGGAAAAGATCAAAGTCATACCCACGACTCCTGGGAAAATAAAGGTCGTATATTCCACGCCCACGCCCTGCATCGCTGGACGTAATCCGTTGCCCATGATAAAGAGCCAGAGGATTGGGCGCATGATAGCGCCATAAATGCGGGAGCGTTCGCGGAACATGGCTTTAAGATCCCGCAGCCAAATAGCGTAAATTCCTTCCCAGTGCACCTAGAGTCTCCCCTTTCGTTGCGCTGAGAAGCGCAGGCGGTCGATGAGACCGGATTCGCTGTCCCGCATTTGGCGGCCGGTCAACTTAATAAAGACGTCTTCCAAGGTCGGCTGCTGTACGGTCAAGCGGTGCACCTCCGTAGGCAGTTCAGTTAAGAGACGGGCGAGTTGCGTGTCACCGTGAGGGAGTACGAATTCGATCCCGTCTTGTTTGACTGTAACTTTTAAGCTGCGGTTCTGCTCAAGCCAGGATGCAGCCAAACTGTTGTCAGCTGTTGCCAGCTGAATCCGGTCCCCTTCCATCATGGACTTCAAATGTTCCGGAGAGCCTTCAGCAATCAGGCGGCCGTGATCCATAATGGCGATGTAACGGCAGTTTTCCGCTTCTTCCATGTAATGGGTCGTCATCAGCACCCCCATGCCATATTCCTTAACTAAACGCCGCACATACTCCCAGATAGTGGCTCTTGTCTGGGGATCAAGTCCCACTGTGGGTTCATCCAAGAAAAGTATCGCGGGCCGGTGCAGCAAGCCGCGGGCGATCTCAAGCCGCCGCTTCATGCCGCCGGAATAGGTCTTGACATAACGGTTGGCTGCCTCGGTTAAATCTACCATCTCAAGCATTTGTTGGATCCTGGCGGGGCGTTCCTGTTTCGGGACTTTATAAATCATGCAGTGAAACTCTAAATTCTCCCTGCCGGTAAGCCTATTATCCAGGGTGGAGTCTTGAAAAATAATCCCAATATGCTGCCTGATCTTAAAGGGATCTTTTATTAGATCATACCCTACCAGAACTGCACTGCCGGCAGACGGCCGCAGAAGGGTTGACAGCATTTTGATGGTAGTGGATTTTCCAGCCCCGTTGGGGCCTAGGAGTCCTACGATTTCTCCCGGGCTTAGGCGCAAGTTTACATTTTGCACAGCTTCCAGCTCCCCAAAGCGCTTTGAGAGCTGGAACGTTTGTAGTACAGGCTGGGTATTACTCATGGGGGGATATCTCCTAACTTTTATTATAAGATTCTAGCACACGGCGAGACGTAAAAAAACAGGATTAGAAAGGTTGGAAGGCTTCACAAGCTAAGCGAACCGTCCGAGCAAAGGAGCGTCGTGAGCGCAGCCGCTGAAGCGTTAAGCCGCGTCAGTGGTTAACTTCAGGTATTACCCTAAGGTTGGGCGCGGTAGGTGAAGCGGCAAGTAAACAGTTCCGGCGCGTGGTGCGAAACAGTAGGTGAACTGTTTCGGCTGTGCAGCCGACAACCTCTGTAAGCCCTTAAATGTTAGACGCTAGACATTTAGTATATTCTGCAGCTCGGACTTTTTTTCCTTTACACAAAAATAATGTTTGCAAAACTCCGTAAAATGGATATGATAAAGATAGAAGGTCAAAGAAGGTCATAAAGTCAATGAACATCAGGGAGTGCGTGCCATGGGTAATCTTGCTGACCGGATCGAAGAATATCTCAAACGGATTTTGGAGCAGACAGATGAAGGGTATATCATACTCCAGCGCTCTGTACTGGCGGATGTTTTTTCCTGCGCTCCGTCTCAGATTAACTATGTCCTCGACACGCGCTTTACGGTGGAGCGAGGTTATCTGGTAGAAAGCCGCCGCGGCGGCGGGGGGCATCTTCGGATTGTGCGCTTGGTTCTGAGTACCGATGGCCAGTTCGAGCAGGTAATGCGCCAACTCGTGGGTGATCAGCTTACACCGGAGCGTGCTTTTGGTTTAATTGAAAGACTGCAGGAAGAAGGACTGCTTAGCGGGCGGGAAGCAGCAGTTCTGAAAACCGTTTTCTCTCGGGAAAGCTTAGACAAAGAAGTTGCCAATCCGGATGTAATTAGAGCACGTCTTATGAAACGCATTCTCACTACACTGGCACGCGAAGATCTGGAATAAGGAGGGATGGAGCTATGCTATGTGAGAATTGCAAGCAGCGGGAAGCGAATGTGCATCTGTCCAAAACTGTTAACGGGCAGACACATGAGCTCCACCTATGCGAGCAGTGTGCCAAGAAAACTCAGGAAGTGAACTTTGTCTTTCATTCGGGGGTAAGCGTCCCGGATTTTCTCCAGGCCCTTTTTGGGTTCAGCACGGCTTCGGCTGCCCCTGGAATCCAGCAGGAAGAGGCCTGCCCCCGCTGTGGGATGACTTTTTCGCAAATCACCCGGGCGGGCAAACTTGGGTGTAACACCTGCTATGAAAAATTCGGCACTGAGCTTCAGCCTCTGTTGCGCAAGGTTCACGGGGGAGGCCAGCATGTCGGCAAAGTGCCAAAGCGTCGGGGTTCGACCGTACGGGAAAAGCTAGAACTTCAGAAATTAAAAGATAAGCTCCAGACTCTTATTCAACAGGAAAGATTTGAAGAAGCAGTGGAAGTGCGGGACCGCATCCGTGAGCTGGAACAGAAAACAGGGGGGTGAGCATTAATGCAGCGCAAGGATATTTTACTTAGGCATGGGGCCTGGATGCGGGAGAGCGGGGACTCGGAAGTCGTACTATCCAGCCGCATCAGGTTCGCACGTAATTTGGAAAACTTCCCTTTCCCCCATGCCCTGTCCATGGAAGACGCTAAAGAAGCCGAAGAGTTAATGGGCAAGGCTTTGACCAGCTTTGAAGTGGAAGGGGAAAAACTGAATTACTTGTCCTTAAGCGACCTGACAACGGTGGAGCAGCAAGTATTGATTGAAAAACATCTGGCGAGCCCGGCCTTAGTTAATATGCGCGGCGCGCGGGGCTTGGCCCTTGCCGGCGACCACCGTCTGGCGGTGATGGTTAATGAGGAAGACCATTTGCGCTTGCAAGTGTTAATGCCGGGCCTTCAACTCACGGAAACTTATCGCTTGGCCGATGCCCTTGATGATGCCCTTGAGGATAGCCTGGATTTCGCGTACCGGGAAGCGGAAGGGTACCTTACCGCTTGCCCTACCAATGTGGGTACGGGCTTAAGGGCTTCAGTCATGGTGCATTTGCCGGCCTTAGCGATGACAAACCAAGTGCAGCCGGTCCTGGGAGCTTTGGCTCATCTTGGGTTGGCTGTACGAGGGCTGTATGGCGAGGGATCTCAGGCTTATGGGCACATCTTCCAGATATCAAACCAAATAACTTTAGGTAAGAGTGAAGAAGATATAGTGACCCACCTGGAAGCAGTTACAGGGCAAATAGTGGAACATGAGCTGCAGGCGCGGGAAAACTTGCGCCAGCAGGTGCGTCTGTTTTTAGAAGATAAAGTGTGGCGGGCCCGCGGCACTTTGCAGAACGCCCGCTTGCTGACATCGGAAGATGTCATTAACTTATTGTCTTTAGACCGCCTAGGTACGGACATGGGTATTTTGCCCAAAGGGAAGGAAACTTTTACAACCCTCTTGGTGGACACCCACCCGGGGTGCTTGCAATATATTCTTAACCACGAACTGGATGCGGGTCAGCGAGATGAGCAGCGCGCCCGTCTCATCCGTCAAGCTTACAATTGAGGAAAGGGTGATATAGATGAACCGCCGGTTTACGGAAAAAGCTCAGAAAGTTTTAGTGTTAGCCCAGGATGAAGCTAAGAAAATGGGGCACCAGGTAGTAGGCACTGAACACCTCCTGCTCGGTTTAATCCAGGAAGGGGAAGGAGTCGCGGCCAAAGCCTTAATTGCTATTGGCCTTGATCTTGAGAAAATCAAGGCGCAAGTTGAGCAGATCGTAGGTGTAGGTAAGCCATTCAGCGGAGAGATTGGATTTACCCCGCGCGTAAAAAAAGTCCTGGAACTTGCCAATGAAGAAGCGACCAGGCACGGGGTCAATTATATCGGCACGGAGCATTTGCTGCTCGGACTTATTATGGAAGGGGAAGGAATTGCAGGACGAGTCTTGGCTAATCTAGGGGTTAGCCCGGAAAAGGTTTGGAAGCAGGTTGTACGCCTTTTAGGCGGAGAGCCTGAAGAAACCAATATGCCCTCCGTAAGCCAGCAAAGCGCAGCTTCTACTACCAAAAATGCACTGCCCGGAAACACTCCTGCTCTTAATGAGTTTGGACGCGACCTCACCGTGCAAGCCAAAGAGGGGCGGCTTGACCCAGTAGTCGGCAGGGAGAACGAGATTGAGCGCGTGATCCAGGTACTCAGCCGGCGTACCAAGAATAACCCGGTATTGATCGGGGAGCCTGGAGTCGGTAAAACTGCCATAGCCGAAGGGCTGGCCCAGCGCATTGTTAATAACAAAGTGCCGGAGATCCTGACCAACAAAAGGGTGGTCACACTTGATCTCTCGGCGATGGTGGCAGGAAGCAAATACCGTGGGGAGTTCGAAGAAAGGCTCAAGAAAGTATTGGAGGAGATCCGTACAGCGGGGAATGTTATCGTGTTCATTGACGAGCTTCACACGCTCATCGGCGCAGGTGCGGCGGAAGGTGCGATTGACGCAGCTAATATCTTAAAGCCCGCTCTGGCGCGGGGAGAAATGCAGTGCATCGGGGCCACTACCCTTGATGAATACCGCAAATATATTGAAAAGGACCCGGCGTTGGAGCGTCGCTTCCAGCCAATTCAGGTGGGGGAGCCGACTGTCGAGGAAGCAATCAACATTTTGCAGGGGTTAAGGGATCGCTATGAAGCTCACCACCGCACCAAGATCACAGACGAAGCGCTTGAAGCTGCTGTGCGTCTCTCCGACCGCTACATTTCGGACCGCTTTTTGCCGGACAAAGCGATTGATCTTGTCGATGAAGCGGCATCCCGAGTGCACATCGTGAGTTATACCGCACCACCGGATTTGAAGTCACTAGAAGAAGAAATCGAGCGGCTTAAGAAAGAAAAAGAAGCTGCCGTCTCCGGTCAGGAGTTCGAAAAAGCGGCCCAGATCCGCGACCAAGAGCACAAGCTGCGCCAGGAATTGCAGGAGCAGCGGGAAGCCTGGCAAAATAAACGCGACAAAGAGAGTTCTGTAGTCACTCCGGATGACATCGCCCAGATCGTGGCCAGCTGGACCGGAATTCCGGTGAAGAAACTGGCCCAGGAAGAGAGTGAACGGCTCCTGCACCTGGAAGATATCCTGCATGAGCGCGTGGTCGGGCAGGAAGACGCTGTGAAGGCGGTTGCCAGGGCAGTGCGCCGGGCCAGGGCTGGGCTTAAGGATCCAAAACGACCGGTAGGCTCCTTCATTTTCTTAGGCCCGACCGGAGTCGGGAAAACTGAGTTGGCGCGAGCGTTGGCTGAGGCACTCTTTGGGGATGAAGATGCCCTCATCAGAATCGATATGTCCGAATATATGGAGAAGCATGCGGTCTCCCGCCTTGTAGGAGCGCCTCCCGGTTATATCGGGCATGATGAAGGCGGACAGATTACTGAAGCGATTAGACGCAAGCCCTACAGTGTAATCCTGCTTGATGAGATCGAAAAAGCGCATCCGGAAGTATTCAATATTCTGCTCCAAGTGCTTGAAGACGGGCGCTTGACTGATACGAAAGGGCGGACCGTTGATTTTCGCAATGCCGTGATTATCATGACTTCAAACGTGGGGGCTTCTTTTCTTAGGAAGGAAGCGCTCGGGTTTGCGTCTAAACGTGATGAAGACGCGGAATATAAGAAGATGCGTTCCAACATTATGGATGAACTCAAACGCACTTTCCGGCCTGAGTTTCTCAACCGAGTGGATGAACTGGTTGTGTTCCATTCCCTGGAGACAGAAGCTCTGCTCACAGTGAGCGAAATTTTAATGAAAGATGTTAATAAACGCCTCAAAGAACAGGGGTTTGAACTTGAAGTCGCAAAGAGTGCGTTGGAATTAATTGCCAAAGAAGGGAATGACCCGACCTTCGGCGCACGCCCGCTGCGCCGGGCCATTCAGCGTCTGATCGAAGATGAACTCTCTGAGAAAATCCTCGAAGGTAAATTCAAGGTTGGGGACAAAATTCAGGTTGTAGCTGTCGAGGATAAGATGGAGTTTAGTAAGCTAAGCTAGGGATAAAGTGTTTGCGGCATCAGGTACTTTCGGTGTGAGCGTTGCCGAAACACTAGGGAGAGAGGTATATATCTTGGCGAAGGCTAAAGTGAAGTTTTTCTGCCAGGAGTGCGGGCACGAGAGCGCCAGTTGGTTTGGGCGCTGCCCAGGCTGTGGCAGTTGGAACAGTATGGTCGAAGAAGTGGTGGAGCGTGCTTTTACGCACCAAAGCAAAGGGGTTGCGGTCAAGGCAACCCCTTTGCCTGATATTCGCGTGAGCGAAGAGGAAAGGATTGACAGCGGCAGCGGTGAGCTTAACCGGGTACTGGGCGGGGGAGTTGTGAGCGGGTCTTTTGTCTTGCTCGGGGGGGAACCCGGAATCGGCAAGTCCACATTGCTCCTGCAGATGGCGGGAGCAATGGCAGCGGGAATGGATGTGCTTTATGTCTCGGGAGAAGAATCGGCCAAACAAATCAAACTGCGCTCTGAACGTCTCGGAATCAGAAGCGCCCGTTTGCACGTGCTGGCGGAAACCCGTCTGGAAGCAGTGCGGCAGGCCATAATGGACAACCCGCCGGGCATAGTGATAGTAGACTCTATTCAGACGATGGTTCTGGAGGAGATTCCGGCTGCTGCAGGCAGCGTGAGCCAGGTCAGGGAAGGGGCTGCCTATTTAATGCGGCTGGCTAAAGAAGAAGACATCCCAATTTTCCTGGTCGGACATGTCACGAAGGAAGGAACGATTGCCGGGCCGCGGGTACTTGAACATATTGTGGATACAGTGCTCTATTTCGAAGGGGACAGACACCACGTTTTTCGCTTGCTCAGGGCAGTCAAGAACCGCTTCGGTTCCACAAATGAAATCGGAGTATTTGAAATGCGCGGCAGCGGACTTGTTGAAGTACCCAATCCTTCGCAGGTGTTCATGGGAGAAAGCTCGCTCGGCTCCCCGGGCTCGGCAGCAGCGGTAGTAGTGGAAGGAAGCAGGCCGCTCTTGCTGGAGATCCAAGCTTTAGTGGCACCTACAGGGTACGGTATGCCCCGGCGCACTGCTACCGGCATAGATTACAACAGGCTTTTAATGTTGCTGGCTGTCCTGGACAAAAAGATTGGCCTCAACTTGGGCACTCAGGATGTTTATGTTAATATTGCCGGAGGGATAAGGGTAGAGGAACCGGCAGCTGACCTTGCTTTAATTGCGGCGGTTACCTCGAGCTTAAAGGAGATCCCTCTGAGGCCATTGGCTTTTATCGGAGAAGTTGGCCTTACCGGTGAGGTGCGGGGAGTATCCCAGCCGGAAGTGAGGGTACGCGAGGCCTTAAAATTTGGCTTTGAGGGCTGTATCATTCCTAAGGCCAATATTGCTCAAATCCAGGGTGCCGAAAATATGATTTATGCGGTGCAGAGTGTTGAGGAAGCCATTGAGTTAGGGCTAGTTGGAACTAAAAAAGCTCCTTAATTAAGGAGCTTTCAAATCCGCTTATTCGATCTTTTGATTATAGTTTTTAAGTCATGTTGAAGATGGTTAAGGTTGAGAGCTTTTTCTGTTCTTTCACGATGACCTCGCTCAGAGAGATGTCCAAGGTGTTGGCCAGAGCAGCGATATAGAAAAGCTGTTTGCCTATTTCTGCTTCAATAATATCATGGCAGCTGTCGCACAGTTTACCCTTGAGGTTGCTGTTCAAAAGCTGCTTCAGATCAAGCAAAGTCGCATCTTCCGGAATGGGCTGTCTTTGAGCTTCAATTGCTAAACAGCCACAGTTGGTGACTGATTTGACAACGGCGCGGTTGACGCGTGCTGAAGCCTCTTGTCCTTTAGTCAAAATATCTAAAATGCTTTGGTGACGGATAAGCAATTCTTTGACTGTACTTTGAAATTGGTTAGTGAGTTGTTCCATAATGCGGTATCCTCACTCCTTTCTGCCTGCTATTATTATAGCGGGCATTGAACGTAGTTGTCAATTTTCAACAGAACTGAAAAGGAAAAGGAGCCAAAATTACGAAGAGAAAAAAAGGAAATTCACACATTGACAGGCCTTATTTTAATATGATATAATTTACAAATTTTTGACCGCTTCCCGAATCCCTGTTATAATAAGGGAAAGGGGGTGGGCTCAGTGTTTAGTGTCGGGGACAAGGTTGTTTATCCCATGCATGGGGCTGGAGTAATTGAAGCCATTGAGGAAAGAGAAGTTCTGGGAGAGACGAGGAAGTATTATGTCATGCGCTTGCCCGTAGGCAATATGAAAGTGTTTGTACCTCTTGGCAGTGTAGGTAATTTGGGTCTAAGAGAAGTTATCTCCCGGTCCGAGGTTCAGCAGGTTCTTTCCGTCTTGAGTACTAAGCCGACTGCGCCGCCTCTCGCTTGGAATCGACGTTATCGCGCCAATTTGGAAAAAATTAAAAGCGGGAACATTTTAGAAGTGGCAGAGGTTGTCCGGAGTTTGGCTCTGCGCGATAAAGAAAAGGGGCTCTCCACCGGGGAAAAGAAGATGTATGAAAACGCCTGCCAAATCTTAATCAGCGAACTGGTTTTAGCCCAGGAGAGTGAGGAAGAACAGGTTCGGACATGGCTTAACAAAATACTGGCCTAAATTGGCTTGCTTCGAGCACGCCTATTAAGGATACTTGCTTGAGTGCACCGGCGCAGCACGCCTGCCTTGAAAATTATTGGTAATTCACGGTATAATAGGAGAGGCTTTTTGCCAAACTAAGGTAAGGAGGTGAAACGATGATTCGCAATTTAATCCGCGCTATCATCACCCTGTTATTGGGGGGGCTTGGTTTTTATTTAGACTATGTGTTGCTCAGGCTCAATCTGCTACAGTCCTTAGGCTGGGGCTTTAATCCTGCCTGGACTTATGTCGCTATGGTCGTGCTCTTTGCTGTTATCGGTTTTCTCATCGCTCCGGCCAGCATTCGGGGCTTTTTAGTGCTGATCAGTTGGGTTGACAGCAGGATGCAGAGAATACCAACGCACGAGCTTATGGGCGGGGCCGTGGGGGCCATTATCGGACTTATTATAGCTAGTTTGTTTAGCAGTTCTTTCATCAGCATTCCTTTTCTGGGGCCACTTTTGTCTATACTCTTAAGCTTATTCTTAGGATACCTGGGACTGAGTCTCGGTGCCAAACGCAAAGAAGAGGTTTTAAGCTTTTTTAATGTTTTCCCTAAATTCCGGGACAGGGGTGACAAAGGAGAAAAAGGGGAAAAGAACAAAGAAGCCAGAACAGCCAAGGTGCCTGAGAGTTCTCCCAATTATAAAATCCTCGACACCAGTGTCATTATTGATGGGCGTATAGCAGATATTGTGCAGACCGGTTTTGTGGAAGGAACTCTGCTTATCCCCGGTTTTGTGCTGGAAGAACTGCGCCACATTGCCGATTCCTCTGATTTACTCAAACGCAACCGCGGGCGACGCGGTCTGGATATCTTGAATCAAATCTCCAAGGAAACGGCGGTCAAAGTCCATATTCATGAACAGGATTTTGATGACATTATGGAAGTTGACAGTAAATTGGTTCGGTTGGGGCAAGTTCTGGGATCCCCGGTTCTCACCAATGATTATAACCTTAACAAAGTGGCTGAACTGCAGGGAGTAAAAGTTCTCAATATCAATGAGTTAGCGAACGCGGTTAAGCCAGTGGTTTTGCCTGGCGAGGAAATGCTGGTGCAGGTCATGAAGGAAGGCAAAGAGCCGGGTCAAGGGGTTGCTTATCTTGATGATGGTACGATGATTGTGGTCGACACCGGCCGCCGTTATATGGGACAGCATATAACTGTGCTTGTAACCAGTGTCCTCCAAACGGCAGCGGGCAGGATGATTTTTGCCAAGCCCAAGGGGATGGTTGAAAAAAAGTCGATGACCCTGGCGAATGATGAGGTGAATGCGATTGGATGAGGTGGGGGTCATCATTCCTGCTGCGGGGAGCGGCACAAGGATGGGGACTTCCTTAAATAAACAGTTTCTTATGCTTAAAGGGGTACCGGTTCTTGTGCATACTGCGCGTATTTTTCAATCTTCCGAATTCGTTCGGGAGATTGTTATTGTGGGAGCTAGAGAAGAAATTCCCATGATTCGCGAGCTGGTTGCAGAATATAAACTTAGCAAAGTTCAAGACATAGCTCCTGGCGGGGCAACACGTCAGGAGTCTGTAACATCCGGACTTAATGCTCTCCATTCGGATGCTAAGAGAGTGGTGGTCCACGATGGGGCGCGTCCTCTTTTGCCTCTGGCGTTGTTGCACCGTTTCCTAGGAGCAGCGGAAGGGACTGTGGCTGCCCTGATGGCGGTTGAGCCGAAGGATACGATAACAAGGATCGATGCGAACGGGTGGGTGGTGGAAACCCCCGCGCGCGAGGAACTGCGCGCCGTTCAGACTCCGCAGGTCTTTGATCTTTTGATTTTAAGAGAAGCTCACCGCCGCGCTGCCTTAGAGGGTTTTGCCGGTACGGACGATGCGTCTCTCGTAGAATGGCTGGGACATCCGGTGAAAGTCTTGGAAGGGTCGCCGGAGAATATTAAGCTTACTACTCCGGAAGATTTGCTCCTGGCAGAACAGATTCTCGCTGGCAGGGACGGTGATATTAATTTTTAGAGTAGGACTAGGGTATGATGTTCATGCTTTCGCCCCAGGGCGAGCCTTGATTTTAGGCGGGGTAAACATCCCTTACGAGCGCGGGTTGCTGGGACACTCTGATGCAGATGTTCTAATTCACGCCCTTATGGATGCCATGCTGGGAGCCCTGGCCTTGGGAGATATCGGGAAGCATTTTCCGGACACTGATGAACGCTACCGGGGAATTTCCAGTGTACTGCTCTTAAAACATGTGCAGGAACTCCTTAGCACAGAAGGGTACACAGTAGGAAATCTGGACAGTATCATTGTGGCCCAGAAGCCAAAGCTGGCACCCTATATACCTGAAATGCGCACGAATTTGGCCCGGGCCTTGGATATTGATGAAGCTCAAGTCTCAGTCAAAGCCACGACCACTGAGCGCTTAGGGTTTGAAGGCAGAGAAGAAGGCATCAGCGCCCAGGCGCTTATTCTGCTTCTTAAATCCTAGTATAATGGCATCGTGTAGAATTTAGCGAGGTCTGTCGAATTTTTAGGGGGTCAGACCCCGGGGAGGAAAACAATGAAGCTTAAAGTAAGATTTGCCCCTAGCCCGACCGGGCCTCTGCATATTGGAGGCGCGCGCTCGGCCTTGTTTAATTATTTATTGGCCCGTAAACATAACGGCACTTTTATTGTGCGCAGCGAGGATACAGACTTAGAGCGCTCCAGCCGTGAATCCGAACATAATATTTTAGAAGCCTTGCGCTGGTTAGGGATAGAATGGGATGAAGGGATTGAGGTCGGGGGGGAGAATGGACCTTACCGCCAGACCGAGCGCCTTGAGCTTTATCGGGAGTATACAGATAAGTTGTTGGCCCAGGGGCATGCTTACCACTGTTATTGCTCTGAGGAAGAGCTGGAGCAGGAGCGGCAGGAGTTGACAGCGAAAGGGGGAACTCCGCGTTATCTAGGTAAATGCCGCCACCTTACCCCTGAACAGAAGGCTGCATACGAGGCTGAGGGCCGCCAACCGGTCGTCCGTTTCAAGGTGCCGGAAGGCAAGCAGATTCTCATTCGGGATCTTGTGCGCGGAGACGTGGTATTTGAGAGTGACGGGATCGGAGATTATATCATCGTCAAGTCTGATGGCATCCCTACTTATAACTTTGCGGTTGTGGTTGATGATATTTCCATGAGTATAACGCAGGTTATTCGGGGGGAGGAGCATCTTTCGAACACTCCGCGCCAAGTTTTGATTTACGAGGCTTTGGGTGTGCCGGTGCCGGAGTTTGCCCATATCTCTCTCATTCTCAACACTGAAGGGCGCAAGATGAGCAAGCGCGATGGCGATACCGCGGTTATAGATTATCAGAACAAAGGGTACCTGCCGGAAGCGGTGATTAATTTCATCGTGCTCATGGGCTGGTCTCCGCCGGGTGAAGAACAGTTTTTCACGTTGGAGGAACTGGCGGACAAGTTCGCGCTCGACCGCGTGTCGAAGAGCCCGGCTGTATTTGACCTTAATAAGCTTAATTGGATCAATGCCCATTATCTTAAAGAGGCTGCCCCTGAGCGCTTGGCTGAGCTTGCACTGCCACATTTGCGCGATGCTGGGGTGATGCCGACAGGAGAGATCTCGACCGAGCAAAGAGCTTGGGCTAGCGCCTTTGTGCAGGCTGTTATTGAGCATGTATCTTACCTGGCTCAAGTCAAGGATTATGTCCATTATTTCTACGGCGGACAAGCCTTGGAGCCTGACGAAGAAGCACGGGAGGTCCTCAGAGGGGAACAGGTTCCGCAAGTTTTAGAGGCTTTTAAGAGTAAGATGGCGGAAAGCAAGCCTGTTACGGCTGAAGATGCCAAAGCAATGCTTAAGCAACTGACCAAAGAGCTAAAGCTAGGGGCCAAGTTCATATTTATGCCAGTAAGGGCTGCTCTAACCGGGCGGGTGCACGGTCCGGATCTCGATAAAATCATAGCCCTCTTAGGCCCTGACGATGTTTTACATAGGCTTGAAACTCTGGCACTTCTCTAAAAAAGATTTTGTGTCATGTCATAATTGAAGCAATGCCATTTTCTTTTTAAGCGGATGGACTTAGTTGACATCCTCTTAAGATTTGTTATAATCCGTATAATAAATCCTAAATTGTTCTCCAGGTTGAACGATATAACTAAGCAATTCTCAAATTGGTTTATGTAGATTTTGCTTAGATTATCGTGCGTAAAAGTGATGACAGGAAAGAGTACAGAAGTGGATTTGTCGGCAGCGAGGACGGAAGGGTGAGAGCCGTCCCGAAAAACTTCTGGAAGTGCGTCCTTGAACCGGTTAGGGGAAGTGAGTACCTTAACCCGTCTCAGCTGCGTTAAAGGCTATGAGCGGAACAGGCACGTGCATATTGATGATGCAATGCGCAAAAGTATCTTGTTCAAGCAGAGTGGAACCACGGGAATTCTTCGTCTCTGCACGAGGGGTTCCTTTTTTATTTTATTCCTGTGTAATGCATGAGGGTAAAATTTTAGCTTGAGACCGGGAATCATATTTTGGAGAATGAAAAGCGGGGTGATGGCAAGTGTTTCGGCAAGTTCGCGAAGATATCCAGGTCATATTCGAACGGGACCCGGCCGCCAAAAGTATCATCGAGGTGGTCCTCTGTTACCCTGGTTTTCATGCCTTGCTTTTGCACCGGATGGCGCACGCCCTGTATAAGCGCAAGCTTGTGCTCCTGCCGCGCCTGATCTCACAGCTGTCCCGCTTTTTGACCGGGATTGAGATCCATCCGGGAGCCACGATCGGCCAAGGCTTCTTTATTGATCACGGTACCGGGGTGGTGATTGGGGAGACAACGGAAATTGGGGACAATGTCACACTTTACCAGGGAGTTACTTTGGGCGGAACGGGGAAAGAAAAAGGGAAAAGGCACCCGACCCTTGGGAATAACGTAGTGGTAGGGTCCGGGGCCAAGATCCTGGGGTCGGTTACAATTGGAGACAATGTCAAAATAGGAGCCGGTTCAGTCGTGGTTAAGCCTGTTCCCAATGATTCCACAGTGGTAGGGGTTCCGGGACGGGTCGTCATCAGAAGGGGCGAATCGGTTCGGGATTTTGATCTGAGGCATGAGGTTCTTCCGGACCCGGTGACCGAGATGATACAGTGCCTCATGGACAGGGTAGATAGACTTGAGCGGGAATTACAGGAGAAGGGAGACAGATGCGATGTCTTTGAGATTGTTCAACACCATGACCCGTCAAAAAGAAGAGTTTAAGCCGCGTGAACACGGGAAAGTAGGAGTCTATGCCTGCGGGCCTACCACCTATAATTTCTTCCATCTAGGGAATGCCCGTATGCTGGTAGATTTTGACATGATCCGGCGCTATTTAATGTATAAGGGATATGAAGTCAACTATATTCAAAACTTTACGGATGTGGACGATAAGATTATTAAGCGTGGCCAAGAGGAAGGCATGGAGCCGTTGTCCTTAGCCCGTAAATATATTGACGAGTATTTTAAAGACGCCAAGGCTTTGAATATTCTTCCGGCGACCATTCACCCAAAGGCCACGGAGCATATCCCGGAAATGATCGAGATTATTCAAGGATTAATAGCTAAAGGTTTGGCTTATGAAGTAGAAGGGGATGTCTATTTTGCGGTCAACAGGTTTCCCGGCTACGGTAAGCTGTCCGGGCGGACGCTCGAAGATATGCAGGCGGGGGCCCGCGTGGAAGTGGACGAGCGTAAAGAAAACCCGATGGATTTTGCGCTTTGGAAGAAAGCCAAGCCTGGGGAACCTTACTGGGAGAGCCCCTGGGGTCAGGGCCGACCAGGCTGGCATATTGAGTGTTCGGCCATGTCTTTGAAATATCTGGGTGCTGGGTTTGACATTCACGGTGGGGGCGGGGACTTGGTGTTTCCGCACCATGAAAATGAGATTGCCCAGTCCGAAGGTTACCTGGGCGGGGGGACATTTGCCCGTCATTGGATGCATACCGCTTTTCTTACGGTCAAACAGGAGAAGATGTCCAAATCTCTCGGCAACTTCTTTACAGTCAGAGAAATGCTCGCTGAGTACCCGGGAGAAGTGATCCGCTTTTATCTGCTCGGGACTCATTATCGCAGCCCGCTTGATTTTGATGATGAAAAACTGGAGATGGCGCAGAAAGGGTTAGAACGCCTGCAGACAAGCGTACGTCTGGCTTCCGAGGCGCTAAACAGGGAAAGCAGGACTTTGCCCCCACAGGAAAAGGAAGAGGAGTTAAAGCAGAACGCAAGAGATACTCGCCACAGCTTTGAAAAGGCGATGGATGATGATTTTAATTCTGCATTGGCTTATGCAGCCTTGTATGACTTGGCTAAAGCCCTAAATACGCATGTCCAGGAAAACCAGGCTCGCTCTGAAGGGCTACAGCTTGCGTATAACACGTTGCTGGAACTGGCCGGAGTTCTAGGCTTTGATTTGGCACATCCGGCGCAAAGTGGCGCCAAGGATGACAAAAAACTGAATCAGGTTATGGACATTCTGCTGCAAGTGCGGGCGCGGGCCCGGCAGCAGAAAGACTGGGCTACGTCAGACTACATCCGGGATGCATTGAAGGAAGCCGGAATAGTCATCGAGGACACACCCCAAGGAGCACGCTGGCATTAGGCTCAAAATCGAATATCGAATATCGAATATCGAATATCGAAATAGGGAGTGGTTATCTTTAGCGGAAAACGTAACTGGCAGGAATTAAATTCCTTAAGCTTGGCGTACTTGGGAGACGCTGTTTATGAATTGTGGGTGCGCAGCCACCTCTTGGACCAAGGGCATGAGAAAGTGCGGGAGCTGCACAAGGCCACCGTTGCTTACGTGCGGGCAGGCACTCAAGCCAAAGTGCTGCACAGCCTGTGGCCGGATTTGGATGAGGTTGAACAGCAGGTCGTGCTGCGCGGGCGCAACACGAAAGGGAGCCACCCGAAAAATGTAGATGTAGTGACATACCGCCATGCCACCGCTTTTGAGGCCTTGGTCGGGTATTGGCAGCTGACAGAGCGTTTCGAACGGATGGAATGGGCCTTCGGGCAAATAGAAGGGATAATGGCTGAAGATAGCTATTCAAAGACCTAAATATTTTGGCAAAGACACGGAAAAAATTTAGCATATAGAATTTGTCTTGAGAGAGGATTGGCATATATGGAAGTTAAGCTGCTTACGACCTCCCCTCACTACTTGAAAAGCATCTGGGTGGCAGCGCGGACATGTTACAGCCCGATGTCCCCCATTGAATTGATGGAACAGGAACCATCGACAGATGAGATGCTAAGGATAGCTGAGCATATCCTAAAAAGCAGGCATTTAAGCGTGCTGGAGCATTGCACGATGACTTTCGCGGTGAGAGATGTTTCCAGGACTCTTTTGGCTCAGTATTCACGGCATCGCATTGGGGTAAGTCTCTCCGTGCAAAGCCAGCGTTATGTGTCAGAGCAGTCTGGGAAAAAGAGCGGCAGTCTGTTCGACTTTGTGATGCCGCCGGAAATTACGCAAAACCCTGCACTCCGGGAAGAATTTAGCAAAGCCATGGGGCAAGCCCAAGAGGTTTATGACCGCTTATTAAGCCTGGGCGTGAAAAAAGAGGATGCCCGCTTTGTCTTGCCAGGGTCAGCCGGGACTAATTTTGTTACTTCTCTAAATTTGCGTTCTTTTCTGGATGTGTATGAGAAGAGGGTGTTGACACCGGGAGCCCAGTGGGAGATAAAAGAGATGATGCAAAGGATGGCTGGGCTTTTGCTGGAAAGGGAACCCTGGCTTAATAAGATTCTGGGAGTGTAGCCATGAACGAAGAAATAGTGTACGGGAGAAATCCTGTCCGAGAATTGATCGAGAGCGGGAAACCGGTAAATAAGGTCCTGATCCAAAAAGAAGGAGAGGATCGGCGCAGTCATGATCTTATCAACAGTTTGCGTGACCGTGGGATTCCTTTTCAGTTGGTAGACCGCCAGGTTCTGGACAGGGTTACGGAAGGGGCTAAGCACCAGGGGATTATGGCTTACATCGCAGCCCGCGAATATGCCAAGGTGGAAGATATTATTGAATTGGCCCGCACGCGCCAGGAGGAGCCTTTTATTCTGGCCCTGGATGGGCTTGAAGACCCGCATAACCTGGGAGCACTCCTGCGGACTGTAGATGCTGTGGGGGCGCATGGGGTGATTATTCCGAAGCGGCGCAATGTGGCCTTGACCGCAATTGTGGCCAAGACTTCGGCGGGGGCCTTGGAGCATGTGCTGGTGGCAAGGGTGAGCAATCTGGTTCAGAGCCTACGCGAGCTGAAAGAAGAGGGCTGTTGGGTTTCGGGAGCAGAGGCTGGCGGCACAGATATTTACAGTGCTGATCTTACAGGATCCAGAGTATTGGTCATTGGGAGTGAGGGCCAGGGAATGAGCCGTCTGGTGCGGGAGACATGTGATGAGATTGTAAGCATCCCGATGCTGGGCAAGGTCAGTTCCCTCAATGCCAGTGTAGCGGGCTCGGTTATGCTGTATGAAGCCTTACGGCAGCGAAGAAGAACTGGAGCTGAAGGTCAGGTATAGAAGCTGCAGAGTAAGAGCCTCCACCCGTTGAGTCGAAGGCTTGGCGTGGCCGACAGAACCTCTGAAAGTTCGCCTTGACGCTAATCTTTGCCGTCAGTTATAATTAGAATGTCCTGCGGACAAGGAAGTAACGGGAATGCACCATCTTCATCCCAAGAAACAGGGGGGATCTGATTGAGTCTTAATGCCCAACCTGAACTTCCAGAAGGGTGCGAATTACTCGATACCTTTATCGATGAAGAGGTTGTCGAACTGGCCAAAGAAGGCGATGCTGCATCACTGGAATACCTAATTAACAAATATAAAAACTTCGTCAGAGCAAAGGCTCGTTCATATTTTTTAATCGGTGCCGACCGTGAGGACATTATTCAAGAGGGAATGATTGGACTTTATAAAGCTATCCGCGATTTTCGCGGGGATAAGCTTTCATCGTTCCGCGCCTTTGCTGAACTGTGCATTACCAGACAAATCATTACGGCGATTAAAACTGCAACCCGGCAAAAGCATATTCCGCTCAATTCTTATGTCTCATTGAATAAGCCCATATATGACGAGGATTCTGACCGCACTTTGCTTGATGTGATTTCCGGAACCAGAATTACCGATCCGGAAGAACTAATTATCAGCAGGGAAGAATTCGACGATATCGAAGAAAAGATGGGCGAAATTCTCAGTTCGTTAGAGTGGAAAGTTTTAATGGCTTACCTTGAAGGGAAATCCTATCAGGAGATTGCCGTAGACTTAAGGCGTCATGTCAAATCGATTGATAACGCGCTTCAACGGGTCAAAAGAAAGCTCGAACGCTATTTGGAACGGCGCGATGGCTAATGCTTGTTGGATTAAAGAGGAAGATTGAAAATACATATCAGCTCTTGCACCCAAGGGTTATATGTGCTAATCTGTTAGCGCGATTTAGGTGAATATGGGCAGGTGGCCGAGTGGTTAAAGGCGGCAGACTGTAAATCTGTTCCGAAAGGTACGGTGGTTCGAATCCATCCCTGCCCACCAGATTCGATATTCGATATTCGTGGTTCGAGGGTAAAAGCGCGATTTGCGGCTTTGTACTCAAACGTGAATTTGCGAGTAAATAATGTCAAGCGTGAGAAGACGGCTAGGCTGTCTTTTTCTTATTTGACATCGTGACTATCTTGTGCTAAATTATTATGAGCAATGTGCTAAATATCAGAAGCCTGCAAGTGCCCGGGGAGGTGTTCGTTGAAATGCGGGTTGGAATAACTTTGGCTTGTACAGAGTGTAAACAACGCAATTATTCTACTATGAAGAATAAGAAAAACAATCCTGACCGCTTGGAAGTCAAGAAGTACTGCAAGTTCTGCAAGACCCAAACTGTCCACAAAGAAACCAAATAGTTATTTTTTTTTGCGCCAGTTATATTGTACGCCAGGAAGCGTTGTTGGTTTTCGCAGGACACCGATGTTTATAAGGATGTGATGTCATGGGCGCAGTAAAGAAACCGGCAAATGCCCAAAGCACAACAATCAAAACCAAAGATTATTTGAGTGGGGCTTGGAGTGAATTAAAAAAGGTTCATTGGCCAAACCGGCAACAATTGCTTACTTATACCGGAGTTGTATTTGTCTCCGTTGCGATTGTGGCTTTTCTGCTTTGGATTGTTGACAGCGGGCTGTCTGCAGCCTTCTCCAGGGTCTATGGATGAGGCTCTCAATAATCCATAGGAGGGTTGGGGCCTACTGCAAGGGGGTTCCCAGATAAAAGATGGCTAAGAATTGGTATGTAATCCATACGTATTCCGGTTATGAAAACAAGGTAAAGACCAACTTAGAGAAGCGTGTTGAATCCATGAATATGGAGGATAAAATCTTTCGCGTTCTGGTGCCGATGGAGGATGAAATCGAAATCAAGAACGGGAAGAAAAAAATCACTAAGCGCAAGGTCTTTCCTGGATATGTGCTGGTAGAAATGGAAATGACGGATGACTCTTGGTATGTCGTACGCAATACCCCGGGAGTTACCGGCTTTGTCGGGACGGGTGCCAAACCAATCCCGCTCTTACAGCACGAGGTTTTAATCATTATGCGCCAGATGGGGCTTGAAGAGACTCGTACCAAGATTAATTTTGCCGTCGATGAAAATGTCCGGGTATCTTCCGGGCCCTTTAAGGATTTCATCGGAGTCGTACGGCAGATTTTAGAAGACAAGGGTAAATTGCGGGTATCTGTGTCCATGTTTGGCCGCGAGACTCCCTTGGAATTGGATTTTGATCAGGTTGAAAAGCTTGACTAGAGTATACCCTGACAAGGAGGTGTAGAGAATGGCAAAAAGAGTGGTAGGTCTGGTAAAATTGGCGATTCAGGCGAGTAAAGCTACACCGGCACCTCCGGTTGGTCCGGCGCTTGGTCAGCACGGGGTCAATATTATGGCCTTTTGCAAAGAGTACAATGAGCGTACCAAGGATCAAGCGGGTTTGATTATTCCGGTTGAAATTACTGTTTTTGAAGATCGCTCCTTTACCTTTATTACCAAAACTCCGCCCGCTTCAGTGCTGCTGAAAAAAGCTGCTAATATTGAGTCTGGTTCCTCTGAGCCTAACCGCAAAAAGGTGGCCAAAGTGAGTAAATCTAAAGTCCGCGAAATAGCCGAACTTAAGATGAAAGACTTGAACGCAGCCAGTATTGAAGCAGCTATGCGCATGGTTGAGGGCACTGCCCGCAGCATGGGTGTAGAAATTATCGAAGGTTAAGGAATTAAGTGGGAGGAGTAATCCGTTAACCACAAGGAGGTTAGAGAATGGCCAAAGTAGGAAAGAATTACCAGGATGCTCTTAAGGCCTATGACCGCGATGCGGTCTATGAGCCTGCAGAAGCCCTGGCGATTGTCAAAAAGATTGCCAAAGCGAAATTTGACGAAACGGTCGAAGTAGCTTTCAAGCTCGGTATTGATACCCGTCATGCCGATCAGCAGATCCGTGGTGCGCTTGTGCTACCTAACGGAACTGGGAAAACACGGAGTGTCTTGGTTTTCGCTAAAGGGGACAAGGCTAAAGAAGCAGAACAAGCCGGAGCAGATTTTGTTGGCGCTGAAGATATGATCGCCAAGATCGAACAAGGCTGGTTTGGTTTTGAAGTGGCTGTTGCCACTCCGGACATGATGGGCATGGTCGGTAAGCTCGGAAGATTGCTCGGACCTAAGGGTCTGATGCCCAACCCGAAAACAGGAACGGTTACTTTCGATGTTGCCCGGGCTATTAAAGATGTCAAAGCTGGTAAGATCGAATACCGGGCAGATAAGGCCGGGATTATTCATGCCCCTATTGGTAAAGTCTCTTTTGACGAGACCAAACTCGTTGAGAATTACCGAGTGTTGGCAGAAACCCTGATTAAGGCTAAGCCCGCTGCTGCCAAGGGCCAATATGTCAAGAGTGTAACTGTTTCTTCGACTATGGGGCCAGGTGTAAGCATCAATCCTTTGAAAGCTCACTGAGCAAGTGCCTTGACGGCACTTTCCAGATGAGATATACTTCGAAAGAACTATAGTTCGAAAGAACTGAATAACTTTTCCGCTGTAGACAGCAGGAGCCTTAAGGCTTAATATTTCCTGCCGAGGTTGGATGCACAGGCAACTTGCTATGTTTCCTTGGCGTTCTTAACCTCTGCAGCAGCGGAGGTTTTTTAATGTTCTGTTCTGACGTGCGGAAGGAGGTGGACACAAATGCCCGATATCGAAGCTAAATCTCAGGTTGTAGCCGAGATTAAAGACAAATTCGAACACTCTGCCGGGGTGGTGTTAGCAGACTACCGCGGCCTGACTGTGGCTGAAGTCACTAAACTGCGCGTGCAGTTGCGCCAAGCCGGAGTGGACTACAGGGTACTCAAAAACACGATGGTACGCCGGGCGGCCAATGAAGTAGGAATTCAAGGACTTGATTCTTACCTGGAAGGTCCGACAGCAGTAGCTTTTTCAGCTGATCCGGTAGCCCCGGCCAAAGTCTTAGTCGATTTTGCCAAGACGAATAAGAAGTTTGCGATCAAGGCCGGAGTGCTTGAAGGAAAAGTAATTGGTCCGGACGGAGTTAAATCTTTAGCGGATCTGCCGTCACGCGAGGTTCTGCTCGCGATGGTGCTTGCCGGAATTCAGGCTCCGCTGGTTGGACTGGTCAATGTCCTGCAGGGACCGATTCGCAAGATGGGCTATGCTTTAGAAGAAGTGCGTAAGCTGAAAGAAGCATAATAAACTTTAATAATTTTTTAGGAGGAAATTAAAATGTCTAAAGTTGCTGAGATCATTGAAGCCGTTAAAGGCTTAACCGTACTTGAGCTTTCTGAATTAGTGAAAGCGTTTGAAGAAGAGTTCGGCGTAAGCGCTGCTGCTCCGGTTGCAGTTGCCGCTGCTCCTGCCGCTGCCGCTGCCGCTGTTGTAGTTGAAGAGCAAACTGAATTCGATGTAATTCTGACCGGTGCTGGCGCTTCTAAGATCAATGTTATCAAAGTAGTGCGCGAAGTAACCGGGTTAGGCCTTAAAGAAGCTAAGGAACTCGTGGACAATGCTCCGAAGCCTGTAAAAGAAAAGGTTTCCAAAGAGGATGCCGAGGCTCTGAAAGCCAAGTTTACCGAAGCTGGTGCTTCTGTCGAAGTGAAGTAAGCGGATAATTTTAGACTGAGATAAACGGGGGCTGCTCAGAAGATATTCTGGGCAGTCCTTTGACGTTAATCCAATCATTGCTGAATTGGACAGGATTCTTGTTAATATCTCAAAAAAATTTACCCTAAAAGTCCTTTTTTGCTTGACCTTTCCCTTAAGTGTTGGTATACTTAATAATCGTTACTGTGTCAGTAATTGGTAAGGATTATCCAGTTTTTAAGGCTAGTCAGAAAGTATATGTCTCAAGGCGCATAAGTGCAACTAAGGCTTCCGCCTGCGCCTTAAGGCTAACAAGTGCGTTAGTCCTTCACGGACTAACGGGCGCAAGCCAAGTTTTCTTTAGAAATTTATACCCTGAGACATAAGCTTATCACACTGGGGAGATAATAATTTGGATGTGTGCATCTCTATGAGGGAGATCCATAAACAGGGAAGCGAGGTTTTGTAAAAGGCCTTGCTTTTGGCTGTTTATGTTATTATTTTTTTTCCTTGGGAGGAAATCACACTTGAGGGGTGAAGCGTAAATGTATCCAGTTAAGGTTGGGACACGGGAACGCTGGAGTTATTCCAGAATCCGTGAGGTTCTCGACATACCGAATCTCATCGAAATCCAGCAGAACTCCTACCGGTGGTTTCTTGATGAGGGGTTGCGCGAAATGTTTCGTGATATTTCCCCGATTCAGGATTTCACAGGAAACCTCGTTTTGGAGTTTATTGACTACAGCTTGGGTGAGGCCAAGTACGAGGTTGAGGAATGTAAAGAACGTGATGTAACGTATGCTGCGCCTCTACGGGTTAAGGTCCGCCTTATCAATAAGGAAACGGGAGAAGTTAAGGAGCAGGAAGTTTTCATGGGAGACTTCCCACTCATGACTGATAAAGGCACGTTTATCATTAACGGTGCTGAGCGCGTGATTGTCAGCCAGCTTGTGCGCTCGCCCGGCGTCTATTACGCTGAATCAATTGACACTAGTGGCAAAAAGCTTTACGGTGCCACCATTATTCCTAATCGCGGGGCTTGGTTGGAATTCGAAACGGATATTAATGACAACCTTTTTGTCCGGGTTGACCGCACCCGCAAACTGCCGGCCACCGTCCTGATTCGTGCGCTTGGCTATGGCAGCAATGGTCAGATTTTAGAGCTGTTTGGCGACAATGAACATGTGCGCATGACTCTGGAGCGGGACAATTCCGAGTCTGTGGAAGAAGCTTTGGTTGAGATTTACAAACGCTTACGTCCGGGGGAACCGCCGACGGTGGACAGTGCCCGTTCCCTGCTTGATGCTTTGTTCTTTGATCCTAAGCGCTATGACCTGGCCAAAGTGGGCCGGTACAAGTTAAATAAAAAACTTACGCTTGAGATTCCGATTGAGATTCGCCATCTTACCAAAGAGGACGTTATCGCCACGATGCGCCGCTTGCTGCAGTTGATGAATGGCGAGGGGCACAAAGATGATATTGACCACTTAGGGAACCGCCGCCTGCGTTCGGTCGGGGAGCTTTTGCAGAACCAGTTCCGCATCGGCTTGTCCAGGATGGAACGGGTTGTGCGCGAGCGCATGACGATTCAGGACGTTGATGTTATCACCCCTCAAGTATTAATTAATATCAGGCCGGTTGTGGCTGCCATCAAAGAGTTTTTTGGCAGCAGTCAGCTTTCCCAGTTTATGGATCAAACCAATCCGCTCGCTGAACTCACGCACAAGCGGCGTCTGAGCGCCCTGGGCCCAGGTGGGTTAAGCAGGGAACGCGCCGGGTTCGAGGTACGGGACGTTCACCACTCCCACTATGGGCGGATGTGCCCGGTAGAGACTCCGGAGGGACCGAACATCGGTTTGATCGGATCCTTAAGTACGTATGGACGTATTAATGAATACGGATTTATCGAGGCTCCTTACCGCAAAGTGGATAAAGAGCAGGGCATGGTTACAGATGAAATCCATTACCTCACCGCTGATGAGGAAGAGAAATATATTGTGGCTCAGGCTAATGCCCCCCTGGATGAAGAAGGGCGTTTCCTGGGAGAGAAGATTGACGCCAGGCATGGAGCGGATTTCGTCTTGGTAGCCCCGAACCGTATTGATTACATGGACGTATCCCCGAAACAGATGGTCTCAATTGCGACCGCTCTGATACCGTTTTTGGAGCATGATGACGCTAACCGTGCCCTTATGGGTTCCAATATGCAGCGACAGGCAGTACCTCTCTTGCGCACGGATTCTCCCTATGTAGGAACCGGCATCGAGTACAAGGCTGCGCGTGACTCCGGGGTATGCGCGATCACCAAAAAAGCCGGTGTAGTGGAGCGCGTCACGGCTGACGGAATTATCGTCCGCCATGATGGGGGAACCACCGAGAAACACAAGCTCCTCAAATACCTGCGTTCCAACCAGGGAACGTGCATCAACCAAAGGCCGATTGTGAGCAAAGGAGAGAGAGTGGAAGCCGGGCAGATTATTGCTGACGGGCCGTCCACCGACAATGGGGAACTGGCCCTGGGCCGTAATGTGCTCGTGGCCTTTATGACCTGGGAAGGGTATAACTACGAAGACGCTATTCTCATCAGTGAAAAGCTGGTGAGGGAAGATTACTATACTTCCATCCATATTGAGGAGTATGAGGCAGATGCCCGCGACACCAAGCTCGGGCCGGAGGAAATCACCCGTGATATTCCGAATGTGGGCGAGGACGTCTTGAAAGATCTGGACGAACGCGGGATCATCCGGATTGGCGCTGAGGTCAGGCCGGGGGACATCTTGGTAGGAAAAGTAACTCCCAAAGGGGAGACTGAGCTTACAGCCGAGGAACGCCTCTTAAGAGCGATCTTCGGGGAAAAAGCGCGCGAAGTCAGGGATACATCCCTCAGGGTTCCGCACGGAGAAGCGGGTAAGATCGTTGATGTCAAAGTGTTCACTCGGGAAAATGGGGATGAACTCGCACCTGGGGTTAATGAATTGGTGCGTGTCTATATTGCGCAGAAGCGTAAAATATCGGTCGGAGACAAAATGGCCGGTCGCCACGGTAACAAGGGAGTTATCTCCCGCATCATGAGGCAGGAAGATATGCCCTTTATGCCTGACGGTACTCCGGTTGAGATCGTGTTAAATCCACTGGGCGTCCCTTCACGGATGAATATCGGTCAGGTTCTTGAAACCCACTTGGGCTGGGCGGCTAAGACTTTAGGCATCCGGGTTGCGACTCCTGTCTTCGACGGTGCCAGGGAAAACGATGTTTTCGAAACCCTGAAGAAAGCCGGACTGCCGGATGAAGGCAAGTCTATGCTTTATGACGGTCGTACCGGGGAGCCTTTTGACAGCAAAATTACAGTTGGCTATATGTACGTCCTGAAGTTGCACCACTTGGTCGATGACAAGATCCATGCCCGTTCGACAGGTCCGTACTCTCTGGTTACCCAGCAGCCGTTGGGCGGCAAAGCTCAGTTCGGCGGTCAGCGCTTCGGAGAGATGGAGGTCTGGGCCTTAGAAGCATATGGTGCGGCCTATACCCTGCAAGAAATTCTCACTGTCAAATCAGACGATGTCGTGGGCCGCGTCAAAACTTACGAGGCCATTGTGAAAGGGGAAAATATTCCGGAGCCGGGAGTACCCGAATCATTTAAGGTGCTCATTAAGGAATTGCAGAGTTTGGGTCTTGATGTGCGTGTACTCTCTGAAGATGATAAAGAGATCGAGATTCGCGAAATAGACGAAGATGTCACGGAAACTGCCAAAGAGCTCGGGATTGATTTACATGAAGAGCCGCCTGTCGCTGCCAAAGAGCACTCTGCGGATGAGGGTGACGATGACTATTCTGATGAAGAAGAATATTTAACTGAAGATATTATAGAGGTCGATGATCTCGAGTAGTCCCCGTTAGGCGAAAGGAGAGAACGAACCTTGCTGGATGTCAACAACTTTGACCGGATGCGCATTGGACTGGCATCTCCGGGTATGATCCGCGACTGGTCTTACGGAGAAGTCAAAAAGCCTGAAACCATCAATTACCGGACCTTGAAGCCGGAACGGGAAGGACTGTTTTGCGAGAAAATTTTTGGCCCGACGCGGGACTGGGAGTGCCATTGCGGTAAATATAAACGGGTTCGCTACAAAGGAATCGTGTGCGATCGCTGTGGTGTGGAAGTAACGCGTTCCAAAGTTCGCCGGGAACGCATGGGCCATATCGAACTGGCTGCCCCTGTCTCTCATATCTGGTATTTCAAAGGGATACCAAGCCGTATGGGGCTGCTCCTGGATATGTCCCCCCGTGCCCTGGAAAAAGTGCTTTACTTCGTTTCTTATATCGTTACAGAGCCTGGAGATACTTCTTTAATGAAAAAGCAGTTGCTCACGGAAACTGAGTACCGGGAATACCGCGAAAAGTACGGTGACCGCTTTGAAGCGGGGATGGGTGCTGAGGCGATCAAGCTCTTGCTGGACGAGATGGATCTCGAAAAGCTCAATGATGAACTGCGCACTGAGTTAAAGGAGGTGTCCGGACAGCGCAAAATCCGCGCCATCCGCAGGCTGGAAGTCGTGGAGGCCTTTAAGAAGTCAGGCAACTCTCCTACCTGGATGATCCTTGATGTGGTTCCGGTAATTCCGCCTGAACTGAGGCCGATGGTGCAGCTGGACGGCGGCCGGTTTGCTACTTCTGATTTAAATGACCTCTACCGCAGGGTTATTAACCGCAATAACCGCTTAAAACGCCTGCTCGATCTGGGAGCGCCGGACATCATTGTGCGCAATGAGAAGAGAATGCTGCAGGAAGCGGTAGACGCTTTAATTGATAACGGACGCCGCGGCCGTCCGGTTACCGGACCGGGGAACCGTCCGCTTAAGTCCCTGAGCGATATGCTTAAAGGGAAGCAGGGGCGTTTCCGCCAGAACCTCCTCGGGAAGCGGGTTGACTACTCCGGACGTTCAGTTATCGTCGTGGGACCGAACCTGAAGCTGCATCAGTGCGGTCTGCCTAAAGAAATGGCCTTGGAATTGTTTAAGCCCTTTGTGATGAAAAAACTTGTTAATGAAGGGCATGCCCATAATATTAAGAGTGCCAAGCGCATGGTGGAAAGAGTGCGGCCTGAAGTGTGGGATGTTCTCGAAGAAGTCATTTCCGATCACCCGGTGCTCCTGAACCGCGCACCAACCCTGCACCGCTTAGGGATCCAGGCTTTTGAGCCAATTCTGGTCGAAGGCCGGGCTCTCCAAATCCATCCCTTGGTATGTACAGCCTATAATGCGGACTTCGACGGCGACCAAATGGCTGTTCACGTCCCGCTGTCGGCGGAGGCTCAGGCGGAAGCGCGTTTGCTCATGCTCTCGGCGCATAATATCCTGAATCCGAAAGACGGTCGTCCGGTGGCTTCCCCGACTCAGGATATGGTACTTGGCTCGTATTATCTTACTATGGACCGCCCTGGAGCCTTCGGTGAAGGTAAGATCTTCAAAGATGATGATGAAGCCGTTATGGCTTATAATTCTAAAGCGGTTCACTTGCAGGCCAAGATTAAAGTGCGCCGTGATAATGGACTCCTGGAGACCACTGTGGGGAGGTTAATCTTTAACACAGTCATTCCGGAAGAAGTTGGGTATATTAATGAAGTTGCCGGGAAAAAGGGTTTGGGCAACATCGTGGCCAAGACTTACCGTTTAGGCGGATATGCCAAAACAGCAGCCCTGCTTGATGGGATCAAGAGCCTGGGATTCAGGTTCTCGACCAAAGCGGGTATGACCGTCGGTTTATCAGATATTCAGGTTCCGGAAGAGAAAAAGCGCATCCTGGCAGAGGCTGACGGCCTTGTGGCCAAGACTGAGCAGCAATTCCGACGCGGTCTGATCACGGATGAGGAACGCTATAACCTGGTCATTGATACTTGGACCAAAGCAACGGAAGCTGTAACTAAGGCTTTGATGGATACGCTGGACCGCTTTAACCCGGTTTACATGATGGCTACTTCCGGAGCCCGCGGTAATATTCAGCAGCTGCGCCAGCTCGCAGGGATGCGGGGATTGATGGCTGACCCGTCCGGGCGTACCATCGAGCTCCCGATTAAAGCGAATTTCCGTGAAGGGCTTACGGTTTTGGAATACTTCATTTCTTCCCATGGTGCTCGTAAAGGTTTGGCAGATACAGCCCTGAGGACCGCCGACTCCGGATATCTTACCCGCCGTCTGGTGGACGTTTCTCAGGATGTGATCGTACGCGATGAGGACTGCGGGACCAGGGACGGAATCATGGTCGAGGATGTCAAAGACGGTCCTGAAGTCATTGAGAAACTGGAAGAACGCTTAGTAGGGCGGTACGTGCTGGAAGATCTGCTCCATCCTGAGACGGGAGAAGTATTAGCCTCTCCGGCTCAGGAAATAACGGAAGACCAGGCCAAAGCAATCGCCGCCGCTTATGACAATGTCTGGATTCGCTCCGTGCTCACGTGCAAGACGAGATACGGAGTGTGCAAGAAGTGCTACGGCCGCAACCTGGCTACCGGGCGGCAAGTTGAGATGGGGGAAGCGGTTGGCATTATCGCGGCCCAATCCATTGGGGAACCTGGAACCCAGCTGACGATGAGGACATTCCACACCGGTGGCGTTGCCGGAGATGATATTACGCAAGGTTTGCCCAGGGTCGAGGAATTGTTCGAGGCCCGTAAGCCTAAAGGGCAGGCAATTATTGCGGAAATAGACGGTAGTGCCTCAGTGCGTGAAGTCAAAGGAAGGCGCGAAGTGGAAATTTCCGGCCCCAATGATGAGCATGTTAATTACACCATTCCTTTTGGTTCCCGGCTCAAGGTGAAAGAAGGAATGAAAGTGGAAGCGGGGGACGAACTCACCGAAGGAAGTGTCAACCCGCATGATATGCTGAAAGTCAAAGGAATCCGCGGCGTTCAGGTGTATCTTCTGGGCGAAGTGCAGCGTGTTTATCGCCTGCAAGGGGTTGATATTAACGATAAGCATATCGAGGTCATGGTTCGTCAGATGCTGAGGAAAGTTAAGATTGAAGAAGCGGGAGATACTGCTTTTCTGCCTGGCGGTCTAATTGATGTCTTTGAGTTTCAGGAAGAAAATGCGCGGACCATCGCTACCGGCGGAGAGCCTGCCGTTGCGCACCCGGTCTTGATGGGGATTACGAAGGCTTCCTTAGCTACGGACTCCTTCCTGTCGGCAGCTTCTTTCCAGGAGACAACAAGGGTTCTGACCGAAGCTGCGATCAAAGGAAAAGTGGATCCACTGCTAGGGCTGAAGGAGAATGTCATTATTGGCAAGCTCATTCCGGCCGGAACAGGAATGTCGCGTTATCGCAACATCAAAATTGACGCTGCGGAGCCTGTAAAGTCTTGACACGTTTAATAGTGAATGCTAGAATATATAAGCGTGCGTCCTTGAGAACAAGGAAAGAAAGCTCTGATCAAGGGGGAAAGCTTCGTGCTTGATGAAGCCTTTAAAAGTGCTAAGCAGAAAACGGTAGGAGTAAAACAGACGCAAAGAGCCTTGGAAAAAGGGCTCGCCCGCCGGGTCTATGTTGCTCAAGACGCGGAAGCCCCTGTTGTACGCCCGATTATCGAACTTTGCCAGAACCGCCGCGTGGAATTGGTTAAAGTAGCAAGCATGGCCGAATTAGGCAAGGCTTGCGGGATTGAGGTCGGAGCAGCGGTAGTGGCAATTCTCGCAGACTAATTAGATTTAACGAATCGGCATGATGCATAATGCAAGTTTTGGAATTGCTTGCCTGATGCTTTAGGTAAGCAATTCCTGGTATATTGTTTCTGCCGGGGAAAGGAGGTGTAGATATGCCGACGATTAACCAATTGATCCGCAAAGGACGTAGCGCGGTCGAGAAAAAATCGACAGCTCCTGCTTTGCAATGGGGTTATAATGCCCTCAAACGTCAGCAATTTCCCTCGGGAGGATCGCCGCAAAAGCGTGGAGTTTGCACCAGGGTTTACACAACCACGCCTAAAAAGCCTAACTCGGCCTTGCGTAAAGTGGCCCGTGTCCGTTTAACTAACGGCGTTGAGGTTACTTCTTATATCCCTGGGATTGGGCATAATTTGCAGGAGCACTCGGTAGTGCTCGTGCGGGGTGGCAGGGTTAAAGACCTTCCGGGCGTGCGTTACCATATTGTTCGGGGCGCGCTTGACACTGCAGGTGTGGCCAAACGTAATCAAAGCCGCTCGAAATACGGGGCCAAACGTCCTAAAAAATAGGGCCGAAGCAGTAGTTATATCAGTATGTAAAGGGGGGAAACCTGTTGCCGCGTAAAGGTTATATCGCCAAACGAGAAATTCTGCCTGATCCGATTTACAATAACAGAGTCGTGACCAAGTTTATTAACCAGATCATGCTTGATGGTAAAAAGGGGATTGCAGAATCCGTTTGTTATAATGCGTTTGATATCATAAAAGATAAGACCGGTAAAGACCCGGTTGAGGTTTTTGAAACAGCCCTTAAAAATGTAATGCCAGTCTTAGAAGTTAAAGCCAGAAGGGTCGGCGGAGCGAACTATCAGGTTCCGATTGAAGTCCGGACGGAACGCCGTCAAACTTTGGGCTTGCGCTGGCTCGTGCTCTATTCACGTAAACGTGGAGAAAAGACCATGCAGGAGAAATTAGCCGGAGAGCTTTTGGACGCAGCCAATAATACGGGTGGTTCTGTTAAGAAAAAGGACGAGACTCATAAAATGGCCGAAGCGAACAAAGCCTTTGCTCATTATCGCTGGTAATTTTGTCCGCGTAACTTTGACAGAAAGGGGGATTATCTGTGGCAAGGCAATTTCCATTAGAGCGGACTCGGAATATCGGCATTATGGCGCACATCGATGCCGGCAAGACGACGACAACAGAACGTATTCTTTTCTATACAGGACGTGTGCATAAAATCGGAGAGGTGCATGACGGAGCAGCAACGATGGACTGGATGGTGCAGGAACAGGAACGCGGGATCACCATTACGTCTGCTGCTACCACTTGCCAGTGGAAAAACCATCGTATCAACATTATAGACACACCCGGGCACGTTGACTTCACTGTGGAAGTAGAGCGTTCTTTACGCGTCTTGGATGGCGCGGTAGCGGTCTTTTGCTCGGTAGGAGGTGTCGAGCCCCAGTCCGAAACAGTCTGGCGGCAGGCGGACAAATATGGAGTTCCGCGGATCGCTTATATCAACAAGATGGACCGGATGGGTGCCGACTTTTTCCGCGGCGTATCTATGATTGCTGAGCGGCTGGGTGCCAATCCTGTGCCGATCCAGCTCCCGATTGGGGTTGAAGATGCCTTCAAAGGGATTGTGGATTTGGTCAGCATGAAAGCAACTATTTACACTGATGATTTGGGCACTACCAGTGACACTGCCGATATCCCCGGAGACTTAGTCGAACTGGCCAACGAATATCGTGAGAAACTGGCTGAGGCAGTTGCTGAAACCAGTGAAGAACTCATGATGAAGTATCTCGAAGGTGAAGAATTGACAGAAGAAGAAATCCGCAACGGGATTAGGCAGGGCACAATCGCGCTTAAGTTTATCCCGGTTCTGTGTGGTTCTTCGTTCAAGAACAAAGGGGTACAGCCGCTTTTGGATGCGGTTGTGGAGTATATGCCATCCCCGCTTGATGTACCGGCTATTAAAGGGGTACATCCGGAGACGGGTGCTGAAGACATGCGTGAGTCTGACGACAGTCAGCCTTTCTCTGCCCTAGCCTTTAAGATCATGGCTGACCCTTATGTGGGTAAATTGGCGTTTTTCCGGGTTTATTCGGGGGTCCTGACTTCGGGTTCCTATGTTTACAATTCAAGCAAAGGCAAACGTGAGCGCATTGGCCGCATTATGCAAATGCATGCCAACCACCGTGAGGAAATCGAGGAAGTGCGCGCCGGGGATATCGCTGCCGCGGTCGGCTTGAAAGATACTTCTACCGGGGACACTCTCTGTGATGAGAAGAGTCCGATTGTACTGGAGTCCATGCAGTTCCCTGAGCCGGTTATTAACGTGGCCATCGAGCCCAAAACGAAAGCGGATCAGGAGAAAATGGGCGGGGCCCTCAACCGTTTGGCAGAAGAAGACCCGACCTTCAAGATGTATACGGATCAGGAGACCGGACAAACGATTATCGCCGGGATGGGCGAGCTTCATCTGGAGATTATCGTTGACCGTCTGCAACGTGAATTCAAGGTCGACTGCAATGTCGGACGCCCGCAGGTTGCCTATAAAGAAACGATCCGTAGAACGGTTAAAGCAGAAGGCAAGTTTGTACGCCAGAGCGGTGGCCGCGGCCAGTACGGACACTGCTGGATTGAGCTTGAACCCCTTGAGCCTGGAAGTGGTTTTGAATTTGTCAACAAGATTGTAGGCGGGGTAATTCCCAGAGAATACATTTCCCCGATCGGGGCCGGTATCGAAGAAGCCATGCAGAACGGTATTCTGGCCGGGTATCAGGTGCTTGACATGAGAGCCACGGTCTATGACGGTTCCTACCATGATGTTGACTCTTCAGAAATGGCCTTTAAGATTGCCGGTTCGATGGCATTTAAAGCAGGGGCCTTAAAAGCGGATCCAGCCATTCTGGAGCCCATCATGAAGGTAGAGGTTACGGTGCCGGAAGAGTATATGGGTGATGTCATCGGGGATATAAACTCGCGTAGGGGCCGCATTGAAGGTATGGAAGCCCATGCCGGTGCCCAGGTGATTCGTGGGTTTGTACCGCTGTCTGAAATGTTCGGCTATGCCACCGACCTGCGTTCACGCACCCAGGGACGCGGAACCTATGTCATGCAATTTGACCATTATGAAGAAGTACCCAAAAATATTGCTGAGGGCATCATTGCCAAACGGCAAGGCTAGTTCGAGGTTCGAGTGGATCCGGCCTCTGACATCCGGCCTCCGGTATATTACCGCTGTTGACTTACGAGTTGCAGCGGGGAAATAGAATTAGTTTATTAAAGGAGTGAAGTTTACAATGGCAAAACAAAAGTATGAGCGTAACAAACCCCACGTTAACGTTGGAACCATCGGTCACGTTGACCACGGTAAAACGACCACCACTGCAGCTATTACCTATGTTCTGTCCAAACATGGCGGCGCTGTGGCCACTGCCTTTGACCAAATCGACAAAGCTCCTGAAGAGCGCGAGCGCGGCATCACCATTTCCACAGCTCACGTGGAGTATGAAACGGACAACCGTCACTATGCTCACGTTGACTGCCCAGGGCACGCTGACTATGTTAAAAACATGATCACCGGTGCTGCTCAGATGGACGGTGCCATTCTGGTTGTGTCCGCTGCTGACGGCCCGATGCCGCAAACCCGCGAGCACATCCTCCTGGCCCGCCAGGTAGGCGTTCCTTACATCGTTGTGTGGCTTAACAAAGCTGACATGGTAGACGATCCTGAACTCATGGAACTCGTCGAAATGGAAATTCGCGAACTCTTAAATGAGTATGAGTTCCCGGGTGATGACATTCCCATCATTCCTGGTTCCGGCCTCAAAGCCCTTGAGTGCGGCTGTGGTTCCCGTGATTGCGAATGGTGCGGCGGAATCTGGAAGCTTATGGATGCCGTTGATTCCTATATTCCGACCCCAGTACGCGATACGGATAAGCCTTTCCTGATGCCGGTTGAGGATGTCTTTACCATTACCGGTCGTGGCACCGTTGCTACCGGCCGTGTTGAGCGCGGTGTGGTTAAAGTCGGCGATGAGGTTGAGATTATCGGTCTTTCGGATGCTCCCCGCAAAACCGTTGTCACCGGGGTAGAAATGTTCCGCAAGCTGCTTGACCAAGCCCAAGCCGGTGACAACATCGGTGCTCTGCTGCGTGGGGTTGACCGCAAAGATATTGAGCGCGGACAAGTTTTAGCCAAACCCGGATCAGTGAAGCCCCACACCAAGTTTACGGGTGAGGTTTACATCCTGACGAAAGAGGAAGGCGGGCGTCACACTCCTTTCTTCCACAACTACCGCCCTCAGTTCTACTTCCGTACAACTGACGTTACCGGTGTTGTTGAACTCCCGGAAGGTATTGAAATGGTTATGCCTGGCGACCGTGTAACGATTAAGGTAGAGCTTATCACCCCGATTGCTATGGAAGAAGGACTTCGTTTCGCTATTCGTGAAGGCGGACGCACAGTAGGTGCCGGAGTTGTAGCTTCAGTTATTGCCTAAACTTAAGCGCAATAAGGTGGGCCTTAACAAGCCCTCTCCTAATGCGGCATTCGGGCCTTTTAAGGCCCGAATGCCTGCGTTAAGGACCAGGAAAAACGCAAAAGGTTGCCGCTTCAGGTGACTCCGCCTGGACCGGGGAATTTTTGCGCGTTTGAGTCCGTATGAACGGACAATATTTTAAGGAGGTAATTATAATGAGCCAGAAGATTCGTATTCGTCTCAAGGCATTTGACCATAAAATCTTAGACCAGTCGTCCGAGAGAATCGTAGAAACTGCGAAAAGGACGGGTGCTCAGGTGAGTGGGCCGATTCCCTTGCCAACGGAGAAAAGCATCTATACCATTCTGCGTTCTCCTCACGTCAACAAGGATTCGCGCGAACAGTTCGAAATGCGCACTCATAAGCGCTTGATCGATATTCTTGAACCTACCTCGAAAACAGTTGACGCGCTCATGCGTTTGGATTTGCCTTCAGGCGTGGATATTGAAATTAAGCTCTAAAATCATACTAGCATAATCTAAGCTTTTGTGGTAAAATATTTATGTTTGTGGCGTGAAACACCCGGAGGCGTGGAAAATAGCTAAAGGGTAAAACGCCTAAAAAATAAAAAACAGAACGCTCTCGTGCGCCGATACTCTCGGTGCACTTCAAAGTGTTCAGGAGGTGGCAATTCGTGTCGAAAGGAATTCTGTGCAGAAAAATCGGAATGACCCAGGTTTTCGCGGAAGATGGACGTTTACTTCCCGTGACTGTGGTCGAAGCAGGCCCCTGCTTTGTCGTGCAGAAGAAAACCGTGTCCACAGACGGTTATCATGCAATTCAGGTAGGGTTCGCTGAGAAAAGGGAGTCTCTTAGCAGCAAACCGGCTAAGGGGCACTTCCAAAAAGCATCGCTTAAACCCTTACGCTTTCTGCGTGAGCTGCGTGTAGCGGATGCTGAAGCTTTTCAGGTCGGTCAGGAAATCAAAGCTGACATCTTTGCCCCCGGAGAGAAAGTTGATGTGGTCGGTACTTCCAAAGGAAAAGGATTTTCCGGGATGATCAAACGTCACGGTGCCCGCCGCGGACCCATGGCTCACGGATCAAAGTACCATCACCGCACAGGTTCTCTCGGCGCGAAAGGTCCGGCTCGCGTGTTCAAGGGCAGAAACCTTCCCGGTCGTATGGGAGTTGAGCGGGTAACCGTCCAAAACCTCGAGATTGTCCGGGTTGATGCGGATAAAAACCTGATTTTGGTTAAGGGTGCCGTCCCGGGACCAAAAAAGGGATTGCTCATTCTTAAAAGCTCTGTTAAGGCGAAGTAGTTTGCGGGAAAGGAGGAATAAGCAATGCCGAAAGTTCAAGTCTTGAATATGCAAGGTTCTCCGATAGGAGAAATTGATTTAAGTGATGAAGTCTTCGGGATTACACCGAACGTTCATGTTTTACATTTAGCCGTGCGTGCACAACTGGCCAGTTTGAGACGGGGCACCCACTCGACTTTGCTGCGTGGGGAAGTGCGCGGAGGCGGACGCAAACCATGGCGGCAAAAAGGAACAGGCCGGGCGCGGGCGGGCAGCAGCCGCTCTCCGCTCTGGAGAGGCGGTGCCGTTCTCTTCGGACCCAAACCCCGCGATTATGGCTTTAAGATTCCTAAGAAAGTTCGTCGATTAGCGCTTAGGTCAGCCCTCTCGTCAAAAGCGAGCGAGGCCAGCCTGTTTATAATCGATAATCTGACTTTACCGGAAGCTAAGACCCGGGAAATGGTCAAAGTCCTTAAAGCCTTGAATGTTGGGAAAAAGGCTCTGGTCGTAACCGCTAATCCAGATGAAACCGTAGCGCGTTCCGCCCGCAACATCGAGGGTGTTAAAGCTTTAACGGTCGAGGGTCTTAACGTGCTAGATCTAATGAACCATGATGTCCTGGTGATCACCAAGGATGCTGTGGCAAAGACCGAGGAGGTGTTGGCTAATGCGTGACGCGCGCGATGTTCTCATCCGGCCGGTTATTTCCGAGAAGTCCGTCGGGTTCGTTGAGGAGAACAAATACACCTTTTGGGTTAATCCGGCAGCGAACAAAATCGAGATTAAAGCTGCAGTAGAGAAAATGTTCAAGGTGCATGTTGAAGACGTTAACACCTTGAATGTTAAAGGAAAAGAGAAACGGGTAGGCCGCTACAAAGGCAAAACCCCGGATCGTAAAAAGGCAATTGTTAAGCTTCAAGCCGGCGACAAGATCGAAGGATTCGCAGGGCTGTAATGCTAGTGCAAAGGAGGGAAAACCATGGCAGTGAAGGCATTTAGACCGACCTCTCCCGGTCGGCGTCAAATGACAGTATCAACATTTGAAGAGATTACGCGCGTGGAGCCTGAGCGCTCTCTGCTGCAGCCGCTGAAAAACAAAGCCGGACGCAACAATGCAGGACGCCTGAGTGTGCGCCATCAAGGCGGCGGGCACAAGCGCATGTACCGTGTAATCGACTTCAAACGCAATAAAGACGGAGTTCTGGCGAAAGTCGCGAGCATTGAATATGATCCGAATCGTTCGGCCAATATCGCTCTGCTCCAATATCTTGATGGCTATAAGGCCTATATTCTGGCTCCGAATGGCTTGCAAGTAGGGCAAACCGTTGTTTCCGGCGTCGGTGCGGATATCAAAGTGGGAAATGCACTGCCCCTGCGCAATATTCCGGTAGGTACGCAGCTGCACAACATCGAAATGAAGCCTGGCAAAGGAGCGCAGCTTGTCCGTTCGGCGGGCGGTTCCGCCCAGCTCATGGCCAAAGAAGGGGCATATGCCACCTTGCGTCTCCCTTCCGGTGAAATGCGCATGGTTCATCTGGACTGCCGCGCTACGATCGGGCAAGTAGGGAACTTGGACTATGAAAATATCAATATCGGTAAAGCAGGAAGGACTCGCTGGCTGGGAATTCGTCCGACGGTGCGCGGTTCAGTTATGAACCCGGTCGATCATCCGCACGGCGGTGGGGAAGGCCGCAACCCGATTGGCCGCAACCCTGTCACACCCTGGGGCAAACCTGCTCTGGGTGCTAAGACCCGTAAGAAGAAGAATCCAACCAGCCGCTTTATCGTGAAGCGTCGCAGCAAATAATCCTTAGGTTGATAGAGTGCGTTTTTCGGGAGTTCCCGGGGCTGTAATCTGAGCGCCCTGCTTCGGAACATTCGAACTACGAACCTCGAATATCGAACATCGATCTTGGAAGGAGGTCCGTAAAATGGCCAGATCATTGAAAAAAGGGCCTTATGTGGAGGCGCGCTTGCTTAAACGGGTAGAGGACATGAACAACAGTGGCGACAAACGCGTGCTCAAGACCTGGTCCAGACGTTCAACAATTTTTCCGCAAATGGTAGGCCATACTGTTGCGGTTCATGACGGCAGAAAACACGTTCCGGTCTATGTTACCGAAGACATGGTGGGGCATAAATTTGGTGAGTTTGCTCCTACCCGCACCTATAAAGGGCATGCTGGCAGTGAAAAGTCCAGCGGCTTACGCTAAGTTGAGGAGGTATGAGGAATGCAAGCAAAAGCAATTGCAAAATATATACGCATCTCTCCTCGTAAGGTGCGCCAAGTAGTTGACCTGATTCGTGGCAAAAAGGTTAATGATGCCTTTGCTGTTCTGCAGTTTACGCCTAAAGGCTCCACCGAGCCTGTGGTGAAAGTTTTGAAATCTGCAGTGGCTAACGCTGAGCATAACTTGGAGTTAAGCTCAGACAACCTTTTTGTGACGGAGGTCTTTGTCGACCAAGGGCCGACTTTGAAGCGCATCAAACCCCGGGCCATGGGACGTGCGGATGTCATTCGCAAACGCACAAGTCACATCACTGTGGTTGTGGGCGAGAAGAAGGAGGGTTAATAAGTGGGTCAAAAAGTTAATCCCAAAGGCTTGCGTGTTGGCATCATCCGTGACTGGGAAGGACGCTGGTATGCCGGTCGGAACTATATCGACCTTCTGCATGAAGACTTAAAGATCCGCAAATTTATTAAGGATAAACTTAAACAAGCGGGTGTGCCCAAGGTTGAAATCGAGCGGGCTGCCAACAGAGTGAAAGTCTCCGTGTATGCGGCTAAGCCCGGTATCGTAATCGGCCGCGGCGGCGCTGAAGTGGAGAACTTGCGCAAACAGTTGGAGAAGCTCACCGGCAAACAGGTTGCTGTGAATATCGTTGAAGTGAAAAAGCCTGAGATTGATGCTCAGTTAGTGGCTGAAAGTGTGGCTCAGCAGCTTGAAAAACGTGTATCTTTCCGCCGGGCTATGAAGCAGACTGTTGGCCGCACGATGCGCCAAGGAGCCCAGGGTATCAAGATTTCCTGCGGCGGTCGTTTAGGCGGCGCCGAAATTGCCCGTACGGAATGGTATAACGAAGGTAAAGTGCCCCTTCATACCTTGCGCGCTGACATTGATTATGGGTTTGCTGAAGCGAACACCACTTACGGTAAGATCGGCGTCAAAGTATGGATTTATAAAGGAGAGGTTCTTCCCGCCAAGAAGGTCGCTCAGGTGGAAGGAGGAAAATAAATGCTTGTCCCAACCAGAGTGAAACACCGTAAACAACACCGCGGTCGTATGAGTGGAACGGCCACCCGTGGCAATAAAGTGACATTTGGGGAATACGGTTTAGTTGCTCTTGAGCCTGCCTGGATCACTAACAGGCAGATAGAGGCTGCGCGTATCGCCATGACCCGTTATATCAAACGGGGCGGTCAAGTATGGATTAAGATTTTTCCGGATAAGCCGATCACCGCTAAACCGGCTGAGACCCGGATGGGCAGCGGTAAAGGTGCGCCCGAGTACTGGGTGGCTGTCGTAAAACCGGGCCGGGTCATGTTTGAACTGGCCGGGATTCCGGAAGATGTTGCTCGCGAAGCTCTGCGCCTGGCTATGCACAAACTTCCGATCAGGTGTAAATTTGTGCGCCGTGAGGAACTTGAAGGAGGTGGCGCTAGTGAAAACTAAGGATTTCCGCGATATGACTGACGAAGAAGTTCTGAAGCAAGTTGACGAACTAAAAACGGAACTCTTTAATTTACGTTTTCAGCTCGCCACAGGTCAATTAGACAACCATATGCGCATCCGTGAAGTGCGTAAGCATATAGCCCGTGGTAAAACAATCCTCCGTGAGCGCGAACTGAACATCAAACGTGCTTAACAGTGAGAGAAAGGAGGACTTGGAACATGGAAAGAGCAGATCGCAAGGTCAGAATCGGCAAAGTCGTGAGCAATAAAATGGATAAGACGGCAGTGGTAGCGGTAGAGACCACAGTACGTCATCCTCTGTATAAGAGAACGATCAGCCAGACTAAGAAGTTTAAGGCTCATGACGAAAAGAATGAGTGCAATATCGGAGATACCGTTGTCATCATGGAAACCCGTCCGCTTAGCAAAGATAAACGGTGGCGCGTTATCGAGATCACAGAGAAAGCGGTTGTTCTCTAAAGCGCCCAATTCAATTGGGAAGGGGGTCTATTAAGGATGATCCAAGTACAAACCAGGCTTAAAGTAGGAGACAACACCGGGGCGAAAGAACTGATGTGTATTCGCGTCATGGGAGGCTCCTTCCGCCGTTACGCCTCAATTGGCGATATAATTATGGCTTCTGTTAAAGTAGCAACACCAGGCGGCGTTGTTAAAAAAGGAGATGTCGTTAAAGCAGTCGTCGTGCGCACGACTAAGGAAATCAAGCGCCCGGACGGCTCCTACATTCGCTTTAGCGAGAATGCGGCTGTCATTATTAAGGATGACAAGAGCCCGCGCGGAACGCGCATTTTTGGTCCAGTGGCCCGCGAGTTGCGCGATAAGGATTTCATGAAGATTATTTCCCTGGCACCGGAAGTGCTTTAAGACCTCAGGACCGATGGAGGTGAAGAAAGTGGCTGCTGTTAAGCAAACTATACACGTTAAAAAAGGCGATCTGGTAATGGTGATTACCGGGAAAGACGCCGGCAAAAAGGGCAAAGTCCTGGAAGTGATTCCGAAAAAGGGACGTGTGGTCGTAGAAAAGGTAAACATTATTAAACGCCATACCCGTCCATCACAGGGGAATCCGCAAGGTGGAATTCTTGAAAAAGAAGCACCCATTCACAGCTCCAATGTGATGCTGTTCTGCCCGGAATGCAATTCAGTCACCCGGGTGAACATCAAAGAAACTGAAGCCGGGAAGGTTCGTGTCTGCAAAAAGTGCGGCGTGAATTTGCCGGATAATAAAAAATAAGCGGAAAGGAGGGACCTAAGTGGCTCGCCTGAAAGAGAAGTACCAGAAAGAAATCGCTCCTGCACTCCAGCAGAAGTTTGGATATAAAAATGTGATGCAGATTCCCCGTCTGGAGAAGATCGTGGTCAACATGGGCGTTGGGGAAGCTATCCAGAATTCGAAAGCGATTGATGCGGCTGTTACTGATTTATCGAAAATCGTCGGACAAAAGCCTGTTGTCACTCGAGCGAAAAAGTCAATCGCCGCTTTTAAGCTGCGTGCAGGGATGCCTATTGGGACCAAAGTTACACTCCGCGGAGAGCGGATGTATGAGTTCGCTGACCGTCTCCTTAATGTAGCCCTGCCGCGCGTGCGTGATTTTCGCGGAGTATCTGCTAAATCCTTTGACGGCCGCGGCAATTATACGCTTGGGCTCCGGGAACAGCTTATTTTTCCTGAGATTGAGTATGACAAGATTGATAAACTCCGGGGCATGGATGTTGTGTTTGTGACAACGGCGAAAACAGATGAAGAAGCACGCGAACTCTTGCAGCTCTTCGGCATGCCGTATCGCGACTGAGAAGAAGGAGGTCAAATAGCGTGGCTAAAAAATCAATGATTGTTCGCCAGGCACGGAGTCCGAAGTATTCCGTACGCGCGCACAACCGCTGCAAAATTTGCGGTCGTCCCCATGCTTACATCCGTAAGTTCGGAGTGTGCAGGATTTGTTTCCGGGAACTAGCTTATAAAGGTGAGCTTCCCGGGGTCACCAAAGCCAGTTGGTAAGGTGTTTACGAACACAGATAAGGAAGGGGGATGACCTCAGTGGCAATGTCAGATCCGATTGCAGATTTCTTAACCCGTATCCGCAATGCGGGAATGGTTTATCATGATAAAGTTGAAGTTCCTGCTTCCCGCGTCAAGAGGGATATTGCTGAACTTCTGAAAACGGAAGGCTTCATTAAAGACTATGAGTTTATTGCTGACAGTAAGCAAGGGATACTGCGTCTCTATTTGAAGTACGGCCCTAACCGCGAACGCGTTATTAGCGGGTTGAAGCGGATCAGTCGGCCAGGACTCAGAGTGTACGCCGGCAAGGATGAACTGCCGAAAGTACTTGGTGGTATCGGCATGGCAGTTGTTTCCACCTCGAAAGGGATAATGACTGACAAGGCGGCGCGCAAACTTGGACTCGGCGGAGAAGTGCTCTGCTATATTTGGTAAGATAGAGAACGGAGGTGTAAGCAATGTCGAGAATCGGCAAGCTTCCTGTCGCCATTCCCAGTGGTGTTGACGTCAAAATAGAGGGTAGTGTGGTGACTGTGAAAGGGCCGAAAGGCACCTTGACCAGGGAGATGCACCCGGCGATAACGATTGCCGTGGCAGAGCAGCAGATCGTGGTCACCCGCCCCAGCGACGAACCTCTCCACCGTTCCCTGCACGGCTTAACCCGTAGTCTCATTGCCAATATGGTGCAAGGGGTCACTACCGGGTTCACCAAAGGTCTGGAAATGGTCGGAGTCGGCTACAGGGCTGCAAAACAAGGGAACAAGCTGGTCTTAAGTGTGGGCAAGTCCCATCCTGTCGAGCTGGTTCCATATGAAGGTTTAGAAATTGAAGTTCCTGCCCCGAACAAGATTTTAATTAAGGGTATGGACAAGGAGACTGTAGGTGCCTTCGCCGCAGTCGTACGCGCTCAACGCGAGCCTGAGCCTTACAAAGGCAAAGGGATTAAATATGAAGGTGAAGTTATTCGCCGCAAAGTTGGTAAAACGGGCGGCAAAAAAGGCGGTAAGAAGTAAAGCAGCATAAGCAAGGGCCAAATCTCTTGCTCTTAGTGAAAGGAGTGATTCGCTTTGATTACGCCCGTAGATAGAAAAGGAAACCGCCAGAAAAAGCACCTGCGCCTGCGCAAAAATTTGCACGGAACAGCTGAACGCCCGCGTTTGGCTGTGTTTCGCAGCTTAAACCATATTTACGCCCAAGTCATAAATGACGATCTGGGGGTAACTCTGGCTGCAGCCTCTTCTTTAGATGCAGATTTCAAAGCTGCCGCGGTCCTAGGCGGTAATTTGGAAGGCGCCCAGAAAGTTGGAGAACTGGTAGCCAAAAGAGCCCTGGACAAAGGGATTAAGCAAGTGGTTTTCGATCGCGGTGGCTATCTTTACCACGGGAGAGTTGCAGCCTTGGCCGCAGCGGCTCGTGAAGCTGGCCTGGACTTTTAGGAGTAAAGGAGGGAAAATCGTTGGTCAAGATCGATCCTAGCAAACTGGAGTTATCTGAGAAAGTCGTGCACATTGCGCGTGTGGCCAAGGTCGTAAAAGGCGGTCGCCGTTTCAGCTTTAGCGCTTTGGTCGTTGTCGGGGACGGCAACGGGCATGTGGGCGCAGGACTCGGTAAGGCAGGAGAGGTGCCGGAAGCCATTCGTAAAGGAATAGAGGACGCCAAGAAGAATCTTATCTCCATTCCTCTTACCGGAACAACTATTCCCCATACGATCATTGGCGTGTTTGGGGCAGGGCAAGTTTTGCTTAAGCCTGCTGCCAAAGGAACCGGTGTTATTGCCGGCGGTGCAGTGCGCACAGTTTTGGAAGTGAGCGGAATTCATGATATTTTGACGAAATCCTTGGGTTCTGCCAATGCTCATAATATGGTTAATGCTACGATGGCAGCCTTAAAAGCTCTTAAACGTGTTGAAGAAGTTGCCAAGCTCCGCGGTAAAACCGTAGAAGAGATTCTGGGTTAAGGAGGGTTGGCCGGTGAAAATAAAGATAACTCTTAGCAGAAGCCTGATCGGACATCCACAAGAACAGCGCAAGATGCTGGCAGCCTTAGGCTTAAGGAAGGTTGGAGCCAGTGTGGTGCATGAAGACACCCCTTCAATCCAGGGGACAGTCCGTAGATGTGCCCACTTGCTGACGGTGGAACAAATCGCTGAGTAAAGGAGGTGCTCTAGGCATGAAATTGCATGAACTCAAGCCTGCACAGGGAGCGACTCATGCTCCTAAGCGCCTGGGCCGGGGAATTGGCTCAGGACAGGGCAAGACAGCCGGCAAGGGCCATAAGGGTCAGAAGGCGCGTTCCGGCGGTGGAGTACGTCCTGGCTTTGAAGGTGGACAACAGCCGCTTTATCGTCGTTTGCCCAAACGCGGCTTCACCAATATCTTTAAGAAAGAGTTCAATGTCCTGAATGTGCGTGATCTGGAGAGATTCGAGAGCGGCACGCTCGTGACACTTGAAACTCTGATCGAAGCAGGCGTTATTAAACAAATTAAAGACGGAGTTAAAATTCTGGGCACAGGTGAGTTGACAAAAGCTTTAACCGTACGAGTGGATAAAGTCAGCTCGGCTGCGGAGGAAAAAATTGTGGCAGCGGGCGGAAAAGTAGAGGTGGAATAACATGATTGTCGATTCCCTGAAGAATGCCTGGAAGGTTGCAGACCTCAGGAAAAAGATTGCCTTCACCTTGCTCATGTTCCTCATTTTCCGTATTGGGGCCCACATTCCCATTCCTTTTGTTAATCGTGACGTTTTGAACCAAATGCTCGGCAGCGGTGGCGTGTTCGATTTCTTTGACACTTTTTCCGGGGGATCGTTTAAGAGACTGTCTGTATTTGCCTTAAGTATTACACCGTATATCACGGCATCAATTATTCTGCAGCTTCTCACCATTGTCATTCCGTCCTTAGAGCGTTTGGCAAAGGAAGGGGACTATGGCCGGAAGAAGATTGGGCAGTATACCCGTTATGGCACGGTTATTTTAGGCTTCGTTCAAGGCTTGGGCTTAACCCTCGGACTCAGGGGAGCCTTGGCGATTCCGTCCGAAGGCACGAGATGGCCGATTTATCTTTTGGTTACGTTAGTGCTGACTGCCGGAACCGCTTTTCTGATGTGGATCGGGGAAGCCATCACGGAAAAGGGAATTGGCAACGGGATTTCGCTCATTATCTTTGCCGGTATTGTCTCTCGGGTACCGGATGCTTTGAAATCCCTGTGGCAGCTGTTATCAGTCGGGGAAATCAGCGCCCTCACCGTAATTGGTCTGGTTATTATTGTGGTGGCTGTCATTGCCGGAGTTGTGTATGTTCAGGAAGGACAGCGCCGGATTCAGGTTCAGTATGCCAAAAGGGTTGTGGGCCGCAAGGTCTATGGCGGACAAAGCTCGCATATTCCGCTAAAAGTGAACCAAGCCGGGGTCATTCCGGTAATTTTTGCTGTCTCCCTTCTGGCCTTTCCACAGCAGATATCGACCTGGGTTCCTAACTCCGGATTCTCTAATTTTGTCAATACCTGGTTCAGTATGAACGGATCATTAAAATCCATTCCGTACTTGCTCATCTATGCCATGCTTATTATTTTCTTTACCTACTTCTATACAGCCGTTACGTTTAATCCAGTTGAAGTATCAGACAACCTTAAGAAGTATGGCGGTTTTATTCCGGGGCTTAGGCCAGGACGTGCGACCACGGATTATCTGTCTAAAGTTCTAAACCGGATTACCTTAAGTGGTGCGGTTTTCTTGGCGGCGATTGCCGTACTGCCCAGCTTGGTTATTGGTCTCACCGGGCTTAAAAACATCTACTTTGGCGGTACTTCTCTATTAATCGTGGTTTCAGTGGCCTTGGAAACCATGAAAAACCTCGAGTCTCAGCTGATGATGAGGCATTATCAAGGGTTTATGAAGTAAGGAGGTAAGGAGAGATGAGAACGATTTTGATGGGCCCCCCCGGCGCCGGCAAGGGAACACAAGCCGAGGCTCTGGTCGCGAAGTTTGAAATACCGCACATTTCGACCGGAGATATGTTCCGGGCTGCCATTAAGGCTGGCACTCTACTCGGGCTTAAGGCTAAAGAGTATATGGATGCCGGAGGTTTGGTACCGGATGAGGTCACAATCGGAATTGTGGAAGATAGACTGAAGCAGCCGGATTGTGCCAAAGGCTTTCTGCTCGACGGTTTTCCGCGTACAGTAGCTCAGGCAGATGCTCTGGGGGAAATCATTGCGAACCTTGGTTTGGCCCTTGACGGGGTGATCAATATCGAGGTGGACGAAGAGAAGCTCTTAGAGCGCTTAACCGGACGCCGGATCTGCCGCCAATGTGGGGCAACCTATCATTCCGTCTTTAATCCTCCTACCAAAGAGGGCGTTTGTGACAAATGCGGCGGGGAGCTTTACCAACGGAGTGACGACACTCTGGAAACTGCGAAGAACCGTCTGCGTGTCTACAACGAACAAACTGAACCTTTGATTAACTACTATCGTTCCCAAGGCTTGCTCAAGGGAATTGAGGGCGACCAGCCAATTGACAAGGTACTCCAGGATATTCTGGTTGCGATGGGGCAGGCAGAATGATCGAACTGAAGACTGCGGGTCAGATTGAGCGGATGCGTAAGGCAGGGCGCATCGTGGCAGAAACCCTGGCTCTCATGCGCGAAGCCGTGCACCCGGGTATGACTACGCAGGAATTAGACCGCCTGGCCGAGGATTATATCCGTAAGCAGGGTGCAGTGCCTGCCTTCAAAGGGTACAATGGTTTTCCGGCCACTTTGTGCACATCCCTCAATGAGCAAGTAGTGCACGGGATACCCGGTTTAAGGAAATTGGAATCTGGAGATATTATCAGTATTGACTGTGGAGCGGTTGTTGACGGGTATTTCGGGGATGCGGCAGTCACTTTGCCGGTCGGGGAGATTGGACCGGATCTGCAAAAGCTGCTCAAAGTAACGGAGGAGTCCCTCATGCTGGGCCTGGCACAGGCGAAGAAAGGACTTCGTCTCTATGACATCTCCCATGCGGTTCAGACCCATGTTGAGAAGCACGGATTTTCAGTGGTACGCGACTATGTCGGACATGGAATCGGCAGAGCGATGCACGAAGAACCGCAGATTCCCAACTTTGGCAAGCCCGGCCGGGGGCCGCGACTCGAGGTAGGGATGGCCTTGGCCATCGAACCTATGGTAAACATGGGAACGTATGAAGTCGAAAGCTTAAGTGACCATTGGACTGTTGTAACTAAAGACAGGCGAGCCTCCGCTCATTTCGAACACACCGTAGCCGTTACGGAAAATGGTCCTGAGATTTTGACTCTAGTGTAACTGCCTGAACGAGTGCCAGAGGAGGGGTGAACTTATGTCCAAAGAGGACGTAATTGAAGTTGAAGGCAAGGTTTTGGAGCCGCTGCCCAATGCTATGTTCCTGGTCGAGCTTAGCAACGGTCACAAGGTTTTGGCGCACGTCTCAGGAAAGATCCGGATGAACTTTATCCGGATTCTTCCGGGGGACAGGGTCACCGTGGAGCTTTCTCCCTATGACCTATCCCGGGGACGGATTGTATACCGGTTTAAGTAAGGAGCAAAGGGAGGGGATCCGCATGAAGGTAAAGCCTTCAGTCAAACCGATTTGTGAAAAATGCAAAGTCATTAAGCGCCATGGCAAAGTAATGGTTATTTGCGAAAATCCCAAACACAAACAAAAGCAGGGTTAAGGCAATTCTTAGATGCGCGGCTGAGCCGGGATTACCTTGGTTGCATGTAAGAAACCGGATCTTGATGATAAATCAGGTTATTAAGTTAAGTTTTATTGAATATTTGGGGGTGTAAAGAATAGATGGCGCGTATCGCTGGAGTTGACTTGCCGCGCGAGAAACGAGTTGAGGTGGCCTTGACCTATATTTATGGCATCGGCCAGCCGACTTCCAAGAAAATTCTCGCTCAGACCGGCGTAAACCCGGACACTCGTGTGCGTGACTTATCCGAAGCGGAGGTCACTAAGCTCCGGGAAGTTATCGATAAAGAGACCAAGGTTGAAGGTGACCTGCGTCGGGAAGTGTCCCTCAACATTAAACGCCTGATAGAGATTGGCTGTTACCGTGGGATACGCCACCGCCGGGGATTGCCCGTACGGGGCCAGCGGACGAAGACGAATGCCCGCACTCGTAAAGGTCCGGCCAAGACTGTCGGAGCACGCCGTAAAAAATAGGTAAGGGGGGATAACCGAGATGGCCCGTAAAGTAGTCCGGACAAGGCGCCGGGAACGCAAAAATGTTCAAAGTGGAATTGCGCATATCAAGTCTACTTTTAACAATACTATGGTCACTATCACGGATACCACAGGGAACGCTATTTCCTGGTCGAGCGCCGGGGCCTTAGGTTTTAAGGGCTCACGTAAGAGCACGCCGTTTGCTGCGCAGATGGCAGCTGAAACCGCAGCTAAAGTCGCTATGGAACACGGCATGAAAGATGTAGAATGTTTTGTTAAAGGTCCGGGAACCGGCCGGGAAGCCGCTATCCGAGCCTTACAGGCAGCCGGATTGGAAGTAAACATGATTAAAGACGTAACACCAATTCCGCACAATGGGTGTCGGCCACCCAAACGTAGAAGGGTGTAAGGGGGTGTACTAATGGCAAGATATACAGGTCCTGTTTGTCGCTTATGCCGTCGCGAAGGAATGAAGCTGTTCCTCAAAGGGGATCGCTGCTATACGAATAAATGCGCAATTGACCGCCGTCAGTATGCGCCCGGGCAGCACGGCCAAAGCCGTGGCAAGAAACCCACAGAGTATGGCATCCAGCTACGTGAGAAGCAAAAAGCACGCCGCATTTACGGGGTACTGGAAGGTCAGTTCCGCACTTATTTTGTGGAGGCTGCCCGCCAGAAAGGTATGACCGGCGACAACCTTTTACGGTTGTTGGAACGCCGCCTTGATAATGTTGCTTATCGCCTTGGCTTCGCAGCTTCCCGTCCGGAAGCGCGTCAACTGGTGCGCCACGGCCATGTTACGGTAAATGGCAAGCGGGTGGATATTCCGTCATATTTGGTTCGGGTCGGCGAGACAATCAGCATCAAAGAAGAAAGCAAGAATTCACCGCGCATTAAAGAAAACATGGAAGCACTGGGAACACGCAGTGTCGTGAAGTGGTTAAGCCTAGATGCCAACGCTGCTGCCGGTTCTGTGATTGCACTACCTTCTCGCGAGGATATTCAACTGCCCATCCAAGAACACCTTATCGTTGAGAAATACTCACGTTAAAATACGGGTAGAAGTGTGTATCTAAGTTCCCGAGAAAGAAGGTGCATCCGATGTTAGAAATCGAGAAGCCCAGAATTGAATGTGTTGAACGTTCAGATGATAACACCTATGCCAAATTTGTGGTTGAGCCCCTGGAGCGGGGATACGGAATCACTTTAGGGAATTCCTTAAGAAGAATTCTGCTCTCCTCGCTCCCGGGTTCGGCCGTAACCTCAGTGAAGATCGAAGGAGTTCTGCACGAGTTTGCCACCATTCCCGGCGTGTTCGAAGATGTAACAGACGTTATTCTCAACCTCAAGTCCCTGGCTCTCAAAGGACATACGGATGAGCTCAGAATTATGCGCTTAGAAACGCAAGGAGAGGGAGTCGTGCGGGCCGCCGATATCATTACCGGTTCTGACATTGAAATTCTCAATCCGGACTTGAAGATAGCAACGCTCGATCATGACGGACGTCTGTTTATGGAGATGACCGTGGAGAGAGGCCGTGGCTATGTGCCGGCGGAAAAGAACAAAAAGCCGGAGCAGGCCATAGGCATCATCCCGATCGATTCCATTTTTGCCCCCGTGTATAAAGTCAACTACACGGTTGAGGATACGCGGGTCGGGCAAATCACAGACTATGATAAGCTTACACTCGAAGTCTGGTCCAACGGCAGTATTTCGCCGGAGGAAGCAACCAGCCTGGCTGCTAAGATTTTAAGCGAGCATCTGCGGCTCTTTATGGGGCTTACGGATAAACTCACCAATGTTGAAATTATGGTTGAAAAAGAAGAGGAAGCTAAGAATAACATCCTCTTGATGACGATTGAAGAGTTGGATTTGTCCGTCCGCTCTTATAATTGCCTGAAACGGGCCGGTATCAATACGGTAGAAGAGTTGACGCAGAAGACGGAAGAAGACATGATCAAAGTGCGCAACTTGGGGCGCAAGTCTTTAGAAGAGGTGGAGCAAAAGCTGCACGAACTGAGCTTGGGCTTCCGTCAGCCTGAAGAGTAATTTCGGTGCAAAGGAGGGGATTTAGTTGGCTTACCGCAAACTGGGAAGGAATACGGGTCATCGTGGGGCAATGCTGCGAAACATTGTTACTTCCCTGTTAAAACACGAGCGTATCGAAACGACCGAGGCCCGGGCGAAGGAATTAAACGCCATCGCGGAGAAAATGATTACGCTCGGCAAGCAAGGTGACTTGGCTGCCAGAAGACAAGCCATGTCTTATTTAATGGAAGAAGATGTGGTGAAGAAACTTTTCGACACGATTGCACCGAAATATGCTGACCGTCAAGGGGGTTACACCCGGATTATGAAAGTGGGCAACCGCCGGGGCGATGCCGCGGAATTGGTGTTAATCGAGCTGGTGAAGTAGATTAAGCTGGCAAATAGTGCTTAAGAAGCAGGGAGTCCTGGATGGGGGCTCCTTTTTGCTGCATTTCGCGAGATGAATTGCCCGCTCACCACGCGACGGAGCTGTTCGCTTGTCGACTCCGTTACCGCGCCAAACCTTAGGGTAATACCTGTAGTGAACCATGGCGCGGCTTAACACTTCGTCTTCTGCGCTCACTACGCTCCTCTGCTCGGACGGTTCGCTAAGCAATTGAATCTCGCTGTGAAATAAGCCTCTATTTAAGCCGTTATAATAATGGTTTTTTGTTGCCATATTGCCGTCACTATTGTAAACTTAGAGAGAAGTATAAGTTTACAGAGGGTGAGGAGAAGATTATGAATACGAAGAATTTAGCGATGACTGCAGTGATGGCGGCCTTAATGTCTGTGGCCGGGATGGCTTTGCGCTGGGTGTCCCCGGCGTTGGTTCCGTTCAGTATTCTGCCGCTGTTAGTGTACATCGCGGGGATTGTCTTAGGGCCGCGTTATGGAGCTTTGAGCATGGTGGTATACATACTCCTGGGGCTGTTTGGGCTGCCGGTTTATGCGACAGCACCGTTTGGCGGGATCGGTTATATTATGAAGCCGACATTTGGCTTTCTTATTGGCTACATCTTTGCCGCTTACACCGCGGGCCTAATTTATAAGCCGGGAAGTCTGGTCAGAGCTTTTGCCGCAGCTTTAGGCGGGGTAGTTGTGATTTATGCTTTCGGGTTAGTTTACTTCTACGGACTTTTTAACTGGGTGTTGAATAAGCCGATGGCCATTACCACAGTTATAGCTATGGGGTTCACTCCATATATTCTGATGGATATTATTAAAGCGATCGTTGCGGCGATCGTAGGAAACGAAGTTGTGCGCAGGCGTGCGCAGTAGGGTTTTAATATAAAGTTTCTGGTGAGGATCTAAATGGCAGAAAAAGTATTGCGCATTAATGGTCTGGGTTATAAGAACATAGTGAGTGATGTAAGCTTTGACTGGCGACCGGGGGAAGTTATGGCCTTGATGGGGGCGAACGGTTCGGGGAAATCTACGCTGGCGCGCCTCATCACTGGATTGAGCGAGCCTACTGCCGGAACGGTTGAGCTAATGGAAGCACGCACAAGTGAGCCACTAGGTGCCCAATACAATCCTGTTCCCTGGCCAGCGGAAGGTCGCTGGCGTGAAATTGGCTTTATCGGGCAGCACCCGCGCCGTCAGACCATCGGAGCTAGTGTTGCCGAAGAATTAGGCTTCGGCCTGCTTAATTTAGGCTTGTCCCCTCAGGAGGTCCAGCTGAGGGTGAAGGAATTGGCTGCTGTAACCGGGCTTGCGGGCAAAGAAAACCAATCCCCTTCCACGCTGTCCGGGGGGGAGCGCCAGAGGCTAGTGATAGCAGCCATCCTGGCGATGAAGCCTGCCTTTTTGATCCTGGATGAGGCTTTAACTATGCTTGACCAAAGAGCCCAGGATAAGATTCTCTCTTTGCTTTCACAGAAATGTTCTACAGCAGGGGCAATTGCGGGACATAATGAGACAATGGGTGAGATAGTAGGTGAGCCAATGGGTCAGCTATGGATCACTCATGATCCGGAATTGGCCGCAAAAGCTGACCGGCTGTTGCTTATGAAGGATGGGAGAGTGTGGGATGCGGGTCGTCCGTCCTCGGTTTTAGGGAGCCGGGAAGTGCGGGCAGAGTACGGACTCCGTGCCGAGTACCAAATCCGGGCCGAGTATCGAATTCGGGGCGCGCACTTCGCGCAGATCGAGGGCAACAGGGGCCACAAATTTAAGGAGCATGGACACTTCGAGCGTGTCCATAGGGATAGAGTTAATGAGCAGGCTTATTGGGATGGATCCTCCGAGCCTGCTCATAAGTATGAACTTTACGATTTGCCCCGGCTTAAGATTCTGGAATGGGAGAATTGCAGCTATGGGGAACGTCTGGATATAGACAAAAGAATCTATCAAGGGGAGTTCGTAGGGATTATCGGACCCTCGGGGGCTGGAAAATCAACTCTTTTAGAGAGTGTGATCGGCCTTAATCTACCGACAGCGGGAAGATGTCAGGCTTTTGGGGAAGTCCTCGGGAAAGATAATGTGGTGCGCCAACGCCAACGCTGCCGCCTGGTGCTCCAAGAGCCGGGAGAGTATTTTATCGGCCACACGGTCTATGATGAAGTTTTTTACGGGCGCAGTAGACGCGAAGCAAAGAGTAAGAAAGATGAGAACCTTAGCTACCTGGAACGCTTTGGGATCACGGCGGAAATGGCCGCAAAACCCCCGGAACACTTGAGTGGAGGAGAAAAACAGAGAGTGGCTTTGGCAGCAGCCTTTGAGAGCAAGCCTCAAGTCCTGCTTCTGGATGAACCCATGCTGGGCCTGGACGGGCGCGGTCGTGAACATCTCTTATCGTTTCTGTCCGGCGTGCGTGGGGAGATAACGATTCTGTGCGTGACCCACGACCTGACTGAGGTCATTGAACTGGCTGACCGTCTGTGGCTGATTGAAGATGGGCAAGTGACGCTCGATTTTCCCGCTTCATCCTGGCAGGATTTTCGTGAGTGTCTCCAGGCGGCAGGGGTACGCTGTCCTGTATCTGGCACGAAGCATGAGGAATATGTCAAAGGAACCGTCCCCTTGACACTCCCAAACGAGGAGCAGCGACAACGAGAGAGTGTGATGCGTAATGGAGATTGAAGTTTACTGGCCGGGAGAGAGTGTCCTTCACGAATTGGACCCCCGGCTTAAGGTAGGTGCGTTTGTCTGGCTGTCTTTTGTCTTAACTATGGTGGGATGGCACGGTCTAGCTGTAGCCAGTGCCGGGGTTTTCATCCTGATGTGGTTGAGCGAGGTTCCCTGGCGCAGTTTTCGCCCTGTGTTGATGGTACTGCTTTGGATTGCGGCTTTTTACCTATTGGCCGGGGGCTGGACTTGGTCGGAATCCGAACATTTCTGGCAAGGACATTTCTCGGTGGAAGGTCTTAAGGTGGCTGCCGTGTTGGTGTGGCGAATCGCTGTCTTGTTTGCGCTGACCCGGCTGTTTGCCGCGGTTACCCCCCCGTTGGAGCAAGGCTTGGGAATTGCCTATTTCCTTAACCCGCTCGTGCGGCTGACGCCTAAAGCGGCTGATTTCGCCCTTTTAATAACCCTAACCCTGCGCTTCATGCCGCTATTGCTGGAAGAGATCGCTGCCATCTCCAAGGCGAGGGCAGCCAAAGGCACGGTCCCGTCTTCCCTGTTTGGGCGCATACAGGAACTAATGAATCTACTTCCTGCCCTTCTCCTCTTGAGTTTGCGCCGGGCGGAGGAGACCGCCGAAAACCTGGTCATGCGCGGCTACAGCAGCGGCAAATACCGCACGCTTAGTACACGAGAATGGGGAAGACGCGATAGTTGGAGCGTGGTAGCTGCGCTCCTTTGCGGAATTATACTCGTTATTTTGCCTTAATAGAATTTTTTTAGTTTGAAGCAATGAGAAGAAATGTTAAGATTGATTTATATAGGTTTAGAGTTTCAAGGGTCTTCCAAGAGAGCTATTGAGGATTTCGCTGCAGGAACCGGGTTAAGAAGTGGCGGGAGCGGACAGAATTTGGGCAGAGGAACGGTCTGAAGCGGTTACAGGTTCACTAAGGTATATTTTAAGGAGTCAGGGATGCGCAACATAAGGCTGACCATAGCATATGACGGCACGAACTATCATGGGTTTCAACGGCAGCCGGAGTTTCACGGCCCGACGATTCAGGGAACCCTAGAGAAAGTTTGGCAGGAAGTCTTGGGTGAGGAAATCAGGATATTCACGGCCGGGCGCACGGATACAGGCGTGCATGCAGCAGGTCAGGTAGTGAGTTTTTTTTCTGAGACGAGAATTCCGGAAGAAAAGATTCCTAAGGCGTTTAATAGCTTATTACCACGCGACATCCGAATATTAGAGGCTAGAAATGAACATGAGGATTTTAACGCACGTAGATCCGCCAAGTGGAAGCGCTATGACTATCTTATTGACAATCGGCCGATTCCGGATGTGTTCAGGCGCCTCTATGCCTGCCATGAACCAATAGCTCTCAATGTTAAGCATATGCAAGAGGCAGCTAAGCATTTGGAAGGTAAACATAATTTCAAGGCTTTCGCTTCCGCTGGAGGGGCGAGCAAGACGTTTGAGCGCACCTTATTTTTAGGCAGGGTAGAGTTGGAAGACGAACCGTTCAAGTCAAGGGTGACCAGAGTAGGGGAGATCGGGAGCGAACAAGAGTTAGAGGACGTACGCTTGTCAGAGGGCAATGTCAGGGGTATGATCCGCATAACTTGTATCGGGGATGGATTTTTGTACAACATGGTTCGGATAATCGCCGGAACGCTGCTTGAGGTGGGGAAAGGAAAAATTGACCCATCGGATATTCCTGTTATTATTGAGAGCCAAGACCGCAAACAGAGTGGAGAAACCGCACCGCCGCATGGCTTGACTTTAACGTATGTAAATTATGATGCAAAAAAACCGCAAGAGATTTTTCCGGAGCTGTACTAGATATAAGATTGTGTAGTGAATGAAGCCTGTCAGTGTTATAGAGATCAAATCATAAACAATTAGAGCATTAAGTTTTTAATTGCTGGTGTAAGCAAAATTCCTTGACAGTTACCAGCCGTTTGGATAAAATACAATTATGAGTCTTTATGTCGTGAGCTGTGATTGAGCCCCATAGTTCATGATATTTGCCGCGCGTGTGCCTGAGCCCCACATCAAACGGAAAAGACAACTGAATGTGTAAATTATTGAATTTAGATCGAACTTAATGGAGGGAGAAAAATGTCCACTTTCTTCGCGAAAGCGGCCGATATAGAGCGCAAGTGGTACGTCATTGACGCTACCGGCATTCCTTTGGGTCGTTTGTCCACGGAAGCTGCTCTGATCCTTAGGGGCAAGCACAAGCCTACTTTTACCCCGCACGTGGATACAGGGGATCATATTATTGTTATTAATGCTGAAAAAGTTCTTTTAACCGGCAATAAGCTGGATAACAAAATGTATCGCACACACTCCCGTTATCCCGGGGGACTTAAAGAGACACCTTATCGTAAGTTAATGCAAGTTTTTCCGGAACGGGCTGTGGAACATGCAATTAAAGGAATGCTTCCTCACAATAAGCTAGGTGCCCAAATGTTCAGGAAATTGAAAGTGTACAAAGGTTCTACACATCCCCATCAAGCTCAACAACCTGAAATTTGGACAATTAGGTAAGAAAGGAGGAAGTATAGAAAATGGCAGTACAGTTGCAATATGCCGGCACCGGCCGTCGTAAAAATGCTGTAGCACGGGTGCGTCTTATTCCCGGACAAGGGGATTTCTCGATTAATAAAAGAGGTTTAGGGGAATATTTCGGTAAGAAAACCCTTGAAATGATCGTCAAACAACCGCTTGATATGACTGAGACCTTAGGAAAATACGATATTATCGCTTTGGTCCACGGAGGTGGAACCACCGGTCAAGCCGGAGCGGTTAGACTTGGCATCGCGCGTGCTCTGCTTAAGGCTGACATCAGCCTGCGGCCCGCTCTTAAACGGGCAGGCTTTCTGACCCGCGATCCGCGCATGAAGGAGCGCCGTAAATACGGTCTTAAGAAAGCCCGTAAAGCTCCTCAATTCTCCAAACGCTAAAAGTGCATATGTTATGGAATTACGGCCTGGGTCTTATGCCCGGGCCGTAAATTATTTATCAGGGGGGATAGGCAAATGAAACAGAGAATAGAGATCGAACAACTGATGGAGTTAACAGATCTTCTATTTGCGGTCAGCCTTTCTGATAATAGCAGTGACGCCGGAAGGCGTTGAGCACATAGCCTCCGCGTCCGCATGGTTGCATTCTTGCTAAGCATCAGCTGAGTATTTAACCCCGAACGGCGAAATGATAGGATCAAACACGCTCTCATTGCAGGAGTTTTAGCCTTGTGCCCAGAATCTTATATATAAAAGTTTTGAGATTTAACAAAGGAGAAAATATATGACGAAATCGAACATTCCAACAATTGAGGAATGGCGTTCACTATACGAAGCAGCTATTGCTTTCAAACAATCGGCCTGTTGGGAATGGATGTATGATGATGAGATTTTCGGAGTTGTAGATCCTGAAACAGGGGAAACTGCCTACTGTTGTGTTCTGGGCAATGCGGGGGAGCACTTTGGCCTTATCGCCTTATCGGGTATCTTGGCGCGGAGGGCTTAAACCAAATCCTTGGGTTGCTTTCAGATGAGATAGATCCAGAGGATCATGACAACATGTTCCGGCAAAAATGTCTAATGTGTTCCTTTGAGGACAGGTCAACACTGGCGACCGAAGATTTGAAAATTGTCAAAGATCTTGGGTTAAAATTTCGCGGCAAGTGGCATGGCAATTTCTTTCGATGGGATGATTGATAGTATGCTGAAGTACTAAAAGTATACAACACCTTCGTAAACTATAAAGAAAAACCCTCAGGAAACCGAAACGCTCAGAAGACCTAAATCCTCAGGAATGGAAACCCCATGAAAGGAAGTGAGCGAAGTTTAATGAGTGTGCTAATTGTCGGGGGAGTCGTTTTAGTCACTATTTTTCTGATCATAGCAGTGTCTGCAGGTAGGGGAAGGCGTTTCGAAGGAGAGCAAGTTAGGAGTGAAGATATGATAAAAACGGTGTACATCTATATCGTACTTCTGGCTACCTTAATGATGACCATTGGCGGCAGTGTGGCTGCTTTCATGGCGGTTGCAGATATCGCATCACCGCCATCGTATTACATGAGTTTTGCCGAGTATCAAAGAATGCCTGAGAAATTACCTGATCAGAAACAACCGGCTTTGACCGAACAAGAACTGAGAAAGAACTACGATGATTTAGTGGCTCAGGAAAAACAACGCGCCCGGGATAGGGCGGTTAACAGCTTAATTAAGAGTTTTGGCTGGATCGTGATCCCGGCTCCTATCTTTCTTTATTTTCAAAGGAAGCTTAAAGCTAAGTCATAAGTAAGTATGAACAAACAGGAAATCCTTGTTCCTGGCCAGGCATACGAACGAATAACTCCCGCAAAGCTTAACAAGCGGGAGTTTGCTGAATCTGAAATCGTGTATCTGAAATCGTGCCTCGATCACAAGAGTCTGTGCTTGCGTTGAACCTACATATTTACTAAAATACTAGGTATAAATACTATAATTTGTATTAAATCTTGTAGCTTGGAGGCAGTAGAATGACTATTAATATCGACCCTAAGAAAGTAGATTTTAAGAGAGAAAACCGTTGGCTAGTGCGGGTTGGAGTTTCCAGAGCGCATGTTCATCTGACGGAGGAACATGTCGAGGCTCTTTTTGGAAAGGGTAACAATCTTACAGTGCTCAGGGAATTGGGCCAGGCAGGGGAATTTGCCGCCAAAGAAACAGTGAACGTAGTCGGTACCAAGGGAGTATTGCAGCAAGTTCGGATTATCGGGCCGGCCCGGGCCAAAACTCAGATTGAACTGGCGCGGACGGACACGTATATCTTAGGAATAGATGCGCCCCTAAGGGATTCCGGAGATGTCGAGGGCACCCCGGGAGCGGTACTGATTGGGCCCAAGGGCGTTGTGGTTCTTGATGAGGGCTGCATTATTGCCAAATCGCACATTCATATGCTGACCAAAGATGCGGACAGGCTGGAAATAGCCAATGCGGATAAAGTCAGTGTCCTGATCAAAGGGGAGAAAACTGTCTGTTATCACGATGTCAAAGTCAGGGTTGTCAAAGAGGGATTGACTGAATTTCATATCGACACGGATGAAGCTAACGCAGCCTACGTTGATACCGGGGATCTGGCCATGATCAAGCACAAGGAAATTATCATTAAGGATAATTTTGGCAATATCATAGACGTGAATACGGATGATATCAAATTTGTTCAGGGTAAAAGGCCGAATGGTGACTATGTGCAAGAGGGCATCCGCTTGCTGCGCACGGTCTTTGAATATCCGGAGTCAGTCCAGCACAATATTGAGGATAAACTCTTACAACCTCAAAAGATCGAGCCCAATCATTATTATCTGTTCACGGCCGTAGAACGGGGCCAAGTTATGGGAATTGCCTGCTTCTACTGGATGCCAGGTGTGAAAATGGGCTATTTTGAACACCTCGGGATTACCCCGGATTATCAAAACAGAGGGATTGGCAGCTTTCTGTTTTACAAAGTTATTTCTTTCCTTGAGAAAAATCATCCTGAAATTGAAGGGGTACTGTTCGAGGTCAGGTTGAATAAGGAAGACCTCGATGACCGCAAACAATTCTTCCTTAACGTCGGTGCAATTCCCGTTGATACAGCCTCTTACCCCTCGGATAAAATCAAACTGGGGCAAGAAATCTTGCTGATGTTCAAACCGGAAACTGTGGATGCCCGGCTGAATACGGCGACAATGGAATTGGCTTTGCAGACCCTGAGCAAGATTTTGTAACTTAAGGAACGCAAAAAGAGCAAGTAGCTGATACCCTGTCCAGGGAGCACTTGCTCTTTTTAATCCCAACCGGAGGTGTTAACCGTGAGTCATCCCGATGACATTCTCCAAGAACTCAGCCGCGCACGTTTGAACGAGGAAGCGGTGGCCGTGGAACGAACCACTTTAATTGAAGTGGGTCTTAGACATCCACGGAGCAGCCCGTGAGCACAATTTTGCAAGTTAATAGTTAGTAACAACGATCTCGTAATAGGCCCGGGGATGCTTGCAGACCGGGCAGACATCTGGGGCTTCTTTGCCCTCATGGATGTTGCCGCAATTGCGGCAACGCCAGATTACCTTAGCGTCTTTAGCAAAAACCTTATTTTCACGAACATTCTTGAAGAGCTCTCGGTAGCGCTCTTCGTGGCTCTTTTCAATTTCAGCCACTTCTTCAAAGAGGCGGGCGATATCCGCAAACCCTTCTGCACGTGCCTCTTTGGCCATGACAGGATACATGTCCGTCCATTCGAAGTGTTCGCCTCCAGCGGCGGCTTCCAGGTTGGTTGCGGTATCACCGATGCCATTTAAGAGCTTAAACCAGATTTTGGCGTGCTCTTTTTCATTGTCCGCTGTCTCCAGGAAGAGGGCAGCCAACTGCTCGTAACCTTCCTTCTTGGCCTGAGACGCAAAATAGGTGTATTTATTGCGGGCTTGCGACTCGCCTGCAAAAGCTGCCATCAGGTTCTGTTCGGTTTTTGTTCCCTTTAAGTTCATGACGTTATCCTCCAATCGTTTAAACCGCTAAGATGGGTTAGATGCTCGTTGGGCTCACTGTGCTCACCGGGCTTTCCAAAGACCGTGAAGATTGCAGTATTCCCGTACCTCAAGCACATCTGCCAGCGCGACCGCGAACACGGCTTCCGGTTTTTGTCCGGGGGCCAACTCCGCCCTTAGAACTTGGTCGGCGGTCAAGACCTCGATGAACCGGATCGAATGTTTTTCCTCCATCGGGTGGGGTACTTCTCCTACTTTGACTAAGAGTCCTGCCGCAGTCGTTTCAAGCACGGGCACGTGCTTTTCCCTGGCTCCGTCTTGAGCCAACGCATCCAGTTTTTCCATGGATTGATGGCAGCAGACCAATGCCGGAACCCCAGGGTTGAGCACCTCGACCACATTGCCGCAGACACTGCATTTGTACAATTCTCTGACCTTCGTCATTTTCAAATACCTCATTTCCTAATGTTTTATTAGAATAATTATTATGTTATTATAATTCTACACGTCTGTTCGTTTTCCTGCTGCCAAATTGAGTTTAGGAAAAAATATTTTTGCAGCATCGATAACTTTCTGAAAGGCTGTGGGGATAGGGGCCGAGTCAAGCTCTTGGAAGCTTAGCCAGCGGCTGTTTTCCGGGGGATTTTGTGCTTCTCTGATCAGGTTTGGGAAAACGTGGCCTTTAATGGGGAGGATCAACCAATAGAGCTCCCAGTGGCGGTGGCTGAAGGTATGTCGGGCAGGGCCGTGAAGGGCGGGGGATGACTGGAACAATTCCCACGCTTCTCTGTCATATGAACGGTCTATGACAGCTTTCTGATAGAGAGAAAAGCAATCATCAGGGGTAAGAGGAAGCAGTGTGCCTGTTAAAGCGGGCAAGAGGAAATTCTGGTGTGCTCTATTCATGGAGACTTCCTGTAATGGAAGCTCGCAGCCCGGAAATTCGAGGAGATCTGCCAGGAGTCCCTTTGAGGGGCGTTTTTGCAGGTAAATCTGGTCTTCCCGTATGAGGACAAACGTTAGGCGTATTATCGAGCTCGGCTTGTTTTTGGCCCGCTTGACCGGGTAGAGTTCCGGAGCCGAAGCCTGGCACCAGGCGGATACCGGGCAAGCAGAGCAACAGGGGCTTTTGGGAAGGCATACAGTGGCGCCCAGTTCCATCAGAGCCTGGTTAAAATTTCCGGGTGCATTATTGAAATCTCCAGGTGTTTGCCCGAAGCCTTCAGTCTGGCTTGTGGGCATCCATTCCAGCAACCGGTTTTGGAATTCCCGGCGGCTCAACGCACTTCCAATCGGGTGCGGCCAGGCGAGAATGCGGGAGAGAATGCGCCGGACATTACCGTCGATGGCAGGAATGCGCACGCCGAAGGCAATGCTGGCGATGGCTCCGGCGGTGTATTCTCCGATTCCGGGGATCTGGCGTAAGGCCTCGTACGTTTTAGGAATTTCCGCATTGAGCCTGAAAAATACATGGCGGGCTCCTTCCCAGAGATGGCGGGCGCGGGCATAATAGCCCAGCCCGCGCCAGTAAGAGAGCACCTCTTCCAATTCGACTTGGGCCAGGATGTTCAGGCTCGGGAAGCGTTCGAGAAATCTTAAGTAATAGGGGATGACGGTTTTTACCTGGGTTTGCTGCAGCATCACTTCAGAGACCCAAATGGCATAGGGGTCATGGGTTTGCCGCCAGGGCAAATCGCGTTTGACCGTATGGTACCAAGACAGCAAGGCTTGCGCCAGGGCAGGAGCATCATCAGGGACAGGGGACAGAGGTTCAGATACTCCAAGTATAGGCTTAATGGATTTTAACATTTTTGGCACGGCTTTGACTCCTTTGAGAAAAGAATTTGCTGCTTCTTACCTAAGTATTATAATACAAATGGGGTATAAAATAAGCTCAACCGGAGGTTTAACCGTGAGTCATCCTAATGATCTTCTCCAAGAATTCAGCCGTGCGCGTTTGAATGAAGAAGCGGTGAGTGTGGAACGGATCCACTTTTACAAGACGAATAGAAATGTCAATCCCAAACAGGAGGATCCCTTCAGGGTTTTCCCCGGGACAATTCCGGTAATGGTCTCTGCTCCTCATTCCGTGAGGCATTATCGGCAGAGAAAGATTAAGATGTCCGACGAATTTACCGGCTCGGTTGTCTATCTCTTAAATAAACTGACGGGTTCCCATGCCATAGCGGTGGCCAAGCTGTATGGCGGGGATCCGAACGTAGACAGTCCTTGTATTTATAAAGATCGGATCGCTGAAATCTGCAATAGGGAAAAGGTGCAATGGTTCTTGGACATCCACGGTGCCGCCCGTGAGCACAATTTTGATGTGGACTTAGGCACAAACGGAGGAAAGACTCTCTTAGGCAAAGTTCAGTTCCCTGAAGTGCTTGAGCGCAATTTTCAAGCCTTTGGCTTAATCCGGATTTCTCGGGACCATTTTGCTGCTTTCGGCCGGAATACGGTCACGAATTATGTGGCGCGCGAACTTGGGATACCGGCGGTCCAGATCGAGATCAATAAGCAATTCAGGGTACCAGGCCAAAACCCCCAGGGCTTTCACCGCCTGTTGGGGGCTTTAGTGGCAAGTATAATGGATCTCCAATCGATTAAGCTGCAGGGCTAAATTCAAACTATCCCAGTGAAACTCTACTAGTGGACGGGGGCCAAATCCGTTCTCATAACTTTGTCGGCGCTTAAGATCGAATCAATTGAGTATTTTTTAACGCACAGACGAGATGTTTATAACCGCTTTCCAATTAATTTCGGGAAACGGTTTTTTTGTTTATGTGAATATGATACTTCTCCAAAAAGGAATGCCGTAGTTTACGCCGAAATCCATTTGAAAGTATAGGTGTTCTTGGACAACTGTAAGGGGGATGAAGTGGATGAAAGTGAGACAATCCGGAGCGAGCTTTAATCAGGTGTTTGTCGGGCTAGCATTCTTTATCCAGATGATTCTTTTGGCTTTAACCGCGATTAATGTTCAGGCGATTCCCCCTTCCGCAGCAGTGGAAGTGGAACGCTTTGCAGAACTTGTCCACCAGGGTGAGCTTGCTCAGGCGGGAGCGGTGAAAGCCGGTATCGAGCAGAAGGTGTTTGGCTCCGTTAAGGAAAAGGTCGGGGCTCAAATGGAGGAGGCAATTCAAACCAAAGCTGAAGAGGAAACGACACTTTTTCTTAGGAAGAACGCTGATTATAAAGCGGTTAAGCGCACGCTCGAGGAGCTCAGCCGACTCGGCTTTGCAGAGACGGTTAAGCAGTTTGCGGTGAAGCTGGATCAAGTCCAGGCTGCACGGAAGAGTCTTGAGCTTGAACGCCAGGCAGCACTCAACGCAGCGGAACGAGTTAGCTATCTGGGTCCGGTTCAGCATATCTTTTTTCACCCGCTGATTGCCTACCCTGAACTCGCCTTTGATGGGGATTTGGAGGAAAAGGGGTACAATGACTGGTTTGTCACTGTGCCGGAGTTCCACAAAATCCTGGAAAGTCTCTACCAGAAAAACTATATCCTCATTGATATCCATGCCCTTTATGAAGAAAAGGCAGAGAATGGGAAGAATGTTCTCACCCCGAAGCCTCTGAAACTTCCTCAAGGCAAAAAGCCCCTGATTCTTTCCGTTGACGATCTTAATTACTACCAATACATGCTGCGTAACGGGAATGTATATAAGTTGATCCTGGATGATACGGGAAATATTGTAACCTATTCGGTAGATCCCGGTGGGCAGGAGGCTGTATCCAAGGACAATGAGATCATACCGATTCTCGATCAATTCGTACGCGAACACCCGGACTTTTCCCTGGATGGGGCTAAAGGGGTGATAGCGCTAACCGGATATGAGGGAGTGTTAGGCTATCGCACAAATGAGCGCGAGTCCCCACGCTATGCGGAGGAACGCCAACAGGCCTTGTCCGTGATCAAGCGCCTCAAAGAGACAGGCTGGTCTTTTGCCTCTCACGGATATGGGCACCTTAATGCCCGCAGTATTTCACTTTCTTCTTTACAGGGAGATACCCGGCGCTGGCTTGAAGAAGTCGAACCGCTGATCGGCCCAACAGATGTTTACATTTATCCGTTTGGCGCCTCCGTTCTGCCTGGGGATCCAAAGTTTCAATTTCTGCTCAACTCCGGCTTCAGGGTGCTTTGTTCTGTCGGGCCGAATCCATATATGAAATTCGGTTCAGACTATCTGATGATGGATAGAAGGCACATCGATGGGATTGCGTTGCATTACCAGGCCAATTCAGTAAAAGATTTGTTTGACGCTGAGAAGGTCATAGACAGCATTAGGCCTCCGTTCCGCCCGTAGGTTAACTGTTCTGAAACGGAGGTCTAACCGTGACTTATCCTGACGACATTCTCTAAGAATTTAGCCGCGCGCGTTTGAATGAAGAAGCGGTGAGCGTGGAAAGCTGTGGGGACAGGGGCCGAGTCAAGCTCCTTTAAGCTTAGCCAGCGGCTGTTTTTAGGGGGATTTTGTGTTTCCTTGATTAGGTCCGGGAAGTCTTGGTTGCTGATGGGTATGATCAGCCAATAGAGATCCCAGTGGCGGTGGCTGAAGGTATGTCGGGCAGGCAGGACAGCGGGAGCTTTTGGGGAGGCAGACGGTGGTTCCCAGTTCTATGAGAGCCTGGTTAAAATTCTATAAACAATTCACAACCCAAATAAAGTATCCAAATCCAGGGCTCCAGGATTGACCACCTCGACCACTCAAATTGAGTTTAGAAAAAGATATGTTTGAAGGTGCGTTTACCTGACAAAAACGGCCGTTCAGGTTTCGAAAGTGACAGTTGGTCGGTTAAAACTGTGAACGCTACCAAATTTGTTATATATTGTATACGAACTGTAAATAGGAAGGAGCGGTATTCAGATTCAATAAAATAATAAAACAATAGGTTGTATCACCCAAAACGGAGGGGGTTAGAACATGAGGAAAAAGTTATTTACTCTAATTTCTATCGCTGCAATCAGCAGTTTGATGGTCGCGGGTTGTGGAAGCAAACCGGATACCACCAATAGTTCGAATTCCAATGCAACCACCAACGGCGGCACGATCAAGATTGGAACGGTTCTCCCGCTAACGGGCGGATCGGCTGTATTCGGCGAAAAGTTTAAACAAGCCTACTCCCTGGCGCTTGACGAAATCAACGCCAAGGGCGGCGTGAAAGGCAAAAAGTTGGAAATTGTCTATGAGGACAGCCAAGAAAAACCGGCAGTTGGGAAAACGGCTGCGGAAAAACTCGTCAGCAATAAAGATGTTTTAATTTTGATCGGCGGACGTTCCTCAGGTGTGACCTTGCAGGAAGCAGCGGTAGCCGAAGAGAATAAGGTTCCCTATATGATTGAACACGGTTCTTCAGACCAGGCTACGATGGGAGACAAAAAATATGTGTTCCGTCTAAATCCCACATCAGGTATGTACACAGACGCTTTGCGCAAGTTCTTCAAAGACAATCCGCCTAAGTCCATAGCCTATGTCAACGTCGACAACGCATTCGGGGAAGCAGTTTATCAATATGGATTAAAGGGCTATTTCGAGGAAAGCAAAGTTCCGGTCACCATCGAAAAATACAAAGCGGGAGAACTTGATTTGAAACCTGTGATGGAGAAAGTGAAAGCACAAAATCCTGAAGTAGTCATCATGACGGCAGGCGATGACAATGATGCCACACAACTGATCAAAGCGGCGAAGGAAGCCAACTTAAGTCCGAAATACTTTGTCGGAACCGGGGCCGGTCACTCGATTATTGGTTTTGCCAAACAGGCAGGCGCATTGGCAGATACGGTATTAACGGCAGGTCCTTGGCATGGGAACAAGAAGGATCCGAAGTGGCAGGAATTTAACAAGAAGTTTACGGAAAAAATCGGACATGAACCGGGTGAACACGAGGTGGAAGGATACGCTGCCATTTATGTTGTTGCAGATGCCTTATCCCGCGCAAAAACCTTAGACCGCGAAGGAGTGCGTGAGGCCTTGACGCAAACGGATATGGACACCATTTTCGGCCATGTAAAATTCGAAAAGTTCGGTCCTTATTCCAATCAAAATAAAGCAATTTCCGATGTATCCCAGTGGATTGATGGCAAACTTTATACCGTGTATCCGCCTCAAAATGCGGAAAAACAAATCGTTCCCTTTAAGGGTTGGAAGTAAACAGGAGTTGCGGGAGAGGGTAATCCCTCTCCTTTTCAGGTCTTTCGGGCATCAGGGGGGAGAATAAAGTGCAGACATTGGCAGATGGTCTTCTGATCGGTGGGATCTATGCGGTGATCGCTCTTGGCTTAACGTTGATATTTGGCGTGATGCGCGTGATTAACATGGCGCATGGCGAATTTGTCATGATTGGGATGTTTGTGAGTTATCTGCTGTTTTCAAAGTTGGGAGTGGACCCGTTTCTTAGTATACTGATCACGGTTCCTGTGTGTTTTGTGATCGGATTTTCTTTATATCGCTTGTTTGTTGAAAAAGCGCAGCGGGCCAGCGAGGAAAACACGTTGCTGTTGACGGCCGGAGCGAGTATTTTTATCGCGAACTTCATGGCCCTGCCGGCTTTTATCGGTCCGAAGTTCTTGCGCTTGAGCAGTGAGAATCTGTATTGGGCAAACAAAGTGTGGTATGTGGGAGGGATTTCATTAAACGCGGCGATGGCTGCAGGGTTTTTGGTCACAGGCGTCATTATTTTTGTACTTCATATGCTGCTGCTGAAAACGGATACCGGTTTTGCGATTCGTGCTTCGGCCCAAGATCCCACGGCCGCCACGATTATGGGAGTCAATGTTCCGTTCATTTCAGGAATTACATTTGGGCTGGGAGCTGCCTTTGCGGGAGTGGCGGGTAATATTCTTGCGGCCAATTACCCGATTTACGCCTCCATCGGCACTTTGTTTGTGGTAAAAGCTTTTGTGATTGTGGTCTTGGGGGGAATGGGTTCCATTCCGGGGGCGGCTGTTGGAGGGTTAATCCTGGGGGTTGCGGAAAGTTTCGGTTCTGCCTATCTTCCTCATGGCTCGGGTTTTCGGGATGTCTTCGGGCTCGTGATTTTCTTGTTGGTCTTGCTGTTCCGGCCACAGGGCTTGTTTGGGAAGGGGCGTTAGCATGAAAGCAATTTTGACAACAGGGATGCTGGCGGGATTATTGGCACTGGTGGTACCGATGTTTGCCGATATTCATATCTATGCGGTGGTGACGATTGTCCTCATAAGTATCATGTTTGGTCAGGCCTGGAACTTGCTGGGGGGATTTACGGGACAGATTTCCTTCGGACATGCCATGTTTTTTGGCTTGGGTGCGTATGTGGCCATGATTGGGTCGGTTAGAGGACATCTGGATATGGGGCTTGGATTGCTGCTTGGCGGACTGAGTGCAGGTCTTTATTCAATTCCGATTGGAGCTTTAATTTTTCGGCTGCGTGGGCCATATTTGGCCTTGGGCTCGCTAGCGTTGGCAGAAATCATGCGCATTGTGGCGGTAAACTGGAAAAGCATTACCAACGGCGGAGAAGGGATGCCATTGTCTGGTGTCAACACCATGTTTGGCATCCCCATTTCCAGCAAACAAGAGTACTTTTATATGGCAGTAGTGTTGGCTGCACTCTTTTCACTGTTCTGCTCTTATTTGATGAAAAGCAAAACGGGTTACAGCATGATTGCGATTCGCGAAAACGAAGAGTCGGCCCAAGCGATGGGCATCCATACTCCACGCTATAAAAGCAGCGCGTTGTTTATCAGTGCTTTTTTAACCGGAACCGCAGGGGCTTTTTTCGGATTCTACAACAAATTTATTGATCCGGATATGGTCTTAAGCACGCATATATCCACAGAAATGATTTTTGTGACCGTGATTGGCGGGATTGGAACGATTGCCGGTCCGATTGCCGGTTCAGCCATTTTGGTCGTGCTGCAAGAGTATTTGAAAGGAATTCCGGCCTTACAGACCTATCCTTCTTTATACTTGACGATTTACGGCTTTTTGCTGATGATGGTCATTCTATATTTGCCGGGCGGCATTGTGGATGGATTCAAAAGATTGTACCGCTGGTTTTTTGAGAAAACTCGCCATTCGGGCATCGGAAAGGAGAAAACCGTATGACCGGATTTTTGGAAGCGCAAAATCTTACGAAACAATTTGGCGGGGTCAAGGCGGTGGACGATGTCTCCTTTTCAGTTCAAAAAGGACAGATTATGGCGTTGATTGGTCCCAATGGTGCCGGGAAAACCACCTGTTTTAATATCATCGCAGGAGCGTTTGACCCGAGTGCCGGCAAGGTTACCTTCAAAGGGCAAAACATTACGGGGAAAAAACCGTATGAACTCAATCACCTTGGCATTGCCCGCACCTTTCAAATCGTGAAACCGCTCGCCAAACTTTCCGTAGCCGATAATTTGATGGTCGCTTCGCTCGCCAAAAGTAAAAATGTGAAAGAAGCTAAACAAAAAGCGGAAAACATCATGTCGCTTACCCAGTTGACTTCTCTTGCTCATACTATTGCGGGGCAATTATCGATCGGAAATTTGAAGCGGCTGGAAGTGGCACGGGCACTGGCGACAAAGCCAGAATTGCTGCTGATGGATGAACCAATGGGTGGTCTAACCCCGGCGGAAGTGAATCAGGCCATCGAATTGATCAGTGAAATCAGGAAGATGGGGATTACCATTGTCATCATTGAACATATCATGAAGGCGGTCATGTCGGTAGCCGATGCGATTGTCGTGTTGCAAAACGGAAAGATGATAGTAAGCGGGAACCCGCAAGATGTGGTCGAAAATGAAGCAGTGATCAAAGCGTATTTGGGGGATGCTTATGCTGCACATCAGTAATTTGCAAAGCTTTTACGGGAATGTACAAGCGGTATGGGACGTGTCGCTTGAAGTGAAACAGGGTGAAGTGGTATCCATAATCGGTGCAAACGGAGCGGGCAAAACTACCATCCTGAAATCGATCGTTGGCTTGGTGGCAAAAAAAGGGACGCTGATGTTTAACAGCCAAGACATTTCAACGTTACCCGCCCATCGGATGGCGGAAATGGGAATTGCCTATGTCCCTGAAGGCCGCCGTGTTTTTCCAGACATGTCGGTGGAAGAAAACCTGAAACTGGGAGGCTACAATAAACGGGCTAAAGCAGGACGAAATGAGTCCATGGCCTATGTTTTGGAATTATTCCCGCGGCTGAAGGAGCGTTTTCACACCCTGGCAGGAAATTTGTCCGGTGGGGAGCAGCAAATGCTGGTCATTGCGCGGGGACTTGTGAGTCAACCACGATTGCTGCTGTTGGATGAGCCTTCACTCGGAATTGCTCCCATCTTGGTAGAAGAAATTTTTAAAACAATTGATATCATAAAAAATGAAGTAACAATTATGCTGGTGGAACAACATGTGCACCATGCACTGTCTATCGCCAACCGCGGGTATGTTTTGGAACACGGACGGATCGTCCTGGAAGGAACAGGAGAGGAACTGCGGCAAAACGATCATGTCCGGGAGGCTTATCTTGGAATGTAAAGAAGAGAAGCTTTGACATTTCTTCACAGCTGGTTTTTCAGCCACACAGTAACAGTCTCTACAACCGCAGGACATTCTGGCTCATTGTGAAGTTCATGGTAAAGACCGTGGCCAAATCCGGTTCATAAACCCGGCCAATTTTAATGTGACGGCCGCAGGTTCAAAGGCCAGCTTCAGCCAGGGGCTGGTGGCAATCACTCCTGTGAGCGGGGCAGAAAACCGGAGGGCGTAATTGAGGACGAGGCGCCGAGGCTGTGCCCATAGAGGAAAAGGCTCTGCTCGGAAAGCGTTCCCGCGCGTGCTTGAGGAGGAGCCAAGGATTTGGCCTCAGGTGTCCATTCCTGAAACCAGAGCGTTAGCCTACCATTTGAGAGAACCTGAAACTCCGTTTTGGGCAAGCCAAACCCCTCCTTTCCGTATCTTAAATGTTGAAGTAGATGAATCATTGGTTTACGGTTGCACACAAGTGCTTGAACTAATGCTCCAGTTTATTTAATCATAACATGTATAATTATTTCGATTGGATGCACAATATCAGTGAGGGTACGTAATGGTTGAGCCAAGATTCATGGATGCTCTTAAAGGGTATTCATGGGTCGGCCAAAGATTGTATATGGGTCTAACGGCTCATATGCAGTCGGAGGGAAGATTCTATGCGGTTAGGAAAAGCGTCGGTATTACATATTGATTGTAATGAGGTTCCAACTTATCGCATAGGGTCGAGCTAAGATCATACTGGGTGTTGTAGCGGTCATATTCAGCCGAGAGGTTGACTATGGCTGGGTAGATATCCAGTGTGGTCGAACGAACCATCAGTATAGGTGGCGAACTGTTTTGTTATGGTCGGAAGATCATAGCAGGGTACTAAACCATTTATATTGGTGCAAGGTAGATCATTACGTGCTCTTCTAATATATTGTAATACAAAATTTAGTCTTGAAGAGTGGGCGGGTGTATATCCGCCCTAATTAATCTCACAGGATGTTCTTTCGAATACTTTCCGGAAATGGAATCCATAGATTGAAAAGGTCACCGCCAAAGGGAATACTTTGGGGCACTCAAACAAAGACCGGAAAATCAACTTCCAGTAGTAGCGCCTTTCATTGCCGATAACTCCCAAGCCGGGCAATACTTCTGTGACCAATTTTCTCTTATTGCCAATAAAATTATCATCGACAAAAAAGATGCCTTCTCTCCAACCTGCTTCATACAGAGCGTTAATAGAGAAGTTATAAAAGCGGGATTTTCCGGATCTAATAATGGAACACAATATTACACTTAACTATGATATTGACGACATAAAAGCAAGTAGCAATATCTGTCTAAAAGGCTGCTTGCTCTTTTTATTTAATTTTTAGACCCCCTAATAAACATAAAAAACTTTGCTCCTTACCGGAACTTTTTCGCGTTGGTTTGCATCTAAAAGGCAGAATAAATACCACAAATGGAACCGACTGTAAAAGGACGGAAGGAGTGCGGAAACATGAGCACCGAAATTACGAGTATTCCCTGGAATTTGCTTTTACCTATTTTAGTGATCCAAGTAGCGCTGCAAGTTGTTTCCCTCGTGAGCCTGGTGCGCAGCGAAGGAGTCAAAACCCTCAACAAGGCGCTGTGGGCCGTAATTATCGTGCTATTCGGCATACTCGGCTCAGTTTTGTACTGGATTCTGGGGAGAGATGCACAATGATCAAGTTCCAAGAAGCAAGCAAGCGCTTTGGGGCTTTTGTGGCTTTGGACAAAATTAGTTTCCAGGTGCCTGGGATCGTCAGCCAATACAACCAGTTGGGCCTGCTAACCCTTATCCTGATCGGGATGGGTCTTGTCGCCGGGGAGCGCAAGGCAGTCGGGGAGTGGCTGTGGAGTAAACCGGTTGTTCTTTACCAATATGTTGCGGCCAAGTTTTGCGTCCTTTACCTGGTGGCAGCTTTGGCTGCCCTGGCCGGCTTAGGACTGGGTGGGTATTACACCGCTCAGCTGATCGGAGCGGTCAACTGGTTTTCTCTCTGGCAGGGAGCCCTGCTCTATATGCTGTATCAAGCGTTCCTGATCAGTGTGATTTTGCTCGCCAGTACCCTGGTGACGAGTCCGACTCTAGCCGGTGGCATCGCTTTGCTCTTGATTGTGCCCATTAACACCGTGCTGCCGATGGTTTGGCGGGAACATTTTGTGCCGGGTCTGTTAGTCTTGATTCAGATGACCTTCAGTCAGACGCCCTGGGCGGGGTCAACACCCGCCTGGGAACCGGTTGTCACGACGGTGGCTGCGACAGTGCTATGCTTGGGTCTGCAATTTCCCTTGCTCGCTTGGAGGAAAACGCTCCACTAAGGTAGAACTTGGATCTAGGGTTTGTCTAATTCCTAACGGGGAGTTGGTTTCTGTGGTCGAGGAACATGTGAACAAATGGGCCTCAATTTCGCCGATTCCCTAAAAAAACTGGCGGCCGATAAAAGCAGCCGCCTTTTAGGTACGGAGTGCCTGAACGGACGTCCGGCTCTGCATCTCCAATTCAACCAGACGGTGAAGGACAAGGGCGAAATGGTAACCCACTTGTGGATGGACAAAGATACCTGGATGCCCTTGGTGACGGAATGGTACAACGCGGCCGGTGAACCGGTGCAACGCAAGGTGGTACGGGAAGTGCGCTTTAACCAGGGTCTGTCGGATGAACGGTTTTCGTTGGAACTGCCGCCCGATGTCCATTTGAAGGACAATACTCAGCAGACAGTCCAGCCTTTGCAAGATATAACCCTGGCTGAGGCAAAGGCGCATTTAGGCGGGCAAATTTTTGCAGCGGAGGCAGCCCTGACCGGTGAGGTGTACCAGGCCAAATACCAGTGGCTGGCTTTGCCGGAGGACAAAGGGGTTTTGCTGACACAGTACTTCATCCCTGGGGAACCACTGGCGCAGCTAACCGTTACCCAGGCTAAAACGGCCCACGCCAACATACCGGCCCAGATGCCTTCAGTACCGGTACGTATTCCATTTGCCGGGATGGAGGTGGAAGGACGTTGCTTTGAATTGGGACTTGGTCCAATGAAAACGATGCTAGTCTGGAGCCATAGCGGTCGGTTTTTTACCGCCGGCGGCGATTTTGACCGGGACGGACTATTGAGTGCGGTGGGAAAACTGAGCTCCAGATTATAATCACTGTAGTGGGCAATGATAAGCAAAGTTAATAAAACTTAAAAAACTCTTGAACTTCACAACGGCCCTCCCAAGGTTTTGGGGAGGGCCTTATATAACCTGGTGGAATCTTGTAAAATGTTTTACAGACAGACAAGTATGATTAAGTTAAAGTTGTATTAACAACTGAATTGGCGCAACGATTTCAACGGGGTCATGCAACCATAACGGTATCTCTGAAAATGCTGCGCACTAGAGTTTAGAAAGGGTGGTATAAAATGGTAATTACAGAAACAATCCAACAAGTGATCAAGGAAGCGCCTATCGTACCGATTGTTACAGTCTCTGCTCAGGGTGAGCCCCATTTAATTGTGGTCGGTCAAGTGAAAGAGATTAGGGAAGACGATGTCCTGGCTTTTGGAATCTACAAAATGGATAAAACTCAGCAAAACATCCAAGAAAATGGAGCTATGCAGGTCGTAATCGCTTCGAAAGCTGACGGCCCTAAGGGTTACCGATTGCTAGGAAAAGCTTCCATCAAAGACAAAGAAGTCTTGTTTAAGGCGGAAGCGGCCGAGGTGCTACTGTGAAAAGATTAAACATTTGGTCATTGCTCTTTCTCTCGACTAAGAGCAGAGCCAAGCCCGTAGCTTCAGAGCTACGGGCTTTGTACCAATACCTTTAACTCGTCGGAGCGAATGGTCAGAGCACTAGGCGACAGGCATCTAGCTGATTCTTATAATAAGGGAATCCCTGGTATAAGAGATCAGTCCTTCTTCTTTGAGCTTATTGAGCGTGTAGGTAATCATGACTCGGGAGGCGTTGACCAAACTCGCCAAATCCTCATGAGTTAAATGAATCGTGAGTAATAGCCCCTCGTTGACAGGTTTACCGTAATTAGAAGCCAATCGTTGCAATGTTTTTAGCAGTCTGTTTCTCACATCATGAAAAGCCATATCGGCCATTTGGTCTGTATAATTATTTAATCGCTTGCCCAAGAATTTAAGTAATCTAAGACCTGCAGCGGGATTCTGTAAGATCATTTTTTCAAAATCAGCTTTAGTACAAGTACAGATGAAACTTGGTTCCAGCACCTGCGCGGTCATCGAGTGAAATTGCTCATCAAAAATTGAGTTTTCGCCAAAGATGCTATCCACTTCAAGGATATCCAGCGTAATTTCTTTTCCACCCTCTGAACCTTTGAATAATCGTATCCGCCCAGACTTAACGATATAGATCGTATCCGCAGGGTCACCTTCATGAAAAATGACCGTCCCCTTCTGATAAGTTTTTTTGCCAGCTAACTGTGTGACTTGTCTCTTTTCCTCAGGGGAAAGAGTGGAAAATATAACCAAGTCCAACATACATTTACTCTTTTCCATTCAAAGTGATTCTCCCCTTTGAGTTCATGAAAAATAACAGAAGGCTGATGATTTCTATGGCAAGTTTCTGTCTGTTATAGTCAATTATAGACAACGCTAACGTAAACGTCAATAATCATAAGAGAGTAGGTAGGGCATTTCCTAACCCTGGCGCTTTATGAAGGCATGGATTTGGCGATTATGAATTATTGGACAAAGAGCTCATGAATGAGGTTCGGTGGCTAGGGACGGGTAATATGGACTGCGAGTTTATTTCTTCAACAAATCTAAGAGTAGGAGTCGATATTCTTCAGCATCTTAGTGAGTTCACTTTTAAGATTGTCCAATGAAATTGGGTAGGGTTCGATCGGTACTTGGGTGTATTCAAAAAACTCCAGGAGAGCTTCTTCGTCAACGGGGGTGCCCAAGTCGAGCATCAATATTTTGTCATAATACCCAAAATTATGCCTAGCATCAATGGTGTCCCAGCCAAGACCGGTTATGAAAATATCCTTCCATCTCTCAAGCCACCCGCTTGTTATATAAAAAATCTTGGCTTCTCGGTCTAATTCTTTCATCTTGTCTCCAAGAAGCAATTCGATGCAATTTGACCTGGAAACAATTGGACAATGATATTGTGCGGCTATTTCGCCAATGTCTGGATGACATTTATTTCCTACTAGAATCAAAGGTTTGTCGTTTCGGTTAGCCTCATCTATTTTCGTTCGCAAGGACGCTTCTAACCGGTCTAAGTTTACATGGAGCGCAGCGTCAATGAAGAACAAATTGTTCTTCATAGCCAGTTCTCGCATACACTGCCTAATTTCTTTTTCGAGCATAGAGCAACCAACAAATACGTGTTCCATTCTTGCCACCTCTTCCGATAATTAGCTGAATTGGATAACATACGCTTGTGTTTGAGTTTACAGGTTACAGCAAGGCTGGTCTGTAAACCATTTAACAAAGAAGAGTAATTACAGGTATACAGCGAATCGATCAAGTTAACAACTTAAGGTACCGGGATAGCCGTTAAGATTTGGGACTCTTTCTCGATAAAACGCAATAATATGCTACTAATTGATAGCATTTTGGGATATAATACTTAAGGAAAGGAGGGAATAAGTGGATAGAGAACAAATCGAGGTTTTTTTGAGAGAAGTCAAACGGCTGATTGAAAGCGGTGACTGGCGAATGGTTCCAAGAAAAAAGAACTTAGCAGGATTGGCGGACCTTGGACTATTGATTCAAGGTGCCAAAAAGGAATTGCTTGGATTAAGTTACCGGCATTATGATCGAGGGCCGTTACCCGATAAAGATCGCGACGGTGATGTTTGGGAGTTTATCAAACCTGTAAATAAAGACCGAGTCTATATAAAGTTGAAGATTGATAGCAGAGGTTGCGTCTGTATGAGCTTTCATCGTTCCCAAGGCCCTACAACGCTACCGTTTAAATAGGGGAGGTAAACTTATGAGGCGCTACTGTGATACATGTGACAGAGAAGTTGACGCCCAGGTGGTGAGAAAACAGGAAGTCTTTCCGGTAAAAGGAGAACCGATTAAAGTGGTTTCCGACGTGTTGGTGTGTCCTGAATGTGGTGAATCTATTTTTGATGAGGAACTTGACGGACAAACCTTGAATCGTGCTTATGAAGAATACCGCTTGAAACACAATCTGCTGTTCCCCGGTGCCATTCGGAGAATCCGGGAACGGTACGGTTCAGGGCGAACGGTGGCAACACTCTTGGGCTGGAGCCAGGCCACGATGGTTCGTTATGAGCACGGAGCTATTCCGGATACGGCCCATCACGATCAGCTCGTGCGCTTGAAAGACGATCCGGACTATATCCAGCTGCTGCTGCGTCAGCGTGGTGCAAAGCTCAATGACCGGGAACGTAAGCGGATCGAATCGTTATTGGCCCCGCCAAAAACGGATGACCTGGACGTTGATCCGGTCGTTTCGTTAGCCATGGTCTTTCGCAAATTCTATGAGCGCGGACTGACGAATACCGACTTCGATTTTGAGAAGTTAACGGCCATGGTTCAAATGTTTGCACGAAACAATCGCGAACTGGTCAAAACCAAGCTGCAAAAACTTCTGTTCTATGCCGATTTTCTCTGTGTAAAACGCTATGGGCATTCGATCACGGGGATGGTTTACATTCATAATCATTACGGTCCGGTACCGGCGCACCACGATCTCGTTCATTGGGCATTATTGACTGCCAATGTGATTGATACCAAACCTTTTGATGGGCACTATGAAGGAGAAGTCATCGTGGCTACTGAAGAGCCTGATCCCTCCCTATTCAGTGAAGAAGAGCTGGAGGTTATTCAGTGTGTGGCCGGTTATTTTCGCGATTTTACGGCCACAAAAATCTCGGAGTTCTCTCACGAGGAACCCGGATACAGAAACACCGGAATGAAAGAGATCATTTCCTTTGATTACGCCCGTGAACTCAAATTAATCTGAACATAATGGAATAATGCATAATAAAATACTTTGTTGAAGTGCATTGATCTTAAGGGAGGGACTGAATATGCAACATTTTATGGTGCCACTTAGTCAACACAGGTTACCAAAGCTACCTTATCCTTATAATGCTCTTGAACCTGTTATCAGCACCGGATTGCTACAAATTCATCATAGTCAACATCATAAATCATACGTTGAAGGTTTGAATAAAGCTGAACTTAAACTAGCAGAAGCCCGGCAAAAAAGGGATTATAGCCTGGTAAAACACTGGGAGCGGGAAATTGCTTTTCATGGTTCCGGTCATATTCTCCATAGCATTTATTGGACGTCAATGGCTCCTGTCGGGAATCGATGGGAAACTCCCGGAGCCCAAACAATTAAGTATATCATTGATTATTTTGGGAGTCTGATTGCATTCCAGGAACAGTTCAGTGAGGCTGCCATCAATGTGGAAGGATCCGGTTGGACCTTGTTAGTATGGCAACCGGGTTGGGGACGGTTGGAAATCCTAACAATCGAAAAGCATCAGGATTTCTTTCAAGCAGGTAGTATCCCGCTGCTTGTTATGGATGTATGGGAGCATGCGTATTATCTGGATTACCAATCGAAACGCAAGGACTATGTAAGGTCTTGGTGGCAGATTGTTAACTGGGGTGAAGTAGAAAAAAGACTGAGTCTTGCGATGCAAGGGCAGATGCCATTAGTAATTGTTTAATAATTTTGCTGGCGGTTACAGGGTGCGTCCCACCTTGGCAACCAATTCGATTATCCTGCGCAGAATTTGGAAAAAGAGTGGTATCCGATCTGGGTACTGCTTTTCTTCATTAAGCGTAAAGGCAGAGCGGCTAATTATTCTTCAATGAGCATATAATAAGATCGCATGACTACGTTGACTACATTGACCACAGTGACTACATTAACTTATAATAAAAAGCGAAGTGATTTTGATGGAAATTCGAAAGGGGAAGCTAAAAATGGAAGCTATCGCCGTACCGAGGTATAATATTAGGGATACTAAAAGATATTATTCTGACCTTAATAATTTGGTATTAAAAGGAATAGAGGTTATTACTTTTAATGCAACCAGCGGGCAGGACCAAGTGTCCCATATTAAGACTTCTTACCTCGATCGACTCTTAAATGAGTTGCGGTTCCATCCAATAACTGAAAAAGATGAAGAATTACAAGTTTATACGATAGCCTTACAGGAAATCGACCTTTACGGAGAGGGTGCTTCAGTTGATGATGCGACTGAAGATCTAGTAACCAGTATTGTTGAATTCCTAAATATTTATATTCAAAAGTTGGATATGTTTGCGCAAGTGGAGTCTGAATTAAAGCAACTCTATTTATTAAAGCTTTTAAGATGTAATGGAGATCGAGAGAAGATCAAGAAAGCGATCGGTATGTAGAAAATGCCAATCAGATTTTCGCACGGAGACATTAAACGGCTGTTAATTCATTTGAATATGAAAGCGGATAAAGGTTCGAATTTATTCTACGGCTTAGGAAGGGACGGAATCTGGCGAACATGCAAATTCGACTATCATAAAGACCGTGATATGGTAGCAAAGGGAACGGCTAAGGTAATCGCAACTTCCTTAAAATTTAACACCCTTCAGGATATGAAAGAATTTATTGAAAAAAAGGTATAAACTTCGCAGCACTTGTGGTGCGGGTTTGTCCTTTAATATAGTTTTAACTATATCTAATTTGTGGGGAGGATAAGCAATGCTCATTGATCTCATTACCAAGAACCGTTCGTATAGGAGGTTTTACCAAGAGGAGAAGGTTGCGCTGGATACTCTGCGAGAGGTGATCAACCTGGCCCGGCTGACGTCATCCGGGGGGAATTTGCAGTCTTTGAAGTATGTGTTGTCCAATGAGAAGGAGAAAAACGAGCGAATTTTCAAGACCCTGAAGTGGGCAGGCTATTTGAGCAACTGGGACGGGCCGGAAGAAGGGGAAAAGCCGAGCGCCTATATCGTCATGCTTCATGACACGCGGATCAGCAAGACTTTTTTCTGGGATCACGGCCTGGCGGCCCAGTCCATTCTGCTGGGACTTACAGAAAAGGGTTTGGGTGCCTGCCAATTCAACAATATAGACCGTCCACGGCTGGCATCCGAGCTTCAACTGCCGGACGATTACGAGATCGTCCTGGCTATGGCCGTGGGGAAACCGAAAGAAATCGTGGTCTTGGAGGAGATGGATGCCCCCGCCCAAGTGAAGTACTGGCGGGATGAACAGGGTGTTCACCATGTACCTAAGCGCAAACTGGAGGATTTGATACTTTAGCATTCTGTCGACACGATGAGGAAACTCGCGCAGGGGAAGGATGGGTAAGTTTGTCGATTGGGGCGCGGACGATTAAAACAGGCGTAGCGGTAGCCATTTCAATTCTTATCTGTAAATTCTTGCGCATCGAACCGGCCATCTTCGCGGCTATTACCGCTGTTGTAAATATGCAGCCATCTGTAGGCAAGGCCTTGCGCAACGCCAGGCAGCAGATAGCGGTGCATGTATTAGGAGTTGCTTTGGCCATCGTGCTCGGTATGATTTTCGGCACCGGCCCGTTGGTCATTGGCATGGCCGTGATCCTGATCATTGCGCTGTGCAATCGCCTGGGCTGGTCGGGCGCTATTACTCTGGGCGTAGTTTCCATTGTCTTCATCTTGGATGCTCCTAAGGACCAATTTCTCATGCATGCAGGTATCCGGTCTTTGGCCGTGTTTGTCGGACTGGCTGTGGCCCTGGCCGTCAACCGTATCCTGAGGCCCCCGGCCTATAAAGCGAAGCTTTGGCAGGGACTTCAGGACCTCTTTCAGGAATCTTCGTCCTATTTTCTCCAGAGCCTGGTGACATTTGTTTCGTCCGCTGAGTTGACAATGTTTAAACCGGAGCCGCCGGTCCAACTGGAGCATAAACTGAACGAGCTTATGGAGATGTACGATCATGCCCGGGAGGAGCTGACTGCCGAAGACAACCCACTCTTGTGGGAACGCCTTTTGGAAATCTGCCGGGGTTTTATCGAGCGGGGCCAAAACATCGATGAGATGACCGCCCAGCGGGTAAAAAGGCGCCAAGACCCGGATTCTCCGCTGCCTACGGATGGGATGAGTCCGGAGTTCCGGGCCATTCTGGATTTACTGATGGTTGGGAAGGAAAAATTGGCTGTACAGCTTAAGCGGGTGAGTCGCGCTCTGAATGAAAACCAAAGGACGGAAGCAATGGAATATGATCTGGAATTTTGGGCTGAGTTCGATCAGGTGATGGATGCTTGGCAGCGCAAAGTAAGCGGGGTATTTTACCTGCGGGCCATGATGGAAATAGCGGTGGTTGCTACGGAAATACGCTGGGCAGGTCGCCGCCTGCGGACAATTTATAAAATGAAAATACAATATTCATTTGAAAACCATCTTGTTGCTTCCCAGAATTAGTGCTAAACTATGGTTAACGATTGATTATGTTGTTTAAGGCTAAAGATGTCCTCAGGGATAACCTGAGGACGTTTTATGTTTTAAGGGGCAAAGGTGCCTATGAGAGGATTTAGACTCTCGTAGGCACCTGCCGGCACAGCTGCAGTTAGTCCGGCCGGTGCGGCTATCATCGGCTTGGGGGCAGGTATCTTGATTGTGCTTGCGGTCGAATTATTTGACAAAGTTCTTAAAATCGATGATCCTGTCGGAGCGATTTCCGTACATGGTGTTTGTGGGGCTTATGGAACTGCAATGGTTGGACTTTTCGCAGTTGATGGCGGCCTCTTTTATGGAGGTGGAACGGAGCAGTTGATTACTCAGCTGATAGGCATTGGAGCTGTTTTCGTTTGGACAGTCTTGACATCGTTGCTCCTCTTTGGAATACTGAAAGCAACCATTGGGCTGCGTGTAAGCAAGGATGAGGAAGAGCTTGGCTTGGATATCGGTGAGCATGGCATTGAGGCCTATCCCGGATTCACGATGAAGACGGGTCCTTCAACTGTTCAATTTGGAGGCAAATGATAAAGGGTGTGTGCCTGAAGATAAATACAGGTATTTTAGTTCAGGAGGAATGATTTATGAAGAAAATTGATGCGATCATTCGACCGGGCAAGCTCGATAGTGTCAAAGATGCCCTTGACAAATTTGGGGTTAATGGGCTGACCGTGAGCCAAGTTATCGGTTGCGGGAATCAGAGGGGACATACTCAGGTGTACAGAGGTGTCGAGTATTCCGTGTATTTACTGCCAAAAGTGAAAATTGAAGTGGTCATTCCAGATAAGGCTGTAGAAGAGATTATCCGGATTATTTCCGAAACGGCAAAAACCGGCGAAATCGGAGATGGTAAGATATTCGTTTCTACCGTGGAGAATGCCGTTAAGATCAGAACAGGGGAAACGGGAGAAAGCGCTTTGTAGGAAACTTCGCTGATGAACGTTTAATAAGGTTGAATTTTGACAAACAAACTTTCGGTTTATGGAAATAGATATTAAATTTTAGGGAGCCTTCTTTGCTAAAAAGGCTCCCTTTGCTGCCTACTTATAAGAGCACTCCCCGAACTCCAATTTGAGTTTATCCTTAGTGAGGCCTGGAAGATAGCCTCGAAGGACATAGGCCTTCTCCGTATCCTTAATAAAATATAAGATATTAAAACATTAAGAAAGGGTTTAGTAGGGAAATAGAGAATAACTAATTTTAGGATGTTCCCACTATTGATTCTCATTACATCCCCGCTCTCCTTGCCGGGGAAAATCCCTCTAGAAAAGCTACAACGAGAAACCGCTTAAGATGGCAGGAATTGAACTCGAGGATGGAGGAGAGGGCATGAGCTACGGAAAACATCTAGGATATACAAAGGATGCCAGAATAGGAATTATCACTTTGGATAATGCCAAGGGATTTAATGTAGTTGGCATGGATTTTCTGCATGAGTTAGAAGAAATACAAAAGGAGATCAGTTGTGACCGCGACTTAGGCGGAATCGTCATCAACGCCAATGGCGACAATTTCTCGGCCGGCTTGGACCTCAATTTCTTGAAAGGTGTCACTACGGAATTCATTATGGATAACTTGGTATGGCTGCAGAACCTTTATTCTTTCTGGCAACGCTTACCAATACCAGTCATCGCTGCGGTTCAAGGCCTTTGCTATGGTTCTGGCACGGAGCTAATTCTCGGTTGCGATATTCGCATCGCAGCGGATAATGCCAAATTTTCTATTCCCGAAGTGCGCTTTGGCCTAGCTCCTGATATGGGGGGGACGACCCGCTTAACGCATTTGGTCGGTATCGGCCAAGCCAAACGCCTGATTATGGGATGTGAAGAAATCGATGCCGCAGAGGCTTTGCGAATAGGCCTTATCGAAATCCTCGTTACAAAAGAAGAGCTGAATGAGCGTGCACTGAAGCTTGCCCTAAAAATGGCGGGTTTCCCGTCAGCCGGCATGCGTTTTGCTAAAAAAGGTATCAATTTGGCCAATGAAAGTAGTGTGGAAGCAGGATTATTTTTTGAACAGGCACAATCGACGTATTGCTGTGGTACAGAGGATTTACGCGAAGCGGTCACCGCCTTTCTTGAAAAGAGAAAACCCGTTTTCACTGGAAGATAGGATTGCGATCAAGTTTTTTAATACCTAATTCTTCAATAGCCTTAATTAATGGTGGAGTCTTCAGTTGTCCCTTCAGAGTTTTATATAGGCTTTGAGCTATAGTTTCCAAATTAGTCAATAAGAAGCACACCGCCATAGAAAGGCCGGTGTGCTTTTTAAGTGCTTGAAGTGAATAGCACGCTTAAGCAGGTTCATTCACCAAAAGCAGTATCAACTTCTTTGAGGTGTTCGCGGATATTTAAGTGCTGTGGACAAAGATCCTCGCACTGTCCACACTCCGTACATGCTGAAGCACGGCTGTTTCCCTGGAAGAACTGTTTGTAAGCAAATCGCGAAGCAGAAAAATCATTATAAGTATGAGCCTCATTAAAGAGGGAAAAGTTACGGGGAATTTCAACCCCTGAAGGGCATGGCTGGCAATAACCACAAGCGGTACAATCAATTTTGGTCAAAGAATTGTAAATAGTTTTAACCTGCTCGATAAGAGAAAGGTCAGCTTCATCCAAAGAGTTTGGTTTTGCCGTCTCAACAGTACGCAAGTTCTCTTCCACCTGGTCCATAGTGCTCATACCACTCAATACCACGGAGACCTCCGGATGATTCCAGACCCAGCGCAAAGCCCAGGCCGCCGGAGAGCGTTTAACCGGTGATTTGTCCCAAATATTCTGGATTGCCGGCGGGGGATTTTTCGCCAATTTCCCACCTTTGATAGGTTCCATGACCACCACTGCTAATCCTTTGGCTGCAGCATATTTTAATCCTGCCGTCCCTGCCTGAATATGGGTATCCATATAATTATATTGTATCTGGCAGAAAGTCCAGGGGTAAGCATCAATAATCTCAGTAAAAACAGGGTACTCATCATGGAAAGAAAAACCGACATAACGGATCCGGCCATTGACCAGAGCTTGCTCAAGGAATCGTTCAAAACCAAGCTGCCTGATGTTATCCCAAGTACGTCGGTTTAGACCGTGCATCAGATAAAAATCGATGTAACCGGTATCCAGTTTCTGAAGTTGCTCGTTAAGGAAGCGATCAAAATCTGCATAAGTTTGTACTCTGCCTACGGGTAGCTTAGTTGCCAGTTTTACCTTTTCCCTGTACCCTTCCTTAAGGGCCTTGCCAACTACGATCTCACTTTGGCCATTATGATAGAAATACGCAGTGTCAATATAATTGACGCCTTGATCGATCGCATAACGAATCATTCGAATAGCCTCTGCTTCGTTGATGTTACTCTGATCCTTGTTAAGAATTGGCAAACGCATACAGCCAAAGCCCAGAGCGGATAGATGGAAATCAAGTTGACCAAATTTGCGGTAGAGCATACTTGCTTCTCCTTTCGTAGCGAGCATTTTCGTGCGTGGAGCAAATGTTGTATTTGTGCAATGGTATTTTTATACGTATTTAGATTAAATATGGCAATATGATAGTAAGACTCTTGTTCATAAATGAATAAGGGAAAAATTGGCAAAATGAAATGTTTTTATGAGTTATTGTCAAGGTAAATGTAATGAAACACTTGGGGTCACTGGAAGGAAAAGCGAGGAGTTTGGCGAAAAAGAAAGATAGACTGTCATTCACGGACAACGGTACAAATTGCCTTGGCGGCTTACAGCCTTTTGGAAGCAGATCCTAGTATTGTTAAGGATGATGATTTTTGCTAGCAAGCCCTAGCTATATTATAGTGGAAAAGTTATATAAAGAAAGGTTGATCATTATGATATCAAAACAAATGCAAAAGCAGGTGGAAGGTAGTTCTCTTATTCGGGCCATGTTTGAGGAAGGCAAAAAATTAGCAGCAATTTACGGAGCGGAACATGTATTCGATTTCAGCCTTGGAAATCCAAATGTTGAACCACCTGAAGAGGTAAAAAAAGCAATTATAGAAATTCTAAATAGTGAAGGCGCAATGGCCATTCATGGGTATATGAACAATTCAGGTTATGAAGATGTAAGAAATATTGTCGCAGAGTCTATCAATGAAAAATTCGGTACTTCTTTTACTCACAATAACATTATCATGACCGTTGGCGCAGCAGGTGGATTAAACGTTATTTTTAAAACGTTGCTTAACCCCAAGGATGAGGTTATCGCTTTCGCACCCTTTTTCGGAGAATACAGAGGTTATGTAACAAACTATGAGGGTGAATTGGTTGTAGTTTCCCCAAACACAATCGATTTCCAGCCTAATCTTGAAGAGTTTAAAGAGAAGCTGACACCAAAAACTAAAGCAGTTATCATAAATTCCCCTAACAATCCAACGGGAGTTATCTATTCGGAAGAAACCATAATCAAACTCTCTGGAATACTGAGAGAGAAGCAAAAGGAATTTGGGACAGAAATATATCTGATTTCTGATGAGCCGTACCGGGAACTTGTTTATGATAATGCCGAAGTGCCTTATCTTACAAAGTATTATGCAAACACGATAGTCGGGTACTCGTTTAGCAAATCCCTATCGCTACCCGGAGAAAGAATAGGCTATTTAGTGATTCCGGACGATGCAGCTGATTTTGAGAATGTTATCGCAGCAGCGAATATCGCGACCCGAATTCTTGGTTACGTAAACGCTCCGTCGTTATTTCAACGTGTTGTTGCTAAGTGCTTAGATGCAAAAGTGGATATTGACACTTATAACCGAAATCGAGAACTTCTCTATAATGGGCTCTCATCCTACGGTTATCAATGTATTAAACCTGAAGGTGCATTTTACATGTTTGTTAAGTCGCCAATCGCGGATGATGTGGAATTCTGCAATCAGGCCAAGAAGAAAAATATTCTTATTGTACCTGGCTCTGCCTTTGGTTGCCCAGGCTATGTTCGAATCGCTTATTGTGTTGCGAATAAGACCATTCAAGGAGCATTACCGGGCTTTAAGGCTTTGATTGAAGAGTGTAAATGAAAGAGGATAACTAATGTTTTTTGAACCAGGACTCAGTTGCAAAGCTGATGGAGACGTAACGGCATATTGGTTGTTGTTTAAAGGAAATAGAATTCTTCTTTCAAAAAAAGATAAAGTGCAATTTACTTTGCCAGAGATTGATTTGTATAAGTTAAGCAAGAAGCTGATCAGAAGTCAATATCTTGATCGAGTGGAAGGGCGTTCTTGTTACGTTGCTGAACTTACCCCGGACACGGTCGCACCGGAAGGTATGTCATTTTACGACTTAAGGCGGTTACTCGGTAAGATCCCCGATGATTTGTTTTTCTTAGCAGGTAAAGCAAGTCATATTTTACATTGGGATCGTACTCATCAATATTGCAGCCAGTGCGGAGCACAGACAGAAAATAAGATGGATGAAAGGGCTAAGCTTTGTCCTTCTTGTGGGTTTGTTAACTATCCGCGGATTTCCCCAGCGATTATTGTGGCAATTACCAGGGGACGCGAGATTTTGTTAGCTAAGGGGAGCCGTTTTCAAGCAGATTTCTATAGTGTTTTAGCTGGTTTTGTGGAGCCAGGGGAAACATTTGAAGAGTGTGTGCAAAGGGAAGTAGAAGAGGAAGTGGGTCTGAAAGTTAAAAACATTAAATATTTTGGCAGCCAGCCTTGGCCCTTCCCGGATTCTCTAATGGTAGGTTTTACAGCTGAGTATGCTAGTGGGGACATAATTATTGATAAAAATGAAATCGTGGACGCAGGGTGGTTTTCCGTGGAGCAACTCCCACTGATACCTGGCATCGGAAGTATAGCCCGGCAATTAATAGATTGGTTTGTCCAAATAAAATCATAATTTAACAGCCAGGGATATTATCTACCCAGTGGCAGCTTCATTATTTTCCGTGATAATTTTAACAACTCTTGATTTATACGGATATCTCCACCCAGGCCGAAATAGCGACTTTCGATGGATCTTGAGGGGAGCAAATTTTGAGAATCTGATATAATGTTGGCAAGAGATATAAATGGAAGGAGGCAGGCATCATGAAATGGGAAGAAGTTAGAAAGCTTTGCCCGAATCAGTATGTGCAGGTGAAAATAATTAAATCTACTGTCGAGGAGAATGTGGAAAAAGTGGACGAGGTTGCCGTAATTCGCAGCATATCCGATCCAAAAGAAGCGACCGCAGAGCTTATGAGAAGTAGGGGTGATACATTAGTCTATCATACCCGTAACGCGAAGATGGAATTGGAGATCAGGAGGAACCCCGGTTTTAGGGGGAGTATATGAGGATGGTGATTGATTGTCGCGATGGCTTGTTGTTTACAAATTTACTGCTAACTTTCCAGGGTAGGACGGGAGTAATTATGAACGTGGTTATCGACACCGGTGCGACACATTCAATTCTCTCGCCGGACTCCGTTCGGGAGTTAGGTTTGGAATTTGAAGATGACGACCAGATTGTTACCAGTGTTGGCGTAGGCGGTAAGCAATATGCCTTTGTCAAGATGGTTGACAATATTGAATTTGGTCCATTTAAGGTTAATAAATGCAATATAGATTTTAGTGTAATAGATACTGCAGGTAGGATCAACGGACTTTTGGAAATGGACTTGCTGTCTAGGGTCGGTGCTGTAATAGATATTAAAAATATGCTGCTATACGAAGGAACATAAGCAATGGTCTCCGGAAATAATCGGCACCCATTATTAATTACTCTGGAAAGATAGGGTCGGGCAGATAGATATCGAGATTCAATCATAATCCCAGTCCGGATACTGTTCAGGATCTTTTCCTTTTTTCTCGATCACCATAGGTTTAAGCGGAGCCGGGGCATCAAGGATTTCTTCCAATTGGACTGTAAATTTCCACTCGTCCCCGAAGTCAAAAAGGTATAAAAATCGAGTTCCTTGTTCAAGCTCCAGCTTTTTGAGGACCGCTTTGTCGGCGCTGGGCTGTTTGTCGTCTTCCTTGTCCCAGTAAGCGTTTTGGGACCAGGGTTTTCCGTCCATAAAAAAGGCATAGAGGTGGTCATCGTCCAAAGCAAAAGCATCCTGTATAGCCAGATGCAGATGGTGGAGGGTGTGAGCGGATGCGATCTTTATTTTTCGCCAGGTCCTACCGTTAAGGGAAACTTTGAAAACAAAGACGCTTCTTCCGTCACCTGTTGTCACAGGTGCTTTCCCTTGCCCCACCACGCTGTCTATGGCATTAACATTGAGAGCTCCCTCCGGTAAGAATCCGGCAAAGGCCTGTTCAAAGGGCTCTTTTTTTGTTGTGGCTAGGGGCCGTTTTACACCCATTTTGGCTGCAAGGGTAATGATGTGATCATCGTTCCAGTTTGAGTCTACATAGTGGTCATTCCTCGAATCGTTATAAATTTCGTACGGGCGCCGGCGACAAGCATTAATCATCGCGATGCCCAGGGGTGTCGGGGTGATGGCTTTGACATCGATGTCCTTCTTGGATCTATGGAAATCCGGAATATAAGCTTCTTCGTATTTCCAGAATCCAAAAACACTCAAGTGATGAACAACTAAGCCGGCTCCGACAAACAACTTATGGATGGGATTAAGGGGATCATATCCTTCATTGAAATTTTCTACATCAGCAAAAATTCGTACATCGGATTCAGCACCGGCTAACGCTTCGAAGGCCAATTTTGTGTACATGAAATGGTGAAACATGGTCATGGAATCACAATACAATTCCTCAAAATCCAATTTGGACCAATAGGTCTTAAAGAGAAACATATACTTGTCGAATGCACTTAAAGACCTGTATTTTTCCAGCCTTGGCGAAGGTGCCAAAAACAAACTGTCACCTTTGCCGTTTTGCGTATTATACAAACCGGTTGTCATGATGATGAAAAAGAACAGATTAATTGTTGGATAACTGGGTTGAAGGTAGTTGGGACCACCCATATCCCGCGGCCGGGAAAGTAACTTGTTGAGGGCAAAGCAATCTTTTTTCCCAAGCTCTTGTCGGGCTGGGGTAAGCTTAGGCCGGTGCTCGTCCAGATAATGACATAATACTTCAAAATCGTGAAGAGTCACCTGGATATCCTGTTCCGTAATCGTGATGTTGCTCATATGTTGTTTTCACCTCGAGATATATTGTAGCAGTCACTGATGAGGTTTGTCCAAAATAAATCGAGTTATCTGGCAGGGTTTAACATATAAGTGCAGAATTCATCTTATTGTGAGACTTTGTCAAATGGAAAGAGCAAATGAAATTTTCACGTAAAGGGTCCGGTGAAAACGATGAATATCAAAATCTACAATAAACTCATTCGTGATAGAATTCCGCAAATCATCAGACAAAGCGGGAAACAAGCAGTTATAGAAGAGGTCTCCGGAGAGGAGTATCTGCAACTGTTACATGCTAAATTGGGTGAGGAACTTCAGGAATATTTAGACAGCCAAAGTGTTGAAGAACTGGCCGATTTGGTTGAAGTGGTCTATGCCATATTGGACTGTAAGAACGTATCATTACAAGACTTTGAGTCAATCAGGCAGCAGAAGATCACTGAGAGAGGCGCTTTCAAAGGAAAACTGTTGCTTAAGGAAGTCATCGACGGTTGAGGGGTTGAAGCAAGTTGCCAGTTAAGTATAAGCAGAGTGGAAGTCTAAACAGTGCGGCCGAAGATTTTTTGTAGAATTATTTTGTGATACCTTTGGTCCGGATAAGTCACAGTATCTTTTTCTTCAATATCCGTTTACAGACATTTATGGGAACAGACGCTTTATCGACTTCGCTCTGGAAAGTGAAGACGTAAAGATTGCTATCGAAATTGATGGCGAAACCTACCACAACCCTTACAAGGTTTCCTACAATAAATATTATGATGATCTGACCAAGCAGAATAGCCTTATCTATCAAAACTGGAAGGTTTACCGGTGGGTTTATAACCAGTTAAAGAACCAACCGGAGAAGATTAAGGATGAACTGAGTACTTTTATCGGGGAAATACCATTATTTAAAATGCTGGAGGATTATCTGCCCAAGCAGAAAGGTAAGATCATTGAGCTGAGAGAGCACCAGCAATCTGCTTTATCAAGCCTGCAGAATATGCGTGATCATGGGGAAAGTATAGCGCTTCTTTTTCATGCAACCGGCACCGGCAAAACAGTTACTGCCGTAAGTGATGCCAAAAGACTGGGCCGCAGAACCTTATTTCTGGCCCATACTAAAGAACTAATCACTCAAGCCCAGCTAACCTTTAAGGATTTATGGGATAACGCCAATTCGGGCTTGTTTGTGGCTGAGCAGAAAGATAAGGATGCTTATGTCGTATGTGCCAGCATTCAAAGTGTCGCCAAGAATATCGATGAGTTCAGACCGGATGATTTTGGCTACGTGATCATTGATGAATGCCACCATGGAGCTGCCAATACTTATAAGAAGATTCTGGGCTATTTTAAGCCGGAATTTACTTTGGGGCTTACAGCTACTCCTGACCGGGCAGATGGGGAAGACCTGCTCGAAGTGTTTAAGAATGTAGCCCATAAATTAGATTTGCAAACAGCCGTTGAAATCGGCGAACTTGTACCCATCAGATGTATTAGGGTCAAGACCAATGTCGATCTCTCAACGGTCAGAATAAATGGCATTAAATACTACTCACAGGACCTGGAAAGCAAACTCTTTGTCCCCGAGAGAAACAAAATCATCGCTGAAACATACCTGAATTGTGTCAAGGACAAGAAAACCGTTGTTTTCTGTGCTTCGGTCCGGCATGCCGGTGAGATTTCCGGAATATTTAAACAAAACGGCATTAAATGTGAGGCTGTTTCAGGATCGATGAAGTCTTCGGAAAGGTCAAGAATACTTGATCAGTATGAGCATGGAGACATCAATGTTCTGTGTGCCTGTGACCTTTTAAATGAAGGCTGGGACAGTTCTCAAACCGAAGTTCTGTTTATGGCCAGGCCCACGCTCTCCAAAACACTCTATCTGCAGCAGCTTGGAAGAGGAATGCGCAAATGCAAGGGCAAAGAATTCCTGATGGTCTTTGATTTCATCGATAATGCCAATATGTTTAATATGCCTTACTCTTTACATAGGATTTTTAACCTTAAGGAATACAAGGCGGGACAATATGTCGTTGCTCCACAGCACCAGTTTGAGCTTGACCGGGACTTGATAGCCAAAGGGGAAAAACCTCAGGTATTGCTGGACTTCCCGGTTGCTGTCTCAGATTATGAGCTGATTGACCTGTTCAACTGGCAGGATGAAGTCAAAGATATGATATCCCAGCTGGAGTTCGTGCGGATGGTGGATGTGCAATCGGAAACTATCGAAAGGTATATCCGCGAAGGTAAGGTTGAACCGGACCTTGAGGTTCCGTTTGGAGATAGACGGAGTTTCAAATACTTCAGGGAAGACACGGTGAAGAAATATGCAAAGCAGTATGGTTGGGATATTATCAACGCTGCCAATATGAAAGACAAGTTCATGGACATGGTCAAGACCATGGATATGAGCTTTTCCTACAAACCGGTTCTGCTCAAAGCAATGATAGAACATGTTGATGAAAACGGCAGGGTAAAGGTTTCGGATATTGTGAATTACTTTATGGATTTTTACAGTGCCAGAAAAGAAAAAGGCCTGGTCGTGGAGAATAAATCCAGTATTTTCTGTAAGGATGGATATACCAAAAAGGATGTTGAAAGAAATATCTTCGCCAATCCGTTTAAGCGGTTTGAGGATATGCGATTTATGAGTAGGTGCAGGGAAATCGAGTATGTTGAGTTTAATAGGCATGTATTTAAGAAGTTGTCGCAGGAGGAAAAGGAATGGATTGTTGGGCACTGCGACGGGAGATTGGAGGAGTATTATATAAAAAGGTTGCCGGAAGTTTAATTAAAAGATTTTGAGCGTTTTTTAGGTCCGAAGGAGTTAGTAGGTGAGCGGGAAGCTTCATCAAGCAGATACACTGGATTTGTTTACCGAATTTAATGTCTATCCTGAAAACAGACTACTAGGGCCAAAAAAACAAAAAAATCCAGCTATACTCAAGTGGATGCTTGAAAAACATGAATTAGGCCTTTGAGTATTTAATTTGTGACTAAGCTGTACTGGAGTTAACGCCCTGTTCAATAGTAACGGTAAATCCGAGTGTTTCAAGTCTCTTTACGGATTTCTTAACGATCTCCGCTTTCCGGCGTAGTTCAAAGAAATCTGGTCCTAGTTCTTTGTATGGTGTGTCGTCTTTGAGCATGTAGTACGCTGCTTTGAGAATGGCATGAGCTACAGCTACCGTAGCACGGTTAATGCCGCGTCTAGCTGCGATTCTTTTGTACTGGGCACTGAAATATGTGTTATTCAGATGTCCGGCTACTTTAGCACATTCCATCAGTGTAGCCCTAAGTATGTCGCTGCCTTTGCGCGTTTTACCGTTTTTGCGTTTGCCTGCACTCTCGTTGTTGCCGGGGCAAAGGCCAGCCCAGGAAGCAAGATGTGAAGCTGATGGAAACTGATTCATGTTGATGCCAATTTCAGCAATGATGACTTGCGCGCTACGTTCACCAACTCCAGGAATAGAGTCGATAAGAGACACTTGATCATTGACAGGTTTCATTCTTTCTTGGATTTCTTGATCGAGTGAAAGGACTTGTTCATCAAGATTATCAATATGCTTGAGCATTAGACGTAACATTGTCCTTTGATGATCGCCCATAAATCCGTGAAGCGCTTCTTCAATTTGAGGTATTTTCTTACGCATTTGTCTGAGCGCTTTATCTGCCATAGATTGAACGTCAGTACAGCCAGATACGAGCATATCAAGCATTCGACGGGATGATTTACCATCGATGTCGCTAACAACAGAAGCTAACTTGATATTCGCGCCCTCAAGCACTTTCTGGATGCGGTTCAACTCTCTGGCGCGCTCCTGCACCATACTTCTGCGATAACGAACAAGCTCTTTGAGTTCACGCTGCTCACGCTTGGGAATAAAACTGCCGTTTAGTAGGCCGTGACGAAGCAAATCAGCAATCCATTCTGAGTCTTTAACATCGGTTTTTCGACCAGGTACAGCTTTAATATGTTGTGCATTCACAACTAAAGTAGGTATCCCCTCCATTTCTAATAGATTGTAGATTGGTTTCCAGTATGATCCGGTTGCCTCCATGGCAACACATTGACACTCAACGCTCTTCAACCAGTCAATAAGTCCTAGAAGCGATGAAGTCATCGTACTGAAGGTTCTAATCTCCTTCTTTCTGCCTGTAATTAGACAGGCTGCGATCGTGTTCTTGTGAATATCCATACCACAACAGCGCTCGTAAATAACATTCATTGAAAGACCTCCAATGATTTAAATTTACGTCGGACTTCCTGTAAAGCATTAATCTACCCTGCGTGCTCATGGCAACAATTTGTGGTGCAAGCAGGAAGCCTTAATCAGTCTATAATATCGGGCTCAGACGCACCAAGACATTTCGACCTTATGCCGTAGTAAAAGTATGTCATTTTAGCCATCGTTTTCATTCATTTGATGGTGTGGCACAGGGTGCCACATGGGGGTCTATAATGCGCAGTTCTGGGTTTTAACCTTCACGTCCGCCTTCAATTAGGATACGAAAGATGAGGAATTCAGGCAATGAAGATCGAAAAGGTTTCCATAAAGAATTTCCGCTGCTTTGGTTCGAGAGAGACTAAAATCAAGTTGAAAAGCTGCGTCACCGCATTCGTTGGCAACAATGGCAGCGGCAAGACGGCTGTCTTCCAGGCGCTGTCACGTCTTTTCGGTGTCATGCCCGCTCAGCGCACCATGCGGCGCCAGGATTTCCACCTGCCTGCCGACCAGCAGGAACTTCAGTCAGGGGCGAATCTTTTTATCGAGGTAATTTTCTCCTTTCCAGAGCTAGAAGGTCTTGATGAAGATGCCGCCGCGGACGCGGTTCCGGAGTTTTTCCTTCAGATGGCCGCTTCCGCTCCGGGCGCTCCACTTAAGGCAAGGATGAGGTTGCAGGCGACATGGATCGACGACGGTACGCCGGAAGGCAGCATTGAAGAAGATCTTCGGTGGATTACTACGCTCAATAACGATTTCGAATGGGACGACTGCAACCGGGTCCAGGCAGTGGAGCGCGGCTCCATCCAGTTCATTTATGTCCCGGCTGCCCGTGACGCCGTGGGGCAGGTGACTGCCTTGCTTAAGGGCCGCTTGTGGCAGGCCGCGAAATGGTCCGAACGGTTTCGGGATGAAACCGCGACAAGCGCCCAAGCGATTCAAGAACAGTTCGAGCGCGAGGAACCTTCGCGCTTTGTGAGTGAGCGACTTGCCAGGCGTTGGAAGCAGGTTCACGAAGCGGGCACGGACACTATGCCCTTCCTGCGCCTGGTCGAAAGTCGGTTCGAGGAGCTAGTTCGCAAGGCCGAGTTCGCTTTCTTTCCAGACGAGGCTGGACAGGAGCGTCCGCTCGCAGATCTCAGCGATGGTCAGCGTTCCATCTTCCATATCGCGCTCACGGCAGCGACCTTGGAAGTCGAGAAGGACGTTTTCGCGCAGCCTGCCGATGGGAGTTCATTTGACCAGGAAAAGTTGCGGCGGACGAGTCTCACATTTCTTGCTATTGAAGAACCCGAGAATAGCCTCTCACCCTTCTTCCTCTCCCGCATCGTCGCGCAGGCGCGGGAGCTTGGCGCTCTGTCATCGGCTCAGGTCGCGCTGTCAAGCCATTCACCAGCGATTCTCAGTCGTATAGAGCCAGAAGAAGTGCGCTATTTTCGGCTTAACCGTGAAGTGCGACGCGCCTATGTTCGGAGACTTACGCTACCGGAGGGCAATGAAGAAGTCAGCCAGTATGTCCGCCTCGCCATCAGGGCTTATCCGGAGATCTACTTTGCCCGTTTCGTCGTTCTAGGCGAGGGTGACTCTGAGCGTATAGTAATTCCAAGGATAGCTGAAGCCATGGGTGTTCAGCTTGATCCATCCTTCGTGCCGATCGTACCTTTGGGCGGAAGATACGTCAGCCATTTCTGGAAACTTCTCAGTGATCTTCGCATCCCTCACGCGACTCTACTTGATCTTGATCTTGGAAGGGCGCACGGCGGAGCCGCCCTGATTGCCGATGTAGTCTCTAAGTTGGGGGAGATCGACAATGATCTCAGCCAGAATGCTTTAGTCGAAGCTGGCACAATTGATCCCACCGAGGTGGGCGACATAGAGGACAGCGACCTATTGGATGAGGGTGAGGACAATGACTGGCTGAAAGCGCTTGAAGAGGAAGGAATATTCTTCTCATTTCCTCTGGATATTGATTTCGCGATGTTGAGCGCTTTCCCAGATGCATATCAGCATTCCAATCCCGGAGGGCACGGACCGCGCGGTGGAGCCGACGCGATTCGCGACAAGAAAGCCGTTACCCTGAAAACCGGTGGCGATTCCGAGTTATACAATGATGATTATGACGACGAGTTCAAGTGGTATCCGTACCTGTTTCTGAACCGAAGTAAGCCTGAAACGCATATCTCTGCACTTGCACGCATCGAAGATGACGACCTCGCCGAAAATGCGCCTCCCGAGTTGATAGCGTTGATCGAGCATGTGAAGAGCGCACTCGGCTTAGAGGAGGGTAATGAATGAGCTTAATCCGACCCGAAGACTGGAGGCCGCAAGGGATCGCCGATCTCGAGCCACGAGCTTGGGAGGCGCTGAGGCAAACGACGCAAAGTGTTCTTGTTACCGCAGGGGCAGGGGCGGGAAAAACGGAGTTTTTAGCGCAGAAGGCAACTTACCTTCTACAGACCGGCTTGTGCGCTGCGCCGAAACGAATACTCGCCATCAGTTTTAAGCGTGATGCAGCCCGCAATCTTGCAGAACGGGTAGCGAAGCGCTGTCCGCCTGAGCAAGCTCGGCGCTTCAACTCCTATACCTTTGATGCATTCGCAAAAAGCCTTGTAGACCGCTTTCGCGCGGCGATTCCAGAACCCTACTGTCCTCCAGCCGACTATCGGATCGTGACACCGCGCAGGGAGGACTACGAGGATTTTCTAAATGTCCACAATTTCCTCGGTGTGAACGCCCAACAACTCGAGCGTACGATAGCTAGGGCGCGATTGCCGATCGCCCATGCAGGCTCGGAGCTCCAGCGCGCGGTCGCGTTATATTGGCGCGCCCAATACAACGACTATGACCATGTTCCGCTGTCGTTTCCGATGCTCAACCGGCTCGTTGAATTGCTGATTCGAGAGAACCCGTCGATCCTCAAAGCCCTGCATCTCACATATCCAGTCGTGTTTCTCGATGAGTTTCAGGATACAACCTTTGCCCAGTTTCAGCTTCTGCATACCACGTTCAATGGAAGCGAGGCTATCTTCACAGCCGTGGGGGATGACAAGCAGCGTATCATGGTGTGGGCGGGAGCTATGCCAGATGCTTTCGCTCAGTTCGAGCAGCATTTCAGCTCACAAAGGGTCTCACTGATCTCCAACTGGCGCTCGCATGAGGATCTTGTCCGAATTCAGCATGTCATCGCGAGCAGGATTGATCACACCGTCGAGGAGTCAGAGGCCCGCGCCGACCGGCTGGTTGACGGTGACGTTGCGGCAATCTGGGAGTTTGCGAGCAAGGATAAGGAAAGCGATTACCTAGCACAGTGGATCGAGAGCGAGGTACAGTCGGGCAATGTCGAGCCGCAGGACCTAGCCATTCTCGTGCGTATGCGCGCTGATTCAGTGGAGAGCCAGCTTTCACCCGCATTCGAAACTCGTGGCCTCAGGTTGCGAAACGTCGCCCGCAATGTGGGCGACATCGCGATCCAGGATCTGCTAGGTGAAGATCTGACGCAGATACTGTTGCGTCTGCTGCGCCTTGGCGCAACAGAAAGAAGCCCCGAGAACTGGAACGCCGCCCTGCAGGACTTGCAGTTTCTCGAAGCGATTGATTCCACTGATGAGGCTGGGCTGCAGCGTCTGCAGCAGCGCCTTCAAGTGTTTGTCCGCGAGATTCGACGGATAATGCGGCGCCTTGAACCCATACCAGACTCTGCAACCGAATCCGCGCGTGCTGCCCTCGACTTCATTGGGGCTCAAGTCCTCCGCCGAGCATTTCCTTCCTATCAGCGTCAGTATGATTTTGATCGTGTTTGGAACGGGTTCCTGCTGCTTCTACAGGAGTGCCTCGCACATGCTGATACGTGGTCAGGTTCACTCGATGAATTTGAGGGAATAGGTCAGACCGCGCTCATGACGATCCACAAGAGCAAGGGCCTTGAATTCCACACGATAATCTTTTGTGGCCTCGACAATCAGACCTGGTGGAGCCTCAGACCAGACCGCATAGAGGAACTGAACTCCTTCTTCGTAGCTTTTACCCGTGCGAGTCAAAGGACCTTCTTCACGTTGTGCATAGAACGAGGTCAGCCAGTAGTTTGGATTGAAAACCTTCTTACTCCCGCTGGAGTTCGGAAACGCGATTTCTGCGGTGAGAAGTGAGAGGGAGCCTTCCATTGCATGGACATGGTCTGCAATAAATTTGCCCCGACTTGCACGATTATATTGTTCGGAGGCAAATTGTTATCGTGTTGAGGGTAGTTAATACTTACTTCCCGTTAGGCTAATAATTGGAAGTTCTATAACGTTCTTGTTATAGCGATAATGGGTAATTAATAATGGCGTTTTAATTTGATTTTCATAAGGGCATAAAAAGGAACAACACTTGAGTCGTTAGATGTGAATGCGAATAGGAGTGATAATGATAGTGGGCAATTATGATAAAATAGAGTCATCGGTAAGAGATACTCTTGGTAGTGTGGTTTGGTCACATAAAATTCAAGAAAAACAAGCAGATATTTATGCTGGTAGGTTTAAGAGGATGGAAACAGCCAAAATTGCCTCAGCTTCATTGACATCAGTCGGTGTGGTATCTTTGATTTTTACGGATCAATTGTGGATCAAGCTGGTTTCTGCACTCATTTCTTTTGTTTCTGTTTTTGTGAGTGCTTTTTTTAAATCATTTGATTTGCAGACAATGGTAAGCCAACATAAGTCAGCAGCAAATACTTTGCTGGCGGTAAGAGATGATCTGAAATTGCTGCTTTTGCAAATCCGTTTGCAGAAAGATGATCCGGATGTTTTGTATGAAAAATATGAGAGTACAGTTCATCAGCTTGATAAAGTATATGCTGATGCTCCGAACACTACTAATAAGGCAGTAGAAATGGCAAGAGAAGCGTTGAATGTTACGCAGGATAATACGTTTTCGGATGCGGAAATTGACCGCGTTCTTCCTGTTGAGTTGAGAAAGGGAGATGAAACACGATGAGTTTACCAGTTTCAAAACATGGTGAGATTATTCCGAGAGATACTAGAAGCATTATATCAACACGTTATCGTACTCTGACACGGGCGATAAACCATGAGTTTTGGAACAGCCAGAGCGAAACACAAAACAGCCTTTATGTTGGCTCCTATGGGCGCGGAACGGCCATCGACACGAGCGACCTTGATATTTTGGTCGAATTGCCAGAAAGCGAATATAACCGTTACGATTTTGCAAGAGGCAACGGGCAATCACGTCTGTTGCAGGCGGTTCGGAGTGCAATACAGACCGCCTATTCTCGTAGCGACGTCAGGGCTGATGGTCAGGTGGTAAAAATCGATTTTAGCGATGGTATGCGGTTTGAGATACTCCCTGCGTTCAAAAATGTCGACTGGTTCGGTCAATGGGACGGTACATACAAGTATCCCGATTCAAATATGGGCGGCAATTGGCGATCCACAAATCCGAAAGCTGAACAAGACGCAATGAAGCAAAAAAACAACAGCAGTAACGGTTTGCTCTATGATACTTGCAAGCATTTTCGGAGTGTCAGAGATAACTATTTCAGCAGTTATCACCTGTCGGGAATCGTGATAGACAGCTTTGTTTATACGGTAATGGGAAACTGGAGGTGGCTGTCTGGCGGTGAAGCTTCGACCTCTGCACAAGGTGATTATGAACGTTTTTTGCTTGATTGTCTAAATCAAAGAACAATGTTCTGGCCGTCATTCTCTTTGACGGCTCCAGGAAGCGGTCAGACAGTGGAAACAAGCAATAGTCTTGAATGTTTGAAAAAAGTTTTAAAGTATATTGCTGAATGATTGTAAAGATTATTCGACTGCGAAATAATCAATCATGTGTTTCCATCATGTTTATTACAAGAATGTTTGGAAAGAAAAATTTAGTCACATTATTTAACTCGGAATGGTTAGACTTCCCATTATATTGTGAACTGCACATTATCCATATTTTTGCATATAGCAGAGTATTACGAGTATTTATGGTTCAGAAGCAAAACAAAGGATTGAAAATCATGAAGGATGTATCAGCCGCAATTATCTTCAAGGACAATAGAGTACTCATTGCCCAACGGGCACCTGATGATAAATTAGCAGGCAAATGGGAGTTCCCGGGTGGTAAAATTGAACCTGGAGAGACTCCGCAGGAATGCTTAAAACGTGAAATAAGAGAAGAATTAGAAGTTGACATAGATGTCTTGGATTTTTTCGGTGAAAGCATCTATGCGTATAATAGCGGGAAAATCAAATTGATAGCTTTTTGGTGCAAGTGGGTTTCAGGTGATATCATTTTGAAAGTCCACAGTAATATCGTGTGGGCTGATCACAATGAGTTGGATTTATATGACTTTGCCCCGGCGGATATTCCACTGGTGGAAAAGCTGAAGAAGGTTATTGGTTAGAGGTGGAGCATGTCGAGAATTGTCTATGGCTTATATGAGCAAATTATTAATGGGATCATTAATGATAACCTAAATAGAATTGATCAGGAGCTTGTCATAAAAGATACTCAGCCGCTGGATTCGGCTGAGTCTTCTAAAATTCTGGCAGAATACCTTACCAGAATCTTACGTGAGATTTTTGATTATATCGATGATGGGGATACCATCGTTAGAGACCGGGTTAATTTTTGTAACAGTATTTTGCAGTATATTATTGAATCTATTCGAAAAGGGAGCTTCAGTTTTAAAAATGATGAAGCTACCCTGAAGAGGGTTAAGAGTTTCCTCATCCGGCAGGATGCTCAGATGTTGTTATCCCTGGTTGACAAAAAAGCGAACATCCAATCAGCATTTGGGGATTCCGAAAAAGTAGTTAGACCGGACACGTCTATTTCGGAAAATTCCCTCTTTACCGGTGCGGTTCATGAACCAAGCATGGTTTCCGAACTCAAAAAAGAAATCTTAAGCAGCCATAGGATTGATTTTCTTGTTTCATTTATAAAGTGGAGTGGCTTAAGGTTGATTATCAATGAACTTACTCAGTTTACAGCTCATGGTGGCAAACTAAGGGTGATCACGACATCATATCTTGGCGCCACCGATTTTAAAGCGATCGAGCAGCTCAGTAAACTTGCTAATACTGAAATCCATATTTCTTATGATACGGAACGGACTCGTCTTCATGCCAAGACCTATGTTTTTTGGCGGGATACCGGATTTAGTACCGTTTATATTGGATCGTCAAACATATCTGAGTCAGCCATGACCAGCGGATTGGAATGGAATATCAAGTTATCTCAATATGACTCAGGGGATATTCTGGAGAAAATCCGGGCTACTTTTGAAGGGTATTGGAATAATCCGGAGTTTTCACCATATGTTCCACAGATTGATTCCGAGCGTTTGCGCCAAGCTTTAAAATCGGAGCGAAAAACCAGTCAGGATGAAGATATAATTGCTTTTAACTTTGATATTAAACCTTATTATTATCAGCAGGAAATTCTCGAGAAATTGAAAGCGGAAAGGGAAGTTCATAACTCTTTCCGGAACCTTGTCGTTGCTGCAACCGGTACGGGTAAGACGGTTATTGCCGCGTTTGATTACCGGGACTTTTGCCGGTCAAATCTGAACAGGCCTAACAAATTGCTCTTTGTCGCCCATCGGAAGGAAATTTTAAGTCAGAGTCTTGCCTGCTTTCGAGGTATACTTAAGGACCTGAATTTTGGTTCCATGATGGTCGGTGGAATAAAGCCCGACAGGTTTGACCATTTGTTTGTATCCATCCAATCCTTTAACTCCAAAGAACTTACGGAGATTACAACCCCTGATTTTTATGATTATATTGTGATTGATGAATTCCATCATGCGGCTGCGCCATCTTACCAAGAACTTTTGGATTATTATAAGCCGAAGGTGCTGCTGGGACTGACTGCTACACCGGAAAGAGCAGATGGACGCAGCATTTTTTCCTATTTCAATGGCAGGGTTGCGGCCGAAATCAGGTTATGGGAAGCGATTGAAAGAAAGCTGCTCAGCCCTTTCCATTATTTTGGCGTGACTGACAATGTTGATCTAAGTCAGGTTCGCTGGGTTGGCGGTAAATATGATGAGGGGGAAATTGAAAACCTTTTTGTTTTTGAGCAAGCTGTCGCTGTCAAACGCGTAGGGAATATCATTAACGCTATTGAGAGATATTGCCTAGACCGTTCAGACATCGTTGGAATTGGCTTTTGTGTAACCAAAAAGCATGCGGAATTCATGTCCAATATCTTCAATAAATCAGGTATCGCCTCGGAATTTCTCATTGCGGAATCTGATGATGAAGTCAGGGATAGCGTGAAACGCCGCCTTGTCACTAAGGAAATCAATGTTGTATTTGTTGTGGATATCTATAACGAAGGGATAGATATTCCAGAGGTAAATACTGTTCTCTTCCTGCGCCCTACGGAAAGTTTGACGGTATTTGTGCAACAGTTGGGACGTGGGTTAAGATTATGCGATGGTAAAGAAGCATTAACGGTTTTAGATTTTGTGGGACAGGCACACCAAAAGTATTCTTTTGAAGACCGGTTCAAGGCATTGTTATCAAGAACTCGAAAAACGGTAGAGCATGAAATTAAGACCGGTTTCGCCAATGTGCCCAGAGGATGCTCAATCCAATTAGAAAAGCAGGCCCAGGAATATATTTTGGTGAACATCAGAAATGCGATTAACAATAAACGAAACCTGATTAGCAAGCTCCATGATTTCATGGAAATTAAAGGCGAGCTTAAAGTCAGGGAGTTTTTTGAGGTTTACCACGTAAACCCACAAGATGTGTATAGCAAGAAGATTACTGTGGTGGGATTGGCGGTTCAGGCTGGATTGCTCGGAGGATATAAGGTGTCTCAAGAAAGGGAAAGGCTGATCTCTTCTGCGCTTGGCAGACTGTCTTTGGCCAATTCCAGGCGCTGGATTCGTTTTATCCAGACTATCTTACCCCAGATCCAGACAGGGAAAGGCGCTGTATTGCAGCATTTGCCACCGGTGGAAAGAACTATGCTTACGATGTTTTATTATACGATATGGGGTAAGGGGCTGGATGATCTCGGAAATAGATTTAATTCTATTGATGAGGCCATATATTGGGCTATTGACGAAACCTTGCTTTATGATGAACTGATGGATTTACTGGAATATCAACATATGAAAATAGATTTTGTTGATAAGCCCTTGGACAGATTTGGGCAGGAGTATCCCCTGGATTTATATTGCTCATATACATTTGATCAAATTTTGGTTGCTCTTGGGAAACATACGGAAAAGAAGAGGAGCCATTTTCGAGAAGGTGTACTATATTTACCGGAGAAGAACCTGGACGTGTTTTTCGTGACCTTGAACAAGTCGGAAAAAGATTATTCACCCTCGACGATGTATCAGGATTATTCCATTAATGAGGAGTTGTTTCACTGGCAGTCCCAGAGCAGAACGACTGAGGAATCTGTGACAGGACAGAGGTATATCAACCAATCAACCAATGGTGGGAATGTTTTATTTTTCGTTAGAGAGTACAATAAGGAGGCATCCTTTACATCGCCATATACTTGTATTGGACTTGCCGATTATCAAAGTCACTATGGCTCTGCTCCTATCAGTATTGTTTGGAAGATGAAGCAGCCTTTGCCCGGGTTCGTGATGCAAAAGACTGTTAAAGTGTAATGATATTTTATGGATGTCACATTTTTTACATAGACGCGTTGGACCAAATGAAATGGTTCGGTATTTTATTATCGGAGTGGTTGATATGAAGATTTTTGTCGGGGTTACAGATGGTAATTGGTATAATTATCTAGCTTATTGTAGACCTGACGAAGTGAACTTTTGGCAGCCGGGTGGAAAGCAGCCTTTTAAAGCAATTGGGTTGAATGATTTGTTCTTATTTAAACTTCATAGCCCATTAAATTATATTGCCGGTGGCAGCTTCTTTAGAAATTAACAGGGCTGGATGTGCTAAATTTATTTCCATCGCGCTTGCAGATTGTTTTTATGACGTCTCGTCCCGATTTTGCTGCCGGCGGCACACCGCCTCCTGGGTGATCCCATTGGCCAATCATGTAAAAATTCTTTAGTCCTGGCAGTGTTTTCGCTATGCGCTTACGCATTGTCTTGGCCGTAATGAGCCAACCCTCCATCGAGCCCTGCCAGTTGCCGGTATATCGCTCATAAGTTAGCGGTGTGGCCACATCAGTTACCTCAATTTGATCTTTTAGTCCTGGAAAACGTTGTTCTAAGACCTTAATAACCTGCGCCAGAATATTTTCTTTCTCTGCCTGATAAGCTTGCGTGCCGGCACCAAGGTTTTTCCAATAATCATAGTTGGAAGCAAAAGATATAACTAGAGCAGATTTCCCTAAGGGAGCCATTGTCGGATCATAGCAGTAGTGTTTAAGAGAGAGTTCGTGGTGAAGCTCTCCCGCAATATGTAGTGGTTCAGAGACCGGAAATGTCAGCGCATGGGGTTCATGGCTGAAATCTTTATCGACACCAAGGGATACCTGGATGATTGGCGGGAAGATAGGCATCTCGCGGTAGTTGCGCTGGATTTCTTCATTTAAGTATTGCCCCTCGAGCATATCAAAGATCGTGGCATGTCCGTCGGCCGCCGAGATTATCAAATCCGCCCGATGCTCAGTTCCGTCTGCCAGTCGGATGCCAACTGCTTCATTATTTTCCGTGATAATCTTGACAACTCTTGATTTATAGCTGATCTCTCCACCTAGGCTGAAATAGCGACGTTCGATGGATTTTGAGAAATCTAAGGAGCCGCCTATAGGATAGCCTGCAGCTTGACTATGCTTAAAGCCAAGCGACATTAAGAGGGCGATCATTGAAAAATCGGGGAGATTGAATATGGAAGCAAAACTCTCTCTGAGAAAGGGATTTTGAAATCGCTTTGCGAAGTCTTGAATAGAAAGATTTCCAAACTTTTTGAAATACTTGATGTACGGCAGGAATTTGGCTGCAAGTTTTATGTTGTTTAAGACCCCGGATTCGATGGGTATCGGCATGTGAGCTAAATGGCGAACGGCTTCAGCTAATTCTTCAATAGTTGAAGAATCCTCGGGTGCCAGAGTTCTTAAGTGACTCTCAAAGTGATCTACATCCGCGTAAACAATTAATGTTTGTCCATCTTTACCCTCAATCCGGAAGAACTCTTCTTGATTAACCATCTGACGCCCTTGAACAGACCCTAACTCTTCCCATATGTGATAGAAGTCATTTGCCGGGCTTGAGCCTACTAACCATTGAATGCAACCGTCAAAGGTATAGCCCTTTCGCTTCCAGGAAGTACACAGTCCGCCGGGCAGATCATGCAATTCAAAGATTCTTGTTTGGTAACCGTTCATTTGGCCATAACACCCAGCAGCCAAGCCGGCGATGCCGGCACCAATAATGATTATGCTTTTCTTTGTCACTTTTCCATCTCCTCACCTTCTTTAGTTAGTGGACAGCTTTCAGAGATTGCAAGACCATCTCGGGTGTGGGCAGCGGTAGTCCTTCCCCGCTGAGCGTTTTTACAATACCGATACCTTGGATCATCGAAGTATATAAGACTGCAAGCTGCAAAGGGTCTCCCGCGACAACTTCACCCCGCTGTTGGCCCTCCCTGATTAGGGGAACTAAATAGTCCGTATATATAGAGGACTGCCTCGCGGCGAGCTCTTTTACCTGTTCAGGAACGGCTTCCGAGGTGAAGGTTTGAATAACTATAAGAAAGTAATACGGACCGATACCCTGGTAAGCGTTGGGTACAATGGCTTCAGTCATTGCTTTCAAACGCTCCCATGGAGTACCAGGAAGATTTGCAGCATCAATAATTATTTTGCTGGAAACCTCCAAAGCCTGGGTAGCCAAAACGGTAAAAATCTCGTCTTTTGACTTAAAATAATGGTAGATTAAACCATGGCTTAACTCAGCTGCTGCAGCAATATCGCTGATTTTTGCTGCGGCTAAGCCCTTTCTGGCAAATACTTTAAGTGCTGCTTGTAAAATTTGATCCCTTCTTTCATCGCGAATTTGTTTGTTAGCGTCCTCGTTTCGCGGCGTCATGTTTACCTCCGGTTTTTGATTGAACGTTAAGTCAACGAATTGCTTAAATTTACATTGAGATTTGTTATTTGTCAATAGTAAAAATTTGTTATTTTTCGGATTAATTTTGCGCTTTGGGGAGGAAATGAAGGAAAGATGTGGAATCATAGAGGAGAATTATAAGATTTTTTTCAAATGGGAGGCAAACGGCTAAGAAGTTATGGCACAAGAAATAAATTTGAAAACGAACATCCGGGTTTATCGATGGATAATACTATTTGTTACCACGGCAGCGCAGGCAAGTGTTTCTTTTGTTCCCCAGGGCATTGGGCCGTTGGCGCCTTTTTTAGAAAGTGGGTTGGGATTAAATAAAAGCCAGGTTGGACTTGCGGGCGGGGCAGTTAATCTAGGGATTTCCTTTACCTCCTTACTTGCGGGAAAAGCAGTCGATATATGGGGAGAAAAGATTGTTCTGGTCGCCGGTGGATTCTTAACTGGGGGTGCCATCTTCCTGGCATCGTATTCAAAATCGTTCAATATGCTAATTGCCCTTCTCATTTTTACCGGTTTGTGGTGTGCGGCTGCTACGCCCGCCGGTAGCAAAGTTATTATGACATGGTTTCCTTATTCTAAATGGGGGCTAGCGTTGGGGATAAGACAAACCGGTATTCCTTTAGGGGGCTTTTTTGCGGCGCTGGTGCTACCGATCATTGCGTCAAACCATGATTGGCGGTTCGCCATGGCTTCGATGGGAATAATTCCGATAGCTGGATCGATATTAAGTTTAGCCTTGTATAGGGACCATCCTGATAAAATTCCTATTAGTAATAATGTTTCTCAGAATAAGAAGGATTGGTCCGTGCTTCGTAATGTTAATATTTGGTTGGCAAGTTTTACGGCAATTACTTTTGTGGCAGCCCAATTTACGTTAGTCTCATATCTCGTTCTATATATACATGATAAAATAGGCCTATCTATCGTACGCGCCAGTATTTTTCTAGTGCTACTTCAGTTTGGCGGTATTATCGGGAGGATTTTTTGGGGATATATCAGCGATACCATTTTCCGGGGGGCCCGTAAACCGGTTTTAGCAGGCGTAGGCATAATTGCGATGTTGATGTCCTTAATGATGTTGTCTATCTCTCAGAAAACTCCTGTCTGGGTGATCGGACTAATTTCTATTGTTTTCGGCTTTTCTGCAATTGGGTGGAATGGACTTTATATTGCTTTAGTTTCCGAACTGGCTGGAAGGGATAAAGCGGGTACGGCTATAGGGTTCGGCCTTACTTTGGTGCAACTTGGTGTTTTAATATTCCCACCTGTTTTTGGCTATATTGTTGACCTTTACGGGACTTATGAAGTAAGTTGGATCGTCTTAGCAGGAGTAATTCTTGCAGGTATTCTGGTACTGGGTTTAGTAGAAGAGTCAGGACAAGCGGCAAGGTGAATTAGGGGGCTTCTCCCTGTTCAGCTGGGTTTTTTCCGCCTTTTTTCCTTTCCATTAGCCTTTTAATGCTCTTTTTAGTACAGTCAGGAGTTGCCTGGGCCTGGTGGTCCTGGCAGGCTATGCTGTTGGCTGGTCTTTCGGTTTTAGGCCTGGCTCTGTTTATATTAGTTGAGGCCAAGGCCGCTGAACCCTTAATGCCCTTGGAGATATGGCGCAGCAGTTTAATCACGGTTGCTAATTTAGCTACTTTGTCTACAGGTATTATTATCATGGGTTTGTCGAGCTTCTTACCGACCTTTATCCAGGGAGTTATGGGACAGTCGCCCATGATGGCGGGTTTTGCTCTGGCTTCAATGTCGCTTGGGTGGCCTTTGGCCTCGATGGTTTCCGGAAAATTGCTTTTGCGCTTCGGAACTCGTACTCTGGCTGTAGCCGGTGGGATATTTATTCTTTTCGGCACAGTTTTGCTGGTTTTGCTTATTTCACAACGCGGCTGGTGGTTGGCTGCGACAGGATCCTTTTTGGTTGGAGTCGGAATGGGCCTTGCCCGTACGGTCTTTATCGTGGCTATTCAAAACAGTGTGTCCTGGCAGCAACGCGGTGTTGTTACGGCCAGTAATATGCTTATGAACATTCTGGGGAGCACCTTGGGGGCGGCAGTTCTGGGAGCTGTACTCAACAATAGGACTGAGTTCTTATCTAAGGACTATACCAGTTGCTCAAGGACTCAATCTGGATATAGTCAATGTTCTACTGGACGCAAAGCAACGCGCGGTTTTGTCCGCGGATGTGCTTTTCGCAATGCAGACAGGATTGGCCTCAGCCTTGCGTTATGTTTTTTGGGCTGTGGCTGCAGTAGCTATGGCGAGCTTAGTTTTAGTAATCTTCTTGCCTAATCTGCGGCAACCTGTGTCACCGGATGGAGCTAGAGATTAAAAGAGCACACCGCTCCTTTGGAGATTGGTGTGCCTTCTTCTTAATTAATAGTAATTTTGGTTTAAGAAATCTGAATGCTTTTGCTGCGCGCTGCGGTTTCACTTTTGGGCAGGGTTACGCTTAAAACACCGTTTTCATATTTCGCGTTAATTCCGTCTTGGCTAACATCTGCAAAGGCAAAGGTTCTAGATGTAGAGTAGATACGGCGTTCGCGGTGCAGGTAATTGTCTTTGTCCGTTTCCAGGCTTTCATTGCGCTCAACCTTGATGCACAGGCGGCCGTCCTCGAACTCGAGTTTGAGTTCAGCTTTGTTGATGCCGGGAAGATCAGCCTCAAGCACGTAGGCCTTTTCCGTGTCCTTAATGTCTACTTTCATTGTTCCCATTTGCGGAAAAACTGAAGGCATGAAAGAATCGGAAAAGAAATCATCAAATAGACTGCCACAGCTAAGAGTAGGTTGTTGAATTGAGTTTCTGCGATAGGGTGTTAAACCAAACATTTCTCGCACCTCCAAAAAATAATTTACTTTATTTTTACGTCAGTAGGCTGTTTGGCCCCTGACCTTTTCTGACCTTAATATAGCTTATATCAGACTCGAGATGCAAAGCTGGAATCTGACCTTTTCTGACCTTTTTACTTTTTCGCTGATAATTTCGGGCTAAGAGGTTTTACAATTGCCTGGAATCTCAGTTTTTGGCCGTTTTACTACGTAAATTGCAACGCATGAAAAACTACATACTAGTAGGCATCCTGAACTTTTGTAGTTGGGATGCTTTGTTATTTGTAACCAACAGGTTTCTGGTTTGAATCAAGGGGAGCTTTGGCAACGATAAGAAGGAAATACTTATCCTATTGCCGAATTGTGTCATGATATGAAACCCAAGGGGGAAGAACCTTTGCTCCAGCAGATACAGAAGCTGATTAAAGACTCCAAGCAGAAAACTTTAGATAGTTTAAGCTTGGAAAATCAGGTTTATCAAATGCTAAGCGGGGAATATGCGCACCTTGGAGGGTATGAAGCCTTTGCAGGGATAATTATAACCCTTTGTGCTGAGGAGGCGCTGCAGCCGGTTAAAGCTTCCGGGACAAACGGACGAAAGCCGGTTTTATATAACAGATATCGGATAGTTTCCAGCGGATTGGAAGAAGAATCACTGTTAAGACTGCTGGGTATGCATCCTTTAATTAAAAGTGAAGTGTATCGTAAGTCTCCCCAAGCTTACTCTGAGGACCAAAAGTATCTGCTTAAGTTGGATGCTTTCCTCAAAAATTCGCAACTGAGAGAAAGCTTGAGGGAAGATATTTCTATTAATGAACGCTCCTTTCAGATTTTTCAGGACGAAAAGTTTTTGCTGAGTCAGCAGGGGCGCATTCTCTTACAACGTGTTGGCCTCAGTCTTAATGATTTGTCCTGTTATGTAACCTATGAACCGTTTTTCTATGTGGATTACCGCACGGAGATCTCACTCTCGCATGAGACCCCACCTAAATCCTATACAGCTCTGATCGTCGAAAACAAAGACACCTTTTATAGTATTAAGAGATCCTGGCGAGCCGGCAGGCGTCAGCTTGGGGATATGGAGTTTGACCTCTTGATCTACGGCGAAGGCCGCAAGATCGTCGGTAGATTGCTTTTGTGGAGGAAATACAGGGACTTTCTGCGGAAAATATGCGTGTATACTATTTTGGGGATTTGGATCCGGAAGGGCTTGATATTTTCGGCTCTTTGACGGCGGCCTTTCCTTTGGACAAAATAGAGCCATTCATCTTTTGCTATGAAGAGCTTGTGCGTCTTCATGGTCAAGCTGCCCCCAAGAGAAGGGACAAGGAACAAAAACTGCACCCCGAATATGAAGAGAAGTTCCTGGAGCTTTTTCCCGCTCCGGTAAGAGCTGAGATCCAGGCCCTTATTCATAATCAACGCTATATTCCGCAAGAGGGTTTAAGTTATTTATTCTTTAGTGAGCCAAAAGAGGTGCCGTTTTGGGAGAAGAATTAAGAGGGTTTGCCGAGCGTATCCAAAATATTGCCCTGTTTCACCCTTTATTTGCCTTGAACAATAACCGAAAATACAATCAGTACGATTCCCTGGCCATCGGCTTTGGGATAATGCTTTTGATTTTAGAAAATATGCTGATCGGGCGGAATTACTGCGATCATGAGGATGTCGCCCGCTTTTTGCGCCGGGTAGCGGCAGATGCTTACGATACCGCTCTTACCGAAAATGAGAGCTTCGAGATGGCCTATTTTTTCCTGGATGCTTTGCGCAACAGCGGCCGGCCTTTTGACTTGGAATATAGGGATCTGGAGACAGGCGGGGAGATACGTTGCAAATTCTCCCTCATTGAAGTTGCTAATTACGAGATCCATGGCAAAATGCGCTTTCGTTTGACCGATGCCGGCTTAGACTTGTTGTTTAAGACCAAAGAAATCTATAAGGAATTGCGGATTAGTATCTCCCAGCTTTATCTGCGCCAGCAGATTGAAAAGGGAGTTTTTCAAGAGGCCTTGCGCACTGTCGATGACCTTTATGTCCAGGTGAGGGATGTACATTCGAAGTTGGAACGAATCAGGCAGCTCGTGCTGCGCAACGTTTCAGGTGTCAGCATTGCCAATTATATTTCCCTCATGGAAGAAGTTGCTGAACAACTGCGCCGGGAAAAAGAAGTTTTTTCCTCCCTGCAGGTCTTATTAAACGATACGGTGGATACTTACCGGTTCCGGGAACTGACAGTCAAGGAAAGGGAAAGCTTCGACCAGCTCGTGGTCGTTTCCAAAAGGCTGGATCTTGTTGTCAATGAACATAACCGTCTGTTCACGAGCAAACTTTCCCTGGGTTCGCTGCTGGAGGACGCGATGCTGGACAGCCTCGCCAATAGTTTCCGGTCCAAAATTAATTTTGAACATGAGTTTGTGAATAGAGTCATTTCAGATAACCCAAATCTGGATTCCTTACGTCAGGTGCTTAACCCCTTATTCAAACTCAAACGGAATCCAACCTTCAATATCCTACGTGTGCTGGAGCCCCAAATGGTTAAAGGGGAAGAGCTCGACTCGGAAGAGGTTTTTGTTGGTCCTTCTGAAGAAGATTTGGCCATGGCTGCGGAGCGTGAGAGATTGTTCAAAAAGCAAAGGGACTTACGGACTTTAAATTATCTTCACATCGTGCTCAGTTCTTTGCTGGATAAAACGGAACAAACATTAAGCAGTATTCTTAAGTCTCTGCCCGGGGAAATTTATGTCCAATTGATTTCTGAAGTAGAGTTTTATGCGTTTCTGGTCCAACTGCACCAGATGGGGAAGATCCCGCTGGAAGTTGATGAAGAAATGAAAGCGAAAATTATTGATGCGGAAACTGGAAACCTTCCCTACTTGCTTTTAAAATACGTGGATGACCACCCTGAAACTTCTGTCTTGGGGGAAGTTGAAATTGAGGCCACAAGCGTTGAACTGAGTTTGGAAAACGGAAGCAGGGTAACGGATTATCGTTTCTATGCCTGTCCACAAGGGAGTGATCAAGGTGTTTGAGTCCTATAAAGCTGAAACCATCGCTAGTGCTTTGCAAATCTTTTTAGAACTTGCGAAAAAGGGAGAATTGCACGCCGAAGAATACCCGCAAATGGTGCAGACCTATAAAACAGATCTCGAAGTGCAGGGACTTTTGACGAACATCATTGAACCTATGGCTGATGTGAAAATCTTAGAGTCTTTGTATGTCCTCTACCTGTCACCCAACCTCGACAACCGTTTTTTTGGTTACACGAATGAGGAACTCAGACAGCGCATGGGGCTAAGTGTCAACCGTGAGCTTTACCTCGCCTATTTTATCATTCTTTCGCTTTTGGCCATGTTTTATGGAGAAGACAGTCTGAGTGAAGTGAGCCGTACCTATGTGACGGTCGGTGACCTGGAACAGTTTGTGTCTGAGAGGCTCAAAAGTATTTCTACTGCTCCTGAACTCCCCGATTTGGAAAAGGAGCTGGAAATTAATTTACAAAGTTCAGTAGAACTTTGGCAGGATATGCCTGAATATGACCCGGATTTGAAAGCTCTGCGTCGCAGCACGAAAAACCGGATAAGTTTTATCTTGAAAGTCGCCAAGTTTTTGGAAGAAGACGGGTTGGCGCATGTCGAACAGGACCGGGAAATCTATCTCACTCAAAAAACCGAGCTACCTTCATGACCTTGAAAGCTACAGCATTTTTGAAAAAGAGTGGAAAAATATCAAGCGGACGAACAATGTCGAAGGTGGAGTGGGGGAGTTCTTTGCTCAGGCTAAGACCTCCAGGCAACTTTTGGAAACCATCCTTATCCCGGCGGTGGAAGAAGCGATTTTTAATGGGGAAGAAGATGCTAAACGTCTGGCCCAAGCTTTTCAGAAGGTGAACCAAAACCTCATCCGCCTACCGGAGCTAGAAAAAAACCTGCAGGATTTTCAGCTTTTGCGGACGGAAGGTGAGCGTGTTTTAACGGCTGTTCGTACTTTTGCGGCCAGCCAAACAAAATTGCTGGGGGAAAAAAGCCGCCTGCGCAAGCTTTTTAATCGTGTGGAAAACGAATTTGAGATTGTGACACAGGATCTTACCCAGATCGAAGAAGCGTTGGCTGCTAAGAAAACCGAGCGCCATAGGCTTCTTTATCACTCGGAAAGTATTCCCTATGTGAGTCTGACCCGGGATAAGGCATCTGCTGAAAAGGAGCAACAGGAGGCACAAGAAAAATTAGGGAGTCTCAGAGAACGCCAGACTGAAGCGGAATTCACTTTCCGTCATAGTCAGGGGGTAAATCTCTATCTTGAGAGGGCAGAGCTTAGCGCCACCAATCTTGGCTATGAAAAAAGCAGGGAACTTATTATCAACCTGCAAAAAGAAAAAGACTCGGCAGAACAGGCTACAGCCGAGTTGAAAGAATCACTCGGGCGATTTTCCATTCGCTGTGTTGATCCTCATGTGGAGCAAAACCGGATTGAAGCGGAAATTAGCGCGAAAAAAATGGATATCCGGGATAGGATCCGCCTGGAAGGGGTAAGGCTGGAAGAATTCAAAAGTCAGTTAAACCTCATCCGGGAAACAGACAGCTATGTACCGAACCGGGAAATCCTTAAAGTGCAAAAACTGCTGCAGGAACTGCAGATTCCGTCCCAAACCGGGAGCAAGTGGCTGGAAGAACAGGGGGATGAGCAGGAACGTGAGAGCTATCTGCGGCATCAGCCACTCCTACCTTTTGCTTTGGTTTTGGCGGAAGAGGATTTTAAACGTCTGCAAAACAGCAAAGCGTTACAAACTGAGCTCTTGAGCTGTCCGGTTCCGCTTATCGTACGTCGTCCTGAATTGGTGCCGTCCGGGGAAACCAAACCGGAAAAGATTCTTTCTATCGGTGGGCCGGCTTATCTCTTGTGGCATAAAGGGTATAGCTATGCTCTGTCGGCTCAGTCCCTGGTTGAAGTTGCTCAAGCCCTGGAAACGGAAATTGGGCGTAAAACAGAGACCCTGCAAAACCTGCAGGTAACAGAAGAGCAGATTATTAAACTGGATGAGTTGGACAGAGCCTATTACCGGCATTATCCGTCCGGGTATTTGTCCGGCCTCACCGCGCAGATCGACAAGGCTAATGAAGAACTTACGGCAGCCAAGAGCGCAAGAACTGTTCTGATAGCAGAGAAGGCAAGAGTAGAACGAGAGAATGAAGATACGATGCGCTTAGCGGAAGAAAGCAAATCAGAAGAGAACTTGCGGGAGAGAGATCTGGATAGGTTTAAGGCGTGGCAAAAGGATTTTCTAGACAGGGCCGAAAAATATGCTGAACGAAAAGTTGCCCTCGACGAACAGCAAAAGATCGCTGACCGGCTGGAACAAGGGGAAGCTGAGCAGGAACAAACGCGTGAAGAATATGTGAATGGGGAACGTAAGCTCAAAGATGTCGAGGTCTTGAGGAAAAAAAGACACGAAGAGCTGAACTCCGTTCCTGCGCCCAGCCAGAAAGTCATCCCCCAACACGAAGCCGGGTATGAGGAAGCCAAAGCCCTTTGGGAGGCGAATGAAAATGAGTTTGCTCAAGCTCATTTAGAATTAAAGCATTGGGAAGAAAACATCAAGCGCAACCTAGATGAGATTCAGAAGCTAGAAAAAAGAATTACCCGCGATTTAAAGTTAGAGCTTGCTGAGGTCGAGGACGCCAAGTACCAAGTGCCGGACGAAGAAATCGAAAGGCAGGAACGTGAACTGCGTAAGCTGAAAGAGGATGTTGATGGTTGGCAAAAAAGGGTCAATGCGGCTGGGCTAGCCATTGAGCGTATTATGGGGCAGCTTATACAAATAGAGAAGCATATTAAGAATACTTACGGGCAGCCGCCGGCGGAGATCTTTAATGATTTAGAAGCGGAAGCAACCAAAATCAAGCGGGAAATAGAAGCTCTGAAGGTGCAGGTAGAGGAATGGAATCAAATTCTCAGTGATACAGTAAACCGTAAAACTACTCTTTCCGGTGCTCTGAATAGCTTGGCTACAAGCATAAAGAATTTTGACGTGCCTCCCGGGGGAGAACAGCTGGAAGCTGATGAATGGGAAAGCGTACGGACCAAGCTTTTAATAACCATAGAAACCTGGGCTAAGGAGCTGCAGGTTTCCCAAAAGGACGTACAAAAATTACGGGAAGCAGTGGAAAAGTCTTTCAGGCACTATGCGCAGATTTTGCGGGAGCAGGGAAATACCGTGATCGATCGGTTTGTCAGCCACCTGGTTGCCGATGAAGAAAGACATCTCCAGCTTGAGGCTGTGGAGCAAAGCTTCGCCAAAAGCTTTGAAATCATTGCCCAATACGAGGAAAAAGTGACCTTTGAGCTTAAGGAAGCGGAAAGGAATAAGCAGGAACTGGTGGAACGCTCGCTTAAGCAGGTGGAGCGGATCGCCCAGGAGATGCAGATGATCGATCGCTATGTCAAGGTGGATTACGCTGGCGGCGGGTGAATGCAGTCCAGATCAAGCTTAAAGATATCGAGGAAGCTAAGGCTCAAGCCCTGATGGGAGTGTATATCGACGATTTAATTAAAGAACTCAAGCGTCTCGTCGGCGAAGGAGAGACTGAAGAAAAACAGGAGAAGTTTATCGAACGTAAAATGTCCTCGCGCCAGCTCTTAAATGTCCTATCCGGCCTGGATCAAGCGCTTATCCGTGTCTTAAAGCCCGAACAACACCCAACTACCCCCTTCTATAACGCTTGAGAAGAAGTGCAAAAATGGTCCGGCGGTGAACGTTTTGCCGGGTATATGGCCATGTTCATGGCTATTCTAAGCTACACGAGGAGCAAAATGTCCAGTCTCCATAATCCACCCAAAGCCATGCTCGCGGATAATCCCTTCGGAGTCGCATCCTCGCCTCATGTTCTCAATTTAATTTTTCAACTGGCTGAAAGCAACAACGTGCAAATGATTTGTTTAACCGCCCTCTCGGAAGACGCGATCTTTACCTACTTTCCGGTAGTGTACAGCCTGCGCCTCAGACCCTTTGCAGGCAAAGACTACATGACCTCGAAGATTGAGCGGGGTTCCTATTGACCCGCTTGAAGAAGAACTCAAGAAGAAGAGGCAGTTCGAATTTGACTGGGCATGATAACATGGACTGCTCGCGTAAAATAGGTAGCTTTCATTCGATTTTCACACATAAACACAATATCATCAATAAGCTGTTCTGTATGCATTAGTCCCTCTAGAAAAGTCTTTTTCATAAAAACATCACTATTCTTCATTAGATATACCAATAAATGGACGATTTCCTAAAGTCAAGTGATTTATGCTGATTTTTGAATTATATTCTTTTTATATCATTTTGTTGAGAAATGAGTAAGGGATTCCCTCGAAAAGCATTATGACCCCCAAACAGCACGGCAGATTGCAAGAGAATTTATGATGTATGATAGCTAAAACACAAGGCGGACTGCCCATCATGAGCAGTCCGCCTTGTGCTTTAGGGTGTTTTGTTTAAAACAAGTCGCTGTGCGTGCCTGTTCTGGTAAGCGTCAGAACTAAAATATCGTTATCAATCCTGTAAACCAAAAGCCAATCGGGGGTAATATGACATTCTCTATGCCCGATCCAATTGCCTGTTAACATATGGTCTTTGTACTTCTCCGGTAAGGAGCTTCCAGCCGCCAACAGAGAAACAACATCTTGCAGCAATTGAAGGTTATAGCCCCGTTTCATAATTGCCTTTAAGTCTTTTTTGAATCTTCCCGTTGATAGAATTTCATACTTCATCCTGAACCTCCGCTATCAGTTCTTCAAAACTGGAATAGCGTTTCGCATTTGGGTCACGGCTTATTTTATTGGCTTCTTCCATAGCCGCTATTGTTTCAGCATTCGGAATATTCAAAGAAATTTCAAAGGGTATTTTTCCCTGCCGTACAGCCTGCCGGGCAAAGACGGTAAACGCCGTCGTCATATTCATGCCTAATTCAGAGAAAAGCTGTTCTGCCTGCTCCTTCAGTTCTTTATCCATGCGAATGGTTAAATTTGTCGTTTCAGCCATGTTTTAGCCCTCCTTTATTATCATAATATATATTATCACAAAATATGTGCATTGTAAATACAATGCACATAAAAATGATGTTGTTCTGCATTTAGTCAAATTTGCATGAACTCCATCAATACTTCACTCTTGGAAATATCAATGAAATTGTGAGGCCTAAAGAAGGCTCTGACTTTGCATCTATGTCAATTGCCAAATCCTGAGCCATTTTTCGTACTAAGAATAGTCCCATCCCTGTGGCTCGTCCTGGATAATTACCTCCTTCTCCTGTAAAGCCTTTATCAAAAATAAACGGTAAATCTGCTGATGGTACGCCTGGGCCATTATCGCTAATATTTAAAATAATCTGGTCAAGAGTTTCATCGTATGACCTCAAATTGCAATAGAGGTTTCATGTGATTATGGTCAAAAATTGCAGTCTAAAATGGGTTAAGAAGCAGTAAAAATCCGCATAAACACTGAGTTTTTGGTATACTGGATATCCTGTTCATGTTGGTCATATGTTGTTTTCGCTTCGAAATACATTGTAACAGCCACTGATGAGGTTTGTCCAAAGAAAACAACGACGATTTGTGCTGGCCAAAGTTCACATATAAATCTCCAAATAAATCGAGTTATCTGGCAGGGTTTAACATATAAATGCAGAATTTATCTTATTGTGAGACTTTGTCAAATGGAAAGGCAAATGAAATTTTCACATAAAGGTCCGGTGAAAACGATGAATATCAAAATCTACAATAAACTCATTCGTGATAAAATTCCGCAAATCATCAGACAAAGCGGGAAACAGGCAGTTATAGAAGAGGTCTCCGGAGAGGAATATTTGCAACTGTTAAATGCTAAATTGGGTGAGGAACTTCAGGAATATTTAGACAGCCAAAGTGTTGAAGAACTGGCCGATTTGGTTGAAGTGGTCTATGCCATATTGAACTGCAAGAACGTATCATTACAAGAGTTTGAAACGATAAGGCAGCAGAAAGTGCTGGAGAGAGGTGCTTTCAAAGAAAAACTGTTGCTTAAGGAAGTTATTGACGGCTGAGGGGTTGAAGCAAGTTGACAGTTAAGTATAAGCAGAGTGGAGGTCTTAACAGTGCGGCCGAAGATTTATTTGTAGAATTATTTTGTGATACCTTTGGCCCAGATAAGTCACAGTATCTTTTTCTGCAATATCCGTTTACAGATATTTATGGGAACAGACGCTTTATTGACTTCGCTCTGGAAAGTGAAGACGTAAAGATTGCTATCGAAATTGATGGTGAAACCTACCACAACCCCTACAAGGTTTCGAATAATAAATATTATGATGATCTGACCAAACAGAATAGCCTTATCTATCAAAACTGGAAGGTTTACCGGTGGGTTTATAACCATATATAGGCTTTGAACACCGATAACACGGCTTAGATTGGGTTCGGAGTATAAAAAAAAGAGCAGTTATCTAGAAGCACACATAGAAATTCTCAAAACTAAACGTGCCTTTTGTCTTAAGATGAGTATAATAGTTTTAGAGGTGATGATCTTGAAAACGAGGAGCTCAAAGGGTTTAAAAAGTACAAGGGTGATCTCGAGTGTAAGGGCATCAATGGCTTTTGAAGGATTAAAACCAAGCGCGCATGCGCAGACCATTGGTAAGCAGTACCTTGAGGACAAGATCAGTAGTAGGGAGGCTGTCGCGCGTATAAAGGCAAGGCACGCTTCGAAATTTGGACGATAAAATGAGGAGTGGTAGTCGCTTTTCTAAATATAATCGTAAAGAAACCAACCAATCTTTATATTGCTACAAAGATTCTGAAGTATTGATCAATAAAGAGAACATTAGGGATGAAAAGGCTTTAGCTGAGTATGAAGCAGATATAACAATGATTCGGCAATACCAACTTGAAAAAGAACAGCCTGTTAGAGGCAGGTTTGGAATGACCCACTTGAAGAGAATACACAGGTATATTTTTCAAGACATCTACTTTTTTGCTGGTAAATTAAGAATTGAGAATATTGAAAAGGGTTCTACGATTTTCTGTAAAAGCGAGTTTATTGAAGAAAATTTAGAAGCCATATTTAATAAACTAAAAAAGGATAGCTATTTGAGAGGTTTGAATACGGAGGAGTTTTCTCAAAAGGCAGCCTACTACATGTCTGAACTTAATATGATACATCCGTTTAGAGAAGGCAATGGCCGCAGTATCAGAGAATTTATTCGTCAATTGGCTTTGAATTGTGGTTATATTATAAACTGGTCTTTAATTAACCACGAAACCTTGTTAGATGCGACAATTATAGCTGCCAATAAAAGTTTGGACCCATTGAGTAATTGTTTTTTTCAAGTGATAGAAAACAAGTAATTTATTAGATTTGAGCTGAGCACCTAATCAGGTGCTTTTTTGTTGCACTAAAACTTCCTAATAATAATTCTTTCTGGAATAAAGAAGTTTAGTAAATGCACGGTTCTTGAGAGGTGGTTGTGGTACCATGACAAAAGGTAGCGTCAAGGATTTTTCGCAAATTTCCTTTCCTTAGCCTTTTTGTCTTTTACATCTAAGCTCAAATTCTTTTTGATAATGAACTTGTTCATGAATATTTGTTGAGATATCTGAAATATATTTCCAACAATCCAGTAAAGTCCCAGACCAGCAGGCACACTGAAGGTAATAAACCCAGTCATGATTGGAGATATCAAAACCATACTGTTCTGCATAGAATTTTGCATTTGGTTATCACTTGTCTGAGGTGTTTGCTGCATAGAATACTTCACGGATATATAGGTCGTAATTGCTGATAATATTGGAATTAAAAGCAGAATCAAATTTTGTGTGCCCATAGGATCTCCAAAGAGCTTGTGATAATCCCATGTAGGTATTGCGCCCAGATTAACCCCCAGGAAATTCATATTGAGTAATTCGTCCTGTTTCAGCATTTGGCTAACAGTTGACAGCTTGTCGGCATGTTGGCTGAAGTAGGTGATGATGCTTAAGTCATGCATATTCGTAATTCTGTCTGCACCTGCAGGTATTTTTTCAAATAATTGCTGAATAACTTCCGGAGATTTTCCAATCATATATTTTAATGGCTGTGAAATTACGTAATATAACGAAAAAAGTATCGGCATTTGTATCAGAAGTGGTAAAAAGCTCCAACAGGATTGACTTTATTATCCTGGTACAGTTTCATCATTTCTTGATTAAGCTTTTCTTTGTCATTTTTATGTCTTTTTTGTATTTCCTGCATTTGTGGCTGAATCTCACTGAATCTTGAGGTTGAATGATACTGTTTGATATATAATGGCAGTAAAAGTGACTTAACTATTACTGTCAAAATTATAATAGCAAGTCCATAATTCTTGAATGCAAGTATGTCATAAATGAATTTTAAAATGTACCCTATAGGAAATGCAATAAAATCAAGCATTATAAAACTACCCTTCTCAAATATTTCTTCTAAATTAAAATTTCCCTTTGTCCCGAAACCCCGGCAACGGGGTAAACGAAATGAGAAATTGGAAACTCCCAAACACCCAAGTAGCGTTGAGCGCTTGGTGAACCGGATCGCCAAGTATCAAGACGTTCCAGCACCGTCGGCTCCCTTTGACGTGGTGATGAACCTTTTTAAGCATTGTTTCGTGCTTCCTTCGGCCCATTTTGGTCTCTTAGGGGATCCCTCGAATCTTTCCCTTGCCGGCGGTGGCACCACCGTTCGAAGTGGTTCAAGCAGATTCGGTCGAAAAACTTGCTCCTGCCATCAGCAAGGGATTTATGACTGCCAATGTCCCGGATCCTTTTCCGATCCAAACGCTTCCTGGGGTTGGGATAGCTATCGAGAAGAGTATTTTTGGGAGCGCTCCCTCTACGAGTTGTCGCCTCGGACAGCCCCTATCTATTCTAAAAATTTCTCCAAAGTCTCTCGGCCGTTACCGCCCATTTTTCAGAAGCATCTTTGCACTTTCCACATAAATAATGTACATCTTCAGGGTGCAGCATTTCAGTTGATTTTGCACTAGAAGCAATAACCATACTTTCAAGTTTTTCTGGATTATCTAGTAACGGGCATGGTCTTAAGTGGTTATCATTAAATGGTTGATTTTTATAATATTGCATAAATAATGGAGACTGGTATGCTTCTATAAGAGTATTTTTATGAATATTTGAATCTGAATAGTGAATGAAAGCACAAGGCTCAATATCTCCATTTGCATTGATATGAAGATAAGATCTCCCGCCAGCTATACAGCCATTAACATACTCACCATCATTCCAAAAGTCCATTGTAAATAAAGGTTTTGTTTCTCTAAATTTCCTTATTTGATGGTACATAAATTCACGTTGATCCGGAGTTACCATTAATTCAGGCACTGCATCTATTCCAACAGGGATATAAGTAAAGAACCAGCCAAATTTAGCTCCTCTATTTATCATTTCATCGAAGTATTCTTCACTACCTATCACATCTGTATTCTTGCTAGTATAACAAGATGAGAAACCAAAAGGTAATTTCTTTTTCCTTAATATATCCATCGCACCAAGGGCTTTCTTGTATGTACCGTTGCCGCGTCGATAGTCTGTAGCTTCTTCAAATCCTTCTACACTTATTGCTGGTACAAAATTTTTGACTCTAAGCATTTCATCGGCAAAGGTCTCATCTATTAAAGTTCCATTTGTAAAGGCCAAAAACACACAATCATTATGCTTTTCACATAGACGGATAATATCATCCTTTCTTAAAAGGGGTTCGCCACCGGAATAAAGGTACATGTACGTACCGAGTTCCTTACCTTGCAAAATTATCTTATCCAAGGTTTCATAATCCATAAACAGCTTATTTCCATAATCTGCTGCCCAACAACCTGTGCATTTTAGGTTGCATGCAGAGGTTGGATCCATAAGTATTGCCCATGGTATATTACAGTTATTTTCTTCCTTTCCCTTGCTTCGCCTACTTCCACCTAGTATTGTAGCGTTAACTACAAAATTTTCGAATAAGGTTTTTCTTACGCCATCATCAATGTCAGTCCAAAGACTCTTTATAAGCTGGTACCAATTACCATCTTCATCTTTAATTACCGATTTTACAGATTTTAGCTGTCTTTCAACAATCCCTTCAACATCGATTTTCTCGACCCAATCTATGATCTTTGGAATGTTCTTGTCCGGGTCAGAATCTATAAAAGATATAACTTTCTTGAGTCCAAAAGATTTTAGATTTTCTTTTATAGTGTTATGATCCATTGTAATTTTCTCCTTGTTCTCAGTCTACTCTTTACTCTTTACTCAAGCACCAATTCAATTGCATTTAAAGCTTCAGGTAGGTTTTTTTCTTGAGGGTCTAAAATGACCTGTATGGCAGTTCCGAACATTGCTCCAAAAATCATCCTGGCAATGGATTTGGGGGAATAGCCATATATATTGCCTTTTATGGCAATATTATTTAGGACATGTTTTTCTATTAAATTTGCTAAATCATTAAACAGGTTTCGGAGTAATTCGCTAAATGTAGTTGACCAGAGTGCCATCCCGCTAAAGTCATACAACAGTCTGAAAAGCTTAGGATTTTCCTCTAACATTTCCTGAAAATATATAATAAGGGATGATATTTTTTCTTTGGCAGTGGTTCCATTTCTTAAATGATCCTCTACTTCCTGCAGGTACTTTTGCATCATCATTTTTATTACCTCTGTAAGCAACCCCTCCTTATTTTTATAGTAATAGTTAAGCTGGCTTAGAACAACCCCTGCTCCATCGGCAATATCACGCAAAGATACATTTGCATAACCCTTTGATGAAATACACTCAAATGCAGCGAGTAATATTTTTTGGGATTGGTTCATTTTTTCCATTTCGTTGTTCATGGCATTGCTCCTTATTTTTAATTCGGACATCCGATCTAATTTGATTATATGATTTTTTTCTATTTTGTCAATTCGTAATATGCATGGGTCAACAGGGGATTACTGTTAACTGAGATGCCCTTGTCGATGGGTGTAAACGAACAAGTGGCTCATCTAACGACATGATGCACTTAACCTAATTTGAAAATCACCTGACAACTAGTAAGAGCTCCATGCTGCCCAAGCTCCTTTCAAGCTATCCCCGGCTAAAACCGCCAACCCCAACTTCGGTCCGAGTAACCGAAAGGCATTCGTGGCTCCAATGTTCCCGCTCCCGCCCTTACGCACATCAACTTGCTTCACCGTACCAGCAAAATACGCAAATGGAATCGCCCCTGCAAGATAGGCTAGGACAAATATCACATATTTAAGCAATGTTTTTTGCCACCCCCTTTACTAGGTCTAATAACCTTCGACCTGTGCAACAGTTGCATTAGAAGCTAATCCCACTACCGAAGAGCCTGTCACTTATTGCTAGGACGCCCACTTGAACGGTATGTCAGTGTTCAAAAACCAATGTTTTAAGTAATACGATGTTTAAACCATGGCTTCCCGGACAAAATCAGTAAGCGTTTGTAGCTCGTCAAGACTTAATTCATCAAGATAGTTAAAAAACAAAGCGATGAGTTTAGTGATTTCAGGCCCGAGTTCATGGCCAACGGTTTGAACAGCCGTTCCCATCACCGTCCCAAAAAACATGGTCAATTGTATTTCCGAGCGATTCGAAACATTCATCAAGTGCTCAATCATCTGTTTCCGCTTTTTCCCGAGTACATTGAGATACAGAATCAAAAGTCCGAGGATGTAGAGACAAAATTCTGCCTGGACAGTTACATGAGCAATTTTCTCCAAAAAGAGATCGACTGCTTGCTGGAGACGAAACATCCGCACCTCCTTAAGTAAACCTAGTACCGAATTCTTGATAGCTCTCAATTCCCTCGGGTTACAAATTGTAGTCCTCGTCTTACCAAAAAGCTCCTCGGCTTTGGGCGTTGGGGCAAAAACGATCATAGACCGCCCTGATTCATGGGGGTTTATGGTATAGTCCCGTCTAAGCAAACCGTTTTTCTCCAACTCTTTTAACATATCATAAGCTGTCCATTTACTGACTCCGATTAGATTGGCCAAAGTTATATAATGAACAGGCAAACCCGTCTTTTCATAAAGGTTCATAATCTGTTGCAAGAACTGCTTGCGTCTCTCAGTTATACCCATTCTGTTTCTTTCTCCCTCATCAGATTGACTTATTAATTCATCTTGACAGCAATAAAAAAAATGTTATAGTGATTACAGATTTATCTTTTGGGTCTTTTGGGTATATCTTAAGTCTAACTGGCATAAAATGCAACTGTGTTCCTGCAAGCGGGGAATTGTTTTTCCGCCATATTTGGGTCTTTTTGGGAACTCAGTCTAAGGTTTTGCTTATGCCCTCATTAAGGAGTTAATATTTAATGCTTAGTTTGCTTTGGCTTGACCACTTTTCATATACAGTCCTGACCTTTGCTTCTTACGCTTTTGCAGGTTGGATATTGGAAAGCGCATACCGTTCCCTCACCCAACAACATATCGTCAATCCCGGTTTTCTTAAAGGCCCTTTTCTGCCGCTCTATGGTTCCTTTACACTCTTAGTCGCAATGACAGATCCATGGATATCAGATCTCGCTTGGGAATGGCGATTTATTTATTTCGTCGTTTTAAGCACGGCTTTAGAATACGTATCCGGGCTGTGTCTAGAACGTTTCTTTCACTTACAACTCTGGGATTACAGTGACACCCCGCTAAATTTCCAAGGACGGATCGCCCTTCCTTTTTCGCTAATCTGGGGAGTTCTCGGTCTTGTGTTTGCCCGCTTCATCCACCCACAATTCCATGATTATTTACTAGGCATCCCGTCTAGTCCTAAAATCATTCTCGCATTCATTTTTATAATTTATCTTGTGTGGGATATCATTCAATCAACCATTCTTCTCCACCGCTTAAAACGCATTGTAGATATTTTCCAGCAAAATCACACGCTTCAGAGTCACGAGCGTTTAGTGGTTTTGTTCCGGCCCTTTCGCCGGTTACTTTCCACTTATCCCAAGCTGCGCCATACGCTAAATGAAACCGTTTCCTTGCTCCAAGCCAAACAGGATTCAGTGGAACAGTTTGTTAAACGTCAAAGACAAAAAATCCTGGGTCAAAACAAAGAAGATTAATACTTTACAATAGATTTAGAGGTGAGCCCTTTGATTTTTCAAGAGTTAGTGCAAGATATTCTAGAACATCCCGAATTCAAGCAGTTAGCTCAGTTTCCCCATCATAAACCATTCACTGTTTTCGATCACTCACTCCATGTAGCTTGGTTAACCTTTACTTACTCAGAGCGATTACGGAAGGTCATACCTTCTTTCGATAGCCGAAGTGCTACACGGGGAGCGCTTCTCCATGATTTCTACCTCTATGACTGGCATTTGCCACGCCCCGATGGCAAGCACTGGCACGGCTTTCGTCATCCCCGTATCGCGTGTCAAAATGCTGATCGGTGTTTTTGTCTTTCCAAGAAAGAACAAGACATCATCCTCTACCACATGTGGCCGTTAACTCCCCGGTGGCCCCGCAGCCGGGAAGGATTCTTGGTTTGTTTTATGGATAAAGTAGCAACTGTTGAAGAGTTCTGGTTTAAAATTAAGCATCAATCCGACCTTAAATTACCGGATAGCGAGATTATGCCGCGTGTTGGCTAAAATAGTATTTTGTTTTTGGGTCTTTTGTGCCAAAGTGTATTGTTGCATCTTTAAAAAGGCTGATTTGGGGACTGTTCAGTGAAGACAAATGCAAATGCAAATGAGCCACTTTCCTCTGCTCCAACTAAAAAGCATGAGTCTTTTTGGAGCAAAGCGGTTGGCTTTATTCTGGCCTTGTTTCGCTAAACTGGGGAGCCCGCCAACATTTCAGCAGAAATATACGCTACGCTAGGACAGTTTAAAGTAGAAGAATCCGTGATTTTTCTACTTTAAACCATTATTTATCTAGGTCAATTCGTTAGCTATAACGTGGGTAGATGCTAGACAAAAATGAGATATTACCAAGCTGTTGAGTAGCTGGGAGAAAAATAGCGGAAAGAGGTTTTACACAATGCGCCAAGTCGGAATCGTCGGAACCGGTTCTTATGTTCCGGAAGATGTCTTAACCAATGTGGATTTGGAAAAGAGGGTCGATACCAATAATGAATGGATTATCAGCCGTACGGGGATCAAGGAACGTCATATAGTAAAGAAAGATACGCCGGTATCAGAACTTTGTTATCTAGCTGCTTTGCGGGCAATGGCCGATGCAGGGATAACTCCTGAAGAGTTGGATCTCGTGATCGTAACAACAGTTACTCCAGACTATATTTTTCCGGCAACTGCTTGTTTAGTAGCTGATCGTTTAGGGGCTAAAAAGGCGGCGGCTTTTGATTTGGAAGCTGGGTGTAGTGGGTTTCTCTATGGGGTGACTACTGCCAGTCAATTTATTGCTACGGGTATGTACCGCACAGCTTTAGTTATCGGAGCGGAGACTCTTAGTAAATTGCTTAATTGGGAGGATCGAGCGACTTGTATCCTATTTGGCGATGGCGCTGGAGCCGCAATTCTTCAACCGGTTGAAGATGGCTACGGCTTTTTGAGTTTTGAGTTGGGGGCTGACGGTTCGGGGGGGAAGTTATTGCTTGTACCAGCCGGCGGTTCCAAAAATCCACCGACAGCGGAGACCTTAGAACAAAAAATGCATACAATTCATATGTCGGGTAGCGAGACTTACAAGTTTGCCGTAAGGATTATGGGCGAGGCGGCCTTGCGGGCTTTGGAACGTGCGGGCTTAGGTAAAGAAGACGTTGATCTTTTAGTTCCCCATCAGGCTAATATTCGGATCATAGATGCTGCCGTAAAACGTCTGAGAATTTCTCCGGACAGGGTAGTCGTAAATTTAGACCGCTATGGTAACATGTCTGCGGCTTCTATTCCTGTGGCTATGGATGAAGCCGTAAAGGCGGGGAGAGTAGCCTATGGGGATGTGTTAGTCATGGTAGGCTTTGGGGCCGGTCTAACGTGGGGCGCGACTGTTTTGAAATGGGCAAAGAGAGGGACGCAGGAATGCTAAAAACAAAGATTTGTGACCTCATCGGGATTGAATACCCAATTTTCCAAGGCGGAATGGCTTGGGTTTCGACCGGAGAACTGGCCGCTGCGGTCTCGGAAAGCGGCGGGTTAGGTATCATTGGTTCAGGACAGGCTCCTGCGGACTGGTTGCGTCAGGAAATTCGTAAAGTGAAAGCGATCACGAAAAAGCCTTTCGGGGTTAACGTCATGTTGATGTCCCCGTTTGTGGATGAAGTCATGCAGGTGATTTTGGAGGAACGTGTCCCGGTGATTACGACGGGGGCAGGGAATCCTGGGAAATACGTGCCCATGCTTAAAAAAGTTGGAACGAAGGTGATTCCAGTGGTGGCCTCTGTCGCGTTGGCCAGACGGCTGGAAAAGGCTGGGGTTGATGCACTCATTGCCGAAGGAATGGAGTCCGGCGGGCATATCGGGGACATTGGAACTTTCCCACTAGTTCTCCAAGTGGTCGATGCCGTTAAAATCCCGGTCATTGCTGCCGGAGGGGTCGTGGATGGCCGAGGCCTGGTGGCAGCTTTAGCCCTCGGAGCCGAAGGGATACAAATGGGGACACGCTTCATGTGCGCAGAAGAATGTACCATTTCCCAGCTTATCAAGGATAAGATTATTAAAGCGAAAGATCGTGCTACTGTAGTGACAGGACGTTCAACGGGTCACCCGGTTCGTTGTTTGGATAATCACTTTACCCGTGAAATTGATCAACATGAACGGGAAGGGATGCCAGCTGAGGAACTCGAGAAACTGGGTGTAGGGAAATTACGATTAGCCATGGTGGAGGGGGATATTGAGAACGGTTCAATCATGGCTGGTCAAATCGTCGGAGCGGTTAAACGTATTGAACCCGCAGCATGCATTATTCAGGATATCATGCAATGCGCGGAACGGGAATTTGAGCGTCTTTCTGCACGGTTTAATAGCCTCTCCGGAATTCGGGAGAAACCCTTGTCCCTTCTAACTCGGTGAATGCCGAGAGCCCAGTTTGAAACGAGGAGGTTTGTACGTGGAGCAAATGAGTGTGCTGATTTTTTCGGCGACGTCTGGGGCCGGGCATGTGCGAGCGGCTGAAGCGGTTATCGAGGCGTTACGTGCCAAGGACCCAAACGTTAAAATTACGCATTTGGATTTTGGGGCATTTCTCAGTAAGACCTTCAACACTGTTGTTAAGAACACCTACATTGAGCTCATTAAACATACGCCGAAACTATGGGGGAAATTTTACTACCGTACGTCAAAGATTCCTCCAGATTCCGTACTCCAACGATTTTTGAACGGTTTGGGGCGCAGTGAATTTGTGAAATTCATTCAGGCGTTACAAAACCCAGTTGCGCGTTTTGGATTTGTACAAAATGTTGAGGAATTGATGAGTGCTGCGGACATTATTATTACGAAAGCAGGTGGCTTAACGGTTTCTGAGGCGTTGACGAAACGGGTGCCCTTGGTTATTTTCAGGCCGATACCTGGACAGGAAGAGGAAAACGCAATCTATCTGGAAGGCATTGGGGCAGGCCGGGTTGCAAAGAGTGAAGAAGAATTGGAAAAAATAATCTTGCTTTCTGTACTCTAAGACACTATTCTGGTGACTCATCACCGGCACCTGGGATATTCAACGGTCTCAGAGAATCCATGATAATGCGGTTTCTGAAACTATTGCCTAATCGTTTGGGCTAATCACAATGAGTTGGATTTATATGACTTTGCCCCTGCCGATATTCCACTGGTGGAAAAGCTGAAGAGGTCATTGGTTAGAGGTGGAGCATGTCGGGAATCATCTATGGGCTATATGAGCAAATCATTAATGGGATTATTACTGAAAACCTTAATAGAATTGATCAGGAGCTTGTCATAAAAGAGACTCAGCCGCTGGATTCGGCTGAGTCTTCTAAAATTCTGGCAGAATATCTTACCAGAATTTTGCGCGAGATTTTTGATTATATCGATGATGGGGATACCATCGTCAGAGAGCCAGGCATCATGGCATACCTTTTAGGTATTGACGAAAAGAGCGGAAAGACTTATGAACCAATAAAAAGAAAGCCGGACGAATTCTGCTGGGGCAGACTTGGGATGAGATGCCGGAGATTGGTGCGAAAACTTTTGTCGTTGGGATGCTTTATTATTTTTAATTAAGGAGGTTTCTGGTTGAACCCGGGGGAGCTTTGACAAGTATAAGGAGGAAATACCTACTCAATTGCCGAATTGTGTCATGATATAAGCAATTTCCATTAATGAACGACCTCGAAGATTGAGCGGGGTTCCTACCATATTGACCCGCTTGAAGAAGAACTCAAGAAGAAGAGACAGTTCGAATTTGACTGGGTATGATAACTGGGAGGGCTAAGTAGAAGGAAGAGGGGTCTGGCATGGGAAGAACACTGATTATCGCCGAAAAGCCGGCACAAGCCCGGGAATATGCACGGACCCTCAGTGTGCTGGGTAAAAGGGACGGGTATCTGGAGAATGAAAAGTATGTGATCACCTGGTGCTTCGGTCACCTTTTGGAACTGGAGCGTCCGGAAGTGTATATGGATCTCGAACGGGTTGGCCGACGCTGGAGTCTCAAGCGGTTGCCGGTATTGCCTGGCTTACAGGAATTCCGCAGGGCGGTGAAATCCGAAGCACGCAAACAGTATAATGTCATTCAACAGTGGCTGAAGTCGAAGGAGATTGAGCAGGTGATTTGCGGTACAGATGCCGATCGGGAAGGACAATTGCTTTTTCAAGAGGTGTGGGACTCCGTTCGCTGTCAGAAACCATTATCGCGATTGTGGGTTTCTTCACTGACCACGTCGTTAAGCTAGAGCAAAAGGAAGTATCGGAACCGCCGCCGCTTTTATTTGACCTCACCAGTCTGACGGTAGCCGCCTCTAAGCGTTATAGTTTTAGCGCCGAGCAGGTGCTCCAGCTAGCCCAGTCTTTGTATGAGAAAAAGGCCATTACCTACCCACGGACAGATTGCCCCTATCTACCGGCCGATCTGGTTCCGAAACTGCCTGCTCACTTGCAGGCTGTATGCCAAGGGCCATATCTTTATCTGGCGGAAGAAGCGGGTCGTTTAGGTGTACCTAAGGGCAAGAGGATAATCAATACGATTTCTGCCCACCATGCTATTATCCCGACGACAGAGAAAATTAGCATCGAGCGGCTCACCGATGGGGAGCGAAAACTGTTTGATTTAATCGTGCGCAGGTTCTTGGCGATCTGGTTTCCGGCTGCCCGTTACCAGCAGACCGAAGTGATAACCGAAGTGGTAAGCGAACTATTTCGCACCAAAGGTAAGGTGATGCTTAGCGCAGGCTGGAAGAGGGCTTACGGATCTGAAGAAGATGAGGAACGTTCTTCAAAAGATAGTGAGCAGGCTGATGGTGAGAACACAGCCCTCCCGCCCTTACAATTCGGGGAGGATGTGCAGACGAACCGGGTCATTGTCGAAGAAAAGGCGACCAAACCACCTAAACGCTTTACACAGGGAGATTTGCTCAAGGCCATGGAAACTGCCGGCAAGCAGATCGACGATGAGATACTGCGCCAACAATTAAAAGGGAAAGGCTTGGGTACCGTGGCTACCCGACCCGCCATCTTGGAAAACCTGTTACAGCGAGGCTATATTGTACAGGAACAAAAAGTATTAAGGCCGACGGAGAAGGGAAGTGAGCTTATCCGGCTGATCCGGGAACGGCTTCCTTATTCCAGGCTTCTGATTAGCGCCGAAATGACCGGACAAATGGAGTTTGATCTGGCCAGAGTGGAAAAAGGAGAATTGGCTTTAGAAAAATTCATGCTGACTGTCGCAGAGGCCATAGACCACATGATTGAGGAACTGCGTTCGTTCGAACGAGCTCACGGAAAATCACCTCTGGCCCATGCGCCTTCCGATACCTCCAAAGCACAACGAGGCCCGAAAGAATCCTCGCAGTCGAATCTCGTGCCTCGAACATCGAACATCGATCTAGGCGCCTGCCCCAGCTGCGGGGGGATGGTGATCGAAGGGAAGAAAGGGTATGGATGTGCCAATTGGCGGGCTGGTTGTCGCTTTGTGGTATGGAAAAATACCATCTGTGGCAAAGTGCTAACTCCGAGCCAGATGAAAAGCCTGTTAAAAAGAGGTAAAACACCCTTGATTAAAGGTTTCAAATCTAAAAACGGCAAATCATTCGCAGCTTATCTGACCTGGGAAGACCGAGAGAACGGGACCCTGAAATTTGAGTTTGCCAAAACATAACAAGTTGACAATGTATTCGTCGAGGTGGTGATAAGTTCATGAACCCAATTGATAAGGTGACTGTACAAGCTGTGCTGGACGGTTTTCTTAACCGTGAAGTATACCTCCATCTGGAGACAACTAACGGGGCTTATGCCGTCCATCGCCAGGAAAGTAAAATGGCCGTCGGAGCATATATTCGCAATAGTCGGATCCGTTTTGGGAGAGGGGTTATCACGGGCGACCGCCCGTATCGAGTCGGCCTCAAGATGGAACTCGGCTGGGTTTATGCCGAAGGGTTAACTGACTTTGAGGTGGACCAAGAAGGACGGCTATTACTGGCCGGTCATGATGAAGAGGGACGATTGGCTGTAGCGTTGGAACTTAGTCTGAATCCGTTTGAGCTGTAACCAGTCTTAGAGGGCTAATTTCTTAGATATAAAAGTTGGATAAACGCAGGAGGTAAAAGATCCTTGGCACAACATGTTCTGGTAGTTTTTCCTCATCCAGATGATGAAACATTTGGCTGTGGAGGGACCATAGCCCTATTCACTAAATCGGGTATACCGGTTACTTATGTTTGCGCCACCCTGGGCCAAATGGGACGCAACATGGGGAAACCATTTTTCGCCACCCGAGAGTCGCTGCCTCACGTTAGGGAAGCAGAGCTGGAAAAAGCTTGTCAGGTTCTTGGCATCAAACATGTGATTAAACTCGGTCTGCGGGATAAAATGATCGAGTTTGAGGAACCTGAAGCACTTACTAGCAGGCTGGAACAAATAATCCGCGAGGTTAGGCCTTCGCTGGTACTTACCCACTATCCCGGATATGCGGTACACCCGGATCACAATGCACTTGGGGAAGTGACTATCCGGGCTATTTCTGGTCTTTCCGCTGACGAACGCCCTGTGGTTTACGCACATGCTTTTGCACGCATGTGTCAGGATGTAATTGGTCCGCCGGATATCAACAACGATATCTCTGCCGTGGTAGATATGAAGCTGGCAGCAATTCGGGCACATAGGTCACAGTCACAACTGATGTTTGGTCACTTGGAGGATGTTCAATTCAAAGAAGGGACATCGAAAAGCTCAATTTCTCGCTTTCTCGAGCAAGAGTCTTTCTGGACCTATCGTTTTAATTAAGTGCGACTAAACTTCAGATGGAGTTTAAATTCCACCTGAAGTAAGGCTTCTTTATTGACAAACCGGTCTTAATTTAGTACTATATTTGTACCGGTGGTGATCATGCGATGAATATTAAAGAAGATATTAGACCTATTTCATATATTAAAGCCAATGCGGCTGAGATTCTGGAGCAAGTGAACGAGACCCACAGACCCGTCTATGTGACTCAAAACGGTGAGGCTAAGGCGGTTCTGGTGGATACTGAATCCTACGAAAAAATGAAGAAGGCCATCGGTTTGTTAAAACTAATGGCCCAAGGCGAACGTGATATAGTCGATGGAAAAGTTATGTCACAGGAAGACTTTTTTTCAGACTTAGATCGTGACTTTGACGCTATTACACCATGACTATAGAGGTATATCAGGTCTTCTGGACACAAACTGCCCAGCAGGATTTAAAGAAAATAATTGAATATATTGCCCTTGACAGTGAAATTCAAGCAAGAAGAGTCTATCTGGCTATTAAAGAAAAAGCCGATAACTTACGGCTATTGCCGCTACAGGGAAGAATTGTTCCGGAATTAGGATTTTTTAGTATAATAATCTACCGGGAATTAATTAGCCCGTCTTGGCGAATTATTTATAAGACTGAAGCAAATAAAGTATGGGTGCTTGCAGTAATTGATGGAAGAAGAAATGTGGAGGACATATTGCTTGACAGGTTCATTTGATTACCTACAACCGCTTCCAATTAACTTGGGAACGGTTGTTTTATTTGCGCCGAAATTCAAAAACAAATCAAGGAGTTTGGGCATTCATGCAGAATTTATATACTCATGCTGTAAGTGAAGCTAGTGTGGGATAATGTAGTAACAAAGATCCTTAGGACGATAGATATAGGCAAGTTGCTAAACAGGGAAGGTAAGGAAAGGAATTGAACGCCATGATGGACAAAGCCCTCCGGGTTTTACAGAAATATTTCGGATACTCTCACTTGCGGGAGGGCCAGGAAAAAGTCATCGCGAGTTTGCTTCAGGGATCTGATACTTTAGCCATTATGCCGACCGGAGCAGGGAAGTCTTTGTCCTATCAGATTCCGGCGCTTTTGTTCGAAGGGGTCACCCTTGTTATTTCGCCTCTAATTTCTCTTATGAAAGATCAGGTCGACGCGCTTGAGCAGTATGGAGTTCCGGCGACTTTTATTAATAGTTCCCTGACGCTCAGGGAAACCCGGAATCGGATCGAGAAGGCCCGTCTCGGGGAATATAAGCTGTTGTACATAGCTCCGGAACGCCTGGAGACGGAGAGCTTTGCCTCCTTGCTAGAGTTGCTGCAAATCTCGTTTGTGGCCATTGACGAGGCCCACTGTGTTTCTCAATGGGGCCATGATTTTCGACCGAGCTATCTGCGCTTGGGGCCGTTTTTGCAGGGACTCCCACAGCGGCCTTTGGTCGGTGCTTTTACCGCTACGGCGACCGCAGAGGTCAAACAGGATATCGTGCGCCTTCTGCGGTTACAACGTCCGAAGATATTCGTCACCGGTTTTGACCGACCGAATCTGACGTTTTCTACCTTGCGCGGGGAGAACAAAAAAGTGTTTCTTCTTCAATACGTGCAAGCGCATCCGGAGCAATGCGGAATTGTTTACGCAGCCACCCGCAAAGAGGTGGATACGCTGCAGGCATTTTTGGCCGGGAAAGGAATTAAAGCGGGTAAGTACCATGCCGGAATGAATGACTTGGAGCGGCAAAAGAGCCAAGAGGATTTCCTGCATGATCGGGTGAATGTGATTGTGGCGACGAATGCCTTTGGTATGGGGATTGACAAGTCCAATGTGCGCTACGTGCTTCACTATAACATGCCTAAAACCATGGAAGCGTATTATCAAGAAGCCGGACGGGCGGGCCGGGACGGAGAGCCGGCAGAATGTATCCTTGTGTATTCTCCCCAGGATGTCGTGTTGCAAAGGCACATGATTGAACAAACCACCTTGCACCCAGAACGCAAGCTGAGTGAACTGAAGAAAATGCAGGAGATGGTGGATTACTGCCATACAACCCGGTGTTTGCGCAAAACGATCCTGGAGTACTTCGGGGAAAATGATGTGCCTCAAGAATGTGGCAACTGCGGGAACTGCAAGGATGACCGCGAAACAGTGGATTTCACGATTGAGGCGCAAAAGATCTTTTCCTGTATCTACCGTATGCGTGAGCGTTTTGGGATGAATTTGGTTGCAGAAGTGTTAAAAGGTTCGCGCAATAAAAAAGTCCTCGACCTAAAGTTCGACCGGCTCTCCACTTACGGCTTAATGAATCAGATGCCGGTTCAGGAAATTAAAGACTGTATGAACTATTTAATCACAGAAAACTATTTGCGCTTGAGTACAGGGGAGTACCCGCTGGTTAAACTGGAACCCAAAGTTGTGCCTGTCCTGAAAGGGGAGGCTCAAGTTTTTCGAAAGGTTCTCCGCAAAATAGAGAAGAAGAATACCGATCCGCAGAGCTTGTTTGAACGCTTGCGCGGTTTGCGCCGTGCCATCGCAGCGCGGGAAAAGCTGCCGCCGTACATGATCTTTGCAGATAATACCCTGCGGGAGATGGCGGAGTTCTGTCCGACTGAGCGCACGGCGCTCCTGCGGATCAACGGCGTGGGGGAAAGAAAACTTGAGAAGTATGGCCCGGAGTTCCTGACTGAAATTTGTGCGTTTGTGGAGGGGCAGGAAACTTACGGGGTCTGACATAAAATATCAGTGAGGGTAAGTAACCCCTAATCCCTCTGGGTGCCTGACTGTATACAAGAGAACTATGTTTTAATACTAAAGCAATTTATATACATTTGATGCAAATTGCTTGAAATCGTCTAGGTGGTTTAAACTTGAATATACAATCTTATTATCAATTTCCAGGTAGTCATGGACAAGGATATTTCGGAACCCGGCAACCATTTTCATCTTGTCAGCCAGTCTGTCGGTAATGATTCCTTCCTCGGCCAAAACTGAAAAACTTTCGGCATATCCCTGAGGAGTACGATAACCTCTGTCAGCAATAATGTGGTTGGCTATATCAATACAGGCTTGAGCCGCGACCTGTAGGTTGCGTTCCGCCCTGTCTCTTAGCGCTTCACTATTGTTGTATTGTTCCCAAGATTGTAATGCAATTTCTTTTAGCTTGCGCATCGCCTGCTCAAGTTTTACCAGCCTTTGTTCGATTTTATCTTTATCAACCACCAAAACCACCCTCCTGTATGCGTCTGGCCAGACCTTCGGAAAATATCCTCTGTGCCGTTTGATAATCGAAATACCGGTCAAGTATTTTAACTTTGAAATTTACTATCTGACTGTCCGAATTATTTCCGGCAAATAATAATTTTCCGTCTCTTATCACCCGGTATCCTAGACTAGGAGGTGCCTCATTCAGCACGATCAGTTCAACTCTGTCCGTGCCTAGAATTATTGACAGTTCTCCTAATAACCGCAACCGTTCTGGCAGGTACAATTCCCGATCAACAGATTTTTCAAACAAGACAGCCAGGTCAATATCGCTTAAGGGCGTTGGTCGATCGGCGGCATACGAACCGAAAAGGTATAAGGCAACTATGCTGTCTCTATGCTTGATGAGTTCTATAAAACTTTGGAGTCGCGCTCTTAATTCTGCTTTTGAAAAGATAATGTTCTGAGACATAAAAACACCCCCGCAAAACTCTAAATTTATTATACCTCATTCTACTTGTTTTTCCCAGTTAATTCCTTCATTAAGCGCTTGAGCAGTGTAATGGAAGGACGAGCAAAGGGCATGAAACTTGTTGCGGTTGGAGATTCGATTACCGAAGGGTACCCGTATAGCAAGCACGAATCCTGGGTGGAATATCTAGCCCGGGAACTAAAGCTCGAGATACTGAATCATGGGATATGCGGGGATCTGACACGCGGCATGCGTAAACGGTTTGAGCTGGATGTGCTTGCTTACACCCCGACCCATGTTATCATTCTCGGAGGAGCTAATGATGCCGCTGCCGGCTATCCTCTGGCCGAGGTCAGCGCAAACTTCGAAGCGATGGTGGAAATGAGCCGCCAGCACGGGATTAGTCCCATGCTTGGGCTGCCCACCCCATCTCTCTTGCCGGCAGAAGAAAAGTACCTCATGCAATACCGAAATTGGCTCAAAGATTATGCAGGTCGAGAAGGGATTCCCTATATCGATTTTTACAGTCCGTTCCTGGCGGCGATTAACGAAGGGCAAGCTGATAGGCTTTTCGTTGATGAGGTACACCCCAGTCTTGAGGGGTATAAATTGATGGGGGAAACGGCTGTGCACAGCTTGGCGGGGATGCTCATTTTATGAGCTTATTCCTCACCATTACCAGCGGTAAGCGGATGGTGACTAAGGTAAAAGCAATCAGCCACACCAAATGGATGAGCATGCCCCAGTAAACCTTGCCCAGGACGAGCGGACGGATGACTTCAACGGCGTGATAGAGCGGAGTAAGCGCGGGGAGAAATTGAATAGCCGGCGGGAGAATTTCACCCATTAAAAGTCGTCCATGCTCACGGGTGTTGCGACCATGCCGTGAAATACTTTCTGATGGCCCATGCGGGTAAAGCTGCCATAAGATTATCCTCTTGCGCTACGACCCCTAGGCGCGCTTTCACCCCCCGCGGTTTAGCCATGATGTCTTGTTCTAAATTGGAAACCACTGAAAGTGTAGCGATGAAGGATGTGCATTTTCGAAAAGAATTGCTTGATAATTTAGCAAGTACTGGGGGAAATATTAAAAATGACTTTTGACGAACTTGCTAATTTGTGCATTTAAGAGTGACTAACTAGCTCCAATTTACTTGTTCGAGAATAGACACATTTTGGGACTGCATCTATGAGAGGTTATATTGGCGATAACCCCCTTTTTTCTTTGGTCCTCATTTGTAGAAAAAAGAAAGACTGCCTTAAGCGGAAAGATTTCTTGGCGGAACAAAAGATGCGTGATGAAAATAAAACGACAATGGCACGGATCCGCGTCTCTAAGCCAAAACAAGCCAAGGTGCATGCCGTGAGCCCAAAAATCGGTCGCAATTATCCGTGCCCCTGTGGCAGCGGCAAGAAACCAAAAAATGCTGCGGGAGAAGCGATGGGTGAGAAATGTCTCTTTAGCCTTTCGCATTAAAGCAATTTATGTACATATGACGCAAATTGTCTGAAGTCGTCAAGGTAGTTTATACTTGAGTAGACAATCTTATGATCAATTTCCAGGTAATCATGGACAAGGATATTTCTGAACCCGGCAATCATTTTCATTTTGTTAGCCAGTTCCTTGGGAATAAGTTCTTCCTCGGCCAATACCACGAAACTCTCAGCATACCCTTGAGGAGTACGATACCCTTTGTCAGCAATAATGTGGTTGGCGATGTCAATACAAGCTTGAGCCGCGACCTGTAGGTTGCGTTCGGCCCTGTCTCTTAGTGCTTCATTATTGCTGTATTGTTCCCATGAATGTAAAGTGATTTCCTTTAGCTTGCGCACCGCTTGCTCAAGTTTCACCAGTCTTTGTTCGATTTTGTTTTTACCTTCTATTTACATAATAGATTTTGTATTATTTTTTTATCACTTGGGTTAAATGATTTTAATAGATTCTGGTTAGTATAGGTGCATAAAGAAATTAAAAATTAAACTAATTTGAGAGGGGTGAAAATAAAAACGATAATTGAAACAATAGAATGTTTTGTAGGTAAAATTTAAAAACGGAGGTAGATTCGGTGATGAAAACAATGAATGTATTTGTTATGAAGCGCATTGATGAAGTAGGCTGGATGGAAAAACCAATCCCGGATTTAGGTCCGAACGATGCTATCATTAAACCAACAGTGGGTTTAGTTTGCACCTCCGATATTCATACTTTAGAAGGTGCAATCGGTGAGAGGGAGAATCTCACCCTTGGTCACGAAGTTGTAGGTATTGTCTATAAGGTAGGTAGCGAAGTAAAGAGCGTAAAAGAAGGAGATCGGGTAGCTGTTGGAGCTATAACACCTTGTTTTAAATGTGAAAATTGCTTAAGAGGTTTTACTTCCCAGTGCACAGAAATGTTGGGTGGATGGAAATATGCAAATGTTAAGGACGGTATATTTGCTGAATATGTCCATGTAAATGATGCAGAAGCTAATTTAGCAATTATACCTGATTCTGTTAACGACGAAGCAGCTGTCTATACTGTAGATATGATGTCAACTGGTTTTATGGCCGCAGAAAATGCTGATATTCCACTAGGTGGCACTATAGCAATTTTCGGACAAGGACCTGTTGGCCTGATGGCAACAGCAGGAGCACGATTGCTTGGTGCAGGTTTAATTATTGCTGTAGAGTCTGTACCAAAACGTCAAGAAATGGCCAAACAATTTGGGGCTGATATTATTGTTGACTTTACAGAAGTAGACCCTGTAGAGGAGATTTTACGGTTAACTGGCGGGGAAGGTGTAGATTCTGCAATAGATGCAGTAGGCTCTCAGGTAATTTTTGAGTCATGCGTAAAGGCTACTCGACCTGGTGGTACCATTTCCAATGCAGGTTACCATTCTAAGGGTGATTATGTTATGATTCCACGGTTAGCCTGGGGTGTAGGAATGGGTGGTAAAACTATTAAGACAGGATTGTGCCCAGGCGGAAAGGAACGCCTAGGTCGTTTGCTTAGACTGATTGAGACAGGGAAAATCGATCCAACTCCGTTAACTACTCATAAATTCTCGTTTAGCGAATTAGAAAAAGCATTTAATCTAATGAAAACAAAGGAAGATGGAGTAATTAAGCCACTTATCATTTATTAAGGATTTTTATAGGAATGTTTTATAGGGGAATTCCAAAAAGTACTAAGAACTTTTTGGAATTCCCCTTTTTAAGGGTAATGTCCAGTATTTTCGCGGGTTCCGGGACTTGGAGCACGCTCCATCATTGTATGGGGGACTAACCTATTGCTGGGTGTATACACTGACGTATTCCTGCTGCATACATCATGGCTGATCTGACTGAAGTCAGAGGAATTCCCGGCGACGATCTTAAAGCAAAAGCGGGCATCAAGTGAATACATAGAGATATTAGCTAAGAATATTAGGCAAAAAATCCTACTATAAATGCAGAATTTATAATAGGTGATTGTAATGAACTCTTGGCAACGATTAATTCCTACGACTGGTATAGGAATTATTGGCGAGGTGTGATCTTCCTTGATCCCTACGCCATGAATTTAAAATGGAGTTCGTTAGCCGCCATAGCCCAAACTCAAGTATTGGATAGACATTTTGAGACAAGTTGATGCAAGGGTTCGCTTTATCTCGTTTGAACCATTAATCGATAAGGTAAGTTATCCGGATTTATCCGGAATTGATTGGGCAATCGTAGGTGGAGAAAGTGGACCGGGGGGCAAGAAAGATGGAACCTGAAGGGGTTCTTTCCTTGAAAGAAGAATGCCATCGTCAAAATGTGATGTTCTATTTTAAACAGTGGGGTGGAACAAACAAAAAGAAAAACGGGCGAATCCTGCTCGGGCAGACTTGGGATGCCATGCCTGAAATTGGTGCGAAATAATTGAATGCATTCATCAAAGCTGGTTGATGCTTACTTTATGAGCTTATTCCTCACCATCACCAGCGGCAAGCGGACAGTGACTAAGGTAAAAGCAATCAGCCACACCAAATGGATGAGCATGCCCCAATAAAGCTTACCCAGAACCAGCGGTCGGATGACTTCAACGGCGTGATAGAGCGGGGTAAGTGCGGGCAGAAATTGAATAGCCGGTGGAAGGTTGTCGATCGGGAAGAAGATCCCGGCAAACAGAAACATCGGGGAAATAAAGAGGGTAAAGAAATAGCCGAAGGAGTCATAATTCGGGGCGATTGCGGTCCAAATCAGGGAAAGGATCGAGAAGACGGCTGCCATAAAAAAGAGAGGGATAACGGCAAGGAGTGCCCATGGAGATTTGACGATACCGAATAAGGCAACAACTATGAAAAAAACAAAGCCGTAAAGTATCCCTTTGAAGGTTCCGTACAAAATTTCACCCATTAAAACGTCGTCCATGCTCATGGGTGTTGCGACCATGCCGTGAAACACTTTCTGATGGCCCATGCGGGTAAAGCTGCCATAAGTCATTTCATAAGTAGTGGCAAACATGGCTGAGGAGGCAATCAAACCGGGAGCGAGGAAGTCCAGATAGGACAAGCCTTGGATTTGGGTCACATAGACCCCGAGCCCAAAGCCCATCGCCCAGAGATAGAGCAGGGGCTCCACGAAGTTGAACATGATCGTGGCCACCCAAGTCTTCCTAAATACCTTAAGGTTGCGGAGAAACACCCTATAAACAAGGGGCCAGGATAGATCAGGTTTTTCGCTGATTCCATGAAGCAGGGACAGCTTGCTAAGACGCGTGTTGGGCATTATATCTCTACTCCCTTTCCTCACCCTCTGCTGCATCCAGGAACTCACCGGTTAATTTGAGATAGACATCTTCGAGGGTCGTGGGGCGCAGGCGCTGGAAAGCCAAAGGAATCTTGGCGGCGGCAGCCTGCTTTTTAACTTTTGCGGACAAAAATTCCCCTTGTTGGGTGAAGATTATAAGATCATTACCCAAAACTTGATGAGATTTAACCAAAGGCCCTCCCCACTTAAGGAAAGTATCCACTAAATCCTTGGGAATTTTTGCTTCCTGGGAAAGTCCCAATTCCAAGGCTTCGCGGCCGACATGTTTTTGCACTAGTTCGGCAGGAGAACCTTGTTCGAGGATTTCTCCGTGGTGTAAAATGAGAAGCCGGTCACAGAGTTGGCTGGCTTCTTCTAAGTAATGGGTAGTTAGCAGCATGGTCGTTCCGCTCTCCTTCAGCTGGCGCAAGCGCTGCCAGACGAGGCGGCGGGCATAAGGATCCAGCCCGGTGGTAGGCTCGTCCAGGATGAGCAGTTCCGGCTGATTAATTAAAGCGCGGCCGATGGTCAAGCGCCGCTTGAGCCCGCCGGAAAGGTTTTCTACCACGTCATTCGCTTTGTCCTCCAGGCCCATGAAGGAGAGTATCTCATCAGCCCGTGTGCGGGCTGCTTCCCGGCTCGAGCGGAAATAGGTAGCATACACAAGCAGGTTTTCCCGGACGGTCAGTTCGGGGTCCAGGTTATCCTCCTGGGCCACGACTCCCAGGTGGGCTTTCACCTCACGGGGATTAACCATGATGTCTTCTCCTAAGACATATAGCTTGCCTGAGGTAACCGGGGAAAAGCCGTATATCATTTTAACTGTGGATGTTTTGCCTGCTCCATTAGGGCCTAACAGCCCGAAACATTCTCCCAGGTGGACGGAGAAATCGATCTCATTGACTGCGGTAAAGCTGCCATAGCGTTTGGTTAATTTCCAGGCTTTGATCGCGTCGTCAATCAACATTATTCAGACTCCTTTTGGTAGTATGCCTTGATCATAGCACGCGGAGTACCAAACTGTCATTGATTTCTAGGCTTATTTCTTTTATGGGTAACGATGTCGGCATATCATTATCCACGCGGATCTGATCCCGCCGTCTTTGCTGGAGAGGGCTGCCAAATTAGGGCTGTACTTCTATGAAAGAATCCTAAGAAGTTCTTTCGAATACTTTTCTGAAATGGAATCCATAGATGGAGAAGGTGACGGCCAAGGGAAAATTCTTGGGAGACTTAAATAAAGACCAGAAGATCAGTTTCCAGTAATAACGTCTTTCCTTACCGATGATGCCTAAACGGATGACGGTTCTGAAGAAGGCCATGATGTAGCGAACATTCAGATGCACCATCGGAGGCTTTTCAGGGGTGTATTCCTTGAGAAAGGTCAGCACACGCTCATAATATGTTTTGGGTGAATAAATGGTATCCACGATCCTTTGATAGCCTTTGACCAGTATTTCTCTGTCCATTTTGGGAATAAAGTTCATGGTAAAGTTTGTATTATTCCCGGAGAAATCTTCCATCAGTCGGCCTTCTCCGGCTAAGCGCCGATACAGTTTCGTCCCTTTGGGTGCATTCAATAACCCAACCATGGCTGTGACGATACCGCTCTCCTGGATAAAGCTGATCAAACGATCAAAAATGGTTGCGTTATCGTTATCAAATCCTACGATAAATCCCCCTTGTACCTGTAGCCCGAACTTTTGGATTTTTTTTACGCACGCGATCAAATCGCGGTTCTTGTTCTGCATCTTGTTGCATTCAGTCAAGCTATCCTCATTCGGTGTTTCGATGCCGATAAATACGGTATCGAAACCAGCTTTTACCATCAAGCGCATCAATTGTTCATCGTCCGCAAGGTTGATGGATGTTTCCGTCAGAAAGGCAAAAGGATATTTCTTTTCTGTCATCCAATCAATCAGCGCGGGTAATATTTCTGCGATCAATTTTCTTTTATTACCGATAAAATTATCATCGACAAAAAAGACTCCTTCTCTCCAACCTGAATTATAAAGAGCGTTCAATTCCTCAAGCAATTGGGAAGTATCCTTTGTCCTTGGTGTGTGTCCATACAAGGAAGTAATGTTGCAAAAATCGCAATCAAAGGGACAGCCGCGGGAGTATTGAATGTTCATGGTTGCATACTTTTTTAGGTTAATGAGATTCCACAATGGCACAGGGGTTTTCCGCAAATCAGCCCATTCCGGAGACGTGTAAAGGTGTGCTGCTGCCGCTCGCTCAATATCGCTGAGAAAAGCAGGCAAGGTCAATTCCCCTTCATTCAGTACAAGATGATCCACATCATCGAATTCCTCAGGTTCGGAAGTAAAGAGGGGTCCACCGGCGACCGTCTTTATCCCCAAACGCTTACAACGGTCAATCACTTCCCTGGCGGATTCTTTCTGGACAACCATGGCGCTGATATATACGAAATCAGCCCATAAGATATCTTGATCCTTTAACTTTGTCACATTCATATCGATCAGTCTTTTTTCATAATGTGCGGGAAGCATGGCTGCAACGGTCAACAGGCCAAGGGGCGGATAACCGGCTTTCTTGAACACAAACTTCAGAGCATGCTGAAAGCCCCAATAGGTAATGGGATTTTTGGGATAGACTAAAAGAATTTTCATCGGGATCACCTTTCCTAAAATAGAATAGGGGTTGCTTTTTGATATTCTCTCTTGATATTCCCTTAGTATTCTTATTATACCATTATACCTTTTTTATCCCACTTGGTTTTTCATTTTAATTCTTGTATTTGTAATTTCCCAGTCTTTTGATGAAGCACCGGAGGCAATGATGTGATTGTTCCGTTCGAACGCAAAACTATGTCCGCGCTCTGTGATAGAATCGAATAAAGATAGAGTAAAAATATTCCATTTAGCCGGAAGTTGTCGGAAATTTTATACAAGTCATTTCTATCAAGTCATTTCTATAGTGAAGAATTTTGGCAGGATTTGCAAGAATTGATGAAGTCCATTGTATTTCCCAATGGGGCCATGATTTTCGGCCGATCTATCTAATCTCGGAAAACTATTTGCGTTTGAGCGCAGGGGAGTACCCGCTAAATAAAACTCGAACCTAAAGTCGTGCCGGTGCTTAAAGGAGAGGCGAAGGTTTTCCGCAAGATTGCCCGCAATTGTTATAGTTGTCAATTTGCTGAATGCGTGACAGAATAAAAGCAAGGGAATCGTAATGATGTCAGATGGAAGGTTGGATCAATCTGATGAAGGGTGTCCAGAACAAGATTATTTTTGAGTTGTCACCTGAGTTGAGGGTATCGAATACGCTCAGTCTGGAGGGGCCTTTGGCTGAACTTTTTAGGCCTTTCGCCCGCCGGATTGTCACTTTGTCAGATGAGTATGGCAACACCCTGATGGCCATGGTCAATGCCAGGGGTACGACAAAAACCCCGGCGGTTATAACCGTCAAACCGGCCGCCGAAGCGCACAACCGCGAGAGTTCCTGCACCATCTTCACCCCTTCCGTCACGGCCCACTGCGTCGGTTACTTTTGAGGCTTCCCCGGTGCGGATTAATTTTTTTGCGGAGGAAGACGCGGCGGTTCTGGCAGCCATCAAAAAGTTGGGGGCGTCACCAGCATCGGATCTGTATTTGCGCCGACAAGCCCTCCACCTGTCCTTGAGCCCCGGGTTTGAGACACTGCTCTCCTTGCCTGCGGTGCGCCAAATTCAGCCGCTCGATTATCAACTGCATACGGTGCGGCATGCCCTCACCAATTTGCGTGGACGGGCTCTGCTGTGTGACGAGGTGGGTATGGGCAAGACTATCGAGGCCGGTCTGATTGCGTTGGAATATATTCTGCGCGGGTTGGTGCGCCGGGTGTTGGTGCTTGCCCCTCCTTCCCTGGTCGAGCAGTGGCGGGAAGAAATGCAGTCCAAATTCAATTTGGATTTTGTGGTCTATGACAGTCCTGAATTTAAGGCTTACCCTAATCCCTGGGAAGTATTTCCCCGCATTATTGCCTCGATTAACACTGCCAAACGGGACAGTAAACGGGAACAAGTGCTGGGAGTTTCCTATGACTTGGTGATTGTGGATGAGGCGCATCACAGTGAAACCGGGGCCATTGCCGGTCGGCGCAGCGCGGAAGTGGTCGAAATTAAACTCTCGGATCCGGAAATAGCTTTATACCGCCGTCTGACCACTTTTGTGCGGGGATATTATCAGGGTGACGGGGACATGCCCCGGAGCTGACTATGGTTTTAATAAAAACGGCTTTGAAATGAAGCGTTTTGTCTATGAACTTACGGATGATGGACGTACTATCGTTGAGCTGATACGGAAAGAAAATCCAGAGATTGTTAAGGAAATAAACCGTTATTTAGACCAATTAAAATCAGCCGGGAATTTGGATTATATGGAACTCTCGATTGCAGCTAAGTCGCACTTTATTTTGAAGAGTGAATCCAAAGCGACAACAAGGCATGAAGTTGTTCAGAAAGCTAAAGGTTTCAACTGGGATATTTCGGAGGAAAATGTGGAAAAGGCTATTAACTTTTTAACCGCTATGGAATTGGTGAATTCCCATAATTTGCGGTAGCGCGCTTAGATTCATAAAAACTCCATGGAGGTTTAATCCATGGAGTTTTGTAATTGTTTTTAATGCAGAAAAGTAAACACCTAAATAAGCTTTTTGTGGTAAACTAAAGAGTGGATTCTTATATAGTTGCTTCTTATAAAGGGTACTTGAAATATTTATGGCGATCAGCCATTAGATGAACTACATACTGAAAGGTGGAGGGCTGAATAAATGAATCCGATTGCACAGCAACTAAATAATGAGCTTCAATCCGCAAACCCCCACGTCTATGACATGTTATCCGATTTAGGGAAAAGTTTATACTTTCCCAAGGGCATCCTGACGCAATCTGCGGAAGCGAAACAGAAGGCCTACCGCTTTAATGCGACCATCGGCATCGCGACGGAAGAGGACGAGCCCCTGTATTTACCGCTTCTACAGGAAACCTTAGCAGCATACAAGCCGCAAGATATTTACCCTTATGCTCCCCCAGCCGGGAAAGCGGAGCTGAGAAAAGTTTGGCGGGAGAAAATGCTTGAAGAAAATCCCTCGCTCAAGGGGAAAACTTTCAGCAACCCCATTGTCACCAATGCCCTGACACATGGGTTGAGTATTGTTGCGGACATGTTTATAGACTCCAACGATGCTTTGATTTTGCCGGATAAGCTCTGGGGCAACTATAATCTCATCTTCGGCGTGCGCCGGGGGGCTAAAACAGTAACCTATCCCTTTTTCACAGACCAGGGTAAATTTAATGTGAGTGGCATGAAAGAAGCCCTGCTTTCCCAAAAGCAGCAGGTCAAGGCAATCCTGCTGCTCAATTTCCCGAATAATCCGACCGGCTACACGCCTACGGAAGAGGAAGCGGCGGAGATTGTGACTGCAGTGAAGGAAGTTGCAGACCAGGGGCTCAATGTGGTTGCCGTTACGGATGATGCTTACTTCGGCTTATTCTATGAGGACTCGATTACGGAATCATTATTTGGCAGACTAGCCAACATTCATCCACGGGTATTAGCAGTCAAAGTCGATGGAGCGACCAAAGAAGAGTATGTGTGGGGTTTTCGGGTCGGGTTTATCACCTTTGCGTCTGATAATACCGCGGTGCTTAATGCGTTAGAAAACAAAGCTTTAGGGATTATTCGCGGCGTGGTTTCCAGTGTGACGCATCCGTCCCAGACCTTTATTTTACAGGCCTTGCAAGCTCCTGATTTTCCGGCACAAAAGCAAGCGAAGTATGAAGTTCTGAAAAGGCGCGCCCTTAAAGTAAAGAATGTGCTTAAAAATGGCAAGTATATTGATGTGTGGGAGTACTATCCCTTTAATTCCGGCTATTTTATGTGCTTGAAGCTTAAGCGAGTGAATGCGGAAAAGCTACGGCAGCACTTGCTTGAACAATATGGAGTAGGAGTCATATCACTCGGGGAAAGTGATGTGCGTATTGCCTTTTCCTGTGTCGAGGAAAAGGATCTGGCCGAGCTGTTTGAACTTATTTACAGAGGGGTCAAGGATTTAGAAGCTCAGTGAGCCGGGAAGTCTAGCAAGTTTAGCAAGTCCAGCCAAGCCTTGCGAGCCCAAGTTAAGGAGCATTAAAGGAGCAGCCTTATGCCGCTATTAGACGTTAAAAACAATGAGATCATTGCCATTGCCACCAATAAAGATGTATATAGTCATGGCGTTGCTTATTACATGGCTAACAGAGTAACTAATTTGGTTTTTGAGCCCGCGATCGGTGCGGCTAGCGCCATGGTCATGGGGACGTACAACTACCGCGTAGAGGTATATTTTAATGAACATAGCTCAATTAGCCAGTATCAGTGCACCTGCCCGGCTTACAGCACTTACCCTGGAGCGTGCAAGCATATTGTAGCCGTGCTCAAAACCCTTCAGCAACGCCTGGACCCAGTGAAGGTAAAACGCGAGATCAAACAACGCTCTGCTAAAGAGTTACTAGCCTTTTTTGCCGGCCAGCGCCAGGAATATCCCCAAGAAGAGATAAACCTCGATCTGGAACTGGATATCCTGCACTCACATGCAAGGATTGTGGGGGATTTGCAGCTAAAAGTGGGGCGGCAGCGTCTGTATGTGGTCAAGGACATCGGGAAACTTCTAAAATGTATACAAGAGGAACAGTCGCTGGAATTCGGCAAACAGTTTACGTTTGAACCCCTGAGACATACCTTCAAAGAGGAAGACCGTCCGGTAATTGCCATGCTCGGGGAAATGTTTGAACAGCATGAGGCTCTTGCAGACATGAGAAGCTTCTATTATGGTGCAAGCCTTTTTAACCAGAAATTCTTGCGCTTAACGGGGCCTTTTCTGAAGAAGTTTTTAGATTCTGTTAGAGACAAAGAATTCTATGTGGGGATACACACCGGTTCGCGCCAGGCAACCAGAATTAGCCGGGAAGGATTGCCACTGAAATTTTCTTTGCGCGCTGAAGCTCAGGATTTGGCGTTGGTGCTGGAAACAGATGAATTACCGATCCAGCTTACTGCGGACGGCAGTTATTTTATGTATAGGCAGAAGATCTACCTGGCGTCTCCGGCCCAAAAACAGAGTTTACCCTCTATGCTCAAGGCTTACCAGCAAGGATTAACCAACGATATCGTCTTGCCGGCGGAGAAGAAGGAGTTCTTTGTCTCAGAGGCTCTACCCCTGATTGAAAAAATGGGTAAAGTCGTGATTGAACCGAAGCTCGCTGCCAAATTCAGCCGGGAAAGCTTGATGCCCAAAATTTACTTTGATCGCTCAGCAAACAATGGAATCATTGTCCGCGTGGAGTTTCACTATGGGGAAACGGTGATTAATCCTTTTGCTTCCACCGCAGAGGCAGGCAGCAGCCAGGCTGCAGAAGATACTATTCTTATTCGCGCTGTTGAACAAGAGAGGAAGGTTCTAAATATCCTGGAACAGGCAGAATTCAGCGTGACCCAGGGTCAAATTCATCTGGACGATGACGAAAAAATATTTGAATTTATCATGACCTACCTCTCCCAACTGCAGGACTTGGCTGAAATATATTATTCCGATGAGTTTAAGCTCACAATCCGGACTTCAACTTCCTTTTCCGGCCGGGTTCGCTTAGATGAGAACTTGGACCTTTTGGAAGTATCTTTTGAATACAGTGATATTGATCAGGGAGAATTAGGAGATATCTTTAAGTCCCTGCGGCTTAAGAAAAAATACTTCAGGCTGCGGGATGGCTCTTTTCTCAATTTAGAACAGCCTGAACTGGATAATTTCGCCAAACTGGTGGACAACCTGGATCTCAAAGCTGAGGATCTCAGTAAGAAGGTGTTCAATCTCCCGAAATTCCGGGCTTTATATATTGACAATTTTTTGCGCCAAGCTAACCTGCCAGGTATCCAGCGCAACAAAGCCTTTAAACACTTAGTGCAAAGTATTCTCGAACCTCAGGATGCGGAGTATGATGTTCCGCCGGAACTGCAGACGGTGCTCAGGGATTATCAGAAGACCGGTTTCAAATGGTTAAAAACATTGGCTGCGTATGGTCTGGGCGGCATCTTGGCAGACGATATGGGCCTGGGTAAAACAGTGCAAGTCTTGGCCTTTATCCTGGCGGAGAAGGTTGCGCTATCCGGCCCCGCTCTGGTTATAGCGCCGACCTCGCTTGTATATAACTGGCAGGAGGAAGCCAAAAAGTTTGTGCCGGAATTGAAAGTGTTAGTGGTGGAAGGGAATCCCCGGGTGCGTCGGGCTCAGTTGGCAGACTGCAAGGATTGGGATTTGGTGGTGACTTCTTACCCTGTGCTGCGGCGGGATATTGATTATTATGCGAACCTTGAGTTTTCCTACTGTTTCCTGGATGAGGCCCAGCACATTAAGAATCCGCACACGATCAATGCCAAGTCTGTGCAGCAGCTCAAGGCCAAAGGGTATTTTGCCCTGACCGGAACCCCGATCGAGAACTCCCTATCCGAACTGTGGTCCATATTTAACTTCATCATGCCAGGGTATCTTTTGTCTCACCAGGAGTTTCACAAAAAGTTTGAAACGCCCATTGTTAAGGGAGAGGATGCCGGGCCCCTGGCCGAATTAAGCCGGCATGTCAATCCCTTTATCTTGCGCCGTTTGAAAAGAGATGTCTTAAAGGAACTTCCGGAAAAAATAGAAACCAGATTAAAAGCCCAGATGACCGAAGAGCAGACAAAGATTTACCTTGCTTTTTTGCAGGAGGCCCGCAAAAACATAGCCAAGGAATTAGCGGTTGCAGGATTTGAAAAAAGCCAGATCAAGATTCTGGCGGCCCTGACCAGGCTCAGGCAAATCTGCTCTCATCCGGGGATGTTCGTAGACGGGTATGACGGGGAGAGCGGCAAAATGATCCTTTTTGAGGAAATTCTGGCGGATGCCTTGGATGGTGGCCACAGGATTTTGGTCTTTTCCCAGTTTACGTCCATGCTTGATATTATCCAGCAACATTTAGCCTCAGAAAAGATAGAGTACTTTTATCTGCGAGGCTCCACCAAGGCCTCCGAACGTGCGGACATGGTGCAAGCCTTCAATGCCGGGGCAGGGAAGGTGTTCCTGATCTCCTTAAAAGCAGGCGGCACCGGCTTAAATCTTACCGGTGCCGATATGGTGATTCACTTTGATCCGTGGTGGAACCCCGCTGTTGAGGAGCAGGCCACTGACCGCGCCCACCGCATCGGCCAGAAAAAGGCGGTTCAGGTGATTAAGCTGATTACGCAGGGAACGATTGAAGAAAAAGTAAATGCCCTGCAGGAGAAGAAGAAAGAACTAATCGATGCTGTGATTCAGCCGGGTGAAACGATGCTGTCGAAGTTAACGGAAGCAGAGTTGAGAGATATCTTTGAGATGAAGTAGATGCGACTAGTTTGTCTAACGACATATTCCATCGCTCCCGCCCATATGGTAAAGCGAAAGCATAAAATAGGGGGATGGGCATGAAAACATATAGATGGAAGGCAGGAGGGAGAAGGAATCTCCTCTATCTCGGAGTGCTGTTAGCGGCGGTCTTCGTCATAGGGGTAGCGTGGCAGGCAGGCAACAAGGACACGAAAATTTGGAACTGGACGTTAGGGGACAAGGTTGTGGTCATAGACGCCGGGCACGGCGGGGTTGACCCGGGCGCAGTGGGAAAAAGCCAAACTTTGGAGAAGGATATTACTTTGGCCATAGCGAAGCGGCTCAAGCTCTTAATTGAGCAGGGTGGCGGCAAGGCCATCATGGTGCGCGAGGAAGACCAGGATTTGGGGACTTCTCAGGGCTTGCTCAAACGCAAACGGGAAGATTTGGCCCAGCGCTTGCAACTGGCGATGGACTCCCAGGCGGATGTCTACCTTAGTATTCATGCCAACAGTTTTCCCAATGAAAAGCTCAGCGGAGCTCAGGTTTTTTACTTCGCGGACTCTGCGGAAGGGAAAAATCTGGCCCAGGCCGTGCAGCAAAGTCTTAATTCAGCCATCAACGGCAAAAGGGTTGCTAAAGGGAATAAGGATTTATTTATCTTGAAAAAGGCCAACAGGACAGCGATTACAGTTGAGGTGGGCTTCCTATCCAATCCGACGGAAGAGGAAATGTTGAAAGATCCCGGGTACCAGCAAAAATTAGGGATGGCGGTTTATGAGGGGTTGTGTACTTATTTGAGTAAGGCTCAGAGCGTTAAACAAAGGTAAACATATAAAGTTAGGTCGAAATGTAAGTATAAGATCAGGTGTATTTACGATGTCACTAAAAACGTTATAGTTAGAGCCGCGAAAAAAGCCCCGTATCACCGTTAAAGTGGTACGGGGTTTCTCATTCTTAGTTCAGGCTTAAAGACACTGTTTGAAGCTGTCATCAATAGGGTCCCGTTAACGCAAATCCATGCTGTTGAGGCGCTTAATCCGCTCCGGGATCGGAGGATGTGTGCTGAACAGAGAAATAAGCCTTTGCCCATGCAAAGGATTCACGATAAAGAGATGGCTGGCCGCGGGGTTCACTTGCATCGGCACCATGGTGGAAGCGCGCTCTAATTTAGCAAGGGCACTAGCCAAGCCGTAGGGCTGGCCGGCGATTTCCGCTCCGGTGGAATCTGCGAGATACTCGCGTGAGCGTGAGATAGCCATCTGTACGAGCATGGCGGCAAGAGGGCCGAGGATGATTAAGGGCAGCGCTGCCAGGCCTGAGCCTTCGTCGTCATCACTTCCGAGGCCGCCAAACATCAAGGCCCACTGCGCCCAGTTGGCGACGGTGGTGATAACTCCGGCCATGACGGCAGCCGTCGTGCTGATCAAAACATCGCGGTTTCTGATGTGAGCCAGTTCGTGGGCCAGCACTCCTTCCAATTCTTCGCGGCTCAGAATCTGAAGCAAGCCCTGAGTTACAGCCACGGCGGCATGAGCCGGATCGCGCCCGGTGGCAAAAGCATTGGGCTGGTTTGAGGGAATCCCATACACTCTGGGCATGGGAAGTCCGGCTTGATAAGCGAGCCTTTCTATTATTTCATAAAGATAAGGATTCTCTTCCCTGCTAAGCGGAACAGCGCGGGTCATGGTTAAAGCGATTTTATCGCTAAACCAGTAGCTCCCCCCGTTCATGATCAGGGCAAAGATAAAGGCTATAATCATTCCTTGCTCTCCGCCCAGGCCCCTTCCGATAAGAATTACCAGAATTGTTAAGACACTCATCAGAGTTATAGTTTTCAGTTGATTGCCTAATCCGTTCATCAAATCATCTCCCCTCTAAATTATATAAAAAGACCTTTACCCTAAGAAGGTAAAGGTCTGGCCTACAACGTTCAGCGTTGCCAACAAAGCCGGGGTCTCATCGACCCGTACTGACGACCTTGCTGTGAGAGCTACTCCCCTTTAACATATTGTACTTATTATATTATTAGAAAAGGACAACATCGTCAAGAGGGGAAAACTGCATATTATAAGGAAATGGGTTTAGAGGTAAAAAAACTGAGGGCACCTGTCAGAATTACCGCTTAGGCAGCATTTTCGAAAAGAATAGGATTTACGCAATCCGAAGATGCTAGGGTTGAATCAAGATGGGGGGAAGCGGAATGAGGCCGGATATTAAGATTGTACTCTGGGGCTTGGGGGCGATGGGAAGTGGGATTGCCCGTCTGTTGTTGAAGAAAAAAGGGGTCCGGGTTGTCGCTGCTTTTGATCGCGATCCCACTAAGGCAGGGAAAGATCTTGGGGAATTATTGGGCTTGGAAAATTACGGGGTGAAAGTAGAGTTTCCTCCTACAGTTGGTGGAAATTGGCCTGAGCAGGCGGAGGTTATGCTCTTGGCGACTTCCTCGTTTACGCAAGAGGTTGTGGAGGAGATCAACGCCGGGGTTGGGCAGGGGCTAAACATCATCACAATTGCCGAGGAAATGTCTTATCCGTGGGTACAGGCTCCGGAGCTGGCTTTGGAAATAGACAACCGGGCTAAGGCACAAGAGGTAAGTGTACTCGGGACCGGAATTAATCCAGGCTTTGTGCTGGATACGCTCATCCTGGCCTTAACCGGCCCGTGTCAGGAAGTCCGGCGCATTAAGGCCACAAGGGTTAATGATCTCTCCCCGTTTGGCCCCACGGTTATGCATACGCAAGGTGTGGGGACTACGGTCACAGAATTTGAACAGGGGCTTGCCAGCGGTGAGATTGTCGGGCATGTGGGGTTTCAAGAGTCTATTCATATGATTGCCCGGGCTTTGGGTTGGGAAATTGAGAGGATTGAGGAAGAACGCCGTCCGATCGTCTCGAAAGTTAGGCGGGAAACACAACATGTAAAGGTTGAACCCGGGCAGGTGGCGGGCTGTTATCATACTGCCAGCGGATATGTGGCGGGGGAAGCCCGGATCGAGCTGGTTCACCCACAGCAGATTTTGCCCCAGCTTGGAGGGGTAGCTACGGGGGATTACATAGAAATTGAAGGGGTGCCTGAAATTAAGCTGGCAATTAAGCCGGAAATCCCCGGCGGCTTAGGCACGATTGCCATGGCTGTTAATATGATTCCTCAGGTGATCGCGGCGCGGCCAGGGCTGCTCAGTATGGCGGAAGTGCCGGTACCGGCCGCAGTCTTAGGGGATTTAAGAGAGATTAGCGCCTGGAGAACAGGCCAGGAATAAAAATAAGCAATCAAAATGCATAGGGGATGAAAAATTAATGGCAGAAACTTTAAGAGACTTAGCCCGCAAGGGAGACTGGGTTGAGATTTGGAAGGAGATATTAACGCCCGGGGAGCGTGCGCCCCAGATTCCTCCTGATACGCAAGCCGTGCCTTTAGAAATGCGGGTACGCGGTTTTTTGCTTAATGAGAGCGCCCAGGTGGGTGAGAGAGTCAGGATTAAAACCCGTATTGGCCGCGAAGTGGAAGGACGTATGCTTGCTACCGAGCCGCGTTACGCCCATACATTTGGCAGGCCGCAGCCTGAACTTCTACAGATCAGGGAGAAATTGGCGGAACTGCTGCGGGGCAAATAGACTGGTATGAATTGACGGTGGTGATAACATGAGTTCTCATCTTAGTTACGCAGACGTAATGGCTCGCAAAGGGGAGATCCTGCATAAGTCGAGCGGCATCGATTATTCCCTGTTTGAGAGGGGCAAGATCGCCTTCGCTTATGAAGAGATGATGAAAACCGTAGCCTACTCCTTAGAAGAGGCGCGCCGGATTCAAAAAGCGACCGGAGTCGGGGATACTCCCTTGTTGGAACTTCACAACCTCACGGCTTTGGCGCGACGCTGCGCACCGCAAGGGAAAGGAGCCCGGATCTTTGTTAAAGATGAGGCTGCGAACCCTTCCGGAAGCTTTAAGGCCCGGCGCGCAGCGCTCTCTGTGTATGAAGCGCAGAAGCGGGGATACATTGGGGTGATGGCCGCCACCTCCGGCAATTACGGGGCGGCAGTTGCTTCCCAGGCGGCGATGCGCGGCCTCGACTGCATTATTGTGCAGGAGGTTTTTGATTCCCAGGGGCGGGGGCAGCCGGAAATCATTGAAAAGAGCAGGGCTTGTGAAGCCTATGGGGCGGAAGTGATCCAACTTTCCGTGGGGCCGGAGCTGTTTTATGTTTTTCTGATGCTGTTGGAAGAGACCGGATTTTTCAATGCCTCTCTGTACACTCCTTTTGGGATTGCCGGGGTAGAAAGCCTGGGCTGGGAGTTGGTTACGCAGATCAGAGAAATTACCGGTCGCGACCCCGACGTGGTTGTAGTCACCCATGCCGGGGGTGGGAATGTGACCGGAACCGCTCGTGGGCTGAGAAAAGTCGGCTGTAAGGCTGCGGTTATCGGGGCCAGCATCGATCTGACCGGGCTGCATATGGCCAGTGACCGCGATTTTAATCGCAAATCATTCACCACCGGGCATACCGGGTTTGGGCTGCCGTTTGCGGTGTGGCCGGACCGAGCGGATGTCCCGCGCAATGCCGCCAGGCCTTTAAGATATTTGGATCGCTATGTGACAGTCACCCAAGGGGAGGCCTTTTATATTACGGAGGCCTTAGCCCAGCTTGAAGGGCTGGAGCGGGGTCCGGCAGGAAATACCTCGTTGGCGGCGGCGTTTTCCCTGGCCCAGGGGATGAACGAAGAGCAAATAATCGTGGTCCAGGAAACTGAATATACAGGGGCTGGCAAACATCCGCAGGCCCAGTTAACATTCGCCCGGGAAAACGGGATTGAAGTGAAACGGGGAGACCCACGTGCAAGCGTGCCGGGGGAAAGTATCATTATCCCGGAGCATCCGAATCAGATTCGGACGGTAGAGCTCGACCTTGATCAAATCCGCCATAGCTATCTGAAGAACTCCTTGGCGCGGGCCGGGGCAGCGGAATTAACGGAGGAAGACATCCTCTTTCTGGCCGAGGAAACGCGCTGGGGGCGCTCGCGCGTAGAGCAGGAGCGGGCTTTTCTGGCGCGGGACAGAAACCACAGTAATAAGCAGTAAAGGGGGCTTAAGAGATGGCGCAAGCACGGGGAGATGATTATGCCGTAAGACGGCAACACTTGGCTAACCTAAGCGAGGAGGAACTGGGGGAGCGCTTTTGGCAACTGGCACATGAAGTTGTACGGCCTTTGCTGGATTTAGCGCGCACTCATACCACACCCTCGCTTGAGCGCTCGGTGCTTTTGCGCATGGGTCTGGACAGCCCTACGACCCAGGGTGTTGTCAAGCATGCGCTGGGCAAAGGGCTGCTCGGGCATGGGGCCGGGCACTGCGTTTGGCGTTATGCCAAATTAAAGAATCTAACGATCGACCAGGCCGGAACGGAACTGGCGCGCGGGGAAGGCTGGGATGAGCTTGGACTTTATTTGGGCGAGGGGCGTGGCGGGGGGTATGGCCTATGAGCACAGAAGACGTGAACAAATTTTCCCCGGAAGCAAAGCTGGACGTTGATAATATACTCGCTGATCTCAAACATTACTGCCCACGACGGCGCGGCTGGAGCTGGCGTATAGCAGTGCCGGTCAAAAATGAGGGACCCTTTACATACCTGCAGGTTTCAGAGGGACTTAAATCAGGTCAAGCGCTCCCGGCGGCCGGTTTTTTCGGTGGAATTGACCCGCAGCCCGAGTGCACCATAACTTCTGAAATTGCCTCCGGTCGCTTTGAAGATGATCTGAGGCGTATGCGCATGGCTGTGTTTAACGGGGCCGACCACATCATGGTGATTCGCACAGCGGGCCAGAGCCATTTTGACGGTTTGATCGAAGGCACCCCGGAGGGTGTCGGAGGGGTCCCCATCAGCCGCAAGCAGCTGCGGGCCACGCGCAAGGCCCTGGATTTAATGGAGGATGAAGTGGGCCGCCCGGTCAATCTCCATTCCTATGTGAGCGGGGTGGCAGGACCGGAGGTTGCGGTGCTCTTTGCGGAGGAAGGGGTAAACGGAGCGCACCAGGACCCGCAATACAATGTGCTCTATCGCAATATCAATGCTGTCCGTTCCTTTGTGGATGCGGCCGAGGCCAAGACGGTCATGAACTGGGGGGAAATGGTCCAGATTGACGGGGCGCATAATGCCAATGCCACGGCCCGTGAGGCGTGGAAAGTAATGCCTGAACTTTTGGTACAGCATGCTTTGAACTGCGCCTACTCTACTTCAGTAGGGATGCCCAAGGACCGGATTGCACTCTCCACGGTACCGCCGACTGCTCCTCCTGCTCCCGCCCTGCGGCTGGATTTACCATATGCCGTGGCTCTGAGAGAGCTTTTTCAAGGGTACCGTATGCGGGCGCAAATGAACACCAAGTATATTGGATCAGACACGCGTGAAGCAACGGTCACGCATACTTTAAATGTGCTCCTCTCCAGACTCACTTCGGCTGATATCCAGAGTACAATCACCCCGGATGAGGGACGCAATGTTCCCTGGCATTATAACTCTATTCAGGCAATCAACACTGCCAAACAGGCCTTGTTGGGGTTAGACGGCCTGCAGGAGATACTGGAAATAAAGCGCGCTGGGGCTGTGGGGGCCAAGGTAAGGGAGCTTAAGGAAAGGGCGGTTCTCTTTCTCGAAGAAATACTCGCTGCCGGGGGATATTTTGAGGCTGTGAGCCAGGGATTTTTCGTTGATTCCGGTTTTTATCCTGAACGCAAGGGAGATGGTATCGCCAGGGAGCATAAGGGGGGCATCGGCTTCGAGGTGGTGGAGCGGGCAGAGGATTATTTTGCCCCTGTGTGCGCGCATTACGGGACTAACCACGTGCCCGCAGACTATGAGCATCCCTGTGCTGCCATTGACGGGTGCACCCTGTGTGTTCCGGAGAAAATAAAGTTTATCGACGAGTTTGACCCCGAGGACAATGTGGACAAAAGGCTAGAAAGAAGCCGGCCGTTCCATGCGCAAGTCCTAAGGCCGGAAGTGGAATGGGCAGGGGACGGGATTGTCAGTGTCACCATGTTTTTGCCGACAGATGAGCGTACTGCCCATTTTGCTTCACTGGAAATAGCGAAGAACATGAACTTAGAGGATGCGGAAGTGATTCACAAGCAGGTGCTTCACCCGGCTGAGGGGACATTGGTGGAAATCAAAGGAAAAATAAATATTAAGATTGATCCCAAGGCTTTGAAAATACCGGCCAAGGAAGAAGTTTTGAGCCCTGAAGAAATCAGGAGTAAGATTGCCGCAGAGCCGCTGCATGTGGTGGCGGCCACTGTAGGGGAAGATGAGCATTCTGTGGGGTTAAGGGAGATTCTCGACATTAAGCACGGGGGAATTGAAGGGTTCGGGATCAAGTTTCACTATCTGGGTACTTCCGTACCGGTGAGCAAGGTTGTGGATGCAGCGCTGGAAGTGGGGGCTGATGCAATTTTAATCAGTACCATTATTACTCATGGGGAAGTGCACAGACTCAATATGGAGCGTCTGCACCAGCTCTGTGTCGAGCGTGGGGTGCGGGAGCGCTTCATTCTGTTGGGCGGTGGTACTCAAGTTAAGCCGGAATTGGCGAAAGCTTGGGGCATGGACGGTGGTTTTGGGCGGGGCACCAAGGGGATAGAAGTCGCCAGCTTTTTAGTTAAGTTGCGGGAGCAACAACGAACCACGAACATCGAACATCGAATATCGAATCCGGGGTGAGAATATGGAGAAAGTGCTGGTCGCGGAAATTGGGAGCACCACCACGATTGTTAATGTATTTGTCGGTTTGGATACCGAGAATCCGAAATTCTTAGCCCAAGGGCTCGCCCCCACGACGGTTGCCGAGGGGGATGTGGGGGTGGGACTGCGCCAGGCGGTTACAGATCTGGAAGCAAAGATCGGGCCGGTAGGGGAGCTGGGAGGGGTCCCCTTTTACGCTACCAGTTCGGCAGCAGGCGGGCTTAAAATGACGGTACACGGCCTAGTGCCTGAAATGACGGCAAGAGCTGCTCGGGAAGCAGCCTTGGGAGCAGGGGCGGTGGTGCGCTACCAGACTGCTGGGGAACTGACGCGGGAGGATTGGGAGGAAATCGTAAATATTCGTCCCAATATTATGCTGTTAGCGGGCGGAGTGGATCACGGAGACCGCAAGCTGGTCACGGAAAATGCGCAACGGCTGGCCGTGTGGTTCAAGGAAGTAGACTGGCGGATTCCGGTGATTTATGCGGGCAACAGTGCTGCAGCTAAAACAGTCTCCTCAACTCTGAGCACAGTTGGCTTAACGGTGAAAGTAGTGCCTAATGTTTACCCGGATATCGATCAACTCAATGTAGAGCCGACCAGAAAAGTGATTCAGGAAGTGTTTGAAGAACACATTACGGAAGCTCCGGGCATGCAGGGAATCAGGCAGATAATAAACAAGCCGCTGCGCCCGACTCCGGGGGCAGTCATGCAGGCGGCTCTGCTCGTGTATGAGGAAGTGGGAGATGTGTTGGTGTTTGACGTCGGTGGGGCTACAACGGATGTCCATTCTGTGACTGCCGGCAGTGAGGAAAACCAGAAACTTGCTCTCGCCCCCGAACCACTGGCCAAGCGCACGGTCGAAGGGGATTTGGGGGTTTATGTCAATGCCCGCCATGTGGTCGATTTGATCGGGGAAGATGTGCTTAAGAAGCACCACGGCCCAGAGTGGGCTAAGCACTTAAAGGCAATGCCGGAGACCGCAGAGGAAATAGCCTTGAGCCGGGAGTTAACTTCTTTTGCGGCGCGGACCGCGCTTGTGCGCCACAGTGGGCGCTTACGGCATTTTTACGGAAGTGGCGGCAGAATTACCCGTGTCGAAGGCAGGGATTTGGTGCGCGTGCGCTGGGTGCTCGGAACCGGGGGGGCTTTAACCCGTCTGCCCAATGGCCTGCAGATAGTGAGCGCAAGTGTGGAGGGCCCTGGAGACTACCTGCTCCCGCGCGGGGATGTGGCCTTTTTCCTTGACCGCGATTATATCATGGCAGCGCTGGGGGCTATTGCCGGCGAGCACAGAGCCGGAGCTTGGAAGCTTTTACAGGAATCCTTCGGAATCGAAAACTAGACGATCAGGTTGCCCAAACGGCAACCACTAATTAAACAATGGGAAAACGATTTTTGAATGTCCTTAGTCATCAATATATGATACTTGGAATCCAATATCGAACCACGAACATCGAACATGGGGTGGGTTTTAGATGCTGCCTGAAATAGTAATAGACCTTAAAAAAGTCGAACATAACGCCAAAACCGTCTTAAGCTTGGCTCACCAGGCCGGCATTGAGGTTGTGGCTGTGACCAAGGCCGTGTTGGCTGAACCGCAGATAGCGGGGGCAATACTCCGTGCTGGGGTAAAAATGCTGGCTGATGCTCGGCTTGAGAACCTGGAACGGTTGCGCCGACATTTCCCGAATGTCCCTTTAATGCTTTTGCGCCTGCCTGGTCTTTCCCAAGTTGAGGATACGGTGCGCTTGGCCGAGGTTAGCCTAAATTCCGAGCTGAAGGTACTGAGAGCTTTGAGCCAGGAAGCCAAACGTCAGGGCAAGACGCACCGGGTGATCCTGATGGTTGACCTGGGGGATCTGCGTGAAGGGATCTGGGCTGAGAATTTGCCCGAATTAGCTCAGGAGGCCCAGAACATGCCTGGTCTTATCGTGGAAGGGCTGGGAGCGAACCTGGCCTGCTACGGGGGTGTGATTCCGAACGCCAAAAATCTCGGACAGCTTGTAGAACTAGCCGGGGAGTTGGAGAAAGGATGCGGGCTGCACCTTAAGGTAATCTCAGGAGGAAACTCAGCCAGCCTCCCTTTGCTTTTGAAGGGGGAACTGACCCAAGGAATTAACCAACTGCGAATCGGAGAAGGAATCTTGCTGGGACGAGAAACGGTCAAGCGCCAACTCCTCCCGGGTGCTGCTCCTGATGCGTTCGTCCTGAGGGCTGAAGTACTCGAATCCCAGGATAAACCCACTGTGCCGGTTGGCCATATCGGCCAGGATGCGTTCGGAGAAACTCCGGAATTTGAAGATGAAGGGTGGCGCCGCCGCGCAATTCTGGCTTTGGGCAGACAGGATGTCCCGCCTGAAGGAATTAGCCCGCGGGATGAGCGCCTTAAAATATTTGGGGCAAGTTCAGACCACCTTATCCTTGATTTAACGAACGCACCTGAGTTGAGTGTAGGATCAGTGCTTGAGTTTAATCTGCGCTATGCCGGGCTCTTGGGCGCGATGACTTCTCCTTACGTGCATAAGAGGTTCGTAAAATAACTTAAGCATTTGCATAAAAACTGAGGGGTAAAAAGCATAATAGAAGCGGCTGAAAGAGGTTTAGACTGGGGGCAGTGTGATGAGTAAGAGAAAAATCAGAATTATCGGGGTGCCCATCGACCTGGGCGCGGACAGGCGCGGGGTGGACATGGGGCCGAGCGCTATCCGCTATGCCGGGCTCAACGCCCGTTTGCAGCGTTTGGGCTGGGAAGTTGAAGATATGGGCAATCTGGATGTACCCGTGCCTGAGACGCGTGAGATTAAAGATAAACAGCTAAAATATCTACCCGAGATTGTAAAAGTGAGTGAAGAACTGCAAGAGGCTGTGGCCCGGGCTTTGGCAGATGGCACTATTCCTCTGGTACTGGGTGGGGACCACAGTATTGAGATAGGGTCTTTGGCCGGAGTGGCGGCAGGTGACCGTAAGTTTGGAGTGATCTGGTTTGACACGCACGGGGATTACAACTCGCCGGAAACGACGGCCAGCGGCAATATCCACGGGATGCCTTTGGCGGTAGCTAACGGAATCGGAGCAAACGAACTGACCGTGATTGGCGGAACTCATCAGAAAATACGGGAGCAAAACACCGTGATTATCGGAGCCCGTGATTTTGACCCGGAGGAGCGTGCGGCCTTACACCGTTCCCAGATCACTGTTTTTACCATGAGTGACATTGATCAATTAGGGATGAAAGAAGTTATGTCCCGGAGTATTGAGATCGCTGCCACCGGAACGGATGGTATTCATGTCAGTTTTGACCTTGATGTCATAGACCCGGCAGAAGCACCCGGAGTCGGCACTCCAGTGAAGGGTGGTATTAACTACCGGGAGGCTCATTTAGGCATGGAACTGGTGTCTGAGTCCGGGTTGTTGATAAGTATGGATGTGGCGGAAGTAAATCCGATCCTGGATATTCAGAACAAAACGGCAGAGCTGGCCGTGGGCCTTATTTGTTCAGCATTTGGCAAACGGATTTATTAGATACATTAGGTTGCAGAGCCCTATGGAAATGGGCTAAAATTAGATTCAAAAGAAAAATGAAAATAATTGGCCCATGAACTTTATGAAACTCATGAGAATTCAGGAAACTTGTTAACTCAGCGCATGCCTAAAATTTGCGAAATTATGAAACTTTCAGGCAGAGCTTGGCGTACTAACTATAGAAGCCCTGGATAGTGTCTTTTACCTTACTGATTGGAGCGGCCGAAGAATTGGAAGATGTAGAAATTATTCGCCAGGTACTTGCGGGGAATCATGAGCAGTATGCCTTGCTGGTTGAGCGTTACCAAGAGCCGCTGTGGCATTTTCTGCGGCGGGTCTTGCCTTCGGAACAGGATGTATTCGACTGAATTGCTCAGGTGCTCGGGGTTCCGGTAAGCAGTGTCAAGACTTACCTCCACCGGGGAAAAGAAAAACTCAGACAGTTATTAGCTAAGGAGGGATATTATAACGGACAGCGAAATTTCGTGGACTCAACTATTTCAAGATAAAGATATCCCGGATAATCTGTTAAATAAACTACAAGCTAATGTTATGGCCCAGATCTTCGCCCAACCGGTCGATTTTGAGGAAGCACTCCTCTTGGCCCAGCGGCGTCGCTGGGGGCTGGTGCTGGGGCTGGGGGGAAGCATCCTGGTAGCAGGGCTTCTCCTCCTGGGACTATTGTGGCTCACGGGGATGGGGGCTTTATGGCAGTTTTTCGTGCCAAAGCTAAACTTGTTGGTTTCGATGGTTAAAGGGATGGAGTTAATTTGGCAGGAGTATTCCTGGGCGCTGACTGGAGTAACAGTCATACTCCTGATGTGTATAACTGAAATAAGGACACCTTCGGCGAACTAGAGGGACAAGGACAACAAAGAGAGAGATGGGATAAAGCTAATGGATGCAATTAAGGGGTTTTTTAAGGACCAAGCGCAGAATTTGCGTAGGGAGATCTGGGAGGTAGCGAAAAGCATCGGGGAGCACCCGGAACTTGGCTATCAGGAATTTTTGGCAGTGGATTTACTGAGCAAGTTCTTAACCAGACACGGGTTCAGGGTTGAGCGTGGGCTTGGAGGCATGGAAACGGCATTTCTGGCTTCCTACAAAGGAAAACGCCCCGGGCCGCGCCTTGCATTTTTGGCTGAGTATGATGCTTTACCCGAGGTTGGGCATGGGTGCGGGCATAACTTAATCGGAGCCAGTTCGGCGGGGGCAGCGGTGGTTCTGAGCAAAAGCATTGAACTTCCGGGTGAAGTTTTGGTGGTAGGAACTCCAGCCGAAGAAACCAGCGGCGCTAAGGTGACTTTAGTGGAGAAAGGGGTTTTCAAGGAAATTGACGCGGCGATGATGTTTCATCCCGGAAGTCAAAATGTAGCTGAGATCTCCTCTCTTGCCCTTGATGCCTTGGAGTTTACGTTTGTCGGAAGAGCAGCCCACGCTGTAGCTGCCACTTATTATGGAATTAACGCCCTTGACGGGCTTATTGACTTTTTTATGGCTGTGCGGGAATTGAAAGAGCAAGTTGCGGATGATGTCAGGATTAACGGGATTATTACGGAAGGCGGGGTTGCGCCCAATATTATTCCGGAGAGGGCGGTGGCCAGGTTTTACCTGAGGGCTCCGCGGCGTAAGGATTTGAACGAGCTAACGGAAAAGGTGGTACGCTGTGCCCGGGAAGCGGCTGCTCAGGTATCTGCCGAAGTGAGCTGGCGTAGGTTTGAGTTCTCTTATGATGAGATGTGGACGAATAAGGCCTTGGCTGAGTGTTTCAGTGACAACCTGCGTGAGTTGGGAGTGCGAAAAATCGCCCCTCCGCAAACAGCGATGGGGTCAGTGGATATGGGGAATGTCAGCAGAGTTGTCCCATCCATCCATCCGTACTTAATGCTCGGTTCCGGGACGGAGATACCGCACACGCGCAGTTTCGCCCGTGCCGTTATCTCTGATGAAGGGGAAAGCCTGATGATGTTGGCTGTGCAGGCCTTAGCATTTACAGGCTGGGACGTTTTAACAGATGTCAAACTTTTGCAAAAAGTCAAACGAGAATTGCGTCAGAAAAAGGGCGGCAGGGTCTGAACGGCGAGCAACCCCAAAATTAGAAGGACTGTCCCAGGCTTATCCGGCTTGGGCAGTCCCTTAATTGGCGTTGCCTGTGTTTTGGCTCACTAGTGGGCTCTGATCGTATGTGGTATGGTGTTACGCTCCTCCTACCGGCGGGAACAGAGACAAAGTGTCGCCCGGCTGGAGGGACTGATCTTGATTAGCGTCACGTCCGTTTATGAAGCTAATGGCCACATCTTCCGGTAAAATATCCAGGCTCTGAATTACATCTCTGACGGTAGTGTTGTCGCTTAGTTCGGCTTTGATTTCTTTTTCCTTTCCTTTACGCAGGTCTGCAAAAAGCTTAACCGTTACATCCATATGGGGTCCTCCTTTTTATTTGTTTAGAAGTTGAAAACCTCATCTATTTCCTCGCCGCTGAAATCCCAGGTTGCATTGTGAGGCGGGAGTTCTTCGCTGAAGAATTCCGGCAGGCGATCATCTTTGCTGGTGAAACCGGCGGCCTGGTTAAATTTGCGTTCAGTACGCAGGACGTTTTTCCCGAATTCAAACCAGTCATCGTCCGTCATATTCAAGTCGTATTGAGCATTGATCATGTCGACGATCGCATGAGCCACCTCCGGATAGTCGAGCACGGCGAAAGCTGTGAAGATGCAGAGCCCCGCGCTGTCCAGACTAGCAGTTGCAATCTGGAGCGTGCGCGAGAGTTCGACACTTCCTTCTTTGCGCAACGGATCTACATGTCCTCCGACTTTAAGGATGTTAGCAGTTACCGAGTAGCCGGCTGTATGGTCTGCCCCCATAGGGGTGGTCGCATACGTGATGCCGATTCCTTTAACTGCCCGCGGGTCGTAGGCGGGAATTCCTTGTCCTTTGACGGCAGCGACCCGGGTGACACCGAAAGTTTTGCCGGTTATAACCGAGCCGTTGCCTAATATCCGCCCGAGAGGGGTGCCCTCTTTAATTTCATGCAACAGTTTTAAGACGCCGGGCCCATCTCCGAACGGAAGTACGCCCCCTTCCATCGCGGTCTGCATGGTCACAGCCATTTCAATGGTGTCAATGCCGAAGTCATCGCAGAGATGGTCGGCTTCGGCGATAATGTCGAGATTGTCAATCAGGCAGCCGGCTCCAAAACCCCAAATCGTTTCATATTCAAAGCCGGATGTAAGGTATTTGCCGTCTTTATCATTATAGGTCTGGGAACAGCGGATAACACAACCGATGTGGCAGCCGTGGGTCGGATCCCCTTTTCTTTCCATAATCGTGTCATACATAGATTCCCCGCTGATTTTTTCCGCGCCTTCAAAGCGGCCCATACGGAAGTTCTTGGTCGGCAGCCCGCCCGCTTCATTGAGGATGTTAACCAGGACATCTGTGCCGTATTTCGGCAGGGCTTGCCCGCTGACCGGATGCCGGACAAGCCCCTTATTAAAGATGTTGGCTGCTTCCTTAAACTTGTCTTTGTCTTTAATTTCGACTCCCAGCCCGTCTGTACCATCAAGGGTAATATACTTTATCTGCTTGGACCCCATGACTGCTCCCAGGCCGCCCCGGCCCGCACTGCGGATGTGGCCTTTGGGGTCCTTAACGGAAATGTTGGCGGCTGCCATCAGGTGTTCCCCGGCCTGGCCAATGCTCATAATTCCGGTTTCTTCGCCGTGGCGCTTTGCCAGAGTTTGAATCACTTCATAGTTGCCTTTGCCCAGGAATTCTGTTTCTTCCTTAATTTCTACGCCGTTCTTGTCGACGTGAAGGCTGTAAAACTTAGCTTCTTTAGGCTTCCCTTCAATAATAAGAGCCTTAACACCAAGCTTGGCCAGCCTTTGCGAAGCGCTGCCCCCGGAATTGCTCTCTTTTATCCCTCCGGTTAGAGGGCTTTTGGAGCCGACTGACAGGCGGCCGGAATTCGCCGCCATGGTCCCTGTTAACAGCCCTGGGGCAAAAATCAGCTTGTTTTTGGAACCCAGGGGGTGACAGGTCGGGTCCACTTCCTTGGCTATGATAGCCGAAGTCAGAGCCCGTCCACCTAGGTGTTCCCATTCTTTGGGGATATCCTCAATTTTGAAGGACAAGTCGGACATGTTAACACGGTAAATTTTCACGATTCAGCCACCTTCCGCTCTTTTCTTAATTCAGTCTTGCTTTAGTATTCTAAGAGCGTGGTTCTTATATGCGGAAAAATAAGTGAGCGGTTTGAATTTCATTTGACTTAAAATAACGATACCTCCCTGATAAAATCCATTGAATGTTTATGCGCTTGAATGTATAATTATAAAAAGCAAAAACTAAACTGCTGGGGGACAGACTGAGATGAAAATCGGAATTTTAGGAGCAACAGGCTATACCGGCCAAGAACTCGTACGCTTATTAAAACAACATCCGCAAGCGGAGATCGTATATTTGGGCACATCCAGTGTGGTCGGGCGGCCTTATGCAGAAATATTTCCGCATTTATACGGCCAAGTGCCGTTAGTCCTGGAAGATGAAAAAGAAGTGCCGGATCTCGATGTCCTCTTTTGTGCTTTGCCCCACGGGCTCACGGCGGCACGGACCCAGGAGTTTTTGGACAAAAAGATTAAGGTTATCGACCTGGGAGCGGATTTTCGACTGCGTCAACCGCAAGTTTACGCAGAGTGGTATAAACTCATACACCCGGCTCAGGATTTGATTGAGCAAGCGGTTTATGGTCTGCCTGAGCTTTACCGGGCAGAGATCAAGGGAAAATCCCTGGTGGCGAATCCCGGTTGTTATCCGACAGCAACTTTGTTGGCCTTGGTTCCGCTCTTGCGGGCCAAACTCGTGCGTCCGCAGAGCATCATTGTCGATGCTAAGTCAGGCGTGTCAGGCGCGGGCAGAGGGGCCAATCTTGGCACGCATTATTCGGAAGTAAACGAGAATATTAAAGCGTACGGGGTAGCTCAGCACCGCCATACTCCGGAAATCGAACAGGAACTTTCCCGGGCGGCAGGGCTTGAGGTAAGAATAAACTTCACCCCGCATCTAGTACCCATGATTAGGGGGATTCTTTCAACGATATACGCGGAAGTTCAGCCGGGAGTAGAAGAAGGGGATCTGCATGCATGTTGGCAGCAAAGCTATGAGGGAGAACAATTTGTGCACCTGCTCCCGCCGGGTACCTGGCCGCAGACCAAATTCGCGGCCGGAAGCAACCACGCCTTTCTGCAGCTGACTTTGGATAAACGTACCGGGCGGGCGGTGCTGGTGTCTGTGCTTGATAATTTGATCAAGGGAGCATCCGGACAGGCGATTCAGAATATGAATATTCTTTTCGGGCTGCCGGAAGAGCTGGGGCTTACCGGCACAGGGATGTGGCCTTAAAAAGTGAGATTGAGTCATGTGGCCTGAGAAGACTGAGATAGAGGAGCGTAGGGTAGGATGTCAAGTAAGAGTAAAGCTAAAACTGAGAATTGGACATGGATTACGGGCGGGGTCGCAGCAGCACGCGGGTTTTATGCGGCTGGGGTTCAGGCCGGGGTTAAGTACCGGGATAAATACGATGTGGCTGTTATCCTGTCAGAGGTACCGGCCCAGGCAGCGGGAGTTTTTACCCGCAGTCTGGTTAAAGCGCATCCTGTGCTCTTGAGCCAGCAACGCGTGCAAAGTGGGAGAGCCCAGGCCGTGGTGATGAATAGCGGCAATGCCAATGCTTGTGTGGGCGCGGCGGGAGACAAAGCTGCATCTGAGATGACCGCTAAGACTGCCGCCTGTCTGAAGCTTGAGGCTGAAGATGTCCTCGTTGCTTCGACCGGAGTCATCGGGGTGGAAATGCCGCTGCCGACCGTTCTAAACGGGATTGAAGCGGCCACGGCTGAAGTGGACAAGATGCGGCAGAGTGTTAGGGAAAAGGGGTCTAAGGGCGGAGCCACCGGTGATTATGAGAGCATCTACGACAATGCCCATAAAGCGGCGTTAGCGATCATGACCACAGACACCACAGTTAAAGAGTTTGCCTGTGAATTAGAATGTGAGAGCGGGGTAATCCGCCTGGGGGCGATGGCCAAGGGCTCAGGGATGATTCACCCCAATATGGGCACGATGCTGGGATTTATTACGACAGATGCCCAGGTGCCTACCGCCAAGCTGCAAAGCCTGCTTCAGGAAGCGGTTGATGAGAGCTTTAACATGGTGACTGTAGACGGGGATACCAGCACTAATGACTGCATCTTGTTCCTGGCAAACGGGGAATCCGGGATTGAGCCTGTCGGCCCTGACTGGGACAACTTCAAGGAGATGGTACAAGCACTTACGATTAAGCTGGCGCAGGAGATTGCCCGCGATGGGGAAGGGGCGAGCAAATTTCTTGAGGTCCGGGTGACCGGGGCTAAAACGAAAGAGGATGCGCGCAAGCTTGCGAAGAGTGTCTGTGGTTCGAGCCTGGTTAAGACAGCCGTGTTCGGGGAAGACCCCAACTGGGGCCGGATTTTAGCTGCGATGGGCTATGCGGGTGCCGATTTCGACCCGGCAGAGGCGGATATTTATTTAGGGCAGGTGCAAGTTGCCAAAGGTGGGCGCGGGGTGGATTTCCCCTACGAGCAAGCCAAGCAGGTGCTGGCTCAGAAAGATATTGTGATCGAAGCCAGACTTAACGGCGGCAGTGCCGCCGCAACGGCTTGGGGCTGTGATTTGACGTACGAATATGTGAAGATCAACGGGAGCTATACGACGTAAATAATGAGGTACAGTAGTCAGTAGTCAGTAGTCAGTAGTCAGTAGTCAGAACACCATTAGGGAACGGTTTAAGCATTAAGGATTAGGATAGGGTTAAGTTAGGAGTGAAGAGATGAGCGCGCGCGAGCAAGCTTTAGACCAGGCCCGGGTACTGGTCGAAGCTTTACCGTATATTCAAAAGTTTGCGGGCAAAACCATCGTCATTAAATATGGCGGGCATGCGATGGTCGACCCGGTGCTGAAGGAATCCGTCATGCTCGATGTTTTACTGCTGCGGTCGGTTGGCATCCGCCCTGTGCTGGTCCACGGCGGGGGGCCGGAGATTAATGCCATGCTTAAGAAAGTGGGAAAAGAGAGCCAGTTTATCCGGGGGCTGAGGGTGACAGATGCGGAAACCATGGAAATTGCGGCCATGGTCCTCGTGGGGAAATTGACGACGGAAATCGTCTCCCTCCTGAATCGGTTCGGGGGCCGGGCGGTGGGCTTGTCAGGCAAGGACGCCCAGCTCTTGCAGGCGGTTAAAAAGCCGATGCAACTTAAAAATCAAGACGGGGAAATGGAAGAGATCGACCTTGGCTATGTGGGAGAGATTCAGAAGGTATCTCCGGACATTGTGGAAAGTCTGCTCGACCAGGGTTATATTCCGGTCATTTCACCGGTGGCCGGAGGGGAGCAGGGAGAGACCTACAATATCAATGCGGATACGGCAGCAGGCAAGATTGCGGAAGCCCTCAAGGCTGACAAGTTCCTGCTGCTCACGGATGTGAGCGGAGTCCTAAGGGATGTGAACGATCCTGAATCCCTGATCTCAGTCATCCGGCGTGAAGAAGTTCCTGCTTTAAGCGCGCAAGGTGTTCTAAGCGGGGGAATGCTGCCTAAAGTGGAGTGCTGTGTGGATGCGCTCGCAGGCGGGGTCGGCAGTGTGCATATTCTGGATGGACGGCTGGCGCACGCGATTCTGTTGGAATTATTTACGGACGGCGGGATTGGGACCATGTTTGTGTAAATTATTTTCTGGAGGGGAAATAAGTGTTAGAAAATATAGGGACCGAAGAACTGATTCGCCGCGGGCAGGCGGCCGTGATGAATACCTATGGCAGGCTGCCGATGGCGATTGCCCGGGGAGAAGGAGTCTGGGTCTGGGATCTGGAGGGCAAGCGTTATCTTGACTTTCTTACCGGGATTGCGGTAAACTCACTGGGGCACCGCCATCCGGCTATCGTAGAAGCGGTGCAAAAGCAGGCAGAACTCATTCTTCATACTTCAAATTTATATTGGATCCCGAGCCAGGTGGCCTTGGCAGAAAAGCTGGTGGAGAATTCTTTCGCCGATAAAGTGTTTTTCTGCAACAGCGGAGCTGAAGCCAATGAGGGTGCGATTAAACTGGCGCGCAAGTTTGCTAAGAAGTACTATGGGCCTCACAAATACGAAATTGTGTCTTTGAATAATTCCTTTCACGGGCGCACGCTCGCGACTTTGACCGCGACCGGACAGAAGAAATACCAGGATGGGTTTGATCCTCTGCCTGCCGGTTTTTCTTATGTGGACTTGAATGATGTCGCAGGCTTGGAAGAAAAGGTGAACGAGAACACAGCGGCGATCTTGATTGAGCCCATTCAGGGGGAAGGCGGAGTATATCCGGCCACCTCGGAATTCCTGCGTAAAGCGCGTGAACTCTGTGATCAATACGGAGCCCTCCTGATTTTTGACGAGGTGCAGTGCGGAGTCGGACGCACAGGTAAGCTTTTTGCCTATGAGTGGAACGGAGTTACCCCTGATATTATGACTTTGGCCAAGGCTCTCGGCGGCGGGGTGCCGATCGGGGCTATGCTGGCCACAGACAAAGCGGCCGCAGGGTTTCAGCCCGGCGACCATGCTTCGACCTTTGGGGGCAACCCTTTGGCTACGGCTGTCGGGTGTGCGGTGCTGGAGGTTATGCTGGCTCCAGGATTCCTGGAAGGAGTGCAGGAGCGGGGACAGGATTTCAGCCGCAAGCTGCAGGAGTTGGCAACAAAGTACGGCTTAACTGAAAAAGTACGGGGGAGCGGCCTGATGATCGGGCTTCCGGTCGGAGAAAAAGGGTCGCAAATCGTGGAAAGCTGCCGCCAAAAAGGACTGCTTATTAACTGTGTGGGGGGTAAAACCCTGCGCTTCCTGCCGCCGCTGATTGCCGGCACAGAGGAGATTGACCAGGCCCTGGTGATCTTAGATGAAGTGTTGACGCAAGTTTATAGGGGATAACTAGTGACAAGGCCGTGAACCAAGGATGCATTTTAATCACAACAAGAAAGTTGGAAAATGCACGGGGAGGGAGACTTATAATAATGCAAGCAGCATTGGTCTTGGAAACAGGCAAAATATTCATGGGCGAATCCTTTGGTGCCAGTGGGGAAACCTGGGGCGAAGTTGTTTTTAACACGGGTATGACAGGCTACCAAGAGGTGCTAACTGATCCCTCATACGCGGGCCAAATTGTCTGTATGACTTACCCGCTAATCGGCAACTACGGTGTCAATCATGCAGATAACCAATCTACGAACATTCAGGTGCAGGGGTTTATTGTTAAAGAAGCTGCGCGCGACCCGAATCACTGGCAGTTGGAGAAGAACCTGTCCCGGGCTTTGGCTCAAGCCGGGGTTGTCGGGATCAAAGGGATAGACACAAGGGCGCTTACGCGCCTGATCCGTGAACACGGGGTCTTGAAAGGCGTGATTACCACTGACTTGGAGAACCTGACCGGATTGGTTAAGAAACTGCAGGCTTGGGAAGTGCCCCAAGATGTAGTAGCGCGGGTAAGCACCAAAGAAAGATATGAATTGTCCCCGCTTCCGCTGACACAACAAGCGGGAACGGCCGGGACCGCGCTGCCCGGGGCAAACGTCCCACAGTCAGTGAGCTCTGAGTCGGCAAAGATAGAGAAAAGTGCCGATACGAAAAGGAAAGCGGAACGATTAGCGCCCGACACTGCTGACGAGCCGTATCACGTCGTAGTAATGGATTTCGGGATAAAGGGGAACATCTTGCGTGCGATGCGGGAGAAAGGCTTCCGCTTAACGGTTGTGCCTTACAATACCTCGGTTGATGAAATCTTAGCCCTTAATCCGGATGGAATTTTCCTTTCAAATGGCCCTGGCGACCCCAAGGTAGTTACAGCAGGGATCGAAACCATCAGGGAGTTAATCGGAGAACGCCCTGTTTTCGGGATCTGTCTGGGGCACCAGCTTTTAACTCTGGCCCTGGGAGGGGACACCTACAAGTTAAAGTTTGGGCACAGGGGCGGGAACCAGCCGGTGCAGGATATGCGTACCGCTAAAGTCAATATTACTTCGCAAAACCATGGGTATGCGGTGGGGACTGAGAGTTTGGGAAATACCCCGCTCATCGTGACGCACCGCAACTTGAACGATCAGACGGTGGAAGGGGTGGCACACCGGGAACTGCCCATTTTTTCCGTGCAGTATCATCCGGAAGCCGGGCCCGGACCGAATGATTCCCTCTACCTTTTTGACGAGTTTGCTCAGTTGATGAGCGAAAGGAGGGGTAAGCATGCCTCTTAATCCGGCGTGGAAGAAAATCATGGTGATCGGTTCAGGGCCGATTGTCATCGGACAGGCAGCAGAGTTTGATTACGCCGGAACTCAGGCGTGTAAAGCACTGCGCGAGGTTGGACTCGAAGTAGTCCTGGTCAACAGCAACCCGGCCACCATTATGACGGACAGTCAAATGGCGGATAGGATTTACCTGGAGCCGTTGCTTCCGGAAAGGCTGGACGTGATTATCGCCAAAGAAAAGCCGGATGCGCTGCTTCCCACTCTGGGCGGGCAGACCGGGCTTAATTTGGCCATGGAGTTGGAAAAACAGGGGATTCTTGCCCGTTACGGTGTCGACCTGATCGGGTGTGATGCCGAGACGATTTATAAGGCGGAAGACCGGGAGGCCTTCAAAGAGACGATGCTTACAATCGGGGAACCTGTAGCTGAGAGCGCGATTGTCACCACCTTGGATGAAGGGGACGCTTTTGCGCTTAGCTATGGGTTTCCCGTTATTGTGCGCCCTGCTTATACCCTGGGGGGGACAGGCGGCGGCATCGTCAAGAATGAGAAGCAGCTGCACGAGATTCTGGCGCGCGGGCTGCAGGCCAGCCCGATCGGGCAGTGTTTGCTCGAACGGAGTGTGGCCGGCTGGAAAGAAATCGAATACGAAGTGATGCGTGATGCTGCCGACAACTGCATTACGGTGTGCAACATGGAAAACATCGACCCGGTAGGGATTCACACCGGGGACAGTATCGTCGTCGCGCCCTCTCAGACCTTGACTGATGTCGAGTATCAAATGCTCAGGGCCGCGTCCCTCAAAATTATCCGCACTTTAGGGGTGAACGGGGGCTGCAATGTGCAATACGCCCTAAACCCCAAGAGCCGGGAATATGTAGTCATTGAAGTGAACCCCCGGGTTAGCCGCTCAAGCGCCCTGGCCTCAAAAGCCACCGGTTATCCTATTGCCAAGATGGCAGCTTTGCTGGCGGTAGGCTTTACTTTGCCGGAACTGACGAATCCGGTTACCGGGCACACCAGTGCCTGTTTTGAACCGGCCTTGGACTATGTCGTGGTGAAGTTCCCGCGCTGGCCTTTCGACAAGTTCCCCGCAGCCGACAACCGCCTGGGCACGCAGATGAAGGCCACCGGGGAAGTGATGGCTTTGGAGAGAACATTGGAAGCGGCTTTGCTTAAGGCCGCGCGTTCGCTGGAGGTTGGAACGGTTGGTTTACGGATCGCGGATTCCGGGCGTTGGACGGAGATCGAGATCGAAGACAAGCTGGCCAAGGCTGACCATGAGCGCTTCTTTGCTGTTGCTGAGGCTTTCCGCCGTGATTGGACCATCGCTGAGGTGGAGAACTTGACCTGTATTGACCCTTTTTTCCTGAATAAGATTAGGGACCTCGTCAGTTTGGAACGTGGTTTGCAACAGGGTCCGCTCACTCCTGAACTTCTCCGCTTGGCTAAAACTCAGGGGTTCTCAGACCTGGCCGTTGCCCGCCTGACCGGACACAAAGAAGAAGAGATACGCGCGGAGCGCTTTGCCCTAGGAATTGTACCGGTGTATAAGACGGTAGACACTTGCGCCGCAGAGTTTGCATCTTCTACTCCCTACTATTATTCAAGCTATGAAGAGGAAGACGAGGTCGAAGTGCATACGGGTCCGAAAGTGGTCGTCTTAGGGTCAGGGCCGATCCGGATCGGACAGGGAATCGAATTCGACTACTGTTCCGTGCACGCGCTCTGGGCTTTACAAGAGGCCGGAGTCGAATCCATTATGATTAACAATAACCCGGAGACGGTTTCGACCGACTTTGACACCGGGGATAAACTGTATTTTGAGCCCCTAACCACGGAAGACGTGCTTCATGTCGTCCATAAGGAACAAGCTGACGGAGTCTTGGTCCAGTTCGGCGGACAGACCGCGATCAATCTCGCCGGTCCCTTAAGCCGTGCCGGGGTGCGCATTTTCGGGACTTCGGTGGACGCTATCGACATCGCGGAAGACCGGGAGCGTTTTGCTCAGCTTTTGAGCAGCCTGGGAATCCCGCAATCCGAGGGGCGCGCTGCCATTTCCGTGGATCAAGCGAAAGAGATTGCAGCCGACCTGGGTTTTCCGGTTTTAGTCCGTCCTTCGTATGTGATCGGCGGGCGGGCGATGGAAGTGGTAGAGCGCGTGGAAGAATTGGAAGAGTACCTGCGCCGAGCCATTAATCTCTCCCCGGAACACCCGATCCTGGTTGACAAGTATTTGGAGGGAAAAGAAGTAGAGGTTGATGCGGTCGCGGACGGGGAGAGCACTGTAATTCCCGGGATTATGGAGCATATTGAGCGAGCCGGAGTGCATTCAGGGGACAGCTTTGCAGTCTACCCTCCTCAGAGCCTGACTCCGAATGAAATTATGCAAATTGAGGATTACACCTGCCGCATCGCTGAGGGGATCGGGGTGCGCGGGCTTTTGAATATCCAGTTTGTGGTGGTTCAGGGGAAAGTTTATGTGTTAGAAGTTAACCCGCGTGCCAGCCGTACGGTGCCCATTCTGTCCAAAGTGACCGGAATCCCGCTTGTCAGTCTGGCCGTGCAAGTGGCTCTGGGCACGAAACTCAAGGATTTGGGCTATAAACACGGGCTGGCTCCGGAAGTTCCGTTTGTAGTCGTTAAAGCCCCGGTCTTCTCTTTCGAGAAACTGACCAAGGTCGAAACTTCCCTGGGGCCGGAGATGAAATCGACCGGAGAAGTGTTAGGGATGGATATCCAGTTCGGGCACGCCTTGGCCAAGGCTTTCGCCGCCTCCAATGTGCCGCTGCCGGACTATGGAGATATCCTGGTTACGGTAGCGGAGAAAGACCGCCCGGAAGCCATGACTCTTACACGCCAGCTCGCAAACCTGGGATTCGGGGTTAAAGCTGCGGGAGATACAGCCAAAGCTCTTGCTCTCTGCGGCGTGCAAGTGGAGGAAGTGGAGGAAGTGGGGGAAGGCAGTGAGAAGCTGCAGCAGGCTGTGCGCCGCCGGGAATTCTCCTTTATCCTCAGCACCCCCGCCAAAGGAAAGCCGGAAGAACGCACCGGCTACCTCCTGCGCCGCTTGGCTGCCGAGCACCGCGTGCCCTGCCTCACTTCGATGGATACCGCGCGCGCGGTGGTGCGCGCGCTTCAGGAAATCCGCAGCAACACCCAGCCCCATGCGCTGTCCTTGCAGGAGTATCTGAGTTTGATTAATCCTGTGGCAGCAAGGTAGGAGATAGCAATAAGATAAGGACGGAACGAAACACTAGCTATTCGCATTCTATATGAGCAAAAGCAACCCAATCAGGTTGCTTTGCCTTCATCTGGAGAGAGCCGGGACGAAAGTCCCGGCTCTTCTGGGTCTAAAGACTCATTTCTCAGTAAAAACCCCAAATAATCCAAGTTATGGCATGAATTAAGGGCGATTTGTCAGAATCATATAAGAAGTATCACAATTGGCGAAACTTCGCGGAAATGGGGATAATAATGAAAAAGCTATCATTGTTTGTTAGTTAGTGATAATAACTTTAACGATGCCCTTACGGTAGCTGCATCAGCAGTTTACGAGAATATTCCGATCTTACTGGTTCCCGAGTCTGGTCTAACTATGGCGCAAAAAAGTTTTTGCGACTTGCAGAGTGACGTACTAATTATTGGTAATTTAATCAGTTCTCCAGTAAAATCATACCCTAGGGCTATCGGTATATCCGGGGTAAATATTTATGATACAAACGCTCTTTGGGCATCTTTCTCGAAAAATAAACCGAAGGTTTTCTTAGCTAGGGGTGATGATTATCCTGATGCTTTGGCTGGAGCGCTATTAGCGGGTCAGGTTGATGAATGCCCAATCATTTTTACGTACCCAAATTATTTACCCCAGGAAACAAGTAAGGGTTTAAAAGACATGCCGGAATAGCATCTGAATCAGCAACTGAGCGGGCCAAAATAGAGAAACGGCTTATATCCGGTGCGAATTGGTTTGTCTTTGTCGGTATGTTTTCTTTGCTCAATTCTCTTTTCCATCTTGCCTTTAATTTATCACTAACATTTGTAATCGGTCTTGGTATAAGCCAGATCCTAGATGGAATTGGCCTGGCTTTCGGAGAAAAGGGCAAGTGGGTGGCAGGAATAGTGAGTTATGCGATTACCATGGCATTTTTCGCTTTGGCGGTATTTGCAAGGAAAAAAAGAAGCTGGGCTTACTTAACCGGGATGATTTTGTACGGATTAGATTGTCTGATTCTTTTGGCGGTTAAAGATTATTTCGGGGTGGCTTTCCATATTTTTGTTCTGGTCTGGGTGTATATGGGTTGGCGGGCGCTCCTACAGTTGAAAAAGGCAGAAAAACAAGCCCTAATACAAGGTTGACAAGCTGGTGCCCTGGCTCCTGCGGGAGTTAGAGCATGTGCGAGTGCCGCCCAGAGAATTGTCAAAGAAGGCGGAACAATTATCTGCGCCGCCGAGTGTAGTGACGGCCTGCCCAATCATGGCAACTATGCTAAAATCTTGGAGATGCGCACTACTCCTCAGGAAATCTTGGACCTGATTAATGATCCTTCGTTTTCCATGCTCGATCAGTGGCAGGTTCAGAAGCAAGCCATCATTCAGCTCTGGGCCGATGTCTATGTCTACTCTGCGTTGCCGGAAGAGCAGGTGCGCAAGGCTATGCTTAAGCCATGTGCGGATATCGCACAGACTGTGCAGGAGTTGCGGGCTAACTACGGCCCGGATTGTAAAATTGCGGTGATGCCGCTGGGGCCGTTGACGATTCCGTAGGTGCGGGAGGAAAGTAGGTACATTTGCTTTTCCTAAGATTCTTTAACAGGATATAAGATCAGGAAAGTACAATTTGAGTATTGGGAAAATAGTCTTTTGAAAAAGGCGACAGAACCTCTAACGAATAGGGGTCCTGTCGCTTTCGCTTTCGCTTTCGCTTTCGCTTTCGCTTTCGCTTTCGCTTTCGCTTTCGCTTATACTGTTACGCTACAGTGAATTGTTACATGAAGTCGCTACAGTTTAGTACGTGTATAGGTTGTAGTATGAATATGCCTTGCACTTATAATGAGTGGAATTACTGGATTTTTCCCGTAGAACTTGCTTTTCTCAGAGGCATATTTCTAGCACAGGCTCATTGGCACAAAAATTGCATATAGTCGTTGGCACAAAACTGTTTGCGAATGTTAAGTGATTAGTACAGGATACAGAGTATCGAAGGTAAGAAAGGGGAAGAAAAGTGACGTTAAAGAACGGGGCGGCTTATATTGATAGCCTCCGAACCTTAAAGACGAAGGTCTATGCTATGGGCAAACGAATTGATAATCCCGTCGACAGCCCGCTAATTAGGCCTCACATTAACTCAGCGGCTATGACGTATGAATTGGCCCACAAAGAAGAATTTGAGGACCTAATCCTTGCCACTTCGCATTTGTCCGGAAAAACGATTAATCGGTTTACTCACATTCACCAAAGTTCGGAAGACCTAGTCAAAAAGATAAAAATGCTTCGGATGCTAGCACAACGCACTGGTTCCTGTTTTCAACGTTGTGTTGGTTGGGATGCTTTAAATGCAATCTACAGTGTTACTTATGAGATGGATGCCGAATATGGAACTGAGTATCATCAGCGCCTACGTCACTATCTTCAGTATGTGCAGGAAAATGACCTGATGGTTGCCGGTTCAATGACTGATCCTAAAGGGGATAGGGGGCGTAAACCCAGCCAGCAAAAGGATCCTGACCAGTATGTTCATCTTGTGGATAAAAACAGGGAAGGCATTATCATTCGAGGAGCCAAGGTGCATCAAACCGGGATAGTCAACTCCCACGAGATGGTGGTTATGCCCACTGTCGCTTTGGGTCCGGACGATAAGAACTATGCCGTTGCCTGTGCTATTCCGACAGATGCCAAAGGCGTAATCCACATTTTCGGCCGTCAAACCAACGATGACAGGAAAAATGGCAGGATAGACCAAGGCAATCCTCAATATGGAGTAGTTGGTGGAGAGGCCTTAACAGTTTTGGAAGACGTCTTTGTTCCCTGGGAACGGGTTTTTATGTGCGGCGAATATGCCTTTGCGGGCAAACTGGTTGAACGATTCGCTTCTTATCACCGGCAAAACTACGGCGCTTGCAAGGGTGGGGTAAGCGATATCATTATAGGCGCGACTGCTACGATGGCGGACTACAACGGAACGGCCAATGCCTCCCATGTTAAGGACAAACTTACTGAAATGGTTTATCTTACTGAAAGCGTGTACTGTTGTTCAATTGCTTGCTCTGCTGAGGGAAGGCCTACCGCATCAGGAGCGTTTCTAGTGGACCCGCTGTTGGCCAATATAGTCAAACTGAAAGTTACCCGCAATATCTATGAAATCTGTCGTTTATCCCATGACCTCGCAGGCGGTCTCATTGCTACTCTCCCGTCGGAGCAAGACCTTTACGACCCAGAAATCGGTCGATATGTAAGAAAATATTTTAGCGGTGTAGACACAATTCCACCTGAGAGCAGGATTAAAATGGCCCGCTTAATAGAAAATATGACCGGCGGTACGGCGCTTGTTGAAAGCATGCATGGAGCCGGTTCACCCCAAGCCCAAAGGGTACAGATCTTGCGCCAGGCTAATTTGGAGAACAAAAAACTGTTTGCCAAATGTTTAGCTTGTATCGGGGAAGAGAATTGTTGATCCGGGCCCACTATGATTGACAAAATTGGACTGAAATACTGCGGTAACTGTAATCCGGCCATTAACACCGGTGAATTGGCAGCCAAACTAAAGTGTGAATTTCCAAATAAACAGTTTGTACGTTGGGATGAGGACGGTATCAAAGTTCTCATAGTTTTAAGCGGTTGTGCTAGGGACTGTGCAACTCGTCCACCGTTTACAGGACCGGTCATAGTGGTGGCTGGGCAGACTTTCAATGGTTGGGAAGTTGCATCAAACCAACTACTAAACCGTATTGTTGCCTGTATAGCAGAATTGGACACGAAACAACGGGATGGTGAGGATATTTGACAACGGTAAGTTTCGGTCTAGAGGAAAAAGTAGCGGTTATAACTGGTAGTACCAAAGGTATCGGCTATGAGATCTTACGTGCTTTTGCTGAAGCGGGCACACACACTGTAGTCGTAAGTCGTCATCAGGACGAATGTTTGAAAGTAGCGCAAGAAATAAACAGTCAAGGTCTAAGTGCCTTGGCTGTGCCAGCTGATGTCTCTAACTATGACAGTATTCATAAACTTGTTGACACAGTTTATGAATACTTTGGCCAAATAGATATTTTAGTCAATAACGCTGGGACAGCAGTCACTAAACCGGCTGTGGAGATTAACCCCTCTGAATGGAACAGGGTAATGGATCTTAATCTTAAGGGGCTGTTTTTCTGTAGCCAGGCGGTAGGCAAAAAGATGATGCAGAAGGGGGGATGCAAAATTATCAACGTGGCCTCAATTTTTGGTCTGGTTGGTGAACGAAGTATATTACCATATTGCGTATCAAAAGGGGGGGTGATCCAACTCACGCGGGCCCTTGCTTTGGAGTGGGCCAAATACAATATCCGGGTCAATGCTCTTTGCCCCGGATATGTAAAAACGGAAATGAATTCTGAAGAACTTTCTGACTTACAGTTATATCAGCACATCATTAGAAAAATTCCAATGAGACGGCTTGGTGATGTGAGTGAACTGGTCGGAGCTGCCTTGTATTTAGGTTCAGACCTCTCTAGTTACATGACAGGACAAACGTTAGTTGTTGACGGCGGATGGTTGGCTGAATAAAGGGAAAAATCGAAAGGAGTCGCGTGTTTTGAAAATCGGATCTGAGTATTTAGATAGCCTAAATCAAATGAATTTTAAAGTCTTTATGTTTGGGGAGGAAATAACTGATATAGGGGACAATCCGGTCATCACCCCTTCCCGTAACTCTGTTGCCTTAACTTATGAACTTGCCCACGATCCTCAATGTGAAGAATTAATGACATCGAAATCTCATCTTAGCGGTAAAACAGTAAACCGTTTTACCCATATCCACCAATCCAAGGAAGACTTAATTAAAAAAGTAAATATGTTAAGGCTCTTAGGTCAAAAAACTGGTTCCTGTTTTCAACGCTGTGTGGGTATGGACGCAATGAACGCGATTGCTAGCGTAACCTACGAGATGGATAAGGAACTGGGAACCCAGTACCATAAAAGATTTAATGATTTCTTGGCCTACGTCCAAGAAAATGATTTGGTTTGTGACGGCGCTATGACTGATCCGAAAGGGGACAGGGGTAAGCGCCCCCGCGAGCAACAAGATCCTGACATGTATTTGCGAGTAGTAGATAAATCCGAACAAGGGATAGTTGTGAGGGGGGCCAAGGTCCACCAAACTGGGGCTGTAAATTCTCACGAAATTATTGTGATGCCTACTGTGACGATGGGAGAGGATGAAGCCGAGTACGCAGTATGTTTTGCCCTGCCGGCGGACACGGAAGGTATTTTTTATGTTTACGGACGCCAGTCTTGTGACACCCGCAAGTTAGAAAACGGCCATATTGATGTTGGTAATGCCCGGTATGGGGGACAGGAAGCGGTTGTAATCTTCGATGATGTCTTTGTTCCTTGGGAGCGGGTATTTATGTGCGGGGAGTACCGCTTTAGCGGGAGCATGGTGGAACGTTTTGCGGCCTATCACCGCCAGAGTTATGGCGGATGCAAGGTTGGTGTTGGCGATGTCTTAATCGGAGCGGCCGCTGCGTTGGCTGAATGCCAAGGTACCGCCCGTGCCAGCCACATCAAGGACAAATTGGTGGAAATGGTACACCTTAATGAAACTCTCTACGCCTGCGGAATAGCTTGTTCGGCCAAGGGAAATGCGACTCCTTCAGGCACTTATTTAGTGGACATTTTACTGGCCAATGTATGCAAACAAAACGTGACGCGGTTTCCCTATGAGATAACCCGACTCGCCGAGGATATTGCCGGGGGGCTCATGGTTACCCTTCCTTCGGAAAAAGATTTTTCTCACCCTACCATGGGACCTTACTTGAAAAAGTACCTACAGGGTATTGCGGAAATTTCAACTGAAGAGAGAGTTCGTTTGCTGCGCTTGGTAGAAAACCTTACCTTAGGTACGGCTGCAGTCGGTTATCGGACTGAGTCGATGCACGGTGCCGGCTCTCCCCAAGCACAACGAATTATGATTGGCCGTATGGCTAATCTGGAATATAAGAAGAAACTCGCCAGAGATTTAGCCGGTTTGAAAAGGTAAGGTCTCACTGAAGCGGCAACCAGTTGATTGATGAGAGAAGGGCATCGTGGAAGGTGTGAGTGAATGGACATAAACAGTGTACTTGTGGTTGGAACAGGAACCATGGGTACGGGTATCTCACAATTTTTAGCTGAATCAGGGGTTGAGGTCTATCTTTATGATATCTCAGAAATTCAATTGGCGAAGGGTTATTTGAGTATTACCGAAAGGCTAGAAAAACAAGTCAAGAAGAAAGAATTAACACCTACAGAGCTGGAGCGGATTAGCGGCAGGATTCATTTGCTCAACAATCTTTCCGATGCGTGCGCCTTCGGAATGTTGGTGGAAACAGTAACGGAAAAAATAGAGATAAAAAAACAGGTGCTAGGCGAGTTGTCACGGCTTGTGTCTAATGAAACCATAATAGCTACAAATACGTCCTCTCTTAGTGTGAGCGAAATGGCTAGGGCTGTTACATTACCGGAACGTTTTCTGGGTTTGCATTTTTTTAGTCCGGTCTCCCGTATGCACCTAATCGAAGTAATTCCTTCTCCTTGTACAACCCAGGCGGTAATCGAGCAGGCGGTTAATTTTCTACAACTACTGGGTAAAAAATGTTTAATTGTCAATGAATCCCCGGGTTTTATCGTGAACCGTTTACTGATCACTATGATTAATGAGGCCTGCTATCTACTATCCGAGGGTGTGGGAAAGGCTGAAGACATAGATGAAGCCATGAAGCTAGGTGGGGGTTTAGTTATCGGTCCTTTGGCTTTGGGCGATTTTATTGGGTTAGATGTGTGTTTAGATATATTGGATAACTATCACCGGGAATTTGGTGAAGCAAAGTATCGCCCTTGTCCTTTGCTTCGAAAAATGGTCAGAGCCGGTTATTTAGGACGAAAGACGGGCAAGGGGTTTTTCGTTTATCCAACTTAAGCCTTGCAGGATTATTTAACTGTAGCGGTATGAAACGCTACAATGGGATGGTACAAAAAAGTAACACTTTTGAGCTATAAAGTTCGAAGTCCCATCTCTAAATTCTGATAGAGATTTTGCAATTAAGGGCAAGAAAACCGGAATTTATAACTATTTTAGCGTTCTTTACAGACTTTTTATGTGCCAGATGAGATAAAACACTAAACATTGGTATATGAATTGCATCTTAAACGAAATGAAAGATCATTGACAACAATCGGAAAAGAGGGGAGTCACATGTCAAAAGTGCAGGACCTAATATTGCGGTACCGCACGCGAATTACGCAGAACTCTTATAAATACCTAGGGTGGACGTGCATTTATACTCCGGAAGAGATTATCAGCGCTGCAGGTATGGTCCCATACAATGTGACAGGGGATGAGAAACCTACTCCATTGGCCGATCAGCATTTGCAGGTGAACGTTTGTGGTTTTGCCAGAAGTTGTTTTGAGCGCGGGTTAAGGGGAGACCATTCCTTCATGGAAGGTATAGTAATGGCTAATACCTGTGATACGTTTTGTAAGTTATACGATGTTTGGAGATCCAATGTCCAAATGCCGTTTTTCTATCAACTAAATAATCCGCATATTACTACTCCAAGGGCCCAAAAGTTTTTCCAAACTGAGTTAAGCAAACTGATTGCTGCTTTGGAGGAGAAGTTTGGTGTTGTTATTGACGATGCAGCTCTAAGTCGTGCTGTAAAGGAACACAATTCATATCGTCAATTGCTCCAACAATTGTCGGCATTACGCAAAAGTAAACGGCCCAAGATCAAAGGGTCTGAATTTCTCAGCCTTGTTTTATTTTCAATGACTCTGCCTAAAAAAGAAAGTATTAGTCTTTTACAAGAGGCTTTAGAGTTGTTCGCAACTCAGGAACCATCCTCAAACGACAATGTTAGATTGTTAGTTACCGGCGCGCCCTTAGATGACACCCGTTTATATGAGTTCATGGAGGAAATGGGAGTTGACATTGTATACGATGATACATGTACCGGAGGACGCTATTTCGGGGATTTAATCGATGAAAACTTATCCCCGCTGGAGGCGTTAGCTAAGGGTTACTTGGAAAAAGTACCGTGCCCTTGCATGCATCCTGATGACCGGACTGACCACATCAAAAAACAAATTGAGGATTATAGGGCTGAAGGGGTTATACTTTATAGTCTAAAGTTCTGTGACACACATCTTCACCAGATCCCGGGAATCCAGAAAGATTTAACGAAAGATGGCGTGCCTACCTTGTTTATAGAAAGCGACCATGTTTCTATTGGGGATGGTCAGCTAAAGACTAGAATACAAGCCTTTATCGAAGCAATCAAGAGCAGAAGGTACTAACTAGTGAAAAAGGGGGGGAGTGAGATGTATGCACTTGGAATTGACATTGGTTCGGCAACCACCAAGGTTCTGTTGTTAAGCAACAAAACGGTATCATTTGCTGAGGTTGTCCCGACCCACCCTGACCCAAGTCAAAACATCAAAACAATCGAAAAGATTATCAGCCAACATGGGTTCAAGCTTCAAGATCTTAATGCAGTAACTTCTACCGGTTACGGCCGGGCGAACGTCCCCTTTGCTACCAAGGTGGTCACCGAAATAAGTTGTCATGCCAAGGGAGCACATTATTTATTTCCATCAACGCGCACCATTATTGATATTGGTGGGCAAGACAGTAAAATTATTTGGTTGGATGAAGAGGGTAGAGTCGTAGATTTTCAGATGAATGAAAAATGTGCTGCCGGAACCGGTAGGTTCTTAGAAAATATGGCAAGGGTTTTGAATGTGGATCTTGCGGAAATGGGGAGCTTGTCCGGTACTGCTTGCAGGAAGGTGCAGATTAGCAGCATCTGCACTGTGTTTGCCGAATCAGAGGTTATTTCCCAGATCTCTCAAGGAACCCCCCGGGTCGAGGTAATTGCCGGGCTGCATGATGCCATATCCGACCGAATCTTTGCCATGGCCGGACGTTTGGGTGCCCGCCCTGATATTGTGATGACCGGAGGTGTTGCCAAGAACCAAGGGGTTGTAAAAAGTCTGGAAAAGAAATTTGGCTATTCCATCAATGTGCCGGAAAATCCACAAATTATGGGGGCTTTAGGAGCAGCATTGATCGCCCAAGAAACCATAATGCAAAAAACAGCGAAATAGGAAGGGAGATTTCAGATGTATAAAGAGAAGAGATTCAGCGAAATCCAGGTTGGAGACAAAGAAAGTATAAGGCGTACGATCACGGAAGCGGATATTGTGAATTTTGCGGGGGTCAGTGGCGACTTTAACCCATTGCATACTGATGAGGAATATGCGAAAAATACCATGTTTAAAGGGAAAATAGCCCATGGGTTTTTTACAGCTGCCTTAATCACCAATGTTGTAGGCAACAAGCTTCCCGGCCCTGGTTCTGTCTATCTAAAGCAAGAACTCCGTTTTTTGGCACCTGTACGGCCGGGAGACACCATTGTGGCGACAGCGGAAGTAGTTGAAAAGATAGAGGGGAAACAACGGGTTCGTTTGCGTACCACTTGTACTACTCAAAGTGGGGAATTAGTTCTCGATGGAGAGGCCACTTTGTTAGTCTTAAATAAGTAGGGAGGAATAAGAATGGATGCAGCAGAAAGGCTAGCAAAATGGGACGGGTATTTCAGAAGTTCCGTTTGTGATGTCAAGCCCAATGAGATTCGTATTCGGGGATACGCCCTGCAGGACTTGATGGGGAATTTCAGCTATCCTGAAATCGTTGCTTTAACCTTAAAAGGAGAATTGCCGAGTGAGGGAGAAGCGAAGGTTACCGATGCTATTTTATCCAGTGTGATTAGCCATGGTTTTATAGACAGCTCGGAAGCAATTGCTCGTTTTGTCGCGGCAGGTAATCCCAATCCTATCGCTGCTTGTGCTGCCGGTCTTTTGGGGATCGGTTTCTATCAGGCCGGAGCAACTAGGTATGTAGCTGAGTTTATTAACGAAGCCTTTGCTAAGCTTGAATCTAACGGGGAAAATCTAGCGGATGTTGCTAAGGAAGTTGCCGCAGAGTGTGTGGCCCAGAAACGTCGTATTCCTGGGTTTGGCCATCCCATCCATACGGCTGACCCTAGAGCAATTAGATTGTTTCAACTAGCAGAAAAATACAATGTCATTGGGTTGAAGACCAAACTATATAAAGCTATTCACAGCGAGTTTATGAGTTTGCGCGGCAAGGAAATAGTAATTAACGCCGACGGTGCGGCAGGAGCTCTTTTGGCTGATTTTGGCTATGATCCTTTGCACATGGAGGTTCTGGTTGGTATATCATTCTTGCCGGGCATTCTTGCTAGTACCTTGGAGGAAATGAAGGACGGAGTGCCTTTCCGTATTTTACCCGATGTAATCGCCAAATACACAGGGGTTGCACCGAGGGAAATTCCGACAGATCGGAAAAAAGAGTAAGATTAAGAAGTAACGGAGGTAGGAACATGCGCACAGTATTCTTTACGTCAGAGTTTGAGTTTGGGGAAAAAAGTCTCGTCTCCTTATTAAACCAGCAAGAAAACATCATTGCTGTGGTTATTCCGCCCTTAAAGCCTGAGAACCATCGAGCCGCTATGCTGAAGAAGACAGCCCTTGAGCATAACATCCCAGTGTATGAGTGGAAGAACATTAAAACTCCGGAGGCTTTGGAACAACTTAAGAATTGGCAGGCAGACCTGGCGATTTCTGCCGGTAATAAGAGGTATGTCTTTACCCGCCAAGTGTTAGATTGTTTCCGGCTTGGAGCAGTGAATTACCATTCATCCCTATTACCCAAAAATGGGGGTCAATTCCCTATTAACTGGCAAATATACAAAGGGGAACCGGAGATTGGGATAACCATTCATTATTGCGACGAAGGAATTGACACAGGTGACCTTATTTTACAAGAAGCAGTACCGCTTGGACCGGATGATACCTTTAAGAGTATATATTTTGGTTGCGTACTGCAAAAAAGTGTGGATTTGCTTTCCCAAGCCGTTAGGCTTATCAGGGAAGGAAAGGCCCCGCGCATCGTGCAAGACCTTTCCCAATCTACCTATAATAATCCATTCAGCATCAAAGAAGCTACGATAGACTGGTCCCAGCCCACCCAACAAATATACAACACGATCAGGGCGAGCGATGCATGGCCAGGGGCACAGACCACTTTTCGCGGCGAGACGCTAAAGATTTGGCAGGCCAAGAAGGTAAACAGCACATATCCCTCAGAGCAGCCAGGTACTATTGTCGATGTCTCTGACAAGGGTGTCATAGTGGCAACAATAGACGGAGGGATACTTATAGAGCGACTGCAACTAGGCGATGGGAAAAAAATGATGGCTAAAGAATTTTTGGCTGCAGACAGTATTAAGTTAGGTGAAAAAATAGGCTGACATGAAGCATTTTCTTGCGTATCGGAATTGACCATAGATATTTAGTTCTTATTGATTGTGAAAAGAAACGCAGGAGTGGGTTTGGAATGAAAAACAAAGTTATCACCGCAGAACAGGCGGCAGAACTCGTAAAAGATAATGATTTAGTAGCAGTAAGCGGCTTTGTTAGTTTTTGCTATCCAGAAGAAGTGGTGATTGCGCTTAAACAAAGGTTTTTGAAAACCGGAAACCCGAAGAACTTGGGTATTATGTGTTCCGCCGGCCCGGGGGATAGAGACGATGGCCCTGAAGCTAGGGGGAACAGCCATTTCGGTTACGAAGGTTTTGTAAGAAAACTAATTGTGGGTCATGTAGGCCTGGCGCCAAGAGTAGCTAATATGGTAGGAGAAAATAAAGTTGAAGGATACAATTTACCCCAGGGGGTAATCTGTGACCTTTACCGTGCTATCGCTGCCAAACGCCCCGGTGTAGTAACCCGCGTTGGCTTAAACACTTTTGTCGATCCTCGCCAACAGGGCGCCCGCTGGAATTCGATATCCAAAGACGAAATGGTCCAGTTGATTAAGATCAATAACGAAGAACTACTCTTTTTCAAGTACTTTCCTATTAATGTGGCTATTATTCGAGCCACTACGGCTGACGAAAAAGGAAATCTGACGACTGAACGAGAACCGATGCACTTGGAACTTTTGGCCATGGCTATGGCTGCGCATAACTCAAACGGCATTGTTATTGCGCAAGTGGACCGTTTAGTCAAAGCCGGCAGTCTAAATCCTAAACAAGTTCGGGTTCCGGGGATTCTTGTTGATGCCATAGTAGTTGTTCAGGACGAAAAGAACCTTAGAATGTCGTGTGCTCTTCCCGAACAACCAGGATGGAGTGGGGATATAAAAGTCCCGATAAATACAGTTAAACCACTGCCTCTAAACGCCAAAAAAATTATTGCTAGGCGGGCTGCTTTAGAGTTGTATCCGGACGCCATTGTAAATTTAGGGGTCGGAATACCTGCCGATATGGCGATGGTCTTATTGGAAGAGGGTTGCAATGACTTTCTTACCATGACGGTAGAATCAGGAACAATAGGAGGCGTGCCTTATGGAGGTCTCGGGCTGGGTGCAGCGATTAATGCCGATTCCTATATTGACCAGCCCTACATGTTTGATTTTTATGACGGTGGGGGACTGACTCATACTTTCGTGGGGTTTGCCCAAGTTGATTGTCAGGGCAATGTTAATGTCAGTAAATTTGGGAAGACGGCCATGGGTGCCGGTGGATTTATTGACTTGACTCAAAACGCCAAAAAGGTGGTTTTCTGTGGTCAAATGAACGCAGGATCCAGCGAGATCGAAATTAATAACGGGCAAATGTGTATCAAAAAAGATGGAACAAAACAGAAATTCATGGATCAAATTGAGCAGATTACATTTAACGCTAAATTAGCCGTTCAAAAGGGGCAACCGGTTATCTTTGTTACCGAACGTTGCGTTTTTGAGTTAACAGAAGAGGGTTTAGTAGTGACTGAGATTGCTCCGGGAGTTGATCTGGAAAAAGACATACTTGCTCAAATGAACTTTGTTCCTGTGATTTCAAAGGATCTTAAGCTAATGGATTCCGCACTGTTTAAGCCAGAACCCATGGGGCTAAAAGCGCGTTGGCAAACTTGCTAATTGACAGGAGGGTAAAAATGGAAAACGATAGTGCGCTTAGGCGGGCAACGAGGCAATTAAATAGCACGCGGGAACAAGGGAGAATTGCCAAGAACGATTACTTGGCGGCTTTCCAGGCTAACCAGGCTAACCAGCCTGTTGCCTGGTCAACTGCCTATTTTCCCGCTGAATTGGTTTATGCTTTTGATATTCCGATAATGTACCCGGAGAATTACTCCTGTTTATGTGCAGCCAAGGGGGAATCGGTTAATTTTTGTCAAGTTGCTGAAAGCCAGGGCTATTCTAAAGACCTTTGTTCCTACTTTAGAACGACTGTAGGTTCTTTGCTGACGGGAAAGTCGACCTTACGGCACGATCTGCCTAAACCGGACTTTTTGTTAGCAACTACAGGAAACTGTGATCCCCACTTGAAATGGTTTGAATATCTTAGTGAGTACTTTAACCGTCCGTTATTTGTGCTTGACGTGCCTTATAATGTATCCTGCGGCGGAGTTGAGGATGTAGACCAAAAAAGCATTGATTATTATGTGGATCAACTTCAAGATCTTATTGCTTTTCTGGAGAAACATACTGGCAAGAAGTTTGATGCACAGAAATTAGAACGTAGGATAGAATTATCGGACCAAGCCGGTGCTCTATGGCTAGATATTCTTGAATACAGAAAGAATAAACCAACGCCAATGGGTGCAGAGGATGCTTTCACGGCCGTGTATTTATTGGTAAGTAATGCCGGAACCGAAGGAGCAGTGGAATATTTTACTAAACTAAGGGACGAAGTTAGGGAGAGAGTGGAACAAGGTGTTAGTCTAATCGCTGAGGAGAAGTACCGTTTACTTTGGGACTGGCTGCCAATGTGGTATAATATGTCCCTTCTTAACTACTTTGAGGAAAAAGGGGCAGTCTTTCCGGTAGAATATTTCACTCTAAAGTGGGCATGCAGGTTAGACAAGAAGAAACCTTTTGAAAGCCTTGCTCGGAAGTATATTTCTCTGACTTGGGGCAACTCGCCCTTAACTCTTAAAGAAGATATTGTGTTGAGGGCTGCGCAGGAGTATAAGATAGACGGTATCGTTTTGCACTCCAATTGGAGTTGTAGGGCATATTGTATTGGTCAGGTTGATCTAAAGAATCTTGTTTACGAAAAGCTTGGATTGCCAGGTTTGATTATTGATTCAGACATGGCTGATGCGCGGCATTTTTCGGAAGCACAGGTAAAGACCAGAATAGACGCTTTTTTTGAAGCTTTGGCCGAACGGACTGGAAGATAAATCTAAATCGGGGAAAGAGAATGGAAGCATTAAGTCCAGTATTTATTTCAATTCTAGTCGGTTACGTGGTTGGGAAAACATTGAACCTTGATCCAAAGACCCTTGCGAATTCCAGCCTTTATATCTTTACACCTGCATTGGTTTTTACCTCTCTCTCCCAGGCGGATATTAAGCCGGCGGATTTGGCGGGGATTATCGTCGTTATGTCATTGGTTTTTTTCAGCCTGTGGGTTGTGGGATTGGGCCTGTGCCGTTTGTTGAAGATTGATATCGAAACCAAAGGCGCTTATCTACTCAGTTCGCTTTTTCCCAATTCAGGTAATTATGGCTTGCCTATCGTTCTTTTCGCTTATGGGCAAAGGGGCTTTGAACGGGGTGTACTCTGCCTGATGGTAAGTGTGTTAATTATTAATTCATTTGGCGTGTACATTGCCTCGCGCGGGGACGTTGACTCCACCAAAACGGCTCTTAAGAACATTCTTTTAATGCCTTCAATTTATGCGTTTATCCTAGCACTAAGCCTTTACTTAATGAAAGTTACGCCTCCGGACATTATATTAAGAACGGTAAGTCTCCTGGGTGATGCAACCGTTCCAACTGAATTAATTTTGTTGGGCCTTCAGCTTTCCAGAGCGAGCACGATTATTCCTTCCTATAAACTCATAATAAGCGCAATTGGGATTAAGTTGCTCATAGCACCTGTCATAGCCGTGATACTAGTATTTCTGATCTTTGGCTATCCGTTCGATGTTACCGGCAAGGTCCTCGTTGTAATGGCGGGAACTCCATCGGCGGTAGCTGCTAATACCATGGCCGTAAAATTTAACTCCAAGCCTGAACTCGTGTCCAGCGCTACCTTTGTTACAACTGTGTTAAGTCTTATAACAGTAAAACTAATTTTAGCCTTCCTAGGGTAATTTGCTATTTATATTCAAGGAGGTTAGACGCGAGTGCGAGAAGTTGTGATTGTGGGGGCAGCCCGGACTGCAATAGGTGATTTTTTAGGGTATTTTAAAGATGTTCCGGCAGTTGAACTTGGTGTCGCAGCAGTGCGAGTGGCACTTGAAAGAGCTAACATATTGCCCGCACAGGTTGAAGACGTAGTAGCTGGAATGGTTTACAAGGCTGGAGCTAAGGGTAATCCCGCCAGGCAAGTTCAGCTGGCGGTTGGCATTCCGATTGAAGCAGCTGCGACAACGGTAGACCAGCAGTGTGCATCGGCAATGCGTGCTTTTGAAATTGCTGTTCAACAAATATTGTTGGGCAAGTCAAACATTAGTGTTGCTCTCGGCTTAGAAAGTATGTCTAGAGTACCCTATCTCCTCATGAATGCTCGCCAAGGTTTGCGAATGGGAAATGGGACAATTGAAGATAGCTTATTGCTTGACGCGCTCGTAGACCCATTTTGTAACTATCATATGGGAAATACGGCTGAAAACCTTGCTGAAAAGTATAATATTTCCCGCCGTGAACAGGACCAACTAGCATATACCAGTCATGTCCGGGCTATAAGTGCAATTAAAAGTGGTAAATTTGCCGCCGAAATTGTTCCCGTCGAGATCGCGACTAAAAAGGGAACAGCCATTATAGATACCGATGAACACCCGCGTGCGGATATTTCGTTGGATAACTTGGGCCAACTCAAGCCGGCGTTTAAGAAAAATGGAACTATTACCGCGGGCAATGCTGCAGGTATCAACGATGGGGCGGCAGCAGTAGTTTTAATGTCCTTAGAAAAGGCCAAGGAGTTGGGCATTAAACCCTTAGCTCGAGTGCTAGCGACAGCATCTTTCGGCGTAGCACCTGAAATTATGGGTATCGGTCCTGCCTATGCCATTCCGAAAGCTTTGGACTACGCAGGATTGAAGCTGGAAGATGTCGACTACTTTGAAATAAATGAGGCTTTCGCTGCTCAGTTCTTGTCTGTCAATCGAATTCTGAACCTGGACTTGGAGAAAGTTAATGCCAACGGTTCAGGAATTGCATTGGGTCATCCGGTAGGGTGCACCGGTATCAGGATTATCGTTACCATGCTCTATGAAATGAAACGTAGGAACAGTGGAATAGGAGTTGCCTCTTTATGTGTTGGCGGTGGTCCGGCGATGGCCGTAGCACTAGAAAGGGTCTAGAAGAAAGTAATAATATATTTCTCAGGTTTCTTTAGGTTACTAATATTAAGGACAAATACGGAGAAACGAGGTGATTGGTTTATGAAAAGTGCAATAGTAATTGGGGGCGGAAACATGGGCTCAGGTATTGCCCAGGTTTTAGCTCAGGCTGGATTGGATGTAGTTTTATACGACGTTTCGGCCGAGATTTTGGCAAAGGGCATTAAAAATATCCAGAAAAACCTAAGCAGAATGGTTGAAAAAGGAAAGATTGATGAAGGAGAGTACCAAAACATTACTCGGCGAATTAAAACTACCCCCCAACTTGAAGGCGCCGAAGATGTTGACCTTGTTATTGAAGCCATTAATGAGAATATGGAACTGAAGAAAAAAGTATTTGCGCAACTGGATTCCATTTGCCCGGAGAAAACGATTCTTGCCTCTAATACCTCCAGCTTAAGTATTACTGAGATTGCATGTGCAACCAAACGCGCGGATAAAGTGATCGGTATGCACTTTTTCAATCCGGTGCCCGTAATGCAATTGGTAGAAATTATTAAGGGTGCTACCACTTCTGATCAGACTTACGAGCAAATCAAGGACTTAGTAAAACAATTAGCCAAGACACCGGTTACAGTACAAGAGGCCCCGGGATTTGTCGTAAATAGAATGCTTATCCCCATGATTAATGAAGCTGCCTTCATCCTGTCTGAGGGAGTTGCATCCGCAGAAGATATAGACACTGCGATGAAACTAGGCGCTAATAATCCCTTAGGGCCGTTAGCCCTAGCTGATTTGATTGGGCTGGACGTATGTTTGGCAGTCATGGAAGTATTGCAATCTGAATTCGGAGATGACAAATACCGCCCATGCCCGTTGTTAAGAAAGATGGTTCGCGCTGGCTATTTAGGTAGGAAGTCAGGCCGAGGTTTCTACCAATATTAGTTGTAACCGGACTTTGAGATATCATGCTTTTCTGGTATGGGGAGGAACCGAATTGATTATTCGAGGGGGAGAAATCAAACGCCAAGAGTACAGTTAATTGTCGAGCCACCAATGGCCAGGATCTTACTCTCAAATCCAAAGCGGAAAAACGCCCTAACGGTGTCAATGTTAGAAGAACTTAATCTTCATTGTCATAGAGTACTACAAAAAAGCGATGTCCGGGTTTTGATCATTTCCGGCGAAGGTGGAAATTTTGCCTCGGGTGCTGATATTCAAGAGTTGCAGGCAGGTCGTGTCCATACCTTTCATGAAAAACTGGAACAGGTATTATCTGTCTTCAAAGAATTTCCTTTCCCTGTCGTGGCAATCTTAGAAGGCTATGTTCTCGGGGCAGGTCTAGAACTGGTTTTAGGCTGTGATCTTAGGGTCGCTTCGGACAATTGTAAATTGGGAATCCCTGCAGCCAGGAGAGGAATCTCCATAACGCGTTCAAACACAGCACGTTTAGTACAAATGATAGGAATTAGCCGTACATCGCAACTGCTGTTGACAGGTGACACCATTGGTGCTTCAACCGCAATGGCGTGGGGTCTGGTAAACGAAGTTGTGAACCGACAAGTTTTATGGCAACGTACAAATGACTTGGTTATGACACTTGCTAAAAATGCCCCAATCTCCTTAAAGGCCATGAAAAGAAACATTTGGAGTGCGGGTATAATAAGAGAAGCTCAAGAAGATCCTGCAAACCAGTGCTTCGAAAGTAACGATTTTCTCGAGGGCTTAAAGGCCTTCATGGAAAATAGACTTCCAGAGTTTAAGGGCAGATAGGCGTGGGTCAAAGTGCATTTCGGCGAGGGGCCAGTTCGCTAAGAGGTGAACAAAATGCCAAAGACTACTGTAAAAAGATTATACGTTTTGGATGGCGGCGCATTAAAAGTTGATCAAAACCGGCTTGCGATCAGCACAAGAAGAACGGATCGATGGATAATTATCCCTATTCCTCTTTACCTCATACAAACTGAAGACTACAATATTTTGTTTGATTGCGGTTGTAATCCAGATGTGATGAGCGATCCGCTAAGAACGTGGGGTTCCCTTGCCAAAGTATTTATTCCCCAGATTTCAGAGGCAAATCATCCAGTAAACAGGCTATCCGAAATAGGCCTCACGCCGGATGAAATAACCCATGTGATTCTTTCGCATCTTCATTTTGACCATGCCGGTGGGCTGAGATTATTTCCAAGTGCTAAGGTTATCGTACAAAAGGCAGAGTATCGTTATGCATGCCATCCAGATGTTTACTCAGGTGGATATCTTAGAGAAGAGTTTTCTCATCCAGGATTAAAATGGGAGTTAATTGATGGTGACCAGATTTTAGTGCCAGGTATAACCATTGTTCTAACCAGCGGCCATAGTCCAGGGCATCAATCCGTAGTAATAGATCTTCCTTCTGGTCAGACTATAATTTTGGCAGCCGATGCTGTACCTCTTTTGGAAAACATTGACCGGGATGTGGTAGCACCTGGGGTCTGGAATCCCTCGCTAGCATACCAATCTTTACGCAGACTAAAGGTTATTGCAGAACGCAATGAAGGGTTTTTGTTACCGAATCATGACATAACGGTGTGGAACAACGTTATTAAAGGATCAAAATGGTACGAATAGGTAGTTGCTCTTGACACATCTCTATCCAGCTAGGATGTTTTGAGAATAAGGGAGTTTGGCTTTCACAAATTCGGGGGTTCCCTCTGATTACAGTTCAAAAGAGGGAACTCCCTTTGTTTTTGGTAGAAGAACCACGGTCAAGGGCAAGTGTCTTTAATGAGGATTTTACCATGGGGGCGAGATATCCTTTATAAATAAAAGTGCTGACATTTATATTTTAAGATTCAGACTAAGAAGGAATTTTCGTATAAGTGGCGAAGTATAATATACAGAGATGTATACAGTTTAGTATACCGAAATGTATATGGGAGATTGTGAAATGAAGAAACTACTAAAAGAAGCTTATAGTCAAGCATCCGAAAACACAACGAATTTATCTGACTACGTTGTCTACAGTATTTTAAGGGAAGATATTATTAAGCAACGTTTACTACCGGCACAACGTCTGTTTGAACCTGAATTAGCGAATAGGTTTGAAGTCAGTCGTACGCCGGTAAGAAGCGCTTTGCAGCGTTTAGCTTCTGAGGGTCTTGTTGAAATAATTCCGCGCAAAGGGGCAGTTGTTAAAGTACTTTCAAAAAAGGAAATTAGCGACTTATTTCAAATAAGAGCAGCCTTGGAAAAGATGGCTGTTGAAAATGTTTGTGGAAACGAGGATTTAGTACTTGAATTAAATAACCTTATAGAGCAGTCTGCCAAGATTATTGAACGTAATGATGTTCCGGCCTACGCTTATTTCGATCAAGAATTTCACTATAAAATTGCGGAGGAAACCGGGAATGTGGAATTGCTGGAATTGGTCAAAAGTCTACACCAAAGAGTTTACATGTACCGTTTACGGCTTCTGGCTATCCCGGGTCAAATGCAGTCATCTCTAAATCAGCACAAATTAATCACTGACTTTATTTCGGCTGGCCAACCGCAAGAGGCAGGAAAAGCTGCGGAACGCCATGTTGATGACACGTTAAATATGTTGAACGATATGTTTTTCCTTCGTGTGTGAGAGAAGTCTTATGCTCAAATTATATATATAGACCATTTGATTACGTTCACAAGTCATCATCATCTGTATGGGGGGTTTTATTCGATTCCGGAATGAGAACGTGAATAAAATTTGTTCAAGCGGAACAAGTGGTGCAACATCCAAGAATTATTTAGGAGGTAAGCAAGATGACAGAAGATCAAGGATCCGTATGGCAACAATTTGTACAAACGGGTCAGGCAGACATCAATTCGGTAAGACCACTGGTTCTAGACTCTTGGCGAACTTGCAAGGAATTAGGGCTTAACCCCTATGCCCAAAAGGTAAATGACATACTAACAAAGGATGAACTTGAGCAACGGCGGTCAGTCTATAAAGACTTGATTTCAGTCAGTGTTCCGGTAATGAGAAACCTGAGTCAGTTAGTAGAAGATTCTGGGTTTATCATTGCTTTCGCTGACGCTGACGGATACTTATTGGAAATCATTGGTGATGACGATGCACAGAATAGTCATAAAAGTGATAACTTTATTATTGGTGCCAATTGGTCAGAAAAGAGTGTCGGGACAAATGCAATTGGACTAAGTTTACAAAAAGATTTCCCCGTTCAGGTACTAAGTTATGAACATTTTTCTCGCTGTTTTCACCGATGGACATGTTCAGCTGCCCCCATTCACGATGCTCAGGGAAAAATTCTCGGAGTTCTTGATGCAAGGGCTTCTTATGATAAAGTTCATTCCTATACCCTAGGCATGGTTGTTGCAGCAGCCAAAGCTATTGAGAATGAGTTGTTTTTACGTCAAGTTCAGGCTAACTATACAATCGCGGAGAATTCTAAAAAAGTAATCTTTGAATCCATCGCAGAAGGAATCATGATTTTCGGCCTAGATGGTTATTTGACTCACATAAATGAGGTGGCAGCAAAGATACTGTGTTGGGAAAAAAGCTATGTTATAGGGAAAAAAATTAAACAAATTTGGGCCGATAACACAAGTCCTCTAGTCCATATAGTACTTGAGATGAAGGAAGTTACAGACTATGAGGTTGAGCTTTTTATTAAAGAAAAATGTGAGTGTTATTGTGTAACGAGTCGTTTGCTGGTTGGGCAGGATAAAATTCTCGAAGGGTTATTAATCGTAATCAACGAAATAACGAAATCAGGACGGCAAGCGCAGAGAATGCATGGAACCGAGGCTAAACTTACTTTTAATGATTTAATTGGTCAAAACAAAAAGTTGTTAGCTAGTGTACACTTAGGTCAAGTGGCGGCCAAGAGTAACTCCCACGTCTTGCTTTTGGGTGAAAGTGGTACAGGCAAAGATGTGTTAGCACAAGCAATTCATAATGAAAGCAACAGGAGAAATGGACCTTTTATCGCCCTTAATTGTGGAGCAATTCCCAGAGAACTTATGGCGAGTGAATTATTCGGGTATGCAGATGGAGCGTTTACCGGAGCAAAACGAGGTGGTAACCCAGGGAAATTTGAATTGGCAGATGGAGGAACGATATTCCTGGACGAAATTGGTGAAACACCACTAGAACTTCAGACGCTTTTACTTAGGGTTTTGGAAAAGAAAACCTTAACTCGGATCGGTGGTCAGGAAGTGATTCCAATTAACGTACGCATTATTGCTGCTACTAATCGGGATTTATCGGTAGAAGTAAAAAAAGGTACTTTTCGTAAAGATCTTTTCTACCGGTTAAACGTAATCAGTATAGAGCTGATTCCCCTGAAAGAGAGAAAGGATGACATATTGGCTTTAGCGGAGCACTTTATAAAAAAGATGTGTAGGCAACTTAATAAACCTCTATTACGTCTTTCTCCTCATGTCGAAGAATTGTTCTTGGAATATTCCTGGCCCGGAAATGTTCGCGAATTACAAAATGTGCTTGAACGGGCTATTAATATCGCTCCGAATAATGTAATTACGCTCGACTTGATTCCGGCCGAACTTACGAAGACCAGAGACACATTTGACAAGGTTATTTTAATCAATAGTGACAAGGAGTCGCTGTCTAATTTATTGGACGAGTATAATGGTAATATTACTAAGGTGGCGAAAAAATTAGGGGTTGCCCGAACGACAATTTATCGTAAGCTAAATAAATATGGCATTCATACGGGAGGATTGGAGTTGCAGAAAGCTGAAAACGGTTTTGTCGGGTGTTATAAATCCCAAAATGAGATAGACCCGAGTTCAAGAGTTCATGGATAAACCATATTTGCGTTTAAGAACGCTAACTGTACCCTCGCCGCCGGCACGCCATTTTTGTAGCCGCCGGAACCAAGGTTTGCTTCTCATGCAGTGCATCTGCTGAGTGAAAAAATTCCGGTTTCCTGTAGGAAAAGTTAGAAATTTGTTGAATGTTTATCATTAGTTAAAGGCTAACCTGTGAATGCTTAATATGAATGAGTCGGAGAGCCGTCTGACTTAATATAGGGTAGGTACGGTTCGACGAGGAATAGAAGGTCGTTTGCAAACTGTAAGAACATAATTTCACAAAAAGAAAACCTGTAGGTTATTTATCTCAAAATATGTAGAGACAGAGGGGAGCACTACATTACTTTGTAGCGCAACAGAATGCTACAAGGAATGCTACATTCATAAACGCTTAAAATCTCTTTATCATCCAGTGATTTCAAACCAATTCAAGCTGGCACAGGGTTTGCATATATAATGAATTGCCCTCGTCTGAAAAATAAGATTTTACAGTTACTTGGCTTCTAGTGTCAGGTTATTTTGTGTGTTTTTTTGTGAGTTATTTTAATAACGGTTTCCAAAATCTTAATTAAATATAGAAAGGGAGGGAAGGTCACGAGGGCTTATCGAAAACCGAGATTTCTAAGGAGGTTGGGAGAATGAAAAAACTATTAGCTGTAAGTTTATCGTTGCTCTTGTTATTTCTAGCTGGATGCGGCTCAACAGAAAGCGCACAAACTAGTAAACAGCCTATTCGGATCGGTGTTGTAGCTGGTCTAAGTGGTGCGGGCGCTTTACCCGGCCAAATGGAAGTTAATGGTGCAAAACTGGCAACAGAGGAAATTAATGCTGCAGGGGGAGTAGATGGTCGTCAGATTGAACTGGTGGTCGAGGACAGCCAGTCCACTAATCCCGGTGCGGTGGCAGCCTTCCAGAAGGTTGTGGGAAAAGACCTAGTAGCTGTAATCGGTCCGGTCTTTAGTACTCAAGTTCAGGCTATTTTGCCTTACGTGGAGAAAAGTAAACTCCCGGTATTAGTGGGTGGAACTGAAGCGTCAATTACCGAGAGCGGTAACCCTTGGATCTTCCGCATACGCCCTGACGATGGCATTGCAATGAAAGTAATGATGCAATTCATTGTTAATGACATTAAGGCCAAGAAAATTGCTATTTTATTCGACACCGATGCATTCGGAACAAATGGGAAAAAGAGCTTAGAGGCGGAAGCCAAGAATTACCCTGGGGTGGACACCAAAGCTATCGGAATGGCGAGTCACGCGGGCGATTATACAGCTCAAATTCTCAATGTGAAGCAATACGGTCCGGATGTAATGGTTATTTTGAGCCCTTACCCAGAAGATGGGGCAATTATCATGCGTCAAGCGCACGAACAGGGTGTTAATGCCGCTAAAATCGGTTCAGCTGCAGTAGCCAGCGCCAATACCGTAAAACTGGCCGGAGCCAATGCGGAGGGGCTATATGGCGTGACAGACTACTTCCCCGAACAAAACGAAGTCGCTAAGAAGTATGCGGAGCAATTTAAAGCCAAATTCAGTGCGGTTGCCGATATGTATTCTGCTTATGCCTATGATGCTGTTCACATTCTTTCAAAGATTATAGCTAAGAACGGTGATACGCCTGATAAGGTTCAGCAAGGCCTGAAGTCATTTAGCGGCTGGACTGGAAATGAAGGGGAATACGCCTTTGATGTCAAAGGCAATGGCTTGCATGCATACACAGTAACCCAGAATAAGAACGGTAATCCAATCTTTGTCAAGGTAATTAAGGCTAACTAATTAAACGCTGGAGGGAGAGGAGAGTCACCATTCGGTGACTCCTCTCCACCTTCAAGAAGGGGCGAGTCGGTTTGGACATATTGGTTCAACTTTTAGCAACAGGAGCTGCAATAGGAAGCATCTACGCTTTAGTAGCCTTGGGCATGATTATCATTTACCGTGCCGCCAACGTCGTAAACTTTGCCCAGGGAGATTTCGCGATGGCTGGGGCTTTTGCTATCTCGGTGTTAACTCTCAATTTGCATGTACCTTTCTGGGTGGCTTTTATGGCAGCCGTAATTATCTTGGCCGTGATGGGTATCCTGTTTGAACTCGGTGTTTATTACCCTCTAAGGAACAGATCCTTTTTGCCGGTGATTATTAGTACTATTGGTGCAAGTATCTTTATGCAGAATCTAGCCCTATATATTTTTGGTCCCTCACCGCGTCAAGCAGGGACACCCTTTACAGCTACGGTTGTAGATTTGCTCGGTGTAAAAATCGGCCCTCAGTATCTGCTGGTCATCGCTGTTACGGCAATTTTAGTCGTTGTCCAATACTTTTTCTTTGAGAAAACTCTCCTTGGAAAGAAGTTGCAAGCCACCGCTCAGGACAAGGAAACAGCAAGGTTATTGGGGATTCCAATTAATTTAATGATCGCAATAACTTTTGTTAATAGCTCTATTGTCGGAGGTGTGGCTGGGGTATTAGTAGCTCCCATTATTTATGTGACTGCCGGAATGGGAGTGATGATTTCGCTCAAAGCCTTTGCTGCCTGCATTATTGGTGGTTTCGGAAGTATTTCCGGGGCTATCATCGGCGGTCTGGGTCTAGGGATTATTGAAGCACTTGGAGCAGGCTATATTTCAGCTTCTTACCGTGACGCTTTCGCCTTTATACTCTTGATTTTGATTTTATTGTTCAGGCCACAAGGAATTTTTGGCGAAAAAGTGTCCGAAAAGGCTTAGGGGGAATCAAGATATGAACACAGAACTCAAAACAGAATGGCCTAAGCGCAAATTTCCTTCCCTTTCTACTAGCGTAGTACTTGTGGTCTTTATTTTGGCTGCCAGTTTTCCGTTATTAGATGTATCGGGATATACAATGAGTTTGGTGCTTTTGGCCATGTCTTATTCGATTGTTGTTATCGGTTTAAATATTTTGCTTGGATACACCGGACAACTTTCTTTGGCCCAAGGAGCATTTTTTGGATTAGGTGCCTACACGTTTGCGATTTTAACGGTGCGTATGGGTTGGCCCTTTTGGCCTAGCTTGATAGCAGGCATGATTACCCCTGTAATCTTTGGCTTGATTATTGGACTAACTACGTCACGGCTGAGCGGTCATTACTTGGCCATGGTTACAATCAGTTTTCAGATTATCGCGACCCTTGTATTTAACAATTGGATCAGCGTTACTCATGGTCCTGATGGCATATCCAAAATCCCCCGACCTAGTTTATTTGGGTTGATAGACTTTAGGCAGGATACTAACTATTTCTACTTTTGCCTAGTAGTGGTGGCGATAGTGGCTTGGTTTGCTTACCGCCTAAAACATTCCCGCTTAGGCCGTAATTTAGAAGCGATACGAGAAAATGAAATGGCCGCCGCAGTAACCGGTGTGCGTACTTATCGTATAAAGGTAATGGCTTTTATCTTGTCTGCCGCACTAGCTGGATTGGGTGGAGTTGTCTATGCGGCAGGGGCCAATTATATCAGCCCCTCTAATTTCGGCTTTGAGCAATCCGTGGTCTTTTTGACAATGTCCATGGTGGGTGGGACTAACTCGGTCTTTGGAGGACTGGTAGGTTCAGTGCTCCTCGTTTTCTTACCTGAATGGCTGCGCTTTCTGAAAAATATCTATGTAGCCGTTTACGGATTAATGGTAATTCTGTGTGTCTTGTTTATGCCTCAAGGTCTTTGGGGTTTAACTATGCCATTGAAACGATTTTTTGAACGGCAAACAAAAATAGCACCGGCTGCGATAGATGAACTCCTGCCAAAGACAGAGATGAAGGAAAACGTTTTAACAGTTGAAGGTTTGGCCAAACATTTCGGAGGTCTACGGGCTGTGGATTCGGTAGATTTTCAAGTTCGGGCCGGTGAAATTAAAGCCTTGATTGGTCCTAATGGTTCAGGTAAAACTACTATGCTTAATCTATGCAGCGGACTTTATGAACCAACGAGTGGGAAGATAAGCTTCTTAGGCAAGGATATTAGTGGCCAACGGCCTGAAAATATTACTGCCAATGGCATATCCAGGACCTTCCAAAATATCAGGTTATTTTCCAATTTAACTGTACTGGAAAACGTAATGGTTGGACAAAGCTGTAGAACAAAGCAGGGGCTATTTAGTGTACTTGTGCCTAACTTTCGGGCTAAGGAAGAGGAAAATAGAATTAGGGCTAAAGCCTATAGCGCATTAGAATTTGTTGGGTTATTGGATAAGGCTAACCAAGTGGCTAAGAACTTATCTTATGGGCAACAACGCCTGGTTGAAATTGCTAGGGCGCTTGCTACCGAACCAAAGTTACTGTTTCTTGATGAGCCTGCGGCTGGGCTAAATCCTTCCGAGACTGATGAACTAGTTACTCTTTTAAGAAAACTAAACGGGTTTGGATTAACCATGCTTTTGGTTGAACATGACATGTCCCTGGTTAAAAAACTCGCTACGTCGGCAATTGTTTTGAATTTCGGCCAAAAAATTGCTGAAGGCGAAACGGAAAATGTCTTAAATGAACCTAAGGTCGTCCAGGCGTACTTGGGGAAGGAGGAGGACAATGCTTAAAGTAAATAGTATTGAGGCCTCTTACGGTAAAGTACAGGCCTTACGAGATGTTACCTTAGAAGTTTCTAAAGGGGAAATAGTAGCTCTATTAGGAGCTAATGGAGCAGGAAAAACAACCACTTTAAGGACGATATCCGGATTGCTTAAGCCTAATCGGGGTACCATCGAATTCTTAGGTACTAAGATCGATGGTACAAAGCCGGAAGCTATTGTAAAGTCCGGTTTGGTGCACGTACCCGAGGGCAGAAAGATATTTCCTGGTTTAACAGTAAAAGAGAATCTGTTCTTGGGTGGTGCAATTAAGAACTCATCGATGAAAGCAATGAATAAAGATGTCGAATATGTTTTTAGCGTCTTTCCGGAACTGGAACGGTTCGCGGACAAGCCGGGTTGGAGCTTGTCCGGGGGGCAACAACAAATGTTAGCCATCGGTCGTGGCTTAATGGCTAAACCCAAGCTGTTGTTACTAGACGAACCTTCATTAGGCTTAGCGCCCGTTATTATCCAACAAGTGTTTAAGATTATACGGGATATTAATTCAAAAGGAACAACGGTTCTGCTCGTAGAGCAAAATGCCTATATGGCTCTGCGGGTCGCAACTCGGGGATACGTGATAGAAAACGGACGGATTGTTCTGAGTGATACTTCGTCCAATTTAATTGCTAACCCCGCGGTTCAGTCGGCCTATTTAGGGGGCGAACACTAATTTTCTCCTATGTTTCAACTTTCACAATCTAAAAAATGCTAGGTCTTTAAGAATTTTTAAGCGAGGTTTCAGCTGAATGTTGAGACGGATTTCACTTTAGCTTGTGGGACTAAGATAAACTGTGTTAAGAGGAGAAAGAGGGAAACAATGCGAAAGGCAGTTATTGTAAGTGCCGTGCGTACACCCATAGGCTCCTTATCTGGAGCTTTGGGACAGGTGCCGGCAGTCGAACTAGGAGCACTAGTTGTTAAAGAAGCGGTTAAGCGTGCGGGAATCAAGCCTGAGCAAGTAGACGAAGTCATTATGGGTAATGCCTTGACCGCTGCTCTTGGTCAGAACCCGGCCCGCCAAACTGCGATCAAGGCCGGAATTCCGCAGGAAGCTACGGCCATGACAATTAACAAAGTATGCGGTTCGGGCTTGAAGGCTGTAGTTTGTGCGGCCCAGGCGATCATGGTCGGTGACGCCGATATCATCGTCGCGGGTGGGATGGAAAGCATGTCCCTGGCAGCTTATGCCTTGACTAAAGCACGTACCGGTTACCGAATGGGAAACGATATGCTGATAGATACCATGGTTAATGACGGTTTAACCGATGCTTTCAGCAATGTCCACATGGGGATTACAGCTGAAAACATTGCGGAAAGGTTTACGATTTCACGTCAAGAACAGGATGAATTGGCTGTCAGAAGCCAAAACAGGGCAGAAGCTGCCATAAAAGCGGGAAAGTTCATGGATGAGATTGTGCCGGTAACTATTCCTCAGCGTAAAGGCGACCCCGTTATTTTCAGCCAGGATGAGTTTCCACGGTTTGGCAGCACTTCTGAGGCTCTGGCTAAATTGCGACCAGCTTTTAAAAAAGATGGGACTGTGACGGCGGGCAATGCCTCCGGGATTAACGACGGGGCAGCGGCCGTGGTGGTGATGTCCAGTGACAAGGCACAAGAGCTGGGGTTAACTCCCCTTGCGACGATTATTTCCTGGGCCTCGGCAGGTGTTGACCCTGCCATCATGGGGACAGGGCCGATTCCGGCCAGCCGTAAGGCCTTGGCCAAGGCCGGATTAAAAATTGAAGACATAGATCTCGTAGAAGCTAATGAAGCTTTTGCTTCCCAGGCATTGGAAGTTATCAAGGAACTCAACCTCGATTTGAATAAAACTAATGTTCACGGTGGAGCGATCGCCCTAGGCCACCCCATCGGTGCTTCAGGAGCACGCATTCTTGTAACTTTGCTATATGATATGAAGCGCAGGGAGGTTAAACGGGGATTAGCAACCCTTTGTATCGGTGGCGGACAGGGAATTTCGATGGTTGTCGAAAGATAAGCAAACTGGCGCTGCTAGTATATGCCCTTTAGTAATCGTGACAAGGACAACGCCTTCGGGTGTTTGTCCTTGGGCCATATTTAGACCCTGTTTAGCATCATGGGCTAGAAATGGCAATAACTCCTGGCCTGCCGGGAGATTTTTTTCTAAACAGGGGCTGCTGAATAACAGCAAAAACCGCATAAATACTGGGTTTAACCGGTTTTTCGGTATCATAGTACATGGAAATAGCATTTTTTCTTTTAACAAACTACTACCAAAAATACGGTTTTTAGCCTGAAGCGGTGATGGCTGACAAGATCTATCGCAATCGAGAAAACCTTTAGTTCTGTAAGAAACATCATATAAGGCTAAGTGGCCCACCGTGGGAAGACAGACTCCGGATTCTTTTGCTCGAAATTTTCAGAGTGTATTTTGGGGGCGGCTGGATTAGAATTTTAGATGGATTTATTCACTGTTCAGCAGCCCATTACTTAGAGTTAAGGGGGAATGGATTGTGAAACTGTCGACAAAACTTATTTCTAGTTGCACAATACTTATTTTGCTTATGGCAATTATAGTGGGCGTTGTCTACTATATGGTTAATAGCATGGGCGGAGTTGTGCAAGCCATGGCAAGTTACCGAGTTCCCATGCAAACCGCTGCTCAGGACCTAGCCCTCCAATTTGTTTCGCAGGGAGAGAGTGTCCGCGGGTATCTAGCCACAGGTGAAGAAAAATTTATCCGGACTTACCAAGACGCTAAGCAGAAAGGCGACGCCGATTTACAGTTTCTGCTAACCACAGTCAGGCCCGATGAGAGGGTTAAGTTAGACTCCGTTAAAACCGAAGTTGACAAGTATGCCCCTGAGCAACAGATACAGCTTGACCTCTACAAAACTCAGGGGCAGGCGGTGGCAGTCCAATATATGTCCAATGCTGTCGCATCCCTCAATGCAGAGGCTGTGAAGGCGATCAACGATTTCGCGACCTACCAAGATAGTATGCTGCAAAGTGAGGCAGCCCACGTCCGAGCCTTGGTGAACAGGATTGTCATTTTTGCCTTGGTCATGTTAGTGGCGGCAGTAATAATATCCATTATAGTGTTGGTCTTGATGATCCGCTCAGTCAAGAGTTCCATTGCCAAAGGTCAAACGGTGGCGGAAGCACTGGCTCAAGGGAACCTCGTCGTTGAAGTTCAGGCCGGGAAAGACGAGATTGGAGAGCTTGTCGCTAATCTCGGGAAGGCAGCTTATAATCTCAGGGAAATGGTCACAAAGGCGATAGATATAACCAAGGATGTCAACCAGGCGGCTACAAACTCGGCCGAAGCAGTGGCCAATGTGGCCAGCAGCTCGGAGGAGATCGCTGCCTCTACCGAACAAGTATCGAGCGGATTCCAGGAAATTTCAGTGGCGGCTGCACAAATTGCTTCTTCCAGTGATGAGTTAAAATACTCCCTTCGCGCACTGGAGGACAACGCCACCAATGGAAACTTTGTTGCCAAGGATATTGAAAAACGAGCTAAGGAGCTTAAAGGGCAGGCTGAAGAAGCCCAAACAAGGGCCACCAGCATCTATGAAAAGGAAAAAGAGGCCTTGGAAAAGGCCATTGAGGAATCCAAAGTTGTGCAAAGGATCGCCGCCCTCACTCAGGGAATCTCCGCTATTGCCGACCAGACGAATTTATTGGCTTTGAATGCTGCCATTGAGGCCGCTCGGGCGGGAGAAAACGGCAGGGGTTTTGCCGTTGTGGCCGAGGAAGTGCGCAAGTTGGCCGAACAATCCTCCCAGACTGTGAAAGAGATAGAGGAGTTGGTTGGCAGAGTTATCAAGGCCCAAGAAGATTTGTCCATGGGTGCAGCAAACAGTTTGCGCTTTATTAACGAAGTTGTCGCTCCCGACTATAATAAACTTGTAGAAACTGGAAATCAGTATGGGCAGGATGCCAGTACGATATTAAACCTCACGGATGAATTTGCACGTACGGCGGCTAGACTTAACGAAATGGTGAATTCCGTGGAAGCAGCCATTGACAGGGTCACTCAGACGATCAGCCAGGGGGCCGCAGGGGCGCAGGAAGTGGCTGCGGCGGCGACAGGAGTGTCTGCTGAACTGGAGAAGGTGAGCCAGGCCATGGTACAACTAAGTGGTCATGCTGACGAGTTATCTTCGGCCGTTGCCAAATTCGAGGTGTAAATAGCAAGCAAAAAAAAGTCCTATAGTCATAAAATTCATTGGTGCAGCGGCTTATTGAAACCAACCTTCCCTGCATACCGGCTTGCCGCAGACGAGCGCCTACCGTTTCGGCCAGGGATAGAAGCACAAGCTGTGCACTTTTCTTGTCTTCTAAGTCGAAGGGAAGGCAAGCCATCAACATTACAACAGTAACGATACTTTGGTATTGGATAATGCTTATAAATACTTTAAGCATAATACTTTAAGCGTCCGGGGCATATCCTAAGGTGAGCCAGCCGTTGGCTAGCCTTTGATTCGAAGCGATAAGCGGCAGGTGGTTGCGCTGGCGAAATGGTCCAACTTGTTAAGTTCAGGTGGGCCCGTTGGCTGTGGGTTTAGACCCTTAATGGAGAGATTAGGATGAAAGCTGAAGATCCGATGATAGAGCGGGCTGAAGAACGGCGATGGATGGTTGAAGGACTTAAGCGGGAAGGCATCACGGATGAAGCGGTTCTTGCGGGAATGCAGGCAGTGCCGCGCCATTTCTTTGTGCCCAAGGACATGGCCGATTATGCCTATGATGATGAGGCTTTGCGCATTGAGGCCGGGCAGACTATTAGCCAGCCCTATGTGGTGGCGCTGATGGCCCAGGCCTTAGAGTTAAAATCCGGAGACAGGGTGCTTGAGATCGGCACGGGCTCAGGGTATTCTGCGGCTGTGCTCTCCCGGCTGGCAGCCAGAGTGTATACCATTGAACGCCATGAAGTGCTGGCCACTCAGGCCGGGGAACGCTTTGCGCGCTTGAACTATGTGAATATCGAGGTTCGCCTAGGGGACGGAACCAAAGGCTTGCCGGAGGCGGCTCCCTTTGAGGCAATCCTGGTTACCGCCGGCGGGCCGGAACTACCGGCCTCCCTTAAGGAGCAGCTAAAGGTCGGGGGCCGTCCGGTCATACCTGTGGGGAATGAAAAAATGCAGGAACTCGTCAGAGTGCGCCGGAACGGAGAACACGATTACCAGGAGGAAAGCTTGGGCTTGGTCCGTTTTGTGCCCTTGATCGGAGAAGAAGGTTGGCCGTTAAGAAGCTGAAACCTACCGCTCAGGCTGAAATTAGTGCCGGACTTCAAGAAAAAGAGTTATAATTTTGCTGAATGCCAGCCTCAGACAATCCAGATGAGTGGGAGGAGTAAGAAGATGAAACTGGTTTACCAGCGTTTCTGGAACCATTCCGTCACGCGTGTAAATACGCGTGAGCTTTTGGTGGTTACGACCTACTTAGATACTCAGAGTGAATATCGGGTTGGGCTCAGGGTGGGGGTCGGTGATCTCGTTATTTTGGGCGGAGAGATCGAATGTTACCGCCAACAGGGGGAACATTTAATTAAACCACGAATTATTAAGCCTAACTTGCAAGGAATCCAAGCCTACTTTGGGTCGGGCAGGCAGGTCAAAGAAGCCCTAAAAGGGGATCAGGTGCTGGTTGAGCTGGTACTGGAGAACATCATGGCGGTGATCCAGGCCGAAGCTTATCTTTATAAAGACAGAGGTTTCCCAACCCCTGAAGCCTATGATGATTATTGGAATCAGAATTTCCAGGGGTCTTGCAAGTATTACAGCAACTTAGACTTGGTCAACACTCGGTTCATGGAACACATTGAGCCGAAAGAGAGAACAGATTCTTTGTTTACGCGCTTTAGAAACACAGCAGTTTATCAAACTCAGCCTGAGAGATGGCAAATCACTGTGAATTTTAATGACTCTTTTCACGAGATGATTTTAAATCTGAGCTGTCGTGGGGAAGATTTTCAAGTAACTGAGATAGAAGGGACAATCCTGCGCTGCCCGGATCGAATATGCAAACAGGCTGTATCAAATTTGCAGGACATGGAGGGAGCGTCTTTAGCCGGCGCTAAAGAAAAAGATATATTAAAAGCGACCGGGGGCGGGGAGGGCTGCACTCACCTTGGCTTCATGGCTGTGGATGCGGCTAAGGCTGTTTCTTTGGTACGACCTGGGATTGGCGGCTGAATGCCAGGTAGAATGCCAGAGCCAGTACCGCCGGGATGACATTCAATAGATACATCATACTGTAACCCGCTGCATCAGCCACTATTCCCCATACCACGGAACCAAGGCCCACTCCGATATCGAATGCTGTGAAGTAGGTGCCGACTGCTGCGCCGCGCCGCTCCGGCGGGACATTGAGCACGGACAGGGCCTGCAGGCTTGGCTGGACAGCGCCGAACCCGATTCCGAAGACAATCCCGGCCAAGATAAACATCGTTAAGGTTTGAGAGAGATAGAAAAGAATCATAGTCAGGGTTACGATGACCAGCCCGGGAATGATCACGAGATCAAAACCATGTTGGTCGGCGATACGCCCAAGCATTGGCCGGCTGAGGGTAATCGTAATGGCATAAACCGTAAAAAAGATTCCGATTCCGCTGATTCCCCTTTGCTCTCCGTAAAGAGCCAGGAAAGATAAGACAGAGGAATAAACCAAAGTGATGAAGAAAGCGACCAGAGAGGGACGAAGGGCACGCTTTTCTATGAGCACCGCGTTGACGGTACCAGGATTGAGATTTGCTTTTCTGTACCTAATTAAAACGGCTGCCAGCAAGGAAACCGCAACGGCTAAGGCCGAGACGGAGAAAAGCACATTAAAAGTGTATTTCTCAATGATAAACAGGGAAATAGCGGGTGCAATTCCCATCGCCACACTCATGGCCAGTCCGAAATAGCCCATTCCTTCCCCTAACCTGCTTTTTGGGATCACATCGGCGGCGACCGTCCCGGCTGCGGTATTGCAGTAGCCCCAGCCAAAACCTTGGATAAACCGGAAAAGAAGAAAGACAGCTAATCCGTGGACCCAGTTAAAAGCCAGAGAACACACCGTAAAAACCGCCAATCCTGTTAAATAAATGCCGCGGCGGCCGTGTTTGTCAAGCGCTCGTCCGGCAAAAGGCCGGATCAGGACCGCGGAAATCAGAAATACTCCCATGGCCAGCCCGGTTAAGCTTTCTTTGCCGCTCATTTCTTTTATGTAAATAGGGAGAGTCGGGAGCAACAGGTAAAAACCGATATAGGTTGCAAAATTGGAAAGGAGCACGAGAAAAAAGTTCTTGGTCCACAGTGGCTCGGCTACAGTACCTCGCACAGACTGCTTGGTGAGAATGCTCAATATGTTCCCTGCCTTCTGAAGATTCTAAAAAGTTCCTGAGGTATTTTATTCGGCAGTTAAATTTAATCTCCTGCATATTCATTTCTAAAAATTAATGCTCTGAATCATGAGAACGGTCCCTATGATTCCTGATTCCCATGATTCCCGATTCCATGTGATTTCTAAACAAAAACTAGGCAGGCCTATCTCTTTAACGTACTTGACATGGCACAGATATTGCAAATATATTTCCTTGACTTCTCGCTTTCTAGCACAAACTGCCAGAACATTTTCTATTGAATTTTTATACATTAAATAGTATAATCATACACATCGAGAAGAGAGAGAATGGTGATAAGAGATGACACAACTAAATACAGAAAAATTCAAAGGCAGGGATTTTATCTCTTTGCACGATTTTTCGCAAGAAGAGATTGCTTATATGCTAAAGGTTGCTGCAGATTTGAAGCGGGAGCGTAAAGAAGGCATTCCGCATCCGCACCTGCAAGGGAAAACCTTAGCCATGATGTTTACCAAATCTTCCACCCGGACCAGGGTTGCGTTTGAGGTTGGGATGTATCAGCTCGGGGGGCAAGCTCTTTTTCTAAGCAGTCGGGATATTCAATTGGGGCGCGGGGAGAGCATCGCCGATACAGCCCGGGTGCTGTCGCGCATGGTTGACGGCATTATGATCCGGACCTTCAGCCATCAGGAAGTGCTGGACCTGGCGGAATATGCCACGGTTCCGGTGATTAACGGTCTGACCGACCTGCTTCATCCAACGCAAGTGCTGGCAGACCTTTTGACCATCCAGGAGCATAAGGGTGAACTGGCGGGTCTTAAATTAGCTTACATCGGGGATGGAAACAATATGTCTCATTCTCTGATGTTTGGCGGAGCCAAAATGGGAATGCACGTGGTCATTGCCAGTCCCGATGCCTACCGGCCCAATCCGGAAATTATCGCATTGGCGCAGGAAGACGCGAAGGCCAACGGTGGCAAAGTAGAAGTAATATCTGACCTGCGAGCGGCTGCAGAGGGCGCGGATGTCCTGTATACCGATGTGTGGGCCAGTATGGGCCAAGAACAGCAAGCTGAAATCCGGAAACAGGCTTTCTCTTCCTACCAGATCAACACGGAGCTGTTAAAAGTGGCCGCAAAGGATGTCATTGTGCTGCACTGCCTGCCTGCTCACCATGGGGAAGAGATTACGCATCAGGTATTTGAAGGCCCGCAGTCCGTAGTCTTTGACGAGGCCGAAAACCGTCTTCATGCTCACAAGGCCATTATGGCGCTGGTAATGTAAATTCGGTTATGTTATAAAAGAAGTATTATCGACAAAGATCACGAGTCGGGAGGAGAGCAAGATATGAAAAAGGTTGTGTTAGCGTATTCCGGAGGGTTGGACACCTCCATCATTATTCCCTGGCTGAAAGAGACTTACGGGTATGAAGTCATCGCGATGGCTGCAGATTTGGGCCAGGGCGAAGAGCTTGAACCCCTTAACGAAAAGGCGATTAAAAGCGGAGCCAGTAAGATTTTTATTGAAGATTTGAAAGAAGAGTTTATCACCGACTTCATCTATCCCACGCTCAAAGCGGGAGCAGTTTATGAAGGACAGTATTTGCTGGGAACCTCGTTTGCCCGTCCCTTGATCGCCAAGCGGTTAGTGGAAATCGCGGACCAGGAAGGAGCGGTGGCGATTGCCCACGGGGCAACCGGGAAAGGGAACGACCAAGTGCGTTTTGAATTAACGGTGAAAGCGCTTAATCCGGATTTGGAGATTATTGCTCCCTGGCGCGTGTGGGATATCAAGTCACGGGAAGACGCCATCGATTATGCCCAGGCCAGAGGGATTCCCGTTCCGGTTACGAAAGCACGCCCCTACAGCATGGATCGCAATTTATGGCATTTAAGTCATGAGGGCGGCGACTTGGAAGACCCGTGGAATGAACCTCAGAAAGACATTTATCTGCTGGGTGTCGCCCCGGAAAATGCACCTGATACCCCCACTTATATTGAGCTTGCCTTTGACAAAGGCATTCCCGTTGCTCTTGACGGCGAAAAATTATCCCCGGTTGCCCTGATCGAGAAGCTGAACGAACTAGGCGGGAAAAACGGCGTCGGAATTGTGGACATGGTGGAAAACCGCTTAGTTGGCATGAAATCGCGTGGGGTCTACGAGACTCCCGGCGGCACTATCCTCTATACCGCTCACCAGGCCCTGGAACACTTGACGCTTGACCGGCAGACTCTCCATTACAAAGAGCAAATCGCCTTAAAATATGCGGAGCTTGTGTATGACGGCGTTTGGTATTCTCCGTTGCGGCAGGCGTTAGACGCTTTTGTTGACGTCACTCAGCAAAATGTGAGTGGGACGGTCCGCATCAAGCTTTATAAAGGCAATTGTACTTCGGTCGGAGTAGAGTCCCCGTATTCTCTGTATAATCAGGAATTTGTCACATTCGGACGGGATGGCGTCTATAATCAGAAAGACGCGGAAGGTTTCATCAACTTGTTTGGGCTTCCTCTCAAAGTTAGAGCACTCATGGAGAAGAAATCCGGACTTCGTTAATAAGTCAGGACTGCGCTCGGTGGCCCTAGAATTAAGCCTCGCATCTAAACGGTGCGAGGCTTAATTACTGTTTTTGACTGGAAATATGTACTTGTTGTCAGAGTCTTCGCTGCATGTCAATATTAGACAGAGTCTCTAAAATTCATGTCAATATAAAACAGGTGTCTTAAAACGAGACAAACCATGTTAATCCTTAGAAAATCCCCATATGTTATCGCTTTGTGAAATAAAGTGCTTCATTGAATCTCATTATGAGATTTTGGAAGGGCAGAAGGAGGGATGATTTTCTTAAATGGGTGTAAACGATATCTTATTTTAGCACATTAAAGACACAAAAACACTAAACAACTGCCAGCGAAATGACAGGTTGCTGGCTGGCACGGTTTTTGCTTTAATAACGGTTTTATGATGAGAGTTTCGGCGGTAAATCAGATGAGATAAAATTAGAGGCAGATCAAAGGTGATTTGAGAGCACAATGATTAGATTTTAAGGCAAAGAAAGGATGAGGGGAGTCATGGCTTACTCTGTAGTAGGAAAAAGTGTGCAGAGAGTGGATGCGGTGGCCAAAGTAACGGGTAAAGCCAAGTATACCGATGATTTCTTTGAAAGGGAAATGTTGGTCGGCAAGATTTTGCGCAGCCCCTATGCCCACGCGCTGGTCAAAAGCATTGACGTAAGTAAAGCGAAAGCTTTGTCGGGGGTTGAGGCAGTTTTAACCTACCAGGACGTACCGCACCTTAAATTCGCCACTGCCGGGCATCCTTATGCCCTTGATCCCAGCCATCGGGATAAAGAAGACAGATTAATTCTAACGGATAAGGCGCGCTTCGTTGGGGACGCGGTTGCAGCGGTAGTGGCAACAGATGAGCTGATTGCGGAACAAGCGCTGAAATTAATTGAGGTCGAATACGAGGTTCTGGAGGCTTTGACAACTACGGAAGCGGCGCTTAAGGAAGGCGCTCCCCTAATCCATGACGACTGTGAAGGGAATATCTTGGCTGCACGCGGGTATCATATTGGAGATATTGAAGCGACCTTGAGCGAATCAGACTATGTGTTTGAAGGGGAATACGAGACCGGCATTGTTCAGCACTGCCACCTGGAAAACCATATTTCCTACGCTTATCTGGATTCTGACGGCAGGATGATCATTGTGTCCTCAACCCAAATTCCCCATATTACGAGGAGAATTGTGGCTCAGGCCTTAGGACTCCCCTGGGGCCGGGTACGCGTGATCAAGCCTTATATCGGCGGTGGGTTTGGCAATAAGCAGGATGTCTGTGTTGAACCCTTAAACGCAGCCATGACCTTGGCTGTCGGTGGCAGGCCGGTTAAGCTTGAACTCTCCCGGGAAGAATGCATGATTGATACCCGGACGCGTCACGCTTTTAAATTCAAAATTAAATCCGGGGTTTCCAAAGAGGGTAAATTAAAAGGAATCCAGATCGAGGCAATTTCCAACACCGGGGCTTATGCTTCCCATGGGCATTCTATCGCCATGAGTGCGGGAACAAAGTTCCGACCGCTTTATGCTTTTGAATCGATCAAGTATGACCCGGTCACAGTCTACACCAACTTACCGGCGGCAGGGGCCATGCGGGGTTATGGCGTTCCGCAAATCCAGTTCGCCCTTGAAAGTCATGTCGATGATATCGTAGCAAAACTTAATCTTGATCCCATCGAATTCCGGCGCCGGAATTTGGCCGGGGTGGGGTATGTTGATCCCTTAAGCAAGAATAAAGTCTACAGCAACGGCCTTCAGGAGTGTATCGACAAGGGCAAAGAGTTGATTCGCTGGGAGGAGAAACAAGCCAGCTACAGGCAGCAGAGCGGGGACAAGCGTAGGGGCTTGGGCCTAGCCTGTTTCGCCTATGCCTCCGGAACCCATCCAGTGGGCTTGGAACTTTCCGGAGCGCGCATCGTGCTTAACCAGGACGGTTCGGTTCAGCTTCAAATCGGAGCCACGGAGATCGGCCAGGGCAGTGATACCGTGTTTGCGCAGATGGTGGCTGAGATCCTGGGGCTTCCCATGGATATGGTGCATGTCATCTCCACTCAGGATACGGACATCACCCCGTTCGATACCGGGGCCTATGCCTCGCGCCAGACTTATATTACCGGGATGGCTGTGAATAAGGCAGCGTTGGAAGTCAAAGAGAAGATTCTGGACTTTGTTTGGGGAATGACGGATATTCCGGCTGAGATGCTGGATCTTAAAGAGCAAAACATCGTTTACAAGCATTCAGGCCAAGTCCTGATGCCTTTGGCTGAAGCGGCCATGCATACGTACTATGACACTGTTTTTGCCAAACCGGTTACAAGCGATACATCCAATAACGCCCGTGTGAATGCCATGTCATTTGGCGTGACTTTTGCAGAGGTTGAAGTTGATATCAAGACCGGAAAAGTAGAAGTCTTGGAAATTTACAATGTGCACGACTCAGGTAAGATTATCAACCCGCAACTGGCAGAAGGGCAAGTGCACGGCGGGGTCAGCATGGGAATTGGGTATGCCCTGATGGAGCAAATGCTTTTTGATGAAAAAACCGGCAAGCCGTTAAACAACAACCTGCTTGATTATAAGCTGCCGACCATGATGGATACTCCGGAAATCGGCGCGGCGTTTGTGGAAACTGAAGACCCGACCGGCGCTTTCGGAGTGAAGTCTTTGGGAGAACCGCCGGCTATTTCCCCGGCACCTGCCATCAGAAATGCGGTGCTGAAGGCAACGGGTGTGGCTTTTGACCGCTTGCCTATGAACCCGCAGCGCGTGTTCGAGAAGTTCAAGGAAGCCGGATTAATTTAGGAAGGCGGTGATTTAATGTATAACATTAAGGGATACTGGGACGCGCACACAGTTCCTGAAGCAACTGAGCTTTTGGCTCAAAATCCTCAGCTCAGAATCATTGCCGGAGGCACGGATGTCCTCATTAAAATGCATCATGGGCAGTTCGAGGAGGCAGAACTTTTAAGCATTCGCGGCATCAAGTCACTTCAAAGCATCAGGCAGTCGAAAGACGGTACAATCCTAATCGGGGCTTTGGCCACTTTCAATCAAATTTTTAACGACCCCGTTATTCAAGCAAATATCCCTGTTTTAGGGGAAGCGGCCATCTCGATGGGCGGCCCCCAAATCCGCAACATCGCCACCATGGGCGGGAATATCTGTAATGGGGCGACCTCGGCGGACAGCGCCTCCACACTCTTCGCCCTTAATGCTAGCTTGAGGCTTGAGTCAAGCGCAGGCGAGAGGCTTGTTCCGATCCGGGAATTTTATCTGGGTCCGGGCAAAGTTGATTTGAAGCCTGGAGAACTCCTGACTGAGTTTGTGATCTCAGCGGAAGAGTATCAGGGCTTTGGTGGGCATTACATCAAGTTTGCCACGCGCAAGGCCATGGATATCGCTACTTTAGGAGTTTCGGCCATGTGCCGGGTAGACGGGAGCACCTTGGCCGAAGTAAGAATCGGGCTGGGTGTAGCCGGACCGACCCCGTTAAGATGTGTTGAGGCTGAAGAATTTGCCCAAGGCCAGGAGATCACGGCCGCAACCTTAGCAGAAATCGGCAAACTGGCCGTGAAATCCACGAAAGCCAGGACCTCCTGGCGGGCTTCCAAGGAATACCGGGAACATTTAGTCGAGGAGCTCACGCAAAGGGCACTCAAAACTGCCATTGTCAGGGCTGGAGGTGAAGAACTTGCTTAAGAGAATTTCCTGCACGGTAAATGAGAAAGCGGTAAGCGTCGAAGTTGATGTACGCGAATCTTTGCTTGAGGTCTTACGCAATCGTTTAGGGTACACTGGAGTCAAAAAAGGCTGCGGGGTCGGGGAATGCGGCGCGTGTACCGTGCTGGTTGACAGTATGCCCATTGATTCCTGCATCTATCTGGCTGTCTGGGCCGAAGGCAAGAGCATTACAACGATTGAAGGGGTGGCCCATGACGGGGAGCTGTCTAAGGTGCAAAAGGCCTTTGTCGAAGAAGGGGCCGTTCAATGCGGTTTCTGCACTCCCGGCCTGGTTCTGACGACAACGGCGCTGGCGGAGAGCGGCAAAGAGTTGACGCGGGAGGAGCTTAAAAGAGAGTTGTCCGGGCATTTCTGCCGCTGCACAGGTTACAATAATATCCTTAAGGCAGCGGAAAAGTCCCTCGATTCTAAGGATCATAAATGTGAATGCGGTCACCACGACCACAAATAATTTACACAGGAGTCAGAACTCAGGAGTCAGGAGACAGAATGAGGGAGCATATTCTCGTGGTATTCTGAGTACTGACTACTGAATTCTGAGTACCTAAATTGTAACTTTAATAAGGGGGAGCGGAGAAAATGAGCGATATTATGCGCCAAATCCCGTTTCAGAAGCTCGTAACCTGGGTATTTGAGGAGTACGGGCACAACAAGTCGATTTTCGGCATACCGGAAGGCAAGTTTTACAGTAATAAGAGCGGCAAGTTTATTACCATGTTCGGCGAAGCGCTTGACACGCCTATCGGTCCTGCAGCCGGACCCAACACACAATTGGCCCAAAACATCATTGCTTCTTACCTTAGCGGCAGTAGGTTTTTCGAGTTAAAGACCGTGCAAATTCTCGACAAGCTGGAATTTCCCAAACCGTGCATCAGGGCTGAGGACGAATGCTATAACACAGAATGGTCGACCGAACTTGCCATCGAAGAGGCCATGGCTGAGTATGTAAAAGCGTGGTTCGTGCTGCACATCCTGCAAAAGGAACTGTTTAATGTTGATCGACGCCGCTTTATGTTCAACATGAGCGTCGGGTATGACCTGAAAGGGATCAAGTCCCCTAAGGTTGACGGCTTTATCGAAGGTTTGAAGGACGCTGCAAACACTGCGGTTTTCCAAGAGTGCAAGGCTGTCTTGCTCGCTGAAGCAGAGGCAGAGAGATTCCAAAACGTTGATAAAGAGTATATTGAGGGTATTTCCGCGAATATTTGCAATTCGATTACTTTATCCACCATGCACGGCTGCCCGCCGGCTGAGATTGAGGCCATCAGCAGCTACCTGCTCAGTGAAAAGAAACTGCACACTTTCGTGAAGATGAATCCGACTCTGCTCGGATACCGCTTTGTGCGTGACACGTTCGACAAAATGGGGTACACCTATGTTGAACTCAAAGAGGAATCTTTCACGCACGATTTGCAATATGAAGACGGCGTAGCCATGTTAAAAAGACTCAAAGCGGTTGCCAAAGAAAATAAGCGAGAATTCGGGGTTAAACTCTCCAATACTTTGCCGACGAAAATCACCAAAGGTGAGCTGCCGGGGGAAGAAATGTATATGTCAGGCCGCTCACTCTATCCCCTGACCATAAACTTGGCCCTCAAACTGGCAAGCGAATTTAACGGGGATCTGCGGATTTCCTTTTCAGGCGGTGCGGACTTCTTTAACATCGCTAGCATTTTTGCCACCGGCATCCGGCCGATTACCTTAGCCACCACCCTGCTCAAACCGGGCGGGTATACGCGGCTGGAGCAGATGGCAGCCGAACTGGAACCGACTTTAGACAACAGCGAGTCTGCCCGGATTGACCTCGTCAAGTTGCAAGAGCTGGCTGCAAGTGCCTTCGCTGACCCCAACCACCTCAAAGACAAGAGACCAGGTGGTAGCCGCAAGATCCAGCGGAAATTGCCGCTTGCCGACTGCTTCGCAGCCCCGTGCACATACGGCTGCCCGATCGGTCAGAATATCCCGGAATATACCCGTCTGGTCGGAGAGGGCCGTTATCAGGAGGCTTTCGCGGTTGTGGTGGACAAAAACCCGCTGCCGTTTATAACCGGTACAATTTGCAACCACAACTGCATGACTAAATGCACCCGCCTCGATTATGACGAATCAGTCCTAATCCGGGATCTAAAACTTATGGCTGCCACCAACGGATATGACGGTTTTATCGAGAGGTTAAGCCCGGCTGCGCCCAAGAGCCCGGCCAAAGCAGCAGTTATCGGGGCTGGCCCATCCGGCCTGGCCGCAGGCTACTTCCTGGCGCGAGCCGGCCTTGAGGTCACAATCTTTGACAAAAGGAAAAAGGCGGGGGGCACTGTGGAATATGTGATCCCTGACTTTAGGATTGCCCGTGGGGCGATTAGCAACGATATTGAACTCATCAAGCGCATGGGTGTTAAGTTCGAGTTCGGCGCAGACCCGAATTTCTCCGTCCCTGAACTCAAGGAGAAAGGTTACACTTACGTTTATCTAGCGATCGGGGCCGGGAAAACAAATTCCTTAGGGCTGGAAGGGGACAATCATAAGGTAATGGGGGCGATTCCGTTCCTCGAAGAATTCAATAAGAACAGGAATGCGCTTAAGTCCGGCAAGAATGTGGCTGTCATCGGCGGCGGCAACTCGGCGATGGACGCTGCGCGGGCAGCCAAACGCCTCCCCGGAGTGGATAACGTCTATATCATCTACCGCAGAACCAAAGCCTATATGCCCGCTGACAGGGAGGAACTGAACCTGGCTCTGGAAGACGGGGTAGTGTTCAAAGAACTCCTTGCTCCCATATCTCTCAAGGATGGGATTCTTAAATGCCAGAAGATGGAGCTGGGCCAGCCTGATTCTTCGGGCCGCCGCAGCCCGGTAGCAGTTAAAGGGGAATTTGAGTCAATTCCGGTTGACACTGCCCTCGCGGCGACGGGTGAACTGGTGGATTACGACCTTCTCCGCCAAAACGGTCTCGAAGTGGATGCTCAAGGAAAGATCAACATCAACCCCGAGACGCTGGAAAGCAGTGTGGAAAATGTCTTTGTCGGCGGGGATGCGCTCTATGGACCAGCTACGGTCGTGACCGCGATTGCCCACGCTACCAAAGCTGCCAAAGCGATCGTTGTCAAGGAAAATCTTACTTTCGGACAAGCAATTGCGCCGACAATTTCCTTTGACAATGATAAACGCCTCACACAAATCGCGTCCAGGAAAGGTGTCCTTCAGGCCGCAGGTAGCGGTGCTGAAGAGGCTCACAGGTGCCTGGAATGCAATTATGTGTGCAACATTTGCACCGAAGTCTGCCCGAATCGGGCCAATGTCGTGCTTAAAGTGGACGGTCTTAAAAATGTTAACCAAGTCATCCACGTGGACGGGATGTGCAACGAGTGCGGCAACTGCGCGACGTTCTGTCCCAGTGATGGTGCCCCGTATCAAGATAAATTCACCCTTTTCTGGAGTAAAGAAGACTTAGCCAACAGCGCGAATTCCGGTTTCCTGTTGCTGGAGGACGGAGCAGAGCCGGTATTCAAGGTCCGGCTTGACGGCAAGATCCTGACGGCGCAATTTGATGCTAGCGGGAAATCCAGGGTACTTGAGGATTCCGTGGCCGCGCTTATTTGGGCAGCTTACAAGAATTATAATTACCTGATCAGCCAAGATTAATTAAGGTAGCCATGTGCGGGGCTAGTTCCAGGGTGATTGTTTTTAAGGTTAGACATTTGGAAAAGGCGGGTGATGAATGGGCAGGAAAAAATAACAAGCTAGAGAAAATAACAAACTAAAAAATATTACAAACTATAAGATAAGGCCCGCAAACAACCCCCGCACTGTTAAGTTACAAAGTTCTAAGGTGACAAATCCTTAAAAAAGTAGGAGGGGAACTAAATTGGCCAATAGTAAACACCCCGTTGATGAAATCCTACCTGCCGGACAGCTTTTCCTGTATGGGTTACAGCACGTTCTGGCCATGTATGCCGGAGCAGTGGCCGTTCCGCTGATTATCGCGGCAGCCGCCGGCCTTACCAAAGAGCAAACCGCTTTTCTGATCAACGCTGACCTGCTTACTTGCGGTATTGCTACTTTGCTGCAGACGCTTGGCTTTTGGAAGCTGGGGATTCGGATTCCGGTTATCCAAGGGGTCACCTTTGCCGCGGTCACTCCGATGGTCTTAATTGCCAAAGAAGGTGGCATGGTTGCTATCTATGGCGCGATTATTGTAGCCGGTCTTGTTACGTTCCTTTTAGCGCCATTCTTTAGTAAACTTTTGCGCTTCTTTCCCCCTGTTGTCACAGGGAGTGTCATTACCGTGATTGGTATCTCTCTTCTGCCAGTTGGAGTTAACTGGGCCGCAGGAGGATTAGGGAATAAGAATTTCGGTTCCGTAACTTACCTGGCGGTCGCGGGGATCGTGCTTTTAACCATTCTCTTGATTAACAAGTATTTCAAAGGGTTTATCGCTAACATTGCGGTGTTGCTTGGCCTAATCGTCGGCCTGATCGTTGCTATTCCTCTTGGTCTTGTGAATTTTGACGGGGTTTCAAAGGCTCCTTGGCTCGGTATCGACACCCCGTTCTATTTCGGCCTGCCTGTATTTGATGTGGGGGCTATTGTAGCCATGATCTTAGTGATGCTGGTGGTCATGGTGGAATCGACCGGGGATTTCCTGGCGATCGGAGAAATTGTCGACAAACCGATCACAGAAGAAGACTTGACCCGGGGCCTTAGAGCGGATGGCTTGGCAACTGTGTTTGGCGGAATCATGAACTCCTTCCCGTATACCGCCTTTGCCCAAAACGTTGGTCTGATCGGCCTGACCGGAATTAAGAGCCGCTTTGTCGTCGCCACTTCCGGTGGAATTCTGGTCTTAATGGGCTTGTTCCCCAAACTGGCAACGATCATCGCTTCTTTGCCTAACGCTGTCCTCGGCGGAGCCGGAATTGCCATGTTCGGCATTGTGGCAGCAAGCGGGATTAAGACTTTATCCAAAGTCGATTTCCAAAAGAACAATCACAATATCTTCATCGTGGCCATCAGTGTGGGCATAGGACTTATTCCTTTGGTGGCTCCGACCTTCTTCAATCATTTCCCGGCCTGGAGCCAGACGTTCCTTCACAGTGGAATTACCCTCGGTTCCTTAACCGCTATCATCCTTAATGCTTTCTTCAACGGCGGCGGTTCGAGCGAGGAAATGAAAAAAGAACTTGCAACGAATGCCGGAATGGAAGTCTAAAAAATGTGCGGTGGGGAAGCTCGGCTTGCCCCACCCTTCCATCGAACCACGAACATCGAACATCGAACCACGATTTGGGGAGGAGGGCTAAATATGCTCCTGATTGGGAATGGAACCGTTTTAACTTTAGGCAAAGACAACAAAGTTATCGCACAGGGTGCGGTCTTAATCGAAGGTGCTAAAATTCAGGAGATCGGGGACAGCGCCGAGTTGCGTGAGCGCTTCCCGCAGGCGCAGTTTATCGACGCCCGTGGCCATCTGATCATGCCCGGGATGATCAATACGCACATGCATCTTTACAGTACGTTTGCCCGGGGCATGGATGCCAAGAGCAAGCCCCCCAAGAGCTTCCGCGACATCCTGGAAGGGTTATGGTGGAAGCTTGATAAACAGCTGTCCCTGGATGATGTCTATTACAGTGCGCTGGGACCGCTGATTGAGTGTATTAAAACAGGGACCACAACGATTGTCGACCATCATGCCAGTCCTTATGCTGTCACGGGGAGCCTAAACACAATGGCCAAAGCGGCGGAGGAAATCGGGGTCAGGGCTGCTTTCTGCTATGAAGTGAGCGAGCGGGACGGGGACAAGATTACGGAGGAAGGGATCAAAGAAAACGCTGATTTTATCTCTACCTGCGCGTCCCAGGCTAATCCGATGACAGCCGGGCTGTTTGGCCTGCATGCTTCCCTCACCTTGTCTGACAGAGCCCTGGCCCAGTGCCGGGAGGCGGCCCAGACTTCCGGGAGCGGATTTCACGTTCATGTGGCCGAAGGGATTGAGGATTTGGAGGACAGCTTGGCTAAATCCGGGCTGCGGGTGGTAGAACGTTTAAATAAATTCGGCATTTTAGGGCCGAAGACGATTGCAGCCCACTGTGTGCATGTTAACGATGCGGAAATGGAAATTTTGAAAGAGACGGGCACCCAGGTCGTGCACAATCCTGAGTCCAACATGGGCAATGCCGTGGGAGCCGCTCCGGTGCTCAAAATGCTGAACCAAGGCGTCATGGTTGGACTAGGGACGGACGGGTATACGTGCGACATGTTCGAAAGCGCGAAAGTGGCTAATGTTCTGCAAAAGCATGTGGCAGCCGACCCCAGTGTGGCTTGGGGGGAAGTGCCCCAGATGCTTTATGGCAATAACCCGCATATGGCTGCACAGCTTTTCGGCGGTTCGTTTGGGGAACTACACGAGGGTGCCTGGGCCGATGTGATTGTGGTGGATTATGTTCCGCCCACGCCGATGACTGCGGCCAACTGGAGCGGACACTTGCTCTTCGGCGTTTCCGGCAGATCGGTTGAGACCACGGTAGTGAACGGGCGCGTGCGCATGTTAAACAGGGAATTAGTCGGTATTGACGAAGAGGCGATTTTGGCCCGTTCGCGGGAGCTGGCACAGAATCTCTGGCAAAGGATATAGCAGATATATATAGCAGATATATAAGGATATAAAGGTGATCAACTTGAAAAATGTACTAGGACTTCGCTGCATCAAATGCGGTAAGGAACTTCCGGCCCAGCCTGGTATTTATACCTGTCCGTCCTGTGGAGCCAAGGAAGGGATTCTTGACGTTGAGTATGACTACCAGGCCATTAAGAAGGAAACGACCAGGGAGGAATTGGGTAAAGGGAAAGAACACTCAATTTTCCGCTACCTGCCGTTGTTGCCGATTAAGCCTGAGACCCCGCGCCCACACCTGAGAGTGGGGTGGAGCCCCCTTTATAAACCGGCGGGGCTTGCTCAAAGCCTGGGGCTGAGTGATCTCTATGTGAAAGATGACGGGCAAAATCCAACCGCTTCTCTCAAAGATCGGGCCTCGATTATCGCCGTGATTAAAGCGGTGGAAGAAGGGGCTGCTACTATCGCCTGTTCTTCCACCGGGAATGCGGCTTCATCTCTGGCCGGGAGTGCGGCAGCCATGGGGATAAAGACTTACATTTTTGTTCCGGGCAGAGCCCCGCAAGGGAAGGTCGCCCAACTCCTGATCTTCGGTGCCAATGTTATCAGTGTGCAGGGTTCGTATGAAGAGGCTTTCCGCCTGTCGGCAGAAGCTATTGAGCGCTGGGGCTGGTATAACCGCAATGCGGCCATAAATCCCTATCTGGTGGAAGGGAAAAAGACGGTCGCGTTGGAGATCGCGGAACAGTTAAACTGGCAGGTTCCGGATTGGGTTGTGCTCTCGGTTGGGGATGGCTGTACCATTGCCGGGGTTTTGAAAGGGTTCAAAGACCTGTACCAGGTGGGGTGGATCGATCGGCTGCCAAAAATAGTGGGGGTCCAGTCTACCGGATGTTCGCCCCTAACAGACGCATTCCTTGAAAATCGTCCTTGGCGTCCGGCGGCGGAGAACACTTTAGCTGACAGTATTGCGGTCGGCGTGCCGCGCAACCCGGATAAAGCCCTGCGGGCCGTAAGGGAATCAGGCGGCACAATGGTAGCGGTTAGTGACGAGGAGATTCTTGATGCCATGCGGCTTTTGGGACGGACGAGCGGCATCTTTGGCGAGCCTGCCGGAGTAACCGGTTTGGCCGGGCTTAGACGCTTAGTAGAGCAAGGAATGATCCCTGCTGACGCCAGGATTGTGTCGATCGTGACCGGGAATGGACTTAAAGATGTCAAGAATGCCATTGCGGCAGCAGGAGAACCGATTAAAGTCGAGCCCGTTCTTGATGAGCTTATCAGAAGCTTGGAAAAAAAAGGATTGGCTTAGGGCATATTTAGATTAAAAAAAGTAACATCATTAGGAGGAAAAAACACATGGCAAAAATTCCTTTTGGACCCACTTATTCAGAAATGTTAAACCCGCAAACGATTGACCCGCAAATTCGCGCACAAGCGCTGACTGCCAAAGACAGCAACGAGCTTGACCCGATCAATCTCTTCAATATTTCCTGGAAAGATGAAAGCGGCGAAGTGCGTAAGGTCGTGCTTCCGAAAGAGTTGACAGGGACAGAAGCGAATATAGTAGTGATGCTGGGGAAATATTTCCCCTCAGGTTCCCATAAGGTCGGCCCCGCCTATGCTACTCTGATTGAAGGGTGTGTCGATGGGGATATTATCCCGGGTGAGCACACGATTCTTGGACCCTCTACCGGGAACTTTGGCATTGGTGTCTCCTATATCTGCAACTTAATGGGCTATGACGCCGTGGTCATTATGCCTGACAACATGAGCAAGGAACGCTACGAGCGCATCCAGAAATACGGGGCTAAGCTCGACCTCACGCCAGGAACTGAGTCAGACGTAATCCTAACCTTGCAGCGGACGTATGAATTGAAAAAAGACCCCAAAAACCGCCCACTTGCCCAATTTGAGCTCATGCCTAACTATCGTTTCCATCGCTATGTCACAGGCAACTCAGCAATTGAAGCAGTCAAGGGGATCGGCAACGGACGTATTGCCTGTTTTACCTCCGCTCCAGGATCGGCAGGGACGATTGCTGCCGGGGATCAGATTAAGCAGGTGTTTCCCGAAGCCAAAATTGCTGCCCTTGAACCGTATGAGTGTTCTACTCTGGCTGATGGCGGGCGTGGGCAGCACCGGATTGAGGGTATCGGGGACAAAATGTGCACCCTGATTCATAACATCAACACCACGGATTTTGTGGTGCTTATTCCGGATGATGATGCAGTGCGCGGTCTCAAAATCCTCCAAGATGGGGCGGACATCCTGGAAGAGCTAGGTGTGTCCCCGGAACAAGCCTCGGCCTTGCACGGCCTCTTTGGGGTATCAGGAGTGTGTAATATCTTAGGCGCGATTAAGATGGCTCATCACCTGCGCTTAGGTCCCGATGACAATGTCGTAACCATTGCCACGGATGGCTTTGACCGTTATCCCTCTGTCTTAGAGGATTTGGAAAGCCGTTATCTGGAGACAGAGAACTTTGTGTTGCGGCGCTGGGCGCGGGATATTTTCCTTAAAGCCAACACGGACAATATTGTTGATTTCCGCAGCGCCCAAGCCAAAGAGCAGCTCTACAAGCAAAAAGAAAAGGATTGGCTTCCTTTTGGCTATGCCCAAGAATACCTTGATGCCATGAAAAAGGAGGAATTCTGGGAAAAAGAGTTTGCTAAAGTTGAACATTATGACCAGGAGATAAAGAAGCTCCGCGAACAGGAATAGCACTATTCGTGTATGAGACAATTGCATAGATAGAAAGGGTTATGGAGACAACGGCTACCATCCTCGTCAAGATGATAGCCGACGTAATAAATAGATCTTAGAATATTATGCCAAGTGCGATAAGAATCAAAATAGCAATGGCAATAATACCTGCACCAACGCCAACGCCCCCACCAACAGGGGCAACAGGAGGACAACCTGCTCCACCGAAACCCATTCCGTACAAAATCATTTCCTCCTTTCTAATTTAGAATACGATACCCATTGCGATAAGCAGAAGAATGATAACTACTACGATCGCGATGCCTGTCATAGAGCGAGGAAAACCGTCTACAACGCCAGTACCAAACGCCATCTGCATATCCTCCTTTTCCAGAAATAGTACATGATATGCTTTGCCCAATGAAGTCGCCATAAATTGGGAAAGGTGTAATTAATCAATAGAATTGGGCAAAGCAAGGATAAAGTAGAGCCGGGCATAAGCGGCTAACTCTTACTAGCTAAAACCGCCGCCGGAAAACAAATGGATTAAAAAACGGAAAGAAGAACGGAAAAAAGAAGGGGCTAAAAAACGGACTAAAAAATGGAAAACGTCTGAAACCAACCATAAGATCTATCCTCCTTTCGTGTAATGCAATGTGGTAATATTTGGGGTTGATATAGAATATGTAACTAGTCCTAAAAGGTGCAAAGCAAGAATGATTGCCGGAAAATCTACTTTTGTTTGAAGACATGAAGGCAAAAGAAGTGAAGTCATATGGAATGATTAGCATAAGAATCTGCGGGCAGAACAAATTACCCAGGAACTTTCCGGTTCCTATCGAATCGGTTATAAAAAATCAAAAAGCTATTGGTTTGACCAATGCCTTGGTTCAATTTAAGACCAACATACTGGAAGGGATGCTGCAATGCAAATTGAGAAGCCAATCATTACTTAAGAATTTTAAACAGGTCAAAACGGGATTTACAGCTGTAGCTAGTGAACCTCCCCCACCTACATTTCATGTTGAGGTAGGGGCTTCCAGCTAGCCCAAAATGCATGTCTCAATGGTATCTCGATTTAAGATTCCTCACCCGAATGGGTGTGAGTCCATCTATGACACCGGCGTTAGAAAGCCCCTCCCAGTCAACGGGAGGGGCTTTCTAACGTTTCACCAGATGAGTTTTATAAGACTGTCGTAACTGCCGTAGGCTTTTTTCATTGTTCCAATTTCTTTAATCGTTACTTCTCTTTTGCTGCTAACTCATTTAATGCCTGGGTTAAATCTCCATTCAATTTTCCGAGTGCTTGTTTATCCAAGGGGCTTGCCTTAGCTCCTGCTATCGTTGGATCAAGAAATTGTTCTACTTTTTTATAAAGATCCGGGTACTTCGTTTTTACGCTATCTTCAAAGGGCCTCCAGACATCTTCTAACTGAGGCCCAGTTACTTTAACTTTTGCTTCATCTCCAGTGTCTATAGCCGTTTTCAAATCGGCTGTGATGCTAAGCATCTTTGTCACACCCGATTTAATGTCCGAAGAGGTTGGATTAGATGTCTCTTGTTTAGATGTATCTTGCGATCCCTTTTGTTCCGTCTGGCTTGGTGTCGTGGCTGTTGTGTTGGTTGCGCCACATCCGGCAAGACCTAAACTGATTACAATAGTTGAAGCAAGGATTATACGAGATAATTTCATTGAACTCTCCTCCTAAATATTTACTTAATCTTATTATTTTGTTTCGTGCGATTCTTTGGTCAAGGGTTTTTTAGCTGTTCTCCGTTTCCAAAGAATGACGGCTAACGCACTGATCACTAAAGCAATCTGGGGAAGGGTGCTTTGCCACGATGGATAAAGAGCTAAAAAGTCGATATTGGGGATATTCGAGGCAGTTGTTGATGGGATTGTACCGGCCAATTGCAAACTACGAATCCCCATTCCGGTAAACTTAATAGATAAATAGAAGACGATAACACTGGAAACCATGAAAAAGGGGCGAATAGGAAGCTTCAATCCTAATCGAATCATTAAATAAGCCAGAGTTGCAAGTAAGCCAAACCCGACTACTAAACCAAGCACAAGTTCTTTCATATTAATCTGATTGACCATCCCTATAAAGAACAGGACTGTTTCTGTTCCTTCCCTAAAGACGGCGAGAAAAGAAAGAACTCCCAAGGAAACCATCCGTCCGGAATCCAAAGCTGATTCACTTTTCGTGCGAAGGTACTTTTGCCAATCTGCAATATTGGATTGACTATGCAGCCAATAACTCATGTATAAGAGCATAACAGCTGCAATTACTCCGGTCCATCCATTGATCAGGGCATTGTTATTACCGAATGTGCCGGAAGAGAAGACAAACTTTACAACGATCGCGATAATAATGCTGAGGATCATTCCACCTAAAACCCCAAGCCAAATCCATCCGTTTCCCTTGGTTCGGCCAGACTTCTTAACAAAAGCCAGTAAAGCAGCAATAACCAAGAGAGCTTCAAGGCCTTCACGTATTAGGATCATCGCGGCATCCCAAAACGTATACCCGGATTTGCTCGCCAGTGGGCTCAGGTAATTGATCATCTGATCCAACAATTGAATCGCGCCTTGATAATTGGGTGGATTCGCCGAAAGCATTGCATTGACAGTGACCATGTCTCTTTCCGAATCGCTATAAACGGCTGCGGATTGAGCAACTACAACTCCTTCTACGCTTAACCAGGATTCCCGTACTTTCGAAATCCCGGACAGCGCCGATTGCTGTTCATGGTCTTGAGCCTTAAGCTTCGTTTGTTGTAACAGGATGATGAAATCACTTAATGAAATATTTTGTTGTTTAAACTGTTGACCCTTGGGGAATTCACCCCGAATGAACTTTTCATTCACATTCTTTAGCCCTTGAAAGGCCTGGGCTATGTTTTCCTGTTTGTTTTGGATGAAGGCATAATCCACTTGACCCATATTGGATTCAATCTCTTTATACGCGTCTCCGGATTCTTGTTTTACGCCATCTTCGATTTGTCCCCACATATCACGAAATTTTTGGTAGTTTTGTTTTGCTTCGGGTAATTGCCCTTGGTTTGTCTCCGCCAATGCTTGATCGATATAAAGGTCCGCTTTGGCCATGTTGTCTGATGCCTGAGTTGAGGCCCACACCTTGATAGGACTAAACATTGTTACCAGAACTGTTAAAACGAGCAATGTAGTTTTAATTTTATGCATTATTTATCACCCCCTCCAATTAAATGATTATGATAATTGTTCTCATTAAGAGATTATACTCTTAATGCTGATTAAGTCAATAGGTTTTGTTGGTAATAAGGAAGATCGTATTATTACCGCAGTAAGCGACGGTCGCTGATGATGGTGATCGAGGCCGGAACGGCCCGGGAAGGGCTAGAACTTCTGAAAGGCCATGTTCTATCTTCGGTGCTTTTAGCGGCGCAGGAGCGCATAAACTGGGACTGGTCGAGCTTGCTGATCATGGGACTCTTTTCCTTGATGAAATCGGTATATCAGTCACTTGACTTTGCTATGCTTCAGTGTTATTTTATCTTTTGGATACTGCTAATTACAGTATAGTTAAAATAACATCATACTGTAATTAGCACGATACTGTTTTTAACGAGAAAAGAGTAGAGCAGAAATGACAAGGAGGAAAACGTAATGTCAACTCACCAACATTTCCATAATCACAATCATGAGATGAGGGAAAAGATCCTCCCAGCCGAAAAAATTCTCTTACGCTTCGGGCTAAAGACCGGGCAGAGTTTAGCCGATTTAGGCTGTGGACAGGGTTATTTTTCACTTAAAGCTGCGGAAATTGTCGGGGCGCAGGGGATAGTAAAGGCAGTTGATATCAATGCGGAACGGTTGCAGTTCCTGCAACAAACGACCCAAGAACGCGGGATCGCGGAGCGGATTGAGACTTATTTGGCCCAGGGAGAGAGTGTGCCCCTTCCGGATAAGAATGTGGATATAGCTCTTGTTTCCAATGTTCTGCATGAATTAAACGATCCGCTAAAATATCTGCTGGATACCAAGCGAATTCTCAATAACAATGGTGAGATTTGGGTTATTGAATGGCAGAAAAAAGAGACGCCGATGGGACCACCGTTAAGTGAACGCCGCTCACTTGAAGAATGGATAATGACACTGGAACAAGCAGGTTTTGAAGATGTTTGGGTCCAAATTTTTCATCCGGTCCATATTTTATTACGTGGCTCAATCATGAAAAATACGGATTAAGCAATGGGAATACCATGGAAAAGTGGTGAAATATGCGTAAAATGCATGGGCGGCATACTCCGGCCTTTTTACTGTTATTTTTGACAGATAGTCCATCTTATGGAGCTTTACTTCTGTCAAGATTACAAACCGAACTTCCTTATTGGCTATCCGATAGCGCTGTCGTTTACCGAAGCTTACAAGAAATGGAGAAGAACGGTTTGGTCAAAACAAATTGGGAACTGAGAGAGACCGGTCAACCCCGAAAATGGTACACCATTATTCCTAAGGGTTTATTAGCGCTTCAGGAATATGAACAAGATATCCGTCAACGTCATGCAAATTTCGAATTTTTTTTGTCGCACTATGGTACATTTATTCAAGACACCGCAAGAGATTTTCCGAACCCGTAAGCAATCTTATTAGAGCAGATTTTTCCATGCCCATCTCTTTGAGGTTACATAACATGGGATTGAAGTACTCCACAATGAGCTCACTAAACTAAACGCATTTTGTGAACATCTAAAAGAGGTGACTTTAATAATTAGGTTCGATCAAGGTTCTGAAAACTGCTGAATCAGGACGGGAAATTCTGCTCTATCGTATTAAACCGGGTGAAACCTGCATTATTATGCTTTCTAGTGCATTAGGCAATATACCTTATCCTGCGACGGCTATCGTTGAGCAGGATGTGGAGGCGCTAATGATTCCGAAAGGGTTATACAAATATTGGCTGCAACAAATTCCTGCTGTTCAGATGTTTACCTACCAAAGTCTGGCCAAACGTCTGGGTAGCGTCATGGCTCTCATCGAGGAGATTACGTTCAAACGAATTGACATACGTCTTATCCGTTTTCTTCTGGAGCATACTTCTGAAAGGGAGGCCATACTTTACAAAACTCATGAAGAATTAGCTATCGAACTCGGAACTGCGCGGGAGGTCATCAGTCGCATCTTAAAGAATATGGAAGGTGATCATTTCGGTCTGGTTCCACTTTTTACAGCCTTATTAGGATGGTGTCCCCTTTATTCGCTTTTCGGCATGAATACCTGCAAGAGAAAATAATCTTTGAGCAAGGAGACATACTCTAATAAATTCTTAAGCCCGCAGCGCTGTAACTGCGGGCTTTCCCTTTCTCTGGAACAATTCCGTTACTGCAACAGGCTTTAGAGCAGTAGAGACGCATTTTACCGGAATAAACGCAGACCGCTGATAATCACGGCAATTGTACGGATCTTATTACAACGCTAAAGCATTAATTATGTGCGAAATGTTGGCATTAAATTTGCATAAAACCATAGGTATATTAACTTTGATCATTCAACTTAGGAGGAGATACAATGTCAACGCAAACTCTCAGCACATGGCAAGCACCTGAGGAAATCGTTCCTTACGCACGCATAGAATGGGTTAAGAACAGGATGTTGAAAGAATACGGAGAGGGCACGTCAACCGCTCTTTTTCATAAAACGGAGATAGCTAAGGCCCGCGCTTTCCATCGTACTTTTCCGGATTACCGGCCCACTCCGCTCCATTCTCTCAAGTCTCTGGCCAAGACCTTTGGCGTGGGCGGAATCTATGTCAAAGATGAATCCCACCGTTTTGGGCTCAATGCCTTTAAGGCCTTAGGCGGATCTTATGCCGTGGCTAGGTACTTGGCCCAGCGCCTAAACCGTGACCTTAACGAGCTTCCTTTCCCTGTGCTTACTTCTCCGGAAATCAAAGCGCAGTTGGGTGAGATTACGTTTGCCACCACGACGGACGGCAACCATGGCCGCGGGCTGGCTTGGACTGCAAGGCAGCTTAAACAAAAAGCCGTAGTCTATATGCCCAAAGGCTCTTCCCTGTATCGTCTGGAAAAGATCAGGGCTGAAGGGGCTGAGGCCTGGATTACGGATCTCAACTATGATGATGCGGTGCGCATGACTGCAGCCAAAGCGGCAGAGAACGGTTGGGTCTTCGTTCAAGATACCTCCTGGGAGGGTTATGAGGAGATTCCCACCTGGATCATGCAGGGCTATGGCACGATGGCAGCGGAAGTAACTGAGCAAATGCCTGAGCTCGGCGCGGATAAACCAACGCATGTTTTTGTCCAGGCTGGCGTGGGAGCCTTCGCCGGGGCTGTCCAGGGCTATTTTGCGTCTTTGTACCGGGAGAGCCGACCCCAAACCATTGTGGTGGAGGCTAATAAAGCAGCTTGCCTTTTCCGCTCAGCTGTAGCCGCTGACGGCAAACCGCGGGTTGTGGGCGGGGATATGGACACGATTATGGCAGGACTAGCTTGTGGGGAACCAAACCTCATTGGGTGGAGAATGCTGCGTGCTTTTAGTGATTTGTTTGTCTCGTGTCCTGATGCGGTTGCCGCTAAAGGGATGAGGATTTTAGGCAATCCTTTGGGTAGGGATCCCAAGGTTATTTCCGGGGAATCCGGCGCAGTCACGACCGGGCTGCTGTGGGCTCTGGCTCATGATGAGAGGTTAAGCGAAGCCCGTGCGGCTCTAGGACTAAACGAGAATTCGCACATACTCCTGTTTAACACCGAGGGAGATACTGATCCTCTTAAATACCGCAGTATTGTGTGGGATGGGGAAATTCCTTCGGCTGCGCGGTAAAGAATTTTTGTACTAGATTTTGGGAAGCAAGCGAGATCCAGAGTAAGGGTTTCCTGACTTCCCCTATTTTTTTCTTAAAAATTAATAAACCAATTCTCATAAATAGAAGTAGGAAAAGCTCTAAAATTAGCGAATTAAATCTTTAGGAGTATCAATATGATACAAAAGTCTTATTTTAGGGTGGGGATAAAATGTACCAGCTTCGCGACATCAAAAGCACGGTCCAACAAACGGCAGATGCAATTGCTGCCGCGCTTAAGCTCGAAGTTGAGATTGCGGATGCGGATTTAATTAGGGTAGCCGGCACGGGAAAATACCGGAAACTGTGTGACCGTCCTTTAGACGATGGGTTCGTCTACCGGCATGTTATGAAGACGGGGATTCCGGTTATCATCGACAATCCCGGGTTTCACGAATTGTGCCAGCCTTGCGTGAGCCGGGGGCAGTGCCTGGAGTTCTATGAAGTGGCCATGCCCATACGCGCCGCTGACCAGATTATCGGGACAATCGGCTTATTGAGTTTCGATGAAGAGCAAACAAAGCGTCTCAAGGGCAACAAAGATTCCCTCCTGCGTTTCCTGGAGAAAATGGCGGAGCTCTTAGTGGGCAAGGTGGTGGAGCATTACCAGAGCCGGGAACGTGAGCTTCTGACAAGCCAATTGCTTACGGTCCTAAACCTCCTCCATGACGGAATTTTGTTGGTGAATAATGAAAAGAAAGTGACACATTACAACACCCTGGCTGCCAAAATGCTAGATATTGGGGAAGGGCAGGAACAGATCTTAGCTCAGTTGTTGGATGAAAAACGCTTTTGGAAAGCAGTTGTCCAGGGGGAGAGTTTTTCCGGCCAGATTAAGGGTAAAAGGGTAGCGACCCAGCTCTATTGCAATGCCGTACCCATCAATAAAGGCGGAACAATCGAAGGCGCGGTGATCACGCTTAAAGACCTTCAACAAATTAAGAAAATCGTTAAAGAAGCTACCGTCAATGAGATTGAAACAGATTTCTCTGAAATAATTGGCAACTCCGGTAAAATGAGCGAACTTAAGAAAATTGCGCTCCGGGTCGCTCCGACCAATGCAACCCTGCTGATTCAGGGTGAGAGCGGCACAGGGAAGGAACTCCTGGCCAGGGCTATACATCAAAGCAGTAAAAGGAAGGGCCATGCCTTTATTGCCTTAAACTGTGGCGCAATCCCCGAAAATTTGTTGGAGAGTGAGTTGTTCGGCTATGAAGAAGGGGCTTTCACGGGTGCTCGCCGTGGCGGCAAACTGGGGAAATTTGAGTTGGCACACCAGGGTACGATTTTCTTAGATGAAATCGGGGACATGTCCCTGCATTTGCAGGTCAAGTTGCTCCGCGTCCTGCAGGAACGGCGGGTAGAACGGATCGGCAGCACCCGGTCCATCCCCGTGGATGTACGGGTTATCGCGGCGACCCACCGGGATTTGGAGAAAATGGTTTTGGCAGGGGAGTTTAGGGAAGATTTATATTATCGGTTAAATGTAATTCCCTTAACGATTCCACCCCTGCGTGACCGGATGGAAGATATTCCAATTTTAATTCAGTTCTACTTGGAACACTACTCTCAGCTGACCGGAAAAGAGGTAAAAGGAATTTCTCCGGAAGCTGAAGAGGTTCTCATAAAATACTCCTGGCCGGGCAATGTAAGGGAGTTGGGGAATGTCATCGAATACTGTGTGACCATGGCTCCTGGTGAACTGATTACTCCGGAAATCCTGCCCAAACGGCTGAAAACAGAACACAAGCCAGATCCACAAGACTTGTCCCTAAATCTAAGAGCCCTGGAACGGCAAGCGATCATGAAAGCCTTGAGCATGGCCATTGCTGACGGCCATAAGGAAGATGCGGCCAGGCTTCTGGGCATCAGCCGCGCGACGCTCTACCGCAAGATTAAAGAGTACAATATTTCCGAGAGCAAAACGTATGCGTAAGCATTTATTCGGATCGCACCACGCGACTACGCTCTGAAAAAGGCTTGTGTACAAATGTTAGACTGTCGTATCAAGATGAGACAAAATCAGCCTCAGCCCTGATTTCTCCGGGGTTAGGGACGATTCGAGCCGGGGTTCGAATATGAGTGTATCAATTTGAGACGCAGCGACGCAACCGCTACCTAAGCAAGAGATGTGGCAGGGAGAAAATAAGTGCGAAACCGGCCAAAGAAATAAGTATGAAAGCGGCAAGTGAACGAGCCGAGAGTAAAAAATCCTGGCGAATTGATTCATTGGCATAGTTTTTGCAAAAATAAACTAAAAGTGTGGCAACAAGTAATTACATCAGCGCTTTGGGATTTTTGAATGGACGAGAAAGGGGAATTTGCATTGGACAAGGACTTTGCCAAGATCTTGGAACTGGCGCAAAAGTACGAACCGGAAATGAGTAAGTTCCTGCGCGACATGATCGCTATTCCCAGTGAAAGCTGTCAGGAAGAAAAAGTGGTCTTGCGCATCAAAGAGGAAATGGAGAAAGTGGGCTTCGATAAAGTAGAGATCGACCCCATGGGCAATATTCTCGGCTATGTTGGGCATGGCAAACATGTGATTGCGATGGACGCCCACATTGACACCGTGGGCGTGGGAGATAGGAGCCTGTGGCAATACGATCCTTACGCAGGCTATGAAGATGATGAAGTAATCATTGGCCGCGGTGCCAGCGACCAGGAGGGCGGGATGGCCTCCATGGTGTATGCCGGCAAGATCATCAAAGAATTGGGCCTGGAAGACGAGTACACGCTGGTCGTTGTGGGCTCAGTCCAGGAGGAAGACTGCGACGGCCTCTGTTGGCAGTACATCATCAACGAAGACAAGTTGCGTCCGGAGTTCGTGGTGAGCACAGAGCCCACAGACGGCAAGATCTACCGCGGACACCGCGGGCGCATGGAAATCAAAGTCACGACCAAGGGGGTAAGCTGCCATGGCTCGGCTCCGGAACGCGGGGACAACGCCATTTACAAAATTGCCCCCATCCTCTTGGATTTGCGTGCTTTGCATGAGAACTTAAAAGATCATCCCTTCCTGGGGAAAGGCAGCCTAACGGTTTCCGAGATTTTCTTTACTTCTCCTTCGCGCTGCGCAGTGGCTGACAGTTGTACAATCTCCATTGACCGCCGTCTTACGGCCGGCGAGGATGCGGAATATGCTTTGAATCAGATCCGCAACCTGCCTTCTGTCAAAGCCGCTAAGGCCGAAGTCAGCATGTACACCTATGAGCGCCCTGCTTACACCGGTCTGGTCTATCCGACAGAATCGTATTTTCCAACGTGGCTGATTGAAGAAGATCATCCTCTGTGCTCGACCTTAATGGATTCCTATAGGGAACTGTTTAAGGAAGAACCTGTGCTCGATAAGTGGACATTCTCCACGAATGGAGTTTCCATTATGGGCCGTTACGGCATTCCTTGCATCGGGTTTGGCCCTGGACATGAGGCCGAAGCTCACTTCCCGAACGAACGGACTTGGAAGAAGGAACTCGTGAATGCCTGCGCTTTGTATGCGGCTATTCCCCAGGTTTATCTCCAGAAGTATGTGGACAAGATGCCGACGACCACTGAAAATTTAATGAAGATCCGGGATTAGATTCTTAAGTATTCAAACTTAACTGGATAATGACTTTTATCATAAGATTAAGGGAGGATTATTAGAATGCAATCAATTTTCCGCGGCAGACACTTTATCAACCTTGAAGATTTCACTAAAGAAGAAGTAGACACCATGTTGGAAGTTTCCCTGGACTTAAAGAAAAAATTTGCGATGGGAATTCCTACGCCGTACCTGCAGAACCAAACCATGTTCCTGATGTTCTTTGAGCAATCGACCCGGACAAGGAACTCGATGGAAGCAGGACTTGCTCAATTAGGCGGGCATGCCGGTTTCCTCGATTCCAGCAGCATGCAGATCGCCCATGGAGAAAGCGCTAAAGATACAGCGATTATCCTTTCCCGCTTCGGCCACGGGATCGCTGCCCGCTATTGCAACTGGGGCATCGGCAACAAGTATCTTAATGAGATGGCTAAGTGGTCCACGGCACCGATCATGAATCTGCAATGTGATCTCTATCATCCATTCCAAGCCTTGGCTGATCTCATGACGATGAAAGAGAAAATCGGGGATCTGAAACGGGTGAAAGTCTCAATTATATGGGCTTATGCCGAGAGCCACAAGAAACCTATTTCCGTACCCGTATCCCAAGTGCTGCTCTTCCCGCGCTATGGCATGGATGTCGTGCTCGCGCATCCGAAAGGTTGGGAGCTTCCCGATTGGGTCATTGAGCAAGCGCAAGCTAACGCTGCCAAATACGGCGGCACCGTGACCGTTACCAACAATGAACAAGAAGCGTATGAAGGCGCTCACATCGTGATTCCGAAAAACTGGGGCAGCTGGGTCAACGACCAGACAGGAGCCACCACCGTAGGAGCTGCCACTGTGGTCGATGACAAGCTCAGAGCCCAGAAGTCCTGGAAGTGCACACAAGCCAAGATGGATTTGGCGGACAACAATGTGATGTACATGCATGCTCTGCCCGCTGACCGCAATAACGAAGTTGAAGACTCTGTCATCGACGGACCACATTCCATCATTTATGATGAGGCCGAAAACCGTCTGCATACAGCCAAAGCTGTGATGACCCTCTTAATGGGCGGAAGGTAAAGTACAGTCGTTCTAATGGCATAGCTATGGGATAAAAAGGTGGTGCAACTTGAGTAAACTTGCTGTCATAGCAATCGGTGGCAATTCCCTTATCCGTGACAACGAACACCAAAGTGTGGAGGATCAATATGCCGCAGTCTGTGAAACCGCTGAACACATTGTTGGGATGATTGAACAGGGCTATGAAGTCATTGTAACCCATGGCAACGGTCCCCAGGTCGGGTTCATCTTGCTCCGTTCGGAAATAGCCAGTGGTGTGGCCCATATGCACAGGGTTCCTCTGGTAAGTTGCGGCGCTGATACCCAAGGGGCGATTGGCTACCAGATCCAGCAGGCGCTGGACAATGAATTCAGGAAACGCGGCCTGCACAAATCTGCGGTTGCGATCGTGACCCAAGTGGTGGTGGATGCGAATGACCCGGCTTTTCAGAAGCCGAGTAAGCCTATCGGTTCGTTCTACAACGAAGAACAGACGGAAGTGCTTAAAAAAGAAAATCCTGATTGGGTAATGGTGAGTGACGCTGGCCGGGGCTATCGTCGGGTGGTTGCTTCCCCTCTGCCGCAGGAAATTGTGGAAAAAGAAGTAATCAGCACGTTAGTGCGGGACGGGTACTGTGTCATCGGCGTGGGCGGAGGCGGTATTCCCGTGGTTCGGGAAGCTGACGGCAGCCTCAGAGGGGTTGACGCCGTGATCGACAAGGACTTTGCCTCGAGTGCGCTTGCTTCCGAAATCAAGGCGGATGTTTTGATTATCTCGACCGGGGTGCCGAAAGTATACTTGAATTTCGGCAAACCGGAGGAGAAAGCACTGGATAGGGTAACCTTAGCCGAACTAAAACAGTATGTAGCAGAAAATCATTTCGCGCCGGGCAGCATGCTGCCCAAGATCCTGGCGGTGATCAATTTCCTGGAGAGGGGCGGCAAACAAGCCATTATCACCAACCCTGAATCTTTGGAAGATGCGGTCTCCGGAAAGACAGGTACGCATATTTACCCTTAACCGGCAGCGCGGAGATCCTTCCCTGGCGGAGGTGTCTCCGCGCTGTTTCGGCATATCAAATGCGTGAGGTTAAGCAGGTATTCAAAATTCAGTAGTCAGAATTCAGTAACGTGAATGTCCGGTGGACATTCACGCCATGAGGCCATTACTAAAAATTTAACTCATGGCCGAATGGATCTATTTCTTGCATTCCTTTAGGGTTTTAGTTATCCGTTCTTCTGGCTCCTGGCTCCTGACTCCTGACTCCTGAGTGCTACGCTGAAAATTAATACTGAATTTCATAATTAAGGAAGATGAATTATGGGAATAGTCTTGCGTGGAGGCACGGTTGTGACCGCAGCCGATTATTATCAGTCCGATGTCCGCATTGAAGGGGAAAAGGTTGTAGCTCTTGGCTCCGGCCTAGCCCAGCCCCAGGATCAAATTCTGAATGTCAAAGGTTGCTATTTGTTGCCGGGCGGGATTGATCCCCACACGCATTTTGACTTGCCGGTGGGTGAAACTGTGACGGCCGATGATTTCGCCAGCGGCACCAAGGCAGCTATACTCGGCGGGACAACTACGGTGATTGATTTTGCGACTCAATTTAAAGGGGAAACTCTGGCTCAGGCTTTTGCCACTTGGCAGCGGAAAGCCGCAGGGAAGTCTTATACAGATTATTCTTTTCATATGGCAATTACGGACTGGTCTGAAGAGATTGCCGCTGAAATGCCGGAGTTGGCGGACAAGCAAGGCGTAACGTCCTTTAAGTTATACATGGCCTACAAAAATGTGCTGCAAGTGGATGATGCCGTCTTGCTGCAAGCTTTGCGCCAGGCCAAAAACGCAGGCCTGCTGATTTCTCTCCATTGTGAAAACGGGGATATTGTGGAGGTCTTAATTAACAAAGCCCTGGCTCAGGGGCAGACGGCACCGTCTTATCATCCGTTGAGCAGACCGCCGGAGGCCGAGGAGGAAGCAACAGCCCGGGCTATCACTTTGGCGGAAATCGCCCAAGCTCCCCTTTATATCGTGCATCTTACCTGTGAGGGTGCGCTTAACGCGGTAGCTGAGGCTAAAAGGCGGGGTGTTCAGGTGTATGCGGAAACGTGTCCCCAGTATTTGGTGCTGGATGACAGCCGTTACCGTCTGGATGGATTTGAAGGGGCCAAGTACGTGATCTCTCCGCCCTTAAGAGCTGCGGCCAACCAAGAGGCCCTCTGGCACGGCTTAGACGCCGGTTTGATAAATACGGTGGCTACGGATCACTGTTCCTTTAATTTTAAAGGTCAAAAAGAGGCGGGTCTGGCCGATTTTAGCAAGATCCCGAATGGGATGCCGGGGGTGGAAAACCGGATGGGGTTAATGTACACCTATGGTGTAGTCCCCGGGAAGATTAGCTTAAATCGAATGGTTGCCTTAACGGCCACTGAACCGGCTAAGCTTTTCGGGCTTTTTCCGCGCAAGGGTACCATCGCCCCGGGCAGTGACGCCGACCTGGTGGTATGGGATCCCAGTATAAACTGGGTGATTTCTACCCAGGCTCAGGCCCATAATGTCGATTACACCCCATATGAGGGATTCCCGCAGATCGGCAAGGCACGGCATGTGTTCTTGCGCGGGCGCCAAGTCGTCGCCAACGGGCAGTTAGCTACCGGACATCCGGGAGGGAATTATCTTTCCCGTAAGCCATTTCAGCCTAGAAAGGTGGGAGAAGATGTTTTCACTAGAAGTTAACGGGAACCTCTACACAGCAGCAGAAGATATGAACCTTTTAGAATTTTTACGCGACCACCTGCACATTACCTCCCTCAAAAACGGCTGTGGGGAAGGGGCGTGCGGAGCCTGCACCATTCTGGTGGATGGCAAGAAAATGCGGGCGTGCGTGCTTACTGTCTCTAAAGCTGTCGGCAAAAAGCTGGTGACGGTGGAAGGCTTGTCAGAGCCTGAACAAGAAGCATATACCTGGGCCTTCGCCGAAGCCGGGGCCGTGCAATGCGGTTTCTGTATTCCGGGAATGGTCATAAGTGCCAAAGGGCTGTTGGATACTAACCTTAACCCAACAAACCAGGATATTAAGGAAGCAATCCGCGGGAATATTTGCCGCTGCACCGGCTATGTGAAGATTGAGAAAGCCATTCAGATGGCGGCTCAGGTTCTGCGCGGAGAACTTAAGCCCAAAACGACTGCTTCCGCCGGGATCGGGAGCAGCTTAGCGCGCGTTGATGCGCAGGCCAAAACCCTGGGTACAGGGCAATATGTGGATGACATGTATCTGGACAAGATGTTGTACGGCGCTGTTTTGCGCACACCATCTCCCAGAGCGTTGATTAAAGGGATCGATGTAAGTGCGGCCCAGGCTTATCCGGGAGTGGAGGCGGTCCTGACGGCCGCGGACGTGCCGGGTGAGCGCTACTGGGGGCATATCTTCCATGACTGGCCTGCGTTGGTGGCAGTGGGGGAAGAGACCCGCTATATCGGGGATGCCTTGGTGCTGGTAGCTGCCCACACCAAGAAGCAAGCGCGCGCTGCTTTAGCTCTAATAAAAGTGGAGTACGCAGAACTTGAGCCCATAACTACCCCGGCAGCCGCTCTGGCTGAAGGAGCCCCGCACATCCATCCCAAAGGGAATCTTTTGAGTACAACCAAGGTTAAACGGGGCAACGTGGATGAAGTCTTGGCCGCGTCGGCGCATGTAGTCACCAACCACTTCAGCACACCGCCGACCGAGCATGCTTTTATGGAGCCGGAGAGTGCGCTGGCGGTGCCCCAGGAAGATGGCGGAATTACCGTGTACGTTGCCGATCAAAGTGTATATGATGATCAGCACGGGATCATGGCAATCCTGGGCCTGCCGGCGGACAAAGTGCGCGTGGTAAGCAAGCTTGTCGGTGGCGGGTTTGGCGGGAAAGAAGATTTAAGCGTCCAGCACCATGCTGCACTCTTGGCGATGAAGACCCACAAGCCGGTGAAACTTACCTTGACCAGGCAGGAAAGCATCCTGGTTCATCCCAAACGGCACGCCATGGAAATAGAGCTTAGCACGGGTTGTGATGCCAATGGGAAAATCACCGCCATCAAGGCCAGAATTGTGGCTGACACCGGCGCTTATGCGTCCTTGGGCTCGGCGGTACTGGAAAGGGCTTGTACGCATGTCGGCGGGCCGTACCATGTACCGAATGCCGATATCCTTGGCCAGTGTGTCTACACCAACAATCCTCCTGCGGGGGCTTTTAGGGGCTTTGGCGTACCCCAGGCTGCATTTGCGTGTGAACTGAACCTAGACCAGTTGGCTGCGAAGGTGGGACTTTCCCCCTGGGAGATCCGTTTACGCAATGCCTTGGAACACGGTTTGACGATGGCTACCGGGCAGATTGCGGATGAGGGCACTGCCATCAAAGAAACGTTGTTGGCTGTACGCGAAGTTTATGAGTCCCATCCTTATGCAGGGATTGCCTGCGCTTTGAAAAATACCGGTATCGGCGTGGGACTTCCGGATATAGGCCGCGTCAACCTCAAGATCGCAAGCGGCAAAGTCTTAGTTTTAACAAGCGCCGCTTGTATCGGCCAGGGTTTGGCCACAATCCTCACTCAGATTGTGCATGAAGCGACCGGCCTTGAACCGGAGCTGATCGAAGTGGCTTCTCCGGACACTTTCCTGACCCCGAATGCGGGCACAACCACGGCTTCACGCCAGACTCTATTCACGGGAGAAGCGGCGCGCCAAGCGGCGCTCAAGCTGCAGCAGGCTCTGGATCAGGCAACGCTTAGCGAACTTGAGGGCCAGGAATTTTACGGCGAGTACTTCGGCAAGACCGACCCGCTGAGTTCGGATAAGCTGAACCCGGTTAACCATGTGGCCTTCAGTTATGCTACCCAGGTGGTGCTCTTAAACGAAGCCGGCAAGGTCGAGAAAGTCGTGGCAGCCCATGACATCGGGCGCGCCATTAACCCGAAAGCGATTGAAGGGCAGGTCGAGGGCGGGGTTGCCATGGGCCTTGGGTATGCCTTGCGCGAGGATTTCCCCTTGGACAAAGGGGTGCCCAAGGTCAAGTACGGAACTCTGGGGCTCTTCCGCTCCACAGATATGCCGGAGGTGGAAACGATTCTGATCGAGAAAAACCCGTCCTCGCTTGCTTACGGTGCTAAAGGGATCGGAGAAATATCTACGATTCCAGTGGCCCCGGCTGTGGCTGCGGCCTATTACAAATACGATGGCAAAACACGGTTTAGCCTGCCGTTGGAAGGTACAGCTTACCGAAAATAATGGTGAGGCCATTGGCTAAATCTAAGAGAAGGGGATAAGACATGTTTGATGGAGTTAACAAGTTAAGAGAGCTTGACCCGGTAATTAGCACCCTCATTGACCAAGAGTTGGAGCGGCAGCGCCACAAAATTGAACTGATCGCCTCGGAGAACTTTGTCAGCCCCGCTGTGATGGCAGCTCAAGGGACAATTTTGACCAACAAATATGCCGAAGGATACCCCGGCAAACGCTATTACGGCGGGTGTGAATTCGTTGACCAGATTGAAGAATTAGCCAGAACTAGGGCCAAGGAGCTTTTCCAGGCGGAGCATGCCAATGTCCAGCCCCATTCCGGCGCTCAGGCCAACACGGCTGTCTATTTTGCCATGGTGAACCCCGGAGATACGATTTTAGGCATGAACTTAGCGCACGGAGGGCACCTGACGCATGGAAGTCCGGTCAATATTTCCGGGAAATACTTTAACTTTATTCCTTACGGTGTCAGCCGCGCAACCGGGACGATTGACTATGATGAAGTTGAACAATTGGCAATTGCCCACAAGCCGCGTATGATCGTAGCCGGAGCCAGCGCCTATCCACGGATGATTGATTTCCCCCGTTTCCGGGAAATTGCGGATAAGGTAGGAGCTTTATTTATGGTGGATATGGCCCACATCGCCGGGCTCGTGGCCACCGGTCTCCATCCGTCTCCGGTGCCTTACGCTGATTTTGTCACAACGACAACCCACAAAACTTTGCGCGGGCCGCGCGGAGGAATGATTCTGTGCCGCGGGCAATATGCAAGTGCGATTGATAAAGCGATTTTCCCCGGTATCCAGGGCGGGCCGCTGGAGCATGTAATCGCCGCCAAAGCCGTTGCACTTAAAGAAGCGTTCCAGCCTGAGTTTGCTGAGTACCAGCAGAATGTGGTCAAGAATGCCAGGGAGCTTGCCCAAGCACTTATGGGGTATGGCTTTGAACTTACTTCCGGGGGTACGGACAACCATTTAATGCTCGTGGATTTGCGCAGTAAAGGGCTTACCGGCAGAGAAGCCGAACACCGGCTGGATGAGATCGGGATCACGGTGAATAAAAATGCTGTACCCTTTGACACGGAAAGCCCATTTGTGACCAGCGGCATTCGCATCGGCACACCTGCGGTTACCACCCGGGGGTTTGATGCTGAGGCGATGAAGGAAGTCGCCGCGATTATCAACCTCGTTCTAACTGAGGATACAGAAGATAATAGGTACGCTGAAGCCCGTGCACGCGTGCAGCAGCTGAGTGCCCGCTTTCCGCTGTATGCGGGGTAAGTGTGCCCACTGTATACCCGCTCTAAGTCCTCACGAAAGGTGATTGCTAAAGTGTGAATTTGGTTTCAAGTAAAGATAAAAAAAGCGGGCTTTTCATGCCGAAAGAGTCTAGCTCAGAAGCGCAAGGTTAAATTTTATTCCTTGTGCTTTCTGTATAGTTAGGTCCCGGCCTTTGGCCTTTATTTATAATTGTCTCCTTCTTGCTTCTCTATTTATTTTTGAGTAAACTATACAAAAAGCCTCAAAGTTAAGGATATCAAAAAAGTCAGGGGCTGGTAGAATTATGAATAAGACCTATTCTCTTCTGAATTCCATGCTGCAAGCCAATCAAGCAGGTGCTGTGGGGACGGTCATCAGCGGTCATCCTGAGCTTTGCCTCCCAGGCACAAAGTTTGTGGCAGATCATGAAGGACATGATCTCCTGCAAGAAATGGATTCCGAGCTTTTTCTGAGGTTTCAGGAAGGAATTGCTGATGTTATTAAAGCTCGGACGACCAAGGTAATAGAGACCGTTTGGCATGATGCCACGATTCGGGTCTTCATCGACCCGATCGTTCCCCAGGCGCATTTGCTCATTTTGGGCGGAGGGCATATTGCCTTGCCTTTGGTCTCTCTGGGCAAGCTTCTAGGGTATCAAGTGACTGTAATCGATGATCGCCTGTCTTTTGCCAACCCAGGGCGCTTCCCCCAGGCTGACCACGTGATCTGCGAGGACTTTCGGCGGGCCATTCGGAACCAGATGATTGACTTAAGTACCTATGTAATCGTAGTGACGCGCGGCCACCGTCATGACCGGACATGCCTGGAAGAGATTTTTGCCAAGCCTGCGGCAGCTTATACCGGAATGATAGGGAGTAGGCGCAAGATCGCAGCTTTGTTTGAGGAATTGCGGGCAAGCGGCTGGGAGGAAGACATGCTTAACAACGTCTACACCCCGATTGGCCTCGACATCGGGGCTCAGACTCCGGAAGAGATTGCCGTCAGCATCATAGCTGAAATTATCATGGTCAACCGTCAAGGGTACAGTCTGGGACTGAAAATAAAAAAGGAGGGGAAGAGCGGTGGACAGTAAAGTTGTAGAAGCTATTTTGCGGTTGGATCAAGGAGAAGAGGCCGCTTTAGCCACGATCGTCGCCACGAAAGGCTCGACCCCCAGGAAATCGGGTGCCCAGGTGCTCTTTTATCGTGACGGTCGTACGGCAGGGACAATTGGCGGGGGCTGCGGGGAGTCGGAAGTCCGCCAGCATGCTTTTCAGGCGCTCAATACCAAAAAGTCTACCCTTGTGCAAGTAAACCTTACCCATGATGTTGCGGAAGAGGACGGGATGGTTTGCGGCGGGATCATGGAGGTTTTTGTTGAGCCGGTGCAGGGGAAATATGAGCAAAACAGGCAGTAATTGAGCTTGATACCAAGTTGTCTGAAGCTGAGACTGCGGCATTCGTTGATGTTATTTTATTGTAAGATTCTTTGAACTATATGTTCCGATGGACAGGGCACGTTGAGACTGTGGTAGAGCTATATAAGTATATAATGCATGAACCGCCAGGGCGTTATATTAAAAACGCTCTGGCTTTCTTCTTGGATTAATTTTTCTATTTTGGCACAGGGGGGTTACAGGAATGCTTGAACTTCAAAACGGATTTATGCATTCCTGAAAATCCCATGATCGATAAGCAAGGTATATTGATGCAGATGGTTTATGCAGAAACATCGAAGTGACTTCTGTATGAGGGGGGCTCTAAATGTGTATGATCGTACCCACCAGTATTGCAGCCGGTGCGGAGTAAAGACAGAAAATAAAATAGATGAAAGGGCTGAAATTGTTGATTAACGGCTTGTCTCGCTTTATAATTTAGTGTAGTTTTTGCTGTTTTGAAGTACGGCCTTTTTATTTTTAAATTACACAATATCTTTTGTTGTGTTGGTAGAACGGGAGGAAAGAGAAAATGCCCATCACGGAAATACTATCGCGCAATGCCGAGATGTATGGACAGGAAACATGCCTGACTGAGATTAATTTGGATCTCCAGGAAAGTCATAAGGTCACCTGGCGTGAGTATGAACTGATTGAAAACAACCCGGCAGGTGAATACCGACGGGAAATGACCTGGCGTGTTTTTGACGAGAAAGCAAATCGACTGGCCAATTTACTGCTGAAGAGGGGAATAAAAAAAGGGGATAAGGTCGCTATTCTTTTAATGAATTGCCTGGAGTGGCTGCCGATTTATTTTGGAATATTAAAAACCGGCGCTATCGCAGTACCATTAAACTTTCGCTACACGGCGGAGGAAATAAAATATTGTTTAGGTTTATCCGAAACCATTGCCTTGATTTTCGGGCCTGAATTTATCGGCCGGGTGGAAACGATTTATGATCAGATACCTAAAGTGAAGACACTTTTTTTTGCAGGAGAAAACCGTCCTACTTTTGCTGAAAGCTATGACCGCCTTACTGCCAATTGTTCTTCTGAAGCCCCGCAGATTAAACTTGCGGACGAAGATGATGCGGCAGTATATTTCTCCTCGGGGACTACGGGATTTCCAAAAGCAATTTTGCATACGCACAGAAGCCTGATGTCGGCATGTGATACGGAAAATAAACACCACGGTCAAAAGCATGAAGATAATTTTTTATGCATTCCGCCGCTTTACCATACCGGCGCCAAGATGCATTGGTTCGGCAGTTTGCTGTCGGGGAGCAAAGCCGTATTGCTTCGCGGAGTTAAGCCTGAATGGATACTCAAAACAGTTTCTGAAGAAAAAATTACCATTGTCTGGCTTTTGGTTCCCTGGGCACAGGACATTCTGGATGCCATTGAAAGAGGAGATCTGAAGCTGGAAGATTATGATCTTTCCCAGTGGAGGCTGATGCATATCGGTGCCCAGCCAGTTCCCCCCAGCTTAATTCATCGCTGGAAAAAGTATTTTCCCGACCATCTTTATGATACGAACTATGGTCTGAGCGAATCTATCGGTCCCGGATGTGTCCATTTAGGTACTGAGAATATTCATAAAGTCGGCGCTATCGGAATACCGGGTCACAATTGGGAAGTCAAGATTACCGACGAGAATGGATGCTTTGTATCTCAGGGACAGGTTGGGGAATTGGTTGTCAAGGGACCGGGTGTGATGAAATGCTACTACAACGACCCGGAAGCGACTGCGGCAGTAATCAAGGATGGCTGGTTATTTACCGGGGATATGGCCCGGATGGATGAAGATGGTTTTATTTATTTGGTTGACCGGAAAAAAGATGTGATTATCAGCGGTGGAGAGAACTTATATCCGGTACAAATTGAAGATTTTCTCCGTGCGCATACTTCAATTAAGGATGTAGCAGTCATTGGATTGCCGGATAAGCGTCTTGGTGAAATAGCGGCTGCTATCATAGAACTAAAATCGGGCTGCAAGTGTACTGAAGAAGAAATAAAAACATTTTGCGCTCCAATGCCGCGTTACAAACATCCGAGAAATATTATTTTTGATAAAGTCCCGCGTAATCCCACCGGCAAGATTGAAAAACCGCGTTTAAGGGAAAAATACGGCGCAATAAGTTTAGTGGCGGCTCAAACGGAAAGATGAAATCTGCAAATGTTTAGAAAAGGCGATAGAAAAAAGAGGCGAAATAATTGATTAACCCGTATTTATGGATCTTGAGCATGGGTCATCTGATTGTCGATTTGGCTCAGGGGGTCCTTCCTATCTTAACGCCCTTACTGGTGGAAAGTTTTCATCTCAGCTACTTTCAAGTCGGTACGATTGCGTTGGCATTTACCTTCAGTTCGGCCATTATCCAGCCGGTTTTCGGGGTGTTAAGCGACCGTTATAGCATGCCCTGGTTAATGCCTCTGGGGCTCTTCCTTTCTGGTTTTGGTTTGGCACTGACTGGTATAGTTAACTCTTACGCATTACTGTTGCTTGCGGTACTATTGAGCGGTATCGGGGTGGCGGGATACCACCCGGAAGGGTCTAAAGTGGCCCATTTTGCCAGCGAGGAGAGCAAGGCCGGGTCCTCGATGGCGGTTTTTTCGGTGGGAGGAAATCTCGGCTTTGGACTTGGCCCCATGCTAGCCATGTTTGTACTGAGCTTTGCCAACCTGGGCTCAATTCAGGGTGTAATGATTCCGGGAGTATTGGCTGCTCTGGTCTTTATGTTTTTGTTGCCCAAATTTAAGAAAATTCTAGCGGAACACTCGACCAAACAAAAAAAGAATACAGAACAAACCGCCAGTAGCGGCGATAGGATAGGAAGCTTAATACTCTTGATACTGTTTGTAACCGTAAGATCATGGATACATTCCGGTCTGGTTTATTTCATTCCCTTTTATTTTCCCGGTTTTAAAGGTATTGCTGAACCTGAATATCTGGTGAGTACGTTTTTAATTGCCGGGGCAGTAGGCACGGTTTTGGGCGGGCCTTTTGCCGACCGTTTCGGCGGGCGGAACGGCCTGTTGGCTTCTATGGTCGTTTCCCTAATCACGGTCTACCCGTTTCTGCACTTAAACGGCACTTGGATCCCCGTTTTAGCTTTTATTGTCGGCGCGTCACTAATCTCAACTTTTTCCACCACCGTGGTTTTTGGGCAAAGGCTTTTACCTCATAACATCGGGCTGGCTTCGGGGCTGTTGCTCGGTTTTGCAATCGGTATGGGTTCTATCGGGGTAACATTACTTGGAGCAATCGCTGACCACATGGGCTTGCCCTTTACCATGAACATTATCAGCCTGCTTCCGGTACTTGGGATTGTACTCGCCTTTACCCTACCGGATGTCAGAGCCAGGGGATCCGTTACCAAGCCGGGAAAAGCCTTGCAGCAACATGCTTAAAATATAGCCACCATCCATCTCCGAATAAGGATTGAAAAAGTTGGTCATTCCCCAACGCTTAGAGCTTTCTAAAATATCTTGCAGGAATGGATCTCGAAATCGAGATCAAAAAAAGACCAGAGTCAGGACGAGTGCCTTTACCAGTGAATACCCTTTTTTGGGCGGATTATGAAAGAACATTCCATATTTTTCGAAGCTGGTTTTGTAGCAAAAGATGCCGCATTTGCGCCACAGGCAGATATGTTTAAGTCACAATTTGCCGAAGTCTTACAGGAGGCTGTAATGCTGGCAAACGGGGAAATGAAGAGCCGGATGCGGGAATACCGCAAGTCCGGTTCTGTGAGGGGTGCGGGCCGTGAAGCCAGTATCTACTCGACCTTCCCGGAATATGTCGATAAGAATGCTTTCAATTCCAATAAATGGGAAATGATATATAGTAATGATGCCGCAACCCGCTTCCGGGTATGAATAAGCAACTATGCTCTCCCGCGTTGACTTCAACTTCAGGAGGGCGTTTTATTTGTACCGGTTGTATTTTATGTTAAAATAACATGAGTAGGAAGGTGGTAATGTGGCGGGAAAAGTAGTTAAGTCATGGAAAATATGGATAGCGATTGGGATAGGATTATTTTTGTTGGGAATCTTGATTCCTTATTGGATAAAGCCTCAACTTTTGGGATTGGATCAATTACTCCAAACGATGAACCATAAAACAGACGGAAACGCAGTAATGATTAATGCCTTTCTCATTGTGTCAATTAATACCATCATCGCCACTCCCCAGTTTCTCAGTGTGGTGATGTTGGGAGATGGGATGGCAGATGCTTTCAATCGTTCCGGATTGAAAACCATAATCCCCCTGATTATCGTGCCGCTCGCTTATGTTATTGTTAATAAAATGACGCCATTAAACTATAGTTTTGGGGCCACAGATATCTTTCTTTGGCTTACGATCGTGGTCATCCAGAAATTAAGTAAAAACAAATTAAATATGGGAATGAAACTGCTGGTTTTGTCCCAACTAATTTTTGGTGTTACTTGGTTAAATCAAGTCCCTTATTTAACTCCTTATGGTTTTGGACAAGGTTCCTTATCAATTAAGGTTAAACAGGCGGCGATTCAAATCGGATTTGGTCAGGTTCTAGCGCTTTATGCGAATGTATTGTTCTTTATCTTTGTAGCCAGTGCCATCACATTATGGATTTACTTTATTTTATACACGGAGAAGTGGGCCATTTCACAGGACCTGCATCGTGCTCAGCTTGAAGCCCAGGAATCTCGTTCAGGACGTGAAGTTCTCCATCTTGTCCACGATCTTAAGACTCCGCTAGCTGCAATCGAAGGACTGGTTTCATTGATCGAGATACGATGGCCGGATCCTAAGATGCAAGAATACTGTCAAACCATCTATGGTTCTATTCATTCGATGAGCAAAATGATTTCAGAAATTTTGTATGAGGATCGCAAGGACTGGTGTAAACTGAAGGAACTAATCGATTATGTTCGGGCTAGTCGTCTAAGTGGCACGAATTTAGCGGTGGATATTGAAATGGAGGGAGAACCCCAAGCGAGTCTTTATATTAATAAAATCAGGGTGACCAGAGCGATCATAAATTTGATTGACAACGCGTTGGATGCTATTCAAGAACGGGAGAATGGAAGAGTTGTCTTGCGCGCAAAAGCGTTGACAAATGAAGTAAAATTAGAGGTAGAAGACAACGGATGCGGTATCTCGGAAGATAAGGTAAAAAAAATCTGGAAAGCCGGATACAGTACGAAAAACCATCCTGGTGTTGGACTGGCTTTTGTACGACAGGTTGCGGAAGGACACGGAGGATCCGTTAATTTAGAAAGTGAAGTGGGGCGGGGAACCATGGTCTGGATAACTCTGCCACTTGGAGAAAGCTCATGAAAATTTTAATTATGGATGATGATCACTCTCTTCGCTATATGTTAAGTGAAATATTTACGTTTGTCGGTTGGAATCCCGTAGCCTATCCTAATGGAAGAGAGGGAATTAAGGGGTTCCTCAACCATGGAGCGGATATCATTTTAGTGGATTATCATATGCCCGAAACTGATGGACTAGAGACGGTTCGACTGATTCGGGAACAAGATCAGCAGGTACCTATTCTTGTACTTACCGTTGACGAAAGGCAGGAAATTGCCGATCGTTTTCTAGATGAAGGAGCCACGGATTTTGCGCTTAAACCTGTCAAAGCACCGGATTTAATTGCTCGCGTTCAATTGCATAAACGGTTGCTGGATATGACGAAAACTGTTCAAGCAACCCCAAAAATTCAATACGAAGTGTTTGTAACCAAAGGAATTAGCAAATCAACCCTATCCTATATAGAACGATATCTAGCAGCTTCTCGGCAACCTTCCACAGTAGAGGAGATTTCGCAAGAATTAGGGCTAGCCACTCCTACCGTTTATCGATACCTGACCTATCTTGTTCTAAATGGCAAGGTTCAGCCTATACCTAGTTATCAAAAAATGGGAAGACCGAAAAATCGGTATCATTGGATTCGAGTCGAGCCTTCAACCCCCTAGGGACATCCCTGGGGATTTTCTTTAGATTGAACTGTCAAAAAGCATCTACTTTTTCTCATTTTTATTTCTTTAGTTTGGTCTAAGCTTCTTGCTATAATTAAGCTGAAAATTATGGTAAAAATGAGGGGGATGTTAGATGGCTATCTCAAAAAGGCTAATTGCCGGAATTACAACTACATTGCTACTTAGCACTCTGCTTACGGGGTGTGGTGGAAGCACTGCCACATCAAGTAGTGCAGGGAATTCCAACCAGGTATTAAGAATGACTTTGCTCGCAGAACCACAGGCTCTGGATACCTCAAAAGCTTCGGCTGCCGTATCGTTTGATATTCTTAATCAGGTGGAAGAAGGTCTCTATCGTTTAGGTAAAAACGGGGAGCCCGTACCGGCTTTAGCGGCTTCGATGCCCGAGATTTCAAACGAAGGAAAAACTTATACCATTAAACTGCGTGATAACATTAAATGGTCCGATGGTTCCGCAGTGACAGCCAAAGATTTCGAATATGCGTGGAAGCGTACTTTGGATCCGAACACCAAAGCGGATTATGCCTTTATGGTTGCTTGGATTAAAGGCGGAGAAGCTTATATGACCGGGAAGGGAAGCGCTGACCAAGTCCAGGTTAAAGCAAGCGACGATAAAACGCTCACTTTCACGTTGGAAAATCCGGTTCCTTTTATGACCGCTCAACTTGCGTTCCCGGTCTTCTTCCCACAAAAACAAGAATTTGTTGAGAAACAGGGCGATAAGTACGCGACCGATGCCGATAAGTTATTGTTCAATGGTCCGTTCAAGTTAACAAAATGGGATCATGAACAAAGTCTGACACTCGTTAAAAACGAAAACTATTGGGATAAAGACAAAGTAAAACTGAATGAAGTCGTTGTGCAAATCGCATCGAATAATAATACATTAGCCAACTTATACCAATCAAATGCCATCGACGTGGCACGCATTACGCGTGACCAAGTGGATCAATGGAAAGGAAAGCCGGATTATGTAGTTCAGCCCCAACTTTATATTACCTATGTCGAGATGAATCAAGATGTTCCAGTACTCAAAAACGAGAAAGTCCGTAAAGCTCTGGGGTTAGCAATTGATCGTGAAAGTTTGGTAGATATTGTATTCCACGATGGCAGCAAATCGCCCACCGGATTTGTACCGTTTGGGACAATGGGCGGCGACAATAAAGAATTCCGCGCTACTGCCGGAGACGTGCTGCCAAAATATGAACCTGCCCAAGCTAAAACATTGTTAACCGAAGGGTTAAAGGAAGTGGGATTAACCTCGTTCCCGAACTTAAAATTCACAGGTGATGATACAGAAGATGGGAAAAAGGCCATGGAATTTATCCAAGGACAATGGAAACAAAATCTTGGAATTGATGTCACGGTGGAGGCGCTTCCACATAAACTACGGATTGACCGCGGACAAAAACATCAATTTGACCTGTTGTTATTTAACTGGGGAGCGGATTATAATGAGCCGATGACTTTCCTGGATGTGCATGAATCGACATCTTCTTTTAACGAAAGTCAATTTAATGATCCGGAATACGATCAATTGATCAAAAAAGCAAGAGCGGAATCAGACGCTGCGAAACGAAATCAATATTTGGTAGAAGCAGAAAAGATTTTGGTCAATAAAATGCCGGTTGCTCCCGTAAACTTCCGTGCCTATTCCTATTTGGTCCGACCGAATGCCAAAAATATTATATTCTTCCCTTATGGTTCGGAGTGGGATCTTAAAGAAGCATTTATCGAATAGTTTGGATCACGAAGGATCTAAGATATGGAAGATAGAGGGGTTCCGTCCGGAGCCCCTTCCTTTTTAATTTATGGGAGGTGCGATGAATGGGCCGTTTTATCCTTCGGCGTTTAATCTACATGTTGATCACGTTCTGGATGATTGTTACCGTGACCTTTGTGCTCATGCATAATTTACCAGGAGATCCGTTCGCAAATTCCGAGAAACTTACTACGGAACAAAGGGCGTTATTGGCCAAACAATATGGTTTGGATCAGCCGCTTTCCGTTCAATACAAAGACTATCTCATTAATGTAGTACAAGGGGACTTAGGAGTATCTTTTGCTTATCCGACCACTAAGGTTACTGACGTTATAAAACGGTCTTTTCCGGCGTCCGCTGAACTTGGGATCGAATCGATTATTTTTTCTGTTGTGGTTGGGTTGATTCTGGGAATTACCGCATCTCTAAAACACAATAAATCCTGGGATTATACAGCGATGTTTATCGCCATTGTCGGTGTATCCATTCCGTCTTTTGTCCTTGGACCCCTTTTGCAATATCTTATTGGAGTCAAATGGGGAATTTTACCCGCCGGTCTTTGGGATGGCCCAGCCAATCGAATTTTGCCTGCATTGACCTTGTCCTTTATGACGATTGCCATAACGGCGAGGATGATGCGTACTTCTATGCTTGATGTCATTAATTCGGATTATATTAAAACGGCCCGTTCGAAAGGATTGTCCCAGTTCTTCGTTATCGTTAAACACACCTTGCGTAATGCTATTCTGCCGGTTATAACGATCCTGGGACCGATTGCGGTCAATGTTATTACGGGAACTCTGGTGGTGGAACAGATCTTTGCTGTACCCGGTTTAGGAAAATACTTTGTGCAAGCTGTCTATTCTAACGATTACACTTTAATTATGGGTTTAACCATCTTTTACAGCCTCCTGCTTATCGTCGTTATTTTCTTAACAGATATTGCTTACGGATTTATTGATCCTCGAATTCGTTTAGCGAAAGGGAGGAATTAGAAAATGCAGGAAATTGGAAATAACCTGTTTGATCCCGTTGCCAAACAGGTTACTCAGGAAGAAAAACTTACTCGACCGTCCATCACCTATTGGCAAGATGCCTGGCGTCGGCTGAAGAAGAACAAGTTTGCGATGGCCGGGTTTGTATTTTTGATAGGCATAACATTATTGGCAATTATCGGTCCTTTTTTACAAAAATATGGGTATGAAGTGCAAAATCTGCAAGCGAGAAATATGATGCCGAATGGCTTTCACTGGTTTGGGACCGACGAATTCGGACGGGATCTTTGGGTCCGGGTCTGGTGGGGAACGCGTATTTCGTTGTTCATTGGGATTATGGCTGCCCTCATGGACTTATTTATTGGAGTTCTTTATGGTGGAATTTCTGCCTATTACGGCGGGAAAATTGACAATATTATGCAACGATTTATTGAAATAGTTTACTCTATTCCGTATTTGTTAATTACTATTTTATTAATTGTGATGATGGGAGCGGGGATTTGGACGATTGTGCTCGCTTACGGCATAACCGGTTGGATTTCAATGGCGCGTCTGGTCCGGGGGCAAATCCTCTCCTTGAAGGAACATGAATACGTGTTAGCCGCAACTTCTTTGGGAGCGGGCCCTTGGCGCATCATCACAAAACATTTAATCCCGAACGCTCTTGGCTTAATCATCATTCAGATTACCTTTACGATTCCCCAAGCTATTTTTACTGAAGCCTTTCTTTCCTTTCTCGGGCTCGGAGTCAAGGTTCCCCTGGCTTCGTTAGGAATGCTTCTTTCGGACGGGGTTGGTTCCATGCGGTTCTATCCATGGAGATTGTTTTTCCCTGCTTTGGTTTTTTCGTTGATGATGTTATCGTTTAACCTTCTGGGAGACGGTTTGCGCGATGCGCTAGATCCGAAATTGAGAAAATAAAGGACAAAAGTCTCCGGTACGATACTGTCCGGTACGATACTGTCCGGTGGACAGTATCGCCGAAGCCGCAGGCTCTTAAAGATAACTTGCCGGCTGAGGATACAGTATCGCCGAAGCCGCAGGCTCTTAAAGATAACTTGCCGGCTGAGGATACAATATCGCCGAAGGCGCTACTTCTAAGGAACGCTACCGCCTGAGGATAGACTTTTGCCGAAATTGCTCGCTCTCAAAGAATAGCTAATCAATTGAGGAGGTGTTCGTGTGAAAAATATTCTGGAAGTGAAAGATCTTAAAGTCTCTTTTCATACGTATGCGGGAGAAGTTCAGGCTGTTCGCGGTGTTTCCTTTGGATTGAAGAAAGGGGAAGTCTTGGCCATTGTAGGGGAATCCGGGTGCGGAAAATCGGTTACCTCCCAAACCATAATGCGTTTAATTCCGAGCCCTCCTTCGGTTATTAAAGGAGGTTCAATTCTCTTTGACGAAAAGATCGATCTGCTTCAACTCACCCCGAAAGAAATGGAATCAATTCGCGGTTCTGAAATTGGGATGATCTTTCAGGATCCGATGACATCCTTAAATCCAACCATGACTATTGGCAAGCAAATTACCGAAGGGTTAGTCAAACATCAAGGACTCACGCAAGAAAAAGCGCAAAAACAAGCTATCGAACTACTTACGTTGGTAGGTATTCCACATCCGGAAACCCGGATCAAACAATATCCGCATGAATTTTCGGGCGGGATGCGTCAACGGGTGATGATTGCGATTTCGCTTGCCTGTCGTCCGAAATTATTGATTGCTGATGAGCCCACTACCGCTCTAGATGTAACCATTCAAGCTCAAATCATTGATTTGTTGAAGGACTTACAAGAGAAAATAGGATCTTCCATCATTATGATTACGCATAATTTGGGAGTCGTTGCCGAGATTGCCCAACGGGTGGCGGTCATGTATGCCGGAAAAATAGTGGAACAGGGAACTGTGGATGACATTTTCTATCGTTCACGGCATCCCTACACCAAGGGGCTTTTACATTCCGTCCTCCGTCTTGATGATGAGGAAAAGGGTGAACTGGTTCCGATTGAAGGAATGCCGCCGGATTTGTTAGCCCCTCCGGCAGGATGTGCTTTTGCTGCACGGTGTCCGTACGCTTTAAACATTTGTTTAAAGGAGGATCCGCAACCTCAAATTATACAAGGTGAACACAGTGCAGCTTGTTGGTTAATGGACAAGCGCGTGAAAAAAGCGGATATTCGTTAAAGATAAGGAGGGAACACCGTGGCTGATCCTATTTTGGAAGTTCGTAATTTGAAAAAGTATTTTCACGTCACGAATGGCGTCTTGAAAGCTGTGGACAATGTCAGTTTATCCATTCAACGGGGAGAAACATTTGGATTAGTTGGGGAATCGGGATGCGGAAAATCAACCATGGGACGTACGATTTTACGCTTATATGGTACAACTGAGGGACAGGTTCTTTTTAATGGAGAGAATGTTCATCAGTTGAAAGGAAAAAAATTAAAGAAATTTAATCGCGAAATGCAAATGGTGTTTCAAGACCCTTATGCTTCGCTAAATCCGCGGATGACTGTCGGAGATATCATTGCCGAAGGGATCGATATTCATGGATTGTATAGTGGAGCGAAGCGGCGGGATCGGATCGCAGAGTTGCTGCAAACAGTCGGCCTTCCCGAACAACATGCTTCCCGTTTCCCACATGAATTTTCCGGAGGACAAAGGCAACGAATTGGAATTGCGCGTGCCCTTGCGATTGAACCCGAATTTATCATTGCAGATGAGCCGGTCTCGGCCTTGGATGTTTCCATTCAAGCCCAGGTCATTAATTTGTTTAAGCGTCTGCAACAAGAAAAAGAGCTGACCTATTTGTTTATTGCTCATGATTTAGCGATGGTCAAGCACATTTCTGATCGGATTGGGGTGATGTATTTAGGATCATTGGTTGAAGTCGCCAAGTCCAATGTTTTATATCACAAACCGCTTCATCCATATACCAAAGCCTTATTATCTGCAATTCCAATTCCCGACCCTGAAGTGGAACGGAAACGGGAGCGAATTATTTTGGAAGGGGATGTCCCTTCTCCAATCAATCCCCCAAGCGGTTGTCGCTTTTTTGCTCGGTGTCCAAAAGTCATGCCGGAATGCCAACTTAATACTCCGCCTTGGATTAAAGTTGAAGAAGATCATTATGTATCCTGCCATTTATATAAGTAGAGCGGCTCCTATCGGCAGATTCGATTTTCGAAAGAGGAGAGGGGAAAGGCTCGGTACCGGGTGGATTAAACATCATTTGAAAAATAATATTGAATGTCAAAGGGTAGTTGATATACTGAGCATATAAACTTTTATGGAGAATACAATTTTGACCTGAAAAAATATCTTAACTGGATAAGCTAAGGCCACTTAATTTAATTAATTGCTACTATTTCCAAAAACAAAAAAACATACAATTTTCCCATATTAGTGGAATTATTGCTTGGAAAAAAGTGAGAGAGAGCGACGCTGGTGCTAGGCCCAATCCGTTGTTCTCTCTATTTTCTATACATTTTGTTGATCCCTGTCTTGTTCTAGATAGGACTTGTATTCTTTTCTCTCCTGAATTTTTTGCCACAGTATTACCAGAGTATCTCAGTTTAGTGTCAGTTGTCCATATGTTTTCACAAGGAACAAGCACTTATAGTAAACAGCATGGCTTCCGTGAGCCCATCGAGCCTAACGGCTCTCTGCCCTTACGGAACATGGAAAGATAATAATGAAGTCTGTTTTTTTGTTGTGGGCAATTCGCTTAAGTTTTCTGGCGAATTGGTGTACAATAATACCTAGACTATATTTTTATTGGCTAAAAGCCCCTTGTGAGTACGATTTAACTTTTAGTACGCTCTTAACAATAGATGAAAGGAAGAAATGCATGAAACTTTGGGGAGGACGTTTCGAAAAGACGACCGATGCGCTGGTGGAAGACTTTCACTCCTCGATCTCTTTTGACCGGCGTCTCTATAAGCAGGATATTCAGGGAAGTATCGCCCATGCGCGCATGTTAGGCAAGATCGGGGTCTTAAAATCAGAAGAAGCGGACACGATTATTAAAGCACTCGGGGAGATTCTGGACGATATTCGTGCGGGCAGGATCGAATTCGAGATTGGCGCGGAAGACATACATATGAATGTCGAAAAGATCCTGACTGAGAGAATCGGCGCGGTGGGCAAGAAGCTTCATACTGCCCGCAGCCGCAATGACCAGGTCGCTTTAGACCTGCGCCTTTTTCTGAGGGAGGAAATAGATCAGAGCCAAGATTTGCTGGCAGCCTTAATCCGGACACTCCTTAAAGTGGCAGAGGAACACCTGGAGACGTGGATGCCGGGATATACGCATTTGCAAAAAGCCCAGCCCCTAACTTTGTCCCATCACCTCCTGGCCTATGTCCAGATGTTTATAAGGGATTTGGGGCGTCTGAAAGACACGCGCAAGCGCCTGAACTTTTCCCCTCTTGGCTCCGGAGCCCTGGCCGGGACGACCTTTCCCCTGGACAGGGAGATGGTGGCTGAGGAACTGGGGTTTGACGGGATCACCCTTAACAGTCTTGACGGAGTCAGCGACCGGGATTTTGCGCTTGAGTTTTTGGGGGCGGCAGCGATAGCTATGATGCATTTAAGCCGCCTGTGCGAGGAATTGGTCCTGTGGTCGAGTGGAGAATTTCAGTTTGTAATCATGGATGACGGCTACTCTACCGGCTCAAGCATTATGCCGCAGAAGAAGAACCCGGATGTGGCGGAATTAGTAAGAGGGAAGACAGGCAGGGTGTACGGGGATCTAATGGCTCTTCTCACCGTAATGAAAGGTTTGCCTCTCGCTTATAACAAAGACATGCAGGAGGACAAAGAGCGGGTATTTGACGCGGTGGATACGTTGCAGAAGTCCCTGCTGGTAGTGGAAGGCATGCTCAGTACGATGCAGGTTAGGCAGGACATCATGGCCCAAGGGGCTAAAGGCGGCTTTACCAATGCGACTGATTTGGCGGATTATCTGGCGAAAAAAGGAGTCCCGTTTAGAGAAGCCCACGAAATAATCGGGCGGATCGTCTTACACTGCACGAAGCGCGGGCTTGGACTCGAAGATTTAACCTTGGCTGAGTATCGTGACTTTTCTTCCGCGTTCGCAGAAGATTTGTTTGCTGAGATTAAGCTTGAGCAGTGTGTGCGTGCCCGTAAGGTTCCGGGAGGTCCTGCACCAGAGGTGGTAGCGAAGGCTATTACGCAGAGCAAGGCGGAGCTTAAAAAACTTTTGGGGTGAGGACATCGCGAATGTCGTTTTTAGGAGAAACGGGCTAAAATTTCGTTGTCAATTTAGAGCTTATACTATTAATACCGGTATGGGGTTTGAGAAGTCAGCCAAATCCAGCTTATAAGCGGCTTCTGGCGGTGGTTATCCACAAAGGCATACGAAAAACTGTGAATACTGTGGATAAAAGTGTGGATTAAGGCGAAAAAACCAAGGATAACCCCTGGATAACCTGTGGATAACACAGGGACAAGTCTTAAATAAATGGCGAAATGACGCGAAAGAGGTAAATGAAAAATTACTATTTTCAGGGTGGGTTACCTAGAAAACCTTTGGGAAGAAAAGGGGATATATTGATGCAGAATCTGTCGATGCTCACTGATCTCTACCAGTTGACCATGACTCAAGGGTATATGGAAAACGGCTGTCAGGATAAAGTGTCCGTGTTTGATTTATTCTTTCGCACCCTGCCGCAAGGGAGTGGATATGCGGTGGTTGCCGGTTTGGAGCAAGTGGTCGAATATGTTGAAAACCTGAGGTTTAGTGAAGGAGATCTTGAATACTTAAGAGGATTAGGTATTTTCCGCGAAAGCTTTCTCAAGGCTTTAAAGGATTTTCGTTTTAGCGGAGATATTGACGCGATTCCCGAAGGGACTCCGGTCTTTCCACACGAACCCCTGATCAGGGTAAAAGCCCGCATTTTTGAAGCTCAGCTGTTAGAGACAACGCTCTTAAACCTCGTAAATTTCGAAACATTGATCGCCACCAAAGCATCAAGGGTCGTGGCGGCAGCGGGCGGGGGCAAGGTGATGGAGTTTGGGTTACGGCGCGCTCAGGGTCCGGATGCCGGAGTGCTTGGGGCACGGGCGTCTTTTGTAGGGGGCTGTCAGGCTACTTCGAATGTCCTGGCTGGACGGCGCTTCGGCATCCCGGTGGCCGGGACCATGGCCCACAGTTGGGTCCAGTGTTTTCCGTCTGAATTGGAAGCCTTCCGCGCGTATGCCCGGTCTTTTCCGGACCAGTGTTTGCTTTTGGTAGATACATATAATGTCTTAAAGTCGGGGGTGCCCAATGCCATCAAAGTTGGTTTGGAGCTTGAGCAGGAAGGGCATCATTTTATAGGGATAAGGATTGACAGCGGGGATCTGGCCTATCTTTCACGTGAGGCCAGGAAGCTGCTCAACGATGCAGGCCTGACCCAAGCGATTATCGTGGGTTCAAACGACCTTGACGAGGAGACAATTTGGGCCATCCGGGCTCAAGGAGCAGCGATTGATACCTGGGGTGTGGGCACGCATCTGATTACTTCGAAAGAATCTCCTGCTCTTGGCGGGGTCTATAAGCTGGCGGCTGAAGGAGAAGAAGGGAAGCTGGAGCCGCGCCTTAAAGTATCGGAGAACATCACCAAAATCACGAATCCTGGCGTGAAGAAAGTCGTCCGTTTCTACAACCGGTATGGCAAAGCCATGGCAGACTTGATTGCGCTTGAGGATGAGAGCTTCGAACAGGAACAGGAACTCACAATTTTTGACCCGATTCAGACCTGGAAGCGCAAGACTTTAAAAAATTTTCATACTCGCGAACTTTTGGTGCCGGTATTCAGGCGGGGAAAACGAGTGTACGACTTGCCTAGCCTGCTGCAAATCCAGGAGTATGCCCGGCAGGAGATGAACACCTTATGGGACGAAGTCAAACGTCTGACTAATCCGCATCATTACATCGTGGATTTATCTTCGAAGTTATTCGAGCTTAAGCAAAACCTTTTGTTAGAAGTGCATACTAAAGTTGAGGTTTATGAAAAAGGGGGAGTAAAGGATGTGGAGTGAACAAGAACTGGAGAAGCGGATTGCCACGGCAGTCGCGTGGCTGCGGGATCAAACAGCTGCAGCTGGGAGTAAAGGCTTAGTCATAGGGATTTCGGGAGGAGTAGACTCAGCCGTGGTCGCAGGGCTGTGCCAGCGGGCGTTTCCGGATAACTCTATCGGAGTTATTATGCCGAGCCATTCCAACCCGGAGGATCGGGAAGACGCGTTATTGGTAGCGCGTACATTTGACTTGCCTGCACTCGAGATTGACCTGGGCGAACCCCATACGCGTATTATCGGACAAGTTGAGACAGAACTGGACAGCTTTGGGCATCATCCTGACCTTAAGCGTCTGAGCCAAGGCAACCTTAAGGCACGCTTGCGTATGTCCACGCTGTATGCGGTTGCCAATGCCCTCAATTATTTAGTCGTGGGCACGGACAATGCGCCCGAAAGCTATACCGGGTATTTTACCAAATACGGGGATGGCGGGGTCGACTTGCTCCCGCTCAGCTCACTGACCAAGACAGAAGTGCGGGCCTGGGCCGTAGCTCTGGGCCTTCCGGATAAAATTGCTAACCGGGTGCCGACGGCGGGGCTATGGCCGGGACAGACGGATGAGGGGGAGATGGGAATTACCTATGATCTAATCGACCGGTATTTGCTCGGACAAGAGGTTCCGACCGAGGGTAAAGCGAAAATCGAAGCCCTGCACCGCCAGAGCGAACACAAACGGCATCTGCCGCCATCTTTAGACCTGCCGCAGCTTGCGAGGTTGGATTAATGCGGATAGGGGTCGATATTGACGGCGTGATCTGCGACAGTTACCCTCTCTGGCTGCAGGAGTTAAATAGGCACTATCAAAAAAATATTACGGCCATCACAGACTATGAAATGCATCTCCTCTTCGATGTGCCGTGGGATGATATGAATGACTTCTTCGTTAAAAATGTTGAGACTTTGCTCGGGCTGCCGCAGCCTGTCAAAGGTGCCAAAGAGGGAATCGAGAGCTTAATCCGGGAAGGATATGAGATTATTTATATCACGGCCCGGACTCCGGCGGAAAAAGAAGTTACCTTGAGCTGGTTTCGCAAACATGAGATTCCTTTTGAGCATGTGCTATTTACCGGGTTCAAGAGCAAAGTTGATCTGGTCAAGCAGTGGGACATGAAAGTGTTTGTCGAGGATTACATGAAAAATGCCAGGGCTATAGCCATGGCTGGGGTGCCGGTATTACTGCTTGACGCCAGCTACAACCGGGAAGAGGCTGCTGCCGGGGTGACGCGCTGCCGTAATTGGGAAGAGATTTTGGCAGGAATTCGGGGGTTAAAATGAAAAAGCCGTATAAAAAAAGGGGCTTTTGCCCCTAATCCATAGTCTCCTAAGATCACACGACCAGACCCTGGCCTACTTTATAGATGTCCCCCGCTCCCAGGGTTAGCACCAAATCCTGAGGCGCGATTGTCTCCGCCACATAGGTTTTAATGGCATCGAGGGTGGAGAAATAGCGGACCTGAATCCCTTGCTTTTGAATAAGCTCCGCCAGGACTGTGGCTGAGATGGTGTGAAGGTTTTGCTCGCGGGCTGAAGCGAAGATCTCGGCAATCACTACTTCATCGGCTGAACCAAATGCTAGGGAGAATTCTTCCAAAAGCTTTTCCGTGCGCGTGAAGGTATGGGGCTGGAATATAGCCCGGATGCGCCGATCCGGATAGGACAGGCGCGCGCCTTCCAAAGTGGTGCGGATTTCTGTCGGGTGATGGGCATAGTCATCAACGATGAGCGCTCCATCCCGATTACCGATGTGTTCAAAACGGCGCTTAGTGCCGTTAAATTGAGACAGGCTGGTAATAATCTGCGTCAGCGGGATTCCTATTTCCCGGCAGAGAGCAATTGCGGCCAAGGCATTTAAGATGTTATGCTTTCCGGCCACATGCAGTTCAAGAGTTCCAACAAAACTATCATCAATCATTACCTTCAGCGAGCTTCCCTGATCGTGAAACATGATATCGGTCGCTCTTATATCTGCGTCCGCGGCGAAGCCGAAAGTTGTAATTGGTGCCTTGCTCTTGATGGTTGCGCGGTTAGGGTCTTCGGCCCATAAAAAGATGCGGCCTGTAGGCGGTACTTTTGCGGCAAACTCGGTAAAAGCTGTAATAACATCACTTAAGTCACTGAAATAGTCCGGATGATCAAACTCAATGTTGGTGATGATCAGATATTCAGGGGAATAATTGAGAAAATGGCGGCGGTACTCACACGATTCTGCCAGGAAAAACTCCCCGTGTCCGGAATAGGCGTTCCCACCGATGCTGGGGACATCGCTCCCGACGACAATTGTGGGATCAATTCCTGCCTGGAGCAAGATGAGTCCGATCATGGCGGTAGTGGTTGTCTTGCCGTGAGTGCCGGCAACCGCTATCCCGCGTTTTTTAGACATAAGACGTCCCAAATACTGAGGGTAGGAAAGCACAGGGATCTTCAGCTCCAAAGCCCGCGCGATTTCAGGATGCTCTTTGGTGTAGGCGGCTGAAGCGACAACTAGATCAGCTTTGGCCACATTCTCCGGGGAGAAACTTAAAACCGGGATTTGCGCCCGTTCTAATACTGCATCCGTAAAAAACCGTTCTTCCACATCAGAACCGGAAATCGAGGCTCCTTCAATTTTGGCGCTCACTTGAGCCAGGGCACTCATGCCTGTTCCTTTGATTCCTACAAAATGAATATGTAATGGCAAAGCGGATCTTCCCTTCTTAAGTTGCAATGCTTGCTATTAACCCTACCCTACATTATAACCAATGTCGCGCAGAAAAGTATCATTATTATACCAGGAAATTTGCGCCAGTATTTTGCACTGGACAAGGGAATTCGACCGTTCACACCGCAGTTTTTGCAATTGGCGGAAAATTCATTAAAATACCTCGGGGAAAAAGTATAATGTTAACAGGAGGAGTTTACACAGAAAGCAGGGTTGAAAATGGGAACTTGCGTAAGTGCGGTGCTTCAGGATGAAATGGGCTTCTATGACGGATACCAGCGTGACGGCATTATGCTCGATAGATTTATCAGTTATTCCCGGATCGAGTCTGCTCTGCTGGAATATCCAAGTGTCCTCGAAGCGGGAGTGGCTGCCGAGTGCCGCTACCGTCAGCAGCCGCTGCTCAAAGTATTTTTGGCGTTGGAGCCTGATGCCGGAGAAGTCGGTGGAAATTCCAATTTAGATGAAGGAACTAACTTTGCCGGGTTTAACCTTACTGAGTTCAGTCGAGGGGTTCAGGATTATCTGCGCCAGAAGTTCAACTTGGGTTTGGCGCTTGCGATTAACGTAGGAATCCGGGAAAAGCTGCCCATGACCAGATCAGGTAAAATTCTGCGCAATGTCCTGAGTGAGTGGGAGTAAGATCCGGACTGAATTTTATAATCTGAAATAGCTGATTTCACCGCTCCCGCCGCTCATACCCGGTAATCATGGCCTGCAAGCGGCTTAAGTCTTCCGTGAAACTCAGATAGACATGCACCAGGATCGTGGCGCTAAAATATATCGCTGTAGCATACTTGACCCAGCGCACGGCCTGCCATCCTCCTAGCAGACGCCATACCCACACCAAGTGCTCATCCATGAAGTAAGAAGCTATCCCCAGTAAGCTTGCCACAGCAAAGACAACAAACCAAGAAAAGAAAATAATCTTCTGGCCGCTGTTGTATTTTCCCCCCGGAGGCAGGGAATCACGTAGGAAAAAGTAATAAGCAAGTACTCCCAGGAATCCCTTGAAGTCCGATAGTTTAGGTACTAGGGAAGCATCTTTGCGTACGATAGCGTCAACGAGCCGTAGAGCAGCAAAGGCGAGGGAGAGCCAGGCGAAAGTCATATGCACCTCAAACACTCTGCCATAATTAAAGGCCAAGAATGTGAACGGGCTGTGCAGTTCAAATCCGGTCAGAATTATCATTACCAAGCCTAAAGCAAAGCCCCAATGAAAAATTCTTACGGTTAAGGGTTGGAAAGGGATCACTTGATCCGCTATCTGACTCTTTCTTAATTCTTTGAACACCTGCTTCCGCGGGTATTGACTTTGCTTCGGTTTGTGCAAAAAATCGCCGTACATACATTTGCCTCTATTCTACAGTTTAATCTATGTGAAATGGACAGCCTGCAGAGATAACACATTCCTATAGAAACAAAAAGCCTTGCGATGGAGGAAAATTAAACAAGGGCTATACCTCAATATCTAGGGAACGTACTTTGTTCCCTTCCAAAAGATGAACAGTACAAGAGAAGCACGGGTCTAAGGAGCGGATTAAACGTCCTCCTTCTATTAACTCGTCAGTAAGGGAAGTAAGCCCGAGCAGGATGCTCTCGCCGACACTGCGCTTGCCTTTGTCATCGCGTGAACTGAAATTCCAGGCTGACGGGGTAACGATTTGGTAGTTCTTGATCCGTCCGTTCTCGACCTTGATCCAATGCCCGAGTGCGCCACGCATGGCTTCAAAGTGCCCAACTCCGGTGCCGGATTCTTGCCCTTTTGCAGTATTAAGGGTTTCTGCACCCGGATGCAGTTGTGTTAGCCAGAGCATTGCCGCTTCGGCTATTTTTTTCGTTTCTATAGTGCGCGCCCACAAGCGGGCAATTGCCCCATAGCCTATTACTTTTTCTTTGCCGATAAGGAGGCGAGCCAGCGGGCCCGTTTCCATAGCTTCTCCCCGGTAGCGTGGAGCTTTAATCCAAGAATACCCTTTAGGCTGTCCCCGATCTGGGACCGTTGTTTCCTCAGAGGGATGTATTGGGCCGGTCTGCTTATACCAAGCAGTAGTGACATCTTCTGTGACCAGTCCTTCATCATACTCTGTGCGCAACGACCCATTTAAGATTACACCTTGAGGAAAGAGGGTGTTGCCATCAAGCCCGTTAAAGCCCCCGACTGAAAGATAATTTCCGTTTCCGCGCCCAAGGTCAACATATTCCGGATAACGTTCGGCAATTAACTCCACATCCGGGATCATGACATCATTAATAAAGTCTAGAATCTCAACCAAAAAACCGCGATAGCGGTTGATCCTCTCAGTATTAATATCCATTGTTACTCCTCCGGGCACAATTCCATGACCGTGCGGGGCTTTGCCGCCAAAGACGCCAAAGGCGGCATGGCCCAGGCGGGAGATGTCGATTGCCTTGAAATAATGCTCAGTCATGCGCTTATCCTCCTGCTGACTGAGGCGGAAGTCTCCGTCCAGGTGAGGAGTAAAAGGGGCGATATCCGGACCCTTAAAATAGTCCGGCATAGCCATTAAGTAAAGATGGCGGATGTGGTTTTGAATAAAATCCCCGACCACGATTAGGTTGCGCAGGAGTATGCCGTTCGGAGGCACTTGCATGGCGAGAGCTTGTTCAACGGCGAAACTGGCAGCCATCGCGTGGGCGGAAGAACAGATGCCGCAGATGCGCTGAGTGTAGTAAGGCATGTCAACTGCGGGACGTCCGATTAGGATTTCTTCAAAGCCGCGATATAGGGTGTCGGAAATGAAAGCATCTTTTATGACCCCGTTGTCGAGCCAGACCTCAATCAGCATCGGATTGTGAATACGGGTAAACGGGAAAATGGTTTTCTTTTCCAGAGAAGGTCACTCCCAAAGTTAGCAGTCATGAGTGATCATTTTCTATGCATCACTTGCGTTTTAAATGGTAAATATGAAATTCTTTCGCCTTGACAACGGTTGGGCGATGTTTAGCTTTAGCTGTTGATTTAATCAGGTTCTTGTGCAGTCTCCCTTTATAAAGGGAAACTGCTAAGTGCCCGGTGATCGCTGCCGAAGTTACTCCGAGCACCCCGAGCCCGATGCTATTGGTAGCAACTTTGGTGCCGCCGGGAAATGGGATGTCCGGTAAATGTGAAGTGAACGGTTCCATTTGGTCAGTATAGCCGGGTTCCGTACATCCGATGCAGGGGGAGTTGCACCCTACCGGCCAGTTTATATGGTCATTCCAGGCGCGTATAGGGCAGTCGGCGTAAGTGACGGGCCCTTTACAGCCTACGCGGAAGAGACATTCTTTTTGCCCGATGTCGGTGGCAAAAATCCCTTGGTCATAATAGCGCCGCCGTTCACAGTTGTTATGAATCGTTTCCCCGTAAAACATCTTGGGACGCCCAAACTTGTCGAGATCCGGTTCGCCGTAAAGGGCCAAGTGAAATAGTGTTCCCATGGTCCAATCGGGGTGGGCCGGACAGCCGGAGACGTTAATAACCCGTCTCTCCGGCAGAATATCTTGGACACCGGTTGAACGAGTAGGGTTGGGATAAGCGGCTACAGGTCCGCCAAAGGTAGCACAGCTTCCAATTGCCACCACATACTTTGCTTTCAGGCCGATACGCCGGACCAATTCCAGTCCGGTGATTAATTTGCCGTCTTCTAGGCCCACGTGATTATAGTGGCCTTGATCACGGTGAATCATGGTACCTTGGACAATAAGAATGTATTCATAAGGGTTTTTGGCATAGGTATCCAAAAGCACCTGGTAAGCCTGCTTCCCTTGGCTTTGCATTATGGTCCAATCATAGCGCCAGTCAATAAGGTTCGTCAGGATATCGGCAAATGTCGGTGACCAAATATTATCGAGCGAAATGCTGTCTCCGGTACAAGTTCCGGTTTCAATCATAACGACAGGAATCTTCTTGACTTCCCCTTGGGCGAGAGCCTTGCGCAAGGGAGGAGTAACCAAATTTATAAAATTGCCCAGGACAGCGCCCTTGAGCACTAAACCTAAAAACTCCCTGCGGCTTAACAAGCAGATCCTCCTTTAGGCCGTTGCAGACTGTATATGATGCCTTGCGTTAAGCACATAACACGGTCTTCTGAGAACTTAGTCTGTCCGAAAATACAAGAAAAAACTCGTGGCCAACTTTCTATCTAAGTATCGTGGAATAATATGGTAGTAGGAATCCCGTCGCTAATTTGACTTAAAGAGCGGAAGTCAATGAGCCAAGCAGAAATGTATTCGTTCGGCAGGAATCCTGCGGTGTACGTTGCAAAAATGTATGCTGTGGTGACAAGAGAACGGATTACGGGTAATGTAGGCAAGCGAAGTCTTAGACAGAAGGAGTGAACCGAATGCATCGCATAGTTAATTATGTCCCAATTTACACCCCTTATCCACCCTATGTGCGTTATTATCCTCTCAGCTATCGTGGTGGGTATGAGCCCGAGGCTTGGGAAAGATTCGAAGAGCAATTTGAACCGCGCTGGCTTAGGGAACAACAAGCGCGTTTGGGCATCAAGCCAGGCCGTGAGCCTCTGTGGTGGGAACTCTATGAGGAGCAGTTTGAGCCCCCGTGGCTCCAGCGTATGGAACGGAGGCTTGGAATTCCTCAGCCTTTCGATCCCCGCTATGATCTTCCCCGTTTATTTTAGGTCTTAAATGAGAATAGGACTAGGTTGGCATCATGGTCAACCTAGTCCTATTCTGTCGGTTAAGCTACAGTTTGGAGCAAACTTGGACCAGTTCTCCAATCGTCTTTTTGTTATTCATAAACGAATACACTATTCATAGTTGAATAGTGGTTAAGGCCAGCTATTGCTATAATGCGAAAACTCGGATGCTATTCAATATTGAATACTTAGACAATGATTAAATCCTCCCAATTAGCGTAAAAAGGCAGACGGTATACGCTTTTCTGAATATTGGCATTATCCTTGCATATGTAACTGAATAATCGCACTATTACACTGAAAATGAGGAGGAGAAAACTATGGGCAAGTATCAACCGAAAGATTCGTTTGAATCTCCGCGTTTTTGCGGTCCGCGCACATTTATGCGGCTTCCTTACATTGAACAGCTTGACAGTGACATGGATTTTGTAATCACCGGGATTCCCTTTGACACAGGGCAGTCTTTCCGCACGGGAGCGAGGTTCGGCCCGGAAGCTATCCGGGATTTTTCCATCTTGCTTCGCCCCTATAATCCGGAACAGGACATTAATGTTTTTGATTATGTTTCAGGAGTGGATTATGGGGATCTTCCGGTTGTCCCCGGATATATCACAGCTACGTATGACAAGATTGTGGAGAATCTCTATCCTGTGGTGGAAAAGGGGATAATCCCGGTTGTACTTGGCGGGGACCACGCAATCACCCTGGGGGAATTGCGTGCCATTGCCAAAAAGCATGGGCCTGTCGCCCTCATTCATTTCGACGCTCATGCTGATACCTGGGACAGTTATTTCGGACAGAAATACAATCACGGGACTCCGTTTAGGCGCGCTGCTGAGGAAGGGCTGCTGGACATCAAGCGCTCGATTCAAGTTGGAATGCGCGGCGGGCTTTACGGGCCGCAGGACCTGCAAGTTTCACGCGATTTGGGTTTTGAGGTGTGGAGCACGAATCAGTTTAAGAAAGCCGGCGTGGAGCGCATGATCGAGACGATCCGCACCAGGGTGGGAAGCGGGCCGGTATTCTTTTCCTTTGACATTGATTTTCTGGACCCTGCCTATGCGCCGGGAACCGGGACGCCTGAGGTGGCTGGTGCCAGCATTGATGATGCTTTGGCGCTGGTGCGTGGCTTAAAAAGCCTGGATTTCGTTGGGTTCGATTTGGTGGAGGTCTTGCCTGCGTATGATCACGGTCAAATAACCGCCGCCGCTGCTGCCACTATCGTGTATGAATTTCTCACTTTGCAAGCTCTCGGGAAAAGGGAGCGAAGCGAGGGCTCGAGAATAGGAATCGCTTTTGACAAATCCGCAAGCCACACCTTGGCAATGGTTGACTGAAGGCAAAAAATAGCCCTCGGAAGATAATCCAAGAGCGTACCTAAAATTAAAAGGGGGGTATAAAAATGAATAAATAGCACGTGTACATCAGTTCACATGTAGAAAAAGTAAACAAAAGGAGGGAATGAGAATGCGCGGGTTGGATTTTGCGGTAATTATTTTATACTTTATCGTCATGATAGGAGCCGGCGTAATAGGGTCTATGAGAGTTAAAAGCCGCGATGATTATTTGTTAGCGGGGCGACGCTTGAATTATGGGATGTTCGTTCCGGCTCTGGCGGCTGTAATTTTAGGTGGTGCCTCGACCCTGGGCACAGCTAAACTCGGCTATAAATTCGGAATTTCTGGGATATGGTTAGTGGTGATGTTAGGGTCAGGGATTATAGGTTTAGGGCTGTTAATGACCTCTAAAATGTCTAACTTAAAGGTGCTTAGTATCAGCGAGATGTTAGAAAAACGCTATGATTCCAAATCCCGTTACATTAGTGCCATGGTGATGATTGTTTACACAACCATGGTTGCCGTTACCCAGGTTGTCGGGATGGGTTCGGTAATTGCCAGTTTCATGGGTTGGGATCCCAAAATGTCAATGTTTGTAGGCGGCTTGATCGTTCTTATCTACTCATTCGTAGGGGGTATGTGGTCGATTACCCTTACAGATGTCATTCAGTTTTGGGTTATGACGATTGGCCTTTTCGTTTTAATGGTGCCAAAAGCGCTTGGGGCTGTCGGTGGTTTTGCGGTACTCAGTCAGAAATTGCCGGAGAGCTACTTTAATCTCACGAGTATCGGTTACAAGACTATTTTGGCCTATTTCCTCCTATTCTTTTTAGGTTTGCTGATTGGGCAGGACGTGTGGCAACGGGTTTTTACGGCTAAGAGTGGGAAAGTTGCAAAATATGGTTCGGTATTGGCAGGGGCTTATTCTATTCTATATGCTCTGGGCGGGGCTTTAGTGGGGATGGCCGCGGTAATCTTACTGCCAAACCTGGCAGATCCTCAACGGGCCTTTCCAGAGCTGGCATTAAAATTACTCTCGCCGGGAGTTTCCGGGTTGGTTCTCGCAGGGCTGTTGTCGGCCTTGATGTCTACTGCCAGCGGCACATTAATTGCGTCTACTACCCTGTTTGTAAATGATATCTATATTCCACTTGTTAATCCTCAAGCGAATGACAGGCAGTTAGTCAAAGTATCGCGGATTGCAACCTTTGTTTTGGGATTGTTGCTCATTGCTATATCAATCTGGTTACAGGATGTATTGGTGGCCTTAGATGTAGCTTATGCCATTTTGTCAGGCTCAGTGTTGGTACCTGTGGTGGCTGGTTTTTTCTGGAAGCGTGCCACTGCTCAAGCTACTTTCTGGTCAATCGTTATCAGTGCAGCGGTCGTTATTGCTGGATTGGGAATCCAGGGTATTAGTTCTACCGACCCCATAATCTACGGCATTGCTGTCAGCTTGGTGACATTGGTCGTCGGAAGTTTCCTTACAAAACCTATCTCGGCAGAGCAAATGCAGGAGTGGCAAAACAGGCTGTCGCAAAACCAGGGCCTTTAACAAGTATCAGAGATAATTGGATTGAATTGAGACCTAGACATGGAATGAACAAAAAAAGCCCTTCCGTGGCAGAATAACATAACTGCTATGGGAGGGATGTTTTTTAAGCAGAGCAAGAGTTGCCCATAATGTGATAGCCACAGTGAGCGGGAGTATTGCCGAAAACCTCACAAATTTTGAGGTTCGCTGATCCACTAATTCGTCTCTTTCCGCTGAGAATTGTCGGTGCGGACGGTTAATCTTTTTATGTTTTTTGTCTGCTACCCTGTTCTAAGTTTTCTGTAGTATGCTTGTACTATCATCAGAATTATATTGATCTTTAATTATATTAGTTCTGTCAGTGCCAGCTTTCTGTGGCAAAAATGCCCGTTTGATTTTCAGGCTGCTGCCGGTGGGAGCTGTTTAAACTGCGGCAGTGCATGCGGGGACGCGGTAATGGAAAAGGGTGAAAAGACCGTGACAGAAGCGACTTGGGATTGGAAAGAGATCCTTGATTCGATTAACAACCATGTGGTCATTACCGACGGGAACGGGATTGTCCTTTATGCTAATGAAGCAGTGGATGAAATGTACGCTTCCCGTCAGGATATTATCGGGCGCTCAGTTGATGAGCTCGAGCGTGACAAAATCTTCAACCCGTCTATAAGTAAAATAGTGCTGCAAACACAAGCCAGGCAAAGCTTAATTCAGGAGACCCTGTCCGGAATCAAGCTTTTGGTAACAGCCAGCCCCATTTTTGACGAAAACGGAGATGTTCGCTTTGTTGTCAGCTATTCCCATGACGTAACTGAGTTGATGCACCTTAGGGAATATGCCAATATCATGGAAGAAAAAGTGAAGAAAGTCCAGAGCGAACTACTGGAACTTAAGAGCAGGGAGAAGGACGGAATCATTGCCTCCAGCTCTGAGATGAAACGGGCTCTGGCTTCCGCGCAGAGAATTGCTGAAGTCGATGCTGCCGTCTTGCTTACGGGAGAATCAGGGGTAGGGAAAAACCTGATCGCGAGGTTTATCCACAGCCACAGCAAGCGCAAAAACGGCCCGATAATCGAGATTAACTGTGGAAGTATACCGGAAAACCTCCTGGAATCAGAATTATTCGGGTATGTGGCTGGCTCTTTTTCCGGTGCCAGCCCGCAGGGAAAGAAAGGACTGGTGGAAGCTGCTGAGGGAGGTACCCTTTTTCTCGATGAAGTGGGAGATCTACCCTTGAACTTGCAAGTAAAGCTCTTAACCCTAAGCCAGGAGAAAAAGTTTTTCCCTATCGGAAGCACGAAAGCCAAACAGGTGGATTTTCGTTTGATCGCTGCTACGAATATGGACTTAAGCGAGGCTGTGAGAACAGGAAGATTCAGGCAGGATCTCTACTTCCGTTTGTCCGTTGTTCCAATCTACATTCCGCCCTTGCGCGAGCGGTCGGAAGATTTGCTGCAAATGATCATGAAGTTTATACAGCGTTTTAACACGATGTACTTTCAAGATAAAAGGCTGAGTGAACAGGCACTTGATATTCTGCTTAAATATCCCTGGCCTGGAAATGTGCGCGAGCTCGAAAATATGATAGAGCGCCTGGTGCTGACAGTAGAAAATCAAGTTATCCGTGCAGAAGATTTGCCCCCTGAAATTTCAGTCCAATCAACGGCGGCCGCTGTTGAAGGGAAAACCTTGCGCGAGATGCTTGACGAATTCGAAGGCAGCCTCATCCGCAGAGTCTATGAGAAGTATCCCAGCACGGTCAAACTGGCTGAGTATTTGGGTATAAGCCAGCCCACGGCAGTGCGCAAGCTGAAGAAATACAAGATGGGGTAAAAAATCTAAACTTTAGTTGACGAAAATCTAAAAATCAAGTAAAATAACATTCGTCTAATAATGCCGATGTGGCTCAGAGGTAGAGCAGCTCACTCGTAATGAGCAGGTCGTCGGTTCGATTCCGACCATCGGCTCCATTGGAACCTTACTCCCGCAAGTGATTGCGGGTTTTCGTTTTTTATGGAAAAGGTAAAAAAGCTAAATTGGTGCCCATTTGGTGCCCAAATGTGCTAAGCGGTGCTTTTCACCACCATACATTACCTAAAAGAAATCCTCAGAAAGTGTTCTGAGGATTTTGATGCTAGGCAAGATTTCTTTTTGGAAAAGCAATGATTTTGGCTTTTGGGGTTTCTGATGGTTCAGGCGGTGGAGGTGTTTCGGATGCCTTGGGAGTTTGCAAGGCGTTTTCAATTGCATCCATTGCTTCATCTTTCATACTTGCGTAAACGTGGCCATATAATCGATGAGGAGTAGCAGGATCCGAATGGCCGGCCCGGCGTGCTATCTCAATGTCAGGCACTTTATTTGCAATCATAATTGTGATATTCGTATGACGAAGGTCATGAAAGCGGATTCTCGGGAGTTTATTTTCCGATAAAAATTCCGGAAACCAACTGGATATAGTATCCGGATGCATAGGCTTACCATCATCCTGGCAGAAAATTAGATCATTATCGTTATAATCCTTGCCCAAAGTATCTTTAAATTCTTGTTGTTTAGCTTGATGTTGGCGTATAGCATCCAAAACTATATCAGGTACTTTAATGTCACGTTTCCCCTTTTTACTTTTGGTTGTTCCTTTAATGAAAATTCCTTTTTCCTTTGTATACTGAACAGTCTGCCTTATTCTTAGGATATTGTTCTCCCAGTCAATATCCTGCCAACGTAGTCCAAGGATTTCACCACGACGGTTGCCGCCATAAACAGCGACCAGTAGAATGGCATATTTATTAATTGGTTCGTTTTCTCTCGCACAGTCTAACATTTTGATTGCTTGTTCGGGCTCGTAAAAGGATGCAATATCTGAGTCCGGACGTTTTGGCCTTTCAACAAAGTCTGACGGGTTTTCACGGATGAGCCGCCATTTTACCGCTGTTTTTAAAGCTTTGTGAATAATGCAGTGGTGCTTAAATACGGTCGGTTCTGCCAGCCCTCCTGGCTTACCATCCTTTCTTCCTTCCGTCCGTAAATAGTTATAATACCTTTGTAACTGAAGGGGCATAAGCTTGTCCAATGGAATTGGACCAAGTTGCGGAATTGTATGATTCTCAAACATTTTCTCATAAAACTCATAGGTTCGGTCTGCGACATTATCCTTGGCATACTCTTTAAGCCAAAGCAACAAAAATTCCCCGAAGTTCATTTTGGTGGACTTAACATAGGCTCCGGCTTCAAGCTCAGTTATCAGTCGTGCGAGTTCTTTATCAGCTTCACGTCCTCCTCCGTGAAATGCCTTTTTAATTCTTTTTCGTTTACCCTCTGAATCTCGGCCACTTTCAATTATGATTGTGTAGCGGTCTTTGCCTTTTTTTTCAATGTGCCCTGAATACATATACATGCCTCCACACTGGGGCTCTAAAAAGCAAAAACCCCGCACCTCTCCCTAAGAATACTAAGGAGAATATGCGGGGCTCTGAAGGCCCTCTAAAAATTGTTTGGCGCTCTGGCTCTCTGGCCGATCCGGATACTGGCGCTGGTGCTCTGGCGCTCTTTTAATTTTAATTGTATAAAATTTGTTCCTATATTGCAATAATTTTTTCTGATGCAGAGTTCTTTTGATAGTTGGAAACCATTTTTTGAGTTTCCGATTGCCTATCAAAGATACAATGTTTTTGTTTTCCCTGGGACATATAAACACATTGAAGATTTTCATCGTGGTCAAAATGGTAATAAAAAATTGCTTTATTACCGTCATCGAGTGTGCATTTCATTTCAGAAACTAATCCTTGGTTTCCCTTGTAGAAATTTACATATTCATAGTTAGGAAGTTTTGCATTTTCCAATAGATTATAAGGTGTAACCAGAGGACTATGAAGAAGTTTGTAAATTTTTTCGATATATTCTTTCATTTTGGTATCCCTCCTTGGAAGATATTTATATGTTCAGAAAGTCTTCTAAAACCTTCTCAACATATTCCACAATTTCAGGTAATTTCTGATTAGCTATTTCGAAATCATCAATACTCCAAGAACTTCTATTTGCTCCAATTTCAAAATTAAGAAAATGACTAAAATATATAGCTAAAAAACCACCGTTATTTTGTCCTCTATTTTTTATCCAAGAAAACCGATTATTTTGAAATAGAGGGCATTCTTTTAGATTATCTGCTTTCTGGTCAATATTATACTTAGTGATCCTTTATTGTAACATCTATATCCTTCTTTTTACTAGAGAAATATTTGTCAGGACGCTTAATATCAGAATCCTTGTTTTCAGTTAGATTTATCACTTTTAATGCTTCTTCTCTGTTTATCTGAAGTATTTTTTGAATTTCAATAATCTTTTCTTCGCGGATTTTCTCTTCTTCCTGCTTCTTTTTTATAATTGCCGTAGTAAGGTATACGTCACCAATTATTTTCCCGGTTCCTCGCTCACTTGCCTGGCCGATATCTAATTGACTTAGTTCCTTATTACCATCCGAAGGATCTGGACTATCATAAATGATATCAGTCTCATTAAGATTTTTGATAATTTCGCTTTCTTGAATTTCAATTTTATATGTATTCCAAAGATTTTCCAAACCTAGGTGCCAATGAGAAACAATCTGACCAATGTTATCAGATGCTTTTGATACCAATTCCTCAGGGATAATACGCAAAATTCTCCCTATGAATTGAGTATAGGGTAACGGATTTCTAAATGGTCTAAATATAGCAGCAATAGACAGGAATTCGTGATCATAACCTTCACCTAACATAGAAACATTTACAACTACTTTTACCCGGTGATTTTTAATATCATTTTTGGCCTGGTCAATTACTTCTTCGCTTAATTTGCTGTGGATTAAGGCAGTTCTATAGCCTTTCCTTTCATAAATATCTTTAATTTCTTCAGCATGGCTAATACTACAAGCTGTGGCAATGATTTTATGGGGTACAGTATTATCTAATAGCTTTGCTTCAAGTAATTTTATACTTTCGTCAACGACTTTTTCTGAACATTCGGTGGAGTAAGCCACCGATCTACTCACCCAGTCCTCGTCTTTTAGATTCATTTGATAAATTTGATTTACTGTGTATGTCTTGGCTTTGTCATTTTCAATCGTTAAAAATAACTCCTCAGGGATATAATTAAGATTTTCCAGGCTTTTAACAAACCCTTTTGCCATTGCCTGACTCAATTTATATTTGTACACTAACTCCCCAGCAATTTCTCTTTTATCAGTGCGTATTGGGGTACCTGTTACTTTTACAACCTTTGCAGCAGCGAAGTGGTAAATGGTTTCAACCCAAGTTCTGGCTACTGAATGATGTGCTTCATCAATAATAATCATGTCAAAAAAATCGGAGGGTAAAAAATTTAGTGGAGAAGAATCAAGTCTGCTTTGTAGTTTTTGAACATTCAATACAACAATGTTTGCAACTATCAATACTTCAATAGGTGTCCTACTTCCTTCAAATTCTACCAATGTCGGCAGATCCTTTGGCCTATCAAACACCTTTCTTTTAAGCCAAAAGTTATCAGGTATGTCAGGGTTTAAAGCATCTACTACTGTATCCTTAATTGTGATCTGAGGAGTAATTATAAGAACTCTGCCTTGGCTAATATTATATGGAAGCAATGCCATTAGACCGGTTTTTCCTACTCCTGTTGGTAAAACGATTACAGCATGAGTGGTTTTTTTCTGAATGATAAAATGTTCATATACATGAGAATAGCCTTGTACTTGGGGTTCTCGCAGGTCAGCATTTCCATAAATATTTGGGTCTGATTCAATAAAATAATTGGGGTTATAAGCAAAAACCATAATTTATCTCCCTTACAAACAGATTTGACCGGGTCCCAAATGGTTCTCTCTACGTATCAAGACCGATGATATATCCAGCCATGGATCACCTCCCTCCATACCCCACGACCGTCTCCCTTGCCGCAAGCGGCATGGTGAATGGTAAACATGTCACCAACTGCTTGTCCCACATACGCCCAGGGGCCTGTCAAGAAGGTTGCGCATATCTTTCAGCAGCATCAGAGAGCTCTTTCTTCAGGCTATAAATGTCGTCCACACTTTCGATCAAGTGCTTGATACCTTTCTTTGTCTCATCAGCTATGATAATGGATTTTTGGTTTGCGTTGAATTGCAGACGACAAATCCACTTTCTTATGTTGTTATCAAGTAAAATTCCAAAGTAAGACTCGGTGTCTTTTGATGAGACGCGGCTTACAGGGATTATTTCCCGTAAAATTGATCGGACGATGAAATAGCCTTCCAACTCTTCCTCAGTAGTCTGAATTTTTGAGGGCTGCTCTTGATTTGCTACTTCTTGTTCCGATGTTTCATCCGAAGTAATCTCACTGGATGGGGCTTCTAAAGCCGTTTTGATACGTTCGTTCATTAGCTCATTCACAAATTGGTTCAATGATTTTTTTACAACCTCCCGAAATTTGTCAATGACGTTTTGGGTTTTGCGCCCAGGATAAACTTCACCTAGAATATAGGAGACAAATTCATCGGATGGATTCAGGAGCTGTTGGGACATAAACTGCTTAATTTGATTGGTGTATTTAAGTTCGGATGCAGTATTAAAGATTGTTTCCACATCGAAGTTTTGACGTTGAAATTTCTTTAGTTCTGGAACCAAGTTTTCCTTAATGTCCAGAAGGTTGAATTCGAGAAATGGCTTTTCATCCATCTTATTTTGTTCGTCCAGGTCAGTATAGAACCTATAAATGATGCCATTGGTCAGTATTGCGAACTTGGCAGGGGTGGTTCCAAAATAACGGAATAGCTGGGAGTCATGTTTCTGGAGATTCTCCCCACACCATTTTGTCTCGATCAAAATCATGGGTTTGCCGTCGAACACGATGGCATAATCCACCTTTTCGCCTTTTTTGATGCCGACATCAGCCGTAAATTCAGGGATAAACTCAGCTGGGTTAAAAACATCGTATCCGAGCAATTGAAAAAAAGGCATGATAATCGAGGTCTTCGTCGCTTCCTCAGTGCCAATGTGCTGCTGAAGCTGCTCCGCCCGTTTCGAGAACTGTTTAATCTGATCAATGAAGTCCATGCGTGTCCCCTTCTTTCGTAAGATTCGGAAAAAGCAAGTCATTTTATCAGCCTTATCATCTCCCAGGGCACTCCCATCCTCGCCGCAAATTGCTCTAACGTCTCACCTTCCTCTGGATCAGCGTCACCAGCTAGGAGCTCGACCGCAAACCGGTTGGCCTCGTATTCAACTTTTGATTCCATCAGAGTATGTTCGCTAGTAAAGAAATAACCGACTCCAGCCGGGGAAAGAGTATAATGCCCAAGCTCGTGGGCCAGAACTACACGCTGCAAACGTTCCGGCAACTCAGAGTTTAGGCCGACCATCTTGTGAGCGCCGATTTCAATGACCATTCCCTTGACTTTGCGGAACGGATAATAGAAAACCTGGATACCCATCTCTTTAGCTAGGGTAAAGGGGTCCTGAGTGCTGTACTCATCGACTAGTTCGCGAACCGCGCGCTGTATATAGTGCATTGTGTCCACCTCAGTTGTAAGAATAGTCGAATAATGAATATGTTTGTCGAGTTGCAGGAAACCGTTTTGGCATCGCGAAGTTAAGGAAGTGAATTTTCAAAATATTTCTCTACAAAGGAGCGTGTAAACACATGAGTAAAATTCCAGGGTTTCGGTCGGGCAAAGTATGGAAGAAAATCGTAGCGACTATCGGGTATCTGATTATCATCTTGATTATTTATGGGGTGATTAAAGGAGACGGTTCGAGTACCTCCACATCATCAACGATCGCACCGACATCGCAAGCCTCAAGTGGTCCCACTGTTGCACCAACTACATCCGCTTCTGCTTCAAAACCGGCTGCAACTCCGGCTCCGGCTCCTGCTCCTGCTGTGAAGACGTACAAGGCGGTGAAGACGTACAAGGCGGGGATGTATAAGATTAGCGGCGACATGCCAGCAGGGGAGTATGTGCTAGTTGCCAGTGGCAGTATGAGTTACTTTGAAATAGACAAAGATTCAACCGGTCAAATGAACAGTATCATCGCGAACGATACCTTTCAAAACAGATCGATTATATCAGTAATCGACGGTCAGTATTTGAAACTCAACGGTTGTACAGCGTATGCTTTCAATGATGCCTCCAAAATTCAACCATCTGACGGGTTGTTGCCTGAGGGAATGTACAAGGTGGGAGTAGATCTACCTGCAGGGGAATACAAGGTAGTTCCTAGCGGGAATATGTCCTATGTAGAGGTGAGTAGTAACAGTTCTCACGCCATGGGTAGCATTATTTCAAATGATATTCTTCAGGGAGAGAGTTACATTACGGTTAAGAATGGCCAGTACTTGAAGCTCAGTGGTGCACAGATTAAAGTGAAGTAGGTTAATATTTCTTCCAGACGCCCGACAACATTGAAGACTGAGATTTTTACTTAGTCTTTTTTCTTTTTTCTCAAGGTATTCCAGGCCATCTTTAGGAAGTTGATTATATCCTCTTTGTCTTCATCATCTAATGGTGCGCCGTCAAAGTTGACGCGGCTATTGCGAAGTATTTGTTCGAGTTCAACTTCGGTGGGCTCGTTATCGCGGTCGAAGATGCTCTCGGGGGTGGCAGCGGTCGGGATGTCCGTGCGGCCAAGGAGAAAGTCGGTGGTGACGCCGTACAATTGAGCTAGAACTTTAAGTGTATTGAGATCGGGTTCACTAACATTATTTTCGTAACCCGATAATGTTTTATGATTAATATTTGTTTGTTGCATAACTTGGATCTGAGTCATTCCTTTTTTTACGCGGGCATTCTTTAGTCTTGAACTCAAAGTCTCGCTCATAATTTCACCCCGACCATATAATACCATTATTCTGAGAAGATAAGAGCAAAGTCTTAGAATCTTAGAATTAGCTCTTGACATCTTAGGAAATAAGAACTAAAATAGACCCATAATCTTAGATACTAAGAATAAAGGTGGTGAGTCTGTATGAAAATATATGAGAAAATCAGATTTTATAGGTTGAAGAAAGGCATTACTCAAGCTTGGGTAGCAAATAAAATAGGAATTCATCCAAAAACGCTAAACGGAATTGAATTAGGAAGGCAACGACTTACGGTAGATATGTTTGAACTTATTTGCCGCAAGGCCTTTGGTGCTAATCCAGCAATTTTTTTTGAAGATGAACTCTTAGAAACTAAGATTATTTCTGAAGATGTTTCTGAATGCAAAGCCGCTATCTGAGAGGAGGGATCATTGAGTGAACCAGGTGCGCTGCAACCGTTGCAACAAGAAACTTGCTGAATTTACGCTTCGGGGTTTACTCGTATTGTCAATCAAATGCCCCAAATGCGGAAACCTGGTGTTGGTGGAAATCAAAGTGAAAGGAGATTAGAAATGGAGCAGTTAGAAAATGTATCTGCGGTACCGGAAAGGACACATATGTCGGTAATGCTTTTGCCACAGGAAGCAGCGGATCTTATGAAGTGCAGCCGGTGGACCATCTACGAGCTGGTGAAGCGAAAGAAGCTCCCGGCCACAAAGATAGGGCGAGGCATCAGGATCCCCACTAAAGCAGTTATGGAGTTCATCAATACCGGTGGGGTGGAAGTGCTCACAGGGAAAGGAGCATAAGAGGGGAGGTGACGCCATGTCCTATGAAATCGTCCCAAATCCGCGGGGCTATTACGAACTCTGGGTGGACGGGAAGTTTATCGGGAACTTCGATAGCCCAGAGGAGGCCAGGGAAGAAGTGCCAGCGGCGTAAGAAAGGAGGGAGTAAACATTGGCACCAATTAAATCGTTTATCAGAATCTGGCTAGACAAATACGGCTCCAGCCTTGACTGGGAGGCCAAGGCAGAGTTAAAGAAAGCTATTGAGCTAGAGTTTGAGAAGCTCCTTGTAGTCAGCCAATCTTTCAGCAAGACGATCTTTGAGGACTCATTTGCTTCAAAAAATGACGAATAGGAAGGAGGGTACATACGCATGCAACGCATCAAGAAGCTCCTACGCGCCGCCGTCCGCGCCCTCATCGGCGAACAGCGCATCCGGGAGAGCGTCCGTAGGATCCGGAAGCAGCGTCAGGAGCAAAGTTGGAAAGTGACCTACTTCCGGGCCGGGCAAACCATCCGTCGGGAACCAAAACGCTGGCCGGAGTCGGTAAGCTAAACATACTACTGCACGCGGCGGAATCCAATCCGCCTTTGTTCCGGGGTTTCGGATGGACAAGCATTATGTTTCCGGTGAGAAATATGAAGGGAGCAATAAGAAATGAGATGGTCGGAAGAACAAACGGCTAAGCTCAAGGAGCTTTGCTTGGAGGGTTTAAGCAATAAAGAGATCGCCGCAACTCTTGGATGTCGCGTGGAAGATGTCTACAACAAGCGCAGCCAGCTCGGCATCACAATTGACAAGTGCAAGGGGATGGCGCCCAATCCTGAATTTGAGGCGGCACTACCCAAACCCAAGAAGCGTGGGATGCATAAAGACGTGAAGCAAGCCTTCGATGCATTGAACAATTCGCTGTTGGTCGCCGTGGCCAGGGATGAGACGAGCATTGAGCAAGCCAAGACATACAGTGCTCTCAGTCGATTAGTCCTGGACATCAAAAACACCTTCGATGCACTGATTTTAGATGAGTGAGCGACATGCTCAGGGTAGTTGTGAGTATGTTACTGGTTCCAGCCCTGATCTTAATATGTCTAAACATCGCGGTTGCGCCCGAATTGTCGGCAAAGGTTGATGCTAAACGTGAGTCTGTTCAGATTAGCCGGGGAGAGACTGAACCCAAGATCGAAAAGCGGATCATGACCATTACTGCCTACACCAAAAATGATCCCGGCATGGATGGACGGGGCATAACCAAAAACGGAGAGCTTGTCAAAGAGGGCAGAACCATAGCAGCCGACGAGAGCATCCCATTCGGTACCGAGATCTACATTCCTGCACTTGGGAAAACGTACACAGTTACGGACAGGGGCGGGGACATCAAAGGCAACCGGCTGGATCTATTTATGGAGAGCCGAGAAGCAGCATTCGAATTTGGAGCGCAGGAGCTGGACGTATTGATAATCTACACATCGGGAGGAGGTGAGTACATAAATGAGCATCGGACAAGTGATTAGAGAAGCCCGGATAGAATATGATCTCTCCTTAACAACTTTGGCTGCAAAGCTCTACATCGGCAAATCATCCCTCAGTGATTATGAGCGCGAGCGGATCCCAGCACCAGCCGAAGTGCTGACTGGCCTGACACAAACTATCGACAGCCACCGGCTGGCAATGGCCGTGGCCTATGAGGCGACCGGGGGAGCTGCCGGAATGGTCTGGTTGGATGGGGATGTAGATCTACATCGAGCAGTAGTCAGAGATAAAACCATTGAGGAACTCGGGGAGGCAATGGAGCACCTGAGGCAAGTGGCAGTCCTGAATCCTCCGCGAACTGTAACTGAGGATCAGAGGGAAGCCATTGCCGACAGCCTAATGGAGCTCATGGATTCCCGGACGGCCATCGACGTTTGTATAGACGTTTTCTGCCGGGAATATGGGATTAGCCCTATGAGCATCAAAGAAGCCCACCGACAGAAATTAGAAAGCCGAGGCTATATCAAACCCCGGCCAAAAAAGAAAGCAGCTCTGATGAGCCGCTAAGGAAATTGCTTATCAGGATTATACCACAAAAGAGAGGGGAATGTGAATAAGTGGGAAAGAAAGACGTCCAGGTCGTTGATTTAGCCAAAGAAGGGATTCTTTTCCCGTGTGCGCCTGATGTATGTCAGGAGTGCGCTGTCGATCACAGTCCAGAGATGCCACATAACGCCCAAAGCTTGTATTACCAATACAAATTCTATCAGCAACAAGGACGCTGGCCAACCTGGGAAGATGCGATGGCTCATTGTGATGAAGATGTTAGGGAGATCTGGAAGCAATCCCTTAAGGAACTTGGTATCGAAATATGAAAAGAGTCTAAGGAGGGGGTACATATGACCGGCCAATGCTTATGTGGACAAGCCATACGTTTCGCATACCACCGCAAAACTGCGCGCTGCCGAAAGTGCGGCGTGCGATGGGAACGGGATTCAGACGGATTTTGGGCAATAGGCTTTAGGGCGGTCATTTTCACTCCCAAGAAAGGAGTTCAAAGGGATGAAGCGGGGAATATTCAGCTTTTCAGGGAAGGCACGGGAGCTTTTGGCTCTTATTAAGACGGGGAGGTCATTTTCACACCTCTTATCGTGACCGGGGATAAGTCTCAAAGGCTTAAACTAGCCAGGAATAAATAAATGAGAGCGAGGAAAAAGAAATGTCAGTACCACAAGAGCAAGTACAAAAACAAACACAAGAGTTGGCAGTCCTGGGGGATGGCAAGGTTTTCGTTAAGCGTACAGATAGCGGCATGGTCAAAGCGGTTAAGGCACAAATGAAGCTTGAGGAAAAGAAAGGCCATCTGGCCGAGGTATCGGGCAAAGTCATGATTACGGCCGGCGGATATAACGAGCTCAATAAAATTGCCGGAATCTCAATTATTACTCCTGATAAACTGACTCTCCCCGACGGAAGCGTAGTAGTAAATCCTTACCCCATTATTGATCCAGAGTCAGGTACCATCTCAAAAGTATGGGTCAAGAAAATGGCAATCGGGTTGAGCCCAATCGGCAACCTCACAATCACCAGTTCGACACTGCTTTATGATATTCAAATGTATTTCATTCAGGACCTGGTCAAAAAAGTTCAATATAATTCTGCAGCTGGCCGGATGTGTCTCAAATCCATGTTGACTGATACGGAAAAACAAAAAGGTGTCTTTTATCAGATTGAAGGTGACTTAGGGGTGTGGGCTGATTTTAGCAATAAGGAAGTACTTAAGGCTATCGAAACCTTCGTACAAAATAAACTCTTTGCTGAACGCAAAGCCCAAACAATAGCTGAACGTAATGTCATGAAAAAACACCCGGCGCTTAGTATGGTTTATGTGGATGCCCAAGGCCCGGAAAAAGGGAAAACTGCGATGGTACCAGTGATAGGCTTTACCCATGATTTCTCGAAAGAAGAACTCCTGGATATTGCGCAGAAAGCAGCGGATGGTGAGCCTCTTACTCTTAATAACAAACGAGTCGAAATTATTGAGAATACCGAAGTTGCCACCGAGGAGGATGCTGTAGCTGGAACAGAAGTAGAGGAGGGCGCCCAGGATTCCCTCTTTAGTGGAGGTAGCCTTTTGTGATCAAAGAGATAACCATGTGCGATATCAAGGGGCAGACAAAGTCCCAGGCTCTGACTGGTAAAGACATCATCGTTGGTCCCAATGGCGTAGGCAAGACCACGCGGATACAGGCTCTTGGGATCTCTCTTCTCGGATATGTACCCGGAAAAGGGAAGCTGCCGGCAGAAACATTTAAGTTGGCCAGCTCCGATCATATGACCGTCGGATTAGTGACGGATCGATTATCCTTTGCCCGCACTTTTACCCGTTCGGAGAAGAGCGGTAAGGATGGAGCCAACAATGTGACGGTTTCACAGGAGATCACTCTCTCGCCTAGTCGGGGGGAGAAAAAGGCAGCCGATAAGGAGGCTCGGATCGCAGTCGAGGTTGGGAGCTTTCCCGTAATGTTGGATTTTAACGAATTCCTCACTCTATCTGATACCAAGCGTCGTGAATTTATTTACAGTCTTTCGGCAATTCGGACGGAAACATGGGATCGATCTAAGGTAATGAGCTACCTCACGGAGCATTTGCTCACAACCGAACTTGAGGTCAATAATCCGGACCAATACCGGATTATGGTTAATCTCATCAGCGATGCCATGAAGCAGTATCCGGAGAGCTATGATATTCAAGCCGGTCTGCAGGCGATGATCGACTGGGCCAAGGCCAAGCAAACGCATTGGAACGCTGAGAAGAAAAATGCAGAGGGTGCTGTAAAAAAGCTTGCTGACCTGAAAAACCAGTTAACTGAGACTGACCGAAATATTGTCCAACATAAAGCCGAACTCGAGGAGCTGCAGCAACAGCTTACCACAGTGGAAGCACAGTTAGCCCAGGATCGAGAGCGCAAACGCATTATCGATCAGCGAATGGCCCGGATTTCCGAGCTTCAAGAGGAAATCAAGAAGCTCGAGAACACCATTATTGATGACAATATGGAGGAGCTTGATAAAGCTATCAGTGAATGGCAGGGCCGGATCCGGGAACGCGATACTGGATCATTCATGAAGGCCCAGGACAAATTACTCGAAGTAACCAATAGCCGCCTTGAAACCCTTCGCAATCAGGAACGAGAGATCAATCTGGCCCTGGCTCAAGTCCAGGCCAATCAAGAAGTACTGCGGCAAACGCTGGCAAAAATCGAAGAAATCCAAAACAACAGAACACAAGGCCAGCAGTCAGTATGCGTGATTCATCCCAAGATTGGTTGCGATAAAGACTTCTCGCGGGCGCTTGATGTTTTCCAAAAAGAAATAGATCAACTGGAGCACCGTAAAACGGATCAAGAGCTGGCACTTCAGGAGCTGACCCAGGAACGGAAAATGCTCGAAACAAACAAAGCTAATATTGAGGTAAAGAAAAATGCCATCCTCCGCGAGCAGTCTGAGATTAACCAGGCGAATGAAACAGCTAGGAAGGCCATTGCCGAGTTGGAAGGGCAGAAGTCGGCAATGGCTAACGCTCGGGCCAGGTGGGATGATCAAATCCGGATGCTCCGGACAGAATTGCAGCGCCTGCAAAATCAACCGGCGGAACCTATTGCACCACTGGATATTCTCGAAAAGCAGAGGGAAGGCATTCGAGGGCAGATCACAATAATAAAAGTTAAGCTTGAGGAACAAGAAAAAGCCAAGACCACTCTCAGTAACCTCAAGTCCAGCATGATTGATTCCAAGACTGCTACTTATCATGCTCAAAGCTTAAAAGATTTGTTAGATTCATTGGGTGCCAAAGGCTTACAAGGAGAATTGGTCAAAGGAATTCTCGAACCAATCCGCTCCGACATTCAAGCTAATCTGGGTATTATGGACATCGACCGGGAATTCTACTTCTCCACCGAATCGGATACGGGGAAGGAAGTCTTTCAATTTGGCTGGCGGGACCGCTTTGGCGAAGAACGCAATTTTGATGCTCTCAGCACTGGCCAGCAGCTCCTACTCCTTATTGCTATGCTGGTTACTTTCCTGGATAGGGCTAATCCGCCACTGAAAGTCTTAGCTATTGATAACATAGAGAACCTGGACCGCGCAAACTTCCGCCGGGTACTGATCGGTATGGACAAGCTCTCAGGCAAATTAGATAACATCATCCTCTCTGGCGTGGTTGATGTTTACGAGCACCATTGGATTGCCGGCACGGAAGAAAAGACTTTGCTCCCGGAGCTCAAAGAATGGGGTGTCACTGATTTAGGCATCGAGACCATTGGGGAGGTGAAGCAAAGTGCCTAGTCTTCTTGATGGATTAAACGAGCAGCAGCTGCAGGCGGTTATTTCCCAAAATCCGGTGATCCTCTGCTTGGCCGGTGCCGGATCCGGAAAGACCCGGGTCTTGACTCATCGCATGGCTCATCTTCATCAAGAACATAGGGTGGGTACCAGCAACATGCTGGCGCTTACCTTCACCCGATTGGCGGCTAAGGAAATGAAAGAGCGGGTTATGCAGCTGGTAGGGATAAGCGAGGGACAGAAGCTGACTGTAGGGACATTTCATAGTTTCTGCGTCCGGGTGCTCCGGGAGTTGGGCAATACAGTTGGCTTGGATTCCAATTTTACCATTTATGACGAAGATGACCGGACGGCCATTATCCGTTCCTGTATCGATGAGCTGGGTTATAAGAAAGTCAAGCTCCAGGATGTCTTGGATAATCTTTATTCGGAGATTGACGCGGACTTACCGGTAGCTAAGGTGGTGGCAGAGTATCATAACCGTTTGGCCAGGAATAATGCAATCGACCTTGATGGCCTACTGGTCTCGACGCGGGATGTTTTGACTTTCGACCAGGCGCAGCGGGAACTGCAGAACCGGTACCGGTATGTTTTTGTCGATGAGTTTCAAGACACTAACGATATCCAATTCGAAATAATCCAGCTGCTCAACCCGGAGAACCTCTTTGTCGTCGGTGACGATTTTCAAAGCATCTATGGTTGGCGGGGGGCAAACGTCCAAAACATTATCGAGTTTCCCGACCGGCACCCGGGATGTGAAGTGATTAAGTTGGAGCGAAACTACCGCTCAACACGCGAGATCGTTACCGCAGCCAATGAATTAATTGGCCACAATGAAAACCAAACGAAAAAGGTGTTGATCAGTGATCGGCCGGGGGATCCCATCATAAGGGTAACGGTCCGGAATGAAGAGATTGAAGCTGAACTTATCGCCGACGAGATAGCCCGGAAATTCAACTTTGGGAATTGGTCAGATATCGCCATCCTTGCAAGGACTAACCGGCAACTGCTGGTCATCAAGGACAACTTAGACAGACATCAGATTCCCGCCCAAATTGTCACCAACTCCGATGATGTTTTCAAAAAACCTGATATCCGAAGCCTTACGAACCTTATCGAGGCAGCGCTCAATCCAGAAAACGACACGCTTGTTCGAAGAGTTGTGAACTTTCCTGAAATCAGAATAGCAGATCTAAGCCTTTCAATTCTTGACTATAGATCCATCGAATCTGGAAAAAGCCTAATGGAGACCATGAGGTCATCTAGCATTTCAGGGGCAATAGATTTCTGCCAACTTCTCGATTTAATTAAAAGCTTCACCGAGGAAGCGGACACTGCAATTGAATTAATCAAAAGAGTAATGTTGCTTATTGGATTAAATAGTTATTACCTCTCTAAGGATCTGGCCAACCGCGCTGAAAATCTGAAGAAAATGCTGGAGGAAGTCAAGCGCTGGCAGAGTGTCCAAGATGAATTAGGCGAATCGGTTGGTATATATTACTTCCTAAAATGGCTCAAGACAAAGGACCTTCAGGAAAAATTGGTTCAGGAAAAAGTTGATGCAGTGAAGCTTATGACGGTTCACGCTTCCAAGGGCCTTGAATTCCCGGTGGTGTTTGTGGTCGGGATGAACCAAAATACCTTCCCCAGCCATAAAGCAGATGATTTGGAAGAAGAGCGCCGCCTGTTCTATGTATCGATTACTCGGGCGAAGGATCGCCTGTACCTTACCAGGCCTGAGCAAAAGCCAGCTTATCCCCGGGGACCAATAATTACACAACCAGAAAGTCAGTTTATCCGGGAAATACAGGTCGAGCCCGCTAAAGAAGCCAGTAAGCCATTAGAAAAGGCGGTGGGGTTCGAATGGCTGGATTAGCCGGGCGCAAAATGCCCAACCGATATACTAAAAACTCTGTTTCCAAGGCCACGACTCAGTGCAAATGTCTAAGCTGTGCGAAGCCCATGCGGGATACAATGGACGGATTGAATGTTCTGATCTGTGGCGGGGAGGCTTGCTTTCTGAATTGCGAGAGATGTACTGAGCGGCCGCATGGATGCGAGTATAAGCCTAGGGTAGGGATGGTGAGCTAATGGGCGCGAAGAAGCAATATGGCGCAGCGGACAACTACGAGCAGAAGCTGTCCAGAGTCATGGAGCGTCTAGAAATCAAGGACTTCAACTACAATTTTGATCGCTTTGGCTGCTGGGTGGAATTCAGGTACCGGAACCAACTTTACCGATTCGAACATAGTATCGAAAAGGCTAAGGCCCGGGGAGTTGAACTAAGATATGGCTCTGACGCATTCGCGCAGGTCGTGCTGGCGCTGGAGGATCTGGCGCGTATGGTCGAGCGTGGGATCTACGAGCTAAGCACATGGGTGGCGGGAATGAAATATCTCCCGCCCCCGGTGGAAGTGCCGAGTTTCTTCCGGTTCCTTGGGTACGAACAGATCCCCGCGGGCCCGGAGGACGTGAAAGAACGGTACCGGCAGCTGGCCAAGACGATGCATCCGGATGCCGGCGGAACGGAAGAGGATTTTATGAAGCTTAGAGACGCGGCTGAAAAAGCAATGAGATATTTCGAACAGTGATTACCCGAGCAATCGCTTTAGCAGCCCCATAAACTCCCCTGTATCCGTGACGATCTCAAGATAAGTTTGGTCCTTGGGATCGTCTGGGTACATCGCAAGAGTAAGTTTACCGGGTTCGCCTTCGAAAATCTCAAGTACATTCTTGTCATCGGATATTTCAAGTTTAAGTATTCCGCCCATGCCAGCACCTTCCTTAGTTCTATTAAGCCCTGGATGCGCGGAAATATGCGGGGGGAGAAAAATCGTGAGTAAATATTACGTTTACCGTTGTACACATTGCGAAGTGAAATTTGCGGTTGACCAGGAATTTGAGGATCACGCCGTTGTCGATTGCCCGTTATGCCATATTGATGATTTTCTGGAGGATGTTGGTGAGGCGGTAGATGTGGAATGATTCTCTTCAAACCCGAACATGTTGAACCAATCCGCAAACGCGAGAAAACCCAAACCAGGCGGCGTGGTAAATGCCGGTGGAAAGTCGGTTCTATTCGCCAAGCCAAATGGGGTGGTCGATTTTGAGATGGTGGAGGCGGTATGATGGCAAGCATTCATCCTCCCTTATATCACCAACTTCGGAGATGGGCATGGGAAGAATATTGTTCCGGAAACACGAATAAGGCCTTCCGGATTGCGGATGTGAGCCTTCGGGTGAGCGTGAGGTATTGGAGATGGAAAGAAAGGCAGGAGAAATTATGAATAAGCTTGAGCGCCTGACAGCAAGAAGCCCTAAAAACAACATGGTGTATTTAGTCAATGTAAAAAATGATGAACAAGCTTTGGAGGGTTCCTATAATACTCTCTTATGTGTTCGGGATGCATTTGAGAGGCTCGCACTTTATGAAGAAACCGGATTAAGTCCAGATGAAGTAGCTGAGCTTGCCAAGGGCAAAACGGATAATTGCTGGATATCTGTAAGTGAACAATTGCCAGAGGAATACACAATGGTATTGGTCTCGGATGGAGATGGCATATTTAGAGCGGAGTATATGGATGGCAATTGGCACGGCATTCCTGATAATACTGGATTTATTACAGAATCAATCACCCATTGGCGACCATTGCCTGAACCGCCTGAATCAGAGATAGGGGGCGGGAAAGTTGGCAAAAAGAGATCTGGCCGCTTATTGGATGGCCGAGAATGGGATGAGATACCGGAGGTGCAACGATGAGTGAACCCTGCCCAATCTGTGGTAGTACCAACATAGTCCCGACCGGAACGTGTGACCAATGCCGGAACTGCGGAATAAAGCTGGGGTGCGGATAAGGAGAGAAAGCGATGTTAGAAAATGCGATTAGCAAACTGAAAACCGAAATGGACTCAAATAAAAGCAATACTTACGTTCAGGTTGTCGGAGGCTTCTTGCTCCAACATATCAACTGCCATCCTCAGGATGCCGAGAAAATCATGGTTACTGAAAAAACGATCGGCAAGAGCCTAGATGAGATGCGTAAGGTAGCCGAGAAAAAAAAGTCCGGCAATTGCGCCGTGCTTACGGATGAGGAAGGCTTTGAGGTTGTGCTTAAATACTTTGGGATAAAAGGGAAACCGGCATCCATGACTGATATCGCACCAGCGCCGGCAGAGCCAACAAAACAAACTCCTAGCTTTGATATAAGGCTGGAAGATTTGTTATAAGGGAGGTTGGCTGATGCTTTATAAGAAAGAGTTGGAACAAATACCTATTCAGAATTACCCGGGCCTCCCACCGAAAGAGAAAAAATCAGATAAATATGTTGCCTCTATTCAGGTTTTAAACCTGGAGAGATCCGGTAAAATCCTTTTCATTGATATCTTTCTCAGAGAGGATAAAAACCTGAAGCTCCGCTTTGTTTCAGACGGGAAATCCTTCCTGGCCTGCCGAGAATGGCCGGCTAAACAATGGTGCAAAAATATACCCAGCAATCTTCTTGAAGATTCATGGTCGAGCAGCTGGGATATTGACGCCTCAGAGCGCGATATCAAGCTTGCCCACGAATTCTTAAAGATTAGACAAGAGTCATGGCGTTACAGGCCGGGAATCATAGATGAGATGGACTACTTTGCAAAAGGAATTAATGCAGAGAAACAAGCACAGGCAATGGATAGAAAGTATTCCAAAATGAAATCGCACTTCGCAATGTTTCCGGACTACCCGCCTGATCTTAAAAAATTCTGCGAAACAAACGTCTTTGGATTCACGTATATTTTCATCTCAAAAATTCAAAAGGGGTCCAGGAAAGCGGCCTGTGGCCACTGTGGTCATGAATTTGTGGTACCCAAAGAAGAAAGAACAGGTGGTAACGGATCCTGCCCCACCTGCCAAATGAAAGGCAAATATCGCTCAGGATGGAGAAGCGGTGGACCAACGGATAAGGCCCAAATATGTATTGCTTATAATGTCCGGAATCAGCTATTGATCCGATGGACTAAAATTACCCGAACTTATATCGAGGGTGAAGTCCGCTATTCATTTGAAGATTACTATCGGAATCTCTATCTTAAAACGCCTAAGGGGCCAGTCATTTATGCCTATAAATATCAGTCCATAAACGCTTGGGGCTGGGAGTGGTACCGCCAAAAGAACGGAACTGTTCATTACGGTGAATCATTCGTCTATACGAACAACCTAACAGAAGTTTTCGGGAACCCTTACTACCGTGTTGATCTGCAAGCCGGCCTGAAAGGTTCTGGTAAGGTCGACTTTATGTCATTACTAGACAATCTTAAAAATACTCCGGCCGCTGAATATCTTTTTAAGCTTGGCTTAATAGAATTGGCAGCAAGACTATGGCAATTTGATTTATCCAAAGGCATTGGTTTCTCGGGAATGCTTGGTGTCAGCAAACAGTATCTCCCCATGTATCGGAAATACAACGTTACTCCAACTGAACATCAAATCATTAAGCTGTCAAAAACCTGGGTCAATGAGTCTTTATTTGAGAAGCTGCGCCAGTTGGATCCATACCCTTATGAAATTCAGTATATTTCCAAGATGCTTCAATCCATGTCATTTGAGCGATTTGTCAATTATTTTCATAAACAGAAGCAGCTTGGGAGACGCAAGGAACAATTTGGCTATTACTTAAGGCTCTATAAAGACTATTTGAGCATGTCTGAAACCTTAAAGGTTGATTTATCCAGGAAATCCGTACGATTCCCTAGTGATCTTCAAGAGGCTCATGACCAGATTGTGGCTCGCTTTAACCTGATCAAGGCGAAGAAGGAAGATAGGAAGTTCAAGCAGGCGATTAAAAAGCTGTATGTAGGCATGCCAGATTTCTATAAAGGCGATTTTTGTATTGTCTATCCACAGCTGCGCAGCGACTTGGTTAAGGAAGGTCAATCCCTAAAGCATTGTGTGGGCGGTGAGCACTACTGGAAAAGCCATATGGCCGGAACACGGATGATTTTTTTTGTGAGAAAAATTGCAGAGCCTAAAGCTCCGTTCTTCACGCTGGAAATCGATATGAAAAATCTGATGATTGGGCAGCTGTATGGATTCAGTAACAAGCCTGCGCCGCCGGAAGTGCGGAAATTTGCTAATGAATTTCTGAAGAGGTTGAAACCAAAGAGTCAGGAAAATAAAGTCCGGATAATGGTCCCGGCATAAGAAGGAGGATCTGCGATGAACGAACTAATCATGGAGAGATCACCGTCCCTTATCGCAACTGAGATAAACAGTATCAAAGAGCAGACCCGCAAAATGGTTCTCTTCAACAGCATTGAAATTGGTCGCCGCCTTGCTGAAGCCAAGTCAATGCTCCCGCATGGACAGTGGGGTGAATGGCTTGAAAAATCAGTTGATTACTCTCAAAGCACTGCAAATAATCTCATGCGAATATTTGAGGAGTACGGTTCCAATCAGTTAGCGCTTTTCGATAATAATGCAAAATCCCAAGCGCTTGGAAATTTGAGCTATACCCAGGCTGTGGCTCTTCTCGGGCTCCCTCGAGATGAAAGAGACCAGTTCATTAAGGAGCATGACATAGACAGCATGTCTACACGTGAACTGCAGCAGGCGATTAAGGAAAAACAGGAACTGGAGGCCAAGCTTAGGGAGATTGAGTCCAACTGGGTAAGGGACAGGAAGATTGCTGATAACGCAAAACGCATAGCTGAAGAACAAGCCGAGGAGGCTCGGAAATTACTTGATGAAAAGCAGCAAATGGAATCAGATCTGCGTGTTACAGATAAAGTTCTTCGTGATACTCAAGCTGATGTAAAAATGCTCCAAGAGGCACTGGAAAAGGAAAAGCATCAATCCAAGGCAGAAGTCGAGCGTCTGGCCAACTTATTAAGAGAGGCGAAGGCAAATGGTGCTTCGGATGAAATGTTGGCGCAGCTGCAGGCTGAACTCAAAGAGGCTAAAACACAAGTAGAGAGACTTACCGAAGAATTGAAACAGCCAATTGAGGTCACGGCCGCACCGATTATCGAAAGAGTGCCGGAAGAGGTTGAACGTGAACTCGAGGAACTTAGGAAAAAGGCACATGAGTTTGAAGCAAGGCCTGATCAGCGAGGCAATGAGGAGATTCTCAAGTTCAAGGTTTATTTTGATTCATTGGTTAAAGGATTTAACGACCTATTAAAAGCACTGGCAGAGATCACTGATCATGAAAAGCGTGAGGAATATAAAACCGCTGTAAACAAACTCATTGGAAAGATGTCTGAACGACTGTAATTAGTGTCATGGGAGGGATATCGGTGGCGCGCACACGAAACATTAAACCCAGTTTTTTCGATAATGAAGAATTAGCTGATCTACATCCTTTGGCTAGACTGCTTTTCATTGGGCTCTGGGGTCAGGCTGACAGGGAAGGCCGCTTGGAGGATAGGCCCAAAAAGATCAAGGCAGTCATATTGCCGTATGATGATTGCGATGTGGATCAGTACTTACAGGAACTTCACGAATCCGGCTTCATCCTACGCTACGAAGTCGAAGAGAAGCATTACATACAGATCATAAACTTCTCAAAACACCAGAAGCCGCACCCAAAAGAAGCGCCCAGTGAAATTCCCTCTCCTTCTGCCGTGAAAAGTCACGGCTCAACCGTGGAAAGCCGTGAAAATTACACGGCTAGTAACGGAATTTCCGGAACGAGTCAGGCTTACAATCCTTATCCTTACATTCCTCATCCCTTATCCTTTGACTTGGATAATAACAACAACAACGCGCGTGAGGAAGTTGCTGCAGCTGCGCAGGGAATTAGCGAAAGTGTTACCGAAAGCCAGGAAAACGTGCTCGAAACCGGGGAAAGTGTATCAGAAAATACCGTAAGCGTGGACAAGCCTAAGGATATCGGAACCGAGGCAGTAGCTTGGGCTGAGAAGCATTGGGGCCGGATGCTAGCCCCAGGAGAAGCAGACACAATTATCGGCTGGTGTGATTCCTTTGTATCCCGTGAGAGCCCTGAACCCGATAGTCTTGTCGTCGAGGGACTTAGACAGTGCTTGGCTGCCAATGCACGTAATCTAAATTATCTCCGTGCCATCATGATTGACTGGCTTGATAACGGAGTATTGACTGTCGATCAAGTAAAAGCCCGGGAAACAGAGCGTGCTAGCCAAAAAGAACACAAGCGACGAGGAAAAACCGCGCCGGCACATGCGAATTCCCGGGGGCAGCCGAGCCCGGATAAGTACGAAAACTTTTATCTCTGACGAGGTGATCATATGTTAAGCGCGGTAAAATGGGACGCAAGGGTAAATCTGGGTCCGCAGCTTTCGATCTGGATTTGTGTGCCGGAGCTTCCGCCAAGCCTCAATGAGTGGTCGCGGAAGTTTTGGACGGAGAGGCATCGTATAGTGCTTGAAATGACGAATAATCTCAGGCTCCTGGCGCTAGCCAATAAAATCCCCAGGATAGAGAAGGCACAAGTGCAGCTTGTGTATTACTTTCGTTACAACCGGCGCAGGGATCCGGACAATTATGCACCCAAGTTTCTTTTGGACGGCCTGAGAAAGTCCGGGATAATCGCGGAGGATAACGCGCAAGTGCTTAGGCTGCCACAGCCAGATTTTAAGGTGGACCGACTGCAGCCGCGAACGGAAGTTTGGATAACGGAGTGGGAGAGGTGATCAGGTTGAAGGCAATTTCTTTACTGCAGCCATGGGCTTCCTTGATTGCGACGGGAGCCAAGAAAATTGAAACCCGCAGCTGGGCGACAAGGTACAGAGGGCCGTTAGCAATTCACGCATCGAAGAAATGGACTTCGGAGCAGTTTACATTATTGAGTTTTTGGCAAATACAAGGTGGATTGGCCCCACTGGTCGGAGAAGCATTAGATTTTACCGCGAAATCATGGCCTGGAGTGGACGAAAAGCGTTTACCGAGAGGATTTATTATCGCCACATGCGATTTGGTTGACTGTATACCGACCGATGATTTAACTCAAAAGCAGATTGGGACCGATCTTCCGTTTGGTGACTTCAGCCTAGGACGTTATGGTTGGATCTTAGAAAACATCAAGCCCTTAGAAAAACCGGTGCCAGCCAAAGGTGCACTGGGTTTATGGGAGTGGAAGGAGAATTAAGATGTGTAATTGCCGTCAATGTAAAGGACAAGCCTGCCAGTGCGCTGGGTGCAAAGATAAAGCGGAGTGCGCTTACACGCGTGTAGACGAATGCCGGTGGGAGAGGATTAGAGGGGCGGTGAAGAAAGAATGACAAATTCAATTCAGACCGCTAGGGATTTTCTCGATACACTGAACACCATCGAAAAAGACTGGGACACCTGGGTCGATGATCTGAAAACATGCGAACAAGAAATACAAGACCTACTGCACGAAATTGAGCTCACTAAGTTTGACGCCTGCCGAGGCTATCAACTCTGTAAACAACTTCAACAGGTACGGCAGCGCCGGCGGAAGCTAAAAGATCAGATGGAGATCAATAGCCATCTAAGGGATTTTATAGATTGCAATAAGCAGCTGAAGATTAGTCTGTTTAAGGTGTTGTCCAGTATGAAAAAAACTGAGGAGTACCAGAGCCAGAGGATATATACGCCTAGAGTAAGAACAGATCTGTCACTAGCTGAAAAATTGGGATAAAGGAATAACTAAGAGGAGGGAAAGGGCTTGGACGGAGCAGTTGCCAAAAGAGAAAAACCGGAGTGGTACCGGCTGACGGTGCGTCGGTTCTCGAATTATCCTCTGGATAAGGTGCGTCTGGAAAACAAGCTAATGGAGTTAGAAGTGCGTTTTCCAAGTCAAACGACTCATGTCAGTCTAAGCCCGGGCCATTCCTCGGGAGCCGTAGGAGATCAGACAGGCGGTTATGCCGGCCAGCGTTGGCAGCTGGAGCAGGAAATCGGCTTCCTCAGGATGAAGAACATGCAGATAGAGAAAGTGTTCGCTACCTTTAGTAAAGAAGGGAAAGAATTAATCAGACTTAAGTACATGGAAGGATACATGAAGGATTGGCAGATTGCGAAGGAACTCAATATGGCTGTAAGGTCGTATTACCGGGAAAAGGATAAGTTGGTGGCAGCGTCGGCAGTGATGTTTGGTTATGTTACGCAGGAGCAAATTAGTTTTGAGGAGTTGGGGTGGAGGGAATAAAGGAGATTAATTTTAAATGGCGAAAACATACATTACCAAAGTTTAATTTAAGCTTGGGGTGTATTGATGTGGAATCGCTTGAGCTTCAACGATATTATCACGGAATTCTATATCATTATTCGGATGCGCAATCGCTAATGAATATATTTGATTCTAAAGAATTTTGGGTTTCTCGTGGTGACTTTCTAGATGATAGTTCTGAACTGAAAAAAGTTCCGGAGATTTTGCATGAACTTAGTCAACAGATTAATAAGGAAATTGCAGCGGGTTTATTAAAGGAGTTCTTAGAATGGAAAATACATTTGTACATATTATCCCTATCATATAATGCCGATTCTTTAATACTTTGGTCAAACTATGCCAAGTTTAATGGATATAATATTGGTTTAGACATGTCTATCTTAAATAATCTGGCTGAAACGCAAGCCTTAAGAATGAAATATAAATTATTTCATGGCATGGTTATTTACGATCCCAATAAACAGAAAGAGATTATTCAAGGTGAAATAAATAAACTTTGTGGCAAATGGAAGGGACAACTCACTGTAGAATTTTTCGCAGAGATAAGAGAAACGTGTACACGTTTATATCTTTATTCTCCATTTTTCAAAAGTCATCATTTCTGGCCAGAGCAAGAGTATAGATATGTATTCTGGCCTGATATACCAAATATCGAGGATAATCTTGTTAATTATAGAGTCAAAAACGGAGTATTTATTCCATATATCGGAATTCCACTAATAAGGGATTTAACCACAAAAGAAGAGGGAATACCATTATCCGTGATAACTGTCGGACCTAAATTACATCCAGAAATAGCAATGAGTGGCATGAAAGAGTTTCTAATGAAAAATCATTATCCACAAAATGTAGTACCAACTGAAATAAAAATTAGATAGCTTGGCAGTAAATTGGCAGAAACTTGGCAGAACATAGCCTCAAAAGCATGTTAGTATGATATAAAGGAAGCCGTCCGTAAGGGCGGCTTTTGTTATGGGGTGATTGAGTTGAGTCCTGTTGAATTGATACGTTGTGATTCTGCCACGTTCTGGTCTTGGTGGACTGGGCAGAAGTACGAGACAACGACTGAGCCCGAGGAAGGGCAAGAAGAAAGCGAAGAAGGCAAAATAAAATGAACTCTCTTGGAGAGCTCATTTCTTCAAAATATTATTTTTTGTTGTATTGTCTGGGGGAGAAAATGCTGTTTAACCTAGCATTTTCTCTGTTCTATCTTAGCTAATGTAGTAGTAATAAAACTACGACTAGCGTAAGACAGAACATTCCCAGCAATACAATAGCCTTCAAAGCTGTCTACCTCCTATTTAGTTGTATGAAAATAGGATGTGCCAGAAAAACCTTTATTATGCAGGGATAATGGGCGAGCACCCGCAATTGCCTATGTAGGCTATGTGTCGGGTGCTCTAGTGTAACATCCTTCTATGGTTGCTACGGTAAAATATTATTCTGACATTGATGGAATATGACAAGGGACCGGGAAAGGTAGGTTCTTCCAGGGGTTCGGAAACGTTGCGGGTCTGGCGAAGCCCAGAATTCCGATAGGCATAGAATATTTATTAAGGGCATTCCCTTTCGCCTTAAATGAAATAAATAAAGCGCCTCCCATAAAAGACGCTTTATTTATTACCAGTCCCTTATTTCTTTTTATGTTTTGTCTCGTCAACGATTTGAATTTTGCGTCCTGGTGCGGATGTTGGTGGTACTTTCTTTCCTTGAACAAGAGTTACTTCTGTTTTACTGGGATTTCCACCCATTGGACCAACTTCTATCCCTTGCCCGGATAATGGTGCTTTTGTCCCAGGGGTAAGTGTTTTATTATTCGTTTTCTTCGGCAATGTCATCACCTCCCTCAGTTGAAATAGTTCGTGGAAAATAAGGAAAATCCTTCAATATTACGCAGGGCAAGGCAGGAATATCTTTCCTTTTGTCGAAAAGATAAAAAAGATGAATCGCCGAAAGGAGGGATTATATGTTATATAAAGTAAGTGAACAAGAGATTAAAAATCTAAGAAATGAAATGCAAGAACAAGGAAAAATATTTTTAGATGATATTTCAGAATTAGACTTCTCTGAGCTATCGAATGATTTTCTGGAAGACATTGATAACACACCAAACCATATGAGTAAAGTATTTGTAATTAATAAAATGATATCTGAAAAACGAGTTAAAATTATTACAAAAGACGGGAAACGGATACTTCTTGAAAACTAAATATAGTATTCTCCATGAGCCTTCGGGCTCTTTTCTTTTGGGGTGATACGAATGCCAATTAAACCATTCAAGCCGTGTGCCAAACCAGGCTGCCCTAACCTAACTCAAGGGCGCTATTGTCTTGAGCACGCTAAGCAAGAGCGTCAGCGATATGATAAGCAGCGTGGATCGGCTTCACAGCGTGGGTATGATTACCGCTGGTATAAGTATTCACAGTGGTTCTTGAGACAACCAGAAAACACATTCTGCAAGTTGCAGTTGCCTGGTTGTGATAATGTATCGGGATGCGTCGATCATATTGACCCGCCCGACGGTCCGGATGATCCGAGATTCTGGGATCCAGCGAATCATCAAGCGTCATGCGTCCATTGCAACAGTGTGAAGGGCAAAAGGAAGATAGTGGGAGAAGGAAAACCGTTCGAAGGTGCCTAGGGGGGGATGCAATCTCTGGAGCCTTTTGCCCCAAGACCAGTGCAGCCCCTCAACGCAAATTTTTTTCCCAAAACTAAGAGTTTTTTAGGAGGTGGTCCCGATGCCAGGCGGCAGACCGACAAAACCATTGGCCCTGGTGGCGGGCCATCGGACAAAAGCGGAAAAAGAGGTGAGAGAAAAAGCCGAGAGGACTTTGATTACGGGTGTCTCCCTCAAAGAGTGGCCGGATGTCAAAGCCGATGTAATTGCACATAAGGAATTTCAGAGAATAAAAAAAGTGCTCAAGGCGATCGACAAAGATGACGCTCTCCATGAGGGGGTAATTAACCGATATTGTCTTCTGCATAGCGAGTGCAAAAAGTTTGAATCTCTGAAAAGAGATTGTAATGATGAGCTTAGAGAGCTATATACAGTTTACCAAAATGTCGAGATAGATTTTATTACCTATCTCGATAAAAAAGAGAACGTCCACAGTCGGTTCTTAACGCTTGACAAGAAGATCATGGAAAAGCGCAAGATGATGCTCGACATTGAGAAAGAGAACATCATGACCATTCAATCCGCCTTGCGATCGATACCCAAGAAACCCAAGGAAGAAGAGGAAGACGACCCCATGTCGAAACTGCTCAGTAAGAGGGCAGGCGGTAAATAATGTACTTCGATAATGAAAGTGCTTTATATGCTACAAACTTTATCGAGTGCTTAAAACACACCGACGGTGAATGGTATGGGAAGCCTTTTGATCTTCTTTCTTGGCAACACGAAATAGTGTCCGATGTTTACGGGACTTTGACCGATGATGAAATTCGGCAATATCAATTCGTATATCTTGAAGTTCCAAAGAAAAACGGTAAAACTGAATTAGCGGCCGCCGCGGGAGTGCTTCATACTTTTGGCGACGGAGAAATGCGCGGCGAGGTTTATGGATGTGCAGCCGAAAGACAACAAGCATCAATTGCCTTTGATGTTGCCGTAAATATGATTGACCAATCATCTGCTCTTAAAAAGCGATGCAAGCTAACTTTAAGCCAAAAAAAGCTTGAAGATAAGGTTACAAAGACCGTGTACCAGGTACTTTCTGCTGAAGCATATTCAAAACATGGATATAAACCCTCTGCTGTTATTTTTGATGAACTTCACGCCCAACCGAATCGCGACCTTTGGGACATCATGACCTTTGGAGCCGGTGATGCACGGCGTCAACCTATTTGGTGGGTTATTACAACATCCGGCGATGATCCGGATAGAAACTCAATAGGGTGGGAGATACATGAGAAAGCACAAAAGATAATATCCGGTGAAATAATTGACCCGCGCTGGTACTGCAAAATCTACGGCGCTCCCGAAGACGCAGACATTTTCGATGAAGAGATCTGGTATAAAGTGAATCCATCTCTAGGTCATACAATCCCAATTGAAAAAATACGTCAAGCCGCTATCGGTGCTCGTAATAACGAAGCCGAAGAGCGGCTTTTTCGTTGGCTCCGACTCAACCAATGGATTTCCCTCAAGCGCATTGGCTGGCTGCCTCTAACTCTTTGGGACACCACGGTTGGTAAGTGGTCCAAAGCTGACCTTGTCGGCAAAAAGTGTTACCCCGGACAGGACCTATCTAGCACTACAGACCTAACAGGATTGGTACTTGTTTTTCCTCCTCAGGAAGGGATTCCTGATTGGAGGATTATTTTTGAAGGCTGGATTCCTGAAGACAAAATGAAAGAGAGGATCCTACGGGATGGTGTACCTTATGACAAATGGGTTAAGCAGGGCTATTTACAAGTAACGCCCGGAGATGCCGTAGATTATGATTTCGTAGAGGCTAGGACATTAGCATTAAGTAAGCAATATGACTTCCAATATGGCGGAGCAGATCCATGGAATAGCAGAATGCTTAATCAAAGACTTCTGAAGGGCGGTGTTGAATTTCTTGAAGTGAGGCAGGATATGGCTAACATGTCTCCGGCCATGAAAGAAATTGAAAGACTAATGCGGTCTGGCCAGATGACCCATGAAGAAAACCCGCTGGCTAGGTGGTGTTTTGGTAACGTTGTGACGGCTGTAGATGGCAATGAAAACATCAAGCCCATGAAAAACAAGTCAAAGGATCGAATTGACTTGACTGTCGCATGGATCAATGGAATGGCCATAGCTGTACGAATGGAGAACACAGAACAAAAACAACCCGGAGTATTCTTCCTTTAAGGGGGTAATCACATTGAAATTGCCAATCAAACTACCCAAGATTCGTTTACCTAGCCTCAAAATAAGCTCAGGCATACTCCAAGAACTCGCCTTATTGGCGGGTTTTTTAATGCTCCTTCATGGACTATGGATGGTCTATCCACCAATCATGTGGATAATCGGGGGATTGTGGCTCATGCTCCCCGGACCCGGGAAAGGGCGGTGATTAGGTGGGGATCATTAGGGATTTACTTTTTAAGAATTACTCTATGTCTGATTTCGACAAGGATGTACACACTTGGATTGGCGGAGCGCCCACGAAAACCGGAGTAACGGTTAACGAGCACACCGCGCTACGCTACATCACCTTTTATTCCTGCGTCCGGGTCCGGTCGGAAAGCCTTGCGATGCTGCCACTAAGTGTATACCGGAAAAGGAGATCCGGAAAAGGACGGGATGAGGCATCTGGTCATCCGGTGCACGACCGAATACATGCAGCCCCGAATAGCGAAATGACCAGCTTGACTTGGCGTGAGACCATGAACGCTCAACTTGATGCATCGGGAAATTGTTACTCAATCATAACAACCAACAATAGGGGGCAAGTGCTAGAGCTATATCCTTGGCCGTGGGACCAGGTCGAAGTCAAGCGAAATAAGATTACTGGGAAAGTTGAATACCACATATTCGAGAACGGACTGAGGGTTGAAATATTGCCGGCGGAACGAGTTCTTCACGTTCCTGGACTTGGTTATGACGGTATCAAAGGGTATTCGACCATATCCATGATTCGTGAATATGTTGGGCTTGGCTTGTCAGTCAGTGAGTTCATTGAACGGTTTTATGGCCAGGGCATGAACGTGGGCGCGGTTTTACAGACAGATCAAGTCATGACCCAACCGGCAGTAGATGATCTGCGGAATAATTTCATTGAACGCGGATCCGGCCTGGCTAATTCATGGTTGCCAATCATCCTCCACAGCGGCTTGAAGTTCAACCGGATACCGATGCCGCTGACCGACGCTCAGACCATCGAGATTCTTAAGCTCACTGATACGCAGATCTCCGGTTTGATGCGAGTACCGCCCCATATGATTGCCAATCTTGACCGTAGCACCAACAATAACATCGAGCATCAGGGAATTGAATACGTCCAGTACTCGATGCTTCCGGTAATAACCCGGTTCGAGCAAGCTATGAACTGGAAGCTATTCACGCCGCAAGAACGGGCTGAAGGATACTACGTTAAGTTCAATGTCGAAGCTTTGCTTCGCGGTGATGCTGCGGCCCGAGGGGCTTATCTCAACACCAAACGTCAAAATGGTGTCATTAATGCGGATGAGTGGCGTGAACTAGACGATGAAAACCCCATCGGTGGTGTCGCCGGCGAGGCTTACCTGGTGAACGGCAACATGGTGTCCACTGAGACTGCATCTAAACAGCAACCCAAGCAGACTGGAGGTGATAAATAGTGCCTAAGTTTTGGAACTTTGTGCAGAACCAAGCCGATGAAAACGAAGTTGAGCTTCGTATTGAAGGCGAGATCGTTAGTGATGACGATGCTTGGATCTATGAGTGGTTCGGGATATCGGTGTCTAGTCCAAATGCTTTCAGGTCTGAACTTGAACAATACTCGGGCAAAAACATAGTAGTTTGGATTGACAGCTGGGGCGGGGATACAACTGCAGCAGCCGGCATCTATAACGCTCTTAAGGAGCACAAAGGAAGAGTGACAGTAAAGATTGATGGCAAAGCGGTTTCAGCTGCCTCGGTTATCGCTATGGCTGGAGAAGAAGTAAAAATCTCTCCCGTCGGCATCATGATGATTCATAATCCATGGACCGGTATTATGGGCGAAGCAAAAGATATGCGCCATGTTGCTGATGTGCTGGACGAAGTTAAGGAGACCATTATTAACGCCTATCAGCTAAAAACGAAAAAGTCTCGTAAAAAAATATCTGAAATGATGGATAACGAGACTTGGATGAGCGCAAAGACAGCTATGTCGGAAGGTTTTGTTGACGAAATCCTATATACCTCCGAACCAGATGAAGGCCAGGCGACTCAAAACTCATTTATGCTTAGTCGATTAGCGATCCAAAACAGCGCATCAGAGACGATCAGGCGTTTCATTGAGCAGTACAACAAAATTAATCCCGACATAAAGCCAATACCACCCGAGGACCCCCGGCAAGTGCCGGTTGATCTATACTTGTCCCAAATCCAAGTTAATAAAAATAAAATCAGGAGGTAAGGAATCATGAATTTACAGGAACTGAGGCAAAAATATGCCAATCTCTGCGATAAGCAGGAAGGAATCGTGAATAAGGCTCTCGCTGAGGCGCGTGGCATGACAGAAGAAGAAAACACTGAGTACAAAAATTTGCAAACAGAAATTGATGATCTTGCTGCACTTATTGCCAAGGCCGAAGCTGTCCAGGCTCGTGCTTCCGAATTAGACAAGTCTGCTGACAAAACCTTCCGTCCCGCAGAGATCGACTCAAGCAATAAGCAAAAAGAAAAGAAAGACGATGCAGGTTTCGCGAATCTTGGCGAGCTTGTTCACGCTATTCGTTTTGGTGATTCCAAGGGCAGGCTCCAAAGCATGCCGACTGGCCAAGGGCAGGGGGGTGGAATTGAGGTACCAGAAGCTTTCAGGAGTCAGTTTATGCCAAGTTTCCGTAATGAATGGAGCATGGGCGTAGGATCTGAAGGAGGATTCGCCGTTCCTACTCAGTTTAAGCCTGATATGCTAATGATCCAGCCGGAGGCTTCTATCGTCCGTGAACGGGCTACCGTTATTCCTGCTGGTGACCCGCCGGATGCTGCCATTACGGTGCCAGCATTTAGCCAAGGTGCAAATGGAGTATTCGGCGGAGTTGAAGTTTACTGGATTGGTGAAGGCGATAGCAAACCTGAAACCGACGGTAAACTTGAAGAGGTAACCCTGGCGCCTAAAGAAGTTGCAGCTCACACCGTCGTCACCGACAAGTTACTGCGCAACTGGGCGGCAGCCAATACCTTCATTTCTACACTGCTTCGTGGTGCCATTGTTAGTGCTGAGGACTTTGCCTTCATTCGCGGTAATGGCGTAGCTAAACCTATGGGTGTTCTCAACGCTCCTGGATCCATGGCCGTTGTGCGTGCGGTTGCGGGCCAAATCGGTTATATCGATACGGTCAACCTTTTGGCCGGTCTTCTTCCGGAGTCCAAGAGTCGGGCAGTGTATATTGCCAACCAATCTGCCCTGGTACAACTTGCAACATTGACCGATCCGAACGGCAACTATATCTTCATTCAGGGAGATGCTACCCGGGGTATTCCCGCAACCTTAAACGGCATACCGGTTAAGTTTACGGGTAAGACTCCTACCTTGGGCAATCGAGGCGACCTGATGTTGGTAGATATGGCCTATTACCTGATTAAAGATGGTAGTGGCCCGTTCATTGCGGCTTCCGAGCATGTTTTATTCCGGCAGAACAAAACGGTCATCAAGGTATTCTGGAACGTAGACGGTCAAGGCTGGGTCAAGAGTCCTCTTCTTCTTGAGGATGGGCTAACGCAAGTTTCTCCTTATGTCATGCTTGTTTAATAATTGGGGCCATATGGCCCCCTTTCCCCTTAAAAATGAAATCAGGAGGTAAAAATCATGAAATTAATGAGCGAAAATCAGAAAATCGATATTGCTCTAACGTCTGCATCCCTAAACGGTGCAGGGACGGGAGCATATTTCTCCATGTCCAAGTACGGCAAAGCGCTGTTTGTTGTTGAAGTCGGGGCCATGTCGGCCGCTGTGACGAGTGCCTTGCAGGTCATGCAGGCGCAGGATGCCGCTGGAACCGGTGCAAAAGTCATCACCAACAACGCTGCTACGATAACCGCAAACACCAACGTTGCATCCGCTATCTTGACTAGCGCACTTGTTCACGTTGCGGGCGATGTATACACAGTCAATGGGCTGGACTTTACCGCAGCCGCTGCGGACGTACCTGGCACTCGTACCTATGCAATCGGTGCGGATGCCACAGCATCCACTGCAAACTTAGCTGCAAAAATTAACTCTGCCACTGTCGGAGTTCCGGGTGTAACCGCCTCCGCAGCAGTCGGGGTATTAACCCTAACGGCAACCGAACCGGGCGAGACCGCAATCACGCTGGCCGCTTCTGCTGGTGCCGTTGGAGTTCCTTCCACCGCTAGAGCAATTGCTTACGTGGAATGTGATGCAAGCTTCCTTGATCTCATCAACGGATTTGACCACGTCGCCCTTCGCGTGACCAACTCAGCAGCCACACAGACAGGCGCGGTACTGCTCCGAGGCCAGGCGAGATTCAGTCCGATCCAAAAAGTTGCTGCTGCTAAAACTAACGTAAATGTTTAATGCATGGGGAGAGCTAACATCCCCCTTTTAAGGTGGTGATTATGATTAAATACGTCATAATTAAACAGTTTAGAGATCCCTCCGGGCTGAGATTACCCGGTGAATTTATCGAATTAACACCATCACGAGCAACTGCACTGAAAGAGTGTGGGCTGCTCGGCGGCGAGTATGTTCCCCAAGAGCCTGAAGGTGATAAACCTACCAGCGACGGAACCGATGACGCTGGTAGAAGCGAAGGAACTAAAAGGGAAATTGCCAATCAGGAACCTAAAGAAGGTGAAGTAAATGAGCCTGAAGGTGATAAACCCACCGGCGACAGACCCTTTGACCCTGGCGGAAGCGAAAAGCCATCTAAGGGTGGACGGAACAGATGATGACGCCCTAATAACGAGCCTCATCAAGCAGGCCCGGGAATACTGTGAGGATTACCAGGGGAAAAAGTATATCACCCAAACCCTTGAGTTAGTTCTTGATGCTTTTCCTGCTGAGGATTACATTGAGTTTCGTGCATGCTCACCGGTTCAGTCGATAACCAGCGTGAAGTACACCGACTCTGAAGGAGTTGAATCCACCGTAGCAGCCACAGATTACATCCTGGATAATGACAGTTTTGTCAATAAGATCAACCTGTCCTACGGCAAATCATGGCCAACAACAACACTTCAGCCGATTAATGCGGTCCGGATCCGCTTTATTGCGGGGTACGGTGATGCGGCCACGGCTGTTCCCGAGTCAGTCAAGTGGGCGATGGTGCTGCACATGAAATTGTTGGGCGATGGCATTCTTCAAGATCTGAAACCTGAGGAAAAAAAAGGACTTGAAAAAGCAAGGGATGCGCTGCTTGGTATTAATCGGGTGGTGCCGGTATGATCGCACAAAATAAGCGAATAACGCTTCAGCAGAAAACCAAAACACCAGATGGCCAGGGTGGTAATACGGAGGCCTGGTCGGATCTCGTAACCGTCTGGGCTTCGATTAAGACTCCCAAAAGCCAAGCAAATTGGAACAGGGAGCAAGCGGCAGAGCAGTCACGGCAAAATACTGAATATGAATTTAATATTCGCTACAGAAATGGAGTAACGGATGAACTTAGGGTTAAGTACGGTACTAGAATCTTTACAATCCAGTCTGTAATTGATGTGGACGAGCGCCATCGGGAAATTAATCTATATTGCTCAGAGGAGTGAAGCCAATGAGCATTAAACTTAAGTTCGAATTATCCGGAATAGATGATGCGGTTACCAGGATTAGTAAGTTAGATCTGGAGACAACAGCAGCGGTGAGGGCCGTTGTCCGCAAATCCGGATTAAGACTAGGCAGAAGGATGAGGGAGGATACCCCTACCGGGCCAACTGGAAACCTTAAGGCAAGTATCAAGACCAGGTTTACGCCGGATCAGCTATCAGCCGATGTTGGTCCTACGCACGGAAAGGGTTCCCACGCGCACTTAGTTGAATTCGGGCATGCCCTGGTCAAGAATGGTAAGACAATCGGCCATGTCCCAGCGCATCCGTTTATTCAACCAACAGCCGAAGAAGAGCGTCCGAAGTATCTTAATGGGTTAAAGCAAGCTATTAGAAAAGCTGTCAAACAATGAGTAAAAGGGGTGAACTCTCATTGACTAAAAAATATATTCGTGTCCAAATGCTTGAAACCAAGGAAGAGGAACCATCCCCTGGTTCGGTTATTCGTTATGTAGCAGGGGAGTTCTACAACTTACCTGAAAAGCAAGCTCAAAAGTATATCTCCGAAAACGTTGCTATCGATCCAGAAGCACCAGTAGAAGCGGAAGGTGGCGATAAATAATGCCAAGAACATCAATTCCGGTGCAGACCGTCCCGTTTCAGGGTGGCGCAGCGATTACCTATGCAGCGGCAGATACAGTCAATGGAAATGTATTTACGAATGATAGCGATACCGTACTCATCGTAAAAAACGCAGGGGCGGGCGCTATCACCGTCACTGTAACTGCTGTTCCAGATGAAGCAGGCCGTTCTGTAAATTTAGTTCATACTGTAAACGCAACTTCAGATGCTGTAATTGGGCCACTTAGAACGGGTTGGTGGAATCAACGTGGTGCGGATCTCGGGAAAGTCTACATTGATTTCAGTGGTGCGGCTTCAGTCGCGGCCTTGAAGATCCAAAGGTAGTGATAACTGATGAAATCATCTGTGAATTCTTTACAAACGGCTATATTTAACCGTTTGACAACTGATGCAGCGTTAACAGCTAAGGTTACAGGTGTCTTTGATGACGTTACTCCGGGGCAGGCATATCCGTATGTGACGCTAGGGGAAGATACCAGCGCGGATGGTGGCACTAAAACCTTTGATGGCGAAGATGTCACTAAAACACTGCATGTATGGTCTCGGTACGACGGGAAAAAAGAAGCACAAGAAATCCTTTCTCTTGTGCTGGAATCAATGACACGGGAACCACTGCTTTTAAGCGGTGGTTTTTCTGTGCAGTTTTCGCAATTGGAGATGCTGCAAGTCTTTACAGATGCCGACGGGATTACCCGTCATGGAGTCATGAGACTCCGGTTCAGGGTACGAAATTCTTAAAAGGAGTGATTGACAGTGCGTGGAGTCGATATCTTGCTTATGGCGAATACCGGAACGGATGGAGCACCAGTGTGGACCGCTGTTGGCGGACAACGTAACGCCACACTGACTGAGGAAAGCGACACAATTGATGTGACCAGTAAAGACTCAGTCGGTGTTTCCGAATTTGATTACGGCTTATATAGCTGGAGCATTTCTGCTGACGGACTTTATATTCCGAATGAAGCAGCTTATTTAGCTCTGAAAAATGCTATGCGAAACAAAGCCAAGATTAAGGTGCGCATTCGTGAAAACGGAACAGATGAAGAAGAGGGTTACGCCCTGGTTACCTCCCGTGAGCTGGATGCTCCTTATGAAGGGGAAGCAACTTACTCTCTGGAACTCCAAGGAACAGGCGCATTGACCTCGCTATAATGACTTGAGGTGAAAAAAATATGTACGTTGAAGTGACTTTTGGAGATAAGGTAAAGCAGCTCCGCTATGATTTTAATGCCATTGCCGATCTGGAAGAAAAGTTTGGCAAAGGGATTGCAGTAATTGTCAGCGAGGAGCAAGTCGGCTTTAGGGCGCTGCGTTTGTTTTACTGGTCAGGGCTTAAGTGGAAAGATCCTGGCATTACACCGCAACGCGTGGGGCAAATGCTCATGAAGAAAATTACTGATGACGGTGAAACCGTTGAAGAGTTATTTGTACCAGTCATGAAAGCATTGGAAAAGTCCGGACTCTTAAAGACTAAGCGAGAGTCTGAAGAATCGGAAGACGACTCGGAGACTGAGGAAAAAAACTAAGTGACCGGGTGGATTGGGAGGGACTTAAGAAAATCGCTTATGGTCCTCTCAATCTTAAGCCCGGCGAATTCTGGACGATGTCTCCCGGGGAATTCAACGATTTAATTAATGGATATCTATGGCGCAAAGAACTTGACGAAAACCGGTTGGTGCAGCAAGCGTGGCTTATCGCTCAGCTCCAGCGGGCTAAGCGGGTACCGAAGCTGGATAAACTTCTAAGAAAACCCAAGCCTAAAGAGAAGAAACTAAGCAAGCAAGAATTACTGGATGAGTGGAAAGCGTTACAATCTGAATTTCGTTTGTAGCGATTTCTGCTTTTTAGGTAAAAGGCGGGTGAGAGAGTGGCAGCAGAAACAATTGCAAGTCTAGCGGTCCGGATCGGCGCTGATCTTAGCGATTTTGAAAAGAACATGAAAGAGTTCAAGAAGAGTTTTGGCCGAGTCGGCAAGCAGGTGCAAGAGGTCGGTACCCAGATCGGCATGACTTTCACTGCCGCCGGCGGAACTATTGCAGCCGGGCTAGGATTTGCCGTGAATAAGGCTATGGACTTTGATGCTGAGATGTCACGAGTCGGAGCGATTTCGCAAGCGACCGATTCTGATCTTCAGGCTTTGCGGCAATCTGCTTTGGATCTAGGGGCATCTACATCCAAGAGCGCATCCGAAGTAGCTCAAGGCATGGAACTGATGGCTACCAAAGGTTACGATGCTCAACAGATTATCGCGGCAATGCCCGGAGTCATAGCGGCATCTGAAGCCTCTGGCGAGGACATGGCGCTGGTAGCTGACACCGTGGCCAACGCCTTGAACGCATTCGGCTTAGAAGCTTCCGAAGCTTCGCGCGTGGCAGACGTTTTGGCCATGTCAGCGAATACATCTGCAGCAGGTGTTCAGGATTTGCAATACGCTTTCAAATACGCAGCACCCCTCGCAAAGGCTTTGGGGATTAGCATGGAAGAGTTAGCGGCTGCAACGGGAATCATGGCGGACGCAGGAATGAAGGGTGAACAAGCCGGAACAACTCTTCGTGCTGCCCTGATTCGGTTGTCTGATCCACCTAAAGAGGCGAAAGCGGCACTCGATAGCCTAGGGTTTTCAGTGACCGATTCATCCGGAAAGTTCAAGCCATTTCCGCAAATAATCGGCGATTTGAACAAATCTTTAAGCGGAATGACTAATGCGCAAAAGGTTGCCACACTCTCACAGATATTTGGAACTGAAGCGGCGACGGGAATGCTGAGCGTCATTGAAAAAGGACCGGATAAGTTCAATGAGCTGGCCGGTGCTCTTCAAGATTCGGGCGGGGCTGCTAAAGAAGCCGCAGAAAAAATGAAAGATAACCTAAGTGGTGCCTTGGAAGAATTAAGTGGAGCTGCAGAAACGGCCCAAATCAGCATTGGTAGCGCTCTCGCTCCTGCTATCCGGTCGGTAGCAGACGGCCTTACAGGTATCGTTAACGCTTTTAATGCACTATCTCCAAATACTCAAACATTCATTGCTATGGGGGCGGCACTGACGGCGATCTTATTTCTTACCTTAGGTGCTGTTGGATTCTTGGTGGCAGGGCTTGGTGCTCTAGCTGCAGCAGAATGGGCGGTTATTTTACCGATTGTAGGTCTGGTCGCGGGAATTGCTTTGGTCATTGCGGCACTTGTTGGTTTAGGATATGTCTTAATTCAGGCATATCAACAGTCCGAGTCATTCCGGAACATAGTTAACCAGATTTGGTTAACTTTAATGACGGGGGTTCAAGCGGTTTGGGCTTTTGTTCAACCCATTATTCAAGAGATAGTCGGGTTCTTGTTGACCAAGTTCACTGAGCTTAAGGACTGGTGGCTTGCCACGTGGCCGACGTTACAGCAGGCATTCATAAATATCTGGAACGGAATATGGTCATTCCTCCAGCCTATTGTGAACGCAATGATAGACCTAATGAAGTGGGCTTGGCCTTTGGTTAAGATGGTTGTCCTCGACACATGGGAAGCCATAAAGAGTATTATCTCCGGTGCTTTGGATGTAATCATGGGTATTGTAAGCCTGTTTGCAAATCTCTTTACAGGCAACTGGCAAGGAGTCTGGGAGAGTGTTAAACAGATTTTCTCCGGCGCTTTTGAATTGATTTGGGGCTGGTTCCAGATCTGGGGTATAGGTAAAATCCTTAAGTTCGCAGGATTCCTTGGTAAAGAAGTCGGACGGATATTTAAGGCGCTCTGGGATAGCGTGAAGGGTATTTTTGATGATGCGCTGGGCTGGATATTCAATATCGTAAAGAGCCAATTTGACAATATTCTTGGGCACATAACAGGCTTAGGGCAGAAGTTTTTTGATGCGGGCAAGGGCTTGATCGAGATGATGAAAAAGGGTATCGAGGCTGCTGCGGAACAGGTTATTGAGTCAGTTAAGAATATTGCTCAGAAGGTACGGGATTTCTTGCCCTTTTCACCGGCAAAAGAGGGTCCTCTGAGCGACCTCGATAAGCTCGACTTCGCAGGTCCGATAACTGATTCAATTTTAGGTGGGATTCCCCAGGTTGAAGCTTCCATGACCTCGTTATTAAGCATGCCGGATTTGTCGTCACGGCAAGGAGTAAGCTCCGATCGGGAAAGCGGGCAAACGGTTATCAATCAATTTGCACCAGGCTCCGTTGTGGTGCCGGTCAAAGATCTTGAGGAAGTGATGACCACTGTGAGAATCCTGAAGGAGCTGCGCCAGACATCACGGTCATATGGCAGCGGGGGTGTGAGATATGGCTACTAATCAATCTGTCCTTTGGGAAGAAATCTGGAAGCGCACACCTAGCGCTAAGCACTTCCACCTCGCTGACGGCTCTAAGCAAGCCATAATCTACCTCAATGATATTCACTACGAAGACGAAAACGGCAATTATCAAAACATTGACACAGCACTGCACGATGAAGCTGATTTTGACCTGTGGGACTTCCCGGTAACGAAGCATGGGGTAGATGACTTCCATGCAGCCAGAGAGCGTGCTAGAGCAGATAAAGCGGCAAATAGGCTCAATCGGGACACATACGACTTCCAGGCGTTAAAAGTGCCGTTTGCAGCGAAAATCCCGCGCAACTGGAAGCGTGGGTACAGCATTAACAAGGGCGCGGATAAGCTTACCTTTAAGCCAATCGGAGCATCCCCATCAAAAGGGTATGTTACAGAGGGCAAGGACAATGAGATTGTCTACCAAGACGCATGGAATGATGTGGATGTGGCTTTGAACATATCTGAAACAGGCATAAAAGAAACGCTAACGCTCAAGACAAGCAAAGCACCAACGAGTTTTACTTTTGAGGTAATTGGGAATTTAGCTGATGACCTGACAGCCGGGGAAATAAAAATCCAACCTGCTTGGCTTGAGGATGCGGCAGGAGTTCGACGTGATGTAACACAAACTCTCAGGCGCGAAGTTGATGGGGTACTCCTTGACATAGCGGCAGATGTGTCGGGGCTTGCTTTTCCGGTAATAATTGACCCAACTATAACAATACAGCCAACAAGCTCCACAGGACAAGACAGCTATGTCCTTAACCTTAACCCAGACTATGTTTATGGAAACATGGAAGGATTATCAGTAGGTAACGACAATGACTCTCAGGCTTACATTTATAGAGCATTTATCAAGTTTGGTTTAACTTCAATTCCTTCGAATGCGGTTGTGTCAAGCTCATCTATAACGCTAACAGAAATAGGGGGGCAAGATACTTCTTCTTTATCAATTTCAACGCATAAGGTCTTGGGTTCATGGGACGAAGCGACCTTAACTTGGAATAATAAACCTCCTTATGACGCTACAGCACAATCAACGGTCTCTACTCTGCTAGGTTCTAATTACAAATATACGTGGGCATTGTTAGCATCACTAGTTCAAGGGTGGGTTAACAATAGTGCTGCTAACTATGGTGTTATGTTTAAGCTAGTAAATGAGAGTGTTTATTCTTCTTACCGAGCATTTGGCTCTTCGGAATGGGCTGATCAGAGTACAATTTATTTACCAAAGATAGACGTAACTTACACTGAGCCTCCAACAGCACCGGCAGTTACTTCTCCAAACGGAGGAGAAACATGGAATGCCATTCACACAGTAACATGGACAGCGGCAACTGACCCCGATACAGCCCAAGCTAGCCTACAGTATCAAATTCAGCTATCCACCGACAACGGGGCGAATTATTCTGATATTGTAGCATTAACAGTAGCGGGGGCAACGTCTTATGCTTACGACTTTTCAGCAAAGCCACAAAGTAGCACGTGCCACATTCGAATTCGTGCCTATGATGGCACAAGTTACGGAGCATGGGACACGTCGGACGGAGTATTCACGATTCAACACAACCAAGCACCGACAGCTCCAACACTCCTTTCGCCCGATGGCGGAGTATCAAGGGACAGAGCGCAAGTGATTCGACTGTCTTGGCAACACAATGACCCAAACGCTCCTGACCCACAGAGTCAGTTTGACTTGATGTATTCAACAGATGGCGGCACTAACTGGACAACGGTTAGCCAGGTGACGACAAACCAATACTACGATGTTCCGGCAAACACCCTCCCACACGGCAATGTTGTATGGAAGGTGCGAACGTATGACCAAGCAGGGCTGAGTTCGCCATATTCAGCACAGGCGACATTCTTGGCTGGGGATCAGCCAGCATCAGCTACAATTACCGCACCGACGGGCACAGTAGCCGTAGCCAGACCAACCGTTCAGTGGTCGAGCGCGGGGCAGGTTGATTATCAGGTTCAAGTACTCGATAGCCTGAGCGCTGTAGCTTGGGACTCGGGGGATGTCGTTAGCACCAATAAAGCACAGACGGTCGGGATTGATTTAGCAAACACTTCTAATTACACAATTCAGGTCCGGATAAAGAACGCAGATGGGCTCTGGAGCGATTGGGCAACGTCAGCGATTAGCGTGTCGTATACACCGCCTGCGCTACCTACGATTACGGCCACAGCGCAAACCGGATACATCACTATAGGAATAACCAACCCGGTCCCTGGCGGTACAGAACCCAATGTGAGCAGCAATGATGTTTATCGCCGCAAATCCGGTGAGGCATCCTGGACCCGAATCGCTACCGGCATCCCGGCCAACGGCTCCTACTCCGACTATGCCACGGCCAGCGGTATTACCTACGAGTACAAAGTCCGGGCCCAAGGAGACAACGGCACATTTTCTGACAGCGCGGTGGCCAACGCAAACATTACGCTAACTGGCGTATGGCTGCATGATGTCGCTGATTCGGCTGCTACCATTCGCCGTTATCAATACGATGGAGACGGACGGAGTGTTAATTGGGAGACTGATGCTGTAATGCTTCAGTTCGCTGGGAGGTCTAAGCCTGTGGCTGAATTCGGCGAAACTAATGACGGTAGGGTACGCGCACAACTGCTCTTGAATGACGAAAATGACTTTGCTGCACTGGAGTCCTTAGTCTACCGGAAGAGTACGGTCTGTTACCGAGACGGTCGCGGGCGGAAGACTTTTGGCATAGTGAAAAAGCTTCCGATCGATGACCAGACCTTTGGCTATACCACTTCAGTTGAGATTTTTGAGACGGACTACAAGGAGGAAGTGTGATGCAATCACTTGACCGAAACGGATACACAGCCGATCAGGTGAAAAAAGCCTTGCACTCTTCCTCCCGGGTCATGGCTTTTCACTATGACCTATTGGATTCCCAAAATACGTTAAAGAGGCAGCTGGATAATGTTCTAGCTGCCTCAGTGGCTAATAACACCTTTGCTGATATTAAGCGGACTGCAAGGTTTACAGTCCGGGATGATGGCTCAATCAATTTTCTGAGTGACCGCATAAAGCCCTGGGCGCGTCTACGCATGCCGGATGGTGGATGTGCAGAATGGCCCTTAGGGGTTTTTATTCTCTCGACCCCGCCACGCAAAACTGACTCTGCCGGGGTCGTAACTCGCGAAGTTGAGGCATACGACCTGCTTCAGGTGCTAGTCTACGATAAGGTGGAGGATCGATATGTTATTACGGCTGGAACAAACTACATTGCAGCGGTAAAGGCCGTCTTGGACACGGCAGGGCTAACGGCTCAAAACCTTACCGCCACAGATAAGACTCTACCGGCTGACCGTGACTGGCCTCCAGGGACTACAAAGCTCAACATAGTTAATGACCTTCTGGGAGCGGTTAACTATCGCTCTCTTTCTTTTGATGAAAATGGACTTGCCGTGGCGCAAACCTACGTTTCTCCGCAGGTCCGAGCTTCAGAGTACACGTATAAGGATGATGACGAAAGCGTGATATTCCCTGAAGTTGAGCAGGGGCTAGACCTGTTTGCCGTGCCAAATAAATGGGTACTTGTGGTAAGTGAACCAGATCGGGATCCTATGATGAGTTCTTATATAAACACCAATCCAGATAGTCCAACAAGTACAGTAAACAGAAGCAGAACAATAGTTGACTACCAGGAAATGATGGAAGCTGCAGATCAGGCCTCTCTGGATGCAAAGGTACAGCGTTTGGCTTTTGAGGCATCACAGGTTTACGAACAAGTTGACTTTGGGACGGCCATAATGCCTTTTCACTCGGACGGCGATGTGCTGACATTAGAATTCACAGCTCTGGGCATTAGCGCGAAATACAGTGAGACTGCCTGGAGTTTTGAGCTCGAAGCCGGAGCCCGGATGAAGCACACCATTAGGCGGGTGATATTGATATGATGAAACCTGAAGAATTCATAGGTTTCCTGCAGCAGGGCCAGGGAAGGGATTCCTCGGTTTTTCGCTTGGGCGCGATCCCCACTGGTTATGTGTCTGGCCGGCCGCAGGTGCAATTTGACGGAGAGAGCACGACCAGTACGCGTACTTATCCGTATTTGAGCAGTTATACACCGGCAGCAGGGGAAAGAGTATTGGTGGCCATGGTGGGGCATGGCGGGGTGATACTTGGGAAAGTAGTTTAACCTAGACCTAACTAAGTAGAAGCGAAGGAGATTGGCCGGGCTTACCTTGTTTCACTTAGTGTACAATAGACCCATAAAACGAATTAAAGTAGGGCTCTCACCTATTTGACGAGAGTCCTGCTTTAATTAATGTATTTTTACCGCCCGGCAGGGGCTAGTTTCATTTGTTCACTTGTCTTTTCTGTTGGTTTTAAGTAGTCGTTTTGAGGGGGAACGTCAAAAAGCGAATCATGTCCCAGTTTAGCTGCTGCGAAGGTAGTAAGTAACCCGTACACAACGTTACTGAAAACATAAGATAGATTACTTGTCGCATCTTTAGGCTTAACTCGATTCTTGGGAGCAATATTTGGAATAACAGTAGCTATTGCTCCGAAGGTAATTCCGGAAATAATTCCTTTAGCCAGAAGCTTATCACGGCCGTTTTGCGACATGCGCTTTATAATAAAATTAGCTCCAAGAATGCTCACAGCAGTGTTCATAATCACACCAAGAATCTGCCCTCTAGGACTCGTTGCCTCACTCTTTGAGAGAAAGATCCCTGCTGCAGCTTCCCTATACGACCTTTTAGATAAATTTGACCGTCGAGAGACTCCATCAACAATCATAATCCCTGCTAGCCCAATAAGCCCTGAGACAATTGAAAGGGTATCTCTATCTTTTATTTTTGCCATAGTAAGTAACCCTCCTAAATCATTTGGCTATTTTCTATTTTTTGATTAAATAAGGTAAATTACACGTGGCAAATTAAGTTATCAGTTGTAGATTTATACCAATAAAATGAGCAGATAATAACAAATAACGTTAATCATACTCCGTAAAAGACCCATATGACGACGTACCAGGAGGTTAACATGGAGATGCTTTATCTCTTATTTATGTGTTTTGGGGCAGCGTTTGGAATACTTATTTTCATTGGATTTGTAGTATGGCTTATTACTAAACTTTGGCATCCGGTCTAACAGAACGTCGATGGAGGGCGTTATTTTTATGCGAATTCAAGGGGAGGGAAGGTGGGGCTAGTTGTCAGATCAAGAAGTGCTCGTCGATATTCGGGAGCGCCTAGTGAGAGTGGAAACAAAGATTGATAATCAAAATGGCATACGTGAGAAGGTTGATGCTGTCGAGGATAAAGCGATCGAAACCGAAGCCAGGTCAAAGTCTAACACACACCGCATAGATAAACTTGAGGCAAACAATACATGGCTCTGGCGCACAGTTGCTGGGGCCATTATTCTTGCAGGCCTTGGCGCCCTAACCATTTCCAGATGAAAGGAGGGGATAAGCAATGATACCGCTGAAAAACCACCGCATTACTTACCCTTACGGAGTCAAAAATACCCGGTACATCAAGGGATATCATACCGGCGTGGACATGGCATCCGGAGACTATAACATCCATGCTGCTTGCCCGGGGACAGTCATACAAGCTCGCTATGCCCCGGGGAAAGGTGCCGATCCATCCGGATGGGGGAATTACGTTATATTGCGGTCTGCAGATGGCCAGCACGATTTGATTCACGCTCACTTATCTAGTGTGGCTGTCTCAGCTGGACAGACAGTATCCGAGGGCGCTGTGCTGGGTATCATGGGGAGCACTGGCCAAAGCACAGGACCACATTTGCATTTCGAGGTCCGGAAAGCTCCGTGGGAAAACCGGAATGACGTTGATCCGATGAAGTTTCTTGAGGGCTTAGAAAGTGAGGTGATAGATGTGGATAATCTGGTTATCTATGCCGATGGAGACGTAGGCGCGGCGCTCCTACTTAGCTACAAGCTCGGATGCCCGATGGTGCTGAAAGATTTCGCTGGAAAGTACCAAGCCAAGAACAAACACTGGATCGGGGTTCAGGGAACCAACGGGAACGGGAACTTTTATTATGCCGGTTCTGACCGGATTGCGACAGCAAAATTAGGATTATGAAAAATTGATGGGAGGAAGAAAAATCATGGTTGAAGGCAGGTTTAGGGTATACGGTTTATCGGGGCAAAGCGAAGGCGAGGGCACTCATGTTATGCTTCAGGGTGTGCAGGGTGAGCCCTTTGGGCGATACACCCAAGTGGCTCACTGCGAGATGCTCATCATAAACCCGGAAGCTGAGAAACAGTTTGAGCTGAACGCAGAGTACCGAGTGACGTTTGAAAAGATCGAAAGTCCAGCAGTGCCGAGAAATGGCTATATGGATGACGACCAAAGTTATTGAGTAGGTAACTTTTAAGAAAGAGAGGAAAATCTTATGGATACCATCACATTACCCCAAAGTTTGTTCACTGTGAAAGACCTGCTGGCTCTCGGCGGATTGGTGGTGGCCGTATATGTCATTGTCTCGTTCCTCAAGGATCCGCTTAAACTACTGGTCAAACGACTGACCGGCAAGGATAACGGCGACTGGATTGTGCGACCGGCTACGGTGCTGGTGGCTCTTGGAATCCTGGTTTGGCTCATGTTTATCCAGGGGGATGTGGGCCCTGAGACGATCGGTCTAGCGATTATAAACGCCTTTCTGGTGGCGCTGATTGCCGGCGCTGCACATGATTATATTGTCAGCCCTACAAAGGATAAAGCTCAAAAACAAATTATCTCTGCAGAGCAAGCCCAATTAGATTTAATGGGATTACAAACCAATAATATTAACAATAATACTGATGCAGTTACAGCGATTCGCGCTGGAGACCGGGGAGAAGAGCCTCCCGGTGGAAATAGTATAAGTATGTAGTAGTAGAGTCCTCTCTCGCTTAGGCGGGAGAGGGCTTTTTGCGTTTTTCACTCTGTTGTTGATAGAAGCGATAGTGGTCTTATCAGTTTGAACCCTAGCATTTTTTTGTTTTCAAACAACCTTTCACTTGCCGCGAAAGTAGGGATAGTGTAAAGTAAAACTATTGTGAAATATTGTGAAAATCGAGATAAAAGTGGAAGGTACAGAATGTTAAACGTAGATGATGCTATTCAAATATCTCCAAAATTTAACGATCCGTTTGCAAATATGGATAATCTCTATTGGCGATTGTCTCGACTTAAATATGGAGAAAAGCTTACCCTAGATTTAAGAAATCATAAGTTCCTCAGGCCAATAGCAGTGATTGGTTTGCTCTTAGCCGCCAAACAAGCATTTACATTAACAGGAGAAAGAGTTCGAATTATTAATTTGACTGGTGAAATATTCCCATATTTTGAAAGGATTGATTTTTTTGAAAATGAATTTATATATACTACAGAATCGCTGTCGTTCTGGAACCCTTGGGGTAGGTCAAGTAATTCATTATCTGTTTTAGGAATAGTGAAGATTGAAAACCCTTCTGATGTTTTTAATTTAAAAGAACGAGTAGAAAAAATTTTGGAAGCATGGTTTACTGGGAAAATTCTTCAGCCATATAGAGACTCTGCTGTAAAAGCAATTGTGGAAATATGTAATAATAGTATAGAGCATAGTAGACTTGGTTATTATGAGATTGAATATGGCGAATGTTATTGTATGCTTCAAAAGTATACTCAGAACAACCATCCTGCGATTTCTGTAGCAATAGGTGATTTGGGGGTAGGAATTCGGGCACATTTAAAATCAAAGTATAATTGGAACCGCAATGACGTTTTTTATATTCAAAAAGCACTTGATGGGCTTAGTGGGCGTAAAGCAGGGGCTGGCGGTCTCGGACTAAGACGTACGCAAGAAATTATTCAACAATTTGGGGGTAACCTTGCAGTGAAATCTGGAAAAGGAATTGTAGTTTTCGATCGAGTATATGAATCGTGCGAATTAAATCACTCCCTTAAGGGTACTCAGTGTATAATAAATTTACGACCGACTGCAAGAACTTGACATACTTAATTTACCATGATATATTAAGGACAATGGTTTCACCTCGATTGAGTGAAGGGTTGATAAAGGATGAATGTATATAAAATCTGTATAGAGGAACAAGCTGAGCAAGCTGGAATTAAGCAAAAAGGTATATTGTCTTTTCGTCCTTTCGGCCAAAAAATAAGACGGTCAATTGAGGATTTAATTCATTCTATCCCTTCGGGTAGTGTAATAAACTTAGATTTTTCTGGAATTAAATTTTCGGATTCCTCTTGTGCAGACGAAGTTGTTTTACAAGTTCAGCTTTTTCTAAGAGAAAAGTCAAACAACATAATTCTTTACGTATCGAACATCAATGATTCAATCAAAGAAGAGCTTGAGGCAGCTATTGCATTACAGGAAAAGTCTAAAGGCAGGATACCTTTTTTATATTGTAAAGAAGATGGGTCCTTTCAATTTATTGGAGAAATTGAGGATAAGCTTGATGAAGCTTTTCAACTTCTTCGAGAAAAGAAGAGCCTTACAACTCGCGACGTCATGCAGTCTTTTGATATCGCTGTAAATAGTGCAAGTAATAGGCTGAAAAAACTTTGGGATTACGGTTTAGCTCTGAGGGAAGAGCAAATTGATCATAATGGTAAACAACATATATATTCATTGCCCTAATTCAGGGCTTAATTTTTGGACTGGAGTTCACGAGATGTAGGTGAACAGGTAGAACTAAAAAAGGGAGGGATAGTAATGAAGGGTATTGGAAATAGAAAAATACCAGGTTATACATAACCTGGCTTCTTGCCGAGCCGAGACAGCGTAAGCTCAGAGAACTCAACTGAATGGCGCCGGATGCAATATGAAAATAGATAAACAAAACGTAAACATATTGTAGCATTTGATTGACTTCATTGCAAGGAGTACTCGCTGGTTTTCGACATTATAAGTGGGGTGCTCTTATGAATAACGAAAATATTAAAGATAACATTAAAAATGTCCAGGAAATCCATGAGACTAGCGGGAGTGTCGTTTACGATACCCAGGAGCCTAACGATGAGACAAAGTATATATTCAGACCTTACAGGACACTACCTGATGGGCGAGTTATTTGGGCTCGTCAATATGGTAAGAAAGCTTTTAAAATCCCAGTAGCTTAATTAAAGAGGAGTTCACCCGGCGAACTCCCTTTTCGATAAATCTTATATTCTGATTTAAAAGAAAGGGGATAAAGGATATGGCTAAAACAAAATCAAGCGTTAGAGGTAAACAAGAAAAGAAAATTGTGCCTGTTAAATCCTATAAGAGAAAAGATGGAATTGTAGTGCCAGGGCATAGACGCTCAACACCGAATTAAACAAGTGAATTTAAGATCCTCTATCTATAAAGGGGAGTAATTGCCACTTTGAAATAGTACGCCGAGTCTATAATGACACAGAGCATAAAAAAGACGCCGAGGATTAGACTCCGGCGTCTTATAGATTTCTGCCCTCACCCTTTGCGCGGTGGGGGCTTTTCCTGCATTTGGTCATTGCATATCCTCCCGATGTTCGGATATAATAGAACACACATTCGATTATGTTCGAAGGGGAGAGAGCATTATGAAAGACGTCTGCACCACCTGTGACCGTAAATCCCACTGTATGGAGCCCTGCGAGAGATGGCTGATAGCCCATGACAAATGCCCGATCTGTAAAAACAAGCTGATCCACCACGGGGGATGCACGGAGTGTATTACCGGCGACTGGGCGAAGTGTGGTTGATATGAGAGTTTACATGAAGCCCGTCGAAATGATTGCATTGTTTGACAAGGAAGGTAAGCCCTGGCCGCTGAAGTACAAAATCCAAGAATGGGACGAAGGAGAGATTGTGGTCAAGGTAGATCGGGTTATCACCAGGACAGAAGAGAAGCTGGCCGGAAACAGAATGATAATCTTTAGTTGTCAGAGTGAGGTAGACGGGGTATTGAGACCGTTTGAGCTGAAGTTTGAGGTTCAGACTTGTAAGTGGTATTTGTGGAGGATGTAGGAAGCCCTCTCTCATTAGGCGGGGGAGGGCTATTTTTTAGGTTATAGACAAATTTCACGGGAATTCGCCAAGGCTTTTATGCGATAATTATTAATAATGTGCGGTAAGCAAAAGGAAGACAAGGAAGTGAAGTCTTGACTGAGGAACTAGAGACGAATCGAAAATATTGGTTGGTTAGAACATTTGGTGGAAAGTACTATAGCCATTTTGTGCAGAACGGGTATATTGCCATTGGATGGAATGAGTTATCGGATATTGAAATGATTAAGAAGGCTGATAAAGATAGCGTGGCTAAGGAACAATTATTAAATAAGGCAAAAGAGCTATACGCCAAAAAGGAAAATGAGCAACTGGGAAGAATAGTAAACCCAATAATAAAGTTTGTTACAGAAATGAACATTGGTGATGTTGTTGTTATTCCGAATGAAAACTCAAAGGAAATTCATTTTGGCATTATTAAGAGCGAAGTAAAAATAGTGAAAGATGTTATAAACCTTGATGAAGGATTGGAGCCTTTATACAAGCAGAGAACAGTGGAATGGGTAACTTGGCGCGATAAGGACTCAGTAGATCTAGGCATCTTTAAAATGTTAAGCTCCCACTATGCCATTTCAAGTGCAGACGATTATGCGGAATCTATTGATAGAACAATGTATAGCTTTTATGTCAAGGGAGATAGAGCGCATTTAGTTATCAAGGTAGGTAAAAAAGGTGAGTATACAGGAACCGAGATACCTGATCTGATTAACCTTTTTCTAGGAACAATAGATTTGTATAATGAAGTTTCAGGGAAATCAGTAAGTAAAAGTGATGTAAAGATGAAAATTAGTCTTCAATCAGAGGGCTTCGTCTTGTTTTCTGGTAACGAGACGACAATTACTTTAATTCTCGCGATGGCAGTTGCTTTGTGCGGAGGCGGATTAAAATTCAAGCGCTCTGCAGCCAAAAAAGATAAGAGCACGGAAACCGGTGCGGAAGTTGAAACGTCGGGATTAATACCAACTATTTGGGACAGGGTATTAACAACCAGAGATCAAAACCATAGACATAAGTTGGAAGAAAAGGAACAAAATTTTAGACATATGGTAGAATCGCTTAATATTACTTTGCCGTCATTTGGTGAACTTGATGAAAATGCTGCTACAGAGGATAAATTAGTAGAATAAAGTAACAATAAGTATGAACATAAATAGATGCAGAGCTGATATAATAGGATAAGGTAACAGGGAAGAGGGGGTGTGATTCGTGAAAAATCAAATTAAGTTAGCGTATGATAAGCTAAGGATATTAATCCTATATGCCTTTGCTTTCTTTGTTCTCTTCACTATCCAAAAGCATACCCTGGGACTACTCCCTGTGCTTAGGGATAAATTGCTATTTGAAATGATATATCTGAAAGATCTACTTTTTACTGTTTCTTCTTTAGTGTTGGTACTGGTTTTTATTGAACCTACATTACCCGATCCGAGCGAAAAGAAACATTTTTTAAAAATAGAAAGAGTAAGAAATAGTCATTAATTGAAGAACTGGTCTGAATATATTAGGCCCTCGGGAGCGGGAGCTTTTCATCCGCTGCCGCGGCGCGATCGGCGAACGTATGCAGGTGTTTGAATTGAAGTATGAGGTCGGAGCGTGCAAATGGTATTTACACAGGATGTAAGAAAGACGCCGTATGGGGCGTCTTTTCGTTTTACAAGGATAAGGTTAAGCCCTTACTCGGCAAAATGGGTGGGGCTATTTACTGAGCTTCTAAGCTTTTATCTCCTCGCTAGCCTTAGATTTATTTCCGATTAATGCTAAAATGCCTCCGATTAAGGCAAGTACCATAAAGATTGCTACCAAAGTTCCTCTAAGGATCGCTCCGAGAATTGCAGAGATGATTAAGAGTATTCCGGGTACTTTCCCCTTAGCCCCGATGGCCACAGCACCAAAAATAATAACCAAGAAAGAGAATAGTACTCCTCCCCAGCCAAGTCCAACGACCGTACTAGCTCCGTCTGCATTGAAAGCCGATGCAGCCCCTCCAAGAAAGAGTGTGATTCCTGCGGATAAGATACCGAAGATACCAGCGATTAAAGAAATAATACCGCCTGCTTTTTTCATTAAAAACATCTCCTTTTTTAATAAACTGCCTGAAAATTACTCGTTAATTATATCACTCGTTATAGACAGAAATTTGTCACAATTGGTCAGGCTATTTAGAACATGAAATACCCCTTTCTTAATCAACTCATGCCGCACTCCGTCTCTGATCAGATCCGATAGTTCTCCCTGCTCCAGCTGGCCAAGGCGCCTGAGAGCTTGGCGGATGTCGCGGTCCTGGCGCTTTCGTAGGCGTGCCCGCAGGTCTTCGAGGTTTTCTAAAATCACATACCCTTCCAATTCAGATCCTCCTTTCGTGTGTCGTTTGTGGTTCCTTTGTGGTAAATAGATATCGGGAAAATTCCCGAAATATTCATATAGCAAATAAAAAATGCACTTCCTTTTTCAGGAAGTGCTAGTTACTTGAATTGAGGAGGGTAGATGTCATCAGTAGTGATCGGCCGATCGATCTCAATTCCTTTTTCTCGGGCAATTCTATTTAGTTCATATACAATTCGTTGGGCTAATCTAATCTTAGGCTCGTTTTTTCCTGATTCATAATCCGTCCAACTGCCTTTAGAAAGTTCACAGCGCCACTCTAATTCGTATTGCTTAACCCCGAGCTTTTCCCGGTAGTATTTAAGGTTATTTACTACCCTAGGCTTTTTCCCCAAGCTATCATTCATATGCATCACCTAGGAATATATTCCATATGGACATCTTAAATTCCTTCTATAATATAAGGTAGTATTAGGTGTTGTTTGCCGCTATGAAAAAGGTGCCCAAAAGGTGCCCAAATGTACTAAACGTTGCCCTAATTAACCAGGCTTCACAGAATACTAAACCCTAGAATAAGCTCTGCAGGCGGCTTGCGCAAATTGTACCTAACGCGGCAGATGTCATTAACCTCACTCGTAATGAGCAGGTCTGTGATTGTTGATAAGGTAGGAAAAAATCAAAAACAGCTTGATAAATAAAATGAGGACGGAAATCCCGCCCTCACATATATGCTGGAGTAGCTCAGTTGGTAGAGCAGCTGATTCGTAATCAGCAGGTCTGTGATTGTTGATAAGGTAGGATAAAAACCAAAACAGTTTGATGATATAAAATAAGGACGGAAGTCCCGCCCTCACAAATATGCTGGTGTGGCGCAGTGGTAGCGCAATTGATTCGTAATCAATAGGCCAGGGGTTCAAATCCCCTCACCAGCTCCAGTGCAAAAACCGTGTAGTTTAATGGCTACACGTTTTTTATTGCCCTTTTGCTTATCCATTAATTAGGAAGGATTATCTTGTATTGTTCGCTTGAGAGATGTATGATAATGTTGACATACGTAGATAGGAGTTTTTACCATGGATTATGTAACCCCCAAGGATAAAGATTTTATGGTGATGACCAAGAGCGGTTTTCTTGTATTGATCGAAACAAAAGGAGATCATCTTTGGAATGATGAAAGCAAGGCGAAACTTCATCTTGGTCGTATGTGGCAAGCACAAGCCGGAGGACAATATCGATACTTCATGGTGTTTAAGGAGAAGCTCGTGAGCGAAGATGGCGCATACACGTTGGATGAATTTGCGGGCGTTATGAAAAGCCTGTAATTAAGCCATGCAATATCGTTTAAAGAAACTTTATGAGGTGAACACATGTATATTTCTAAAGTAAGCATCCGAAACTTCAGAGTATTTGATGGCGAAGGTATTACTGCATCTTTTAAAAAGGGAGTCAATGCAGTTATCAGCGAAAATAATTGCGGCAAATCAGCCCTCATAGATGCATTAAGGCTCGCTTTTTCAACTATATCATATCGGAAGGAAATATACTTCAACCTCTCAGATTTTCATATGGACAGACGTGGGATACGAAGCAATGAGGCTTTCATCGATGTGTATCTTGATGAAGTGCCGCCGGATTTATTTGAGATTTGGGATCCTGAGGATACAACAAAAGGTGAGCTTCATGTTCGTTACTATGCCGTTCAAACACCAAACGGCAAGGAAAAAATACGTTATCAGATATGGGGTGGTCCCGTTGAGGGGAATCCAGTCTCTGCAGAAACCCTTGAAGCTATTCAGATTGCATACTTGGGTGCGCTCAGAGATGCAGAAAATGAATTAAAACCTGCTCGAGCTGGAAAACTGGCAACTCTGTTTGGTTCAATCGTAAACACAGATGAAGCAAAAGAACAAGTGTTATCGGCTGTCAAGCAAGCAAACTCTAACATTGAAGGACAAGAGTCCGTAAATCAGCTCCGAGATATCATTAATTCAAATCTTTCAGTGCTTGAGCAGGATTTGCTTAGACAAAAAGTAGGCATCGGCTTAGTTGAACCAAGATTTGAATCAATAGCAGCATCTTTAAGGGCATGGCTTAAACCTCGTTGGATTTACATTAGGAATGACAACCCTATACTGCAAGAAGTTCAAAGGCTTTATACCGGCGATGAATGGGCGCGAGCGACTAATTCTGAGAGCGAAGGCATTTATATTGATGTGTGGGCATTGGAAAGCAAGGTGCTTAGTGAAGAAATTCGAGGGTCTCTCTCATCTGAGCTCAGTAAGAAATTTGAGATAATGCAAAACGGTTTAGGCTATAATAATTTGCTTTTTATGGCGGCGGTATTAGGTGACATTGAAGCCGCCACAGCTGAAACACTATTCAGTCTGCTGTTGGTGGAGGAGCCCGAGGCTCACCTACATCCGCAGCTTCAAGAGCTTGTACATAGCTTTTTTGAGAAAAACTCAAATAATGATAATGTGCAGGTGATATATACTTCACATTCCCCGACGCTTATTTCCCGAATAGGCATTGATAAGGTTGTTTTATTATTCGAAAATGCTCATAGAATCAACTGTTTATCCCTTTCCGACAGTAATTTAGATAAAAGAGACAAGTATTACTTGGAGCGGTATCTTGATGTAACAAAGTCGCAGATGCTTTTTGCAAAGGGTATTTTATTTGTTGAAGGTATTAGCGAGGCCCTTATTTTGCCATGCTTGGCAAAGATGATTGATCGTCCGTTTGATAAATACGCTGTAACAGTGGTAAATGTGGATGGTGTTTCATTTGAGCCTTTTTCTAAATTGCTTTGTTTTACAAACGACCCACAAAGGCAAACCATTAAGTCAGCAATAGTAACAGATGATGATCGTTGTACAGATAAGTCGGAACAAGCGCAGTATATTCCAAAAGATATAGATTTTGACTGCGGTCAAACGATCTTGAGTGACGTTGTTTCAAAGTTAAGGACAGGCAGTCCATCTGATCGGTATAACAAGATAGTCGGGTTGTGTCAGTCTGCCCATATAGGCATTTATGGTGCACCAAAAACACTCGAATACGCTCTGTCTTTATCAGATATAAATATTCATTATATGCTTAGCGCAATAATTGATGTCTATCCGCAAGCAGGCAAAGCACTCTTTAATCAAGTTCATCAATTAAACGACATTAATGAGAAAGCCGCTTGTGTTTGGTTATTTATGCGTGAACGTTCACAACAAAAGGCAGAGGTTGCTCAAGCATTAACCAAAAGAATTAATGATAAAAAAATCCTAATAAAAAAAGGCGATGGTTCTTTTGAAGATAGTGATAGTGTTGAAGAATTTGTCGTACCAGAATACATTCAAAATGCCATCTTTTCAGTGACGAAGGAGAAAATAGATGGTAACGCTGACGGATGAACAAATTGCCTTTTTAGAGGCTGAAGGGAAAGTAGTTCTTTGCGCCTGTCCTGGAAGCGGTAAAACATTTATTGTTGGAAAAAAACTTCTGAAATATCTTGAAACATGGCCACATGCTTATAGAGGTATTGCAGTTCTTTCTTTTACAAATGTCGCGAGTGAGGAAATTCTTCGGCAAACAAAAGATTTAGCAACAAGGGAAACTCAAAGTATTGGGTTCCCCCATTTTATTGGAACGTTGGATAGTTTTATAAATAATTTCATATTTCTCCGATTTGGATATTTGATGATGCCAGCGACGATCAGAAAGCGCCCACGAATTTTTCAAAATAGTTATGCTTGGCCTACATTCTATCCGAAAAAAGGACAGGGTGAATGCTATAAACGAGGATGCGTTTCTTCGCCTTATTTATTTCATTGGACTCCACAAGGCTTATATAAAGACAACTCACCTATTACATGCAATATCCCTCAAGCCAACCGTCCTTGCGTGAAATTTAAACACGATATGATAAAGAAGGGTATTGCATCACAGAGAGAGGTATCCACACTTTCACTGAGGCTAATAAAAAAATATCCCCAAATCGCTAGTGAGATAGCCCATCGCTTCCCTGTAATTATTGTCGATGAAGCACAAGATACGTCCCGTGAGCAAATGGAAATCTTAGAATCGCTCGCGGAAAATGGCGTAAACACCCTAATAATTGTTGGCGACCCCGATCAAGCCATCTATGAGTGGCGCGACGCAACACCGGAATATTTTAAAGCAAAACTTGATGATGCACAGTGGAATTCATTATACCTAACCGCAAATTTTCGTAGCTCTCAGCACATATGTAACGCAACAGTGAAATTTTCATCTGTTTTATTTGAAAAGCAGCCTGCAGAAGCAAAAGGTGAACACGCAGCATTTGATGCGAAGCCTGTATTACTCCAGGTCGCTTCCCAAAAAACGAGAGGAGATGTTATTGACTGGTTCAAACAACTTTGTAATAGCATGAGTATTGACTCAGAAGGCGATTCTGTCTCCATATTGACTCGAGGAAGAATTCATTCAGATACGGATATCAAAGATCTTTGGCAAACACCAGAAACACGCTTGCTGGCATCTGCAACCTACCAGTGGTACTATTCCTCGCGAAAAGAAGCTTCCGCTCAATGTGAAAAGGCACTGTTTTGCATGATGATAGGCGATGTTAACGGGTTATCGTCTGATGAAATAAAGCAAGAAGTAGAAAAATCGATGGAATATTCATTGTGGAAAAAAAAGTGATTCTGTTGCTTTCCGCCCTTCCTCATGCAAGCTCTTCCCTAAAAGACTGGTATAACGCACTTGTTGCTGAAATTGAGGAACTAAAGCGGCAAAGCATTATTATTATCCACGAACAAAAGAGTATAAATGATATTATAAAACTTAAAACTCGTACAAAAATCGGTAATACATATAGCACCGAGTTTCTTGATATGCCGCTGTATGTATATTTCGAAAAAAGAACCAGCTCGGGAACCACGGTGTCATCAGTGCATGGAGTAAAAGGAGAGTCATTCGATGCTACACTATTGATGGTTGAGAGTATTAAGGGTAACACACTTACTCCGTCACTTCTCAATACTGGGCAGCTTGATAGCGAATTAATGCGGATTGCATATGTTGCCATGACAAGACCGAGAAAACTTTTAGTTGTATCTATTCCAAAACAAAAGACAAAAAATAACCTAAATCGATTTCCACCTGAACTATGGGATTATAAAGAAATCTGACTTTTTTACTATTAAAGGCTTAACGCATTTGATTTTGTCATTGAAATGCTTTGTAAATATTTCATAGCTATTTTCTTAAGTACGTGGTATTGTGTGTTGCTGAAAGGAGGCAGCGCACATGAATAACAAATTGAAGAGACAAAACTATAACGGGTGTTCGGACTGTAGCCTCAGAGCTGAGTCGGATACCCGTTCTTTTTTTTAAAGGAGGTCGCCGTATGAATAAGCAATTTATCACCGGAATAGCCATTATCGCCTGTATCGCATTGTGTGCCGTTGTGTGGCCCCGAAGTGCCGAGGTCGAGGATTTTACCCGCTGAGCCGGTAAAAATCGCCGTAAATGCCGAAATTACGGCCGGGTCAAAGGAAACTTCTCAAATTTTTCTTCCTTCTGATGCCTCTGAATGCATATTTGAGGCAGTCTCAGAAAATGAGCCAAAGAACATCGTTATAACGTCAGAAGAAAAAATAGAAAAATCTGAGCCAGCGCAGGTAATCCAATCACCAAAACCAAAACCAACCACACCATCCTCCGAGCCGCGTATGGGAGATGTTCGCATCGTAAACGGCAAAAAGCAAATTTACATTGATGGCTTTGGCTGGATCAAGGATGAAGGCGGCGGCTCTCACGGAACAATGGCCGGTAATTCCAATGACGAGCTCACAGGTAACAAGGTCGGCCAGATGGGTGGCGGCACAACTGTTCACGGTAAGGGCGATATCAACAAGCAGGTCGGTATCATGGGTGCTGGCGATGTGCCACCGTCCAATACCGACCCAGTCCCAGGCACAAAAGAATATATCGGCGGCAAGCTCCATGTATGGATGCCAGGCTTCGGATGGATTGAATATAGAGGTAAGCAGAACATCGGTATCGTCGCCGAGGACATGTATGAGAACGGTCATAAAATCGGCTCCATGGGAGGCAGCGAAGTACCGCCGAGAGAGTCAACCCCTCCGGCATCAGGGCAACTGGAGCCAATCGATGGAGAATTTCATATCGTGTTCGTTGAAGTGCCTGAGAAGAACAGTACCCCGCCGCCATATAATCCTGATACAGTGTCCCCGTAAAACTACTTCTCAATATAAGATCTGCCATTACACGGCAGGTCTTTTTTAATGGCTGAGTTATAAAAACACAAAAAAATTCCGTGCAGATAGCTCTCCTAACGTGAAAGTAAGTAGGAGTGTTAGAGGAAAAATTTTGGTCCAACAGGCCTTCTCAACGTGTAAATAAGTAGAGGGAAAATTTACTCCGTGCAGCCCCCTGATTTTTTCCCTAAAGAAGTAGGAGGATTTTTTTCACTCAACCCCTCAAAATTTTCCCTAAAGATTATAGAGGGTAAAAATTTTTTCCGTCCAAACCCCTGTTTTTTCCTTATAGATATAAGGGGAATTTTTTGGTCCATCCCGTCACTTTTTTCCCTAAAGAAGTGAGGGGATATTTTGAAAGGAGGTCATTATGTCACAAAACAAACTTATCACAATGGATGCGGGGACGCTGCTCACCACTCCGCTTCCGCCGACAAGGTTCATCGCAAGCGAGCTTATACCCCAAGGGCTGCACATCCTCGCGGGAGCACCTAAAATCGGAAAGTCATGGCTGGCGCTGCAAATATGCCTACGGGTAGCGTCGGGAGAATCGCTGTGGAGCTTCCCTGTCTCCAGCGGAACTGTACTTTATCTTTGTCTTGAGGATAGCTTCAGTCGGATACAGAACCGGCTGTTCGATATCACAGATGAAGCGCCAGGGAATCTCCACTTCGCTACTATGTCGGAGGTTATCGGCGAAGGCTTGGAAAATCAGATTGAGGATTTTCTGAATGCCCATACCGACACAGTGTTAATCGTTATCGACACACTCCAGAGGATACGTAAGGTCAGCGCGGACGCTAACCCCTACGCCAGCGACTACCGCGATATCGGTATCTTAAGACAGCTGGCGGACAAGCACCGGATTGCTATCCTGCTTATCCATCACCTGCGCAAGATGAACGATGACGATCCTATGAACATGATTTCCGGCACAACAGGAATCAGCGGCGCCACCGACTCTAACTTCGTCCTAAAAAAGGACAAGCGCAGCGGGAACTCTGCGACGCTCTACTGTGTGGGGCGGGACATCGAATATCGCGAGCTGCAGCTGGAGTTTGATAAGGCGACGTATATCTGGACTTTGCTATCCGACAGCATCACCGACGAACCACAGCCGAATGATGAAATTGTCATTCATCTCTCTGCAGTTATGGAGTCCCTTCTCTCTTTCTCGGGAACGGCTACGGAATTGGCCAGCGAGGTTGAGAAAGTGTGCGGAGCAGTCATACGTCCAAACGTCCTCATCAAGAAGATGATACGCAACCAGGCTGAGCTTGCTGAGTGCAGTATTACTTTCGAAATGAAACGCACTCATGACAGAAAAGAAATTAGTCTCAGCTATGAGCGCGTCGATAGCGTCGGCAATGACGGCAAAACAGATACAGCATCTGTATCAAATTTGTCGACGCAACCGTCGCAGCCGACGCAGGAGGACGAAATGTAACCATGTTGGCTCACTATTTATTCTATTTGCATAATATCGGAGAAAAAGTGATCCATCTTGGCTCACTTTCCCCCCACTCGGACATTGCTTCGGTGAAAATACGGCCATGGGAAACACAATAAGCAGGCAAAGACATATAAATGCTGATTTTGGGGTGAACCATGGGGTCGAAAACCTGTGCTGGTTAAAGGAGCGGGGTCACAGAGCACCCCCGCCCCGGCAAACATCGCCCCGCAATGCGGGTCGGGGGCATTTTTCAACGGGGTCAGAAAATGCCCCTTGGGGTCGGCTTCGGGGTCACGCCGCAAAATAATGCCTCAAATACCGCAAAAAAAGGGACTCCACAGCGGGGTTACAGCCGGAGTCACGCAATAAAGGGATTTATATAACCAAGACAAGGAGGCTCACTATGCCATTTTTATTCAAGGGAGACTTCAGAGTTAACAGCACGATTATAGGCGGAGTACAGTATGTAACCTACAGCTTTTTCGATGGGGACAAGCTCATTTTTGACAAGGTCGGCGACCTTATACAGCAGTCCTTTCAGGCAGCCGAAGCCGATAAACTTCCGAAAGAAAATTCGGAGAATTTTATAGCTATTGAAATGGATTGATGGTATTGTGTGTTGCTGAAAGAGAGGTGTTTTGATGGAAAAAGAAATAGCGGCAATCTACTGCAGGCTCAGCCAGGATGACGGGGATCTCGGCGAAAGCGGCAGCATCCAGACCCAGAAGGCCATACTCACGCGGTACTGCAAGGACAATCATATCGCTATCGGCGAGGTCTATGTTGACGATGGATATACCGGTCAGAACTTCAACCGTCCGGATTTCAGGCGCATGATGGACGACATCGAGGCGGACAAGATCAATGTTGTCATCGTCAATGACCTGTCCCGCTTCGGCAGAGAGTACGCTGAAATGGGACTCATCATCGAGCATTATTTCGAGGAAAAAGGTGTTCGTTTCATCTCGCTTTATGATCGTGTAGACACGGCAAAAAGCAAGGATAACCTCATTATGGCAATCACGAATGTCATGAATTCCTTCTACGCAAGGCAGGCCGGCTCCAAAACAAAAGCGGCTCACAGGGCGAGAGCGCTGGATGGAAAGTACCTCGCCGGACATGCCCTCTTCGGGTATATGAAAGACCCTAACGACCGGCACAAGCTCATCATCGACCCGCCTGCGGCAGACGTTGTGCGGGAGATTTTTCAGCTGTTCGCTGACGGCGTCGGTTATGTACGCATGACAAAAATCCTGCGGGAGCGCAAAATACTCAACCCTATGGCCTACTTCAATCAGAATAATCCCGACTACTTCAAGAACAGCGGCTACTGGCGCAAGCCCTTTGACTGGCATGCCACCTCCGTGCGGTCTATCCTGATGAACTAGGCTTACATAGGGAATGTGGTGTTCGGCAAAACGAAGGTAAAAGGTCTCTTCGACAAGAAAAGAATCCCCGCCCCGCAGGAAGAATGGATAATCGTAGAGAACATGCACGAGCCGATTATATCGCGGGAGCTGTGGGATACGGTACAGCAGCTGATGAAAAGCCGCAGGCGGGAAAACAGCAAGGGCGAGGTTCAGATGTTTGCGGGGCTGGTGAAATGTTCGAAGTGCGGCTCCTCCCTTAACGTCAACTTCGATAAGAAGAAGGGCAAATATACTGGTTTCTCCTGCTGGGTATATAAGAACTACGGCAAGGATCGCTGCACGTCTCACGCCATCGGGTGGAAGACTATGGGGCAGCTTGTGCTGGAGGATATCCGCCGGAATGCGAAAGCGGCGAAGCTGGCGGCACCCAAGTACAAGGAGATGCTTATCGCCGCCAAGACCGAAAAGAAACGGCAGGAAACCGAAAAATGCAAGCGCGAGCTAAAGACCGTGGACAAAAGAATCGCCGAGTTGGACAAGATTATGAACAAGCTCTACGAGGACTTAGCGCTCGAAAAGGTCTCAGAGGAACGCTATCAGACCATGTCCAAAGGGTATGAAGCCGAGCAGTCCGGCCTTAAAGAGCGGCGCAATAAGCTGACGGAGATAATCACGCGGGCGGAATCGGTATATGAAAACATCGAGAAGTTCCTGCCGATTATCAAGGAATACACCGACATCACCGAGCTCAACACGCACATCCTCAACGAGCTGATACAAAAGATTGTGGTCTATGAAAAGACGGATAACCCTGACGGCAGCAAGAGCCAGCGGATGGATATCCATTATAAATTCATCGGCTATTTGGGATGAAGGAGATGTTCGGACTGCCAATGGTCATGGCAATGGCGAAGGATGTTGAGATAGACGATGCCCTGATAGCGGACGCCAAAGTGTTGGCGAAAGAGTTTGTCGGATAGAATACGGATTGTGGATAAAGGAAATTTTTGTTACAATAAATCTAAATATCAGAACCGTCAGACGATTTTAAACCCCTCGAATTTGGTGGGTTTAAAATCCTGGACTACTTAAATTACTTCGCAGCGAGGTAATTTATTTTGTATACGGGGGTGATTTGTAATGAAACTTTTTCCTGACTGGCAAGGGGATATCACACTACCACCAAGCCCACTAAAGAAAGTAGTAGTTGGTAAAAATGCTGTTTTTCAGTTGGCTTTCCGAGGGTTATGCACAAGCGCAGTGATCGATGCATCTGAGGATGGCAATTATTATGTTATTAGAACGGGACTGGCATTCCCGTTTGATGAAATGTTATTGCGCCTTAAAGGATCACGGCGAATAGAAATCAACAATGAGCGGCTGGTACTATTAGCCCCTGCGCTTAGAAGACTTCCTGAGCTCGGAACTGGTACACGGCTGAAATGGGATGATCTCGGCTTACTTAATAGTAGGTTCGCCACTCCTGAACAGGTGCTTGAAAGCTGGAAGGGTAAGTTCTCCTTCCGTGAAGAGAATAACGAAGATGGCACGAAAGGTTTGCGATCTCCTCAACTTGGCGCCTTACATGCGCTATCTGCACATTTTGCGGTTGGAAAAAGTTTCGAACCTGCCACAGTTGTATTGCCTACCGGAACTGGAAAAACGGAAACAATGCTCTCACTGCAGGTCTATAAAAGGCTTCCGAGAACTCTTGTTATCGTGCCAAGTGATGCACTCAGGACACAAATTTCAAAGAAATTTATGTTCTTGGGAGTAATGCCTGATGTTGAAGTTATACCGCCAGAGACAATTGGCCCAAACGTTGCAATCCTAAAGACTGGCGTTCGTTCAGAGGGAGCAGCGAGAACATTAATTGAAAAATCGAATATTATTGTCGCCTTGCCGCAATCGCTAAGCGCTTCAACGGATGAAGCCCTGCGCATTCTTACCGAGAATTGCACAGACCTCATAGTGGATGAAGCTCACCATATTCCTGCATCACAGTGGTCAAAAGTGCGTGAAATGTTCTCTGAAAAACGGATTACACAATTTACTGCTACACCTTTTCGGAGAGACAATAAGCGTGTGGACGGGAAGATTATCTTTAACTATAAGCTTGGTGATGCTCAGGCCTCCGGATATTATCGCCCCATACATTTGAAAACCATAGAGGAATATGGAGACGAAGAACAACGAGACAGAGGTATTGCTGAAGAAGCCCTGACTGCACTTCGACATGACCGAAACGAACTGCATCTCGACCACATACTTATGGCACGATGCGAGAGCAAGGATCGTGCTATAAAGGTGTTTCAGTACTATCAGGAGCTTGCTCCGGAGATGCTTCCTCAGCTTGTTTACTCTGGAGCAGGACGTCAGCGTGAAAACCGTGAGGCGCTTGCTAAACTGATTAATAGGGATGAGAATGCAGCTCATATTGTTGTCTGCGTTGATATGCTGGGAGAAGGATTTGACTTACCAAATCTAAAAGTTGCTGCTTTACATGATGCCCATAAATCTCTTGCTATCACATTGCAGTTTGTTGGACGCTTTACGCGCAAAGGCAATTGGAAACAAATTGGCGAGGCTACTGTCGTAGTAAATATATCTGATCCCGCTACTGAGAAAAAAATCGAGGCTTTATATGCCGAAGGTGCAGACTGGGATGGCTTAATAAAAAGGTTGAGTGAAGAACGTATCGAGCAGGAACTCCGACTGCAAGATGTGATACATAAATTACGTGAAGGCGGAGACCTCCATGCTTACCTTTCGCTTTGGAATCTGCGTCCGTCATTATCAACCCAGATTTTCAGAACACAATGCCAAGATTGGAGTCCTGAAAAATATGCTGAAGTTCTTCCCAGTGATTCAGAAAGTTGGCATGCCATTAGTAGCGACAATAACATACTTGTTGCGGTAGTCCACCGCAGAACTCGCGTACGCTGGGGCAATTACCAAGACATACTTGATCGTCAATATCATTTGTTGCTGGCAAGATGGGACAGAGACAACGGGGCTCTTTTCGTTTACGCAAGCGATTACGATGGCTTAAAATGCATTGAGATGGCGAAAAAAATAACTGACGACAGAACTGTTCTCATCCAAGGGCCAGTGATTTTCAATATACTAAATAATGTTGAACTTCCGCTTGTAAAAAACCTTGGATCTTCTCGAATTGGCGCAATCAGTTTTACATCATATTTCGGGCCAAATGTCACAGAAGGTCTTGCGTTAATTGAGCGAGCTGAGTCTGCTTTGAATAATATCGCTTGTGTCGGATACGAAAATGGTGATCGGGTGCTCTGGGGCGGTACCCAGAAGCGAGGTAAGGTGTGGCAACAGTCTGCTGGAACGATTGCAGAGTGGATTGACTGGACAATACGCACATGGGAGAAAGTATCCAACGAGGATGAGATTGACGCCGCAAATATTACGAATGATTTTCTGCGACCAAACAGACTAAACACACCCCATAGTGAATACCCGATAAGCGTACAATGGGGCGAACAAGCACAGATAGCGTTAAGCGATCAGTATATCGTATTTGGAGCAACAGAAGTTCCTCTTTATCTGGTTGAACTTGAAATCTCTGAAGTAAAAGACAACGGTGAAATAATAATTCGCTTGTCGAGCGATGATGTATCTTCAGAATATAGCTTTTTGATCGATGGTAGTACCCCTGCCGGATATCGCTATATAAAGAGCTCGGGACAGGATGTGTATTTTCTAAAAGCCAATGGCACAAGGACTGCGTTACATGAATATTTCGTTGTTGACCCTGTGATAGTCAGGTATTCAGACGGCACATATTCGTATAACTGCTATCATATCCCAGTCCCCATGAATGCAGGAGAGTTTCCGAGAGACAGGATTGAATCTTGGGATTGGACAACAATACCGTTAAACAGGGAATCGATAGGCAAAAATGGAGACACAAATACGATACAATATAAAAGCTTTCAGGCTGTTGAAAACGAATTTGATGTTGTTTTTAATGATGACGGTAAAGGCGAAGCCGGTGACCTTGTCTGCTTAAAAGATATTGATGACAGTACGATTAAGCTATGCTTGGTTCATTGCAAGGGTGCTATCGGTGGGCAGATTTCAGGCGAGATTGAGAATTTCTATACTGTCTGCGGACAGGCTCAAAAAAGTATAACAGTTAAACATTTAGGCATGGCACGACTATATAACGATCTTAAACGGCGTCACGAAATATGGGTTAGAGAAGGTCATTCTCGGTTTTTGAAAGGCGATATAAAGCAACTCTCCTACTTCAAGGAAAAAGCTCGGAGATCAAAGCTGCAGTTTGAAGTGGTTATAGTGCAGCCAGGAGGATCGAAAGCAACCCTGAGTTCAGATATTCTGAAGCTCCTTGCAACGACAGAGCTTTTTCTTAAAAAGACTACGCAGGGTGACTTGCGTGTAGTGGTTTCACCATAGTTTATTTTACATGCAGAGGCGGATGAGCGGAATGCGATTGGAAGAATACATTTTCAAACGTAAAAAAGAGGATGGAATCAATGAATACGATCTGGATAAACGACCAGAAAATACTCGTATTTGCGTAAATTATATATTTGAGTATTTTAATAATTATCTTGAGACAAAACCGGCGGACGAGAAAACGGTATTGCATGAGCAGAAAATTGAGAAATATCGTAATATAATTCGTGAATATGATACCGAGGTAAGAGATTGGTTAGTCTCGCTCTATGCATCATACGGAAAATATATGCACAAGAATTTAATGAACTTTATTGTGGACGATTATTTTTTGCTTTATGACAGTGAACCGGAATTCAGGTCTTTGTCGTATGAAATATACCCCAAGGCGATTAAAAGTTTCAAGTTTCTTGAAGGACAATCAGAAATGATTTATCTTTTCATTAAAGACGCCCATAAGGTCAAGAGTTTATTTGCACCTTATGACCAAGGATTTTTTATATCCGAAGGAATTAATGAATGGATTAATGATACTTATAAAAAATATGGCGTAAATATATATAATTTTTGCTATGAGTGGGCTCACTATTTTTATGAATACCCGGACATATGGCCTAAAGGACATAAACAGAAGAGCGAATATTATGATAAGCGGGGAGAATATAAAAATATTAAAGTACCTGACTCAATGCTTTGGGATTACGACTATAAACAGAAAAGTAATTTGTTTGGACTTGATTCACTTTACAGAAGCATGCCGAAAAAGATCTTTACCAGAGGGAAAAAGCAGGAATTTGAAGCGGTAATTCTGTACTGCTGGCTGCATGGTGTTACCAGCGACGATGAGTATTGGGAGAGTTATGTAGAGAACGTGTTATAAATTTTATGTAGGATAAAGCATTTAATACTGACTTATGAGATAATGTTTGTATAAGTAAAATTTGGTAGCGATGAAATCTGCAAGTGCCGCCTGCAGATTTGAGGAGGAAAGCTCATGCTTATTAACAATGACAATTATTTTAAAGTTCTGGAAAGTGTTAAGGCTCAGATTCAAGACGCTCAGTACAGAGCTGTTTTAGGGTTAAACCGTGAGCAGATACTTCTGTTTTGGAATATCGGCAAGGTCATCATCGAAAACAGCAAATATGGCAGCGGGTTTATAGAAAATCTGGCTCGTGATATTAAGTCGGAATTTCCGAATGCCAAGGGGTACTCTGTTCGGAACTTGAGGTATATGCGCAGATTCGCCGAAATGTTTGATGAAAATGAAAATCTGCAGGAGCCACTTGCAGATTTGACGTGGTATCATCTTCAAACCTTGATGGATAAAATTTCTGATAAAAATACTTATCTTTGGTATGCAAATAAATCTTTAGAAAATGGCTGGTCACGGAATATTCTTCTTCATCAGATTGAAACGAAACTGTACGAGAGACAAGCTTTGCCGGGTAAGGCCACCAACTTCGATCATGTGCTGCCGTCACCACAGAGTGAGCTGGCACGGGATACACTAAAGAATCCGTATGTATTTGATTTTATTGAAATACGTAATGACATCATAGAACGTGAAATAGAAAACGAATTGGTGGCGAACATCGCCAAAACGCTGATTGAACTCGGTACGGGTTTTGCGTTCCTCGGCAATCAATATCATCTTTCTGTTGGTAACGAGGACTATTATCTCGACCTGTTGTTTTACAATACCCGCCTCCGCTGCTATGTTGTGGTTGAACTAAAAGCGGGGAAATTTAAGCCGGAGTATGCTGGAAAGCTGAATTTTTACCTTTCGGCGGTGGATGATATATTGCGTCATGAACACGACAATCCGTCGATTGGAATCCTGCTTTGCAAAGAGCGGGATAAGCTGACTGCAGAATACGCACTGCGCGATATTAACAAGCCCATCGGCGTGAGCGAGTACAAGCTGTCCGATTTTGTGCCGCAGGAATTGGCGGACACACTGCCCTCGGCGGAGGATATCGAAAAGCGCATTAAAGGGAAATACGAGATTGAGGAAGATTAGAAAGAGGTGCTTCTGGTGACAGAGAAATGTTCAGAAACAAAAATCAGATATTTAGAATTGATACAGAATGTCGTAACACGAATGGCCAACAATAGCTTTATGCTGAAAGGCTGGGCGATAACCCTTGTCGCTGGCATATTTGCCTTGGCGAGCAAAGATGCGGATAAATCCTTCTTTTTGATTGCGTACATTCCGGTAGTGTTGTTTTGGTTAATGGATTCCTATTACCTACAGCAAGAGCGCTTATATCGCAAGTTATATAACAATGCAATCAAGATGAAAGATGAAGATGTGGACATGGTCTTAACTCCTCCCGCTCCGGATGATGTAAGTAAAACGAAGTATCTACAAAGCGTATTATCAAAAACGGAGGCGGGTTTCTATATACCACTTGCGCTTGCAGTTGCAGTTGTTATTTATTTTGCCTGTTAGTTAAGGGTTTGATTGGGGGTTAAAATATGGGGCGTAAAATTTTCGTTTCGTACAAGTATGCTGATAGTAATGTTAAGGATATTACTGGTGCAGCTACAATCTGGAATCCATGTACCGTTAGAAATTACGTGGATGAACTCGAAGGACTGTTAAAAGATAAGACGGAGCATATTTATAAAGGGGAGTCGGATGGAGAGGATTTATCTCAGCTATCTGATGCGACAATCTGGAATAAGCTAAAAAATAGAATATATGATAGCACGCTCACAATTGTTATGCTTTCAAAGGGAATGCGTGATCAGCTAAAAGTAGAAAAGTATCAGTGGATACCACAGGAGATATCATATTCGCTCAAAGAGATTTCACGGACTGATTCCAGCGGCAGAACCGTAACAAGCAAAACAAATGCGCTACTGGCTCTTGTTGTCCCTGATACATACGGCTCATATTCATATTTTACTGAGAAAAAGAGCTGCTGTAGTTCAGGATGTACTTTTTTCAATAATACTTCAAATCTTATTTTTACAATCATGGGTAAAAATATGTTCAATGAAAAAAAGCCAACTACCGATAACTGTGATTCGGGAAGCACAATTTATCGTGGTGATTATAATTATATGCTATGTGCAAAATGGGACGATTTTAAGGGAAGCCCCGATTATTACATAGACAAAGCCTATGAAATCCAAGACAAACAGGATAATTACGATATCAGAAAAGAAATATAGGCTTTTACCGTAAAGGCTTTATATTAGGCGCTATACTATATCTATAAAATAGCTTAACCTGAAGGAACGACAGATGATGCCTGGAATAACAAAACGAAAATATGTTGGCGAAACAATGCGAATACATAAAAAAATTAAGCGACCACTGTATTTAGTTGCCGGTATCTTGCCTTATGAATATAACGGAGTTGATTTGCTCAATCTTTTTTCACAGCTTTACCCTTTTGAGTGGAAAGAAATAGTTGAAAGGCAGAATAATTATAAGGACAAAGATGGGTTTCTGAAAAAAGTCGGAAAGCAGACACGCTACCATCCTGAAACGCCTGAACAGTTTTTCTTTAACATGCCTGTTGTGAAAAATATTCTTAGTAAAGGCTATAAGGATAAGCATAAGGCTTCTTATTCAGAAGATGACCAAGATAGAAAATACAACGAACTAAAAAACAAAAGAGAACGAAAAATAGAAGAAAAAACAGCCAAAATTGAGAATTATACAAGGCGTATGCAAGAAATTGAACCCTATTATATAGATGCCTTAATCGCTGCATATCATCAAAAAGGGATAACAACCGAAGGGAAAATAGAGATTGTATCGGAAATGGGTAAGTTTATTTGTGAAAAAACACTTACTTTCTTTAGCAAAATTAATGATTCGGAACGAAATGCTCAAATACGGCAGATAGCTTTTAGCCATCTACAAAAAAGCGGTCATTATGTGAAACTGCGAAAGAATTTTAAAGGCAAGCAGAAATCATATATGACAGAAACTTTTGATTTCAACATGACGCCTGCCGATTTAGCTAATAGACTTCGTAGAGATACGATACAAAGCAAAAAACAGTTTGGTGTTTTTGTCTCTCATAGTTATCTTGATGGGAAAGTTGTTGAAGCTACGATCAAGATTCTAAACGGCATTGGTTTCAGTTGTTATTGTGACTGGTATAGCGATTCGGATTTTCTAAAACGGAGTCTCGTAAGCGAGTTTACCAAAGAAGCTTTAAAGAAGCGTATGGAGCAATCAGAGAATTTATTGTTTATACGAACCGAGAATTCCATTAAATCTGCATGGGTTGAATTTGAGCTGGAATACTATCAAAAGCTTGGGAAACCAATAATATGCCTGAATATGCTTGAAGACGGGAAGGCTTTGCCTTATAAATGTGTTGATGTTGATTTTGAGAACGGCGCAATGGACTCTGGCTTATTTGCCCAAAGCAAGTTGAAGAAATAATATTTATACTACCTTACCAACAACCACAGGTCGTCGGTTCGATTCCGACCATCGGCTCCAGAACAAATGTAGACATCGCAAGCGTTTGCGGTGTTTTTGTTTTTAGTATTTTTTTAAATAATAGCCTACTACTGCAACTCTACTGCAACCCATTTATTTTCTTCTTTTCGGGTTGTTTTTTCTTTCTTAAATACGCGTCCATTTTTGCAGCAGATTGCTCTTTAATTTTTCTCGTTTCATGGAAGGGCGATGCCCAGAGTAAAGACGGTCAGCAAAACGGATGCAAAAAACACTTTGTCCACCCCTATAATATAATAATATACAAAGAAAAGATTTACTGGCCGGAAAATATCCAGCAATCCTTCCACTTATTTCTTGATTAATTGCTTCCTGTTCAGGGAATCTTTAGGTTTGAGGTGATAAGAGAGTGAACGTGGAAGACATTATAAACAGCAACAGCAATTCGTTTTGGGATTGGTGGAATCAAGGCAACAAAGAACTCTCTCCGACAGACAGGTTAACGCTCAGAAATCGGAGAAAGCGGCCCAGCTAGGGCCGCTTCAAGCTTTGTTAGAGCATTATTCTATGCCCTCGTTAGGTTTATTATCCGGATGCTGTTTTCCATCGGTGGATTTATTGTCCAGTCGCGGTCGGTTATTTTGCGCTTTTGGATCGGAGCCGTTCTTTGGCTGCTCCGGCTTAGAGTGCTTCTTTTTGGTGTCGGGGTCAACATGGGAACGGGCGGCAATGTCAATTTCAGATTCAATGATGGCAAGGCGGAACCATTCTTCAGGTTTTAGTTTTAACTGTTTGCACATGCGCTGAAAACGCTCTTTTTCATCGAAGTCAACAGGAAAGCAGATAAATTCATGCATTTAACTCACACCTTTTAGTGTCTTTCTTAATAATTGGGCGGTCTAGCAGTATCACATGCACCATATGGCGAAAATTGGCATTCTAATTCTACATTTTAATACTAGAAGAATTCGCGCCCATGCCCATTTAATCCTGCTTAGGCAGCCAAAGTTTCAGCAGTTTTTCCTTGCTGATCCAGACTAACTTGGGTTCACTCCCGAGACGGCTATTGAGCCGGGCTTTGCCGTTCGGATGGTAAACTTGCATGATGAGCTGCTGCAGCCTGCCGATACGACGACTTGACCGAGAGTGGGGGAGGTCATGGACGTTAAAGCCGAACCCTTTGACTCCCCGGTGAATTAAAGTCTGCCCGAATAGAACCTTGACATCCTGGAAATCTGGGTTTTGAGCCACATACCGAGCGAGCAACGGCAGAGACTCTCTAGCTTGACGCATGGCATTAAGGGCGATTTTTTGGGCATCCGCTTCTTTATTCTGCAAGCGGAGACTGTCAAAGTGGATTTCTGCCAGAGTGTCTCCTGCGCGGGCCAGGACGTGGCCGTTTTCGTCACAGAGCTCAGGCCCTTGATATCGACTTTTGGAGAGACGAAAAATCGAGAGGCCGATGCGCTGGACGTGAAAAAGCCGGGAATAAAGCTGTTCCCACTTTTCCCAGAGCGTAAAGAGGAGGAGCTGACGCCGTTTCCACTGAGGAAACTCAAGTGGAATTAGCGGGAGGTTATGCTCATGCAAGAGTCGCTTACAAATAAGGTCAAGAGCCATAAGCGAGTTCGCCGGTGCTCCGGGTTCCCCTCCACTGTCATGGAGCAGGACAATTGATCCCTCGCGGCTTTTGGACAGGACTCTGGCTGCGATCTCCTCGGGGGTTCGGTGGGCCAGCCAGTCGTGGCCTTCGGCGTTCCAGAGTATTGCTTTGTACTGATGGTGTTTAAACCAGAAGAGAAATACCAAATTGAAAATCCCCCACGGGGGTCGCACCCATTCTATTGGTTGCCCTGTTAGTTCTTCGAGCGTGCGTACCCCCTGCTTCCATTCCCTGACGGTGGCAGCAGGATGCATGAGCCATCCATGGCGGTGGTGCTGGCAGTGGGCACCGATTTTATGACCGCGGGCCTGAATTTGATGCACTAACTCCGGATGCTTGAGCGCTTTTTCACCTACAAGGAAAAATGCAGCCTTAATCTGATATTTTTCGAGAAGATCGAGTATCTTAGGGGTAAAATCGGGGTCAGGGCCGTCATCAAAAGTCAGGGACACTCCTGGACCATACTGCCTTTTCCAACTGCCGACGCCCAATTTGTGCAGGAAGAAATCAGGAACCACAGTATAGACTGCGGCACTTCCTAGGGCTAGAAAAAAGGGGGCTTCCCAGGTTAGCATCTTTCTTCTCCTTTGGCGCTATAAGTTAAGTCCCTGCTGTTAATGAACTCGAGGATTTTCTCCCAGGCTTTCCCTTCCTGGCGCTTGCGGTAAGCATTAACTTGATTATACCACCGCGTACGCTCCTGGTGGTCGCTTAAAATTCTAATTACTTGTTCCTCGATGGGTTGATCAGGCTGCAAGACGCGCACAAGCCCATGGCTCTCCAAATAGTGCAAGTTTACTTCTTCCTGCCCTGGCAGGGTGGAGTGAACAAAAATAGGCAGGGATTTTATCAGGGCTTCACTTATGGTTACGCCACCGGGCTTAGTAATAATAGCATCTGCTTCATTGTACAAGTCATCCATAGCCTGACGTGAGGACAGATAAGGGAGGGGTCTGATATTTGCCAAGCCCAAGGAAGAAATCTCACGGTAAAGCTTCTCATTCTTACCGCACATGATGGAATAGCGAAAGTCTGACGAAGGTTTGAGCACTTTAAGGAAAGTTTGAATATCTCCTAACCCGCTGTTGCCGCCGGAGATCAGTAAATGATAAGGACGAGTATACTTAAGAGGACGTTTTTTGGGTAGAAAACATTCATCAACGGGAATTCCGGTAATGAAAATACTCTCCGCAGGGATTCCTTTAGAGATTAATTCTTCTTTTAACGGCCGGTCGCAAACAAAGTGGTAATCAATGCCCTGAAGTCCCCAGAGCTTATTGATAAAGAAATCGGTATAAACATTGATAACCGGTGTCTCTATTTTCTCCTGCAGCTTGAGCCTGCTGATGAGAAACGAGGGAAATGCCTGAGTGCACACGATTAAATCCGGGTTTTCCTGTTTGAGCATCTCCAACATCTTGCTTAAAAATAGGCTTTCATAAAGATGGAAATGCTTGCTCGCGTTTGAAGGGTAGACAAAATAGCGATAAACCCAGGTGAAGGTTTGCGGAGAATGGTCTATCCATTTCAAATAAGTTGTGGTGAAGATTTTTTCGATCTTTTCGTTGACGAAGCTTAAAAAATCGACTTTCTTAAGTTCGACAGAGGGATCTCGGCGCATAACAGACCTGATAAGGGCATCGGCAACCTGATGATGTCCCGTGGGCATTTGTAAAAAAGGTAAAAACAAAATCTTCATTTTTGTCTTACCCCCTAGTCTAAGCATCGAAAACCTAGTACCGCTTAGCCTTTAGATGCATACTTCTTAGTCATACTTACTTACATAACCGGAAACCGGATATTTTAGTCATCCAAAGAACACCGGACTTAACCCGTTCGCTAAATTCTATTATAATTATATACCCATTAGACGCAGCTTACCATATAGTTCCACTAATCCCGAACCTCATGCCGATACCTTTTAGGAGATGGTGGTCGCGCCCGGTCTTCTTGAAGACATAAGTCATCGGTATTCCTAAGAGCGAACCGACCATCATATGGGAGATCTGGCCGAAAATGAAGTTTTTTCGCTGGTGTTAACCCCTCCTAATCTCAATATTCCCTTTGGAATCTTGTGCCCTGACCAGAAGGAAGTAGTGTCCGGGAGTGTTAACCTGCCAGATGTATTCCCAGAAAGTCCAGGTGTACTCCGTGTGTTCGGGGCTCGTGAGCTGGGTGAGTCCTTGTTTAAGCAAGCGTTTGCGATTCCGTTACATCCTGTTTCAGTTGATCAAGGGGGGCTAAGGCCGGGTTATACCAGTTCTTAGAGGCGGCCAGGTCAGCAAGTTGAAAGTGCTTGTCGATGGCTGAGTTAAGATAATTTTTAAGCATCTCCCGCAGTTGCGGGTTGCTGGATTCGGACACGGCCATTGTCAAAGAATGAATGGTGAATTTAGAGTCTTTCAGTAGATCAGTGACGATGTCTTTATCCGTAATACTGGTGTTAGGCATTTTTAGACCTCCTTATTGCACAATTTTATTTGAGTTAATAAATTGTTGGATCTCCCGCATTTTTTGCTTGGCTGTATTAACTAAATCTTGTATAAAAGAAGCGAGCTGAGGATCCTGCACCATGCCTACAGTTGATTCAAGCTTCTTCGTATCCGCTATATTGCTGCGCAATAGTTCGTGTAACTCGAGCATCTCGTGATCAGCCAGAGTGATCTGGTTTTCCATGGAATTATGCCTCCTTAAAATAGATTTGGTCCTATGTGGTACCCGTATAAGCTTAACTAATCTACTACGGCCTGTGAATCCTGAAAATCACGGTTAAGCATCTCTTGTGGACTCAAATGAGGCTTATACCAATCTTTATTGGCAGCCATATCCGCTAGCCTGAAATGGCTTTGGATCGCGGCGTTAAATTGCTTTTTGAGTTCCTGTCTAAGCTCAGGATTGTTAGTTTCTGTAATAGCCATCGACATGGAGCAGAGGGCAAATTTAGAGTCTTTGAGCATGTCCGAGGCAATATCTTTATCTGTAAGCGCCTGATCTTCACCAAATAAACTATCTAACCATCCCATCTTAATTACCTCCTATTGCATAGTTGCGGGCTCAATAAATTGCTGCAGGGCTTCGATCTCGGCCTTTTTCATCTCAAAGGCTTTATCCATGAAATCTGCTAAATCCGGGTCGTTAACCATAGCTTTACTAGCTTGAATCTTCTTTGCTTCAGTAACCTTGCTCCCCAAAATTTCGTGCAGCTCAAGCATTTCATGGGGGCTTAAGCCAGGGTTGTTAGGCATAAAAAAACCTCCTTGCGTTTTTTTTGCAAACTAAGGCTTAGTATATTTGACTTAAGCAAGTTTTATACGGCACTTTTGAATATTTAGATTGCACTAGAGATAAAAAAAGGAACCCCCGCGTCCGGAGGTTCAAATAGTTGTTGCACAATGTCATCATGTTTTATGGAATTCTTGTAGGACAAATTTAGCACGAACTTGTCCAGGAATCAATGTATAATATTTACCATTCCATTATTTTCAAGGTAAGGCAAAAAAATATCCCTTGTATCCACAAGGGATAAGAAGAGAAATTCACTACATGAGAAACCTAAGCTTCTCGATGCCATATTATCACTAAATTTGTCGAAGAAATAGCTGTAAATAAATGTAACCGAGGATATTACTGGGAGAACACAGGACGATAGACCAGTAACTGTAAACCCTAAAATCTAACGGCATTCGCAACTTGCAAGGGAGTTCGGAACAATTTGCTATTGTTTTTACTATATTGTAATAACGGCGATAGTGTGGGCTTTTTAGAGGTGAGTGTTTGGCAGGAGGGATCGAATGAACGGCTCTTTGCTTAAGCTGGTGGAGCTTCCCGGAGAAGTTATAGTCGCGTTTGAAATGGCATTAGGGCTTATTTTCCTTGATTTAATGCTTGGGATCATACGGGCACTAAGCAAGGGAGAATTTGAGCCGCGCAAGCTGCCTAAGTTTTTGCAATCGAGTGTCCTGCCTTATGTAGGATCACTGGCTTTGCTGGCAATTTTTTCAACGATTATACCGGAAATTAAGGCACTTTATTTTACTGCGGTTACAGCTGTCAATGCCAAGTTTTTGTTTGATGTCAAAGATAAGATTTTTAGTCTCATCGGAAAGCAAGGAGGAAAGGGAAAAACAGGAGAAACAGGAGAAACAGGAGAAACAGCAGACAAGAGGTGAAAGTATGGCTGAGTCAATGTGCGCGCGCTGTGGCAGCACCAAGTTTGAGATGGTGCATGCTGACAAAGTGGAAGGGGCCACAAGGTCTGTCCTCTTTGTTCAGTGTGCGGAATGCGGTGCTGTCTCAGGGGTTCTGGACTTTATAAATCTGGGCGTGCAAATGACCAGATTGAAAGAAGACTGGCAGCGGACGCTCGAACGGCTGCGCCGGAACTTTGAACCTTGAGCTAAGGGCTCCAATCCTTCGTACCATTGTCTGCCAGCCCGCCTAGAGTCACATCTGTAATATCCCCGTCAGCCATCAGCTTTTCCTTGACCCTGGACTTTATCTTGTCGGCTTCTGCCAGCGATAAGCCAGGGCGCAATTCCACATAAATTTCCGTATGGTAAAAACGGCCCTCTTGGATGATGCGCATTTTGTTAATATCCGTTATCTCAGGATCGGAAAGGATTATATTTGCAACCCTTGCTTCCACCTCGCGTGGGGCCGCTACCCCAATTAAACCCACCATATTTTCATACCCCACTTTAAACGCAACCCCGAGCATAAGCAAGCCGATAATCACTGCTGCTATCCCATCCAAGCTCCTATACGGGGTGAATTCAACAGCAACTATAGCGGCCAGGGCTAGGAAAGCACCGGAGGTTGCTACCAAGTCCTCGTAAAAAACAAGCCGTGTGGGCGGGGCCGCCCGTCCGACATTGCGCACTGCCGTAGTTATGATCCCCAACCCGCTGGCAGTGGCACGGGTCTCGTGCACGATTTCGCGCATGGCTTTGAGCAAGACATAACCGTCAACACTGATTGAGGTTAGAAGGGTACCAAATGTTAACCAGAAGCTTGTAGTCTGTGCCGGGTGCTGGATCAGGTGGATTCCTTCAAGAATGGTTTCATAAGCCATCACTGTGACCACGATGACTGCGATCATGCAAAAGACATTAATCAAGCGTCCAAAGCCGCTGGGAAAACGGCGGGTTGGCTTGCGCTCAGCTAGAACACTACCCACAAAGACAAAGCCTTGGTTGACCATATCGGCTAAGGTGTGCATGGCTTCAGCAAACATAGCGCCGCTGCCGCTTAGAAAGGCGGCAATTCCTTTAAGGATAACCAGAATAAAGTTGCCTATCGTAGCAGACAAGGATGAGATATTTCCTTTTTTCAAGAGCTCACTTAAGGTGCTCATCTATTCCTCCTGTTGTCAGGTCTATTTCATTATAGTATTAGCTATAGTTTCTTAAATATAAAGAGCCAATATTATTAAGTTTCCGGCCTTCTAAGCGTAACTTTGCCGGTGTTTAACCAGAATAGATGCTTGAAAGAGGCAGTGACAGTGTATGTTACCTTGAATGATCGCTAATGGCAAGCTCACTTAGGGGGGAGAGCACCGACTGGTAGGCTTCGAGCGTGAGACGGGCCACTCTGGACCAGGGGTAATTGGAGTGGACATGCTCGTACAGAGGGACTGGATTAGACTGTAAGGCCTGTTCAAGGGCAGAGCGCAAACTCTCTGGATTGCGGGGATCAACATAGATAGCCATCTCTTCAAAGTATTCACGGGTGCTGCCCTGATCTGTGGATAGAACCGTAGTGCCACATGCAGCAGCTTCCAGGCTGGAAAGGCCCGGAGTTTCGAACCAGCTGGGAAGGGCGTGGATTTTGGCAGCCTTGTAAGCTGAAGCCAGTAGTTCACCCTGAAGGGCACCAAGATAAATTAAACCGCGGGCAGAACGCACTTTCTCGAAGTAATTGCGGTTATTGATAGGGCCAACCAGGACCAAGGGCAGATCCAATTCCTGGCATACTCTGGCTAGCCACATTTGATTCTTGCGGGGGGAGATGCGGGCAACGCACAGGATAAATTCTGCGGGTAGCCCCGGGAAACGCTGTCTAAAAAGAGCAGGATCAGCGTGTGGGAAAGTGTCCGGGAAGCCGTTCGGTATTACGCAGTAGGGGGCAGTCTGCGGGAAGTCAACCTTTATTGCCTCCATCTCGCTGCTGGCGTTAGGCAAGATAAGTTCACATTCCTTTAGCAGGCGGGCGCGCATCGGCTGGGTATGCTTCCACACGGCAAAGCTGTTGGGGCCGGAGGCTTGGCTTTGCAGGAACAGGCGCGGGTTCCAATAGATCGGTGATAGGACGATCTTTTTTTTCTGTTTCTGAGCATTGAGAAACTGCATGTAGCTCTCTTTAATGCGCGTGATATTAAAGATGTGAACAAGGTCGTAAGAAGCAAGCAGGATATTAGGATCGCTGGAGATCCCAATTTCAACTCCGAGATTTTTTAGGATTTGACCTGTAGAGATCATTTGTACCGTGTCTCCGGCGGGGTTAGTGTAATAGTCCGGTCGGGCGTAGAAGAGAACCTTCATCGGTTTTTCCCCCTGTCAGTGAAGCAATTAATGCTGATCGTATATTTACCCATATTTAGCATGGTTTGCGGTTGGGGTCAGAGCTTTGCCAGATCGCCCCGGATGCTTGCGACCCGGTGCTCGTAAGTGTGGAGACGGTAAACTTCTTCTTGCCCTTGACGGGCAATTTTTTTTCTTAGGTCTTCCCGTGCCAGGTAAAACTTGACAAGTTCAGCTGTTTCATCAGGGTGGCGGCTCCAGACCAGATGAACATGGTTGCGGAACAAGTTTTCCAAGCCTAAAGACCAATGGGTAAGAAAGAAGACTCCACACCCTAAAACTTCAAAAGTGCGCATACTCATCATTGTGGGAGAATCTATAACAGAGTGTAGACCCAGAACTATTTTGGCCGAGGAATAGGCTGCAGGCAGTTTGGCATAAGGCAAGTAACCTTGATATATTCCCGGCGATAATTCGTAACGGTCTGTGTTGTGGAGCCAGTGTTCGTTGCCGTAGACGTTAAGCTTGTAAGTGCCTGACAGAAGGGGAGAAAGAATGGTTTCCAGGCCTGATTTGCGCTGGGGATAAGAAGTATAATAATTGGCAACCAGTATAAGATCGCAGGCATAAGGCTGCTCAGCTTCCTGCTGCCGGTGAAAGCCAGGATTACAGGCAAAATGAAAGTATTTGGCCTTGATCCCATGATTCAGGTAACGGGCGACATATTCCTCGGCCGGGGTCAGGACGAGGGCGGCACGGCGTGAGAGGGGGAGGGACATGCGTCTCCAGTCCGGAGGGTCATCGATAGCCCAATACACCAAGGGAATATTTAGACTGAGAAGGAGGCGAAAAACCCTGGTGGCTACGGTGGAAATCGAGACGCCGTCTGCCAGGGCGAAGTCAGGGTGCCAGGAATGAACCAGACTTCCCAGTTGTGCTTCCCACTCAGCTTGATGAATCGGAAGGTAGCGAATTTCATCAGTCGGGGCAAAACCCGATGCCAGTCCGTGTGTTAACAGGGAAGAGTCATTTAAGAACAATATTTTCATTGTGAGTGTCCCCGATGGTGCTGAGCCCGGATTACGGCCATTTGCAGCGTCTGAATGAGGGAAGCCGTGTTCGCTTTATACCGTTGGGCAACCTGCTCAACGCTCATGGTGAGTAGAATTTTCCCTCCTCAACCGCTGCAGGGTATGCCGAATTTCCGGAAAACATTGATGGTTTCGGGATAATTCACGATTAGTTCACCGACATTGGTATGGTTAGTTATCTGAACCATTTTCCCCAAAATCCTTTCTCGGTACTTTCTTTTTCACGCTGTAATTCGGAAAGCTGTTTTCCCAGTTTGTGCAGAGATGATTCAGTTTCGCTGTGCTTGGACAGCATTGATTCCAGAACAACTGACACGGTGCGGTTTTGTTGGCCAAGGTCACTTACGGTTTTAAAAATGGGGCTGAGGGCTTCCGTAATCATTGGTACCAGGGCATAGAACTGGTTCGTAAGCAACTCCGGATTGGATTCGGAAGCTTGGGAAGGCAGGTTTTTAGAAACAGGTTCCAGGGAGTGTGCGGATGCTGATCCGCGGGGGGAAGGGGCCGAATATTGGGCAGAGTCTTGCGCCGGTGGCATACTTGAGTCGGGCTGGGTAGATTCTGTTGGGGGAGCGGATTCAGTTGGGGGAGCGGATTCAGTTGGGGGAGCAGCAGGGTTGGTCGGGTTAAACTGCGCAACTGGAGAATTAGTAAGTGATTGAGGGTTAGGGACAGGACGGGCGCGGCTTGCCTGAACGAGCATGCCCTGGGGGTTTAACGGGAACTGAGGTGGGGGAGGAAGATTAACCGGGATTCCGAGTTGTTTGTAAAAGGCCGGGACCCGGGGACTTCCTTCTTCTTCCAGCCAGTACGTGCTATGAGAACCAACCGCTACTTTTCGTATGAATTGAAGCGGACGTTGTTTTGCTGTAGTGGATAACATTTCTTTCCACCCCTCTCCTTGATAAAGGAAAAGAGTGGTTTGTTCAGCATTAAGCAAAAGCCACAGGTTCCCTCCTGCTTCCATAGAACCCAAGCCACGGTATGGCCCATTGAAAATTTTCAGAGGCGACGGGGTTTGGTGCCAGGTGCTGGAAAATTCCTGGGCCTGCGTCCGCTGAGCCCAGCTGAGTTCATATTGTCCGCCGGGTTTTTTGCTAATCCAAAAGAGGTAATGGATGTTGGCAGGCGTCATGATCGAGGCCATGTCGACCACTTCCCGGGGAATGTGGAGATTTTCCAACGGATTTCCCCAGAGCGTGAATGTTCCGTTAAAGCGGTTGGATATAAGGACTGTTCGCTGACTATGGTAAGTCAGCAGCAAAAGATGGAGGTTGTTCTGACTGTCGAGGGTAACTGTGTAAAGCGGTTCGCGTGCCTGTGCCACTTCCCCTAAGTGAACACTGCGCCAGCTTTGCCCGTTCCAAAAACGGTGTTCGATGTGCCAGAGATCCGCGATGGCTTGATGGGCATAGGCGTAAAAAATATGTACCATCTTGCCAAGGGGAAAAAGCATAAGGCGACGGTAGCGGGCGGTGCGGACATCCAGCTTGGCCAGAGTGGCAGTTTGCTGGGTGCCTGCTTCCGAAACCAGGGTATAACAGAGTTCTCCGGTTGCTTTGAGGATGACCAGATGGACTTGTTGAGCGCTGTTAACCGCAGCTTGAGCCAGCAAGATCGGTTCATTCAATTGAAAAAGCGGGACCGTTCCCTTTTCAGTGTAAAGGGAAACTCCCTGGGGAGCCGTTTGTAAATAGTAAGAAGTTTTTTCCGAGAACAAAAGAACCGGAAGAGCCGCATTGCGGTTTGCAAAATTAGCCAAGGGGATCACTTCCTTTGCCATACACCTTTGTTGGAAATAAGGGCTGCCGCTTAGGCAGCCCTTATTAATGCGAGATATTACGAGAAGTCTTGCATAAAGATTTTTAGCAAGAGATTAGGGGCAGGAAAATTAATCGCAAGCACTCGTTTCGAGCTGAGGCGGGAAGAAATCAGACGGGAACGGAGTTAAAGTGGTGTCGAAGAAGGTAATGCATGGATTGAGCGGGCCGCTTGGGAACTCTTCGCACACCGGTGGCTCTGGGCAGAAACCAAAGGCCGGAACGAGAAGCTGTACTAAGCCGGTGACCTTGGTGACTACGAAGCTTCCGATGGCAATTTCGATTGTTGTGGCGGTAAAGGTTGGGGTTGTTAAAAGTTCTGTGCGGGTTTCGATGCGCAAATTGAGATCGAATTCGGGACGAGTCGGTGGGAAGTAGAGGATGATATCTTTAGTGATATCAGGTAAGTTCCCGGTTAAGGTCACAAGGGCGCCTATCGCATCGCGCAAAGTTAAAGTATACGGGATTTGAATAGTAAACTGCACTCTGGAGAAGTTCGGACGCGAAGGAATCGGAGTAATGACGATGCTTCCTGGCACAATCAAGCCATTGGTGAAGGTCATGCTGACAAAGGTGAATGGTCCGGGAGCGGTGGGGAGATTAACAGTGAAGGCCGGGAAGCATTCTCTTTGCTGGCAGCTGGCGTACACTTTTTCCACGATGATGCAGACAGACTCGGTGATTTCCTCAAGCTGGTAAGGATCCGTAAGATCAATTGGTTCACCCGGTGAGAGGGCTGAGCCGACTCTTCCCACTGTAACTCCCCGCGGCGGGAAAGCAGTTGGGAGCGCGGCGACAACTGTATTGGTGCTCGTATTGATAATACTCAGGGAGCTGTCCCCTTCATTGGCCACCCAAACTTGCGTGCCATCGCCTGTTACATCCAGCCCGCGTGGTCCCAAACCGACAGGGACTGTAGTGATGACGCCAAGTGTTGTAGTAGAGATTACACTGACACTGTTGGAGCCGAAGTTTGTGACATAGACATATACGGGATTGACCGGATTGGCGGCGATCTTGAGCGGATTGGTCCCTACCGGGATAGTTGCCAGAAGAGTGTTGGTAGCAGTGTTGAAAACGCTGACATTGTCACTTCCGCTGTTGACAACGAAGAGTTTAGTGTTATCTAGGCTGGTTACCAGTCCGTTAGGAGCTGTTCCTGTCGGGATTGTGGCAATAACGGTGTTGGTCGTGGGGTTAATCACGGAGACGGTATTACTGCCGCTGTTACTGACGTATACCAGGCTTCCGTCCCGGTTGACCGTAGCGTCTATGGGACCTGTGCCTACTGAAATTGTTGCCACCACGGTGTCAGTAGGGATGCTTATGACTGAAACAGTTCCGCTTCCTGAGTTAGTAACATAGGCTGTGGTACTGGTTGGATCAATCGCTACTGCTGTCGGAGCAACTCCAACCGGAATTGTCGCCAGAACTCGGTTTGTTGCCGTACAAATGACGGAGACCGTGTTACTGCCGAAGTTGGGAACATAGACCTTGGTACCATCCGGCGTGCGTTTTGGGAAGTAAGGTGCAACACCAACTGGGATGGTAGCGATCAACTCGTCGCTATATACATTGTAGATAGCGACAGCGTTGTCGAGGGTTACCCAGGCGTGGGTCTCGAATAACATTTGCGTACTCCCCCCTTAGGATAGAAAAATCGTTATGAAATTGCGGAACTTTCATCGTATCATATTCAATTTGAGATAAGGGTGTTACACAGCTATTCTCCTTTTGTCAGGAGGGTTGCCTGAATACAGCGACTCATTATTAAGGCGCGTTCCCGCCAATCGTTAGCTTGAGCGTAAGCGCATCGTTCGCTTTGTTCGGAATCCCCCTGCAGGGCAATTTGCCGCAAGCGCTGTGAGAACCGATGGGGATCGCTCTCCAGATGAATCTTAGGTACAGTCAGAAGTTCCGGGAGAGGAGTGCCTACAACAGGGAGACCCGTGGCGTAATACTCATAAAGCTTAATAGGGTTGCATCCTTTGGTCATATCGGAAAGGCGAAACGGGATGAGCCCCAGGGAGAATTGCCGGAGATAGGCCGGAAGCTGGGCATATGATTTAAGTCCAAGGTACTTGACATTCGGCAGGACTAACGGAAACTTTTTGAGCTGAAAGAGCGTGCCGATAAATACGAACTGTAAATCATGATTCTCCCGCAGCGCAAACTGGATCAAGTCCCAATTCAGCCAGGGAGCCACAGCGCCACTGTACCCAATGAGCGGTTTTTTGTGCGGAAGGTCAACGGGTTTAGGCAGGCGGGAAGCTGCAAAATGCGCATAATCAACACCGTTAGGAACGAGATGGGCATTGGGATGCAAAGAGGAGAGGTTTTCATAAATGCTTTTGGCACTGGCGAAGATAAGATGGGCTTGCTGCAGAATAGACGGATAATAGGGTGCCCAACTGGCAAATTCTTCCTTTGGCTCATCCACAGCATCATAGATAAGAAGATCGGGGGCATATTGCTCGATGAGGTTAATGTGGGAAGGTACAGTCAACCAGAGAATACGGGGCCGGGGATGCGGGACTGTTAGAGCGGAGACTCCCTGACAGAGGGACAAGGTGGGGGAAAGTGTCTGAATGGTGGGTTTGGGGAAGTGCCCCAGATCCTCGTATAGAACGGTATACCCAATGGCCGCCAACTGGCGCATGATTTGCTGAGGACGCTGAAACATCCAGTTCCAAGGGATTGAGGGAGGATATATAATAGTTGGCATTTCTTACCTCCTCATTAGGCAAAATCCCACGGTGTTTTTGCCCGCTGATATAGGATATGTTTTTCCGGTTGAAAAGGAAAATGAACAAGAAGGTTATTATTGAATAAAATGAATTAAGTTCCCGGCAGAGGAATCCTTGCTTATAACAAAGTAAATAACCACAAAACGCGGAGGCACGCTCTTTGAATATTTTGTCTTTAACCAATGAATTTGAAGAAGAAATGTACGGCGGAGCCGGTACTGCTGTGACAGGAATGCTGTATATGCTGGATCGTCAGGGAGTAAAGCAAACGGTAGTTGTCCCGCGCAGTGACTGGAGCACTTCCCGGTGGATCCTGAAGGGGCAGCAGCTAAGAATGCTCGGCATTCCCCGTAATGCCCGTTATTTCGGTCGCCTGGGGATGATTAATATTGATACGGTTCTCTCCGAATTTCCTGAATTAAAACAGCCTTACGATCTGATTCATATCCATGCCATTAATTTTACTCCTTTGGCTTATACCCTTGCCAATGCCCGGCTTCCAATTCTTTATTCGGTGTATTCTTTTATGCGCCGGGAGCTGGGAGAGAGCGCAGATGCGGATTTGCAGGCCCAATTCAGGATTCAGGACGACCTCCTGTTGCGCAGTCAGAAAATCCATCTGCTTAGTCAAAGCGAAAAACACTACTTTGCAAGCAGATATTCCCAGTCCTTGTCTAAAGCGGAGGTTTTGCCTTTGGGGATATCTCATCCCCGACAATCCTGGCACAAAGGAAATTCCAACAGGTTTTTGTATGCGGGAAGACTTGTGGAGTACAAAGGAATTGAGGACTTGATCAAGGCAGTATTCCTGGCTAAGCAAGGGGGACGGCAGGTTTATCTCGACATTATGGGCAGAGGGGATGATTATTACGAACAACACTTGCAAGTGCTTGTCCGCACGCTGAAGCTTGGTCATAACATCCGGTTTCTGGGCTGGAAAAAAGCCGGGGCGGAAGTAACACAGTCAATGGTAGGGGCACTGGCCCTTGTTGTTCCGAGTTGGCGCGAAGCGTTTGGCCTGACCGCCCTGGAGGGCATGGCTGCAGGTGTTCCCTTGATTGTTTCCTGGGTCGACGGCCTGGCCGAACTGGCTGATTCCTCCTGCGCCCTTACCTTTGAGGCAGGGAATGTACAAAAGCTGGCCCAGGCTTTAGGCACCGCCCTGGAAAAGCCGGATCTTTTGCCTATGTTGGCCCAAAAAGCAAGGGCCCGGGCTTTAAGCTTTGAATGGGGGAATTTGGCTCCGAGGTACCTTCATGCCTACAGGCAGGTAATTCAATTGAAGAGATAGCAGCCAGGGGGAGAATTCCATAGGGATATAGTGACAATTTCCGGAGGGAGATGAAAGGCTTGAACTGGGAGCAGAAGAGAGTTTTGATTACAGGTGCCGGCGGCTTTATCGGCAGCCACCTGACTGAGGCCTTGGTAAAATCAGGGGCCAGAGTACGGGTTTTTATCCGTTATAATTCCAGGAACGGCCAGGGGAACCTGGAGGATTTGGAACAGGCGCTGGTAGATAATGTGGAAATAATTGCCGGGGATCTCAGGGATGCTGAGGCTATCGACCGGGCGGTGGCGGGTTGCGATCTGGTCTTTCATCTGGGCGCCTTGGTCGGTATTCCGTATTCCTATAAAAACCCCCGTGAGGTTGTCGAGACCAATATCCTGGGCACTCTTAACGTTCTGACGGCGGCGCGGGAACATGAAGTCAGCCGGGTTGTCCACACTTCCACCAGTGAAGTATACGGCTCGGCCCGTTATGTGCCGATCAATGAGGCCCACCCTCTGCAGGGGCAATCGCCCTATTCTGCCAGCAAGATCGGGGCCGACAAGCTTGCCGAAAGTTTCTATGCTTCTTTTGAGCTTCCCGTTGTGACGATAAGGCCGTTTAACAGCTACGGACCCAGGCAATCTGCCCGGGCTGTTATACCCGCAATGATTACCCAGGCTCTGACTGCTAATGAAATTCGCTTAGGAAATACGGAAGCACTCCGTGATTTCACCTTTGTCACGGATACAGCGGCTGCTTTCCTGGCCGCTGCCGAGGCTGAAAAAGTACTGGGGCAGGTAATCAATGTTGGTTCAGGGCGGGAAATTTCTATCAGGGAACTAGCCAAGATCATTGTGCGAACTGTTAACAGTCCGGCTAGAACCGTAATTGACCAGGAACGGCTGCGACCGTCCCGAAGTGAAGTTACCCGTCTTTTGGCCGACAATCGTTTAGCCCAACAGCTATTGAACTGGGAACTCCAGGTAACGCTTGAGGAAGGGATAAAACGTACGGCTGCTTGGATTGCCAGTCATCTCAATCATTTTCAGGTGGGCAAATACCAGATCTAGTGCAGCAGGGATAAAGAAGGAGAATCGAATGCAAGTAGTTATTTTGGCGGGAGGAAGAGGTTCGCGTCTTGACCCCTTTACCAGAATTTTGCCCAAACCGCTTTTCCCGATCGGAAATGAGCCGCTGGCGTCAATTTTAGTGCGGCAACTCCGGGGTGCGGGTGCAGAAGAAATTGTGATGAGTTTAGGGTATTTATCCCAGTTGATCATCGCTTATTTTCAGGATGGCAGCCGGTTCGGCTTACCGGTGCGTTATGTGGTGGAAGGAAGCCCGTTAGGAACGGCCGGGTCCTTAAAAACGATAGAGAATTTGGCCGAGGATTTTTTGGTAGTAAACGGAGACGAACTGACTACGCTAAATTTTCGGGCATTATATGACCACCATATGATGACGGATGCGGACATGACCATTGCCGTGCAAAAAAAAGCAGTCCCTTCTTCGTTAGGGGTCTTGGATATTCAAGACGGGCAAGTGGTTGCCTATCGGGAAAAACCCACCCTTAACTTTTGGGTGAGCATGGGTATTTATGTTTTAAGTAAACCGGTGGTTCAGCTGATTCCGGATGGTAGAAAGTTTGATATGCCGGAGTTGGTTCAAAATCTTCTGCAGGAGCAAGCCCGCATCGTGAGTTACGAGTGCGATGATCTTTGGTTTGATATAGGTACGATGGAAGACCTGGAGAAAGCGAGAAAAGTGTTTGGCAGTTCAATAGAAGGGATCTGAGGAGTATGGCCAAAATACTGGTTACCGGGAGTAAAGGAACGCTGGGTTCGCGTTTGGCAGAAGTGCTGCAAACACGCGGACATGAAGTGTGGGAAGTGGATTTGCAGCATCATAAAGAGGAGCGTTACCTGCGGGCGGATATTGGCGAGTACCGTCAACTGGAACGTGTTTTTGAGCAGAATTACGATTATGTCTTTCACTTGGCGGCAGAATTTGGCCGGATCAACGGGGAAGAATACTATGACACGCTCTGGAAAACAAACGTGATCGGAACGCGCCATATTCTCGAATGGCAGCTAAAAAAGGGATTCAAGCTGGTGTTTATGAGTTCTTCGGAAATCTATGGTGAAGCAACGGAACCGGTGTTGACAGAAGACCTTCCTTTACAAAGAACAATTATTCAGCATAACGACTACGCCCTAACCAAATGGGTTAACGAAGTACAGATTATGAACTTTGAAAAGAAGCACCAATCTCCGATCGTAAGGCTGAGGCTGTTTAATGCCTATGGGCCTGGCGAGTATTACCATCCTTACAGAAGTGTGGTTTGTTTATTTGTTTACAGAGTCCTGCAAGGGATCCCTTATGATGTCTTTGAAGGATATTCCCGTGTTTTTATGTATGTGGACGATTTAATTCCCACGATAGCCAATGCAGTCGATGCTTTTAAGCCGGGTGAGGTTTACAACGTGGGGGGAATTGAATATCGCAGTGTTAAAGAGCTGAGCGATTTAGTGCTGAAGTATACCGGGGGAGATCCTAAACTTGTAAGGTATTTGCCTGAGGATAAGCACAATACCGTGAGTAAAAGGCCGGATATTCGCAAAGCAGTTGCCGACCTGGGGCATAATCCCCGGGTGCTTTTGGAGGAGGGAGTGCCGAAAACCGTGGAGTGGATGAAGAAAGTATATGGAATATAACTTTCGGGGGGCATAGGTCCAACTGCCCCCAGAGCTGGCCGCACCGGATTCCTTGGCTGTGCAAGGAAAACTGGTGCGGCTGTTATGATGATTGGGTTATTTCGGCAATTTGGTCAGAGCATAATCGGCGAGCAGGTTAAACATTTCGTTGTTGTGAATAAGGGCCAGTTGGCGCAGTCCGTAAATTCCATACTGTTTGATAAGACCCTGCAGGTTCTTGGCAAAATCCTCCTGGATATTGTCCAGAAAAACCCGCTGAGCCATGGAGATGTGGTAGACCCTGGATTTTAAATATGCTTTTGGCCGCCAATTATTTCTGGTGCCCATATAGTAACGGTAGCTTAAGAGCAGGGAATCATCCTCATAACTCTGTTTGCCTGTGAGCAGCCTAGTGGCATACCCTCCGACCGCCTGCAGGGCCTCTGCTTTGTGGATAACAGGGTGAGCAAATCCTTCACATGTTTCATCTTTGGTCAGTTTAGGCAGGAGTTCAAGTACATTTTCGTAACCGACCGGCACTTCAAGCGATTTAACCCCCTTTTTTTCCGGATGAAGTTCGCCGTAGACAGTGAGAATTCCGGGCGCAAGCATGGGTTCGTCACTGTGTTCCAGGAAGTCGATCACCGTGTCGGCCCAGTCTTTGGTAAAGATCATGTCGACATGAATTTCCGAGATGTATTTGGCTTCCGGGATATTTCCCCAAATATATTCGAAACAAGCTTGCCGGGCGGCGGGTATCCCTATATTCACCCCACTGCCCAGGATCACGTGCTTAATCGGAAACCGGATTAAGAATTCTTCCAACTCTTCATTGGATAAATATCCTTGATTATAAAGCACAAGCGTAGCAGCACTGTGGCCGGCTGCCAGGCTCTTCAGGCATTCCTCGGCCATTTTCAGGTCTGAACTGTTTAATAGCAGAAAAGGCAGGGTGTGCACAAGTGCCAGCATCAGGATCCCTTCCCTTTAATTGATTTTAACTCCTTTGGAGTATAACAAATAACCGCCAAGGAGATTGAATACTTCTTTTCGCCCGGATTCGGATAAGCTTTGCAAATATAAGCTCATGGCGTTTTTCACATTGCTGCCGCCCGGAATAAACTCCAAAAAGTCTAAAGAATTAAGATGGACAATGGAATACTCTTCTTTTAATTGAAAACCTGAATTCCGGAATACATCTTTCATTGAAGATACGGGATATTCCTTGCCGTATATCCAGGAACCGTTTTGTTCGGCAATCCATTTGCCGAGTGTATAGAAAATGCTTTTGGCATAGGGGTTAAATGTATGAAACTCCGGACTTATCCGGGCCAATTCCTTGGTAATGGCTAATTGTTCATCTTCTAGGAAGTGTTCCATCACCCCGGCGTTCCAGACCAGGTCAAATTCATTGTCCGCGAAGGGCAGGGGTTCTCTTAAGTCGGCCTTGATATATTTTGCAGGCAGCTGATACTTGGCGAAGAGGGTTTGCGCCGCTTCCAGCGCTTTATCCGAATAATCCAACAAACTAACTTCAGCCCCCTCAAGGGCCAGCTTTAGGGAAATCCGGCCCGAGCCGGAGCCTGCCTCCAGAATTTTCTTGCCCCTAAGCGCTTTAACTTCTTGCTTGATTGTATGGTAAATTTGCTCGGATAGAGGATCCCATTCCGAAATGGGATTTTGCCAGATTTTATCCCATAATGCAGCTGAAGCGTCAGGGATTGCCTTAGGAGTATCAGCCTGGGGTTGTCTGGAACTTTCTCCTAAGCCTTCTTCCCAAAGGATTAAATGTGGCTGCGGGTTGAGAATGGATTCGTACTGTTCCCGGATGCCATAGATGGCACCAGGATCAAGTCGTTGGTAGCGCTTGTATTTGGCTAAGCGATCTTCCGGTTTCAGCCAGCCCAGGTGTTTGATTCTTAGTTGACTGGTTTCTCCTGGGAGTTCATAGATGTTTTTGGGCAGGCGCCCGCAGTGCTGGGGGGTCTCCTGCCACAGGTAGTTAAAGCCCGGAACGTATCTTACCATAAAGGGACGATATACTTTATGGGCGCTCCAATAGGTGTCTTCACGGTAAGAATTTTCAGCCCACATGTCATATAAACGGAAAGAATAATGGTAGATGTCAGAGTGTGCGGCTAACTCCCTTAAGACAGCTGGTGCTTTGTCTTCAAAGACTTCGTCAGCATCTAAAAGCAGAATCCAATCGGGTCCGGTTGCCGCGGCCATTTCCCACAACTGTTTCCGGAGTATGATTTCGTTGTGAAATCCCGGTTCAGGGTTGGATACAAGGGTTAAAGGGACATCTTGGAGAATGGTTTGACAGATTTCTACCGTATTGTCATCGCTGGCATCGTCCAGGATCACGGCTGCATCGATGTACTGGACAGCGTGTTTCAGGACACTCTCAAGGTACCTGTCAGACTCGTTACTTACTAGCATAGCGAGGGTAATACGTCTTCCTTTTTCCGCTGTGATGCATTTTTGCCTTTTATATTCTTGAAGATCCTGCAGTTCGGATTCCCGGTAAATGTGAAAAGGAGGATAATGGGTGTCGGCATAAAGCTCCAAGCCCAGGGCGGCAGCCCGGATGCAAAAATGCCGGTCTTCCCCCATAAGGTTAAGATTATAAATTTCCCTAAAGGCTACTCCCAGTGCCAGAGCCCTTCTGCTGATTAAAGTGCATGCTCCTAGCATCCCTACTTTATAAGTTCCGGGTTTGGCCAGCATGTGCAGGAATTCAGCCGTCCGTTTGTTGCCTTCCTCATTGCTGACGTCCTCCCCTCTTTGAGTATGGTACAGTTGATACTGGTCAGTGACCCAAACTTGGGGGAGAGGGATCTGGCCTGGCTGCCACTTGGTCCAGAAAACTTCGGAGACGATGTCTTTACCCAAGGAGATCAGGTGGTTCAGGGTTGGAGGTTGCAGGTAGAGATCGGAATCGACAAGGAAAAGGTAATCATACCCTTCTTCAAGAGCAAGCTTAATGAACTGATCCTTATAGGCAGCGACCTTCCACATCAGGCCTTCCTGCCAGTAATGCCTGGTTTCGTTACAATAATAGGGATTCTCGGGGTTGCCGGGAAAAATACGGGCATTCTCCTTGTTAGAGGAGAATTTAAGGAGCAGATCGTGTTCGTTATTGTCATCGATAAAGGCAAAATCCAGAGTCAATCCGGAGGTGTCCAGCAGCTCCAGTGACTGGAAAAACTCGGCCAGAATAGACTCTTTTTGGCGGACGGGGCTTGCTACCAGAACCCGGTGTTCCATTGGTACACTCCTTCTTTAAGCAGTGATTTGTGATTATGAAATTGCACATTCGTATGATAAGCTACTACGAAGCGGACGCTATTTTCAGAACCCCTTCCAGGTATTTTTTATTGTGCAGGACTTGGGGATCATCCGGGCGGAAGGTACGGGCGATTTCATTGTGTTTGTAGGCTAACTCATGTTGGCCTAAATGGTCATAGCAAACACACAGCTGGATGTGAGGGAGCCAGGTCCAGGCGGCATGGCTGGTTGGGCCCCAGTTGTCCACAGGCTTTTCTAATTCTGTGGCAAGTCTATACCAGAAAGCAGCCTGTTTGAATTTGCTCTGTTGCAGGTAATGAAAACCCAGGCGGCAGCAGAACTCGGCCCGGGGAGTATCGTATTCGAACGACTGGAAGATATATTTTAGCATGTTTTCCTGGTTGCCAAGAAAGTGAAAGCAGTCTGCGAGCCTGCTGCAGGCTGATATTTGGTCTTCAACCCAGCCCTGATTAGTTGCCAGGAATTTTTCATAAAACTCGACCGCCTGTTCGTATTGTTTATGATCCAGGAGTTCGTTGGCAAAATAATAGAGATCGCGTGGGGAGAAGGTTTCACCGCGGGCCAGGCGTTTCTCATAAATGTGAAGATTGCGGTCAAAGTCGTCATGTCGTGTACCTTTATGGGTTACAGCGATATCACTGTTCAGAACATGCCCGCTTACCTCCAGGTATTCATGCACCGCCCCATACCACCGGAAGTTTCTGGCGCGTTTGAGGAGGCGGTTGCGGCGCAGGCTGAAGGTTAAATTCCCAAACTCATCAAAGGCCAGATGGTAAGGCATGTTGACGGCATCCATTAATGGGTTGAGTTTTTTTTTCAGGGCCAGGAATTGCTGCCGGTCCTGTTCCAATAGAACGTCGTCGGCGTCGAGCCAGAGGATATATTCCATGGTGGCCAGGCTGAAAGCGTAGTTGCGGGCCGCTGCGAAATCATCGATCCACGTAAAGTCATAGACCTTATCTGTGTATGAGCCGACGATTTCTTTGGTCCGGTCGGTTGAACCGGTGTCGACAATAATGAGCTCATCGGGAATATCCTGGACAGAGTCCAGGCAGCGGGCAATGGCTTCCTCTTCATTTCTGACAATCATGCACAGGCTGATGGTTATTTTTTCAGGCTCCATTGGTTTGTCACCTCAATGATAGTTTTCAAGGGTACAGCCCTTTGGCTCGGCCAAAGGGCTGTACCAACTTTGATGCTAGTCTAATCTGTGGATATTAATGGAAGCGTTAGCGGTTAGGCCTGTGCCGCCTAATCCGGTAGGAATTCCCACGGATACTGGGACACCGAGTACACTGGAGAACTCGTTTCTTATGGTTGCCGTAGCACCTGTTGCAGCACTGATGATCGCTTGCCCGACGTTTAAGCCAAGGTCCCTACCATATCTGGCTCCGGTTACGGATGCTCCGCCTAAGGTCAGGACAAATTGGCCGGGGCCGGTGGCGCCGATATCAAAAGTAACCAGGTAATCTCCGCCGCTAGTGAGTGTAATAATCGAGTCTCCGGCAGTATGGGCAATCCCGTTCAGCACCCCGTTGCTGTCAAAAGTGACGTCACTTCCTGGAGCTACAGTTTGGGCACTTGTGTTGTACACGTACCCATAAGCGGCTGATACTGCTCCAGTGGGTCCAGTCGCGCCTGTGGGTCCAGTAGCACCAGTGGGTCCGGTAGCACCAGTGGGTCCGGTAGATCCAGTGGGTCCAGTAGCACCCGTGGGTCCGGTAGAGCCAGTGGGTCCAGTAGCACCAGTGGGTCCGGTAGAGCCAGTGGGTCCAGTAGCACCAGTGGGTCCGGTAGCACCAGTGGGTCCGGTAGATCCAGTGGGTCCAGTAGCACCAGTGGGTCCGGTAGCACCAGTGGGTCCGGTAGATCCAGTGGGTCCAGTAGCACCAGTGGGTCCGGTAGCACCAGTGGGTCCGGTAGATCCAGTGGGTCCAGTAGCACCCGTGGGTCCGGTAGAGCCAGTGGGTCCAGTAGCACCAGTGGGTCCGGTAGAGCCAGTGGGTCCAGTAGCACCCGTGGGTCCGGTAGAGCCAGTGGGTCCAGTAGCACCCGTGGGTCCAGTAGCACCAGTGGGTCCGGTAGAGCCAGTGGGTCCAGTAGCACCAGTGGGTCCGGTAGAGCCAGTGGGTCCAGTAGCACCCGTGGGTCCGGTAGAGCCAGTGGGTCCAGTAGCACCCGTGGGTCCGGTAGAGCCAGTGGGTCCGGTAGAGCCTGTGGGTCCGGTAGAGCCAGTGAGTCCAGTAGCACCCGTGGGTCCGGTAGAGCCTGTGGGTCCAGTAGCACCCGTGGGTCCGGTTGCGCCGGTGGGTCCAGTCGGTCCGATTATTCCTGCGGGGCCGATGGTGCCGAGTTCGGCCGGTAAGACGCGGTGGGCCGTGGTTAAATTGCCGGTCGCGTTTTTCCCCCAGGCGGAGATTTCGACTGTGTCTGAGCTGGGTGTAAACTGAAACTCGAATGCATCAAATTGAGCATAGTAGTTTTTGGTTACAACTTCGCCCGCGGCCATGGTGATGAATTCTTCGACATATTGGGTCTTGGCTGTACCGCTGACGAAGAATCCTTTAACCAGGATCGTGTTTATAACGGTGTCATCATTGGTGATTCGGACAACCAACTCCGTGGTTGGTCTAACCCCCGATACCGGGGTGTTTTCAATGAGTCCTGTGGTTAACTGAGCCATTTATTCACCTCCAACTAGGGTAATCCTTTGTCTTTTTTAAACACTGCCTAGCTGAATAAGTTCAGCTCTGCCACTACTGCGCGCTGGGCGGGAGTCAAATTGCCTGCCGCATCTTTCCCCCAGGCGGAGATTTCGACCGTGTCCGAGCTGGTTGTAAACTGAAACTCGAACGCATCAAATTGCGCATAATAGTTTCTGCTTACGACTTCGCCCGCGGCCATAGTGATGAATTCTTGAACATATTGGGTCTTGGCAGTCCCGCTGACATAGTAACCTTTTACGAAAACGGTGTTTGTTGCGGTGTCATCGTTGGTGATTCTGACAATCAAATTAGTACTGGGTCTTACACCCGACACCGCCGTATTTTCAAGGAGTCCGGTGGTTAACTGAGCCATTGACTCACCTCCAAACAGCGTTAATACAGTATACGAACTTTGTCCAAGTTAGGTGACAAACAGTGGGATATTTTTAGGGTTTAAGGGACAGCAGGAGAGCTTCGACTTGATCAGCGGTACGCTTCCAAGTCCAGGATTGGGCGTGATGAAGACCGGTGACAGCCAAACGCTGCCGCTCCTGATCATTGTTTAACAGACGGTACATGGCAGAGGTAAGTTGATTTACATCTTTAGGTGGCACAACCAGGCAGTTTGTTCCGTGCTTGGCGTAATCACGGATTCCGCCGCAATCTGTCGTCACCACGGCTGTCCCGCAGGCCATAGCTTCGAGAGGGGGCAAGCCGAAGGCTTCAAAGGACGATGCATAGACAAACAGGTCAGCCTGAGCATAATGCCGGGCCATCTCAATATCGGTATCCGCTGTTTTGATTAAACAAGGAACTGGACTTTGGAATGCTATTTTCTCCGTAACGACAACATAAATGTCAAAGTTGGGATACAATTTTTTTAGCCGCCTGCTGGCTTCGAAGAAGTCCTCTGCTCCTTTCCAGGTGTAGCCATGGGGTACGGAACGTACAATGTAGAAGATAGTTTTGCTGCCGGTTTTACCGGATAGCTTCGCATAGGGATGAAAAACAGAGGTATCTACACCCGGTGAGACGACGGTGCTGTTCAGTCCGGTATGATTAAACAGGATCTGACGATGCCATTGGGAGATGGTAATGATGGGAGCTCCGATTAAATAAGTTTGTTTGGCAAAGTCGGCCTCCTTAACCCAGAGAGGCTCGTAAGCAAGGCTAAGACGGACAACTTGGCCTTTTTTAGACTCCCAGGCAGGATGTACGGTTGTGAAAAAATTAGGTAGGATAAAATCACAGGAGGGTATGGCGGAAGGAGTTAATGCTTTGACCCGGGTTATTTTGGCGCGTACGGGCCAGGAAATGACGTTGTTTTCAGGTATTACAATTTCTATCTGGTGTCCTTTATCCAGCAGGGCGTTAGCTAACTGATAGATAAAACGTGCTCCCCCTCCGGTTTCCAGACTGATGACGGGGAATACGATTTTCATGCTGCGCTTGCCTCCTCGTACGAAGAGTTAAAGTTCTTAAAATTACTGGTTTAGTTTATGCACTCTTAACCAACTTCGTGAAATTAAGGTGCACCTTGACAATATGCCGGAATATTATATATTGGACAAAATGTTAGAAAGGATGTTACTTGGTGGCAGTGTCTTCAGTACAGCATACAGATTTTTTGGCGGCTATCAATAAGTTGCTGGAAGGCTCTTCCGTGCTCCTGGATATTGGCTGCGGGACAGGGATAACATTAAGTAGGCTATTATGTCCGATTAAAGTCGGAGTTGATGTTCACCGCCCGTACCTGGAGAAGCGCCAGCACTCTGACGGGTTTATTCCGGTTCATTCAGACGCTTGCGGGCTTAGCGGGATATTCCTGCCCAAGTCGTTTGACAGCGTTACGCTGATCGATGTGATTGAACATTTCGAAAAGGATGTGGCGCTGTCTGTTTTAAATCAAGCAGAGAAGCTTGCCATCAGGAATGTGATTGTTTTTACACCCCGGGGCTTTTTCGCGCAGGATAAGGTAGACCCGTTTAATCTGGGGGGAGAAATCTATCAAGAGCACCGTTCGGGCTGGGAAATTGATGATTTTACCCGGCTTGGCTACGAAGTAATTGTTTTTGAGCAATTTCACCATGAGGATAATACTTCTTTCGTCCGCAGCTATGGGGAAGGGGCGTCTCCTATTGATGCGCTTCTTGCCTGGAAGAACTGTGATTCATTAGGGGGAAGGATAAATGCAAATGCCTAATGTCAGTGTGGTTATTCCCACGTACAATCATGCCCGGTATCTCCATTCTGCCCTGAACAGTGTAATTGGGCAGAGTTATCCCAATCTGGAGGTACTCGTGATTGACGATGGCTCTACCGATGATACCGTTGCAGTAGTAAAACCCTACCGATCTAACATTAAGTATATTTATAAAGAAAACGGGGGAACAGCCAGTGCCTTAAACCTCGGGTTATCCCGGGCAACCGGTAAATACATTTGCTGGTTAAGTGCGGATGATGTTTTTCTGGAGCATAAGGTTGCCAAACAGGTGGCTTTGATGGAGAGCAATCCGAGTCTGGGTTTTAGCTACACCAGCTTTGAGGTGATTGACGGCGAAGGAAAGAAACAATATGATGTGCATTCTCCCTATTTCCCAGACAAGCAAGAACTGGTGAGGAAGCTTATGGAAGGCTGCTTTATTAACGGCTCTTCCGTAATAATGAGGCGGTCAGCGCTGGAGAGCACCGGGTATTTTGACGAGAGTCTGCCCCAAGCCCATGATTTTGATTTGTGGCTGCGTCTGCTCCGCCAATATGCCTGTGGATTTTTAGACGAAATTCTCCTGGCTTATCGCTGGCATGGGCAAAACATGAGCCGGATCTCAGACGAGGTCAGTATTCAAAGCGTAAGAGAAAGAGCCAAACGGCTTTTTCCAGAGTGGTTACAATAAGAAATCTTTCAGGCATTGATTTGCTGTCGAAATAGCTGACAATGGAGGATTGATAATGAATAAATAAGATAATTGTCGATTCCAGGACGAGTTGGTGTCACGTGAACTCCGAGTCCCATATCATATACTGATAAGATGGGGAAGGATGGGTGGCACAGGATGCACATTTGTGTTGTCGGACTTGGTAAAATTGGCTTTAATCTATTAAAATATCTTTTAGATCAGTTCTCAGGGGAGGTTACCGGAGTAGATGTTGATGAAGAGAAGATTAAGAAATTGCAGGAACTGGGTTATAATGTAACCTCGGACTATAAAATGTTGACAACGGTTGATACATGGTTGCTGACACCGTCAACCGGAAAGAGCGGGGAGCATTTATTTGCTGCATTGGAGGAAATGTTAATTCAACCCCAATCCTTAATTTCTATAGAGTCGACCTTGCCGCCGGGGACGATGGAAAGGATACGGGATTATCTGGAACAGAAAGGATTTAACCTCGGATTGGATCTGTTTCTAATTCATGTTCCTCACCGGGTGATGTTCGGCGAAGACAGAACTGTCTGTGATACACCGCGTGTTATGGGGGCATTCACCCAAGCTTGCCTTGAAAAGGGACGGCAGTTTTACCAGCGGCTGGTTCCCGGCTTGGTCGAGGTTTCGGATGTAAGGGTTGCCGAACTCAGTAAAGTGGTGGAAAATGTTAAACGTTTTGTCGATATAGCATTTGCTGAAGAAATATACCGGTATTGTGTCAACGAAGGGATTGAGTTTCAGGAACTCAGACTGGCTGTCAACAGCAAACAGAATGTAGAATTGCTTGCCACGGACTGGGGAATCGGGGGGGAATGTTTGCCCAAAGATATGAACTTTTTACGAGCGGTTTTTGGGTCTCCTTTGCTGCATGGAGCAGAGCTGAGCGACTGGGCGTACCGGGAAGAGATTATTCAGAGAGTTGGCAGTGGCCGCAGGGTTTTGCTGAAGGGCATAAGCTATAAGCCCGGGGTAAAAGACCTTGAGCACAGCCGGGCTGTCGATGTAGTCAGGAGACTGCAGGAGCGCGGAAATATAGTTATGGTGGAAGATCATCTTTTTGTGGAGGAAGAGCTTGTTGCGGAGGGGTTTCAGCCACTGAAGCCAGGCAGTGAAAGTGATGAACAAAAGGATTATGCTGTCTTGAGCCAGACGCCGGAAGTTATTCTGGAGCGTCACAAGGCACTCGAGCCCATTGTGCCTGAGTTTTAAGGTATATGCTTTATCCATGAGAAAAACATAACTCCTGTCCCTTATTTGCAGGGGCAGGAGTCATGCTATATTTAGTAATCTTGTAATATTATTTTGGATACAGAGAGAGTATTGAAGGTTCACTATTCTTGCAGAAACTCCTGCACATAGATATTGCCGAAAGCAGTGCCGTACACAATGCCCACACCAATATGGGTGAGCCTGGGGTCGAGGATATTGGCGCGGTGGCCGGGGCTCTTCATGAAGGCCGCCATAGCGCCTGCCACCGAATTATTGCCGGCAATGTTTTCCGCAGCCCAGCGCACGTTTAAGCCCACTGCCTGCATCATGGCAAACGGACTGCCGTAGGTCGGAGAAATATGATTAAAATAATCGTTGTCTTTCATATCATTGGCTTTAGCCACCGCTACGGACACCAGTCTGTAATCCACTGCCAGAGGTTTTAAGCCCGCAGCAGCCCGCTTATGGTTGACCATGTCGACCATGAGTTGTTCGTCAGCAGACAGGGATGTGACAGAAAGAATGGGGGGATAGCCCTGGATTGGAGTTGTGTCCGGTACGGAAGGAGCAGCCGTCTGGTTGCTAGCGGGAGACGTAGGCGCACTCTGCTTCAAGATACCCTTGAGAGAGAGCACACTGCTGCCTGTGTTAGTTGGTCCGTTTGGAACTTGCCCCGGAGAACTTGGGGTACTGGGCGGAGCTTGGGCCGGTGTTGGTGTAGGCGCAGGTACAGGAGATATTGAGGCGATCGGGGTGTTTGGGGCTACACCCACCGGTTGAGTGGAAACAGGCACATAAGAACGAAGGCTGACCACCGATCCGGAAGAGGGGGTAGGAGCTGGTGCATAGGAAAGCAGGCTAACGACTGATCCGGGCTGAGAGTTTGGAGTTCCAGCATATACAGCGGCTTGGGCCGGAAAGGCAAAGGCTAGGGTTAACAAAGATATTTGGATTTCCATCAAAAGTTTCGTAATCTTCTTCATATGAGCACTCCTTTTTAGACTTATAGAATAGATAGAACTTGTGTTTTTTGGGACAAGCTCAGTTTAACATTTATTCCATTCCTAAGTATAGCGGTAGATCATACCAATTGCCTTAAATCAAGCGCGAGCAGCCGATCGGATGCTGCCTGTGTGATGCCGAAGTAAGAAAGCGGACACAACTGTGGTTCCCTTGGCTTGTGAATAAATAATCTTGATTGGGAGGCAAAATAAGCAGGAAACTTTAAGGTGAGTGAAGAATATATAATACCAGACAGAATATTCAGATAACTTTTGTTTATAGTGATTATTCTCTATCTGGAGGATATTAAAGGAGGGATTTAGAATGCCAAAGTTTCCGATCGTATATGGTGTAGCCGGGGGGATACTTCTGGCCTTTCTCTTCATTAAGTTTATCCTGCCGGATAGTAATCTTCTTTTACTTCTAGGTTGTTTTATGCTGGCGATGGGGACATTGGTCGCTCTTTTTGAAATGAAGGATATGTCCACCTGCCCAACCGGAGATAAAAACGAGGGCGTACCCAGCCAACCTCAGCAGGCAGGCGGAAGGGGCTAGGTTCCAGTGCAAAGCACATTCCGGTTATGCAAAGGACTTTTTCAGACGGCACTAGATAGTGTCATAGATATCTACATGAATTCCTCCGGTTAACCCCGGGGGAAATTTTTTTTAGATATATAGGAAGCTTACTCCAAGGCAATTTTCCTAAAGAGCGTAAAAGGGGTATAATCTCATCTTTGACAGTTAAAGATTACAAAAAGCTTGGAAACGTTGTACCCACGGCACTTCCAAGCTTTTTTGCGATTTAAAAAAGTGAGTAATATTTTCTATCCTTTTGTCGCACGAAAAATATTTTTCATCTGTTTATTTTTTATTATCTCGTAGTCAGTTCTGAAGCCAAAAGTTCCATGTAAGGCATCGGTAAAATCGGTTCTCGTATAAACGGGTATATATCCCTCATCCTTGACCTTGTAGAAATTCATGTCCCTTAGCCCGTTAATGATCTCACTGCAGGTAAATTTACTATTCAGTTTCTTTTCCAGTAATCGGTAGATAATAAGCGAAATGAAGCAGGTAGTAAAATGGGCCTTAATTCTATCTTCGCGACTCAAATATACGGGTCGCGCTCTGAATTCGCTTTTCATAATCCGGAAGCATTCTTCAATCTCCCAGCGCTGTTGATTAATCCGGATAATCTCCTGCGCACAGCCTTCAAGGTTCGTGCAAACGGCATAAAATCCATCATAGACCTCTTCGGCAGAAATAGATTCGGTGTTTAGTGCATAAATTTCATTGCTTGCTACTTCGCCGTCAGATGTGCAACTGGTTTTCTTGATGAAGCGTTTATAGTCATTCTGATTATTCTTTGAGATTTTGGTGGGATTAGTATCGATTACCTTTTGAGCGCGTTCGATTTGCGAGTTGCGAATTTGACGTTGGTAATTTTTGTACTTAACGGAATAAGTGACAATGAGCTTTTGTTCCAGATCACCTTCTTTAATCCAGCGTTCTTTGTAAAAGTATTTGTCCCAGCAGCTTTCTTCATCAAGTTTAGTGATATCGTAAGTTTTATCATGATCCGTAAGATGCCAACCCTCTGGATCGAGTGCCCATTCCCTTAAATGTTTTTTCAGTTTTTTAATCGATTGGGTTGTGATAAATGCTCGCTGGCCCTCGTCGTTAAATTTTCTATTCCTCACGGAAGCCAGGCCGGCGTCCGTGCAAACAACAAATTTAGAAAGTTTAAAATCGGTAAGAATTTTTTCTTCCAGAGGTTTAAGTGTTACTTGCTCATTAGTATTGCCACTATTTAAGCTAAAAGCAAGGGGAATGCCGTCCCCATCCATGAACAGACCCATTTGAATGATGGGGTTAGGCCGGTGTTCTTTTGAGGCACCATACTGTTTAAGGCCGTCCTCCTGTTCGATCTCAAAGAAATAATTAGTGCAGTCATAATAGAGGATGCTTGTATTTCTTTTAGAGATCCTAAGACTGTTGTGGTAAAGAGAAGACTGTATAAAATCCATTTCCTTAGAAATGACCTCAAGCGCCCTATAAACATGCTGTAGTTCAAAACCGGGTTGCTCAATGAACCTTGAGGAATGCAGATATGTAGAGAGCTTGGAGGAAGGGAAAAGGATCCGTCCGTATAGGAGCCGTGACAAAATAGCATTCAGATCAAAGGAAAACTTATGTCTTTTTGATATCTCAGCAGAAACCTTATGGAGATTAAGTTCATGATAGACCTGCTGCAGAAAAAGATAACCGCCGTTAAACAGGTGCTGATGGTCTTTAGAAATTACTTTAGAAGGTGAATATTTGACTATGATTTCACGCGACTGCTCTTTTTCTTTTTTATTAAGCTCCTCGATGTATGACTTGGCCCATTCAATGGGGTCATGCCCATTTAGTTTCTTTTGTAACTCGGCAATCGTACCTAACTTCTCAACAACTTTAGTAGAACGCCTACCGTTCTCATAAACAGATTGTATGACATAAAGCGAGATGGCATTTTTGGACTTTGATACGCTCAGCCTCATGATAAGGGATCCCTCCAATCCCTTACATTATACCACATTACGCAACATTACGCACTACTATCCAGGACAAATTTGACAGATTATCAATAAAAAAAGCCCTGTTTTCAAGGCTTGTAGGGATTTCTCTTTTAATGCAAGTGTCAAAGACCCGAGTGCAAAGCACATTCCGGTTATGCAAAGGACTTTTTCAGACGGCACTAGATAGTGTCATAGATATCTACATGAATTCCTCCGGTTAACCCCGGGGGAAATTTTTTTTAGATATATAGGAAGCTTACTCCAAGGCAATTTTCCTAAAGAGCGTAAAAGGGGTATAATGATATGAAGTTAATTCCGTACATAGGAAAGGATGTACTTGAAAAATGCGGAAACGGATGCTGCTGGTGTTTGCCCATCCTGATGATGAATCGTTTGCGATGGGTGGCACGATTGCGAAAGCCGCTTCTGAAGGAATAGAAGTTGTGCTTTTTACCGCCACGCGCGGGGAAGAAGGGAAAACTGCCGGGCTTTGCCGCCCAGAAGAGCTTGGGAGTGTGCGGGAACAGGAACTTAGGCGGGCGGCAGAGATCCTGGGGATTTCCAGGATAGAGTTCCTGGATTACCGGGATAAAGATGTAGCAACAGCTCCGCCCATGGAAATCCTTACTAAGCTCGTGCGTATTCTTAGACAAGTGAGACCCCAGGTTGTGGTAACATTCGGGGCAGATGGAGCTTCGGGCCATCGGGACCATCGCGCGATTCATTACTGGACTAAAACCGCGGTTTATCTCGCGGGACAGAACATTGCCCCCAACTGGGGGGAGAAATATATCCTCCCCCGCTTATTATATGTACAGTCTTGGAACCGCGCTGAACAAGGTCGGCAGCGTATTGACTTTACAGTGCCTATGTCCGCCTGGGCCGAACGCAAATGGCAGGCTGTCTGTGCCCACAAAACGCAAGTGTTTTCGCGGGAGCGTTTTGAAAAAATGCCTTCTCAGCATAAAGAACGCTATTTTAGTAAGGAAATTTTCAGGTGTGACCGGGAACTGAGCCAAAACCCCGGGCAGGGGAAGGATCTGTTTACGGGTTTGAAAGGATGATAGCGTGGCAGCAAGGGTTGCACTTAAGTATTGTCCTGATTACACAGCGAATGTCGAAGAAGCCCTGCGGGCAGGGCTGGAAGAATGGGGCGGGATGCCTGCGTTTGTGAAACCGGGGCAAAAAGTTCTATTAAAAGTTAATCTTTTGATGAAAAAAAAGCCGGAAGAAGCGGTAACCACCCATCCGTCGGTGGTAGAGGCAGTGGTGCACCTGGTGCAGGAGGCAGGCGGAGTTCCCATTATTGGGGATAGTCCGGGTGGACCGTATACCGTCCATGCTTTGCACGCTATTTATGCCCGTTCGGGCCTCCAGGAAGTGGCGGAGCGTACAGGGGCTCTGTTAAATGAAGATGTGGGGCAGACCGTAGTCTCTCATCCGCAAGGGAAAATTGTTAAAAGCTTAACCGTGACTAAGAGTGTAACAGATGTCGATGTCGTGATTACTCTTTCTAAATTAAAGACGCATGGCATGATGACGTTTACCGGGGCTGTTAAGATTCTGTTCGGCGTAATTCCCGGTCTTCTCAAAGCTGAGTACCATTTGAAAATGCGGGATATCATGGATTTCGCGCGCCTTTTACTGGATATTGCCGAATGGGTGAAGCCGTCTTTAAGCATTATGGACGGCGTTATCGGGATGGAAGGGAACGGGCCATCGGCCGGCCGGCCGCGCAATATCGGAGCTTTACTGGTAAGCACTGATCCCTTTGCGCTCGATGTGGTTGCGGCCGATCTGGTTGGCCTTAAACCGGAAAAAGTACCGACAATTCTGGCGGCGCGGGAGCGGGGGCTGGTAAGCAGGCTGGGAGAGATTGAACTCAAAGGGGATGACAGATCCCTTTGGCGGATTAAAGACTTTTCTTTGCCTAAGTCTGTATCGGTAAATTTTCTGGATATGGTTCCTTTGCCTGTGAGTGTCCGCAACTTTGTACTTGACCGCTTGCGTCCGCACCCTCTGTTTCAGCATGAGCAATGTGTTGGCTGTCGCGACTGTGTAAACAGTTGTCCGCCGCAAGCCTTAAGCATGAATGATCAGGGGCGACCGGTCGTTGATCTGGATGCGTGTATCCGCTGCTTTTGCTGTCAGGAACTGTGCCCGCGCCAGGCGGTAGAGATTGTGCGACCATGGCTGGGGCGGAGAATCTTAAAGTAGATCAGATAAACCCGGGTGGCGATCTCACGCTGGCAGGAGAAAGTGTAATAAATTAGGACGATAAAAAACGCTTTGAGAAAGAGGTGAGTGTGATGAGTGGAATATTAACGGTGGATGTGGGGTCAGGAACCCAGGATATCCTGGTCTATCAAGCTGGACGCAACCTTGAGAATTGTCCGAAGCTCGTGGTGCCGAGCAGAACTCAGATCGTGGCTAGGGAAATTAGCAAGGTTACGGCCAAGGGGCAGGATGTTTTTCTCTACGGGCATTTAATGGGAGGCGGTGCCTGTGGTGTGGCCTTAAGGAAGCATTTGGCTGCTGGGCTTAAGGCTTATGCGACCAAAGAATCAGCGTTCACTTTCCATGACAACCTGGAAAATGTAGAACGCATGGGGGTTAAGCTTGTGGCCGAAGCCCCGCCGCAGGCAGTCCAAGTGTGGCTGGGAGATATTGATGTTGAGTCTCTGAGCCAAGCTTTAGGGGCTTTTGGCGAGGAATTGCCGCAGCAGTTTGCGGTGGCTGTCCAGGACCACGGCTTTACCGAGACGGAGAGCAACCGCACCCTGCGTTTCCGTCTGTGGCAGGAGTTTGTGCTCCGGGGCGGGTTGTTGGAGGAATTAATTTTTAAAAACGAAATTCCTGAAGTCTATACCCGTATGCGGGCAGTAAGGGCGATTGTCCCGAATTCTGTGGTTGCTGACACTGGCACTGCCGCTTTGCTCGGGATTATGTCAGATCCGGTGGTAAAACCTTACTTAGAGAATGGGATAATCGCTGTCAACATGGGGAATTCTCATACGTTGGCAGCGGCAATCAAAGGGGAGCGGGTGTACGGGATTTTCGAGCAGCACACAGGAGTGCTCGACCTCGCCTCCCTCAGTTCTTTAGTGAAACGCTTACAGATGGCAGAGATTACGAATGCGGAAGTGTTTGACCAAGGAGGGCACGGAGCAGCCTTGCACCCGGAAATGGGACCTGGCTGGGACTTCGTGGCTGTCACGGGGCCGCGCCGGGTTATGGCTAAGCCTTTGGGGTGGTATGAAGCAGCCCCTTATGGGGACATGATGTTAACAGGGTGTTTTGGGCTCTTGGCCGGGCTAGGGGTGCTTTAATCGAAGCACGAAGCAAATTATTAGAGAAAAAACCTTCGTAAATCTTACGAAAAAATAAAATTCGGGGACGGGCAAGGGTTTTACCCCAAAGATGTAGAATTGCACTAATAGGATTGTGCCAGACTGCAGAAATTAAGACAATAGCGGAGAGGAGGAAGACCGTGACCGAAATTCTAAGCCAGTTTCGTCTTTTTGACTGGACCAGTATTCTTGATGTTGTGGTTGTCGCGGTCGTAATTTATCAGTTGCTCATGCTGATTAAAGGTACGAGGGCTGTGCAACTGTTAAAAGGAATCCTTGTTCTCCTCATTGTTTCCAATGGCGCGGATTTTTTGCATTTGGGCACAATTAGGTGGCTCCTTGACCAGGTGTGGCAAATGCTGTTTATCGCTTTGCCGGTAGTTTTCCAGCCGGAACTGCGCCGGGCTCTGGAACAGCTAGGGCGGGGCAAGTTTTTTGCCCGCCATCCTTTGACTTTGGGTAATGAGGCTTTGGAACGCCTGACGGAAGAGATGGTACGCTGCACACAAGTTCTGTCCAAGAACAGGATCGGGGCTCTGATCGTACTTGAGCGGGAAACCGGGGTTCAGGATTTTGTTGAGACAGGGATTAAAATTGACGGCATGGTGTCTTCCGAGTTCCTGGTCAACATCTTTATTCCCAACACTCCCTTGCATGATGGGGCTGTTATCATCCGGGGAGACCGGGTGGCTGCTGCCGGGTGTTTCCTACCGTTGTCGGAAAACCCCAATATCCAAAAAGAGCTGGGCACACGGCACCGCGCAGCTTTAGGACTCACGGAAGTATCTGATGCCTTGACTATTGTCGTTTCGGAAGAAACAGGGGCTATTTCAGTAGCGATTGACGGATCTCTTACACGCTTTTTGGATGATAAAATGCTGCGCGATTTACTCACCAGGGAGCTGCAAAAAAAGAGTACAACTCCGTCCATCCCGTTCTGGAGGTGGTAAGCAGTGCACGAGGTCTTAAGGCGCAATGTCGGATATAAGGTCGCTTCTCTGATTCTTGCCATCCTGGCCTGGCTTTTGGTTACGAATCAATCTTCTGACCGGGTTTTGAACGGGGATCAGATGACAGTACCGCTGGTTATTAGGAACCAACCTTTTAATTCGATTGTGATGACCAAACTTCCTTCAGTGAGGGTACGTTTAAGGGGAAATAATCCAAGTTTTAATGTGAAAGATCTTTTTGCCTATGTGGATCTTTCAGGAGCAACTCCCGGGGAACAGACGTATACCGTGAGTATGGACGCTCCACCCGGAATCCAGGTTCAGGATATCCAACCCAACAAAATTACTTTACAGTTGGATACGGTCCAAGAAAAAGCAATCCCGGTGCAGGCCATGATCACCGGTGAACCGGCTGAAGGCTTTGTTCTGGGTAATCCGATGTTGAAACCGTCTGTGGTCAATGTGAGAGGCCCGAGTACAGTTTTAAGCACCCTGGACAAAGTGCTGGTCGAAGTGAATGTGGCCGGAGCTGCCGAACCCCTGCAGGTGTCGCACCCTGTCCTTTTCCGGGATAAAGGAGGGAAGCCTATCTATGGGCCTGATCCGGGAGTGGAGATTCTGACGGCTTCACCCGGTATTATTGATGTCATTGTTCCGGTCCAGCCTAAGAGTTTTGCCAACAAGATGATTCCTTTACGGGTTACAAGCAAAGGTGCGCCCGCGGCAGGGATGGTCTTAAGGTCGCTTGTGCCGGTGCCTGTAAGTGTGCAGGTGTTTGGCACCCCTGATGCCTTGAAGGGGTTTGACTCTCTAGCTTTAGGCCCGGTGGATATCACCGGCATAAGTGAAGACAAAGTGTTCCAAATAGGGACAGATAAAGTGGCTCTGCCCGCCGGAGTCTCATTTGCGGCCGGAACCAATATTACGGTACTGGCTCAGGTTGGCCCTGGAGTTCAGGAAAAAAGTGTAAGCGGGATCAATGTTCAAGTGCGCAATGTTGATGCTGCGCTTGAAGTCGAACAGGCGCTTCAGCCTGTGAGCGTCACTGTTAAAGGACTGCCTGAAGATCTGGTCAAATTAACTCCTGAGCAAATACAGCTTTGGGTTGATGCCACCGGCCTAGCGGCAGGGAGCTATCCGGATACTAAAGTTTACTGGCAGCTTCCACCCGGAATCGAGATGGTGCCTGTGCCGAATGTGACGCTTAGCCTGAAGGCCAAGCAGTAGAACACAAAGGAGAATACGACTTGGATCTGATCTGGACTAACCTTAGGGTGCCGGTGGAGGATGGGGAGGAAGTGCTCCTGCCTTTGATGAGTCATAAATTGAGAGTACCGGCGAACAGTGTTTCCGGGCTGCGTCTCCTGCGCCGTTCGGTGGATGCGCGAAAAAAGCCCGGACTCTTTTTTGTCTACACGGTTGAGTTTTCATTGGACCTTCCGCTTAAAGAAGTGCAGCGGATTCTCGTCCGCGTGCCGGAACTAAAGCCAAGGCCGCTTGAGGAACAGGCTCTGCGGCCACAGCCGTCCGCCAAGTTGACTAACCGCCCGCTAGTCGTGGGCACAGGGCCGGCCGGATATTTTGCAGCGTTGGCTCTGGCCCGCTCGGGTTATCACCCACTGGTGCTGGAGCGGGGAGACAGGATTGAGGCCAGAGAGCAGAAAGTGCAGGGGTTTTGGCAGACAGGGGAGTTAGATCCGGAGAGCAATGTCCAATTCGGCGAAGGGGGAGCAGGGACTTTTTCCGATGGTAAGCTGACAACCAGAATTCAGGACAGGCGCATTAAAGAGGTCTTGGAGATTTTTGTTAAGCACGGCGCACCTGCGGAAATTCTGTTTCTGGCCAAGCCGCATATCGGAACAGATATCTTAAAGAGCGTGGTCAAGAGCATTAGAGAAGAAATCGAGTCTCTTGGCGGAGAAGTTCGTTTCCGCTCCAAAGTGACTGGCTTGCACCAAAGCGGGGGTAGGGTGTCAGGAGTCCTCGTAAACGGGACAGATGAAATACCTGCTGAAGCGGTCATCTTAGCTGTCGGGCACAGTGCTCGCGACGCTTACGCATTTTTGCAGCGGGAAGGCATAACTTTAGAGGGAAAGGCGTTTGCCATCGGGCTTAGGGTTGAGCACCCGCAGGCTCTGATCAACCTTTCCCAATACGGTGTTGAAGAGCATCCCAAACTTGGCCCTGCAGATTATCAGGTGACGTATCAGGACTTGGCCAGCGGGCGGGGGGCTTACGCTTTTTGCATGTGCCCGGGTGGGCGGGTAGTGGCTGCAGCCTCGGAAGCCGGCGGAGTTGTGATCAATGGCATGAGTGAGTACCAGAGGGATAGCGGTACAGCTAACAGCGCTATTGTCGTAACGGTGGGGCCGGAGGATTTTTCTTCCTCGGATCCGCTGGCCGGGGTTGAGTTTCAGCGCAGGTGGGAACAGCGGGCATTCAGAGCCGGAGGGGAAGCTTACAAAGCGCCTGCGCAAAGCGTTCAGGATTATTTGCACCGGCGGGTCACGGGCAGCTTTCAGTTTGAGCCAAGCTATCTGCCAGGGATTATCCCTTATGACTTGCACAAGGTGCTGCCGGATGCGGTCGGGATGGTGCTGGAGCGGGCTCTCCTTAACTTTGACCGGAAGATCAAAGGCTTTGCATCTGACCTGGCTATTCTTACCGGGGTGGAAACGCGCACGAGCGCACCCGTACGGATCACGCGCACGGAAATCGGGGAGTCAGTCGCCCTCGGCGGGCTTTACCCGGCAGGGGAGGGGGCTGGCTATGCCGGAGGAATCATGAGTGCAGCAGTAGATGGTTTGCGGGCAGCCGAACGGGTGATGAGCAGGTATGAACCTTTAGAGTAAGGGAAGGAGAAGGAATTTGGGCAAGTTGTTTGGCACAGATGGCGTACGCGGAGTTGCGAACCTGGAACTTACCCCGGATTTGGCTTTCCGGCTTGGGCAGGCTGGGGCTTATGTCCTCAGCAAAGAGCACCCACACCCGCGCATCGTGATTGGTAAAGACACCCGCATTTCCGGGGATATGCTCGAAGCATCACTAATTGCAGGTATTTGTTCCGTCGGGGCAGATGTGTTGAAGGTGGGGGTATTGCCTACGCCCGGGATTGCTTTTTTAACCCGCACCCTTGACGTAAGCGCCGGGGTGGTGATCTCTGCTTCCCATAATCCGGTTAAAGACAACGGAATCAAGTTTTTCTCCGCAACCGGTTACAAGCTGCCGGATGCAATCGAGGAAGAAATTGAAAACATTGTCTTAAGCAAAGAAAAGCCTTGGGAAGTTCCGGTCGGGGAAAATGTTGGGCGCGTGCTTGAGATAACAGATGCTGACCGGCGCTATATCGACTTTCTGAAAAACGCTGCCGGGCCTTTAGATGGCCTTAAAGTCGTTCTCGACTGTGCCAATGGGGCCGCTTTCCGTGTGGGTCCGGCAGTGCTCACAGAATTGGGTGCGGAGGTTATCCCGATCTTTAATAACCCGGACGGAGTGAACATTAACGCCGGATGCGGCTCCACTCATCCGGAGGAGTTGCAGCGGGCGGTAAAAGAGCATAAGGCAGACCTGGGCCTGGCCAATGACGGGGATGCCGACCGCTTGATCGCGGTCGATGAAAAAGGGGACTTAGTGGACGGGGACTTCATCATGGTGGCATGCGCTCTCGACCAGAAGGAACAGGGCAAGCTGGCTGAGGAGGCTATCGTTGTCACCGTGATGAGCAACCTTGGACTGCATTTAGCTTTGCGTAAGGCCGGGATAAAGATCTATGAAACCCAGGTCGGAGATCGCTATGTAATGGAAGAACTTTTGCGCACGGGAGCGAAGCTGGGCGGGGAGCAATCCGGGCATATTATTTTCCTGGAGCACAATACGACCGGGGATGGTTTGCTCACGGCTCTTTACCTTTTGCGCGTGCTTAAGCGTAAAGGCATGACCTTGTCCCAACTGGCAGCCCAGATGCAGCGACTGCCTCAAGTGCTGCTTAATACTAAAGTTAAGGACAAAGAGCGGGTCATGCAGGATGAGACTGTGCTTAGGCAAGTGGAAGAAGTGCGGCAGACCCTGGGGGACCAAGGCCGGATTTTGGTGCGGCCCTCCGGTACAGAGCCGCTGCTGCGCGTGATGGTGGAAGGTCCAGATGAGGAAGAACTTAATAAGCTAGCGCAAAGTGTAATTGAGGTGATCCGGGAGCGGGATGTGTAAGTCCTGCTTCCTTCCTTGTTTCTGGCTGCTAGTTAACTCTAATAGTTTTGGACGTTTTTACGACATATTTTTACTGGCTATTTTTTTTGAAGTGCGTATAATTGATTCATGTGTGTTTAATTATTTTTTTCACAGGGATTAAACGATGATCAATCAAGAGCTAATATGGGAGCTAATCCTATCAGGAGGTGAATTGGGAGGTCATATAAGGAGGTGATCATATAGAGAGATGCAAAGAAGTAGAATAATTTAATACTGAAACTTTAGTAAAGCGCCTGGACCATTTTCGAACATCGAGCATCGAACATCGATTTTGGTTGACGAGGAAGAGGTTTATCGAAAGATTCGGCGGATGCCTCTCGGTGGCTTGTCACCGTAAGGCTGGCTCCAAATACGCAAAGCGATTTGTGGGACAAAAGCCAGTCACAAGCATATGGGTAAGCAAAATATATGTCTGTAATCGAATAAGTTTTTTGAGAATATGAGAAAGTTTCCACTAACAAAGGTTAGGTAAGTTGAATAGATTTTAAGGTAAACTTCTCAAAAGTTCGAGAGGAGAGTTTGAATAATATGTGCGGGATAGTAGGTTATATTGGAAAAAAGGCCGCAGTTCCTATTTTGGTGGACGGCCTCAAAAAGCTTGAATACCGGGGTTACGACTCAGCCGGAGTTGCAGTGCTTGACCAAGAAGGGATTTTGGTCACCAAAAGTGTAGGCAAATTAGCTAATTTAGAAGATAAGATCGGAGAGGACTTCTCCCAGGCAGTTATTGGCATCGGGCATACCCGTTGGGCAACTCATGGCCGCCCGTCAGATTTTAACGCGCATCCCCATTGCGATTGTACGGGAGATTTTGCGGTTGTGCATAACGGAATTATTGAAAACTACCTTGAGCTTAAGGAATCACTGCTTGAAAAAGGACATAAATTTTTGTCTGAAACCGATACGGAAGTAATTGCCCATCTTGTGGAAGAAGCTTACGCTGAGGACATAGAACAGGCAGTTCGCCAAGTTCTTACGCAAATCAAAGGTTCGTATGCGATGGTAGTGATTAGCCGCCGCGACCCCGGACTGTTAGTAGCAGCGCGCAAAGACAGCCCGTTGGTAGTGGGCTTGGGGGAGGGAGAATTTTTCATTGCGAGTGACATTCCAGCTATTCTAAGCCATACGCGCAAGACCTATATTTTAGCAGACGGGGAAATGGTGGTTCTGAGTGAACAAGGTGTTAAAGTCACCGACTTCGAGGGGAACGCCCGCACTAAGGAAGTTTATGAGGTCAAATGGGATGCAGTGGCAGCAGAAAAAGGCGGGTATGAGCATTTCATGCTCAAAGAGATCTTCGAACAGCCACGGGCCTTGCGCGATACCATGAGCGGGCGGCTCGAAGATGACAGGGTAGTGCTGCAAGAAGTGGACTTGTCAGCAACTGAGCTAGCTAAGATTAATAAAGTGTTTATTGTTGCCTGCGGCACCGCCTCCCATGCCGGGCTTGTGGGTAAGAACCTGATTGAGCGCTGGGCCCGGATTCCGGTTGAAGTAGACATTGCTTCGGAATTCCGCTACCGCTCACCTATAATTGATGAGCATACCCTGGTAGTAGTGATCAGCCAATCAGGAGAGACTGCGGATACTCTGGCGGCTTTGCGTGAGGCCGGAAAGCAGGGAGCGCGCGTAGTTGCGGTTACGAATGTAGTCGGCAGCTCAGTTTCGCGCGAAGCGGATGATGTGATTTACACCTGGGCCGGTCCGGAAATCGCTGTGGCTTCGACCAAAGCTCACGTGACCCAACTGCAAGGGATGGTCATGTTTGCCTTATATCTGGCGCAAGCGCGGGGAACTTTGCCTACAGAGAAAATCTCTACAGTTATTTCAGCCCTTAAAGAAATCCCGAGTCAAGTACAGGAAGTGCTCGACCAAGATGAACTCATCAAAGAAATGGCCCGGAGTTTTGTAAATGTGGAAGACACCTTCTTCATCGGGCGCGGGCTGGACTGGGCTGTAGCCATGGAAGGGTCTCTGAAATTAAAAGAGATCTCCTATATCCATGCCGAAGCTTATGCAGCCGGGGAGCTTAAGCACGGAACTTTAGCCCTAATTACAGAAGAGACTCCGGTAATCGCGCTTGCTACCCAGCGCGATGTGTACGAGAAAACCCTCTCGAATATCAAGGAAGTTAAAGCACGTGATGCGGAAGTAATAGGGCTAACTTATAAAGGAAACGCCGATATGCAGAAGCATGTAGACCATATGGTTTATATACCGCAGACGCTCGATGAACTGGCTCCGATTCTCACGGTAGTGCCGCTCCAGCTTTTGGCCTACTATGTATCTGTAGCCAGAGGGTGTGACGTCGATAAGCCGAGGAATTTAGCTAAGAGCGTGACGGTGGAGTAAGAGAAGGGGGAGACCCCTTCTTTTTGTGTAGCGTTGTAAAGTCTGGTGAAGTATAAACATACTTAGGAGCACTTGCTTTTATCTTCGTCACTTGAAGAAAAAGTTGGTGCTTTCTAGTTTTAGGTTCACAGGCATTAACAAGGCGATGGGGGCTTTTCGTCATGCTTAAAGTTTTTGATTCAATTAATGAAGGATTTTGGTTCAAAGTGGAGAAATATGTTAAGTATTTAGAATTCTGTCGGATTAACCAGACGGGGGACAGGATAATGTTTTTTGAAAAACAAGAGAAAAAAGAACCACAAGAGCATGCGACTCTAAATGTAAATAAAGATAACGATAAAGAAAAGAAACTAAAAGACCTTTTACAGGAAAGCAAGCAGGTATTTTTGAACGAACAGAAAGAAGCGTTTACCAGGGCCTTGTTTGATTTGCTGGATTACAGTTTACAGCCGAGCAAGGAAACAGCAGAAAGGCTTGAGCGTTTTTTTCATACTTTGCATGGAAGCGCTGCAACTTTGGAAGTTACATCACTAGCTGAACTGGCAGCGGAATACGAAGAGTATATAGATAAGACCAAAGAAAGCAAAGATTTATCAGAAAAGATTCTGGTCAAGTTGCTTAAAGGCCTGGCACTTACTCATCGGAGTTTGGAGCAATTGCACGGGCAAAATCCTATGGCGCAAGGAATAGCTGAAGGGGCCAAACAGGCTAAAGAAGATATCCAAAAAGAAGACTATAAAGCCACTATTCTCTTGATAGGTTCCGATAACGCACTGAACGAACAACTAGAAAAGTCTTTTTTCGAGCAAGGTTATTCATTATTTGTGGGCAATTTTCAAGTAACTAAATCTACAATGAAAGAAGAAAAAATCGACCTGGTTCTTTTGGATGTTAGAAAATCTCAAAATGATGTTATGGAACACATAGCCAAAGTTCATGAGGAGCAAGGTGAAGTGCCTATTTTATTTATTGCTCCTCATTCTGTGCCAGAGGATAAAATTAAGGCCCTAAAGGCCGGGGTAGAGGATTATATTCCGGAGCCATTTACGATTGAACAACTTATAACTCGGATCAATCTTGCCTTGAAAGGATGTCACCTTCCGAATGTTCCCTATGTTGATAGCCTTACCGACACTTATACCATTGAGTACTTAGAAAAACAACTGAAGGTAAGGGCCAGTCAAGAACAGGGTTATGCATCGCTAACGCTAATCGATCTCAGTTGGATCAAAGAAATTAACGAATCCCTAGGCTACTCCTCAGGGGACGTAGTCCTTAAGGAATTTATCCGGAAATTGCAAGACAAATTGGAGGAGAATAATGAAGTATACCGTTTGACTGGATTAGAATTTGCTATTTTGCTACCGGATCAAAATACTGAACAAACTGCAGAAAAGTTGCAGAAAATTAAAAGTGATATCGGAACGATGAAATTCCGGCATAGAGGTACGGATATCCCATTGAGGCCTTCCTTTACGTCGGGAATTGTCATGTTCGCCTACGAAGATAATTTTCCGCTGACCAGTATATTGGAACGGGCACGTCAGGCGCTGAATTTAGCTAGGAGCACTGGACAAGAAATTGTAGTTTACAACGATTCGCTAAGGAGGAAAAAGAAAATTCTGTTAGTAGAGGACACCGATTTTATTGTTTACTATGTTCAGGGTAAGCTGCAAACCATGAACATAGAAGTGCACAATGCAAAAGACGGAGAAGAAGGAGTTAGAAAGGCCCAAATTGAGCGGCCGGATTTAATGATAATTGACCTGATGTTGCCCAAGATGGATGGTTTTGAAGTCTGCCGCCAAATAAAGGCTAACCCCAAAACAAGGGACATTAAGATCATCATTATGTCTGCCCGGAAAAGCAAAGAAGATGTTCTCAGGTGCTTTAATCTCGGAATAGACGATTATATTGTCAAGCCGTTTGCACTCGAGGATCTTGAACAAAGAATAAAGCGCCTGCTGTAAATTGCAGGGTTTGAAAGAAATAGAGAGGGAGAATAGGTTGAAGAAAATACTTGTGGCTGATGACGAAAAATCTCTGAGGATGCTGATTTCGGGCACTCCATTAAAAATGTCATGAATAATATCTTGCCGAGTTTTTTGAATGTCAATCACGCTTATCAAGAAATATCTTTTCTCGATAAAAATGGTAATGAAACCCTGGTTGCCACTAATAATAAAGTGCAAATAAAGGCTCCAGTCAACTAAAGCGAGGATAATTTTCAGGGGGTTATCCGGCACCGAGCCGGGGAGGTACATGTCTCTTTTGATGGCAATTCCGTACTTATCGCGAGCCCAATCTACGATAGATACTGTCAAGACTTCTACATCTGGCCACACCGAAGTCGGTCAGGGGACATTGTTAACTTTTATCCCTCTTAAACTCGATGATCACAAGTGGTTTTTGATCACTTATTCCAGGAGCTATTTGAACGACCGCTTTAAAGATGAGTTGGATCGCTATAAACGGAATAAGACCCTCTTTTCAGTGGCCTTTATTGATCTGGATTTCTAAACAGCCTCTGGCTTATGCTGGAAACACTATCTCCGTCACATTTAGCTGTGGTATTAAGGAAGTGGACGAGAAGGATAAATCGGTCAGCCAACTCCTTGGCATGGTCGATGAAGCGATGTATGCCGCCAAAAATGCTGGAAGAAACAGGGCTATAGTTATTTTATCTCAGAAGTCCGGTAAAGGGGATATCGTCGAGGGGTTATACTGCGGAGCAGATGATTATGTGACCAAACCATTTTCTATGGCTGAGCTGGAGGCCCGTATTATGCGTGTTCTAAAATGTTTTGATTTTGTTAAAGCAAAAAACAAACCATTGCACGCGTAGCTTCATGAATTGTGTCAAGTTTGTACCCTCGACTTTTTTGGGTAATCCCAATTAAGTCAAACTTATCTGCTCTGACTTGGATTAATAACCTTTCGAGGGATGTAAGACAAGAAATTGCGCCATTACCGGAACCCCCTGCCGCTGCTATGGCGATGACGGGTTTTTCCTCTAAGAATGTTTTTTCCTTCGGGGCCTCACAGCGACGTATCCGATCATAAAATGCTTTCGCTGATTCACTCATATCTCCCCAATAAACTGGGGTTATGATAATAAAAGCATCGCTATCAGCCATCGAGGCATGTAAATTTTGGAAATCATCGTGCACTTGACACTCGTTTTTGCTGCGGCAGGTTCCATGGCCGTTACCACAGGCTTTACAGTGACCAATTTTGAGCCGATTGAGGTTCACTATAACAGCTTCGGCACCGGCTGCTTCTGCTCCTGCTTTGGCCATATTACCACAGGCTGCTGTCAAGCCATCTAGATTTGGGCTACTTGTAAAAATCATTACCTTCATGAAACATTAGGCGATGGATACCCCAGAGAGGGGAGGAAATCGCCCGTCCTCCTTTCTATCAATAGACACTTTGATCTTTCCAATAGTTTAAGCTTCTTAGCATTTGCTGATGCGTGGACTTTCGTTCCATCTAATAAGCGCAAATCAAAATACCCGCTGGCTCGCCGGCCAAAGATAAAGCACTCTTGTCCTTCGAACAAAACCTTATCAAACAGCCTAAACCCTTTGACGTATTTCGGTGCCTTATTTTCCTGCCTAATTCCACCCTTGCGGATTGTTGCCTTATGCAATTGCCGGTTCTGACCGCGCACCTGCTTAATTAAGTACCAAGTTCCATCCGTAATAGCCATCGGACTTCCGCTAATACACCGGGCATCTATGATATGGGATTTTTCCAATCCTGCATCGATCCGTGTATTCTTCGTGATATACCCATAACTTAGTCCCACATTTGGATACATTTCTCTTAACCTATTGTAGAACGCCCACCTCATGATGCCCATAAAGGCCGCGTCCCGGAAAGACTGGCCTCGCTTTACTTTAAAGGTAATCTCACCCCGATGGTGTTTATCGTGGCATATCTCGCAAAGCGTGATAAGGTTATTCGGTGCATCTCCGCCAGTCTTTCGACTCTCGATGTGATGGACATTGAGCACAGGGTCTTTACTTTTCCCATGGCAGTGTTGACAAATATGCCCATCACGCCAGAGCACAAATTCCCGCACATTCCAAAATCCTAGTTGTTCGCCTTGCTGGTAACCTTCACCCTGGACTTCCGGATTCTTTATCTTCTGGATATCGAACTGGGCCACTTCCACCGTGGTTTGAGTCACCGGAAGTATGGAATACACCAATTTTACCCCTTTAAGGTGATTCTGCACCTTGTTTTCTAGCGATGGAGCGAGCCATCCTTTCGTTTTCTTGCGATTTAGAAACCGGGCCTCCCGATACCTTGTTGTGCGGTTACGCCTGGCCTTCCGGAATTCTCTCGTGTGGATAATAATTCCGGAATATTAGTTCGCAAGACAACCTGAGCTTCAAACAAAACCTGCTTTTCAGTGGTACTTGATAGTCCAATAGCTTTCGCTCCGGCATCGATCCCCAAACTAATAGGTTGAGTGTACCCACTGGAGCAGTAGATTAATTGAATGGTAAATGGTTCTCGTTTGACAACACGGGCCTTGCCCGTTTTAAGTAATAACCTTACTTTTCTGGGGTTACAAGGCATTAACGGGTTGCCATGTTTGTTAATTACGTAGACGAACATAACGCCTACCTCCTTTCGGAGTACTTTGTCCATCGCCAATGTTAGAAAGGCTTGTCAAGTCGGCAACACTGTTCCTACCCTCAGAACTGTTTAATCACCGACGGCAGTTGCATGGAACTTGGACTCGCATTCCATGGTGCCATGACCTCTCTAACGTAGTTCTCGAAGAACTCAGGCTAGTCAACTAGGCTTTTACAAGCCTCCCTCTTCAGAGGGGGGTGATTGACCTTTCACAATCCTTTATCGTTTATCTTTCTTAGTTTGAAACATAAGTGTATTATATCAGAGGTTATTTCAAAAGAACAAAAAAATACTTATGTAGCAAACAGATGTACCCTATAATTCTGGACACCTAAAGTGTTATAATCAAGTTAACACCTGAATAAGGAAGTGTCAGTATGGATAATGAGAAATTTCAGGATCTTATGTTAGATCAATTTGCCAAACTATTCAAAGAAGTTCAAGGGGTAAAAAGTGAGCTAAAGACTGAAGTAGCCGGGCTAAAGACTGAAGTAGCCGGGCTAAAGACTGAAGTAGCCGGGCTAAAGACAGATGTAGCTGAATTAAAGACTGATGTTAGAAATATAAAAGACAGTCAAATTCGCATGGAAAATAAATTTGACGAGCAGATCGCTGCTTTACACGACTTTAGAATTGCCCAAGAGCAGATAAACCAAGAGGTTAAGGATGCCCTAGCTTCATTGGGGACAAAGGTGGAGGAACTCCAATTTGATGTAAGAGCAAATGATGAAAAGCTGGAAAATGTATCAGACGATATCAACTTTTTGGCTCGCAGATCCCTCCTCCAAGAAAAACAACTTAAGGTATTGAAGAGGTTTAAGCAATCCTAACAAGCACTCTATCTCATATTGCGTAGTAAGTGATGGGGCTGTCCCGGAAGTAAATTTCTGGGACGCCCCTTTCTCTGATTCGTCAGAAGTCAGAGAATAGCCAGGGTGATGGTGAAATAGGCCTAAGAGGCATGGTCGGCATACGCCGGAGTAGGATGTTCTTTCTTATTTGCTGCCTGATAATATTTTACGGATACCAAAATGTAGACGATTGCGGCCAATATTGTACTTGCATAGTTGATGAGTGCGAGTAATGAGCTTGGGTAATAATTCCCGTAAACATAAACCCCCAAAACTTGGGAGCCAACCAGCGCTCAAACCATGCCCCACTGGGGAGGAGAAAATTCACTTCTGGAGAAGTCCTTTTTCAAATAACCACCCAGCAAATACACGGTGAAAATGCCCCAGCCGATGGTGATGACGTAAGAAAACATAATAATAAAGTATGATAAAACTTTTATGTCAAATGAATAATACATTTGTAAATACATTGCGATTCTGTAAAAACTCAAGCCAAACAGACACGTAATGGGAATCACCAGAAAATAAGCGGGGAGAATTGGCTTGCCCGGTAAACTGTTGGATTTCAACTGTAAGTAAATGAGGTATGCCAATTTAGCCAAGAATAAGAAAAATCCCATACTTAAAGTAAAAAATGATGCAAATGCTGCGATGGAAGCGATCACTCTGTTGCTTGAGATCGCAGCGATGCCTGTGCCCGTTAGATTAACCAACGCAAATGCAAAAACGTCCAGCAACCATACGAAATTTAATTTACTCATATCAATGGTCTGGCTTAACCAGATTTTTAGAACCTTAAATTCCAGTTTGAGAAGGATAAACCAAAGGAATGCAAAGAAGATTAAAGTGGGTAGCATTAGGGTTTGAATACATAATCGTTTTATTTGCTATGCAATTGATGCATAGCTGGCCTGTTCACTGATTGATCAATTTGCGAATAATCCCGATCAGTAAAAGCACTGGATGAGGTAAACGGGAATCTTTAGGGTATGTTAATATTATTGGGAATGAGGAGTTAAGGGGGATTCCTTGCAGGTGCTGCTGTTCTAATTCCAGATTAATTAGGCTTTCCGGAAGGATGCTGCAGCCAAAGCCACTGAGGAGAAGGGTTTTGATCCCTTCCAAGGAATCAACGGTTATCGGGGCTTCAGCAGAGGAGAGCTCCGGTGGCAACAGTTCTGTATATTTTTTGGTAAAGGAATAGGTTGAAGGAGGGAAGAGAAAAGGGGGAAATTCAGCAACTGCTCCAGCGATATCGGTTATTTTGCCGGAACGATCAGGGATTGCTGGGTTAGGTTGATACATTTCAGGTGAGGCACTGGCTTGACCTTTGGCTTTTAGGTTAGGCTTGGCCGGGGTCACCAGGAACAATTGTTCCTGGTACAGCGGTTCCAGGGTCAGCGGTAAATTTTCGGCAGGTTCCATTCCACAGAAGAAGGCGAGGTCAATTTGCCCTTCGGTCAAAAGCTGGGGTAAATCGGCATGGGGATGAGTGCGGATTTGGATTTGGAGGCTGGGGTAGCGGCGATGAAATTCCCCGGCAAAACGCGGTAAAAAATATTGGCTTAAAAAGCTGTCGGCAGCAACGGTAACAGTCCCCTGGCGCAAATCCCGCAGGTCTTGGATCGTACGGGTTGCTTGTTCGAATGTATGAATGATTTCTTCGGCATAGGCAAGAAGCTTGCGCCCGGAGTCGGTAAGGGATACATGATTAGCCATCCGTATAAACAGCGGCAGTCCGATTTCTGTTTCCAAAGAGGATATCTGGCGGGAGACAGCCGGCTGGCTTAAGTATAGCTCTTTGGCGGCCTTTGAAAAGCTGTGCCAGCGGGCGACTTCATAAAAGGCTTTGAGCTGTTGGATATCCATGGTATACTCCTTTTGCATAGGGATTATGCCTATGTTGCATTTCAGTTATAGCTAAAATTATGATAAGCTAAAATCGCTAAGGGGGCAAGGGGATTGTCAAGCTTCGACCGATCTATTCGCCTAACAAACTATTCTCCGGGATCAGGCTGAGCGTGTAAGATAGGTCCGGAGGATCTAACTACACTTTTAAGTTATATACCAAAGCAGAACTCCCCCGGTTTGTTGTCCGGGCTTGAGGACGATGCCGCTGCTTTTAGCCTTGATGACAATTTGGCGATTGTCCAAACTCTTGATTTTATTACTCCGGTTGTCAATGATCCGTATTCGTTTGGGGCTATTGCGGCGGCAAACGCGATCAGTGATATTTATGCCATGGGAGCCAAGCCCATTTTTGCCCTGAACATCGTGAGTTTCCCAATTCGAAGCATGCCGATCGATACGCTGGGGGCAATCCTGGCCGGGGGCGCGGCAAAAGCCGCAGAAGCCGGGATTCCGATTGTCGGTGGACATTCAGTGGATGATACATCCCCAAAGTACGGACTGACAGTGACCGGCCTGGTTCATCCGCAGAAATTGATCCGCAAAAGCGGTGCTCAGGTGGGAGATGTTTTAGTTTTGACCAAACCCCTGGGCACGGGGATTTTAGCTACCGGGGTGGATTCCGGGATTGCCGGGGAAGAAATTGAGACTGCTTTAACCGCGGTCATGTTGGAACTTAACCTAAAGGCTGCCCAAGTCATGCAGGCTTTTCCGGTGCACGCATGTACGGATGTTTCCGGTTACGGCCTTTTGGGTCATCTCAAAGAGATGCTGAGTCCGGATCTAGCGGCAATTCTTGAGTATGACAAGGTGCCGATTTTACCCCAGGTTTGGGATGTTCTCAAATATGGGGGGGTTTCCAGTGGCACCCATGCCAATGCCCGGTATGTGCGTGATCTGGTCAGGTGGGAGGAAAGCATTAACCCACAGGAGCGGATGGTTTTATATGATGCCCAAACTTCCGGCGGCTTGTTGATGGCAACTCCGCCAGACCTGGCCGAATCACTGATAACTAAGCTAAACCAAGTAGGAACGCTGGCCGCACACATCATCGGCTATGTTTCTCAACGAAAGGATTTTCCCATCGAGGTTAGACGTGGGGCTTGAAATGCGATTTTTATGGAAAGTGAGGTGAATAGGATGCCGAAACATTTAATGATTCTCTTGTCAACCACGCCGTATAGTTTTGAAAACTCCACGACAGCTTTTAACTTGGCGGATGCAGCGCTTGCCCAGGGTCACCGTGTAACCCTTTTTGCTTCTGGTGATGCTGTCCATAACTTCAGCGTGAACCAAAATCCCAAAGGAATTCTGAACCCAGAGGAAAAGTTTAAAGAACTCATAGACCGTGGTATGAGGGTTGATCTCTGTGGCACGTGCTTGCAGTTCCGTGGTGTTAAAGCTGAACATAGAGTGGAGGGGGCAGCCCCCAGTTCATTAAAGAATTTGTTTGCACTTATGGATGAAAGTGATGTCTTTATTAATTTAGGATTTTAGGGAGGATGACAAATGGCTAAGTCCGTTTGTATTTTAGTGCGGCGGGCTCCTTACGGCGTGATCCAGGCTGCCGAGGCAGTCCGGCACATCAACGGAGCCGTGGCCAATGGTTTTGCTGCGACTGCGGTATTTGCCGATGATGGCATCTATGTTTTAAAAGTCGGTCAGGATGCAGGGAATACCAGTTTCACCAGTTTGGGCGGAGCGTTGAATGACACCTTGGCAAAGCCCGAACCACGGGCGCAAATACTGGTTCATCGTACTTCGGCCGAGGCGCGGGGATTAGGCGAGGACGATTTAATTTCCGGTGTGACTTGGATCAGCGACAGCGAATTGGCTGAGCTGATGGCGGAAACCCCTAACGTTATGCTATTTTAGGAGGGTATGGGATGAAAGAAGTATTATGTATGATTTCCAGTCCTCCGGAATCGGCCAATGCCAAACGGGGACTGGCTTTAGCGGCAGCATGGCTTAAACAAGGCCGTTCTGTGAAGATTTGCCTGATCCAGGATGGAGTCTATGCTTCCCTGGCTCAAGCCAAGATGACCGGAGACGTGGAGTCGGCACAATGGTTTACGCTAGCTGACGATTTGCAATTAAGAGGATTCAAGGACGAAGACCTGCGGCATGGCGTCCAAATCCTTGATTATGCGCATTTAGTCCAAATGATGATGAATGAAGATCGGCGGGTCTTAGGGTCGTTTTAAGAATCGGTACAACTTCTATCGGATGCGGGCATTATTAAAAACGAAATAGGACACACATAAATTATAGCCCCGTTAAGGGGCTATTTTACTAAAGGCTTGAAAAAGTGGGACATTTTCTAATACTTAAAAAGTGCATTTAAGGAGGTCTAGTTATGCGAGCAGTGCCCATGAATCCAACTGAATTAAAGTATAGTAAAGATCACGAGTGGGCTAAGGTAGAAGGTAATACTGTCATCTTAGGGATTACGGATCATGCCCAGGAAAGTTTGGGCGATATCGTTTTTGTAGAATTCCCAGAGGTAGGAGCTACTGTCAAGGCAGGAGAACCTTATGGCTCGGTCGAATCCGTTAAAGCCGTATCTGATATTATTGCCTCCATCAATGGAAAAGTTATGGCTGTCAATGAGACTGTTCAGGATGCTCCCGATCTTTTGAACCGCGATCCATATGGTGAAGGTTGGCTGATTAAAGTTGAGGCTGAGGATCTGTTACCGTTAGAAAGCATGATGAGTGCTACCGAATATGAGACTTTTGTGTCTAAAGAAGAAAAGTAAATCTGATTGGATTCCGCTACAGTTGTAATATTGAAAAGAAAAAGAAACTCTGCGTGTGGCTCTGGCTGTTGGTTTATCCCCTACCCAGAGCATAGCCAGGTACCAGACTCTTACCACTTATTTATCCGGGAAACTGAACTCGGGGCCAATGCCTTTGGCTCCGGCGTACCCTTGAAATCTATCGCTAATCAAAGTTGAGGCAGATAAACAGCGCCAGAATACACGGTATAATAATATTGTTTGTCTATAGATCGAGCTGGAACCTTGATGTATAATCTTAATCATCATGAAGCATACTTATATTTTGAACAAAGGTTGTTTCTAAGAAATGGAGCGTATATGTCAGATACTAGTGTGCTGTCCGACCGGACTAAAATTGGAAAATATGCCTCGATCGCTTTGGTTGTGGGAATCTTGGTGACCCTGATCGTTGTTTTTCTGTACCTGGATCGACGTAATGAGATTTCTTCTTCAATTCAGGGTTTGGGGTTCTTGGGGATGTTTATTGCCATAGTTTTCATGGCCTTTCTCCACCTGACTCCGGTACCATCGGAAGGACTTTTGGTTCTCTATTTAAAGATTTACGGTATTTACTTAGGGACTTTAATTGCCTGGTTGGGGTCGGCTCTTAGCACATTGCTTATCTTTTTTGTTGCTAGATACTATGGGCAAAGATTTTTACAGAAGTTAGTTACTCCAGAGCGTTTTAACATGGTGGACAATTGGGTTAAGCGCAAAGGAAGTTTGGGGTTGCTCATTGCCCGTTTGCTCCCGATTCCGGCTTTCATGGTTAATTATATTGCCGGGGTTATTCCCTCGGTAAGATTTTGGCCGTACGTATGGACGGGAGCCTTGTCGATAATTCCTTATTATGTCGGAACGGCCTTGGTTTTCCTGGGGGTATCCAGAGCAATCTGGGTTTGGCTCATTGTTGGCGGGATCATGATTATCGCATTTTGGTCCTTAGGTTACATGTTCAACCGTCGACTGTCTACATGAATTGAGATTATCCAATCTTTTGCCCCAAACCGACATCCTCAGCAATTCTAAGCATGTATTCGACTGCTTGCTCAGCAGCCCGTTCGGGGAGGGCTTGACTTGCAGCCTGACGCATTGTCTCGATCTGCTGAGGATCATTGAACAGAGAGGTAAGGATCTGCTCCATCTCGCTTTCCGTATTAGCCACTACCCCAGCTCCAATTGTACGGATATATTCGGCATTTTCTTTTTCCTGTCCCGGGATCGGTTTATAAATAATCATGGGCAATTTTTTGGTCAGGGCTTCCGAAACAGTCAAGCCTCCGGCTTTGGTGACGATCAAATCCGAGACACTCATGAGCTCTTCCACGTTGCGTACGAACCCGTACCTGTGTACAGGGTTGCGTGCTTCGCTGATTATGCTGTCCAAGGACTTGTATAGCTTATCATCATGGCCGCAGACAACGATGGATTGCACCGGAGTTTGAGAGTTGGACAACATCTGACATATTCGTTTGATACCGCCCAGAACTCCGAACGCCCCGCCCATGAGTAATACAGTAGGTAGATCAGGGGTAAGGCCAAATCGCCTTGTCAAATCTTCACGGTGTAAGGGCCGTTCAAATTTAGGGCTGACCGGAATTCCTGTGACCTTGATGGTGCTCGGATCAATTCCCCGGGATATAAGCCCCTCTCGTACAAATTTATTGCCGACAATATAAAGATCAACCCCCGGATGCACCCACTGGCTGTGTACGGTATAATCTGTTACAATCGTGATTAACGGGATATTTAGGATTTTTCTTTCCCTTAACTTGGCCAGTACTCCCGCAACCGTAGGATAGGTGCAGATGATGAGGTCCGGTTGATAGGAATAGATATATTTTAAGAATTCCTGCCTTCCAAGGCTATTCAGCATGCGCTGCCACATGGAATCGGGGGATATTTTCGCTGTTCCGTAATAGAATGTGCCCCAGAGTTTGGGAGTATGCTTGATCATTTCAAGATACGTGTTTTTTAACACTGAATTTAAACTTTTATTTAGGAATTCTCCAAAATCCAAATGAGAGATTTCAACTGTCGGAGTTCTGCTTTGCATGGCCTCAATTATGGCCTCAGCCGCCCGGATGTGGCCTGCGCCAAAGGTGGCTGAAAAAATGAGTACGCGTAAATTGTTCAACGTAAAACCCTCCTCTAAGGCCTGATACTGTTTAAGCTCTGGATATATTTTTTCCTTTTTTCAGATCCCCGATGCATTATTCTGTTTGCTTTGCTTGTGACGCTAAAATGTTTAGGCTATGTTTGTTAAAAACTTACACTTATAAGACTGCGCCAGTGTGTAAAAAGTTCGTTTAGGCAGTTCACAATTATGTTAAAGATCGATTAAGATTGTGTGAACTTTTACCGGGAATTAATCGTCTTTATGCTTAGACAGTGCATACTTTACAATCAGCTTTGCAGAAAAGGTAAGGGGCTGTGCTGTGATCGACACATATCTAATTGAAAGAGCCCGTGGTGGCGATGAAGACGCATTGTCAGCATTAATCTTAAACTATACGCCCTACGTTTACCGGACAGCCTTTGCTTTTCTGCATGATTCGATGGAGTCTGAAGATGTTGTCCAGGAGGTCTTCATTAAGGTTTACCGGTCATTGCCACAATTGAGCGAAGCGCGGGCCTTTCACTCCTGGCTATCGAAGATTATCACCCATCAATGCCTGGATCGAGCAAAGAAAAAGCAGGCGACGCCAATTTCTGATGAGTCTTTAGAATCACTGGCGTCACCCGCGCATGGCAACTACGATCGGCGTCTTATTATCAAAGAAGCTTTAAGTAATCTAAGTGAGGAACACCGTACGGTGTTGGTCTTGCGCGAGTGGCAAGGGTATGATTATAATGAAATTTCGTCGATCCTGGGAATCCCTCTGGGTACGGTCAAATCGAGAATCAGTTCGGCCCGGATGCAGATGCGAAAATTGTTAAGTGATCAGAAACTGGCACATGAGGAGGGGTAGACAAATGGATTGCCGTCATTGCCTGGAAAAAATTTCGGAATATGTTGATGAAGAATTAACGCCTTGGGCAGAGAAAGATATTCAAAGCCATTTGCTCTCTTGTCCTGAATGTAATAAGTTTTATAGGGAACTCAAGGATATGCGCTTGGAAATCATAGATTCGATTAACGAAGTTCCCGTGCGCAGCGATTTAGGAGCGATGGTCCTAAGCGCTGTGAAAACTGACCACACAAAAAAAATGCAAAGACTCACCTGGGTTACGGTTGCTGTTTTGATTCTCTTGGGAAGTCCTCTGCTGTTTCTGTTTTCCCGCCGCATTCTAACCCTGGTACGCTTAATTTATGCCATTGGGTTAACGTTCTTGGGCTTAGTACAGACGGCGTTGGGTTATCTGTCGCCGATCACTGTTTTCGCAACCGTAATGGCTTTGACAGTTCTTATGGGTCTGGGTCTATACGTGATGCGGGGCTTGCTGCGTGAACCGGATTCAAGAGAGGTGTTTTCATGAAACCCTTTAAGTTTATCATCTTAGTATGTGCCCTTATGTTTGTATTGGCTGCACCGCTGCAAACTTTTGCCCAGTCTGAGCGAGATTTTGGCAAAACGCCGGTATTTGTTCCCGAGAACAGTACGGTTGAAAGGGTTGTTGTCTGGGGAAATGATGTCCGGATAGCGGGAACTGTTAAAGAAATCGTGGTGGTGATCTATGGGGATGTTTACCTGGAACCTACCGCGAAAGTTGACTTGGTGATGGATCTTGGTGGACACGTTCATGATTCCTCGGGAAAGAGCAGTTATAAAGACATCTTTGAGGTCTCGTTTAACCAAGAGCTGCTTAATCAGCTCCTTCTGGCAGGTTCTTTGATCCTGGGATTATGGAGCTTGCGGTTGACACTCAGTTTTTTGGGTATTCTGGCGCTTTCCGCTTTGGGGCTGGCACTTAGAAACCGATTAAGATACGCCAGGGAACTGCTGCAAGAACAGGGCGTACGCATGCTTGGGTTAGGGCTCACTCTGGCGTTAATTTCCCTGACCGTTTCCGTGCTGTTGACTTTCACTGTGATCGGAATTCCTTTGGCCCTGCTTATAGGTGTTATTGCACTGGTTTCCGCTGTCATTGGTCTGCTTCCGGTCATGGGGTATCTTAGTGATAAATTGCTTGCTTCCAGTCTGTCCAGCCATCCGCCGTTAACCTATTTTTTTGCTCAGGCAGTGCTATTGGTGGCCCTCGCTAATCTTCCGCTAGTCGGGTTTGTTTTTATTCTGTGTGTCGGGTGGACCGGCGTCGCTGTGACGTGGGTTTCCTTCTGGAAAAAAAGACATATTTTTCGTCCTAAATCCTAAATCCTATGTGAAAGCTCCCTAGGATATGCAGCTTTTAATGGGACTCAATTCAGATGAAAAACCGCAATCTATTGAACTCGAACCGAAAATTAATCCTCATCATCGTGGGGAACGCGGGAATGCATAATATTGGACGAAGTAATGTTGACCTTAACCTCTACTTCAAGCACGGCTTCTTTATAGAGCTCCCGCCATTCAGATTTGACTTGCTCCCAATCTTTGGGATAACGGTACATCAGGCGCTCTCCGACCCCCAGAATGTCCGCATTGAATTCTGTTTGGGATTTAGTCAGAAGTTCTTCCACTTCAGATTTGATTTTCTGTTCCAGGGCTTCGCCCAACTGGCGATAGAATGTGGGATCCTCGTTGGGAGTTTCTAATGCACGCCCGGGTTCATAGAAGACTTGGTCTCCCAGTTTGCCCTTAACATTGATGGTGATTTTAGCTTTGACCTGGTCGCCGCTTATTTGTGGTTTTAACTTGGCATTACCCCGGATAACCTCAATTCCCACCCGGTTGTTGGGGTTGTCGGGGTGGGGGACAACGATTAAGCCTGTTTTCATTTCCCCTTTGGCCAGGAGATAGACCTGGGATTCATCCGGGGTCAGCCACCCTACTAATTTATCTCCCCGCAGCACGGCACTGCCGTTAAGCGCCAGCTCGCTCTCTTTAGGAACTTCCGCTCCGGGAGGAATGAGTTCCTTCTGTTTCTGATCCCAAATCCTCAGGACACTAACAACTGGGTCAAGACCGGGGTCAAACATTTCACGATGGAGATCCTTGAGCCTGATGACCCGGCTATTGCCCAGAAAACCTGCTTCTGCCCTGACCAAAGAATCAATTAAATCCATAGGGTTCTTCTCAATTTGCGGATTGATTTGGAAAAGGGGACTTGTCGGTCCTTTCGTAATGAAGACCCAGGCGTTTTTGCGGACTCTCACATTGCGAAAGAGAGCATCAAGATGCTGCTCTACCCCGGCCCGTGCTAAATCTTCGCTAATGAAGACGGCTTCGAGGTAAGACCAGAACAGGCGCTTGGGCAAATGGGCATTGATCTCGCGCACAGCTTCAAATAAGGTGTCTCCCGTGGCTGAGGAATAAAGCAGGAGTTTCTCAGGTTGGGCAGCCCCGGTTGGAACCGGACTTAACGGCGGAGAAACAGCTACGGTTACTTGGATCTTGCCACCTGCGGCTGTGTCGAGGCCAACCCAAGTCAGCCAGGCATATTGCTCAGGTTCTATTCGATTCCAGCACCCGGTTAAGGTTAACAGAACCAGGATTAAGGCTAAGCTTAAGGAACGTTTAGACATGGCGATGTTTCACCTTAGCGATAATGAGCAGGATTCCGGGCAGGAACAAGAAAGCGGTTGGAAGCAGGTACTGAAAACTTACTAGGTTTGTCCAAAATTGCATGGTCTCAGCAATACTTTTGGGAGTAAGAGCAAGGAAAGGGATGACAAACAGGGCGAACAGGAGAAAGGGTTTGTAGGTCTTCTTGTTAAAAGTGTGGGCAGCCGTGAGGGCGAAAAGATAAGTAAATAGACCCATTTTAACTGAATTAATAATAATCCAGCCTGAGAGGACCAGGGGTTCAAATTTTTCAAACACTTCCAGGATGATAAGTTCCTGGCTAATTCTCATCAGCGGAAAAAGGTAAACTGAAGCCCGGAATACACCGAGTACGGCCACAAGTGTCTGCGTAATCACTGTGAGGAAGAGACCGGCAAGCAGTATTCCTTTTACGGTGGCAGACTTTAGTTCTTCCGGTTTGTTGAGGGCAGGGGCCAGAGTTAGAATGAAAAACACTTCACTTAAGCAGGCTGCCATGGGATAGCTCCCCCTGAGGATTTCGGCAAAATTTATTTGAGTTGTCGGCAAAGCCTGATAGATTTTACCCTCAGGGAGTGCCAGCATAAGAATGATAAGAAGAAAAAGCACGGTAACGGGTAAGACCAGGTCGTTGGCCCGGGCAATCGGTTCAAGTCCCAGCCAGGCACTGTAAACAGACAGAAGGGTAAGACCAGTGACGAAGGGCCAGAGGGGTGTTTCAGGCATCACGGCAATCGTAAACATACGCGCGACAAAGTTTAGGCAGATCCCGACCAGATACAGAAAAGCCAGGGCATAGAAAAGACCGACAAGTTTGCCCAGCCAAGTTCCGAGCAGAATCTGAGCGTACTGAGCCACTGTTTGCCCGGGGAATTCCCTGACTAAGCTCAGATTTAACATGAGGCCTGCCAGAATGGCCCCTGTTGCCAAAATGAGCGCCAGCCAGGAATTTTGTTTGGCATAGAAGATGACCATCGCCGGTACCACGATCGTGGAAGAAGCAATACTGACGGTAATGATTAACCACATAAACTGACGGGAAGAAATTTTCTCCATAAACATATTTTAGGGCTCCTTCTCAGGCCCCGGCTTCTGCTGAGGGCCTTCCATGATTTGGTCTTCCGGTCTATAGTAAGTTGGACGCTGGGATTGCTTCCACCAAGGGAGTCGAACATACATATCCCGCATGTCTTTGAGAAAGAGCGGTGCTACGGGAGCAAAATAAGGAACCCCAAAGGAACGCAGGCTGACCAAGTGCATGAGGTAGAACATGGCACCCAGGAGGAGACCGAAAAATCCTAAGATGGAACTTAACAAAATGAGGGGGAAGCGCAAGACCCGCAGTGAAATCGCGGCATTGTACCCGGGAACGACAAAAGAGGCAAGGGTTGAAAAAGCAACGATCACCACAATGATGGGTTCGATGAGGCCAGCCGTAACCGCTGATTCTCCAATGACGAGAGCCCCAACGATACTTAGCGTTTGCCCGAAAGCACCGGGCATGCGCAGCCCTGCTTCCCGTAAGACTTCGATCATAAGCTCCATGGTCAGTAATTCGACGACGGTGGGAAACGGGGTACGGGTGCGGGCTCCTGCTATAATCACTGCTAGAGAATGGGGGAGCATTTCGAGATGGATGGTTGTAACTGCGAGATAGAATCCAGGAAGCAAAAGCGTTACCAAGTGGGAGGACAGGCGGATCAAACGAACAATACTGGTAAAGTAGGGGTTCTCGTTATAATCATCCGGAGACTTGAGGAAGTCCCAGAAGACTGCCGGAGCGATCATCACGATTGGCGTTCCATCAAGGAAAATCCCGATGCGGCCGTCCAAAAGGGCAGAGGTAAGACGGTCCGGCCGCTCGGTCACTTGATGGGTTGGAAAAGGAGACAGGGGCGAGTCTGTAATCATTTCGCTAACAGAGCCCGTGGCCAACAATCTGTCGATCTTAATACGCGTAAGCCGACTCCTGACCTCGGCAACTATTTTCCGGTTGGCTATTCCTTCTATGTATACGATACCTAATTCAACGGAAGTCCTGGTGTCTAGGGTTATCAGTTCAAACCTCAAATCCGGGTTCTTTATCCTTTGTCTGAGTATCCCGATATTAGACCAAATAGACTCCACAAACCCATCCCGTGGCCCCTGGACCACTTTTTCATTCTGGGGTTCAGTCAGAGATCTTTGCTCGTACTTTTTTAAGGGAAGGGTAAGAGCGCATTTAAGACCGGAGATGAGCAGGACTACTTCTCCCCGGGAAACAGCCTGAGCGCATTCTGCGCGGGAGGTTGATACTTTAGCCCTGGCATAGGGCAAAACTTTCATAAGCTGTTCCATATCCGCAGGCAGGTCGGCAAGCTGTTGCAGGGGGGACAGCACGAAATGGTTAAGGAATTCCAGGTCTATGAAAGACTTAAGATAGATAAAGGCACAGTCGGTATCTCCTGTAAAGGCCTGGAACCTATGTACATAAAGGTCGGAGCTGTGCCCAAGTGCTGCTTGGATTGCAGTGATTGCTTCATCGAAATCAGAAGGAAGCGCCTGGCTAGAAGGGCTACGGGAAGTGCGGCCGGTTATTTGGGCGGGGAAGCTTGGCTTTTTACTAGCTTTACGCATTTGCAAGAACCTGCGGAACACACTGATCGCTCCTCTGAAGCTTAATCATTATAGTATGCGCAGGAACGGTATTTTTAATATGAATTGGATTTATTCATTAAAAATTCAAAGTTTATTCATGAGATAATCTTAAGCAATGCGTATATTAGGACTGTAAACAAAATAACAGCGGGCAAAAGTATTCCCGCAAATCTGAGGAGGTACATTCAAAATGAAAAAACTTAATAAGAAAATTGTGGCTATCGTTGGAACGTCTCTTCTGGCTGTAGGATTGGTTGCCTTTCCGGCCCTGGCAGACTCGTCCCAAGACCTGGGCGGCGGTTGGTTCTCACAAATGCAGACTCTCATGAATCAAAACTTTTCTCCGGCTGAGCAACAAGAGTTCATGAGTTCTCAGGCTATGCAAGACTTGCACAGTTCTCCGGATATGCAGCAGGCCATGCAGTCTCAGGACTTTGGCCGCATGCAGTCTCTAATGAATTCGGACCGCGAACTGAAAGCGCAAATTGGGGCTGAAAATGTAGCGAAGATGAATCAAATGATGGGGCAGTTCAACGGGAAGTTTAACTCTTCGAAATAACTAGGGCAGTATAAAAACATGTAGAACACGGCAGGTGATTACACTTGCCGTGTTTTTATGCAAACTTCTTGTATCCTCAAGTCAAAATATTACTAAGGGCCAGACAATTACCTTAGTCGGATCTACCGGGTAATTCAACAGGCTCACAGCTTTGCCCGAATAGCATCATAAATCTTCGGATCTTCTTCGCCGGGGTGCCAGAGACAGATGCCATTGAGAGCATGCTTGTTCACCAAATCTAACAGGGTTATGAACGATGTGGCATCGGTAAACCAGACTTCGTGACTAACACCGCATCCACCCAATTCGCAGGGGCAATAGGTCCATGCCAAACCAGTGATAGTCATAGCCCATAATCCTTACGATATCTGCGGCTTGGCCTATCCCGATGTAATCATGAGCTTCCGCACCACTCCAAATCCCAGTGGGGTCTGTCTTAGCATGTACCGTTACAATTAACTGCTTATCCATGGCGGCAAAGGCAGATTTAAGTTCCTGGATAAAAGTAACGAAAATATCCTTGTCCTTGACGAATAAATTCTCATAGTTAATGTCGATCCCGGTATAATTCATTTGTGTGACTTTATTTACAATATTATTGTATGGTTTTGCCGCCGAACTGGGTCGTTATGCACAGTTGATATCAGTTCGCTGCTAAAATTATTGGAGATAAGCGGGATTATATTCATTCCGTGTGTACGGGCAAAGGCAAGAATAGCACTATCTTCCGCGCCTGTAAATTTGTGTACTAAGCCGTTGTTCCGCTGAAATTGGATGACGGCTTGTTCAGTTCTTGCACCGAATATGCCATCGACCGGTCCGGGATTATAGCCCAGTCTTTGAAGCAAAACTTGAAGTTCTTGGACATCCGTACCCCGTGATCCTCGTCTTAAGGTTCTCATTACCGTCACTCCTAACTCAATTAGACAAAGTTTTAAGTAGAAGGCTCTTGTATTTGTCTAACATCATATGTCGGATTAGGGGCAATAGTGAATTCGGTTGCCAAAGGACTGTTGCCTTTTAGCACAAGGAGTATTAATAGAATATTTTTGAATTACTTTGTTAACTGAAATATCTTTAATCCACTATAATATATGAGGAAGTTCCGTGGGTTAGGGGTACAAATTATGGGCATACAGCCTGAGATATATAGCGAGGTATCCAAGCAGGTGTATAACGAAGTATCTAACGAAGTATCTAACGAAGTATCTAACGAAGTATATAATGGAGATTTCCTGCTGGCACAAGAACACGTTTCAACAGATTTTCCCGATGGTTGGGGGCGGACAGGAGGGGATAGCAGCACCTCTTGGAGCTGGTTGGGGCCGCCCCAGGGGCCGCGGGCTCTGGCCATTGAGCATCCGTCCGGTCCCAAGGCCGGGATTATCCAAGCGCTGGATACTGCGATCCAGGCCGGGGAAGCACAGCGCTGGCAGGCAGACCTTATGCTTGAGACCGAACCGGCGGGAGTTAAGTCTTATTTGAAGGTGTATTTGGGGGCCGTTAGTCAGCAAATATTTTCATTTATGCCTGGCAGTGAACAGGAAACTTTCAGCCGTGTATTTGCCACGCCGGCGGGAACCGGGGGCTTGCGCCTGGAAATTGGGATTTTAGGTGCAGGCAAGTTGACTATACACGGGGTTGCGGCTAGCCGCCTATATCCGCCGCGTGTGCTTAGACTTGATGAAAAAGGCCAACTGTACGTGAGACAGGTTGACAGTATTGGCCAGATTCAAAAGCCGGTATATGTAAAAGTCATAAGTTCAGTTCCCATTCCAGTCGATGTTCATGCTACGGTGACAAGCGATATCCGGAATTTGACTCCTATCCGTGACGGAGTAAGGGTGTATGGCAGCGGGGAGCTTCCGGTGGCTACGACGACAGACGGTCGGACGATGGTCCAGATTGCGGGGCGTCTGTACCAGGAGAGTGTAGATACTCTAATTGCCGGACTAAGTCCGGTGGTGACGAATATCTGGGACATTTCGACTTTGTCCGTTTTTTCGTATGCAGTTTATAACAACGGGTCAGTTTCCGCTTTGGTCAAGATAGAGATTAGTCCGGACGGGTACAGCTGGAAAACGGACACTCCGGAGAAAGAGGTGGTGCCGGGGAACCTTGAGGTTTTAGTACCTACATGTTTTCTGCGTTTTAATCGGCTGGTGTGCCGGGCAGGCTCCCCCACGCCGCTTAAAATATGGTTTCAGGCTCAGGGCTAGATTTCTGTTCGTTAGACCTGTTCCGAGATGTTAAACTCTGAGATCATTGCTGAGGGCCGGACAGAAGGGGTGCTGTCAGCACAAGCAGATCTTGCAGGAGTTCCTGGGCCCTTCTTGAAATAGGAAAGAAGTCAGGGTTAAATCCTTTTTCTATGAGTTTGGCCGTGACTGAGAGTTCAGCGCGGATTAAACCTAGGTAAGCGAGCACAGGTGTCCGGGTATGAGCTTCAGCGTGTGGAACAGTCCGGACGTCAGCTTTCACAAGCATTTGGTCAAGGTCTTGAGACGCTTGTTGGTATTGGCTCCGGCAAAGATATCCTATGCCCCTAAGCAGCAACAGGCCTGCTTGGTTGGGAAACATCTGCAGGGATTTAGTGATGAAGTCAATAAGTTGTTCAATCTTCCCCAGATAAAGAAGACCCCAGGCCAAACTATAAAGGGTGTGCTCGAAATACCCCTCCTTGCCATGCAACTGTAACAGAGACTTTTCCAAGCAAGCCAAGCCCTCGGCAACTTCATTTTGTTGGTAATATTCCAAGGCCAGGCAGTATAAAAGGAACGGATCATCTGGGTTGTGTTTGAGTTCGCGCTTAAGGATTTGCGTGTTGCGTACGAATTTGTTCTTCTCAGCTATTTGGTGATCCAGATAACCGTAGTGCAGAATGACCAGGGGAGCATGAGCGAGGCCTTGCCCCTCGTTGAGGTTCAAGATTGAAGTGGCTACTTGCTCGTGAATAGCCCCTGTAAAACGGTAAGTCTGTTTGTTTCTGAACAAGCGGACGGCCTCATCCCAGGTTGCCTCACCGCCTGAACCCACCAGGTTTTTAATCCGCACAAAATACCCCTCAATTGCGGGTGCGGAGAGCAGATCTTGGAATGCTTCCCTGCTTACGGGCTCGAGGGTTTCATCAGCATCCAGCACCAAAACCCAGTCTGAATTAGCTTGTGTGAGCGCGAAATTACGTGCCTCTGCAAAATCGCCGGACCAGGAAAAATTAAAGACTGTTGCTCCGGCCTCGGCAGCCAGCCTCCTAGTCTCATCTGACGAGCCTGTATCGATGACAATGCATTCATCGACCACCTGTTTGACGCTCTTAAGGCAGGACAGAATAAATTCTTCTTCATTTTGAACAATTAGGCATAGAGCAACTGTTGGTTCATTTTTCATATGAGTTCGCCTTTATAACCAAATTTGTGGGCTAGCAACTGTGCTAAAGCCAGGGCTTTCTGCTGATAATATTCGACCGGTGTCAAAGGGACGGTTCCTCTGACACGCTCTGAATTCACCTCGGCTGACGGGAGAGTGAGTATGAATGAGGTCAGTGTTTCCAGCAAACGGGCGTAATGCCGGTTAATCCCGATTGTGTTACCGGCTGTTAATGGTCGGGACTGCGGAGATTTGCAGGATTTGTAAGGTTTGCAGGGAGGCGGTTGCGATGACAAGGGTTCTTGTATATAAAAATGATAGTTCGGGAGGAAGCTGCCTAACTCGTCAAGCAGGTTCATGGCCTGTTCTGCTACGTTGGTCCCACATATCTGGTGGGGGGAGGGGCGGGTTGTTGTACCATGGTTTGGGAGCAGGCGGGTTAGGGCTAAAAGAATGTAGGCCTCACAGCGGGTGGGCCTGCCTGCCCAAAGTTTAAGGGCCAGATTTCGTGCTCCGAGGTAGTCGCCTGACAACAGGTCAGCTAGTGCGCCCACACGCAAGGCTCTTGGATAAAAACTGCTAGTCTCAGTTATTTTGCGAAGATGGCCTTTGCCCTCAGCCAGATATCCGGAAAGGACACTATATTTCGCGAGCGAAAAGGATAATTCATCAAGCTTGGGCTGAGGTAACCCGAGTTTAGAGTAAGCATCCACCGTAAGGTAATGCCTTTCAAGGAATTGCCGGGCCAGGTCGGGGTAGCCCGAGATATGGAATAAGTTAGCAACTGTCAAACAGAAATCCAAATTTCGGCTGTGAGGGGCTGTGCTGAGGATTCCTTTGTCCATAAAATATTCGAACGTGGGCCGGGGTCCAGACTTTAAGAGCGTGATCGCGAAAAGGTTATAGACTGGGTAAATGTAATTGGGATTTAGTGCCAGGGCTTGTTCGTATTCCAGGTGTGCTTGTTCGAGCATGCCCAGCATTTCATAACAATGTCCCAAGTGATAGCGGACAAGAAAGCTTTCCGAACCGTTCATGTGGCTGAAAACAGCCGGGGGGTTCCCGGTTTTGAGAGCCTGAACGAACCACTTAACGGCCAGGGTATACTCATGCATTTCTTCAAAGAAAATTCCAGCCAGATAATAAATGTCCGTATATTCCGGATAGCGGAAGTCAGCTTCCAGACAGAGACAGATTCCTTCATCATACCTGCCTAAAGCATGCAAGCAAATTAGGAGGTGACGCAGGGCAGGAGCACGGAAAAACAGGTATTCATCTGTAAGGTTCCGGTAGGCTTCTTGTAAGAGAGGAAGGGCTTGCGTAGGCTTCCCTAGCATTAACCACTCAAGGCCAAGGTAATACTTAAGGAAGTTGTTGTCAGGGTCCTCGGCTATCGTTTTTTTTAAGAGGGCAAGGTTGCGCCCTCTTTTTCGGTTATGCTCTCTGCCCACAAGGAGGTTATGACGAATTAGGGGTTCCTCGGCAATGCTTACCACTTCATGCTTACTTACGCTGATCTGCTCGTGAATTTTGCCTTTAAACCGGTATTTTCCGTTGTTTTTAAATAACCGCAGCACGCAATAACGGTTGTATTCCCCACTATTAGAAATGGGATTGTCCAGGGGCAGCAGAAAAGCTTCAATGGTAGGGTTTTGGACAATGAGATTTTTTAAGGGTTGTTCATTGCTTGTCAGCCAAACCAGTTCTTCATCTGCGTCCAGGGAAAGAATCCAGTCCCCGGTTGCCATTTGAAGGGCGTAATTGCGAGCGGCGCTAAAATCTTCCTGCCAGGGGAAACTGAATACTTTCTCTGTAAAGTCATGCGCAATGTCCATGGTATTGTCGCTTGAGCCGGTATCGACGATTATGATCTCGTCAACTTGACCGCTCACACTGCGCAGGCAGTTCTTAAGGAATAGGGTTTCGTTGCGCACGATCATGGTTAAGGTGATGGTGGGCTTGTTCACGTGTCTGAGGCCTCCCTGGGGGACATTTCTGTTAATTGTTGGTTTCAAGGCGTGCAGCTAATTGGCGCAGGACTTCGCTGTCAGGGTATTTCTGTCTGGCCTCAGCCAAGATTCTTTGCTGCCAGTCTTGATAAAGCTCGATTTGACGCACATAGGAGCGGGGCTCATGCGGATTTAATTCCACCGCATAGCGGTAGTGCTGCTCAGATTCCGGGTAATTCCCGCACTTGTGGTTAACCTCGGCCAGGAGGAAGTGTGCCGCAGCATCGTCCGGGAAGAAGGATAGATGTTTTGCAAGGAGGTCTATGGCTCTAGGCTCCTGATCATAATCGTAATAAAGCTTGGCAAGCTCCACATTTTTGGGGGCTAGACTTGCGGGCTGAACTTGCGCGAGCAGGAAGTCTGCCCGCTCTACCTCATGCAGCGCGAGCAAACGTTGAATGATGTCCGCGAGCAGGGCTAGGCCGTCTGATCCTAAGGTTAAAGCGTGGGCACCTCTTTGTTTTTTTGCGCTGGGGGAAGGCTTAGGGTGCGCCAAAAAAAGACTTAAGACTGTGCGCGTGTCTTCGGCCAGACCTAGGGTCTCAAGGTCCTTATACAAAGCCCGCACTTTCTGTGGTCTGCCTTGGAGCCAAAAAGAGAGGAGCTTGTTTAGCTTAGCCAACGGGTACAGAGGGCTGGTAGCCGAGAATTCTTCGATAAGCCGCAAAGCTTCTAAATGCCGTCCTTCCTGGATAAGGCAGATTGCTTTCCATAAACGTATTTCCGAGGGGAGGGTAGCATCTGCAGCAGGGTGTTCTGTCATGCGTTCAAAATGTTCCAGGGCCAGAGCATAAGCGCCGTGGCGAAAATAGATTTCTCCAATCATCCGGTTGGCCTCAGGTGTGCAAAACTCACAAATTTTATCCAGGCTCTCTTTGGTATCCTGTGGATATTTGTGGGGTTTAAGAATTTGAACAATGCATTCGAGAGCAGGGGTGAATTGCGGATTGTCACGGAGGCTTAAGATATAATACTTAAGCGCTTCTTCAAACTGCAGGAAAGTATCCGCAATTTTCCCGAGCTGGTAATAGGCCCGAAATCCGCGCATGCCCCCGAATGATGCGTACTGGGGCGGTTGTTCAGGCATGGACGCGGCTTGCTGCAAGGATTTTTCCGCTGCTCCGTATTGCTTGAGGTCCAGATAAACAAGACCGGCATAATAGTGGAGATCAGCATAATCCGGAAAAAACCTAAGGCCCAGCAGAGCTGTCTCAAGGGCTTGGTGCAGTTGCCCTGCTGCTTGGTGAGAGAGAACGAGGTAACGCAACAATTTCGGGAGGTAAATTGTGTTGGGATCTATACCGTTGGCAGCTTGGGTAAATACTTGGGCTGCTTCGGCGTATCTTTCCGCGCGGAACAGTTCCACTCCAAAATGGTATCTTAACAATCTGTTGTGCGGGTGGGCTTCCAGTTCTGTTTGAATAATACCTAGATTCCTATTCTTTTTGTTTTTGGCACGGACTTCTCCATCTAAATAACCATAATGAATAATGGAGATCCCTTCAGCAATCGTAAACCTGGCCTCTCTGCTTCTCTCTAAAATAACATCCACAATTTGTTCATGAATCGCGCCGCGAAACCGGTAGTCGGGTCGATTGCGGAAGAGGCGAAAGACCAAGTCGGGGCATGTCTCAACCCAGCCCTCGTTGCCAACGTAATTAATGATTTTCACAAAGCAACCCTCTATCCCAGGGTCGGCCCGATCAGGAGAGGTTATGTGGTGCAAGGCCTCGCCGCTGCCAGGATCTAACTCTTCGTCTGCATCCAAGAACAGAATCCACTCCCCGGTGGCCAATTCTAAGGAAGCGTTGCGCGCATCACTGAAATTATCTGTCCATGGATGGAAATGAACCTGTGCTCCGTAATCGAGAGCTATGTGGGTGGTATTGTCGGTGGAACCGGTGTCAACGATTATTATCTCGTCCACGATGCCGTTCACGCTGTTTAAGCAGCGGGCAAGGTTAGCCCCTTCGTTCTTAACAATCATACATAAGCTGATTTTCGCCGTCATAATTCTCCCTTATTTCCTGTCACAGTTTTACGCTATATATCCAATATATGTGACGGAAAAGTAAACTTTCCGGTATCTAGTGGAATATTATGGTATTAGCACGGGACAAACCGAAATTAGTTTGAAAGGGAGAAAGTTAATGTCAAATTTTAAGATCTTTCAGGATTCGCCTGACCAGGCGCGCGTAAAAATTTTCGGGAATAACAATGTTCCATTTAACACGGATTCAAGCGGTAACTTAACCATTACCTCGACAGGGCTGGCTATTACTGCTCCGGCGGGAGGCTTGGCAATCACTCCTCCGGCAGGAGGCTTGGCAATCACTCCTCCGACCAACGGGCTCACGATTACAAGCACAGGGCTGGCTATTACTGCTCCGGCGGGAGGCTTGGCAATCACTCCTCCGACCAACGGGCTCACGATTACAAGCACAGGACTGTCTATTACTGCTCCGGCGGGAGGCTTGGCGATTACTCCTCCTACTAACGGGCTTACGATTACAAGCACAGGACTGGCGGTCACTGCTCCGGCGAACGGACTCACTGTGACCGCTCCGGCGGCAGGCTTGGCAATCACCCCTCCGACTAATGGCTTATTGATTACGTCACCGGGTTTGGCAATGGCAGTTGCCACAACAGATGTTTCGGCAACGCGGGCCAACTTTACAGATACGGCCGGGAGCGCGGATACAACCTATACTGTGTTAGGGGTGCGCACCTGGACCTTTGGCGTGACGAATCAGTCCCTTGCCGCCAATGCTCAAGCTTTGGTAAAACTGCAGACCAGCCCGGATGGGGCAATATGGGCGGATGAGGGCAGTTCGGTTACGATTAATCAAAACGCTCTTGCAACTTTGGTTGCTACAACTTTCTTGAAGTATGCCAGGCTCTATTACAGTGCGGTTAATGCAGCAAGCGCCGTTACTCTCAATATTTTTTTCCAAGGGCAAATATAAGCGCAGGTAATTAATTTACTAAAAGAGAAAGTTTGGAACCTAAAGCTCGGACATTATGCCCGAGCTTTAGGTTTTAGATTGAATTTTTGTATAATTCTTATGCTCTTTATCTGTTTCAATTTCAAAAAAGGATTTCTGCTGTTTGGTGCCGAAGTAATATATGTTAATGACCAAATGAAGGAAGGGAAAGATTAACTATGGTTGATTTGAATAAAAGGCAGAGATGGTTTTCTGTTCTCATATTTGCACTAATAATCACATTTGTGTTGGGCGGCTGTGGCTCTCAAGGGGGGCAGCAAGCAGCAAGCCCGAAAATCTCGATCGCCGAACAGTATGGGATAGCGTATGCGCCTTTGCAAATCGTTAAAGAAAAAAAGATCCTGGAGCAGAAGCTGCCGGGAATCCAGGTGGAATGGCATCAACTCAGCAATACCACGGAAATTCGGGAAGGGATGCTGGCCGGAAAAGTTGACGCCGGGTTTATGGCCATCCCGCCTTTCTTAATTGGGTGGGACAAGGGTATGGACTGGAAGATAGCCACCGGGTTGTCTTCAAGTCCGGTAGGGCTTGTAACCTCTAAGGAGGGAATCAAATCGCTGAAGGATTTTACGACCAGCGACCGCATCGCCCTGCCTCAGCCTGGGAGTGTTCAGCATATCTTACTGGCGATGGCGGCGGAAAGAGAGCTTGGGGATGCCAAGAAGCTCGACAACCTTCTGGTGACAATGAACCATCCGGATGGCATGAATGCGCTTTTGGCTAAGAAAGACATTACCGCTCATTTTACAGCCATGCCTTACTTATCTAAAGAGTTAGAGAATAAAGAGATGCATCAATTATTGAGCGGTCAGGAAGCGATGGGGAAGGATTTTTCTTTCATTGTGGGAGTGGCTACGAAGAAGCTGCATGACAATAACCCTGAGGTGTATAAAGCATTTGTGGAAGCCGTTGCTGAAGCGGTAGCCTTTGTCCAAAATAATCCGGAACAAGCAGCGGAGATTTTAGCAGCAGACTATAAGCTGTCGCAAGAAGAAGTTCTCAAATATTTAACCTATGAGGATACGGAATATAGCACTAAGGTTAGAGGTATTCCTCAGTTCGCGGACTTCATGGTTCGTAACGGATATCTAACCAAACCGATAAAGCAGAGCCAGGACGTGTTGTGGGAAGACGTGAATTATGAAAACTAAGTTTGTACAACACAAATACATCCAGCGCATTTTCTGGATTTGTTTGTTGCTTGTTCTCTGGGAAGTGGTCGCACACAGCGGCAAGTACTCCCCTTTAATCTTTCCTTCGCTTGAACAGATTTTTTCCGCGCTTTATCATTCTATCCTCAATGGCAACCTGCTTAAGCAAGTTGTTTACACGTTGAAATTGATATTAGAAGGGTTTGTCATCGCTTTAGTTCTTGCCGTTGTTTTATCCGTACTGGGCTTTGCATCTAAGATAGTTGAAGGGCTGGTAGAAACCCTTTTAGCGATTGCCCATCCTCTCCCGGGGCTCGCTTTGCTTCCTTTAATTATTCTCTGGCTTGGCACCGGAGCCAATTCGGTCATTTTCATCATTGTTCATTCCGTGATCTGGCCTTTGCTTTTAAACCTACTGATTGGCTTTAAGTCTATTCCCAAGATCTATAAGCAAGTCGGGCAAAACTATGAGCTCGGTTCTGTGCAAATCGCCATGCATATTATGATTCCGGCAGCCCTCCCTTATTTTATCGCAGGTCTAAAGACGGGTTGGGCCCGAGCCTGGCGGGCCGTGATCGGAGCTGAAATGGTGTTTGGGGCGGCAGGCGGAACCGGCGGGATCGGCTGGTTCATCTTTACCAACAGAGTGTTCATGGATACGGCGGGTATGTTTGCCGGAATCTTTGTGATCATCCTGATCGGGGTCTTGGTCGAGGACTTGATTTTAAACCGCTTAGAAAAAGCAACGGTAAAAAAATGGGGTATGACGATTTGAGTACCTTCTTAAAGCTTGCAAGTCAAAGTCAAAAGAATAATGTATGGGAAACACAAAGTTTCCGAACCCCAAATGAGCTTCAAGAAGTAAAACCTTTGCTTGAACTAAAGGGTTTATCTAAGTCTTTTTATGTGGATAAAAGGAAATTGACGGTCCTGGAAAAGATCGACTTGCAGGTAAACAAAGGAGATTTTCTGTGTATTGTCGGGCCGTCAGGATGCGGCAAGTCCACTCTCTTAGGTCTCATTGCCGGGTTTGAGCAGCCTGATTCCGGTCAGATCATGCTTGACGGGCAGGAAGTAGTAAAGCCCCAAACCAACCGCATTATGGTGTTTCAGGACTTCAACCAGCTCTTTCCCTGGAAGAACATCCTGGATAATGTTCTCTTCCCCTTGAAGATCCACAAGCTCGGAAGCACGGACAAAGAACGCAAAGAAATAGCCGGAAAGTATCTGGCCATGGTCAAACTTGATGGTTTCTATGACTTTTATCCTCATCAACTATCAGGAGGGATGAAACAGAGAGCGACGATTGCCCGGGCTTTGGCCATTAATTCCGAAATCCTCTTGATGGACGAACCTTTCGGCAGCCTTGATGCCCAAAGCCGCCAAGAACTGCAACAGATGTTGATTGAGCTATGGCAGGACACCGGCGTTACCATCATTTTTGTAACCCATGATATCGGAGAGGCTCTCGCTCTCTCCAACAGGCTTGTGGTCATGGGCAAGGCTCCGCAACATATCAGTGCTATTCTTGACAATGATTTGATGCGACCGCGTGATCCTTCAGCTGCTGATTTCGGCAGACTCTATCATTATATCTATCAGATGTTAAAGTGCTAACAGAATCCCTAAAATTAACGGGGTACTTCCTTGCCGATGACCAGCTTCTTGGAATATTGTCCATAATGAAAGATACGCAGACCAAGATTGGTGAGCGGCTTAAAAAAGCGGTTTAGAGCCCAGGTGATACGGGCACTGAAGAGACCGACCACAACTCCGGCAAGCACATCAGTCGGCCAATGAACGCCGGTGTAGATGCGTGCAACTGCCACAAAAACAGCTAAGAATGTGAAACTGAGACTCACCCAGCGCTCAGACTTCCTCCAGGAGCCTGCTGCAAAGGCGAAACTTCCAGCCGTATGATCGCTGGGGAATGATGAATCATGAGCATGCGGGATAAGCTGGTGAAATGAGCCCTGTGGCAGCGTGACAAAGGGGCGGGGTCTAAACCAGACCTGGGCGATCAGGACATTAATAATGAGGGCGAATATACCTGAAAATCCCATAACCATGAGGGCGTGACGGTGGTTCGTATCAGAGCTTGGTAATACAAACCAAGCAATAAGAAACAGAAGAGCGTAAAGTTCGAGAGCATATTGGGCCCCGAAGGCCATTAGTTTGTCCACGAGTGCAACTTGCCCCGCCAAGTGGTTTATTAAATGGTAGCCAGCAAGATCAAATACGTTCATTTAGATTGTCCTCCCTCAAGCAGGTTAATTGTGCTTTCATCTTTACCATATAATAAGACGATGGAAGGTTCGACAAAGTTCGAGGCGATTCTGAGAAGTTTTTGGTGTCCGGCCAGATATTTTGGAGTGAAAAAGCAAAAATGATTTTAGGAGAAATTTGAGCAAAGATCTTATGAGATGCTGGGCAAAAGGTTCAGTTAAGCATAGGGCTTGCGAGATGTTAAAGAAGAAGGCTGTCTCACGAGTGAGGCAGCCTTCTTCTTGAGCTATTTGGCTTGGGTCGGCCAAGTCTACTTCCTATCTAAATTTTCGCGTGGTAGTATCCATGTTCGTTTAGGCTTTGTGCAGCCTAGATCATTTAGTTTCCGCAGGTTCCGCAGCCTCTGCAGCTTCATTGCCACCATCTTCTTTGTCCGAGGCTGCTCCGGCTTTGTCCACGACACCGTTGTTTCCTTCGTGGTCGCCCTGTTCTTCATATTGCACATTATCGTTGTCTGTTTCGGGCGTTTTAGCTTGTTCTGTTTTACTGGAACTCTTCTCAGTGTCAACCGTTACTGCATTTGCCTGAGGAGCCGCTGTGGCCACCGTTTGGCCAGTGGTAGCAGCCGGTTGCGCGACTGCTGGTGGCGTGGGCGCGGGAGAGTTCGCGGCCAGGGCTGTGCCGCTAAATGAGCCCAAGCCTGCCAGTGCGCCTGCGATGGCGAGCGTTCCAATCGTTGTCCACATTGTTTTTTTCATCCTGAGATCCTCCTTTATGTTTTGGGCTCTTGTTCTGAGCCCTGTTTTTATCCTAGACCTGAAAGATTAAAATCCCCTAAAAAACAGATTAAGCTTACATTGAAGTTTTATTAATATAATTTACATTTCGTTTTAATCCGAATTTAATCATGGGCTGTTAGGATAGGTTTTGTGTACATTCATTATTATTCCAGCACGAGAAAGGGAGGGTATTGAACTTGATCGTTACAAATAACTTGACTAAGACCTACAAAAACGGGTTTAGAGCCGTAGATCGCTTGAATTTGGCCGTCGGGGAAGGAGATATTTACGGTTTTCTAGGGCCGAACGGAGCAGGAAAAACGACCACGATTAGGATGCTGAACGGACTGATGAAGCCGACGAAGGGGCAAGTGTGGATAGAAAAGAAAGACATCAACCAAGACGTACAGGCTGTTAAACGAATCATCGGGGTGCTGCCGGAGTCACACGGGTACTATCCCTGGATGACAGGTCAAGAGTATTTGGCCTATTTCTCCAAGTTATTTGAACAAGACCCCAGGGAAGCCAAAAGCTATATTCCTTTCCTGCTTGATAAAGTCGGATTAAAAGATAAGCATAAATTAATCGGACACTACTCCCGTGGAATGCGGCAGAGGTTAGGGCTAGCCAAGACGCTGATTAACCATCCCAAAGTTATTTTTCTGGATGAGCCGACCTTGGGACTTGATCCGATGGGGCAAAAAGAGATTCAGAATCATATCATTGATTTGAACCAAAGTTTGAGGGTTACTGTCTTTATAACCTCCCATTTACTCAAAGATATCGAGGTTCTCTGCAACAAAGTTGGCATTGTGAAAGAGGGTAAGCTGATTGAGCAGGGGGAAATCAAAGATTTACACCAAAAATACGGCAAGAACAACATGATAAAACTCAGAACCTCAGATAATCTCGCGGCGAAAACGATCTTGGAAGGATTTGAAGGTTTAAGGGTAGAGGTAAAAGGAGAGCTTATTTATAGCTATTTCTTCCAAACAAACCTTTCAGCCCTCGACCAAAGAAAACGGGAAATCGTTGGACTTCTCTTTGCTGAAGGAATTGACATTCATGAAATCGGCAACGTAGAGACCTCGATTGAAGATATCTTTCTTGACTTAGTCGGTGGAGCAAAAGAGGGAGGGGAGAAGGCATGAACTTAGTGATCAGCAAGAAGGAAATTCAAGAAAACGTACTGGCCTGGAAAGGAAAACTATGGTTTGTGATTGTGGCGCTCCTTTTCAGTACCATGGCGTATAGTTTCGTAGGGGTTAAAGAACTTAGTTTACTGGCGCAGACCGAAATGATGGTCACGTTTGGGGAAGTTATCCTGGGTCTGGGGCTTATCATTTCCATTATCTTGGCCGCTGTCTCTTTTTCCTCGGAAAAGGAGCAAAGCACCTTGGAAAGCATCCTGCTGACACCGGTTGCGAGAATTCACCTAGCTTGGGGCAAGCTCGTGGCGGTCTTGTTGATGTGGTTTTTAACTTTTATCCTTGCGATTCCGTATATCGTAGTTTTAGGCAGAGGGACGCACATGATTGTTCCGATGCTCGCATTTCTGTTCGTTGTCGGGAGCGGAGTGGTGTTTCTTTTTGCCTGTATTTCCATGGGGCTATCGATCGTATTGGGTTCGTCCAAGAGTGCGATTATGACCTCCCTGATGGTGTTTATGCTTTTAAGCGTTCCGGCCTTACTTTCCTCAGCGGCGACCAAAGCCGGTGTGGGTGCGTTCATCGCGCACATCAGCCCCGCAGCGAATGCGATGAATCTCTTGAAGGGTATTATTCTTCACAATCAAGGGATCATGGCTTCCCTAGCAATGGCCGTTCCTATTTTTGCGGGAATCATTGTCGCTTACGGATGCTTGCTTTACGCACTTAAGAAATTAGAATTTGAAGGAGGGGAGTAAGCATGAAAGGATGGCCGCATGCATTTACGGCAAGAGGGATCGTAGGATTTTGCCTTTCTTTGATGCTCTTGTTATCATTAAACACGAGCGCAGTTTTTGCTCAGGATATGGGGAACTCTCCCGCATTGGGTGTCCATATTCTTTCTCCCCAAGAAGTGAAGGGGTATGCCGGAAAAGAGGATACGGTAAAAGTGAGCGTGAACAATAACACAAACCAGCCGCTTCATGATATTCTGGTATATATTACTATGGCTGATCTTCAAAAGAACTCGACCGTAAACTTAGAGGATTTTAATGCGGATAAACCTGTCCTCATTTCAGAGCTGGGGGAAAAAAAGTCAAAAATCGTGAACTTACCCGTGCGCTTTGTGTATACGAGTCAGTATGATCTGTATGTGACGGCGATTGCTAAAAGTTTGCCTGAAACCAGCTCTAGTTCCGCGATCCCAGTGGAAATCGTGGGGAATACCCAAGTGGATAAAAATCAAGTGCTGCTCGTTTCCTCGCTTGAACCGGTGTTCGTGTTGTTCTTCGTGTTATTGATGCACACAGTTATGAAGAAAAGGAAAGAACGAAACTAAGTTTCCACTAGGAAATCCCATCAGAGGTACCAAGGAGGTAAGCGAAGTGGCCCTAAATCCTGAGTTGAATGTCTTATTGGTAGAAGATGACGAGGCCATTGCCAAAGTGATTAAAATGGAGCTCGAACATCAAGGGTATAGAGTTAGAGCGGCCAGAGAAGGAAACAGCGCCTTAAGCCTTGCTTTAACCCAGACGTGGGATATTATTCTGCTTGACATCATGCTCCCTCACCTCAGTGGTTATGAGATCTGCAAACAGGTTCGAGTGGAAAAAGATACCCCTATTTTACTTTTGACGGCGAAGGACGAAATTCAGGATAAGGTATTTGGCCTGGATCTTGGTGCCGATGATTATTTAACCAAACCTTTCGCGATGGAAGAACTCCTTGCGCGCATGCGGGCGGTGATGCGGCGTCCCCATCAGGGTACACCTAAGGACGTTCTCAAGTTTGACGCGTTGGAACTGGATATCAGTGCCCATCAAGCCCGTTTCGATGGGGAAGGGATACAACTGACGAAGACAGAGTTTGAGTTGCTTAAATTTTTCTTACAGCATCCAAGGCATGTTATGTCGCGCGAGCAGATTCTGGAAGCGATTTGGGGATATGACTATTTTGGGGATACCAATGTGGTTGATGTGTATATGCGGTTTTTACGGAGCAAAATTGATGAACGGTTTCAGACCCACTATTTTCAAACGGTGAGGGGGGTAGGGTATGTCCTTCGCCGGGATGATTAGAAGATTTGCCGGGCGGGTGAGGCTGCAAGCAGGTTTGGCCTGGAAAATTGCCCTTTGGTACATGCTGTTGCTGTTGCTTACGGTCTTGATGCTTTCCGGCCTAACGTATTGGGGAAATAGCCAGGCTTTATTGCGCGAAAAGCGGCAGTTCTTAGAGAATAGTGTCTCACAAATTTCGAATATCCTTAATGACCGTGGTGAGGGGCAGGCGATGGACATAAAGGATTCTGAGCTGTTTAAAGGAAATGTTCCCCAGGGGGTTAACCTCCAAATTAGTTCCTTGTCAGGGGATGTCCTGCAGCACTCAGGCAAATCCTTTTTACCGGTTGCCGAAAATGTAAATCCGGAAATTCGGGTTTTTAATGGGGAGGATTTTCTCTATGTTGCACGTCCGGTTCAGTCCCAAGGCAAGACCATTGCCTACCTTCAGAGTACGCTTGACTTAGAGGATGTGGAACTGGCACAGAGGACACTTCTTAAACAGATTTTTATTGTCGGAGGCTCTGCCTTGCTCCTGGCCGCGCTCGGCGGGCTGATCCTAGCACGGCAGGTTCTCTCCCCGTTAGGAAAGCTTAATGAGGCGATTGCGGGCTTAACGGCCCGCGACTTAAGCCGACGCCTGCCCTTAAAAGGGAATGGGGATGAACTGGACCGCTTGGGCCAGAATTTCAACCGAATGCTTGAGCGCCTGGAAATTTCGTTTGCCCAGCAGAAACAATTTGTCGCCAATGCTTCCCATGAGTTGCGTACGCCCCTCATGGTGATTGGTGGGCACGCGGATATTTTAGAACGTTGGGGTGCGGCAGACCCTAACGTTGTCAGGGATTCGGCCCGTGCCATCACGAACGAGGTGGGAATGATGACCAAGTTAGTGGAAAACTTGTTGACCCTTGCCCGGGAAGAACTGGTTTTAGCATTAAGCTTGGTCAATCTAAGCGAACTCGTGCTGGAAGGCACATCCGGGCTCCCTTTTATGCGCACTTATCATGTGCAATACGACGTGGCTCCGGAGATATATGTGCACGGGGATGCGCTTTACTTAAAGCAAGTGTTGCGCATCATTATGGAAAATGCCAGCAAATATGTGCCGCTAGGGGGACATATTGTCATTAGGCTGAAGAATGAAGAGGAGCGGGCGTGGATTACAATTGAGGATGATGGCCCTGGAATTCCGCCGGAATCCTTAAAAGCGATATTTAACCGTTTTTATCGTGTAGACCCGGCCCGCTCACGCAGGGTACCAGGCTACGGCTTAGGATTAAGCATCGCGAAAAAGATTGTGGAACAGCATGAAGGACGGATGTGGGCGGAAAATGTTGACCCGCAGGGGGCTCGTTTTTGGGTTGAACTTCCTTTGTAAAGTAGCTGCCCCGGAATTTTTAATTTCCGGGGCAGTCTGTGTCAGAAAGAGTTGTTTTCTGAGCCTTCGCTCCAGTCTTCGTTGGAGGGATAGTGGCTGAACTTGCGCAGGCCTTTAAGTTTTTGCATTTCCGTTTGGATTCTGGTGCTGCAGGTTTCACAGATATAAGGGTAATTTGGGTTTTTACTGATGGAGTGGTAGTCTTTGTGGACTTTGGTAACATACTTGAGATCCCCGCAAACTTTACACCGTACTTCCATCTTCCCTCCCTCCTTTATTAAACACCGTGCTTGCAGAGTTACCCTAATATATTCTATTTAGCGAGGGAGTATTGGTTTTGAGGGCTGAGCGGTGTTTTTTGTCGTTTAATCAGTCGTTTGGGGTTCTTAATTAATTAAGAGATTGGGAAATACTTTCATATTCTCTAAAACCATAAAATCTAGTATGATATAGAGACATAAGTAAGTATGGACAAACGTTTTCATGATGCATGCGAACAGCAGCGGAGGGCAATATGAGGGAAAAGGTTTACTACCTATCAAAATTAGATTTTTTTGCTGACTTAAACACACAAGAATTAATTGAACTTGCTGAAGATTTCTTCTGGCAGGAGTATGCTGCTGGGTCTGTCATCATTGAGCAAGGGCAGGAAAAGCATAGTTTTTATGTACTGGCGCAGGGGAAGGCTGAGACTGTGATCGAAAAAGCAGGCCGGATTTCCTGGCAGGTTAGTTGGTTTGAGGACGGGGATGCTTTTGGCGAGATCTCCCTCTTTACCGGTAAACCGGCTCCTGCCGGTGTACGTGCTGTCGAGAACTGCAGAGTGCTGGCCCTCGATTCTGAAGGTTTTTCACGCATGCTTGTGCGCTGGCCCAAGCTTTATCCCAAGTTTATTGAGGTGTTGTCTCAAAGCTTAAATAAAGCGAACCATGTGTTGTGGGATACTAAGCATAAAGAATTCTTGCTTTCCGCTTTGCAGCTTACGCATTATGAGGAAAAATTTTACGGCATTTGGGGAAGTGTTAAGACGACCAGTGAAGTAGAGAATAAGCTTAACGAACTGGCCCAAAGCGGAGATAACCTGCTGCTGATCGGAGAAAGAGGAACAGGCCGTCAGATGCTGGCCTGGTACCTGCATAAAATGCGCTGCGGCGAGGCGGCACCGTTTGTGGTGGTTGACGGGCGCAATTTTGACCGCCAGTGGGGGGACTCAGTCTTAGACGCTGGAGACGGCTCGGCAGCCGCATTTAGAGGAAGCAGCCTGCTTGAAGCTGCCCAAGGCGGCTCAGTGCTGATTAGGGAAGTTAACCTCATTTCTCCGCGCGCACAGCTTAAATTAGCACATTCATTGCGCATGCAGGCTAAAAAATGCCTGGTTGTGGCTACCGTCCAGACGGAGCCTGACTTGCTTACTTCCAAGCTCATTCCGGAGTTAAAAGAGTGCTTTCTTTCTACTTATAAAATATCTCCGCTGCGCGAGCGCAAACGGGATATCCCGGTTATCGCCCAAGGGGTGTTGGAGAAGCTTGCCCGCAAACATCAACGCCCAGCTCCGGTTCTTGATCAGGAAGCCACGAAGCTTCTCCTATCGCACAACTACCGGCAGGGGAACGTAACGGAATTAATCCAGGTGATTGAGCGCTCTTTTTTCCTGGCGGAAAACAATGTTATCGGGTTGGAACACATCTTCTTCGGCCCGACTGCTGAGAAAATCGGAAGCTCGATTAATCTGCTTTCGTGGGACTGGATCTCTGACCTCTTTAAGAAGGGACGTTTGGTAAATTCCCTAAGGATCATTACCTCTGGAATATTCGTGGGGATTGTGTTGTTATTGCTCTTCCTGTCAAAGACAACTGTTGTGACCAAGGTTTTCATTGCAGTCTGGGGTTTGTGGTGGCCTGCGTTGGCCATCATTTCCCCGATCATCGGGAGGGTATGGTGTACGGTTTGTCCATTTTCGTACATTATGGATTTGGCGCAACGGAAAATGCACTTGAACAAGCCGGTGCCCGATTTTCTGAAAAAATATGATTATATTCTTGTAACTTTTTTGTTTACCCTGATTTTTTGGATTGAGATCATGAGCGGAATGCGTTCTAACCCTTGGTACACGGCTTTGCTGCTGCTTTCTATTCAATTAGCAGCGATCCTGACCGGCGTCATCTTTACGCGCCATGCCTGGTGCCACCATCTCTGTCCGCTCGGTGGGTTTGTGGGCACCGCCTCGATCGGAGCGATGCTGGAGGTTAGGGCTGATGCCACTGTGTGCTTAAATAAGTGCACAACCCACGAATGCTATGTGGGTACGGGTGAAATTGCTGGCTGTCCTATGTCTCAGCACTTGCCTTACCTTGATAATAACCTGTCGTGTAAACTGTGCTTTAACTGTGTGCGTAATTGTCCCAACGGTGCGGTGCAGTTGAATTTGCGTGTGCCCGCTCGTGAGGTATGGCATTTAGTACGGGTTAATCAAGGGTATGCTATCTTCATTGCGGTCGTATTGGCAATCCTCATTCCATTAAATTACTTTGAACCGCTCATTGGAGTTTGGCCTCCTGAACAATGGAGAGCGGCATTTAGTTTGTCTTATTGGGGTGCGGCTTTGGCTGCAGGGGTTTTTACTTGGCTGATTGCGGAACCATTCAAAAAGAAAGCGGCTACGCGCCGCGTTAAGCTGGTGTTTGCTTTCATCCCCTTAGTCTTAGCTGGACACATAGTGTATCAGCTCCATTTCGTTCCGGGTGCAACCTCTTTAATGCTCGGAGTAGGGTTAAAGAATTCTTTAGGGATTACGCAGGCTGTTTATATTCCCGCTTATCAGGTCGGCCAGGCATTGGCCGTTGGCATAGGGGCACTCCTGACCGTGGTGACGGTGGTGCTGGTGGTGTTAAGGGCTAAAGAAAGAGAACGGGGGAAACTCAAGGGAGATGATCAAAACATAGGAGGCAAAACGGCAGGAACTGCGCTCAAAACAGAAATGTAAACGGCATCATCACAAAAATGCTTTCGGATCCTTAGCACTTGCTTGGGGTCGGAAGTATTTTTTAATTAAATGTGGTACCGAAAGCCCCATAAGAATAAGTAAAGTTCCCTCCAAATGATATGCCCTTAGTTTTTCTCCGAATAAAGAGGATGCGAGTAAAAAGCTAAAAATCGGGATCAAATTATAGTACAAGCTTGAACGGGCTGGACCTAAGCGCGAAACTGCGCTATTCCAAAACATAAAGGCAATAACGGAAGGAAATAGCCCCAAATAGATAAGGGCTAAACCAGTTGTAAGGGTCATAGTTGGTAGAGGCATCCAATGGGACTCTAGTAAGGATGCCGGAAGCAAGAACGCTAGTCCGATATATGTCGCAAAAATTGTTCCATGCCAGGAATTAACATAGGCTGAAGTCTTGCGGACTAAAACAGTGTAAGCAGCCCATACGAATGTGCTTAAGACCACAAGCAAGTCACCCGGATTAATCTGAAAAGTTAGGAAATTTATCAAATCCCCTCTTGCCACAATACAAGAGATTCCCAGAAACGAGACAAATAAACCAAGTTTATTAGGGAGAGGGAGTTTCTCTTTCAAGTACAAACTACTAAACAACGATATTGTCATGGGATTAAAGGAATTAATCAAAGTGGCATTAATGCTCGTTGTGTAATGAAGACCCCAGTACACCAAGGGATTAAATAAGAAGATTCCGCTAAACCCCATTACGATTAAATACCCTAAAACTTGCTTTTTGGGGCGAGCAACTTGCCTAGACAATAAAAATGGAAGATATATGACAGACGCAATTAAGAAGCGGGCCGTCCCTAAAAAGAAGGGAGGAAACTCGGTTAAAGCTTTACCTACAATAAAATTTGTACTAAAGATAAAAGCCACTGAGATTAGCATAAGGTGAGGAACAATAGCTCTAGTTTTTCTTTCCACTTACATCAGCCTCGCAATATTTATTAGCACAACTAAAATTTATAGTGCAAGATTCATACCACGGATTCTGCTCACATTTCAGAGGTATTTTTGCAAGATTGAGAAAACTTCGCAAAAACGCAAAACCCTATGATGATCTAAGGGGCGGCTGTGAACTAAGGATAATGCCTGTTAGCGTGATTGTTTGAACGGAGTATGGAGAATAAGGGGGATAAAAACAGCAATGGCATGATACTTGCATATGATCAGTAAACAGAATCTTATTTGTTTATTAAAAATCTAAAGGGGGAAGATGATATGGCAAAACCTGAATTGGAATTCTTTGACCACGATCTCAACATTGGCTGGCGTCAGGTAGAAGGAGCACAGGAGGGGATTATTGAGAAGATACTTAGCGATGATCCTGATACAGGTTCATACACCAGGCTCTTGAAGTTTCCTCCCGGTTTAACAACGAACGAGGTGCTGGTACATGAATTCTGGGAGGAAGTGTATATTTTAAAAGGCAGTTTAACTGACCTTAATAAAAAGGAGACGTATGTTGAAGGAATGTACGCCTGCAGGCCGCCCCAAATGACGCATGGCCCCTACAGTATTCCAAACGGTTGTACAACCTTAGAGATTAGGTACTATGTTAAATAACTAAGTTTGGGCAAAGAAAGGCCAGAACACAATTTGTTCTTTCTTTATTTTCAGATTTTACAAACTTGCGAAAAAGTTTGAAGCTTTTTCGCAAGTTTGATAATACCTGTACACACGGACTTTCTGGATAGATGGGGCTAAACACAGTGCCTAGTAGGTAGGATTGAGGTCAAAACATGTAGAGCTATCTTGGCACAGTTTTTGCAAAAATCTAAATCTAGTGAATCTTAACATCAATTTTAGGAGGAATGCTCACATGAAACCTGATTTAAGTGTAGAAGTATGGGGCAAGAAGTTCAAGAATCCAATTGTTGTAGCATCAGCAACGCCAACTAAAGATGCTGACTATATGAAACGGTGCGTGGATGCCGGAGCCGGAGGACTTATCTCAAAGACGGTTACTTACGAAAAAGCGTTGCAAAAGTATGTTTCACCGCGCTTTACGGTTTTGCATAAAAAAGGGTGGCCTCACGCTTTTTCGAATTACTCTGCGGAATTTCTTGCAACTTATACTCCGGATGAATGGATGCCTGAGATGGAGGAAACGAAGAAGTACTGCGAAAAAAATGGTACTGTTCTTATCGGGAGTATTTCAGGGGATACCTTAGAAAACTGGGGTAAACTTGCCAAAATGATGGAAAACGCTGGTGCCGATATGATTGAGTGCAATTTTGGCTGCCCGCACCCCCGTGATTTAGGATACAAAAGTGGACAGGAATTAGGAAGCGACCCCGAGGCCGCAGCTGAAGTATCGAAGATAGTAGTGGATTCCGTGAAAATTCCTGTAATCATCAAACTGACGGCAGAGGCTGTTGACCCGGTTTATGTTGCCAAAAAAGTGGCTGCTGTCGGTGCCAGCGGAGTGACAGTGCACAACCGTTTCCCTGCTTTGGACATTGATATTGAAACCGGCCGACCTTTGCTCCATTCTACTTTTGCGGGTATTGGCGGTCCTTGGATGCGTCCGATCATGCTTAAGTGGGTGGCTAAAGTTGCGAGGTCGTTAGATATCCCCATTTCGGCCACGAATGGAATTTGGACTTGGGAAGATGTAGTTAAAGCGATCATGGTTGGCGCTTCAACGGTTCAGACTACGACCGCTATAATGTACGGCACCAAAAAATTTGGGGTGATTGAGGACTTTATTAAGGGTATGGAATCCTTTATGGAATCTAAAGGATATAACAGCATTACTGAGATGCGCGGGATTACCTTAAGTCAATTAAAAACCTGGGATGTTGTTGACCGCGAATCGCGGTATCTGTCCCAAGTCGATCCGGAAAAATGTACAGGCTGCAAACTTTGCCTTAACTGGTGTTTCTTTGATGCGATCAGCATGGATGGGAGAAGCGCTGTGATTGACCGTAGCAAGTGCGACGGCTGTGGCTTATGTCCGGCACTATGTCCCAAAGACGCTATTACCATGGACGGCCCTGGTCAAAGCTATCTCGGTAATTTCCGTTAACTGCTTAATTTTCGCACCGATTAAGGAGATGTGTATCAATGCGGGTATCTTCCATTCAATTTCAGATTCGGGACGACGAAACGAAAGCACAACGCCTCCAGCGTATGATAACAAAAATTGACTCATGCCGTGGTTCGCAGCTTATAATCCTGCCGGAAATCTGGAATACGGGGTATTTCAATTTTGATCTCTATGCCGCAGAGAGCGAGAGCTTGCAGGGTGAGACGGTAACGCTGATGGCGGCTAAAGCCAAGGACTTGCAGGCCTATGTTATGATGGGGAGCTTTGTCGAAAATGACCGAGGCAAATTGTTTAATACCAGTGTCCTTCTAAATCCCCAAGGGGAGATCATTGCAACCTATCGCAAGATTCACCTTTTTGGCTTCGGCTCCGATGAAACACGGCTGCTCACCCCCGGTGCCGAGGTTGTAACGGTTGCAACGGAACATGGAGTTTTCGGGTTGGCAACGTGTTACGATCTCAGGTTCCCGGAACAGTTTAGGCGGATGCTCGATCAGGGAGTGGAATTTTTCTTGATCTCTTCCGCCTGGCCCTATCCCAGGTTAGATCACTGGCGTACACTCAATCAGACGAGGGCCTTTGAGAATGAATGTTATCTCATCTCGGCCAACTGTGCAGGAATCAATAGAGGGAAACAATATCTGGGTCACAGTGCGATCGTTGATCCCTGGGGAGTGACCATCGCCGGTGCCGGGGATGAGGAAAGTGTAATCACAGCAGAGATTAATGCTGCAGAAGTCAAGCGGGTGCGGGAAGTATTTCCACCGGTAACGGACAGGGTCCAACTTTAATTTGGGCAGGGAGGACTTTGAATGAATTTGAAGTTTTTTGTGAATGGGGATGCAAAAAAGGTCATTGATTTTAATGTTGAGAGAATACTGAACGGGGGCTTCGCAGGGCGCAATCAAGATCAGGTCAGAAAGCATATTGAGGAACTCGCCGCCCTGGGCGTGCCTGCTCCCAAGGAGACCCCGGTCTTCTACCCTCTGCTCCCGGATAAATTAACCACCGGCGAAGAGGTGGAGGTCATCGGGAACGGCAACTCCGGAGAAGTGGAATTTGTGATTCTCTATAGTCAGGGGGGATTGTTTGTCGGCCTTGGCAGTGACCATACTGACCGTGAATTAGAAAAAACCAGCATTATTAAATCGAAACAGGCTTATCCAAACGTCATTGCCCCAACGGTTTGGCGTTATGAGGACGTGATCAGTCATTGGGATGAGATCGAGATGCGCGCTTGGCTTGGCGAAAGTAAGGAGACTGTGTATCAGGAAGGCCAGCTGGCACTTCTGATGCGTCCTGAGGAACTTATGGAGAGAGCACAGGCACTGGTTGACGGAGATATGACCGGAACCGTACTTTATTCCGGAACCTTGGCAACGCTCGAAGAATTGAGATTCAGCGAGTATTTCCACATTGAGCTATTTGACAAAGTAAGAAATGAGAGAATCAGCCATGTCTACCGGATTAAACAACTAAATTGGTTTAAGGGTGAGATCTAATCAAAAGCCTAATCTTGGATCCCGTAGTGCTAAGGCGGCAGCAAGAGAAAAATGGAAATTGAACCGAGGGGGTGAAAAAATGGATGAATTAAGGGAATTTGTATTGACGGTCAATGGCTCTGAGAGAAAAGTTCAGGCTCACAGCGGAACCAGCCTGCTTAAAGTTCTGAGAGAAAATCTTAATCTGACCGGCACCAAGGAAGGGTGCAGTGAAGGGCACTGTGGAACGTGTGCTGTGCTCGTTGACGGCAAAGTGGAAAAGTCCTGTCATTTTCCGGTCGAGAAGGCTGTAGGCAAAAGCGTAACCACGATCGAAGGTTTGGGAACCAAGGACAAACTTCATCCCTTGCAGCAAGCTTTCATTGAGACCGGGGCCATTCAATGCGGGTTTTGCACTCCCGGAATGATTATTACGGCCAAGGGATTGCTAGATGCGAATCCTAAGCCGGGGAGAGAGGACATCATCAGGGCTTTTCAGGGCAACCTCTGTCGGTGTACCGGCTATGTCAAGATAATTGACGCGGTTGAGCGGGCGGCAGCAATTATGGCCGGAAGCGGACAGGCAATAACGAACGGAGATGAGGGCAAGGTACTGGGCGCAAGTCTGCCGCGTGTAGATGCCGTGGCCAAGGCTATCGGGGAAGCGGTATTTGCAGACGACATTAAAATGGAAGGCATGCTGTACGCGGCGGTTGTGAGGAGCCCGTATCATCACGCTTTGATCAAGAAAATCGATAAGGGTCCCGCTTTGGCGCTGCGCGGGGTCGAGGCTGTTTTCACGGCCGAGGATGTCCCGGGGTTTAACCGCGTGAAGATTTTCCGCCCCGATTGGCCTGTGTTGGCAGATGGCAAAGTGCGTTTTGCAGGCGATGCGGTGGCGCTGGTTGTTGCGGACAGTCTGGAAAGAGCCAGGGAAGCATGTGGCAAGGTCGTAGTGGAGTATGAAGAACTCCCGGTATTTTTCGATCCACATCATGCGGCAGCGGAAGAAAATATCCGGATTCATGAAGATAGTCCGAACATTGCCTTTGCCAAGTCCCTGACTAAAGGAAATGCCGCAGAGGGTTTTGCGCAGGCCGAGATTATTATCGAGAACATATATACGACTCCGGCTCATGAGCATGCGTATCTCGAACCGGAAGCAGGGGTCGCTTATGTTGATTCGGAGGGGGTTCTGGTGGTGATGGTCGGAACCCAGAATGCCCAGCATTTGCGCACGGAGTTGGCCGGTGTGGTTAACCTGCCCGTAGACAAAGTCCGGGTGATTCAAACGGTTACCGGCGGTGGGTTTGGCGGAAAGCTTGACATTACCATTCAGGGGTTATTGGCTGTGGCTGCGCATCTGACGAAGAGACCGGTAAAAATCGTGTTCTCACGCGAAGAATCGTTTCAGGGGACGACGAAAAGGCATCCCTTCTACATTAAACACCGCCTAGGGGCAACCAAAGAAGGGGTTTTAAAAGCCCTTGAAGTGGAGTTCCTCGCCGATACAGGAGCTTATCTTTCATTTGGTCCCGGCGTCGTCATTCGGGCGGTGGTCCATGCTACCGGCCCCTACCGTCTTCCCTATGTCAAAGTGTCCGGGCAAGCGGTCTACACCAATAATCCTCCCAGTGGAGCCATGCGCGGGTTTGGGGTGCCGCAGGTCGCTTTTGCGATGGAAGCGCAACTGGATTTACTGGCTGACAAGCTGGGCCTTGACCCGTTGGAATTGCGTTGGCGTAATGGCTACGTGGGCAAAGACGTGACGGCCACAGGGCAAACATTGGAGGAGAGGCTCGGGTATTTGGAGACATTGTCAGCTCTTCGGACGGATTATCAAGAGGCTATAGCAAAGGTCCAAAGCCAACAGGAAGAGGGCAAAATTAGAAAAGGTGTTGGCATTGCTTCAATGTGGTTCGGCCCAGGCAAAACAGGTTTGGCGGAGAAGTCCGAGGTTATGTTGGAGTTAAGTCCCGAGGGCAAAGTCCGGTTGGTTACAGCAGCGGCTGATATTGGACAGGGACTCGATACGGTCATGGCTCAGCTCGTGGCTGAGGCGTTGGAAATACCCTACGCCATGGTTGAAGTATCTACCCGAGATACCTTTGGATCACCGGACGGTGGGTTTACCTGTGCCAGCAGGCAAACTTACAACACGGGGAACGCAGTTCTCAGAGCCGCGGACAAATTCAAAGCAAACTTGCTGCGGGGAGCGGCCGAGGTCCTAGAAATTCCGCCAACACAATTAGTATTTAAGAACGGCCTGGTCAAAGCGCAGCAAAACCCGGAAGTTTCTCTGGGGTTGGCTCAGCTTTACAGCCAGAATATTCCTAATGCTTATGGACAGTATGCTGCCGAGGTCACTCCTCTTGATGATGAGGGGCAAGGCTTGGCTTATGAGACCTACACCTTTGGTACACAAATGGCGGAAATTGAATTGAATACCGAAACCGGCGAAGTCAAGGTTCTTAGGGTGGTGGCGGCACATGATACCGGAACTCCTGTTAATCCCCAAAATGTTGAAGGACAGCTCGAAGGCGGAGTTCTAATGGGCTTGGGCATGGCGTTAAAAGAGGAGTACATCACAGGCAAAACCAAGAATTTTGGAAATTATCGCATTCCCAGGATTAAGGACGCTCCGGAAACGAAGGTTATTCATTTGGATGTAAAGCACGAACATGGACCGTTCGGTGCTGCAGGTGCCGGCGAGTGTTCTTTAGTTCCCACGGCACCGGCGATTGTCAACGCTGTTTCCCGGGCTATCGGGCACCGGTTCTTTGACCTGCCAATCACTGTGGCTAAAGTTAAAGCTGCACTAGCGGAGCAAGGGAACAACGGATCATAAAGTTACAAAATAATTGGGAGGAGGTCGGGTATGGATTATATTCCTTATCTTGTGTCCGGGTTAGTTACGGGTACGATTTTATTGCTTGGTACGGTCGGTTTTTCCCTTGTAAAACGAATTGAGAATTTTCTTAATATCGCGCATGGCCAGGTATTAACACTTGGAGCTTATCTTGGTTATACATTTAACGTGAAACTGGGTTGGAATATCTTTCTCTCGTTCATAGCAGCTACTTTGGTCACAACTCTGGTAGGCTGGTTGATTTTCAAAGTTTTTTATAAGCCGATCCGTAGTTATGGCAACCTGTACCTATTATTTACATCGGTTGGAGTGGCTTATATCATTCATGGGGCTATCGAAGCTTTTTACGGAGTGCAGGCGAAGACTTACAGTGTGCCGGTTTCTAAAGTTTTTGAGATTAATGGGATTCCTATTATATCAGGTACAGAAGCGGCGGTCATAGTTTTAGCTCTAGGCAGCGCTTTCGGGCTTCATTTGTTTTTGACCAGAACCTTGACCGGGAAGGCAATACGGGCCATGGCCAGTAATCTGTCCTTAGCGAATGCCAGAGGGATTGACACCGAAAAAATTGCCTCCGTGGCCTGGCTTTTGTCTTCAGCTCTTGGTGCTATGGCTGGAATATTTTCCGGTTTGATCGGCACCGTTTACACGGACATGGGATGGGCTATTATTTTGTTGATTCTGTCGGCTGCGGTTTTAGGCGGACTCGGTAGTTTGTACGGAGTTATGATCGGAGCCATGATCATTGGCTTAAGCATGGACTTGAGCGTAATTATTCTGCCGGCCTCTTATAGGCCTGCTGTCGCGTTTGCCATGGTAATCGTCGTGCTCTTATTTAAACCACAGGGAATCTTGGGAGGTGAGGGCCATTAATATTGGAGTTTTTCTGGCAGGAATCGTTGTTTTGATGGGCATTTATACAATGCTGGCCTTGGCGCTCAATATAAGGTTTGGTACGGCAGGGCTCATCGATCTCGGTGTCGTAGGTTTTTTTGCTATAGGAGCCTATAGCTATGTAATTCTTACAGCTCCTGCGCCAAGCACTGCAGATGCTTACATGTTTGGCTTTCACTTGCCCATGTTCATAGGCTTCTTAGGATCAGGGTTAATTTCTGCCTTTTTTGCTTTTCTCATTGGTTTGCCTGCGATTCGGTTAAAAGGAGAGTATTTGGCGATTGCGACTTATGCCTTTGCCGAAGTCATTAAATACCTCTTCACCAACGAGAATTGGCTGACAAACGGAGTTAAGGGATTCATCGGGATTGAGCAACCGTTCCGCAAATTCTTTGTGTCTGCGAATTCCTACCAGTATTTTTATGCGTTCTTAATCGTGCTCGCAGTTGCTTGTTTTTGGTATATTCTTTCCCGTTTGGATCGGTCGCCGTTTGGGCGCACCCTTAAAGCAATAAGGGAAAACGAAGATGCTGCTAGGGCAGCCGGTAAGGATATCGAAAAGTTTAAGATGTGGGCGTTTGTGATCGGAGCTGCCATTATTGGGTTCGCCGGTTCGTTTTATGTTTGGTTTACAAGTTTAGTGGTTCCTTCATTGTTTGTCAGTGAAGTAACCTGGGTAGCCTGGATTGCCTTGACCATTGGCGGAACAGGGAACTATAAAGGGATGATCTTGGGAGCGGCTATCATCGTCGGAATTCAGGAAGCCACTAGGTTCTTGCAGGCATCGGCCGAGTTGGCACCGATTTTGGCTGCCAGCAGGTTTATTGCCATGGGTTTAATCCTGGTCTTAATCATTCGGTTCAAACCTAAAGGAATTTTGCCTGAACGCAATGCTGTTAATTAGGGAGGTGAAGCTGTGGTTCTAGAAGTAAAAAATGTCAGTAAAGTTTTTGGCGGCTTAAGGGCCGTGCATGAAGCGAGTTTTCAGGTAAACGAAAACTCAATTACCGGTCTAATTGGGCCTAACGGAGCTGGTAAGAGCACTTTATTTAATTGTATAGCGGGGTATTACCGTCCGTCAGCCGGCGAGATTTTTTTTAAGCAGGAAAAAACCAGCGGGTTTACTGCAGATGAAATCGCTAAGAGGGGGCTGGCCCGGACTTCCAGACACCGCAAGGCTTTGCCCAAATGACGGTTATGGAAAATCTGATGGTTGTCCCTAAAGGGCAGGCCGGAGAGAAACCTTGGCAAGGTTTAATCAACGGTAAAAAGGTTAAAGAGCAAGAAGAGGTAATTAGGAAGAAAGCCTTCAAGCTTTTGGCGGACTTCGGATTATCTGAGCAGAAGAACGATCTAATCGCCAATCTGAGCGCTGGCGAAGCGCGGATCGTTGAGATCGCCCGCCAACTGATGTTAGATCCTGAAGTGTTGCTGCTCGATGAGCCTGCGGCCGGAATTAACCCGGCGCTTCAAAATCACCTCGTCCAAGTTTTATTAAAGCTTAGGAAACAAGGCCTGACGTTGCTCATCGTAGATCATAATCTCGGTTTTATTTCAAGCTTATGTGATTATATTTATGTACTTCATTTAGGTCAAATCATAGCAGAAGGCACGCCGCAAGAGATCTTTAGAAACCCGAAGGTAGTAGAAGTGTACCTGGGGGGGATAGCATGAGCTTGTTAAAATGCGAGAATGTTGAATCCGGGTATGGCAGACTGCCTATCCTCCATGGAGTAAACCTTAGGGTAGCAGAGGGCGAGATGATCGCATTATTAGGCGCAAATGGGGCTGGAAAGTCTACCCTGATGAAAACAATTGCAGGAATTTTGCCTTTAATGAAGGGAAGCATGGTTTTCGATGGCAGAGATATCACTTTGTTAAAGAATCATACGCTCGCAAAGATGGGTCTGGGGTATGTCCCGCAGGAGAAAAACGTGTTTGCTGACCTTACCGTAGCTGAAAACTTGGAAATGGGTGCCTTTACGATCAGAAATGCCAGACAGGCGATCGAAGCCATCTATGAGCGTTTTCCCAAGCTCAAAGAACGGTATAAACAAAAAGCCGGAACTCTGAGCGGGGGAGAGCGGCAATTGCTGGCAGTGGGCAGTGCTTTGTTACTTAAGCCGCGTTTACTGATACTTGACGAGCCAACATCCGGATTATCTCCTCAAGCAACAGAGTCTATGATCGAGACAATTAGCAGAATTAGGGATGATGGTACGGCGGTAATTTGGGTCGTTGAGGAAAGCCCCAAAGAGGTGCTGGCCCATGTGGACAGGGTATACCTTTTAGAGTCAGGACTAGTGAAAAAAGAAGGCACCGGGCGTGAATTCCTAGAGGATGAGGAGGAATTCGAGACCTTGTTTTTAGGCCACAACGTTGGTTGAAATGAAAAGGAGGTGGGCAACGGCGCAGATGGGTAAAAGACTTCGAGACAGCTACTGTTAGTTACAAAAGTTGACCTTTAAGAGTTGATTTTGAAAGTGAGGTTGGGAAGGAATGTTAAAAAAGTTTCTGGTATCTTGTTTGGTCTTAAGCATGCTGGTGCTGCCCGGTTGTGGCCAAACTCCTGCTAGCACACAAACGGGTGGAGGCGGCACTAGCAGTAATAACAGCAATAACAGCAGCAGTAATTCAGGAGGGGACATTCCGGTTGGAATTTTGACATCTTATACCGGGGAAATGGGTGCCTTCGGGGTGCCGGTTTATAATGCAGCCAAGTTAGCCTTTGACGAGGTTAATGCCGAAGGCGGTATCGAAGGCAAGAAGGTCAAGTTATTCACGGAAGACGACCAAAGCACGGTTGAGGGCGGCATTCGCGGGGCCAGAAAATTAATTACAGCCAATGGCGTTATTGCCATGCACGGCATGGTCTCTGATGTATTATTGGCCACCTGGGATTTTGCCAAGCAAAATAAAGTAATGGTTACATCCCCCTATGCGGGCACAACGAAACTGGACACAACAGGGGGAGACTATCAGTACCGGACGGTGCCGTCGGATTCTTTGGATGGAAGGGTTGCTGCCCATGTGCTATGGGACAAAGGGTACCGTAAAATTGCTGTTATGTATGAAACAGCAGAGAGCACAACGTCCATAGCCAATGCGGTTGCCCAACAATTTCAACAACTCGGGGGTACCGTTAGCATTATGGAACCCTTCCAGAGTCGCCAATCAAGCTATCTTGCTGAATTAAAGAAAGTATCTGAAACCAATCCAGATGCGGTTTGGCTGGGATCAGGCCAAGAAACTGCTCCTACCATCTTAAAACAATGGAAGCAACGTGGATATAAATGGCAGTGGATGGTTTCGAGCGATATCGCTGTGCCGGAGATATTCAAACTTGTCGGCACTGATACCATGAACGGGATTCTCACGGAAATCCCTGCCGGGGACAGTCAAAGCGAAGATTATAAGCGGTTTGCCGCAAATTATAAGACTGCTTATGGCAAAGATCCGGGCGGAAATTTTGAAGCTAACTCTTATGACGCCGCTATGATTATGGCCTTGGCCATGGTAGCCGGTGGAAAAGTAGACGGCACTGCCATTAATGAAAACTATAAAAAAATTGCCAGCCCGCCTGGGGTTAAAGTACACACTTTCAAAGATGCGGTTGCCGAGTTAAAGAAAGGGAACGACATTGACTATGAAGGACCATCCGGCGATGTGAACTTTGACGATCATGGAACGACTTCAGGAAGTTTTAATGCCTTGATTGCCAATAATGGCAAGTGGGACCAATTCAAGTTTTATCCTGCCTCTACTTTTGAAAAGACTAAATAAATCTTAGTGGGAGGATCTTCCTGCAAAGGAAGACCTCCCACGTCCCGGATATCACGCACCAGAGAGAACAAAGGTTTTCATTATTTGGGATTGTGGGGTGATTTCTCATTGTCTAAGGTAATTTACTCTAGTCCGGAAAACTTAAAAGAGTTGTTTCAATTACTCGAACAAGATCAAGCAGCCACCTTGTGGGCGGGTGGGACTGATTTAACCGTTAAGCTCGAAAATAAGAAAATTAAGGTTTCACATATAATAAACCTGAAGAATGTTAAAGAATTAGACTTTATTACAGCGAGTGAGACGATTCGAATTGGGGCCTTAACAAGCATAAGGAAGCTGGAAACCTCTGGTCTTATTCAAACGGAATATCCCTTGCTTGCTCAGGCTTCGCATGGTTTAGGATCATGGCAGATAAGGACATTGGCGACTTTCGGAGGCAATTTGGCAAATGCTGCCCCTTCAGCAGAAACAGCAACACCTATATTAGTGTTGAATGGCACAATGATTATTAAAGGTAAAAACACAGAAAGAAAGGTTCCTGCCGCGGAATTTTTCCGAGGGCCCGGGCAAACGGTTCTTAAACAAGGAGAGGTTTTAACGGAAGTCGAATTGCCGAAACTTACATCTGATTTTAAGAGCATTTACCTTAAACATAGCTTGCGCCGTTCAATGGATATCGCTCTTGTTGGGGTAGCCTGCGCTCTAAGGTTGGATGGAGACAAGTGTCTGGAAGCCCGCATTGGTCTAGGGGCTGTAGCACCTACGCCAATTCGTGTTCCCAAAACAGAGCGGTTTTTAACTGAGAAAACTTTAACAACCAGCATGATCGATGAAGCTTCTCGCCTGGCAGTGGAGGAGTGTAAGCCAATAGATGATATACGTGCCACGGCTTCCTATCGCAGGGAACTGGTGCAGGTTCTAGTTAAACGGGCTCTTACATCTCTGGTGAAAGATGGTGGTAGTGATGAAAATACCGATTAGTTTGACGGTTAACGGTGACAAATTCGAGTTGCTGGTTGCACCCACCCGCAAGTTGGTGGATGTGCTCAGAGAAGATTTAGGGTTTACCGGGACGAAGAAAGGCTGCGGCGAGGGTGAGTGCGGAGCCTGTACCGTGTTGATGGACGGGGAGCCTGTCAGTTCCTGTTTAGTGTTAGCCCCTCAGGCTCATGGCAAAACCGTGGTTACAGTCGAAGGGCTTGAAAGCGAAAACGGTGAGCTTGATCCGGTTCAGGAGAGTTTTATGTCTAAAGGCGCGATTCAGTGTGGATATTGCAGTCCCGGGATGATTATGACGTCTAAAGCGTTACTGAAAGTAAATCCTCATCCGACGGAAGAAGAGGTCAAGGATGCAATATCCGGAAACTTGTGTCGTTGTACCGGTTATCAGAAGATCGTCGATGCAGTTTTAGACGCTTCGGAAAAAAGGGGGCGCTGAATCGGTGAGTGAAAAAAGCGAGTTCAGCTATATCGGAAAATCCGTTACGCCGATAGATGCCTGGGAAAAGGCCACGGGCAGGGCTCAATTTGTAACAGATCTTAGTTTGCCTGGGATGCTGTATGGCAAGATCTTGCGCAGTCCGTATGCTCATGCCCGTATCGTTAGGATCGACACAAGCAAGGCTAAAGAAATGCCCGGAGTGAAAGCCGTCGTCACTTTTGAGGATACGCCTAAAGTGAAGTTCGGCCCCATGGCCAGCAACGAAGATTGGTATATCTTCGCTAAGGACAAGGTGCGTTTTATCGGGGAAGAAGTGGCCGCGGTCGCTGCAGTTGATGAAGATACAGCGGAAAAGGCTTTGGAATTAATTGAGGTGGTTTATGAAGAACTGCCTGCTGTCTTCGATCTTGAGGAGGCAATGAAACCGGGTGCCCCGGTTATTCATGAGGATTGGCCCCGGAATATTGCCGCTGAGGCCCATATCGAACACGGTGATGTTGAACAAGGATTTACCGACTCAGACCTAATTATAGAAGAAACCTTTTCGACCAGTCAGGTATACCACGCTTATATGGAAACAATGGCCGTAATCGTAAGGCCTGAAGACAGAAATCGTTTAACAATGTGGCTTCCTATTCAAATACCGAATAAGGTGCGTCTTATTTATGCCAAAGCACTTGGAATAAGCTCGGAGGATATCAGGGTCATTAAACCTTTCATTGGGGGTGCCTTTGGGGCAAAAATGGAAACGAACCTGCATCTTGCGTGTGCGGTTTTGGCGCAAAAGACGAAGCGGCCGGTCAAGATTGTAAATACCAGGCATGAAGACTTTATTGCAGGTAATCCCAGGGTTCCGATGCAATATTGGGTCAAGATGGGATTTCGGAAAGATGGGAAAATTACCGCGAAACACATGCGCGTGGTCGCAGGGAACGGCGGGAGAACTGTCTATGGCCCGGCTATTATGTCTACAGCCTGTTATCGGATTGATGCACTCTATGTCTTTGAAAACGTAAAAGCTGAAGGATATGCAGTCTATACTAACTCAGTTCCGACGAGCTCATTTCGGGGGTTTGGAAACTCGCAGTCAATCTTTGTCTTGGAGTCAATGATGGATATGGCGGCGGAAAAATTAAACATACCCCCTGGGGAGCTGCGCAAGATCAATGCAGTTCAAGCGAATTACACCAATATTCACGGATGGAAGATTGGGACGGCCGGGTTAATCGAATCCGTCGATAAAGCCGTGGAAGCGATGGAACAAAGGAAAAAAGAAGTGGTTAAACCGGGGAAAGTGCGTGGCATTGGTTTAGCTTGCTGCAACCATGTATCCGGCAATAGGGGATTTTTCCCGACCTTTGACGGCTCGGCTGCAGTGGTTAGAATCGGGGAAGACGGGAAAGTAGTGCTCTACCACGGGGAATGTGATATGGGCCAAGGACAAAATACAGTATTTGCCCAGATTGTGGCTGAGGAATTAGGAGCAAAATTCGCGGATGTGCAAGTGGGTACAGTCGACACCCAGATTTCACCCTTTGGTCTGGGTTCCTGGGCTACCAGGGGTACCACGATCGGGGGTATGGGGGCCAAAGCTGGGGCCGAAGCCGCAAAAAAGATTTTATTTGAAGCGGCGGCGGTTTTACTGGGAGTTAAGCCTGAAGAACTCTCTTCCCGCGAAAGTGTACTCTATGTAACTGACACGCCGGATAAAAAGTTAAATTTTGCTGAGGTTGCCCGCAGCTATGTTTTCAAGCATGGCGGGGCGTCGATTATCGGAAATGGCTACTATGTGCCGGATACAGTTGCCCCTGATCCCAAGACGAAATACGGCAATATTTCCCCGGCCTATGTGTTTGGGACTCATATCGCCGAGGTGGAAATCGACACAGAGACCGGCCGGGTCGAAGTGGTAAATTACTGGGCGGCCCATGATGTCGGCAGGGCGCTTAACCCAACCTTATTAGAGGGCCAGGTCGAAGGCGGGGTAAGTATGGGCCTTGGCTGGACTCTGATGGAAAATATGATTACTAAAAATGGCGAGGTTCTCAATGCGGGTTTTCTCGATTACCGGGTTCCGGGTCCGAAAGATGTCCCGCGGGTTCATACCATGTGGGTAGAACCGGTGGAACCCAATGGACCGTTTGGAGCAAAAGGGATAGGAGAGCCTGCCCTGAACCCGGTTCCGGCGGCCATTGCCAATGCCATTTACAATGCGATCGGTGTCCGCTTTACTCAACTGCCGATAACACCTGAGCAAGTATTGGCAATGCTTAAAGAAAAAGAAAATTAATTTTTTGTAATAAACTCAATCAGAAGAACAATGCATTTATTTAGAGAGGGTTGGAAGAGGTGGCGGTAGTGGTGAGTGAACAAAGAAAAATCCAGATTGCAATTGATTCAAGAGCTTGTAAACGCTGCGGCATCTGTCAGGGCCTGTGCCCGCAAGCAGTGTATAGCCTAGCCAAAGACGGCTCCCCTGAGGTCACGAACCCGGAGCGCTGCACTTACTGCCGCCTGTGCGATTTACGGTGCCCGGATTTTGCCATCACACTGGAGGTGTTAGCGTGAACAGACCGGTCGGAGTACAATTCATGCAGGGCAACGAAGCCTGTGTTTACGCAGCGCTTGATGCCGGGGCCAAGTTTTACGGCGGCTATCCCATCACCCCATCATCCGAGATCGCGGAACTGTCAGCCAAGTTCCTGCCGCAGGTGGACGGAGTTTACCTCCAGATGGAAGACGAAATCGGCAGCATCGCCGCCATCATCGGTGCTTCCGCTGCCGGCCAGAAATCCTATACCGCCACCAGCGGTCCCGGATTTTCCCTCATGCAGGAGAACCTTGGTATGGCTGTGTATGCCGAAGTCCCGCTCGTCTTAATCAACGTCATGCGCAACGGCCCCAGCACCGGACTGGCCACCCGTCCGGCCCAGGGGGATGTCATGCAGGCCCGCTGGGGCACGCACGGGGACCATCCCATCATCGCCTTAAGCCCGGGCTCGGTTCAGGAATGTTATGACCTGACTGTGAGAGCGTTTAACCTCTCAGAAAAATATCGGATCCCGGTCATCCTTTTAGGGGATGAAGTCATCGGGCACATGCGGGAAAGCTTAACCATTCCGGAAGCAGACAAACTGGAAATCATCAACCGCAAGCTGCCCACGGTCCCAGCCCAAGGGTACAAACCCTACCAAACCGATGAAGATGACATTCCGGCCATTCCGCCTTACGGCACCGACTACATCGTCCACATCAGCAGTTCCTGCCATGACGAGAGCGGCTATTCCCACAGTGCCCCTCAGACCGCAGACAAACTCGTACAGAGGCTGCACCGCAAGCTCGAAAAGAACAAAGAGGACATCATCCAAGTGGAATGGTTCGGCCCGGAGCAAGCCGACCTCACCATCATCGCCTATGGCGCAATTTCCCGCGTAGCCAAGCAGGCCGTAGTAAGCGCCCAGGCTCAAGGGCTCTCAGTCAACCTATTAAGGCTCATCACCCTCTGGCCCTTTGCCGATGAAGCAGTTAAACAAGCTTTAGGGAAAGCCAAAGCAGTCTTAGTGCCTGAACTCAACTTAGGGCAGGTCGTCCGTGAAGTCGAGCGTCTTAACACCGTTGGCACTCCTGTTCATTCCCTCTCCAGAATCGACGGGGAAATACTGATCCCGGCCCAGATCATGGAGAAAATCGGGGAGGTGCTCAAATAATGGCCTTAAGCTACAAAGACTACCTGGAACAGAGCCAACTGCCCCACATGTGGTGCCCGGGCTGCGGGGACGGCATCATCCTCAGAGCCTACACGGAAGCCTTGGCTGAATTAGACCTGGCACCCAAAAATGTCGTCACCGTCACCGGCATCGGTTGCTGGGGCAAAGCGGACGACTACCTCTCCACCCAAGCTTTCCACGGCACCCACGGACGGGCGTTAGCCTTTGCCACCGGGATCAAAACCGCCAACCCGGACTTAACCGTCGTAACCCTCATGGGAGACGGAGATGCCGTCACCATCGGGGGCAACCACTTCATCCATGCCGCCCGCCGCAATATCAACCTCACCGCCATCGTCACCAACAACTACAACTACGGCATGACCGGCGGCCAGTACTCCGCCACCACCCCGCTGGAAAGCAAAACCACCACTTCCCCCAATGGAGTCGCTGAACCAGGGTTTGATGTCTGCTTCTTAGCCGAAGCGGCTGGAGCCAATTTCGTCGCCCGGACCACAGTTTACCATGCCGTAGCTCTTAAAAACCTCATTAAAGAGGCTATACTCCATCCCGGCTTTAGCCTGGTCGAAGTCATCAGTCCCTGTCCAACCTATTTCGGGCGCTTCAATGTCCACCCGAGCCCGGTCAACATGATGAACTGGCTTAAAGAGAAAGCCATACCCGTCCGGAAATACCGGGAGCTGCCCCTCGAAGAACAACACGAACACTTCGCTGTCGGCAAGCTTGTCAAGAAAGACCGTCCAGATTTCTACACAACCTACAGACGCATCAATGGCAGCAAGAAAGGTGCAGAGGAGGGTGATACGAATGGGCGCTAAACAGTGGCAAATCGTCTTGGGCGGCACGGGCGGCCAAGGACTCATCCTCGGCGGGGTAAGCTTAGCTAAAGCTGCAGTAGCGGAAGGGAAGAACGCGGTTCAGACCCAGACCTACGGGATTCAGACGCGCGGCGGCTATTCTCAGGCTGAAGTGGTTATCAGCGAAGGGACCGTGTATTTCCCGAAGTGCGATAACCCGGACTTGGTCCTGGCTTTAAGCCAGGCAGCCTATGACCGCTACAAAAACAAGATTTCCGCAGACTGCATCGTCCTCTATGACAGTGATGCCGTCACCAGCAAAGGGCGCGCCCAAGACTTGGGGTATCCCTTCCAGGCCAAAGCGATTGATTTAGGGAATGAGAAAGTAATAAATTCTCTGGCCCTGGGCGCAGTCTTAAAATTGTGCCCGGTGGTTTCTAAAGAAGAGCTAATAAAAGTAATGGAACAAGAACTGCCGCCAAAACTATTGCGAGTAAATAGTGAGGCATTACTGACCGGCTATAATTCTATAGATAGAGCGGATAAGTAAACAAAGGGTTTTTGTAACTTGGTGTAAAAGGAGCTGCTAACGGCTCTTTTTTCATAAAGGAAACTTGCTTTAGGTGGAGTTTTAACTCCATCTGAAGTTTTAGTTGAAACGTGGGAGGGGGAGCAAGAAGATGTCAGTAAAGCTCCAAAACAAAACAGGGACAGGAAGAAGAAAGATTTTAGAAACGGGCGAAGATTTACGAGAAACCTTGCGCGCACTTCCAGGGTCGATTACCACCAAAACAATTGCCGCAGGCACGGTGGCTGCATTATTCAGCTGTACAGGCCCTCCGCTTATCATTATGAATTCCGCTGCAGCAGGGAACCTTTCAACTAAGGAACTAACTTCTTGGATATTTGCAGTGTATTTTTTTGGCGGTATCTTAAGCCTTTTTCTTTCTTTGAATTATCGTCAACCCTTAGTGGGTGCATTTAGTATACCGGGAACAGTGCTTGTAGGTACAAGCCTCACTCAAATTACTTTTTCTCAGGCAATTGGGGCTTATATTATAAGCGGATTAATCCTGCTTGTCCTGGGACTTTCCGGAGTAATGGAGAGAACTATGCGGTTTTTACCACAGCCAATAGTCATGGGAACAATAGCGGGCACACTGATTCATTTCGGAACGGGAATTATTAAAAGCGCATACTCTGCTCCACTCTTAGGTAGCGCAACGCTCATAAGCTATTTCTTAACGCAGCGACTTCTCAAGCGGGTGCCGCCAATTCTTGGAGCTTTGATCGGGGGGCTGGCTGTTCTATTGTTTAAGGGTAATTATAATTTTGAGCTAAATCTGCATATCATTGGACCAAGCATTTTCTTCCCGGATTTTGTACCCAAAACAATTTTATCAGTATCCTTACCATTAGTTGTACTCGTTTTAGGTTCGGAGAATGCCCAGGCTATCGGAGTTAGTGAGGCTCATGGATACCATCCGCCAGTTAACATGATTACTATTTTAAGTGGATTGGCAAGCGTTGCCGGAGCATTTTTGGGGGCCCATTCCGTCAATATGGCTGGGGTTTCAACAGCTATTTGTGCTGCCCCCGGGAATGGCGACCGTAAAGGTCGGTATTCAGGCTCCATCATAGCTGGAATACTGTTTATCTCATTTGGAATTTTAAATAGTCCTGCGGTTGCTTTTATTAAAGTCCTGCCGCTTGAGTTTATAAATGTTATCGCAGGCTTGTCGATGATCGGTGTACTGATAGGGGCTTTTGAGCTATCCTTCAGCAGCAAACGCTTTCGTACCGGAGCTATATTTTCCTTGTTAATCGCGATGTCCGGGATAAATATATTTTTTGTAAGCGCTCCATTTTGGTCGCTGGTCGGAGGTGTTCTGGTTTCATATATTACAGAACCCCACGATTTCAATGCCCTGAAGTCTTAATTTCTCTTGTACGCCTTAGACTATTCGAATAATTTCCAAAATTCTAAAGTTATTTAACTATTATACGTACTATGTTAAAATTAGGGAAAAGATTGCTGGGGTGATTTAATGACCTTGGAGCTATTCACAATTAAGGAATTTGTTCAGCAGATCGTTGAGGCGATCGCAACCGTACTTGGGATTGAGGTCATGGTTTTTGATCCGGCAAGAAACATTGTAGCTGGTACAGGGGTAACTAAGATTGAAATTGGAGCACGCTATAACGAGAGCAGCCTCACAGGTACCATTTTAACAAACGGACATCCTTTAATCGCGCGGGAGCCAGGCCACTCATCCGAGTGCCAAGAGTGTTTCCGTTATGGAACCTGTCCCTACTTGACGGTGGTAGCCTATCCTATTAAGGTTGATAATGAGATTTTGGGAAGTTTTTGTCTGGTGGCAACGAATGAATTTCAAAAAGCAAGAATACTGGCGGATGAAGATGTGCTCATAAGATTTTTGGAGAAAGCCGCTTTGTTGATCGGGAGTGCTATTAATGAACGCGCAATCAGAGAACAGCTTAACCTGCTCATTAGGCGCTATGATAATGTTGTAAATTCTGTGCACGAAGGAATTATTGCCACAGATGAGAGCGGAATGATCATTCACCTGAATAATTCCGCCATTGAAATGTTGGGGATTGAAGCCGGTGCCATCCTGCAAAAGCACATTACTAACATATTTCCCGACTTCAGACTTTCAATGCCGGAATTGTTAGAGCGTAAAAAGATTGAACTTGAGGTCGGTTATCAAGAAAGCTCCCAGCGCAGGAAGAAGTTCTTTTTAGCAACGGTTATCCCGATTATCGGAGATGGCGGGGCTGTGATTAAGGGAGCCACCGTTTCCATGAGGAACCTTAAAGAGGTGCAGTCTTATGCCGCGAAACTCGTTGGAACTTACAGTAAATACAACTTCAGGGATATAATAGGTGACAGTAAAGAGATAGTATATGTGAAAAACAAGCTGGAGAAGGCCGCTGTAACGGATTCCACTATTTTAATCCGTGGGGAAAGCGGCACCGGCAAGGAACTGTTTGCACATGCGGTACACAGTGCCAGTTATCGCAAAAAAGGCCCTTTTATTGCGATCAACTGTAGTGCAATTCCTGAATCGTTAATGGAAAGCGAATTCTTTGGCTATGAAGAAGGGGCTTTTACAGGGGCCAAGCGAGGTGGAAAGCCAGGGAAATTTGAGTTGGCAGCCGGAGGGACCCTTTTCTTGGATGAAATCGGGGATATGCCTTTGCATTTGCAAAGTAAGTTATTGCGCGTACTTGAAACGCATTCGATTGAACGAGTCGGAGGAATTGAACCGATTGCCACAGATGTCCGGATCATTGCAGCCACAAATCGTAATTTAGAGGAGATGGTCGAAAGACGCGAGTTTCGGGGAGATCTGTATTACCGTCTCAGTGTAATCCCTGTTTTTATACCTCCGCTTCGGGAACGCAAGCAGGATATCCTGCTGCTAATTGAGTACTTCCTTGATAAATACAGCAAAATCATGAACAGGGGTGTTCAAAGGCTTGATCCGGATACGCTTCATACCTTGATTCACTATCGGTGGCCTGGAAATGTACGTGAACTCCAGAATGCGATTGAATATGCAATAAGCATGAGCGAAATAGCACAGCCGATTCTGCCGGAACATTTGCCCCAAAGGATTCTTATGGCAGCAGGTGTTTATAACTATCACGATCCTAAGGCTAGTGAATTGATATCGAAAAGTAAATCGCTGGATGAGGAGCAGCTAACTCCGGCTGCAAAACTTAAAAGTGTTGAACTTGAAATTATTAGAGAAGCCCTAAATAAATTCGGAAATTCAACCACCGCCAAAGAACAGGCTGCTAAGTATCTCGGGATTAGCCTTGCGACGTTATATAGGAGGCTTAAAGAAATCGGATAATCTTAATGTTTTCCCGCAAAGTATGCCTTACCCTAAAATTGGCACGTCGGGCTCATTATACCAGATTGAGATGACTGTTGAACTACCGCTGCTTTGGGTAATGTTAAGAACTTTAATCCAACTGTTGGCGGCTAACCACTCGTTAACTTGTTCTTCTAAGACTCGCTTATCGGGTGAACTGAAGAGCTTTACTTTCATGAGAAAAGAGCTCCTTTCCTATAATTAGTTTTAAGAAGTAGCGGGGCATTTCTAGCATAAAGGTGAATAAGATTCCTGTCAAAGTTCTGAGATCTAATAGAATTTTACGATCTTAAAACCCGTCAACTTTAGAGTGAGATTTTTTCCCCCAGCATTATGCTGGGGCTTGTTTTTCACCACAGTTCAGTATTGACAGGGACTACCTCTATAGTTTAGAGTTAAGCTGAAATTAATTGACCCGCCGGTCGGTTTTTCCTTCCGCAGAAACCAACCGAGCGCTCGGCGGTGGCTGACTTCCCCTAAGACTACTACATAGGCAAGGAGGACTCATTCATGAAAAGGATCATGAGTTTGATCATGGCCGGTGCATTGCTCATGCAGCCGGTTGCGGCCTTGGCCACAGATAGCCAGGATACCGGGGTTCTGAGTTCTATCAGTTTTGATCAGCTAAAGCAGGAAGTCCTGGATCGGAACTTAACCATTAAATCAACTGCGGATAAAATTGACGAAGGACAGAATAAGATCAACACCGGAATTAGCGGCTTAAAGCAATTAGAAGCACCCTTGGATGCTAACTCTGACAAAATTCTGAACTACTTTACCACTCCTAAATCAACGGGGGTAAAGGCGATAACTGCAAGTAAAAGCGACTTAGCGGCGGCACTTACCGGTACCTCCATCGATCAAAGCAAACTACCGGATCCTGGCTATATGCTGGTTTCTCATGATGGGACGACGAAGTATGCATTCACCATTGCCAAAGACGCCAACGGCAAATTCCTATGGATGCCAAATCCGAACCCGGCTGTTCAATTTCCAAGTGCGTATCCATCCGCTTTAGGTTCCAGTTTGAATGTGCAAACGGATCTGACCCCTAATTATGTTGATACGTCTAAGATCAATGAGCAGATGATCTCCATGCTTGACTATCTGAATTTCAATTTGCTGAACCTATATCAATCCCAGCTGATGTCCATTGAATCTCAAATCCAATCCCTGAATTCTCAGGCTGATGATAACGGGGTGGCTGAGGTCCAGCAATCCATCGTTAGTGATCAAATTGTCTGGGGTGCCCAGCAGCTCTACCTTACCTATAATGATCTTTCAGCCCAGGCGGATAACCTCTCGCACCAACTGAAGCTGCTTCAAGATCAATTGACCATCACTAAACTTCAAATTCAGCTTGGAATGGCAACCGCCACAGAAGTTAAGACGACGGAATCGAAAATCAGTGATTTGGCGTATGGACTCCACACTCTGAACGAAAACCGGAACTGGATTAAAGGCAATCTCAATACGATGCTGGGTCAGGATTTTGATACCGCTTTAACCCTTGCATCTAATCCAACGGTTGCCGAGTCTGAGGTCAAGGCTATGGATTATGAGACCGACCTCGATAAAGCCATTGCCTGGAATAAAGAGATCCTTCTGAAAGTCAAGTCTGCGTCCGATACCATTCCGGATTCGGTAGTGGAGGATATTCAAAACCTGAAACTTAAAACGAAGCTGGATTTCGACAAAGCGTATCAGGGATTACATGACAAACTCCAGGCTCTGAAAAATGAGCAGGCTAAGCTCGCACTTGAACAGGAGAAATTAGATCAGGCACAACTTTCGTACAACCTGGGGCTGCTTGCCGGTATAGCGCTGGAGGGTGCTAAAATTCCCTATGAAAACCAGAAACTGAAGGTTTCAAATGCGCAGACGGAGGTAGTCAAGGCTTATCAGCAGTATCAATGGCTCCTCAAGGGCACGGATCTTCTTACCTGAGTAAAGGATTTGGCATGTCGGGCATTCATTTCAGGTAATATATAACATGGGTGACAGGCATACAGTAAAGTGTAATGAATGACAATCAACTGGCGATAAACTAAAAAGGTGACCGAACAGTCAGTCTTTAAGAGAATGATTCTTTTGGGGGAGGCAATAGGCTTGAAAAAACAGAATCGTATGCGCATATTAACAGCTAGTCTGGGCATCGTATGCCTGGCCTTATTTGCAAGCGGCTGCGGCACCCAGACAACGGCCGCTGTGGCCGAAGAAAAATACACACCCGTGGAAGTTATGCCCGCCGCTGTCCAGACCCTTGTCGAGACCACGGCTTTCAGCGGTAAGATCAATTCGAATCAGGATTTGTCCATTGTTCCCAAAATGCCGGGTAAAGTGAGTTCCGTCAATGTTCAAGTCGGAGATACGGTGAAGGCGGGGACCGTACTGTTCACCCTGGATACATCGGATTTGCAAAAGGCCGTGGATATGGCCGCGATTGGGGTACGTACGGCTGAGACAAACTATCAGAGGACGAAAGAGCAGATTGAGCTGGCGCAAACGAATCTGGACCGTCAGAAACAGCTCTTTGAGGCCGGCGCGATCTCCAAAGCTCAGTTGGAGGGGTATGAAAGTCAGGCGTCGGATACACCTTTACAATTGGCGCAGATCCAGTGGGATCAGGCTAAGCTGAATCTGCAACAGGCGCAGGAAGGGTTGAACAATGCCGTGGTGACTGCTCCGGTAGACGGAACGGTTGTCACAGTCAGTGTGAAATACGGTGAGATGGCATCCAATGTTCAACCGGCCGTCACCTTGACCCAATTGAATTCGCTTTATGTCGCGCTGAATATCCCGGAAAATATCGTTAATTCCTTGAAACCCGGGCAGGATGCCAAGGTGGCGGTCACTTCAGCAGGCTCAGAAACGATGAACGGCAAAATTTCGAGCCTGGCTCCTGCGGCTGATGCCCGTACGATGCTCTACGCGGTTAAAGTGGTGGTAGAAAACATAAACGGTACGATAAAACCGGGAATGTTTGCCAAGGTTGAGATGCCGACACAGACACGGACTGCGGTACTGGCGGTTAAAAGTGAAGCGATTGTGACCAAAAACGGAAAGCCCGTGGTTTATGTTGTCGAAAACGGTGCCGCTGTGGAAAAAGAAGTGACCACCGGTCTGGATACAGGGGCTTTGGTGGAAATCACCAAAGGGTTGAATCAGGGGGATCAAGTGGTTATTAAAGGGCAAACCTTTGTGGAGCAGGGGAGCAAAGTCAAGATCGTGGGGGGGAACGCAGCTTGAAGTTAGCTGAGGTATCGGTTAAACGCCCAGTCACGATCATCATGCTGATGCTGGTTATTATCTTGCTCGGCTCAGTATCCCTAAGCCGTCTGCCGATTGACCTGCTCCCCAATATGGAAATTCCGGTGGCTGTAGTGGTGACCACCTATACCGGTGTGGGTCCTCAGGAAATTGAGAAACTCATTACGAACCCGATCGAAGGCGCAATCTCAACGGTTGAGAATATTGACACCGTCACCTCGACCACGACCGAGGGAAACTCCATCGTGGTGGCGATGTTTAAGTATGGAACGGATATGAATTTTGCCACCTTGCAAATGCGCGAGAAGGTGGATCTGATCAAGCGCCTGTTTCCGACTGAAGTACAGGTACCTATGATTATGAAAATCGACCCCACCATGATGCCAATTGTCCAACTGACCGTCTCGAAAAAAGATGGGGATCTGGCTTCTCTGCAAACGCTGGCAGAAGACAAGATCAAACCGAGACTGGAGCGGGTCAAAGGGGCTGCCTCTGTTACTGTGACCGGAGGTTACGAAAAACAGGTCAGCCTTAAAACAAATGAAGAAAAAATGAAAGGGTACGGTCTCAGTATCTCAACCCTGGCGGGAATTCTCGCGGCCGAAAATATGAACGCCCCTGGCGGACAGGTGCAGAAGGGAAATCAGGATTTGACCATCCGCACCATGGGCGAGTTCCAATCAATTGAAGAAATCAAGAATTTACTCATTCCCCTGCCGACGGGCGGACAAGTGCGCTTGAAGGATATTGCGGAGGTGAGTCTTGGTCATTCTGATTTGACCGCGATCTCCCGTACCAATGGCAAGCAGAGTATCAGTATTGCGATTCAGAAACAGTCCGGAACCAATACCGTTCAGGTTGCTAATGAGGTAGCTTCGGCACTCAAGGAGTTGAAAACGGATTATCCGAACCTGAACTTTGATACGGTGATGGATCAGTCGGTCTATATCAAGCAGTCTATCAATACGGTCGTGAGGGAAGCTTTACTGGGTGGACTCCTGGCCATTATTGTACTGTTTCTGTTCTTCCATAACCTACGCACAACCTTCATCACGGCTACGGCAATTCCGATTGCCATGATGGCCACATTTGCCGTCCTCTACTTCTCCGGGGTTACAATCAATATGATGACACTTGGGGGGTTGTCGTTGGCGATGGGGCGTCTTGTCGATGATAATATTGTAGCCCTGGAAAATATCTACCGTTTCCGACAGGCCGGTCACAGTAAGAGTGAAGCCGCCATGAAAGGTGTATCGGAAGTCGGTATGGCCATCACGGCTTCGACCTTGACAACGGTCAGTGTCTTTCTACCGATTGTTTTTGTGCAGGGGCTTACCGCGACCCTTTTCCGAGAACTGGCCTTGACCGTCAGTATTTCACTCGCAGCTTCGCTCTTAGTCTCGCTGACCCTGGTGCCAACGCTATCTTCAAAGATCATGCAGGCTGAGGGCATTCCTGAAGGCAGGCGGGGTCTTTTCGGGGTGATGGATCGCTTTAGTCGCTGGTTTGATCGTCTTTTTGGCAAAGTCGAAGCAGGCTATCGGAAGTTTCTACATTTTGCACTAAACCATCGTAAGAGCGTCGTCGCGATTTCTATTATTGTCTTCGTGCTCTCCGGCTTGTCCGCCTTAAGTTTAGGTGCGGAGTTCATGCCTGTTACAGACTCAGGACAGTTAACAGTTTCTGTTAAACTGCCGGATGGTGCGAAACTGAATGATACGGATAGTGTGATCACACAAATTGAACAAAAGCTGGAAGGAATCAAAGAGGTTAAAACCGCTTTTGTACAGATCGGAACCAGTGGCGGGTTTTCAATCGGTGGCAACACCTCCAATGTCGGTTCAGTTAACGTCCAACTTATAGATCTCAACTCCCGTTCTCGCAGTGTGGGGCAGATTGCGGATGAGATTCGGGGTTTAACCAAAGATATTGCTGGGGCTGAAATCCAAGTTGCGGTAACCGATAACATGTCCATGGGGAGCAGCGGTGCTCCGGTTGATATCGCGGTCAAAGGGGACGACCTCGATCAGCTTAAGAAAATCGGGAATGACCTTAAGGAGATTGTCGCAGCGGTCGATGGAACCCGCGAAGTAAAAACGAGTATGAACGAAGGGGTACCGGAGGTTCAGGTCCATGTTGACCGCAAAAACGCGGCTCAGTTCGGGTTAACCGCGGGGCAGATCTCCCAGGCTGTCAAAGGGACAATTTCCGGTACGACAGCAACCCGTTATCGCTATGAAGGCAAAGAAATTAATGTAGTCATCAGCGGAGATGAGACCCTGAAATCCAGCATTTCCAATCTGGAACAGACACCGATTCCCACACCAGCCGGAATCAGCGTACCTTTGAGTGAGGTCGCACAAGTAACAATGGATCGCGGTCCTGCAAGTATTAGTCGGTCGGGTCAAACCCGGGTCGTGGATGTGACCAGCCAGATTATGAACAGGGATGTCAACAGTGTGAGCAAGGACATTGAGAGCAAGCTCAAAACGTACCCGATGCCGGATGGCTATATGTATGAATTAAACGGCCAGAACAAGCAACTCACGGATTCATTTAAAGACCTGGGTCTGGCCATGGTTCTGGCGATCATCCTTGTGTATATGATTCTGGCTTCCCAGTTTGAATCCTTACTCCATCCTTTTACGATTATCCTGTCCCTGCCTATGGGATTCTCCGGTGGAATGCTCGGGTTGTTTATTACGCATAAGACGCTTAGTGTACCCGCTTTCATCGGGTTGATTCTTCTGATCGGGATCGTTGTCAGTAATGCGATTGTGTTGGTGGATTATATTAACAAGCGTCGGGAAAGAGGAGAAGAGCGGGAGGTTGCCATCGAAAACGCCGGACCGATTCGGTTGCGACCAATCGTGATGACCTCGCTGGCCACGGTGCTGGGCTTGATTCCCATGGCCTTAGGTATTGGGGAAGGATCGGAATCCATGGCACCCATGGCAGTCGTTGTCATTTTTGGTATGGCTCTTTCTACCGTTTCGACACTCCTGCTCGTACCGGTTATCTATACGATCTTTGAAGATATCCGCAACAAGCGGTTTTTCCGGCGGAAAAAAGGAAATTCTCTAAACAAGCCTATGTTTACGGAACGGGCGTAGGGCTGAGAAGGAGATGACGACTCATGGCGGTAGCACGGGAACAAAAACGAATGGATATGATTAAAGCAGCCATCAGGGTTTTTTCCGAATACGGCTTCGATGGAGCCAAGATGGAGTTCATTGCTAAAGAAGCAGGGATCGGGAAAGGAACCATTTATGAGTATTTTAACAGTAAAGAAGCTCTCTTTGAAGAAACGATCAGATACGGTGTCGAAATTTACCGGGTGGGTTTGGAAGCATGTATCGAGCAAGGAAAAGACATTAAGGAAAAATTGAATTATTGTTGCCGTTATAACATTGAATTTCTCAGGAAGCATCTTGATATGATGCACATGACAATGCAGGTTAAAGTACTTTCCAAAGAGATTCGTACGTTCTTGATCGAGCAACATCAGGTGATTTTTCAACGATACCGGGAGATGGTCGCTCTGGCCAAAGCCGAGGGTGAGCTTCGGGCAGACTTGGATGAAGAACTCGCCACATTTCTGATTCATGGTACGATTGACCAGTTTTCCAAACATCGGGGATTGAAGGCCAACTTTCCTTTGCAGTTTGATCATGAGGCTTTAGTGGACGTGATATTAAAAGGGCTGAGTGAACGAGATTAAAAAAAGGTTTTATCTTTCTTCCTCTGTGGCTTTAGACAAGGCTGAATCGAGTGCAGGGTTGTTTGTGTGCGCTCGCTCGAATGCAATGTCAACAGCTTCCTGGGCAGTTTGGGCGTAGTCGAGGGCCACAGTTCTTCTTTCGTCAAGGTAAGAGCCTTCGTAGGCGCTGGTCCTGATCCTTCCTGCCCAGCCGCCGGAGGGCTCTAAAATAACCACCGGTTTGTGGTTGAGGTAAGCGGCTGACACTTCCCCCAAGGTTCCATTCCCACCGCCAATCATGATTAGGCAGTCTGAAGAATGTATCAAGATCAAGCTGCGGTAATCAAAGCTTAAACCTGTCGTAATTGGAATATCAATATAATCGTTGGCCATGTCCAGAGTGTCGCCTGGTAGTATTCCCACTACCAGGCCATTTTCTGCTTTAGCGCCACGGGAGACACACTCCATAACACCGTTCGTGCCCCCGGTGAGTAAGACTGCTCTCCTGCGGGCGATTTCGCGGCCGGTTTCTTCGGCCAGCTTTTGTGTGAGCGGCGAAATATCGCCGGATTGACCAATTACACCAATGCGGATCATGTCAGGGTACACCTCCAGGTCAAAATAGTTGCGACAAACTATAAGTTCTCTTTAGTTAAGACCAGCCCTCGGGCCTAGCGGCCTGTGGAGCTGCTGACCTACATGTTTTTCACCAAGTATTCCTTCAGCAAGGGTTCCACAAAAACGTAAGTTCCACGGTCAGTCTTTTCAATGATACCCTTATTAATTAGCATATCGACCATCCGTTTAATTTCAGTAGGATGTGTTCCTTTTTCATAGATAGATAACTTTTGAATCAACCGTGTAAGAATTCTCTTAGCCGTTCCTAATTCATCGAGTATTCCGTCGAAAACAGGGGTAAGTGAAGCCAAGGCTCGTCTTGTTCCTAATTGTACTGAATCAATGGTTAGTCTTTCCTCGCCTGTTTCTAATAACAAATAGTATGTCTCTGAACAAACAAGCATGGTATCCTGTGGATGCCCTCCACTAATTTTAATAATTTCTTTTATTATTTGATCATGACACCGGATTCCCTGGTCCTCAAACTTCTTTTTAATGTATTCTACCCATGCAGATGAGGAAATAGGGGGTAACGGCAATATTGTAGCAAAACGATAAAATGCTTGATCTGGACCAGCAAAGATATTGTTCATGATCCCTTCTTTAGAGCCTAAAAACAGATAATTGGCCTTCGTATGAATTTGGAAATGGGAACGCATTATTTTAAAAACCTCGTCTCCGATGATACGAGCAGCATCTTGAAATTCATCAAAGACAACAACTACTTGTTTTTTATCCGCAACGGCAAGTTTTTCCGGTAAATCCAAGGCATAAGATAATAACAAATCGTCGGACGTTTCCTTACCAGGAAGAGTTAGTGAAAATTCCAACCCTTTTAATTTCATAGCAAGCTTGGTAGCATTCGTAACTGTTTTAACTCCTCCTTTTAGCGCATCCATCGTTTTATGAATCCCAGTTCTATTTTCGAGGCAAGCATCAATAATAGCCGTGGCAAGTTCTCGTTTAGTAGAAATCCTAAAAAAATCAACCGAGGCCACATAAAATCCCTTTTTCTTGAGTTGCCTTAACGTTTCTAGGGCCAGTGAGGTTTTTCCGATCCGGCGCGGACCTGTAAGCATGATGCTTTGTCCATCTGATAACCGGGTTTGTATTGATTTTAAGAAGTCTTCACGATCTACGATGTCATTTTCTGAGACGGGACCACCCAGGGGAAATAGAGTATTTGACATTATATTTCTTCCTTTCATATCACATCGTTAGTGATATTATATCACAAAATATGTGATAATAAAAGATTGTTCCAATGGTTAGATGCATTATTTTAATGGTTACCTGCATGATTGAAACGCAGCATGAGTGGCTTTAATCCGGCTGGTACGCTTAGCAGAAGCTGCTCAAACCTTTACCTGGAGCGGGTTTCTGTTACGATTAGCAGCGGCTTTGCTTACTGGGCGGGTTTGCTGAAAATACGGCATGCTTTTTGCATAAGAAATGCTAACAAGAACAAAAAAACGGTAGCAAAAGCGTGTGTAAATGAAGTAAACATTCCGGTGGAATCAAAAACGAAATAGGGAGGGTAATCACGTGATAATTGGGGTACCAAAAGAGATCAAAAACAGCGAAAACCGGGTCGCTATAACCGCTGCCGGGGTTGAGGCTCTGACTAAAGCGGGCCATCAGGTCGTGATTGAGGATAAGGCTGGGTTAGGCAGCGGGATCAGTAATGAAGACTATCTTAATGCAGGGGCGCAAATCTTAGCGACAGCTGCGGAAGTATTTGCTGCCGCCGATATGATTATGAAAGTTAAAGAACCCCAGCCCCAGGAATACTCGTTCTTTAAGGAAGGGCAAATTCTTTTTACTTACTTGCATCTTGCTCCCGAGCCGGAATTGACGCAGGCGCTTTTGGACAAGAAGGTCGTAGGAATTGCGTATGAAACCATTCAGTTGGATAACGGGTCTTTGCCGCTTTTGACTCCTATGAGCGAAGTGGCCGGGAGGATGGCCGTGCAGTTAGGTGCACAGTTCCTGGAAAAGCATGAGGGCGGTAAAGGAGTTTTACTTGGCGGAGTTCCGGGAGTGCCCCCGGCGCAGGTCGTGATTATCGGTGGCGGGATCGTTGGCACTAATTCGGCGAAAATGGCTCTGGGACTGGGAGCGCGGGTTACGGTTATTGACAGGAGTGCAGACAGGTTGCGTTACCTGGATGATATCTTTGGCGGCAGACTCGTGACAGTGATGTCGAACAGCTATAATATTGCCCAAGCAGTGAGCAACGCGGATCTCTTAATCGGTGCGGTGCTTGTTCCCGGTGCGAGAGCGCCTCATCTGGTAAGCGAAGAAATGGTGCGTACCATGCAGTCGGGGTCAGTTATTGTAGACGTAGCCATTGACCAGGGCGGTTCTATTGCAACGATTGACAGGGTTACCACCCATCAGAACCCGGTGTATGAGAAATACGGGGTCATTCACTATGCGGTAGCTAATATTCCGGGAGCGGTAGCCAGGACTTCCACTTATGCCCTGACAAATGTCACTCTTCCTTATGCACTTGAACTTGCCAATAAGGGATATGAAGCAGCGGTACGCTCGAACAAAGCGCTGGCTCTGGGTGTGAATGTCTGCTGCGGCAAACTGACATACAAGGCTGTGGCCGAAGACCTGAATCTTAACTACACGCCGCTGGAGCAACTCGTGTAAGACGGCAAAGTTTAAGGGACTGGAGGCAAAGTTTGTTTGATCTAAAGTTTTAGGTTGGGGGATCGCGCATTGGGGAAAAGCTCTTAGGTAAAAATTCCTAGGAGAAAGGTCGCAAAATTCAAAAGAAATTGACAGGAAATATATAAATAAAAGAGAAATAGTAATTAAGGAAAGGAATCAAGTAACTGGAGTAAGCAACGGGGAAGCAAAGTTCAAAAAACTCTTGACAAGAAGATAATTTCTTCTTTAAGCGAGGCAAATCTACACATTAAAGAGGGAGTGGCTCAGATGGGGAACTACACACAAGCTCAAATTGAACAAATGCAACAAGACGACATGCAGTACCACCTTCACCCTACAACTGTGATCACAGACATGGAAGCTTGGGGCGGGCCGCGCATCATCGAGGAAGGATCAGGCATCCGGATTAAGAGTGCGGAAGGGAAGACCTATATCGACTGTGGAGCCGGGCTTTGGCTAAATAATGTCGGCATGGGCCGCACCGAGCTGGCTGAAGTTGCTAAAGAGCAAATGGAGAAGCTTTGTTATTTCCAATCTTTCAACGGGTTCTCACATCCTAATGTCATTGACTTGGCTAAAAAAGTGTCAAGCATGGTTCCGATCGACGATGCCAGGATCTTCTTTACCAGCGGCGGCTCGGAATCGAACGATACCGCTTATAAATTGGCGCGGGTTTATTGGTATCTTAAAGGCAAGCAAATCAAGAATAATATCATCGGTCGTACTAGAGCTTATCACGGGGTTTCTTACGGAGCCCTGAGCGCGACCAGTCTTCCCGGCTTCTGGGACGGGTTTGGACCGCTTGTGCCCAACTTCCATCATATTCCGCACCCCCATTGCTATTTCTGTCCGTGGGGCAAAGAGAAAGGCTCATGCGGCTTAGAATGTGCTGAGGCCTTAGAACAAAAGATTCTCGAAGTAGGAGCGGATAATGTGGCAGCCTTTACCGCTGAGCCGGTCATCGGAACCGGAGGCGCGATTGTTCCGCCTGAAGGGTATTATCAGCGGATTAGGGAGATTTGCACTAAACATGAGGTTCTGTTTATCGCGGATGAGGTTATCTGTGGTTTTGGCAGGACAGGCAAGATGTTCGGGATTGAAAACTGGGGTGTACAGCCGGACATTATGATGATGGCCAAAGGAATAACCAGCGGGTATTTCCCGGTCGGCGGGGTGGCTCTTTCCGCAGAAATATACGCACCGATCAAAAAGCACGGAGTCTTTATGCATGGTTACACGTATTCCGCTCACCCGGTCGGTTGTGCAGTGGCGCTGAAGAACATCGAAATTATTGAACGGGAGAACCTGGTGGAGAAGTCCCGGACCATGGGCGAAGTGCTGCGCGAGCGCGTGCGCGCTCTAAACTTGCCCATCATTGGGGAAGTTCGCGGCATTGGGCTTATAAACGCGGTCCAACTTGTCAAAGATCCGGAGACACGGGAAAAATTCGATGCGGGCCTGGCTTTTGGCAAGAAAGTATCCAACAAAGCCTGGGAAAAAGGTCTCGCGCTCAGACCGCTGATTGATGATGCGCTCCAGCTCTCTCCGGCGCTTATTATCACGGAAGCGGATATTGACGAATTAGTTGGCAAACTCGGGGAAGCTATCGCGGAAACGTATGCCGAGATTGGGCGCTCCTGAAGCTTATTAGCTAAAAGTTAAAAGTTCAGGTCCCGGAGTGGGAATAATCCATTCCGGGGTCTTTTATTTTTGGTCACAGCCCAGGCTAAACCAGCCCGCCGCCGGTGCGGACAATTTGCACGGCCTGGTCATAGAGCGAATCATCCACAATCGCTGCCACCAGGACATCACGCCCACTCACACTGGTTTCGCCCCCATTGCTCATCCCGCTGGCACTGACGTCGGCTGCAGTCAAAACCCCAATATCTCTGGCGCTGATATCTCCCAGAGTTAAATCTGACAAACTTGATACTTGCCCGGTCAAAGGGTTCATCAGACGGTCTCCGCTCCCGCCGGGATACCTGCTGAACCGGTCAACCTGCACATCACTTATTCCCAGTGACTTGAGCTGTGAGGCTGCTTGCTGGGCCTGGTCCGGAGTCTTGAAGTACGCCAGGATATTACGTTCAGACATGGTGCGATCCTCCTTCGTTTGGTCAAGGCCACCGTTCTGTTTTGGCAAACTGCCACCATGACTTCTTTCTCTTGAACGGTAAGTTTTCTTTATTAGAGTTTGCCTTCCGCTTCAGTTTGTTATACTCTTTTTTCTATACAGGAAATCTCGCACAATTCTAAACTAACCTTCATCAGCAAAACATAAGACCCATACGTGTGCCTAATAAACTTTGGGGAGCGATTGCGATGAGTGACTTAGACAAACATGCGCGCTTATTTAACCGGATAGCGCCTATTTACAACTGGTTTTTTCAGTATCAGGTAAAACATTACCGTGAGACCCTGAAAAAGTTTTTGCCGTACCTGCACCTCCCGCGCGGGGGAAGAGTCCTTGACCTGGGCTGCGGAACTGGTGCTTTTCTTTATTGTTTTGCCGAGCTGGGCTTTGACACAACCGGGGTGGATATCGCGCCCTCGATGATCAGGCAGGCACAAAAGTCCACCTCTCGCTTTGAAATTGAGTTCGCCCTCGGAGACGCGACCCAGGGACTTCCGTTTGCCGACAAGTTCTTTGATCTCGTTTATTCTTCTTATGTAGCTCATGGAGTCAAAGAAGACCTGCGCCGCAGAATTTACGCGGAAGCTTCCCGAATCTCCCACGGGCTTGTGCTCTTTCATGACTATTACCCCCAGAGGGAGCTTCTTACTGATATCGTGGAATGGGCTGAAGGCGGGGACTATTTTAACTTTATCCGCTACGGGGAACAGGAAATGAGGGAGGAGTTTGCTCAAGTTGAGACCATCCGGGTGGGACCGCATTCCGCCTGGTATGTATGCACACCTTCAAACCAAGCAAAGACGTCTTTTTCCGTAATGGGTTAGCGTATGCAGGGCTTAATTTTTGCGGATGTGTATTCACCAGAGGATGCGCATGTTTTAGAAGAAGCTGTGCATAATAAGGGGGAAAATGCTTTTTTGGCCAAATTCGAGGAGGATGCACGGTGAAAATAACGTTTCCCCATATGGGCGATCTCTGGATTGTTGTTAAAGCTCTGTTTGAAGCCCTGGACATTGAAGTTGTGGTACCCCCGCCAAATAGCAAAAAAACCCTTAATATTGGGACTAAGCTTGCCCCGGAGTCCGCTTGCTTACCCTTAAAGCTCAATCTCGGCAATTTTATTGAGGCTAAGGAAACAGGAGCGGACACGATTATTATGACCGGGGGGATAGGACCCTGCCGCTTCGGGCTCTACGGTGAATTAGAGCGGGAAATCCTGAAAGAGGCGGGGTATGACTTTGATGCGGTAATTTTAGAACCGCCGGACGGAAGTATTCCCGGCTTGCTCAAGCGCATTAGATACTTAGTGGGGGACGAACATTCCTGGGTCCGAATCTTGGGAGCAATCCGTTTTGCGTACACCAAGAGTGTGACCATGGACAGAATCGAAGACATTATCCATGGTGCCAGACCCCGGCTGGGTGTGGAGGCAGAGGCTCTTTACCGCAGTGTCAAAGATAAACTGGTTCAGGCCACAAGCTATGCTGGCCTGGAGCAAGTTGTGCGCGGCCTGAGGACAGAAGTGAAGGAGCGGCAGTTGGCTCGTATAGAACAACAATCAGGGCTAGAACAAGGGGAACCGCTTAAGGTCGGAATTGTGGGGGAAATATACACGATTCTCGATCCTTATTCCTCGGTCGATGTCGAGGAACAGTTGGGGCAGCTTGGAGCGCATGTGGACCGCAGTATTTATTTATCAGCCTGGGTTGCAAAACATGTTTTTCTCGGGGTTACCAATGGGTATAAATCACTTAAACCTTATCACAAGTTAGCTAAGCCTTACCTTAAGCATTTCGTAGGCGGACATGGACAGGAAACTGTAGGGGCTGCGGTAAAATATGCCCGCTCAGGCTTTGATGGAATTATTCATTTATTCCCGCTTACCTGCATGCCGGAAATAGTGGCAAGCAGCATCCTGCCCAGAATTCAGCAGGACTACAAGATCCCGATTATGACCCTGATCGTTGACGAGCATACCGGCCACGCCGGGGTTCAAACCCGCTTAGAGGCTTTTGTCGATCTCTTGGAGCGTTCGCGCCACCAGCGAAGCATACTCTCGGACGGAGAGCGTGACACCGGTATGGCCGCACGTTAAGGGCAATCGTAACAGGATAGGGAAAATATGGAAGACAACTTTGAACTTAAGGTAATTATTGTGGAAGGTAAAACAGATAAAGAACGGCTGCTCGAAATTCTGGATGAACCTGTAGACATAATTTGCACTTACGGGACGCTTGGGTATGAAGAACTTGAGCGACTCTTAGCTGAACTGCAGGACAGGGAAGTATATGTGCTGACTGATGCTGATGACGCGGGCAACAAAATGCGCAAGCTTATAAACCGGGAATTCCCACACGTAAGGCATCTCTACACCCGCAAAATGTACCGGGAAGTGGCGACCTCCCCGAAGGAGTATTTGGCTGAAATGCTGGAAAAAGCGAATTTCCTTGTCAAGGAAGTACAGCCGGAGTAAAATCAAGGAAAGAGATCAAATCACAAAGTCAAATCAAAGTCCACCGCACAATCACGGTGGGCTTTTTCGAGAGAATGTAGGACGAAAAGTTGAGGTGACGCGGTGAAAGCCACATTCTACATAGTCATTGCGCTCTTGTTCCTAATCTACGGTCTTATAAATTATTACATTGGCAATCGCTTATGGCAGCTTTTGTTCAGCTATTTTTCCTTTATTCCGGTTGTTCTCTACTGGCTAGTTTTTTGGAGTTGGTCTTTGTCTTATCTGGCAGGACGGATTGGAGAAAGGGTGTTGGCAGCAAGGATCGGCACTAAGCTTGAAATAGTTGGAGCCTACTGGCTGGCTTTTATGTTTTACGCCTTGCTCGTGCTCCTTACTTTTGATGCTGTGCGTGGATTGAGCAGTTGGTTGCACTTTCTGCCCAAGGGCTTGCTCTCATCACCGATAACAGGGGCCTTCTTGTTTGTGCTCATTGCCGGGATTGTGGTCTATGGTGCCTGGAATGCCCGCCATCCTGAGGTAAGGCATTATGAGGTGAGCATTGCCAAAAAAGCGGGTGACCTAAAAAGCCTGCATGCCGTCATGGTGTCAGATATTCATTTGGGCACGATTATGCATGAGACCCAGCTTAACAAAATGGTGGAGATGGTTAATGAGCTGAAACCGGATGTGATTCTATTTTCCGGGGATATTATTGACGAAAATGTGGAGCGCGTGATCGAGCAGGAAATGGAAGGGAGCTTTAAAAGGCTTAAAGCCCGCTATGGCGTGTATGCAGTGCTGGGCAACCACGAATATATCGGCGGCCATGCTGAGGAAGCGGTTAAGTACCTGGAGGGGGCTGGGGTTAATGTGCTCAGAGACCGCTGGCTCAAGGTGGCGGGCAGCTTTTATGTCATCGGACGGGATGAGAGTTCGAAAGCGCGCTTTACAGGGGAAAAGCGCCTTGACTTACAGGATTTGCTTAAGGGGGTGGATAATTCTCTACCTCTTATCCTGCTCGATCACGTGCCAAGCCAATTGCAGGAAGCCCAGGCTCAGGGGATTGACTTGCAGCTCTCAGGGCATACGCATCGGGGGCAGCTTTTTCCGAATCAATTCATAACGAGCAAGATTTTTGAAGATGACTGGGGTCTGCTGCGCAAAGGAAACTACCAAATCATCGTTTCCTCTGGTTTCGGCACCTGGGGACCGCCGATTAGAGTCGGGAATAAGCCCGAGATTGTGGATATCACGATGCGGTTTGCGGATTAGCGCTTAGGATGCAATGGAACTTGCAGAATTATTCGAGGAAGTGCCTGGGCGATAAGCAGGAAAATTCTGATTCTCAGCGAATCATTAGACTAGGCTTTTAACGCCGAAAATGAGTTAGGAGAGTGTTAGCAGAGATGAGCGAAACCAAAATTTTATTGAGTGAGCGCGAGATTCCGACCCATTGGTACAACATCATGGCCGACATGCCAAATGTGCCCAAGCCTCCTCTCAATCCCCAGACCTTCAAACCGGCAGGACCGGAAGATTTGACTCCTATTTTCCCGATGGAACTCATTAAGCAGGAAGTCTCCCAGGAACGCTGGATTGAGATTCCGGAGGAAGTACGGGAATTGTATAAGATGTGGCGTCCTTCCCCTCTGGTGCGCGCCTTGAGGCTGGAGAAGGCTCTGGGCACTCCGGCTAAGATCTTTTATAAATATGAAGGGGCATCCCCGGCAGGAAGCCATAAGCTTAACACCGCCATTCCCCAGGCTTATTACAATAAGCAGGCCGGAATTAAACGTCTGTCAACAGAAACAGGAGCCGGGCAATGGGGCAGTGCCCTGTCGATGGCGTGCAGCTTTTTTGAACTGGAATGTACGGTGTATATGGTTAAAGTCAGTTACCAGCAGAAGCCTTATCGCCGTTCCCTGATGCAAGTTTTTGGAGGGGAAGTTTTTGCCAGCCCCAGCGATAAGACCGCAGCCGGACGCCAGATCCTGGCGAATGACCCGGATTCTCTCGGAAGCCTGGGTATTGCTATCAGTGAGGCGGTGGAGGATGCAGCTTCCCGGGCTGACACTAACTATGCCCTCGGCAGCGTCCTCAATCATGTCATGCTGCACCAGACCATCATTGGGCAAGAAGCCAGGGCGCAAATGGAAAAGGCTGATGTCTATCCCGATGTGGTCATTGGATGCTGTGGCGGGGGGAGCAACTTTGCCGGGATATCTTTCCCGTTCGTCTATGACAACCTGACCAAAGGTAAAAAAGCACGGATTGTGGCGGTGGAACCGGAGGCTTGCCCGACACTTACCCGCGGCAAATTTGCTTATGATTACGGGGATGTTGCCGGCATGACCCCGCTTCTCTCCATGTACACTCTCGGCAAAGACTTTATGCCGGCCGGAATTCACGCCGGAGGGCTGCGCTACCACGGGGAATCCCCTTTGGTTTCTCAATTGCTCCATGACGGACTGATTGAAGCCAAAGCCGTGAGCCAGCGTTCGATTTTCGAAGCCGCGATCACCTTTGCCAGGGCGGAAGGAATAGTTCCCGCGCCAGAATCTGCTCACGCGATCAGGGGAGCGATTGATGAGGCCTTGGCCTGCAAGGAAAGCGGGGAAGAAAAAACGATTTTGTTCGGACTCAGCGGGCATGGTCATTTTGACTTAGCTGCGTATGATAATTACCTTTCCGGTATGTTAGTTGATTATAGCTTGCCTCAGGATGTGCTGGATGAGGCTATGAATAAACTTCCAAAAGTGGAGTAAGGGTTTTCACCACAGGGTGTACCCAGAGTTTGTGCATCCGTAAGAGTACGGTAGAAAATAGTATTAGACAGTAAAGAGGGCAGCCTCAGCGCTTCAAACCGCTGAGGCTGTCTTTTTGGCTTTTCAGGAAGAAGCATAAATCTGAGGGCGCAAGCCAGGCATTCTTACATATATACATATTAACCTCAGTATTTAACCATAATTTGAAATGACAGAAGCTGGTTAAGCTGAGGGAAAAAGGTGCGGCTGGTATTTTCCCTTTTCGCCATGAAAGGAGAGAATTTAATGCCAAATGCACTTGTGGAGAAACAAGGATATGCACAAGAACTCTATCTGCTGGTGCAGCAAATTTTGGGCAAACCAGATCCTTGCCTTGTCTACGTGACCGAGAGAATAGGGGCGACTTTGGCAGGGGCCAAGCCTGCGGAGATCCTGACTTTCCCCTTAAACAAGGGGCAAATCAGGAGTGCGGACTGGGAACGAAGCAGGGCTTCCTTTTTGGCACCAAGCCTGTTAGGTTTAAGAGAAATACGCAAACCCAACGGGACTGAGCAAGTGTTTTTTTACCACGGAGACGCTTTGGATGAAGCTTTAACCCATCAGCCCCACTTGAATTTTCTTAAGGGCCAGGGTTATCCTTTGCACTATAAACGCGAAGAGTATCTAGACTTGCTCATGGCAAAATTGCAAGGGGAGAATTTCCCCCACGAAATAGGGCTCTTTCTGGGTTATCCCCTCAAAGACGTACTCGGATTTATGGGTCATCCCGCCTTGAAGCTGGTAAAAACGCGGGGGTGGAAAGTGTACGGCAGTGAAAGATTGTCTGACCTTAGGTATGAAAGCTTTCAGGATGCCCGTAACAGGGTCTTGACCATAATGAGCGATATATTGAGCTTGAGGTGATAAAAAGAGAAGAACGTGTCAGACCCTAATCTTAAACAAAATGCTGCGCGACCCGCGCATTTTTTCCTATGCGCGGGGCAAGGACGCGGCTGCAAGAGATAATATTTTCCAGACATGTATCGCAGCCCGAGCGGAGCTTAAGAAGTATTTAGCCGGGATTAATGTTGAAAGAATAGAAATCCGTACAAGATAAAAATTCTGGCTCCAGTTAACTCGGTAACAGAGGCGGAGACTCTGGTCGCAGAAGGTGCAGCAGAATTATGCGCGCCGTTTTGCATTATGTTCAACTAGGGGCTGGAGTGGATGTAGTCCGGAGTGTAGCCCGCAAGCTGCGAGGGGAGATAAAGGATATCTGTGAAACAGGGTATATGTGCTATTATCGTTGAACTTAAACTGCGAATATTCTGAAGGTAAGTTTTTCCGTGCAAGCTGTGGCGGATTAAGTAGTATAAGCATACCCTGTACTATACCCGCGATTTTCCGGAATGAAGGGAGGAAAGAGTTATGGCTTATGGTGCCGGCGGTGGCGTTGGTTGGGGAGCTGGAATCGCAATCGTTGTTGTGATCATCCTATTGCTTATCGCTATGGGTATAGTGTTCTAGTCTATTTGCGGCATCGTGCTTTTTCAAGGACTCGCGCTTAAACAGGGAGGAATAATATGTACGGCTATGGCTGGGGTGGATATGGAGCAGTTGCCTGCACCCGTGTCGGACTTGGGCAAGTGCCTGGACCCGGGGGCCCGGGAACCCTGCGTCCCTGGGTTTGTTGCGGAGTAGAAGGCGGTTACGGCGTAGGTGTAGGGATGATCGCAATAGCTATATTAATCCTGATAGCATTGGGCGTAATTTTCTAAAATGTAATTTGGAACAGTATCTAACAGGGATTTGAGTAAATCTACCAGTAAGAATATTGATGCAGGGGGGTGGCTGAAAATGTACGGAGCTTTGGGGGGCTATGGCGGTGGCCGTGGCGTAGGAACAGGAATTATCGCAATTGCAATTTTGATCTTGATTGCCTTAGGGGTAATCTTTTAATAATACCGGGGCTGTCCTACCGCTGATGGGCAGCCCCGGCTCTTTTTCTACTCTAGAATTTAAGCAGGCGGTCTGCATCTGTTTCTTTAGGATCAGGGCCAGATTAGAAATAAAATTTGTAGCGCATAAGGATGGAATGGATTGACTAAAAGGTGAATAATAAGAAAGATATTAGAAATTATTGGATTATGACGAAACTTTTTGGAAAAAAATTTGGACAGGCGTAACTTTTTTACGTCATCAATGCGTCTATAATATAGAGAGGAAATTTTTTCAGAGAGGATGATAGAAAGGTGTTTAGAAATCGGCATAAGCCCCTGGTGTTTGCCCTGGCACTTGCTCTGGTCTTGCAGATGGCATTGTTTCCTGCCTATGCCGTAGCAGAGCAAACAGTAATTAAACCGCCTGTCGCCGCAGGGAATCCGCCTGTCGCCGCGCCGTCCGTTACGTTGGATGAGGCGATCCGGATTGTCAAAGAGAAGTTTGAAATCCCCGCCGAATTCACCGAGTTTTATTCAGGCTACAACAATTACAACAACCGGGAAACTTGGTCTTTGAACTGGAATTCTCCGCAAGCTCCGGGGGGCAGCTTTGCGGCCCAGGTCGCATCGGATACCGGCGAAATTATCAATGTGAACCGGTGGGAGAACGTGAATCCCGCAGAATCCGGTTTGCATATGCCCAAAATCACGCGCGAAGAAGGCCGGAAAATCGCCACGGACTTGGTTGCGAAATTGCTCGGCGCGAAATTCTCCGATTTGCGTGCGCTCCCTGACGGAGATGATGTTGTTCCCTTAAGTTATTACGGTCCGATTATTTATACTTACTCCTGGCAGCGCTATGTTAATGATATCCCGTTCGTGAGCAATGGGGTGAATGTGCAGATCAACAGTGACAACGGCAAAGTGCGCTCATACAACTTGAACTGGACGAACGCTGAGTTGCCCGCTGCTAAAGGAATAATTCCCTTGGAGAAGGCGCAGACGGTATTTGAAAATACTCCCATGCTCGAATTGCAGTATTTTCAGTCTCCCATAGTAAGGCCATTGGGTGCAGGGGAACAACAAAAGCTGCAATTGGTTTATCGTCTGTCCGGGAAATTCCTCAATGGTGCGATTGATGCTCTGACAGGAGAACCGATTAAGGTTGTGCCAAACCAGTGGCTCGCAGGGGCCGACATGGGCGGTATGGGTTCAACAGGAATGGCTTATTCTAAAAGAGCTCCATTAACTCCGGCGGAACAAAAAGAGGTGGAGGATAATTCCAAGCTCCTGACCAAAGAACAGGCGGTAGAAGCAGTTGCGAAGTGGGTAGATATTCCGGAAAATCTGGTCTTAAGGGGACTTAATTTAGGCAGAAACATGCCTGGACAGAACCGGGTGTGGAGCCTCGACTGGAATGCCCAAACTCCGGACAAAGAGAACAATGGGCCCCAGTATATGTATGCGCGTGTAGATGCGGTAACAGGGGAACTCCTCGGCTTTAATATCAACTATCCCTTTATGTCACGGGATAAACAGGAAGGGCTTGACTATGATGCCGCGCAAAAGATAGCGGAAGAATTCCTTAAGAAGATTCAGCCAGACAAATTCACGCAAGTTAAACGTACAGAATTGCCGCAGGACATTTTTGCCGAGAAATTCCCGCAGATGCAAAGCTTTAACTACCAGCGCCTGGTTAACGGACTGGCGTTTCCGGATAATGGCCTGAATGTAGCAGTTGACATGGCTACCAAACGAATTGTGAGTTATAACTTGAACTGGTCTAACCTTCAATTCCCTGACCTTAATAATATTATCAGCCAAAGCAAGGCAGCTCAGGTTTTTCTCGACTACCGCCACCTAACTTTAAGCTATGTGCAGATAATTGAGAACGGCCAGCCCGGTAGTTTGCGTTTAGTGTATCAGCCTCAGATTAAGAACTTCGCTCCGGATTCAAACATGGTGGAAGCTAAGACCGGCAAGCTTCTTGATTGGCAGGGCCTGCCCCTTGGCCAAGGCCCTAAAGCGTACAAGTTCACCGATATCTCAGACAATCCTTTTGCCCAAGAGATATCCCTGCTCGGGCAAGCCGGGGTTTTCGGGGAATTCGGTACTGAGTTTAAGCCAAAGGAATATGTAAACTTAGTATCATTGATCCGCGCTATGCTTAGCGCCCAAAACGGGGTTTGGTACAATACAAGCCTCTCAGATGAGGATGTCATCAAAAACGCCAAAGATCTGGGCTGGCTTAAGGAGAATATGACAGCGAACTCAGCTGTTAGCAGGGAATTGTTGGCGAAAATTATGATTCGGTTCCTCAATTTGGATCGGATCGCTGACATTCAAGGGGTATACCAGGTTCTTTATCAGGATGCGGCATCTCTGACACCAAGTTCACTAGGGTATGTGGCCCTGGCTAAAGGCTTAGGAATTTTGCAGGTGGCACAACCTAACTTAGAGCCCGCTAAATTGACTACCAGAGAGGAAGCCGCTGTGGCCTTGATTAAGACGCTGATGGCCCGACGTTATTAGTGAAAAAATAAAAACCGAGATGAAAAAAAGAAGAACGTTCTGCTAAACGTCCTTCTTCCCGACATAGATAAGCCATCCGGGCCTCATTGCCCAAAGCTAGGGAGGGTGTGAAAACACCTTCTCTTTGCTTTTATATTCACGATAAATTCACAATTTCTTCACAGTGATTGCACATACTAAGTGTATACTTAGTTTGTAAACAGATTGTTATGCCACAAGAACAGGCATTGCCAACAAAAAAGGAGGTCTTTTTAATGATGATTATTTTTGGGATATTACTGGTGGTTTTCTTGGTCTACGTATTTAAACCACAAAATGTACTGCCGAACGGACAGCCAGGAAGGCGAGATGCCTTGGAGATCCTGCGCGAGCGCTATGCCCGCGGAGAGATTGAGGCAGACGAGTTTTCTCTACGCAGGCAGGAACTCGAGAAGTATTAAGAATGGCGAAGCAACACGGCATGAATGAGCTTACTCAGTAAAAGGGAGGCAAAGAAAAATGATGGGATTTGGTGGACACATGTTTGGAGGCTGGGGCTTTAATCCTGGTTTTTACGGGAGCAATGTGGTTAATGGCGGCCCTTGGTGGGTGTGGCTTATAGCCATGGGTGCGCATCTTCTGTTCTGGGTTGTGCTTATTGGGGTTGCGGTGTACTTATTCCGCCGCTTTTCCTCCACTGCGGGCACGAGGACGATCGCTGCGGATAACGCTTTCTCGCTCTTACGAGAGCGCTTTGCGCGCGGAGAGATTGACACCGAAGAATACCTGCGGCGCAAACAGGATCTTAGCTAGTGGGGAAAGAAACTAAATTTCAAAAGAACTATGTATGATGTTAAGACGTAATGATCTAAGCTATGTACAGTCTTAAGGTCTGAATCATTTGCTAAGCAGTGGACATACTAAGGAAAAACTCGAAGGGGGCATTTTGCAATGGGCTTCTGGGGAAATATGATGAACGGCTGGGGTTATGGGCCGGGTGTTAACGGTTACGGGTATAGCGGTGGTTACTGGTGGATGGGTCTCTTGGGCATGGCTTTCCAGCTCATTTTCTGGCTGGCTTTGATTGGAATCGGGGTCTATTTTTACCGGCGGTATGCCAACCGGATTCCGACCGGGACTGGGACCTTTGGACGGTCTAATGCGCTCGATATCCTGCGCGAACGATATGCCCGCGGGGAGATTGATGCGGAAGAATACCAACGCCGCCGCCAAGACTTAGAGTAGTTCAAAATGATTAAATCTTCATTATTAGCGTTCCCCCCGCACCCATAGCTTCCAAACCGTTTTTCGCCAGGTTGAGAATAACCTGGCGTATTTCTTTGGCATTCAGGAGCAAATCAGAAGTGTGCAAAATCACCTGATCGGCGGCCCCTAAGCAGTCTCATATTACCTTATCTCAAAAGTCTGTATCCACATTGAAAATTTGAGGAAAGCTGTCTATAAAAGACTAAAACAGCTTGCGGATAAGAAATACTCCCAGTTTGCGGGCCAGTGGAACTCCTACGCGTTGCAGGAGTGGAACGCCCACATGCTTGGCGAGCGGCGGCCCTAAGCGCCGCACCAGCGGGGGGCCAAAGCGGCGGGCGAGCGGCGGCCCTACCTGACGAATCAGGGGAGAACCGAATTGTTGCAGTAAGGACAAAGCTTGCTTTTGCATAGGAGACAGTTCTTTTTGGGGCTGCACTTTGTCAGATTTGGCTTTCTTAACCTTTTTGCTTTTGCCTTTAGTGGGCGCTTCGGGATTGGCCGACGAAGGGTTTTTAATTGTAGGAAAGGGCTCTTTTCCTTGCGGGGTCTTGGGGATCTGGGAACCGGGAGTTGGCGCGTTGTTTATCTGAGTGGTTGGATTCTTAGTCGTGGGATTCTGAAGAGCGGGATTCTGAACAGAAGGATTCTGCGTCATAGGATTTCGATAAGAAGAAGGATTCTGGGAATTGGGTGTTTGTGGGTTTTTTCGAGAGTAAGGCCAGGGGAGAACGTTGGAATGAGAGTGAACAACTTGTGGCGATGGGGTAAGTCCCTGTTGTCTAAGTGTCATTTGCATGGGCGAATTCCCCCTTAGGTTACTTATCGGATAATACAGAGTATTCCTCATATGGATATATGTGACAATAATAGATATGGACACTATATGTACTTAGGAGCAAGCTCCCACTTCAAAAAGGTGGAGGGAACCTAAGGTTTTGGGATTCGTTTTTTGCTTCTGGTGCGGTAAGGTGTATACTAATCTAGCAAGATGTTATAGCATGAATATAAGAGTGATCGCAGAGATTAAGTAAGGGAAAGTTGTCAGATCAGGATAATAATGAGATTTACTTCCTATACATAGTAGAGAGGGATACAGTCGATGAAGATGCTAAGGCTTTTTACTCCGGCACGGGTGTTGGTGCTAGGGTTTAGTCTGCTTATATTGGTAGGAGCTTTGCTCCTAACTTTGCCGGAAGCTACCAGGGACGGACAAGGGCTTGCTTTCTTAAACGCTCTGTTTACTGCTACGTCTGCTGTTTGTGTCACAGGCTTAGTTGTGGTCGATACGGGGACAACCTTTACCCTTCTGGGGCAACTGGTGATATTGTCCCTGATTCAAATCGGCGGTCTCGGCTTTATGACTTTTGCGACTCTGATCGCGATTATGCTGGGTAAAAGAGTTACCTTCAAAGAGCGCCTGGTGCTGCAGGAGGCTTTGAACCAGGTGTCTCCGGCCGGAGTGGTACGACTCGCACGCTACGTTCTCCAAATTACTTTCGTAATCGAAGCTCTCGGAGCTTTAATCCTAAGCGTGCGCTGGTCATTTGACCTGGGCTGGGGACAAGCCTTGTACTTCGGCATCTTCCATGCTGTCTCTGCTTTTAACAACGCCGGCTTTGACTTGTTTGGCAATTTTGCCAGTCTCACCGGCTATAGCGGGGATTTTGTCACAAACGTAACAATTATGCTTTTGATTATAGCCGGAGGTTTGGGCTTTACAGTCTTAGCTGATCTATATTCCCACAAGCGCGAGGGTAAGAAATTCTCCTTACATACCAAGCTGGTGCTAGGGGCCAGTGGAATCTTAATCGTGCTGGGAGCAGCCCTGATCATGGCGGTGGAATTCTCCAACCCCAATACTTTGGGGACGCTGCCCCTGCCGGTTAAAGTGATGGCGTCTTTCTTTCAGTCCGTGACCACCCGTACCGCCGGTTTTAATACGTTAAATTTGCCGGATTTACGGGATACGACCGTGCTCTTTATGATTGCCTTAATGTTCATCGGAGCTTCTCCCGGATCAACCGGAGGCGGTGTCAAGACCACGACTTTTATCTCAGTGGTGCTGTCCGTGATCAGCACTTTCAAAGGAGAAGACCATATCTCAGTTAAGGGGAGAACTTTGCCAAGAGAAATGGTTAAAAAAGCCGTGGCTATTATAACCATGGCAACTCTGTTGATTTTTGCCGTAGTTTCCTTGTTAACCATAACCGAGAATGCCGATTTCTTGACGTTATTGTTTGAAGTAACTTCAGCTTTTGGTACGGTGGGCCTTTCTCTCGGGCTGACCCCGCATTTGTCAGTTATCGGGAAAATCGCGATTATGCTTACGATGTTCAGCGGACGGGTTGGTCCATTGACCCTGGCGTTCGCTCTTTCGCAAAAGGGGCAAGGAGCGCAAGCCGCAATCAAGTATCCGGAAGAAAAGATTATCATCGGCTGATAGCCATATCTGCAAGGTAACGGGTGTCGCCTGAAAACGCTTTAGGTTTTTTGGGGGTAATTTAACAACCATATGGTACTTTGATAAAAATGTGAAGGGTTGTACTTTTGATAAAGGAGAGGCATAGCATGAAAAAACAGTTTGTGGTGATTGGTCTGGGCAGGTTTGGTACAAGTGTGGCTGAGACTCTGAGTTCTTTAGGGCATGATGTTTTGGCTGTAGATAACTGTGAAAGCTGTGTCCACGCAGTGATGAATGTGGTGACTCAGGCGGTTCAGGCTGATGCGCGTGACGAAGAAGCCCTTAAAGCCTTAGGGGTGCGTAACTTTGACGCGGCAGTGGTCGCGATTGGGGATAATATAGAAACGAATATCCTGATCACACTCATGCTCAAGGAAATGGGAGTTAAATATGTTGTGGCCAAAGCTCAGACTGCTTTACATGGGAAAGTGTTGTCAAGGATAGGAGCAGACAAGATCATCTATCCGGAGAAGGACATGGGCATGCGTCTAGCGTACAATTTAGTTACAGCCAATATTATGGATTTGATCGAACTATCTCCTGATTATAGTATTGTGGAGATTAAGGCTCCGGCTAAGTTCTGGGAGAGAACGTTAGGGGAACTGGAGTTAAGGGCTAAGTACGGGATTAGCATTATTGCAATCAAAAAAGCGGGTGAAATAGTAATAGCCCCCGGAGCGGAGGCTAAGATTGAGGAACAGGACATTTTAGTGATCGTAAGTAAAACGGAAGCCTTAGGCAAGTTGCCGGAGTAAGGAAGGGGTTTCCCAACCGGATTTCCTAAAAGTTCCCTAAAGGGCATCCTCGATTAGAATAATCTGTTCAAGATCCTCCAAATCCTGAGGCCGATACCGCTTGACAACCTCACGGATTTGAATTCGGGCTTGTTCGTCTGCATATTTGACCATCCTGCTGATATCTGCAACATCTTGCATGCGTGAAGCTTCGAGCTTCATCAGGATGAGATAAGGTAAAGGGAACCCAGTTCCTTGGCTAATACAGCCCAATCTTGTAAAAGACTTCTGGACATCTGCTTTTCTCTCCATTCAACGTGCAGTGAACCAGTGCCCGGTTTTGCCCGACGTTTCACTAAATCAATCATTTGCTTGCGAATTAATACCGACATCGGTTCACCGCCTTTGCCTAAGAAAGTATATATTAGAGGTCTTTGCTATATTATACCATTTAATCAGCTTTCCCAAAAGGATTTAGGTAACTAAAATGAGAAAGGGGATAAGGGGAGGATTTGTATGTTTGTATTCTTGGGAGCCGCCGGAATGGTGGTCTTAGCGGAAATGGGGGATAAAACGCAACTGCTGGCGATGGCTTTCGCCACGCGTTTTCGGGCCGGGGCCGTTTTATGGGGAGTATTCATCGCAACCGTTCTTAATCACGCCTTGGCGGTGGTGGTTGGTTCCTACCTGGGATCTTCAATAAACCTTCAGTTAGTGCAGACACTGGCAGCCGCTTCTTTTATCATTTTTGGCTTGTGGACGATTAGGGGAGATACCCTTGCAGGGGAAGATAAAAGAAAAATAATTTTTGGACCGATAATGACGGTAGCGGTCGCTTTTTTCATTGCGGAAATGGGGGATAAAACTCAGCTGGCCACAGTGGCCCTGGCTGCTAAATATTCGTCTCCCCTGGCGACATTGATGGGCACAACGGTTGGGATGCTGATTGCCGATGGCCTTGGGATCTATATCGGAGTGGTAGCCGGAAAAAGAATTCCGGAAAAAGCAGTGAAGTGGATTTCGGCCATGATCTTCATCCTTTTCGGATTGGTTGGACTCTACACTTCTCTGCCGCGGGAATACATAAGACTGCCGTATATTGTCGCCCTTGTAGCCGTAACGGCCCTTGCGGTCTGGCTGGTGGGCACGGGCGGGCATCAAGGAAAACGGGGTTAAACTATCCTGCTTGGGTCACGGGTGTTTTTCCAGGGTGCATCAAGGGAACGGTTCTTCTGACACTCGAAAGAATTTGTTTGCTGCAAGCGAGGGATACTTAGCTGTGGAGCACTCAATGAAAAAAGCTGAGATCAACTGCATAAAATCGGGAATTCCTGGCTGGGGGGTAATTCGGGTGCTGGAAGAAGTTAATCATTTGCCGGAAACCGTGGTTCATAATCTTGCCGGTGTCGAAGGGTTAAAAGTATATCTGGTTCAGGATTTCAACCTTGATTTATTGAAACGGATGGTGGATTTTGCTCGAATATATTTGGGGAATCCGGAGTGGGGGAGTGGAGTCTGGTCCCTCAGATTAGGCATGGGAATGTGTTCGTGCTCAAAGATTTAAGTGAGTCTGAAACTTTTTCTAATCTTTAAGCGTATTAAATGTAGAAGAATTCGATGCGCTTCATCATTGGAAACGGACGTGTATCTAGGTAGAACCGGAAAAAGTCAGGCGACAATTGGAGAAAATCGGGAAAAATTTTGGAGGGAAAGAAATGACAGAAAGACTTTATCGTTCCGGGCGAGAAAAAATGATCGGGGGTGTGTGCGGCGGGCTTGCAGAATATTTTAATGTGGATGTTACGTTAGTACGCCTGATTGCCGTAGTGACCGTATTCATGGGAGTGGGCATCCCTGCCTATCTCGTGGCCTGGATTATTGTTCCGCTAAATCCTGACCATCAGGGCTATGCCCGGCCAATGCACCAGGGAAACTACGCTTCCCAGCAAGAAGGTATGCATCGGTATGCTGAGAAAGCGGAAGAAATTGTAAATGATGTGGTGACTAATGTCGAGGAGGCAGCGCGTAATTTCCAGGAGCGCCGTCCACTTGAACGCAAGGATAGGAGCAAACTTGCCGGCGGGGTTCTAATTTTTCTAGGGGTCTTGTTTTTACTCGACCGCTGGTTTCCACACTGGCTTAACTGGGGCAAAATGTGGCCGTTGGCGTTAGTGCTGTTAGGCGTTGCCGTCATGTGGAGGGGAGAGCGCCGATGAGAAGAGTTGTTGAGTCGATCAGCCGCGGGCTCTTGCTGATTGTCTTAGGGGTAATCTTTTTCCTAATTAATTTCGGCGTGTTGTCGTGGGGCTTTTGGATGAATGTGGCCGAACTATGGCCGCTCTTGCTGATCCTGGGCGGAATTGCCCTTTTCTTTGGCAAAAGGATTCCGATGAGCAGCGTCCTCGTGATATTCTTAATATTTCTGGTGGGCTATTCTATGGTTTTTGGCACGAATAACTTCGACCCTTTCCGCAGCAACTTCTACTGGAATAACAGTAATGAAGCCAGAAGTTCTTCCGGTTCAGTCGTTTTAGATACCCCCTTGCCAGCCGGAGTCAACAAGGCAGATGTGGAATTAAGGCTCGGGGGAGCAAAGATGCAAATTCAGGGCGTGAGCGATGACAATAATCTTGCTTTGGGGGATTATGACTGGGGGGGCGGTTTTGTCACGAGTAACCCGGAATTCAAAACAGAGCACACAGGAGAAAAGGCAAAAGTCATGTTATCTGCCGAGAAACGCAACGGTCCGGGAAAAAGCGAACTGAACCTAAGTTTAACGGACAAAGTGGAGTATTCTTTTGACATCAAAGTTGGGGCTATAAACGGGGATTTAGACTTGAGCAAGTTAAGGGTTAAGGACTTTAACCTCGATACAGGTGCCAGCGACCTGACCCTTCAGTTCGGGGATACAGGTGGCGCAACGAAAGGCGAGATCAACGGCGCAGCTTCACAGATCACTTTGGTTATTCCACAGGAAGTTGGCGTGCGCCTCCAGGCTTCCAGTGTGATTAACAAATCGAACTTTGCCGAAGCAGGCTTGGTGAAAGACGGGGACAATGACTGGATCAGCCCGGGGTATGAAAATGCCAAGAGCAAGGTTGATATGCATATTTCTATGGCGGTAGGGTCGGTGGAACTTCAGCGCCAGGCGGGTGGTCAAGTTAAAAGTACCCACTAAGGTAGCCGGTGAAGCTTTTTTCCCACAGTTAACCTGAGGGCCGGGCATAAAATAGAAAGCAAGAGCACTCCTTAATTAAGGGTGCTCCTGCTTTCTGAAGTTTTCATAAGCAACAGTAAAGTATTCGTGAACCCAAAGAAAAAATTCTAATAAATTGTGCTGCCTAGATAACATGTGCTAAAATGTATTTGGGTTGTACTATTTTGAACTAATAGGAAGTGGTTAATTTGTTTGATATTGATTTGAACAGTTTAACCGAAATTATCGACGTCAGGGTTCTTCAAGAAGTTCAAGACAAATTTGCCACAGCAACGGGTTTGGGCGTGGTCATAGCTGATAAGGAAGGGAACTCGTTGACTAAACCCAGCTGCTTTTCAAATCTTTGTCAACTGATTCGCTCTGCTTCAAAAGGGCATTTGCAATGCCAATTCAGCGATGCTGTTTTAGGTGCGAAAGGTCATGAAATCGATGAGCCGATGATGGCACCGTGCCACGCCGGCCTCTACGATTTGGCCGCACCGATCGTAGTGAATGAAGTTTACTTGGGATCGGTTCTTTGCGGCCAGGTTCTGATGAAGGAGCCGGATGATTCATGGAAAAGAAATTTGGCCGCATATTTACACGATTTGAATGTCGATGTGGACGATGATGTGCTGACGAATCTAGTTCAACAAATCACCGTGACTACCCCTGAACGTTTTCGGGCCTCAGCGGACCTATTGCACATTATGGCTCAATATATTGTGAGCATCGGAGTTGCCAGTCTGGATCAAAAACTTTTACACGAAAAGCATCTGAGTTTAATGCGAGAAGAAGCCGCCCGGATGCAATTAGAACGCGACCTCAAGAGCATGGAGTTGAAAGCTTTACAGTCACAGGTCAATCCTCACTTTTTATTTAACACACTCAATACGATTGTAAGGTTGGCGATGCTGGAGGGTGCTGAGCAGACCATGAAAGTCTCTTACGCGCTGTCCCACCTTCTCCGTTACATTCTGAGACGGATTGATCAGTCCGTTACTTTAGAAGATGAAGTGGCCCATATCAAAGAGTATCTTGTTATTCAGGAATTTCGCTATGGGGAGCGCCTTAAAAGCTCTATCAATATATCTGAAGGTGCCAGCCAATTTCGCTTGCCCTTAATGACACTTCAACCCATTGTTGAAAATGCCCTGATTCATGGCTTGGAATCGAAGGTGGAAGGCGGAACGCTCCAAATTACAGCACAGGAAATTGGCCGGGGATATCAAATTATAATAGAAGATGACGGTGTAGGGATGTCCCCCGAGCGACTGCAAGAAATCAGTGAACTTCCTGCGAAGAGAACCGGAAACAGCCATACCACCGGAATCGGTTTAGGCAACGTGGTTGCACGTCTCAAACAGTTTTTTGACGGGAATTTTTCTTATGAAATTACTAGTCGCTTAGGCCAGGGTACGAAGGTTATTTTAAATTTTTATCTTTAAAGAAGGTTACAAATATGTATAAGTATTTAGTGGTTGATGATGAGCATCTTGAACGTCAGGCTATTCAGCTAATTATTACGAGCTTGGGGATGCCGTTTCAATGTATCGGAGAGGCGGGACATGGAGCAGAAGCAGTGGACAAAGCCCAAGAACAACATCCCGATCTTGTCTTTCTCGATATCAAAATGCCGGGTATGGATGGATTAGAAGCGGCTGAAGCGATTCTTTCGCATGATTCAGGCTGTGAAGTTGTCTTTCTCACTGCTTATGATCAATTTGAATATGCTCAAAAAGGACTTAAAATCGGGGCTTTTGATTATCTCTTAAAACCTGTTAGCCCTGAGGTCATCATGAACGTCTGCCGCAGGTTTATTGACAGGCGTTCCTCCCGATCAAACACTTCCCGAGCCCAGGAATACCCGCTGGATACTTGGAAAAACATGAAAGAACTTGATAAGGCGGGGAATGTGGTCAAAATTGCTCAAGAGTTTATTGAAAAGAATTTGGATAAGAATATTACCTTAGAAGGCGTGACGAAGCTGGTCTATCTTAATGCCCAATACTTTAGCCGCCTTTTTAAGAAGGAAACGGGAGTAACCTTTGTGGAGTATGTGACCACCAGACGCCTGGAACATGCTAAAAGGCTTCTGGAACAGCAATTTCCCGTATCCACCGTTGCCTATAGCGTAGGCTACAAAGATCCTAATTATTTTAGTCGGGTCTTTAGCAAGGAAGTCGGAATGTCCCCGAGTGACTATGCCAAAAGTTCCGAACATGCATAAAATCAATGGCAGGTTCCTGAAATCTCAAATAGAGCTTAGTTTGTCTTTGACGAACTAAGCTCTATTTCATTTGTTTAGCAGTCAAATGAATCCAGGTTTATACTCAAATATTCCAGAAGACTCCGGGCGGGAAAAGCGAAATAAATAAGGGTTTGAAAGATGAGATCATGGGGAGGAAAATTCATGTTGGTTTTAGTTCTTAACTGTGGCAGTTCTTCCGTCAAGTATCAATTGTTGGACATGTCCTCGCAAACTTTATTGGGAAAAGGTCTAATCGAGCGCATCGGCTTAAAGGACGCTGTGCTTACCCATGCTCCAACCGGCCACCAACCTGTCGTGACATCGGTTTCGATCCCGAACCATTCCGATGCGGTTGGTTTAGTTTTAAAGACCCTGATCGATCCGACGATCGGTCTGATCCAGGGGCTAGATCAGATAAAGGCCGTCGGGCACCGGGTGGCACATGGGGGAGAGATGTTCACCCACTCGGTGGTACTGAGCGAAGAGAATCTTGCCGCCTTGGAAAAATGCTCCGGGCTAGCCCCTTTGCACAACCCAGCCAACCTAGCGGGAATTTATGCTTGTCTAAGATGGATGCCGGGGGTGCCGCAGGTGGCCGTGTTTGACACAGCCTTCCATCAATCGCTGCCGGCGAGCGCCTATCTCTATGGTCTTCCATATGAACTCTATGAACAGGACAAGCTGCGAAAATATGGTTTCCATGGTACGTCTCATAAATATGTGAGCATACGGGCTGCGGCTATCATGGGGAGGCCGGTGGAAAGCCTTAAACTCATCACCTGTCATTTGGGCAATGGAGCTTCTGTCACGGCCATTGAGGGGGGGAAATCGCGGGAGACATCCATGGGTTTCACGCCCTTGGATGGCTTGGTCATGGGCACCCGCTGCGGAACCTTGGATCCGGCCATCGTTCCCTATCTTATGCAAAAATACGGTTTGAGCACGGGCGAAGTCAATGAATACTTGAATAAAAAGTGCGGTGTTCTGGGGTTATCCGGTGTGAGCAGCGATTTCAGAGACATTGAGACCGAAGCTGAACGCGGGAACTACCGGGCGCGCATCGCTCTCGATGTTTTCGTCCATTCGGTACAGAAATACATTGGCTCCTCAGCCGCTGTTTTAGATGGCGCAGATGCTTTGATTTTTACAGCAGGCCTCGGCGAAAATTCCCCGACGATGCGTCAAGCCATTTGTAACCAACTAAGCTACTTGGGCCTAGAACTCGACTTGGAAAAGAATCTTGTCCGTGGACAAGAGGCAGACATTTCGACGGAGGATAGCCGTTGTCGAGTTCTGGTGGTTCCCACCAATGAAGAATTAATGATTGCGATGGACACTTTTGCCCTCACGCAGCAAACACTCACAAACTTGGAGCGCTAAATACTATGACACCCCACTTAGGCAAACAGTTGACGCACATTATTGACATCGGTGTTTTACAGGAAGTTCAGGACAAATTTGCGGATGCCACAGGTTTGGCAGTGGTGATTGCGGACAAAGAAGGAAACGCTCTGACACGACCCAGCCGTTTTACGGCCCTGTGTAAGCTGATGCGATCTACTCCGCAAGGGATGGCGCATTGTCAAAGATGTGATGCGGCCCTTGGTATCGCTGCTAATAAGACTGGGGAAGCCGTTATGGCTCAATGCCATGCCGAACTATATGACCAAGCGGCCCCCATTGTTGTCGACGGTGAATATTTGGGCTCGGTTCTCTGTGGTCAAGTCTTGCTGCAGGAAGCAACTCCCGCATGGAAACAGACCCTTAGTCAGCACCTGAGAACACTGGGCCTGGACTCACTCAAGGGTGATGACATTTTTGAAGACATCGTTGTTATTTCTCCCGAGAGGCTCCGCTCTGAGGCCGGGCTGCTCCAAATTATGGCCCAGTATATCGTCAGTATTGGCTTAACTTCTTTGAATCTAAGACTTCTCCATGAACAGAACCTCAATCTTATGCGCCAAGAAGCTGCCCGTATTCAGCTTGAACACGATCTCAAAGCAATGGAACTTAAGGCTTTGCAGTCACAGGTCGATCCACACTTTCTCTTCAATACTCTAAATACGATTGTCAGATTAGCGATGATGGAAGGTGCCAAGCAAGCGGAACAAGTGACTTATGCATTGTCTCGCCTGTTGCGCTATCTCATGAGTAATACGGGCCAAGAGGTTTCCTTGGAAGATGAAATAGCACATGTTGAGGAATATCTTAAAATTCAAAAGTTCCGTTTCGATCATCGATTGAAGAGTCATTTGAGAATTTCGCAACGGGCCAAGGGTTTTCAACTCCCGATTATGACGTTACAACCGCTGGTTGAGAACGCGTTAGTTCATGGATTGGAACCTCAAATTGATGGCGGCGTTGTCACAATTATCGTTTCTCAAATCAATGACGAGACGTGGATCATTGTCGAGGACGATGGAGTAGGAATTTCTCCTGAACGGCTTCAGGAGATTCAACAGAATCTTGGTGCAAAAAACGGATTGAGGAATAGCTCGGGGCTAGGTTTGTCGAACGTTATGGCCCGTATGCAAAATTGTTATGGGTCTAGGTTCTCCTATGCCATTTGGAGTGAACCTCATCAGGGCACGCGAGTAACCTTGAAATTTAGATCAGAGCATGAGAAAGCCGTAGAATAGGTCATATTTGTCCAGATAGCACAAGATTCGCTGGTCCGTTCAGTCCAGATGATACTGTGAATTTTCCAGAAGATGTTTTTATTTAAGAGCGAATTAATAGGGTAGAAGGCAGTAACATTGGCTTGAAAAAAGGGAGGTGACTTATATGTCATACGAAGCTTTAGGAATGGTAGAAACCAAGGGATTAGTGGGCGCGATTGAAGCAGCAGATGCAATGTCCAAGGCTGCCAACGTAACGCTGATTGGGTATGAGAAGATCGGTTCTGGTCTAGTGACCGTAATGGTTAGAGGGGATGTGGGTGCGGTTAAGGCAGCGACGGATGCCGGAGCAGCCAGTGCCCAAAAGGTCGGGCAAGTTGTGTCGGTTCATGTCATTCCCCGGCCCCATACGGATGTCGAAAAGCTTCTGCCCAAAATCGATGTTTAATAGGAGGTGCAACTGCTCATGAATGAGCAATTAGTAGAAAAAGTCCTCGGCGAAGTGATGAAGAAGATGTCTCAGGACATGGCCCCGGCACCTGTGAAGAAAGTCGAGAGCCCAAAGCAAGTTTGCAGGATGACCGAATTTGTGGGTACGGCCATCGGAGACACCATTGGTTTAGTGATTGCTAATGTCGACGGCGAACTTCATGAGAAAATGGGCTTTGATAAGAAATATCGCTCCATCGGAATTATCGGTGGCCGTACGGGGGCGGGACCCCAAATCATGGCCGCAGATGAAGCAGTGAAGGCCACGAATACGGAAATTGTCTCCATCGAACTTCCGCGTGACACTAAGGGAGGAGCAGGCCACGGTTCTCTCATCATCTTTGGCGCAGAAGAAGTGTCCGACGCCCGCCGCGCTGTGGAGGTTGCTCTGAAAGAACTCAACCGCACGTTTGGGGATGTCTATGCGAATGAGGTTGGACATATTGAGTTTCAATATACGGCGAGAGCCAGCTTTGCCCTGGAGAAGGCTTTTGGGGCACCGGTCGGCCAAGCTTTTGGTCTGTTAGTCGGTGCTCCGGCGGCGATCGGGGTTCTCCTCTGCGATGCTGCGGTTAAAGCGGCAGAAATTAAGGTCATCTCCTATTCCAGCCCGTCCACAACCAGTCACACCAACGAATCCATTCTGACGTTTTGTGGGGATTCGGGTGCGGTCCGTCAAGCGATCATTGCAGCGCGCGAAGTGGGGATCAAACTCTTGGAAGCAATGGGTGGACCTGCTCCGTCGACTACTGAGCCCTACATTTAAGACCTGCGGTAAGGAGGTAAAACCGAATGCGGTCAAAACGCTTTGAAATACTGGAAAAGAGACCCGTCAACCAGGATGGCTTGGTTCAGGAATGGCCTGAAGTTGGCTTGATTGCCATGAATTCCCCCAATGACCCGGTTCCTAGTATCGTGGTGAAAGACAGGATTATTGTAGAACTCGATGGCAAACGCCGGGAAGAATTCGACATGATTGACGAGTTCATTGCCAATTATGCAATCGATGTGACCTGTGCCGAAGAAGTGATGGCCATCGATTCCTTAGAACTTGCACGGCGATTGGTTGATCCGAACTGTGCGCGCCAAGAGATCGTTCGCTTGGCTCGCGCCATGACACCGGCCAAAATCGTTGACGTGGTTCAGCATCTTAATGTTGTTGAAATGATGATGGCCCTTCAGAAAATGCGGGCCCGTAAAACTCCGTCCAATCAATGCCATGTTACGAATTTACAGGATAATCCGGTGCTGTTAGCGGCAGATGCCGCTGAAGCCGCAGCCCGCGGATTTGACGAAATGGAAACAACGGTGGCTGTCGTCCGCTATGCTCCGTTAAATGCCCTCTCGATTTTGGTGGGTTCCCAAACGGGGCGTGGAGGAGTCATCACCCAGTGTGCCGTCGAGGAAGCAACAGAACTGATGCTCGGTATGAAAGGACTCACGAGTTATGCCGAAACGGTTTCCGTTTACGGTACCGAGCAGGTTTTTGTTGATGGGGATGACACCCCTTGGTCTAAAGGTTTCCTGGCCTCAGCCTATGCTTCCCGGGGTTTGAAAATGCGCTATACTTCCGGCACGGGCTCAGAGGTGCAGATGGGTTATGCAGAAGGAAAATCGATGCTGTATTTGGAGACCCGCTGCATCATGATTACCAAAGGTGCAGGTGTTCAGGGATTGCAGAACGGTTCTATCAGTTGTATCGGGATCCCTGGGGCGGTTCCTTCCGGAATTCGGGCCGTACTCGCAGAAAATCTGATCACAACGATGTTGGACTTAGAGGTCGCTTCAGGAAACGATCAAACATTTTCGCATTCCGATATTCGGCGAACGGCTCGCATGCTCATGCAAATGCTTCCGGGAACGGACTTTATTTTCTCCGGCTACAGTGCTGTGCCCAACTACGACAACATGTTTGCCGGGTCTAACTTCGATTGTGAGGACTTAGATGACTACCTTTTGCTGCAAAGGGACTTAATGGTTGACGGCGGGCTGCGTCCGGTCAAAGAAGAGGATATCGTCGCCCTGCGCCATAAGGCGGCCAAGGCCCTGCAAGCAGTATTTAGAGAACTTGGATTGCCTCAGATCACAGACGAAGAAGTCGAAGCGGTAACCTATGCCCATGGCAGCAAAGACGTAATTAAACGGAAAGTTGTCGATGATCTGAAAGCAGCTGAGGATATTATGAAAAGCAAAGTCACAGGCATAGATGTCGTAAAGGCCTTGGCGAAGAACGGTTTTAACGATGTCGCTGAGAATTTGCTCCAACTCTTAAAACAACGGGTATCCGGGGACTATCTGCACACCTCGGCCATTTTTGATAAATCTTTTAATGTCTTAAGTGCGGTCAATGACCCCAATGATTACCAAGGCCCTGGAACGGGATATCGCATGAGTGCCGAACGTTGGAATGAAATCAAGAACATTGCACGGGCTATCAGTGCAGATAAACTTGACATTTAGATGTGAGGAGGTGTTTTGCGTGCAAATCGATGAGGATATGTTAAAGAGTATTATTGCCCAGGTCATTAATGAAATGGGCGAAAGTTCGCAGAGTGCTTCAGATAGTGGCTGTGCCAGCGATTCAGCTTGTAAGGCACCAATGGGGGTATACTCTTCGCCTCTGGCTGTCAAATCCTTCGAGGTGTTGGGTCCTGCCCGCGCCGGCGTGAAAGCCGATGAAGTCGTGATCGGGGTTGCCCCTGCCTTCGGGCTCGGCCAGAATAAGACGATCGTCAATATCCCTCACACCCAAGTTCTGCGTGAACTGATTGCCGGGATCGAGGAAGAAGGAATATCGGCGCGGGTGATTCGGATTAAACGGACGTCCGACCTCTCTTACATCGGACTGGACGCGGCCAAATTAAGCGGGTCGGGAATCGGTATTGGGATTCAATCACGGGGAACAACGGTGATTCATCAGAAAGACTTGCTTCCTTTGAATAACTTAGAACTTTTTCCACAATCTCCGCTTCTTACGCTGGAAACCTATCGTCAGATCGGGAAAAACGCGGCCCTTTATGTGAAAGGGGAGTCTCCTGATCCCGTTCCAACGCTCAATGATCAAATGGCTCGTCCGAAGTACCAAGCCAAGGCAGCGGTATTGCATATCAAAGAGACGGAATTCATCGTTCCTGACGGGGCAGCGGAAGAGTTAAAAGCGTTTTAACGGAAGGAGTGAATCATATGGTGAACTTGAATCCTGCGGATGTAGAGAACATGGTGCGGGAAATCCTGCAAGATTTGTTGAAAGAAACGACCCAACCCGTTTCCGGTAATAAGAGAAGGGCTTCATCTCAGGCCAAGACGGTGACGGTTGCGGACTATCCCTTAGGAAAAAAACGCCCGGATCTTGTGCAAACGCCAACGGGCAAAGGCTTGAACGAAATTACGCTGCAAGATGCGATCAGTGACAAGATTCAGGCTGAAGATGTGCGGATTACGTCTGAGACCTTGAATATGCAGGCCCAAATCGCGGAGCAAGTGAATCGTACTCAGTTTGCCCACAATCTTCGCCGGGCTGCGGAGTTGACCGCTATTCCCGATCAGCGGGTTTTGGAAATTTACAATGCCATACGGCCGTATCGTTCAACAAAGCCTGAGCTTATGGCCATTGCCGATGAATTGGAACACACGTACAATGCTCAAATCAATGCAGCCTTTGTCCGTCAAGCAGCAGATGTTTACGAAAAACGGAACCGCCTCCGTAAATAGTTCGTTGGAACGAGGAACAGAACAATGAAAATCGCCGGAGTGGATGTAGGGAATTCAACGACGGAAGTGGCGATCGCAGACTACGAACATGAAGTGAAGTTCCTGGGCAGCGGCTGGACTAAAACGACGGGTATCAAAGGGACTGTTGATAATGTGGTGGGAATTATCAAAGCTCTGCGAGACACCGCATCGGCTTTGGACATTGATCTGAAAGAGATCGGCCAAATCCGGTTAAATGAAGCGACTCCGGTTATCGGTGACGTGGCTATGGAAACGATCACGGAAACCATTATTACAGAATCCACCATGATTGGGCATAATCCTTCGACACCGGGAGGGGTTGGTCTGGGAACGGGACTTACCGTTCGGATTGAAGAATTGCGTACTTGTTCCAAAGGGACTCCCATCATCGTTTTGGTCGCTGACAATCTAGACTTCGAAGAAGTCGCACAGCAGTTGAACCGAGAGCTTGGGCGTGGTCTGGATATTCAAGGCGTGATTCTAAAACGGGATGACGGAGTGCTCGTCAGCAACCGGCTGAACCGAAAGCTTCCTATCCTTGACGAAGTGGATTATATTGATAAAATTCCTCTCGGAATGCTGACCGCGGTCGAAGTTGCCGAACCGGGGAGCAGCATCCGGGTTCTATCCGATCCCTATGGAATAGCGTCCGTGTTCTCTCTCACCCCTGAACAAACCAAACTTGTTGTCCCTGTGGCCAGGGCGCTTGTTGGCAATCGTTCCGCTGTCGTCATCAAAACCCCCCAAGGTGATGTCAAAGCCAGACGGATTCCTGCAGGTAAATTGGCTGTATTCGGAGACCGGCAGAAGCTTGAAGTTGACATCCAACTCGGGGCGGAAAAGGTGCGGGCTGTGATTGAAGCGGCCGGCAACCTCGACGATGTCCGGGGGGAACCCGGCACGAATGTCGGCGGCATGATGGAAAAAATTCGTCATGTGATGAGTGATCTGACAAACCAGCCCGTCCACAGCATGAAAATACAGGATGTCTTGGCCGTTGATACCTACATTCCGCAGAAAGTTCAAGGAGGTCTGGCCGGGGAGTTTGCTTTGGAAAATGCCGTGGGTCTGGCCGCCATGGTCAAAACCAACCAGCTTCAAATGAAGGCCATTGCAGCCAAATTGGAAAACGAGTTGGGTATATCGGTCAAAATTGCCGGTGTGGAAGCAGAAATGGCGATTCAAGGTGCTTTGACCACTCCGGGAACCGACAAACCCTTGGCGATTTTGGACATGGGTGGAGGCTCCACCGATGCGGCAATTATCAATCGTGAAGGAAAGATATTTTCAGTTCATTTGGCAGGGGCGGGGGACATGGTAACGATGCTGATTAGCTCTGAACTCGGTCTTGATGACTTAAATCTTGCCGAAGAGATTAAGAAATACCCACTCGCTAAAGTGGAATCCCTCTATCACTTGCGCACGGAAGACGGAAGCGTCCGTTTCTTTGACCGGCCGTTGGATCCCCGGATCTTTGCCAGGGTGGTCACGCTCAAAGACGATGGCTCCATGGAGCCTATTCCGACCAAACATTCCCTGGAAAAAATTCGCATGGTACGCAGAGAAGCCAAAGAACGGGTATTTGTCACAAATGCTCTCCGTGCCTTACAACGGGTCGCACCTTTGGGAAATATTCGGGGTATCGAGTTCGTCGTCATGGTCGGGGGGTCGGCTGTAGATTTTGAGATCCCTGGGATGGTCGCCGATCGACTGGCAGACTATGCCGTTGTCGCAGGGCGTGGCAACATCAGGGGCTCGCAAGGCCCACGCAATGCTGTGGCCACAGGGCTTGTACTGTCCATCGAAGGTGAAGGTGGTTGAATTGAGCCAAGCTGAAGACCTGGAACGTAAACCGGTTATCGCTCTTTGCCGTGCCCGGCAGTTGAGTCAGCAGGATAGTTGTCTCAAGGCTTTGAAAGCCGGCATGGAAGAAGAGGGGGTTCCGTGGAAGGAGCTGGAGGTTGAAAACGAAAGCTCAAGCAGACTATCCCGCGAGGGAGCAGAGTGGTCACAATTGGGTGTCGGGGTAGGAATAGATGTTCAAGGCTCGATATCTATTCATTTTCATCGTTTGGGACACACCGAACCACTCTTCTACTGTGAAGGTACTCAGGCAACGGCCGTGAATGCGCGAAGACTTGGAGCTAATGCGGCCCGACTGGTCAAAGGAGTGCCGTTTAAAGACGAAACGCCGATGAACGTTTGATGGACAGTGCTGAAGGAGGATGACCATGACAGGAGAAGCCCTTGGGCTAATCGAAGCAATAGGGCTACCGGCGGCCATAGCCGCAGCAGACACAGCTGCAAAAGCGGCGAATGTCCGGCTATTGGGGTATGAATTGACCAAAGGGGGTGGCTTGGTCACTGTCAAGCTCATTGGAGATGTAGCGGCAGTCAAGGCTGCTATTGAAGCCGGGGGAGCTGAAGCCAAAAGGGTTCACGGGTTATGGGCTGTTCATATCATCCCGCGCCCGGCATCGGGAATCACATCCATGGTTTTAGCTGAAGCTCAGGTCAGCCCTGCGGTAAGCGAAGAGGAGAAACCACCAGAGAAAGAACCGGAACAAGTACAGCAGACTGAACAAGTGCAAGCACAACAGACAGAACAGGTACAACCACCACCGAAGAAATATGAAACACGGAGCACGAAAAGAAAACCGAAGTCAGTGGAGCCGGAGAACGGGAAGTAGCAAAAAGTAAGTAGTCAGGAATCAGGAGACAGGAGACAGAATAATTTTAGGGTTCAATCAAGGGTTTTAAACCTCAAAAGGATGCAAGAAATCCCTACTGACTACTGAATTTTGAATACCTGAATTAAAAGGAGGCAACGCGCAATGAAAGGTGAAGCTTTGGGCATGGTTGAAACAAAGGGATTGGTTGGGGCGATTGAAGCCGCAGATGCCATGGTAAAAGCCGCAAATGTGACTCTTGTAGGCTATGAGAAAATTGGTTCCGGATTAGTGACGGTGATGGTCCGGGGAGATGTGGGTGCGACCAAGGCAGCCACAGACGCCGGTGCGGCAGCAGCTGAGAAAGTCGGAGAACTGGTATCCGTTCATATCATCCCTAGGCCGCATACGGATGTGGAAAAAATCCTGCCGAAACTCGTTTAATTCCTCTCGGCTAGCTTACTGTGTCCGGGATCTTGATTATTGTCTAAAGGTGAGGGTAGAACATGTTTGATTCAGAGCAACTGGTTCATCAAGTTACGGAAGCTATTTTAGAACAACTGGCTGGGGTATCCTACGGGTGCGCACATCATCCGGAAGTACCGATCGGGGTCTCCAACCGCCATGTGCACCTATCCCGCCAGGACGTTGATCTTTTGTTTGGAGCCGGATACGAAATGACTAGAATGAAAGAACTTCAGCCAGGACAATTTGCTGCTAAAGAGACGGTGATCCTTGCCGGGCCGAAAGGCACCATCGAAAAAGTCCGGATTTTGGGACCAGTGCGCCGCAAGACCCAGGTTGAGATCTCTAGGGCGGATGGTTATGCTTTGGGGATCCAACCACCTGTGAGAGATTCAGGGGATCATGAGGGGACACCGGGGTTAGTTCTCGTAGGCCCTCAGGGGGCGGTGACCCTTGAAAACGGGGTCATCGTCGCCCGACGTCATATTCACATGAGTCCGCGCGATGCTGAAATGTTTGGAGTATCTGATGGCGACAAAGTTGATGTGGAGGTTCAGGGTCTTCGCGGGGTGGTATTCCGCAACGTTCTGGTCAGAGTGCATAAGGACTTTGAGCTTGAGATGCATATTGATCTTGAAGAAGGGAATGCAGCCGATCTAAACAACCGGGACTCGGTTCGAGTCATCGGGATGAGCAGGGGAACGGAAAACTATGTTTAGTTTGGAACAAGCCAATGCAACCATCGCAGAAATGGAGCGTAAAATCCGGCAGCCTGTGCCGGAAGATTACTCAGGCAAATTGTACGTTGGGGTCGACCTGGGAACCGCAAATATCGTTGTGACCGTACTCGATGAAAACAAACGGCCTTTAGCAGGAGCTATGCAAGAAGGGCGCGTGGTCAAAGACGGCCTGGTGGTGGATTTCCTGGGAGCCATTCAGATCGTGCGCAGTCTGATCACTCAACTCGAAGAGCGTTTAGGACGTTCTTTGGAAACCGCGGCGGTGGCGATTCCTCCTGGAACTCTGGCAGGGGACGTGAAGGCCATCATTAATGTGGTTCAGGCTGTTGGGCTCGAGGTCAACCAGGTTGTCGATGAACCAACGGCCGCAGCCACGGTGCTTGGGATTCAAAGTGGTGCAGTGGTTGACGTTGGCGGTGGAACCACCGGGATTTCTGTACTTGACCAAGGCAAAGTCGTCTATGTGGCGGATGAACCCACCGGGGGGACGCATTTTAGCTTAGTGTTGGCCGGTGCCTATAAAATCGACTTCGAGGAAGCGGAACTGAAAAAGCGCGACCCTGCCCAGTATAAGGATGTTTTTCCGGTCATCGTGCCGGTCATTGAAAAGGTAGCCAGCATCATCCAACACCATCTTGCCGGCCAAAAGGTCGAAAGTGTGTACCTTGTCGGCGGCACCGTTTGTTTGGAAGGGTTTGAAAAGGTAGTCAGTAAGTTTTTGGGGATACCGGTTTTCAAACCTTACAATCCCCTCCTTGTCACTCCTTTAGGAATCGCTAGACACTGTCGCTAACTGGAGGCGGATTCAATGGAACTTAAAGATTTAGTGCGTTTAATCACTGCTGAGGTGATTGCTCAATTAAAAGATGAACGCTTGACAGATAATGACACCCATTCCGGGGAGGAAGTTCTGGTTCTGATTACTGCCGGACATTCTATCTGGCCAAAGGTTAGCTATAAGTTGCGTGAAATGCGCAATCGCGGCTTACGCTTAAACCCTGTTCTTTCAGAGGCGGCTAAGAATATGTTTGATTCCCAGGAACTCCGAAGCGTGTTTGGCGGACGCAGTGCGAGCTCGCTGTATGAGGAGAAAGACGTCAGTGAAAGGCCGAATCCCCTGGAAATGATTAAACGTTCGGCAGCGATAATCTTGCCGACGTTGACGATGAATACGGTGGCCAAGCTTGCCTTAGGGATTCAGGATACCCTCATCACTCAGCTTACAGCTTGGGCTTTGCTCCAGAACAAACCCGTAGTGGCCGTGTCGAATGCAGCGAATCCGAATTCAGCAGAGTTGTCGAAATTAGGGTTTGCTTTCAAATCAAAATCCCAGAGCGAGGTTTGCTTGTCGCACCTTGAGAAACTATCCTCCTATGGGATACAGCTTGTGGATGCAGATTATCTTCTGCCGGCGGTCTTGCAGGCAGTTGGACGGGATCCGATTAATCCAACGGTTGCAAATGCGATGTCAGCGAGTGACCCGCTGAAGCCCTTAGTCGTCGAAGGTGCACTGACTCGGGAGAAAGTGCTGAGGGCAGTCGGATTATGTTATCGCGAGATTGTGGCCAAAGGGGTTGTGACTCCTCTGGCGAAAGAAACGGCTTCCGAACACAATATTCGCATCTCTTCTTAGCACACAAGACGGTTGGAATAGGGGTGTGGGCCGGTGTACATCGGAAAAGTAGTCGGAACGGTTGTTTCTACCAGCAAAGATGTTCGTTTAATTGGGTCGAAGCTGCTCCTGATCGTGCCCTTAAGTTTCCATTCAGGGCGAGCCGATTACCCACTGGTCGCTGTGGATTCAGTCGGTGCCGGCGTTGGTGAGACCGTTCTCTATGTGAAGGGCAGCACGGCCAGCCGGAGTGCAGCCAAAGATTCCCCGGTTGACTGCGCGATCGTTGGCATTATTGATGATCTAGAGGTTGATGAGCAACTTCTCCAAACTGAAAACTTGCGCATCATCAGTGGTGAGGTGTGATGATGAAAGTTTATACGAGAAAAGGGGATCGGGGGGAGACTTCTCTGTTTAGCGGGGAACGGGTTAAGAAATCAGATATCAGGGTTGACACTTATGGAACCATTGATGAAGTGAATTCATTTCTGGGTTTAGCCAAGAGTGAGATTTCTGACTCCGACATCGTCGAAACCATTTTCTCAATTCAGCAGGATCTATTTGTGCTGGCCGCCGAGTTAGCCACCGCCGGTCACACTAAGACGTTAGCCAAGCGTATTGGCCAGGCCGATGTTGAACGGATAGAGGGATATATCGATCATTTTACTCCCGAAGTTGGGCAACTGCATGGATTTATAACCCCTGGGGAATGTGTGGGAGCTGCCCGGCTTGATGTCTGCCGGACCGTTGTGAGGAGAATGGAGAGACTTTTAACACTCCTCGCAGAATACGAAGCGATTAGACCTGAAATCATAGCCTTTGTAAACCGATTGTCTGATCTGTTATTTATTTTGGCGCGGGTCGTGGCCAGAAGAGAAATCAAACAATATCTCAAGGATGTTGTCATCCGTCAACTGCACGAACTGGGAAGGATCAATTTTCATTGCCAATTTGGAAAGGAGGAAATGCATGTGGATTTATCTTTAGCGGAAGTACTAAAAGCGACGAACGAATCCGTCAAGGCTGCCGTTGCTATTGGAGTGCCGATGGTCATCGCTTTTGTCGATTCAGGTGGAAATCTGAAATCCTTTCAGCGCATGGACGGTTCCTTGCTGGCGAGCATCGACATCGCCATTAATAAGGCCTATACGGCCTTAGCGCTGCAGATGCCTACGCACGAATTAAAACCGCAAGCCGAACCTCAGCAGGAGTTGTTTGGCATCTCAGCAACCAACGGCGGACGAATTGTCATATTCGGAGGCGGGTATCCGATTTACAAAGAGGGTGTCTTATGTGGTGCGGTCGGAGTGAGCGGGGGAAGCGTGGCCGAGGACATGACGGTGGCACAGGCCGCCGTGAGTGCGCTGGCTAAAGACTAGGGGGGATTGAGATGGCTGTAGAAGCGCAATTCTTAGAACAAATCGTTCAGGAAGTACTGCAAAAAGTCGTTAACCGTGGCCAAACGGAGCAACAAAAAGAAGAACAAGTCTTGTTTTCCAGTGTCGAAGCAGCGGTGAAAGCCGCAAAGACGGCTCAAAAAGAGCTCATTGGCCACAGGCTGGAGAAACGGGAAAAATTTTTAACCGCCATGCGGGAAGCCGCCGTACTTCATGCGGAGGAACTTGCACGCTTAGCGGTTTCTGAAACCGGGATGGGAAGAGTCGAAGATAAAACCCTCAAGAACAAAATCGCAGCGACCAAGACTCCCGGTACGGAAGACTTGAAACCGGCAGCAATGACGGGAGATCGGGGCTTGACTCTGGTCGAAATGGCACCCTTTGGCGTGATTGGTTCCATTACTCCCTCGACCAATCCGATTGCTACGGTGATCAATAATAGCATTAGCATGGTGGCGGCCGGAAACGCTGTGGTCTTTAGCGTACATCCGGGGGCGAAATCAGCCTCTTTGCGCACCGTTGAAATTCTTAGTGAAGCCATCGTTCAGGCAGGCGGCCCTAAGAACCTGCTCACAGCCGTTGCCAACCCTACTTTGGAAAATACGCAAAAGCTGATGGAGCACCCCGGCGTCAACTTATTAGCCGCAACCGGTGGCCCAGGCATTGTTAAAACCGTGCTTTCTTCCGGCAAAAAAGCTATCGGAGCAGGTGCAGGGAACCCGCCGGTGGTTGTTGATGAAACGGCTGACTTGGAAAAAGCGGCTAAAAGCATTGTCGCCGGAGCTTCTTTTGATAATAATTTACCTTGCATCGCCGAAAAAGAAGCCATCGTTGTCGACTACGTGGCCAATCAGCTTATTGCTTATATGCGCCAAAACGGTGCTTATTTGGCTACCTCAAATGAGGTGGATGCTTTAGTAAAACTTGTGTTGACGAGCGAAGATAAAGTGATGGCCGAGGGCTGTACGGTCAAACCGCAGCGTGTTTACGGCGTCAATAAGAAATTTGTCGGTAAAGACGCAGCGCGTTTGATGAAAGATATTGGCCGCGAAATTCCTGCGTCAACGAAGCTGATTATCTGTGAAGTCCCGGAGGACCACCCCTTCGTGTTAGAAGAATTGATGATGCCCATTTTACCCATCGTCCGGGTTCCTAATGTCGAGAAAGCGATTGCTTTGGGGTGTAAAGTTGAGCATGGAAACCGGCACACGGCCATCATGCACTCGCAAAACATTGACAATCTTACGGCCTTCGCCAGGGCTGTGGAGACAACGATCTTTGTTAAGAATGGCCCATCCTATGCGGGCATCGGCATCGGCGGGGAAGGATACACAACCTTTACCATTGCGGGCCCTACCGGGGAAGGCCTAACTTCCGCGAGGAGCTTTACCCGCAGCCGCCGCTGTGTCCTAGTTGACGGTTTCTCAATTGTTTAAGAGCGGAAGGTGAAAACCGTGGCCAAAGAAGAAATTCAAGCGATACGTTCCGCTGGGGTGGTGGGTGCCGGCGGTGCCGGCTTCCCAACTTATAAAAAGCTGGATACCCAGGTGGAATTTATCGTGGTGAATGGTGCTGAATGTGAACCTTTGTTAAGAGTGGATCAACAACTGATGGAGCGCTACGCGCTTGATCTTTGCCGAACCTTACAGAAACTTGTGGAAATGTCCGGCGCCCGGCGTGGAGTTTTCGCCCTGAAAGCAAAATATAAAGGCGCTGTCGTTGCCCTCCTGCAAGAGGTGGGAGAATTTCCGCTCTTAGAGATTAAGCTAATTGATGATTTTTATCCGGCAGGGGACGAGCAGGTTCTATTATACGAAACGATCGGCAGAGTTGTTCCGGAAGGCGGAATTCCTGTACAAGTCGGTGCAGTTGTTACGAATGTCGAAACCTTACTCAACATCGGACTGGCCTTGGAAGGAAAACCTGTCATTGATAAGTATGTTACGATCACTGGGGCCGTTGAAAGCCCGGTAACCCTTAAGGCAGCCTTGGGAACACCGATTCAGGAACTTATCAATGTGGCCGGGCCTTTGCCTGGTGACTACAGCGTGATTGAAGGCGGACCGATGATGGGTTCTTTGGTTGATCCCGCAAAACCGATTACGAAAACGACCAAAGGATTGATCGTTTTACCGTCGGACCACAGCTTAGTGATCAACAAACAAGCTTCATTATCCACTGCCTTGTTGCGGTCGCGTGCCGTGTGCTGCCAATGCAACAAATGTACCAATGTTTGTCCCAGGTATCAGCTAGGACACCGTATGGAACCTCATAAAGTCATGCGTGCCTATGGTCAAGGCGTAGAAGCGTTAGCCGGGGATGTCGTACGGGCCTTCTTGTGCTGCCAATGCGGTGCGTGCGAAACCGTTGGTTGTGATATGGGATTGTCTCCTAATCGGGTGAACGGGGAGTTAAAGAAGCAACTGATGGCAGCCGGGGTTAAAAATCCGCTGGTAAATAAAACACCTCAGACTCATGAAAACAGGGATTTTACAAAAGTCCCGATTAAACGCCTGGTGAGCAGGCTGGGTCTGGAAAACTACAACGTGCCGGCATCGCTTGCCACAGATCGTTTTTCGCCACGGCGGGTGGAACTGTTACTCAAGCAGCACATAGGCTCTTCTGCCCAACCTCTTGTTAAAGAAGGCGATCAGGTTCAAAGTGGTGATTTGATTGCCCAGATCAAGGAAGATGCTTTAGGAGTTCCTCTTCATGCTTCTATCGATGGGAGGGTGGTTCAAATCACCCAGAATATGATTGTGATCGAGAATTAAGGGGGTGGGCCGGATGAAGGCAGCTATAGGAATGTTAGAGATAAAAAGCATAGCCCGCGGAATTTTGGTCGCTGATGAAATGCTAAAGGCTGCAAATGTTGAACTTCTACAATCCATGCCAATTTGCCCTGGAAAATACATTGCCTTGATCAGCGGTGATGTTGGAGCGGTCAAAAGTGCTCTAGGCGCAGGGAAAGCAATGGCAGCGGAACAACTCATCGACGAGTTTGTTTTGCCCAATGTTCATAAGGCTGTTTTGCCCGCCCTCTCGGGTACGACGCATATTGATAAGATTCGTTCACTTGGGATCATTGAAACCTTTACCGTGGCTTCAGGAATCGTGGCAGCGGATGTTGCGGTCAAGGCAGCCAACGTGGACTTGCTCGAAGTGCGTTTGGCTCACGGGATGGGCGGTAAAAGTCTTGTCTTGCTTACCGGGGAGGTCAGTGCAGTTCAAGCCAGCGTTGAGTCCGCTGTGGCCCGCATTAAAGAAGACGGAGTTTATGCCGGAGCAGAATTTATCGCATCACCTCACAAAGATTTGTTAACCGCAATTAACTGAATCGGGAAACGGCTAAACATCTCTCGAAAGGACGTTTCCAGTTCTGTTAATGGGGTACAAATAAAGCAAAATATTTTAGGAGGTTGTAGTTATGTCAAAGATCATGATCTCGCCCAGTCGTTATGTGCAAGGTCCCGGAGCCATTCGTCAAATCGGTGAACAAGTCAAGAATTTGGCTTTAGGGGACAAAGCCTTGGTCGTCTGTAGCAAGAGCGCTATGGCCGTTGCCAAGACGGATATCGAAGAAAGCCTTCGCGAACAAGGCATGAGTGCCACCTTCGAGAGGTTTAACGGGGAGTGCTGCATGCAAGAGGTCAACCGTCTCAAAGGCCTTGGCGAGAACTTCGGTGTTAACTTTATCATGGGCGTTGGCGGCGGCAAACCTGCTGATACCGCCAAAGCGGTAGCTCACTATATGCGGCTTCCTATTGTGATTGTGCCCACAATCGCTGCGACGGACGCCCCTTGTAGTGCTCTTTCGGTTGTTTACACGCCAGAAGGGGTCTTCGAAAGTTATTTGGTGCTGCCCAAAAATCCGGATTTAGTCCTTGTGGACACGGAAATTGTGGCGAATGCCCCGGCACGGCTGCTGGTTTCGGGAATGGGTGATGCCTTGGCCACCTGGTTTGAAGCAGAAGCATGCTACAAATCCAATGCCATTAACATGCCGGGAGGCAACTCCAGTGAAGCAGCCCAGGCCTTGGCCAAGCTCTGCTATACCCTGCTCATCGAACATGGCCTAAGGGCAAAGTTGGCTGTAGAAAAAAATGTCCCTTCATCCGATGTGGAAAAAATCGTCGAAGCCAATACTTTGCTCAGCGGGCTTGGCTTCGAGAGTGCGGGTTTGGCCGCTGCCCACGCGATTCATAACGGTCTGACAGCGCTCGAAGAGACTCACCCCTATTATCACGGGGAAAAAGTTGCTTTTGGTGCTCTCGTGCAAATGGTGATGGAAAGCCGGACAACCACCGAACTGAACGAAGTCTTAGAATTTTGTGTCGCGGTAGGTCTTCCGGTTAACCTGCAACAAATCGGGGTTCAAGAAATTACGGAAGCTAAGATCCGTAAAGTCGCCGAACTGGCGTGTGCCGAAGGGGAAACGATCTACAATATGCATGTTCCGGTTAATCCACAGAACGTGTACAATGCTATTTTAGCTGCGGATGCACTCGGCACACAGTTTCTGGCTAGATAACCACCCCCATTAAGACTTGGCGGGTGACAAAATTATCAAGGGAGGTAATAAATATGTTTCCACTTGCACTCAGTATTGGGGGTCTAGCAGGAATTTGGACTTTCGTTTCCGGAATCGCTAGTTTTCTCACATGGCCGGCTTTTGTCGGCTGGGCACTCTTTTTTGCCGGCGGCGGGGATTCCAAAGCCATTGGCAAGAGTTTAGCACCGGGATTATTAGGGATCGTTCTGGGATTTTTGGTGCTAAAAGCTATGCCTCTATTTAATGGGGGTTCCTTGTTCCTTGCGGTAGGAGTCGCTGTTATCGCATTTATTATGGTCATGGTCATGTCAACACGGGTCTTTGCATTTGCTCCGGCTGCTTTTGCGGGATGTGCCGTGTATTTTGGAGCAAATGGAGATATTGTGGCTGCCACCATTCCGTTTGTTCTGGGCATCCTTCTGGGTTACGTTTCAGCGGTGTTACCTAACCTCGCAAAAAATACCCAGGAAAAGAAGGCTGCTTAATGAATCCCTGTTAAGATGCAAAGAGGCTGTTGACTTAACTGTCGGCAGCCTTACTTAGTGATGTGGAGGGAGTGCAGATGAACCGCGAATTCGAACTGAAAGACCTAATTGACTTCACACAATGAATTTATGACAGAAATTTCAGCTATGGTCAACGAGGTAGAGCATGTTGCGCGAGCATTAGAAAATTTGTCTCATCTGATAAACGAGCAAATACAGTAATACCTACAACAAAATAAGCCTACTATTTAGATTATGTCAATAACCATTCTTCTTGCCTAGCTGATAAGTCACTACAAAGGTAAGTCCTAAATAGCTATTATTTAAGCAATCTCAGACTGAGTACTCGGCAATTGCCTATTTTTGCCCCACTTCTCCACTAAATAGCCTATGATGATAATAGCAGGCAGGGTAAGAATCAGCCTCAAAAGTGCAAAGCGCCAACCCAGATATTTAAGCTCAACCGTAATCATGGGGATTTTAATCGCTGCCCACGTATTTAAGAATATCATGATGTTTGCTACTTTTGCTCCTTTGCGCCACAATGTGGCTGCTAAGGGAAAGGCTGCATACAATGGTCCGGCCGCTGCCGTTCCGACCAAGATTGAGATGATTATGCCGCGCCAACCTGAGTTTGGTCCCACATTTTTCTCGACCAGTTCTCGCGGAACCCAAACGTCCAAGAGTCCCATCAAGATGAAAATGGGGGGAATGAATGTCAGCATCTCGAACAAGTAGTCAGCGGAGATGCTGAGAGAAGAGTATCCTAGCTGACGATTGCTTAGCATCATCGTTAAATCCGCAAGAATCACGGCCATCACTAACATGTAGGGTCTTAGACTTTGCCATAGGGTCTTTTTTTGTTTGCTCGGATTAGGCATCATTTTCATACTCTCCTTACTGTACCAGGATTAAGGCCATAATATAAGCTATGACTATGGCGGTTGCAAAACTTAAGGCATTGCGTAAAAGCGTATAGCGATGACCGAAAATGCTTATTTCCATGGGGGCAGTTATTATTCCTACCATGGTCAAAGTAGTGACAAAAGCTGCAATCGGCATGACCCCAGCCCCTTCCCGCAAGAGAGACGCTGCCAGCGGAAAAGCAATAAAGGCAGGGATCAAGGTGATGGAGCCAATCAGCGCAGCCAAGCTTGTTGACCACCAGCTTTTATTGTTAAAAACAAGGCCGATCGTTTCAGGGGACATCAGCGTGAGCATAATCCCAATTAGTCCGATAACACCCAACATCATCGGCATGATGCGCACAAAAGAATTCCAGGCAATTTTCAAGGCTTTCTTAGTTTTAAGCGGGCTTTTTAAGTAAGATAGCCCTAAGAAAACGAAGGATAAGGAAAATAGGGCAATGTTAAACATTAGTCACACTCCATACTCTATGCGTTTTTTTATAGGTAAACTTAGTCATAGGTCGTTCGTGAAAATCACGATCATGTTTTGTCAGACCACCCCCCCATATATTGTTTGACATATCATATAGATGATTATAACATATAGATGTTAGTAGAATTTTAGACCTTGGATGGGCAAGTGTCAATCGTAAAAATAAAATTGCCTCGGAAACTCCTTCTAGGCACGAACAACACTGACAAACGTAGGCCTAACACGATTTCTAAGCGAGGGGAATCAGAAATTATGCGTAAAAACCACTCTTGTCATGACGAGAATCATGAATCCAATTGCCAACCCGGAGGTAAACATCAACGATTCATCCAGCCGACTTTGCTTTTAAGCTTGGTCGAACAGCCTTCCCATGGATATGAATTAATGGAACGGCTAAGCCGTTTCCGGTTCTATGCAGGAGCACCAGATGCGGGGGCAGTCTACCGGCATTTGCGCCGTTTAGAAAATGAGGGTTTTGTGGAATCTCACTGGGAAACGGGCGCAGCCGGACCGGCTAAGAGAATCTATGCCATTACTCAAGAGGGAATAACCATGCTTCATGCCTGGGCTTTTGATATGAAGCAGCGCAAAGCATCAATTGAAGACTTCTTAGAACGCTATGAAGAGATTGTAAAAAAGGATCAGGAATAATAGGTTAGAAGATTGTCTCATACTGCTATACCGGAACGGGTGCGGCCTATGTGGCAACAATGTTCAATTTTATGGGATATGATGCGGTATCTATGACTTACGGCATGGCTGACTGGACGAGCAAACCGGAAGTACTGGCAACCCAGGCTCTGCCGAAAGCCAAGGCCGCTTTGTCGGTGGAGACCACGGACAACAAGTTGACGGGGGTGCATGAACTTCCTCAACTTGCCACAGGCAAAACAGCTGTTGAGGACATCGTCTATGCCAAAGGCCATATCCCAACTGCAATCAATTATTCCTTATAGTGAAACCATGAAGTTAGAAAACTTAAAGCAAATCCTGGGCAATAAGATACTGGTAATTGTAAGCGAGGATGGTCAGAGTGCGAATCAAGTTTCGGCTCTCTATAATCTCCTCGGCTATAATTCCCAAGTGTTGCTCCATAACAATGATTACATTTGGTTTTTTAAGCCCGACAACAATGGTGATAGTATTAGTTATTGCTCTGATTATTTTTGGACCGGGAAAGCTCCCGGAACTGGGCAAGGCTATGGGTCGGGGAATCAAGGAATTTAAGACGGCGACAGACGGTGAGCCTGAAGAACGGATGTCTGCTTCGCGTCTGGCTACCCGCCGGGTGTTGGAGAGTATTAGGCCGGGAATAACCGTTACCTTGTGTTCACCATTATTCTTTTCCTGGGAAGAGGAGGCCCGTGCTTTTCTGGAGGCATATTCGGTTATCACTGTAGACGGCTGCCCTAAACGCTGCACCATGCGGGTTCGCCAAATGCTGACAAGGAAAAAGGTTAAGTCTGTGGTTGTTTCCGATCTCATCGGAGCGGAGTTAGCGCTCAAACAGCCTTCCGAACGGTGTGTTTGAGCTAGATTTACGGAAAATGCCGATTGACATGCTGGCGTTTCCCGGCCACAAGGGGTTGCTGGGGCCGCAGGGGACAGGCGGCCTTATCATAGGTCCCAATATCGAGCTTAAGCCTCTGATCTACGGGGGAACGGGAAGCCTCTCGGAAAAAGATGAACAACCGGATTTTCTGCCGGACCGCTTGGAAAGCGGCACTCTGAACGGGGTAGGAATTGCCGGATTGGGGGCCGGGGCTCGGTATTTGCTGGAACACGGTGTCGAAAGGGTAGGAGAGAGAGAACAAATTCTCTGCCAACGCCTGATTGATGGGCTCTTGCGGATTCCTGGGGTAACAGTGTATGGCGGTTTGGAAGCGGAGAAGAAAGCTTCTATTGTTTCTGAGGAAGAAATTGATGAAGCGCTTGCCGTTGTGCGCGAGGCGGCTGTGAAAATCTGAGGCCGGGGCATTTATATAGACAGCAAGGGCATCTTTAACTAAAGGTGCTCTTGCTGTCTGAAGTTTCCATGAGCAACTTATGAAATATTGGTGAACCTAAAGAAAATACTAATCTTAAGCAAACGACTCTTGCCATGAGATAAAATATATAATAATATATTTATATACTTAACCATAAGGAGGTGTACGAATGAATATTGAGTCTTTGGAACAAACAGCGGAGCAGTTTAAGGTTTTGGCTGACAAAACCCGTCTCCGTATTCTCGGGCTATTGCGTGAGCGCGAGTTATGCGTGTGTGATTTGACTGAGATTTTGGAAATCAGCCAGCCGGGAGTTTCTCAACACTTGCGGAGGCTCAAGCAGGCGGAGTTTGTCAAGGAGCGCAAGGGCGGCCAATGGGTCTACTATTCCTTAAACAACCAGCATCCGCTTCTTTTCTTGTTCCTGCCGCACTTGCCAACAGTTTCCGCAGACCTGGAGCGCTTGGCGGCAGCAAAGGGGTGTAGGGCGTAAGTTGGATTTTCCTTGATAAGTTTTGTGGAAAAGTTAGTGTGATAACAATGTAAGGAGGTTTAGCGTATGAGTGTTGAAACGCCTGTTAGCCGCAAGCTGTCCTGGCTGGACCGCTATTTGACTTTGTGGATCTTTTTGGCGATGGCTGTAGGAATCGGGATTGGGTATGTGTTCCCTGGAGTAGCCACCTGGCTTAACACTTTCCAAAGCGGCACCACCAACATACCGATTGCTATCGGTCTTATTGTCATGATGTATCCGCCCTTAGCCAAAGTTAAATACGAAGAAATGGGGTTGGTTGTAAAAAACACCCGGGTCATGACACTGTCTCTGGTCCAGAACTGGATAATTGGTCCGATTATCATGTTTGTCTTGGCTATTATCTTTCTTCATAATTATCCCGAGTACATGGCCGGTTTAATTATGATCGGACTCGCGCGCTGTATTGCCATGGTCATCGTGTGGAACAGCCTGGCCAAAGGGGATTCAGAGTATGCAGCAGCAATGGTGGCGTTAAACTCCATTTTCCAGGTCATCTTCTACTCGATCTATGCTTATATCTTTATTTCCGTGCTGCCGTTCTGGCTGGGACTCACCGCGGGTACAGTGAAGCTTGATCTGAGCATTTGGGAAATTGCAAAGAGCGTTTTGGTGTACTTGGGTATTCCATTCTTCGCTGGTTTGCTTACGCGCCTTATTCTTCTGCCGCGGCTGGGCAGGGAGTGGTATGAGCAGAAGTTTGTACCGAAAATCAGCCCTTTGGCCTTAATAGCCCTTCTTTTTACAATCGTGATTATGTTTTCCCTTAAAGGGCAATATATCGTGTCTTTACCTATGGACGTGGTGCGGATAGCGATTCCTTTAGTTGCTTATTTCTTAATCATGTTTTTTGTCTCTTTTTTCATGGGTTGGCGACTGGGGATTCCTTATAGCCAGACAGTCACCCTGGCCTTTACCGCAGCCAGCAATAACTTCGAACTGGCGATCGCGGTAGCGGTGGCGGTATTTGGGATAAACTCCGGCCAAGCCTTTGCCGCAGTGATCGGGCCGTTGATTGAGGTGCCTGTGATGATTGGTTTGGTTAACGTGGCCCTGAAAATGGGAGGCAAGTACTTCGGCAAGAACGGGGAAGCGCTGCGCGGGTAAGAACTCAGAGATATAGCAGAGCTTTTATAAGCCAGAAAAATAACTCAACAGTACAAAGGAGAATCCCAGTGGACAAAAAAATCATCTACTTTATCTGCACCGGCAATTCCTGCCGCAGTCAAATGGCGGAAGGATTCGGCAAGAAATACCTGAGCCACAAGTATAAGGTCTACAGCGGCGGCATCGAGGCCCATGGCCTAAACCCTAGGTCAGTGGAGGTAATGGCGGAAAAAAGGATAGATATTTCCGGACAGAAGTCGGAAGTGATCGATCTGGAACTACTGAACAAAGCTGATTACGTTATTACCCTGTGCGGCGATGCTTACGATACCTGCCCTGCCACCCCGCCTCATGTGCGAAAGGAGCATTGGGAACTGAGGGACCCGGCCAAGGCCAGCGGGAGCGAAGAAGAAATCACACAGGTGTTCAGAGAAGTATGCGATGAAATTGAACAAAGAATCAAAAAATTGGCCCAGGGAACCTGATCAAGGCCGGAAATTTTGATCTAGGTACAAGAAATTATGACCTGTGCCAATAGACCGTCATCTTCAAAGAAGAGGGAGAGCCTTCATATTGTAATGTGGAGGCTCTCCCTCTATGTTAAGCGAGCGATTGATTATCTTTGCAAACAAATGCTTTCCGCTTTAGGTGGCAATGCTCTCGTGATGAGCGAGCGGCTTTTGCCACAGCGCATCCTGGCAGAGCAGGGAAGTACAGGGGCAGTGCGCTGTTTCCAACTCGATTGTGGCATGGGAAATATTGAATGATTGTTCGAGATAGGATTTGGTCTGTGCGATCAGCTGTAGGCCTGAGGAGAGGGAACTATTGGGTTCAATGACTAGATGGCAGCTCAGCGCTGTTCGCTCGGGCGTGACGCTCCAGACATGAAGGTCATGCAGGTCACAGACACCGGGCAGGGTTTTCGCATAATCCAAGAGCGTTTCTGCCTCAAAATCAATGGGTGTTCCCTCCATGAGGATGTGCAGGGTCTCCTTGACGATTCTCCAGGCTCCCCAGCCGACCATGAAGGCGATGAGCACAGAAATGATGGGGTCGATAATATACCATTGAGTATACTGCATGATCACTCCGCCAATGATTACTCCTGCTGATGCGGCTGCATCTCCCAAGACATGGAGGAGAGCAGAGCGCACATTCAGGTTGTCTTCCCCACTGCGGAAACCCAGGGCGATGCCCAGGTTGACGAGTATTCCGACGCTAGCACTGATATACATGATCGTGCTTTGCACAGGCTCAGGATTCTGCAAGCGATGGAACGCTTCAAACAGAATGATGAAGGCGATGACGATCAAGGTCACGGCATTAGCCAAAGCGGCTAGGATACCTGTCCGATGGTAACCGAAGGTGTGTTTGAGGGTCGGCGACTTTTGCGCCTGAACCGCGGCGAACCAGGCCAGGCCTAAGGCCGCGACATCGGTGAGGACGTGTCCGGCATCGCTGAGGAGTGCCAGACTATTGGCTAAGCTGCCGCCAATCACCTCTACAGCCAGAATAATCAGGGTGGCCCAAAAGGCCCATTTCAGTTTTTTGCCTGGTATCCCAATTCGCCGTTTTTCCATCAGATCCCCTCCATACTCTAACAATAAAATAAGTGTTTGAATGTAAGGGCGAAAAAAACGGACTATCCCGTGTTGACGGGGATGGTGCGGAGGTGAGCACTGTGTTGCAAGGCAAGGCTTCTTCCAGGATTGATTTCACATGCTCATCACTTAGGGAATAGCGCACCAGCTTACCGTCTTTACGCGAACGGGCGAGTCCCATGTTTTTGAGTAGCCTCAAATGGTGAGAGGCAGCTGCCACCGTGAGGGAGGCAATGTCGGCTAGATCACACACGCAAAGATCAGGTTCCTGGAGCAAGGCGTATATGATCTTTACACGCGTTTCGTCAGCTAAAGCCTTAAAGATGGGGGTCACTCCCTCCGTCTTGCTCACCGCTAGGCGTAATTCAGCTAATCGCTCCGGGGTATGGCAATCAGTGTGACAAAGATGGTGGTGGCCGGGACGACTCATGCGATTCACCTTCTTTCTTCGAAGCTCCTGAAAATAGAAGCCGAGCCTGGGGCGAGTAACCCAGCACCTTTTGATAATAGAAGGGAATGAGAATCGTGCTCGAGTACATGGTGATGAACGAAATGAGGGCAGCAATAATTGAGGTCCAAAAGATGCGCACTTTGAACAGTTCAAAATCCAGGACGGGGTTCGCTCTCCGGCGTTCCTGAATCGCAACGCCGATGACACTGAGGAGGAAGAGAGCGAGGGAAATGAGAATGGCCGGGGAACTCCAACCAAAATCATTCACATTGGAGAGGGCATAGATAAAGCTAACCATCCCGATAATGACGTAAATGGCACCCCAGGAGTCAAATTTTTTCGATTTCCCTTTGCCCCGGTCGGAGGGAATGATAAAGTGGGAAGCCGTGAAGCCCAACGTGGCGACAATAAAGTTCAGGATGAAAATCCAGCGCCAACCCCATAACCCGACGACAATGCCGCCGAGGGCGGGTCCGGCCAGGCTGCCGATGGCAGAAACGGAAGCCAGGGTGCCGATGTTTTTGCCTCGCTGCTCAGGGGGGTAATTTTCCGTCGCAATGGCCAGGCCGTTTAGACAACCTCCTTTGCCAAAGGGCAGCCGAAGGCAACTCGGAGGAGTTGCCTTCGCTGTTGAGGACAATAGATACTACTCTTGCGGGAAAATGCGCAGGCCGGTGTTAACCCGGTTCATGCCGGTTGAGGCATCGATCACGGCAATCATCTCCAAAAGTTCTTCATCCGTGACGCCCATGCTCTTCAGTTGTTTGGTGTGTGAGGCGATACACATGTCTGAGCCGTTGTTCACGGAAGTAGCCAGAGCAATGATAAAGCCCTCCTTTTTAGTGGATGGATCCTTTCTGACAGCAAAGAGCCGCAGGATACCCATATATATATTAGAATATAATGATTTAACCATGCAATTGTATCTCTAAACTTTTAGTATTGCAAGAGAGGTATGAAAAAATATCCGATACAGCTAATCGGGTATAACAATTTCATGGCAACTAAGACTGACTAAGACAGCCATTCACCTTAACAGGCAGTACAAATGATGATATTATAATATGGGCAGCGGTGTCGTCATCAATAATATTGCATAATATTGGGAGGGAATCATGGGAAAAGTATTGTCGTTGCACATCAGTTCACAGCGGGGAACCGTGAAAAATGATGTGTCTGAAGTAGAACTCGTGGAGGGCTGGGGTCTCCAAGGGGACGCCCATGGTGGGGACTGGGATCGCCAAGTCAGTGTTTTTCCGGTGGAGGCTTTGGTCAAGGTTCCAGCGGAAAAGCAGGAAGAGGTTCTCGCCGACGGTTACACAGAAAATATTACGGTTACGGATCTTCCCCTGAGCGAACTCGTGCCAGGAATGGTGTTAAGGCTTGGGGAAGCAGAAATGGAAATTTATTATGTCGGCAAGGAAGAGTGGAAAGAACAGGGCCGGCCTTATATCGTCAGCCGGGAAGGGCGTTTCGGACGGGTCGTCAAAGGGGGCATGGTTCGGGTTGGGGATCATATTATAATTTAGGCATAGAACTTTACGGCCCAAAGTTCCAAATGCACAAACGATCCAAAAACTTAGTAAAACCCAGGAGAAGCAGGCAATAAATGTGGCCGAAGGTTTTTCAGGGCCACTTGAGTACACGGAATTCTGGCAGGACAAGTTCCGTTTTAGGATACCGCAAGGGAACTTCTATTTTAATGAAAACGATTGTTGGGTCTGGATAGAGGGCAAGCGGGCCAGGGTTGGGGTGAGTGACTACGTACAGCAGAGCCTCTCAGATATCATTTTCTTTGATGCCCCGGAAGCAGGGCTTGAAGTGGAACAGTTTGGGGCTTTGGGTACGTTAGAGTCATACAAGGCCGTGTTCGAAATCATTGCTCCTGCTGCGTGCAAGGTTGTGGCTGTCAATGAAGACTTGGAATCATCGTCCGAATGGGTCAATGAGAACCCTTATGAAAAGGGCTGGATTGCAGAAGTGGAACTCTTAGATTGGGAATCTGACCGGGGTGGCGGGCTCTCCCGCGTGGCAGCCCGCCGGGTAGTGCCTTCATTCCAGATGGGCACCATGGCTTTGGAGGCTGCAGCGGAAGAAATGCTTAGCAGGCTGGATGAGAATTTTAATCTCGACAAGAGGCGGGGGTCTGAGTTTGACCAAGGGTAAGAAGTAGTAAAGTATAAAGAGAAGCCTCTGAGATGGAAGTCCCAGAGGCTTTAGAATGTTCAAGGTCGACATCTTGATTGCAATATAAGTGGCGCAAAGCCCAGAAAACGATATAATAGGGATTAGGCAACCCGGGAAGTAAAATAGCAACCGCTGAGAATAATTATGGATACAGATGAGGGGGCGAGGTCATGCTTGAAACACAAGAGGTATCACTGGAAATAGAAGGAACAAGGAGTGTCGAGATTCTTAACGGCATTAATTTAAAATTATCTGAGAAAAAAATATATGTGGTCACAGGACCGAACGGTGGGGGTAAATCTTCCCTGGCGAAAGTTATTATGGGTGTCTATACACCGACCTCCGGTAAAATCTTACTGGATGGGCAGGACATAACAAAAATGACGATCTCCGAAAGGGCCCGTCTGGGTATCGGCTATGCTTTCCAGAATCCACCTCGCTTTAAAGGCATTAAAGTCAAGGATCTGCTCAAGATAGCAGCGGCGACTAACCCGGAAAAGGTCAATATCAGCGATCTGTTGCATGATGTCGGGTTGTGTGCCCAGGATTATCTCGACCGGGATGTGGATGCCAGCCTCTCCGGGGGAGAAATGAAGCGGATCGAAATCGCGACCGTGCTGGCGCGCAAGCTCAAGGTTGCGGTTTTTGACGAACCGGAAGCCGGGATTGACTTATGGAGTTTCCAGAAGCTTGCTGAAACTTTTAAATATATTCACCTGAAATACGATACAACAATCCTTATTATTTCACATCAGGAGCGGATTATGGAACTGGCAGACGAGATCATCCTGATGTCCAACGGCAAGATCAGTGAACAATCCAATAAGGCGAAAATCCTTAATCTAATTTTGAAGAACGAAGATTGCTTATGCAGCAACCAGTGTGAGAAAGGGGTTGTTCAGGATGCTGAATTCGTTGGATAAGCTGATGCTGGAGAAAGTGGCCGATCTTCATGAAATTCCGCAAGGGGCTTACAATATCCGCAAAAATGGGGAAGGGGTACAGCGAAATACCACGGCCAATATCGATATCATCACCAAAAAAGATCAGCCGGGCATTGATGTAATTGTCAAGCCGTATACGAAAGGGGAAAGCGTCCACATTCCCGTCATTGTGACGGAAGAAAATATCAACGACCTTGTCTATAACACTTTCGAAATCGGTGCTTACTCCGACGTGTTGGTCGTGGCCGGCTGTGGCATCCATAATTCGGGAAGCCGCAAATCACAGCATGATGGCATCCACACCTTCTTTGTCCGCCAAGGGGCCAGACTGAGATATGTGGAAAAGCACTATGGCCAGGGTGAGGGGAAGGGAGAGAGGGTATTAAATCCCAAGACGATCATTGAAGCCGAAGAAGAAGCTATCGTTGAGTTGGAACTGGTTCAAATAAAGGGGATCGACAGCACTAAAAGGGATACGGAAATCCGGCTGAAGGATAATGCTAAGTTGATCGTTACGGAGCGGCTCTTAACTTATTTGGATCAAGAAGCGGAATCAAATATCACGGTCGAATTGGAAGGTGCCGATTCTTCAGCCCAGATAATTTCGCGCTCAGTGGCTCAGGACAATTCCAGGCAGGAATTCTATTTTGATCTGGTTGGGCGCAATAAATCCCGGGGCCATATCCAATGCGATGCCATCATCATGCATAAGGCCCAAGTGCACTCCACCCCTAAAATTTCAGCCTATCATTCAGAAGCACAACTTATCCATGAAGCAGCGATTGGCAGGATCGAATCTGAACAACTGGTAAAACTGATGTCGCTGGGACTGTCGGAGAAAGAGGCGGAAGAAACAATTCTTAAGGGATTTCTAGAGTGACCCCCCGCTCTTACTCCTTACGTCGAAGAGGAGGTCTAGTTTGTCACGTCTTTGTGGGTTTTAATATCAGCGGGAATACTTGTATTTGCGTTCACGGTCGTTTTAAGCATGGCTGGCCTAGGCACGGCCTTCATTGTTGTTCCGGCTTTCTTCTGGCTGGGAGTTTCCTTGCCGGAAGCGATGGCCATTGGTCTGCAGCTTAACGCTTAATTTAACTCACTTTAAGTTTTAAGCAACAAAGCGACGGCTGAAGAAATGAACGCGAAAGTCCTGGGACAAACGGTTGTGGTTGAATCGGTTGATGGAGTCGCTCAACAGCTAACTCAAGTGGCCGAAGGTCTTGCGAATATGGTAGGAAAGTAAAATACATCTTGAATTTTTGCCCTGCGTACGTTAAGATAAGCTTAATACATAAGTGCGTGATTATATCCAAGATTTGTTATAGGATTCGTTCTTGGGTATCAGGATACCTCTTAAGATGTGAGAAATATGAAGGGGGTGCTAACAACCGAGCATTGCCACGAAATGAGGGGAATACCCCGGATACGGTTCATCGAGTATTTTGCTGAAGTCGGTAATCTTTTGGAAGATGGCAGGTTTGGCGCTGATGGCTGGGAGGTTGAGGTCGGGCCCGAAGATAAGGTACACTTTGGGCGGATTATTTTGCCGAAGGTAAACATAATTTTTCGGACAGATGATGACGATTGCTACCAACGGTTGCTCCAAGGTTTTCGGTTAAAATTTTTATCTGCAGGTGGCTAAACCTAGTTGGGTAAAGCATAGATATTTGAAAGGGAGGATTTAACGTGGGCGGATACTGTGGAAAAATTTTGCGTATTAACCTTACAGCAGGGAAGGTAAGCACAGAATCCCTAAACCAGGAACTGGCCCGTAAATACATAGGAGGCCGGGGTTTAGCCTCTAAAATGTTTATGGATGAAGTTGCGGTTGGAGTACACCCGTTTGCCTCGGAGAATAAAGTCTTTATTGCAACCGGCCCTTTAACCGGTTCCAATGCCCCGACCTCCGGACGTTACATGGTTGTGACTAAGTCTCCCCTGACAAACACGATTGCCAGTTCTAATTCTGGCGGTTATTGGGGTGCTGAGCTTAAAGCAGCTGGCTATGATATGATTGTTCTGGAAGGACAGGCTGCTGCACCTGTGTATATTGCGATTAAAGATGATCAGGTGGAAATTAAAGATGCCTCCGGTCTTTGGGGTAAAAAAGTTGGGGAAACTACTGATCTTCTGCAACAAGAATTTAATAATGACAAGGCCAAAGTGCTTACCATCGGGCCAGCGGGGGAAAGACTGTCTCTTCTTGCCTCAGTGATGAACGACCACTACCGGGCAGCCGGACGCTCCGGCGTTGGGGCTGTTCTTGGTTCGAAGAAAGTTAAAGGGATTGTCGTTCTAGGTAGCGGCAAGGTAGAGGCGGCTCGACCGGAGGAAACAAAAGAAGTACTGAGTGAACTTTTAAAGAAAATTCGGGAACACGGGGTAACCGGACAAGGGCTCCCGGCCTATGGGACGGCGGTTCTGGTCAATATTATCAACGAAGCGGGAATACTACCTGTAAACAATTTTCAAGAAGGGTATTTTGTTCAGGCTGAGCAGATCAGCGGAGAGACCCTGGCAGAGAAGTATCTGGTGAAAAAAGACCCCTGTTACCGCTGCCCCATCGCCTGTGGCCGTTATTGCCGGGTTGACGGGGAAGAAGGGGGCGGGCCGGAGTACGAGACCGTCTGGGCTTTCGGATCTGATTGCGGCGTCAGCGACTTGAAATATGTGATCAAAGCTAACAATCTGTGCAATGAATTCGGACTCGACACCATCTCAGTAGGCACGACTATCGCCGCCGGCATGGAATTGTTCCAGCGCGGTTATATTAAGGCGGAAGAACTGGGTGGAACACCGCTGGAATTTGGCAATGGAGAAGCTATGCTGGAGTGGGTGCGCAAGATCGGCCTGGGCGAAGGGCTGGGAGCCAAAATGGCTCTGGGTTCTTACCGCCTGGCGGAAAGCTACGGTGTACCGGAGCTTTCCATGAGTGTGAAGAAACAGGAACTGCCGGCCTATGATCCGCGCGGTATCCAGGGACATGGGCTCCAGTATGCCACCTCCAACCGTGGGGGCTGTCATGTTCGTGGTTATCTGATTTCTCCCGAAATTTTGGGAGTACCGGAGAAACTGGATCGGTTCTCTTTGGAAGGGAAAGCAACTTGGGTTAAGACATTCCAGGATCTGACCGCGGTCATTGATTCTCTGGGACTGTGTCTATTTACCTCCTTTGCCCTGGGACTGGACGACTACCGCGCAATTTACAATGCGATTACCGGTTCCGGTTATTCCAGTGAAGAAGTCTTAACCACTGGAGAAAGAATTTGGAATATTGAACGGCTCTATAACTTGAGGGAAGGGTTCAGCAAAGCAGATGATACATTACCCAAGCGTTTTCTTACTGAACCTATGCCGGAAGGACCTTCCAAGGGAGAAATTCATAGACTTGATCAACTCCTGCCTGAGTACTATCAAGTGAGGGGTTGGAATGCGGATGGTATCCCTACTCCGGAACACCTGGCCAAACTAGGCATTCAATAAGGGTATTAATAATTGGGGACTCTCTGCCGCAGGTGTAGGTCTGTGGGTAGAGAGTTCCATTTTTAATTGGACAAAGAGGGAGAGAGGGTCATGAAAGACAGCGTGGAGATTACATTCCGCCCCACGCCTTCTTTGGAAAGGCTATATCTGGAATTGACCAACCGCTGCAATTTATCGTGTGAAATGTGCTACCGCCGGACTTGGCGGGAAGTGGAAGGGGATATGTCGGAAGAACTCTTGGAGAAAATAAGTTTAGACGTACAGCGATTTCCTGAACTTCGGGAAGTCATTTTAGGCGGGATTGGGGAGCCAACGATTGCCCCGGCTTTCCGCCGGGCAGTAGAACTATTTGCTGGCCGGTATGAGGTGACTGTGACAACGAACGGTACTAATTTGAATTCAGAAACCGTTGCATTTTTCGGTGCTCATAAAATCAGCCGAATTGTCTTTTCGGTGGACTCGGTAGACAGTGCAACCTTTGCCGGGATTCGACATCAGAATGTCCATCCGGTTCTGGAAAGTACACACAAGCTTATAGCCAGCAGAGTACAACCTGGGGACAAGCCGGAAATTGCCTGGGAATTCGTGGCTATGAAACGGACCTTGCCTTTTTTAATGGAGACAGTGAGGACGGCAGCCCAAATCGGGGTAGATAAGATTTACATCTCGCATCTGCAGCCGATGGCAGAGGATATGCTGGATGAAATCCTCTACCCTGTAAGCGCGGAAACAGAGAGGATCTTCCGCCAGGCTTTCAATTACGGACTGGGAAAACAGCTTGCTGTCGTGTTGCCCCAGACTGGCCTCAAGACAGAGAGGCATTGTAAATTTGTAGAAAGCCAGAGCGTGGTTGTACGCTGGGACGGAGAAGTGGCACCATGTTACCGCTTTCTGCATGCCTATCCCGAATATGTGCTGGGAAGAAAAAAGGAGATCCGGGCATACAGCTTCGGATCTCTGAAGGACAAGCGCCTTGACGGAATCTGGATGGATCCTGTGTTCATGGAATTCCGCTATAAGGTAAGGAACGGAATTTATCCATCATGTCCGGACTGTGATTTTGTTAACGGTTGTGACATAGTGACCCATGCCGACATGGATTGTATGGGCAACGAGCCCTCTTGTGCTGATTGTCTATGGGCGCGGGGGCTTCCTTTTTGCCCATAAACAAGCGCTTCAACTACACCACTGGAAGACCTTCTTCTTCCAGTAATTCCCTATCAATATGGTAACACATAGCCATAGAAGGTACAAGTATTATCGCGGCAATCCAGTCGACTACGCCCTTTCCCACGACCGGAGGAAGATGCAGTTGGGCTGCCAGCGGATTGTAAAGAGATGTTCCCCGGGTGCCGCCAAACGGCAGGTGAACTTCCGCACCGATCGTACCGGCATTGACATAGAGAATCTCGGTCGTAATGTCGCGCATGGCTGTGTACACATGGTTGACATTCTTGGTATATGTTGATAATCGGACCCACATCAACCTTAGAATCTAAACCATCTCCCAATACAGCCTCAATCGCGGCATTTAAGGCGAGCAAATTTGTCTGCTTTGCGATTTCGTTCATTTTTTAAGACAATACTGGCAATTACGGTAGACCTTTGATCTATATCTGTAATAACCTCCCGTAGGGCAGATGACTGGCTAACTGAGTTTGGGATTATTTAACTCGTTGTTGCAAGTAATGCAATAGTGTTTTATACCTAAATGTGGTTATACCCATGCGCCACGCATTTTCAAACCGCAGGGAATTCCGTGGTGTGAACTGGAAGAGATTATCTTAACGATTGAAGAGTTTAGAGGCGGTGCGCTTAAAAGATGCCGAAGGTTTAGAACAGGAAGAATGTGCTCGACTGATGCAGATCTCTCGTCCGACCTTTGTGCGCCTTGTGCAAAGTGCCCGTAAAAAAATCGCTCAGGCATTGACCCAAGGAAAGGGACTGCGGATTGAAGGCGGGCACCATCAGTTTTATGGGAAAAAAGGCATGTATAAAAGGACCGGAGGAGTTTGCCGACATCAACGTCAGGACTCCGATCCACCTGAAGATGTGTCTGATCACAAACAATAATACGAATGAGATCGCTCAAGCATATGCCAACGGAACATTAATAGCAACAGGAGAAGGGTGTCACGGACATGATCATCACGGACATGAACATCGCCATGGATATCATGAATCAACTAATCTTGCATAATTTAGGCTGACTCTATATAATTAGACTGAACTAAATATTTCTCCGAGCCGCTTAGCCTAACGAGGACTCTATGGTTGAACGGCCAGGGCTGTATGCCCTCAGGGCATACCTGGAAACGGGTATACCTTCACGTATTGAAAAGGAGACGGTCGTATGGGTTGTCTGCGCGCGCCTCCACTTTTTTAAAGTGGAGTTTTTTTTCGGTTTGAACGAATGAGGCCAAGATATAATGCAGAAAAGAAGGAAGGACCAAAAGCATGAAATTGAGCAAGAAGTATTTAGGGCTGATCGGATTCGCTCTATTGAGCCTATTTGTTTTAACTGCCTGTGGGACACAGGCTCCATCAACGCAAAATTCTCCGGACGGAAAAAATCAGGCTGCGACCACGCAGAACCAACCCAAACTCCGAGTTGCGGCAGCAGCGGATTTAGCCCTGGCCTTCAAGGAGATGGGGGATGCCTTTCAGGCAGAAACCGGGATTCCGGTAGAGATAACTTACGGATCGACAGGGACAGCCGCCATGCAGATCGAAAACGGTGCGCCCTATGATGTTTTTGCCGCTGCTGATGTTTCGTTTATTGACGGGCTGAAGACAAAAGGACTGACACTGCCGGATACACAACAACTCTATGCGCAAGGGCGGATCGGGATCGCCACCTTAAAAGACAGCCCACTCGTGCTGCATTCGCTCCAAGAGTTGGCAGATAATCCCGCTGTCAAAAAAATTGCTATTGCTGATCCTTCCCATGCTCCCTATGGAAGGGCTGCCAAGCAGGCCTTTGAGCATGCCGGGCTCTGGACGGGAGTCCAGGGGAAAATGGTGTATGGTGCCAATATCCAAGAGGCTTTAAATATGCTGAAGTCAAAAAACGTGGATGCCGTGATTCTTTCCTTATCTCTCTACAAACCGGATGAGGTGAACTTCCAATTGATTGATGGTTCGTGGCACGAGCCCCTTAATCAAGCGATTACCGCGCTCAAAGAGACAAAGCAGGAGGATAACGCACGCCGTTTTATTGCCTTTGTCAACGGTGAGCAGGGCCGCCCGATCATGAAAAAATATGGCTTTCTCCTTCCGGATGAAATTAAACCTAAAGTATCATAGAGCAAAGAGTATCAAGATGGAAAGATATAATTATGTAGGAAATATCTAGGAAAAGGGTGGAGCGCTGGTGATCACCACGGCAGACTTATTCCCATTGTTTCTTTCCCTAAAAATAGCGACAACAGCGACCCTTTTGGGTTTTTTACTCGGCTTGTTGATTGCCTGGGCGCTTGGACGATCGCATAGCAAGTGGGTAGAAGTGGTGGATTCCCTTCTCACTTTGCCGATGGTATTGCCTCCTACCGTTTTGGGATATTATTTGCTTATTGTGCTGGGACGTAAGAGTGCTATCGGCCGTTTTCTGGAAAGCCTTGGACTTCCGCTGGTTTTCACTACCCGGGGAGTGGTGATTGCAGCCATGGTCGTTTCCATGCCCTATTTTATTAAAACGTCCAGGTCCGCGATTGAAAGCGTATCCCCAAACCTTTTGGACGCTGCCCGTGTCTTAGGAAGAACGGAATTAGGGGTTTTCTGGCATGTTGTCGTGCCTAATGCCTGGAAAGGAATTGCGGCGGGGATCATTCTCATGTTTACGCGGGCGCTCGGGGATTTTGGGACTACATTAATGATCTCAGGCAGCATACCTGGCGAAACTGTGACGATGCCAATTGCTATTTATAATGCTTTGTTAGCGGGAAATTGGTCTACGGCCAATGCCCTTGTCATGATTATGACCGGGACAGCCTTGTTAGCTCTGATTGTACTGAATGGATTGAATCGGCAGGTGGGGAGGAGAGGCTCCCGATGATTCATGTTGAGTTTACAAAGCAATTGGAGTCCTTCCTGCTGGATATTCATTTGGAACTCCCGCTCGGTTCAGTTTTGGGTTTATTTGGTCCCTCCGGATGTGGGAAAAGTATGACCCTGCGCATTTTGGCCGGGCTGGTACGACCGGATAAAGGGTATTTGAAAATGGGCAACGTGGTCCTTGAAAACACGGCTGATGGGTTACATATTCCGGCCCGCAAGCGTAAAATAGGTTTTCTCTTACAGGATTATGCCCTCTTCCCCCATTTGACGGTGGAAAAAAACATTGCCTTTGGCCTTAATAAATACTCTTCTAAGGAAAAAAAAGATAAGGTTTATAAAGTCATGGAGCGCATGCGGCTTAAAGGGATGGAAAAGCGCTTTCCCCAGCAACTGTCGGGGGGGCAGCAACAGCGGGTGGCTTTAGCCAGAACATTGGTCACTGATCCCACACTTCTTTTACTCGATGAGCCGTTTTCCGCCTTGGATAGTCAGGTCAAAAAAAGATTGGAAAAAGAAGTTCTAAATATCAGGGATGCTTTTGCCGGAACGATTATTTTAGTGACCCATAGTTTTGAAGAGGCTTACCGTTTATGTTCTCATATTGCAATTATGGAAAGTGGAAAAATCATTCAATTGGGTAGCCGGGAGGAAATTCTGCGTCATCCCCAGACTCGTTTGGTAGCCCGTCTTACCGGAATGGAGAATATCTTTGACGGTTTGGTCAGGAAAAGAGACGGGAAGCAGGCTGTAATATGGGTGGAAGAATTGGGATGTCATTTGACAATACCCAATGTGATGGCGGAGAATTCCGTTTCGGTGGGGATCAGGCCATCACTAATTACCGTCTTGCCCGGCGATGCATCAACTCAAGAAGAGGAAGAAAACGTATTTTATGGAAAAGTAATACAAAATATTCCCAGTCCTGACGGACAAACCCTTTTAATCAAACTCTTACGGGGTGAGGCATGGGCAGCAGCCAAGGATTATGATATACACGCCCATCTGCAAATGAAGAGTGATGCCATTGTTTACCCGGGGTTTCGCCCAGGCGAACTTTGTCAGGTCTGTTTGCCGGTAGCAAGCATTTCAGTTTGGGCGAACGGATAGGAAAGCGAAACGGGCATTATTAAAACCCAGTCGCTCTTGACCATAAGAACTAAAATCCCCGTAAGAAGTAAAATGCGCTCTATCAAACACTGTGTCGTCAACACTCTTGATAATCGTTTCCAGAATTCCCGGGATTTCCTGCAAATGTTCAAGGCTTGTTTCATAGGCGACCCCGAGGTTAAAAACGACCCGGCGCTGGCTCATTCTTTTGTAATTGCGCACGCGCGAATTGGTCAGATCCTTATTGGAAAATACCAGTTGCTCGCCACTTAGGCTGCGCAGCCTAGTAGTTTTTATCCCAATGTGTTCCACTGTGCCCCAATATTCCCCTATTACAATAAAATCTCCAATCTCAAAAGGCCGATCGAGAAAAATTGTAACGTAACTGAAAACATCTTGTAACACAGACTGGGCCGCGAAGGCCATAGCGACCCCACCAATACCTAAACCAGTTAGGAGCGGTGAGATCTTAATAGGCAGATTATCCAGCAGAATGACTACTGCCAAACCCCAGACAAGAGTTTTGGTAACGGCCCAACGGCAGGGTATAAAGGTTGTAACTCATAATAAAAAAAGCTGAAACGGTGAGAGTCAATTTTCATCGTTTCAGCTTTCAGGCAATGTCATTAATGTCAAAAGCATCCCGCACAGAAAGATGATTTTTGTCATTTTTCGCTTTAGTCGATTCCAGACTGGCAGCATTAATAAGATTTTTTATGATAGTCAAAGGATCATCCGGGCGGCTTAGATTGCGGCGGCCACCTACTATCCCGGCCGAGACAGACAAGGAGATACCAAAAGGAAACGGATGGGAGGCAAGCGTCTGTTTTAACTGATGGACTAAGTTTATACTTTCTTGCAGATAAGCAGCCAGCAGAATAACAAATTCATCCCCACCAAAACGACAAAGATAAGCATCATCAGGAACAGCGTTTTTCAGGAGTTTACTGACCTCCTGCAGAATGAGATCACCCTTGGTATGTCCGAAAGTTTTATCAATTTCTCCGAAATTATTAATATCAAGGAAAATGACGGATATTTCCTGTCCGGCGACTAACAGTTTGCTTCCTTGGTAATAAAGATATCCACTCTTGTAAAGTTCGGTTAGAAGGTCGATGTGTTTCCCTAGTTCACGATACAAGCGGGTTCTGGTTACGATCCCTTTAAATTCTCTTCCTTCTTGAATCAGTAGCACTTCGGCATCAAGGGTATCGATTATCTCCTGGGCTTGCCAAAGTGGTGTAGACGGACTGATAACCGGAATTTCCGAAGTCATGACGTCAGCAGCAATTCGATTGGGATGAGCAGTAAACAATTCCCTGGGGGTTATAATTCCATTTATGTGATTATTTTCCCATACAATACAAAATGTGATATGTCTCTCACTGAGCAGGGTTTGAATCTTGCGCACACCATCCAGAGGGCTTACCTGAAGATACTCCTGGGTATAAATAGATGCTACAGTGTCTATCATAGATCCACAGATTTACTAACATGCAGAATAATGTTAATCTGTGCCTTAATAATCATTTGCTCGTTAGCAATCTTTTCTCCTTCCTCCAGAATCAGGCTGACTAATTTCTCCTGAGGAAGCATACTTAACAGACCCTTGCGCAAGACAATTGCTTCTATAAAAGGATGTTGAAGCTTAATGATCTCATACTGATCAGGAACCAGCACATCAACCATCCTTTTAGCGGCTTCCGGACCAATGGGGGCTTTAGTACCAACGATTAAAACGTCCTGCATGGGAGGCATTTCAAATTCACTCAAACGCATATTTATTTCGGCTTTTTTGCTGATTTCGCTTGGAGTCATAATAGAACTCCTTTCTCACTTTATAATATTCTAGCACAATGTGAAGAAAAAGAGAAGATTTTGTAAAAGTCAACAAGAGAATATCAGTAGTGAAGAAACGAAATAACTTGAAATTTTGCCCTTTTACGTTAAGATGAAGGTAGTATATAAGTGCGTGATTACACCCAAAATTTACTATGACTATTTAAGTAGCAAGTACCTTATAAAGGTAAGAGAAAATGGAAGAGGTTCAGACAGGGTGCTAACAACCGAGCATTTTTACAAAATGAGGGGAACAGATATTGGCAGTCAAGATCTGGGAATACTTCCTGTCTGACTTGATCCCAGTTTTTGATACTACGGTAGGAATGAATGCCTTATACCCGATCAGTAGATACCGTATATTTTTTTACGGCCGAAAGGCATCGTTGGTTGTGATATCAATGTCCAGAATATCCAGCAATTGTCCGTCTTTAATGCTAAACTGCCGTTTAAGGCCAAGTTCTCCTTTGATATTTTCTGTCGGGGTCTGATACTAGACTTCACCTAAACGCCCTTCATAATAAAGGGAGGCAATCGGAGAGCGCCAATCGATGATGAGGGGTTCTTGGTCTTCTTGTGTTAACAAGGAGAGTTTTCCAATATCAGGCTTTTTCAGGGTTGCTTAACTTCTTGAAGAATCGGGATAATCATGGGACGTCGCCTGGTTTTGTCATAGAGGTGTTTGCTCAAGGCATCCCGGATCTGATTTTTCAAGGCTGCCCATTCCCGGGTGCCGTTTTGTTGACAGCGTACCATGGTTTTCCTGGTAATCTCTTTGACCTCATCAAGCATTAATTCAGACTCCCGGACATAGACAAATCCACGGGTAATCACATCCGGGCCAGCTGAAATCGCTCCCGTGGTGCCGTTTAAGGTGAGAACAACAATCAGGATTCCGTCTTGCGCGAGCTGCTTTCGATCACGCAAAACGATATTTCCCACATCGCCAACACCCAAGCCGTCGATTAGAATTCGACCTGAAGTCACTTTATCTGTCGCAATTTTTGCTCCCTGTCGTGTAAACTCAATGACACTGCCGATTTCGGCAACAAAAATATTTTTCCGGGGAATCCCGAGTTGTTCTGCCAGTTCGGCATGTTTCATTAACATGCGATATTCCCCGTGAACAGGAATAAAATACTTAGGCTTAACCATGCTCAGCATTAATTTAAGTTCTTCTTGACTGGCATGTCCGGAAACGTGCATCCCTGAGATGGACTCATAGATCACCTTGGCTCCCAGTTTGAAGAGCATATCAATATTGCGGGCGACAGCCTTCTCATTGCCGGGGATGGGAGACGCCGAAATGATCACTGTATCCCCCGGACTGATGGATATTTGACGGTGGTCATGCATGGCCATACGAGTTAAAGCAGACATTGGCTCCCCTTGGCTGCCGGTTGTCAGGATGCATACTTTAGGGGCAGGTAAGTTGATAATTTCGTCCACTTCAACGAGGGTGCCTTCCGGGATATCGAGATACCCCAGTTCGGTTGCTATCCCGACAACATTAACCATACTCCGGCCCACAACCGCAACCTTGCGGTTGTATTTAAAAGCTGCACTAATGGCTTGCTGAAGGCGATTGATATTCGAGGCAAAACTGGCAAAGATAACCCTTCCCTCAGCGTTCGCAAAGGCCTCGTCAATATTTTGTCCGACCAGCCGTTCCGATAGGGTAAATCCAGGGCGCTCCACATTCGTGCTGTCAGAAAACAGACAAAGTACCCCTTTGTCCCCAAGCTCAGAAAACTTGTTCAAATCCAGAATCCCACCGCTGACCGGGGTATGATCCAGCTTAAAATCGCCTGAATGCACGATCATTCCCAGCGGGGTATGAATGGCCAAGCCAACGCTCCCGGGAATGCTGTGGCTGCCATTGATGAATTCAATCTTGAAGACACCGAGTTTAACCGTATCACGGGGTTTAACCTCGTGGGTTGTAACATGTCCTAATTTGGCTTCATTTAATTTTGCCTGTATCAGGCCAATAGTGAGGCGCGTGCCAAAAATGGGTACATTTAAATGTTTCAGCAGGTAGGGCAGAGCCCCGATATGATCTTCATGTCCATGAGTGATAAGGATACCAAGCACGTGTTCCTTATTTTCGATAAGATACGTATAATCCGGGATAACCAGATCAATCCCCGGCATTTCCTCATCCGGGAAAGCAAGACCGGCATCAATAAGCAGAATTTGGTTATTGTATCTGATAACCGTCATATTCTTGCCGATTTCTCCGAGCCCGCCGAGAGGGATGATTTGTAATTTGTTTTCTTTGGTCAAATAATTGAACCTCCTTGTTTTTAGAGTCAGGTCGTTTTCCTATTCCGACCGTATTTTGTTTTTGGGCAGAACTATGGTTGAGATACGTATAAACACAAACGCCCGCGGTGTTTATAGGCATTCTCAAAGGGTGGAAATTCTCCGCACATTAACAATTAAAAAATATTATATCTTAATAACTGAGTTATAGCAAGGAGTTTTCTGGATTAGGGTAAAAATTTGTAGGGCTATCGTGTTGCAAAGAAATGCTGTCAATTCATTGATGTATTTGAGGATGACCCTTTAATTTAACGGTTATCAATCTGAGCCCTTTGCAAGGTGCCGCTAAGAAGAGCGTCGGCTTGTAAAAGCTACCCTTCGCTAACTCCCCTTCGGCCCGTAAGACTGGAGCAGTTGCGGTCATTACCGAACGGCTTTGGGCGGCTTTGGGGCTGATCTTTTTAAGCTTCAGCGGGTTTTTCAGTTTTCAGCAGGTCATGGGCCGGGTAGCCGTGGTCATTCCGGTCTTGGCGGCAGTGGTTCTGAGTTTGACAGGGCTCCTGTTATTTCCCGGTTGGGGGCGGTTTTTGCTTCGTTTCTTGGCCAGGTATCCCAAGATCGCGGAGGGAGTGGCCGCTTTTCTCGAAGTTTTAGGCAGTTACCGGTTCCGACCGGGGATGTTGGTCGGGGTTTTTGGCTGGTCTGTGGTTTTTCAGGGGATTATCGTGGTCATGAATTATTTGCTTTTTCAGGGGCTGGGTGTGCATGACAGCTGGCCCCTTGACGACGGCCAATTTTGATTTTGCCGAGTTTCTGCGGATCGGGCGCACGGTGCGGGCCGCTTTGGGACCGGAAGCGGTCTTGGTTGCCAATACCGGGGATTTCGGAAGGGAGGGTGCGGAGGCTTTGCGCCGGGTCGGCTTTCAGGGGGTCTATCATGCCCTGCGCCTAGGGGAAGGAAAGGTCTCACGCTCATTAAGCCGGAAACTCGTTTGCGCACGATCCGGGCAGCCCGGGAGGCCGGTTTGGTGATCGGAACCTGTGTGGAACCGGTGGGTCGGGAGCATAACGCGGAGGAGTTAACGGAAATGACCCTGCTAACCCGGGAAATGGCACCGGTCTTTAGCGGTGCCGCGCGGCGTATTCCTATCCCTGGTACGGCGCTCGCCTGTGAGGGTATCGTGTCAGAGGCTGAGATGGCCTTAATCCTGGCGGTTGTCCGTCTGGCCATGGGCTATGGAGCTCCGTTAAACTGCAAACAATAAAGAGGAAATTCATGATATACAAGCTGATGATAGAAGTTATCGGGTAACTGAATGGGTAAACAAAAAAACATTAAAAATATTATAATGTTGTAATGTTTTTTGTAAACGATGGAAGGAGAATCCATCGAAACAGAGAAGATTATTAGGGAAGATCATTTTCAATATTGGATTATTAAAAATGGAAACCAAATGAAGAGGTATTGGATCGATGGACAAGGAATGCTTTCTTGATCAAGATGAGGTATACCTGTTTAATCTTGGAGAACTGTACCACAGCTACCTCAAATTTGGTGCCCATATCATAGTGTGTAATGGTGTTTATGGAACGTATTTTGCAGTTTGGGTGCCTGAAGCATTGCATGTTGGACTGGTTGGTTCGTTTAATCAATGGTGTTCTGCGAATTATGCAATGTCTGAAATCGGGAGCAGCGGGGTATGGATGATTTTCGTACCTAGGGATCTGCGGGGACAACTTTATAAATATGAAATACATACAAAAGACGGACAGGTGTTGTTAAAATCCGATCCCTATGCTTTTTTTTCAGAGTTAAGACCTGCAACTGCATCGATCGTTTATTCTTTAGATGGCTTTGATTGGCAAGATCAGACAAGGATGGAGCAAAGAAAAGGGGTTAAAGTAAAGGAGATGCCCCTTTTGATTTATGAAGTTCATGTGGGTTCGTGGAGAAGGACAGAAGACGGAAACTATTATAATTGGCGAACCCTGGCTGTAGACTTAATAGGCTATGTTATTCAAATGGGCTATACCCACATTGAATTGATGCCTATCATGGAACATCCTTTTGATGGTTCATGGGGCTATCAAGTGACCGGTTATTACTCAGGTACAAGCAGATATGGCACGCCCCATGATTTCATGTATTTTGTGAATCAATGTCATCAGGCGGGGATTGGGGTTATTCTCGATTGGGTACCAGGTCATTTTTGCAAAGATATCCATGGTTTGGGAAAATACAATGGAACAGCTGTGTTCGAAGATAATGAAAATGAACCATGGGGAACGTACAATTTCGATTTTGCCAAAACGGAGGTCTGGAGTTATCTCATTAGTAACGCGTTGTTTTGGCTGGACCGGTTTCATGTCGATGGGTTACGCGTAGATGGTGTCAGCAATATGCTTTACTTAGATTATGGAAATGAACAGGCATGGAGACGCAACCGGCATGGAGGAAGAGAGAATCTGGCTGCTATTGCTTTTATGCAAAAGTTGAATGAAGTGGTTTTTTACTATTTTCCGGGAGTCTTAATGATTGCAGAAGAATCGACAGACTGGCCGCTTGTGACTTATGCAACGGATGTGGCTGGACTTGGCTATAACTTCAAATGGAATATGGGTTGGATGAACGATACTTTGCGGTATATAGGTCTCGATTTTCCCATGCGTAAAGACAACCATCAATTATTAACGTTCTCTATGACCTATGCTTTTTCTGAAAACTTCATACTTCCTCTGTCTCATGATGAGGTTGTTCATGGTAAAAAGTCATTATTGGAAAAAATGCCGGGGGACTACAGGCAGAAATTTGCGGGATTTAGAAGTTTATATGGATATTTAATGTGTCATCCTGGTAAAAAACTATTGTTTATGGGTGGGGATTTTGCTCAGTTTATCGAGTGGAGAGCGGATACAGAACTGGACTGGTTTTTATTGGACTACGAGATGCATAGGAAGCATCAGAACTTTGTGAGGGATTTAAATAAACTTTATCGACAGGAAAAGGCCCTCTGGGAAAATGAACAAGATTGGACGGGGTTTGCCTGGATTGATGCCAATAATGCGCAACAAAGCATTTTGATATTTTGTCGTAAAGCAAGGAAAGCCGAGAATTTCCTAATCATCATCATTAATTTTCAGGTCAATCGCTATGAAGACTTTCGTGTGGGAGTTCCACACAGGGGAACATATCAGGAGATATTTAATTCAGACCAAGCGGTTTATGGGGGAGAGGATCATGTCAATCGATCGTTGCTTTTTACCGAAACGGTTCCATGGCATGATCAATTGTATTCTGTAACAATTAACATGGCTCCGTTAGCCACGATCATTTTAAAACCTACCCATGTTGAATAGTTGAGAATTGGAGGAACAGACATGATGTTTGCCGATAAAGAAGGCTTTAAACAGGCCTATTTGCTGAAATTAATTGAGGAGGAAGAGATCACACTCGATGAAGCAACTACTTGGGATAAATTTAGTGCATTGGTCGCATTGTTAAAAGAAAAGATGAGTTATTTTCGGACTATTAACAAAAATTCCATGTCACAGGGAAAACGAGTTTTTTATTTTTCGATGGAATTTCTGATTGGCAAATTGCTTTTAAATTATTTGGTTAATTTTAAAATTGAAGGTCTCGTACGCGAGGGTTTAGCCGAGTTAAATATCAATCTTGATGAACTTTTGGAACAAGAAGCGGATCCTGGCTTGGGTAATGGAGGGTTAGGCAGATTGGCAGCGTGTTTCCTCGACTCCATGGCGTTCTTAGGGATAGAGGGACATGGTAACGGGATTCGCTATCAGTATGGGTTATTTGAACAAAAAATTGTCGCAGGCAACCAGGTGGAAGTCGCGGACGATTGGCTTAAGAATGGTTATCTATGGGAGACTCGCAAGCAAGAAAAGGCTGTTGTAGTTAAATTCAAAGGAAATGTGAGGACGGATTTCAATGAAGGACGGATGGTGTTTTGCCATGAGAACTATGAACCCGTACTGGCTGTGCCTTATGATGTCCCGATAATGAGTTATGATCATCCTGACTACATTAATAATTTAAGGTTATGGAGTGCAGAAACGATGTCAGAAGAACTGGATTTAGCCAGCTTCAATCGGGGGGAATTTAGGCAGGCTACCAGCTATAAATCAGAGGTTGAGGCTATCTCTTATATTCTTTATCCTGATGACAGCAGTCGTGCCGGCAGAGAGCTGAGGCTTAAACAGGAATACTTTTTTGTGGCCGCCGGGTTAGGCTCCATTGTGCGGAGTTATAAAAAGGGGAACCGAACAAGCTCATTGCAAGACTTTTCCCGCCGGGTGGCAGTACATATTAATGACACGCATCCTGTTTTGTGTATTCCTGAACTGATGCGCATCTTGATTGATGAAGAAGGAATGGGATGGGATGAGGCGTGGAATATCACGGTCAACACTATGTCATTTACCAATCATACTATTATGCCTGAAGCCATGGAAAAATGGCCGATTGACCTGGTTAAAAGCCTCTTGCCTCGAATTTTCATGATCATTGAGGAGATTGATCGCCGGTTTAAAGAGGATTTGGCGCAGAAATTTTCGAACGAGGAGGAAGTGATTCGGAGAACGCAAATACTCAAAGATGGGTATGTGTGGATGGCGAATCTGGCCGTGATTGGAAGTTCATCCGTGAATGGGGTTGCGCAATTGCATACCGAAATACTGAAGAAAGAAGTCTTTAAAGAGTACTATCAGGTATTTGGCTATAAGTTCAATAACAAAACAAATGGTATCAACCACAGAAGGTTTTTGCTCGCAGCAAATCCTGGGCTGGCGCGCCTGATTACGGAGGCAATCGGTCCTGCCTGGAAAGAAGATGCCGCACAACTCCAGAAACTTCATGGGTTTAAAGATGATGCCAGTTTCTTGGAACAGCTCGTGCAAGTGAAGTACGAAAACAAATGCCGTTTAGCCGCCAGTGTCAAGGCCAGACAGGGGCTTGACCTTGATCCCATGTCGATATTTGATGTTCAAGTGAAACGAATCCATGCCTATAAAAGGCAATTGCTCAATGTGCTGAAGATCATGCACTTATACAATAAGGCGCTGAACGACCCGGACTCATTGACCGGTTCACATACCTTCATCTTCGGCGGCAAAGCAGCCCCAGGATATCATTATGCCAAAACCGTGATTAAACTTATTCATGCGCTGAGTCGGAAAATAGAGCATGAACCAAAAGTTAAGCAAAAATTAAAGGTTGTATTTATCGAGAATTTTAATGTGTCCCAGGGAGAAATGATTTATCCTGCAGCCAACATCAGTGAGCAGATATCGACAGCAAGTAAAGAGGCTTCCGGAACAGGAAATATGAAATTCATGATGAATGGGGCCATTACCCTGGGAACCTTGGATGGAGCAAATGTTGAAATTAAAGAAGCGGTGGGCGAGGATAATATTTTCATCTTTGGGCTTACAGCTGAACAGGTATTGAATTATACCCGTGATGGCGGGTATAAACCCTGGGATGAATACCACGCTGACGCGGATATCAGAACGTGTGTGGAGCAGTTGAATGGAGGGTTTTTCCCAGAGATGAGTGAAGAATTCAGGGTGTTGTATGATTCTCTGATGATTTATAATGATGAATTCTTTGTTCTAAAAGATTTTCGTTCTTATGTTAATGAGTACGAGAAGCTCCAAACCGTTTATACGGATACAGTGGGTTGGAACCGGATGTCCTTAATGAATATTGCGGAGTCCGGGATCTTTTCCAGTGATCGAACCATCAGAGAATATGCTGATCGGATCTGGAAAATTAAATATCGTACGGTAAATAACATAACTTCCAGTAGATGTTTGAAAGGAATGTTCGACACCAGAACATGTTAGTTCCATAAAGAAAAAAACTCGGAGATAACCGTAGCAGCAATTCATGTTCCATGGGAGAAGCTTCGCGGTTTGGCATTCTCACCCTAGATGAGGATGTTCTTATGCCAAAGTTCACAAAGGCTCAATCATTCGCAAGACAATTGTAGGGGAAAATGTGGAAATCATGAGTCACTGCCGGAATAGACTAGTTTCCGGAGCAGGAGCCAGGATTTGATGGGAGGGAGAGAATATGAAAATCGTGTTTGTGGCTGCAGAAGCCGATCCTTTTATTAAGACAGGTGGCTTGGGGGAAGTCGTGGGCTCATTAGCGTCCTTCCTGCATAAACAGGGTGTTGATGTGCGCGTGATTCTGCCAAAATACAGCCTGATTCCCGAACATTTTCAAAGCTTGTTAAAACCTCTGGCCCATTTTGAGGTTCCTCTGGCTTGGCGCAAACAATATTGCGGCCTGGATGAGCTGATTTACCAGGGGGTTCATTATTATTTTATTGATAACGAGTATTACTTTTCGCGCCAGCATGTTTACGGGGAATATGATGATGCGGAAAGATTCGCTTTTTTTTCCCGTGCAGCACTTGAAAGTTTAATCCACTTGCCGGGGTTTAAGCCGGATATCCTACATTGTCATGATTGGCATACGGCCTTGATACCGCTGATGCTTAAAGTGTTTTACAGCCGGGAGCCCCTTTATTATCATCTGAAAACGGTATTTACGATTCATAACCTGAGCTATCAGGGGATTTTCCCGCAGGAAGTTCTTGGCGATATTGTGGGACTCGGACTGGAGCATTTTGCTGAAGATTCCTTGGAATTTTATGGTGGGGTCAATTTTATGAAGGCGGCTCTGCTGTATGCCGATCAATTGACAACGGTGAGTCCAACGTATGCTCAGGAGATCCAAAATCCGTATTTTGGAGAAAAATTGGATGGACTTTTGAGGAAAAGAAGGGAAAGTCTTACGGGTATTCTTAACGGCATTGATTATAAGATCTATGATCCTACTAAGGATCCCTATGTTGTCTTGCCGTCTCAGGACGTTACTCTTGCCAAAAAGCAAAATAAAAAGCACCTGCAAAGCAGTATGGGACTTCCAGTTCAGGGAGATAAAGCTGTACTGGGAATGGTTTCACGGCTGGTAGACCAAAAAGGCATGGATCTCGTGGCCCACGTTATAGAAGATATACTTAAACTCGATGTTCAGATGGTTATCCACGGCACCGGAGAAGAACGATATGAAGCTATGTTCCGTTATTACGCTTCTAAGTATCCCGTCAAACTAGCGATTAATTTATCTTTTTCAGATAAACTGGCGCACATGATATATGCCGGGGCAGACATGTTCTTAATGCCTTCGCGGTTTGAACCCTGCGGGATAGCGCAGATGATAGCCATGCGCTACGGGACGATTCCGGTCGTACGCGAAACAGGCGGCTTAAAGGATACGATTATGCCCTATAATGAAACGACCGGTACAGGTAATGGATTTAGTTTTGCCAATTACAATGCCCATGAATTACTGTATGCGGTGCAGCGTGCGCTGAAAATATTCCAGGAAGACAAGCAGGCTTGGGAGCACATACGTCAGAATGCCTTAACGTCTGATTTTAGTTGGGAAAGATCCGCACAGGAATACATCGGAATTTATGAATCCTTGCTCCAGTAACATTAACAATAAAGGGCACAGGTGAAGGATATGGTGTTTAAGGCCTATCACAATTCACAGGATTTGTTCTACCGTGAACCGTTTGGCGCAGTCCTATGCAGCCAGAGAATCACCTTGCGTTTACGCACATTTTCGGATATTCCGGTTGAAAGATGTGTGCTGCGCCTTTGGGAAACCGGGCGGGAAATAATGATTTCTATGCACCAAAAGCTTGAGCCTCGTGACAACCTGGTTGCCGATGAAACCCTATTCGAGGGAGAATATGAAGTACCTGGCAGTCCGGGGCTCATCTGGTATTATTTCATGATGCGGGTAGGAACTCAAACTTATTATTATGGAAATAACGAAGAAAAACTGGGTGGGGAGGGCAGGCTTGCCGAGGGGGAACCTCCCTCCTATCAAATCACGGTATATCAGCAGATGCATGTTCCTGAGTGGTATAAGCGTGGGGTCATGTATCAAGTTTTTGTCGATCGTTTTTATCAGGCTTTTGACAGCGGAGTGACCTTCTATCCGCGTAAAAACGCCTTGGTACATGCTCATTGGTCAGATCGACCGGTCTACATCAAAGATGTCTCGGGCAGAGTGACGGATTGGGACTTTTTTGGCGGAAATTTGCAAGGGGTTATCGAAAAATTACCCTATTTCAAAGAATTAGGCATAAGCATCCTTTATTTTAATCCGATTTTTGATGCTCCCAGCAATCATAAATATGATACGGCCGATTATCACAAGATCGATCCGATGTATGGAGATGAGGCGGTTTTTCAGCAACTGATCGCTCAAGCCAGGGAATACGGGATTTCCATTATCCTGGACGGGGTCTTCAGCCATACCGGAAGTGACAGCATTTATTTCAACAAATACGGCAATTATCCGGGGGTGGGTGCTTACCAGTCGGTTGACTCTCCCTATTATGCCTGGTATCAGTTTAAGGGCAACCGTGAGGAGTACAAGTGCTGGTGGGGGGGTGATTCCCTTCCGGAAGTGAATGAGATGGACCCTTCCTATCGCCGGTTTATCTATGGGACTGAAGAGAGTGTGCTTCATAAGTGGTTGAGTATGGGAGTTGCAGGGTGGCGTCTGGATGTAGCCGACGAGCTGCCGGATGAATTTATTCAGGAATTGCGTCATGCCATGAAGCACCTTCGCCCGGATGCCGTGCTCATCGGGGAAGTATGGGAAGACGCTTCAAACAAAATAAGCTATGGTAAACAACGTGAATATTTTTTAGGGAATGAACTGGATGCAACGATGAACTATCCTTTCCGCACGATTTTTCTGGGATTTTTACTGGGACAAAGCGATTCCCGCTTCGTTCATCGAGCGGTGATGAGTTTGTATGAAAATTATCCACGGGAAAATTTTTATGCGGCCATGAATTTGATCGGGAGTCATGATACAGCCCGGATTTTAACCCTTTTGGGAGAAGCTCCGCCAGAACAGGAATTGACAGAGACGGAGCGCAGGAACTATGAGCTTCTCCCGCTTGCCCGGCAGTTGGCGGTGCAAAGGCTGAAACTATTAAGTTTGGTTCAAATGACGTTTCCCGGAGTGCCCTGTATCTATTATGGGGATGAAGCAGGGGTGGAAGGGTACTCTGACCCTTATAACAGGGGAACCTATCCCTGGGGTAAGGAAGACCTGGAAATCAAGCAGTGGTACCAACGGCTCCTGAGTCTGCATACTGAATACGAGGTCTTACAGGAAGGGGATTTCCGGTCGTTTTTCTTCGCACCGGACGTTTATGGGTTCATGCGGTCCGGAACCGAGGAGGAAATACTCATCCTGATCAACCGCCATGTGGGAGAAGCTAAAACAGTGAATCTTTATACAAAGTTAGAGCTCTTCCCCTGGGTGGTTGACTTAATAACCGGAGAACGGCTTGATCCGGAAAGATTAAGTGCCATGCCCATAAATGCTTTGAGCCCCAGAGTCCTGCTCAGGAAAAAAACACTGCCTCAGCTTGTGCCCCTTCGCCGTTCCAGCGGAGTATTATTACATATCAGCTCTTTGCCTTCTTCTTGGGGCCTGGGGGATTTCGGAAAGGGAGCGTATGATTTTGCCGATTTTTTGGCGGACTCCGGACAATCTTTGTGGCAGGTATTACCCTTGAATCCCGCTGGGTTGGGGGATTCTCCCTATCTCAGTGAATCAGTTTTTGCCGGCGACCCGCTGTTTATCAGTCTTGATCATTTAATCCGTGAGGGACTTCTGAGTTTAGAGAAGACGCAGGAAAAATACAAACAAATATGGCGTTTGGGTCTTGAACCAAGCGTTATGTCTCAATCGTTGAAAGTGTTGAAACGTGATTTGCTCTACGAAGCCTATCAAGAATTTCTGACGCAGTTGGAATATTCCCCTTTGGGTTCGTTTCCTTCAGGGAAATCACCCTATCTTTTCAGTGCAAACTTTTCAAAATTTCAAGACGATAATAAAATATGGCTGGATGATTATGCACTCTTCCGGGCTTTAAAGGTACATTTCGGGGATATTCCGTGGTGTGACTGGGAACCTGGGCTTGCTGCACGTGAGACGGAAACATTATCAGAATATGCTTTCCTACTCCGGGAGGAGATAGGCTTTATTCAATTCTTACAATATACCTTTTTCTATGAATGGCATGACCTTAAAATGTATGCGAACGCTAAAGGGGTTCAACTGGTGGGGGATTTGCCCCATTTTGTAGCGGCTGACAGCTGTGATGTTTGGGTCAACCGTAGCTTGTTTGTCCTGGATGAGCGGGGAAGACCGTCTAAAATTGCCGGCGTGCCTCCTGACTATTTTAGCAGGACAGGCCAGTTATGGGGGAATCCCGTCTATAATTGGGAAGCTTTGGCTGTCACGCAGTATGATTGGTGGAAAAAACGAATCAAGTTTAGCATAAACCAGTTTGATTTCATTCGGTTGGACCATTTCCGGGGTTTTGAAGCGTATTGGGAGGTTGATGCTGGAGAAGCGACGGCAGAAAAGGGGAGATGGATCAAAGGGCCAGGGAAAAGATTCTTTGAAAGCATGGTTGCAATGTTTGGGGCTTGTCCTTTTATTGTTGAGGATTTAGGAGTCATAACTCCGGAAGTCAATGTTTTGAAACAGATTTTTGGTTTTCCGGGAATGAAAGTAGTTCAGTTTACACCCATAAAAATGATGCCAACGAATTCCGAAACAAATGTTGTTTATTATTCGGGAACGCACGATAATAACACTTTGTTAGGCTGGTATATGAAGCATGAAGGGGGCGAAGAGGGAAACCCGGTCAGCAGCATGAATCCCACTGAGATGAGTAAACAGGCCTGTCGTGGTTTGCTCGAAGAACTATATTTGAGCCCGGCGGTGTGGGTCATCCTGCCCATGCAAGATATTTTGGGTTTAGGTGAGGAAACGAGAATGAATGTTCCAGGAACGAGCGCAGGAAATTGGCAGTGGAGGTTGGATGTAAATCTCGTTACAAATGAAGTCAAGACCTGGCTTCGTACTCAAGCTGAGAAGACGATGAGAGTGTAAATAGGCGGAGGTCAGTGTTCCACCCCCAATTCTTTTGCGCCTGAACCAAAGTATCTTCCGGGGATTTGAAGTAAACGCAGGAATAGGTCATGGTTTCATCAAGCCATAAACGGTAAAAATCATTCCCGATGTCATAATGATATTGGGCATTTTCCCTGCTCTTTTTAATCCCATTGGACATAAATTTTACCAGCCTTAGACCTCTGGACAACTATGCGCTGCTTGAAGAAACGGGTGTGCAGGTTTATCTGGAGAAAACCCTGTTGGCGTACCCTGGGACGGCGGAATTGAGCGTCGTGCGAAACCTATGGAAGGATGTCGTGTCATTCAATTACCGGGAAGAGTGAGAAAAGGTTAGATGCAACTGGGCAACCTAGGTGTATGCCGAACTTAAAAATTTGGCATGAATTAAAGGCTGCCAGGTTAAACGCGACAGCCGTATCAGGAAAATCTTAGATATATCTAGGGTTTTACCCGATAGCAGTGACGCCTCATTTATCTTAAAATGGTTGCAACGATAAGAAGGGATGGAGGGATCCGATGGTTAGGACTGAAGATCCCCAAGCGCTGATTGACTGGTTGGAGATCCGGGTGGCCTTATATGGACTCTTAGCAGACTGTTTCTTGGGAAAACCGAGACCTCAGTTCAAGACCACAGGCCTTTTAAACCGTCAGGGTAAACTGAGTGAGGGCATTCGATCGCTTGACATACCAACAGGACGCTTTTTAGAGGAGCTGGAGAAGTCGCTCCAAAATGCTAAGTTGTACGGCTTAGTGATTAGCGACTATCTCCGTCTCTTTCAGCCGGATGGCCCAGTTTACCTGCGCCCTTACGAATCACATTACCACGCACAGTACAGGTTTCGTTCCAAGAAACTGGCAGAACAGCGAGCTGAGCAAGAGGTGCAGTTTTTCTACCGCCATGCGGGACTGGACATGAAGAGTATGTATCCGGAGAAGGCAGATCATGCCGGTGTGGAGCTGGCTTTCATGAAAGGATTGGTATCGAAGGAAATACAGGCTAGACAGAGCGGGCATATGTCCCTTGTTCACTGTTACACGCAATGGCAGAGACAGTTCCTTGAAAACCATCTGGCCCAATGGTTTGGAGCATTAAACCGGCAGCTGGAGTCAGATGCAGGCACGGATTTTTATCGCATACTGGCTAAGTTGGCTGGGCATTTTGTACGCACAGACTATAACATCCTGAACGGGGCAAGGCCTTAGTAAGCTACGAATAAATAGACCCTTTCATCTTGACTGGATGAGAGGGTCTATTTTTGCTGATTTGCAATAGCCAACGTGTAAGATATATTATAACATTATCATAAAGACATATTGACATATGTAGATATGTAGGTATAAAATCAAAGTGCTTGGAAACACTTTTAATGCTCTGGAGATGGGAGGGGACGAGGATGACTGAAGAGGTCAGAATGGCCCGCCATGGGCCTGCCTTCGATAACAATGAAATTCGCAGGGAAGTGAAGCGGTATAAAGCGCTGGGGGATGAGACGCGCCTGAAAATGGTGCGGGTATTGGAGCAGGGGGAACGATGTGTCTGTGAACTCATGGATATATTTCGCGTAGGACAGTCTACGGTTTCCCACCATTTGAAGATCCTTGAGAATGCGGGGTTAATCAGTTCCAGGCGGGTGGGGAAGTTTGTGTATTATGCTATCGTTCGGCAGGACGATGAGGAAAAAGTTTAACAATGTTTGGGGGAATAGGGTATGTTACAAAGATTTGCGGATTTTGTCGCTTACGATGTTTTTAACCTAACTCCGCAAAGCCGGCTGGGCGGAGCGGTCGATTTCTTTATCTATGATACAATCAAGATTTTTTTGATGCTGGCGCTAATTATCTTTGCGGTATCGTTAATCAGAAGCTTTTTTCCGCCGGAGAAAACGAAAAAAATCCTTAGCCGCAAGCGCGAATTTGTGGGCAATATCTCAGCTGCTTTGCTTGGCATTGTCACGCCTTTCTGTTCGTGCTCGGCAGTGCCGGTCTTTATCGGGTTTGTGGAATCAGGGGTGCCCCTGGGTGTAACCTTTTCCTTCCTCATTTCTTCCCCGATGGTTAACGAGGTAGCCCTAGTCATGCTGTGGGGGCTGTTCGGGTGGAAGATTGCTGCCATTTACATTGCCACCGGAGTGAGTGTAGCTATTGTGGCCGGGATCGTGATTGGCAAGCTTAAATTGGAGCATTTAGTGGAGGAATATGTCTACAACATCAAAATGACGGACGCGGAACTGGCCGAGTTAAGCTGGCGCGACCGCGTTGAGTACGCTTGGAGTTATGTCATAGATATTTTGAAAAAGGTCTGGTTCTACGTCGTAATCGGGATTGCCATTGGCGGTTTTATTCATGGCTATGCTCCGGAAGACTTCTTGGTCAGATATGCGGGACGGGACAACTTGCTGGCAGTGCCATTGGCGGTCTTAATCGGAGTTCCGCTTTATTCAAACGCGGCGGGCACGATTCCCATCGTCAATGCTCTGATGGAAAAAGGCATGGCTTTGGGCACAGTTTTGGCCTTTATGATGGCGGTCACAGCTTTGAGCCTGCCGGAAATGATTATCTTGCGCAAGGTGTTAAAACCCAAGCTCATTGCGATTTTTGTGGGGATTATGGCTGTCACAATCATCATCGTAGGTTATCTGTTTAATGCGATCATGGCCTGATGTTCTTGATCAACAAACTTTAGATAAGAGTTAAAACTACACCTGAAGTAAGCTGCCTTTATCCGATGGCTAACTGCGGGAACGAGCTTTGTTTAACTTAAGGGAGATGGATGGTATGAACATTAAAATTCTGGGCTCAGGGTGTTCCTACTGTGCCAAACTAGAGCAAGTACCTGGGATGCTGTGGCAGAACTGGGTATTGCGGCGGAGATTGAAAGGTAACTCAACTACTGCTGAGGAGTTGAAGCAATGCTACAAGCGATCATACTATTTATTCTTGCTGGACTAGCAGAAATTGGTGGAGGCTACTTGGTGTGGCTATGGTTGCGTGAGGCTAAACCAGTATGGTACGGAGTGGTTGGAGGAATTGTTCTCGTGTTATATGGAATCATTCCCACCCTGCAGAAGTTTCCGAGTTTTGGAAGGGTCTATGCTGCCTACGGGGGTGTTTTTATTATCTTAGCAGTTCTATGGGGCTGGGGAATCGATAAAAAAACACCGGATGTATATGATTGGATAGGCGTTATTATCTGCATTGTAGGTGTTTCAGTTATGCTATGGGCTCCAAGGCAAGATAGGTTATTTTAATACAGCTTCAAACATGACCAAAAAGATGGTCGGAAACTATGCGTTTGTTTTTCTAATAGCAAGACCTTTGGCAATCACCGATTGCACTACAGATGAACATCAGCCACCGGCAGGATTTTTTGTCAGACATTTACACCCAGTGTTAGCCCCCGTATGTTCCTTAATATCTTCAAGGGTAGAGCAACATTGTGCCACAGCAACATGATGAAGAATTTCCTCCTCCGTAACATTGGCACAATAACAAATGGGAATAGGGGGAAGGACGTTCTTAAACCAAATCTTGTTAACCAACTGCGCTTGATAAATAGTTAGCTTACTGTCTAGGGTGTAATAAGCAACTTCACAAGTGGGAGTTCTACACAAGAAAAATTGTTCTCCTTCAATTTCAACACCGGGTTGTACTTGATGTTCGACCGTTACTTTACGTACTTTTTGTCCCACTCGGTTACAAACAGGGCAAACCGGAATTGCTTTCGATGTGGACGACAGTTCATTCATATTAGGTAAATGCTTCCTTTCATTACATAAAAATGATTTATTCCGATAACCTTTCTATGATTGGACAAATATTAATTTGCCCTTCGTTGCATTTGCTCAATAAATCTTCAAGAACACTTTTGATGTTTTGCAGGTCACGTATTTTTAACTCGATCTCCTTCAGCTTTTGGGAGGCGAATTGCCGAACTTCCCCACAACTTAAATCTTCGTTAGCGGTCAAAGTGACTAGTTTGTTTATTTCCGCAAGTGTGAACCCCAAATCCTGAGAGCGTTTTATGAACCTAATTCGCTGAAACCTGTAGTTAGGTACGGAGTCAAGAGTTTATTTAGCAATCTTTTTATTATTTTTCGCCAGGGATTATTTTATTTATAGGGGTATAATCATCATCGTGGTATCTGTAATGCGATCATGGCCTGAATCAGCGAATTAGAATGACTGGCTAGGGTTGCACAACTTGGTAATAATATTATAATATAGTAAACAGAGAGGGGAATGAGAAAGAATTTTAATTGGATAGAGGGATTAAAGTGCAAGAGCAAATTTCATTCATGAAAAGTGAGTTCTTTAAGGCTTTGGCCCATCCGACACGGATTCGCATCCTTGAACGTTTGGCCGGGGCGGAAGTCTGTGTATGCGACCTGGTGCCTGATTTGGGCTTGGAACAATCCAATGTCTCTCAGCATTTGGCTGTGCTGCGCAAGCAGAACATTATTACGGCACGCAAGGTTGGTCTGCAAGTTCTTTACAGTATTAAGCATCCCGAAGTGCTCGAGGTTTTGAAGAAGATTGAGGATATTCTTACCCGCCAGTTTCAGGAAAGCGAAGCTTTGCGCAAGCATTTATCAACTTAGAAGGAGATGGATGGTATGAACATTAAAATTTTGGGCTCAGGGTGCTCCAACTGTGCCAAACTGGAGCAAGTAACCAGGGATGCTGTGGCCGAACTGGGTATTGTGGCTGAGATTGAGAAAGTACAGGATATCCCTGGGATCATGGCTTACGGCGTAATGAGCACGCCGGCCTTGGTGGTTAACGAACAGGTTAAACTGGTCGGCAAGGTGCCTAACAGGGCCAAAGTAATCGAGATTCTTCAGGCTGAAGTAGGGCAATAATTGATTGGTGCGGCTATGGGCTCCAAGGCAAGACAGGTTATTTTAGCAAAGCTTAATTGGATCCCAAAGTATGGTTACAAACTAAGCCCAGGGCGGAGATTTTCGTTCAGGGCTTTTTGCTTTCAATATTAATGGAAGGTTAAATCTTTGCAGCCGGATATTATTCTGTTGGACATTTCTATGCCCGGCATGGGCGGGATCGAAGCCGTGGCTGAGATTAAGAAAATTGATCCGCAGGTGCGGGTTATCATGCTGACGATGCATGAAGGGGAAGAGTATTTACAACAAGCCCTGCGGGAAGGGGCCAATGGCTATGTTTTGAAAAAGGCTGCGGATGCTGAATTGCTGGAAGCGATTAGGGCGGTGGCTACGAATGGAGTATTTCTGCATCCGAATATGACGCAAGCTCTGATTAAAGCGATGCAGCAAGAGGAGAACACAGACACCTGCCGTAAGGGAATCGGTAATTTAACTGAACGGGAAAAGGAAGTCCTCAAGCTGGTGGCTTTGGGGCTGACGAATAAAGAAATTGGTGAAGAACTCGGTGTAAGCATTAAAACGGTTGAGACTCACAAGGCCAGGATCATGGAAAAGACCGGATGTGAACGCCGCTCGGCTTTGGTTCGTTATGCCAAGGAAGAAGGGTATATTTAACGGGTTATCTCTCACTTAAGAGGTGGAAGTCTTAGTGACAATTAGCTGTCGGAAAAAGTTAAGCGGAACCCAGTGCGCAAAAACCCTGATTTAAAATTCCGGGTTTTTGCTGATTTTAAAGGACAAACAAAAATGGGATAATGAAAAAGAGCACAAGGACTAATAGGTAAAGGAGAGGAGGACGATCATGGCTCAAGAGGATATTTTAGTAACCATGCAAATGCTCGAGTTGCAAGCGCCTGAAGCTAAAGCCCAGCTGAGCGACTGGAAATTCTGGCTGATTTTCGTAGTAATCGGCAGTTTAGTTTCTTTATATCTGCTGAGGAAGCCGACCCAGGCTGTTTGGGGCAGTGTCCTGGTTCTGGTAGGGATTGTGTACTACAAATACAGTCTTGTTTCTGCCGCTTTTATGGAGCCGGCCATGAAAGGATTGCCTGATTCCTTTCAGCATACCCGCTTAAGTTTAAGTTATGTCCCTTCGGCGGTTGAGTGGCTGGCGGCGGTGGTGGGCTTGCTGTCCCTGATTTTCCTTGTAATTACGCTGGTTATTCCCAAGCTCACTTCTGAGCAAATCACAACTTCAAACAAAGATTCTGCAGTGAAGGCCTAAAGCAAAGGAGGTTTGAGCATGAACGAAAACAATAAGACTGAGAACCAGGGTTGGCTGAACGGGAAAATTAGCCGCCGGGGCTTTATTGCCGGAACAGCAGCCGCCGCTGCCGGAGCCGCCTTTGTCGGGGGCAGCCCTTTGTTCCTGGATATGGCGGGACGTGTGTATGCGGCAGATGAGGACTATCCCTTAGCTAATCCGGAACTTCCCGCATCACGGATGGTTTGTCCTCCGGCAGGTTGAAATATGCCTGCATTGATCCTCGCTTTTCCAAGTTGGCATCGAAAGCATGGAAATGGTTGCCGACCAAAGCAGGAGAAGATGCGGCGATCGCGATGGGAATGATCCGCTGGATCATTGAGAACCAAAAATATGATGCCAAATATAACTATGCCTGGTTTACCCTTAACGTCTTAAACGGAAACTTGGACTATAAAGGTGGATTCATTAAAAAGTCGGATTACAGCCCTGCCGACACCAAAGAGGGACAAGTATATAAAGTCGGAAATCAGTCCGGTAAGCTGACGGAGTTTGGCGTGTCCTGCATCCGGCATAATGTCAAGTATGAAGACTCCACCATATTTAGCGGCTATCCGGCTAAACGCCCGTGGTTCCCCCTTGCCAGTGATGTTTACCAGGAGGTTATGCCTTCACTTGGAGATGCCTATCCTTACCCAGGCAAAGCCTTGTTTCTCTATATGGGGTCTCCGGTGTATACACTACCCGCAGGCGGTCCCCTGATTGACATTCTGACGGATGTCAAGAAAATTCCGCTCTTTGTTACCTTTGACATTACAATTGGGGAGACATCGGTGTTTGCGGACTATATTATTCCTGACCTCACTTATTTGGAAAGATGGGAGTTTCAAGGCGGCCATCCCAACATTCCGTACAAAACCCAGCCGATCCGCCAGCCGGCAGCCCCGCCCCTGACGGAAAACGTCAAGGTCTTTGGCGAGGAAGTACCGCTCAGCTTCGAGGCCTTCATTCTAGGGTTGGCGGAGAAAATGAAGCTGCCCGGTTTTGGACCGGACGGGTTCGAACTAGGGGTTCCGTTGACTCACCCGGATCACCTCTATTTGAAACAGGTTGCCAATGTCGCAACCGATGGCAAGCCGGTACCTGATGCCAGTGATGAGGAAGAGAAAATCTTCCTGACAGCCAGAAAGCATCTGCCCAAGTCAGTCTTTGATCCCGAACGCTGGAAAAAAGCGTGTGGCAGTGCAAACTGGCGTAAAGTTGTGTATGTCCTGATTTCGGCTTCTGATGCAGGTACAGTCTTGCATCCGCCAAGTGCCAGTACTATTGCTACCGGTACTGAAGCGATTGCGGCATCTTTCAATTTAGATGAACTAGGAGTTACGAATATCGTTGACGCTAATTTTGTGGAATCGAAAATAGGAGATCCGAATTGGGTAATTATTGATGGACGGGACAAGGCCGCGTACGAAAAAGGCCATATCCCGGGAGCAGTGAACTTTGGCAAAACGATCGTGACCACGCTTAAACATCCCATTGACGGCAGGGTTGTTCCGCCGGAACAGGCTGCCAAGCTTTTGGGAAGTGTCGGAATTTCAAACGATAAGAAGGTTATAATTTACGGCACGCAGAAAGATTACCATGTCACTGTAGAAATGTATCCGATCTACTTAGGCCTACCGGAATGGGACTATCTCAGCGGAGGGTATGAAGCTTGGGTTAAGGCCGGAAAGAAAGTGGAGACAGCACCGGTGAAGCCTACACCCGCTACCTTTACTCCTAATATTAAGAACCAGAGCCTCTATGTTTCCACAGAACAATTGGCTGCCATTGTTAAAGCCAAAGATCCTAAAGTTGTCCTCCTCGACAACCGCAGTACGGGGGAATACACTGGTGAGGTTGTCGATGGGGTCCGCGGCGGGCGCATTCCGGGAGCGATTAATTTCCCGCCTGAAGTGAACCAGGATGCTGACGGGTATTTCCTGAGCCCGGAAAAACTAACAGAACTTTATAAAGATTTACCGAAGGACAAAACGGTCATCCTCTATTGTCATCGCGGCTGCCGCACAGGGTTCAGTTTCCTGGCCTTACGCAGTCTAGGTTATAAAGATGTGCGGGTTTATGAGGACGGGTTCATTGTCTGGGGTGCTCAGTTGGATAAGCCGGTTGAAAACGAGCACTATGCTAACTTCAGAGCGCAAAATAGCACAGTCAAGGATCTGCAAAACAGGATTAAAGCGTTAGAAGATCAGCTAAAAGCTAAAAGCTAAAAGCTAAAAGTTAAAAGTTAAAAGTTAAAAGTTAAAAGTTAAAAGTTAAAAGTTAAAAGTTGACAAGTAGTACACTAGCATTGCTAATAAAGGCATCAAAAGAAGAGGGCTTCCAGCCTTCTTTTTTTGATGCACCAAAACTAATTTTAATTGTTGTACCAAAGAGTATAGCATGATACAATACGTATGAACATATATTCATACGTTCCTTTCATATGTTTCTGAGAGAGGTGATTAAATGTCATTAGAAATTAAGCCCGCAAATCAGTTACAGCAGGGCCATGAGAGCGATAATTCAGTGTGTGAGATTCTGTGTGTTCATCATGATCTCATCGAGGCGTATGCGGATAAATTAATTCGTAAGGGCAAGGCGAATGATCTTGCTGAACTTTTTAAAACTCTGGGTGATCCCACGCGCATTCGGATCATGGATGCCCTGTCTAAGTCAGAGTTTTGCGTGTGTGATTTAGCAGAGATATTGGGGTTAACTCAGTCAGCAACTTCCCATCAACTCCGGGTTCTGCGCAACAGTAAGCTTGTGAAATACCGGCGCGAGGGCAAAATGGTGTATTACTCTTTGGATGATGATCATGTCTTAGGCTTGTACAGCCAAGGGTTAGAACACATTAACGAAAAATAGAGACTGGAAAAGCCCTGAGAGGAGAAAAAGATGACAGAGAGAGGCAGTGTGCAAGCAGAAGAACGTGTGAAATACATCATCAAAGGAGAATTCTGTGCTAATTGTTCTGCTAAGATGGAACGGGCTCTTAGTGCCACGGCAGGAATAGGAGAAACAGCGATTAATTATGCGACTAAAACCGTGTTTCTACCCCCTTCGATGCTCAATCAGGCTCAGGAGATTATCGAGAACATTGAGCCGGGAGTAAAACTTGTTTCTATAGAAAGTAGAAAAGCACAAGAGGCTGGGGACAATCAGGAAGCCCAAAGGAAAGAGACTCGCCAAAGGTTGATCATCATTTTCCTGGCAGGCGTGCTATTTGCCATTGGCTTAGTATTTGACGCGCGTTGGCATAACACGTCGTTAGAAGCTTTGGAGTACCTTGTGTACCTTATGGCCTATGCTTTGGTCGGACGTGAGGTTCTGGAAAAGGCCGTGCGCAACATTATCCGTGGAGCGGTCTTTGATGAGAACTTCCTCATGGCGTTGGCAACGATTGGGGCGATTGCAATCCATGAATTGCCGGAAGCCGTGGGAGTTATGCTTTTCTACTCGGTCGGAGAGTATTTTGAAGACCGCGCAGTCAACAGTTCGCGCCGTTCAATTCAGGCGTTGCTCAATATTAGGCCGGATTATGCCAATCTCGTCCAGCAATTAGACGTAATCAAGGTTGATCCGGAAGAAGTTCAGGTCGGGCAGCAGATTTTAGTCCGCCCCGGCGAGAAGATCCCGCTGGACGGGGAAGTTGTGAGTGGCAAATCCTTTGTGGATACATCGGCTTTAACCGGTGAGTCTGTGCCGCGCAAGGTGGCAGTGGGGGATACGGTGCTCGCCGGCATGATTAATAGCTCCGGAGTTCTAACGGTAAGAGTGACCCGGGAGTTTGCCGATTCTTCTGTGCAAAAGATTCTGGACTTAGTCGAAAACGCCAGTACCCGTAAAGCTAAAACGGAAAAATTTATCACAACCTTCGCCCGCTATTACACTCCGGCAGTGGTTGTGGCCGCCCTGGGAATTGCACTCATTCCTCCTCTGTTTTTGGCCGGGGATTTTCGAGACTGGCTTTACCGGGCCATGACGATCTTAGTTATTTCGTGCCCGTGCGCTTTGGTTATCTCCGTTCCGTTGGGCTATTTTGGGGGAATCGGCGGAGCATCCCGTCACGGAATTCTTGTGAAAGGGGCCAATTTCCTGGAAGCTTTAACAGATGTCCGGACGGTGATTTTCGACAAAACAGGGACACTCACCCAAGGCGTCTTTGAAGTAGTTAAAATTGAAACGGCAGCAGGATACTCTGATGAAGACTTGCTCCGGATTGCCGCCGGTGCGGAAGCCCATTCCAGTCATCCGATAGCCAAGTCCATCCGGGAAAAGTGGGATCAAGCAATAGATAGGGCAACGATTGAAAACTATGAGGAAATAAGTGGCCGTGGAATTCGGGCGCTCCTTAACGGTCAAACTGTTTTAGCCGGGAAAAAAGATTTGTTGACTGAAAACGCGGTTGAGGTTCTTGAACTTGAAACGAATACGGAAATTGGCACTCGAGTTTATGTTGCAGTAGCCGGACAATATGCCGGATACCTTCTGATTTCTGACCGGATGAAAGCGGGAGCCAAAGAAACTGTAACTCGCTTAAATGAAGCCGGTATTACCACTGTTATGTTGACCGGTGATCATGATACTGTTGCCAAAGCTGTATCAGAACAGCTCAGTTTTAAACAGTACCATGCAGATTTATTGCCCGCAGATAAAGTGACCTGGCTCGAAAAATATATGGAAAAGTCCCAGAGGCAAGGCAAGGTTGTCTTTGTCGGGGATGGGATTAATGATGCCCCGGTTTTGACCCGGGCCGACATCGGCGTGGCCATGGGGGGACTCGGTTCAGATGCCGCGATTGAAGCGGCAGATGTTGTGCTCATGGAAGATCAACCAGGCAAGCTTCTCGGTGCAATCGACATTGCCCGTTATACGAAGAAGATTATCTGGCAAAATATTACTTTCGCGTTAGTGATTAAATTGGGCTTTATCATCTTAGGAATGTTTGGCGTGGCGAATATGTGGGAGGCTGTATTTGCGGATGTTGGGGTGGCCTTGCTTGCAATTCTTAATGCCACACGGGTAAGGAGGCATGCAATACCGAGTGAACAAGCGGGAACGAGCCGATCCCTACGAGCAAATGAATCCATGGCAAAATAGTACAATATAAGGCGTTTTTTAATTATCATCATAATGGTTCCACATACTTACGACTTTTATAATGTTCTCTTCTTTATGAATCTCATAGACTATTCTGTGCTTGATGTTAAGTCGTTTGGAAAAAAGCCCTTGATAGTCACCCACTAATTTGTTGACTGGCTTTTCTCTGGGATTTTCTCTTATCGTTTTCAGTAGCGCTTTTGTTTTATTCCAAAGTCCAGCTTGCTCTAACTTTTGTTTGTCTTTCACTGCTTGTTTAGTGAAAACTAATCTAAATCCCATCCGAGTTCCTCCGGAGTTTTACATTCTTCAATCGGGGTATTTCTGCCCCCGATCAGTTTTTCCTTCATTCCTGGTACAGAAACTAAATATAATGTCTCCTGGAGGGCCTCCCAGTCATCTGATGAAATTAAGACAAGGTCTCCTCGCCTGGTTGTTATTTGCAGTGGTTCATTAGTATCAAGTGTTTCATCAAGCAACTTATAAAGATTTTTCCTGACGTTGCTTACCGAAATTGTTTTCATATGCCTTGCCTCCTTTGGTTCTAGTATATCGTACGCTTTTCGGTACGTCAATGTGAGTAAAAACAAGGAGTATGGTTAATTTTTACCATGCTCTCAAAAATATGCTTTTCTCTTGTCAGGGTTTTCCCGGATTGTAACTTTATTAAATTTGTTCTAAGATCGGAGGGGACTTGTGCGCAGAAGATGCTCTCCGGTCTTTTTGTGTTTGAGGCGGTGCAACACTTTTTAGCTCAACCTTGTGTTTAGTGGGCTTTCCTTCTTTGCTTTTATGATGGAGGCGGTGACCGGCACCCTGCTGCTATTTTATTATGAGCCAGGGGAGAAGGCTTTTGCCTCGTTGGGTGTTATCGCTAATCTCACACCTTATGGCAACTTAATTCGTGGTTTGCACTTTTGGGCTGCCCAGATCATGGTCATCACCGTGTTGCTGCATATGGCAAGGGTGGTTTGGCATCAAGCTTATCGCCCACCGCGGGAAAAAAACTGGGTTATCGGGGTGGCACTTTTCTGTTTGACCCTGATCTTGGACTTTTCAGGCTATCTGTTGCGAGGCAGCCAGGAGAGTACGGCGGCGGCAACGGTGGCCCGGGGGTTGCTGGAGAATTTCCCGGGAGGGGATGTACTTGCGCGGATGTTCTTGGGCACGGAGTTATGGCAGGGAAGTAGCCTGGCGCTTTATGTTTGGCATGTTTTTCTGCTGGCGGGTTTTGCGTTGTTCCTGCAGATAGGGCATTTCTGGCGAGTGCGGCGGGATGGTGGGGTCCGTCCTCTCTAATTGGTTTGTGGCGGCGCAGGGGAATGGACGACAGAGGGAGGCTAGGTCGGCTTGAAAAAATTCGCGCTCTGGCGAGGAACCGGCATGTCTCTTATCCAAGAAGGCTAGGCAAAGTATTCCTGCAGTCGTTTTTGCTTCCATCCTGACGATTATTGGGGTTTTAGCCATGCGGATTAACCTCGTCGTTGGCGGGCAGAAGCTTCCGTTAACTGGGAGCAAAATTATTGAGTATACGGCTTCCGGGCGTGATATCACCATCATTTTAGGTATCGCAGCAGCTGCCGTTGTTGTTCTTGCTTTCCTCTATTCGGTATTGCCGATGAATCGTCCGGGTGTTTCCGAGCAAGAATCTATTCCAGTGTCAAAGGGGGTTGCGCAATAATATGAAAACAACACGCAGAAAGTTTCTTATCGGGGCAGCGGCTTTGGGAGCGACCGTGGCCGTAGCGCCTCTTGCTTTTGCTGAGAAAACGTCGACCGGTATTCCCAGTTGGAAGCAGGGTTCTCCTGCGGAAGATACTTTAGATATAGATCCGAGTGTCAGCTTTGTCTACTCGACTTGCCTGGGTTGCCGTAGTGACTGCAGTTTGCGCGGCAAGGTTAAGGATGGGGTTGTGATTAAATTAGATGGCAATCCTTATAGCCCGATGACTTTGGATAAGCCGATTCCGTACGAAACGGATCCGAAAGAAGCCCGGAAATTCGCCGGCAAGCTGTGTCCGCGCGGACAGGCAGGGCTGCAGATACTTTATGATCCGCTGCGGGTTCAACAGCCCTTGAAGCGTGCGGGTAAGCGCGGAGAGAACAAATGGCAGGCGATTAGCTGGGAGCAGGCTTATAAAGAAATCATCGAAGGCGGCAATTTATTTGGAGAAGGTAAGGTGGAAGGGTTAAAAGCGGTACGGGATATCAGTACTCCGATCGATCCCGAAGCGCCTGAATTAGGACCCAAAGCTAACCAGTTTGTCTTCCTGGCCGGCCGGATTGAAAACAGCCGTTCCGAACTGGTGAAGCGTTTTGTCAATAATTCCTTTGGCTCCATCAACTGGTTTGAGCATACGACAGTGTGTGAACAAAGCCACCATATTGCGACCGCTCAGACCTTTGCCGGCAAAGGGCATATGAAGCCTGATTTTGCCAACACCAAATATATTTTGAACTTTGGGGCCAACTATGGGGAAGCCAATTTCCCGATGAACGGTTTAAGCCGTAAACTGGGTAACTTTAGGGTGGCAGGCGGACGTATGGCCACGGTGGATCCACGCTTTTCTGTCAGTGCTTCCATGTCTGACGAATGGGTGCCGATCTTGCCTGGTACGGATGCCGCTCTTAAATATCTGCGCGGGGATGAAGCCGGTTTAGGTGGAACGAAGGATGACTTTGTGGTCTTGGTCGGGGGGGCAGCGACACTCGCCGCCAAAGCGGATGCCGCCGATCTTTTCGGAGAAGCCACGGTTAATGGCACAGCCTGTAAGACCGTGTTGCAGCTTTATGCCGAGCGCGCCAAGGAAAAAACCTTGGATGAGTATGCCAAGATCTGTGCTATCCCAAAAGAGCAAATCATTCGGGTCGCTGATCAGTTTAGTTCATATGGTAAGCGGGCGGTGGCGGATTTCTATCGTGGTCCGGTCCAGCATACTAATGGCTTCCAAGCGGGGAGGGCCATTTGCATCCTCAACCTCCTGGTGGGAAATGTCGATCATATGGGCGGTTATCAAAGTGGCAACAGTTCTTTAAGCTATATGGGTGACAAAAATGGCAAATACCAGGTTGCCAAGCTGTTTCCCGGCAAAGTCGATCCCAAGGGGGTTCGTATCTCCCGCGAAAAGGCCAAATATGAAGACAGCACAGAATTTAAGAAAAACGGTTATCCGGCTAAACGCCCGTGGTTCCCGCTTACCGGCGATGTCTATCAGGAAGTGGTGGCCGGCGTCTTGGATGGCTATCCCTATCCGGCGAAAATCCTGTGGCTGCACATGGGGACTCCCGCTTACGCCATCCCCGGAGTGAAAGATAAAGTCATCGAAGGCCTGAAGGATACGAAGAAGGTTCCGCTCTTTATCTCGACCGATATTGTCATTGGGGATACGTCCATGTATGCCGATTATATTCTCCCGGATGTTACCTATATGGAGCAATGGAATGCCTTAGGTGCACCTCCCACCATTCTGGGTTTGATTGCGGATGTGCGTCAGCCGATGACCCATGTCTTACCCCAGGCCAAGTCTGTCGAAAACATGTTCATTGATCTGGCCAAGAAGATGGATTTGCCAGGGTTTGGTGACAATGGTTTTGGTGCCGGGATGCCATTAAATAAGGAAGAAGATTGGTATTTGAAACTGGTCGCCAATTACGCTAGCCAATACGGTAAGATTCCGGGAACAACAGAACAGGAACAAGTCAAATATATTTTGGATCGCGGTGGAGTTTTCTCAGCCTCCGGTGCCTATGATGGCAATTTGATGAAGAACAAAGTGGGGAATCTGTGCACGATCTATGCCGAAAAAGTTGCGACGACCAAAGATGCCATGACCGGTAAGAATTTTGATGGGATTCCCTTGTATAAACCAGTCATGAATGCCAAAGACGAAGTCATTAAAGATGATGCCTATCCGTTTGTCGCTACGACTTATAAGCAGGCCTTCCAGACTCACAGCCGCACGATCGGGTGTCCTTGGCTTACAGAAATTCAACCCGAGAATTTCGTGGAGATGAATAATGAGGACGGAGTTAAACTCGGCCTTAAGGACGGCGATATGGTCAAGCTGACTGGTGCAACAAATAAAAATGGCGTGACCGGGCGTCTACGCCTGCGCCCTGGGATCAGACCCGGTGTGGTCACCGCCAGCGTCGGCTATGGGCACTGGCATTACGGCTCAGCTGACACCGTCATTGACGGGAAAGCAATACCTGGGGATAAAACGCGTGGCAAAGGGGTTAATATTAACTATGCCATGCGGGTCGATGACTCCATTGGCAATGTCTGCTTGGAAGATAAAATCGGCGGCAGTTGCTCTTTCTATGATTCCAAAGTGAAAGTGGAAAAAGCCTAGGTTTGAATCTTTTACCACCTCGATTAAGGTAGTGCGGTATTTGAGCTCTTGAATAATCTGGAGAGGAAGGCGGAGACGCCCTTCTATCGTGGCCTGGCCCGCTTGCTGCGGGCATTCCTGGAAGAAGAAAAAACATCTTTAACCTGATTATGATTTTTATTCATTGATGCTGCCGCAGGAGGCATGAGGGTCTAACTAGAAGTTGTGGTGGGGTTCTTGTTCGAGCAAGCGAATGGGAATCCCGTTTTAGCTGGATAGGCCGGTTTGATAAGAATCCCGTGTGCAACGATTGTTATAGTTAGGTTGCAGTGGCTGTATTTGATCCGCAAAAGAGATTATATTAATTATGGAGGGGATTTAATGTGCACAATCAAATTCTAGGGATGAAGAGTGATTTCTAAGCCCGGACCGACATTGCCCAGGGTCGCAGCGACTGCACTCATGGCTTCGAAGGGTTCTAAGCCTGTGGCTGCCAGAATTAGTGTGGCCACGGCAAAAATCAGGATGAACAGGAAGAAGAAAATGAGCACAGAGTGCAGGACAGTCGGTTCGATTGCTTTGTGGCTATACTTAATATTGACAACAAGCTTGGGATGAATCGCCTTTTTTAGTTCAGCCCAGCCCACTTGAAAGAGAATGATGATGCGCGAAACTTTCATGCCTCCTGCCGTGGAACCGGCACTGCCCCCGATGAACATGAGCAGGAATAAAATCAGCTTCGATAAGGAAGGCCATTTGTCAAAATCAGCCGAGGCAAATCCGGTTATGGTCGTGATCGAAGACACCTGAAATAGAGCTGCCCGTAGAGCAGAGACGATATTTTCCCCTTGGCAACGATGATGGTCTTTATCAATGACTTTGACCGCGATCCCGGCGTTTTCCAGGAGAACCGCTAAATGACGACCGATGCGTGTACCCTGCCGGAGAATGCCTGCAATCAGAATTTGCGGCGGAAGCTGCAGGTGAACCAGAGGAATATTGATGAGCGAGGATTCCGCATGAATTTTCACTTCTAACATACGCACTTTGCCTTCAGCAAAATCTTCCACATCAAGAGCAGCCGGTGTCAGGAGAATGCGGCTGATTTCAATGGCTGTAACCATTTCCGGATTAATCATGAGGTCAATCCGTAAGGAAGTATTGAGCTGGGACTGGGCTTCCCCGGCATAATCCTGATTGCGTACGCGCGCAATGGTGCGGCGAATTCCGGCTTGCTTGGCAGCCATGCAGGCGATCATGTTAACTTCGTCACTATCAGTGGCAGCTACCAGTAAATCGGCGTTCCTGATTCCGGGTTCAGAGAGCAGGCTCATGCTGGCCCCGTTGCCGGCCAAAGTCATGACATCGAGTTTTGGATATAGGTATTAGCAATTGAGATATGTAAAGGGGAGGGATCAAAGTTTGAAAGAAAATAAAGAATAGGACTGAGAAACATATATTCCTCAGTCCTTCAGATTTTACGTATTCTACAGGCGGGGGATGAAAAAGGCTGCTTTAATGTTTTTCAGGCTCAGGATACTCAACGCCAAATGTTTCGACCGTAACTTTTTTCATCTTCTGGTCTTCGAGCGGCTTATCCATATGGTTGCGCTTGGCGCTGACAATCTTGTCCACACCTTCGATGCCCTCGATCACTTTGCCAAAAGCAGCATATTCCCTGTCCAGATGAGGAGACGTGGCTGTCATAAGAAAGAATTGAGAACCGGCAGAGTTAGGGTCGCGGGTGCGGGCCATGGAAAGAACCCCACGGTCATGTTTTAAATCATTAGGGAAGCCGTTGCTTCGAAATTCCCCTTTGATAGAGTACCCAGGGCCGCCCATACCGCTGCCCTGCGGGTCTCCTCCCTGAATCATAAAACCCGGAATAACCCGGTGGAAAATAACCCCATCATAAAAACCTTTTTTGACCAAAGAAATAAAGTTATTGACCGTATTCGGAGCAATCTGCGGATAAAGTTCAACTTTGATCATATCCCCGTTTTCCATCTCAATGGTCACGAACGGATTTTTATTGGCGCTAGCCTCTTGGTTCGGTGTTTCTCCTGTAGTCACGGAAATCCTCCTTTGGCACTACTATGAGTTCCCTTTTTAGTAGTATTTAAGTATTGGAGAAATTTTATCCTATTTTGTGCGTGAATACAAGAGTGAAAGTACTATAGACCTTTTGTTTGCTTCACTTTACGGGCTGGGGACCGGGCTTGCCAGGCTGCGGATTGGGGGCAAAGATTTTACCGCTGAAGGCACCGGCTGCGGTACGGGCAAAGGTGATGATCCAAAGGAAAGCCAGCAGAAAAGCAAGAAAGATAGAGTAACCGTAAGCTATGCCAGAACCGAAATAAGCGGAAAGCTTAAGGCTGGCCATGGTGTAAGCGGACAGGGGGAAGATAAAAGCCCACCATGAGAGGGAAAAAGGGATTTCCCCATGTTTAAGGTTGTTCCAGGTAATCACCAGGGCTATTCCCAGCGTCCAGATGCCCATGCCCCAGAGAATTGCTGCCAGGAGATAGGCTGTATCAATGGAAGACATGAGTCCCACGGCTTTGGCGGAATCGGCCAAACCCATCAGGGTGATTGCGCCGACTCCGACAGGACCCAAAGTGATCCAAAAGGTAGGGGTCATCGCCGCTGGGGGCAGGGGGTGAACGGCTAAACGGTTGAAGATAATCCCGCCGATAAAGAGGAAGAGAAAGAAGCCAACCCCGAAGAAACTTAAACTAATGAGCAGAACCGTTTTAGCTGCAGCGATATTGTTTGCTTTCAGCATTTGAACTAAGGGATTTCCGATCAAGGGAACGGCGATGCTGGCTACGGGTGAAATCAGCCAGGCGAAATTCATCATTTGCGGGGGAGTCTGTTCTGTGCGCATCATGTTATACCCTGCATACACGCCGAGAATAAGGGCTCCGGTAATACCAATCAGCCAGGATACAAGAGAAACGGAATAGACAAGGGATTGCCCCAGAAATTTAGTTCCCATGAGGGAGGCGTTGGTGCCAACAATCATCGCACCTACCGGCATGGTGACAAAAAAGTTGCTCATCACCGGGTGCTGCAGATCCTGCTTTAGGATTTCGAAGTGCAGGAACCAGCGGGCCACCCATGGAACTAAAAAGAGGAAAAACATAAGTGCGTTAAGCCAAGCAACAGCGATGCCCAGAATGTGTCCAAAAGACCAATGGTTTCCTAACATGTACAAGACGTTGGCGAAGCCCCCTGTTCCCATGATAGCCGCGAACCAGGCCGGGGAAAAGTGCTTTATAAGGTTACCCTGTGCCATGATTTTACCCCCTCTAAATATTACTGTATTATCATATTATCTAAACGTAATATGCCCCTCGCCCATAGTATATACCCCGGAGTGGTATTGTTCAAGAGATAATATTCGTGACATAATAGCTTTTGTGACATTGTCTAAAACCCCTCTAAGCACTTATAATAGTAAATAGATCAGATTTATCTAGATTCAGTGCGTCTTAGCGGTGTCAGAGAATGTCTCAAAATCTAAAAGGGATCGAGGGGACTGAAAAATGCAGAACCAAATTCTAGTCATGAAGAGTGATTTTTTTAAGGCCTTGGCCCATCCAACCAGAGTGCGGATACTAGAACTGCTCGCACAAGGTGAGGAGGTCTGTGTGTGCGATATAATTACTGACTTAGGTCTTGAACAATCAAATGTTTCTCAACATTTAGCCATTCTGCGCAAGCAAAATATAATTACTTCAAATAAAGTTGGACTTAAAGTGCTTTACCGTATTAAACACCCCGAGGTTCTAGAAATTTTTAAGTTAGCTCAGGCAGTTCTTGCCCAACAGCTTAAGGAAGGTCAGGCTTTAATGCGTCATCTTGCAGATAATTAGGTGGTTTGGCGTAGTATTTGAGTCAGCCTATTTTTTAGCAATTAGCAATTATTTTCTAGCCCAAAGCAGGAATTATTGAGATAAAAGTCGAAAAAAATCTATGTTAGAATCTTCTGCATTAACTACCAGCTATTAAGAAACTAAAATCACCGCGAAGTGCCAGTTAACCGGCAAGGGGTGAAGCAACGTGCACATCATTGAAGGCAGTACTGACGTCGGAAAGTACCACAGTGAGCATCACTTGCGCACGATTTTCGAATCGGCCGCGATTGGGATTGTGCTTGTAGATTTAGAAGGAAGGTATTTGGAGACCAACCGGGCATTACAGGAGATGCTCGGGTATTCGGAAGAAGAACTTCGGGGAAAGAGTATTCTCGACGTCACGCACCCGGAAGATGCAGAAATTGAATTAGCTCCGCTCCAAGCGCTGGCTGCGGGTAAAATAGAACATTTTCAGATGGAGAAGCGTTATTACCACAAGGACGGGAGCCTTCTATGGGCGCGCCTGACAGTTTCGCTTGGCAGGAACCAGGAAGGCGAGCCTCAGTATATGATTGAGATGATCAAAAATATCTCCCGGCGTAAACAAATGGAAGAGGAACTCAGAGAGAGTGAAAAAAGGTTCCGCACCATTTTTGAGTCAGTAGCTGTGGGAATGGTGCGCGTTGATTTGCAAGGCAAGGTCATGGACAGCAATATTGCGTTGCAGGAAATGCTGGGTTATTCCGGGGAAGAACTAAGAGGTTTTACCTTCCAAAGATTAACGCATGAAGATGACCTCATTGAAGAACTGCCGCTGTTTCATGAACTTATTACGGAGAAACGAAAGTACTATCAGATCGAGAAGAGATACGTGCGTAAAGATCAAAGTATGGTGTGGGTAAAGCTTACCGCTTCCTTTGTGGCCGGTTCCAACTCGGATAATCATTTTTGTGCAGGGATAGTAGAAAATATTACTGAACGCAAAAAGATGGAAGAAGAGCTCTTAAACAGGCGCAAGCTTGATTCGCTCGGGGTATTGGCGGGTGGAATTGCTCACGATTTTAATAACATTCTCACTGTTATCTTAGGCAATATCTCCTTAGCCAAAACGCATCTTAAGCCAGAGGATAAGTTGTATGATAAGCTTGTGGAAGCAGAAAAGGCATCCCTCCAGGCTAAAGATCTGACCAGGCAGCTTCTCACTTTTGCCAAAGGAGGAGCACCTATTCTTAAAGCTGCGTCCATCGCAGGACTTATTGAAGACTCAGTGGGTTTTGCCCTGCGGGGCTCGAATATCATCTGCGAATTAAAGATAGCGGAAGATTTGCCCCCGGTGGAAATTGATGAAGGGCAAATCAGCCAAGTCTTGAATAATATCATGATTAACGCTGTGCAGGCAATGCCGGACGGCGGTAAAATCAGCCTGGAAACGAGGTGTGTTGAGAGCCGCGGTGAGCCCGCTCTTCCTTTACGGCCGGTTAAATATATAGAGATTGCCATTGGCGATCAAGGGTATGGAATCCCGGCCAAGAACTTAGAGAAAATTTTCGATCCCTATTTTACGACCAAAGCTGAAGGAAGCGGTCTCGGGCTTGCAACCGCTTATTCGATTGTAAAAAAACATAAAGGCTGGATTAAGGTTGATTCTAAAGTAGGAATCGGTACGAAGTTTACTATTTACTTGCCGGTATCTACGCACAAATATCGCGAAGCTCAGCAGGTGGAAGAAGTGCCGATAACCGGACAGGGCAGGATTCTCGTTATGGATGATGATGCCGGAATTTGCAAGGTTATCGGAACCATGCTCAGGCAATTTGGGTATGAAGCGGATTTTGTCAAAGACGGGGAAGAGATGATAGAGCTCTATCTCAAGGCCAGGAGGGAAGGAACGCCTTTTGCGGCGTTGATCCTGGATTTAACAATTCCCGGCGGGGTTGGGGGCAAAGAGGCTTTACGACGGCTTGTGCAATATGACTCAAATGCTAAAGCTATAGCTTCCAGCGGCTATTCCAATGATCCGGTGATGGTTAATTATCAGGCTTACGGCTTTAAGGGGGTTATTGCCAAGCCTTTCAAAGCAGGTGAATTGAGTAAGGTGCTGGCGGAAGTACTTAAGGTGTAGTAAAACCGTAGTTAGCTAAAATCTTCTGCCCCAGCGTGGAGAGAGCAAAGTCCTCAAATTTACGGGCAGCGTCCGCATGAGCGCTTCTCTTAACGACTGCTATCGGATAAACTACCGGGGCGTGGCTCGCAGGCGGGGCGACAGCGATTATTTTAACCCCTTTATTGCTGAGGGCGTCAGTCTGATACACAAGACCTGCTTCGGCATTGCCGGTGGCGACCATGGTCAGGGCTTGGCGTACATCTTCAGCAAGTACCAGCTTGCCCTGGAGTTTATCATAAATATGATAATATTCAAGTACTTGTTTGCCATATTGTCCTGCGGGAACTGTCTTAGGATTGCCAAGGGCAATTTTTTTGGCTTTTGGGAGCAAATCTTCAAACCCGTGCACGGTCGTGGCGGCGTTAGCCGGGGTTATCAGAACTACGCTATTGCCGACTAAAGGTTTAACTGAATCTTCGAAGACTAAACTTTGCGTCATCTGCTGTTCTCCGGCCGAGATAAAGAGATCAACCGGGGATCCGTGTTCGATCTGCTGCTCAAGGACTCCGGATGCGCCGTAGTTGAACTGAACATCTAGCTCAGGGTTAGTTTTAATAAACTCTTGTTTGAGCTCGGCTAAAGCGTCAGAGAGGCTAATAGCGGCGGCCACAGTTAAACGGGTAGCTTTGACATCTGTAGGAGTGCAGCCGGAGCTTAGCAGCAATAAGATGGGGACAAGGAAGAATGACATTATTTTGCGGCGGTTTAAAATTTTCATTGTAATTTTCCTTTCGCTTAAAACACGAATTAGAGGTAAACGCCTACATAAAATGGGCTCAACATGCATAAGTGGGAGCTCAACACGCATAAGTGTGAGCGAAAAAGGCACCCTTTAAAAGGGTGCCTTACAAAATTCTTAATTCCAGGCATCTTCCTTTCCCAAAAAACGTGGAGGCAAAACCGTTTCCAGCCTTACCCTGAGCTGCCCGCTACAGGCAACTGGCCGGGAAACCATAGCACAGTTCGTACTTTAGGTTTCCGGGCTCGGAAGTATTTATGCAGTTCACGCTGTCATTGTAACAAAGAGAGAAAGGAACGTCAATCAGGATAGTTGAAGCCCAGGAATAAGAACGGTTGCAGCGGAAAGAGTAATAAAAAGTTTGCAATTTATAGCATAGGGGGGTATACTATTACCAGGAAAGTTGGTGGTAAAGTTGGCAGAAGACAAAACAATTTCATGCACGGTCTGCGAAACGCTTGAGGCAGAGGGCGAGCGCCAAAGCCATCATAGTGAAAAGACTATTCGGGAACTGGTTAACCGGATGAACCGAATTGAAGGGCAAGTCCGCGGAATTAAAGGGATGATCGAGAGGCACGCTTATTGTGACGATGTGTTGAACCAAATAGCTTCAGCTCAATCAGCTCTTTACGGAGTATCCAAGCTGCTGTTGGAAAAGCACATGAAATCATGTGTTAAAGATCAGCTTCAGTCCGGGGACGAACAGGTTGTGGATGAAGTCTTAAATACTATCTTCAAAATGTTAAGGTGATAGACACAGTTTGGGGTAGGAGTAGCAGTTCAGGGAGGTGCCTGGTATGGAACAGGCTGAGATTAAAGTATACGGTATGACCTGCGAGCACTGTGTTCGGCGTGTGACTAAGGCTTTGGAGCAGTTCCCGACAATGGACAAAGTCGAGGTATCCTTGTCGGATGAGAGTGCCAAATTCTCATATGATCCTGCTCAAGTGAGCATGTCTGATATTAAAGAAGCGATCACAGAAGCGGGTTATTCCACAGAAGCCGAGGAGACTGGGGCTGAGCAGCTCACGGATCACGCACCCGGAGCTTTCGTGCTTCCGGAAAGTGTAACAGGGGAAGAAAAAAAACAGCTTAAGGTAAGCGGGATGACCTGTGCCAACTGTGCCCTTACCATCGAGAAGGGCATCGGGAAAATGGCGGGGGTCAAGGTTGCTAATGTCAATTTTGCCTCGGAAAAGTTAAATGTTGAGTTCGACCCGGATGTGGTTAAGGAAGAAGATATTATTGCCAAGATTAAGGATCTCGGCTATGGAGCGCAAAGTGAAGAAGGAGACGAGCGGGACAGTGAAGACCGGACTGTCATTAAACAGCGCAACTGGCTGATTTTCAGTGCGCTCATGTCCATACCGTTTATTTTTATGATGTGGCTCCCAATGAGCAGGACAGTGATGTATGTCGGGTTTGTTCTTGCAACAATCGTGCAGTTCTCGGCAGGGTGGATCTTCTATCGCGGCGCTTATCATGCTTTGAAGAACCGCTCCGCCAATATGGATGTGCTGGTGGCTATGGGCATCACTGCTGCCTATGGCTACAGCGTCATGACCACATTTCCGGAAATTTTCTTTCACGGTCCGACCTTCTATGATACTTCCGTTCTCCTGATCGCTTTTGTGCGTTTTGGCAAGTATTTGGAGGCCCATGCCAAAGGGCGGGCGGGCCAGGCCTTAAAACGCCTATTGGAACTACAGGCAGATAAAGCGCGCCTGCTCGTGGACGGAGAAGAGAAGGAAGTGGCTGCATCAGGTGTTAAAACTGGGGATGTTGTCTTAGTTAAACCCGGAGAGAAGATACCGGTTGACGGAGAAATCCTTGAGGGACAAGCAAGTATTGACGAGTCCATGATCACAGGTGAGTCCATTCCGGTGGAGAAAGGCCCCGGAGATCCGGTGGTTGGGGCCACGATCAACCGTTCCGGTAGTATTAAAATCAAAACGACCAAAACCGGGAAAGAAACAGTGCTTTCTGGGATCATTAAGATGGTCGAGGAAGCGCAGGGAGTAAAGCCCCCGATTCAACGCCTGGCTGATACGATCTCGAATTATTTCGTGCCGACAGTCGTGGCGATTGCGGTCATAACTTTCCTCATCTGGTTCTTGGCCTTAAAGAGTTCTTTTGTGTTTGCTCTGACCGCCGGAATCGCAGTTTTAGTCATAGCCTGTCCGTGTGCGCTTGGTTTGGCTACCCCGACAGCGATCATGGTCGGAAGCGGGGTTGGCCTCAATCGAGGGATTCTTTTTAAGTCAGCCGCCGTTTTGGAAGGGATTGCCCACTTGGAGGCGATTGGGTTTGATAAGACCGGAACCCTTACCAAAGGGAGCCCGGAAGTGACGGACGTCTTGGCTTATGCACCTTATTCCAAGCAAGAGGTTCTAAAAATTGCAGCCGCCGGGGAAAATCCTTCAATCCATCCTTTGGCGCAGGCAGTGGTAGTCCAGGCGAAAAAGGAAAACGTCTCCATCGAAGAAGTCAAAGATTATTCAGAGCAGGGCGGGTACGGAGTTGCCTGTTCTTATCAGGGACAGCAGCTTTTAATCGGGAATCTTAAACTCATGCAAAAATACAATATCGGAGTTAAGGAAGCGGAACAAGACTTCCAAGACTTGGCTGAAGCCGGTAAAACTACGAGCTTTGTGGCGTACGATAACAGAGTGATTGGTCTCATCGCGCTCGCCGATGTACTGAAAGAAAGCACGAAAGAAGCGATTGCCCGTCTGCACAAGCTGGGGCTTAAAACTTTCATGATCACCGGAGACAACAAAAAAGTTGCTTCCGTCGTTGGTAAGGAAGTAGGAATTGATGAAATTATTGCCGAGGTTCTGCCCCAGGATAAGATCGATATTGTGCGGAAATATCAGGACCAGGGTTTGAAAGTGGCGATGGTCGGGGACGGGATCAACGATGCTCCGGCTTTGGCCCAGGCGGATATCGGGGTTGCCATCGGTTCTGGGACAGATGTGGCCAAAGAGACCGGAGATGTGGTTTTGGTGCGCAATGACCTATTAGATGTGGAGCGCGCGATCAGGCTAGGTCGCAAAACCTTAGCCAAGATTAAGCAGAACCTATTTTGGGCCTTGATTTACAACATGATCGGAATTCCGATTGCCGCAGGGGTGCTTTATCCGCTGACAGGGGAACTGCTCCCACCGGAGTGGGCGGGCCTGGCAATGGCTTTTTCCTCTGTCTCGGTCGTAACCAGTTCACTGCTGCTCCGCGGGTATGCGAAGAAGCTGGCAGCTTGAGGATGCTCAATGATGTTAGGTTTTCTCTCCGCCATCTTAGGCTTTGGGAGAGAAGAATATAAAGGAAATGTGCTTTAAAGCGGAGGTGAAAAAGATGAGTCAAACTGTGCTTAAGATTGAGGGCATGACTTGCATGCACTGCAAAATGGCCGTGGAGAAAGCTCTCAAAGGAGTGGCCGGAGTGGAAAAGGCTGAAGTTGATCTGGGCAAAAAGGAAGCTGTGGTCGTAGGGGCTGCGGACAAAGATGCCATGGCTAAGGCAGTGGCAGACGCCGGGTATAAAGTAGTGGCGTAAAGGATCGAAGTATTTTGACTTGGGTCATAAATATGAGTTCCACAACAAGAAACGGATCATCCTTAATGAATGGTCCGTTTCTTGTTTTTGTTAATATAACAGAAAGTATGAGTTCTTTGGGTACCTCTTCACTTTGGGGGGGTATCCCTTACTTGCGGATTGAACACAGTTTAAGTTGAATCTCTTCTTCGGATTCCAGAAGGACAACCAAGTTATTTTTCTGATACCCCAGGAAAAATTCTGCCGCAGGCACAAGAATTGCAAGATATTTAAGTATTGGAACTGGTTTAAGGGGTAGACGCAATATCCAGCGTCCGCACGGGATTAAACTAATAGAAAAGTTAAAAGAATGGGGGGATGGAAGGTGAAAAAAATCCATGTAGATGAAATTATTCAAACGGTAGAGAAACTCTGCATCGAGGCTAACTATGACTTGGGTGAAGACATTATGGCCGGTTTTAAAAAGGCTCGCATTGAAGAAGAATCACCGCTTGGACGGAAAGTTTTAAGTTTCTTGATCGAGAATGCCCAGATTGCTCATGACGAGCAGGTTCCTATGTGCCAGGATACTGGCATGACCGTTATTTTTGCAGAAGTAGGTCAGGATGTGCATGTCGTGGGCGGACTGCTGAGCGAAGCTTTGAATGAAGGGGTGCGTCGCGGCTATGTAAAGGGTTATTTGCGTAAATCCGTAGTTAAAGACCCGTTTGAGAGGGTTAACACCAGAGACAATACCCCGGCTGTCATCCATTATAATATCGTACCTGGAAATAATATTCATATAACCGTGGCTCCAAAAGGTTTTGGCAGTGAAAACATGAGCGCTCTCAAAATGTGCAAATATTCTGAAGGGCTGGAAGAAGCGATGCAGTTTGTGGTCGATACCGTGGACAATGCTGGTGGGAACTCTTGCCCGCCCATGATTGTAGGCATAGGTGCTGGAGGTACAATGGATAAGGCCGCCTTCTTGGCTAAGAAGGCCCTGCTTCGTCCTGTTGGTCAGCGTAATTCGGATGAGCATCTGGCCAAGATTGAAGAGGAACTGTTAGAGCGCATCAACCGGCTCGGGATTGGGCCAAAAGGATTCGGAGGAACTACCACGGCTTTGGCGGTTAACCTTGAAGTCTACCCTACCCAGATTTCCAGCATGCCCGTAGCTGTGAACATCAGCTGCCATGCAACCCGGCATAAGGAAGCAAGATTAGAAGGGAGAAATGAATGATGGCAGATGCTATTCGGATCGAAACTCCGCTGACCAAAGAAAAACTTATGCAACTTAAAGTGGGAGACAGTGTCCTCATCTGCGGTGTTTTTTATACCGGACAGGACGCCGCCCATAAAAAAATGGTGGAAGCTTTAGCCTGCGGAGAAGAACTTCCTTTCAATGTTAAAGACCAGATCATTTATTTTGTGGAGCCGACTCCTCCCAAACCGGGACAAGTTATCGGTTCTGCCGGGCCAGCAACCTGCGGCAGAATGGATGCCGATACCCCTGCTTTAATTGCCAAAGGTTTGACCGGAATAATCGGCAAAGGGCAGTGCTCGCCGGAAACCATCGCAGCGATGAAAGAGTACGGAGCGGTCTACCTTGGAGCCGTTGGCGGTGCAGGAGCATTAATGTCCAGACACATTATTTCGTCCGAAGTTATCGCCTACCCTGAACTTGGGACAGAAGCCGTCTGTTGTCTTAGAGTCAAGGATTTCCCGGCTATGGTGATTATAGACAGCCAGGGGTACAATCTTTACGAAATGGGCAGAGCCCAATACCGCAGGGCATAGTGTCAGGGAATGAGTCCGCGCTGCGCATGTAGCACTATCATCGGCAATTGCTGTTCTTTTCGGGGCAGGCTATGGATATCTGCAGTTAACAGGAATATGGGCACTTTTGCGCTAGTATAGAAGGTTTGCGATGTTGGGGAAACTAATATTGCAAACCTTCGTCTGTTTAGCAAGGGTTTTCTGTCTGTGGTAGTCGTTTATCTGCAATTAAAACATCAGCCGGACTCCAAAGTATAATTCGTTTCTGAATAAAAATAAAAATATTATGAAATTTTAGAGGATTTCCCAAGGTTAATGAAGAAATATATCATCATCATGAAGAAATCTATCATCAGGATGGTGAGGGAACTTGGAAAAATTAAAAGTTAAGGACATCATGACGGTTAACCCCATTGTGGTTAAGCAGCAGGTAACTGTTCAAGAGGCTGTTTTCTTAATGCTCAAACATCGTATTGACGGTTTGCCGGTAGTGGATGATCAGGAAACATTAGTGGGTATTTTCACCAAAACCCATGCCCTTAAGGCGTTAGGGCTGGATACTAAAATACCGGTTGCGGAAATTATGCAAAGAAGTGTGATCACTATCAGCGATGAAGCTTCGCCCGAAGAGGCCTGGCAAATCCCGGTGGGGAGATTGGTTGTGGTAAATAGCGCCGGTCAAATGGTGGGGATAATCACCAGAACAGACTTGGTCACGGCTTTTCAGCGGAAGCTGGAGTATGCTTTGGAGGAATTTATAGGTATTATCAATTCCACCCATAACAGCATTATTGCTGTTGACCGGAACGGTCGAATTGTTTTGATGAATAAAGCTGCCGAAAAAATGACGGGGATCGCTGTGTCTGAGGTTTTGGGAAAGGACATAGATAGTATTATCGCTAATTCGGGATTGAACGAAGTGATCCAAGGCAGTTCATTTCAACTTGACCCTAAAGTTTGCATTCGTGATAAAGTTATTTTGGCGAATAGAACCCCGATCATTAAGAACGGAATGATTATTGGTGCTGTAGGTGTTTATCAGGAGATCTCCGAACTGGAAAATTTGGCTTCCGAGTTTAAAACCGTTAAAAGAATTAATGAAGAACTAAATACAGTAATCGAGTATTCAGCAGATGGTTTTATTGTTGCGGACGAAGATGGCAACATTATAAAAGCCAACCGGGCCAGTTGCAATATTCTGGGTATCCCAGACAGCAATATCATTGGCAAGCATGTGAACTGGCTGGTAGAAAAGGGATATAATACCGAATCGGTTATCATGAAAGTTTTAAAAAGTAAAAAACAGGCAAGTCTGGCCAAAAAATTAAATAATGGAAAAGAAGTTCTAAGTACCGGGACTCCTATCTTTGACGAAAATGGAAATATCTATCGTGTAATTTCCAATTTACGAGACCTGACTGAACTAAATAGATTAAGCTTCGAGTTAAACAAAGCTATGTTGGAACTGGAACAATACAGAATGGAGAATTTATCTGACAACATTATTTACCGCAGCAGTGAAATGGTAAGAAATGTAGAAAAGGCAATCAAGGTTGCTAAGTTTGATTCCACGGTGATGTTATTAGGAGAATCAGGTGTAGGTAAAGAAGTGTTGGCTAAAATAATTTACAGTTCCAGTAAGCGCAGTAAAGGACCCTTCGTTAAGATTAACTGTGCAACTATCCCCTATAACCTTTTTGAATCCGAACTTTTTGGCTACGAAGGAGGTACTTTTACCGGGGGCAGTAAAGAAGGCCGCCTCGGGCTCCTGGAACTGGCTAACAACGGTACAGCCTTTTTGGATGAGATAGGGGAAATGCCTTTGGATATGCAAGTAAAGTTACTCCGTGTGTTGCAGGAACGGGAAATTCTCCGTGTTGGCGGTCGAAAGCAGATCAAGCTGGATATCCGGATCATTGCGGCTACAAACCGGAATTTAGAAGAGATGGTGAAAAAAGGGCGGTTTAGAGAAGATTTATATTGGCGCCTTAATGTCGTATCCATTCAAATTCCCCCTTTAAGAAAAAGGAGAGAAGATATAACTGCTCTTATTTATCATTTTTTGCAAAATTTTAACCAAAAACATAATACCAATAAGACGATAACAGCTTCGGTTATTGCTAGAATGGTTGAGTATAATTGGCCCGGTAACGTTCGGGAACTTGAAAATACTATCGAAAGGATGTTAGTTTTAAGTACTGGCAACACTATTGATCTTGATTCCTTATGGTTTGACTCAGATCAAAATAAAATTGAAAAATGGGTCACTTTAAATTACTGGGAAGTTATGAATGAAACCGAAAAAAGACTTATAACGCAAGTATACAATGACTGTAAAAGTACCCGTAAAGCAGCCAAAATATTGGGAATCGATCAATCGACTATTGTAAAAAAACTTAAAAAATATAAACCACTCATTGATGATTAGCTTCATCAATGATGACAAATTTAATCTATCGCCTTAAACCCGAATACTAGCTGTCTAAGTAATTAATTAGATAATATATGATGAAACTTTTCATCATATATTATCTAATAATTCTTAAAATTAACAATATTCTTGAACGATTCATTGCTGGCATGTCTTTTGCAATAAACTAAATGATATATTGGGCTACCTACACTAAATGTTTATTGCTTGTACCCGGTATATACCCCTTGTCCGCATTGAGCGCGAGAAAAATTCACTTCGCTAAGGGAGGTGGTTAATCGAAGGTGGCAATTTCAAACCCAAAGGTTCATGATTCTGTCTGCAAGTAAGTTAAGAAAGGGAGGATTACTGGTGGCTATTTGTGCTGAATGCAAATCATTTTTTCCTGTACCGGATAATGCCGATGATTATGAGTCGGGCAAAGGGGACTGCGTGACTGAAGAAAAAGACGAAAAGGGGAAGTTTTGGCTTTCCAAGTCGACAATGGGTAACAGTGTCACAGGACAATGCAAAAATTTCAAACCCAAAAAGTTATCTTAAGACTACTTTTGTGTAAGGGGGTTGTTGTTTAATGGCTAAAAGAGCTGAGACTGTAAAGTATAAGGGTAAGGTTATTGAATTTCCATTCGCAAACCCGGTGGAGGAAAACATTCCTGATGAGGAACTGCACGAGCATCTTTCGCGCCCCAGCACGGAGAGGACGAAAAGGCTTAAAGCGCGGTGCCGCTGGAAGCATGCTGCGGCAGGAGAATTCGTTGAGGATAGCGTAAAGGCCGGAATCGAACGGATGCGCCTGATAACCGAGGCTCATAAGCAGTCAGATGGTAAACCCGAAGTTATCAGAAGAGCGCTGGGACTGGCCAATATCCTCAAAGGCACGATTGTCTTGCAAGAAGACGAACTTATCGTTGGCTATCATGCCGAGCATCCCAACTGGGTGCCGCTTTACCCCGAACTCTCGTATATGGCGGTGCAGGATTATATTCAAAGCAAATACGCTCCTCAGCCGGTTGAAGAGGCTAAGGAAATCAATGAGTATTGGGTCAAGCACTCCCTGCAGTCTCACAGCCAGCCGTATTTTACCCAGGAAGAACTATCACAGATGTATCAGGTAAGCACCATGGAGGCACCGTCTTTTGCCACCGGTTATAACAGTATTGTGCCTCCGTACGAGACGGTGCTGGAAGATGGCTTGTTGAAGAGAATCGAACTGGCTGAGCAGCATATCCGGGAAGCAAGGGAAAAGATGGCTGCGCCGTATTGGAATGCCGATGAACGGCTTCAGTACATCGTTAAAATCGATAACTGGGAAGCCATGATTGTTGCGGACAAGGCTGTCATTGCTTGGGCCAGACGTCACGCTCGGTTGTGCAAAATTGTGGCAGAACATTTTGAAACCGATCCCAAGCGCAAAGAAGAATTACTAATGATCGCTGATATTTGCCACCGGGTACCGGCCGAGCCGGCCAAGGGTTTGCGGGACGCGATGCAGGCCAAGTGGTTCACTTTCCTGATTTGCCACGCAATTGACCGTTATGCCAGCGGCTATGCTCAAAAGGAGGACAAATTGTACTGGCCTTACTACCAAGCCAGTGTTATCGAAAAAAGTTTTCAGCCCATGTCCCACCTGGATGCGGTGGAACTGGTTGAGTGCGAAAGATTGAAGGTTTCCGAACATGGTGCCGGCAAGTCACGGGGCTATAGGGAAATATTCCCCGGATCAAATGACCTGTTTATCTTGACCGTTGGTGGGTTGAATCGGGATGGTACGGACGGGTGCAATGATATGACTGATGCCATTTTGGAAGCAGCCAGGAATATCAGGACTACCGAGCCTTCTATTCTCTTTCGGTGGCATCCCAAGGGACGGCTCAAAACCAAGAATTTAGTCTTTGAATGTATTCGGGACGGCTTGGGTTATCCTTCAATCAAGCATGACGGGATCGGAACAGCCCAAATGATGTATTATGGCCGTTTCAGCAAGAATAATAACGGAGCTACACCGGAGGAAGCCCACGACTGGGCCAATGTTCTCTGTATGTCTCCTGGACTTGTGGGGCGGAGAAAAACCCAGAAAACCAGGTCAGAAGGCGGCGGTTCCGTTTTCCCGGGCAAAATTTTGGAAATTACCCTCAATAACGGGTATGACTGGAGTTATTCCGACATGCAGTTAGGTCCGAAGACCGGGGGTATTCATGATTTCAAAACTTTTGAAGATTTATGGGAGGCCTACCGAACACAGTACCAGTATACCATGAGTATGGTAATCAGGGCCAAAGATATTTCGCGTTACTTTGAGCTCAGACATCTCCAAATGCCTTTCGTGTCTAGTATTGACGATGGGTGCATGGAGCTGGGGATGGATGCCATGGAATTGTCCGAGCAGCCCAATGGCTGGCATAATCCTATCACCACCGTAGTTGCAGGCAACTCCCTGGTAGCGATTAAAAAACTGATCTATGACGAGAAAAAGTATACCTTAGATCAGTTGGTGGAAGCCCTTCATAACAATTGGGAAGGTTACGAAACCATGCGGCGCGACTTCTATAATGCTCCCAAGTGGGGGAATGATGACGAATATGCTGATGAGATTATTAAACGTTTGTATGAAGATATTATCAGTGGGGAAATGAGAAAAATCACCAACTATTCCGGCGGCCCGGTCATGCCGGTTGGCCAGGCTGTAGGTCTGTACTTGGAAGTCGGCTCCCGGACCGGTCCAACCCCTGATGGCAGGTACGGCGGGGAAGTGGCTGATGACGGTGGGATTTCGCCGTATATGGGAACCGACAAGAAAGGGCCTACGGCTGTCCTCAGGTCTGTGTCCAAGGTTGACGCCAACACGCAGAAAGCCAACCTGCTTAACCAGCGGCTCTCGGTTCCAATTATGCGGAGCAAGCATGGGTTCAATATTTGGTTGGCATACATGAATACCTGGTATGACTTGAATATTGACCATGTCCAGTTCAACGTGGTCAGCACGGAAGAAATGCGGGCAGCGCAACAGGAACCGGAAAAGCATCAGGACTTGATTGTCCGGGTATCGGGATTCAGCGCCCGGTTTGTGGATATCTCCAGGTATGGGCAGGAAAGTATTATTGCCAGGACGGAACAGTCGTTTGGAGCTGAGGATTTGGAATTCCTGAGGGTTGACCTGTAAATTTGGTATATCAAAATTGCAGCAATTGCCAATAAAACCTTTCCGTTGGCTTTGTGGCATACAAGCTGCGGTCTCGAACGCTTAGCGGTTGCGCAAGGGTATCGATGAACCGAAACTGAAGCGGACGCTTGGAAGCATAAAACATTAATATTATTTAAGAGGTGACGTTGAGCATGGCTGAAGTACAAGCGAAGACGAGAGCTTATGACCTTAGACGTGAACCGGGAACCACAAAACCCTGTTTGAAATGCAAATGGGGGATTGAGGATCCTACTGACCCGTCCAAGGGCCAGTGCATCGGCTCCAAGACAGCGGGCGGTGGAGTATGGAAAAGAATGATTAAAGATTATTACAATACGACGTGTGATAAATTCACTGAAGGGGAAGTTGACTTCAGGGATCACGTTTAAATGAAGATGACATGCACCCTGTGAATACAGGGTGCATGTTCTTCAACCTTAACTGATCGGAAGTTAATGCCCAATTGAGTATGGGTACGAACGGGGGAAAAGACATGACAGATAAAAAAATTGTGATTCCGGACCGAGATCCTTTCTTTTATGTGGAAAGCGACACCTTGGGAATACTTCAGAGAGTGGAAAAAATTACAAAGAAACATCCTGTCAATGTTTTAATCAGCGGCAGGCAGGGATGCGGCAAATCTTCGATTGTCCGGCAATATGCCGCAGTTTTTAACCGGCCGTTAGCTACTTTCCAAATAGGAATATTGTCTGAGCCGGGTCAGCTTTACGGGGAGCATGTTTTAGAAAACGGGGAGACCAGATACCGCCCCTATCTGTTTCCGGAGGCTATCCAAACCCCAAATTGTGTCGTGCATCTGGAGGAAATCAACCGGCCGGAACATCCCAAAGCCCTCAATATGCTTTTTTCCCTGTTGGCGGAAGATAGGCAGGTTTGGATGGATGAACTGGGCCTGCTTAAAGTGGCAGAAGGAGTGGTCTTTTTTGCGACGATGAATGAAGGGGAGGAATATATCGGCACGGAAACCATGGATCCGGCTTTAAGGGATAGATTTTACACCGTGTTGATGGATTATATACCCGTGGACGTCGAGGCTGAGGTTTTGGCGCAAAAAACGGGTATCAGCAGAGAAACTGCCCGGGAAATAGTCGGGATTATTAATAGACTTCGTGACCATTCTGATTCGCCCATAGATGTCTCCACCCGGACGAGTTTGATGATTGCTGAAATGGTAGCTGTTGGGGCCAGTGTCCGGGAAGCGATTATCTATAGTTTGCAAATCAACCGGGAACACCTCGAATCGATTCTTTTGACCCTTCACCTGGAAAAAGGGGTTGCGGAAGTTCAGAATGCCAACGAATATGTCCTGTTTGACAAGCTTCAGGATTAACACGGGTGCGTGGATCTAAGCATGTCCCGACGATAAGTTTCTGCAGGTGGGAGGGAGCGGGTTGAATGTGATAAGTGAAAACCGGGATGTGATCAATAGATTTCATATTATGGGCGGGGAAGGGATTTCTGAATTCTGGCGCCGCAACAAATCACCCGTTGAATCCAGGGAACTGGCCAATTTGTTGCAAGCAATCCGTAAGATTGCCGTGTTTATCGGGCCCAATGTCGGGGGTATTATCTGGTCCGGGATGAAGTCGCTTAATGAAGCCGGTGACATTACCCTGAACCCGTCTCTGGTTATGGGCAGTTATCCTGTTCCCGGCGGCAAAACAGATTATGCGATCGGAGTGGTGATTAAGGAAGCGTACAAGCAAATCGAGTGGAGTGAGCGGACGATAAACCTGGTTGGTCGGAGATTAACCAAAATGTCTTCCGATCACACCTATAGATTGAAAAAGTTTCTGGAGATGGCGGAACAGATCTACATAGATATAATTGCCAACCGGTCAGTGTTGGGTTTCTACGCTGAAAAATACCGGCAGGTAAAGTTCAATGAGGCCAGGAAAAATTTCGTCCAGCCCCCTACCGTTGATGAACTGCTCCATATTTGGTGGCTGATGGCTGCTGACCGGAGCGGTTGTAAATATAGGGAAGAATTCACTGACGCTATGTATGGGTTTTACGGGTATAATCTCGAGAGCTATTATAAGGAACCTCTTCGTTTGTTAAACGCAATTGTCGGGGAATTAATGGAAGAATGCCCGAAAATCCGGAGTATAGTCGATCGGTGCGAGTATCGTGCCGGTCTCTATTTAAGAATTTGGGACGAATTCCTGAAGGCGACCAAGTTCTGGATAACCGATATAGGGGACTCCACGTATATGCCCAAGGCGCTGGATGTGGGTGATATTCTTGACGGGGAGCTTGGGGAAGCCCTGAAGCCCATTCAGGCGGTGATAGCCAAAGAAATCGAAGCCCTTCTGCAGCAGAATCGGGACTTAACTGAAGAGGTTCGCCTGATTGCTAACGATGACAGTGAACTGGTTCCCATTGAGATTGGGGACATTGTCCTTCCCCTGCAGGAACCTATGGACAGGGATCTGGTTCAGAAATTGCGGCTTGCCCTGCAAAGCCATTCTAAGAAAAGGAATATCATCAGCCGGGGGATGAAAAGTGGAAAGATTGATGCCCGGCGCCTGTACCGGGCTCCGATGACCGGTGAAATATTCTGCTATAAGAAAAGCAAATACGAAATGGAAAACGATATTATCCTGCTGGTGGATGCTTCCGGCTCAATGGGGGGGCCGAAATGGAAAATAATGCAAAAAATCTTCAGTGCCCTCTTTAACGTTGTAAGGAGTTTCAATAAAAATGCCCGAGTTTTTGCCTATAACGAGAGTAGAGGTATATGTTATTTAACGGAGCTTACTTCCAACAAAGAAGGGATATATACGGTATTGCCACAGGGAAAAACGGCTTCGGGTGAAGCGATCATTGCCACAGCCCTGATGCTCAAGCGAAGAATGAGGAATCCTTTTATCATTCATCTCACGGATGGAGCTTCTAATTGGGGCAGTCCGGTCAAATATGCCATTGATTTTTGCAAGAAAAAGAAAATAAACTTAATGACCTTAGGTTTTGGATGTGAAAAGGATAACAAGACAGCCCTAAGGAAGGAGTATGGCAAGCAAGTTGAATTTGTCGATACTCTGCAGGAATTACCCCAAAAACTGGTAAAATTGTTGTCTCACACCACTTATATGTAGAAGGGAATATTGAAAGGAGGACACTTGGATCATGGCTAAGATAACTTCGGAAATGAGTGAACTCGTTGGGAAAGAACAATGTTTGGTGGCGACGGCTGACCGGGAAGGATGGCCTAATCTCGCAGTAAAAGGCTCAACAATGGTTATAGATGAAGAGACCCTGGCGTTTGGTGAATTAGGAGGTGGAAAGACATACCATAACATCATGGAAAATCCGCGGGTACTGGTGAGCGCTGTCAATCTCAAAAACAGGACGGGATATCGCTTTTTAGGGAAGGGGGAGTTGATCACGGAAGGGTCCTTGTTTGACAAGTTTGCAGTCCTGTTTATACAGATGGGGAAATCAGCTCCCTTAGCGGTTGTCAAGGTTAAAGTTGAGGAGATTTTTGACCTCCGGGGTAACAAGTTAGAATAAAAAAGTAAAGAAAGGAGTAACTAAAATGGCGAAACTTACCTCTACAATGAAAGAATTGATTGAAAAGCAACAATGTTTTGTGGCAACGGCTGATCGGAATGGTGAGCCCAACATTGCTCCCAAAGGGTCGGTTATCGTCGCCGATGATGAAACGCTGGCTTTTGGCGAAATGGTTGGCAAGTTAACCTATCAAAATCTTAAAGATAATCCTCAGGTAGCGGTAGCGGTTGCTGACCGTTCCAGCTTGGTGGGCTACCGCTTCAACGGTCAGGCAATTATGCATGGCGAGGGGCCTTTGTATGACCGGGTGGCGGCGATATTTACCGGATTGGGAATGCCCAAACCAAATGTTGTTATTGAGATCAAAGTAACCGAGATTTTTGATTTATCGGTAAGAAATCCTGGTGTAAAAGTTAGCTGAACCTACCGCCTTGAACAGGAACCCAAATCGAGGTGAATAGCAATAGCGGTCATCCAAACTATCGAAAAAAAGACCATGTTCCGCTAATAACCAACATTCAACGTTATTCTTTGTAGGGCGGGCAGGGGATCAGAACCACGATCTTTCTTAAGGTTGTCCTTTAAGGTGTTCTTGGTGTTGTCCAAGTTAAAGTAAACGAGATTTTGGATTTACGGGGGAAGAGACTGGAGTAACATCGCTGAGTGACTACCGTGACAAAACAAAACAATATAAAACAAAACGAAGCGAAGGGGGTGAAAATGTGAAAACAGTTCCTGGATATGATACTAAAAATAAAATAATAAGACCCCTAATAACCAATATCCAGCGCTATTCTTTGCAGGATGGACCCGGGATAAGAACAACTGTTTTTCTCAAAGGCTGCTCGTTGAGGTGTCCCTGGTGTCATAATCCCGAAGCACAACGAACGTCACCGGAAGTTTATTATAATGCAGAAAAGTGTATAGGTTGCGCCAAGTGTGCGGAACATTGCCCAACCGGTGCAACTTATATTGAAAGGGATGGAATGGATTCCTTTCTTAGATTTGACCGTGAGAAATGCACGGGTTGTGGCGAGTGTGTCAACGATTGCCTGACAGGAGCGCGAGAACTAATCGGGCAGAGTTTAACTATTGATGAAATTGTCAAGGAAGCAACGGCTGACCGTCTCTTTTTTCTCAATTCCGGGGGTGGGATTACCATCAGCGGCGGCGATCCGCTTTATTTTCCGCATTTCACGATTGAATTAGCTCAAAGACTAAAAAATGAACATGTCCATTTAGCTGTAGAAACCGCAGCCTTCTGCCAGTGGACGTATCTTGAGCAGTTGGTAGAATATATCGATCTTTTTTTGATTGACATTAAAACCATGGATGCCGCGAAATATAAAAAACATATTAAGGGTGAGTTGGGTGTTATTCTGAAAAACCTGGAGAATTTACTTGAAAAAAAGGCGTCAGTCAGGGTGCGGCTGCCGATTATTTCCGGGTTTAACGATAGTTTGAGCGACTATGAGGACTTGGTAAACTACCTTGGTCAGCTGCGCGGTAAAATAGCAAGCGTGGACATTCTACCCTTCCATAGTTACGGAGAGAAAAAGTATCAATTTTTAGGAAGATATGAAGACTATCAATATCGCAGTGTTCCTAACATGACTTATAAACCAATTAAAGTTCTGGTTGACATGCTGACAGAAGCCGGCTTCCTTCCTGGGGTGAGTCTTACTGTGGGAGGATTAATAGGAGTCAAAACTTAGGGATTTGCTTCAGGCACTCAAAGACAGGCACCATGTGGTCGAAGAAGTTTACACGCTATTTTCCTGCAAAATTGGTTACCGAAACTTGAGGGAAGGCACCTCTTTTTTTGTTGAGAGAAAAAAGAAGACAACAAAAATAAAAACGATGATGATTGTCATTGTATATGACAATCATCATCGCAAGAGGCTATTAGCAAAGAAACCTATAAACAATGCATATCTAATACGTTTAAGTAACAAATGATGAAATGTTTCATCAGAATAGAATTAAGAAATATCAAAAATTTCATTAAAATCAGGCAAATAGATAAAGCTCTGAATGGCATGGTTATTGCTATATTAAATTATCAACTCTCTCTAGTAATCCCTTTCCGGTAGAGTGAATGATTTTTCGAACTTGGGGTTAAGGGGGATGGCGATGAATCTAAATGAAAAATGGTGTAAAAAATGTGGTCTTTGTGTCCATTTTTGCCCTCAAAATGCCTTGGGTTTTCAAACTAACGGATTTCCCCAAATGGTCAAACCGGAAAAGTGCAGTAAATGCCTGGTTTGTGAGATGTACTGTCCAGATTTTGCAATTGAGATAGTGAAGAACGGTGTGAGCTATGAGTTCTAAAATGCTTGTTCAGGGAAATGAGGCCTGTGCTTTAGGGGCAATTCATGCAGGAATGCGTTTTTTCGCCGGATATCCAATCACTCCGTCCTCGGAGATTTTGGAAATTCTGGCCGTGAGGCTCCCTCAAGAAGGGGGAATTGCTGTTCAAATGGAAGATGAAATTGGCAGCCTGGCAGCGGTAATTGGAGCTTCCTTAGCGGGGGCCAAGTCTATGACTTGCACCAGCGGCCCCGGATTTTCGCTGATGCAGGAGAGTATTGGCTTTGCGGCTATGGCCGAGGTGCCTTGCGTAATTGTGAATGCTCAGCGTGTGGGCCCTAGCACAGGGATAGCTACGTATCCATCCCAGGGCGATGTAATGCAGGCAAGATGGGGAACGCATGGGGATCATCCGGTGGTGGTGTTATCACCATCAGGGGTGGGCGAGGTATACGAACTAACGATGGAAGCCTTTGAGATTGCCGAGGAGTTGCGTATTCCCGTTATTCTCCTGATGGATGAAGCAATAGCGCATCTGAAAGAAACAGTAATACTGCCGGATGATGTGGAAGGTGTTCCTTTGTTAAGAGCGTTGCCGGATGTCTCCAAGGAAGGTTATTATGACGCGGTGGCCAATCGTGAGATACCGCCCATGGGCAGGTTTGGCGAAGGCTATCAATTACATGTAACGGGTTTGTATCATGACCATATGGGATTTCCTACCACAGATCCGGTGAAGGTGGGAAGCTTGATTCAAAGGCTTTGCGGGAAAATTGAAAATAGGCGGCTGAAACTCCAACAAGTCCAGCAGGAAATGCTGGAAGACGCTGAAACGGTGGTCTTTTCCTATGGTTGTACGGCCAGAGCTGCTTTGGCTGCAGTCAGAACCGCCCGCAGGCAAGGGTTTAAGGCAGGTTATTTGAGGCCGGTAACCTTATGGCCTTTCCCAGAACAAAGTTTGCTGGAGTTGCCAGCCAGCGTCAAGTATCTGCTGGTTCCGGAGCTGAATATGGGACAGTTATGCCATGAGGCTGAGAGAGTCATCGGTTCGAAGGTCAAGGTGATCTCTTTTCCTTTGGTTAGCGGAAGAATTTTTAATCCTGATGAGATTCTGGATGCGATAAAAGGTTTGAAAACGAGAGGTTTGAACTAATATGGTAAAGCGTTATTTGCGCGAAGACAAAATGCCTCATCTTTGGTGTCCTGGGTGCGGAAACGGAATTGTCCTAGGAAGCCTGCTGCGAGCAATCCATAAGTTGGGTCTGGATCCCCAACAAATATGTGTAGTATCCGGAATAGGGTGTTCATCACGGGCAGCTTCTTACCTTAAATTTGACACACTGCATGCAACCCATGGCAGAGCCTTGGCGTTTGCCACAGGAATCAAGCTTATCCGTCCGGAAATGAAAGTTATCGTGCTCGGAGGGGATGGCGATCTAGCCGCTATCGGAGCCAGCCATTTAATCCATGCGGCGCGGAGAAACATTGATCTTACGACGATTTGTTTCAATAACAATGTCTACGCGATGACGGGAGGGCAGCATTCTCCGATGACACCTCCCGGTGCCTTAACAGCGACAACGCCTGTTCAGACCAGTGAAAGAAATTTTGATCTTTGCGGATTGGTAAAAGCTGCCGGAGCCACTTATGTGGCCAGGGGAACCGCCTATCACACCGGAATGCTGAGTGACTTAATTGTTGGGGCCATAGAGAATAAAGGGTTTTCTTTTGTCGAAGCCGTTTCACACTGCCCGGTTTATTATGGGCGGTATAACCACATTGAAAGACCGAGTGAGATGATGCTCCGTCAGAAAGAACAGGCAGTGAATGTTGCGAAAGCGGCTTCAATGCCACCCGAGGAACTAAAAAATAAGATCGTAGTCGGGCTCCTGCATGAACGCGCTGAACCGGAGTATGTCAGCGAATATTTGGCATTGGTCGGGAGGGCAGGTGGAAAGTAGAGATGAAGACATGCGGGATTAAAATCGTAGGTGGTGCCGGACAGGGGGTTGTTGTAGCAGGAAAAATCCTCGCGTTAGCAGCAATTTACGATGGGATGAACTCTACCCAGACTCAAACATACGGTCCTGCCCCTAGAATGGGTCAGGTTGTTTCTGAAGTTATTATTTCTGAAGAAGAGATTACCTATTTCAAGGTCTTGAGTCCGCATATTCTGCTGATGCTTTCTCCTCCATTGCAGACAAACTACTTCAGCGAAATAAAGCCCGGAGGAATCTATATCGGCGGAGCAGATTTTGCGAGCAAAAATCCTAAGGCTTTCAGTATAGGGATTAAATCATACTATTATCCAATTGAGGAAATGTCCCGCAGTGCGTGCGGAAGTGGAAAAACGTCTAATTTGATCGCTCTGGGGATACTGATTGGCTTGACCGGAATCATTGCCCCCAAGGCGGTGGAGGAAGCAATCGGGGAATGTTTTCCCGCAAGGGACAGAAGTGCAAACATAAGCTGTTTTTATTACGGGTATCAGGCAGTAAAGACCAGAGACGACAAGGCAATATTGGAGGTGGGGTCAAGTTGAAGTGTAAACAATGCGGTTACGAAGCACCAATGATTGAGTTTAAGTGGGTCAAAAATATCTCGAGTTGTTGTAGTATCACTCAAATGCGGGAATGTCCGAGGTGTCACGAATTATCGCCTTGTGAGCCTTTGGCGGAAGAAATGAGGGACGAACAAAATAAATTGAAGCGTTCTGAAGATGAATCATCCTTCTATTTTGAGTTGTAAATAATTTTTTCAGAGGCAGTTCGCTACCAGGTAAATTGTTATAGTCAGGCGGTGAGAACTTTTAAAAAAACTATAAATACCCCATTATATGGAAAAGAAAAAAGGAGCGTGTAATTTAATGGATTTTGCATTACCGGAAGAGTATATGGAATTAAAACGGATGGTTCGGAAATTTACTGAAAATGAACTATTTCCTTTGGAGAAGATTGTTATTGAACGCGAGGCCAGCCGTGGTTTAACGGATTTACCGGCCTTACCGCCAGAAGAAGAAGAAAAACTGATGGAAAAGACCAAGGAATTAGGTATTTGGGGAATTGAGGTGCCGGAAGAGTTCGGGGGTCAGGGATTGGGGGCTTTGGCCAAAGTTGTAGTGTCGGAAGAAATCCGAAGGTCTATCGTTCCATTTTTTCTGCCACCGGATGCTCCAAACTTGAATTTTATGATGGCTTGCTGTACGGAAGAGCAATATGAGAAATACCTTATTCCTTATGCTAAAGGGGAAAAGCGTTCGGCGTTGGCTATGACGGAACCTGGTGCCGGGTCCGATGCGAGTGGTATTCAGATGCGGGCTGAATTTAAAGATGACAAGTGGATTTTAAACGGAGTTAAACACTTCATTAGCTTTGGACCGAAAGCGGATTTTTTCATTGTTATCGCGGTAAATGATAAGGAGAAAGGCAAAAAAGGTGGCTTTACGGCATTCTTAGTGGACAAGGGTACTCCTGGTATGCAAATTGTGCGTAATGTTAACTCCATTGGCGAGATGCTTACCTATGAGATGGTTTTCGAAGATGTAGAATTAGATCCCACTCAGGTTTTGGGTGAGATCGGGCAGGCGTTTATTCCTCTTCAGAACAGGTTCGGGGTACGGCGGCTGGAGATCGCTGCGTGGTGTTGTGGCTACGCTGATCGCCTTATACAGTTGATGATTGAACAGGCGAATCTGCGAAAAACGTTTGGTAAACTCCTGGCTGAAAGGCAGGCTGTCCAATGGTGGATCTCTGATTCTATTACTGAACTTCATGCCTGCCGTCTCATGTTGTATCATGCAGCCTGGAAAATGGATCAGGGTGTGACCGATATGCGTAAAGAGGCGGCTATGTTAAAGGTCTATGCCACGGAAATGCTGACCAAGGTCGCGGACAGGGCTATCCAAGTTCACGGCGGCATGGGTCTCACCAAAGAAATGCCGATTGAATTTATTTACCGCTTGGTTCGGATCTTCCGTATAGTTGAAGGTCCTTCTGAGATTCACCGCTGGCTGCTGGCCAGAGAAGTGTTAAAGGACGGCAAACCTTATGATACGTTTGAGGTCTTTTGATTAGGCGTGGACAGCTATTTTAGGAACATTTTCTAAACAGAGAAAGGGGAATGAATTATGGGAGTTTTATTTAGAAAAGAAAAGCATATTGCTTATGTAAAACTTAACCGGCCGGAAGCCATGAATGCGCTGGATCCGGAATCTTGGGCCGAGTTGCATCAGACTTGGCGGGAAATTAAAGCTGATCCGGAGATCAGAGTTTCTATTTTGACGGGTGCAGGAGAGCGTGCTTTTTGCACCGGTTCGGATTTGAAGAAAACTATGCCGCCTAAAGAAAGCTTTGCTTCCACTTATTTTGAAACGGAAAATTTATTGGCTCCGATGGAGATGTGGAAACCTATTATTTGTGCGATTAACGGCTTTGCTATCGGAGGCGGTCTGGAGATGGCTCTGGCGTGTGATATACGCATCGCCGCAAGCACTGCCTCTTTAGGCTTGTCGGAAGTTAAAGTGGGCAGTCTGCCCGGTTTAGGTGGAACTCAACGTTTGGTTAGGACCCTTCCCAAGGCTGTGGCGATGAAAATGCTGTTAACAGGTGACCGGATGGATGCTCAGCAGGCTTACCAGTATGGGTTAGTGAGCGATGTGGTAGCCCCGGAGAACTTGATGGATAAGGCTAAAGAAATCGCCGAAAAGATTGCCAATAACGCTCCTTTATCGATTAAGGCTGCTAAACAAGCTGTGGTTATAGGGTCTGACCTTCCGGTGAAACAAGCTTCCATGTACGAATACCTGTTGTGGGGAATCTTGCGGGATACAGAAGACAGGATTGAAGGACGCGTGGCTTTTGCGGAAAAAAGACAACCGAAATATAAAGGGAAATAACACCGGTTCGTTTCTGACAAGAGAAATCAGCAGTTGTGATCGGAGGGGTGTACCGTGCAAATTGTGGTCTTAGTAAAGCAAACATTTGATACTGAAGCCAAAATTACCCTTAACGCTGAAGGCCAAATTGAAAGCAAAGGTGTCAACCTGGTGGTGGATCCCTATAGTGAATTTGCTGTGGAAGAAGCTCTCAGAATTAAGGAAAGGCTGGGCGCAGGCAAGGTCATAATTGTCTGCGTTGGTGGCGAGAGCGCGGCAACGGCTGTTCGCCACTGCTTTTCCATGGGTGCTGATGAAGGCTATCTGATTGCCGATCCGGCGATTACTAACGGTGATCAATCTGTAACGGCGGAAATTTTATCTAAAGCTTTGGAAAAGGTTCCCTATGATTTAATTTTGGGTGGGTACAAAACAGTGGATAAGGCTGGAGCCCAAGTCTGTCAGAGAGTGGCTGAATTGCAGGGAATACCGGTTGTCAGCGTGGTCACTAAAATTGATTTTGAAGAAGGCAATAAAACTGCTGTTGCGAAACGGGAAATCGATGATGGGTTTGAAATAATTGAGGTGTCTCTGCCTGCGGTTTTCACTGCCCAGCAGGGACTTGCCGAGCCGCGTTATCCTACCATGAAGGGAATCATGAATGCTAAAAAGAAACCGCTTCAAACATGGACCCTTGCGGATTTGGGATTAGCGCCTGACAAGTTAGGGAGTACTGGTTCAAAAGTGACCAACGTGGGTTATGAACTGCCGGCTCCGCGCCAAGGCGGAAAAATTATTCAAGGTGAAGTGCCGGATGCCGTCGCAGAACTCTTACAACTGCTGAGGAGCGAGGCCAAAGTAATCTGAGGCATTTTTACACCGGAGCATGGTGACGGTTCGTTATAGACGGAGTTTCAACCGGATTGTGAATATTTAATCAAAATCGGGAGGATAGTTTATGCCGGGAATTTGGATATTCGCAGAACAACACGATCGGAAATACCGTAAAGTCATATTTGAAATGCTGGGTGAAGGGCGGAAAATCGCCGATCATCTGGGGGAAAAATTAGGTGCCGTTTTATTGGGGCATAATGTCGGTGATTTGACAGATGTTCTAGCTTCTTATGGCGCGGAAGAAATTATCGTGGCCGATAGTGAACATCTAGCTCAGTACAGCGTTGACGGGTACGCCAAAGTTACTGCTGACTTAATTCGCGCCCGGAAGCCTTCAGTTGTTTTGTTTGCCAACTCAGCCATTGGGCTGGAAGTGGCGCCCGTTGTGGCACAAAAGATTGGAGCGGGCTTGGTCACTGATGTGATAGAAATAATTTATGAGAATCCGCTTGGATTCCGGCGTCCCATTTACGCGGGCAAGGCTTTTGCCAGAACGGTGTTTACGGGCGGGGGGCCGATGTTGGTTGGCTTGCGTTCCAAGGTCTTTCAGGCACCTGAGCCCCAGAGCGGTCGTCAGGCTGAGGTTATTCCAGTGGAAATAAATCTTGAAGCCAAGGATATCCGGCAAAAAGTAAGAGAAGTTATTCGCAAAAAATCTACAAGGGTGGAGCTGACTGAGGCGGATATCATCATCTCGGGTGGGCGCGGCATGAAGGGTACTGATAATTTCAAAATGCTTGAAGAACTCGCCGACCTATTGGGGGCTGCGGTTGGGGCTTCACGGGCGGCTGTTGATGAAGGCTGGATTGATCACCAGTACCAAGTCGGTCAAACCGGCAAAGTTGTCAGTCCTTCTTTATACATTGCCTGCGGTATTTCCGGTGCGATTCAACATCTGGCCGGCATGGGCTCTTCCAAGTGCATCGTCGCCATTAATAAAGACCCCGAAGCCGAAATTTTTAAAGTCGCTGACTACGGCATCGTGGATGACCTTTTCAAAGTAGTGCCTATTTTAACTGAGCAGGTAAGGGAACTGTTAGCCGATGCTTGAAGCTGTGGCGAAGAAGAGGGTGATATAGCAGAATTATTAGGCAATTCGCTTAGCAAAACGGGCAAGCTGTTCTGAAAAAGGAGTTGATTTTAAGTGAGGAATCATTTTTTTGTGCGCAAACTGCACTCATTGCTTGGCATCATTCCTATCGGCTTATTTTTATTGGAGCATATGTTTACTAATTCATTTGCGTTACAAGGTCCCGAGGCTTTTAACAAGGCAGTGAACACTTTGCAAAGCATACCGTATTTGCCCGTTTTCGAAATTGTATTTATCTTACTGCCTATTCTATTTCATGCCGTGTACGGAATTTGGGTCACATACCTGAGCCACAATAATGGTTTTAGCTATAGATACGTTCATAACTGGTTTTTTTATCTTCAGCGGGCTACGGCCGTAATAATACTTGTATTTTTGACATGGCACATCTGGGTTCTGCGTCTTTCAGGCATTTTTACCGGAACGAAGGTCAGTTTTGCAACGATGGACGCACTTTTAAGTAATAATTTTATTTTGGCTTTGTATGTAATCGGACTGCTGGCGGCAGTTTTCCATTTTAGCAACGGTATCTGGGCCTTTTTGATTTCATGGGGGCTGACTATTGGCGAAAAATCGCAAAAAGTAAGCTTTTATTTCGCCGGAATTGCTTTTATCATCATCGGTCTAGTCGGATTAAATTCGTTATTTGCATTCGTCAGGTAAGGAGGCTGAAGGTATGGCAAAAGAGATTATCATTGTTGGCGGTGGGTTGGCCGGTTTGATGGCAACGATTAAAGCTGCCGAACTGGGAGCAACCGTCAAGTTGTTTTCCTTGGTACCCGTAAAGCGCTCCCATTCGGTTTGTGCCCAGGGCGGGATTAATGGAGCTGTTAATACCAAGGGGGAAGGAGATTCTCCTTGGATTCACTTTGATGATACTATTTATGGCGGCGATTTCTTGGCCAACCAGCCTCCGGTGAAGGATATGTGTTATGCTGCGCCTCAAATAATTCACCTTATGGATCGATTGGGTGTGATGTTTAACCGCACAGCTGAAGGTTTATTGGATTTTCGGCGTTTTGGCGGCACAAAGCATCACCGGACTGCTTTTGCCGGAGCCACTACCGGGCAGCAGTTGTTATATGCGTTGGACGAGCAGGTACGCCGTTGGGAGACGGAAGGGAAAGTAGAAAAATATGAATCCTGGGACTTTATGTCTGCGGTTTTGGATGATTCCGGTGTTTGCCGGGGAATTGTGGCCCAGGATTTAACAGGGATGGAGATCAGAACCTTTCCTGCTGACGCCGTTATCCTCGCTACGGGCGGTTTGGGGATGGTTTTTGGGAAAAGTACCAATTCAATAATCAATAACGGCTTTGCGGCAGCCGCTGTATATCAGCAGGGAGCAAATTTTGCCAATGGCGAAATGATTCAAATTCATCCGACCGCAATCCCTGGTGAAGATAAGCTGCGTCTAATGTCCGAATCGGCCCGCGGGGAGGGGGGCAGAATTTGGACTTATAAAGACGGAAAACCTTGGTACTTCTTGGAGGAATGGTATCCTGCCTATGGAAACCTTGTACCCCGTGATATCGCATCCCGGGCCATTTACAAGGTTTGTTACGAATTAAAACTGGGAATCAAGGGCGAGAATATGGTTTACTTAGACCTGTCGCATCTTGATTCCGCAGAGCTTGACCGTAAGCTCGGAGGAATATTGGAGATTTATGAGAAGTTTGTCGGGGATGATCCCAGAAAAATTCCAATGAAAGTTTTTCCTGCCGTTCATTATTCAATGGGCGGACTATGGGTTGATTATGACCAGATGACTAATATTCCCGGACTTTTTGCAGCGGGTGAATGTGAATTTCAGTATCATGGAGCGAATCGCTTAGGAGCGAACTCACTTCTATCGGCGATCTATGGCGGGATGGTAGCCGGTTCCAAGGTTGTTGATTATGTTAACGGGATGTTAAGGAGCACTAAAGATGTGTCGCAGCAGATATTTGAGCGGGAACAAAAACAACAGGAAGAAATAATGACAAAAATTTATAGTATGAAAGGACATGAGAATCCGTATTTGCTTCATGAAGAGATGGCCAGCACTATGCAGGAGAATGTTACCATTGTGCGCTATAACAAAAAACTGCAAGAGACAGATATAAAACTTCAGGAGTTAATGGAACGTTATCAGTACATTGGTGTTAATGATAACTCTAGATGGTGTAATAATGATGTTTTGTTTACCCGCCGTTTATGGGGTATGTTGCAGTTGGCCAGAGTAATTACTTTGGGTGCCTTGAGGCGGAATGAAAGCAGGGGCGCTCATTATAAGCCGGAATTTCCCGAAAGAGATGATGCTAATTGGCTGAAAACCACAATAGCGAAATATAGCAAAGATGGCCCCGAATTTGATTATGAAGCGGTGGATACCTCGCTCATCCAGCCAAGAGCGCGGCGCTATGATGTGGAAAAAACTGAGGCTTAGATCTCAAAATCTAAGGAGGGAAAAACATGCTCCAAAAGGTTCACTTAAAAGTGAGGCGACAGGATAGCCCAGAACATTCTTCGCGTTGGGAAGAATTTATAATACCTTTTAGACCGAATATGAATGTTATTTCTGCGCTCATGGAAATTCAAAAGAATCCGGTTAACGTTCAGGGAGTGAGAACTTCTCCAGTTGTCTGGGACTGCAATTGTTTGGAAGAAGTGTGCGGGGCGTGTACGATGATTATTAATGGCAAACCTCGTCAGGCCTGCAGCGCTTTGATCGAAAAACTGAAGCAGCCCATTGTCCTGAAACCTTTAAGTAAATTTCCCGTGCTCAGGGATTTAGTCGTTGACCGCAGTGTTATGTTTGAAAATCTTAAAAAAGTAAAAGCCTGGATTCCGATTGATGGAACTTATGATTTAGGTCCCGGACTGCGCCTTGCTCCGCAAGTTCAGGAGTGGGCTTATCCCTTGAGCCGTTGTATGACATGTGGTTGCTGCATGGAAGCTTGTCCCAATATAAATCAGAAATCTAAATTTATTGGGCCTGCCGCGCTCTCCCAGGTTCGGCTGTTTAATGCCCATCCAACGGGGGCCATGAACAAGCACGAGCGTTTGGAAACGCTGATGGGAGATGGGGGTATCACTGATTGTGGCAATGCCCAAAATTGTGTCAAGGTTTGTCCGAAGGACATTCCGCTTACCACTTCGATTGCCGATCTGAATCGTGAAACCGTACGTTTTAGCTTTTCCCGCTGGACTAGAAAATAAAAATCATGAATCCTGTCCCGAAGAATGTATCGCAGCTATGAAAGGTGGTGGGAAACGGAAGGAAGAATGGAAATTTAGAATTTGTTGCCATAAAGGGTGGTGAGGCACGGAAAGAAGAATGAAAATTCACAATGCGTATTTGTTAAGGGATATTAAAATTGGTTGGATTATAAAATATATAGGATTTGGAGGTATTTAGTATGACTGAGAAAACTACAAAGGTAGATGAACAAGAGCAAGTCATTTTTCACCCTGATTTCTTTAAAATTCCGGAGGATGGGAGCAAGCCGTATTTGGTCGCGTCGAAGTGCCGCAGCTGTGGACAGTTATGGTTTCCAAAGCTGCCAACATGCCCGGCGTGTTGGTCAGACGCATTTGATGACGCACCGATGGAACGGGTGGGCAAGCTGTATTCGTACACGATCATGAATGTTCCGCAGCCGGGAGTCAGGGCTCCTTTGGCAATAGGGTACGTGGATTTTTCCAATGGGATCAGGGTAGGGGCACAGATTGATGTTCTGCCGGAGCAAATGAAGAATCTTCGGATTGGCATGGATTTGCAGGTAGAGGCTGGTGTAATCAGGGAAGATAAAAACGGCAAAAAGACGATAAGCTATGTATTTAGGCCGGTGACAGCAAGCAAAGGAGGTAAATAAAAATGAGAGATGTCTATGTTATTGGAGTAGGGATGACAAACTATTATAAGAAATCGCCGCTGCCTGCGGCTGATCTCGGGCGGCAGGCAGTCTTCAATGCGGTGAGAGATGCCGGGATCAGTCCCAAACAGGTTCAGAGCATCTATGTAGGGGAGATGTCAGGACTATCAGGCAGCATCTGTTTTGGACAACGGGTGGCTGCGACGATGGGGATGGGCGGAGTACCGATGATGAACGTGGAGAGTGCCTGTTCGAGCGGGGCTTTAGCGGTAAACCTGGCAGTTAAAGACGTGGCAAACGGAGTTACGGATATTTCGATGGCGGTGGGAGTTCAGAATATTTCCGCGACCAGAACGAGCGGAACGGCTTTTTCCCCGGATGCCAATGATCCGGAAGGGGTGCAGGGGATAACCATGCCGGGAATCTATGCCATGAGAGCCAAACGCTATATGGAAGATTTCGGGGCTACACCCGAGGATCTCGCGCTGGTGGCGGTAAAAAACAGGCGTCATGCGATGGCTAACCCGCGTTCGCAATTCCATGACCCTATTACGGTGGAGCAAGTCGTGAACGCGCGCTCAATCAGTGATCCACTGACATTGTTGATGAGTTGTCCCAATACAGACGGAGGGGCGGCCGTGATTATTGCCACGAAAGAGAAGGCTCTACAGCTGGGTGGCACGCTGGTACGGATTTTAGCGAGTGAGGTCACTTCAGGAATTTTCACCAATGGGTTCAGGGACATGACTTCGATGGAGATAACGGTCAGGGGCGCTAAAGAAGCCTATGAGATTGCAGGGGTTGGTCCGGAGGATATCGATATGGTTGAGTGCCATGATGCCTTCGCGATTAATGAGTTTTTGTATACGGAAGCCATGGGGTTCTGTGGGCATGGCGAAGGAGTGGAATTTATCCGGAGTGGCGGCAACGACTATGGTGGTAAAGTGGTGTTCAGTCCACGAGGAGGCTTATTGTCGTGTGGGCACCCGACGGGATGCAGTGGGGCTGCGCAGATCGTGGAAGCGACTTGGCAGTTGCGCAATGAAGCTGGAGCCATGCAGGTGCCGGACTGTAAAGTGGCAATGACCCATGTCACGGGCGGCGGGATCTACGGTTTGGATAACGCTGTGTGCACGATTCATATCTTAAGCAGGTAAGGATGAAGAAAGTGGTTTTGGACTAGGCCGGGAGAACGGCAGGTAGATGTCGAACAAAGAGCTGTGAAAGCGCGGGAACACTATGTTCGGAGTATCTAGAAGTCGTTCTTTTTGGCATTGTCTTGAGTATAGAGCCAAGGGAAAGGAGCCGGATAAAATGGGTGTACAAAACAGGGTGGCACTGGTAACCGGATCAGGGAGCGGGCTAGGTGAGACAACAGTGATGATGTTGGCCCAGAACGGTGCTAAGGTGGTAGTTAATGATATTGAGCAGGCGAAAGTGGACAAAGTGGTGGAAAAGGTCAAATCTGCCGGTGGGGAAGCACTGGGAGTGGCAGCTGATATTTCGAAGAAAGATCAGGTACAAGACCTGGTGCAACAGATTGTGAAACGGTTTGGGACGGTAGACATTCTGGTTAATAACGCAGGCATAGCCCGGGATAAGGGCTTGCTGAAAATCACGGAAGAAGATTGGGACATTGTGCTTAATGTAAATTTAAAAGGGCCTTTTCTGTTGAGCCAGGCAGTAGTTCCTTACATGAAGGAACGGAAATTTGGACGAATCGTTAATATTTCATCAAGGGCTTATCTTGGGTGGCCGACGCAAGCCAATTATGCGTCATCGAAAGGGGGACTGGTGAGTTTCAGCAGGACGTTGGCCTTGGAATTAGCGAAGCACCAGATCACAGTTAACTGTATAGCCCCGGGCTTGATCCAGACGCCCTTGTACGATGCTTTGCCAGATGACATTAAAGAGAACCTTATGAAATCGCAGCCGACGAGAACAATTGGCAAACCGGAAGATATTGGGTATGGAGTGCTGTTTTTCGCTGATGATGAAGCTGACTACGTCACGGGGCAGACTATCTTTATCTGCGGCGGTAAGAGTGTGCTGAGTTCCTTGTCGGTATAGAGGAAGAAAAGGAAAAATTCAGGGAGGTAAGCGAATCATGCAGATTAAGGGAAGAGTAGCCTTGATAACCGGATCTGCCAGCGGGATGGGCAGGGGCACGGCTGAGATAATGGCCCAACATGGGGTAAAAATAGTGATCAATGACGTTAATCAGAGTATGGTGGATGAGGTGGTCAAGGGAATCAAGGAAGCCGGCGGGGAAGCCATAGGAGTGGTTGCGGATATTACCAAAAAAGCTGAAGTGGAAGCGATGTTCAAACAAGTTGTGGACACTTATGGCAGGATTGATATATTGGTAAATAATGCTGGAATTTTTCGGGACAAGGCGTTTTTGAAAATGACGGAAGAGGACTGGGACAAGGTGCTGGAGGTTGACCTCAAAGGCGTATTCTTGTGTAGCCAGGAAGCGGTTAAATATATGCGCGAACAGGCCTATGGCCGGATCGTCAACATATCATCGCGGGCTTGGCTGGGAGGGCCCGGGCAGGCAAATTACTCGGCGGCGAAAGCCGGGGTGGTGGCACTAACCCGAACATTGGCGCTGGAGCTGGGGAAACGGGGGATCACTGTAAACTGCATACCGCCGGGGCTGATCGAGACTCCGATGTGGCACTCTTTGCCGGAGGAAGGAAAAGAACGGCTGGTGAAAGCTCAGCCCATGGGAAGGATAGGATCGCCTCGTGATATTGCCCGGGCCGTGATGTTTTTTGCGAGCGATGAGGCTGGATATATTAATGGGCAAACCCTGTATGTATGCGGAGGGAAGAGCCTTTTTGCCAATATTGGATAGTTTTGAAATAACTATACAAAGGTAAGGGATGGAGTAATGAACAAAAGTCAAGGTGCTTTGAGTGGTATTCGGGTCTTGGAATTTGCAGGCGAAATTGGCAGTTATACCGGAAAATTATTTGCCAACCTCGGCGCGGAAGTGATTCAGATTGAGCCAATTGAAGGCAGTCCGGTGAGAAGAGCTGGTCCTTTTTATAAGGATATCCCTGACAAGGAAGGGAGTCTGCAATTCATCTATCAAAATACAGGTAAGAAGGGCATCGTGCTCGATATTGAAAAGGAGCAGGGAAAAGAAATTTTCCTTAACCTGGCAAAGACAGCGGATTTGCTTCTTGAAAGCTTTCAACCAGGGTATTTGAATAAGTTGAACTTGGGTTATGACCAACTGAGTGCGATCAATCCCAGACTCGTCTATACCTCCGTGACAGGGTATGGGCAAAATGGTCCGTACCGGGATTATCCTTGGTCGGATATTACAACCTTAGCCATGGGAGGGCTGCTTTACCTAGCTGCTCAGGGTGACGATTTACCGGCCCGTGTTCCCGACAATCAGGCGTACACGATGGGGGCGATGTATGCGGCAACGGGGAGCATGATGGCCTTGATTGAGGCCGAAGACAGCGGCAGAGGGCAGTATCTGGATGTGTCTCTCCAGGAATGTGTTGCTACCGCTCTTGAAAATGCCTTACAGTTTTATGACCTGGAAGGAAACATCCGGCGCGGTATAGGGCATGTTGAGGCCGGGATGGGAATTTATCCGTGCCAAGATGGTTATGTTTACCTTGTAGCTGGGATGGGGGATAATGTCAATCTTTGGAACGCTTTCGTTGACTGGCTTATTGAAGAAAAAGTGGAAGGGGCAGAGAGCTTAGCCCATGATGAATGGAAAACGCCGAAATTTCGGCGGACAGCTGAGGCTAAGCAACGTTTTAGTGATATCTTTGTTCCGTTTACAATGAAGCATAATAAGTTATATCTTTTTGAGAATGGTCAGAATCGGCGGGTGACGATTCATCCCGTGAATAACCCGAAAGACATTTGTGAAGATCCCCATATCAAGTACAGGAAGTTCATGGCCGATTATTTCAGCGAGAGTCTTGGTGGGCAGGTTTTCATGCCCGGGGCTCCTTATCGGTTGTCACAAACGCCCTGGAAGCTTGGTACCGAGCCCCCTAAATTTGGACAACATACTGCGGAAATCTTACAAGAGATTGGGTATGATGCGAAACAGATCCAAGATTTTAAACAAGGGGGTGTATGCTTTGTCGCATAAGCTTCCTCTTAATGGCATCAGGGTTCTTGACTTTACTTGGGTCGGTGCGGGTCCTCTCACCACCCGTGTTTTAGCGGAATATGGGGCTGAGGTTATCAAAATAGAATCAGGAACACGCCTAGATTACTTGAGGCTCTTGCCCCCTTATAAGGATGGCAGGGCGGGTGTGGAAAGAAGCGGGTATTTCAGTAATAGAAATCCCAATAAAAAGGGCATAACTTTGAACTTAAAGCATCCCCGTGCCTTGGAGATTATTAAAGAATTAATAAAAAAGAGTGATATAATCTGTGAGAATTTTACGGCGCATGCGATGGAAAAATGGGGACTGGGGTACGAGGAGGTTCGAAAGATCAAGCCGGATATTATCTACGCAGGCATGCCCCTGATGGGAACCGACGGCCCCCATGCCAATTACCGGGGCTTTGGTGTTCAAGTCAGCTCTTTAATTGGAATTCTTCATCTCACCGGTTTCCCGGAAAAAGAACCTTATGGAATGGGAACCAACTATCCCGATCATGTACCCAACCCAGTGCACACTGCGTTCGCTATCCTTGCCGCTCTGCGGCATAAAAAGAAAACAGGGGAAGGCCAGTACATTGAGTTATCCCAAATAGAAGCTCCCCTGTGTGTGCTGCCAACTCCGATCATGGACTACATGATGAACGGACGGGTTCAAAATCGGCAGGGCAACCAGCATTTAGATTTTGCACCTCACGGCATCTATCCGGTTCAAGGTAAAAACCGCTGGATCACATTATCGGTACAAAGTGAGGATGAATGGCAATCCTTGAAAGCTGCGATGGGCATGCCTGAATGGGCTGAACAGGATGCGTTTACAACGAATGCAGAGCGGATAGCCAACCAAGCTGAGTTAAACAAGCTGATTGCGCGTTGGACGGCTAATTATGACGGTAATGAGTTATTGCGTTTATTGACCAAGGCCAAAGTGAGAGCTGGCTTGGTTAAAGATGCCCGGGACGTTCTGCAAGATCCCCAACTCAATTACCGGCGACACTTTGTTTACCTCGATCATTCTGAACTGGGTTATCATGTTTACAATTATTCTCCGGTTCACATGTCCAAGACACCGGCCGTGGTGGATCAAGCCGCTCCGCTGCTTGGTGAACACACCAAACAGGTCATGAAAGATTTGCTCAATTTGGATGAGGCTACGTTCGAGGAAATGAAAAAAGAAGGTGTTTTTGACTAAGAACTCACGACGAGGAGGAATTTCATGTTAAAAAAATACAATAAATGGTTAATTACAGTCTTGACATTTTTAATGGTCCTAAGTCTAGCAGGTTGCGGTGGGCAAGGAGCAAATACTTCAGAGAATGACCGGACTAAGGATCAAAAAATAGTGATTCGTTTAAGTCATGCGTTACCGGAGAAGCACTATATTTCTGCACAAATGCGGGCTTGGGCGGAGCTGGTGATGGAGAAATCCAAGGGTCGGGTGGAAGTTCAGGTCTATCCAACTGGGCAACTGTATAAAGACGCCGATGTCTTAGAAGCGGTACAAACGGGTGCGATTGAGGCCGGGCATGCCTATGATTTTAATCTGGCTAAATCGGTTCCAGAAGCGAGGGTTTTTGCAGCGCCATTTCTTTTTGAAGGAAAAGTGACCGAGATAACTCAAAAAGTTTTAACCAGTCCAATCCGCAGTCGTTTAGAGACTGAGATGGAAAAACAGGGAATGAAAGGAATTTTGTTTATTCCTTGGTCAATGGAAGAAGGCGGGTTGATCGTAAGCAAACAGGTTAAGACTCCGGCCGATGCCAAAGGGCTAACCTTACGGGCTACAGGTCCTGATACCGCAGCGATTTACAAACAGTGGGGAAGTAATGTATCTTATCTCAACGGTTCTGAATTGTACACGGGTTTACAGCGCGGAGTAATCCAAGGCTCCGAAGGAACGGTGACAACTTCGGTCGAACGGAAACTCTATGAGGTTGCTCCTAACTTCACGCTTTTGCCCTATAGCGCACGGGTATCAATGATTATAATTAATAAACAATTTTACGATAAGTTGCAACCGGAACTTCAGAAGGCTATTAGTGAGGCTGCTAAAGAAGTCGAAGACCAGACTGTGGCAGCCGCCAAGACCAATTTAGAGGCTGTATTAAAGGCCGGTGCCGAAAAAGGCATTAAAATTTATACCCCAACTCCCGAAGAACTTAAGCAATTTGCCGGAGACAGAGATAAGCTTTGGCAGTCACTTTATAAAGATTACCCGCAGATCTTAGCTGATATAAAAGAAATTCAAGAAATTAAATCCCAATTGAAACAGTAATAGTTGGAATAGAAGTTGCCCCACCTGTATAAGGGAGGGGCAACTTACAAACGCTTTGAAATTGGGGGTTTGTTTATGGAACTTATAAGAAAGTTGTCGGTAGCAGCACACACCTTAGCTGGAATAATTCTTGGAGTGATGTTCCTATCGATGGTAGCCAATATTACTGCGCGGAAACTCGGAGTTTCCATGATATGGGTTGAAGAGTTGAGCGGTTATGGGGCGGTTTGGGCGACTTATCTGGGGATAGGTTTTGCCCTTAGGGAGGAGAGACACGTACGTGTTGATATTTTAACTAGAAAACTATCCCCGAGAGGACAAGAGCTGATGCGTTTCTTGGGTGATCTGGTTTGCGTGGTTTTCAGCGCTTTGATTACATGGAAAGGGTTTTATTTGATTTGGTCCTCCTACATCTCGGGACGGCATACCCCTTTCTTGGAAATACCAATATACCTGTTGCAAATTGTTTTACCGGTGGGTATGATTTTTTTCGGCCTTGAAGCGTTGATGGATGCGGTTAGATCTAGACAAAGGTTGAAAATGTAGGGTGAGTGGCGAATGAAGTAACTTTTTGCCATAGATTCCTCAAGGGTTTATCACATTATCGTACTACTTACTTGTAGAAATCATGTTGGAAAGGAGAATGCTCCATGACCAGTCTTATACTTCTAGCGGTTATTCTCCTGATTGTGCTGTTATTTATAGGGACGCCCGTGCCTGTGGCCTTAGGTTTCGCAGGCTTAATTGGCCTCTATGCTCTTAGCGGGCAGGGAGCGTTTGTAGTCGCAGCCAAGGTAATGTTTGATACCGTAAACGACTTTATTCTTCTTGCTATACCCTTGTTTATCTTAATGGGGACTATCTTGGGCAAGGGAAAGATAGGAGAAAAGCTTTATCGCCTGTTTGACGTTTTTCTACGTCAAATTCCCGGCGGCGTAGGCATTGCCACGATTTTGACCTGTGCTGTTTTGGCGGCTATGATTGGAACGAGCGTGGCTATTGCGGCCATGGTCAGCTCCTTCGCAATTTCTAATCTGATGAAATATGGTTACAGTTTTCATTTGTCATTGGGTATAACTGTGGCCGGGGGAGCCTTGGGCATTCTTATTCCGCCCAGTGTACCTATGATAGTGTATGGCGCTTTCACCCAGGAATCTACGGGTAGGTTATTCATGGCTGGCGTGGTTCCAGGCATTCTGGCTGTTATTCTTTTCTCAATTTATGTGGCTTGGGAATATGTTCGTTCACCAGACAAACAAAAAGTTGTTGCAGCTACTTGGAGTGAAAGATGGGTTGCATTTAAAGAAGGTATCTGGGCTTTAATTATCCCAATCGGGGTTATTGTACCTATGTATACAGGGTTGGCGACCGTCACGGAAATAGCGGCATTAGGCGTTCTATGGTCTTTTTTAATTGGTATCTTCATTTATCGCACAATAAAGATTAAAGATATTATCCCTATCTTGAGGGAGGCAATAAATAATTCAGTCATGGTTATGTTCATAATTTGTGGTGCAATTCTTTTTGGCAATGCTGTAACTCAATTTGGCTTAGCAGGAGCTATAAGCAGCTTTTTTGTAAGTAATGGTTTTCCTCCGGTGATTTTTCTTGTTATCACTATGGTTATTATGTTGATAATGGGAATGTTTCTGGAAGGCGCCTCGATTATGATGATCATGATCCCCATACTTTTACCTACTTTGATAGGCTACAACATGGATCTCATTTGGTATGCAGTCTTGATGGTAATTAATATCGAGGTAGCCCTCTTAAGTCCTCCTGTAGGACTCAATCTTTACGCGGTTGATAGTGTTGCCAAAGGTTTAGGATTTCCCAGCACACTTGGTGCGGTAATCCGTGGAAGTTGGCCGTTTATGGCGCTTTACCTTCTTGTCCTGATTGTTGTGGCCTTTGTGCCGTCTCTGGCACTTTGGTTGCCGTCACATATGATGAAATAAGGTAACTGGAGGTGTACACCGTGATTGTTGATCAGCCAAGCTCCCATTATATATTCGTGTTCTCAAAGAAATACGTATACGGAGGCTTGAACTATATCAAGTATAAACACAAACCATTGACAAATAAAGAATATTTGCAGCATTGGGGCAAATGGATAGTCCTAGGGACAAGGAAAGAATTGGAGGAACTCGCTAAAAGGCTTGATTCTTATGTTGAGCGGGAGCAGATTCCTTGCATCAAGTTTGACCGGGCGGTGCAGAATGAGTTCGAGGAAATGCTTCTAAAAGAATGCGTGATGTGCATTTACTGTGATGATCGGGAGCGAGAGGACGTTTGGGAAATCCTCGCGCAAGAAGGCGTTAAAAGCAAAGCATGGCAATACGAACAAAAGACGATGGAGGCATGGCTCCCCGGTGGTCGTTTGCTTGAGCGCTGGATTGCTGCGAGAGGGCTAACGGGTGCTGATGCAGAGCGGGTCAGGGAGGACGCACGCCTTTACTTTGCCCAAACCTTTGAAGATGAAGATGCTATTTTTACGGGAGTCATCCAATAGCCCTCGTGTTGCGGGCGGAGTTGGTTAATTAAGATTGCGCGATTGCAATTTAGAAAAAAATATTGGAAGGGAGTGGGAAGTATGGTGTTTAGAACCGGAATTACACGGCTTTTGGGCATCAAATATCCAATTATTCTAGGTAGTATGCACTGGATTACTGATGCCAAGTTGTCCTCTGCTGTATCTAATGCAGGCGGTCTTGGTATTATTTCCTCTGCTCGGTTTAAAGATGGTGATGAGCTGCGGGAAGAAATTCGAAAGGCCAAGCAACTAACCGATAAGCCCTTGGGGGTAAATATCAGCCTTAACAGGGCTACAGCCTTGGCACCAAACACTGAATTTATCCAAGCCGTGATAGAGGAGCGCATTCCGGTGGTGGAGACCTCTGGAGTGAGGAGCCCTGAAGAGGTTATCTATCCGCTGCATGCAGCCGGGATAAAGGTGATTCATAAAGTGGCCTCTATTAAACATGCAATTAAAGCAGAACAATGCGGGGCAGATGCGGTGGAAATGGTAGGATTCGCCAATGGCGGCAATGTCGGTATGGATGATGTTTCGACAATGGTGTTAGTTCCAAGGGCTAAAGATGTGTTAAAGATTCCGATAATTGCCGGGGGGGGGATCGCCGATGCCCGTGGTTTCCTGGCGGCACTGGCGCTTGGTGCAGAGGGGGTGGTTGTGGGGACGCGGTTCATGGCCACCTTAGAATCACCAGTTCATTTCAAGTTCAAGCAATGGCTGTTAGATTCCCAAGAAAATCAAACAGTCCTAGTACAACGATCTATTCGTAATACCCACCGGACGTTGATAAATGATGCTGTTCGTCACGTGTTAGAAATGGAGGAGAGGGGAGCCGGGCTTGAAGAATTAAGGCCATGGATTAGCGGCGAGAAGTACCGCAGGTGTATTATTGAGGGACGGTTACAAGAGGGAATGGCTTATTGTGGTCAGGCCGTAGGTTTGATCAATGATATTCCTTCCGTAAGTACAGTTGTAGATTCCTTTATTAAAGGGGCACGGGAAATTGGCGAAAGATTGATCGCCATGGGTCTATTGATGCCATCATAAAAATATTTGGTGCAGGGAATGAGTTGGAAAAAGGGGAGATGAAAAGTGAACAATATCACCGTGCGACTGCCAGCCTCAATCGCACACCTTACCGGCGATAACAAAGTGGTCGAATGTGCGGCTCATAGTATTGCCGAATGTATACAGGACTTAGACGTAAGGTTTACGGGACTCAAAGATTTATTGTGTGATTTGGATGGTAATGTATCAGATCTTTTCTTTGTTTTTCTTAACGGCGAAAACATAGCCTATTTGCAGGGAATGAAGACTGCCTTACAAGATGGTGATGAACTGACTATTATACCGGCGGCAGCAGGTGGTTAATTCTAAACCATTGAGTCCTATGCCTCACTATCCCAACGGGCTCGGCGAATGCCGAGAGTCTATTAAAATAGCAGGAGGGGGGGAATCCTGGTTCCCGGTAGAAGGAAATCATTAACCGATTTCGGTACAAGGGGAATTCAGGTCAAGCAAGTGAAAAATATAGACGTGGTATTTAATCCGGCCAGCGTAGCTGTTGTCGGTGCCAGTCCTGATGCGGGGAGGATTGGCTACAACATATTGCAAAGTATCGTCGAGGGGGGCTTTCAGGGCCAGGTGTATCCGATCAACAGTAAATACGAGCAAATCATGGGATTGCCTTGTTATTCCGGGTTAGCAGAGCTGCCCGTTGTGCCGGAGTTGGTAGTCCTGGCGGTCAATCAATATGTGACGGTTGAACTGGTCGAACTATGTGCCCGCTTAGGAGTTAAAGGCGTTATTTGCTCGGCCGGTGGTTTTAAAGAGATGGGACCGGAGGGCCAACTTTTAGAAAAACGTTTAATCACCATGGCAGAGGATGCAGGGATTGCCCTGGTTGGCCCCAACACGTTAGGTTTAATAAATACAGCGGCCTCCCTTTATGCTACCTTTTATCCGATGTCCTTAAACAGGGGATCTGTATCCGTGATTAGCCAAAGTGGCGGAATTGGCTTATCCCTTCTGGCTACTATGCAGGATGAAGGGGTTGGGGTGGGCAAATGGTGTGGTGTTGGCAACCGGGGAGTTTTAGAATATGCTGACTATTTGAATTATTTCGCGGAAGACCCGGAAACTAAAGTTATTGGTATTTTTATCGAAGGGACGGATAAGGGCAGGGAATTTATAGAAGCAGCGGCGGCTGTTGCCTGCCGTAAACCGGTGGTTATCTTCAAAGCTGGGCGGGGCGAGGCTGCCGCACAGGCGGCTCGTACTCATACCGGTGCTCTGGCAGGATCCTACCGCCTCTACCAAGACATTTTTGCTCAACACCGTTTGCTGACAGTCGACAGCATTGAGGAACTGGTCGAAATGCTAAAGACCCTATCCGTAGTGGTGCAGGGGGCAGGGGGGGACTCAACCGGGGCAATAAAAGGAGTTGGCCTTATTACCCATACTGCAGGGCCGGCGATTGTAGTGACCGATATTTTGGAAACGGCCGGGTGCAAGCTGCCGGAATTGACAGCGGCCACACTGCGAAGGGTTGAGGAGGCGATCGGGCCTAACCCGCCGGTAATTCTGCGCAATCCCCTTGATCTGGCAGGATCAGGCTTTGCGGCACCTATTTATGGCCAATGTGCGGTGGCTTTGGCTGCAGATCCCGAAGTGGATGCCTTGCTAGCTATTTACTGCCACCATAGTAACTGGTCTTTTCCGACATCGGAATTGATCAAGGTTCAAGCAGAATGCCGGAAACCGGTAGTTGCGTGTTATATCGGGGAAAGCCAGGCTGTGGCAAAGGAACGTCTCCGCCTGCATGAAGCGGGAATCCCATTATACCACTCGATAGCGGCCGCTGCTAAAGGGTTAGTGGCTCTCAAATTCTATGGCGGGAGGGAATAGAGGATGACGGAAAATACGACGTTATTAAGTTGGTCTGAGGCTCAGAAGCTACTGGCATTATATGGTATTGTCATGAGCGGTGAGACAATTGTAAAAGCTGATTTGACCAAAGGAGCCGAAAAATATGGTTTCCCTCTCGTATTAAAAGGATATTCCACCTTTAATTCTCATAAAAAGGAACAAGGGCTTGTCCGCTTGGGCTTAAACAATGCGGAAGAACTTACCGGAGTTTACGCGGAGTTAGATGCTCTGATGAAAGGGTGGCCGGGCCAAAACGAGATTGTTTTACAGCCTACGGCTCCTCTTGGAATCGAATTAGTACTGGGAGCCCGTCGGGACCAGACTTTTGGGGCTGTCTTAATGTTTGGCTTAGGAGGTACATTGGTCGAAGTGTTGAATGAAGTTGTGTTTGCTATGGCACCCTTAGACGTTCAGGCCGCACTGGCTATGCTAGAACGCTGGCCGCGCCGCCGGCTTTTGGATGGGTACAGGGGATGGCCGGCCGTCAACCGCCAAGAACTAGCTGCCCTCTTTGTTAACCTGGGTAATTTGATTAACGAGCACGTGGAAATCCAAGAAATTGATCTTAACCCGGTTATTGTCGGCCCCAACGGTTTGATCTTAATTGATGTGCGAGTAACGGTAGAAGATTGTACATGAACCAAGCCTTGGTGCAATGGGCGGGGAGAAAGTACAAATCGGAGGTAGTTATGGTTAAAACGGGGGTAGAACTAAGCGAGGAAGAACTCGAAAGATATCAAAGACAGATAATTTTACCTGAAGTTGGGATAAAAGGACAACAAAAAATTAAGGCTGCCAAGGTTCTTCTTGTAGGGGCTGGAGGATTGGGTTCCGCTGTAGGTTTCTATCTAGCGGCTGCCGGTATTGGTAAAATCGGAATTGTGGACAGTGATGCAATAGATCTGGGCAACCTGAACCGTCAGGTTCTACATAGGAACGGAGATATCGGGCGGGCTAAGGCAGAATCTGCCCGGCTAGCCCTCAAGAATTTGAACCCGGACATAGAAGTGCTTGCTTATCCGATGAGATTAACTCAACAGAACGCCGAACAGACAGTAAGGGATTACGATATGGTCGTCGATTGTAGCGATAATTTCCCGGCCCGTTTCCTGATGAACCAGGTGTGTGTACACTCTGGTAAACCTTTCTTTTACGGCGCGGTATCTGGTTTTGAAGGGCAAATGATGACTATAATTCCAGGATTAACTCCGTGTTACAATTGCCTCTCCCCTAATATGCCAACCCCACCTGATAAACCTATCCCAGTTGTTGGGGTAGTACCGGGTGTAATTGGTATGATTCAGGCTACCCAAGTACTTAAGTACATTCTTGGTCATGGGGACTTGCTGGTTGGGAAGCTAGTGCTCTATAACGCGCTCAAGCTTGACCTTCTTAACGTGGACGTGAAAAGAAGCCCCCTGTGCCCAGTCTGTAGTGTGGTGGATACATCATGGTGTGAGCCAACGCCTTGATTATGTCTCATTATGGGACATTTCTTGTGAATAAGGCACAAGATACATTGTTCAGAGTAAAGTGTTTTATATTCGGGCAGTTGTTCTTTGAAATAATTGTCCGTTTTTCGTACACTTTCTGGCAATCCCTGAATATGGGCTACAAGATAAAATTGGCATAGAACTTGCAATAAGGTGGAGTCATGGATAAACGGTGCAGAATACCTCTTTGAAATTGTATTAGCTTCTAAATAAAGTTTGTAAAAAAATTTCATAATTATTAGAATTATTAGAATTATTAGTATTAAACCGCTTCAAGCAGACAGTATTGTGGCAATGGTTGTTTGATAATACGAGGAGGTGAATAGTAATGAAAATTTAGGCAACTGAGGGGAAGCGAAAAGTATAAACAAAGTGAATCAGTAGTATGTTGAAGAGGGGGCATTAAAAAGTGGCGATGTGTAAAGAATGTGAACGTTTTCATCCTATCCCAGACACGGAGTGGGATCACGAACGAGGAACTGGGGACTGTGTCAAGACAATGCGAGATAATAAAGGTAAATACTGGCATACTGCGAAAGTGAAGGAAGATTCAAATTGTGCCGAATTTAAACCGAAACAAAATAGGCAGTGAAAACAATAAAAATCAGAGGGGGAAATAAGCGATGGCGAGTGCTACAGTGCAGGCGGAAATAACGCGGGAACTGAAACTGGAAGCCAAAAAGGGTCAGCCCTTAGGGAAGGCCTTATGGGACAAAAAGCTTAAGGAAGGGCCGGGAAGCACACCCAAAACAAAGCATCTTTACAAGCGCTGCCGGTGGGCGCATACTGCCGGGGGAGAGTATACGAGGGAAGAAATCAAGATTTCTTTGGAACGCGCCCGTTTATATACCGAGGCGCATAAAGTAAACGCCGGTGAAGTGCCGGTAATGATCAGAGCAAAATCCCTTGAGCATTATCTGAAAAACTGCAGTATCTATATCCAGGATGAGGAAATCATCGTTGGGAACCACAATGAGCGTCCGGATAAGATGGAACTTTATCCGGAGGGTGGGGCCGCGAATATGTTTGATTATCTGGAGGATGATACGGTTACTCCCCCGGAACTCTATGATGAGGGAGTGGAAATGGTCGAGTATTGGAAACAATGGTCGCTTTCAGCCATGTGTGAGAGGTACATGGAACCTGAAGATATTGAGAAGCTTAACACGGGGGTGATCGGGGAGCCGCCAGTGTGGAATCATTTTTATACGAGCGCCTGTCCGCCCTACCAGAGCGTCCTTGAAGACGGGCTGGAGAAAAGGATTGAGTGGTGCGAGCAAAATATCAGAAACGCCAGGGATAAATTAAAGGAATACCCTTGGAGGGGTGAGGAGAACATCCCCCTTTTCGAAAAGATTGACAACTGGACGGCTATGGTTGTTGCTGCCAAGGCGGTGATCGGCTGGGCGAGAAGATACAGCCGGCTGGCGAAGACCATTGCTGAAGAGTTTGACTTGAGTGATAGTGTGGTCGGAGCGCAGCAAAGAAAGAAAGAACTGCTGGAAACCGCTGAAATTTGCTACAATGTTCCCGCAAAACCGGCTCGGGGTTTTAAGGACGCTATGCAGTCCAAATGGTTCAGCTTTGAGGTCGCCCAAAATATCGAGCGTTATGGTTCCGGCTACTCTCATCTGGAAGATGATCTGATGTGGCCTTACTACAAGGCAAGTGTTATCGATAAAACAGCGCAGCCGATGACGCGCGATGAGGCGATCGAACTGCTTGAAAGTGAGCGGCTCAAAGTAAGTGAGCGCGGAGTAACAAAAGGAAGATGGATGCGGATTATCCATGCCGGAATTAACGACCTTCATATTATGACCCTTGGCGGTTTGGATGAGAACGGCAAGGACATGTGCAATGATCTTACAGACGCCATACTTGAGGCAACTTTGAATATTCATACCAATGAGCCCTCGGTCGCGTTCAAGTATTCGCCGAAGATTAATGAAAAAACGAGACGACTGGTCTTTGAGTGCATCTCCCAGGGTTATGGCTTCCCATCGATTAAACATCATGAGAAAAACACAAGGCACAGCATCGAGTATCACGGATGGCCGCCTGAGGTGGCGGCGCGGTGGGCCTTGGTTCTGTGCATGGCTCCCGGAGTAACAGGCCGGAGATCGACCCAGCATTCAAGAAATGAGGGCGGTTCAGGGATAGTCGGTCCTGCCGTGGGGACGATGGCCTTAAGCGATGGGTTTGATTCCTGGTTTAGCCACAAGCAGGTGGGGGCGCATACAGGCGATGCCAGCAAGTTTACGTGGGAAGACTTGTTGAAAGCAGTGGAGACACAGCTCAAACACAATTCCCATCTCATGTTTATGAATAAGGAAATAACCAGCTATGCCGAAGGCAAGAGGTTGGAAAGCCCGTTCCTGGCTGTGATGGATGACTGGAATGTTGAAGAGGGAGTGGGAGCTTATGCACGGCACAAGCCCTACTCGAACACTTGGGCCGATTATTATCCCGGACCTATGGGGGTTGTTGATGATCTGGCGGCGATTAAGTATTGGGTTTTTGACCAAAAGAAATATACGATGGCGCAGCTGCTTGAGGCACTTCAAGCCAACTGGCAGGGATACGAGGACATGAGGCAGGAGTTTCTGGCTGCACCCAAATGGGGCAATGATGATGATTATGTTGATGAAATAGCCAGTTGGTTTATGAATATGTCCTGTGATGTATTTCAGGATGTCAAAATGGTCGGGGGGGAAAAAGGGGCCCAACTGGTGCCGCAATCGGTGTCCTCATTCGTTACCCTGGGTTCCATCATCGGGGCGGAACCGTTTGGCCGTCGGCATGGAGAGTCCTTGCATGATGGCGGATGCTCGCCCTACATGGGGCTTGACAAAAAAGGCCCGACAGCAGTCTTGAAGAGTGTCAGCAAACTTCCCAACAGCAGGATCAAAGGCGATCAGCTCAATCAACGTTTGCCGGTGTCGCTGATGAGGGAGTCCGAAAAAGGATTTGATGCCTGGAGTGCCTATATGAAGACTTGGCATGATTTGGGTATTGACCATGTGCAATTCAATGTCGTACGAACTGAGGACATGCGTGCTGCCCAGAAGGAGCCGGAAAAATGGGAACATTTGATCGTAAGAATTGCCGGCTACAGTGCTCGGTTTATCTCTTTGTCCCAGATGGGTCAGGATGCGATTATCGGTCGTAACGTGCAGGAACTGGGATAAGCCCGAGAAGAAAAAGATGGGATGGGGAATTGATTCTTCATCCCATCCATCAAATAATTTTTAAAGAAACGGAGAGAAGGAAATGGCAAAGTGTAAAGAGTGCCGCTATGGGCGGATGGGTCTTGCCCAACCCATGGAAGGGTATTGTATTTATGGGATCAGGGAGGCCGATGAAAAGGAGTCAACAACCAGTTCGGCCGCGATGATGGTACCGGGCAGGATGATCAACCTGCGCGATGAGGCCTGCGAGCATTACGAGAAAAAACCGTCCCATAGGGAGTTCATAAAGGAAAGCAATTAAAAGGATGATAGGGATGGATAAAAATTTGCTGATTACCAATGTGCAGAGATTTTCCACCAATGATGGTCCGGGGATCAGAACGACCGTCTTCGAGAAAGGTTGCCCTTTACACTGTACCTGGTGTCATAATCCTGAATGTATTAATTCCTATCAGGAATTTTATCACATGGAAATGAAATGTTTGAAATGTGGGCATTGCGCTAACGTCTGTCCTGAAGGAGCCGTTTATTATCAGGATGGGGAGTTTCCCAAACGAGATCGGGAAAAATGTACTCGGTGTATGATTTGTGTGAATGAATGTCCCTATGGTGCATTGGAAATTGTTGGGAAAGTTTGGGGTATTGACGCATTAATGAAGGAGATTGAATCTGACAGGGCTTTCTATGATAATTCTGGGGGAGGGTTAACTGTATCAGGCGGTGAGTGTCTTTACCATCCGGAATTCACAGCCGAACTGTTAAAACGGGCGCAAGACGCTGGGATTCATACTTGTTTGGACACCAGCGGCTTCGCTCCTTGGGAGGATTTGGAGCAGGCGCTTCGTTATACCGATCTGGTTCTGTTGGATATCAAGTGCATGGATTCGCGGAAACATCAGGAGGTAACCGGCGTGCCGAATGAAATCATTCTACGTAACGCCCAAAAAATTGCGGCCGCAAAGAAGAAGATGAGGTTACGGCTGCCGATAATCCCCGGCGTCAATGATAAGATGAGTTTTATTGAAGAAGTAGGACGGTTTGCCAAAGAATTGGGGTCTGCAGTGGAAGGACTTGACCTTATGCCTTTCCATAGCTGGGCTGAAGGCAAATACAAACAACTGGACAGAGCTTATGCTTTTGCCAAAGTAGAAGCCTTGTTTCCAGAGGATGTGGCAGAATTCGAGAAAATACTTAAAAACTCTGGTTTTGAGGTTACCATTGGGGGGTAGACGGAAAAGATGAAATGCTCGCAATGTGGATATGAAAGAAGGTTAGCCGAGTTTAAAATTGCTGGCATGGAGTATGCCGGCGGAGGAAGGTGTTGCGGTCCGGTTCTTTCCGTGCGGGAGTGCCCGGAATGCGGCAAGAGACTGGCTGTCGATGTCGACCGGGTGCTTTTTGAAGAAAATCAAAAAACTGAAGTGAATTTCCACTTCCCTGGAAACTAATTTTTGTAGAGGAAAGCACCCGGCACAGGAGAGGGAGAACGATATGATTACAGGAGTGGTGACGAATATCCAATATTTTACGATGTTCGATGGACCAGGCGTAAGAACCACTGTTTTTCTCAAGGGCTGTCGGCTCAATTGCCGCTGGTGTCACAACCCGGAAGGGGTGAGACATTATCCGGAGGTTTTTCATCTGTGGTCTAATTGCAATGACTGTGGCCAGTGTGATGACATCTGTCCTACCGGTGCCCTGCAAGTGGTGGAGCATATGGGGTATGAGGGAGGTGTCGTGACAGGAGATGATCCCGGAAACATACCTGTGAAGATCGAAGATAAAATGGTCAGGAAGATAAGGATAGATAAAGGACGTTGCCTTGGCTGCCGACAATGTGTTGAAGCATGTCCTCGAGCTGCGTTCGTTATTTCCGGAGAAATAATGACCGTCGATGAGGTGATTGAGAAAGTGGCGGAAGAGCGGCTTATGTATGAAAATTCCGATGGCGGTGGCCTAACATTGTCCGGAGGGGAGCCAACGGCGCAGCCCGAATTTTGCCTGACACTGCTTAAGGCGGCTAAAGAAAAAGGGATTAACACCGCTTTAGATACGTGCGGCTTTGTTAGATGGGATATTTTGGATGAGATGTTGGATTACACCGATGTTGTGCTTTTGGATATTAAAAATATGGATCCTGAGGCGCATAAGGAGTTTACCGGAGTATCAAACGAGCTGATTCAGGAGAATGCCAGGCGGATAATTGCGAGGGGCGGAGTGGAAATGAGGGTGCGCGTTCCAGTCATTCCGGAAATAAATGATTCCGCTGAGAATATGAAAAAAACTGCCGAGTTTATCAGCGCGTTGGGCTTAAAAGGAGTTGACATTCTGCCATTTCATCCCTGGGCCGGGCAGAGCTACAGATTGCTCGGCTTGGATTATCCTTTCCCTGTGGGCGAGTGGTATCCCGATGAGAAACAGGAGAGAATTGAAGAGATTTTCAGAGCTAACGGCTTGAAGCCGAATCGGCTGGGAGGATAAGCAGATGGTGAGGAGGCAATAATGTGAGGAAAGAAGCCTTAATTGCCAAGATCATTGACCTTGAGTGGAACATGTTTCATAAGGTGTCCAATATCGGTGGCAAAGCGTCTTGTCAGGAAAATCCGGAAACTTTTAAGATTATGAGATATAGCCAGGCTATTAGTTGGGCAGAGGATGCTCTTGAAAGCTATCTGACTGACCTTTCTGAGGCCCAGGAAAACAAAAGAAACCTGCTAACAGAAAAATATGCCCGCATGATGAAATCAACTTCTCCATGGGAGTATTATGATCGAATTGAGCATCAGCTCCCTGCTTTGGAACCTGAAACTCTTCAGTTGATTGACAATATTGTTAAAATCGTTCTGGAATGGGAGGAAGAACTATCAGCCAAGTACCCTAACCTTGTCGAAAGGGGCAGACCCATACATAGTACAGAAGACAGCCAGTTTGTAACGTCTATCGAAACGTATTTACGGGGAGAACTTGCCACTTATTCGCTTACGACGTTAGAACTGTACTACAAAAATGTTTTAAAGCAAAAGTCCGAAAATATAAATAGTTCAGAAATTACGCTTAACTCTATGGTGAAACAATATGGTTTTAATTCTTTGGAAGAGGCCAATGAAAAAATTAAAACCAAGATAAACTCTTAAAACAAACGCTGAAGCCGGATTATTTTGCGATAATTATTCTAAAATGCAAGAGAGGCCTGTGAATATGGCAAAAGAATATCAAGTTATGTCAGACGGCACCTTTTTAATCAAAGCCACGCTGCAGGTCTTGGAAGATGAATTGAGCAAACAAGGCGCAGCAGTACGCCAAGCAGTGGATTATTTTCTCCTGGCAGAAAAATCATCCGCTTCTAACCAGTATACCGAGGCAGACGAAGCCTATAAAAAAGCGGCAGGCATTCTTCTCACCATGTCCGTCTACCTGAACTGGGGGAACCTGTTTTTTATTTCCGGCAGGATTGCTGAAGCCCTTCAACATTACTCCAAGGGGTTGGCCCTAGCCGAAAAGAATAAAAACAGGTGGTTTGAGGGTGCTTTTTTAAGCAACACCGGCCATCTCTACTATGCTGAAGGAAACCCGGATGAGTCCTTAAAGTATTTCACCCAGGCTCTGCCAGCCCTTAAAGAGACAGGTGAGAGAGAGGACATCGCTGACATACTTTTGGGTATTCTCCTGAAAATGGAGGGTATTTACAATCAGAAGAAAGAACTGGAACCTGCCATAGAATGTCTCCAACAGGCACTGGCACTTTTCAGAGAAACCGGGCGAAATATCGGAGCAGGCAGGTGCCTGAACAACCTTGGGCTGACATTTGTGGCTCAGAAAGACTATGATCAGGCCTTAACTCATTTCAGAGAAGCACGGAACATTTTCAGAGAACTCGGTTCCCGGGAAGATGAAGCCGAACAACTGGGCAATCTTGGTTCGGTTTTTAGGGACACCTCTGAAAACGACCTGGCTTTGAAACACTACCGTGAATCCCTGGCTGTTTTCAAGGAAATCGGTCACGAGTTGGGCGTAGCGAATGAGCTCGGCAACATCGGTTATATTTTGTATGTAAAAGGTGAATTTAACTCTGCCCTGAACTATTTCATGCAGGCGGAAAAACTATATCTAAAGTTGGGAGTAGCTTCCCGCGCTGAAATGACTAGAAAGAACATTGATAATCTGCTTGGAAACGTAAGATAAGGGAGGAAGTATGGGCTGTGCAGGGTCTGGAACTGGCAGAAAAATATTTTAATCACTATGGTATGCCCATGATCCTTGAAAAATTTTCCAAGTACGAAGACAAGATTGCAGCAGGATTGGTCGGTGATGGTTCAGACTGTTTTGGATTCGATGATGATATTTCCAGGGATCACGACTGGGGACCATCGTTTTGCCTCTGGCTCACTCAAAAAGATTATCAAACCATCGGAAATGCACTTCGGGCGAAGATCAATGAACTTCCCCGGGATTTTGCAGGGTACGGCCCGCGGCAGGTGAGCGCGTTTGGCGATAACCGGGTCGGAGTATTTGAAATAGGGAGTTTTTATCAACGCTTTATCGGACTCGACCGGCTTCCGGCGAGCTTGGATGAGTGGCTCCGCATCCCGGAAGACGTTCTGGCAGTTTGTACAAACGGCAAGGTGTTTTATGATCCTCTGGGCGAGTTCACTGGGTTCAGAAATGAACTTAAGGAATTTTATCCTGAAGACGTTCGGTTGAAGAAGATTGCCTCCCGCTGTATGACCATCGCCCAGTTCGGCCAGTATAATTTCAGGCGTTGTGTTAAAAGAAAGGAATATGTGGCTGCCAGTTATGCCGAAGCTAAGTTCTGCTCGGATGTTATCTCAGTGGTATTTTTGCTGAATTCGGAATACAAGCCGTTTTTTAAATGGATGCACCGAGCGCTGCGTTGCCTGCCCATCTTGGGGGAATTTGTTTATACGGCAGTTAATGACATTGTCACAAGCGTTGACTATGATGAAAAGTATTCCTTAATTGAAAAAATCTGCACCGCGATCAGAGGAGAATTTCAGCGCCAAGGTTTGAGTGACTCAACCAGCGATTTTCTCCAGGATCACGGCCCGATTATTCAGCAAAAGATCAAGGATCCCAGTTTGCGCGCACGACACGTATTGCTGGGGTGAAACTGACGAACTTAGGTACATTTTGGTGACGCATGAGCACCATGACAATTTTCGCATGTGAGCATTAAAAATACCTGGCCCACGGAAAGTGTTTTATATCAGGACAGTTGTACAGAGACGAGACAACGAGACACATTGTTTGGAGCCAAACGTTTTATAAAATGTTTTATATTGGGACAGTTGCTCTTTTGAGTAACTGTCCTTTTTTCGTACACTCTTTAACAATCCTTGTGTACGGGGCTGGATGAGAATTTGGCATGGAACTTGCAATAATGTATGGAGTCAGAGATGAACGGTGGGGGATAACCATTAACCATGAAGGTGAGATGTTATAAACGATGGATTTTGCTTACTTAGTGACAGATATCAGAGATGGGATAGGGATTGTCACGATTAACCGACCGGAAATTCTTAATGTTTTAAGCCCTGCTGTGTATCATGAGCTTAACTCAAGTCTGCTGGCCTTGACGGCTGATTCTACAGTTAAAGCCGTAATCATTACTGGCGCAGGGAATAAAGCGTTTGTGGCCGGGGCGGACATTACAGCCATGAGGTCCATGACCGCCGACCAGGCTCTGCAGTTCGCGACAATTGCTCAAGAAGCTCTCATGCTGATTGAGACGATGTCAAAACCGGTAATTGCCGCTGTCAATGGGATTGCTTTGGGTGGAGGTTTTGAATTGGCTCTGGCCTGCGATTTCCGGTTGGCCGTGCGGAGTGCCAAGTTTGGCCTGCCGGAGACTAAGCTGGGAATAATTCCTGGCAGCGGTGGTACTCAGCGCCTGGCGGGACTGGTGGGAGTGAGTAAAGCCAAGGAGATGATTCTGCTGGCAGAAATCCTCACCGCTGAGGAAGCACTGGCCCTGGGCCTGCTCAACAAAGTGGTGGAAGAAGAACAGTTGATGGTTGCGGCTATGGAACTGGCGCAAAGGCTTGCGCGGCAGGCACCGGTGGCTCTAGCCATGGCGAAGCGTTCAATCCGGCGGGCAGTGGGTCCGGACAGCAGCGGGGGACTGGAGTTTGAGGCCAATTGTTTTGCTCATTGCTTCTCTACCTTGGACCAAAAAGAGGGAATGCAAGCGTTCCTTGACAAGAGACCACCGCAATTTACCGGCAGGTGAAAGGAAATGCAATCCTTTTGTCAGAGAGAAGAGGAGTGAGGACAGTGCAGGCACAAGATTTATTTAGCCTTGCGGGCAAGACGGCTATCGTTACCGGAGGTTCTCAGGGACTGGGCAAACAAATGGCCACGGCTCTGGCGCAGTTCGGAGCCAATGTGGTTTTAGCGGCGCGCAAGCTTGAACGGTGTGAACAGGTAGCAGCAGAAGTAAGGGAGATGTATGGTGTAAAAGCTGTTCCCTTAGCTTGTGACGTTGCGCGGGAGGAAGATATTGTGGCCTTGGTAAACCGGACCCGGGAGATTTTCGGTCGCCTTGACATACTTGTAAATAATGCGGGAGTTACCTGGGGAGCAGCAGCTGCCGACTACCCCACTGATAAATGGAGGCAGGTCCTTGATGTCAATCTTACTGGAAGTTTTATCGCCGCCAGGGAAGCTTTTAAGGTGATGAAAAGCCAGGGTAGGGGGAAAATCATTAATCTGGCCTCCATCATGGGCATCATGGGTGCCAAGGCAGAAGTCATGGATGCGGTAGCTTACAATGCAAGCAAAGGGGCAATTATCAGTTTGACCAGAGATTTGGCGGTTAAGTGGGCACCTTTCGGCATCAATGTTAATGCGGTTGCGCCAGGTTGGTTCCCGACTCACATGGCAGAAAAAGTAATTGAGATGCGCCGCGATTTGTTTTTGAACTATATTCCTGCCGGACGTTTTGGGAATGAGGATGATCTGAAAGGGGCGGTGGTTTATTTGGCGTCTGGTGCTTCCGATTACGTGTACGGTCAGGTGCTGAACATCGATGGAGGATGGAGCATCCATTGATGAATAAGAAAGGCGAGGGATAAGGATGAGAGAAGCAGTCATTGTGAGTGCGGTGAGAACTCCTTTCGGCAAATACGGCGGTAGTTTAAAAGACTATAGCCCGGTCGATCTCGGAGCGATAGTCATGCAGGAAGTGCTGCGCCGGGTGAACTACACCGGCTCGGTGGATGATGTTTTTTGGGGTGTGGGGGATACGGCGTCGTTTCAAGATGTCTATACTCCGGTGATTGCCCGGCAAACGCTCTTAAAGGCCGGCTTGGCACCGGAAACGTCATCTTTGTCATTAGATAAGGCCTGTGTTTCGGCGACAACGGCTATTCGGCTGGGTTGTCAGGGTATTTTGGCGGGCGAAGCAGAGGTGGTGATTGCCGGTGGGGTAACGACGTTCAGCCAGATGCCGCTGATCGTTAGGAATCTTAGATTTACGGGCCACCGTATGGGGCCGGTTGTTATGGAAGATCCCCTTTTTGAACTGGGCTATAAGGATTTTGCGCCGGTAGCGGTCGATGCCGGAGAAGTGGCTTTGTTGCACGGGGTGAGCCGTCAGGAACAGGACGAATGGGCGGTGCGCAGTCACCATCTGTATGAGCAGGCTTACCATGCCGGAAAGTTCCAGGAGGAAATGATGCCTGTGAGAGTGCCACGCAAGCAGGGGGGGGATGACGTTTCTTTAGAGGTCGATGAGCAATACAGACCGGATGTATCCTTGGAGAAGCTGGCCAAGCTCAGCACGATCTATGGCAGTCCCACTTGTACGGCGGGCAATGCACCCGGCCTCAATGACGGCGCGACAGCGGTGCTCCTGATGAGTAAGAGCAAAGCTCGGAGTTTGGGTTTGCCTGTTTTAGCCACGGTGGTGACTGGAGTAAGCATAGCGTTAGAACCTCACCTTCTGGCAGAGGCACCTGCGGCAGCGATCCGGTCCGCTTTAGTTAAATCGAATCTCAAGCTTGGGGAGATGAAGCTGCTGGAGATTAACGAGGCTTTTGCGGCCGTGACTCTCGTCAGCAGCAAGATGTTGGCTGACGGTGACCGGGGAAAACTCCGGGAACTTCGGGACAGGTTGAATGTCAACGGCGGGGCTATTGCCATAGGGCACGCGAATACAGCCAGCGGTGCCCGGCTGGTCATGACTATGGTTCACGAACTTAGACGGAGGGGAGGTGGATATGGCGCGGTGGCCATTTGTGGCGGGTTGGCTCAAGGAGATGCAATTATTGTGCGAGTTGATTAGGGGGGTGAAGAGTTGTTTGAACTTAGTGAGGAACAAAAAGAAATTCAAAAGCTGGCCCGGGATTTTGCTAAGAACGAGATTATTCCTGTTGCTGCGGAATATGACGAGAAGGCCGAGTTTCCGTGGGCGGTGGTAAGAAAGGCCTTTGGAGTTGGTCTTTGGAACTTGAACATACCGGAAGAGTACGGTGGTCAGGGTCTGGATCATCTGACTGAGATTTTGGTGTATGAGGAGTTGGCCTACGGCTGTTTGGGGGTGTTTGGAGCTTTTGGCGGAACGAGTCTGGCGCTGACGCCCATCCTGATAAGCGGCAGCGAAGAACAGAAGCAAAGGTTTCTGCCTTCTTTTACGAAAACAGCCCGTTTGGCGGCTTTCGCTTTAACGGAGCCTAACGCCGGCTCAGACGCAAGCGCGATTGCGACCCAAGCCCGCAAAGTAGATAAGGGCTACGTCTTGAGCGGGACGAAGTGTTTTATCACGCATGGCGGTATAGCCGATCTTTATACAGTCATTGCCAGCACGGACAGAACCCGAGGTATCAAAGGTCTGACAGCTTTTCTGGTGCCAGGGGATACTCCCGGGCTGTCCATGGGCAAAAAGGAAGACAAGATGGGGGACCGGGCTTCTCACATTGCGGAAGTACTGTTTGAAGAGGTGCGGGTTCCTGTCGAAAATCGTTTGGGTAATGAAGGAGACGGTTTCAAAATTGCGATGCGTACCCTGGATATCACCCGGCCGACAATTGCCGCCGCTGCTGTCGGTGTTGCCCAGCGGGCATTGGATGAGGCCGTAAAATATGCCAAGCAGAGGATTCAGTTTGGCAAACCGATTGCCGAGCACCAGGCCATTCAATTCATGCTGGCCGATATGGTTATGCCTATCATGGCGTCAAGGGCACTTGTCCGCCAGGCGGCGGGGAAAATTGATGCGGGTACTGTTGATAGTATGTTGAGTGCAACCTGCAAATGCATGGCCAGTGATACAGCGATGAAGGTTACGGTCGATGCGCTTCAGATCTTTGGCGGCTATGGCTATATGAAAGATTACCCGATGGAAAAGCTGGTGCGCGATGCGAAAATTACTCAGATTTATGAAGGCACGAACCAAATCCAGAGACAAATTGTAGCCAACGCGTTGCTGAAACAGGATTAGGCACCAAGGTTTCTGAATTTTGCGATGATAGAAGGTTCCAATGAGGATGCGAACAAAAAAGGGGGGTATTTTATGAAAATAGCAAGGGTTGCCGTGGTGGGCGCCGGTACGATGGGTTCGGGAATTGTGCAGGTTGTAGCCCAAGCCGGGTATAGGGTGAGCATGTTGGATGTCAGTGAATCTGCGCTTACCCGCGGTCGTCAGATTATAGAGAAAAATCTGCTTAGATTGGAGGAGAAAAGCAAACTCAGTGCCGAAGAGAAAACAAATATTCTCGCTCGCATTACTCCAGGCGGTTCGTTGGATGCGGTCGCTGAGGCTGACTTGGTCATCGAGGCGGCGGTGGAACAACTTGACGTGAAAGTGCAAATCTTCCGGGATTTAGACCGGCTGGCTCCCCAACATGCTATTTTAGCTAGCAATACTTCTTCCCTGCCTATTACGGCCATTGCAGCGGCCACGCGGCGGCCTCATAACGTGCTGGGGATGCACTTTATGAATCCGGTTCCGGTGATGAAAGGGGTCGAATTAATCAAGGGAAGGCTTACTACGGAAGAAACGGTTAATACGGCGGTGGAGTTTTGCAAGAGTATCAATAAGGTGTCGGTGGTGGCCCAGGATTATGCCGGTTTTATTACCAGCCGCATTCTCAATGCCTATCTCAATGAGGCAGCTTACACGGTCATGGACGGCAATACGCCCAAGGATGTTGATGATGCCATGGTTTATTGCACCAATATGCCACAGGGTCCCTGTGCTCTTATGGATTTGGTGGGTATTGACGTCATAGTTTATGTTCTGGGGATTGTGGAGGAGGAATTTGGGCCTAAATTCAAGCCTGCTCCGCTGCTGAAACAAATGGTTCGTGCCGGTCAGCTGGGGCGCAAGACCGGGCAAGGCTTTTATAAGTATTAGCACGATCAGAGCGGGGCTCTGAAGGAGGGGAGCCATAATTCGTTGCGAAGATGGGGGGGTAAATTAATGGCAAACCTAATTGTGGAAAAGCAGGGGGCGGTTCTAGCCCTCGGTCTGAACCGTGAGCGCAGCCTGAATGCGCTAAACCAGGAAATGGTTGACGAATTATATCAGGTATTGGATGAATTAGAACGGGATAAAGGAACGAAGGTACTTCTCGTGCATGGTACGGACAAGGTATTTTGTGCCGGAGCGGATATTTCGGAAGCATCTAAAGCTTATGATGCCCCTTCCGGGTATGCTTTCAGTCGCAAGTACCAGTTGCTTTTCAGACGTGTAGAGAGTTTGGGGATCCCAGTTATCGCTGCCATCAGCGGATACGCCTTGGGAGGTGGGTGCGAGCTGGCCTTGGCCTGTGATATTCGCATCGCGTCAGAAACTGTCCAGCTAGGCGTACCGGAAATAAATATCGGTGCTTTTCCAGCAGGCGGAGGAACACAAAAACTGCCACGTTTGATTGGAACCGGCAAAGCTAAACAACTTCTCTTTACGGGGCGTCCATTAAAAGCTGCCGAGGCACTTCGAGTAGGGTTTGTTGATGAGGTGTATCCGGTTAGCGACTATTACGCGGCAGCACAGAACCTTGCCCAAGAGATCAGTACAAAGCCTCGTATGGCTCTTGAAGCGATGAAGCAATTGGTAAATAAGGGCATATCCCTGGATTTGGATCCGGCCTTGGAATTTGAAGCACGGGTTTTTTCGGCATTAACCACATCCGCGGATTTTCATGAAGGAACCAGAGCGTTTCTGGAGAAGCGGGCACCGTTGTTTGAAGATCGTTAGGTCACAGCTCTTAAGAGAGGGATTAATACAGTATACGAGGAGGTATTCTGATGATTAAAAGTGTTTATGGTTTGAACATTGCTGTCAAAGATCTTGATGCCGCTGCTCTTAAATACGAGCGGATGCTCGGGATTAAGCCTGTCAAAATTTTGAGCGAGGAAGATTTTGCCTTTCCTGGGTTAAAAGGAGTGGTCTTTGATGTTGGCGGCGTCCTGATTCATTTAATTGCTTCGCTAACGGATAATACTGCAATCGCTAAATTCTTAAATTCCAAAGGAGAAGGCGTATTCTTGGTTTCTTTGAGGTCGGATAATGTTGAGGAAGATATGGAACGCATGACGGAGGCAGGTGCCGTCTTTGTGTTGGACCAACCGGCTGCAGGAAAGTTTGGTACGGCGAATTTTATTCATCCTAAGTCTGCGTACGGTGTGCAAATTGAGGTTTACGATCCGGAGATACGGTAAATGTTCTGAATTTAGATAATATTTGTTGAAAACGAGGCTGGGAGAATGAACGAGAAAAACAGAAGTTTTGCCAATATCCGGGTGGGCGACAAGGCAACGGGCAGGAAGACTGTTATGGAGCAGGACGTTCGTCAATTTGCTCAAATCAGTGGAGATTTTAATCCGTTACACCTTGATGTAGAGTATGCCGGTTCTACTTGTTTCAAGCAGCGGATAGCTCACGGCATGTTGGTAGCAGGTATATTATCTGCTGTCTTGGGTAATGAATTGCCCGGTCCGGGAACGATTTACCTCTCCCAGACCATTCATTTTAAGTCTCCGGTTTTTTTAGGGGATACTGTTGTGGCCGAGGTTGAGGTTGTGGAAAAAATGCCGGCTGCCAAGCGTCTGAGGCTTAAGACCGTTTGCTTTAACCAAGGGGGCAGGGTTGTCTTGGAAGGGGAAGCAGTGGTGCAAATGGAAGAGAATTAAGTTGGTGTGAAAGCCGAGAGACTATTTTAATGTATTGGGGGAGGAACGGACATGGATGATGTAGTGATTGTAGCTGCCGTGCGTACACCGATCGGGAGTTACGGAGGGGTTTTTAAAGAGATGAGGGCACCGTCTTTAACCGTGCCGGTCATGCAGGAATTAGTTCGCCGGACAGCGATTGATCCCGGGATCATAGATGATGTGATCTGGGGCTGTTGTTATCAACGAACGAAAGATGAGACGAATTTGGCCAGGGTAGCAGCCCTCCAGGCAGGCATTCCGGTCGAGGTGCCGGCTGTAACAATCCACCGGACTTGTACTTCTGCTATGACGAGCTTGGCCTTTGGAACACAGGCTATTAGAAGTGGCGATGCTGACGTTATTATGGCCGGTGGCACAGAAAGTATGAGCACTGTTCCTTTCACAGTCGATGAGGTGCGCTGGGGTGCCCAAATGAAACATATTGAATTGCGTGATGCGATGTGGGACGGGCTTACTCAACTGGGAACCGGTGTCGGAATGGGTATAACGGCCGAGAATGTGGCCAAGAGATACAACATAAGTCGGGAGGCGCAGGACGAATTGGCCCTGTTAAGCCAGAGACGTGCCGTTAGCGCTATCAAGGACGGCCGTTTTAAGGACGAAATAGTAGCTGTTACGGTACCAAAGCGTAAAAGTGCTGGGGTAGTTGTGGATACGGATGAACATCCGCGTGCAGACGTAACCTTGGAGAAATTGGCCAAAGCGTCGCCTGCTTTTCAAAAAGACGGCACGGTGACCGCTGGGAATTCTTCCGGAATAAACGACGGTTCGGCCGGAGTGCTGATAATGTCCAGGAGCAAAGCGCAAAGCTTAGGAATCAGGCCGTTGGCCAAGGTGGTTTCCTATGCGGTAGCCGGGGTTGATCCGGATTACATGGGGATAGGTCCCGTGCCGGCAACCCGCAAGGCTTTGCAAAAAGCCGGTCTGAGCTTGGGAGATATCGATTTGTGGGAAGTTAACGAAGCTTTTGCCGCTCAGTATCTGGCAGTGGAAAAGGAACTGGGGCTGGATCGCAACATCACAAATGTTAACGGGAGCGGAATTGCGCTGGGCCATCCGGTAGGGAGCACTGGAATCAGAATAGTGGTGACTTTGCTCTACGAAATGGCCAAAAGAAATTTGCGAACAGGGTTGGCTACGCTTTGCTCCGGAGGTGGAATGGGTATGGCGGTCATTGTGGAAAGAGATTTAGACATGACCTATGCACTTAGTGGAAATATCTGAGACTTAGAAAAACCTTTTCCTAAAAACATTCGTATCTCCTCCGGCAAAAACGCATCAAAAAGCCTTGCAAAATTCCGCACTTCTGTGTCAATATAGACATAGACTTGCTGAGAACCTCTCCGGGTTTTTAGCTTGATCTCACAACGAGTGTGGAAAAGGCGGTTGACCATTTTGCCGTGGGTAATGCCTTCTTCTTCACTCGTTTTTTCTTTGTTCTCGTACCACTGAGCATAGTTCAGCAAGGTTTCTGCAACGAAAAGGAGCTCAATATGAGAGTGATGGTGAACTTCAGTCGTGGAGTGGCAATCATTTAGTCCCAGCTCTTGTTTAGCATTGCGGAAAAAGACTTCTATGCGCCAGCGTTTCATATATACCTTGAGGGCTTCGTGCGGTGCGTCAAAGCGATTGCTAATGATCAAATACGCCCCCCGATACGTAGCGGCTTGATCTTCTTTACTCTCTCCTTCCAAAAAAACTTCTTTCTCATCTGTTTCTATATCTTCTTTAAGACGCATAGCAGCAACAGCTGCAATAGGAGTGTAGCGGTATTTCTTTACGGTCTTTCCCCGTTTTCCGGTTGTTTCGTAGGGTAGCTTAATATAAATGTTCGGGATAGAAACAGAAACTAAGCCGGACCCCTGAACCTTAAGACGGGGGAACACTTCTTTGATCAACATTCGAGCATTCAGGGGCACGTAACGTTCACGCCCACTCCATGATTCAATCTCTTTGCGATAAAGGGCCGTATTTCGTTTAGCCTTTGTTACCCAATCAAAGGAATGGGCTGTTAGGAAATTAAAGAACTCCTTTTTCATATACCAACGATCCATAGCAATCCACGAACGACATTGAACCGACTCGCGGAGTTGGGTCAGCATTTCGCAAGCAAGATCAAACTTTGTAAGGCCTTCGCCTTTCGTTTCAGGTTTGCGCCAAATACGGTAACACAAGGGATATTCTAGGCCATTGCGGAGGATAGAATGAAGAGCAACAAGATTCATGCCCCAGACATTGATCTTTGAGCTGTGGTCAAAGAGCCAGCAGAGAAACGGTAATTGCTTTCCATAAGGGTGAGTAACGAGGGAATCATCGAGCGCCAGGACATCTCCTTCCTGGAGTTTTGTATCCGGGTCCTCTTGAAGGCGCTGAATTCGTTTACGACCGAAAAGAGACCAGTTATAGGCACTCGTTAAGAACCGACTTAAGGTATATTGAGTCATTTTCTTTCCTTGAAACATCATCTGGAGCAGGGTGTCTTGAGCTGCCACTCCTGCCATTTTAGATACGGAAGCACAACGGGCTACAAGACCTATAACGTAAAGGAAAGAGAGCATCCATGTGGGGACACCGCTAGACTTAATGATCCCAGACTGAGCTAAGAGAAACGAAAAGTCAAAACGGTCCCATAGTTTAAGGAGAATAGGGGCTCCAGCCGATTCACCATGGGGAGGTCGGAAAATTGGGGTTTAGCTAAAGTGTTCATGGGATGATCACCCTTAATCAAGAAGATATACCTTAAGTAATCAAGGTATCCATCGCGATTATGGGACGATTTCTAAAATGTCAAGGTGAAATTTGTCGAATACATCACTTTTTGGATTAAAATTTTTATTCCCGCATTTTTACTCAAACTGCATAGGTCATGTCCAACATTCAGTTAGGAGAAGTCAACGAGGCCTTCGCAGCTCAATATTTGGCGTGGCGGTAGAAAAGGAACTGGGGCTTGACCGTAACATTACAAATGTCAACGGCAGCGGCATTGCACTGGGTCATCCGGTTGGCTCCACCGGAATCCGCCTGGTAGTTTCTTTAATTTACGAAATGCAGAAACGAAACCTAAAGATAGGTTTAGCCTCCCTATGCTCAGGCGGAGGTATGGGGATGAGCGTGATTATCGAGAAGCTTTGATTTTCAGCCATAGGTGAGTTGTTAGATGAAGGAGGTCAGAGTAAATAATGGAGGTCGCAGTAGAAAAACGAGGCTATTACTATCCTTTTGCATTAGATTATGAACAATTGGTTAAAGATTACCCGCCTCATGTAGATTATTTTAACTCAATATGGAAGTGGCCAAGGGACAGAGTTCGGGAACTCCAGGAAAAAAGGTTTATGCAACAAGTGGCACGTGCCTGGCAAATACCGTTTTACCAAAGGTTGTGGGGAAAAGCCGGAATTGAACATGGAGATATTAAAGGGTTAGATGAGCTGCCAAAACTGCCCAGCTTTACTGTTTACGATTTGAGAGACAGCATCCGTGATTATCCACCATTTGGCGATTACCAGGGAGTAACCCCTGCCGATGCAGCAAGAATGCCCTTAATAATCCAGTCCAGTGGAGGGACAACAGGAACTCCCAGACCTATGTTTTACTCTGCTAAGGACAGAGAAGTTAGCTCAATCATTACTTCGCGGTTTCATCATATGCAAGGTATAAAACCGGGAGACATGGTTCAGATAATGTTTGCCTTCTCGACGGTAAACGCAGGTTTTTGGATGCGGGAAAGTTTGTGGAAATATACAGGGGCCATACCGCTAACCACCGGTACCGGTTCGGCTACCCCGACTAAACAACAAATCGACCTCGCAAAAACTTGGGGTTCCAGAGCTATGTGTGGTTTCCCTGACTATATTAGGTATCTAGCCTCGGTAGCCAAAGAGATGGGTATTGACCCGAGGAAAGACTTAAACATAAGGGTTATCCATACCTATCTTGGAAACCAGGACCGCAGCGATATCGAAGAGGCATTTGGCGCAAACGTTTATGACAACTATGGCACCCACGAAATGGTAGGCACTCCTGCCGGTGAATGTGGGTGTAAAAACGGTCGGCATATTATGGATGATGCTTATATTGTGGAAATTATGGATCCTTCTACGAAGAAAGTCCTAGAACCGGGACAAAAGGGTAACATCGTGGTAACAGACCTCTTTAAATATGTAACACCGCTCATTAGGTACGATACGAATGATGTCTCGCAGATTCTAACACATGAATGTTCATGTGGAGGGAAAACACCGCTTCTGGACAAGCTTTATGGGCGGGCCGACAATATGATTAAACTAAGGGGGGTAAATGTTTTTCCTGATGCCATTGGTTCAATCGTCGCCGAAGATAAGCGTACAACTAAGGAGTATTTCTGTGTTGTTGAGAGGAAAGGAGAAGGATTAAACGTAAGGGACGAGATGACTGTTTTGGTAGAGTCCATTGATGATTCTGTCGACCGGGAAGTTTTGAAAAATGACCTGGAGGTTGCTTTGAAAGCTAGCCTTGAGGTAAAAATGAATGTCCAAGTGTTCGGCAAAGACGAGCTTGAGCCATACACCCAAAGGTCAACAACCACCAAAACTAAAAGACTGTTGGACAAAAGAAGTGAAAACCAGAGATAAACTGTTAAAAGTTTGCTGGCAAAGAGAGAAGGGTAACGGAGTTAGATTTGAAAGTGAGGCGAAAATAATTATGAGTAAGAAAATTTGGACTGTTTTGCTAATAGTTGTAATGTCCTTTGCCCTTGTGGCTACTGGCTGCTCAAGCACGAAGGAAACTGCTACCACAGGATCCTCTTCTAGTGGCGGAGATAAATCCCCGATACAAGTTGGTGTAATCGCTGATCAAACCGGTACCGCTTCCTACTATTCAAAACTAACAGTTGATGGTATTAATGTAGCTGTGGATGAAGTTAATGCCAATGGTGGAATTAACGGCAGACCTCTTAAACTAGTTATTGAAAATGACAATGGAGATCCGACGACATCAGCTGCTAAGGCAAAGAAACTGGCCGATGACACTCAAACCGTAGCCATAATTTCTGCGACAGGTTCTGGTGGAACTTTACAGAACCAAACTGTAACAGAACAAATGAAAATAGTTAACCTGTCCCCAACCAATGTTAACAATCCTCTGACCGAAGGAAAAACACTTAAATACTTCTTTGAAATGATGCCGAAAGATTCAGAATGGGTAAACACACTTTTTAAAATCACAAGTCAAAAGCATAAGAAGCTGGGAATTGTTGTGGACAACACCCAAACCGGTATTTCTGTGAGGGATTCTTGGGTCAAAAAACTTGAAGCACTGGGAGTAACGCCAGCGGCAGTTGAACAAATAAATGTTGGTGCTACAGATGCGACTCCCTCAGTTCTGCGTATGCGAAACGCCGGAGTTGACGGTATTTTGGTGGGTGGCTCCAGCGTGCCCGAGATTGCCCTGTTTATGCGGGGAATGAAAAGCGTAGGATGGAGCGTACCGGTTTACGGTACATGGGCGTTGACAGTTCCCAGTTTCCCTAAAATGGGTGGTGATTCTATGGAAGGGCTAATTGCAGTTGACGCAATTAACGATGAATCCCCGGCTATCAAAAAACTGCAGGATACAATGCGTAAAAAACTAGGTAACGACTATACGGTGAGTGCATTTAATGCTTGTGGCTATACCAGTGTCATGCTGCTATCTGAGGCTCTGAAGCAAAGCGGTACTGACCGAGAAAAAGTACGCGAAGCCCTGGAAAAAATAGAATTTACCAGTATTTTAGGTACAAATGCTAATGCCAAAATCAAGTTTGACCTGACGAACCGCCAAGGGGTTAACCCCTCCGAAATAACCTTGCGGGTAATCAAGGGCGGCAAGTATACGATGTATAAATAAGTTGCTTAAGGGGGACGACGTCTTGTGGTCCCCCTTAAACCGGATTTTATGGAAAGGAGGCATGCCAGTGCTAGTACAATTGGCTGTCTCGGGCCTTCAGACTGGAAGTCTCTACGCATTAGTGGCTCTGGGGCTGTACGTAATCAATAAATCCACCGGAGTAATAAATTTCGCTCAAGGTGAATTTGTGACATTAGGCGCCCTGATCTCAGCTGTCACATTTGCCTCGTGGAAATGGTCATATCCCATAGCTCTAATATCTAGCATGGTTGTAGTGGGGTTGCTTGCGGTAATTATCCAAATTTCAAGTGTCCGGCCCCTAAACCGCCGCGGTAATGATGTTTTGCTAATGGTTATGGTAATGATTGCGATGATGACGGTTATACAACAGCTCGCTAAGTTGGTATTCGGGGCGGAAATTAAACCTGTGTCATCCCCCTTATCAGGTCAACCAATTGTTTTTGGGGGGAATTCGCTCTTTGTGTTGCCTCACACAATCTATATCTGGATTATTACTACCATAGTTTTTGTGGTTATTTATCTCTTCTACCGTTTTACTAGAATCGGCAAATTATTTAGAGCGGTGGGGATCGACCGTGAAATAGCTAAGGTTGTGGGTATTAATATTAAGTTTGTGGATACTACAGCATTTTTAATTGGTGGAGCAATTGGAGCACTTGGCGGAGTACTGTTGGCTCCAATTAGCGGAGCCCATTTTCTTATTGGCCAGAACATGACTATTTACGGTTTTGTCGCTTTGGTTTTGGGCGGGGTTGACCGTGCAGAAGGGGCGTTGGTAGGCGGTCTAGTTCTCGGGATTGTCCAAGTGCTGTCGGCAGAATATGTTTCTTCAATATTTGCCTCCGGTATTACCCTTTGTTTACTATTATTGATGCTTTTGATACGCCCGCAAGGACTGTTAGGCAAAAAAGGAGGCTGAGGGCAAGCATGAAAAAATATTTAAATTTGCTATGGTTGGGTGTTCTTTTTGCCCCGGTTCTAAGTGATAAACAGTATTATCAGCATACTTTGACTACAATGAGTATCATGGCTATTCTCTCAATGGGGTTTAATTTGGTATTTGGTATAACCGGAAAATTATCGTTAGCCTCCAGCGCCTTTTATGCTCTAGGGGCATATGGATCTGCAGTCCTTGTCACAAAATTTGGTTTACCCTACTGGGGAGCAATTCTTATTTCTCTTGCCTTAAGTATCCTAATAGCCGTAATCACGGGGGTCCCCACCCTGAGACTGGAAGGTTTTTATTTCGCAGTGGCAACCCTGGCACTTTCCATGCTTTCAGAAGTAATTCTCCTGCAGTGGGGAACGGTCACTGGGGGAGCATCGGGAATCGCCCTGGAAATTGGCAGTAATATCAGCAGTATGGTTTTAACTACGCTTACGATGGCGATAACGGCTGTAATTTTTATCTTGCTGCAAGTGTTAATGCATTCTCCAGTGGGAAGGGCCTTTCTGGCAATTCGTGAAGGTGAAGCGGCTGCCGCTTCTTTAGGAATAGATACAGTCTATTATAAGGTTCTAGCGTTCATTATTTCTGGGATTATATCTGCGGTTGCAGGTATCATGTATATCCTGGATTTTCATTTTATCAACCCCGGAGCCTTTTCGATTAGCGTAGTCTTTACATTATTATTTATGGTCGTCATCGGGGGGCTTGGGTCTACACGAGGGGCAATCCTAGGGGCATTTGTATTATCGTTAATTCCTGAATTACTTTCAGCTATAGGCGAATACCAATTGCTAGTATACGGTATCATAGTCACTCTAGTAATCCTTTTTGTACCTGGGGGTCTTGAATCAATCATAAAGCGGGTAAAGGGATACTTAGGGGGAATTGTTCATGGCTGAGGAAATACTGAGGATAAGAGAGGTGACTAAGAGTTTCGGTGGGGTCCAGGCGTTGGAAAATGTAAATATGACGGTTGCCAAAGGTGAAATCAAGGGGCTGATTGGGCCAAACGGGGCAGGAAAAAGCACCATTGTCAATATAATATCCGGATTTTTGAAACCCGACAAAGGACAAGTGCTATTTGGTCAGATCAATCTCATAGGTAAGAAGCCTCATTATATATGTGAGTTAGGAATAACACGTATTTTTCAACAATTGCATATATTTGGTGAGATGACCGTATTAGATAATGTTTTAGTTGGAAGGCATATGCACTCTAATCATGGTCTATTTAGCTCGATTTTGCGAACAAAGGGTTTTCGGGCATCGGAGTCATCAGCACACAGCCATGTGCTGGAACTGCTTGAGTTATTTCGTCTTACCCATCTGGCGGAAGTTCAAGCCAATACTCTATCTTTTGGCGAGCAGCGACTTGTTGAGATAGTTCGTGCGCTGGCTACAAATCCCACAATTCTCATTCTTGATGAGCCTGCGGCAGGACTTGCTGATTCTGATGTGAACCGTCTTCAACAGACTTTGCGCCAGATACAACAACGCGGAACCACAATCTTTGTAATTGAACATAATATGAAATTTGTAATGTCCACTTGTGACAGCCTAAGTGTACTAAACTTCGGAACTATTATTGCTCAAGGACCCACGGCAACGGTCAGGCAGGATTCTGCTGTTATCAAGGCCTATCTTGGACGCTCAGGGGGAAAGCAAAATGCTGAAAATCAATGATTTAGTTACAGGATATAGCAGTATTGAAGTCCTCCACGGCATTTCGATGAACATAGAACAAGGAGAGGCTATTGGTGTACTTGGCGCAAACGGAGCAGGTAAAACTACTCTCCTTAAATCAATCATGGGACTATTAAAACCCTTGAAAGGTGAAATATTGCTAAATAATGCCCCGGTAACAGGGATGACTGCAAACTTGATGGTACAAAAAGGAGTAGTATTGGTACCCGAAGGACGTGGGATTTTTTATCCCCTCACGGTGGCGGAAAATTTGGAATTGGGTTATCTGGTGGTAAAAGGAAGGACCAGTAAGACTGAATGGGATCAAAGGATTCAATGGGTACTTGATTTATTTCCTGAGTTGGGTAAGCGTTGGAAGCAATGTGCTGGCACTTTAAGCGGTGGGCAACAGCAGATGCTGGCAATCGGCCGGGCCCTAATGTCACAACCCAAAATCCTCTTGCTCGACGAGCCATCCCTAGGTCTGGCACCTTTGGTGGTAGATAGCATTATCGAATCTCTACGCTATCTGGTGGATAGTGGAATGACCGTAATTTTAGTTGAACAAAAAATAGAGAGTGCACTTGAACTTGTCAACCGTGCATACGTACTTAGTAATGGTAAAATTGTATACTTGGAAAGATCAGAAGTACTTAAAAATGTTGATTCCGAATTGTTAGAGAAAGCCTACCTTGGCTCTTGATGAAAACGATAGTCGAATAAAAACGTGTTTCTAATTCCAAGCCTAGACATTAAATATGACCTGAGTGAGAACAAATGCTTTTTGAATTTAACGGAAAAAACCAAACATAGCAGCTTCGGCTTTTATTGCACCTAACGCTGCACTAATTGGAGATGTAACCATCGGGGAAAATGCCAGCATATGGTTCGGTGCTTGGATATTCCGCCGAGAAAAAACACCTAAACCGCCGAAGTTGAACAGTTGAACCGTCGAGATTGAACACCCTTTCCGCACAGGTTGTACATTGATAGCCAAAGGAGCACATGGTATACTCAAGCTGCTTTTACTCATAAGCAGGATAGGGTAACACTGAGGAGTGACCTGAGCGGCATATGAGGTTTTAGCGGAGAGAGTGATGCCGGTGGGTGTCGCTCTTTTTCGTAAAAGCAACATAAACATCACTCTTTCTGGAAAACTAATGCGATATTATCTAAAGCTTTAGATAATATCGCTTTGGTTCTGCCCGTAAGGAAGGAGAGGAAGAAAACCATCTGTTTCCTTCCTCCGGCAGAAACCGGTTGGGCGCTCAGGTTGCTCTCCAGCAGAGCCTTATCCTCCCATACCGGCAAGAGCCAGTTATATTTTAACCAAAAATTACGAGTTTAAGGACTCAACCAAATTTGACAATTCCACTTCCATCTCCTCTGCAGTCAAGTATTTAGGCGGAGCAGTCGGCGTTTTCTTTTCGGGTATGGACATAATGTCGCGGCATAGGACGGTGTAGATAACAGATTCAGACTGTATGTACTGAAATAGTGATTTGAGTGCGGACAGGCGTTGGTTTCTTGATGTGGCGCAATTGTTCCGCTTCGTTTCTAACCAGAGTTCTTAAAGTATTTATGCTTTCAGATTAAAAGGGAAAAGTAATCCTTTCAACATCAGTTTCATTATTTTGTCGTGCACCAACTGATTTCGATGGCCTGGATTCTTGCAATGCTATCTAATAAAATCATTGTAAGGGGATGTAAAAAATTATTGACGAAGTTTTACCCAATCTGTACCGGATTGAAATTCCCTTGCCCGAAAATCCATTGAAATCTCTCAATTCATATGTGGTCAAGGCGGGAAAACGCAACCTAATCGTGGACACGGGATTTAATCGTGAAGAATGCATGAGTGCGATGCATTCTGGGTTAAAAGAAATTGGCGTAGATTTAAGGGGAACCGACTTTCTTCTTACCCATTTACATGCTGATCACTCGGGTCTGGTTTCAACTCTCGCCACCAATACGTCAGTAATATACTGTACCAAGGTGGATGGAGAAATTTTCAATACACGAGACCCATGGAAACAAATGCGGGACTTTACTCGGGGCAGTGGAATTCCCGAAAACGACATCCGGAAAGCGGTGGAGTTGTTCCCGATCGCCAAGAGTCATCTAGACTTTAGGTTTCTGCAAGAAGGAGATACCTTAAACTATGGTGACTACCTATTCCGTTGTGTCGAAACTCCTGGTCATACAAAAGGTCATATGTGCCTTTATGAGGCCGAGAAAAATATATTGGTCTCCGGAGACCATATTTTAGGTGAGATAACACCCAATATTTCAGCCTGGTCCTATGAGGAAGATCCCTTGGCAGAATACTTCAATAGTTTGGATAAGGTTTATGGACTAGAGATTAAGCTTGTCTTGCCTGGACATAGGGCAGTAATTACCGATTGTAAAAAAAGAATTCAGCAGCTGAGACTTCACCATCAGACAAGGTTGGAAGAAACTGTATCTATCTTGGAAAAAGGCAGTAAAAACGCTTTTGAGGTAGCGGCACAGATGACCTGGGAGATGAGTTATAAATCTTGGGATTTGTTTCCTGTAGCGCAAAAGTTGTTCACCTTTGGTGAGGCATTAGCCCACTTGCTCTATCTTGAAGGAAAAGGGAAAATACGTAAGGATCTCATCGACCAAAAGATGGTCTTTATTCTGAAACAAACCGGTTAGACAAAAAAGGGCGAAGCAGATTATCCATAAGTTTTGTGGTGCCAAGGGGTACCCCTTTACTTGCGGATTTGGTATGCTTAGCTTATGGAAGTAAATGTTTTGAAACAGATATTTTTTGATAATGGCTTTATGACAGGGAAAACTACGGTACGAGTTCCAGGCGTTGAGGGAGTGGTATAATGGATGAGCAATGGCTGGAGTTGCGCCGGCAATGGAAACAGGCAGTTACGACAGGTACCCTGGCGAACGATCTGCCTCTCATGATCAAGGAATCGTGGATTCGCTGTCGGGAGCGGAATGTAAATCCTTTTCTGAAGACCAATCCTTACTTGGCTTCGGCCCAAGAGTTAAGGGAACGAAGAGAGAGACAAGAAGAATTACTGGCAATTACCAACCAAGTTATGGAGAAACTTGCCTATCTTGTTAAGGGTTCTGATTTTATGGTGGTTTTTGCCGACAAGGACGGTTACATTTTGGAAGCCCAAGGGGATGCTTCTGCTTTTGAATTTGGCAAACTTTCCAATTTTACGGTGGAAGCATGTTGGGCCGAAGAGTTGCTGGGGACAAACGGTGTGGGGACTCCGTTGGTGACAGGTCAGCCGGTTCAGATTATAGGTCCTCAGCACTGGAGCCTGTCCGCTCATAATGCAACTTGTTCCGGAGCTCCTATTCGCGATGATCTCGGGCGGGTTATCGGCTGTTTAAATATGACCGGCGATTACCGGAAAGCTCATCCGCATACCTTGGGGATGGTGGTTGCGGCGGCCAATGCGATTGAAAATCAGTTCCGTTTGCAGCAAGAAAGCAATTTTAAAGAAGCGATCATGGAGTCGTTGTCAGAAGGTGTGGTGGTTCTTAATGAGGCTGAAAAGGTAACACACATGAATCAGGCAGCTGCCAAGCTTTTGGGGTTGGACGGAGTAGATTGGAATTTAATCACTTTGGAAAAATTAAAAAAAATGATTCCTGGGTTCGAGAGAATCATGTACTTAATCCAAAGATATGAACCCGTTAATGATGAATTGATCCAATTCAAGGTTAACCAAACCTGGGTTAAATGTACTTTAACGATACGGACTTTACGGGCTTTAAAAGGCGGACAAAGAGGGATCGTACTCGCTTTTTCGGAAACCGGACGGGTCAACAGGCTGGTTAAACAGATTGGCGGCGCTAAGGCGCAATTAACTTTTAAGGATATAGTGGGTTCTCATCCGAGTATCACGAAAGTGATTAACACAGCCAGAAAAGTTGCGCTTTCCTCTAGCCATATTTTGTTAACAGGGGAGAGTGGCACCGGAAAAGAGGTGTTCGCCCAAGCCATTCATAACGAAAGTTACCGGGCGCGCTTTCCTTTTGTTGCTCTTAACTGCGCGGCCATTCCCCGCGAATTGATAGGCAGTGAATTGTTTGGCTATGTTGAAGGTGCCTTTACGGGAGCACGCAGGGGCGGAAACCCGGGAAAATTTGAATTGGCTGACGGAGGTACTCTTTTTCTCGATGAAATCGGAGAAATGCCTTTAGAATTGCAGGCTCATTTACTGCGTGTTATCGAGGAAAAGAAGATTACCAGACTGGGTGGTCAAGAGGTTATTCCTGTGGATGTGCGCATTATAACCGCTACTAATCGAAACTTAAAGGATGAAGCAGAAAAAGGGAATTTCCGGGTAGATTTGTTCTATCGCTTAAATGTTATTAATTTGAGTTTGCCGCCTCTGCGGGAACGGAAAAGCGATATCGCTATTTTAGCGCTATATTTTGCCGGGAGGCTGGGAAAATCTCTGGGAAAGGCCGAGGTTAGCATTGATCAGCCGGCTTTGGAAGCGTTGAAAAGCTATGCATGGCCGGGGAATGTGCGCGAGTTGCAAAATACGATTGAACGCGCTTTAAACCTGCTGACGGGGACAATTATTAAACTGGAACATCTGCCGGCCGGTATGGCCGGGACGGGCAGGAATGAACCGCCTGTTGCAGGGACATCCATCAAAGAGGCGGAAATAAATGCGATTATCCATACTTTGCAGAAGCACGGCGGCAACCGAAAACGAGCTGCCATGGAATTGGGAATTGCCCGGAGTACCCTCTACCGGAAGTTGGAGGAGTTCCGTTTGCTGTGATAATCAGATCAGATCATCGTCCACAACGCTAAATAAATCTTTAAGCGAAATAACTAAGTCAGGGAAAATCCCTACAGGGAGTTCATCCTCAACCCCAAAAATCTCGGGTTGTGCATAATTTCCATTATCTTGCAAGCGATAGACAACAATTGTTTTTCCTTCGGCGTGAACAATCCAGTATTCTTTTACCCGAGCTTCTTCATAGCGTTTGAACTTAGTCTTAATGTCCTTGTGGAAAGTTGAGGGTGAGGAAATCTCAACGACAAGGTCGGGGCTCCCGAGACAGCCGCGCCGGTCAATTTTGCTTTTGTCACAGATGACAGTGAGATCCGGCTGGACCACGGTGGTGGCTTTTTTGTCACTTTCTGCTGCTCGCGGCAGGCGGACATCAAAGGGCGCAGCAAAAACCTCACAAGGTTTATTTTTGAGATATTGGTTGAATGAAACAAATAGTTCACCAGATACCCTTTGATGGTTGCTCATTGGGGCGGGCGTCATATCAAAAGCGACACCGTCAATGATTTCCCAACGTTCATCTTCCGGCCATTGTAAGTAATCTTCGTAAGTATAGATCCGGCCAGATTGTGCAAAAGGTTTTCCCAAATGAATCACCCCCTGGAGACTATACAAATCCATTATTTGTTATTATGATAGCATGAAGGGATGTATATTTCAAGATACGGACACGGACTGCTAAGGCTGAACCTGTTTCTTTACCTTACCGTGCGGCCACCCGTTGGGTGCGGGCAGCAGGACGGCTTTTCATCATTAGCCCCACCAAGGCAGCGATTACAGGAAGGATGAATAAGACAGTAATGGCGGTCGTGAGGCCGTAGATATCTCCGATCCGGCCGATCAGGATTACAAAGAGGGAGCCGATACCCCCTGCTAAGCCCATGGTGAGACCGGCAGCCAGGGATTTGTTGTTAGGAATGGCTTCCTGGGCAGCGACAACAGTCACAGAAAAGCTCGACATGAGGGAAGCGCCGCCAAGAGCCAGGAAGATGGTGCTCCAGATGCCTTGGGTGTAGAGAAAAGCAAAGAAGAATGGAGTTGCTAGCAGAAGGGAGCCAACAATGAGCGGTTTGCGCCCGTACATATCCGAGATAAAGCCGCCGAGAACGCCGCCGATAGCGCCGACAAAGAGCATGATAAAGAGGAGTTGACTACCGGCAATCGAAGAGATGTTTTCCGATTTAAAGTAGAGCGGAAGAATAGCGAGCATTCCGGTATAAGCAAGAGCGCGGAGGGCGATCACCCCCGTGATTGCGACCAGTTCCCTGGCGGCGGAACGCAGGGAGCGCAAGGCATTGCCAAAGTTAGGGGCGTTCGCATTCCCCAGGACATCGTTGTGGGGGGCATACAAGAGCAGGAGAATAGCGACTAAGATTCCGGGAATAACCGTATAAATACTCGCCTGCAGACCAAATTTCTCAAAGAGGGGGGTGAGCAAAAGAGGGCTTAAGGCGAAGCCGACGTTGCCAAAGGCGATGAAACCTGAAAGTAAAACCGCTTTACGGTTGCCACTAACCACGGTGACCATCGTTGAGGCCTGAGGGTGAAAAGCGGCAGTGCCCAATCCTGCCAGAGTAGCCAGGATAACCAAAACAGAGTAGCTTTGCACAAGTCCGGTCAGGCTGAGCATGACAGCCATCCAGAGAGTACCGACGTGGACGAGCCAGCGTTTACCCTGCCTGTCTAAGTAATACCCGAAAAAGGGCTGGATAAAAGAAGAGCTGATGGTGAAAGCTGAAACAAGGAGGGCCGCCCGGGTTGCGGAAAGCCCTGTGGCCACCAAGAGGAAGGCAGGCCAGTAGTTGCTGTAAAGGTCATTCAAGAGGTGGGCAATGGAGAGCACCCCGATGGTTGAAAATTGAATTTTATTATTAGATTGGAGCATTTTAAGGACTTCCTTTCGTATTAATCGTATCAAATAGTGCGTCCAGTCGGTAGGGATTACTCACTCGCATGGGTATGCCAGGCTATTTCAAAGGGATTCCTGAAATCTCTTAAGAAAGAATTCAAGGTTGGCCTGCCTTTTCGTAATATCTTCGGCACAATCTGCAAGTGCGGCAATGCCCTCAGCCGTGAGGTAATACCATTTGCGCGGCTGGCCTGAGCCCTCGGTATCCCAACGTGTCTGCGCCCAGCCCTTTTCTTCAATTTCCTGCAGACTGCGGTAGACCCCGGAGCTATCGCCGAGAAAGTAAGGAAGTTCGGTTTGCATCTTCCCCAGGAGTTGGTGGCCGTAAGCAGGAGCTTCAGCTAAAAACAGGAGCAGAAAGGCTGCCGTGTGCCGAGCCTGTTTCTGGATCAAGCTAGACCCTCCCTTTAAATGTAAGTAAGGTAACCTGGCACCATGCTGCAATAAACAGTATGATGTTAAATACAGTAGTACGGGAGAGTATAAACGTCAAGGGCATTTTGCGGCTGTTTGAATCGATAGCGGAGATTGTAGGTTGGTAAGAAAGGATTTTGCTTTGTTTAGGCTTTTTTGCGCACACTTAGGTTTCGAAAGAGGTGAACGGGCATGAGCTTAGTGTATTCAGCGTTTGTGCCGCACCCGCCGATTCTGTTACCGGAGATCGGGCGCGGTCAGGAACAAATCTGTGCCAGGACATTGGCCGCTTACCGTGATCTTGCTCAAATTATCTTAACGAGCGGGGCCGAATGCGTGGTCATTGTTTCCCCCCATGCTCAACTGCTGGAGCAGGGTTTTACCTTTCTGAACCCTGATTCTCTGGTGGGGGATTTTCTGCCGTTCGGGATTCCGGCACTGGAATTATCTTTCCCGAACGAACCCGAGTTAATTAAGAAAATTGCTGTCTTGCCCGGTGTGCGTCCAAGTGTCGGCAGACTTGATCACGGTGCTTTGGTGCCGCTGTATTTTCTCCACGAAGCCGGCTGGAGGGGACCGGTGGTGGTGCTGGGGATGCCCCTTGAGCAGGCAGAGGATTTTGGCATCAAAGTGGGGAATATCTTGCGCGCCTATCCGAAAGCCTGTGCTTTAGTGGCAAGCGGAGATCTCTCTCACCGTCTGCGGGAGGATGGACCTTACGGGTTTGATCCGGCCGGGCCGGAATTTGACCGGGCCATCGTCACGGCTTTGCGCCGGGATGCCGCCCAAGTGAAGGCTATCTCTCCCGAATTAGCGGAAAGAGCGGGAGAATGCGGTTTTCGCAGTTTACGCTTTGCCCTGGCAGCCCAGGAGGGAGCAGTGAAAGTTCTTTCCTATGAGGGACCGTTCGGGGTCGGGTATTTGGTGGCTGAACTTTACCGCTCGTCGATGCTGGCCAAGTGGGCGAGGAGCTGCCTTATCCATTATCTTGAAGGAAGAAATGTAAAAGACCTTGAACTACCGCCGGAAACGGAGTTTAAGGTGCGCCGCGGCTGTTTTGTTACCCTTAAGAAAAATGGGGAACTGCGGGGGTGTATCGGTACAACTCAGGGTTGGCAGGACAACCTGGCCTTAGAAATTAAACATAACGCATGTGCAGCGGGGACGGAAGATCCGCGTTTTTGGCCGGTGGAAAAAGGGGAGTTGCAGGAGATCACGTTTTCCGTAGATGTACTCGGGGAACTGGAAAGGGTGAGAGAGACAGAAGAGCTCGATCCTTGGCGTTATGGTGTGGTAGTCAAGGCGCGCGGGCGCAGCGGCCTGCTCCTGCCGCATCTGGAAGGGGTTAACACAGTCGAGGAGCAGATAGGAATAGCCAAACAAAAGGCTGGGTTAGCCCCGGGCGAGCCGGTAGAGATGTGGCGCTTTGAGGTGGAAAGGCATTACGAGTGAGGAGTCAGGAGTCAGAACTTAAAAGTGATGTTTGCAAAGTGATAAGTGATAAGTGAGAGAATAGGGAGCTAAAAGCGATGGTGATGGAGAAAACGGCGACATGTCTTTTGTGCCCCCAGCACTGCCAACTCAAGCCTGGCCAAAGCGGGCGCTGCCATACCCGGGGAAACCGGGAAGGGGAAATTGTTTCACATACATACGGGGAAGTAGCCGCTTGGCATCTGGATCCAATTGAGAAAAAACCGCTCTATCATTTTTTTCCTGGGAGCATGATCTTTTCCGTGGGGGGTTATGGCTGTAATTTGAGCTGTAGTTTTTGCCAAAATTATGAGATTTCACAGACACGCGAAGTTGGGAGGAAAGTTACCCCTACAGAACTTGCACACATGGCTAAGGATTCTTTGGGTTTATGTTTTACTTATTCCGAGCCTTCGGTATGGTTTGAGATGATCCGGGATACCGCGCCACTTGTGAAAAAATGTGGTGGAAAAGTGGTCTTAGTCAGCAATGGGATGATCGAAGGACGCTTCCTGGAAGAACTTATTCCTTGGGTGGACGCGGTAAACATTGACATTAAAGCTTTTAATGAAGAGTTTTACGTGAAATATTGCGGGGGTAAGCTTTCTTGGGTTTTAAGCACGGTGGAGAGGCTTGTCGGGAGAGTGCACGTTGAAGTCACTACTCTCGTAATCCCAGGAGGTAATGATGAGCCGGAGGAGATCCGGGAGCTTGCCCGATGGCTAAGGGATCTCGGATCCCCGGTACCTTGGCATTTGAGCCGCTATTTTCCCGCATATCGCTTGAGTGTTCCCCCTACGGAAGTTAAAAGTTTGGAAAGACTATGGCAAATCGGGCGTGAATACCTTCCATATGTATATTTGGGCAATGTCACAGGGGGAAGCACCACTTTTTGTCCGCAGTGCGGTCGAGGAGTTATCGTGCGCGCATATAACGTAGAAAACTTTCTTCACGATGGCAAGTGTCCGGAATGCGGACAGGTTATATTTGGAGTGGGGCTTTAATAATAGCGCAGGAGTATATACCCCGTCGAGATTATGATCGAAAGAATCATTAACGGAAAACCATTCTTCAAATACTGCATATAAGAAATGCGGTAACCGTTTTTCTCCGCAATTCCGGCTACGATAACGTTAGCTGAAGCACCGACTATAGTGCCATTTCCGCCCAGGCAAGCTCCCAAGGCGAGGGCCCACCACAGGGGTTCTACCGCTTCCGGACTGAGACCGCCCATGGCTGCAACTTTCTGAATTAACGGAATCATCGTTGCCACAAACGGAATGTTGTCCACAAAGGAGGAGAAAATCGCCGACAGCCAGAGTATCAACAAGGCCATGGTCATAAGATCCCCGCCTGTCAGATCAAGGCTTATCTGGGCCAAACGGTCCAGAATTCCAACTTCAACCAAACCGCCTACGAGTACGAACAGCCCGGCAAAGAAGAAGATTGTGGGCCATTCGATCGCTAAGAACACCTCTTCAGGTTCTTCATGGGCCAGAATCATCAGGAGCATAGCTCCACTTAAAGCAATTGCTGCTGTTTCAACATGGATGATGGAGTGCAGGGCAAAACCCAGAATAGTTAGGGCTAAGACGAAAAGGCTCTTTTTCAGGAGTTTCCAATCCTTAATTTCTTCCCATTCGTTTTGCTGCATTAAATTCGCTTTGGCTTCTTCGGTAGTGTGTAACTGTTTACGGTAAATTAGATAAAACAGATAAAGTGTAACGAAAAGTATGATGATGGCAGGGGGTGCTAAGTTAATAATAAAATCTCCAAAAGATAGGCCTGCTGGGCCAGCAATCATGATATTCGGAGGATCTCCAATTAAGGTCGCCGTACCGCCGATATTGCTCGCCATAATTTGAGTAAGCAGTAAGGGGATTGGGTTAAGTTTAAGGGTATCGGCAATCGCTAAGGTTACAGGAACAACCAGCAGCACCGTCGTAACATTGTCCAAAAAGGCTGATAAAACTGCGGTCAGCAGGGAAAGGGCAAGCATGAGCTTCACTGGGTCCGCTTTAACCTTCTTCGCTACCCAGATAGCCAGAAATCCGAAAACGCCCGAGCGTTTGGTGAGATCCACGATAATCATCATACCTGTAAGCAGGCCCAAGGTGTTCCAATCAATGTGGTGAATCGCTGTTTCCTGTGAAAGCACTCCAAAAAGAACCAGCACAGAAGCTCCCGCTGCGGCCGCAACGGCCCGCGGGATTTTTTCGGTTACGATCAAAGCATAAGTTGCCAAGAACACGATTCCGGTTAAGATTGTTATCACTTTTTATGCACCTCCTGGTCGATTTAAGAAAAATTAGACCATCTTTCCTAGTGTGAGTTGAAAGGGAGATAATTATTAAAAGGGCGTCATTTTCATTAGGACAACAAAAAAGAGAGCAGCTCAAAACGAACTACTCTCCCCTGAGAAGTTCCAAGTCCTTGTAGTCTGGCAATCATAGCTTAAATCATATTAAGCTTTAGACCCATGACTTTAGCGTCCTCCACTTTCGCGAAGTTTGCCCCAACACAATGAAAACATTATTAAGTTGGCACCTACAAAAGGCATTTTATACTGACTGTTCAGTTTAGTCAAGTCAAGTGTCTGCATATTATTGCTATGTACAAATTGTTGTTAAGATATTTTGATTGTCTTGCATTAGCTTAGATAGTAAGCTTTTTTGCATAAAAATATTTATTTTACATGATACTAAACAGGAAGAATTCGCGCGAGGAGGTTTTAATCTTGTTCAAGCATATTAAGGATATGGAATATACGGTACATGTCGACAAGCCGGATCCCAGGTTTGCGGTCTTGCTTTTGGAGCAGTTCGGCGGCGGTAATGGGGAATTAAAAGCAGCGATGCAATATTTTTCCCAGAGCCTTGGCTGTAATGACCCGAAAATCCGGGACTTGCTCCAGGACATTGCGGCGGAGGAGTTAAGTCACCTCGAGATGGTCGGGGAATCCCTGGCAATGTTGATCGGGCCGGTGGATACACCCCCACAGGATTTCCCTGCCAGCCATTCAGCCCTCTTGGGCGGGGGACCTTTATTAATCAATTCAGGAGGAGCGCCCTGGACCGCTAATTACATTAATTCCAACGGTGATATTTACACCGATCTGTCTTCCAATGCCGGGGCTGAGTTAAGAGCCAAGTTAATTTACGAGCGTCTACTGCAGCAGACAGATGACGCCGGTGTTAAGGATATGATCCGTTTCCTTCTTAGCCGCGAGGAATCACATAATTTCTCCTTCATGCAGGCCATTGAAACCCTCAAAGGCATAGGGGTAAATAAGGATTTCAGGGATTCGGACTTCTCCAAGAAATACATGAATATGTCCACCGGTCAGGGGGATAGCCGCGGACCATGGAATCTGGGAAATGAAATTTCGTATGAAACGGATCCTAATCAGAAGTATGGTGGTCCGGCCCAATACGGTAAAGACCCGAATCCTATCGGTAACAGGGAAGTTGCTCCTGGTTATAATGACAAAACCCGCAACAATCCTAATTATAATCAGCCTCCACAACAAACCCACTAAGAAAGGGGAGTTAAAAAATGGCTTGGAGAGAATCAAGTTGGGCTCAAGTTCTCTGGACGGTTATCCGGGTCTATGTCGGCTGGGAATGGTTAACCGCCGGCTTTGGCAAAGTGTTTGGTCCTGGTTCGGCTGCTTGGGTGGGACCAAAAGCAGGAGGGGCAGTAGCCGGTTTCCTCAAAGGAGCCTTAGCTAAGACCGGCGGCCAGCACCCGGATGTGCAGCCGTGGTATGGCTGGTTTATCCAGAACGTAGCGATGCCAAATGCAACCCTATTTGGGTATATGGTAGCATGGGGTGAACTACTGGTCGGGGCTGCGCTTATTTTGGGTTTCCTTACTACGATTGCGCTCTTAGCGGGGATTATTATGAATATGAGTTACCTTTTGTCGGGAGCTATCAGCACCAACCCCATCCTGCTCTTCTGGCAGGCAGTTTTATTATGGGCAGGGGCCGCGGCTTATTTCTGGGGAGTTGACCGCGTGTTCTTGCCGCGTTGGAAGCGATGGCGACTTGGTCGTGGCGAAGGGTAAGCTGGCTGGATAAGAGTAGCTAGATGCAGTAGCTTGATTAGAGCAGCTAGATGTGAGTAGCTTGATTTAGATAGTAATTGATTTAACGCATAAGTATTGGGGCTGTCCAAAAGTAATAACTCTTTTGGATAGCCCCGTGTATTTGTGACCGTAAAAATTACTAATCTTCTTGCTTATGAACATGGTTTCTAGATACGTGGTGCCCGTGTTGATAATGTGCATGATGCTTATGCTCGTGAGGGTGTTCACGCCCATCTTGCTCATGATGTCCATGTTCCTGAGCATGTGAGTGACTCTCCTCGTGTTCGTGCGGACGTCCGAGCATGTGAGCCAGAAGGTGTCCTTTGTCTTCAAGCTCGTCCAGCCAGCCGTTATTGGCATCAGTCTTGGCATCAATACTATGGATATAGGGTTTGATGTCCAAAAGAGGGGTTCCGTTATAGACATCAATCCCGCTGATGCTTATTTCATTTCCGCTTATCTCTTTGATTTCTACAATACTTAAGCCAATAGGATTAGGACGGTTAGGAGAGCGGCTGGCAAAAAGCCCGACCTCTGCACCTGAAGCCCACGGGGGGGAGACAGTCATTTTCACATTTCCCTCAGCTTTGTCAAAATAAAAAAGAATGTAGATATAGCGGTATTTCTCCAAATCCTTTAACCCATCCGCATAGTCAGAATTAACTTCAATCCAGAATTCACCGGGTGCATCTGGAACAGGCTGATGTGGCGTGTTTTCATTAAAGTACGGAGTGTAAATCGTCCCGATAGGCTCTAACTTGATCTCCATGGTAAACCTCCCTCAGAATTTTAACATCTATATTGGTCGAATACCGAAACCTTATCACGTTTAGGTTCCAGTTGTTTTCTTCTAAGGATAATTGTATTTAGGGTTTTACGCAAGAGGTTTGGGCTTTAGGAAATCGCGCGATATTGGAGTATTTTAACACCATTTTCATTTGTAAATACGGAAAGACTCAAATCGAGCCTAAATAGTAGGTTAGAGGGTTTGAAAAGCATTGCTCTCCCCTCTATATCCACAATATAATGGAAGCAAGAGGAAAGGGGGGGTTCACAATGAAGACCTACCGGGTAAAAGTTAATGAAAACGGGGCAATTTTATTGCCGCCTGAGTTGCGCGAGCTCTTAGGATTAGTGGCAGGGGACACGGTGGAACTGAATGTTGATGCTGAAGGACGTTTTCTAGTACAGACTGCTGAGCGTTCAGCCGGACCTCTGTCTGACTTTTTCGAAGACCTTATTTTGGGCGATTTGCGTTGCGATGGATGTTCAGGCGATATCCTGAAAGAGAGATTGTTGGAGAAGAAGTTTCAGCTTAGTACGGTACTTGACCGGATGTCTGAGGAAGCCCGCCGCGCGCACAAGCATGGGCAGACTCACACATGGCGTGAAAACCCCGCTTTCTCTGACCTGGGCATAGGCAAGGCAGAAAAAGGAAAATATCATGTTATGCTGACCCCGCGTACGGAAAGAGACTTTTATAAATTGTCAGAGGGGGTTCTCAAAGAGATCCCTCAAGTTCTGGAAAATCTCGAAGAAGATCCCTTGGGTTTCAAACGCCTGAAGGGCCCTTACTATGAAACTTACCGGGTGTCTTTCCACAGACAGTCTTACCGCGTAATTTATACTGTATTTGAAAGTGAAAGCTTAGTTACGGTTCTGTTCATCGGTGAACGTAAGAGTATATACGAAAGAATGAAAGGGATGGGGTGAAACTTCTTTGATAAGAAGTGGTTTATTTCTAGGAACCCTGGGTTTAGGCCTTAGGGTTTTTTTTTCTAAAGTGTTTGGGTGAGTGGTTATACCTATATGATAAAGTATGGTTTTCTGGCATAATTGAACTAACCATTTACAGGGGGGTATATTCTTGAAAGTCTCTTCCATTCAATTTGAGATTCGCGACAGTGAGAGTAAGGGCCAGAGGCTAGAGCGCATGGCGCGGATGCTGAATGCGTGCCAGGGGTCGGAACTTATAGTTTTACCCGAGATTTGGAATACTGGGTATTTTTCTTTTGACCGCTATGCGGAGGAAAGCGAAACGATTACAGGGGAGACCATGTCTTTAATTGCTGCTAAGGCTCGCGGCCTGAATTCGTACATAATGGCCGGCAGCTTTGTTGAAAACGATTCGGATCATGAGTCTGGCCAAGATGGCAGACCTACACTTTATAATACCAGTGTATTGCTCGGTCCCCAGGGAGACGTTAGAGCCACATACAGAAAAATCCACCTTTTCGGTTTTGGGTCTGAGGAAAGGAAAATTCTAACCCCAGGATGCCAGGTTGTGACAGTACCCACGGACATCGGGGTTCTGGGTCTGGCCACCTGTTATGACTTAAGATTCCCTGAGCAGTTCCGCAAAATGCTCGATCAAGGTGTGGAGATACTCCTGATTTCATCGGCTTGGCCCTATCCCCGCCTTGAGGCTTGGCGTCTGTTTAATCAGGTGCGGGCTTTAGAGAACCAGTGTTATCTGATCTCAGCCAATTCTGCGGGCACGAGCCAAGGGAAACAGTTTGTGGGACACAGTGCGATTGTCGATCCATGGGGAGTTGTAATTGCGGCTGCCGGAGATGAGGAAACAGTGCTAACCGCTGACATAGATATCGCTACAGTTAAAAAAGCGCGGGACACTTTCCCGGCTGTGAGTGACAGGGTAGAGATCGAGTAAGTTGGAATGGAGCTGATCTATGGCGGAGGACAAAAAATCTTCAACCATATTCAATGTGCTCCCGTACGGGGATGGAGCGATTCATGTCCAGTTCGGGCATGGAATTAGCGATGAGGTGTTTAAGCGGGTATGGACATTGTGCGAGCGGGTGCGGCTGGCCCAGGATGCGCGCATCATTGAGTTTGTACCGGGATATCACTCCGTTACTTTGTTTTATGGTCCGGGTACCACTTATGCGGAAATGTCTGAATGGGTGCACAGGCTTAACTTGGACGAAGAAAATGGAGAATCGGAATTCGGATTTCACGGCAGGCTGATTGAAATTCCCGTTTGTTATGGCGGGGAGTACGGGCCGGATTTGGAATTTATGGCCCGGTATCAAGGCCTACGCCCTGAAGAGGTTGTTACGCTTCACACTAAAAACGAATATCTTGTTTACATGCTTGGCTTTATGCCAGGGTTTCCCTTTATGGGAGGGTTAGACCCTTTATTGGCCACGCCCCGTCTGAGCAAGCCGCGTACACGTGTACCCAAAGGTTCAGTGGGGATTGCTGGGGAGCAAACCGGGATTTATCCTTTGGATTCGCCTGGGGGCTGGCAGTTAATCGGACGCACTCCGCTGGATATGTTTAATGCGGAGCAAAATCCTCCTGCGCTCGTGCGCAGTGGAGACAGGGTACGATTTGTGCCCATTAATAATGAAGAATATCAACGGCTGCTAGTGAGGGGAGGGCTCCTATGAACGCGATCGATATCAACTGTGATATGGGCGAGAGCTTCGGTGCTTATAAGATCCCCACTGACGAGGAGGTAATAAGTTTAATTTCCTCGGCCAATATAGCCTGCGGTTTTCATGCCGGTGACCCAATGGTTATGCAGAAAACAGTGAGTCTGGCTCTGGAAAGAGGAGTAGGAATCGGGGCGCATCCCGGCTATCCCGATCTTATGGGCTTCGGCCGCCGGGAAATGAAATTAAGCCCGGGAGAAGTGGAAGCTTATGTTATTTATCAAATTGGCGCTTTAATGGGTGTCGCCCACTCCTATGGCGCAACACTTCAACATGTGAAGCCACACGGCATGCTTTATAATATGGCGGTTAAAGACCAACAGCTGGCGCAAGCCATTGCGCGTGCAGTTGCCCGGGTTGATGACAACTTAATATTGGTAGCTTTGGCGAGTTCCGAATTTGCGGAAGCTGGCAGAAAAGTTGGCTTGCGTGTAGCCAATGAGGTGTTCGCTGACAGGGGATATAATCCTGACGGGTCCCTAGTGGCGCGCGGAACTCAGGGCGCATTTATACAAGACCCTTCTGTAGCAGCCAGGCGTGTGGTCAAGATGGTACAAGAGGGAAAAGTTGAGGCCGTAGACGGAACGGTTATTCCGCTTGAGGCCGATACAATTTGTCTGCACGGGGATAATCCTGAGGTTGTAACTTTTGTTAAGAGCATTAAGCAGGTTCTGGAGGACGAAGGAATTAGGATTAAGCCCCTGAATCAGATTATTTCTAAGTAGTGTCCCTTGAAAAGACTGTGGTTGAAAGGATAAGAACAGTGAAAATACTCGAGATACTGCGCTCCGGTTCTTTAACAACTGTGCAGGATCTTGGCCGTGTCGGCTATGCTCAATATGGCGTTCCCGTTGCGGGAGCGATGGATTCATGGTCGCTGCAAGTAGGGAATATCTTGGTCGGAAACCCGCGCAATACTACCGGCTTGGAAATGACGATGCGCGGAGCTAGAATCCGGTTTTTGACCAGTAACATTGTGGCTGTAACCGGGGGTCAGGGACTAAACACTTTAAATGGCCAGCTGATAGAGAATTGGAAGAGCATTCAGGTTAAACCGGGTGATATGTTAGATATTGGGATAATACGGGAAGGCTGCCGCGCTTCTGGCAATTGCCGGGGGGATCAGGGTCCCGCAAGTTCTGGGAAGCTGTTCTACCTATATTCCGGCTGCACTAGGAGGACTGGAGGGACGAGCCTTAGTCAAGGGGGATATACTTGAGGGGTGTGTGTGGGAGGAATATTCCAGTGAGAAACCTCTGTGGGAAGGTGATTTTACTCCCCGGGCTCTTTCCTGGAGATATATCCCTGATTATTCCGGCGAGTGCACTTTGCGCGTAGTTAGAGGAATTGATGCCGAAATGTTCGCATCAGTGGCTCTCGATACTTTTTACTCTTCCACTTATACAGTAAGCGGGCAAAGCGACCGCATGGGCTGCCGTCTCGAGGGACCTGTTTTAAATACCGGACTTAAAGGAAACCGAGTCTCAGATACAGTTGTGCGTGGGGGAATTCAAGTGCCGCCAAACGGACAGCCGATTATCCTGGGAGCAGAACAGACTATAGGAGGGTATCCGATCATTGCGGTGGTAGCCAGTGTAGATTATCCGTTGGTCGCACAATCAAACGTCAAGCAAAGGGTGCGTTTCGAGGAGATTTCCTACGCCCAAGCGGAAAGCTTGCGGATAAACATGGAAAACTTTCTCAGAGTTTTGGCAAGCGCTAACGAAGTCAAATAGAATCCGTGCCGGTTTTGGTCAATGTTATTCAAAAAAAAGGTAAAGGACAATTTGCTTGAGGACATCTTATGAAACCCTTGGCGGGGTCAGAATGAAGGTGTTATAATATGGTAATACATTCATTCTTGATATGGGAGATTACGCGTTTAATATGTGATTAATATTGAAAAGGGGGGCGTAGTGATGGGAGACGGTGAGGATGTGCGTTGGCGACAAAGGTTTTCAAACTTTCAAAAAGCAATACAGCAACTAAAAGAGTTTATCGAGAAGCCAGAGCTAAACAAATTTGAAAAACAGGGTTTGATTCAATGCTTCGAATACACTTTTGAGCTTGCATGGAAAACCATGAAAGACTATTTGGAGGAACAAGGCTTAAACGTCATGAGCCCACGCATGGCTATACAAACCGGATTCCAGGTACAATTAGTACAAAATGGTCATATTTGGATTGATGCACTGGAAAAAAGAAATCTTATGGCCCATACGTATGATGAACGGTTAACAGATGAAGCGGAACAGCTGATTCGCACAAGCTACTATACTATGCTCCAAGAGTTTTATGATTATTTGGAGGGACTTGGATGAATTTCGATCTGCGAGAAGAAGATTTGACGTTTATGGTTAATGCCATGCGCCGATTTGACGAGATTGAAAAGGCAGCCATCTTTGGTTCCCGGGCAAAAGGGACAAATAAACCTGGTTCAGATGTGGATATTGCCATTTGGGGTAAGGATATTACCTTTTCAACATTATCGCGGTTGCGAGCCATGTTAGAAGAAGAAAGCCCTATGCCTTATTTCTTTGATATCGTCGATTATTTGCATTTAACTCATGAGGAACTGAAAAACCATATTGATAGAGTGGGAGTTTTTTTCTATGAAGTCTGAGCCACAAGGTTTCTATAGAATTTAAGCACTTCAGGATTAGGAAGGGCGTCCTGGTTAAGAATTAGTTTCTCGTTAATCGCTTTTTACACCGCCGATTCCACTTTCTTGCCATCAAGAGTGTAAGGAATTTCCCCAAAGGACCCCCCTTTTTTTGGGGGGTGTGTAATACTGTTAGCTTTTATTCTCTTCCTACCGCCGCCTCAAGCAAAGCAGTGACACCAGGGTAATCATACCCCAGGACAAAAGCTTTCTTATTAAGGCTTAAGAGCTTTTCCGGAATGCGCGCCTTTAAGGCATCCTGCCACACTTCTTGTGGGAAATCCATAAAGCGGGCCAAGACTCCCATGAGCACAACATTGGTGGCTTTCGCATTTCCGGCTTCGGCTGCGAGCTTAAGCCCGTCTATTTCTACGAAACGTTTTACTTTGTCTTTTAAGTTGGCGAGGATGGTGTCCGGGTATGTGGCCGCCCCGATTAAGACCGGGAGCGGGGAGATTTTCTGAGTATTGGCGATGAGGACGCCGCCTTCGCGTAAAAAGTGAGCCCAGCGGTAAGCTTCGAGCTGTTCGAAGGCGATGATGATGTCCGCTTCCCCTTCATCGATCACCGGAGAGTATACTTCTTCCCCTAAGCGCACCTGGGTTACGACGGAGCCGCCCCGTTGGGCCATGCCGTGAATCTCAGACATTTTAACGGTGTACCCTTGGGCGAGGGCAGCGTGGGTTAAGATTTTGGAAGCGAGGATGGTTCCTTGTCCTCCGACTCCGACTAAGAGGATGTTTAAGTTTGCCATTAGTTGGCACCCCCTTTGCTTAAGGCATTGAATTTACAAACGTTGACGCAGAGCCCGCAGCCGTTGCACAGGGAGGGATCAACGACCGCGGTTTTGTTTGCTTCATCAAAGGAAAGGGCCGGGCAGCCGAGTTTCATACACATTTTGCAGGCTGTGCAGTCATGGACTTCGACCGGCGGTTCGCTGGTTTTAACGATGAGGGCGCAGGGTCTGCGGGTGATGATGACGGAGGGCTCTTTAGCCGCAACTTCTGTTTTTACGACTTCTTTGACATGGTCTAAGTCGAAGGGGTCAACTTCGGTTACCCGTTTGATCCCCAGGGCTTTGGCGAGCGCGATAAAGTCTACTTGAGGTGCGGGCGTGCCCATTAAGGTTTTCCCGGTGGCGGGGTTTTCCTGGTGCCCGGTCATGGCGGTGATGGAGTTGTCCAGGATGATGACGGTGGAATTGCCGCCGTTATACACGACATCCATCAGTCCAGTGACACCGGAGTGGAGGAAGGTGGAGTCCCCGATGACGGAGACGAGTTTTTCCGCCATTTCCGGGTGCGCTTTTTCCAGGCCCAGGGCACCGGAGATGGAGGCACCCATGCAGATACAGGTGTCCATGGCTTCTAAGGGTGCCATGGTGCCTAAGGTGTAGCAGCCGATGTCCCCGGCGACGGTGAGTTTAAGCTGTTTTAAGGTGTAGAAGAGACCACGGTGCGGGCAGCCCGGGCACATGACCGGCGGGCGCACTGGGGCTTCGAAGGGCAGGATTTGAGCGTTCTTTTCTCCCAGGATTTTTTCCCGTACCATTTTGGCGGAGAGTTCCCCGTAGGGAGGGAAGAGTGCTTTGCCGGTGACTTCGAGGCCTAAGGCGCGGATTTCTTTTTCCAGGTAGGGTTCGAGTTCTTCGATGACATAGAGTTTCTCTACTTTAGAGGCAAACTCTTGGATAAGTTTGGCAGGCAAGGGGTTAGTGAGCCCTAGCTTTAAGACAGAAGCGGTAGGTAATCCTTCTTTGATATATTGGTACGAGATGCCGGAAGTGATGATCCCGATTTTGGGGTCATTCATTTCCAGGCGGTTGACTTTGGCCGTTTCGGCATACTCGGCGAGTTTGTGCATGCGCTCTTCGACCACGAGCCGGCGGGCGCGCCCATAGGCCGGGATCATAACGTATTTCTTGGCGTCTTTCTCATACGCTTTTAAGGGCCGCTCCCCGGGATCGTTTAGCTCGACTAAACTTTGGGAGTGGGCAATGCGGGTGGTGGTACGGACCATGACCGGCGTGTCGAACCCTTCCGAGATATCCAGGGCGAGTCCGATCATTTCTTTGGCTTCCTGAGAATCTGACGGTTCGAGCATGGGGATTTTGGCAAAAGCGGCATAATAGCGGTTGTCCTGCTCGTTTTGCGAGGAGTGCATGCCCGGGTCGTCAGCAGAGACTAAGATCAGTCCGGAGCGAACTCCGGTGTAAGCGACGGTAAAGAGCGGGTCAGCCGCGACATTGACCCCGACCATTTTCATGGTGACTAAGGTGCGGGCTCCGCCGATGGCGGCACCGACACCCACTTCCATGGCCACCTTTTCATTAGGGGACCACTGGCTGTAGATTTCCGGGTATTTGGCGAGGTTTTCGAGGATTTCCGTGCTCGGGGTCCCTGGGTAGGCGGCAGCAACGCGCACGCCATACTCATAGGCACCGCGGGCGATGGCCTCGTTGCCTGTCATTAAGGTTTTCATTTCCCTTTCTCTCCTCCCTGTTAAGACAGCAGAAACTGCAGACATATTGTACAATGCGAATCATCAGACAGTTTGGCTTTTGAAACTTAAAGGAAAGGATAATGGCGGGGGCCATTTTCTGAATTTTTGGACCAATGTGGTCATATTGTATCAAAAAAAATCAAGAAGTAAAGAGGATAAGGTAAAATTTTCGAGGGTAAATTTTCGGGTCGAAAAAAATGTTGAACAAAGGAGAGTGAAAACCGTTTATCCATATTTTTCACCCATCCAAGTTAAAATAATGACGTTTGAGAGAATTCTCGCCCTAAATGTCTGAATCTTTTGATATCATTAGCTCAACACAGCAGAACTGTAAGAAACTGGACAAGGGGAGGTGCGGTTCAGAGTCGGAGAGCATTAAACAGGGATGATGAGGAAGAATAGCCGGCGGGGGCCGCGCAGAACGGAACAATACCCAAATCCCTGGAAAGGAGCGCCGAGTGGTGTAGCTGCAGCGGGTGCTCACAAATGATAAGACTCAGAGGAGGGGCAAAGAGAATGACATTGCCAAGTCCAGGCCAACGTATACTGATGGCTGGAAACAACGCCATTGCCCAGGGTGCTTACGAAGCTGGAGTGTATTTTGCTTCGGGTTACCCTGGAACTCCAAGCACGGAAGTATTGGAAATAATTTCACAATATTCAGATATCCGTGCGCAGTGGGGTGCGAACGAAAAAGTAGCTTTTGATGAAGCGATGGGTGTAGCAATGTCCGGCAAACGGGCCTTATGCTCCATGAAGTATGTCGGGCTTAACGTGGCTGCCGATTCCTTCATGGTATTTCCTTTTGCCGGAACCGTCGGCGGGTTTGTGGTGATTTCCGCGGATGACCCAGGAATGTACAGTTCCCAAAATGAACAGGACAACCGTTATTTCGCTCGCCTGGCCCAGGTGCCCATGATCGAACCGAGCGATCCGCAAGAGGCCAAGGACTATCTGAAATTGGCTTTTGAGCTAAGTGAACAATTTTCCACGCCGGTGCTCTATCGGACGTCCATGCGTGTCTCCCACAGCAAAGGTATGGTGACCGTGGGTGAGCGCACCGAGTCCGTAAGTGACAAAAAATTTGTTAAAGACGTCCCGAATTGGGTCGTGCCTATCTTCGCCAAGTCTCTGCGTGCCAAACTGGACGCTAAAATAGCAAGAATTACGGAGTTCGTTGAATCCTATCCGTACAATCGGATTGAAGACGGGAGCGGTAAGATCGGGATCATTACCAGTGGTGCCTCTTACACCTACGCCAAGGAAATCTTCCCTGACGCCCCGGTCTTTAAGCTCGCCCTTACTTATCCCCTGCCCAAGCAGAAGATCCTCGACTTTTGCGCCCGGCACGAACAAGTATATGTCATTGAGGAATTAGAACCGTTCATGGAAGAGCAGATCCGCGCCTGGGGTGTGGGCAATATCGTAGGCAAAGACCGCCTGCCCCGGACGGGAGAATTCAGTGCGGACGTCTTGGCTAAGGCTTTCTTCGAAGAGGAACCGGTGACAGATTTTGCCGGAGAGTTTGACATTATTGCCCGTCCACCCCAGTTGTGCCCAGGTTGTCCCCACCGTGGGGCTTACCTGGCCTTGAAAAAGGCCGGAGTTCTGGTTACTGGGGATATTGGCTGTTATACCCTGGGAGCGCTGCCGCCGCTTGGTGCTATGCACACATCCTTCTGTATGGGCGCTTCGATTGGGAACGCTTTCGGCTTTGAAATCGGGGGCACGGAGAAAGTGGCAGCGGTAATAGGGGACTCGACCTTTATTCACGGCGGGATCCCTCCCCTCATTGACGTCGTTTATAACGGGGGCAACACCACTACTTTAATCCTGGACAACAGAACGACGGGCATGACCGGGCATCAGGAACATCCGGCAACTGGCTTGACACTAAAGGGCCAAGAGGCCCCGCGCCTTGACCTCGTAGGTTTAGTTAAAGCCATCGGGGTTGAGCATGTGCAAGTGGCAGATCCGTTTAACCAAAAAGAAATGTATGCATCAGTTAAAGAAGCTCTTGATCATAACGGCCCGTCTGTAATCATCACCAACAGACCCTGTATCTTCGCCCGCGGTGAGAAAACCAGGCCGAAGACCCCGTATGTGATTAATGAGGATAAGTGCACGCAGTGTGGTGCCTGCCAGCGCATCGGCTGCCCCGGCGTCCTGCCCGGGGAGCAGCCGTGTATTGACGAGGTCGCCTGCACCGGGTGTTCACTGTGCGCCCAGGCTTGTAAATTCGATGCGATTGGGCTAAAGGGGGATGCGTAATGTCGCAAGTAACTAATATTCTCCTCTGCGGGGTCGGGGGTCAGGGAGTGCTCCTGGCCAGCGAGGTTTTAGCCTTGGTTGCTGCCGAGGAAAAGGCGGAAGTCAAGCAAACGGAAGTGCACGGGGTCGCCCAGCGGGGCGGTAGTGTCGTAAGTCACCTGCGTTTTGGGGACAAAGTTTATTCCCCGACCGTACGTACCGGCACCGGGGATATCTTAGTCGCCTTTGAAAGATTGGAAGCTGTACGTTACGGGCATTATGTCAAACCTGGCGGTTTAATGCTGATCAACGATGTTGAAGTAATGCCAGGGCAAATCGGAGATTATAAGCCCTATCCCAGCGGCATTATAGAATTTTTGGGGAATAAGGGCTTCGCCCTCCAATCAATCCCGGCTACCGCCAAAGCCAAAGAATTAGGAAATCCCCGCGTGAGCAGTCTGATCATCCTAGGCGCGTTGTCGGCACACTTGGATTTGTCGGCTAAAGCCTGGGAAGCCGTGATTAAAAGAAGAATTCCGGCGAAACTATTGGACGTTAACCTTAAGGCATTCCAAGCGGGGGTAGAGATCGGCAAGAGTATGGCCCAGGCCGCAGCGGCCGGTGCCTAATGAAAAAAAGGAGGGGCAAAGAGAGATGAGGGTAAAAAAACCAGTTACCGGGACCAAGCAATGCCTAATTTGGGACAGGGAGCATGAGACGATGCCTCGGCCCAAACTCGAAAAATTGCAACTTGAGCGCCTGCAGCGCACGGTTGAACGCTGTTACCAGCGCGTACCCTTTTACCGGGAGAAAATGGACGAGATGGGCGTAAAGCCTGAAGATATTAAAACACTCAAAGATGTGAGCAGGCTTCCATTTACGACCAAATATGATCTCAGAGAAAACTATCCGTTTAAGATGTTCGCTGAACCGATGGAGCGCGTTGTACGCCTTCATGCCTCAAGTGGCACTACCGGCAAGCCGGTTGTTGCCGGATATACGGCCAAGGATCTTGACACTTGGGCTGAACTGATTGCCCGCGTTTTCACTGCCGGTGGGGTAACGAACGCGGATATCGTGCATAACGCTTATGGGTACGGACTCTTTACCGGGGGTATGGGTTTCCATTACGGCGCAGAGAAGGTCGGGGCTACGATTGTCCCGGTGTCAGGAGGATTGACGAAAAGGCAAGTCATGCTGTGGCAGGATTTCGGGGCCAATGCCCTCTGTTCAACCCCTTCCTATTCCCTCGTATTGGCAGAACAGGCTATAGAAATGGGGATCGACCCAGCACGTGACCTCAAACTGAGAGTAGGATTCTTCGGTGCTGAACCGTGGACTCTCGAGATGAAGAAAGAGATCGAAGACAAACTCAATATTGAGGCCTTTGACATTTATGGTTTAACTGAGTTAATCGGACCTGGAGTATCTTCAGAATGCCCGTACCATGACGGCTTGCACATCAGTGAAGACCATTTCCTGATCGAGACGATTGATCCCGAGACCGGTGAAGTCTTGCCACCAGGGATCCCGGGGGAGATGGTAATTACCTCTCTCACGAAGGAAGCATTCCCGGTCTTGCGTTTCCGCACCAGGGATCGCACGATTATTAACCAGGAGACCTGTGACTGTGGCCGCACCACTGCTCGCATGATGAGAGTGACTGGGCGTACGGACGACATGCTGATCATCCGCGGGGTCAATGTGTTCCCCTCCCAGATTGAGAGTGTGATCCTATCTGTGCCGCACCTTGAACCACAGTATGTGATCGTGGTTGACCGGGGCAGTTCCCATATGGATGACCTAGAAGTATTGGTTGAGTGTTCAGAAGATTTATACAATCGGGGTTCTGAGGCCATGAAAGAGGCCCAGGAACATTTAAGCCGTGAACTGCATCAGGTTCTGGGCTTAAATGCCCGCATCAAGGTTGTGGGGCCGAAGACTCTGCAGCGCAGTGAGGGCAAGGCCAAACGGGTGGTGGACCTGCGCGAGATTAATTAAGCGGGGGTGAGAAGATGGGCATGACAATTACGGAAAAAATCCTGGCCGCTCACGCCGGCTTGTCTGAAGTGCGTCCCGGTCAAATCGTCAATGCCAAGGTGGACTTGGTTTTGGCCAATGAACTCTCTGCTATCGTGGCTATTGAAGAGTTCGGTAAAATCCGGGGAGCGGAGAAAGTATTTGATCCCAGTAAAATCGTGATCGTGCCGGACCACTTTACGCCAAACAAAGATATTCAGTCCGCTAAAGTTGCCAAGGCCGTGCGCGAATTTGCCCGCAAGCACGAGACCCTGTACTACGAAGTAGGACGCATGGGGATTGAACATGTGCTCTTGCCCGAGCAGGGATTGGTAAGGCCCGGCATGTTGGTGATCGGCGGGGACTCCCATACCTGCACGTACGGTGGGATCGGAGCCTTCGCCACCGGCGTTGGTTCGACTGACGTAGCCGTAGCTTGGGCTTTGGGCGAAGTATGGCTCAAAGTGCCACCGACTATTCGCATCGAATTCCGGGGTAAAAAACAGCCATGGGTATCCGGCAAAGATATGATTCTCTATGCCATTGGACGTCTGGGCGTGGATGGCGGCATCTACAGCGCGCTTGAGTTTACAGGGGAAGCCATCAGCGAACTCTCAGTGGCAGAGAGGCTGACCATGGCTAACATGGCCATTGAGGCCGGCGCGAAAAACGGTATCTTTGCCGTCGACGCCAAAACCGAGGAATATGTACACAACGCCACTGACAAACCGTACACCGTTTATCGGAGCGATCCGGACGCTGAGTACGCGCAAACGATTGTTTTCGATATGGCTGAGATTGAGCCTCAGGTGGCTTTCCCTCACCTGCCGTCTAACACCAGGCCTATCTCTCAGGTTGGGGATGTTCCCGTGGACCAGGTTGTGATCGGCTCCTGCACCAACGGTCGTATTGAGGATTTGCGGGTGGCGGCTGCGCTCTTAAAAGGTAAGAAAATCCATCCGCACGTACGCTGCATCATCATTCCCGGTACGCAGAAAGTGTACATGCAGGCCATGAAAGAAGGACTTTTGGAAACATTTGTCCAGGCTGATTGCGTGGTATCTACCCCGACTTGCGGTCCTTGTGTCGGCGGGCATATGGGAATTATGGCCGAGAATGAGCGCTGTGTCTCCACGACCAACCGTAACTTTGTTGGGCGCATGGGGCATGTAACCAGCGAGATTTACCTGGCAAGCCCGGCGGTCGCAGCTGCAACCGCCCTCGCCGGCAAAGTCATGAATCCGGGTGAGATCAAGTAAGGAGGGAGAAAGAGGAATGATTGAAGGAGCTGTCTGGAAGTTCGGCCGGGACATTGATACGGATGTCATTATCGCCGGTCGCTACTGCAATATTCCTGACCCCAAAGAACTCGCGAAATACGTGTTTGAAGACCTCGATCCCACTTTCGCCTCCCGGTTTGTCCCCGACGATGTGATCGTGGCTGACTCGAATTTCGGATGCGGCTCTTCAAGGGAAGTCGCGCCTTTGTGTCTGAAAGCCGCCGGGGTGTCGGCAGTGGTGGCCCCCTCATTTGCCCGCATCTTTTATCGCAATTCCATTAACATCGGGCTCCCGATTTTTGAAATTCCTGACATTGTCAAGTTCTTTGAACAGGGCCAAAAAGTCAGGATTGATCCAGCCACCGGTGTGGTGACTAATCTGTCCACATCCCAGTCGTTCACGGCTGCCCCCTTCCCGGAATTCATGGAGAAGATAATGGCAGCCGGGGGGCTTGTGAATTATGCCAGCGAGCGTTTAGGAGGGGGTAAATCATGAATAAGTCCCCGCGCAATTACAGGATTGGAGTCATCGGCGGTGACGGAGTCGGTCCGGAAGTAGTGGCCGAAGGGCTGAAGGTGCTGGAGCATGTTTCCCGTCAATCTGGGTTTACGTACGAAATCACGGATTATCCCTGGTCAGCCCAGCACTATCTTGACACCGGTGTAACCATGCCGGAATCCGTGCTCGAGGAGTATAAAGGCATGGATGCTATCTACCTCGGTGCCCTTGGGGATCCGCGCCTTGAACCCGGCTTTATTGAAAGGCCCGTGATTATGGGGCTGCGTTTTGGGCTCGATCTCTATATTAATTTGCGCCCGATCAAGCTCTATGCGGAAGAGTTCTGCCCGCTCAAAGGCAAGAAACCGGAAGACGTGGATATGGTAGTCGTGCGCGAAAATACCGAGGATGCTTATACCGGGATCGGTGGAATCTTCAAAAAAGGGACACCGGATGAAGTGGCAATTGCCGATATGATCTTTACCCGTAAAGGAGCGGAACGGGCTATCCGTTATGCCTTTGAACTGGCTCGCAAGCGCAATAAACAGAAAAAAGTAACTCTTGTAGACAAAGCGAATGCTATCCGGGCCATGGATCTCTGGACTCGCGCTTTTGAAGAAGTGGGGGAAGAGTACCCGGACATTGAGAGGGAACATGCCTATATTGATGCTGCCTGCATGTGGATGGTGAAAAATCCGGAGTGGTTTGATGTCGTGGTCACGAGCAATTTGTTCGGGGATATCCTCACGGATATCGGGGCCATGATCCAGGGGGGGTTGGGCATCGCCGCTTCCGGCAATATCCACCCGGGTAAGGTCTCCATGTTTGAGCCGATACACGGTTCTGCGCCCAAGTATGCCGGTAAGAATGTGGCGAATCCGATGGCGTCAATCGCGGCCATCGGGATGATGCTTGATTATGTCGGGGAAACGGAAGCCGCAGGAAAAATTGACCAGGCCTTGCGCGGACTCTTATCCTCCGGCAAGGTGCCGTCTTTGGGAGCGGACTCCGGTCTCTCGACTATCCGGGTGGGAGAAATGGTGAGAGAAGCGTTAGGGTAATAAAAATAAGAAGTCAGGAGACAGGAGTCAGGAACGTTAGTCTCCAGTGGAGACTAACGCCGTTCGGCCAACCTCAAGAGAAATTCTCCCGGCCGAACGGAGCAGGAGTCAGAATAGTTTTTGGGTACAAAGAAATCTCCTACTGAATTCTGAGTACTGAATTCTGAAACAAACAGAAGTACTCCGGAAGTAATAGGATATACAGCCAGCAGAACGGTAGGAGAAATCCCGGCAGGCGATGCCGGGGTATGAGGTTGCAGCGAATTATGGTAGCAGCTGGAGGAGGTTTATTTAAGAGAGAGATAACTAAAGGAGGTTATATTATGCTGCGTGAACCCATTGAGCAACTGCTCCACGGTCCGCTTGAATTTACCAAGGACATTCAGTTTCCCGATCCGAAAGATTTGCGCATCTATGATTCAACCTTAAGAGATGGGGAGCAGATGCCGGGGGTGGCTTACACCCCGGAGCAAAAGCTGGAAATCACTAAAATGTTGAGTGAGATCGGCGTTCATATTATCGATATCGGTTTCCCGGGAGTGTCTGCCTCTGAGCAAAAGGCTCTGCGCCTGATTATGGAAGCTAAACGTCGCGGAGAATTGCGGCCGGACTTGGAGATCGTGGTGATGTGCCGCTCCAATCACCGGGATATTGATGCGACCCTGGAGGTGCTGCAGGAGATCAACATTGCAGCGGAAGAAGTCACATTCTTTATCTTTACCACAGCCTCTGATCTCCACAACAAGTATAAAATTGGGAAAACCTTGCTTCACCGCGAGGGCATCTCGGAGGATGAGTGGCTGGAGCGACCGCTTGAGTGGTATCGTGAAGCGAATATCCGCATGATGGAAGATGCGATCAGCTATGCCCGCTCCAAAGGAGTAAAATACATTGAATTTGGCGGGGAAGACGGCTCGCGCGCTGATATCGACTACATCATCGAACTGCACAAGCGCGGCCTGGCGGCAGGTGGCACCCGCCCATCCTTCCCGGACACGGTGGGTACACTCTCGCCCGAAGCCAGCGAATTCTATACATCCCGCCTAGTGAAGGCAGTTCCGGAAGCCCCGCTCTTAGTCCATTTCCACAATGATTTTGGGCTCGGCAGTTCTAACACCATTACGGCAATCAAGAATGGGGCCAAGGCTTTTTGCACTACGGTTGCCGGCTATGGGGAACGGGCCGGCAACGCCCCCTTGCATGAAGTGGTGGTAACTCTAAAAGTCCTGTATGGCATTGAGATTCCGGGATTCAAGTATCATTTGCTTAAGGATCTGTACCGTTTGGTTGAAAGCTATTCCGGTATTCCGGTACAGGCCCATGCCCCGATCATCGGACCTCAGGTCTTTACGCATGAAAGTGGGATCCATACGGCAGGGGTTTTGATCGACCGCCGCATTTATGAGGCGATTCCGTCTGAACTAGTCGGGCAGCAACAGCGTTTTGTTTACGGCAAACACTCCGGCGGCCAGATTATCGAGTTTGCCTTAAAGCGGATGGAGAAAGAACTCAATGATGCCGGAGTTAAAGTTACCCCTGAACTGATAGACAAAGCAACGGTCGAAATGAAACGCCTGCGCGAAGCGAAGGCCTCGACAGACCTTTTGCAAAAGCTTATTCATATTTACCATAAAACCCTGGACTCAATCGGACTGACGGACAAGGATCTGTTTGAGACAGCAGTGCGTATCAGTAAAGAGTTGAATCAGGGAGCATAATCGAGGTTCGATATTTGATATTCGATGTTCGATTCAAGTTAGGTTCGAAGTCCAAAGAATAACCAGTAGGAGTAACTACGCTAAACGAATGGATTAAAAGGCTAGGAATGTAAGACCTAAAGTTAGGCAACTCCTGGCCTTTTTTGCTTTTTACTCCTAAGAACAGCTCATAGTTACTGAGTTGCGACAGTTGTTGCAATAGTGCGACCAAGAACCAATGACGAAGGAAAAGGGCTAATGTGATGATAATGTGTCAAAAATCGTATGGTCAAGGTTAACTCATTGTAAATGTCTCGTCATTGCGACTTTCTTGGCTAGTCAGAAAGTATAAGTTTGAGGGCGCATAAGTGCAACTAAGGCTTCCGCCTGCGCCAGAGGCTTAGCGCAAGCCGAGTTTTCTTTATTAGAACGAAGCGCGCGAAAAGCGATTTATTGTACTCAAAGGCCTTGAGCAAGCTGTTGGCATGCTAGTTGCATTAGATTGATGAAGAAAAGAGTCAGAAGATTTTAACAGGAAAGGATGTGCTGGATGGATTAAAGATTACGATCGGACGATAAATGTCCTGAGTTGTCTGGATAGCGGCAATCCTCGTTGTATTAGAATGGAAAATGTATGAACAAGGAGATGAAAGGAACTTGAATGGTTTAAGGAGGAGTAGATTCTATGTAGCTGCTCACCAAAGAGAAAAGATATTGGAGGCTCTTAATTCTGGAACGGATGCAATTATTTTTGATTTAGAGGATCTTGTGCCTGTTGATAAAAAGGAAACAGCTCGACGACTGACAAAAGAAACGATGGCTAACCCGAATTTTGAAACGATAGAAATGATGATCCGGGTTAATAATTATTCAACACCATTTACTGCGCTTGATTTGGAACTATTGACTAAACGGGTAACCACAGTTCTCTTTCCCAAAGCGGAAAGTTCGGAAGAGATAAAAAAACTGGATGAAGACATTAGTAAGTGTGAAGCGCTCTTAGGGTTGGAAATAGGGACTATTGGGATTCATCCGGCAATTGAAAGTGCTCTCGGCTTACTTAAAGCCTATGAGATTGCATCTTCTTGCTCCCGGGTGACGGCAATATCTATTGGGGCCTCAGATTTTATTAAAGATATTAGGGGAGTTAAATCTAAAACCGGGATCGAGACATTCTATGCTAAATCCCACTTAGTTTTGGCAGCGAGGGCCGCTGGAGTACAAGCATTGGATACGGTTTACCCCCGTGAGGATGTTGAAGGTTTAGTCAGAGAAACAGAGGAAAGTTTTACCCTTGGATTTGACGGAAAAGGCGTGATTCGTGCCGAACAAATTCCGATTATTCACGAAATTTATGCTAAAATGAAAGATAATAAGTAGTTTTGACCGATAAAAGGAGACCGGAAATGATCAAGGTAGATGGAGAAAAATGTATAGGTTGCAAACTATGTGAGCTTAACTGTCCGCTAGGTGCTATTAAAGTGGTAAACAAAGTAGCAGTTGTCGCGAATACATGTTCCCATTGCGGAGTATGCCTGCAAGTTTGTAATAAACAGGCTGTAGCATTTGGCGAACCCGAAGCTGACAGCGTTCTGTGTACGAACTGCGGGGTGCGCTGCCAGGTTCCGTCCGGCGCTGTGGGGGCATGCAAGCGGTTTAGCAATGAAAACGGGCAACTGGTGCGCAACCGTCCCTTGCAGATTCCGGTGAGAGAGGACATCAACAATGAAAGGATCGCTACGTCCAAGCCATTAATTACAGCGGTAGGGGCAGGTGCGAGTTATCCTGATTATAAGCCGGCTCCTTATATTGTAGAAGATAGGGTAGAAGATCTCGATGTTGTCACGGTTGTGACGGAAGCCCCAGTCTCCTATAGTTCAATGATGGTGAAGATCGATACAAACCAGCATATCGGCGACGAAGGTGCTCTTATCAGGCGAGATGGCAGAGTCGTTGGGATGGTTACGACGGAGCAATATGGTTCCCACGTATTGATCATAGGCGGAGTTAACAAAGTTAAAGGGCCAAACGGACTCACGGTTGTAAAAACACTTAAAGAAATAGGAAATAAAGAACCGGTTCGCCTTAAGATTGAAAATGGGGCCACGCTTGATTTGGAAGTAGGTAAGAAGCCGATTATTAACGGGGTTGAAGATTCCAAAATGCGAGTTGGGTGTGGTGGTGCATGTTGTGGCTTATTTGCCCAGCACTTGGCCAAAGTGGTCGATGAGGCAGTTATTTTGGATCACCATATCACCGGTCTGTTAACTAAACATCCGGCTGGTGCCGAGCTTCTGCCCTATAGCGGGATTGTTCCGGTCGGCCGTTTGGCTACGACAGGGCGCTATTTCTTTGAGCATGGCACGGGTTGGGGCGGAACCAATATTGAAGATCCGCGCCAGGCCATTAAAGACGTAAATTTGGAATTTGCCCGGCCCGGCATGAAAGTCCTAGTCGCTGAAACCACTTGGCGCCAAATCGCTGTCTTCGAGGTCAATGATAATGGCGAGTTATCTCGAATCTCAGTTACTCCCGAAATGGAGAGTTTACGGGAAATGTTGGAGAACAATTGCGAGGACAGCAGAGTATCGGCAATGTATTATGCAGGAGTTGGTGGCAGTGCCAGGGCAGGGGTCACGGTAAATCCCATCAAACTCACTCAGGCAGTCCACCGTGGGGATGCAGTCCTGAGTATTGCCGGAGCTCCTGCTTATGTGATGCCTGGCGGAGGAATAACATTTCTGGCAGATGTCGAACAAATGGTGCCACAACCTTTTACTTACACTACCTCACCGGCTATTGTGGCCCCGATCGAGTATACGATATTGCGTAACAAATATGAAGAAATTGGCGGCCATATCAGGGCGATCCGTCCTTTAAAGGAAGTGATTCAGGAAGGACGTTTTCAGTGGTATAAGCGAGAATAGACTAAATTAAGTATTTTATTACCATGAGGTACCGGGTAGAAGACTCCTCCGAGGCCGGACGGAGTTCTAAGCCGTATTTTTCAAAACGCAAGCCCCTGATATATCGGCGGAGCTTATCTTAAGTAAAGGAGGCGCAAGGCTCTTTTTCCGCAGGGACAAATCGGGATGCCATCGGGCGAAATCTTAATATCACTATCAATTTCCATGAAATCCCCCTACCGAAAAGTAGGAGGAATTCAATATCGATGGTTCAAGCAAAGCCTTGTGCCATCAGACTCGGCGAATGCCGAGAGTCTATAAATTTATTAGGAGGTATCCGCTAAATGGGTAAGAAGTTATTAGCTATCCTACTAGCACTGGTCCTTCTGGGCGCCGCCGGGTGTTCTTCCTCGAAGCAGGCCGGCACGACTGAAAAGATAATCAAAATTGGGACATCGGTGCCATTAACCGGACGGTTGGCTGCGGAAGGTGCGCTTTATAAACAAGGGTATGAGCTATGGTCCGAAACCGTCAATAAGAAAGGCGGCATTAAGGTTGGCGGCGACACCTACCAGGTAAAGCTGTTTCTGTATGATGACAAAAGTGATCCCGAGACGGCCACAAAGCTGACCGAAAAACTGATAACCGAAGATAAGGTGAATTTCCTTCTGGCTACTGCCACTAGTGGCCTGGTACAGGCCACCAGTAGTATAGCTGAGCGGTATAAGACTATTATGGTGGCACCTATTGCAAATGCCGAAGCTCTATATAAGAAAGGGTACAAGTATATCTTCGGACAATTACCCAGGGCGGGCGATAATATGAGCACCATACTACGTATGGCCAAGGATTATAAATTAGACATCAAGTCCGTCGCAATTGTTACTCCTGACGACCTCTTTCCCCTGGCTACCACGGAGGGTATTAAAAAGGAAGCAGAAAAAGACGGCATCAAGGCTACAGTGATAAAATATCCCAAAGGCAGCACGGATATGTCAACGGTGGTTTCCCAAGTAAAAGGGATTAACGCTGATGCAGTTTTCCAGACATCTGATTACCAGGAAGTAATCCAATTTATCCGCCAAATGAAGGAACAGAAGGTGAGTCCCAAACTAATGGGGTTCCAGGATCCTCCGGGAATGCCCGACTTTGTACCTAACCTGGGAAAAGATGCTGAACAGCTACTGGGTACGGCCTGGTGGTGGGAAAACGTGCCATACCAGGATCCCTTATTCGGGTCCGCGCAGGAGTTTGCTCGGCTGTACAAAGAAAAATACAACATGACCACGGTTGCTTACCGACCAGCAGCCGCTGCCGCAGGAGCGGAAATACTTCAACTTGCTATTGAAAAGGCCCAATCTCTGGACACGGAGAAAGTAAGGCAGGCTTTACTGAATACTACCTTTGAAACACTGCTTATGCCGACTCAATTCGGAACCACAGAGGATGGGCTGACACAAATTAACGTCAAAGGCTTACCGGTTGTCTTACAGATTCAAAATGGCAAACAGGTAGTGCTCTACCCGGAAAAACTCAAGAATGCTGACCCTGTTTTCCCATTCCAACCCTGGGATAAACGCTAGGCGATAAGGGTGGCGGGGGATTAATTTCCCCGCCAGTTACCAAACTGCACCTAGAAAGGGAGGATTGGCATTATTGTTATTGCAGTCTTTAATTAACGGGTTGCTACTGGGCGGGATATACTCGGTGATCGGTGTTGGTTTTTCACTGGTCTACGGAGTAATGTCCATTATTAACCTAGCTCATGGGTCTTTCATAATGATCGGGTCTTATATAGCACTTACCCTGTTTGAAAAGTTTCATATAGACCCTTTCTTGGCTATTATTCCAAGCATGATGATTATGTTTGTACTGGGATATGGCCTACAGTACTTTGTGCTTAACCGGGTTATTAAGTATGGTCTGACCATGATTGTGGTCCTTACATTTGGTTTAGACTTAGTATTAATCAACATAGTGCTGCTTATATGGTCACCGGAATACCGACTGGTGTCGCCATCATATTCCGGCATGAGCCTACAGATTGGAAATATTACCATCCCTTACATTGGCCTGGCTATTTTCGGTATATCGGTGGTGCTTACCATCGCTACTTACCTGTTTCTAAACCGCACTCGCTACGGAAAGGCTGTCAGGGCAACATCCTTGCACAAAGAAGCGGCGCAGTTGGCTGGAGTTGAGATCTCGCGTATCTACTCCATAACCTTTGCTTTGAGCGCCGCCCTTGCTGGGGCTGCCGGGGCCATGTTCAGCACAGTGTTCAGCATTACCCCATTCATGGGTGCCCCTTTTCTAGGTAAGGCCTTTGCAATAGCTGTATTGGGAGGGCTAGGAAATGTCACGGGAGCTGTTTACGGTGGGCTTATCCTCGGGGTGGCGGAGGCACTAGGTGCCGCTCTGCTGGGACCGGAATACCAGCAGATTGTGGGCTACGTGTTGCTCCTGGTAGTACTCATTGTAATGCCTCAAGGCTTGATGGGAAGGCGGTATTTTACGTGAAACGGCCAATTATTATCAGTCTTATTTTCCTTATGATGCTGATACTACTGCCTTTAATTGTACAGGGTTACTGGCTGCGAGTGCTGACAAATATGTTTATGTACGCTATCTTGGCTGAAAGTGTAAACATCATTGCCGGCTATGCCGGTTATTTAGCACTGGGGAATGTCGTTTTTTTTGGCACTGGAGCTTATCTTGCTGCCGTTCTGATGGCCAAGGTGGGGTTATCAATGCCAGTGGCATTATTTTTAGCGGGACTAGGATGTGCCGCATACGCCGTAATAATCGGAATCCCGATCTTGCGACTGAATGGTCGATACTTTCTGATGGCTACAATCGCTTTGTTGGAGCTTACCCGGGAGATTGTTACCAGGCTCCGGATCACGGGCGGTGGCATGGGCATAAATTTACCGGTATTCTCGGGCACCCCTGATTTTGTTTATGCCCTTTTCTACTATCTAATGTTGGGAGTACTTGTACTATCTGTGGTAACCCTTTGGATAGTGGGGCGTAGCCGGTTTGGATTCGGTCTTAGGGCAATAAAATTTGACGAAGAAGCAGCGGCGGTAATGGGTGTGCCCACAGTAAGGTATAAGATTGCGGCCTGGGCGATCAGTGCTTTTTATACTGGCTTGGCCGGGGCTGTATTTGCTAACTGGATGACATTCATTGAGGCGCCCTCGGTGTTTTCTATATCCATGTCCATAAAGATGTTCTTAATGTATATTTTCGGCGGGGCTGGAACGTTGTTTGGCCCAATCATCGGGGCATTTTCTATTGACCTTTTATCGGAATTAATCTGGGAGAAATATAATGACCTGCACTACCTTATCCTGGGTCTCGTGATTATCGCAGTAGTCGTGTTCATACCCCAGGGGCTTGCCAACCTGAAGCCGCAATTTAAGATGCCGAGCAAATTTATAGGAATAAAAAGGAGACCAGCTGTGCAGTCACCTGAGGATGACTAAAAATGCTAGCAGGGGCATGGACAGGAGGTCAAAGTAAAGGGGTCGGAGAATATTGCCTAACATCCTTGAAGCAAAGGGTTTAAATGTTCAATTTGGTGGCTTGGATGCTATCAAGAACCTGGATTTTGAAGTCCCCAGGGGAGAAGTTTTCGGTCTGATAGGGCCTAATGGAGCTGGAAAAACCACAATTCTGAATTGTATCAGTGGAACGTGTCTTCTATCTGCGGGAGAGGTGCTTTTTGAGAAGATACGCATTTCCGGTTTGAAGCCCAATGCTATAGCACGCCTTGGTATCGGCAGGACCTTCCAAATTGTTAAACCCTTTTCCGGTCTAACTGTACGAGAGAACGTTGCTATTGGGGCGCTTTTTGGCCGGAAACGGGAAGCCCAGGGGAATTTGAGTCAGGCACTGGAAATTGCCGACAACACATTGGAAAGTTTAGGGATGTCTAGTAAGAGATATTACAATGTAAGCCAGCTTACGATTGCTGACCGCAAGCGGTTGGAGGTGGCCAGGGCACTAGCAATGCGCCCAAGTTTACTGCTGCTAGACGAGGTTATGGCCGGTCTAAACCCTAAGGAAGTAGAATTAATGATGGACATGGTCAGGGAAATTAACGCCAGAGGCGTCACGGTACTGATGATCGAGCATGTAATGAAGGCAATCATGGGTATTTGCCACCGCATTTTAGTACTGCGGAACGGTCGTAGGATTGCTGTTGGCGTTCCTGCGGAGGTGGTCACGGATGAGGAAGTAATCAAGGCATATTTAGGAGAAAGGTGGGTAGCTAACATATCGGGGAAAAAATCAGCTAGCGGGAATTGAATTCAGTAGTTTACTTGGGGGGGAAGACGATGGCAAAACCGTTGTTAAAAATAGAAGGGTTGGTTGCCGGATACAGTGATCTCATGGTGATGTGGGATATTGACCTAGAAGTGGGGGAAGGCGAAACTGTGGTCATGGTAGGTGCTAACGGGGCAGGTAAGACTACCCTGTTAAATGCCATCTCGGGGCTAGGTCGGGTCAAGTCAGGCAGTATCTCTTTCCAGGGTGAAACGGTCACTAACATGTCCCCTAGTGAGCGGGTACGCAAGGGCATATTGCAGGTACCGGAGGGCAGGAAATTGTTTCCGGGAATGACTGTTCACGAGAACTTTGAAATGGGTGCCTTCCTAAGACGTGACTCGGAATCGATAGAACAGGACATGAAATGGGTTTATGAATTGTTTTCAGGAATAGAGCAACGACGTAATCAACTTGCTGGAACTTTAAGCGGTGGCGAACAGCAAATGGTAGCTATCGGTCGTGCGCTGATGGGCAAACCTAAACTACTGCTTATTGATGAGTTTTCCTTGGGACTAGCACCTGTTATGGTAGATCGCCTAGTAGAAATAATTAGGCGAATCAAAAATGAAACCGACATTGGGGTTTTACTGGTTGAGCAGGACGTCCATCTGGGACTAGAAATTTCCGATCGCGCTTATGTGTTGGAGACAGGACGAATTACTATGGAAGGCATAGCAGATGACCTTCTGAAAAATGAAAACATAAAAGATGCATTTTTAGGGATTTAAAATTTTAATCTGCCTCCATACAACGGAAAGGTGGCTGATAAATATTTTTATAACTGTGAACGGAATACTAAGGCCTGCGGGAGAAGACCCCCAAAAAAGGTTGATTGATTTTTTGCGTAACGACCTGGGGATTACCGGTACCAAGGAAGGTTGCGGGAAAGGACATTGTGGTACTTGCACAATAATTATCGACGGTAGGTTGCGCCGGGCCTGTAAGGTTACTGTTGGCGAAACTGTGGGTAGGCATGTTTTAACCATCGAAGGGCTCGGTACTCCGGAAAACCCTCATTCTATCCAACGGGCTTTTATCGAATCGGGCGCTGTGCAGTGTGGATTTTGCACTCCCGGGATGATTATGGCAGCGAAGGCGTTGCTGGATGTTAATCCCCACCCTTCTAAGGCAGAAATCCTACGCGGACTACAAGGGCAACTCTGTAGGTGTACAGGATATGTAAAAATTATTGATGCAGTCTTACTGGCGTCTGAATACATTAGTGACGATCCTGTTCGTGTGAATAATAGAGAACATCGGCCGGGATGCGCAATTCGCCCTGATGCATTAGCAAAGGTTACGGGTACCGCAATTTACGGGGCAGACCTAGTATTTTCGGGCACAGTTCATCTCAAAGCAGTACGCAGTCCTTATTCTTATGCTAGGATAGTCAGAGTTGACTCCTCGGTTGCCTTGGAAGTACCCGGTGCACTGGCAATATATACTGCCGCTGATATTCCAGGTGTCAACCGCTATAAGCGGCAGCGGGATGATCAGCCGGTTCTGGCGGAGGAAATAGTACGATTTCGGGGAGAGCCAGTGGCGGTGGTGGTGGCTGAAACAGAGGCTGTTGCTAATGAGGTGGCCCGGGTAGTTAAAGTTGATTATGAGGTTCTGAATCCGTTGCTAGATCCGCTGGCGGCATTGGCCGAAGATGCGCCGATTCATCATCCGGGGGGTAATGTAATGGCCACGCAACGCCTGGAACGGGGCGATGTTCAAGAGGGCTTGGCGATGGCAGATCTGGTGATTGAGGAAACCTACAGTACCTCGTTTAACGAGCACGCTTACTTAGAGCCCGAGGCAGGCATTTCCTACTTGGATGGCGAGGGCTGCATTGTGGTTTACGGCCCCACCCAGGCGGCTCACCACGACCAACGGGAAATTGCTAAGGTGCTAGGTCTTCCTATAGAAAAAGTGCGTATGAGTCAGAGTGTAATCGGAGGAGGTTTTGGTGGAAAGATAGATATGTCCGTACAGTGCTTCGTCGCTCTAGCCACTCATCGGCTCCGCAGACCGGCCAGGATGGTATATACTAGGGAGGAGTCCTTCCTGGCCACAACCAAACGGCATCCTTTTACAATTACCTGTAGGACTGGATGTAGCAGTGATGGACTTTTAATGGCGTTGGAAATGGATGTCCTGGTCGATACCGGGGCATACGCCTCTGCCGGCCCGGGTGTTCTGAGCAGGGCAGTGCTGACCGCGACTGGACCTTACCGTATTCCTCACGTGCGTGTGTATGGCCGTTCGGTATACACCAATAATCCTGTGGCTGGCGCTATGCGGGGCTATGGTGGTCCGCAGGTTGCCTTTGCCTTAGAGTCCCAAATAGATATCATGGCACGCCGCTTGAACATTGATCCCATTGATTTCCGCCGACGCAATGGATATAAGGGTGGAGACGTGACGGCAAGCAGCCAGGTTTTGGGCGCAGATGTAGGTTTTAAGGAAACCCTTGATGCTGTGGAGGGCTGGCGAGGCAAGACGCAGTTTCGGGAAGATACGCCGCGTATCCTGCGAGGGCGCGGGGTGGCCTCCATGTGGTTTGGCATAGGACGCACCAACTCGCCCAATGTCTGCGAGGCCGAAATCGCCCTTACTGCAGAAGGGCAAATTATGGTTTTTGTAGGCGCTACAGAGATGGGCCAGGGATGTACCACGGTAATGGGCCAAATCGCCGCTAGGGCTCTGAACCAGGACTTAAAAAGGGTGACGGTGACTACTGGGGATTCTTTGCTCACACCTGATGCTGACACAACTAGCGCCAGCAGGCAGACTTACATGTCAGGCCAGGCTGTGGTTGCGGTAGCGCGAGAAATAGAGACGAAGTTGCTGAAAAGTGCGGGCAAGGAGCTGGGGATGCCAACGGATGAACTAGTGCTGGTGGAAGGCGCTGTTGAGGCTAGGGCGGATAGAAACATCAGAGTGGAGTTCAAAACACTGGTCCAGGGTGGAGAAATCCGCAGGCGCAATCGCTACGAATCGACCGCGACCCGCCGCAGTGAGTCCTCTGATGCAACCGTTCCCTATGAGATATATACTTACGGCACAGAGATGGTTGAGGTGGCCGTGGACATCGAAACAGGCAAGGTAACTGTGGAAAGGGTCGTAGCTGCGCATGATTGCGGTTTCACTATAAATCGTGATGCTGCCGAAGGTCAGGTTGAAGGAGGGGTGGCAATGGGAATAGGGTTTGCCCTTACGGAGAACTTCCTTCCCGGTCTTACGGAGAACTTCCGTAATTACCATATTCCGTCCATCAGCGAAACCCCGGAAATTATCAGCCTATTTGTAACCGGGTCAGAACCGAATGGGCCTTTTGGGGCCAAGGGTCTCGGAGAATGTGCCTCAGTGGCTCTAGCTCCGGCTATCACCAACGCTATATTCGATGCCTGTGGCTACCGCCCCACTGAGCTACCAGTATCCCGGAAGGACTTGCGTGATTTTTTAGCGAGGGGAGCGAACACAGGTGCAGAAACCATATCTGCCCGAAATAATACCGGAAAATGACCTTGCCATGTTCAGAAAGGGACGCATGGGCGGGCGTGTTATGCCCGCTAGCGCGCCAGCTATACTGGTGGTGGATATGACTAGGGGCTTCGTGGAAGATGAATTTCCCATGGGTTGTAGTTCCACCGGCTTACCGGCGGCGATAGCTATCCGCGAGGTCCTGGACGTCGCACGCCCCTTGCATGTACCAGTTTTTTTCACCCGTGGTTTCCCCGGAGGTGGCCTACTGGAAGATGGGGCCTGGGAAGATAAAAGGGTTTCCCTTAAGCCCGGGACACTAGATCCAATGATAACAGAGGAGGCTCACACTATTGTGTCCGTGCTCACACCTGTCCCGGGAGAGGTGGTAATTACTAAAGCCAAGCCCAGTGCTTTTTTCGGTACCCAGCTCATCAGCATGCTAGTGTATAAAAAGATTGATACGCTGATTGTAACCGGGATGGTTACTTCCGGTTGTGTTCGGGCCACCGTGGTAGATGCCTTTTCCTATAATTTCAAAGTGTTGGTCCCTATTGAGTGCGTGGCTGACAGAGGTCGAGTCTCCCACGAGGTGGCGCTTTTTGACATGGATCAAAAGTATGCTAATATCTGTGCAAAGCAGGAAGTGGTTGACTACCTGCGTAAGTCAGTGAAATAAACTAAATTAATGGTATTTGGGGGTCTCCAATAGACGTAGCTTAGACATTACACGGATGGTATGCCCCTAGGCATGGATTCTTCGGCTTTTCTAATGGTAGAAGTAACGGGTATTCCCTACGGAAAAATAATTGCAGCGGCGCTATCTCAGCCTTATAAAGCGAGAGTTGAAAAAGAAATACCTGTTTAACAATGATGTAAGTGGGGGGATATCATGAAAGTTTCCTCGATTCAGTTCGAAATTAAGGATACCGAAACTAAGCATGATCGCTTAAAAAGAATGGGAGAATTGATTGATGCTTGTCGTGGCGCCAATCTGATTGTTCTTCCTGAGATTTGGAATACCGGCTATTTTAATTTTGGCCGTTATTTGGAGGAGAGTGAGACAAAAGTCGGGGAAACTTCCACTTTCCTCTCGGAAAAGGCCAAAGAATTAAATGCCTATTTAATGGCTGGCAGCTGGGTAGAAAAGGATAATGGCAAATTATACAATACGAGTTTTTTGTATAACCCCAAAGGTGAGTTAATTGCTACTTATCGTAAAATTCACTTGTTTGGCTTCGGTTCAGATGAGACCAAGATCTTAACCAGAGGAAATCAAGTGGTTACCGTACCCACGGAATTTGGAATTTTGGGGCTGGCCACGTGCTATGATTTGAGGTTTCCGGAAGTGTTCCGCAAAATGCTGGATCAAGGGGTTGAGTTTATTCTTGTCTCTGCCGCGTGGCCTTATCCCCGGCTCGATCATTGGCGGGAACTCAATCACGTACGGGCGCTTGAAAATGAATGTTATCTTATCTCTTCTAACTGTGCAGGGGTTACGAACGGCAAACAGTTTTTGGGACACAGCATGATCGTAGATCCATGGGGGACCCCCATGGCGGCTGCAGGTGATCATGAAAGTATTATCTCGGCAGACATTGACTCTAAAATAGTAAAGCAAGTACGTGAAATATTTCCACCGGTTAAAGACAGAGTAATATTTGACTGAAACCTAGACGAAAGTTTTCCTAGTAGCAAAAGCTATTGCAAAATCTCAAATAGTTAAAGGGATGCCTTGGGCAATCCCTTTAACTATTTTCTTAGTTGCTATCACTAATGTCTGAAAGAGGTACCTAAAGTTTCGCACCCCATGAGTTGTTGTTTTTTACGCACTTTCTGTTAGCCTACTCTCCTCATAAATGAAGTTTCGTTGCCGTTTAGCTCACTTTTTCAATGTTTTGGAGCTGATTATTTAAGAAAGAGTTCTCGAAAAGCTCTTTTAAGTACTGATATTCAACAGAATTCTTAAATTCCAAAATATCCACAAAACCCGACTTAGCGATACCTGTGATCCACCTGCAGCAATTCCTCAAATAATTCCCAGAGCCGTTCAGCCAGGTTTTTCTCGATAAGTTCGTCTTTGATCGCGGCAAACAGACCATCAATGGATTCATAAGCGTTTACTCGGCGAAAATAAGCCAGAAGAATATAGAGAAGATAACAGGTTGTGATATGGGCAATCTGGGCATCAAAATCTCTCGATTGACACCCCCCCAACTTTAGGTGCTGTTTGGCTTCCTTGAAAAACACTTCAATGGTCCAACGGACGGAGTAAAGCTCCATCATGCTCAAGAACCCAAGGGATATATCCGTTGAAAGAAACAACCTCCATTTCTTCTGGTAAGGAAACCGGCAAAAAAACAGTTTGACTTTCCCTATCCCTTCATAATCGACGACAACTTCGAAGTAACGAGTATTCCGCTTACGGCAACGTTTTTCCTCCCCCTCCGTTTTTAAGACCGCGAGCAATTTATGGGCAGCTAAGGAATCTCCTTTGTAGGTATACTTTCGCTTATCCTGACGAATTCCGCAGATCACATGCATCGGTTTTTTACCTAATCCTCGAACCGTTTGAATAAACTCGTGGCTACTAAACCAACTGTCAACAAGCACGTAATTGGCCCGAAATCCCTGTTTGACGGCCCGTTTCAGCATGTTGAGACCGTTCGTAATTTTGCTGACCCGGCATTCCCGGATACGTTTCGCCCCGGAGGATTGGGGATGCCGCTCTTTTTTATACTGGTCTTTGCGGTGCCTTGCCTTTTTTAGTGGCTTTTCCGTATGTAGACTGAAATCCAGGGGATTAAAGCTTTTGCCGTCGAACAAACCGAGGGTCAGGTTCTTAAAACCCAACTTGTTACCTTTTTTTCCTGCGACATGGTCATGTACCATAGAGATCTGTTCAATTCTTCGGCCTGTCTTAGCTTGACTTGTATCGTCCAGAATAAAGGCGGATTTGTCTGCGATTTCTTTCGTAGGATTCACCAAGTATTGAAACTGTTTGGCCATAACCAGCAGCAACGCTCTCCACGGCATTTTCTCATTATTTTTCAAGCGATAGAATGCATCTTTTTTCATAGCGGTGACCTTTTGGAACTCGCTTTTATAGAAGGAGTTGATACTTTTCAGGAGCATCAGGGGGAGCATTAGCATGAGCATAATAATTTCAGAAGCAGTATAGCCCTCCTGCTTTTGAAAGCCAACTTGGCGGCATAGTGTTTTGAGCTTGAAGGTTTTCATGACATCAAATATAATAGTGTCAATCGAATAGCCATGATTTTGGAGGACGTTTTCAATTTCTTTGACAGGTTTCCGCATGATAACACCTCGTTTTTGGTTGATTTGGGTTGACACTTAATTATACCAAAAACCCAGTGTTCATGCGGATTTTCTTTGTTTTATTGGCCTATTTTGGACCAAGACTTCAGCTGTTTATTGGGTGCGAAACTTCAAAGGTACATTCAAAGGTTTAAGGATATTTATAAAAATTAATTTTTTCTTGCTTCATAATTGAAAAAAATTTATAATTATTTTGTATCTAGCAAAGAAGGTGGAATCATGTGGCAATACTTGTCGGAAAGCTCGGTATGTGGCTTTATAGAAATAGATTCTCAATACAAGGTAAAATTAGTGAATAAATATGCCCAACAAATTCTTGGGTGTGATGACGAAGCCGCAGTTATAGGACAAGATATTGAAGCAATAATCTCATGGCCTGAGTTGCTTGAAGTGGTACGCACCGGTGAACCTGAGTACGGAAAGAAGACTGTCGTAGGGACAAATTACATTATAGCTGATTATATACCATGGTCTAAAAACAATGGCCGAGGGGGAGTTGCAATTTTCCAGGCCTTTCAGGGAGATGCGTCGCAAGAGCGCGACTATTTCCGCGGCATGTATCGGGAACTGCAAGCGATCATGGATTCTTCGTATGATGGTTTTTTAATAACTGACGGAGATGGAAGGATTCTGCAGGTAAACAAAGCATATGAGAGGATAAGGGGCCTTAATCAGGAACAGGTTGTAGGTAAAAGCTTTAATGAGTTAATTCAGGAGGGCCTATATACTTTCTCAATTGTTGATGAAGTGATCAGAGAGAAAAATACCGTAAGTACGATTCTGTCTCCGATTCAAAATCATTTGCTTTTTACAGCTAGCCCTATTTTTGATGAGCATAAGAATGTAGCCAGGATTGTAATTAATGTCAGGGATATGAGTGAACTGACCAAACTTAGATTTCAGCTTGAAACGGCAAAAGAACAAACGAGTCGTTACCGTAGTGAGTTAGATGAATTGCGAGCTCAGAATTTACGCACAGACGGAATTGTTGGAAATTCTCAGGCCATGCAGAAGGTATGGGAAGTTTCGTGGCAAGTAGCTAAGGTGGATTCCACGGTTCTGATTACGGGAGAATCAGGGGTGGGTAAAGAAATTGTTGCTAAAGTTATTCATAACCAAAGCGACCGCCACAAAGAACCTTTTATCAAAGTAAATTGTGGAGCAATCCCCGAGACTCTTATGGAATCAGAGTTATTTGGATATGAGCCCGGAGCCTTTACCGGAGCGGTTAAGGGTGGTAAGCCTGGTTTATTTGAGCTTGCAGATAAAGGCACAATTTTCCTGGATGAAATCGGTGATCTTTCTTTGCCATTGCAGGTTAAGCTGCTGCGAGTTTTGCAGGAAAAGGAAATCATGCGGGTGGGTGGTGTGCGATCGAGGCGCTTGAATGTTCGTATACTAGCTGCAACAAATCGTGACCTGGAGCAAATGGTTAAGGAAGGGATTTTCCGTGAGGACTTATTCTTTAGGCTGAATGTCGTTCCCATTCATGTGCCCACATTGCGGGAACGGACAGAGGATATAATGCCTTTATTGCATTATTTTCGAGATTTCTTCAATCACAAATACCGTTTAAAAAAAGAATTTGCCTCAGATGTTAATGAAGTTTTCCTCGATTACCCCTGGCCAGGCAATATAAGAGAGCTTGAGAATATTGTTGAACGGTTAATGGTCACCACGACCAGTGACTTAATTACAGAACAGAATATTCCACCTAAATTTACAGGTAAGAAATCTAATGGACCGTACATCAAAGTTAAAGGAATTCTACCTTTGCAAGTGGTTCTGGATGAGGCTGAGCGCCAGTTGATTAATGAAGCAATGGCTCGCTACAAAAGTCCGGAGAAAGTTGCCGAAATCTTAGGTATCAATCGTGCGACTGTCTTCCGCAAACTTAAAAAAATCAAGCAACAGGAATTATCAGTTGACCCGGCTAAATGATGCCGGGCTTCTTTTTAGTCTAACTAATCGCAAAAAAGCGACAAATAGATTTTTAGCATTTAGTTATTATTGTTCGAAGTGTTTGAAGAAGGAACTGCTGAGGCGATTTCCAGGCTGTTTTTCAGCTAATCAGAAAGTACAAATTTCTGGACGCATAAGTGCAATTAAGCCTTCCGCCTGCGCCTTAAAGCTAACAAGTGCGTTAGCCCTTCACGGCTAAAGGGAGCAAGCCAAGTTTTCTTTAGCATGTGCATAATTTATAGCATTTGTTTACGATTTTGGCACGTTTTTTGCTATAAATTCTCGTATGGAGATAGAGGAGGGATAATGGAGTATGGGGTCAACCTTGGCCGAAAAGATCTTGGCTAAAGCATCTGGAAAGCAAGCCGTGAGTCCCGGAGAAATCGTTCAAGCCGATATTGATTTAGCGATGATGCACGATACCACAGGCCCGCAGGCTGTAGCCGCTTTAACGGAGATTGGAGCTCCAGGTGTCTGGGATAGAACTAAAGTAATTGTGATACTGGATCACTTAGTACCGGCACCACACAGCAATGCTGCCCAATTGCAGAGAACCATGCGGGATTTTGCTAAGCGTGAACAAATTTCTAATTACTATGACATTAATGCCGGCGTCTGTCATCAGGTACTGGTAGAAAAAGGGCACGTTCAGCCAGGGCAAATCATAGTCGGGACAGATTCTCATACGTGTACGGCAGGGGCCATGGGAGCTTTTGCAATGGGTATTGGTTCCACAGAAATGGCGGCTGTACTGGCGACCGGGAAACTGTGGTTTCGCGTACCGGCAACCATTAAGGTAGAAGTAACAGGAGAGTTGCCCCCGATAGTTAGCGCGAAAGACTTAATCCTGGAAATCATTGGACGTTTGGGAGTTGAAGGGGCAAACTACAAAGCTGTTGAGTTCACGGGATCAACTATTTCCAAGCTAAGCATCGGGGAGCGTATGACGCTCTGTAACATGGTCATCGAAATGGGTGGAAAAGCGGGTATGGTTGCAGCTGATTCGGTTACCTTAAACTATTTGGCTGAACGAGGAATTACCCTGGTTAGTACATTAATTCCCGATGAAGATGCGAATTACGAATCCGTTCTTAAGATAGAGGCTGTCGAGTTGCGACCGGTTATTGCACATCCATTTAGTGTGGATTATGTTCATCCTATTAACCATGAGGAAAAAATTAAAATAAATCAGGCGCTACTTGGTACCTGTACCAATGGACGGTTGTCGGATTTACATGAAGCGGCTGCCCTAATGCGTGGTAAAAGAATTAATTCCGGAGTGCGACTGTTAGTTGTTCCTGCTTCCTGGGAAGTTTATAGGGCAGCTATGTTGGACGGAACCCTAGATGTATTCATTCAAGCGGGGGCGATAATCGTTAATCCTGGTTGTGGTCCTTGTTGCGGCGGTCATGAAGGATTAATTGCTCCCGGTGAAGTGTGCATTTCTACCTCTAACCGCAATTTCGTTGGGCGTATGGGCAAGGATGGCAAAGTATACCTGGCATCACCGGCTGTGGTTGCGGCCAGTGCCTTAACCGGAGAGATAACAGATCCCAGAGAGCTTTTAGTCAAGGTTATATAAGGGAAGAGGGGAACAAAATGCAAAAGCTTAGTGGGAGATTATGGTTGCTTGGGGACAATATTGATACAGATGTTATTTTACCAGGCCCTTATTTGCCGCTGCTTAATCCGTATGATCTCGCAGCGCATGCTTTAGAAGGCTTAAATATTAGTTTTGCTGACAACGTGAAGGCCGGTGATATGATTGTCGCCGGACGCAATTTTGGGTGTGGCTCCAGCCGGGAACAAGCACCGGTGGCCTTAAAATATGCAGGCGTCAGTGTAATCATTGCGGAATCATTCTCGCGTATTTTTTATCGCAATGCCATGAGTATTGGTTTGTCGGTCCTTACGTGCCCGGGCCTGGCTGCAGCGGTTCAAAATGGGGAACAGTTGATAGTGGACCTTGCTGCCGGGAATGTAATGCAGGTGAATAGTGGACAAAATTGGCAAGCCGATAAATTCCCGGAATTTTTACTAGAAATTTTAAGTGAAGGGGGGCTTGTGCCGCATTTGAAGAAACAATTTCAAAGCGGTACCCACAATGCCGGGATTAGATAGTATTATTGGAACGATTGCAGCGGCTACCTATGAAGTCGAAGCACCGGGAAAAGTCTCACTCGAATACGGACCAATCAGTATGCACCTTCAGGCCGAAATGCATGGGCAACCCTTTACAGCCGCAGCCTTGGAAGGGGCACAGGAAGCTGTAAATGTTCTTGATAATTTGGCTGTATATAAACACTTGGCCGCACAGTTAATCCAATCTGTGCAGGCTTCCCAGGATTACCCTCCTGTTCTCAACCGCTTAATCATGGCGGCTCGAGCGACAAGGGAACCAACAGTAACGCCGATGATTGCGGTCGCGGGAACAATTGCTGAGGTCGTTGCGGAAAGCATGATCGAACGCACCGGTGCAACCACAGTAATTATTAATAACGGCGGAGATATTGCAGTGAAGGTTGAAGATCATCGTTTATTACGAGTGGGTGTTGCCCTTGACATAATCACGAAAAAAGTCACTCATTTTATTCCGGTCTCAAGAGAATCAGGGATTGCCGGGATTTGTACCAGCGGTTTAGGGGGACGCAGTTTCACCAAAGGGGTGGCAACAGCAGCAGTCGCGATCGGGCCTTCAGCGAGTATTGCCGATGCCTGTGCTACTTTGATCGGGAATGCCACTCTGATCAATGATCCGGAAGTGGAACAGGAACTGGCGGAAAAGATTGACCCGCTGACTGATATTCGTGGGCAAAGAGTTACAACCTATGTGGGTCAACTTAAACCAGAATCAGTCGACAAGGCTTTAAGACAGGGAATTGCCAAGGGGAGAGAATTTATTGAACTTGGACTTCTGCATGGGGTAATTGTAGTTGTCCAAGACAAAATGATGATGTTTCCAGAAGGGATTGCTGTCTCACGGTAATGATTTCTTTAAGTTAGAGTGGAGGTGTACCGATGCAAAAGGAATTAGCGAATATTATATGTTGCTAGGTGAATTATTAGCGATCATATCCGGAGTTTGCTTCTCTCTCAGCATTATGATCGCCCAACGCGGGATGAGAGAAGCAAGTGCCTCCGCCGGGGTAACCATAGGGTTATTCTTTAATAATATAGTGTACGGTCTCTTTATTTTAGTGATATTCGGAAAAACAGGGTTGCCGCCGATCGCTCCCTTAGGGGTACTATTTGCTGTTATCGGAGGAGTGTTCGGCAATATTATCGGCCGCACCCTTAATTATCAGGCGGTCCGTCGTATTGGCTCAGCGCGGGCAATCTCGTTTTCCCTGGTTCAAACACTCTTTTCCTTTTTCTTTAGTGTCTTAATTCTCAGGGAAAGTCTGGATTTTTGGTCTGTTTTCGGCATGGGTCTCATGGTTGGCGGCGTTTATTGGTTGTCTGTTGAGCAAGTAAAAAGGGAAAGCATGAGTAATCTTTCCCCCTCTGGTAATATTGCGGGCAATAAGCGCATGTCCTTAGGGGTAGTATTCGCTTTGTTTGCAGGTTTGGCATACAGTGGGGCTGATTTAACACGCAAAATGAGTGTCTTGATCTTACCTTCGGCGGTTTTGACTTCAGCCTTGGGCGGTTTGGCAGCCCTCTTTTTACAAATAATCATCGTTAGCTCACGCCAAGGCTGGGGTGAAATTAAAACCCTAAAGAGAACAACGTTAGGGCAACTGGCAGCCAGTGGAACCATTGGCGGGCTTGCAGTTTTCTCCCTGAATTCAGCTTTAAGTTACGCTCCGGTTGTAATCGTCAATTCTCTTTATAATATAAGGGTGTGGATTCCGATTATTTTAGGGCCGTTGCTGTTAGGGAGGGAAGGTAAAGTAAGCAGGACAGTTGCTGCTAGTACATTATTAATTTTAACCGGGACATTAATTATCATAATTAAGTAGCAGCTGCGATTTTAGTACCCGGACGACGGCGCAATCCCAAACCTGCCATTGTGGGGAGTCGCCCGGCGTATTCCACGCGCCATGTGGCGAGGAGTTGCCAAGGGTGATATAATGAAGAGGAATAATCTGTATGGGGATTTAATGTGTGAAAACCTTGATGAACGAGTTATCAGTCGGAGTGATGACGGTGGGAGACAAGCATGACATTGACAATGAGGCTCTAATGAAGGATGCATTATCCGCAGCGAAGCAATATTCGCTGGAGTTGAGGGAGAAGGAAGAAGCCAGGCTCTGGCAAGACATTGAAGTTCCCCTGACCATGGAAAAGGCTTTGCTGGGACTGACTAAAACGGAACTGGATGATCTTCGCCAAACTTGGCAATTTTCCGGCCTCAGTGCCTTGAAAAAACAGGACTTGCTCTATGAGTTACTACGGCGCATGTCGCAAGACTTGGAGTCGTTTTTTCCATTGCTGGATCGTGAACGCTATGACTTGATGCAGGATATCTCGGCCAAGGGTGGCTTGATCGCGACCGACGATTTAGATTCCGATAAAGTGAACTACTGGAGAAAACGAGGTCTGATCTTTTCCGGTTTGTACCAGGGACAGCGAATTCTCACCATGCCGGAGGAGGTGTCGGTGGTTTTTCAGGCGGTTGACGGTCCGGAACTCAGGCGAATTGTTGAACGCAACACAGAATGGATCAACATCAGCCATGGGTTGTTGTTTTACTACGGAGTTCTTTCCGTCGACCAATTGACAGGGATGATCAAGAATCTGTGCGGCTCAAAGCCGGACCACGGGGAACTTCTTCTGCTTCTCACCGAGGCTTCGCGCTACTATGACCGTATCCGCTATCATGAGTACTTAGGATTTGCAGATTTTCGAGTCTTTGATCCTGAGAGGGTTGTTCGGGAGCAGAATGCGCGTCCATCCATCGATTATTACCCGTTTACGAAAAAGCAACTGTTAAAAATCAGCTCGCCGGACTATGTTGAGCGGACCTCCGCCTATCAGCGGTTAGCTGATTCCATTTTGGCTAACTTTGACGTTTCCCGGCAAGAAGTTGATCGAATCATAGCGGATTGCGCCACCATGGTAAATTTCGTTGAAAGGCCTACTGAGGTCGTGGAGTATTTTGCCTCTCAGTTCGAATCTCCGTCCTTCGATGTCCTTCAACAGATGATAAATGCCCTGATGGAGTTCATGAACTCGACGCGGCAATGGATTCTCAAAGGGCATGCGCCGTCAGAAATCCGTCGGGAAGAGGAGAAATTTCTGCGGCCGCTTCCTCAGAAATCGTTTATTCCTCAGTTTGCCCAAGGGGCGGGAGATGTGATTGATTTCCGCACCCGGACAAAGGTTGGCCGCAATGATCCTTGTCCTTGTGGCAGCGGCAAGAAATTTAAGCGGTGCTGTGGAAAGATATGAACAAAGACAAAGGCAGGAAGTTCGGGAGTGGTTGACGGAGTGAGAGATGTGAACTTCTGGCGCGTGTTGCCATTGTTAGAATTGGAGTCAAGCTCCTCCGGTGAAGGCCGAAGGAGCTTCGGTTTTTCATGAGATCAATGTTTGGGTGTGGAAGGATTTGCATGATTGCCCCTCGGTGGGAGGTAGACGAGAGACACTGAGGAAATTTTTCAGGTGAAAAAACGCTCCTTCGGCTAATGAAAACCGATGGAGCGTTTTTATGGTTTCGAGTGCAGGCATCGGAAACATATCCATGGTGGCAATAGAATGTCTGAAATGGGTGGTATGATGCAGGTTGAGAGTAGAGCAGTCCACACAGTCTGTTGGTACACCCAAATATTCAAAAAACGATGACAAATTTATTGGATTAAAAAAGATTTTTGATATGGATCAAGAAAAAGATCAATATTTGGGTATCGAAGGCAAATTGAGCCTTCATGTACGGAACAGGTTTATGGAAATTGCTGCGGGACGTGTTCTCACGGGCAAGGAGGCTGCGAAATGAAGCTGTATTCCCCACAACGTTTCAAAGAGAAGTTCATCAAAGCCTTAGCGCGCGGTAAAAGGCTTCTGGGGGATATACCTCTTTCGGACAAGGAATATCAGGCTTTGTTGCCCATAGCCTCTAACAAGATTAAAGTTATGCGGTATAGCGGTTTGTCTCTACAGGCGGATCTTGTGCTGGCTGTAGCTTTGGTACGCATCGGAATGCACGCATACAGAGACGGGAATTTTTGGGGGATGCTGGAAGAAACACTGGGGCTTAAGATCAGTACTTCCCAGAGCCAGCATCTGGGACAGGTCTTTTTGAATACACTGCGAACGCATAACCTGTTTGTTTGGGAAGGGTCCAAGGCCAACAAGAGTCGATATGTGACAAACATCATGATTCATGGCATCGTCCCGGACGACTACTTGGAGGATTTTTTTGACTTTGTATTTGCTTTCTTTGATTTGAACCTAAAGCGCGACGCTTCTGGAAAATTCGGGACCGACCTAGCGTATATGATGAGTTTCATTGCCGACTCCTTGAATAACAACACTTTAAGCGAACAGGTCAGTTTTACTGATGGCAAGACAGTCAGTGTTTATCGTTTGCGCAAGGCCACAAAAATAGCTTTCACACAATTTGAACGCCGAACTAAAGCAATTTTGCGCACGACACTTGGTGCGTGCTGCGCAAGCAGGTGTTCAGACCACTAGAGATCCAACAGCACAGTTTTCAAGGTCGATTGCTTTGGTAGCGAGGTGGTTATGCGTATTTGATACTTGATAACTGAGCCCCGTATCCTTTATAATGAGGTTAACAAATATTGCCAATGAGGATGGTGGAACCATTGGATAGTATCACGTCTGAACATATCACCCGATTAGTTAATCAAATTCGCGCAGCGACTCCTGCAACCGCTATTATTCTGTTTGGTTCCCAGGCTAAAGGTACGGCAACTAAAGAAAGTGATATTGATGTTTGCGTTATTACGCGAGAGACTGCAAAAAGAAAGTTAATCATTACGCGTGAAATTAGAAAATCGATAGCCTCCGCCATTTCATTGCCCGTTGATATTCTTGTATATCAAGAAAATGAATTTGTAGAAAGAGCCCTCTTACCGACCACCTTAGAGTTCAAGATTGAACGAGAAGGGATAAAAGTCTATGAACAATAAGCTTGTGGCCCAAGAGTGGTTTACCTTCGCAGCAGCAGACTTGCAATCTGCTCTCTTCTTGTTAAAGATGCATCCGGCCCCATTTGAGATTATTTGCTACCACTGTCAGCAGTAGGCCGAAAAATACCTCAAAGGATTTATTGCCTTGAATGGTGGCGAACTGCTAAAGACCCATGACCTTCTCATTCTCAATCATCAGTGCCGTTTGTATATCACCCGTGTATCAGGTTTAGAGGATGATTGTATTAGTTTAACCGATTATGGGGTTCAAGTTAGATATCCCTTTCATTTTGATGTCACCGAGGAGGATACAAGGCAGGCAATCGAGAGCGCCAAGCGGATTAAAAACTTCGTATTAGAAAATGCCGAGTAAAGTGTCAAAAGGCGAAGGGAAGCTTTACGTGGCTGTAAGCATCAAACTGTACTCGCCCGGCGCTATCCCCGGGTTTATAGAATAATCTTCCTCAAAACACGAAGTGAGGAAGATTTTTTTGAGCCCAACTTCATGATGCCATTCGCGAGTTGAAAGCCACCGGGGTCACGATCCTACTGGCTACACATTACATGGCAGAAGCAGAATCTCTATGCGACCGTATGGCCATCATAATGCGCGGACGTATCGCTGCGACTGAAACTCCAGCGCAGATTACATCCGCAGGACAGGCAGAAACGCGAATTACACTGCGTACGAAGAGAAACTGCCTGCTGCCAGGGGGAGATATAGGCAGTGCCCGTTTCCTAAAGCAAGCGGAGAATTACGGTATATGGTTTTGCCGTGACACAGCTACAACGGTTATGGGACTTTTGCAAGAAATACAACAAAAATAGACATCCGTGAACGCGGCACTCTTATGACGTATTAGGTCATAGAGACAAGGCTGAATCTCTCTACGAGGGTAAATTCCCATTGTCTGTGATGGTAATTATGGATCCGAGTTGCGTTGGCGCAAGATGGAGCCATTGGCCAAGGGTGTAGCTTTACTGACAGAAACTCTTGTTGAACAAATTTCCGAGTTTATGCATTTCGTAGAGACCTTGAGTGATTCCTTGGTCCTCTGAAAATCACTTCTAGGGCATTGCGCCTTTGTTTTCAACGGGCGCGGGACTACGCGCGTGAATTTGATCTGACGGATGAAGAGATTGAACGGTACGAATCACTCCAAGACCATCCTAAAAATTTATTTCAGAGAATTTCGCGTAAGAGCAGGAAAACCGATAAATAAGGAGAATAATTCTGTATAGGACAATCAACTTTGTTCGGGTAAAATTTTTAACCCATGCTTAATTTAATACTTGGAATAAAGGCCATGGAGGTCAAGACCCAAAGAAATGGGTCACTCCTTGGTCTTTTATTGTTTCTTAAGGGTATTGATTGAGTGTTTTTGAGTAGCAAACATCTGAACAGGAGACTTATTTGGAGGAGGAGAATGATTATGTGTGAAGCTAATGCTTATCTCAAAGAGGGAGAAGAAGAAGTGTTATTGATGGAAGGGGTAGATGTGATTGAGCCTTATGAAGACGGACTCAAGCTGGTTGATATCTTTGGCAAACAAAAGTTTGTCAAAGCCAAAATAAAAGATATGACCTTGTTAAACCACCGCATCATTTTAGAGGAAACGACTGCTGAGGACGGTCTGCAGAGATAGCACGTTTGGACAGGGAGGACAAACGCATTCCGAACGAGAAGCGTTAAGCAAGTGCAGACGGACATTATATTTTCAGATAAGTTTTCAGAGGAGTGAAGGAGGAGAAAGTTATGCACATACCTGACGGGTATCTAAGCCCGCAAACTAATGTTGTTCTGGGAGCAGCCAGCGCCCTGGCTGTGGCAGTCGCTGCCGCCAAAACCGCGCGCACGGTTAAGGCCAAGTACATCCCCCTTCTGTCGATCGGGGCAGCATTTGCCTTCACGATACAGATGTTCAATATTCCGGTGCCGGACGGGACGACTGCTCATGCCGTGGGTGGGACCTTGCTCACAATTCTCCTCGGTCCGTGGGCCGCGATGATTTCTATTGCGGTAGCGTTAACTCTCCAGGCTCTCTTTTTCGGGGATGGGGGAATTTTGGCCTTAGGGGCAAACATTTTTAACATGGGTGTTATTCTACCATTTGTAAGTTATGCTGTGTATCGGGTGGCAGCAGGAGGCAGTGCGCTCACGTCGAAGCGGCGTCTGGCGGCTGCCGCAATTGCCGGGTATATTGGGATCACGGCGGCGGCAGCCATCGCGGGGGTTGAGTTCGGTTTGCAGCCGCTCCTGTTTCACACGGCCAACGGTACCCCGCTTTACAGCCCCTACGGGCTAAATGTAGCCGTGCCGGCGATGCTATTCGCTCATTTGACAATCGCGGGTCCGGTAGAAGCTATTGTTACCGCCATGGTCATTGCTTATTTACAGCGTTCTAATTCTGCTCTGCTCGCAGGGGAGAGTAAAGAAAGAACATCAGGTACTGTGCGCTGGAGAAGGATCGTTGCCGCTTTTGCGATTCTGGTGGCGCTCACACCCCTCGGGTTGTTAGCAAAAGGGACAGCATGGGGAGAGTGGAGCGGGGAAGAGATACAGGCCGTCACCGGTTTTATCCCGGCAGGGATGCAAAGATTCAGCAGCTTTTGGCAGCATACTCTCTTGCCCGATTACGCTATTGCCGGATATGGTCAAACATTTTGGCAGCAAACTCTTGGTTACCTCATTTCCGCTCTTGCCGGTCTGGCTTTAATAGCAATAGCAACCTTTATCATACAACGCATTATGCGCAAAGGAGGAGACCGCGATGGATCTGCCCCTTTGGCTCCAAGAAAATAACCCCGGTTTTCAGAAGCCAAAACTAAATCCGGAATTAGATCCTGCCAAATCGGGAATTACAAAATTCAGGCCCCGCCGCAAGCGGGGCTTTATTCAAAAGACACTGGAAGAGATCGTACGCGTTCTCAGGGATTCTTTCTTCTCAGAAGAACTGGCATTAAGCCCTGGGTTTCTTCAGTCTTTAGACCCACGCGTAAAAATCCTGGCTTTAGTTGTCTTGCTGCTTTCGAACAACCTTATTAGTCATCCGGGTCTACTCTGGGGCAGCTATCTCGTCTTGTTAGCCTTGGCCGCTTGGTCAGGTGTAGGGTTGGGTCCACTTTTGAAACGGGTGTGGCTGGTGGTGCCGCTCTTTTCCGGGATCATGGTTTTACCCGCTATCTTTAACTGGGTGCGCCCGGGAGACCCTCTGTTTACTATCTTTGCTGCGGATCAGCCCTGGCACGTGGGATTCTTGCATTTTCCGGCTGTGTTGGCTGTTACCAAACAGGGCGTGAACGGAGCGGTTTTGCTTGTGAGCCGGGTGGGGATCTCGGTAACTTTAGCCTTTATTGTGACCTTGACCACCCGCTGGACGGACTTGCTTAAGGCCTTGCGTTCTTTTTTCGTACCGCGGATTTTCGTCACGACTCTGGAGATGACTTACCGTTATATTTTCGTACTCATAACGATCTTGGAAGAGATGTTCCTGGCCCGCAAGGCGAGGGATGCCGGGCGATCATCCACGTCTGAACAGCGCCGTTTCATCGCTTCGGCGATGGCCGCTTTGTTTGCCCGCTCTTTGCACATGAGTGAGGAAGTGTATGCGGCCATGACTGCGCGCGGCTACAGCGGGGAAGTCTATACCATGCATCGTTTCCGGCTGCGCATGCTTGACTGGTTCTTTACCCTCTTTGTGCTTTTAACTTCTTTGACCTTCTATGTTGCAGACAAAGTATTGAGATGAATGAAAAATACATGCACTCGAACATCGAATATCGAATATCGAATATCGATTAAGGGGGGAGTAGAAAATGAAGGATGCTTTGCAGCAAGACCTAGAGCCGATTTTTGACTTGAATAATGTTTCCTACTCATATATTCAGAATCAGCTTGTGCTTAACAATGTTAATCTGCAGATTATTGCAGGGGAAAGCTTAGTCATTCTCGGGGCCAATGGGAGCGGGAAATCAACGCTCCTTAAAATGCTGTGCGGACTTATTTATCCGACTTCTGGGCAGATTCTGGCTTTTGGGCGAGAGCTAACAGAGAAAACCCTGCAGGAACCAAATTTCCTTAAGGAATTTAGGCAGAGCGTGGGATTTATCTTTCAAAATTCTGAGGCCCAGCTTTTCTCTACTACAGTCTGGGATGAGCTGGCTTTCGCACCGTTGCAGGCAGGTTTGCCCGCGGCAGAAGTCAGAGAGCGCGTGAAAGATACGGCAGCTTTAGTGGGGATACAAAACTTGCTCAACCGATCCCCTCACCGCTTAAGCGGCGGAGAGAAGAAAAAAGTGGCCTTGGCCTGTGTGCTCACCGTCAACCCGGGGGTTTTGTTCTTGGATGAACCGACAAATGGGCTTGATCCGCGCACCCAGTTCTGGCTGGTGGAATTTCTCATTGCTTTGCGTGAGGCGGGCAAGACCGTGATTACGGCGACTCATGACCTGTCGATTGTCGAGGATATCGCCCAGAGGGTAGTCATTTTCAGTGAAGATCATACAGTGGCTGCTGACGGGCAGCCGTTGGAGCTTTTGCCCAATCGGAGGCTGCTATTAGAACTGAATTTGATTCATGAACGCTCGCATTTTCATGTAGGTGGGTCCCGGCACCACGGGTAGCGCCATAGAACTTCAACTGTGTGCAGAATTACCGCATCCGCATGAAGGAACTCTGCTTGAGGTGCTGCATCCACAACTCAAGACGAGATTGGAGGGTCTAAGATGCCGCCACATTCACGGCTTAATACAGAGAAAAAGATAGTCCAGGCTATGATTTCGCTCTACTGTAAAAAGAACCATGGTACGGTCGAAGGGTTGTGTACGGAGTGCCAGGAATTGCTGAACTATGCACATAAACGCGTGGGAAACTGTAAATTCGGGGAGGATAAGCCTACCTGCGCCAAGTGCACTGTGCACTGCTACAAACCGGACATGCGCGAACGGATTAAGAAAGTTATGAGGTTCTCCGGGCCGAGAATGCTTTACACTCATCCCTTAATCGCGATCAGGCACTTGTGGGACGGACGCAAGCGCACAGGATCGTGAACTTATCTGACAAAGGCGCTTTATCAGCTTAAATGAACCAAACAGAAAATCATTGTGCTCATGTATTAAAAGACCGGTCGGCTGCAGACTAATGCAGTCAGGCTGGTCTTTCTTATCACTTCAATGTCCTCCAAACAGATCAGCAATTGGCATTCGCAAAACTGAGCTTTATTTTATAATTTGGCACTTGACAATAAGACTAATTTAGTAAATACTTTACTAAGTAAACTATTGAGGAGATAAATAATATGGACACGAATGAAACGAGATTTTTAGCGCAGGAATTAGCGCGCACGATGGGGCAGATAAAGCGGATTGCAGTGCGTCCCGCTTCCTGGCACGGCATCAAGCCCAGTGAATTTATGCTGCTGCACACTTTGATCCACGCGCTGCCCCCGGATGCGAAAGGCATGAAAGTTTCGGATTTGAGCGCACATTTGCAAATCACGCCGGCAGGGGTGACTCACACGCTGAATTCCCTTGAAGAAGGGGGACATATTGAGCGTCTGCCAGATCCTTCGGACAGACGGATTGTGCTCGTGCGCCCTACAGCCAAGAGCAGGGAAATGGTTGAGTTAATGCACGCTCAGCATATTGCATTCTTGCAGGGACTGATAAGTTTTCTGGGAGAGAAGGACAGCAGGGAGCTTATCAGGCTGCTTACTTTGACCTTGGATTATTTCAAAGAAAGAAGGAAATAAGGATGGATACAAAGCATTTAGAGATGAAGAATAATCCCAGGCGCAAAGTCTTACTAGTGGGACTGCTGATTGCACTCCTCTTTGCTTCCCTGGATCAAACAATCGTTGGCACAGCGATGCCACGGGTAGTCGCCGATTTGCAAGGGCTGGATATCTTTGTGTGGGTAACCACCGCCTATATGTTGAGCTCAACTACGGTCGTGCCGATTGCCGGGAAGCTGGCTGACATCTTTGGTCGCCGTATCATGTATGTTTTAGGAATTTTTATCTTCATGCTGGGCTCTGCGTTAGCAGGGCAAGCGCAAAGCATGACGGAGTTGATTCTGTCCCGTGGCTTGCAAGGGTTGGGCGGCGGGGTCATGATGCCGATGGCGATGACGATTGTCGGGGATATGTTTCCGCCAAGCCAGCGCGGTAAATGGCAAGGGATAATGGGAGCGGTGTTCGGGCTTTCATCCATCGTCGGGCCCACCATTGGGGGCTGGATTGTCGATCATGCGTCCTGGCGCTGGGTTTTCTACATCAATCTGCCGGTCGGGCTTTTAGCGGCTGTCTTTATCTTCTTGGGATTGAGCGGGGAGAATTACAAGAAAGATCATGTTTCCATCGACTATGCGGGGGCAATTACCCTTATAATTGGCACGGCTTCTTTGCTCCTGGGTTTAAGCCTGGGTGGCAAGGATTACCCCTGGGGTTCCTGGCAAATCATTGGTTTTTTCGCCGTGGCACTTATTTTTATAACCGCATTTATCTTGATCGAAAAAAAAGCGAAAGACCCAATTCTCAGCTTGAGCTTGTTTGAGAACAGAGTATTCACCTCGGTCAACATTGTTGGTTTTTTCATGGGATTTGGGATGTTCGGCGCGATTATGTTCCTGCCTTTGTTCTTGCAGGGAGTTGTCGGTGTAAGCGCCACGAAGTCCGGCAACACCATGATCCCGATGATGGCGGCGATGATGATAACCAGCATACTTGGCGGGAAACTTATTACCAAGATTCGTTTTCGCACGCAGTTGGCCGCAGGCATGAGCATCATGTCCATCGGTTTCTATCTCTTAAGCACCCTGACAGCCGACTCAACGACGCTCACAGCGATGAGTTATATCGTAGTTTTAGGCATGGGGATGGGTCTGGTCATGCCGACGATCACGATTGCGGTCCAAAGCGTGTTTCCGCCTTCACAGCGGGGTGTCGTCACCTCAGCCACCCAATTTTTCCGCAGTATTGGGAGCACACTCGGAATGACTATTTTGGGCGTGGTCATGAACCACCGCTCAATCGGCACCCTGCAGAATGACTTCATTCCCGCCGTTCAGAAAATCCCCGGTTTGGCAACCGGTCCTTTTGCCGGAATGCTTGCCAAAGCCAAATCAGACCCGCAAAGTTTGTTTAATATGCTCTTAAGCCCCGAAGCTTTAAAGAGTATACCGCAGCAGTTGCAGCAGGTTATGCTTCCTCCGCTGAAAAACGCTTTGGCCGATTCCTTGCATCTGGTCTTTTTGGTGGCCATGGGAATTGTTATGGTTGGGATCGTTGCCAGCTTAATGGTCGGGAATGCCCGCATCGAAGGAAACAAAGTGCTCGGGACCAAAAAGGAAGAAACTCCGATACTTGAAGGAGATGCGCGCTAAGCCGCTACGAATTAACCTTTTGCCTTAACATAGGCGGGAGGTTTTTCTATTTTCACAAAAGTCCTATGGCAGAAAGTTCCTGGGTAATGCAAGAAAACGTCTCTAGGCAGACGGTATTTTTTCCGGTAAGATAGTATGTACAAGAGCGGAGGTGAGTGTGTGGGCCAAAGTGTGATCATCGTCAATCGCCGCGGGGCTATTACGTTTGCGGACAGTGAGGCCGAGCTTTTTCTGAAGATTCCTGCTGCTAAAGCAATTGGCTATAGCCTGGCTGAAGTATTGCCGGAGACGCGGGTGCTCGAGGTCTTTACCTCCGGGCAGGCTTTGCTCTGCCGACACCGCTTGGGGGATCTGTCGATAGAGGCCCACTACTTCCCTCTACGTAAACAAGGCACTCTCACGGGTGTTGTCGTCTGCCTGTACTCAGCCAAGGACCATGCGGCAGAGAAAGAGGAAGCAGCGGCCCGGGTTTTGATTGAGCTTTATGAAGGGATACTGACTGACTTGCCTTTAGGGATGGCGGTTGTCAACCGCGAGGGCCGGATTGTGATGATCAACTCCCAATACTCCCAGTATTTGAGAATCGATGGGAAAAAGGCAGTCGAGCTGCCGCTGGCAAAAGTTGCGCCGTTTACACGCCTGCAGGAAGTGATGAAGACGGGGGACGGATTTTTAGATACCGGTGTGCGCCACCGGGGGCAGACTTTTTTCCTCGCTGAAACTGCGATCACAAGCGGCGGCACAGTGCTTGGTGGTTTAAGCAAGCTCATGCTCAAAGAAGGCGTGGAAGGTCAGGAATTTCAGAACTTTATGGAACGCGTGCGCCTGTTGGAAGGCAGGCTGATGTTTTATAAGGAAGAACTGCAGGAACTGAGGCGTTTGCAGGCTCCGCTGGGAGAGATCGTCGGGGAAGGCCCGCACATGCAGAAGCTGAAACAGCAGGCTGAACGGGTGGCCCGCGGGGATGCCAATATCCTCATTACCGGGGAAAGCGGTACCGGTAAGGGGCTTTTGGCACAGGGGATTCACACCCTCAGTCCCCGGAGTGGCGAACCCTTTATTAAAATTAACTGTGCCGCGATTCCGGAAAACCTGCTGGAATCAGAGCTTTTCGGATATGAGGACGGGGCCTTCACCGGAGCTGTAAGGGGCGGCAAACCCGGAAAATTTGAACTGGCCAATGGCGGCACGATTTTGCTCGATGAGATCGGGGACATGCCTTTGGCGATGCAAGCCAAGATCCTGCGGATTCTACAGGAAAAGGCTTTCGAGCGAGTCGGGGGCACCAAAACTATAAGCGTAGATGTGCGCATCATTGCTGCTACCAACCGGGATTTACGCCACATGATCGAAGACCAGAAGTTCCGGCTTGACCTTTATTATCGCCTGGCTGTGATTAACCTACATATCCCGGCTTTGCGGGAACGGTGCGAGGATATCCTCCTGCTTGCGACCGGGATTAGCAAAAGACTGAGCGTCAAGTACGCGCACAAGGCAAGCGGATTTGATCCCCAAGTGGAGGAAATATTCCTCTCCTACTCCTGGCCCGGTAATGTACGGGAATTGGAGAATGTTCTGGAACATGCTTTTAACTTTATGGAGCCGGGGGAGGAAGTGATCCGGCCGGAGCACTTGCCTGCCGCGTTGGGGGACAGGGTGCTCGGGGACAGCGTGTTCAGGGACAAGGGTGGCCGATCAGAGCTGTTGGAACTGGATGAGACGGTAGCCCTGGCGGAAGCAGAAGCGATCAGACGCGCTTTGCGTCTCGCGAAAGGGAACAAGCAGGAGGCAGCGCGTATGCTCGGGATTCATCCGTCCGGGCTCTATCAGAAACTTAAGAAGTATGGGATTTCGGAGTAGGACAACGAGACGATAACCTCTACAATCGTAGTACTGGAGGGCCATAATGGACAGCATCTTGAAACAAGCAATTGAATCGTTCTTTGACAGCAGTGGCTCTACCGTGGCGGAAACGCCCCAGGAGTGGGTGTATTCCACCTGCGGCTACTGTTCAGTTGGCTGCGGGTTATACATTGGGGTCAAGGACGGCCGGGCGGTAGCCGTGGAAGGAAATCCCGCTTACCCGGTCAACCACGGGCGCTTGTGCATTAAAGGGCTCTATGAATGGAAAGTGTTGCACCATCCGGAGCGGGCCGCTGTGCCGATGATCCGCCGTGATGGTCGCTTAGTGACAGGGACGTGGGATGAAGCGCTCTCCCTGATGGTGGGAAAACTTGAGGAAAACTTGCAGGCCTACGGCCCGGAGTCTGTCGGGATTTACCATACAGGTCAGCTCCTGTTGGAAGAATACTATGCTCTGGGCAAGCTGGCCAAAGGGGTGTTGGGCACTCCGAATTTCGATTCGAACACACGCCTGTGCATGGCTTCCACCGTCGAAGGGTATATCCGTTCCTTTGGCTGTGACGGGCCTCCTGGCTGTTATGACGATCTCGATCAGGCTCAGTTGATATTCATTTTTGGTTCCAATCCAGCGGAAATGCACCCTCAGCTCTGGCAACGGATTATTCGCAACCGGGACCAAAACGGGGCAAAACTAGTTGTCGCTGATCCGCGCTTAACCCTGGCTGCGCAAGTCTCCGACTTGCACCTGGCTTTGCGGCCCGGGACGAACGTGGCTTTGTTAAACAGTATCGCCCATGTTCTGATTGAAGAGGGTTTAACTGACCCTGCCTATATTGCTGAACATGTGAGTGGGTATGAAGAACTGCGCGAGTTTGTGAAACATTATCCCCCTGAGCGGGCTGAGGCTTTAACCGGGGTTGCGGCAGACATGATCATCGAGGCGGCCCGGATGTTTGGGCGATCCCCTTCAGTTACGACTTTCTTCTGCCAGGGGGTTAACCAGAGCATGTCCGCAACGGAGAGTGTGACCCTGATCAACAATTTACACCTCATTACCGGGAAGATAGGGAAGCCTGGTTCTGCGCCCTTTTCCCTTACGGGTCAGGCCACAGCTATGAGCAACCGCGAAGTGGGGAGCGGGAGATACCTCCCAGGATTTCGCAATCCGCAAAGTCCGATGCATCGGCACGAAGTAGCGGAGTTCTGGGGCGTGGAGGAAAAAAAACTCCCGCGCAAGACAACTGATGTCATGCGCATGCTGGAACTGATAAAAGAAGATAAACTCAAAGTTCTGTGGGTGATTGGGACTAATCCAGCTGTATCCCTACCGGATCAGGGCTATGTCCGCGCGCTCCTGGACAAGGTGTTCCTAATCGTCCAGGATGTCTACTATCCCATGGAAACCGCGAAATACGCGGACATTTTCCTTCCGGCCGCACAGTGGGGGGAAAAGACCGGTACTTACACCAACTCGGAGCGGCGGGTGAATGTGGGGTATAAGGCAGTGGAGCCGCCGGGGGAAGCCAAGGCCGATTTGGACATTATTAAGGCGGTGGCACAGAGGCTCGGGGTTGGCAGGATGTTTACCTGGCACAGCAGCGCAGAAGTCTTTGCCGAATGGGCGGCGCTTTCGCGTGGTCGGCCTAATGACATGTCCGGGATGACGTATAAGCGCATGGAACAAGAGGGAGGGCTGCAGTGGCCTTGTCCTGAGCTTGAGGATAAAGGGGCGGCCCGCTTATATACCGAAGGGAATTTTCTTACGAGGGAACATGATTCCCAAGCCTACGGTGTTTTTAACAACGAGGAAGGTCGGGCCCGGCTCTGGTCAGTGGATTATACAGACCCCCCGGAGGTTCCGGATCAGGAGTACCCGTTATGGCTTAATACAGGTCGGATTATCGAGCATTATCACACGCGCACCAAGACTAAACGGGTACCGGAACTGTCCGCTCTGGCCAAGGAGGGCTTTGCGGTCTTAAATCCGCAGGATGCAGCCAAGTTGGAAATAGCCGATGGGGAGAGAATCCGGGTGGTTTCCCGGCGCGGTTTTATTGAAGTTAGAGCGGTCTTGAAAGAATCAGTCAGCCGGGGGCAAGTGTTTGTCCCATTTCATTATGGAGACTTGGATCCCGGAGAGGAGCATTTGAAACAAGCGGCTAACCACTTGACCCTGAACTGGGTCGATCCCTTTTCCAAACAGCCCATCTACAAAGTGGCAGCCTGCCGCCTTGAAAAAAGGGAAAAGCTCTGATGCTGCTTACTTTTCTATAAACTTAGAGAGTGTTTCGCATTTTTTAGAGAGTTTTGGTTTGGATTAACCCCGCAGAGCCTAATTCTGCGGGGTTTTTTCGTTGGTTAAAATTTGGCATGCCTTTTGCATAATGCTAGGGTAAGCAACAAAAGCCTGTAAAAACTTGAAAATTCACATATGAGGGGGAAAGAGTATGTTCAAGAAAATCTTGGTGCCAATTGATGGTTCACCTTATTCCCACCGTGCACTGGTTACAGCCTTAGACTTGGCTAAAGTATTCCAAGCTGAAATTCTGGTTTTGCACGTAACTTATACGCCGGAAGCCTTAGGCTACACGCTGGCTAAGGATGCTTCAGTCCTTCAGGACCAGCTCGCGGGCAGCGGGGAGATGCTCCTCACCGCGAGCCTGGACGAGATCGAAAGAGACGGAGTGGAGGTGCGGACTAAGCAGCTGCCGGGGCATCCGGCAGCAGTGATTATCGAGGAGGCCGCGCGGGAAGGTGTCGACTTGATCGTGATGGGCAGCCGCGGCTACGGGCCGATTGCCGGTCCGCTTTTGGGGAGCATCAGCCAGCGCGTGCTCCAGAAGGCAGAGTGCCCGGTGCTCATCGTGAAGTGAGGTTGGATTAGGACAATCTTGGTTAGCGGAGGTGTTCGTAATGGAAAAAAGAAAGTTTAAGCTTAGCCGCCGTCGGTTTGTGCAGGCGGCCGTGGCTGCCGGGGTTTTAGCGGGGACAGGCGGGGCAGCGGCGTTTATTAGGCAGAGGCCGGCCCAAGCCATGGCGAGCGAGCCGGAGTTGAAATACGTGCGTACAACCTGCTCCCCGAACTGCACCGGGGCCTGCGGGATGAAGGCGATTGTGGAGAACGGGCAAATTAAGGCTATCGTGCAAGCTGCCGATTATCCCGAGCCTGAATACAACCCGCGGGGCTGTTTGAAAGGGCTGTCTATGATGAATCTCATCTATGGACCGGACCGTCTCAAGAAACCGTTGGTCCGGAGCGGGCAGCCTGGGAAAGGGGAGTTTAAGGAAGCGTCCTGGCAGGAGGCTCTCGATTTTAGCGCGGGTCGGCTCAAAGAAATCGCCGACAAATACGGTCCCGAGTCAATCGGAGTGATTTTCCAGGTTGGGGGCACAGGGTATGTGCACAAAGGAGCGGTCGTTGCCTTGGCGACAATGGCTGGGTGGAGCCTGCACCACCCCTATGACCAAAACGGGGACTTGCCCATGTTTTGGCCCATGACGTTCGGCGTGCAGACAGAAGAACTGGAGCCCCTGGAATGGCTTAATTCCCGCTATGTGGCCGTGTTCGGTTCCAACATCCTGGCTACCCGGCTGCCGGACGCCCACTTTTTGGTTGAGGCGCGCAACCGGGGTGCCAAACTTGTGGTCTTTGACCCGAATTACAGCCCTACGGCCGGGAAAGCGGACGAATGGGTTCCTATTAATCCCAGCAGCGATGCGGCTGTAGGCTTGGGCCTAGCGCGCGTAATTATTGAAGAAAATCGCTATGATGCGGAATTCCTGAAGACTTACACGGATTTCCCCTTGCTGGTGCGGCTTGACAACGGCAAGCGCCTCAAGGCTGAGGAAGTCAAAGGTTTGAACAGGCCTGGCGGAGTGCCGCCTTACCGGGAGGTGTATGTGGCCTTTAACGGAAATTTCCTTGCAGTGAATCCGGAAAAGTTTGACTTGCCCCTGGATGTCACGCTTGAAGGGGAGCTGGAAGTTGAACTAAAAGACGGGCAGAGGGTTAAAGTTAAACCAGGCTTTCAACTACTGCGCGAGAGCTTGAAGGATTACACCCCGGACCAAGTGAAAGAACTGGCCGGGATTCCCCAAGACAAACTGGTGCGCCTGGCCCGGGAAATGGCTGCAGCCAAACCGTTGCACCTCGTGTACGGGGCGAGCAATTACCAGTGGTACCACGGAGACCTGAAGGGTCGGGCTCTGGCGCTGATCCCTGTGCTCACCGGCAATATCGGCAAGAGCGGAGCTGGGATTTCCACCTATGCCGGCCAGTACCGGATGCGCCTGAAAGTAGGGGAATGGTGGGTGCCGCAAGGGAAAAAGCAGAACTGGCTCCCCTGGCTCTATGTGCTGCACGGTCCAACCAAGAACATGAAAGTAAAGTTGCCCAAGCACGGGCTCAAAGCCTTAATTGTCGGTTGGGGTAATCCCTTTGACCAGCACAATATGGCTAATAAGCTAAGGCAAATGGTGGAAAAGGGAGAGCTTGAATTTGTCGCCACTATGGATTTCCAGATGACGACAAGTTGTCAGTATAGTGATGTGGTGCTGCCGGCGGTGAGTTGGTATGAAAAGATGGAATTGGTGGGTTCTCCGGTCCATCCTTACCTGCAGCTGCAGCAGCCGGCGATCAAGCCGCTGTACGAAGGAAAATCGGAGCTTTGGATTGCGCGGGAACTGGCGCGCAGGCTCAATCCGGAATTCGAAAAACACTTCTTCCCGGACTTGGATGCGGATGCTGCGGCCGAGAAAGCGATTGAACTCATGCTTCGAACCGGCGGACCCACGGTTGAGGGGATTACCCTGGAACAACTGAAAAAAGGGCCGGTACGCGTCAAATCCGAGGTGCCGGGCAACCGCCAGATTCCTTTTTATGAGCAGGTCGCCCACAAGAAACCCTTTCCGCCGGTAAGCATTCCGGCCAAAATCGAACAGACGGCCCAGTTTGTCAAAAGCGGACGGATTGAGTTTTATAAGGATGAAGATATGATGCTGGAACTGGGGGAAGCGCTGCCGGTGCACAAACCACCGTTTGAAGAGAGCGAATATGCGTTAGACCCCGGGGTGAGGGATAAATATAAATTCAGCTATATCACGCGCAATGCTATTTACCGCGTACATTCCACGCATTCGAACAATGTCTGGCTGAATGAATTGCAGGACGGCAAACCCAGAGTTTGGCTGAACCCCAAAGATGCCGAAGCCAAAGGTATCAAGGAAGGGGACCGGGTCGAAGTGTACAACAACCGGGGCAGTCTGCACGCTTATGCGGTGCTCGATCCCGGGGCCGGACGCAAGGTGGTGGTGTTTGAACAGGGCTGGTGGAGCCGCTACCTTAATGGGGAGTCTTTTAATTCTCTCACTTATCCGTTTATCAAGCCCACGCATGAAATCTATTTTGTGCCTGGGATGTGGTCTCCCAATACCGCCTGGAATGAGTGCCTGTGCGATGTGAGAAAGGCTGGTGACATGTAATGAGACTGGGAATGGTCATTGACCTCGATCGTTGTATCGGCTGCCGCTCCTGCGCGGTCGCTTGCAAAGCGCATAATGCTCAGCCGCCGGGCACTTGGTGGAACCGGGTTTTCACGCCCGGGAGCGAGGAACACCAGGTGGCTGTCGGCTCCAACGGGCATTTACAGATGAATTTCCTGCCCGTTTCCTGTCAGATGTGCGACAACGCCCCCTGTGAAAAAGTGTGCCCGGCAGGGGCCACGTATACGGACGAGCGCGGCGTGGTCCTGGTGGACTATGAGCGCTGCATTGGCTGCCGCTACTGCATCGCCGCTTGTCCTTACGGCGTGCGCCAGTTCAACTGGGAGGATCCGCAGAAAGCCAAGGAGCGCGTGGGTTACCAGGAGGGGTATGAATACGGCTATCCCGCGGATTACCGCGATCCGAACGGCCGCTTGGTGTATACCCCGGACCGACCGATGGGAGTAGCGGAGAAGTGCACGTTTTGCGTGCAGTATACCAGCAAAGGGGAACAACCGGCCTGTGTCCGGGCCTGCCCGGCCAAAGCCAGGATCTTCGGGGATCTCGACGACCCGGATTCTGAAGTGAGCCGCTTGGTGCAGGAACGCCAGGCTTTCAGGCTCAAGGAAGAGTTGGGGACTTCGCCGAAGGTGTTTTATCTGCCGCCGACCAAGCCGGGAAGGTAAGGCTTGGTAAGGTTTCTAACCGGAGGAGAATAATCTGTGGGAGGTGGAGAATATGAAGAAAAACTCCAAGATCATGCTGATTCTTGCGTCTGTGATCCTTGTAGTCAGTTTAATTGCCTGGGGCTATCAGCTAAGAAACGGCCTCGCCGTTACCAATATGCGCAATCCTTTTAGCTGGGGGCTTTATATCGCGACGTTTGCTTTCTTCGTGGGCATCGCTGCCGGGGGACTGATCGTTTCCTCATCTGTCTACCTTTTTAATATTGAAAAGCTCAAGCCTTTTACCAAAATCGCATCCTTGTCCGCTTTTGCCAGTACCCTGGGAGCGGGGGCGATGATCCTGCCGGACATGGGTCGGGTGGACAGAGTCTTTAATGTGTTTCTGCACCCGAATTGGCGCTCTCCCTTGGTGTGGGATGTAATCGTTATTTCGACTTACCTGGTCTTAACTTTCCTAAGTGTTTATGTTCAACTTTTGCCCGATTGGAAACGGGATGGAAGAGGCTTTTTGAACGGCTGGACGAAGTCCCGCGAGCAGGAGCAGGTTGATGCTCTGGCCAAGAAGTGGTCAAAGCGGATTTCCATGATCGGGCTGCCGGTCGCTATTTTGATTCATACGGTGACCGCTTTAATCTTTGCCACCCAGGCTTCGCGCAGTTGGTGGAATACGGCCGTGCTCCCTCCGGATTTTATCTCCGTAGCGGTAGCTTCAGGTACAGCGTTGGTGTTGGTTATATCCTTGGTGGCCGTCGGCAGGGACCGCTTCAGCGAATACCAGGGAGCATTCAGGAACTTGGCTTTAATCGTGGCCGGTGCTTTAGTGGTGCACTTTTTCTTGGTGTCAGTGGATTTGTTGGTGCACTGGTGGTGGGGAAAACCCGAGGGGCTGGAAGTGCTGTCCCTGGTGTTTGGCAGGTACGGACCGGTCTATGCCACGGAAATTTTGCTGCCGGCCTTCACGATGTTCTACTTCTTCAGTAACAGAGGTTCGAGCTCATATAACAGCTTGCTTGGCGGCAGTGCCCTGTTATTTGTCGGAGTGTTCGCCCACCGCCTGATGCTGATGTTTCCTTCATTTAATGCAATTCCGCTGAGTTTGAGCTTAGCGGGGCTGGGGATCGAAAATTGGTCCTATCCGATAGCATCAGGGCAGCTCAGGGAGGGGATGTCAGTATTTGTAAGCTCTTGGCCTTATTCCCCTTCCCCGGTTGAGTATGCGGTCGCCTTGCTTCCGTTCGGCTTGATCTTGTTTGTCGTTTCGTATGCGCTCACGCTTTACAACTTTCTGCCGCAGAAGCCTTAGGACCAGAAGCGTTCGTGGGAGAACTAATCAGTTATGTGAGGGGTTTGCCATAGTGCAAACCCCGCTGTGATAAGGAGTCAATTTGGTATACCAAACATACTATTGACCGGGTACGTTATCGGAATATTTAGGTAACTTAGGACAAAGAGACAACAGTTAGTCTGCTTTTGCATTCGGCGGAGGAGAACAGTGTGGATGCGCGCAGCAGCCAGGCCACCGAAGCTCCGAACGCAGTAATTCGCTGGGGTACAGGTAAGGAGGAGTAAAATTGGAGAACGACAGTGCGCGGGTGGAGCGCACGAAGGCAATACCTGATCCGGGGGTGATTAAGACCGGTGTGGCGCGGATGCGCTTGCTTGCTTATCTGAGGAAGATGAAGGGGAATCCCCGTACTGCTCCTCTCATTGCTCCGCCGCCTTTCGATATTTTTATTTCCGGGCTGGGAGCTTTAGTGGGCATTGCGACTGTAGCCTTCCTGTCTTTAGTATATGGACTCCCTATGTTGGTGGCCTCATTTGGAGCTTCAGCCATTTTGGTATACGGTGTTCCGGATGGCCCGCTATCTCAGCCACGCAATGTTTTTTTCGGGCATACTGTTTCGGCCACTGTGGGTGTACTTACCTACTTCTTGTTCGGCCTTAGTTGGTGGTCAGCGGCCTTGGGTGTTTCTTTGGCGCTCATGCTGATGCTTGTCACCAAGACCACCCATCCGCCGGGAGGAGCGACGGCACTTGTCGCTGTACTCAGCCAGGCCCAACCGCTGTTCATCCTGACGCCGGTGGCTGCAGGGGCGGCAATTCTTGTTTTGGTCGGGATGATTGTAAACAACTTATCACCGAATCGCAGCTACCCGCGCTACTGGATTTAAGTTGTAGATAAACATTCAGGTCGAAAGTATTTTTAATTACAGGTAATGGAAAAAACAGCTTGACAGAACAAATGTTCTAAGATAAAATAAAGTCAAATCAAGTGATCGGAGCAAGGTTAGCATATAGTCCACTGAGGGAACTAATGGGAATAGGTCTTAACCAGTCTATGGCATTTCTGAAAGAAAGGGGGGATCGTTCGGGTGAGCGATCTGCAAGTGGTTCTGAACAAGCTGGAAGAGATGAGTTCAGACATTAAAGAAATCAAGACAGATGTGGCCGGACTCAAGACAGATGTGGCCGGACTCAAGACAGATGTGGCCGGACTCAAGACAGATGTGGCCGGACTCAAGACAGATGTGGCCGGACTCAAGACAGATGTGGCCGGACTCAAGACAGATGTGGCCGGACTCAAGACAGATGTGGCCGGACTCAAGACAGATGTGGCCGGACTCAAGACAGATGTGGCCGGACTCAAGACAGATGTGGCCGGACTCAAGACAGATGTGGCCGGACTCAAGACAGATGTGGCCGGACTCAAGACAGATGTGGCCGGACTCAAGACAGATGTGGCCGGACTCAAGACAGATGTGGCCGGACTCAAGACAGATGTGGCCGGACTTAAGACAGATGTAGCGGATCTTAAGACCAGGATGGAACGGGTAGAGAACAGGCTGGAAAGTGTTTTCGAGCAGACTGCGGGGCTCATAGAATTTAGGCACAATACGGAAAAAATGCTTAGTTATATTCACGAACAACAGATTTCTCTTACGCACATCGTTGGTGAACATGAGGTTTATATCCGAACTTTGCAGCGTCGTGTTGTCTGAGAAGCAGCTAATACAAGAAAGCACCGGTCGGAGATTAACCGCCGGTGTTTTGCCTTTAAGCAGACTTTTTATTATATTAGACTTTATCACTGAGTTACCTTGCGGAACAGCCAATAAGAGTAAACTGTAACGATCACAAGCAAGGCTCCCAACCCGCTTATGAAGATCATGAAGCGAAGGATGGGATTGAAGAAAATTCCGACTAAACCCAGCACCCCGGTTAGGACAAAGAGTTTGCCTCCGAGACGGTGAGTTTTCTGCCATACTTGTTCGTTCGCCAGGGTCCAGGGATTGCGAATCCCTACAAAATAATTGTGGCGGAAACGCCCCATATAGTTCCCGATGATGATGAACAAGACCGAGATAGCAGCAGGCACGAGCATGGAAATGTCCAGTGAGCCCTCGCCACGAGCGAGGCGCAAAGAGCTGTAAAGCGTGATGAAATACAGGATGAGCATAAAGAGATGGATGGTCCAGCGGAGTATCGTGTAAGATCCGGAGAATAAGTCATAGTTCTTGCGTTTTGGGTCAAGCTGGGGCAGGAATAAAAAGAGAAAATACATCGCCAGGTTGATTCCCGGAAAAAGGAAAGTGCCCACTGCTTTGCTGCTGTAGTCATCTATCTGTCCGTAGACATTCCAATGGGACGGCATTTGCGCGGGCAATTGCCCATACACAACCAACCCGGGGATGAAACTTAGGACGATTAGCGCTAAAAGGAGATAATCCGATTTTTTAAGACCTTTCATATTAACCTCCATTCCGCCGCTACCGCTGGCGGCACAAATAGTAATGAAAAATGGTGCGCGGTTTTCACCCACTTTGTTATGATTAGTTTAGGGAGAAGATATACTACAAAGCACGGTGAGGTGAGTCGTAGACTGCCCTTCTCAGCTTAAATCAGTATATTAACCAGTGTAAGAATCGTCTTTCAAGCACAAATAAGTGGTCCTATAAGACCGAACGCTAATCATTGTTTTAGCTCATCGTTAAATGTGTGATGATTCAGTCAATGTCTTCCTCCTCAACTATGAAAGGAGGCTGTGCCATGAAGGTTGTTTAATCGTTCCAAACTTGTTTCCTGTAAGAGCAGTGAAAAGAACCGTTTTCAAAATGCTTTCACTGTTTGTAATGTAGCCCTTGATGCTGTCGTTTCCGACATGTTTGGCAAATCTGCCTCTTCCATCACGGATTACTTAATTTCATCTGACTCCTTTGACCCGGAATACTGTTCATCACTTCTTCAAAAGTCTTTGAAGAAAAAAGCAGATACTGTAATTGAGTCCATTGAAGGATATCAGATGACCAAGGAACAAAAGGAACGTATAGTAATCGGGACTAACACCTGGCAACAATGAATCTGCAGGTAAGAAAAAATCTGTTCGTATAACACGTGCCGGTGTCTACCTCAAACCTGCATTGGTACAAGTTGCCCATGCAGCCGTGAAATCGAACATCTCTCCTTACTACAGAGTCAAGTATGAACGCATTAGTAAAAGAAGAGGCAAAAAAAGAGCCATAATCGCTATCGCAAGGATGATACTCACCGCTATATACCACATGTTTGTTACGGGTGAAGAGTTCAATCCGAGTGATCTGTATAAAGTTGATATGCCACAAGAAATGCTGGAAAAGCAGAAAGTGAAAGCTATTAAACAAGCAGCAAAACTTCTGATTTCCCTTGGTCTAATAAAAGCCACTGACATTACTGTAGCTTAACTAAAGCTTCATTTTTTCTGAGCTTTCAAAGCCTAAGTTTCGTGCGCCCTTTTTTAAATTAAGCTGAGTTATTTTTCACGCTAGACACCTTCCTTTCCCTTGAAGTTTCCGAGTTGCATGAACCAGCTGATAAGCTCCTGAAAGACGGTAGCATTCAAAGAATAATAGATAAATTGTCCTTGCCGCTGGTCGAGGATGATGTTTGCCTGTTTGAGCAGATTTAGGTGGTGCGAGATACTGGGCTTGCTGATGTTGAAATGCTCAGCGATGTCGCCGGCCGTCATATCTCTTTCTTTTAATAAGGCAATGATTTGCCTGCGCGTGGGATCGGCCAAGGCTTTAAATGTTTCATTCATCGTCAATCCTTCCTTGTTTTTAGATATTTAGGTAATTAACTAAATATATAATAACATGGACTAAGGAAACGTCAAGGCCTTGACAAAAGAACTACATGGTGCCAAAATAAAGAAGAATACAAAATACAAAGCTCAAAATGACGATGAGAGGGAATAGTAGATTTCCTGAACCGCGCTTTAGAGAACTGCCGGATGGTGCGAGGCAGCAGCGCTTAAGGTGTTGAACTCTCCCTTGAGTAGCCGACCGAAATGATAAAAGTAGGCTCGGACGGAGCTTCCGCCGTTACAAGGAAGGAGATATCGGACTTTGTCCCGTATCTTATAGAGAGAACGGCTTTGGCCGTTAATTTGAGTGGTACCGCGAGTAACCCTTCGTCTCAAACGAGATGAGGGGTTTTTAATTTTCTTAAGCAAAGAATATTAAAATAAGGAGGAATAGCCATGCGCAAGTTATACGTTTTTGACACGACTCTAAGAGATGGGGAACAGTCTTTGGGAATCACATTAAATGTACACGAGAAGCTGGATGTGGCCAGACAACTCGTTAATTTAGGAGTGGATATTATCGAAGCTGGTTTTCCGGCTTCATCGCCCGGAGACTTGGAATCTGTACAGACAATTGCCCGGGAGATGAAAGGAGTTGCTATCTGCGGGCTGACACGGGCAGTGACGGAGGATATTGACCTCTGCGCCCAAGCGTTGCGCCCGGCTGAGTATCCGCGCATTCACACGGGCATCGGGGTGTCCCCCGTGCATATGGAAAGAAAGCTGATGCTGTCTCCGGACAAGGTTATTGAACAAGCAGTGGGAGCGGTCAAATATGCCAAGAAATTCGTAAGCGATGTTGAGTTTTATGCGGAAGATGCTTTCCGCGCTGATCCGTCGTTTTTAGTGCAAGTTTTGGAGAAAGTAATTACAGCCGGGGCAACGGTGGTCAACATTCCGGATACAGTGGGGTATGCCAATCCTTGGGAGTATGGGGATCTTATATCCTACGTTCTCAACTATGTAAAAAATATTGACAAGGTTATCGTCAGCGTCCATTGCCATAACGACTTGGGCATGGCCACCGCTAATTCCCTGGCAGGAATAAAAGCCGGGGCCGGTCAGGTTGAAGGCACGATCAACGGCATCGGAGAACGGGCAGGGAATACTTCACTTGAGGAAGTTATTATGGCTGTTTATACCCGGCGCGATGGCTATGGCGTGGAAACTAGGATTAACACGAAAGAAATTGCGGCTACGAGCAGGCTCGTCTCGCGGATTACCGGGGTGCCGGTGCCCGACCATAAAGCGATCGTCGGGGCCAACGCCTTTATGCACGCTTCGGGCATTCATCAGGACGGGGTCTTAAAAGACAGGGAGACTTACGAAATCATCAGCCCGGAAACGATCGGTGTCCCGGAAAATACCATCAGCCTCTCGGCCCGTTCCGGCAGGCATGCTCTTAAGCACCGCCTGGGAGAATTGGGGTATACAGTTGAAGGACCAGAACTTGATGAGGTTTACCAGAGGTTTTTGCAGCTGGCGGACCAAAAGAAAGAGGTTTTCGATCAGGATCTCTATGCCTTGATGGGAGATGCGGCGGCTGTCGACAATGGTATTAAGCTCAGGAATATAGCCGTTACCACGAACGGCAGCGACACGGCCACAGCCACTGTGACCTTGGAGCTTGAGGGGAAAATTGTGACTGATGCAGCCTGTGCCAATGGGCCGGTGAATGCCATCTTCAGCGCGATTGACCGGCTGACCGCAAACACGGCGGTGCTCGAAGATTACACCTTAAAGTCCGTGACCAGAGGGAGAGAGGCTTTGGGCGATGCCACAGTCAAGCTGCGACACTTCGACGGCAGCCTGGTCGTGGGCAAGGGGATAAGTACAGATATTCTGGAAGCCAGCGCCCGGGCCTATGTCAATGCCCTGACGAAACACGCCCGGGGAAAAGTCCAGCTCGATCCGGTGGCAAGGTAGGGTAAACATGAGAGGGTTTAGGCAAATCGCCAAGCCCTCTTATGCTGATTACCTTTACTAAAAGCTCCCGTGATATTTCCCGTGGAGAATTTCCAGAGAGGAGTTTTTGCAAATAAATTTGCGTCTTTAGCTAATCCAACATAATTGTTATAATGGGTTTAAAATAATCCTGTCAATTCCGACCGTTTTACTTTCAAGATAGATAGTAAAATAGAACGATGAAAGATTGATGAGAGGAAAATGGGTGTTTTGGTATATGGCTTATACATTAACACGAGTGAGAAGCGGTATAACATTTTTCTTGGCGGTTTCCTTTCTTTTTAATTTATTTCTAAAAGCCAATCTTGTCGATACTCTGAATATAATCCTTATGGCTTTAGTGTTGGCCTTCGGACTTTTAGCAGTCACCGGTACAGCGCGGGTAATCGGTTATTTCTCCTTTATAGTTAGTGCAATCCTGCTCGTACACGCCCATGCGCCTCTCTCAATCTGGGCCCAGGGCTTGCAAGAAAACCTATACTTAGTCGTGATGTTTACCTTAGTGCCATTGCTGGGGATTCCAATCAGGCACGGAGGATACACCGAAGCCCTAAAGGGCGTATTTATGCGGTATGTCAGTACAGACAGCCGTTTTTACCTTTTAATCAGTGTGCTTACATCCTTCCTGGCGGTGCTGATAAATTTGGCGGTGATTCCGCTGTTGCATCAAATCAGCTCGGCCAGCGCGAAAAGCAACGATAAAAAGTTGCTCACTTCTGCCCTCAGTCGGGGATTTGCCGCTTGTACGGTGTGGGCACCGACTACGGCAGGTATGGCCTTGATACTTCAGCTAACCAAGGCTGAATGGCATATATTTTTTCCTTTTGCCCTGTTCCTGGGGGTGCTGGCAGGGGCAGTAGGGTATATTATGGCTGTGCTGGAGCAGAAGAAAAAGTATAGGTCAAAACCTGCTGCTCTTTTTCCGATGAAGGAGGTTGTTACCGGTACTGCGCAAGTGCAACCTTCGGCTGCAAGTGAGCAAGAAATCCCCGAAGAGCTAAACTGGCGCAAAGTAGGGGAACTTAGCGCCTACGGAGCGGTTTTGATTACATTAATCGTCGTGGTTTCAGGATTGACCGGGATAGCCACGGTGGTCGTAGTGGCGATGGCCTCGCTGGTTTTTCCTGTCATTTGGATGGCTATGATCGGAAAACTGCCATTACTGGCACAAGAATTTGCCGGGGATTATTTCAAAGACAGTCTGCCTAAGCTTAAAAGCGAAATTGTCCTCTTTGTGGGGGCAGGTTTTTTGGCCACAAGCGTGGGCTATTCCCATATCGGGGATTATGTACCTCTGTTATTGCAGAATATGGTAGGAAACAGTGCTGAGTTGTATGCTTTAGTCGTGGTATTTGGAATTCTAGTGTTTGCCGTCGTCGGCATTCACCCTATTATAACTACGACCATAATTGGGAGCACGGTAGACCCGTTAATATACGGGATATCTCCGACCCTGATGGCCTTAATCTTTACAATTAGCTGGGCTATGGGGATCTCCATCTCTCCGTCTGCAGGCAACGTAATTGCAATTTCCGGCTTGGCTGAGCGCTCCCCGGTTTGCGTAGGTCCGGTGTGGAACGGTCCGTATGGGGTGATTTCGTCTGTGGTGTTGGTTGGGGCGTTGTTCCTGATGCAAGGGCTGGGGTGGATGTAGTGATATTGGTGTAGTAAGAAGGTTTATGACCTATGTTTTTTAAGAGGATCGGGGTTTTCATACTCGCAATATTTTTTCGTTTCTTCGATTTATTCAGAAGGGGTTGTCTCATTTTCCTGAGATTTAGCTTTTTATAAAAAAAGGGGTAAGCTCCCTCCCAATCGAATCCTGGGAAGGAGCTACCCATACGCTAAATACGAACAGTTTTAGTCAGCATACGCTTAAATTAATGTTAGATACCGGAAGTGTAGTGAATTACACGATACCGGTCAAGGTTTATTGAATCACCTTCTCCGACAACCAGAGTACTGATATCATCGAATATTACTGCAGGTCCTTTGATCACGTTTCCTGCCTTAAGTTCGCTTAAGTGGAACAAATTGAAATCTGTCCATCTACCTTTATGATATATTCTTCTTGAACCGGCATAACTACTGTCAGATGGTTTGGCAGAGGATATCGAATACTCCTTTATCTTCGGCATCAGCTTTGGACCGGTAGCTTCAATGAATACCTGAGTGATAGCATAACCTGCTTGAGTGAACTTCGCTGCGGCCGGGTATTTTTGTTCGTAACCCTTCTCAAAAGCAGCAGTTACCTTGTCAATGTCTTGAGTCTTGGTAACCTCAAAACCAAGTTTGGTCTCAAAACTCTCCAACTGTCCAACATAACGCATAAAGACTCCTCTGGCGAATTTTATATCCTCTTTATTAACTCCTTCAAGCTTAAATTCCTCTACTGCGGTGTTTTCAAGAGCTTTCCATTCCCGCGTTAGTTGATCCAAAACATCTTTCTTGTCATCTTCATCCATTCCAGGACGGACAAAGGAGACAACTCCCTTATTATACCGGTGAACCAGGTCAGCACAGCCTACCCCGAATGCGGAGAATGCGCTACCAAAAGGTGTAGTGATAACGTCTTTAAAGACATTTCCGTTTGCTAACCCGTGCATGTTAACGAGACCACCACCACCACATGCAATCAGTACAAAATCTTTTAAGGAAAATCCTTTAGACTCGATTGAAGTTCGGGTAAATTGTCTTAAATTAGTGAAGAAGATGTCGAGGAAGCCTTCGCCTGCATCATATAGATTGCTAATGCCAATCTTCTTCGCTGCACGTTCTAACTCTCTAATAGCGTTGTCCCTGTTTAGTATGATTTTACCACCTAAGAAACTGTCCTCTGCAATATAGCCAAGAGCAACCTGCAAGTCGGTAATCGTAAGTTTATCATAATCAAGACAAACTCCTACACGATAACCGGCACTCTCTGGGCCCAATTCAATATTTCCAAAATCGTTTATTTTTACTTCCGTTCCCATACCATGGGCCATGGAATCTAGCTCAACCATCGGCATCGCTAACCTGTGTTTGGCGAAATCCGAATCAGTCCGCAATTCGATTCTTTTATTAAGGATGACTCCAACATCGTAGCTTGTACCGCCTATGTCTCCAACAGCCAGACGGTTAATGTTCAGCAGTTTGGCTAATTCTTTACCCGCGATCAAGCCACCGATAGGTCCGGAGACTATACTTTCATATAAGCGGGGATATTTTATACTCACCGCACCGCCAAACGAGAGTAAAGTCAAGAGTTCCTTTTGGTAACCGTCTTTTCTGGCTGCCAATTCAACATACTCTAACTGATTGCGCGCCTTCTCCGCGGCAAAACACTGAACAAGCAAGCTCTTAAGTCTAAATGCATCCTTACCTACCGGGGCAATTTTATTAGAGGCAACTACCTTAATATTTTTTCCGTGTTTCTTAATGACCTTGTTTGTTATTTCAGCAGCGCGGTTCTCATGATCGGGGAAAACATGAGAGTTCAAAAACATGATCCCAATTACTTCTACATCATTTTTAACCAGCTTTTCCGCAGCGGCTTCTACCTCTTTCTCGTTAAGAGGGATTAGTACAGTCGATTCTGGTAAATGGGCATCTCCAAAATATGATCCTCCTGTAACCCTTTCTGAGACACCGAAGATATCTTTCTTTTCCACGAGAGGTGCGGTATGTCTTCTTAACTGTTGGTGTAAAATTTCTTTTTGGGATTGTCCGATATACGTTAAGCCGTTTTCAATAATAGGCATGTGTTCCATACCCCGGGTTATAATCAGACCTACCTTGCTTCCGTCCAAAGTAATCAGCGTATTAGTCATGGCAGTACCTGCGTAAATTGCTACCTCACAGTTTTCATGGACTTCTTGCGTGGTAAGTGACATCTGATCAGTCACTGCCTTTAAAGCACCCATGTAACTTTCGGACTCGTCGGCGCGGTAAGTCCTGTATTTACCAATCTCAAAAGATCCGTCATCGCTGATGATGACAGCATCTGTCATGGTGCCACCCGCGTCGATAGCAATAATGTATGAATTTTTAGTTTGTACAGTCATATTAACCCTCCTTTGCCCAGGCTCTAATTAGTTCTATTGATTTATCTTCATATTTATATTGGTCTGCATCCGGTAAGGGAGAACCAAGTTGGTCCCGGTAAAAACCGTCAAGGTCTGGTAAAAACTCGAATTGAACAGTATATCCCGGAGGTAGAACCTCAACAGCTAGTTGCGTACCACAATTCGGGCAGAAAAATTCTCTGATTTCTTGCCACTCTGGTTCTGGACAAGCCGGTTCCGGAGAGTAAACCTCGCTCATTTCCTGGATTGTTCTTCTTACATTAATCAGGCAATTCAGCTTCCAGTTGACTCGATAATCACCAAACTCATGTCCGCAAGAACATTTACTAATTCTTTCCCCTGATGGTTTACGAACTACATAAACATGCTCTGATAACCGGAGTAGAATTTTGTCTTGCCAAGGTACCCTTTCTTGTAATAGTTCCATATATTTCTGAAACCGGTCCTCATCTTTATATGAGTTTAGGAGCCTCAAGACTTCCTGGTCGCTAATGACACCGTCCAGCAATTTCTTTACTAATTCCTTGCTTACTTCCATCTTTTCCATGCTTTATCCCCCCCATTAATTAAGGTCGTAATCGTTTTTCAACTGCCAAAAGTCAATAAAACTCTGTTTATAAATGCCTCCGTCTTGGGTAGAGAAAGAACTATTATACATGTATTTAACCGGCTCAATTAACTCTTTTTTGGCAACTTTTTTGCGCTCGTTTGCCCACCAGTCTTTAACACTCTGACACCGCAGCCTGGCGTTTCTTTTGTCTTCCCTTGCTTTCTGCGTAGCCGGTTCGTCAAGTAGATAACGCACTTCATTATCACTGGTCTCTTTGCGGGCAACAACTCCGTAACAGGTCAAAGCTATTTTTTCGCTGACCCATCCCTCGTTCAGATCATTGATAACCGATTGAGCGTTCCTTTCCAACGGATCACCCCATCCTCCAGCTGCTCCGGATGCATCTGAGAAAACATCACCGTCTTTCATCTTTAACTGGGGAGGATCGTACTTAAAGATTTCAACGTCCTGAGCTGTTATTTTCTCTTCAGCTAGGTAGTTTAGGATTTCGTCGGCGCTTCTTGGGTAGGGCAATCCATCTTTAATCTTATCATTAAGATTGGAGTTGCGAACCGCGAGATACCATGAGTTAGGTGCCGGATATCCGCCCGCCTGACCGAGTGCAACATGGGTTGTCTGAGAGGTTCCGGCTCCTCCCCTGCTTACGTACAAATCTTTACCGGGTTGCACAATCCAGTGTACTGAGGATAAACCTATCCCCCCACGGTACTTCCCGTGTCCACAAAAGTCTGTTACCAATCTTCTCCCTAGGTAGAAAAGGGGTGGAATTAGATATTCCCATTCCTCGACATTACCGATATTAGTTAATTGGGTCCACATTGCCCAAGTGACTGGTGAGCCGTCTCTGTATGGATAGGCTCCTTGTGCAACACCACCGACTTGTTCGAAATTCGTAAAGCCGTAATTCTGATCATTGGCAAGAGTTCCCCCTCCCTGAATTCCGGCCCAGTCTCCCTCTACGGAAAGACATTCTTCCAGATACCCTTTAGCAAACATTGAGCGGGTAATAGCATTCCAATGAAGTGCACCCATTGCCATTGACTGTGCCCAAATATTGGAGAATGCAGCATAATCCGTATCAGGATTATATGTTGACCCTTTAGGATAGTAAGATTTAACATCGTAGAAGAGCCCCGAGGTCATCTTGGTGTTATGCACGAAATTTCCCGTTATAGGTAAGTAAAATGCGATGTCAGCTCCTCCGGGGTATCCATTGAAAGCGCAATAGTCCCACTTAGAAGTTCCCGTCATATCGCCAAGTATCGTAGCGTCAGGGTTAACATTCAGTGTCATCTTTGTATGCAGCATAAAATCTTTGTCAGCATGGGGCCAAAGTTTGGCCAGGCCCTTATACTTGACAACCCTGAAAGTCGCACCGTCGAATTTACCAGGCACACAAGACGTTCTGATGTTTTCTTTAATGGCCCGGCGTGAATCTTCAATAACTTCCCGAATTGCTCTCTTATAATAATCCAAGCCGTATTCCCTGACAATTTCTTTGATTCCATCAGCAATGATAACATTCCCGGCCAGCCTCATTTTATCATCCAGAACATTAAAAACACCCGCTCTTGTTCTGGATTTCCATAACTGTTCCCACCAGCGTGCCGGCGTTCTGTTTTCACCAACCTTCATAGGAGGGAACACTAGGCCGTCCATAGAAGTGTCTACAGAAAACCCTGGCCAGCTACCGGCAATCGGTGCGCCTGCTTCCATAATGTGGTTTACTGCAACAGCCCAGCCAACAATTTCTCCTTCCGCGAATACCGGCATGTAGGAATACGTGTCTCCCGGATGAGGAGCGCCCCCGGTTTTGCCGTCATCTGTACTAAAAATGTCCCCGTCGTTTATCCCCGGGTTTTCTTCATAATCATTATCGATCATAAACCTAATACAAGTATCATAAGCCACCATATGAGTAGAAAATCCGAGACTGTTAGCTAATGTATCCCCTTCAGGAGTACATATCGACCATAATGACTCGCCCATTTCACGGCCACCAGGGGATGCAGCCACGAATCTGGCGCTTTCTCTTGCTCTTAGCGCCAAGTTGTGAATCTCAGAATAAAACCGTTCAAACTTAATCGGGTCTTCTTCTTTTAAGGCCAGTACTTCGATGCCGAAATAGTGGCCAGTTTTTTTAGTGAGTTCATCCTTGGCACGCAACAAATCCTTAAGAGTGTTTACCTTATTTAACACCTCATTGGCGTGTTTATACATGCTTGTACCTCCCCATCTAATGTTTTCACCGGTGTATTAACCGAAAGTCAATATTTGCATGAGGCGACTTACATTCGGTTGGTCTTCCAGTTCCAGGATCATCTTGGCTGTTTCATAGATTTGCCGGTCTGATAGGAATCCTTTCGTATATTTCTTATACAACCCTAAAAACTGATCCTGGGAAAGGGGGTTCTTGGAGCCCCCAAGAGGCTGTTCAGCCGTTTCTTCAATGACCTCCCCGCTTGTGAGCCTTACTGCCACCCTGGCAATACCGGAGTTAAATTCGGGTGCCCAGAAATCCCGATGTATAACCCGGATCTTTTCACGCATTTTTTGGAAAACGGGATGGTTGATCTTTTCTTTGGTAAAGGTATTATAGCTAAGATCCCCGTCAATTAGGATTCCAGCCATAATATGCTGAAAACTAAACCTACTGTCCTCAATATGTTTTGGCGATGGACGGTCACAGGTGGCATCTACCGGACCAGCATCGATTTCGATAAGTTCGACATTATCCGGTGTCAATTCATGTTTCTCTTTGATCGAGAACATAATATCAATCTGACGATGGGTTAGAAAACAGCATGGATATTTTTTGATCCAGAAGTTATGAGTATGCCAACGTGGCTTACCGAGATCTTTCAGAATTTCTTCAATTGGAAGGTCTTGTCGGTCGTGAAGTTGCTTAAGCCATTTTTCAAGGTTCCAAGTTCCCGTTAATCCCTTTTGAGCCATAATTGCGGCAAAGTAACCATCACGACAGGCCATTGATGATTCAAAGTAGTGAGCATCTGTTCCGAAATTTTCGATATACCCGCTCGCCCTGCCAATCGCAATCCCCATGGCATTTTTTATTTGGTTTTCGTCCAGTTTTAAGGCTTTGGCAGCTGCTACTACTGCACCAATAATCCCGAAGAAAGGAAGATCCGTAATTCCTTTGTATGCCAGCGAGAACATACCAACCCGGTTCATTACCTCGGAGGCAACGGCTGTAGCTTCTATAACCTCTCTGCCCGATATCTCGAGTTTTTCTGCGAGTGGGAAAATTACCGGAACAATAGTAATGTCACTTGTAGCTGAAGGAAATTGGTCATCCTCCAGTTCAGCTGCATGTGCGAAATGACCATTGGCTAGTATCGAACCTTCCAGTGAACTTTTGAACTTACTGCCAATAACCCCGGCATCTTGAGAACTCTCAGTATCTTTAAGATAATTGACAATTGGTTTCCCTGCATCGGTTGCAGAACCCGCAACCATACCGGCTAAGGTTTTTAAGGAGAACTCTTTGGTAAAACGGACAGTTTCAGGCGGAATACTTTCGAATGTAGTATCTTTTATGAATTTTGCGAAAATATCTGCCATACTATTTGACATTCAACGACCTCCTTTGCTTACAGATAATTAACCTCGATATACCGCCACTTTTAAGCAGTACACCTATTTCGACCAATCGCTTTCATCACCCCCTCATAGTTCCTGGGCACAGTACAGGTAGCGTTTGCAATTTTGCTCCAAAACTTGAATGGCTATTAACCGACAGGCGAGAGTGTTTATTGTTCCATGGATGGAACGATATACCCTGCCTGTAACAACATTATAATCCTTTTTTTTGAGTAATCAATATGTTTTTTATCAAATTTTCTGAAGAAGCTAAATAATCTTATTGTTGTGATAGAATTGGTATAAAAATGGCTTCCTAAACATGTAAAGAAGAATCTCATCCCACCAATGTTTGGAGGATAAGATTCTTTTATTAAGTCATTCTTGATATGGTATAAATCGAAGGTCTTATGCAACCTTTGGATTTTTTACCTTGAAACTTGACGCTGTACATTTTGTATTGATGTTTAATCTTCATCGTCATCGTCATATCCATCTTTTGTAAGCACTTCGAAGGGAGGTCTTCCTCCCAAGATCTTTGTTAACTTTGTAGCTGCTTCTAATACTTTGCTGCCGTACAAGGATACATTATCAGTGTCTGGTTGTTGAGCTAGGAAGAGACAACTGATTACCTGTTTTACATTACCATGTAAATCGAATACCGGCGCAGCAACCCCACAAACACCAGGCAGATACTCCTCATGGCTTTCGGCATACCCCTTACGTCTTACATGTTCAAGCTCTTGCGTAAACTCTTTAAGGTTCGTTATCGTTTTGTTTGTAAATTGCCTTAATCCAATATTCTTGATAATCTCTTCAGCTTTCATCTCGTCCATAAATGCTAAAAAGCATTTTCCGAAAGACGCACTAGTTAACGGAAACCGTTGCCCGATATTGACAGTTACTCGTACTGGCAAGGGGGGCTCTTCTTTGGCTATATACATTAATCTGTTATTAGAAATTGGTTCTAATAATACAACGGTTTGTTGGGTTTCCTGACACAACCATTTTAGATGGGGTTTGCTAAGTTCAAGGTAGTCTATAAATTCGGAAGCCCTAGTACCTAGCACTACAAGGTGAGAACCAAGGCTATATTGTTTTTTCTCTTCGTTGTAAAAGACAAAATTAGAGTTCTCAAGAACTTTAAGGATACGATGGCAGGTACTTTTGTTAATTGAAATATTTTTTGAAATATCAGATAAAGTGCTCGCGCGATGCTTAAAGCGGCTAAGATATTCTAATATCTTTATTGCTGTCTCAACAGCCGGAACCATAGAACGTTCTTGTTTTTCCACCATACAACCACCTCTTTAGTATTTATTCAGCGTTTCAATAGTAAAACTCCGTTTCATACATCATATTAAATTTGTTCGGTTTATTCAATATCGGAAAAGATTTTACCAATAAAATTTAGAGCTTTTGGACTTTTCAAAAAAGTATTGACTTAAAGGCTAAAGTGGTATACGATGGTTCCATAAGGGGTATATAGTTCCGTATGCGGAACACTATGAGTAATTTATTACGATCATGCTCGCATTTAGAAGTCCATATCTTATTGGCAATCGCTGGCCTTTCCAAATAGTTTCGCTTTTCTTATTAAGCAGATAGTTGTTAGCAGTAAGGGGGAGAAGGTTATGTCAGGCCCGTTAGCCGGCATTAAGGTATTAGAGTTAGCTAGAACACTGGCAGGCCCATATTGTAGTATGCTATTGGCGGATATGGGGGCAGATGTACTAAAAGTAGAACAGCCCGGAATAGGGGATGAGACCCGGGGTTTTACGCCACCAAGCTTGGCTGGAGAAAGCTGTTACTACTTAAGTCTTAATAAAAACAAAAAAGGCATCACTCTGAACCTCAAAACCGAAGAGGGAAAGCAAATTGTAAAAGAACTGGTTAAGGAAGCAGATGTGTTAATCGAAAACTTCCGTACTGGGACCATGGAAAAAATGGGCCTGGGATACGATGTACTTAAGGAGATTAACCCACGTTTAATTTATTGCGCAGTAAGCGGGTTTGGCAGGACTGGACCTTTGAAAGACGAGCCAGCGTATGACTTGGTGATGCAAGCCTTTGGTGGTCTGATGAGTGTGACAGGAGAAGCGGACCGGCCCCCGGTTAAAGTAGGCTTTTCCATTGTAGATCTAACTACTGGTATGTACGCATGCATTGGTACCTTGCTTGCATTGTGGGTCAGAGAAAAAACAGGCAAAGGTCAGCTTGTCGAAGCCTCTCTTCTTGAATCTATCGTGTCTTTACAAACATATCTGGCCCAGAATGTTATGGCAACCGGGAAGGTTCCTGGTCGCCTGGGTTCTGGACACCCGAGCCTGGTGCCTTATCAGGTGTTCGAAACCAAAGACGGTTACGTCATTATTGCTGTTCCCAATGATGGGTTATGGCTTAAAATGTGTGACGCTTTGGGTTTAGACAATTTGCGAGATCATCCCAAGTTTGCCGTAAATGCCAACAGGGTAAAACACAGGGACGAATTAGTCGGATTAATAACAGAATTTACGCGAAGCCAAACTACCGAAGATATTTCTAAGAGATTAAAGGAAGCCGGTGTCCCAGGGGGGCCGATCAATAATATTGCCGAAGTTTTGGCTGAACCACAGGTTATTCATCGAGAGCTGATTCAAGAAATTGAGCACCCGACGATTGGTACCCTCAAGATGCTGGGAATTCCGATAAAATTGTCGGAGACTCCCGGATCAATCAGGATGGCACCGCCAACCTTGGGCCAAAACAATAACGAAGTGCTTAGCCGCTTGGGGTATACAGCTGAAGAAATTGCCGCCTTGATGAATAAAGGAGTTATTTAGATATTGTGTGGAGAAGGGATGGAGAGAGAAAATGAATTTTACTGTTGATGAAGATTTGGCGTTAATTGTTAAAACTATTAAAGATTTCGTCGACAACGAAGTCGATCCCCTGGGGCAAGCCATCGATGAACAAGACAGGATTCCTCAAGAAATTATTGACACTGCCAAAGATATGGGCCTGTTTGGTTTAAGTATTCCGGAAGAATACGGCGGAACAGGTCTAAGCATGTTGGGTAAGTGCCTTATTTTCGAGCAACTGGGCCGGACTGCCAACGGGTTCACCACTTTTATTGGCGCCCATAACGGCATAGGTACAGTAGGAATCGTCGAACTGGGCAATGAAGAACAAAAGAAAAAATATCTTCCCGACTTGGCCGCTGGCAACAGCTTCGGAGCTTTTGCCTTGACCGAACCGGAGGCTGGTTCTGATGCGTCAAACCTAAGAACCGTTGCGTTTCGCAAGGGAGACAAATACATTATTAACGGTACCAAACACTTTATCACCAACGCCACTGAAGCCAGTGTTTTTACGGTAATGGCGGCAACGGACAAGTCAAAAGGTGCTAAAGGGATTACTTCTTTCATCGTTGAAAAGGACTTCCCTGGTTTCTCAATTGGTACGGTAGAAAGGAAGATGGGACTGCGGGGTTCCCATACTGCAGAAGTAATATTTGAAGATTGTGAGGTTCCTGCGGAAAATGTTTTGGGCCAGGAGGGTCAGGGTTATGTCAACGCTTTAAAAATTCTGGCCAACGGACGCGCAGGTCTTGCAGCCCGCAATTTGGGATCTATGCAAAAGCTGCTGGAACTGAGCACTAAATATGCTCAGCAAAGGATCCAGTTCGGGAAACCCATTGCATCTTTTCAGGCTATACAACACCATCTGGCTGAAATAGAGACTGATATACAGGCCACGAGAGCATTGACTTACCGCGTTGCTTGGATGGTTGATCAAGGCATGAAAGTGATAAAAGACGCGGCAACAGTTAAATATTTCGCTTCTGAAGCTTATTGCCGGGTTGCAGATAAAGCCTTACAGATTTTCGGTGGAATGGGGTACATCAAAGATTTTCAAATTGAGCGCTACTATCGAGACGCCAGAATAACTAAAATTTACGAAGGAACATCAGAGATCCAGAAAAACATCATCGCTGCTCAGTTGTTGAAGGAATACGAGTTAGCTTAACACTCTTAAGAGAAGGAGATGGAAGAACCTTGGGTATTCAAAAAGTAGCCGTAATTGGAGCAGGTACCATGGGGCGGGGTATTGTACACGTATGTGCCCTGGGTGGTTTTCAAGTAAATATGCAAGATATCAGCACTGAACTTCTTGAAAAATCGGTTAGTATGATCGGAGCCAATATGCAAAAAGGGATCGAACGAGGAAAATTGACACCCGAAGCTAAAGAGGCTGCCCTAGCCCGGATCAGCTGTATTACCGATTTAGAGGAAGCAGTTAAAGATGTAGATCTCGTAATTGAAGCTATTCCTGAGATTATGGAACTTAAACTTTTAATATTCGCTAAGTTGGATAAGTTTTGTCCTGAACATACGATTTTGGCCACTAATACGTCAACCATGAGTGTTACGGAGATTGCTTCGGCAACTGAACGGTCGCATAAAGTAATTGGGCTACACTTCTTTAATCCCGTTCACATGATGAAGTTGGTTGAGATCATCCGTGCCTTGGAAACTTCTGATGAGACATATGATATTTCATCAGCATTTTGCAAGCAGATTGGCAAAGAGATTGTAGAAATTAATGAATTCCCCGGCTTTGTTACTTCGCGCATTAATTGCCTGATCGGCAATGAAGCTTTCCTAATGTTACAAGAGGGCGTAGGAACGCCTGAGGACATAGACAAAGCTCTTAAATTGGGACTAAACCATCCAATGGGTCCCTTCGAACTCGTAGATTTAGTAGGGCTTGATGTAAGATTAAAAAACCAGCAGTATTTGTACGAAACTCTGGGCGAAAAATACAGGCCCGCTCCTTTGCTGGTTAAATATGTGAAAGCCGGCAGATTGGGACGTAAAGTTGGTAAGGGCGTCTATGATTACACTGGAGAATAAGGTGGCTGAATATGGATTATAAGAATTTGCTGTTAGAATATGACGGCGAAATATGTGTCGTTGTAATTAATCGGCCTGAGGTAAGAAATGCCTTAAATCGTGAGACTTGGGCGGAACTTTCCCAAGTCACGGAGCAACTGCAAAGAGATGAGAAAGTAAGGATAATTATTTTTACCGGCGCAGGAGACAAAGCATTTGTAGCAGGAGCGGATGTAGCGGCTTTGAAAGACAGGAGTTTAATCGAGACTTTTTATAACGAAAACCAGGCAGTTTTGAGCAAGCTTGCTGCAGTGGATAAGGTAACAATTGCTGCTATAAACGGTTTCGCTTTAGGTGGCGGCTGTGAACTGGCAATGGCTTGCGATCTCAGGGTAGCCTCTGAGAATGCCAAGCTGGGTCAGCCCGAGTTAAACCTCGGTATCTTGCCAGGGGCCGGCGGTACCCAGCGTTTAACGCGCTTGGTCGGAATAGGAAAAGCCAAAGAACTCATTCTAACAGGTGAGGCCATTGATGCAGCCGAAGCATGGCGCATAGGCTTAATCAATAAGGTCGTTCCTGTCGGTAAGGCTGTCGATGCAGCCAAGGAAATGGCCCGCAAAATCCTGAACAAAGGCCCCTTAGCGGTTCGCGTTGCCAAATCCGTGTTGGATTGGGGCAGCAATACAAGTCTTGACCAGGGATTGATCCTTGAGAGACTGGCTCAGACAATCTTGTTTGCTACGGAAGATCGGATCGAAGGGCTGAGCGCATTCTTGGAGAAAAGGCCACCCGTATATAAAGGTAGGTAGTTTTTAAAAACAATTGTATAAATGAAGGGCACTGACATAGTCCGGGTAAGAGGAGGAAAAATTAATGCAAGAAGCAGTAATTTTGGCCGGTGTACGTACAGCTGTTGGCAGAGTTGGGGGCAGTTTGCAGGATGTAGAGGTTGATTTCCTGGCGGCTCGGGTTATTCGGGAAGTTCTCGAACGCAGCGGTATCCCGGATCAAGCTGTGGATGAAGTCATCCTCGGTCAGACCAAACAAAGCAGCGACAACCCTAACTTGGCCCGTTTGGCTCTGTTGCGGGCCAACATGCCTGAAGACGTACCCGCTTATACTGTACACCGGCAGTGCGGGTCCGGTCTGACGGCAGTCAATAACGCCGTTCAAGCGATCTGGTCCGGTTATTCCGATGTTGTGATCGCCGGTGGAGCAGAAAGTATGAGTACTGCTCCCTACTACCTTAGAAATGCGCGCTATGGCTATCGTATGGGTAACGCTGAAATTTTGGACCCCAATACTGAAAGCCAGCCACGTTGTCAGCCGGAGGATCGCTATGGCCGTTTAACCATGGGACTTACGGCGGAAAACTTGGCCGAAAAATATAACATCAGCCGCCAGGAACAAGATGAGTTTGCCTTGATGAGCCAGGAGCGGGCTCTGCGCGCGATTCGGAATGGATTATTTAAGGAAGAAATAGTTCCGTACGAAGTGAAACAAAAAAAAGGAGTTACCGTGTTTGACACAGATGAGCATCCGCGGGAGACGACCCTGGCCCAGTTAGCCAAATTGCCGCCGGTGTTTAAGGACGGTGGAAGCGTTACTGCCGGGAACTCAAGCGGCCGTAACGATGGCGCCGCTGTTGTGATCATTGCTACCCCTGAGAAGGCAAAAGAATTTGGCCTTAAGCCCATTGCGAAGGTAATCGGCATGGGGGCGAGAGGAGTGTCGCCACAGATTATGGGGATCGGGCCGGTACCTTCTACGCAGGCTGCTTTGAAAATGACTGGTCTCAGTCTGGGTCAGATTGACTTGATTGAACTTAATGAGGCTTTTGCAGCACAGACTTTGGCCGTAGTAAAAGAGTTGGGGTTGGACCTTGCGAAAACCAATGTCAACGGCGGGGCCATCGCCCTGGGACATCCTCTAGGGGCCACAGGGGCAATTATTTTAGTTAAATTGCTCAATGAGTTGCGGCGTAGAGGTAAGAAATACGGCTTGGCGACATTATGTATCGGTGGCGGTATGGGTATTTCGACCATTGTCGAAAATCTAACTTGATTATCATGGCATATGTTACTGTAGCAGGGACAGATATATTTTATGAACAAATGGGCAATGGGCAACCAACTGTTGTTTTTGTTCACGGAGCAGGCGGTTCGAGTCGGCATTGGTTCCGCCAACAGATAGCACTAAACAATGTTTGCCGGACTATAGCTGTTGATTTGCCCGGACACGGGATGTCGGGGGGAGTGCTACTCAGTACTGTGGGCGATCTTGCCAGATTTGTCGCTGATTTTGCGTCGTCATTATTCCTCGACGAGTTTGTCCTTGCTGGACATTCCCTGGGCGGGGCGATAGCTTTAGAGTTTGCCCTGCAGTTTCCAGAGCGGCCAAAAGGCCTGATATTAATTGGAACCGGTGCCCGCCTAAAAGTGAACCCTGATATTCTTGCAGCACTGACCAGGGGACAAAAACCTTTTCGCAATGCAAAGCATCTTTATTCCGCTTCAGCTCCGGCAGATTTGTTGGAAGAAGCATTTCAGGAAATAGACAATATTCCATCTGCGGTTTACCTGGCAGATTTTAACGCGTGCAATACATTTAACCGGATGGAAGATGTTCGAAAGATTAAAATTCCCAGTCTAATAGTGGTTGGATCTGAGGACAAAATGACTCCGGTTAAATACTCAGAGTATCTTAATACTCAGTTAGATAACTCCGAGTTGACAATTATTGAATGTGCAGGACACCGATGTATGTCTGAACGGTCAGATCAAGTTAATAGACTGCTGGTAGATTTTCTCGCTCAATTGCGGGGGTAAAACACTGTTTGTTCCGACTCCTTATATATTTAAACTCGCGATGGTGGCAGGGGCTTATCGGCTAGGCGGGGATAAAACGGCCAAAGATATTTTGATTTGATAAAAGACCGTAGAGTGCTTTCAATCCTCCGAAGCACTTAACCGTGAACCATACATTTATTAGAATTAAGCGAGAACACAAGAATAAAACGCCGGAGTTGCCATTTACTTCAAGTTACTGGCAAATACCCGCAGTATTATTAGTCATTGAATTATCCCCAATTCCATGCTATTCTAAGCTTAAGGAAATTATTGGAACAAGGGAGGGCTGATCGTGGGGACGTCTCCGTATTTAGCAGGGCACTTAAAGAGAATAGCGGAGGAAGAAGCAAGGACGCAGGAGCGGTTGAGAGTTGCTCAGGCTAAGGCGGAACAAATTGCAATGGCCCTGCGTAAAGAATTCCCTGGCGTGGAAGTCGTGCTGTTCGGTTCGCTGGCTACTGGACAGTTCGAACTTGATTCGGATATTGATTTGGCAGTAAAAGGACTCCCCGAAGAGCATTACCTCAAAGCCTACGGAATTGCGGAGAGTATAGCTGACCCGATTAAGGTGGATATCGTGCAGCTTGAATTTGCCCGGGAATCTCTGCGCTCTAACATTGAAAGAGATGGGGTGATCCTATGACCGCTGCCGAAAAGCGGGCCGCCAGCTATAAAACTCTTATTGCTAATATCCGATCTGATTGGGAGTCCTGCCAGGCGCAGGTTGATTCCATCATGGAGTTGGTGCAAAAGTTAGAGAAAGACCAGGGACCGGTTCGTGGCTCGGATGTGATGGCCGTTGCTGCTTACTTACACCATTTTTATACCGGTATAGAGGCAATTTTAGAACGGATTTCAAAGGCTTTTGACGGTGGGCAGCCTCTCGGTGGAGATTATCATCGGGAGCTGTTACGTTCGATGACACTAGAGATACCGGATGTTCGCCCCGCTATCATCACGAAGGATCTTTGGGATGAGTTGGATGAGTTTCGAAGGTTTAGGCACATGTTCCGGCATGCGTATGGGGCAGAGTTGCGCTGGCGTAAGGTAGAAACCTTAGCATCTAAGACAGAGTCATTAAGAGGCAGCCTTAACGATCAGATTGAAAATTATATTAAGTTTGTGGAAGGTCTGATCAAGGATATTAATGGTCACTAATTTATCTAATCTTTTTGATGTCCATATCCACCTCTACTTGGATAAAATGGGAGTATTTAGGTAAGAGGGGGATTTTTCATTTGGATAAGGGGAAGAAAATCGCAAAGCCCAGCCTTACGATTACAATGCAGGGGAGCTTTTTTCATTGAATGCTAACATTCAAATGGAGGGTTCGCATATGAAGAAATACGTCTTGTATTTCAATGAAATTGACAAATCCCAAATGCTCATTGTGGGCGGAAAAGGTGCCAATCTGGGTGAAATGACGCAGGCCGGTTTTCCGGTGCCCCAGGGCTTTTGTGTTACGACCTGGGCCTATCGCACTTTTATTCAGACAAGCCAAGAGATGGCTGAGCTGTTGGATTTGCTGGATACCTTGCAGCCGAACCAATTAAACGCCATCAGCAACCTGGGAAAACGAATTCGGGATCATTTACACTCCCTTGCCATACCAGAACCGGTTAAAGCTGCGATCCTCGATGCTTGGCGAAAATCCGGGGCCGACCAGAAATACGCTGTCCGCTCCAGTGCCACCGCCGAAGATTTGCCGACGGCTTCCTTTGCCGGCCAGCAGGAAACCTACTTGAATGTCCAAGGCTCCGAACAATTGCTGCAGGCTGTCCGCAACTGCTGGGCTTCCTTGTTTACCGACCGCTCCATCGTCTACCGTGTCCAAAATAGTTTTGACCATCGTTCGGTCTTTCTGTCGGTGGTAGTGCAGCACATGGTCTTTCCTCAAGTAGCGGGAATTATGTTTACTGCCGATCCGGTGACAGGCAACCGCAAGATCGTCTCCATTGACGCCAGTTTTGGGCTGGGTGAAGCGTTGGTATCCGGTATTGTTTCCGCCGATTTATACCAGGTAAGATCCGATCGATTGATCAAAAAACAAATCGCCCGGAAAGCGCTTGCTATTTATGCTAAACCTGAAGGCGGCACAGCCCAAGCGGAAATTAGGGAAGAGATGCAAACAACCCCGGCTTTAACGGAGAAGCAGGCGCTTGAGCTGGCCCGCATGGGACGCAGCATTGAAGAACACTTCGGCAGCCCTCAGGATATTGAGTGGTGTCTTGCTGACAAGGAACTGTTCATTTTGCAGAGCCGACCGATTACGACCCTCTACCCAGTTCCCCCAGTCTCCGATGACAAACTTCATCTTTTCTTATCCTTCGGTCATCCGCAAATGATGACTGAGGCCATGAAACCCCTGGGGATATCGGTACTCAGGACTTTAGCCCCTGTCGGCAAAGCTTCGCCGCCAGCCGAGAGCAAATTCCTGCTGGAAGCCGGTGGACGATTGTATTTTGACATTACTCCGTTGCTGGAATATCCACAGGTGAGGGAACGGCTGCCCGCAATCGCGCGCAATGTTGATGAATTGCTCGGCAAGGCGGTGCAGGAGTTCAGTGAGAGCGCGGGATTCCAGGCGGAAAGACATTCTGAAAAGAAGATAAAGTTCACTCAGGCTCAAAGGGTCTTCCCGAAAGCTTTGGCTATCCTCAGAAATGTCCTGTACCGCAACCATGATGGGGCTATGGATGAGATGAACCGGTTCATCAGTGGCCTGGTCCAAGAAAATCGGGAAAAACTCCAGGAAGTATCCGGTGCGGCCAGAATTACACAGATTCAGAACATATTGTCCACCCTGATGCCTACGGTTTTTTCAAGGATCATCCAATATTTGGCGCCCGCGATTATGACTTATAAACTCATTGCGAGCCTGTCCCAAAAGTGGCTGAGTGACACGACCGAGTTGGGCCGCATCAGTAAATCGCCGCCGGGTAATGTGACCACGGAAATGGGATTGGCACTGGGGGATTTGGCCGATGCCGTGCGCGAACATCCGGCCGTCATCGAATACCTCGCTCAGGCGGCTGACGCAACCTTTTGGGAGGGTTTAAAGTCTGTTCCTAGTGGAGAAAAGGTTACTCCTCTTTTCCAGACGTTCATGGAACGCTATGGTATGCGGGGAACCGGGGAAATCGACGTGACCAGACCGCGGTGGCGCGAGGCTCCGAGCCAGTGGCTACCAGCCATTCTGAGCCATATCAAAAATACCCGCCCCGGACAGCACCGCCTTGATTTCCTGGCCGGCAAAGAGGAAGCTGAACAGGCAGCCGCCAGGCTGCTTGAGCGTCTGCGGCAAACACCCTGGGGATTTTTCAAAGCAAGGCTCATGCAGCGACTGATTAAGGTTCACCGTTCCTTGATTGGGCTGCGGGAAAGTCCCAAATATTTAATGGTGCAGCATTTAGATTTGATCAAGCAGGCACTATTGCAGGAGGCCGCGCCACTGGTCACGGCCGGCATTCTGAGTCATCCGGAAGACATCTATTGGTTGTCGCTAACGGAAATCAAAGCATTGATCGCAACGCAACGCTTAGACCGCAGTGTTATCGCCAGGCGTCGGGAAAAGTTCCAGCACGATGTGTTGCTGACACCTCCCCGCGCCCTCACCAGCGAAGGGGAAATCATTTCCGCCAAACCGGGAGTTCATGTGCCTCCAGGCGCGCTAGCCGGGAGTCCGGTATCAGCCGGAAGCGTCGAGGGCCGAGCCCGGGTCATTCTGAAGCTGGAAGATGCGAGAATGGATAAGGGAGATATTCTGGTGGCATCGTACACTGATCCGGCCTGGACACCGTTGTTTCCGCTTGCGGCCGGTCTGGTGACGGAGGTTGGCGGTCTCATGACCCACGGTTCGGTCGTGGCCAGAGAATATGGCATTCCGGCTGTGGTAGGGGTTGAGCATGCAACCCGTATGATAAAGGATGGCCAGAAGATTCGGGTGGATGGCACTCAGGGCATCGTCACCCTCCTTGAACCGGAGATAGGTGAATAAAGTACTTCGTCACTTCCTCTGTCGTTTGAGGTCGGTATAACTAATATATTAAACTAACATTTTGATATAGATTTTTATACAGGAGCGTACAATGCTCCTAATTTTTTTTCTAGGCACGAAGGAAAAAGGCGATAAATGGAGAAAATGGTAAAGGGAGAAATGTTTGTAGTAAGCGGTGATGAATAATTTGGAATATTACGCTCATTCAGACAGTCAAAAAGACAAAAGCCAGTGGCACCTATTAAAACGACATTTAGAAGATACCGCAGTCCTAGCTGCACATTTCGCAGAAAAGTTCAAGGCTGCGAAGATAGGTTATGTGGCTGGGCTTCTTCATGACGTTGGCAAATATTCAGATGCGTTTCAACAACGTCTTCATGGAGCTAAAAACAAAGTAGATCATTCCACAGCCGGAGCGGTAGAGGCAGACAAATATTACAAAGTTTTTGGTAAAATATTAGCCTATGTAATTTCCGGTCACCATGCAGGTCTCCCTGACTGGGGCAGTAAAGCTGATGAATCTTCGCTGGAAGGAAGGTTAAATAAAGGTTCTCTGCCAAATTACAGCGCCTTTGAACAGGAAATTGTACTCCCAACACCTGAAGAACTCGCTTTTCCTATCAAAAAAGCGCCTATGGGCTATGGGTTTAGTGTTCAGTTCTTTATCCGCTTCCTTTACTCGGCGCTAGTGGATGCTGATTTCCTTGATACGGAAAGAGGATTGAACCCGGACAAATCATATTTGCGTGGGAATAGAGTTTTGCTTAGCGAAATGAAGCAAGTTCTTGATTCGTTTTTGGAAGATCTTAGTGTTAGAACTTTTCGAACGCAGATTAAAGGGTACAGGGAGCAGGTTTTAGCCAACTGCAAGACCAAGGCGATTTTAAGGCCAGGATTTTTTACTCTCACAGTACCAACGGGAGGCGGGAAAACCCTTTCTTCGATGGCTTTTGCCCTGAAACATGCTGTAACCTTCAACATGGATAGAGTGATATATGTTATCCCGTACACGAGCATAATTGAACAGAATGCAGCAGTATTCAGAGACATATTTGGTGATGATAAAGTGCTGGAGCATCACAGCAATTTCTCATATTCCGATATTGTGCAGGATGAGCAAGCAGAGAATAATTCCTCGATGGAAGAAAAATTGAAACTGGCGGCGGAGAACTGGGATATGCCTGTTATTGTTACGACTAGCGTGCAGTTCTTTGAGTCCTTGTTTGCATCAAAAAGCTCAAGGTGCCGGAAACTACATAATGTTGCAAACAGTGTAGTGATCATAGATGAAGCGCAAATGACTCCCACAGGTTTCTTACGACCGTGCCTTAATGCGTTGGTTGAGCTAGTGACAAATTATAATACTACGGTGGTTTTATGTACCGCTACTCAGCCGGCCATCGGAAAATTTCTGCCTTTCGATATTGAAACGTTTGAGATAATTGATGACCCCGAGGGGTTATATCAAGCGTTGCAGCGGGTGCGGGTTAATAATTTAGGAGAACTGTCAGATGATTCGCTCGCCGATAAATTGTTAATGTACGAGCAGGTCTTGTGCATAGTCAACTCTAAAAAACATGCCCGCATAATCTTCGAAAAAATACAGGAGGAAGGAACTTTTCATTTAAGTACGCGCATGTGTCCTGCTCACAGATCGGAAATATTGCAGACTGTGAGGACACGATTAAAGAGTGGAGATACCTGCAGGGTAGTTTCCACACAGTTGATTGAGGCTGGGGTTGACGTGGATTTTCCAGTTGTTTACCGCAGTATAGCAGGGACTGACTCGGTTGCCCAGGCGGCCGGGAGGTGCAACAGAGAAGGTACGAGAGACAAGGGAGAAGTGTGTGTTTTTAGGCCGGAGAAACATGGTTTACCGGCAGGCTGGCTTAGTAGAACAGCATCGATTGGCGAAAGCATTTTTAGTAAAGCGCAGGATCCTTTAAGCTTAGAACAAGTTAAGGAGTATTTTACTCTGCTTTATGATATTGAGGATGAAAATCTGGACAAAGAGAGAATCATGGCTCAAATCAAAGAACAAGAAAAGGGATTGAGATTTCCTTTTCGGTTTATCGCGGACAAGTTTAAGCTCATTGATGAAAGTACAAACGCAGTAATAATACCTTGGGATGATGAGTGTAGAAAGTTGCTAGAGGAAGCCAAGTGGAGTAAGTTCCCCCGCCAATACGCTAGGAAGTTGCAGCGCTATACAGTGCAGGTCTATGATGTTGAATTTAAGGACATGCTCCGGTACGGTATACTCGAAGATATTGCGGGCTGCTTTTTCGCTTTGAGTGAGGAAAGATACAAAGCGAACTACAACACTGCAACAGGACTTTTGCCCTGTACCGACAGTATGTTTCTTAGAGATACTTTAATCATTTAGGAAAGGAGGGATTTTGAAATGGGTTACGGTATTCGCCTATTAGTATGGGGGGATTATGCTTGCTTTACCAGGCCGGAAATGAAGGTAGAAAGGGTTAGTTATGATGTGATGACACCCTCTGCTGCCAGAGGAATTCTTGAAGCTGTTCACTGGAAACCCGCAATTAAATGGACAGTAGACAAAATACATGTCTTAAATAATATTCGCTTTGACAATTTGCGCCGTAATGAAGTAGGAAGTAAGATACCGGCAGGAAATGTTAAAAAGGCTATGAAAGGTGAGCCTGTCATACTCTGCCAGTATGCGGCAGATGACAGGCAGCAAAGGGCAACCCTCCTATTAAGGGATGTCGCGTATGTTATAGAGGCACATTTTGAACTCACGGACAAGGTTGGACCTGGTGATACCTCTGAAAAGCATTATAATATTGTGCTTCGGCGCGCGCGACAGGGGCAGTGTTATCACCAACCTTACCTTGGATGCCGAGAGTTTCCTGCTAAGTTCCGTTTACTGGAAGAAGACGAGCCATTTCCGCATTCACTGCATCAAGGTGAAAAGGATCTGGGATGGATGCTTTTAGATATTGATTTTAAGGATAATATGAATCCAAGGTTTTTCAAGGCTGTGATGAAAGATGGAGCAATTGAAATACCCCGCATGGAGGAAGGGGGGATACCTGGGTGATTATTCATGCTTTATACCAATACTACGAAAGGCTGCTCGAAGATGAGGATTCCGGGGTTAGCAGGCCCGGATACAGCAGGGTTAGAGTTTCTTATGCTATAATCCTTTCTTCGAAGGGTGATTTACTTAATTTTGTAGATTTACAAGTGGAAAGAGACAAAAAACTTGTTGCAAGAGAAATGAACGTGCCTGAACAGATAAAACGTGCTTCTGGGGTAGCGGCTAATTTCATGTGTGACAACTGTACATATGTGCTGTGCCTTCAACAAGAGGGAAAAAAAGATAAACCCAAACGGAGAACAGAAGCATTTGAGGCTTTTGTTAATCTTCATGAAGAGGTATTGAGTGGAATACGCGATGAGGGGGCAGAAGCTTTATTAACTTTCTTGCATAACTGGGATATTGCCAGAGCACCTAACCATCCTAAAGTAGAGGAAGTTTTAGGGGACTTATCTAAAGGGGGAAACCTTGTATTTAGGTTGGAAGGAAAAGAGGGTTATCTTCACGAACGGCCCGCTATCATGGAAGCTTGGGATTACTTTCGTTCAAGCCACGAGTCCGAAGTCATTAGCCAATGTTTAGTTACGGGCAAGAAGTCGCCTATAGCACGACTGCATCCTAACATCAAAGGAGTAACGGGGGCACAATCAAGCGGTGCTTCCTTGGTTTCGTTTAATCTTAATGCTTTTACGTCTTATGGCAAGAGCCAAAGTTATAATGCACCAATTAGTGAAAGTGCTGCTTTTGGCTATACAACTGCTATTAACTATCTATTAGGTAGCCAGAAACACCGTATACGTATTGGAGATACGTCCATGGTGTTTTGGGCAGAACGTTCGAATGATGGGGTCGAGGAAGACTTGATACAGGCTTTGTTCTTCCCTAATGAACAAGCAGAAAATAATGGAGAAGAAAGTAACACATGGCAAAGGACTAGGGATCCGCGTACAGTACAACTCCTGCATGATGTCTTAAGCAGAATACGAATAGGGGCACCGATTCGTGAAGGGTTGACAGGTGTTGACCAAGGCGTAAACTTCTACATTTTAGGATTGGCTCCCAATGCCAGCCGACTTGCGGTTAGGTTCTGGCATGTTGATGAATACGGGAAGTTCTTGGACAAAATCGGTCAGCATTACAGTGATATGGCTATAATGAAGAGTTATCAAAACGAACCGAATTTTATACCCATCAGCATGATTTTGAAGGAAACTGCTCCTTTGGGAGACTCTAAAAGGATCCCACCGCTCTTAGGCGGGGTGTTGATGCGCTCAATCTTAACAGGCGCTCCCTACCCGGAAGTTTTATATAACTCAATAATCGTACGCATCAAGGCTGATTACAAAATTAATTATGTGCGGGCGGCTATGGTTAAGGCCTATTTAGTAAGAAAGCAACGGAATAATGGAAGGGATGAGGTGAGAATTAATATGGCTTTAGATAGTGAGAGTACAAATGTAGCCTACAGGCTGGGACGATTATTTGCCCTTCTGGAAAAAGCTCAACAAGATGCCACTCCAGGCTTGAATGCTACGATTAAGGACAGGTTTTTTGGTGCGGCATCTGCTACTCCTGGTTCTGTTTTTCCTATTTTACTCAGATTAGCTCAACATCATATAGCTAAGGCCGAATACGGTCGTTCAACGGATAAACGAATTGAAGAAGTAATTAACTCCATTCAAACCTTTCCAGCACATCTGAACCTGGATGAACAGGGGCTCTTTGTCCTCGGTTATTATCATCAACGCCAGGCACTCTTTACGAAAAAAGAAGAAAAGAGGGATAATTAATGGCTGAGTCTATCAAAAATAGGTATGAATTTGTTCTCTTATTTGAAGTGGAAAACGGTAATCCCAATGGCGATCCGGACGCTGGAAACATGCCGCGAATTGATGCCGAGACTGGTCTTGGACTGGTGACAGACGTATCCTTAAAACGTAAGATCAGAAATTATGTTGATATTGTAAAAGGAGAATCTGAAGGATACGACATTTATGTCCGTGAGGGAGCTGTACTAAATACCCAGCATCGCAAGGCCTATGCAGCTGTAGGGATCGAGCCCAACACTAAGGATAAAAAACTGCCTAAAGATGAAGAGGATGCTAAGAAAGTTACTGGGTTTATGTGTCATCATTTTTTCGATATCAGGGCGTTTGGGGCAGTTATGACTACTGAAGTTAACTGCGGCCAAGTTCGTGGCCCAGTCCAGCTTAATTTCGCCAGGAGTATCGATCCAATTGTGCAACAGGAGGTAACGATTACCAGAATGGCTGTTACCTCAGAAAAAGATGCCGAGAAGAAAGACCGGGAGATGGGCCGCAAGCATATTGTTCCTTATGCACTTTATAGGGTAGAAGGATATGTGTCCGCCCATTTGGCAGGGAAGACTGGCTTTTCCGGCGCTGATCTTGAACTGCTGTGGGAGGCCTTAGTCAATATGTTTGACCATGATCATTCCGCTGCTAGGGGTAAAATGGCTACTCGTAAATTAGTTGTGTTTCAACACGAGTCTGCGTTGGGTAATGCCCCAGCATATAAACTGTTAGACCTATTGCAAGTTTCCAGGAAAGAACCTCTGCGCCCAGCCCGCAGTTTTAATGACTATGAAATCAATTTAGACCGCTCCCAATTGCCAGTTGGAGTGAACATAATAGAAAAATGACGAATTCCATATTTTATGATGACGAAGATTTATTGGCCTTATCAGGAATACAGCATTTTGCTTTCTGCGAGAGGCAGTGGGCATTAATCCATATAGAAAAACAGTGGGAAGAAAACGTGCGAACCGTAGAAGGCAAACAAATGCATGAGAGAGTGGATGACCCATACTTTTCGGAAACCAGAAATAACATTAGGATTGTGCGTTCTGTTCCTTTAGTATCGAGAAGCCTAGGCTTGTATGGAGTAGCTGACGCAATCGAGTACTGGCAGGATTCGGGAGACATCGCCTCCACGATAATAAGTATTGTCGAGTATAAAAGGGGTAAACCAAAAGCAGATGACAGGGATGAAGTTCAGTTATGTGCCCAGGCTATGTGTATTGAGGAGATGTTAGGGGTAAAAATCGACTGCAGTTATTTATTTTATGGTGAAACAAGGCACAGGCAGAAAGTTGATCTTGACGAAACATTGAGAACAAGGGTTAGAGAGCTTGCAGAAAGAATGCACGACCTATTTGAAAAAGGAATAACCCCTACCGTTATGAAACAGTCAAAATGTAGGAACTGCTCCTTGGAAAACATATGCGTACCGGAACTTGGTAAGAAAAGGAATGTGGCTGATCGTTACCTCAAGCATCTGGTTGAGGAAGCGCAACAGGAAGCGGGAGATTAACCCTTATGAAGAAAATGTTGAATGTTCTATATGTAACAACTCCTGAAGCATATTTAGCAAAAGACGGGGAAAACTTGGTGGTTAAGGTACAGGATAAAGAGGTCTTCCGCACTCCGATTCATTATCTGGAAGGAATAGTAACTTTCGGCTATACAGGGGGCAGTCCCGCTTTATTAGGTTTATGTGCAGAAAGGGGAGTTTCACTTACATTTCTTAATGAACATGGAAAATTTCTTGCAAGTGTTTCCGGACCGATTAAGGGCAACGTACTATTAAGGCGCAAGCAATACAGAATGGCGGATTCACCCAATGATTGCACAAAATTAGCTTCGCGCTTTATCATTGGTAAAATAGCTAACTGTAGAACGGTTCTGAGGCGTTTTATCAGTGATCATGGAGACAAGTATAGTTTTGATAGGATTGGGCCGATCAATAAAGATTTAGCTCGCAATATCGTTAGAGTCAGCAGGGCTTCATCGATGGATGAAATCAGAGGTATAGAGGGAGAAACTGCACGAGATTATTTCTCAGTGTTTGACGACATGGTGCTAAACCAGAAAGATTATTTTTTTATGAAAGAACGAAGCCGAAGGCCCCCAATGGACAATTTAAATGCCTTACTTTCTTTTTTATATACCTTATTAGCAAATGAAACAAGAAGTGCCCTCGAAACGGTGGGCCTGGATCCATATGTTGGTTTTTTGCATCGTGATCGTCCAGGCAGACTTAGTCTGGCATTGGATTTAATGGAAGAATTCCGGCCCTATTTAGTAGATAGACTTGTTCTTAGTCTTATTAACCGTCGACAGGTTACAGCTGATGACTTTGTCAAGAAGGAGTCAGGTGGTGTGATCTTAAAGGAAAAGGCAAGAAAAACAGTTTTAGAGGCTTGGCAAACAAGAAAGAGAGAAGAAACAACCCATCCTTTTTTAAATGAGAAAATCACCGTTGGGTTATTACCATATGCCCAAGCTTTGTTGCTTTCCAGATATTTAAGAGGTGATATGGACGATTATCCGCCTTTTGTTTGGAAATAGGGAGGTGAGTTGGCAATGATGGTATTGATCACATATGACGTTAGTACCACATCAGAAACTGGTAAAAGGAGGCTTCGGCAGGTTGCTAAGCAATGTGTTAATTACGGGCAAAGGGTACAAAATTCCGTTTTCGAATGTCTCGTTGACCCTACGCAGTTTGCCCAGCTAAAAAATAAGTTGGAGGGGATAATAGATGTAGAGGTGGACAGTTTGAGATATTATTTCCTAGGCAGTAACTGGAAGAAAAGAGTAGAACATGTAGGGGCAAAAACGACATTTGATCCGGAAGGAGTGATAATTGTTTAGAATAAGTGCGAACCCGATGTGAACATGGTTTGCTAGGGGTATCGCAAGCAGCTTAAAAGATGGATTCTTGTCCAAAAGGTAAGTTTTACGAAAGACCTTCTGTCGTCAATAGATTGGGTTCGCGATAATTAGATCCCTAGCTATTGATATTGCCTGTTTTTTTGCTGTCACTGTCGCACCCCGTGCGGGTGCGTGGATTGAAACCGCTTAAGAAGTTAAGCAGCGCTGCCTGTAGTTCGTCGCACCCCGTGCGGGTGCGTGGATTGAAACTTTGTACGTCTGTTCCTTCTGCCTTCGTTTGTAAGTCGCACCCCGTGCGGGTGCGTGGATTGAAACGACGCTCAACAACTCAAGCAACTTCTCACGCCCCGTCGCACCCCGTGCGGGTGCGTGGATTGAAACACGATCTCCGGCATTATGTAGAGCCTCAGATTATGGGGAGTGTTGCTATGATTTGACCAATTGTAGGTCTTTTTTTATTGGATCACTCACCATAATACTTCATAATCATCCTAACTAGAAAAAGAAAGGATGATTATTTTGGATGAACTACTCGATTTGAAACAAATTATGGATCAAGTGCTTTTACTTCAGGAAAAGCAGGGGTATGCGTTAACCACTCTCAAGGTTCATCGGGGTGTATACAATGGCCTTCTCAGGTTCATGCAATCCAATAATTACGCAACCTTGAATGAAGAAGTCGGCCTTGAGTATGTGCATAACCGTACCGGAACATCTATGGACGGTTTTTATGGACGAGGTGACAGGAAGACCAATATATTTATGAAGCCGGTCCAGAACCTTCTCGTATTCATAAAGACCGGGAACATATCCTTCTACATGCGGTCAAAGATTTCCGACTTTCAGTGTCCAGAATGTTTTAACGAAGAATATCTTCTTTTCCAGGACTCCTATGAAGAACGTTATTACGCCAGCTCAACCATCGTGAGCAATAATAATATCTTACATAAGTTTCTTTATTTCCTTAATGACGAAAATATTAAGAGCTCCTTAGATATTACTCCTTCTGTAGTCACAAAATTTCTGGGAAATTACAGCACTGCAAAACCTAAATATGTAAGCACTATCCTGTATGTTATGCGTAATTACCTCTTCTTCCTGTATCAGCAGCGATTTACAAAGGAAGACCTCTCCAAATCTCTTCCTAGAGTTCGGACGATGCGCAACGCTTTTATTCCTTATTCATGGAACACCGAAGATGTTAAGAAACTGCTAGGGGCAGTTGATCGGGCAGACCCAAAAGGGAAACGGGATTATGCCATTCTGCTGATTGTTGTCCGGCTCGGATTGCGTGTCAGCGACCTTCGTGGATTGAGGCTTTCTAGCCTCAACTGGAACCGGAAGACCATAAGCATCAGTATGCAAAAAACGAAGCGGCCGATTGAGCTTCCTCTTCTTGAGGATATTGGCTGGGCGATCATTGATTACCTAAAGAACGGACGTCCTCAGACACCAAGTGATAGGGTATTTGTTCGCCATAGGGCGCCATTCGACGCATTTGGTGAGAACGAAAGTTTTCATAGAGAATTGCATCGCTACATGGTCAAGGCTGGGCTGGATATACCTCTTGATGTCCACTGCGGACTACATTCGTTACGAAGCACGCTGGCCAAGAAGATGCTGGAAAGCAATGCAACGCTTCCTGTTATTTCCGAGACTCTTGGGCACCAGAACATAAATACAACGAGCATCTATTTAAAGATTGATCTTGTAGGCCTTCGCCGATGTGCCCTTGATCCTGATGAGGTGGACCTATGAAAAAAATCTATGAGTGGAAAAGTGACATGAAGGGCCTTCTCTGTACATTCATCCAAGAGAAAAAGATGACTAACTTCATATACAAGAAACAGACTAGAGAATTGGAACGATTCGATGCTTATTACTATTACAACGGCTACAGCGGAATTAATCTGACAAAGCCGATGCTAGACCGCTACATCTATGGTGAATTTGAAAAGCCGTGTACTCATTACAAAAAGGAAATCCTTATGAGGAATTTTGCTGAATTCCTAAGCAGGCACGGACATTTAGTTCATATACCCATAATTAAATCCGCCTCCCAGAAGAGGAGTTCTCATATTCCTTATATATTTACAAAAAAGCAATTGCATAAGTTCTTTATGGCAGTCGATTCCTACCCCTTGGAAGGAACCAACAACCGCAACGTGCTTGATCCGATACTGTTCCGTCTTCTGTATGGAAGTGGTTTGCGAGTCTCAGAAACACTAAACCTGCAGCTTAAGGACATCGACATTGAGAAAAATGTTCTCGTCATACGTCATGCCAAGAATAACAAAGATCGGCTTGTCCCTATTGCACAGAGTCTGACCAAACGGATACAGCTTCTGCTGGATACATACCACAGGTTCAATAAGGACGACTCCTTCTTGTTTCCTAGTATGACTGGAAACAGAACAGATAAAAGTGCCGTTTACCGTCGTTTTCGAGATTATCTGCTTATGGCAGACATTCCGCATACGTCTGCCGGGCCAAGGGTTCACGACCTTCGTTATCCAAACTTAAATAAAATCCAAACCTTTTTCAAATATGCCTGATATTTAAGGATTTTTATGAAAAAAGGTTTGGATATTTTTCTTTACTTTTTCATTAACTTAACACCACAGAATTCTGCCAGTCCACCTTTTACATTTTTCCATTTCTTTGATACCTTTTTGTCGTTCTCATCTTCAAGTGTTGCAAGGGCTTTTAATTCTTGCTCTAAGGTAATGTCAATATATACCATTGTTGTCTGGAGCTGTTCATGTCCTAACAGAAAGGAAATCTGTACGATATTCATGCCGTCATCCAACCAGTGGGAGGCCTTGGCATGCCTCAGCTGATGAGCATGAAGATCCAGTGGTACTTCATTACACATTTCATGTGCTACTCTGGCATGTTTTTTCAGTTGCTTGTTTACTGCAGTCTGACTCATTTTCCCATGTGACCCAGTATTCCTTGAATAAAAAACATAAGCTTCTGGATGCGGATTATCACCATGGAATTCTTTCAGATATTTCTTTAAATGTGCAACTGCCTTAGGTAGAAGATACAGGGTCCTGATTTTGCTTCCCTTACCAATGATGGTGACATTCGGTTTTTCCGCATCCAAATGCAGCTGTCCTGTTTTTAAAGACAGGATTTCATCAATTCTGGCGGCAGTGCTGTATATGATAATCATAAGTGCCAGATCCCTTCGCCCTGCTTTTGTAGATAAATCCGGAACTGATAACAATACCTGTACTGCTTTTTTGCTCATCCCTTTTACTTTTTGGCGTAATTCCTTTTTCCGTGGAATTCTTGTTGCATCCTCAGAAAGGTACAACAGGGAGATTTCTCTACTCCCCAGGTATTTTAGGAACGTCCTTAAGGATGCCAGCCGGTTATTACAGGTTTCTGGGCTGCAGCCACGCTGTTCCATTAGCCATTGCAGCCATTCCTCGATTATTGTCCTGCTGAAACATCCACCACACAGGCTTTCTGCACGGATTCCTTTTTCTGTCTCCAGAAAACCGATGTATAATGCCAGCGCATACTGATAGGATTTCAATGTTTGGCTGCTGCGGCTCTTCTGGGAAGGGACATATTCACTCAAAAAGGCATTGATATGGCGTGCGATTATGACGGATTCATTCGTCGCTTTCTTCATAATCCACCTCCGGCACAATGCTTTCGAAATCCATTCCTGTTTTTTCTTCCAGAATGTCAGCCAGTCCTGGGACAAGGGAATAGTAATACTTTGTGCTTTCCAGTGTGCTGTGTCCCATGCTTTTGCTGAGATAAAGCAGCTTTGCGTCAAATCCAAAGCCTTCATCTGTCCAGTGGTTAATGTTTTCTATGGCATAATGGTGTCTGAGCTCATATGCAGTAGCATGAGAGCTGTTATATTTATTCCACAATTCCCGGAAATTTGTCTGTATCCATTTCCTTTTATGGAAAGAGTTTCTCCTTGCAGGAAAAAAATAAGCCCTGTGAGGGTACTGCTTCCGTATTGCTGCATCATATTTTTTCAAAAGTTCAAGCATGGAATCGTGCAGCACTACATAATGCTGGTCATGCCCTTTGGAATAATGGATGTCCAGAATCCCATGGCACAAGTCGACATCCTCAACCCTCAGCATTCTTGCCTCATTGGTTCGTATTCCACTACTGTAAAGAAGACGGAAGAATACAGGAATGGTTATCTTCCTGTAAAGCTGTTCGGGAGTGCGCGATACGGAAGGCAGACTGTCACAAGCACGGAAAAAATTTTCCAGTTCAGCATCTGTAAAAGAATGGGGAATATACGTGAGTCGCTCTTTCCTTGGAATATCAGGCTCCATAACGTCTGTTTTTCCGCGCTTTCTCAAATATTGTATAAAACTGGCAACAACATAGGTTCTTGATCTGCATGAATTGTTGGTTTCCGTGTCGCGTTTATGGCACCATCCATCCACCATTCCCTGGGACAGAAGAGCAGCTTCCGGATACTGTTTCTTGCAGTACCGGTCAAACAGGAAGAGGTTTGGTTCATAAGAAGCTTCATTCCAATGTCCGGATGCTTTCTGGTAGGAAACATATGCCTGCATGAGCGGTGCAAGAAAAGAAGTGAACTTATTCATGAGAGAACACCTCCTCTGACACAGGAAAATGCTCTATGTTGATAGAGCATTCCTTCAGATGCAGAAAATCTGCACTTAGATATGCCTCAAGGGAATCTGGCGAAGTGTGACCAAGTGTCCTGCTGATGACAGGCTGAGGGACTCCGTTTCCCAAAAGGGCTGTAGCAAGGTGATGGCGGAAGATATGGAATCCTTTCCGGTCGCCTTTGGACTGACGGATGCCTGCAGCTATCATGATCCGGACTGCCACGTTGCCAATGCTTCTGCTTTTCAATCTATCGTATGGTTTATTTTGTGAAACAAAAAGATACCTGCTTTCTGTGTGGGGACGCTCAGAAGTCAGATAGTCATAAATGGCATTACCGACAACTGCTGTTAAAGGAAGTTCAAGAGGAAACTCCGTTTTCTGCTGTCTGATATAGATTAAATCCCTGCCCCAGTCAATGGAGTCAAGTGTCATTCCTGCAATATCGCAGCCACGCAGTCCTGTGTAAAGTGCAAGCATCCCGATAGCTTTATCACAGAGCGTAAGGAGATTTTCACCATTAGCTAGTGCTTCCTTAACCTTCTGGATTTCTTCTGATGTTAGATACTGTATATTTTTTCTAGTTTCCCTTAAGGCAGGAAGAAAAGCCAAAATCCGATGACAAGCTTCTGGATAATAGGGGATACACGCCTTCAATACGGCAGTAATGTTTTTCTTGTAAGAACAGCTCCTTAGCAGTGTTTCATCAGGAGACATAAATATGGAAAGCACGGCTTCTTCTGTAATTTTAACCAGGCTATCTATTCCTTTTTGCTGGAGGGATAAGAAAAATGTGGATGTATTATGAGATTCTGTATAAATGGTGGTAACTTTCTTGCCACGTTTCTTTTCTGCTTCACAGTAATAGTCAATGACTGATTTGAACTCTGGTGACAACAACGGATAAGCACCTCTTTTGAAAAGCTCATGTCTGCGTCTACCATCTGGGAATCTGCTATGGACATCAAACTGTTCAATGGCTCCTATGATAGTCCGCTTATCACGGAGATAATCAGGAGAATGAGATGTTTTTGTATACTCCAGATATACATCCGTATAGCAGGACCAATCCTCTGAATCTGCAAGCACCAGAATTTTTGTAATCTCCCGTTTGAACCTATCAACGTATGTTTTTGAGTAGCCATTGTTTTCCATGTAGGAAATGAGTTTGGGATAATTATCCTGTAGGTTTTGTGCATTCATTTGTATGACCTCCTGTTCATTTGATAAGAAGAGCA